>NZ_JAGYPI010000009.1:3203-43651 GCF_018343615.1 Bacillus sp. FJAT-49736 | reverse complement strand
TAAGTGGTCTTCCATTATCCTTAGAAAGGAGGTGATCCAGCCGCACCTTCCGATACGGCTACCTTGTTACGACTTCACCCCAATCATCTGTCCCACCTTCGGCGGCTGGCTCCAAAAGGTTACCTCACCGACTTCGGGTGTTACAAACTCTCGTGGTGTGACGGGCGGTGTGTACAAGGCCCGGGAACGTATTCACCGCGGCATGCTGATCCGCGATTACTAGCGATTCCGGCTTCATGCAGGCGAGTTGCAGCCTGCAATCCGAACTGAGAATGGTTTTATGGGATTGGCTAAACCTCGCGGTCTCGCAGCCCTTTGTACCATCCATTGTAGCACGTGTGTAGCCCAGGTCATAAGGGGCATGATGATTTGACGTCATCCCCACCTTCCTCCGGTTTGTCACCGGCAGTCACCTTAGAGTGCCCAACTGAATGCTGGCAACTAAGGTCAAGGGTTGCGCTCGTTGCGGGACTTAACCCAACATCTCACGACACGAGCTGACGACAACCATGCACCACCTGTCACTCTGTCCCCCGAAGGGGAACGCCCTATCTCTAGGGTTGTCAGAGGATGTCAAGACCTGGTAAGGTTCTTCGCGTTGCTTCGAATTAAACCACATGCTCCACCGCTTGTGCGGGCCCCCGTCAATTCCTTTGAGTTTCAGCCTTGCGGCCGTACTCCCCAGGCGGAGTGCTTAATGCGTTAGCTGCAGCACTAAAGGGCGGAAACCCTCTAACACTTAGCACTCATCGTTTACGGCGTGGACTACCAGGGTATCTAATCCTGTTCGCTCCCCACGCTTTCGCGCCTCAGCGTCAGTTACAGACCAGAGAGTCGCCTTCGCCACTGGTGTTCCTCCACATCTCTACGCATTTCACCGCTACACGTGGAATTCCACTCTCCTCTTCTGCACTCAAGTCTCCCAGTTTCCAATGACCCTCCACGGTTGAGCCGTGGGCTTTCACATCAGACTTAAGAAACCGCCTGCGCGCGCTTTACGCCCAATAATTCCGGACAACGCTTGCCACCTACGTATTACCGCGGCTGCTGGCACGTAGTTAGCCGTGGCTTTCTGGTTAGGTACCGTCAAGGTACCGCCCTATTCGAACGATACTTGTTCTTCCCTAACAACAGAGTTTTACGATCCGAAAACCTTCATCACTCACGCGGCGTTGCTCCGTCAGACTTTCGTCCATTGCGGAAGATTCCCTACTGCTGCCTCCCGTAGGAGTCTGGGCCGTGTCTCAGTCCCAGTGTGGCCGATCACCCTCTCAGGTCGGCTACGCATCGTCGCCTTGGTGAGCCGTTACCTCACCAACTAGCTAATGCGCCGCGGGTCCATCTGTAAGTGATAGCCGAAGCCATCTTTCAATCTTCTCTCATGCGAGAAAAGAAGTTATCCGGTATTAGCTCCGGTTTCCCGAAGTTATCCCAGTCTTACAGGCAGGTTACCCACGTGTTACTCACCCGTCCGCCGCTAATCATCAGGGAGCAAGCTCCCATCTGATTCGCTCGACTTGCATGTATTAGGCACGCCGCCAGCGTTCGTCCTGAGCCAGGATCAAACTCTCCAAAAAAGTGTTTGATTAGCTCATAAAAAATTTAAAACATTGACGTTTTGTTCTGTTTAGTTTTCAAAGATCAATCTCGTTGCTTTTTCAGGAGCAACTTTCATATTATATCATTTTCAATCTTTCGTTGTCAACAACTTTTTTTAGAAGCGACATTTAATATCATATCACCCTAAGTTATTATTGTCAACATTTATTTATCTTTTATCCCGACCTCATTGCTGCCGGTTTTTATATAATAGCACCCATTTCATAGCAGGTCAACAGAATATACAAGGTAATTTATTCCATTCAGTTGAACTGATATTTATCTTCCCAAAAGGAAAATTATTAGTCCTCTTTTTATATAAATAAAAAAGAGCCCTATGAAGCATAGGACTCTGCAAAATTATGTTAAGAAAATAAAGTAGAGCAGGAAGACGATAAAGAAGAAATACATAATAGGATGAATTTCTTTGATTCTTCCTTTTACAATCATCGTAATTGGATAAAAGATAAAGCCAATCGCAATTCCTGTAGCAATACTATAGGATAATGGCATTGCAATCATCGTTAAGAAAGCAGGTACGGCAATTTCGAATTTATCCCACTCAATATGTCTTAAGGAAGATACCATCAAAACCCCGACGATGATAAGTGCAGGTGCTGTTACTGGCGCTGTTATAACAGATAACAACGGAAAGAAGAATAAAGCAAGTATAAAGAATGCCGCAGTAACTAATGATGCAAAACCAGTTCGTGCACCGGCAGCTACACCAGAAGTTGACTCAACAAAAGATGTTGTAGTAGAAGTTCCTAGAACTGCCCCAGCCATTGTTGCTATAGAATCAGATACTAAAGCTTTTCCAGCATTCGGAAGCTTATTATCCTTCATTAAACCAGCTTGATTTGCAACTGCCACAAGTGTTCCTGCATTATCAAAGAAATCAACAAATAAGAATGTAAGAATAACACCAATCATGGTTGTTGACCAAAATGAACTATCTCCAAAAGAGGAGAACACCGCTCCAAACGTAGGGCTGATACTTGGAACCTTATCTACTACTTTATGTGGTACATCGATTAATCCAAAAATCATTCCTACAATCGCAGTAATAATCATTCCATAAAAAACTGCACCCTTTATATTTCTTGTCATAAGAATTACTGTAATAAAAATTCCGAAGATCGCCAGTAATGTGTCACCATTGGTAAGATCCCCTAAGCCAACAAGAGTTGCATCATTATTTACGATAATTTTTGCATTTTGTAATCCTAAGAATGTGATAAACAAACCAATCCCCGCGCCGACCGCATGCTTTAATTGAACAGGAATTGCATTAATAATTTTTTCACGTAACCCTGTAAGAGTTAATAGGAAAAAGAAAACTCCAGAAAGAAGAACTGCACCAAGCGCATGTTGCCAAGGAATATGACTCCCCAACACAACGCTATATGCAAAAAATGCATTTAACCCCATTCCCGGCGCTAAAGCTAGTGGATATTTCGCTAATAGCCCCATTATAATAGAACCTACTGCAGATGCGATGGCAGTTGCCACGAATACGGAACCTTGATCCATTCGCATAGCATCCGGTAAACCTTTTACACTTGCAAGAGATAAGGTAAGTGGATTAATAACCAGAATATATGCCATTGCTAAAAAGGTTGTCAAACCGCCTAAAAACTCCTGACGATAGCTCGTCCCCAGTTCCCTAAACTGAAAATACTTTTGCATGTATACTTCCCCCTATAGTTTTAAATATGAACAAAAAAACGCTCCGGTATCCACCGAAGCGACGACTATTAGGCATATGTATAGCACAGAGAAAATCCTTCCTCTACAACAATCGCCTCGTAGTCAAGCCATTTACGGTAGCTCGGTAGAAACTCTTGGGCCATATCCCCAACATTATACGAAACACAATAATATTTAATTAGTACATTTGTATCATAGCAACGCATATTCATTCTGTCAATAAAAAATACGAACGTTTTTATAAAAAATTATAAATACGTTCGTATTCACTGAGGCATCTCTTTATTTCATTATTCCCACTCAATCGTTGCAGGTGGCTTACTTGTAATATCATACACAACGCGGTTTACATGTGGCACTTCATTTACAATACGAGTCGAAATCACTTCTAGTACATCCCACGGAATCCTTGCCCAGTCAGAAGTCATCCCATCTATGGAGGTTACCGCACGGATACCAATTGTGTAATCATACGTCCGAGCATCTCCCATAACACCGACACTTCTAATGTCCGGAAGCACGGTGAAATATTGCCAGATTTCACGATCGAGCCCGGCTTTTTTAATTTCTTCGCGTAAAATATAGTCTGATTCACGAACAATCTCTAATTTTTCTTCAGAAATCGCACCAAGAACTCGTATCCCTAATCCAGGACCTGGGAATGGCTGTCTCCATACTATTTCATCCGGAATACCAAGTTCCGTTCCTAACGCTCTTACTTCATCTTTAAATAACGTATTCAACGGCTCAATTAAAGTAAATTGCATATCTTCCGGTAAGCCACCGACATTATGATGTGATTTAATCGTCTGAGCAGTAGCTGTACCACTCTCAATAATATCTGTATACAGGGTACCTTGAGCTAGAAAATTAATGCCCGCTAGTTTTTTAGACTCATCATCAAAAACATAAATAAATTCATTTCCGATGATTTTCCGTTTTTTCTCTGGATCAGAAACGCCCTCCAGCTTATTTAAGAATCGTTCTTTAGCATCTACTTTAATAACATTCATATGGAATCCATCTGCGAATGTCTTCATAACACTTTCCGCTTCTCCTTTTCGAAGCAAACCGTGATCTACAAAGATACATGTGAGTTGATCGCCAATTGCTTTATGGATCAACACTGCGACAACTGATGAATCAACACCACCGCTTAAAGCACACAGAACTTTTTTATCCCCTACAGTTTGACGAATTTTTTCGATTTCGACTTCAATGAAATTCTCCATCGACCAGTTCGCTTCACAATCACAAACATGGAACACGAAGTTTTTTAACATTTCATTGCCATATACGGAATGCTGGACTTCCGGGTGAAATTGCACTGCATAAAGGTTTCTGGATGCATCACTCATAGATGCAATTGGACAAGATGGACTTGTTGCGTTTACAGAAAATCCTTGTGGTGTTTCCGTTACTAAATCACCATGGCTCATCCAAACAATTTGCTCATTCGGAAGATTCTCAAAAAGCTTGGAAGAGGATGTTACCTCAATCTTTGCTTTACCATATTCGCGATGCTTTGCAGGCTCCACTTTCCCACCAAAATGCTTCGTCATTAACTGCATACCATAACAAATTCCCAGTACAGGAATGCCCAATTCAAAAATGGAATCGTCACAGTGAAAGGCATTTTTATCATATACACTATTTGGTCCGCCAGAAAAAATAATTCCTTTAGGGTTCATAGCTTTAATCTGTTCTGCTGTCAGCGTATGAGGATGGAGTTCACTATATACCCCGAATTCACGAATCCTTCTTGTGATCAGCTGATTATATTGGCTTCCGAAATCTAACACTACAATCATTTCTTGATTTTGCATGCTCGCATTTTCTGTCATTGGACTTCCTCCATTATTTAGAAAATAAAAAAAACTAGAATTCCCGCCTTAAAGTAAGAAAGAAGGCAGAATTCTAGTTTTTGCTCATTACAAATAAACACTAAGACAGAATGCAGGGTTTGCATTCTTTCCTAATACAAAAACGGTAGAATAAAACTGCCTTCATAGTAAATCATTTACGGTGATTTGTAGAAACTTTCGAACCATATTATCAAAATTATATGAAGTGCAACCTATATTTTGTACCATTGTATACTTGTTTACAAATTGGGTCAACCGCTTGTCTTTTTAATTAAATTTTCCCATAATTCACGCGTCTCATTCCACTTGCCGCTTGGTTCTTGACCCCTATATATGATTTTTTCATAATGCTCAGTCAGCTCTCTCATTACGTTTGTTTCAAAGAAGCTATCTACATATTTAGCAAATTCTCTTAATGTTTGATCCTTTTGTTTTTGAATACCATATCTCTCTAATTGTTTGAGCAGCGACAAATACGCTTTTGAAAAAGTATCTGGATCCTTCTTTTTCCTATAATGATGAACCAAATAAAACGGAAGCCATTTACTTCGTTTCCAATAGATATACCAAATACCTAAAACAATAAGTAGAAGAATGATAATAAAGCGAAGCCAATGCAATTTTATATAATTAATTGCCTTATTCCATTCAGCTTTAAATGAAAACTTTTCTGCTTGTGTTGTTGTGCCTCGATCAAAATCCTGTTGTTTTTGCTTATTTTGAGTTTGCTTCTTTTGCATCTCTTCATCTGATGACGTAGAAGCTGCTGGATTATTTTTTTCATCGTCCTGAAAAATCGCATTATTAGAAAATCCAATTGTTGGTTCGAACGGTACCCATCCTACGTTTGGAAACAATACTTCCACCCATGAATGTGCATTATTGTTCGTCACATTATATATTTTGTATGTTTCATCCACTGTATCCACATAATCTCCGCCGGAATACCCTTTCACCCAACGAGATGGGATTCCGACTGATCGGAGCAAGACAACCATGGATGTTGAAAAGTTATCACAATAGCCTCTCTTCGTATTAAATAAAAACTGATCCACGTAATCTTGAGCCTGGCCAGGGACTGCGACATTTCTTTGGTCATACACAAAGCCATTCGTTTGAAAATACGCTTCGATTGCCTTAGCCTTGTCATATTCATTATCCTTGCCTTTAGTAATTTTTTCCGCCAAATCATGAACACGCTTCGGCAGTAATTTCGGAAGCTTTAAATATTCAGGCGGCGGAATAAATTCTTGCTCAGGACGTGCTTTTAACTCTTTCATGCTATATAACGGCACATTGTATATCACACTATAATCAGATAAAGCCTTATTTGGCTCTACACTAGATAGAGTTATTTTATCTGTTGAACCATTGATAGTGAATTTTTCCATATCGCTCTTTAAGACAATTGATAGCAATCCATATGGGTAAACGGCTGTTTGACTGTTAATCCTCATTGATATATCTGCTTTAGCTCTCTTCGACTTTTCTACTAGATAATCTCCTAGAGAAGTAGAGAATTGGGAGCCAGAAAAGACAGACTCGGAAGGTATATTTCTAGTGGTAATCCAGCCTTTCCCTGTATATGTATCCCTAGTTTCTACTCTCCAATATTGTCTTGATGGCGCTTTTACTTTAAAAACAACCGTGTTATCCCCGCGGAATGGTCCACCCAAACGTGAATCATCCGAACGGTATCCGATTGTATTTATTCCGAAGCCTCTTCCATTTTGCTTATCCTTTCCTACATGTGCCTTGATATAAGGCACGGGATCCGGCCAAATAGCATCAGCCTTTGGAGCAACCAACGCGAATAAATTACATAAAGATATCATAATCGCGAGTGGAATAATCCACTTAAACCAATTGTTTTTCGAGTTTGCAACTCGGTTTTGCTCAGATAGTCTTTTAAAATAAAGGACACCAAGAAGAGTAAATCCAATGACCATGGTTCTGACAATTGGCCATTCTCCATGGTAGGGGGTGAATGTATCCAGGACCGTAATATACATAACTGTCATTATAAAGAAAATAAAAATGTTTCTTCTTACAGTAAGCCAATATTTTAGCAGGTAGGTAATGAGCCACAGAAGAATAAAAAATAATAGACTCCGAAACTCACCTGATAAAAGGTCCCAATTACCGGCAAATAATCTTTTTAAGTTATGGAATAGATTAGAAATGAAAGATTCCACCCAGCTTAAGTGCAATAAGCTTTGATGGAAATATAGATGATGGATCGAAAATAAAATAAAGAAAATCTTAAGTATGATATCGATACCTCTTCTATTATTAAAAATATATAAAGCAAGTGACATGAAAATAAATAGAACAAATAAATAAACATTTCCTGTATCTGTAATTGTTTCTAACGGTCTAATCCACTCCCATAAGAGAAAGAAACTAAAAAGATACAAAAGGATGATAAAACCTTTGCTTTCCCGCCTATATTCTCTCATCTTTGCTTCACCCCCATTAAAGCAGAGCGAAAACTTTCTTCATATAAAAACCGGACATATATTCCATGTTTTAAAGCCTGCTCATATAAAACATTTTCTTCTGTTGAAATTTTGTCTCCTGTCTCTTTAATAACAAACATGACAACAGAACCCATTTTCCTAGTAAATAATTGCACACTATCGATTAATGGTTGGGTAAGTTTGGAGGTAATGATCATGATGGATGCTGTTTGCTGATAAAATACTTTCTCCCCCGTAAGGATAGTATGAACCGGGACTTCGCTATCCGCTTTCACTTTTGCAAGATGGTAAAAAAGCTGGTGCTGATGTTCTTCTCCACCCCTAATTGGAAATATGGAATGATCCTTCCCGATTGAATAAAGACCAATCTGTCCGCCATGTCTAATGATCGTTCTAATGAGTGATGCCGAAAACTTAACCATTGCTTCGAATACTTGGGAAGGTGTGCGGTCTAAAATAATGGAAATATCATGAGATTGACGTTCTTCAAATTCCTTTGTTTGCATTTCATTCTTTCTGGCAGTTGCCTTCCAATCAATCCATGTAAAGCGGTCCCCTGGCTGATATTGGCGTATGCCTGTTACCAATGTGGAATCATTTTGAAGTCTTATCTGGGATGCAGTAGCACCTTGTTCGTAACGACTTTCGATAGATCTGTAGATTATATCTATATAGGAAGGGTATACAAGGATGGTTTTTGGATCAGATATAACCTGGCTTTTTAAAATAAGACCAAGAAAATCCCCACACTTCATGGTAATATCTCCAAAAAAATGCTCACCCCTTTGTAAATCCGTGACAGTATACAATACTTTCATTCTTCTTCTAAACCAAGGATACAGAATCAATTCCTCCCCCTGGTCATCAAAACTAGTTTCATTTCGAATGATAAGGAAAAACAGCGGAAATGGTAACTTTCTTTCCAATTCAATGGTTACCTTTAATTCATCGCCAACACTATAGCTGTCTCCATTAAAGGTTCTCGCAACCTTAAAATCTCCCATTGGGTAGAATGCAATGAGCAGCGCATATAAAGCAAATGGGGTAAAACTATAGAATAAAAACCAGCTTACAAAGCCTCCTTGAAACATAGCGTAGGAAAAGACAATACCTAACGTTATGAAAAGAAGAACTATTTTCATCCATGTTTTTATTTTCCACTTCTTTTTCATCTACTTCACTACCTTTTGCACGGGCACACGGATATATCTGATAACTTCGTATACAATATCCTCTGGTGATTGACCTCCATATTTCACTTCAGATTTCAAGATAATTCGGTGGGAGAATACATATGGAGCTAAGTATTGAACATCGTCAGGAATGACGAAATCTCTTCCATGTAAAAAAGCATAGGCTTGTGCCGCTTTCATCAATGCAATAGAACCGCGTGGACTTACCCCAAGATATACATTCCCGTGAATTCTCGTTTGATGTGCAATACTCACAATATATTGCTTAATACTATGGTCTACATACACTTGCTTTACCTCATTTTGCAATTCTCTTAATTCATGAAGAGAAATAACTGCCTCCAAGCTATCAATCGGCGCTTGCTTTTCAGCTCTATCTAATATTTCAATCTCCTCACTGACCTCAGGATAACCCATTTTCATTTTTAGGAGAAAGCGATCAAGTTGAGCTTCCGGTAGTGGATATGTACCCTCATACTCAATTGGATTTTGCGTAGCCATAACAAAGAAAGGTTTGTCAAGGAGACGAGTAACGCCATCTACTGTAACACTGCTTTCTTCCATCCCTTCTAGAAGGGCAGACTGTGTTTTTGGAGAGGTTCGATTAATTTCATCCGCAAGAATAATATTGCCCATAATTGGTCCAGGTCTAAATTGAAATTCCAAATCTTTTGGATTAAAAATCGAAACACCAATCACATCGGAAGGTAATAAATCAGGTGTAAATTGAATCCTCTTAAAGGACGCATTCACTGATTTTGCAAGAGCACGAACCATCATCGTCTTTCCTACCCCAGGAACATCTTCGAGAAGAACATGACCTTCTGCAAGTAGAGCAACAAGGCTAAGCTCCGCTACGCTCGTTTTACCGATCATTACTTTTTCAATATTATTTAACACTTGCTTTAACTTTGGATGCATAGGATTTACTGTCATTATATACCTCCAGGTCTTAGAAATGTGAAATGCTTTGGAAAATTCCTAATATTTAGGACTCAATTATAGCATACTATGAAATGCCTAGGAGAAAAAGCAGAAAATATAAGGTTCCTTATTTTATAGTAAGTTTGGGGGAAGTTGTATTTTAAAAAACCTAAATAAATAAAAAGAAGGAAGCCGCTTATGCTTCCTTCTCTCTACTTCCAAAAATCATCAAATACCGTTACAGGCAAATGTCGTTTATGTGCTGACTTTTTATAAAGTGCCTCTATTGTTTCTTCCGCTTGTTTAGAAACTTCTTTTCCTTCCAGAAAATCATCTATTTCATCATAAGAAATGCCAAGGGCACTTTCATCCGGCAATTGCGGACGTTCATCTTCAAGATCGGCAGTTGGAGTTTTCAAATATAAGTGTTCCGGACAATCCAGTTCTTTTAACAGCATTTTTCCTTGTCGCTTATTAAGGCGGAAAATAGGAACAAGATCTGCACCACCGTCACCATATTTAGTATAAAAACCGGTGATTGCTTCCGCAGAATGATCGGTTCCAAGAACAACGCAGTTTTCCATGGCGGCAATGCTGTATTGTACAACCATACGCTCTCTTGCTTTCACATTGCCTTTTTCAAAATCAGATAGCCTAATTCCTGCTTCTCTCAAAGAAGATTCTATTGCATCTACCGCAGGTTTAATATTCACCGTAACATCCTTGTCCGGTTGAATGAATTGGATGGCGTCCTCCACATCGCTCGCATCCTTTTGAACCCCATATGGAAGACGAACCGCAATAAATTTATATTCTTGCGAGCCGGTTTCTTCCTTTAACTCGTTGATAGCAAGCTGTGCAAGCTTCCCAACCAAAGTGGAATCCTGTCCCCCTGATTGTCCTAACACAAATCCTTTAAAAAAGGTATATTTCTTTAAGTATGCCTTCAAAAAATCGACACTGATGCGGATTTCCTCATTTGGGTTAATAAATGGTTTTACTTTCATGTCCTCTACAATTTGTTTTTGTAAGTTTCCCATCTTGATTTAAATCCTCCTTCAGCTTCGAAGCTTTTCGAATGATCTTTGTACGTGTTGTTTCACTTCTTCAATATTTTTAATTTTATTATCCCAGCATTTTCGACTTAAATCCACCGGGTATTCATGAGGATTGAGGGAGCGCTTATATTCCTCCCAAAGCAATGCCAGGCTTTCCTTTGAATAGCCTTGAATTTCCTGAAGAGTTGGCAATTTGTAGATAAATTCTCCCTCCACAAAAATATCATGAAGTAAATTTCTCGCCTCAAAATTTTTGACTACTTTGCTAATATACGTATGAACAGGATGGAACATTTTCAGTTCCTTTTGGTCCGCAACATCCTCGTCACGTAAGGCAATATAATCGCCTTCAGACTTATAGCTTTCTGTATTAATGATCCTGTATACATTTTTAAGTCCAGGAGTCGTTACTTTTTGAGCGTTGCTGGAAATCTTAATCGTATCCTGCATTACTCCATTACTGTCCTCGATGGAAACCATTTTATATACAGCACCTAGCGCAGGCTGGTCATACGCAGTTATTAATTTCGTGCCAACACCCCAAACATCAATTTTCGCACCTTGAGATTTCAAATGCAGAATCGTATATTCATCCAGATCACTGGAAGCAACGATTTTTGCATTTGGGAATCCAGCTTTATCGAGCATTTTACGAGCAGCTTTTGATAAAAACGCCATGTCGCCGCTATCCAAGCGAATTCCGATAAAATTGATCTTATTTCCCATTTCTTTTGCCACTTTGATTGCACTTGGCACTCCGGATTTTAATGTATCATACGTATCTACCAGGAATACGCAGTCCCGGTGGCTTTCAGCATATTTTCGAAATGCTGTATAATCATCCCGATATGCTTGGACCATCGCATGCGCATGGGTGCCAGACACCGGAATTCCAAAACGTTTCCCTGCTCTTACATTGCTCGTTGCATCAAAGCCACCAATAAATGCTGCCCTTGTTCCCCAAATAGCTGCATCTAGCTCATGAGCACGCCTGGAGCCAAATTCCATTACCGTCTCATTCCCAACGACATTTTTGATTCGGGACGCTTTCGTTGCAATCAATGTTTGGAAATTCACAATGTTAAGCAGAGCTGTTTCAATAATCTGCGCCTGGGCAAGAGGTGCCTCCACTTGAATCATAGGTTCGTTTCCAAATACCAGTTCTCCTTCACGCATGGAACGAACAGTGCCAGTGAAACGAAGCTCACTCAGGTATTGCAGAAATTCCTCCTCATACCCTACCTCATTACGCAAATATTCAATATCCGCTTCCGTAAATCGAAAATCGTTTAAATATTCCACTATTCTCTCTAATCCTGCAAAAATGGCATAGCCATTATCAAATGGAAGCTTTCGAAAAAACAATTCAAACACAGCTTTTTTCTCATGGATTCCATCCTGCCAGTATGTTTTAGCCATATTAATCTGATATAAATCTGTATGAAGGGTTAAGCCATCATCATTATAAAGCCGAACCATCAAACCCCACTCCTTGTATTGCTAATGCACCTTTGTATTCAACCTTTATTAAAGGACTTTAGCTCCTAATGTATTTTTAAAATGCTCCAGCGTCCATTTGTGACCATCCTGATTAAAACTTTCAACCGCATCGGAATGGATCACCATTTGAAACCCTTTATTTTGCATGAAGAACGCAAATATCAGTACATTCACCACATAAATGGAGTTTTTCTATGCAGCGTTCTCTTATTTTTATTTCTAAATCCGTCCCGGCAAAAGCACTATATCGTGTTTTATCCATATAGTGCGCATTATTGTTCTTTTTATGTTGATTATATAAAGATTGCAGGGAACCAAGGAAATTACAGCCAAACATTGCTTCTATAATATGCGACGGGAATAGTTTTGTCTCTGGTTGCCATGTATCGCCTTTTAAATACGACGTACTCGTTATTTTGAATAAATTGATTCGTCAATGCAACTATTTCTTCTTCTATTTCCTGACCTGGCTTTCCACATGTAAGTTTTCCAGCATTTACAACAAAATCGTATGTATTATCAATATTAATCCCACATTTTAACCCAAGGATATGTGCCTTTTGGAAAAACAAACTCTCTTTCTTCGGATGGCTTAATCGTTGACCTATCACAAGTTGTTCCATGAATTTCTGTTGCATTGTTTATACTTGCTCATGTTATCATCTCATTATTTATTCTTGTCTACTTCACTTTGCAGCTTTTCAATTTCATTTTGCAGACTTTTCTTTTTATCTTCTAATTTGCTAATTTCTTTTTTTAATTGTTTAAGTTTGACTGTTTTACCATCAATGTCTGTGGTGGTCGCTCCAACTCCAAAGCCTAGCATTAACGATAATGTGACTGACACCCCTATAACTGTGTTAAATAAGGTTCTGCTTACCGTTTTCTTCTCTGCCATGCTCTTCCCCTCCATTTATGTATTTATCTTCTTCGCCCACACAATCAAATGTCCAAAGACAGTTTCTCCATCATCCCAACCGTAATCAACATATCCATAATCATACTTCCATTTATTTTCTCACTTCCATTACTATTCCTTTTTCATCGTTCTTATAAGTTCCAGTAATTTCCGCACCATTCAAATCATATGTTCTACTGCCAAAGAATCCATTATAGAAAAAGTTTTGAATTGTTTCTCTGAAAATGCCTTTTTCAACATATACTACCAGCCCCCAATTAAATAGCAAGAACTCGCAACTTCATTTTACACTAATTTTTGCAATTTGGTAAAAAACCTTTCTCCAAGTGGTAAGTAAATTACAAAATAGCATTATCTAATACAAAATAGGAAAAGTTATAATAAAAATGTAAGTATTTTCCCCTCTTTTCATTATTTTTTATTCATGATATAAAATTATTACGTTTTTAATTTTTTGAATCTGTTACACAATACTGTTGAATTTCAGCCAAATACGCATAAATTTATTAAGTCATCCATTCAAACTATACTTTTCACATGAACAAGGCATTGATCAACAGTATATTTCTAAAAGTTATACTTGGATGGATACGTCACTTTGCTTCAAACAACTTAGGGGGTGTGGATTGTGAGTAATCATTCCATCTATCAAAATGAAAGCGCTAACCAAAATGAATTAAAGAGAGGTTTAAAAGCAAGACATTTAACAATGATATCACTTGGTGGTTCCATTGGTACCGGGCTTTTTCTAGGAAGTGGAGCTGCTATTCATTCAGCAGGTCCAGGAGGTGCATTGCTTGCTTATCTCATTATTGGGGTAATGGTTTATTTTATCATGACTGGTTTGGCGGAGTTGGCTGCATTTATGCCAACAAGTGGAGCATTTAGTACATATGCTACCAGATTTATTGATCCAGCATTAGGATTTGCATTAGGCTGGAATTACTGGTATAGCTGGGCCATAACACTTGCGGCAGAGCTTTCAGCATCAACACTTGTTATGAAGTTTTGGTTTCCGGACAGTCCATCGTGGGTGTGGAGTGGAATCTTTATTGTTCTAATTTTTGGTCTTAATATTTTATCTGTTAAAGGGTACGGAGAAGGTGAATATTGGTTCTCCTTTATTAAAGTAGCAACTATCATTATCTTTATTGTAGTTGGACTATTAATGATTTTTGGGATTATGAATGGTGGACACTCTATCGGATTCAAGAATTTTACGATAAAAGATGCTCCTTTTCACGGTGGGATTATAGCAGTTTTAGGTGTTTTTCTAACAGCCGGCTTCTCTTTTCAGGGAACTGAAATTATCGGGGTTGCGGCTGGAGAAAGTGAAAATCCTAGAGTAAGTGTTCCAAAGGCGACTCGCAGCATTTTTTGGCGTATCCTATTGTTTTATGTTTTAGCTATCTTAGTTATTGGACTTATAATTCCGTATACAACAGAAAGCTTAAAAAGCGATAGTATTATGGTGAGTCCTTTTACGTTAGTATTCAAAAAAGCTGGTCTTGCTTTTGCAGCATCTTTCATGAATGCGGTTATTTTAACTGCAGTATTATCTGCAGGAAATTCAAGCTTATATGCTTCGACTCGTATTCTATATGCAATGGCTAAAGAGGGACAAGCACCACGCTTCTTTGGTAATTTAAACAAACGCGGAATTCCAGTAGCTGCACTTATTGCTACAACTATTGTAGGAATGCTTGCCTTTCTTGCTTCTGTATTCGGTGACGGTGCAATCTATATGTGGTTACTAAATGCAGCTGGTATCACAGGTTTTATTTTCTGGCTAGGGATTGCAGTAAGCCATTATCGTTTCCGAAAAGCATATGTGGCCCAGGGCTACTCACTTGATAAACTACCATACCGCGCCAAACTATATCCATTTGGACCGATTCTGGCATTTGTGGTTTGTTTGGTCGTCATTCTAGCCCAAGATTATCAAGCATTTATAAGCGACAAGATTGATTGGATGAGCATCATTGCAGCTTATCTCGGCATCCCGCTCTTCTTAGTAATGTGGTTTGGCTATAAGTTCATCAAGAAAACAAAGGTTATTCCATTAGAAGAATGTGTTATTGATGAAGTGGAAAAATAAAATTGCGAAAGAGGAGAGCACTATAGGGTGTTCTCCTTTTTTCAGGTTGGAAGATATTTTTGTACAAGCCCTACGAATAATTTGAATGCCAATTTCAAAAGTTTGTACGTCGATCAACAGGCGTTTTCACTTTTCCTATTTTTGAACATTTTGTTTCTCATGAAATTATCATTTTTCTTTCATGAAAATTTAGTGTTTGGATATTATGATGTATATAGTCTTAACAGACAAGCAGCAGCAAAAATACGACTAGACTCTTCCCCCCATAAAGATGTCTAGTACCTCCTTTATTGTGCCGGCCGTGAGCCGGTTTTTTCTGTTTGGATAAATATTCCATTTAGTCTTTGTCTATATCGGAATGTTCCTTTTTCATGATGGAATTAATCATTCCAAAGTTTGGAGGCCCACAGTTCCGTTATCTGTGACAAAACAGGCTAATTCTTGATTTTCGAGGACACTGGTTCCGTTACATAGTTAAAATGCAGTGATTTCCTATGTTTTTTTGTAAATAACGTACCCTGTGTCCGCTAAACCCTTGTTTTATATCCATTTATTGAAAATACCGGAACCGAGGTCCACTTATTATATGAATCTTACATTCAAGTGGGAAATTCTATGGAACTATAGAAGATATTTTGAAATAAGTTTGCATAATAATGGAGTAGTTTAAAACTTTCTAAAGTATTCTTAAGATGCAAATAGAAATGTTAGTTCCTTAAAAGCGGCAAAATATCGTGCTGGAAACAGTATTCCGTTTCCTTTTGATCCAATTCCTTGAAAGCCTCAATCCCTGCTTCCCCCTTCGGTAGATCAAAAACGCTGCCAACTCTTTTATCAATATAATTATCCAGAGACATTTGTAACCTTTTTATATTTCTAGGGTGGATATAATTAAGTAATTGTTTTCTTAAACTTTTATACTCTTTTTTATTCGAATTACTTTCATTTTCTTCTATAAACTTAAGTACCTTTTTAATGGAGTCAATCGTTTCCCATTGAGTAACCCCCTGCTTATGGATAACTAATGAATATTCCGAAAGAACTTGTTCAGCCTCTTTTACATGTTCCTCTGTTAGAATATGATTTGTAAGACGGACATCTTTATCAGATTTTACCAAGAAATCATTAATTTCTAGTAATTGTTTCTGCCCATTTATAAACGTATCTGCCGAATAATAAATTTGATCAATATCTGGCTTTATTGGATCGATATCGTAATTAACATCATTAAAATAAAGCTCTAACCATCTTTTTGTATGGTACATCACTTCAGTAGGTCGATTTAGTTCGACATATAATTTCCGTGATGCTGATACAATTAAATTATTATAGTTATTGATCATCCGACATATTTTTATTGCCTCGTTTCTTTCTGCTATTGTTCCATCCTTAGTAACGATTAGAATTCCCTTTACACTTTTTTTAGAAGTATAATATGCTACATAATGATAATCATTATTTTTATATCGGAAAATATAGTTAAAACACTGATATTTCTCAAACATTCTTTTGTGCCTTTTTATTTGTGGTTTTACTATTTGAGATAGTATTGTTGTTTGCATTTTTTATCCCCACGAAAAGAAATTTTTTGCTTATATCTTAACTTTTCAATTGCAAATTCATTTTGACCATCATAATATTAAAAATTCCGCAAATTAATAGTTGTCTTTAATTCCTTAATAAATTGTGCAGCTTATAGGAATTTAATTTTACATTTAGTTCTTCCAATCCTTTTTTTCCTGGAGAAAACGTTGTTGGGTTCCCGTTTTCGTCTTTTTCAAAGCCTGCTAGCAATTTATGTAAGACTTTTATGTTATTAGATATCAAAAAACTATTTAATAAATGGATTAATTTTTGGGCAGTACCATCTCTCTCCCCATCAATTTGCCTTCAAGGCTCTGTACAATAATCAACATAATTGTTAATAGCTATTAAGCAGTCTCCTGATTCTCATAGTTGATCAAATACAATACTATTTCGTTCTGCCAACAGTGAATCCCTAGCATCACCTGCTCAACTGTTGCATACTTTCTTATATCATGCACTTGAGTATCTAATTCCTGCATTTCTTTAAGTAATTTATGATTGTGTAAAGTGATTTTCCTTTTCTCTTATCGATTTGATGTGATTTTTGCGCAACATCGGTAATCCGAAACTCACAACAATTGCAGTTAAAGGAAATCTTTCGTCACCAATAAGCCATTCTAGTACGGAAACAGGAACGAATACAGCGTAGATAAATATCAACAGAATTAGGTAGAATCTTCTCCATCTTTTCTCGCGCTTTGACATGGTCATCTCCATACTTTACTCCCATTCCACATCAGTGGTATCTTTTTGATCATCATCTTTTTCTCGCAATAATATTTTCGTGTTATTCCAAATCGACAATTCCCCTAGAAAATCAATTTCAGGGCCAGATGATTCTTGGAATAACTTACGGTGCATCCCTTCAAGCAATTTATCGTAATTTGTTGCTTTATACTCATTTGAAGCTTTTATGTAGATGCGATTATCTTTAAACCGCATTTCCGCATCCTCTAAATTTCCATGGTTCTCTTTTATTACCTCTCTTGCCACACTAATCATACTTGGAACTAAACCTGTTAGATTACTTTCCAAAATCCCTTTCAAAAAAAGTGGATCATAACCTTCACTTAGCTCAGATTTTATGGCAAGATCGATTGCCTCCATATTAATTTCATTTGCACTATAGTCACGATATTTAAAATTATGAGCTAAACTAGACTTATACTCAGATACCTTCATAGAAAGCAGTATCGGCGGTGGTTCTAAAGGCAAGCTCAATAAATGTAGATCATAAAGGTCTATAGCCGTATTAATATGATCATAGATGACTGATGTTGCGGCTAAACTAGCTTGCTGAGCAGTAGTGTTTGCCTGTTCTTTAACTGCGAGGGCCTTTGATAAGTTCAAAATAAACACAAATAGAACGAGCATCCCTCCCATAATTGCAATCATGAGGAGGGATATATTTCCCTTTTCATTGTTTACCATTTTTCTTAGTTTGCGCATTTAATCCATCGTCCTTCCAGAAGCAGAGGAAGTGAAAGAAAATGAGGGTGTGTTCCCATCCTTAAATAATTTTTTTGGAAGAAAAATATATTGGATATTTACTTTGACGGTTGCTTTAAACTTCTTGAGTTTAATATCCTTGGCATTATGATGGTCATCATCTTCTATCTTCGTTTCCTCCATTGACAAATAGTTTTTGCTGGTATCAATAATCTTTTTGGCTGAATCCTCGGCATCATAGGGATCAGTTGTCAATGAGTATACCTTTGCCGCTTCGTTGGCAGCAGACTGAGCAAGTACAGCAGAATGTACTGCAACAATTAACTGCCATGCAACCATAACTATAATGAATACTAAAGGGATCATCCCTATAAACTCTAATGTCGCGGAGCCATCCTCGTTTCCAATATACTTTTTTCGAATTTTCATCTTTTAAGTACCTCTTTAACTATTTATGAAGGTTACTTTGTGTTATCGTTGTATTTTTGTTCGATTTCTTGTTTTACTTTTTCGAGGTTTTCTAAACTAATTTGTTTAAGGTCTGTTTCTAATTCTTGTTTAGCTCTCATTAAGCTATCTTCCATTTGATTACTTCTAGCTTGTAAGTCGTCTTTCTGGAAGACGCTAATAATCTTTTCATCCTGCATAACTTGAAACACATGATTTATGTCTACACTTTGTTGAGTTGTAAGTCGTGACCATTCATTTGTAAACCCTAATATGTCAAAATTATTCCTTACTCTTTGCCAATCTATCTCTTTTAGTGATTTTTGCTTCCATTCCTTCCATCTATTCAATACATCTTCCGCTCTTGCAAACTCATTACTTAGTTCTCGTTCGTTGGAGACGGTTGTATAAACTCCATTAGCCTCTTTTGCCACTTCTTTTAATTGCTTTTGAGCTTCTTTGTCCGCACCAAAGCCTATGACATTGATAATAGGAGAAACATTTGTGTCACTAAAACTCTTTGCAACCTTCACAGGGTCCCCACCACATGTTTCAATTCCATCGCTGACCACATAAATTAAGTTCGTGTTTTTTTTGGCATCATATTTTTCAAAGGCCTTCTTGGATTCTAGTAGTGAATTAGCTAATGGGGTCCAGCCACTCGGTTGGAACTTTTCCAAAGCGCGATTAAATTTTGATTCATTGTACTTGTCAAATCCATAGACTTGTTCAATAGCTGAGCATGATTTGACTTTATCGCTTTCCTTGCTTGTACCTTTATGTCCATAAACTCTCAAAGAAACATTCGCTTCTTGTGGAACTCGGCTAAGAAAGTTTTTAATGGCATCCTTTGCCATTTGCATTCTTGTTTTGGAGCCAACGGCATTTGCCATACTGCCGCTTGAATCGAGAATAATCTCTATATTATAGTTGTTTTTAAATTGATATCTTTTGTCCGGCATATCTGGGCTTCCGAAATTCGCAAATTCCCACTTTTTAATGATGTCTTCTGGATCCGGAAAATCCGCAGAAATTAATTGATAAGCATAATTGTAATAAGCATCTAATTCTTCGCTTGTCGGATTTTCTTTTAAAGGTGGAAGTTTCCTTATTTCAGCTTTTATTTTATCGTTATCATAAAAGTTATTTTCTCCGGCAAATTCTCCAACCTCTTGTTGAATAAAGCCTTTTGAATCTGTTGGAGCTGCGGGAACATTTTTCAAAATATCTGACTCTAAAGGATCTTGACTATTTTCATTTCCAGTATTTTCATTAACCTTTCCCTGTTGAACGACTTTTGTCTCTTTTTCTTTATCATTATGTTTATTGGTTATTTCTTTTGAACCGCATCCGCTTAATAGAACTAACGCACTAATCACTAGTATAATAAGCCTTTTATTCAACTTTTTGCCCTACCCTTCATGGGAAAATAAACTCCCCCATATTACGACTTATTTCCTCTTTTTACAAAGCATTTTTACTTTTCTAACCAAGATAGATAAAACTTAGATAGCCACATGGCAAGAACAGGGAAAATTATCATGTTAATAATCATTTGTACCAACATTTGTGCTGCAGCTAAATCAGTAACTTTATAGACTAGAAACTGTGAAATAAAGTCTATTATTATTTCAAACCCACTTACTAATAAAATCATAACAAGCAATTTAAAAAAGTTTTGCTTTCCAAATATATATGAGGTACGCAACGATTTCCAAATATTCTTATCTTGTATCAATGCTGTAAAAGGTATTCCTATCATTAAGATACAAGCCACAATACCTGGAATAACAAAGAAGAAAACTCCAAAAGCTACAATAATTGAAAATATGATTGAAAATATAAACAGCTGAAAAGCTCGAATAAAAAAGTCAACATAGATTTTTTTGAATCTAATTTCCCCATTATAGTAATCTTCTTTTAACAGAAGAATAAAGGGGGATAAAGAAAAAATAAATGTTTGGAATGAAACAAGAGAGTAGTAGAAATCACCTGCAATTTCCGTAGCACGGTCAACAACTAACAAATAAATAGTATTAACAACAAATGAATGGCAAAGTAAAATCGGTAATAAGATCGTTACCGCCATTAATAATACTGCTTCAAATCGACCTAGATAAAACTTAGTTACAGATTTTAAGTCAGCAAACATAATATTTCTCCTACTTTACGGCTGGATTTCTTACAACACTTTTAAAATGTTTTTCATTGAAAAAATTCTTTACGAAATCGATATTTTTATTTTCCGCAAATTTGACCAAGGAGTCTTCATCCATTTGTTTAAACTTATCGTAATTTATCGTTTTATTAATAGTTCTTTTTATTTCAATTTCTGTTTGGGGTTTTATTACTTCTTTATACATTTCCTGCATTAGTTTACTTTTACTCTGCATATCTAAATTTGCTTTTTTAGATAAATAATGTACCTGCAATTGTTTCTCTTGTTGATAAAGCATGTTTATTTTTGATTTGCCACTTAAGACACTATAATGATAAAGAATAGAATCATCAAAGTACCCTTTCTTTACAATTTCTCTATCATATTTTTCTTTTTCTTGGCCCGCTTGTTTTATATTTCCCATATATTTTTCCCAATCATTTATTGCTGTTATAATTTCAGAAATTAATTCGTAATCAAATTCTTTTAATAATTGGTTTCGATACATCACATAAGCATTTTCTCCAGTTGCAAAATTCAAATAAACTTTATCTACACTAAATAAGACGTTTAAATAATCATCCATTAACATTGTTTTTTGAAACACATCAAATAAAACTTTATATTCTAAATTGTACGGAAAAAAAAGGAAGCCCCAGTTTGATTCAGTCTTGAGTATTTTATATTGAATCATCTCGATTTCTTGGTCACCATTCCTATATTTCAATGGAAATGGTTTTGGGGTTTCAAAAAATTTTTTGTGTTTTTTAATTAGACTTTCTCTATTATCCAATTTTCACTTCTCCTTAATGGCCAAACACCCCTTTAAGTTTCCCCCAAGTTTTTGAAAAGGTATCTTTTACGGTTTTAATAGGGTGTGTAATTGCTTTAATAATCGTTTTTCGGTGTTTAACTAATTTTCCTCCGATCCATAATACTGCTCCTGCTGCTACTACAGCTCCCGCTACAACTTGCCCCCCTGGGATAACGGCTGCTACTGTTCCTGCATCCATTAAAAAACTACCTAGATTTGAAGCAATATCTGCTCCCGCAGAAACTTTATCCTTTGATCCTCCAAAATCTTTGATACTTTTGTAAGTATCATAGCCGGCAAAAACAGCACCGACACCAGCAGTTACTACATTAGCCTTGGATAAAGCACTCATACCTTTGAAGTTTCTATATCCATCAGCAATAGCACTACCTATGTTTGAGTAGTTTGAGGGATTAATGATACCTCTTAGACTAGCAGGGTTTCTTTTAAGCTGATTAAGAAAATGGATACTATCTGTTGAAACTTGTTTCAAGTGCCCATAATTATCCTTAAAATTCTTTATTGCTTCTGGTGCATCCATTCCGTCGTATACTGTTCCATATAAGTCAATATCTTCAGTATACATCTTAAATGTCCCAGTGAGAATTTGTCTCCCTAACTTACCTCTAAAATCTTTAAAGTTAGTATTTTTCCAATCTGAGAACATGGACGGATCAATTTCACCTTTTGCCCATTTCTTATAAATATCGGTGCCAACATCCTTAATTCCTAACTTTGCCCAGTCATAGATACCTGGGTAGCTAAACTCTGATTCCTCACCTTGTGTGCCTTTACCTTTAGTGGTATTGCTTGATGTTCCATTTCCATCTGTTCCTGCACCTTGTGTGGTATCCCCTTGAGTTCCATTACCTTGTGTATTTTCTCCTTGGGCCCCACTTCCATTTGTTCCGTTACCTTTTGTATTATCCCCTTGGGTTCCACTTCCATTTGTTCCGTTTCCCTGTGTGGTATCCCCTTGGGTTCCACTTCTATTTGTTCCATTACCCTGTGTGGTATCCCCTTGAGTTCCATTTCCTTGGGTAGTATTTCCTTTGGTTCCTTGACCTTCCCAGGACTGACCCTCCCAAGAGTTCCCCTTCCAAGGATCACCTTCCCACGTTTTACCTTCCCAATCATTTCCGCTCCAGGAGTTCCCACTCCAACTATTTCCTGACCAACTATTTCCTGACCATGGTTCTACTGTCGATGCTGCTGCGATATACGGGAAAAATGATTGGAAAAGAACAATGAGTATGGATATACTTACCAATATTCTTTTTATTCCTTTACCTGGCCTCATCGTCCTTCCCCTTTTATTATAAATTTAATAGATTAATTACCTGTAGGAGTAGCTCCACCTCCTGAATTACCGCCTCCACCGCCAATCTTATTTAAAAAGTCACTAATCTTTTTTACTACATCTGATCCAAAAGTAGACCCACTAAACGCAGTCGACACCAACCCAACCACAATAATAATTACCGCTGCAATCCCAATCCATTCTAGAGTTTGTGAACCTCTTTCATTATTTATTAGTCGATTAATAGAATGCACCGCTTTGAAATAGTGATAAGTAATTTTTTTCATTAAAAATACCCTCCGATTTTTCAAATTTATATTTTTTAATTAAATAAGCTGAACAATGAATTATTGCCATAAATTAAGTTCAAGATCATAAGTCCTGCCAGCATCAAGATTGATACTGGGGCTACGATGAAGGTTGTCACGAGCGTTACTTTTGGTGAAGCCTTAGCTGCCAATTCCTTCACTTTTTCTTCTCTAATCTGTCTCATATTTTCTGCTTGAACCTTAAAGGTTGTTGCAATCGGTACACCCAGCTTTTCTCCCTGAATCAATGATTTTATTAAACTTTGAAACTCCTGGTTATCATTTCTTTCAAGTAGATTGCGATATGCCGTTTCACGACGAACTCCTAAATCAATTTCATGATTGAAGCGGGAAAACTCTTCTCGCAACGGACCATCAAAGAAACGTATCACCTCCCTAAGTGCTTGATCTAAACTAACACCCGCCTGTAGGCTTGTGCTAATAGTATCCAAAAAGTCTGGCAGGTCTAACCGAAGTTTTTCCTGTCTCTTTTTACCCATCCTTTTTACAGTAAGAATAGGTAAAAAGTATCCAAGGGCTGGAAAAAGTATAAGTGCATATTGTGAAAAGGGAAGACCTATTACTAGAACTAGTGCTCCCGCGAAGAAGCCAACTAGGAGCAAGAAAATCTTCAGTCCTTGAAATCGTTCAATGGTTAATTGATAAGGATTACCAGACTTTTTTAGCCAGTTTGCCACATCATGATTATCACTAAAGAAGTTAATGCGCTTACCGAGATCAGCAAATTCATCTGCGTATTTCGTCATTTTTTGAATAAGAGCTGCACGTCTGTTTCTTTTCTTTTCCTTTTTTTCAAATGCATCGATGAAAGTCACATCAGAAATATGCTGGAGCAACTTACGCTTCTCATTCAAATAAACTGAATAGTGACGAATTGTTAACAGAAACATTAACAGAAAAAATATAACGAATATGATTATTAGTGCATCCATAATTACACCCTTATATTTGTAATTTTTCGGATAAGGACAAAGGACAAAATGATACCCAGGATAAAAATAACCAATATCACCATGCCAGGAACGGTCCAAAGCGATTTCGTAAAGCCCTCGACAATGTTATTCATAACAAGCAAAATGAATACCGGGAGTACAGGAACAATCAGTGAGATATACCTTTGCTCAGAAGTCATTGTCTTAATGGTCTGGTTTAAAACCTTGCGATCTTCCAATGTATTTGCCATTGACTCTAAAGTGGCCGCTAAATTTCCGCCAGTTCTGGTTTGGATAAGAATAGTGGCTATAAATAATTGCAGCTCACGTGATTTATTTCGCTTTTGAACGGATTTTAAGGCGGTTTCCAATGAAACACCCAGTTTCAGCTCATTATTGAGTCTTTTAAACTCTTTCCCAGCAGGTGCTGGTACTTCTCTCGCCACCATATCAATTCCTTGGATGACGGTTAATCCGGACCTGGCGGCATTCCCCAATAATCTGCAAATATCGGATAGTTGTTCATTGAGTCTTTCTTCATATTTGTTCTTTCGCATGTAAAACAGCAAAAAATGAGACGCTACTAAAATAATCACGGAAATGATTAAGGTAAAAAAAGCCGGAATGTGAAAAAAATTATATAGAAAGACGAAGAAGACCAAGAAACCAAGTCCATGAATACCTATATATTCCGATGGAAGAAGAGGAATGTTAGCGTTTTGCAGTTTATTTGCTAAAGGTTCAGCCCTCGTTGAGTTATCAAAGCGGTCACCTAAAACACTTATAAAGCTTTTCCTTTTCTCTTCGGGATACCATTGACTTAGCTTTTGCCGCCATTCACGCTTTTTCGATCGATATCCTAAAAATAAATATGAACCGATTAAAAGCGAGAAGACAGCCAAACTATA
Organism: Bacillus sp. FJAT-49736; assembly: GCF_018343615.1. Taxonomy (GTDB): domain Bacteria; phylum Bacillota; class Bacilli; order Bacillales; family Bacillaceae_C; genus Margalitia. The sequence continues at coordinate 18,381 of NZ_JAGYPI010000009.1, read as the reverse complement.
CAGTATAGACACGGCTATAGTCATGATTAACTTCAATCCTTTTTTCAAAAATGTGAGAACCTAAATCAATTCCAAACAGCTTCATTCGATCTAGACATTTTGGCGTGATTCCTGTTGGAGTGAAGACACCCTCAATTTTTCCGTTAGATTGAATAGAAGTTCTTTGGAATTTAAATATTTCTTGGACCTGAATTTTATTTTGGGCATTTACAAAGACCTCAGAAATATTCATTATCCGCCTTGTTCCATCACTTAAGCGCTCTGCTTGAATAATATAATCAAGTGCACCGACAATATATTCCCGTATGATATGTGACGGCAAATCCATTCCGGCCATGACAACCATCCCTTCAATTCTGCTGATGGCATCGGACGGGGAGTTGGCATGCACAGTCGTTAAGGACCCTTCATGCCCTGTATTCATCGCCTGTAGCATATCAAATGCCTCTGCACCGCGCACCTCACCAACGATAATGCGGTCGGGCCTCATCCTCAGGGCATTCTTCACCAATTGGCGAATGGTAACTTCACCCTTCCCCTCTACATTAGGCGGTCGGGCTTCTAGTCCTACAACACTTGCCCGGTTTAACCGCAATTCAGCTGAATCTTCAATCGTAATAACACGTTCATATGAGGGAATTGATTTCGCCACTGCATTCAGAAGCGTAGTCTTTCCACTTCCAGTACCGCCAGAAATTAGAATATTCATTTTCATTTGAACTAGAGCTTGTAAAAAAGAAGCCATATCGTCTGTAAGAGAGTCATTCTTAATCAAGTCATCTATTTCAAAAGGAACCTTTCGAAATTTCCGTATTGAAACAAGCGTTCCATTTAAACTCACAGGGGGGATTACAGCATTCACACGGCTTCCATCTGGTAGGCGTGCATCTACCATCGGTGAGCTCTCGTCAATACGACGTCCTAAAGGAGCAACAACTCGGTCAACGATGTGTCGGACATGTGTTTCATCTCTAAATGATATATTTGTGCGTTCTAGTCTTCCGTTTTTTTCAATAAACACTTCATTTGGACCGTTTACCAATATTTCTGTTATAGAGTCATCATTTAATAACGGTTCTAATGGGCCGAAACCGACACTTTCATCGATTAACCTTATTAGCAGTAATTCTTTGTCATATCGAGGGATGACGACTTTTTCCTCAATCATGAATTGGTTAATCAGTCGCTCTATGGACAGTCGCTTTTCTCCATCTGATAAACTTGTCAAATGATCTAGATTTGATTCTGTTAATAATCTTGTTTTGTAGTGTTCAACAAGCTCATCAATATATGGGTTCTGTACGCGATTTGATGAATCAAGTATTGTTTCATTCTTCTCAGTGCGCTCCATTTTCCGTTGAAATAATGGCATTAAGAAAACCTCCCTTCACTGCAACCATTTACTATTTCAACATCGTTAAAACCCATTTATGTATATCTTTCGCCGCTGGAATTTGCTTCTTTTCTTTTGTTTCTTTCCTAATTGGATTACCTTGATTGATTGCCGAAAGGACTCCTTTTAAATCCCTTCTGATCTCCACCGCAATCGGATGCTTCACGAATCTTTCAAGATCTTTCTTCGATAATTCGTTATCACGCCCTGCCAAATTTACGATCAGCTGTAAACGATCTTCTGTAGATACCCCTAATCGCGTAAATAATTCTTCTACACTTTTTAAGACTCTTATGGATGGGGTATCAAGTGTCATAACATAGTAGATTTGATCTGTTTCATTTAAAACGGAATACCCAATTTCGTCCATTTCTGTAGGAATATCTACAATAATAAAGTCATAGCTTCTTCTGCACGCTCTTAATAGCCTCGTAATAAATTCACTATTAATATTTTCAGCCAGCTCCGCATCTCTAGGACTTAATAAAACCTCTAGCTTGGAATGCGTTTCTTTTTCCGTAACATTTTTGATATGGTGTTCATTTAATTCATTGATTACTGGTTTCAAATCATATAATGATCGGTTGCTTTCTATGCCTAGAAACGTTTCAGAGCCTCCGAATTGCAGATTTAAGTCAATGTAAAGTACTTGTGCTGTAGATTCTAGTTTCATCGTTTGGGCAAAAGTAGTACTAAGAAATGTCTTTCCGCTTCCACCTTTTCCACTGTAAAACGTAAAGATTCGTCCACCACCTCTTTTATACGTGCCTGAACCAGCTGCTAATTCTACATTGGCGTCTGCTTTTTCCAACAATGATTCAATTTTATTGGTTAGTACCTCCATTTCATCCGGCATCACGATATAGTCCAGAGCACCAACTCTGATTATTTCTCTTAATAACTCAAAATCCGGTTGTTCATCAATGTAGATGACACATAATTCCGGCCTTTCTCTAATGAGCATTTGTATTAGATCAACTGCTGATTCTTTCTTATTTTTGATGACTAAAGCAAGCCTGGAGCTATGACTTTTTAATTCAGCCCTAATATGATGAGGCTCCATCAAAATCAGATGATAGGCATCAGAGATATTATTATTGATCATTTCAAATAGTCCGTTTTGTTCTCCAACAACTAAAATCTGTCGGTTACTCATGTTTTATCCCCCATTTACTTCTTATCTGTTAGAATCTTTCTTGGAATTTCCTTTATCCTTTTCAATCTTGGAAACCTTATTGGATTCCTTCTGTTCATTTTCTTTTACATTACTTTTTTCATCCTGATTGGAATCGATTGGGGAATTCACTACCTCGGACGCTGCTGCTTCCGTACTATTATGTTCCTTTCCTACATTGGCTTTAACAATGCGAATACTATCAGCGTAATTTTGATAATGAATTAATTTAGGCACTTGAGTAATTGGTATTTCTAACTGAACACCCTTAAAGCTATTTTTTTCTTTTGCAACCCTTACTACTTTTACATCAGACATAAAAATATAGGTTTGCTTTTTACCGGAAAATTGATCTGAAACAACTATATCCACTCGATCCTGAGCCTCTAATGGTTCGTCAAAGTAAACTTTATCCGACTGCATCAAAGTTAATAAGCGATCATTTTCATTCAGGACCGCTGTTGCCTGTTTCAATATATTTTTTGTGATGATATCACCAGCAGATAATGGCACAACTGACACTTTATTTACTAGATCTTCTGTATTCGTAATATGGTAATCACGAAGATATTTTTTGGGGATTTCATCTGTTCGTACATCACTAGGCTTGATGAGGGTTCTTGATGGAATATTTGTATTGGCAACGTACACTTTCACAAGCGTCCCCAAGTTAGCATTAATATCCTGAACCTTTTTCAATACTAAGAAACCTGCTATGGCTGCTAACAATAATGACAGGATAAGAAATATCATCGCTCTTCTTTTCGACTCTAACATTCTATTACTACCTCTTTTCCACGACTAAGACTAAAGTGACAATTATATTTATATACTCAAAATCCCAGTTTATGAAATTCATGACCTAAATTTATAGAAAAAAATACCTATATCGAATAATTACCATCTGTTAACAATTTGGTCAATATTGTGTAAAAACTGTCGAATTATGTCTGGTAATATTGTCCTGGAATTATTTCGAAACTGAGATTTTTTTATGGGAGAATAGTAGGATGGCGGGGATTTTTTATTAGTAGAAACAAGGGTGGATTTTGTCGTATTTTGCAAAACATTAAGTTGTGTATTACAATTATTACATTTTATAGGACTTTTGATTCGTTTTTATTAGACCTATGCTTTCATGACATAGATGGATATCATTCGACATGATCACGGACTAGAATTTTGTCGACAAAAAAATCCTCTTAGACTTTTCGTCTAAGAGGATTTTCGATCCGTATGCTCGGAATTACATCATACCCATGCCGCCCATGCCACTCATATCTGGCATTCCGGCACCTTTATTTTCTTCCGGCTTGTCAGCAACAACCGCTTCTGTAGTTAATAGCATAGCGGCAACGCTTGCTGCATTTTGAAGAGCGGAACGTGTAACTTTAGTAGGGTCAACGATTCCAGCTTCAAACATATTCACCCATTCGCCTGTAGCTGCATTGAAGCCAATGCCGATTTGTTCTTTCTTTAAGCGATCTACTACAACGGATCCTTCAAGACCAGCATTGTGAGCAATTTGGCGTACTGGCTCTTCTAGAGCACGAAGAACGATGTTAATACCTGTAGCTACATCTCCTTCAGCAGAGATTCCAGCTACTTTATTGTATACATTAACAAGTGCTGTACCACCACCGGATACAAGACCTTCTTCTACAGCTGCACGAGTAGAGTTCAATGCGTCTTCAATACGAAGCTTGCGTTCTTTTAATTCAGTTTCTGTAGCCGCACCAACTTTGATAACAGCAACTCCGCCTGCAAGCTTAGCAAGACGCTCTTGTAATTTTTCACGGTCGAATTCAGAAGTTGTTTCTTCCAATTGAACACGGATTTGATTTACACGAGCTGCGATAGTAGCAGCGTCTCCAGCGCCTTCTACAATTGTTGTATTTTCTTTTGTTACAACAACTTTAGCAGCACGGCCTAAATGTTCAATAGAAGCAGATTTCAAATCAAGACCAAGATCTTCTGTTATTACTTGGCCTCCAGTTAAAGCTGCGATATCTTCTAACATTGCTTTACGACGGTCACCGAAGCCAGGAGCCTTAACTGCAACTGCATTGAATGTTCCACGAAGTTTATTTAATACTAATGTTGGAAGAACTTCCCCTTCAACATCTTCAGAAATTAATAATAATGGCTTGCCTTGTTGTACCACTTGCTCAAGAACAGGTAAGATTTCTTGAATACTAGAAACTTTCTTATCTGTAATTAAGATGTATGGATTATCAAGAACTGCTTCCATTTTATCTGAATCAGTTACCATGTAAGGAGATGCATATCCACGATCAAATTGCATACCTTCTACTACGTCTAATTCAGTAGAGAAACCTTTTGATTCTTCAATTGTGATAACACCATCGTTACCAACACGTTCCATTGCTTCTGCAATCAACTTACCCACTTCTTCATCAGCAGATGAAATAGCGGCAACTTGTGCAATGGATTCTTTTCCTTCAATTGGCTTAGAAATTGCATTAAGCTCTTCAATTGCAACTTGAACTGCTTTTTCCATTCCTTTGCGGATACCAACAGGGTTTGCACCAGCTGTTACGTTTTTCAAGCCTTCGCGAATCATCGCTTGAGCAAGGACAGTAGCAGTTGTAGTACCGTCACCGGCAACATCGTTTGTTTTGCTAGCAACTTCAGATACTAGTTTTGCACCCATGTTTTCGAAAGCATCTTCTAATTCGATTTCTTTCGCAATGGTCACACCATCATTTGTAATAAGTGGAGAACCAAATTTCTTTTCAAGAACTACGTTACGGCCTTTAGGTCCTAATGTAACTTTAACAGCATCTGCTAATTTATCTACACCGCGAAGCATTGCACGGCGTGCTTCTTCACTGAATTTAATTTCTTTTGCCATCCTTAATAACCTCCTCGTTATTCTTAAGATTGATGTTAATGGTATACGTAGAAACAGTTTAAAAGATTAACCAATAACTGCTAAAATATCACTTTCACGAAGGATTAAATATTCTTTACCTTGGTATTTCACTTCTGTACCAGCATATTTTGAGAAGATGATACGATCGCCTTCAGATACCTCAAGTGCAACTCGCTCACCGTTATCTAAAACACGTCCAGTACCTACAGCGACAATCTTGCCTTCTTGTGGCTTTTCTTTTGCAGAGTCAGGTAATACAATCCCGCTTGCAGTTTTTTCTTCTGTTTCGACTAGCTCAATTACGACGCGATCACCTAGTGGTTTTAACAAGTGAAACAACCTCCTTGAATTAAATATGTAAATTTTTTTATTTATTAGCACTCGACTCACTTGAGTGCTAACACAATTATTATAATAAATAATTCAATTTCATTTTGCAAGCAATATACATAAATTTTTTCTATAAGTTGAACGCCATGAACCGAACATGCTTTTTTACACACTGTAATAATTATTACCAACCCTGTTCATTGTATTCATATTTCCATAGCTTATACACATAAAATGAATATAATAGGATAAAAAGTTATGCTTAGAAGTTTGATGCAAGGTTCTTTGTTGAATACAAAACACATCAATAGTAGAATGAACATATGTTATTATCAGGCAGGAAGGATCATTTACCTTGAAAAAAGAATATATTTATATTTTAATCACATACATAGTGATGCAACTTTCGGGAATAATAGGGTATCCACTCGTCCTAATCATTGGCGTGAAAGCCTTTCACATATCCCAGAAGCAAATGGAAGGTTTGGCAAACTCCATTTGGATTGTAGTCAGCTTTATTATTGCTTTGATTATTGTGCTATCTATACTTAAAAAATCAGAAAATAATCGAAGTAACGACCGAAATATTCCGCTTCCTATTGGAAAGTCAATAGCTTGGGCTGTCGGGGGAATTTTCCTTGCCTTTTTTGCTCAATATATTGCAGTTATCATTGAGTTGTTACTTGGAGTAAAAGTGGGATCGGAGAATACGCAAAGAATCATTCAATTAATAGAAGACTTTCCTTTAGTAGTAGTGGTTAGTTCGATAGTAGGACCTATCTTGGAGGAAATTGTCTTTAGAAAGATTATTTTCGGAACGCTGAATAAACGTTTTTCCTTTTTCTTCTCAGCAGTAATTAGTTCCGTTATTTTTGGATTAGCTCATCTTGAGCCTGTCCATCTCTTATTGTATTGCGCTATGGGATTCACATTTGCGTTTCTTTATTATAAAACAAAAAGAATCATGGTCTCCATAACTGCTCATGTAATCATGAATACAATTGTTGTTGTTGGACAAATATTAAATCGCGAAGACATTCAACGGATTATGGAAAATTATGAAAAAGTACATAGCTTTATTGGAGGATTTTTTGGATGAGAGCTTTTTTTTCCGGCATTATTTATTGCCTATTAGGAGTAATATTTACATACATGGCAACACAAAGAGTAGCAACTAACGGTTGGGGACCCTTTACTTATATTCTCATCCTTTTAGCTACCTTGGATTTTGGGGCCGGCATTCGTTTAATCCTGCTTTATTTTAAAATTAATAATGGTAAAAATAAGTAAACCTTCCACTTGGGAAGGTTTTTTTATTCTATTCGGTTTTGATTTTCGATTTCAAGCAACGCCTCAGCAGCTTGTACTTTTCGATATCCTATTTTTGCTATCCAAATGCTAATCTCATATAAGATAATAAGAGGAATTCCTACTGCAATTTGAGACATGACATCCGGCGGAGTGATAAATGCCGAAACAATCGTAATCACGAAATAAGCATATTTTCGTATCTTCCCTAAGAACATTGGAGTAATAATGCCTAATCTCGTTAGGAAGAGTACGACTACCGGCAATTCAAATAGAAAACCAAAAGGAAGCGTGATCTGAAATAGAAACTGAAAATATTCATTAATACCAATTACCGCATGGATATCCATTTGGTTTGATAACTTCAGCATAAAATTGATGATAAGTGGGAACAGGACGAAATAAGAAAATGCTAATCCACCAATAAACAATAATAGTGTAATGGGTATATAGCTTAAAGTAACTTTGCGCTCTTTTTCATATAACCCTGGACTAACAAATGCCCATAGCTGGTATAAAATAACGGGGAGAATCATAATTAAGGCTAAGTAAACAGTAACCTCCCAATATACCTTAAAAGGATCCGTCAGACGAAAAGCATTCATCGTTAAATCCTTTGCTATTTCTGCATTTTGCAAATACCTAATAATCGGCTGCGAAATAAACATACTCACAATACAAGCCAGGATAAAGAAAACGACTATCACAAACAGCCGTTTTCTGAGCTCGGATATATGTTCCACTATCGTCATATCTTTTTGACTCATTTAATTTCATCCTAACATCTGCATATATAAAACTTATAAGGCATGTAGAATTATTTCTTAAGAAATCATGGATTCACAAATATTAAGAAAAAATCCTATTGTAAATCCTCTTTTTTAACCTCTTCTTTTTTTATATCAACTTTTGTATCCTTTGCAGTTTCATCTTCCTCGTCATCAGCCAATCCTTTTGTGGCATTCTTAAATTCTCGTAAAGTACTGCCAGCGGCTTTTCCTAATTGAGGCAACTTTTTCGGACCAAAAACTAATAAAGCAACGATGACAATAATGATAAGGCTACCAATACCTGGTCTCATCAGTGCCCACCTCCTTATAATGATATCATAGCAGAAAACACCTATTCTTTAATTATGAATTTGTTTCTGCCTGTGAATTTTCCGTGTCATTTGGATAATGTTTTAAAAAATATACAAGTGATTGCAGCTCGACAGCTAAATCTATATGATGCACCCTTATAGAAGCCGGTACATTTAGTCTAGCCGGAGTAAAATTTAATATACCCTTTACATTTGTCTCTACGATACTGTCTGTAATAGATTGAGCCGCTTCTGCAGGAACCGTTAAAATAGCAATGGAAATATCCTCCTCCATTAATCGCTCCTGCAATTCTTTTAAATCAAATACACGTACTTGTCCAATTTTCTTACCTATCTTATTTTTATCAATATCAAAAGCTATTTCAATCTTTGTGTTATTATTTTTCAAAAAATTATAATTTAGAAAAGCAGTACCTAAATTTCCAACACCAATTAAAGCAACCTTCGTTAATTCGTCCTGATCCAGTGTTTTCCGGAAAAAGCTCAAAAGATAGTTAACATTGTAGCCGTATCCTTTTTTTCCTAGAGCACCAAAATAAGAAAAATCTCTTCGAATAGTTGCAGAGTCTACCTTTACCGCTTCGCTAAGTTCTGCAGATGAAACTCTCTGCTTGCCAGAATTATATAGGTTTTTTAAAAAACGATAGTAAAGTGGTAATCTTTTTGCCGTTGCCTGAGGTATTTTTAGTGTCTCTTCATTCATAGGCTATCCCCCAAATTTCTTGCGCACATATTTACTGCCCATTTCTTTTATAATCCTTGCTCGAAACGCCGCCTATCTTTTCTACCAAATACGTTGGGCCAATAACCATTCCTTTATCAACAGCTTTACACATATCGTACACCGTCAATGCTGTTACAGAAGCTGCCGTCAACGCTTCCATTTCAACTCCGGTATTTCCTTTTGTTTTTACCGTAGTTCGAATACGTAAGATAAAGTCATCGTCATTCTTTTTCCAATCAAATTCAATGTTAATTCCATTTAAAGGAATTGGATGGCACATAGGAATAATATCCCATGTTTTTTTCGCGGCCATAATCCCTGCGACCTGCGCAACTGCAAGGACATCACCTTTTTTTATTTTATGCTCACTGATATATTCATACACCAGTGCATTTAATTTAATACTAGATTCAGCAATGGCCATACGAATAGTGTCTGGTTTAGCACTTACATCTACCATCCTTGCTCTTCCTTGTTCATTAAAATGAGTGAAACCTGACAATGTATCCACCTCTTTTTTCCATCATACACTTTTTTATTGTTCATGTCATCGACTTCGAATAGAAAGAAATAATTTGGTAAATGGTATGACAACCTCACGAATATTGCCGAAATATGCATCTTTACGTTACACTAACAGTAATAACCTGAGGTGATAGAAATGATATTATTGCAAGTTCAACAATTATCGAAATATTTTGGTGCTGAACTTATTTTATCGAATATAAAATTAGAAATTCAAACTAGAAACAGAATTGCCCTTGTTGGTCGCAACGGAGCTGGAAAATCTACTTTATTAAAAATTATATCTGGTCAAATGTCCCATGATTCGGGAGAAATTTTCAAACCAAAGGATGTTACTATTGGTTATTTGGCTCAAAATACTGGACTGGAATCTGAGCTATCCATCTGGGATGAAATGTTGACTGTATTTCAGCATTTAAAGGAAATGGAAAAAAGACTGCGGGTACTGGAGCAGCAAATGTCTGATCCAGTAATATATGAACAGGCCAGTCATTATGAGAAACTTCTAAAAGAATACGATGTACTACAGATACGGTTTAAAGATTCTGGGGGCTATCAGTATGAAGCCGATATTCGTTCCGTCCTTCATGGACTGCGATTTAGTGATTTTGATTACAGCACCCTTATCAAAACATTAAGCGGCGGTCAAAAAACAAGACTTGCACTTGCAAAGCTCTTACTCACCCGCCCTGATATTTTAATTTTAGACGAGCCTACCAACCATTTAGATATTGAGACTTTATCTTGGCTCGAACAATATTTACAAGGCTATGAGGGCGCTATTCTGATTGTTTCCCATGATCGATATTTTCTAGATAAGGTGGTTAATCAGGTCTATGAAATTTCGCGGAACAAAATCCAAAGATATGTCGGAAACTATAGCTCCTATTTAGACAAAAAAGCCGAGCAATATGAGCTTGATATGAAACAATATGAAAAGCAGCAAGAGGAAGTGGCGAAGCTCCAGGATTTTATACAGCGCAATTTGGCTAGGGCATCCACTACAAAAAGAGCACAAAGCCGTAGAAAGAAGCTTGAGAAAATGACCTTAATGGATAGGCCAAATGGGGATGAAAAATCGGCTAACTTTTCCTTTGAAATCGAGCGGCAAAGCGGCAATGATGTGATGAATATAAGAGATGCCGCTATTGGTTATGGTGAGGAAATAATATCCAATTCCATTGATATATCTATCAAAAAGGGAGAAAGTATTGCACTTGTCGGTCCTAACGGAATAGGAAAATCTACTTTGTTAAAAACAATTATAAAAAATCTTCCATTATATAATGGAACGATTGAATATGGTTCCAATGTAACAATCGGATACTACGACCAAGAACAGGCAGAACTATCTTCTAATAAAACAGTATTACAAGAATTATGGGATGACTATCCTTTAAAAAGTGAAAAGGAGATTCGTACAGTTCTCGGTAATTTTCTATTTTCCGGTGATGATGTGTTGAAAATTGTATCAACGCTAAGCGGCGGCGAAAAAGCCAGACTCGCCCTTTCAAAGCTCATGCTACAAAAAGCAAATTTCCTAATTCTCGACGAACCTACCAATCACTTAGATATTGATAGTAAGGAAGTACTCGAAAATGCTTTAATTGATTATCCTGGCACTATATTATTTGTTTCCCATGACCGCTATTTTATCAACAGAATTGCAACGAAGGTCGTGGAGCTTTCAGAACGGGGGACAAAGGAGTTCCTTGGTGATTATGACTACTATGTGGATAAGCAGCAGGAGCTAATAGAATTGCAAAAATTAGAGGAACAAAAAAATACCACTAACCCTATTCCTGATGCAAATTCAAAACAATCATATCAAATAGATAAAGAAGCTAAGAAGCTAGAGCGCCAACGAAAAAGGCGCATTCAAGAAATTGAAGAAACAGTAGAAACGCTCGAAAAAGAGGTCCAAGAGAGAGAATCATTATTAAGTAACCCTGAAATTTTCCAGGATCATGTACGATTGACTCAGTTACACGAAGAGATTGAGGAGAAAAAGGCTTTAATAGATGAATTAATGGAAGAATGGGCAGAAATTGCAGAACAGCTATCATAGTCAGGGATGAATTCCCTGACTTTTTTACAACTTATTTTCCCACAAACTTATCAACAATTAGATTGCTTTTATTTTGAGCTCCTTTTCAGTTTTCCACATTATACACAATTATCAACAAAGTTATCCACTTCATCCACAGAATTTCAATGTGTATCACACGTATTTATTCACATTTTATTAAAGTTATCAACATTTTATCCACATTATGTGCACAACAACATTTGTTCGATTTCCTAATTTATTCTCTTTCAGAATATATGTGGACTATTTTTTTAAGTAAAACAGTTATCCACAGATGAAAAAAGCATTCGGTCATTATACACCGAATGCTTCCATATTAGAAGTTTTCAATATCTAAACCAGGATTTGCATTTAGAGCTAAGCTGCTTCTTTTTCCCTTTTCAAACAACACACTGCCTGCAGCAGCAATCATAGCAGCATTATCTGTACATAAGTTTAGTGGAGGAATGACAAGCTCAACAGATGGCAAATGTTCAAAAGCATCTTCTAGTGCTTTTCGCAGTCCTCTATTTGCTGCAACTCCACCCGATAATAGTACTTGTTTTACTTTATACTCCTTTGCAGCTCGAATTGTTTTCGTAACAAGGACATCAATTACACTTTCCTGAAAACTTGCTGCTAAATCTTTAGGATCTATCGTCATGCCTTTTTGGTCAGCGTTATGAAGAGTGTTAATAACTGCAGACTTTAATCCGCTGAAACTAAAATCATAGGAGTCCTCTTCTAACCATGCGCGCGGCAAATCAATAGACGGATTTCCCTCATGGGCAAGACGATCAATATGAGGACCACCAGGATAAGGTAAATTCAGTGTTCTTGCCACTTTGTCATATGCTTCACCTGCTGCATCATCTCTAGTTTCGCCAATTACTTTAAAGTCCCCATGCTCCTTCATATACACTAATTCTGTATGCCCTCCAGAAACTACTAATGATAATAGCGGAAAGGACATTTCTTTCATAAGTCTATTGGCATATATATGTCCAGAAATATGGTGAACATTCACTAATGGAATATTATTTGCGAAAGCAATTGCTTTTGCCGCATTTACTCCTACTAATAATGCCCCAACCAAACCAGGTCCTTCTGTTACTGCAATTGCATCTAAGTCTTGTAGGGTAACCTCCGCTTGCTTTAATGCCTCTTCGATTACAATGGTAATTTGCTCGACATGATGCCTTGATGCCAGTTCCGGCACAACACCGCCAAAGCGCTTATGACTCTCTATTTGTGAAGCCACTACATTTGATAAAATACTAGTGCCATTTTTAATAACCGCTGCAGCTGTTTCATCACAGCTTGTTTCTATTCCAAGTACAATCAAATCTTTTTCCATTATAATTTCACCCACATTACTAACGCATCTTCATAATTATCCGTATAGTATCCCTTCCGAATTCCTCCATTTTGGAAGCCGAGCTTTCTGTATAAGGATTGTGCTACATAATTGCTTACACGAACCTCTAAAGTCATGGAATGAGCACGATGCAGCCTTGCAAACTCCATGATCTTTTTCATTAAAGTTGTTCCTAACTTTAAACCGCGATATTTCGGTGAAATAGCAATATTCGTGATATGCGCTTCATCTATTACTATCCAAACGCCACAATATCCAATAATACTTTCATTATGTTCTAAAACAAAATAATGAGCAAATTGATTATTTACAAACTCATTATAAAAGGCTTCGCGTGACCATGGCAGTGTAAAGGAATCTAATTCGACCTTTATAATACCGTCTAAATCATCCAGGGTTGCTTTGCGAAATGTTATATCTGACATATTTATCTCAATTCCTAACATTATCGTTTTTCCTTGCCTCTAACCATTTTGCTTCAGCTTCCACAAGTCTAATATAATTTGGCACGAAGGAATGAATATCTTCACCAGGAAGATCCATTCCAAGCAGAGCTAATTCACTAGGGCGGGGGTTGTTTTCTGTTATTTTCGCAAAAACTGCCTGTTCTCCTAATATTTCTTGCAATGTTGCTTTATGGATACTAGTATCATTTCCAATAAACAATATTTTCTTTTTGTATTCCTTTAAGGACTCCGCCCAATCCACCGCTAAAATATTGGTATCATTTTTTACCGTTTCCAATTTTTCATTTTGATAGCGATATAGTCCTGTATAAAGCTGGCCACGTCTAGCGTCAAATAATGGAGATAAGTATCCATCAAAATATCGCCCGACTAACGCCATGAGAGCTAAACTGGAAACCCCAACAAGTGGTATCTGTAAACTCCAAGCCATTGATTTGGCAATTGTTACACCGATCCTTACCCCAGTGTAAGAACCTGGCCCTTTCGCCACTACAATTTTCCCTAGGTCGCTCGGAACAGTATCACATTCATGTAACAATTGTTGTATTGCTGGCATTACTCTAATACTATGATTTTTTTTCAAATTTGTTATATATTCTCCAATAACCTTACCCTCTTCCAAAAGGGCAATACCAAGTACTTCATTCGATGTATCAATTGCTAATACCTTCATTCAAATAGCTCCTTACATAAGGATTCATATCTATAACCTTTAGGTCTGAATTCAAATTTCCTTTGTTGATCTCCTTGATGTCGAATGGTAATTTCCAAATATTCAGGTGGCAATTGTTCCTGAATTAATTTTGACCATTCCACAATTGTTACTCCACCGCCCTCAAAATATTCATCAAAACCAAGATCCTCATAAGAATCTTGTATCCGATAAACATCCATATGATACAAAGGCAGCCTTCCATGGTATTCTTTAATTATCGTGAAAGTAGGGCTGCTGACCGTTCTTCGTATACCAAGACCTGCTGCAATTCCTTTCGTAAACGTCGTTTTTCCTGCTCCCAAATCGCCTTCTAACAATATTAAATCATTCTCATGAAGTAACGTTGCTAGCCTTTCGGCAAATGTTATAGTTTCATGTGGTGCATTAGAAGTCCATTCATAAACGTGCATACTAATCTCCTCTATAGATAATCACATTGACATTAATGATTTAAAAAACCTTAGGATGATATCCTAAGGGAGTTATGTATAATGTTAGTTTACCTCATTATGAATTAATGAGTAAAGTCGACGAAGGATATTTGAAAATTGGGGTTTGGATTCATTCTATTCCAATAGAGGACCCTATGAGGTATTTTGGGGATCGGGGCCCTTATTTTTATCTCATAACTCGGTTCTTTAAGAGATAATGCAAATTAGAATTATCCTTTTTATGAGCATAAAAAAACAAAAAGCGAAACTAAAGTTTCGCTTTTCAACAATTGATTGCGGGGGCAGGATTTGAACCTGCGACCTTCGGGTTATGAGCCCGACGAGCTACCGGACTGCTCCACCCCGCGACGGTAATAATAACTTCATTTACTTATGCACTATTTTTGTATTCGCCGTCCCAATCTCAGAAAGCTTATTCAAGTAGCAGCTCGATTGGTACGCTGGATGCTATGCTTCGAAGATTACTCATCGTGCTCCACCCCGCGACGATAATAAATATAAAATAAACGGCCTGGCAACGTCCTACTCTTGCAGGGGGAGAGCCCCCAACTACCATCGGCGCTGAGAAGCTTAACTTCCGTGTTCGGGATGGGAACGGGTGTGACCTTCTCGCCATTATTACCAGACCTCAGTTTTTTGCTGAACG
>NZ_JAGYPI010000009.1:0-3193 GCF_018343615.1 Bacillus sp. FJAT-49736 | reverse complement strand
GCCTGGCAACGTCCTACTCTTGCAGGGGGAGAGCCCCCAACTACCATCGGCGCTGAGAAGCTTAACTTCCGTGTTCGGGATGGGAACGGGTGTGACCTTCTCGCCATTATTACCAGACCTCAGTTTTTTGCTGAACGCAAAATAACTTTCTTTTTGTAAGGGTTTGTTCCCTCAAAACTAAATACTGCAGAAGAATCAAGTAAAGAGAATCGCTTTTTTGGTTAAGTCCTCGATCGATTAGTATTCGTCAGCTCCATGTGTCGCCACACTTCCACCTCGAACCTATCAACCTGATCATCTTTCAGGGATCTTACTAGCTTGACGCTATGGGAAATCTCATCTTGAGGGGGGCTTCATGCTTAGATGCTTTCAGCACTTATCCCTTCCGCACATAGCTACCCAGCGATGCCTTTGGCAAGACAACTGGTACACCAGCGGTGCGTCCATCCCGGTCCTCTCGTACTAAGGACAGCTCCTCTCAAATTTCCTACGCCCACGACGGATAGGGACCGAACTGTCTCACGACGTTCTGAACCCAGCTCGCGTACCGCTTTAATGGGCGAACAGCCCAACCCTTGGGACCGACTACAGCCCCAGGATGCGATGAGCCGACATCGAGGTGCCAAACCTCCCCGTCGATGTGGACTCTTGGGGGAGATAAGCCTGTTATCCCCGGGGTAGCTTTTATCCGTTGAGCGATGGCCCTTCCATGCGGAACCACCGGATCACTAAGCCCGACTTTCGTCCCTGCTCGACTTGTAGGTCTCGCAGTCAAGCTCCCTTGTGCCTTTACACTCTACGAATGATTTCCAACCATTCTGAGGGAACCTTTGGGCGCCTCCGTTACTCTTTAGGAGGCGACCGCCCCAGTCAAACTGCCTGCCTGACACTGTCTCCCACCCCGATTGAGGGGTGCGGGTTAGAATTTCAATACAGCCAGGGTAGTATCCCACCGACGCCTCCACCGAAGCTGGCGCTCCGGCTTCAAAGGCTCCTACCTATCCTGTACAAGCTGTACCAAAATTCAATATCAAGCTGCAGTAAAGCTCCACGGGGTCTTTCCGTCCTGTCGCGGGTAACCTGCATCTTCACAGGTACTATAATTTCACCGAGTCTCTCGTTGAGACAGTGCCCAGATCGTTACGCCTTTCGTGCGGGTCAGAACTTACCTGACAAGGAATTTCGCTACCTTAGGACCGTTATAGTTACGGCCGCCGTTTACTGGGGCTTCAATTCAGAGCTTCGCTTGCGCTAACCCCTCCTCTTAACCTTCCAGCACCGGGCAGGCGTCAGCCCCTATACTTCGCCTTGCGGCTTCGCAGAGACCTGTGTTTTTGCTAAACAGTCGCCTGGGCCTATTCACTGCGGCTCTCTCGGGCTTGCACCCTACCAGAGCACCCCTTCTCCCGAAGTTACGGGGTCATTTTGCCGAGTTCCTTAACGAGAGTTCTCTCGCTCACCTTAGGATTCTCTCCTCGCCTACCTGTGTCGGTTTGCGGTACGGGCACCTTTTACCTCACTAGAGGATTTTCTTGGCAGTGTGGAATCAGGAACTTCGGTACTATATTTCCCTCGCCATCACAGCTCCGCCTTCACGGTTACGGGATTTGCCTCGTAACCAGCCTAACTGCTTGGACGCACATATCCAACAGTGCGCTTACCCTATCCTCCTGCGTCCCCCCATCGTTCAAACGGTAAAGAGGTGGTACAGGAATATCAACCTGTTGTCCATCGCCTACGCCTTTCGGCCTCGGCTTAGGTCCCGACTAACCCTGAGCGGACGAGCCTTCCTCAGGAAACCTTAGGCATTCGGTGGAAGGGATTCTCACCCTTCTTTCGCTACTCATACCGGCATTCTCACTTCTAAGCGCTCCACCAGTCCTTCCGGTCTGGCTTCACCGCCCTTAGAACGCTCTCCTACCACGGACACCTACGGTGTCCATCCACAGCTTCGGTGATACGTTTAGCCCCGGTACATTTTCGGCGCAGAGTCACTCGACCAGTGAGCTATTACGCACTCTTTAAATGGTGGCTGCTTCTAAGCCAACATCCTGGTTGTCTAAGCAACTCCACATCCTTTTCCACTTAACGTATACTTTGGGACCTTAGCTGGTGGTCTGGGCTGTTTCCCTTTTGACTACGGATCTTATCACTCGCAGTCTGACTCCCAAGCATAAGTATTTGGCATTCGGAGTTTGTCTGAATTCGGTAACCCGATGAGGGCCCCTAGTCCAAACAGTGCTCTACCTCCAATACTCTTCATCTTGAGGCTAGCCCTAAAGCTATTTCGGAGAGAACCAGCTATCTCCAAGTTCGATTGGAATTTCTCCGCTACCCACACCTCATCCCCGCACTTTTCAACGTGCGTGGGTTCGGGCCTCCAGTAAGTGTTACCTTACCTTCACCCTGGACATGGGTAGATCACCTGGTTTCGGGTCTACGACCTCATACTATGTTCGCCCTATTCAGACTCGCTTTCGCTGCGGCTCCGCCTCATCAGCTTAACCTTGCATGAAATCGTAACTCGCCGGTTCATTCTACAAAAGGCACGCTATCACCCGGCATTTTTCCAAAGGAAAATATGCACAGGGCTCTAACTACTTGTAGGCACACGGTTTCAGGTTCTCTTTCACTCCCCTCCCGGGGTGCTTTTCACCTTTCCCTCACGGTACTGGTTCACTATCGGTCACTAGGGAGTATTTAGCCTTGGGAGATGGTCCTCCCTGCTTCCGACGGGATTTCACGTGTCCCGCCGTACTCAGGATCCACTCTGGAGGGAACGAAGTTTCAACTACAGGGTTGTTACCTTCTTTGACGGGCCTTTCCAGACCTCTTCATCTACTCCGTTCCTTTGTAACTCCGTATAGAGTGTCCTACAACCCCAAGAGGCAAGCCTCTTGGTTTGGGCTTCTTCCGTTTCGCTCGCCGCTACTCAGGAAATCGCAATTGCTTTCTCTTCCTCCGGGTACTTAGATGTTTCAGTTCCCCGGGTCTGCCTTCCTTATCCTATGTATTCAGATAAGGATACTGCTCCATTACGAGCAGTGGGTTCCCCCATTCGGAAATCTCCGGATCAAAGCTTGCTTACAGCTCCCCGAAGCATATCGGTGTTAGTCCCGTCCTTCATCGGCTCCTAGTGCCAAGGCATCCACCGTGCGCCCTTACTAACTTAACCTATAAGGTTATTACTACT
>NZ_JAGYPI010000008.1 GCF_018343615.1 Bacillus sp. FJAT-49736 | reverse complement strand
TTTTTTTTTTGGTGAAAGTTTATAAATAAAAAGTTCAACATGGTATAAAAGGGTGGACACTATGAATATAATTACCTATCAAATGAAAGCGCTTACCCACACACTTTTTATTTGAATTGGAGGATTGATCATGAAAAAAATTTTATTAGTATGTGCTGCAGGAATGTCTACGAGTCTATTAGTAAACAAAATGCTGGATCATGCCAAGGATATCGGTGAGGAAATTGAGATATTTGCTCTTCCGGTATCAGAATGCGGAACGGTTGCAGATCAGGTAGATATCGTTCTCTTGGGACCACAAGTACGCTATCAAAAGAAGCAAGTGGAATCGATTGTTAGGAAGGATATTCCCGTTGAAGTCATTGATATGCGTGAATATGGGACGATGAATGGAAAAGCAGTTCTTGAAAGGGCATTAAAGCTGCTCTAAGGGTGAAAAGAGAGTTATCTCTTATCATAAATCGAGACTCTATTCCTAGACTTGTGGCTTTTGGTGAAGAAAACCTTATAACAAACCTTTATTCATTTTAAGAAAAGATGCACCAAAGCCGAATCTATATTAGGATGGAGAACAATGTACGAAAAGCAACAAGTTGAAATCCGCTTTTGGATTTTAACAAAATAGGTGAAATCCGCCTAAATTGATTTGGATGGGTGGTGGTTCAGACAAAAACTTAAAAAAGAATAAGGTTGGATGGTTGCTATTATCCTTACATTTTTCTATTTAAGCCTTCCATCGAAATTGTTTCATCCCAAGAATTAAAAAAATTGGTGTGCCTTTTAAACAAAGGGGGAGAAATAATGAGTAAGGTAAATGACATTTTAGAAAATAAGGTGATGCCTGTCGCGGCAAAAATAGCAGGGCAGCGGCATTTGCAAGCATTGCGGGACGGTATTATTCTCACAATGCCGCTCATCATCATCGGCTCGCTGTTTCTGATTTTGGGGAACCTGCCGATTACTGGTTATCCGGAGTTTATGGCTAGGACCTTTGGAGATGCATGGAGAACAAAATTATCGTATCCGGTTGGTGCCTCCTTCGATATTATGGCTCTGATAGCTGCATTTGGTATTGCGTATCGGCTCGCTGAAAAATATAAAGTCGATGCACTATCAGCGGGTGCCATTTCCGTTGCGGCATTTTTGCTAGCTACTCCTTATAGCTTTATGTTCCAGGGAGAAGGCATGAAAAAAGCAATCGAGGTTTCCGGTGGGGTTCCTACAGCTTTATTAGGAAGTAAAGGCTTATTTGTTGCTATGATTATTGCGATGGTATCGACAGAGATTTATCGATTTGTCATTAAAAAGAATATCATTATTAAAATGCCGGATGGAGTTCCACCAGCAGTAAGTAAATCTTTTGTTGCATTAATACCTGGCTTTTTCGTCTTTCTAGTTGTCTGGCTAGCCAGACTTCTTATTGAACAGACATCCTTTGAAAGCTTGCATAATATTGTCGGTGAACTTTTACAAAAGCCGCTCGGAGTTCTCGGGGGAAGCCTCATCGGAGGTATTATTGCGGTTATATTTATCCAGCTCCTTTGGTCATGCGGGTTGCATGGTGCAGCTATAGTCGGCGGTGTCATGAGTCCTATTTGGCTTACAGCCATGGATCAAAATCGTATCGCATTTGAGGCTCATCAAGAACTGCCAAATGTCATTACTTCACAGTTCTTTGATATATTTGTGTATCTTGGCGGCTCTGGTACTACTCTTGGATTTGTACTTGCGATGCTCTTTTTCTCCAAGAGTCAGCAGTCCAAGCAGCTGGGCAGGCTTGCCATCGGACCAGGTATCTTTAATATCAATGAGCCTGTTGTGTTTGGAGCGCCGATTGTATTGAATCCGCTGCTGTTAATTCCATTTATCCTTACTCCAATTGTGATGGTTATTGTCACATATGTAGCAATGAGTACAGGAATTGTTCCAAAACCAGCGGGAGTAGCCGTTCCTTGGACGATGATTCCAATCATTGGGGGATATCTGGCTACTGGCGGAAAAATTGCTGGTGCTCTCCTCCAAATCGTGAATTTGGTGATTGCATTTCTGATTTACTTCCCGTTCTTTAAAGCATGGGATAAGCAAAATTATAAAATGGAGCAAGGCTCTTGATACCTTCATGAATTGTATAAGACGTGTGGAACAAGTATGGTTTTTGGATCATACTTGTTCCTTTTCTAAAAGGGGGTTTCTATACAGATGATCCGATTAATAGTAAATGCAGATGATTTTGGCTATTCCAAGGGGGTAAATCATGGCATAGTCGACGCATTTAAATACGGTATTGTAAATTCTACCACGATGATGATGAATATGGCTGGCACCGACCATGCCATAGAGCTTGCGAAAGAGAATGCTGATCTTCCAGTTGGGATTCATTTAGTGCTTACATGTGGTAAACCGCTTCTGTCCGATGTTCCTAGTTTAGTAGATGAAAAGGGGAATTTTAAAAGGTTATCCGTTTTACAATTGGAAAAGGATATAGATCTTGATGAATTGGAGCGTGAGTGGACAGCGCAAATAGAACGTTTTTTGGCATCTGGATTGACACCAACTCATTTTGATAGTCACCATCATACACATGGAATAAAGGAATTTTATCCGGTAGTGCAAAAACTGGCTGAACGTTATGGACTTTCCGTTCGAAAATCCGTCCTCGATGAATTTGCAGGTATCCCCTCCTACACGGATGAATTTGTGCATGACTTTTATGGAGAAACAGCAACGAAGGATTTCTTTTTGCAACTACTAAATAGAAACTTGGATGGAAAATCTGTAGAGGTAATGTGTCATCCTGCTTATTTAGATGCGGAAGTAATGAGTGGATCCTCCTACAATGTTGAAAGAATCAAAGAACTGGATATTTTGACGAATACGGTTCTGCCAGAGGGAATAGTCTTGTTATGAAAGCACTACATAAATCTGATTAGAAAGGATGTTTGATCATGAAAATCGTAACCATTGGCGGTGGATCAAGCTATACACCGGA
Source organism: Bacillus sp. FJAT-49736 (assembly GCF_018343615.1). Lineage (GTDB taxonomy): Bacteria > Bacillota > Bacilli > Bacillales > Bacillaceae_C > Margalitia. Next base: position 41,008 of record NZ_JAGYPI010000008.1, on the reverse strand, counting down.
ATTAATTGAGGGATTTATAAAAAGATATGAGAGCCTGCCAGTTTCAGAGCTTTGGCTGGTTGACATACCAGAAGGAGAAGAGAAGCTGAACACAGTCGGAGCTTTGGCAAAAAGAATGGTGCAAAAGGCGAATGTGCCAATGGACATCTATTTGACAACGGATCGCCGCAAGGCATTAAAGGATGCCGACTTTGTGACTACCCAATTTCGCGTTGGAGGATTAGCTGCGCGGGCAAAGGATGAAAGTATCCCATTAAAGCATGGGGTGATTGGGCAGGAGACGAATGGTCCCGGTGGTTTATTTAAAGGCTTGCGGACCATACCGGTAATATTAGATATTATTCGTGATATGGAAGAGCTTTGTCCAAATGCTTGGCTGATTAATTTCACTAATCCGGCGGGAATGGTGACCGAGGCGGTTTATCGTCATTCCAACTGGAGGAAAATTGTCGGACTTTGCAATGTTCCCATCGGTATCCGGATGGGAATAGCAAAGATATTAGGTGTCTCTGCAGACAGGATAGCGGTTGATTTTGCTGGGCTAAATCATATGGTTTATGGCCTGGATGTGTATTTAGATGGAGTTTCAATTCTAGAGGAAGTCATTGACAAGCTATCCTCTCCAGATGGCAGTCTCACAATGAAAAATATCGCAAATCTAGGTTGGGATCCCGATTTTATAAAAGCATTAAAAGTGCTTCCATGTCCATATCACCGCTATTATTACCAGACAGAAAAGATGCTGTTGGAAGAGCTTGAGGCAGCTAAAACGGCGGGAACCCGCGCAGAGGTCGTACAAAAGCTAGAGGAAGACCTTTTTGAATTATATAAGGATCCGAACCTGTCTATTAAGCCACCACAATTGGAAAAGCGTGGCGGTGCTTATTACAGTGATGCAGCCTGCAGCCTAATCGATTCCATTTATAATGACCGCAAAGATATCCAACCGGTTAATACGATGAATCTTGGAGCAATAGCCAGTATTCCAGAGGACTCTGCGGTTGAGATTAATTGTGTTATTACAAAGGATGGACCAAAACCAATTGCCATTGGCGATTTGCCGGTTCCGGTGAGGGGTCTAGTACAGCAAATTAAATCCTTTGAACGAGTAGCCTCTGAGGCCGCTGTAACGAAGGATTATCACAAGGCGCTGCTTGCGATGACCATCAATCCCCTCGTTCCATCAGACACAAAAGCAAAGGTGATTTTAGATGAGATGCTGGAGGCGCATAAGGAGCATCTACCTGGGTGGAGTATTCCTGAAGTGGCGAAATAGTAATGGCAGCCCCTATTAATAGGGGCTATTTTTGTAGGACTTCTGACTTAAATCGGGCAATTTTGAATTAGTATCGGGCCATTTTGCAGGGGATTCGTGCCAATTGAAACGGATTTCGTGCTATTAATCGCAAATTAGTACATCAAATGAAACCGAATGAATTTTTCTAAGCTATGGTACAATACTTTTAAACAGAATTTTGATAAAATTCACCATATTATGATTATCAAATGGTTATTTTTGATTTTTAGTAGGGATATCACCGAATATATTAGAAAAATAGAATAATAGAGTGGGGATGGAAAATGGCACTTATAGTATTAGATATTGGGGGAACGTCTATCAAGTATGGGCTTTGGCAGGATGAGGTCCTCAGTGGAAAGGGTTCTATTAAGACTCCAGGTAGCTGGGAAGAAATGAAGATAGCGCTTACGGCATTAAAAGACAGACTTGGAACAGGTAGAACGATTGAAGGTGTAGCGATTAGTGCGCCGGGGGCTGTAAATCAGGAAAAAGGGATTATTGAAGGAGCAAGTGCAGTACCGTATATCCACCATTTTCCGATATTTACCGAACTGAAAGAGTTATTTCAATGCCCTGTTTCTATTGAAAATGATGCGAATTGTGCTGGTTTGGCAGAAATATGGAAAGGAGCCGCCAAAGGACTACGAAATGTACTCTTTGTAGTCATCGGGTCTGGTATTGGCGGTGCCATTATAGTGGACGGGAAGATATGGCATGGTAAGCACTTATTTGGTGGAGAATTTGGGTACATGCTTTTAACCGACACGCATACATTTAGCGATTTAGGGACCGCTGTTAGTATGGCAAAAAGGGTAGCGAAGCGCAAAAATTTGCCTGAAGACGCGCTGAGCGGGAAAGACGTATTTGATTTGGCTGAACAAGGCGACCCAATTGCACAAGAGGAGGTCGATACCTTCTATCATTATTTGGCACAGGGAATTTTTAATTTACAATACAGCTTTGATCCAGAAAAAATTATTATTGGCGGAGGTGTCTCCAGTAAAGAAGATTTGCTTCCAGAGTTAATGAAGCATTTGGAAGAGATTGTTAAGCAGGTAAAAATCGCACCTTTTGTACCAGAAATAAGCATCAGTCAGTTTAAAAATGATGCCAACCTAATAGGTGCGGTATACAACTTTAAGCTTAAATGGAATCTTTAGTACTGCTCATCCTATAGTGATTTCTACAAATAGACCTTTTACTGCATCAAAATAATCGTGAAAAGAAGCCAGGATATATAGACAAGTCAACATTACTAAAGGAGTGTTGGGGATGTATTACGGAGGAATAGAAGCGGGAGGTACAAAATTTGTTTGTGCGATTGGAGAAGAGGATGGAAGAATAATAGAAAGGATCGAGCTTACAACTCTTACTCCTGATGAAACAATCCAGCAGGTCGTGGAGTTTTTTCAAAAGGAAGATATAAAAGCAATAGGGGTAGGCTCGTTTGGACCAATTGACATCAATGTAAAAAGCAATACATATGGCTATATTACAACCACCCCCAAAGTATCCTGGGCCAACTATCCTTTTTTGCATGCTTTGAAGCAGCATTTTAACATTCCAATTGCCTTCAATACAGATGTTAATGTTGCTGCGTTGGGAGAGGCAACATTGGGAGCTGCAAGAGGATTGGAGAGCTGTTTGTATATCACTGTAGGAACGGGGATAGGCGCTGGGGCAGTGGTAAATGGAAAGATTCTGCAAGGACTTTCTCATCCTGAAATGGGTCATATATTATTAAGAAGACATAAGGAGGACCAATACATAGGGAAATGCCCGTATCATAAGGATTGCTTTGAAGGATTAACCGCAGGTCCAGCAATAGAGGAACGCTGGGGGAAAAAGGGAATAGAGCTTGCGGAAGATGACAAGGTATGGGAGCTGGCAGCATATTATATTGCACAAGCATTAATGCAATATATATTAATCCTTTCGCCTGAAAGAATTATTTTAGGCGGAGGTGTGATGAAGCAATCGCAATTATTTCCTTTCATTCATGAAAAAATAGCTGCACTAATCAATAAATATGTGTACATTCCACCACTTACAGAATACATTGTCCCACCGGAGTTAGGGGATAATGCCGGAATTATCGGGGCTCTTATTTTAGCCGGAAAAATGGAGCAATAAGGAAAAGTGGAGGGGACAATCATATGATACAACCACTATTTCTAGAGGGTGTTTTTCAGGAGCGAATTTGGGGTGGAACAGCTCTCAAGGAGCAATTTGGTTATAAGATTCCCTCTGACCAAACAGGGGAATGCTGGGCGATATCGGCGCATCCGAATGGATCTTCTATTGTAAAAAATGGGTTGTTTGCGGGCAAATCTCTTATTCAGCTATGGGAGGAGAATCGCGAATTATTCGGAGGCCATCCATCAAAGGTATTTCCTTTGCTGACAAAGATTCTGGATGCGAAAAGTCATTTATCTGTGCAGGTTCATCCGAATGATGAATATGCTGAAAAATACGAAAACGGTGACCTCGGCAAAACAGAGTGCTGGTATATTATTGATTGCAAAGAAGGCTCAGAGCTTGTTTATGGGCATAATGCCAATTCAAAGGAGGAACTAGTTACGATGCTGGAAAATGGGGAGTGGAATCAATTGCTCCGCCGTATTCCGATCAAACCAGGTGATTTTTTCTATGTACCGAGCGGGACGATACACGCTTTATGTGAAGGCACACTTGTGTTGGAAACCCAGCAGAGTTCAGATACAACCTATCGTGTATATGATTATGACCGTACAGATGGGAATGGGAATAAGAGAGAGCTGCATTGGAAGAAGGCTTTGGATGTTTCAACTGTTCCACATTCTGATGGAGAGTTATATTTGAAAACAACAATGGTGCCAGGTGCAATCATTACTTGTTTTGTAAAAGAAAAGTATTTTACTGTTTATAAATGGGAAATTCAAGGGGAAGCATTATTTATCCAGAGTCAGCCTTTTCAATTAATTAGTGCAATCGATGGAGAAGGCACTGTCATTGTGGGTGGTGTAACATATCCTGTACGAAAAGGAGACCACCTTTTACTGCCGGCAGGGATTGGAGAGTTTCAGTTTGAAGGGAAATTGATTTTGATTGTGTCTCATCCTTAATAATAAATGGTGCTAAATTGACCCCACCTCCAACCTACATAACCCATTTCATAAAGCATAGTCATATATCGTATGTGTATTACTGAAAAATGCACCGAACAAGAATGAAACGTATTAATCGCTAAAAACGTCTAAATATTATGCGAAATCTAAATAATTAGTATAAAAAGGAGGGAATTTCATGGATATACAGAGGATGTTCAAATTTAGAAACTTGTTTGTTGTTACATTGCTTGCATCATTCTTTCTACCTTGGTCAGGCAGATTACAGGGGATTTCAGATATACCACTTACAGGATTTGACTATACACTTGCGATGACTTTTTTGTTATCTCCAATAGTAGGTCTTGTACTTATTGTTATTCCAATACTTTGTATTATCGTTTTAATTCAAGAACTTAGAACAAAAAATTCTTCGAGAATTCGTTTAGCAACAGCAATTTTGACCATTATTTTATTTCTTATTGCCATCACTTACCATACTGTTTCTGGTATGCATATTGGAAAAACATTAACCCATTCAATGATTGATCAGTTGTCTCAAATACGTTATGGAGTATATTTAGCACTGTTATCATCAATATTTATTATCCTTGGAAGTAGGGTGAAAAAAGGTTAAATAACCTTTTAAAAAAAGTAAAAGAGACAATTAACTACTTCAATTACTAAAAACAGGCGATTAAACGATCGGCTGTTTTCTGCTTTTTGCCAGCAGTCACTGCAATATTCATCTAGCCTCTATTTAGGAAGTGCTGTAGTAAAGCTTTTTCTTTTGTATCAATCGATATTCTATTATTTTGAAGGGCTACTTTATCATAATTTGGTTTGAAATTTGTAAATGAAGAATGAGGGCAGTTGTAATACATAGCAAACCATATATGAAAAAAAGAAGAAACAGTAAATGACCACCGACTGTTGGAGAATGAAAAGTAAAATAACTAAATAAAAATAACCCTCCACCTAAAATGGATAGAAAATATGTAAACAATTTTTTCTGTTGTTTTAAGCTATAGTACCCAATTAGAGTAAGCAAAAATAAACTGCTTAGCACCATCATAATAGGGAAAGTGGGGTGGAATTTAGCAGCGTAAATAAAGTAATCCAGCTGTGAAATGTCACATGGGTTATTTACTTGCCCATACAATAATTGTGTAAAAGGGGTGGAATATTTCCATTCCCATGGAATGTCAATAAGTTCACTGCCTTCATACCATGCGACAGCCGTGGAAAAGAAAAGAAAAATAGAGGGGACGCCAAATTGTATAATCCTCCGAAACATATTAAAATGACCTCCAATATTACATTTTATGAGTTTACCTATACACTAAAATACTAAAAGCTATATGGGGGTAAACCTTCTATTTCATTTTCCCTACTATTTGACCTTTTGCTAATTTGCTTTCCCAACCCATATATATTTTTATTGTCTCTATGGGTGCCAGGCGCCATTTAATGTATTCAAAGATAATTAGCGTAATGAATAGCTGTTCTTAAATAAGAGCACTCTTTTGTTCTGTGCAATTATTTAAATCTATATTTTTAAAAGAACAAAGGCTGCCTCAGCAACCTTAATTAAAATACTGCTACGAAATTTGGTGAGGCAGTTCAGTGTTCACAGCTTCCTTATGTAAAAAATCTATAACCAAATCGTTTGCTTTTTCAGCATCTTCGATAAATAAGCAGTGACTTGTATTAGGTAACATCACCGTTTCAATGTGAGGGATGCTTGCTTTAGCCTGGACTATTGCCCGATTAGGATTGTATATAACTTCCTTGTCACCCATTAATAAAAGAGTAGGAACCTCTATAGTCTTTAGTTTTTCAGCTGGAATCACCTTAGGAATAATCGGCGATACTTTCCACTTATAATGTAGCACCCCATAGATGAATTGATCAAAGATATCGTCTTCTATGATATTTCCTTTTGCAATAAACCAATGGCAAAAAACCCTTCGTATGAAACCTTTCCGACGGATTGCATTGATTAAAGCTAAGCGCAAGAAAAATTGTTTGTGAAAGGGAACAAATGAAGCTGCGGGTGCTAATAGAACGAGCTTTTTCACTCTGCTTTGTATGCAAGTAGCAATATTCAAGGTCATATATCCACCCGCAGAATGGCCGAGGAAATCTGTTTTTTCTATTTCCATATGATCTAATATCTCACTCATCCATTTTCCCATATCTTCTCGATTACTTATTGAACGGATGGGCTCGCTTTTATTTATGTCCCCAATCGCTTCTACAGCATAGACGCGTCGAATTTTGCTCAACGCTTCCACGTTTTTATACCAAATAGTAGAGCCCATTCCTGCACCATGCAACATAATGAGAGGCGGAAGCCCCTTATCACCTGCTGTAATGACATGGGTATCACCGTAGCTTGTCGAAATATAAAATGATTCGTAGGGTATGGGCCAACGATTCAAATTATTGTCATACGCTTGAAGAAAAAGTTTCTCGCCCTCTGCTGTTTTGAATGCCATGGTATCATCACCTTTTAAATTATCTCTATTATTCTAAATACTTCTCAATATCTTCGTATAAACTGTTTGCGAAACATAAAAGATTACATTTACACGGATGTGGTGCCTAGCATCAAGATTAAACAACGACTGCCGGCAGTGTTTTTCCCGTTTCAAGCAGGCTTTTTAGATTGGATAGAATCGCTGGCCAGCCATTATTAAGTCCTGCGAAGGTACTTTCTTCCTCTATTATATCTCCATCAGAAATATGTTCATGTTTTAAGGTTAGCTTAACCGTACCTTCTAATGGCTGAAGCTCAAAAGTAACAATGGAAGGCTCTTTTCGCATCGGTTTTTCATCCGCATGGAACCATGTAAATGCCAGCTTATCATAGGGTTTACTGATGAGAACCTTGCCAAACACATCTAATTCATCATTTTCTCGCAAATAGGTAACATCCGATCCTTCCTTCCAATTCGATACCACTTTTCTTCCAAAAAAATACTTTTCAGTTGTTTCTCCGGTTGTTAATGCATCCCAAACTTGTTCGGGTGTGGATGCGATGTAAGTTACATAGATAAATGAGGGTTTAGCCATTTTTTCCTCCTAAAGCTTTTTAATTTGATTATATGATAATTAAAGAGTTAATTTCAAAGAAGATTTATAATCTTCCGCAAGTTATTAATACCATATCTAATATTTCCCATGTTAAGATAGTCATAAGTAAGGGGGAAAGCTCGTGATTCGCTGGTCAAAACTTTTATATGTAATCGGTTTCATTCTCTTTATAGGGTTGTTTTCTGCAGCTGTGCTATATGCTTCTAAGATGAACGAGGTTAGTAAGAAAACAAATGCTGGAACAATTCCATCCTACAAATATCATTTTGTTCTTGTTCCGGAGGAAATGGATAATGATTATTGGAGATTGGTAGAGAAAGGTGCAAAGGCAGCTGCTAAAAAGCACCACGTATTACTAGAGTATAAAGGCCCGAAGCAATCTAATATTGATGAGCATTTAAAAGAACTGAAAATAGCGGGCGCCTCGAGGGTCGATGGCATTTTAACACAAGGGTACAATGATCAGCAATTTTCCCCGGTTATTAATAATCTAGAGAATAAGGGGATACCTGTGATAACCGTTGATACAGATGCACCATCCAGCAATCGCAGGGCTTACATTGGCTCGGATAATTATTATTCCGGTTTTATAGCAGGAAAGGCATTGGTTGCTGATACGAAGGGGAAAATTAATGTCGCCATCATAACAGGCAGTTTTCAAGCTAGCCATCAGCAACTTCGTGTGAAAGGATTTAAAGATGCCATCCGAAAGGAAAAGCGAGTGAAGATTATAGCTATCGAAGAATCTAAAATTACGAGAATAAGAGCAGCGGAAAAGGCGAATAAAATTATTACGGAGCATCCGGAAACAAATGCATTCTTTGGCACAAGCGCCTTGGACGGAATCGGAATTGCCCAAACAGTCGAGCATTTAAATAGGCAGGACTCCATGTACATTATCGCCTTCGATACAATCGAAGATACCATTAATGATATAGAAAAGGGTGTCATTGATGCGACTGTTATGCAGAAGCCCTATGAAATGGGATATAAAGCAGTGGAAATGATGGTTGAAATCGAGGAAGGAAAACGTACGATAAAAATAAACTATACAGAAACTCGAGTCATTCATAAAAGCGATTTGCCGACTGCCATTATGGAACAGCAAAAGAGGACATTGGAATGATTCGAATTCGGACAAAGTTAATTTTATACTTCATTATTCTCGTTTTACTCGTCAACGGTGTTGCTTTTTACTTATATAGCAGCAGTGAAACAATAATGCGTGAATATGACAAAAGCTTTCAACGCTTTTTATTATTAAATGAAATTTCTCAGCAGACCAATATTCTTGTAGAAAAAATGAATGCGTATATTGTGGAAAAGGATCCCGTTTATTTGAGGGATTTCAATGAAACAAATACACAGCTAAGAATAAATAAGAAAAGGCTTAGCAGTGAAATTGAGAATAAATCGAATTATGTAGTGTTAACCAACTATGAAAATATGCTGGAAAGCTTTTTGGATGATAGTTATATTGCAATTCGGGCATTCCAGGATAGTGATATTAACCAGTACTCCGCCTACTTTAATGAAGCAACGGATATCTCTGGGTACATTCAGGAAACCACCATGTCATTGATCAACCAAGAATTAACTTCCTATCAGCATTTTTACAGCCAAATGGCAAAACGAAATTATTATTATCGAATCACAGCAGTCTTATTCTTAAGTGCCGTGTTTATATTATGTACAATCTTAGCTATCCGCATATCTGGTGGAATTACGAATCCAATTAAGCGTCTTTCCCTTGCCGCTAAAGAAATATCCGCAGGACATTTGACCGGAGAGGATATTCAGGTAACCAGTAAGGATGAATTGAAGCTATTAACAGAAACCTTTAACCAAATGCGGAAAAATATCATTGACTTGGTAAATGAAATAAAGGATAAATCAGAATTGGATAAGCTTTTAAAAGAGCTGGAGCTGAAGAACCTGCAAAATCAAATAAATCCCCATTTTTTATTCAATACATTAAATAACATTGCCAAAATGGCCTATTTAGAAGAGGCGCCGGAAACGACTAGATTAATAGAATCGGTTTCTACACTATTAAGATATAATCTAGAAAATATTGATAAACCATCCACTTTAAAAGATGAAATAAATGTGGTGAAGGAATACTTTTACATACAGCAAACACGATTTGGGGATCGGATTACTTTTTTTACACATATTGATGAAAGCTGTATGAACGTACCTATACCAAGGCTTACTCTCCAACCGATTGTGGAAAATGCCTTTATTCATGGGGTGGAGTCGAAGGAGGAGGGAGGGACGATTACTCTTTCCATCTTTAAAAAGGGAGAGCAGATTTTCATTGAGGTGACAGATGACGGTTTAGGTATGGAGGAAGAGACAAAAGCAAGATTACTAAATTACGTAAACGATAGTGAAATTCAATCAAACGAGCTTCACAAACGGTCCGGGCATTCCACAGGGATTGGAGTGATAAACGTTATTAAGCGTCTGCAGCTTTTTTATCAACAAAAGGATATTGTGGAAATTGAATCAGAAAAAGGTAGAGGCACTACTTTTCGTTTTAAAATCAAGGGGGTATAATCATGCGCTTAGTCATTGTGGATGATGAAATGCTGGAAAGAAAGGCTTTAACCAAAATGATTCAAAAGGAAATGCCCGAAGTAAAAGTAGTGGGGGAAGCGGCTAACGGACGTATGGCGATAGACCTGGCTGACCAGCTTACTCCGGATATCATGATGATGGATATCAAAATGCCTGGCATTGATGGTGTAGAAGCTGTTAGGGAAATTCGCAAAAAGCATAAGCATATCAAATTTATTATGGTCTCCGCATTTAATACCTTTGAATATGCAAAAGAGGTCATGCAGCAAGGAGTAAAGGAATATCTTTTAAAGCCAAGCAAGCAAATTGAGGTGCTTGCTGCTTTATCGAGAGTAAGGCAGGAAATTGAAGAAGAAAGAAGTCTTCAAGCGGAGCAGCAAACATTGAAGGAAAGTCTGAGTCGTGCCCTTTCGGTAATGGAGACGGAATGGCTTTCTTCCATTCTAAATGATCATATTAGCTTTGAGGCATGGAGCGAGCTGCTTAGAATTGAGGTTAGGTCGGGAATTATCGTTATATTTTCCATTACAGAGAAGGACATTCCCGTAACTAGACAAAAGAAGCAGTTTGTATATGAGAGGCTTAAGGAACTGTTAAAAACAAAAAGCGAATGTGTAATGGGGCCAATCGCAGAAAATAAAATCCCAGTTTTGATTTTATTTAATACTATTCAAGAAAAAAGTCGTATGAAATCACAGGCGATAAAGCTTATTAGAAATGTTCTTGCAGTACTTAATGATTCAAAAATATCATTGTTTGCAGGAATGGGATTGCCGTTTCAAACTATCGAAGAGCTGCCTACCTCCTATCATGAGGCATTATTAGCACTAGAACAGCGAAAACTTCAATCTGCCACTTCATATGCTTTTCCGTCAGATGCACGGAGTGAGGGAAACTTACCACTGGAAAAAGAGAAGGAGCTGATTGATTGCATCAAAATGGGGGATCGTCACCAAGTACTTCAAGCATATGAGTGTTATATTAGCGAATTAGAGTCACAACCGGGACAAAAAGCAGAAAGGATGCTCGAGGAGCTGGTGATTATTGTTTCCAGGGCAATGTATGATTTGGGAATTCAATTTACTCCTATGTCGATTCCACAGCATTATGCTTATGATAAAATAATGGAAATGACGAGGCAATATGTATTCGAATGTACAGAGCTTGTTCAGGCTTGGAGAAGCAGTCATATGAAGGGATACCTTTTAAAAGCCAGAGAGTATATTATGGAACACTTTAATAAAAACATTACTTTAGAGGAAGTTGCTGAGTATGTGGAGCTCAGCCCATATCATTTCAGTAAATTATTTAAAGAAAAGTATGGGGTGAACTTCATTGATTACGTAACGGACCTTCGTATTGAGCAGGCAAAAAAAGAAATGCTGAACACGAACAAAAGCTTAAAGGAAATCTGCTTCAACGTGGGCTACAAGGACCCGAATTATTTCAGCCGTGTCTTTAAAAAGAAAACAGGTGTAGCTCCAACTTCCTACAGGAGTACTAAAACCCCGTCTTCTTAAAGGAAGAGATGGGGTTTTGTTTTTAAGACTCTGGTCTTAGAAATATTTAGAGCTATAGTGCATGGTAAGAAGACAGTTTCTCATTTAACATAATAGTCAAGAGAATGATAAAGGAGAAAAGAGCTATTATGAAAAAACTACTGATGTTTTTAGCTGTACTTGTTTGTTTTTATATCATCGGATCTAGCCTGCAAAAGGTTTCTTGGTTGCCATTCGGTAATAATGGGACACAGGCTGCGTCCATGGAAAATATTGATATGATTGCTATAAATGCATCTGCAGCAGATGTTACGGTTATTCCAGAAAATCGTAAAGATGTAAAGGCAAATTATAGCGGAAGAGGAAAGGTGAAGGTAACAAAAAACGGTGATATTGTCAAAGTATCCTTAGAGCGTAGTTGGCTTGGGGGTTTCAACTTTTGGGATAAGAAAAAGCTAAAGATTTATATACCTAAGAATTTTAATGAAAAAATGGCTGTTAACGTAGGCTCTGGAAGATTCCATTTTTCGGGATCATCGAAGAGGCATCCGATGAATTTAAAGGATCTATCCATTGATATGACATCTGGACTTGTGGAATTGAAAAATTTAAGCGTACAATCCTTTAAGCATAAGGGGTCATCTGGAAATGCCCAATTCCATTATTTAAAGGCAGACAAGGCAAATATTAAGATGAGCTCTGGAATTGTAGATCTAAATCACTATCAAGGACAATTAAATGCAAGGCTATCATCTGGAAAACTTAAAGCCCAATTCGACCAGTTAGATGATCCAATTGACATTAAAATGAGCTCAGGTATTTTAAAGCTAGATTTACCGGAGGATGCTGATTTTAGTCTGGATGGAAATGTAGGAAGTGGGATAATTTCTTGTAAGATTCCTCTGAAGGATGAATCTAGAAGCGGAAAAAACATAAGAGGTTCATATGGAAGTGGCAAGAACAAAATTTATGTGAAAGTTTCCAGCGGGATGGCCACGATTTATTAGACCGGGATTTTTTATGCCCGGTTTTTTTAGTGTTCTATTTTCATTTGAATAAAACCTTTTAACATTAATTCCACTCGAAAAGGTTTAACAAGGAGCAAAGTCTTGCGGACATTCGCCATTTTTTTGCGTGGTGCATGCTTGGTAGCTTCTATATAATAATCATTAAATGTATGGAAAATAAACAAGAATTAGAAGGGAGTGTGTGGTCAAGTGGAGGATGTTCAAAAAGAGTATGAGATATACAAAATAGTGGCAGATAACACATTAGATATCATCGTATTGGTAGATAATGAGGCAATCGTACAATATGTATCTCCTTCTATTGAATCAACTCTAGGGTATAGTGTCGAACAATACCAAGGTATGGATGCATTTGATGGGATTCACCCCGAGGATCAGGAACGTGTTCGACTTTTATACCAACAAGTTATTCAAACAAAAACATCAGTAGACCTTGAATACCGTATACTTCACGCACATGGTTTCCAACTATTTGTCGAAACACGTGTAAATCCAGTTTTGGACGACTGCGGTGAGGTTAAATACGTGGTTGCAGTAGTACGGGACATTACAGAACGAAAAAAGTCGGAACAATTACTGGAAAATATACTTCAAGGGGTAAATGCAGCGGTTATGTCCGGTGATAAAGATTTTACTCAATACTCATTTTGCTCGGAAAGTATTGAAAAAATAACGGGAATCCCCAGAAGTGAAATAATTAATAATCCGATTCGGATACATGATCATATCCATCCAGATGACAATGATATGCTAATGGGAGAGGCAAAGAACACCCTGGATCTGGGTATTCCTGTAAACAAAATCATTCGGTTTATCCATCGTGAAAATGAAATAAGATGGGCCAGAATGATGATTCATCCGTTTCTGGATAGCAACGGAGAGATTGAAAGATTGGACGGAATTCTGCTCGATATTACCGAAAAGAAGCGCTCCGAGTTGGCCATAGAGGAAAACGAACAAAGATATAAATCATTATTTGAAAACAATTTAGACGGTGTTTTTTCTATCGATTTAAAAGGGAATTTTGTAAATGCAAATCATTCCTTCGAAAAGATTACAGGCATCAAAATAAATAATTTGCCAGACCGTTGTTTTATTGGTCTGATATTTGATGAGGATCATATTCCTGTCTATGAAATTCTATCAGAGGTCATGAAAACGAAAGAACCTAGGGATGTAGAATGTCGTATATCCCGATTTGGACAAGGGTTGCGAATGGTTAATATAACTTTCGTGCCAATCTTTCTTTTTGGAGAGCTAAATGGAGTACATGGTATTGTCAAGGATATTACGAATCGAAAAAAGGAAGAGCAGGAATTAATTTATAGCCAAAAGAGATATAAATTCCTTCAGCAAACCATTAATCGCTTTTCAAATGATCTATCAAATGTGATGAAAGTTACGGAATTAGAAAATCGGCTTGTGGAAGTCGTAAAAAATGTTTTACCAGTGGACGATGTGTCTATAGAGGAAGTGCCAAGATATGAAAAACCTATTTTCAGAAATTTGAATGAAATGTGGTTGAAAATAGGTGAGAAAGAAAATCAGGTCTATATAAGAATTGAATTAAACCAAACGTTGCATAAAATGGAGAAGGAATGGCTAGAAACGTCAATCCATTATGTCACCATTCTTTATGATAACCTGCAGTTAATGGAGGACTTAATGAATCGTATGGAAGAGATGGTAGCGGGTAACGAGACGCCAAAATGGATGCTCCGTCTATTATTTAGACTATCCGAGAAGGAAAGGGCATCATTATCAAGTGATTTACATGATTCTGTCTTGCAGGATTTAATTATTTGGTACCGAAAGCTTGAATCCTTGCGTTCATCTTCTCTGTTCAGTGGAGATATTAAGGGAGAGCTATTTCAAATTGAAGAAGGATTACTGGATGCCATCCATCAAATTCGCATTACCTGCAATGAACTGAGACCACCATTTCTTCTTAAAATGGGGTTGGTGGAATCCCTAAAGGGTCTGTTTTCCTACGCTAGAATGTTCTCCAATTATGAGATTGAGTTTTTAGCTAGTGAAGAAAAAATGGAGCTAAATGAAGACCAGATACTAGGGCTTTACAGAATCGTCCAAGAGCTTTTGAATAATGCATCTAAGCATTCTAGGGCATCGAAGGTAACGATGAAACTTGGATATTATAAAGATAAGATTCATTTTTGTTATAGAGATAACGGAGTAGGGGCAGATTTGTCACTGATGGAAGGCTCATTTAGCCATATGGGCTTAGCTGGTATTGAAAATCGGGTTCTGAGTTTAGAGGGGGATATGTATATGAATTCTGCTCCGCATAAAGGTTTTCATGTAGATGTTTATATTCCAGCCACTATAAAGCAAAAAGGGGATTACAATGGAAATATTACTAGTGGATGATCATCGCTCAGTAGTTGAAGGAACAAAGATGTTAATAGAATCAGAGTCTGATATGAATGTAACAATTGAGACTGATGTATATTGTGTTTCAGATTTAGTTCGTCTTCATCATTTTGATGTGATTTTATTTGATCTCTATATGCCTAATATTAATGGGGCAGATTTGGCGAAGCAAGTTATCGGGCTTGTTCCGGATGCTATTATTCTGATTTATTCCGGATTTGATATTGCACCGCACTTTAATTTACTTATGGAATCGGGTGTCTCTGGTTTTATTGCCAAGACTTCAACGAGAGAGCAGTTAATTCAAGCTATCCGATGTGCTGCCAGAAAAGAGGCCATTATCCCAATGCAGCTATTAAAGCAACTAAGGCGCCAAGAGATTGTTGTGAAAAGGGAAGAGGGGAATGAATCGGCAATAATCAGTAAAAAGGAAGAAAATCTCCTTAGAGAATTGGCAAAAGGACATAGCAATAAAGAGATATCCAAAACATTATTAATTAGTCAGCGTTCTTTGGAATATAGCTTAACGGAGCTTTTCCAAAAGCTGTGTGTTAATTCAAGGGTAGAGGCGATCAAAAAAGCAAAAAGTCTGGGGATTCTTCCAGCAGAGGATCTATATTAAGGGAAAGTAGAATTAAATAATAGTGTAAAGAGCTTGAGATGGTTGATTTCAAGCTCTTTTTTCATGCCTTCATAAATAAACAAGTGTGACTTTTTTGGTGTCTCCAATAGGAGGTTCTTGCGGAGTAACGATGAAATCGTGCGGTGGTACTACGAAAGTATGCGGTTGGAGTTGCTTAAGGTCACCGTAAAATGAGACATAGAAAGAAATAGAAAAATGGGTGAGAAAAATGAAACAAATTTTATCTAACTTAAAGGAGTACCATCCAATTGTTCATTTATTAATGCTAGGTACCGTTTTTAGTAGTTTAACAAACTCTATTAGCTTAGTTTTTTTACCTATTTACTTAATGAATTCAGCCCATATAGGGCCGGTTATGATTGGAGTGATTGTGGGAGCAGGTGCTTTAACAGCTACAATTGGTGGATTTCTAGGTGGTACACTTTCCGATTTCTTGGGAAGAAATCGATTGATGTTATTTTCGTTGTTGATTCTAGGAGCTGTATTTAGTGGATTTCTTTTAACTAGTAACTCGGTGCTTTTATGTCTATTAAATATTCTTCGTGGTCTTTTTTCCTCTTTCTTCGTAACAATCTCGAAAGCTTTATTAGCAGATTTGACACCTAAGGAAAAGCGATTCAGGTTGTTCTCCAACCGATATATGGGGGGGAACATTGGCTATGCAATCGGGCCGATTATTGGAACCTACTTTGGGATTGCGGGGAACAAAACAGCTTTTCTTTTTACATCCATCATTTATGTCGGTTATTTTCTGGTAATGGGCTTACTGTTACGATACAAGAACACCTCTAGTAATGTAGGGGATGAAAATGAAGAGAAAGTAATGTTAGCAGAGGCTTGGCGAGTTTTTAGTAAAGATAAGGTCTTGCTTCTTTTTATATGTGGAAGTATCCTGCTCACAGCTGTTCATGGAGAAATGTCAGTCACGCTTTCTCAATATTTGAACAAAGCCATGCCTTACCATGGTATGGAGTTATTCGGATATTTAATGAGCATTAACGGGATTACCGTGATTGTAACGCAAGTATTGATTACGAGGTGGTCTGAGAGATTCGGCCTTTTCAATAGGATTGCTCTTGGGAGTCTATTATTTGCTTTAGGTGAAATTGGATTTGCATTTTCCCAAGGATCCCTTGGCTTTATTCTAGCTATGGTTATTTTCACCTTTGGGGAAATTTTGATTATTCCATCCGAATATGCCCAGCTTGATGAAATTACTCCTAATGGGATGCGCGGTATGTATTATGGCGCCCAGGGATTTAGTGATCTTGGCAATTTTATCGGACCTTGGCTCGGAGGAGTATTGTTAAGTTCTTATGGTGGAAGAACGATGTTTTTAACATTTGCTTTGATTTCTATATGTAGTATTGGTTTCTATGCGTGGGGACGGAATTTATATTCTAGACAATCTCAGCAGGTTACACATTACAAAAAATGATAAGGGGATAATCAAATTGAATGAATTTAGACAGTTTTTACCTTATGTGAAAAAAGTGAGCAAATTGTATGCGATTGGCTTTGTAGGTAGCTTATTTCGTTTCTTGATTCCATTGTTTGTTCCTTTAATTTTAAAATACATTTTTGATTATTTGCTTCAAAATGAAGCATTGTCTAATGAGGATAAATGGAAACAACTTGCATATATTTCTGCCGGGATGGTAACGGTTTTCTTACTGATTCGGACACCGATGGAATATGTAAGACAGTTCTGCATTCATAAAGCAAATAACAATATTATTAAGAATCTCCGTAAGGATGCCTTTAAAAAAGTGCATTCTTTGGATGCAAAGTATTTTGCAGATAATAAAAGCGGAGAAATTGGTACACGTTTTTTTGATGATATTGAAAAGGTAAGAGGTTATTTAACAGCTATGTTTGGGAACATTTGGATTGAAATGATTGCTCTTATGTTTGTTGTTATCGTGATGCTGACGATGAATATTAGATTGTCATTGCTCGCTATAGGACTCGTCGGTTTTCAGTTCGTTCTTGCACATTTCCTATCGAAACGCTTTAAAATATCGACGCGAAATATGATGAAGTACCGATCCGTTATGAGCGGCTTCATTTTTGAAAAAATACAAGGTGCGTTTGTATCGAAGCTATTTGCCTCTGAGAAACGCGACAAGGAAGAATTGGATCAGCATTTAGCCTATTTTGATCGTTTGACCGACAAGCATGCCAAGATTAATGCGTTAATGCTTTCTTTAGTGAACGTATTGAGTGATATGACTCCTTTTATTGTGGCAATTATCGCTAGTTTATTTGTTTTGAATGGAGAATTAACGGCAGGGAGCTTAATCGCCTTTTTTGCCTATGTCGATAAAATGAGGAGCCCTGTAGCCGCTTTGGTTAATGCGTATCCTGCTATCACGGAAGGGAAGGTTGCTTTACAACGGATTTTCGACTTCTTCAATACACCTTCCATGATTAGAGATAAAGCACACCCGCTAAAATTAAAAAAATTCAATGATTCTATAGAACTCAAGAATGTATCTTTTGCTTACGATGGAAAGGAAAAAGTGATTAAAAATGTATCTTTGACGATGAAAAAAGGGAAAACATATGCATTCGTTGGGGAGAGCGGCGGTGGGAAAAGTACAATCCTGCAGCTCTTGTTAAGAATGTATGATGTAACAAGTGGGGAAGTATTAATGGATGGGAAAAATATAAAAGATTATTCCCTTTCTAGTCTTCGAGAGCATATGGGGATTGTAACTCAGGAGAATTTCTTATACAGCACATCGATCAGGGACAATATTAAACTAGCAAAGCTTGACGCCAGTGAGGACGAAATAGTTGCCGCAGCAAAGAAGGCTTTTGCCCATAACTTCATCACTGCTTTGCCTAATGGATACGACACGGAAGTTGGAGAAAGAGGCATCAAGCTTTCAGGCGGTCAGAAACAGCGTATTGCTTTAGCCCGTGTATTTTTGAAAAATCCGTCGCTCATTATTTTAGATGAAGCGACTAGTGCACTTGATAATGAAAGTGAAAAGCTAGTGCAAGAATCTATCAATCGTTTTAATCATCATAAGACGGTCATTATGATTGCGCATAGACTCTCAACTATTGTGAATGCTGATACTATTTTTGTGATGAAAAATGGAGAAATCATCGAAAGCGGCAGCCATCAAAGCCTTTTAAAGAGAAATGGATATTATAAGGAGCTGTACTCGAAGCAAAATGCTCCTAGAAGTGATCAATATAAACTAGTGGCTGGAATGCATAGAGGATATTAGAGCTTTGTAATAAATCAAAATTGTCTCCGTATTTTATTTAATGTCAAATAACTTTGGTTCAGAATTCGTCGTGATGCTAGGCTAAATTTACAAAAATAGGTGTAAAATAATTTGGAAGGAAATTACTTTTGATTAGTGGTGATGTTCTTTAGAGGAGGAAGAATAATGTTTACCTTAATGGATTTTAAGAATACGGTTGAACAACAATTGATTCATAATCGAGATAAGAGTTTCTTTTATGAATTGGAAAATGGAAAACTGCTTTTAAATCCTTCTGGAGAAACTATTCAATTATTAATTCAAAAAGCAAAAGAGATTTCGATGTTTATTACTGATGCAAAAGTAATGGGAACCTATAAAAGATTAGTAAGGTATATTTCCAATCAATCCATTAAAGTATTTTTTGAAGTGAATCAGTATTTAGATTTTAATCGTGAAAGTTATCGTGTACTTCAAAATATCTATGGGAATTTATTAGAAGCCATTTGTAAACTTGCAAATCAAAAAGAAATTACTGAAAAAGATATCAATCATCTGTTCTTAGTGCATTATAAAAATCTTCAAGCATTTTTATTAGAATCCAATGGCACTGAAATATTTAAAAAGTACAGAAAAACACCAGTATTGTTCGAAGTGAAGTGTGCCGAATATACGCCTGAATTTCAAATGAAAGTATTAAATATCAATCTAGATACAATTAAACAACCTGTTTTAGATATTGGGTGCGGCCCACAAACTCGTTTGGTCCGTTTCTTAAGAAAAAACGGAATCCAAGCATTTGGAATGGATAGAAATCTAAACTCATCGAATTATTTAATTGATATGAATTGGCTTGAATGTCCTTTTAAACCAAACCGTTGGGGAACAATTATATCCCATATGGCTTTTTCAAACCACTTTACTCATCACCATTTAAAGGCCGATGGTAATTTTGAAAGGTATGCGCAAAAGTATATGGAGATATTAAATTCATTAAAGCATGGAGGAAGTTTTATTTATGCGCCCGGTCTTTCTTTTATTGAAGAAGCGCTGATGAAATCGAACAAATCATTTGCAGTAACTACGAATGAGTATTCTACTAAAGTTACTCGACTTACATAGAGAAGCTCTTTTGTATATAAAGGTCCTTTTTCCAACTGCCTTAACACATGATGTTAAGGCTATTTTTTTCGAAGTTAACATCCAATTTTTCTGAAAAACTATTCGGTGATACAACAAATTCTTGCGGGATAACCCAAAATGTGTGCGGTTTGCAAAGATTTAAAAATTAATACAATGAAAACATCAAATCGATTATGAAACGGAACATAGTTAAACAAGAAAGGAGCGATCATCTGTGGTTCATAAAACGTTCCGATTATGTCATTTTTGCAAGAAATCATGATTAGGAAAATAGCAGTCTGACATTTGGATATTAAAACCCACCAGAAGATTGACAGATTCATATGCTTTTTAAATGGAGATACATTAAATTTTGGAGGTTAGAAAATGAATACAAAACAAAAAAAGAAAAGTAAAAAGAAGATTGTTATATGGAGCATTGTGGGGCTTTTGGTTTTAACCATTGCCTCATTGGTGTTGTTTGCACCTAAAGGATATAGCAATTTCGAAGAGGAAAACGCACAAACTGGAGATATAACTACGTACTACAGTTTTTCTGGTGCAGTAGAAGCAAAAAATAGAAACACTATTATAAGTGCTGCTCCTATACAAATAAAAGAAATTAAAGTGAAGGTGGGAGATAAAGTCCAAAAAGGTGATGTTGTATTGGTAACAAATCAGGGAGAGAAATTTAAGTCGCCATTAAATGGAGAAATATCTAAGATTTATATAGAAAAAAACGCTGAAATCATGTCTGGGGCACAGCTTGTCGATATAGTAGATTATTCTGCCTTGCAAACAACTGTAAAGGTCGACGAATACGATCTTAAATATTTAAAAGTCGGACAAAAAGTAAAGGTATCCATCAATGCGCTGGAAAAAGATATTCAAGGAACAGTTTCTGCGATATCGAAGGAAGCAACAAATGAAAATGGTGTTTCCTATTTTACCGCTACGGTAGACCTTCATAAAGATCAAGCAATTAGAGTTGGGATGAGTACCGAGGCTAAAATATTGAAACAACAAGCCGCAGGTGTAACGACCCTTTCTATGAAAGCTATTCATTTTGATAGTCAAAATAAACCGTATGTATTAATTCCTTCGGAAAAAGGAATGACGACTAAAAAATATATTCAGACGGGTATTAACGATGGGACTACAGTAGAGATTAAAAGTGGGGTCGAGGCTGGCGATGTAGTAATGTTTTCTACTAAGGAGGACCCCGCTCCCATGATGATGCATGGAGGTAATTAAATATGAGGGAACAAATTCTCCAAATGAATCAAATTACGAAAACTTACCAAATGGGTGAGGAGGAGCAGGTGGTCTTAAATAATATTATTCTTACAGTTAATAGGGGAGATTTTGTTGCTATCTTAGGGCCCTCGGGATCAGGAAAATCAACTCTCATGAATATCGTTGGCTGCCTTGATTCACCAACAAGCGGAAACTATATATTGTCCAATCAAAAGGTTGATGAGCTTGATGAAGCTGAGCTTGCAGACATCCGTAATAGGGAAGTTGGTTTTGTGTTTCAGCAATTCCAGCTTCTCCCCAGGTTTAGTGCCATGCAAAATGTAGAGCTTCCCCTTGTATACGCAGGTGTTTCTGAAAAGGAACGCAAACAAAGGGTTAGAGATATGCTCATTAGGGTGGGCCTCGAAGATAAAATGAACAATCGACCTAATCAGCTTTCAGGGGGTCAACAGCAAAGGGTGGCAATAGCCAGAGCGATGGTCACCGAGCCGACAATTCTACTAGCCGATGAACCAACAGGGGCGTTAGATCAAAAAACAGGTATTCAAATAATGGAGCTTTTTCATGAAATTCATCAAGAGGGAAAAACCATTATTATGATTACTCATGATATTGAAATTGCGAAACATGCGAGTAGGATTGTAAAAATATTAGATGGCAAACTTAGAGAGGAGTACGCCTATGTTTAAGGAAAATATAAAAATGGCTTGGATGAACCTCATTCATAATAAAATGCGTTCCTTTCTAACGATGCTGGGTATTGTCATTGGTGTGGCTTCCATTATCGCTTTGATTACAATCGTAGAAGGTGCAATGAACGGAATGACTAGTGAATTTTCTTTGTTCGGGACAGATAAAATTACCGTTCAGGCAATGGGAACACCACTGAAAAAGGGCTTAGTGGACAATGACATACAAAATCTTAAGAATATTGATCAAGTTGCTGGAGTTTCACCTACCCTTACCGGTAATACAACGGTTGTTTATAACGGGAAGGAAAAAAAGGATGTTACAGTACAAGGAAAAAATGAAGTGTATTTTTCCAAAACAAAGGATTTAATCGAAAACGGTAGAGGACTGAATAATCTTGACATTCAAAATAAGAATCAAGTTTGTCTCATTGGGTCTAATATTGCAAGGGAGCTATTTTGGGGTGAAAATCCCATAAGTAAAAAGCTTCTTATAGCTGGTGTGACATATACAGTAGTAGGGACATTACAGAAGTCTGGAAGTTTTTCAGACTCCTCGAATAATGATGCAGTTATCATTCCCTATACTACTTCAATGGGTTTACTTGGAACAGGATATATGTCAAACGTTGATGTATATATGAACAATGCCAATGAATCTGAAAAAATAACAGAAAATATCGAAGCAGCCCTAAACCAGGCGTTCAATTATAAAGAGAACAGCTTCACCGTTATCAACATGCAGGATATGATTGCATCGTTTAAAAAGATTACAACGATGCTGTCGCTGATGCTTGGAGGGATTGCATCAATTTCACTAGTTGTTGGAGGAATTGGGATTATGAATATGATGCTTGTTTCTGTAACAGAAAGAACGACAGAAATAGGTCTCAGAAAAGCCTTAGGGGCAGAACCAAAACGGATACAACAACAATTTCTCCTCGAGGCAGTTTTCTTATCTCTCTTTGGGGGTACAATCGGCTTATTGCTGGGAGCATTAATAGCATTGGGTGTTTGTATGTTAATTGGAGCAAGTTTTGTACTTTCAGTGGCAACCATATTGTTGGCGTTCGGATTCTCTGCCGCGATAGGTATTATATTTGGAATCGCACCTGCTAGGAAGGCATCAAGGCTAAATCCAATCGATGCGCTGCGGAGTATTTAAAGGGCAAATTATTTTAACGATTCTACAAAGGAGATTAGACATCTAATCTCCTTTTTGGGCTGGGGGAATAAATTGCATTGGTAGTTTTTTTAATCCCGCAAAAAAATACAGACATTCGCAAAATAATGAAGGCGCTTACATATAAATTTATAGGAATAGTTTGATAAGTTTAAAGAGTAAGATAACGCTTTCAAAAAACAAAGGGGGAATATCCAGTGAAAAAGAAAGGGCTTCTCATTGCATTGGCAATGATGCTTGTCTTTGCACTTGCCGCATGTAGCTCTAAATCAAACGGCAATGACGGGAAAAAGAATAAGAAGCAAGAGCTTGAGATCTTTAGCTGGTGGACAGGTGCCGGTGAAGAGGATGGACTTAAAGCATTATTAAAATTATTTGGTGATAAATATCCGGATGTTACGGTAAAAAATGCAGCTGTAGCAGGCGGGGCTGGTACCAATGCAAAAGCAGTGCTAGCGAGCAGAATGCAAGGAAATGACCCTCCTTCTACGTTCCAGGTACATGGTGGGGCTGAATTGAATTCTGGCTGGGTAGCAGCAGGAAAGATGCAGCCATTAAATGATTTGTATAAAGAGCAAGGATGGAATGATAAATTCCCACAATCATTGATTGATATGGTAAGTAAAGATGGAAATATCTATTCTGTACCAGTGGATATTCATAGAGGAAATGTTTTATGGTACAACAAAAAAGTCTTTGATGACAATGGTTTACAGCCGCCAAAAACATTTGATGATTTCTTTAAAGTTGCCGATGCCCTAAAGGCAAAAGGAATTACACCACTTGCATTAGGAGACAAAGAGCCTTGGACAGCCACGATGATATTTGAAAATATCTTAGTTGCCAATCTTGGTGCAGATGGCTATAAAAAGCTGTGGACAGGCGAAATTCCATTAGACGATGCAAAGGTAAAGGAATCTGCAGAAATCTTTAAAAAGATGATGAGCTATGTAAACAATGACCATAGTTCACGCAATTGGCAAGATGCCTCACAGTTAGTGGCAAAAGGCGATGCTGCGATGAACGTTATGGGGGATTGGGCAAAAGGCTATTTCGTTAACGATTTAAAATTAAAATTAAATGAAGACTTCGGATACACAACTACACCTGGATCATCAGGAATGTTCATGATCATTACCGATACATTTGGTTTACCTAAAGGTGTGGAAAATGTCGCAGACGTGAAGAAATTCTTAGGCCTGCTTGGATCTGTTGAAGGGCAGGATGCTTTCAACCCGTTAAAAGGATCGATTCCAGCACGTGTGGATGCAGACCCTTCCAAATATGATGACTATGGTAAATCTACGATCGAGGACTTCAAAACAGCAGATCTTGCTCCAAGCTTAGCGCATGGTTCCGCTGCACCGGAAGGCTTCGTTACAAAGGTGAACCAGGCAGTCAATATTTTTGTAACACAAAAGGATGTCAATGCATTTATTAGCAGCTTGAAAAATGCCGCTGGTGATCTTAAATAGAGGCTGTTTTCGCATATATTTACTTTTCTTATATAGTTCTCCATCCTAATATAGATTTGGTTTCGGGACATCTTTTCTTAAGAGGGTAATTGATTCTTAACCAAGGTAAGGATGGATAAAAGGTTTTTGTAACCAAAAGCAACAAAGTTTAAGAAAAGAGCCTAAATAGAAAAGCGGAAGCGACTCGCTCATCTGCTATTTGCGCTAGACAACATTAATATGTTTGTAACAAAAGAAGTTTTTGAAAAAGAGGATGAGGGAACTCTCCCTCTTTTTCATTACAAAGCAGAAGGGGGGAGACTATGGAGTCACCTATTGCTGCCGAGAGAAATTCCTCTCCGGTCATAAAGACGAACACGAAAAGAAAAAAACGATTTTCAATGGATCACACTTTAGCATTGCTTTTTTTATTACCATCGATTATTTTCATCGCCATTTTTGTATATGGCTTTATCGGCTGGACTGGGTATGTATCCTTAAGTAATTGGAATACACTTGTTCCTGATTTTTCATTTGCTGGTTTAAAGAACTTTATTTTTTTATTTCATGATTATCGATTCCTTGCAGATGTTCGGAATACGGTTGTATTCACCGTCTTATTTATCGGGGTTGTTCTCCTTTTAGGACTTATTCTTTCGATTTTCCTAGATCAAAAAATCCGCGGAGAATCGATTTTTCGAAATATCTTCTTTTTTCCTATGGCCTTATCTTTTGTTGTTACAGGAGTTGTATGGCAATGGATATTGAATCCTTCCACAGGAGTGAATCTATTCTTGAAAAAGTTCGGAATCGAGCCGCTCTGGTATACCGATACTCATATTCTCGCAGGAGTAAAGCTCGGTCCTATTGAGGTGGGCGCCCCTGTCGCTATTATTGCTGTTGTTATCGCGGCTGTTTGGCAAATGACCGGTTTTTCCTTGGCAATGTATTTAGCAGGTTTGCGGGGGATTTCCGATGAAATAAAAGAGGCTGCGCGCATGGATGGTGCAACGGAATTTCAAGTGTATTGGAAGGTAATCATTCCACTCCTGCGTCCAATCACAGTAAGCGTCGTGGTCATTATGGCCCATATTTCTTTAAAGATCTTTGACCTGATTTACTCTATGACAGGACCCGGTGCGAACTTTGTCACCGATGTTCCTGGTGTATATATGTTTGAAACCACCTTCCGCGGCAATTACTATGCCAATGGTGCAGCCATTGCCATTATTATGCTGATAACAGTTGCCATTTTCATTGTACCGTATTTAATCCTAAGTCGAAGGGGTGAATCAAGTGGCTCTTAGACGAATATCCAAACCATTGCTGTATCTCATTCTTATCGTTCTATGTTTGCTTTTTCTGATGCCTGTATACGTTATCCTCGTTACGAGCGTCAAGCCGCTTGATCAGGTTACATTAAGTGAAATGTGGAAGCTCCCAACGGCATTGGATTTTAGCAGTTATCAAGTCGCCTTTGAAAAATTAGCGCCGAATTTCGTTAACTCACTCTATCTCGTAATTCCTGCGACTATTCTATCCGCCTTATTAGGAGCGTTAAATGGATACGTCCTTTCCAAATGGAGATTTAAAGGATCGGAAATTGTATTTACTGCTATTTTATTTGGGATGTTCATACCTTATCAAAGTATTTTAATCCCGTTAATTCAATTTTTACGGAATATCGGATTATATAACACCATTCCCGGGTTAGTGCTTGTCCATGTTGTATACGGTATTCCGATTACAACATTGATGTTCCGTAACTTTTATGCCAATATTCCTTTTTCCATGGTTGAATCGGCTAAAATAGACGGGGCAGGTTTCCTGAGAATTTTCTATTATATTATGATTCCTTTATCACTATCAGGCTTTGTTGTAGTTGCAATTTGGCAATTTACGAATATATGGAATGAGTTTCTTTTTGCTGTAACTATCACTACCTCCGATCAGCAGCCAATTATGGTAGCATTGCAAAACTTATCGGGAAGCCAGATTGTTCAATGGAATGTTCAAATGGCCGGAGCCCTGCTAGCAGCGCTGCCAACCTTATTAGTCTATATTTTCTTAGGAAAGTATTTTGTGAAAGGATTATTGGCCGGATCTGTAAAAGGATAATGGGAAAACAGTTAGCGGAGAGCTAACTGTTTTTATTATGGTCAAAATAATTCATTTAACTGAAAACGCTTTCATTTTCCAGTGAATTAACATATGATAGAAATATAGGTTAGTAGCATAGGAGGTTGTTAACGTTGAAGGATAAAAAGCGATTTGAAACAGAAGTTATTCATACAGGATATGAATCATTAGATTATCAAGGAAGTCTTGTTCCGCCTCTTTTTCAAACATCTACCTTTACCTTTCCAACGGCAGAAGTTGGGGAGAAACGCTTCGCTGGTGAATCAGAGGGGTATATATATTCACGCTTAGGTAATCCGACCGTGAGTGTTCTTCAAGAAAGGATTGCTGCCTTGGAGGGAGGCGAAGCTGCACTTGCATTCTCATCAGGAATGGCTGCTGTTTCAGCTACACTTTTCCATTTGACGAAGACCGGTGACCATATTCTATGTTCGGAAGGAATTTATGGATGTACCTTTGGATTACTTCATTTAATGCAAGAGAAATTCGGTATTCATCATAATCTCGTCTCCTTTGATAAGGAAGAGGAAGTTAGAAATGCCATAGAGGACAATACAAGCTGTATTTATATTGAGACTCCGATTAATCCAACCATGAAGCTGGTAGATTTGGAAATGGTAGTCCGGATTGCCAAGGAGAAGCAAATTCCGGTCGTTGTAGACAATACGTTTTGTTCACCATATCTCCAGCAGCCGCTTCTCATGGGATGTGATTACGTAATCCACAGCGCGACGAAGTATATTGGGGGGCATGGCGATGTTATTGCCGGTCTTGTCATCGGCAGGAAAGAAGAGATGGATAAAATAGCGTTTACCACACTGAAGGATATAGGAGGAGTGATGAGTCCATTTGATGCATGGCTTTTACTGCGTGGCTTGAAAACCTTGCCGGTACGGGTAGACCGCCATTGTGAAAATGCAAGGAAAATTGCAGAGAAGCTTAAAGAACATCCAAAAGTAAAAACATTATTATATCCAGGGGATGAAGCATTCCCGCAATATGAATTAGCGAAAAGACAAATGCGCCATCCTGGCGGGATGATCAGTTTTGAAATAGAGGGTACAAAGCAGGATGCGCAAGGCTTCTTAAATCGCTGCAAGCTTATTAAGCTCGCAGTTAGTTTAGGCGATGCAGAGACGCTCATTCAACATCCTGCTACGATGACCCATGCAGTTGTTCCGGAGGCGGAGCGATTGAAAATGGGTATTACCGATACATTGGTCCGTTTATCTGTTGGACTTGAAGCATGGGAGGATATTTGGGAGGATTTAAGTCAGGCGTTAGGATGATTTAGGCAGGATGCTTATCCTGTCTTTTCTTGTGTTATTTTATAGTTAAATAGTCCCGATTCGCGAGAATAACCACTAATTTCGCGAGAATAAGTAGAAGTTTCACGAGCATAATCATAAAATTCGCGAGATTAGAGTCCTTTTTTAAGAGAATAGCGAAGTAGTTTGATAAAATGAGGGATATAAATCAATCCTCGTGAGGTGATTCCGCTATGAAACCAAAAGTATACATAACCAGAAGGCTTCCTCAGGTTATAATTGATAAACTTTCTTCCATTTTTGAGGTTAAAATGTGGGGAAAAGAAGAGGAACCTGTTCCAAGGGAAATATTAATAGAAGAGGTTCAACAAATAGACGGGTTATTTTGCTTATTAACGGAAACAATTGACCAAGAATTGCTTGCAAATGCACAACATTTAAAAATAATAGCTAATATGGCTGTAGGTTATAACAATATTGATATACAAGCAGCCACAGAAAAAGGAATCAAGGTAACCAATACACCTGGCGTGCTAACTGAAACAACGGCTGATCTCACCTTCGCACTATTGATGGCGACTGCCAGAAGAGTGGTGGAGGCGTCGGATTATTTACGGAATGGAAAATGGGAAACATGGGCTCCGATGCAATTGACAGGTCAAGATATATATGGTGCCACAATTGGGATCATCGGCATGGGCAGGATTGGTCAAGCACTGGCAAAACGGGCTAAGGGATTTGATATGAAGATTATTTACTCCAGCCGTACTCGTAAGTCCCATCTAGATAAAAAATTAGGAATGGAATACGTGGAGCTGAATGATTTGCTTAAACAATCCGATTTTGTCAGCATCCTCATCCCATACACAAATGAGGTACACCATTTAATCGGAGAAAACGAGCTAAGGCTAATGAAAAAATCCGCCATCCTCATCAATACGGCAAGAGGCGGAATCGTAGACGAGACTGCCCTATATAATGCTTTGAAAAAGGGGGACATTTGGGCAGCAGGTTTAGATGTGTTTGAACAAGAGCCGCTAAGCTTGGTTTCTCCGCTTTTAACGTTGCCTAATGTCGTAACGCTGCCGCATATCGGAAGTGCAAGTAAAGCAACCCGACTAAAAATGGCAGACATGGCCGCGGAAAATATTATTCGTGTATTAAGTGGTGAAGCTGCTTTAACACCAGTAAATTAAAGAATTGAATATTAAGAAAGAATCTTTCTAAAAAACAAATTTTCTGTAGTCAAAAATGATTCCCAACACAAAAAATATACTCAGCAGAAGAACAAGCAGCAAAAAGGAAATGGTACATCTTCTGATCCATAACAATGTTATAGAAGATGCAAAGGCATAATGTACAGCGGATAATCCGGCAAGTATGCCCATGAGGAAAAACCATGGTTCATAAAAGAAAAGATCCCATAAGGCAAGTGCGCGAGGATCCAACTCTGCCCAACCGTAAAAATGAATGGTAATAAGTCCAGTCAAATAGAGTGCTTTGGTCAACATACCACTAACCCCGTGGGCAAGTAAAAAGGCTGTACCGAAAAGGGTAGGGGTGAGCATAACGGACGGATGAATCTTCTTCCCGCCAATCAATGGAATCCACTGTGGGATGCTTTTCCCCCATGGTTTAACTAGTCCTAGCAAACAAAAACCACATAGCATGATAAAAACTCCGGCTAAGTAGCTAGCAATGTAAAGCGATTCAGGATCTTTCACGCGACCGTATGTGTAAATAATTCCGACTCCTGCTGCTTCTAAAAACCGAACAAAAACAGCATATAGTATGGCTAAAATGCATCCAATATATGCAGGCCATACGGATTTTATTGCAAAGCGTTCAAATGAATTTAAATCTGAATACTTACGATTAATTTTGTGCATTTTTATAATCAACCTTTCATTTGATTAATGATTAAGGGAACAAAAAATTAGTGGTAGAAGTTTCTGAAGAGGAAAGTGTATAGTTTAAATTTGGTTCGATGAAATTCTGGCTAAAAAGTAAAAGTTTTACGTGTGGGTGGATAACTCTTCTACAAACGCTGGCCTATAGAAAACTCATCTAAACCCGGCAGCATGATATCAAGTATGACAAGATCCACTTCTTTCGTTTGTTGAATGGAGTCTTATCCTGAAGTAAGCCATTTCATATGATAGCGCGCGTCTGTTAAATCACTCCTGAAGCCAGGAACCAATTTCTTGGTTATCTTCAATGTATAAAAAGTTGATTGCCATCACATAAACAGTTCTTTTTATCAAGCTCATATATTCATAGTGTAACTTCCTGCCGTTTTGAAATTCAAGAATCAAATAAAAAAGGCGTATCCAAATTATCTTGGAACGCCTTTTTTATAGCTGTTTTCGTCAGCAAAAAAATATATAGTGCTAGCTTCGTACAAATTACTTTCCAGCTTGTTTAACAGCTGCTCTTACCCTAGGAATAAATAAGGATGTCAATAAGCCAATTGCGGCAATTACTGTCATGACAATGAATAAGTGATGTAGCCCGGTAACAATTACTTCTCGTAATGGACCTTGAGCTGACTCCGGAACTGCTTGGCCATAATTTGGGTTTATTAGCTTGTTAAGATTGGCAGCATTGACGTCTGCATTTTCTTTTTGAGCGGTGAACTGTGTGGTGACAATGGAATTAAAGTAGGTCCCTAATAAGGCAACTCCAACGGATTGTCCCAATGTCCGGAAAAAAGTATTGGATGCCGTTGCAGTTCCTCGCAACGACCAGTCCACAGAAGACTGTACCGCAACCGTTGTAATGGTCATCACCATCCCAAATCCAAGTCCAACCAACGCAGACATAAGATAAAACATAATCTCGTGAGTATGACTAGTAAATATCGTTAACCATATAGCGGAAATAAGGATGATGAATGTTCCGATTGCAACCGTCACCCGTTCACCATATTTAATCAGAAGTCGTCCGCCTGAAAATGAACCGATCATCCAAGTGATAGACAATGGTGCGAGCATTAGGCCGGAAATGGTCGCTCCATGACCAAGGACACCTTGTACCCACATGGGAATATAGACGGTTAATCCAATTAGAACGGCACTAGCAAGTAAGGCGACTGCATTTGCAATCGAAATGGATCGAATGCGGAATAAAGCGAGTGGGATTAATGGCTCCTTCACTTTTGATTCGATAAAAATAAATAGTACTATAAACAAAATGGCAACGATAAAAATTCCGATAATAGATGGAGAAGCCCAGTTATGTGTTTCTCCACCACGCTGAAGAGCAAACAAAAGTGCAAGCATCCCAACGGTAAACGTAAGTGCACCTGCAAAATCGATACTTTTCTTTGTTTTTTCCAGCGTTTCTTTTAATGAAAAACTGACCATGAGAATGGAAAGCAAGCCAAATGGTACATTTATATAGAAGATCCAATGCCATGACAGCTGATCGACAAAAAATCCTCCAATTAATGGACCAATCACACCTGCTATTCCCCAGGCTGCCCCCATGAATCCAAGTACCTTTGCCCTTTTTTCATGCGGATATATGTCCCCGATAATAGTGGTTGTAACCGGTAAGACGGCACCAGCACCAATTCCTTGAATTGCGCGGAAAATGATGAGCTGCTCCATTGTCTGGGATAGACCGCAAAGACCAGATCCAATTAAAAAAACAATCGTTCCCATAATAAAAATAAACTTTCTGCCGAACAAATCGGATAGCTTTCCGAATATAGGTACCGTTACGGCAGATGTAAGCAAGTATATGGCAAACACCCAATTCATGAGCTCAATTCCTTTTAAATCACTGACAATTGTCGGCATCGCTGTACTGACAATCGTTCCTTCAATAGCTGTTAAAAAAGTAGCTACAAATAGGGCGATCGTTACAGAACGTATATTTGTTGTTTGCATCATGTTCCTCCGTTAAGTGAAATCTCTATGAGTATTAGTATCTTTTTATTGTAACGTACATGTCAAATATTTATGGAATACTGTGCCAAAAGACAGAGAGACCATCGCACTTCTAATGAAAAATTTACCATATTAAAGCGGATATTCCTAATAATAAAAGGGACCATCCCCCTAGATATAAATAAATAGGATAAAGAGGGAAAATACATAATAGGAAAATTATATTATTTTTTCGAAAATTTAGACAAATTTCAGAGAACTAGAAATATTGTACTATTCACAATGCATGGGGAAAATTGGATAAACTCTTGATAATATTGGAAATTGGAGCATACTCCCGAAAATGGGTCTAGTTCTTTAGTCTATTTAAAAATTCCAATCCCACACCAATTTTACCATTTCTAAAAATCCAGACAAAAAACGACTTGCTTTGACACATTTTTTATTTCGAAACTTATACATTTAAAGAGACAACGATGACCTTCATCATGTAGATAAAGAAAAGGAGGGTTGGGGTTGTCATTTTTTTGAGCTTTTTTTTCAAAAAATGAGGGGAGGAAAAGGAATGTTGAAAAAGAAAAGGCTAAAAAAGACGACAAGTATCCTTGCAACGGTCTTGCTGTCGGCTTCACTGATTGCTCCAAGCTTTTCTAATGCTGCAACAGTAAATGGAAAACCGTACACTTCGGTTTTTGATGGAAAGAATGTAGCTAGTGCGAAGCTAAGTGATCGGCTTTTAAAGCAATTTACGAAGGCGGACGAAAAGGTAACATTCTTAATTAAGTTCAAAGAACAGGCAGATACAACAAAGGCTGCCAAAGCTGCGGCGGATAAAGCCTCGAAAGGTAAGTTATCTGCCCAAAAAACGAAGCTGGCCAAAAGATCAGCGGTTGTTTCGGAATTAAGATCCACAGCTTTGGAAACACAGCATACCGTTATTGACTACCTTGAAAAGGAGAAGAAGAATGGTAAAGTAAAGGACTTTGAATCCTTTTACATTGTAAATGGTATTGCTGTCACTGCAACGAAGGATATTGCCGAAAAGCTTTCACATTTTGAAGAGGTAGCTAAGATCCTTCCAAATGAGATTCGTCAGCTTTATGCAGGATCAGCAACTCAAAGCAGTGAGGCAAAAGGTTCTTTAGCAGTTGGAAAAACCGCTGAACAGCCAAAAGCAAATACTAACAGTATTGAATGGAATATTAACAAAATCGGTGCACCTCAAGTATGGAGTATGGGCATCGATGGTACAGGAACAGTTGTAGCAAATATTGATACAGGCGTTCAATGGGATCATCCGGCACTAAAGGAAAAATATCGAGGCTATAATCCAAGCAATCCCAATACGCCAAATAACGAAATGAACTGGTTCGATGCAACGGCAGGACGTTCTACACCATATGATGACCAAGGTCATGGTACTCATACAATGGGAACAATGGTCGGTTCTGAGCCAAATGGTAGCAATCAAATTGGTGTAGCACCAGGAGCAAAATGGATAGCTGTAAAAGCTTTCACAGCTGCTGGTGGAACGGATGCAGATTTACTTAGAGCTGGTGAATGGATTATCTCTCCTAAGGATGCTGCTGGTAATCCACATCCTGATAAAGCACCAGATGTAGTGAATAACTCTTGGGGCGGCGGTCCAGGCTTAGATGAATGGTACCGTGATATGGTGAAAAACTGGCGAGATGCAGAAATTTTCCCAGAGTTTTCTGCAGGTAATACAGATCTTTGGAACCCGGGAGGACCAGGTTCTGTAGCTAATCCAGCAAACTATCCCGAATCATTTGCAACCGGTGCAACGGACATTAACAATAAATTAGCAAGCTTTTCTTTACAAGGACCATCTCCATACGGTGAAATTAAGCCTGAAGTTTCCGCACCGGGAGTGAATATTCGTTCTTCCGTTCCTGGTGGAGTATATGAAGGTGGATGGAATGGTACATCGATGGCAGGTCCACATGTATCTGCAGTAGTTGCTTTATTAAAACAAGCAAATGCTTCTCTAACGGTAAACCAAATCGAGGATATATTAATATCAACTGCTACACCATTAACGGATTCCACATTCCCGAATTCACCTAATAACGGTTATGGTTACGGGCTTGTAAACGCTTTTGACGCAGTATCTTCTGTATTAAGCGGACTTGGAACTGTTAAAGGTCAAGTTGGTAAAGATGGAAATGACACAGAGCCTCCTACATTTACACATACTGCTCCAACTGAAACATATGCAGGAATGGATTTAACATTAAACGTAACTGTTTCAGATAATGTAAGCGTTGCTTCTGTGAAGCTGCAGTATCAAGATAAATCCGGAAATTGGCAGAATGTAGATGCAACTCGTACATCTGGCGACTACAAATCCGGTGAATATCAAGTAGTAGTTCCAGGAAATCAGATTGCCGTACCTTCTTTAAAATATCGTTGGAAGATTAATGACTTCGGCAATAACGAAGTAACAAGCAACGATTACCAAGTAAGTGTAAAACCAGGGATTACGGTAGGTTATTCCCAAGACTTTGAATCAACACCAATTGGATGGTATTCCTACGGAACAAAAGATTCATGGCAATGGGGCATACCAACCTCCGGACCAAACAGTGCCGCATCAGGACAAAAAGTATATGCGACAAACCTAGCTGGAAATTACGATAACAGTGCAAACATGACACTTGTAATGCCTCCAATCGATTTACCGGCAGGCAATGCATACCTACAATTTAAAAACTGGTTCGATCTTGAGACTAGATACGATTTCGGTACAGTATTTGTTTCAAATGACCTTCAAAACTGGACACAGCTTTTACAAGTGAATGGCCAATCAGGAGGCTGGGTTGATCAAGAAGTCAATCTATCCAACTATAGTGGCGGGCGTATTTACATTGGCTTCAATGTAAAAACAGATGGCAGTGTGCAAAAAGCGGGCTGGTATTTAGATGATGTGAAGCTTTCTGCAACTCCAAAAAATAGCTCAGGCACTAAGAATACTGGTAAGCTTGGTGTAGGCCAAAGCGATGACAAGGATTCTCTTAAAAAAGAAAAGGTAGATCCAGCTTCTATTAAGCCAGAACTACCTAAGAAGGATGCCCCTCCAGCGAAAGAGGAACAAGTAAATCCTACACTATTACCAATGGGTGCGCAAGTAAGTGTTCTTGAAACAGGACGCTCTGTCATGACGAACCCAGCGAATGGCCAATATCAATTATCACATGCTGCAGGATCCTATACGCTCCAAGCAGAAGCATATGGATATCAATCCGAACAGCAACGAGTGAATATTGAGCGCGATGGCGTTACAACAGCTAACTTCGTATTACATGAATTAGCTAAAGGCCATATCAGCGGTACGGTGAAAAATAAATCAACAGGTGAGCCGTTACAAGGTGCAACATTGCTTCTTGTAGAGGATGCTGCTGTAACTCCTGTACAAACCGATGCAAACGGGCACTATGATATTACGGCATATGCAGGTAACTATACATTAAAAGTATTGGCACCGTATTATCATAGCCAAGATATTGCCGTAACGGTTAACGGAAATACAACAACAGAGAAAAATATTGATTTAGTACCAATTATTAGCTACCCAGGTGGAGAAATCGGCTATGATGATGGCACAGCTGAAAACGCTCATGCATTCTATGATGCGGGCAATGGCTGGGCTGTGAAAATGTCCCTGCCAGAAGGTAAGAAGACAGCAATTGTAACAGCTGGAGTCTTCCGTTTCTGGACTTCTGATTGGCCAACTCCTGGAGGAACTGATTTTAAAGTAGAGGTTTGGGATGCATCTGGTACAGGTGGTGCACCAGGCAAGAAGATCGCCGGACCAATCAATGCAAAGGCGCTTCGAAATGGTGAATGGACAGTTGTAGATCTTTCCACACAAGGAATTGTTGTGAATGGAGACTTCTATATGGTATACATTCAAACAAATCCAAATCCAAATGCACCAGGTCTAGCGACAGATGAAAGTGGTACAAACGCAAAACGCAGCTGGCAGCTAGTAGGTGGAGCTTGGTCTCAATCACCTGCAGATGAAGGAAACTATATGATCCGTGCCCGTGTAAGCTATGAGGTAGATGTACCAGTTATTACATCACCAAAAGACGGCACATTCACGAATGAAGGCAAAGTAACGGTAGAAGGTACCGCTTCTCCAACAACAGATGTAAATATTTATAATAACGGAACAAAGGTTGCATCTACAAAAGTAGCAGACAACGGAAAGTTCTCTGCTGAGGTAGCTCTTTCAGAAGGGGATAACGTCTTAACGGCGAAATCTTCTGTTGCTTCCGGATCAACGGATGCCTCCGCACCTGTAAAAGTAGTATATGATAAAACGAACCCTACTTTAACGATCGATAGTCCGAAAAATAATGATAAGACTAATCGTGAAACGGTAACAGTTGAGGGTAAAGTAAATGATGCCAACCTTGACTTTGTAAAGGTCAATGGAGAAAAGGCAACAGTTACAGATGGAAAATACTCTAAGCGCATTTTGCTTGAAGAAGGTCAAAATGATATTAAGGTAGTTGCACAAGACAAAGCAGGAAATAAAGTATCGAAAAAGGTTACTGTCTTTGCAAAATACACAGCACCGGAAATCAAGAACTTAATGCCAAACACAGATAAGAACTTAAAAACAGGTGATTCCGTCAAAATCGAATTTGACAGTGAGCCTGGCTTGAAAGCAACATTTGCTATTCACATGCCACTTACAAATGTACCATCTAGTGACAACGCAACAGAATTGCCAATGATGGAAACATCTGCAGGACATTATGTCGGCTATTGGACAGTTCCAAGCAAGACAAAAGCCGATGGCGCTGTTGTTGAAGTGAAGGTAGTAGATGACTACAGCAACGTATCAACCAAATTAGCAGCTGGAAAGCTTTATATCCAGTAAAAAATGAGAGTGGTGCCTGGCACCACTCTTTTTATTGGAGATGAGGTAGTGCCTGCCACAATCTTGTTTTGTACTAATAAAGAAATTGAACTCATAATATCTTCATTGAAGGATGTATAAAGTAATCTTTGTAAATTAACTTTTAATAGGTGGAAAAGCTTTTTCGGTACTGACCCGAAATGAGGTTAAGGAGGGGTAGAGCTATAAATGAGAGAGATAGGTTCCCGAAACCGAGGTAGAGGAGCGAAAAGGGTCACCAAAAAGG
The DNA here is from genome assembly GCF_018343615.1 of Bacillus sp. FJAT-49736. GTDB lineage: Bacteria > Bacillota > Bacilli > Bacillales > Bacillaceae_C > Margalitia. Next base: position 3,976 of record NZ_JAGYPI010000008.1, on the reverse strand, counting down.
AAGATAAGTGCCCGAAACGGAGGTAGAGGAGCGAAAAGGGGCATCAAAAGGGAAGATTGGTTCCCAAAATAGGGGGAGAGGATCGAAAAGGGTCATCAAAAGGGAAGATAGGTGCCCGAAATGGAGGTAGAGTAGCAAAAAGGGTCACCAAAAGGGAAGATAGGTTCCCGAAAAGGAGGTAGAGTAGCAAAAAGGGTCACCAAAGAGGAAGGTAAGTGCCCAAAACGGAGGTAGATGATCGAAAAGGGTCATCAAAAGGTAAGATAGGTGCCCGAAATGGGGGGAGAGGAGCGAAAAGGGTCATCAAAAGGGAAGATTGGTGCCCGAAAAGGACGTAGAGGATCGAAAAGGGTCACCAAAAAGGAAGATAAGTGCCCGAACCGGAGGTAGAGGAGCGAAAAGGGGCATCAAAAGGGAAGATTGGTTCCCAAAATAGGGGGAGAGGATCGAAAAGGGTCATCAAAAGGTAAGATAGGTGCCCGAAATGGGGGGAGAGGAGCGAAAAGGGTCATCAAAAGGGAAGATTGGTGCGCGAAATGGACGGAGAGGATCGAAAAGGGTCACCAAAAAGGAAGATAAGTGCCCGAACCGGAGGTAGAGGAGCGAAAAGGGGCATCAAAAGGGAAGATTGGTTCCCAAAATAGGGGGAGAGGATCGAAAAGGGTCATCAAAAGGTAAGATAGGTGCCCGAAATGGGGGGAGAGGAGCGAAAAGGGTCATCAAAAGGGAAGATTGGTGCGCGAAATGGACGGAGAGGATCGAAAAGGGTCACCAAAAAGGAAGATAAGTGCCCGAACCGGAGGTAGAGGAGCGAAAAGGGGCATCAAAAGGGAAGATTGGTTCCCAAAATAGGGGGAGAGGATCGAAAAGGGTCATCAAAAGGTAAGATAGGTGCCCGAAATGGGGGGAGAGGAGCGAAAAGGGTCATCAAAAGGGAAGATTGGTGCGCGAAATGGACGGAGAGGATCGAAAAGGGTCACCAAAAAGGAAGATAAGTGCCCGAACCGGAGGTAGAGGAGCGAAAAGGGGCATCAAAAGGGAAGATTGGTTCCCAAAATAGGGGGAGAGGATCGAAAAGGGTCATCAAAAGGTAAGATAGGTGCCCGAAATGGGGGGAGAGGAGCGAAAAGGGTCATCAAAAGGGAAGATTGGTGCGCGAAATGGACGGAGAGGATCGAAAAGGGTCACCAAAAAGGAAGATAAGTGCCCGAAACGAAGGTAGAGTCGCGAAAAGGGTAACCAAAAGGGAAGATAGGTTCCCGAACAGGAGGTAGAGTAGCGACAAGGGTCATCAAAAGGGAAGATTGGTGCCCGAAAAGGACGTAGAGGATCGAAAAGGGTCACCAAAAAGGAAGATAAGTGCCCGAAACGAAGGTAGAGTAGCGAAAAGGGTAACCAAAAGGGAAGATAGGTTCCCGAAATAGGGGTAGAGGATCGAAAAGGGTCATCAAAAGGGAAGATTGGTGCCCAAAACGGAGGTAGAGTAGCGAAAAGGGTCATCAAAAGGGAAGATTGGTGCTCGAAATGGGGGGAGAGGATCGAAAAGGGTCACTAAAAAGGAAGATTGGTGCCCGAAAAGGACGTAGAGTAGCAAAAAGGGTAACCAAAATGGAAGATAAGTGCCCGAAAAGGAGGTAGAGTAGCGAAAAGGGTCATCAAAAGGGAAGATTGGTGCCCGAAAAGGAGGTAGAGGATCGAAAAGGGTCATCAAAAGGGAAGATAGGTGCCCGAAAAGGAGGTAGAGGATCGAAAAGGGTCACCAAAAAGGAAGATAAGTGCCCGAAACGAAGGTAGAGGAGCGAAAAGGGTAACCAAAAGGGAAGATAGGTTCCCGAAAAGGAGGTAGAGGATCGAAAAGGGTCACCAAAAAGGAAGATAAGTGCCCGAAACGAAGGTAGAGGAGCGAAAAGGGTAACCAAAAGGGAAGATAGATACCCAAAATGGAGGTAGAGGAGTGAAAGGGTCACCAATAAGAAATATGATTACATTTTTATTTGGTAACCCACTGTCCTCATTTATACTTTCTATGAATATAGGATAGCTACTAAACTATTCGTTAACGGGTTGATGCTCAACAAAATGAGCAGACCTTGCACGCCCAGTAAGTGAAAAGTTCTCATTGAGTATCCTGCGTACCACTTTTTTAGAATGAATAATTTTACACCAGTCATAAATTACATTCGTAGTTATTTTTCTACTAGGAAACAAAAATTTATATTCCTCCACACTCCGCAATAATGCATGACCGTTTTCCTCGATGGTCTCACATTTTTGGCAAACAATGTTGTTTTTATTAAATCTAGTCATAAATCTATTACATTTTGAACAGGTAATTCCCTTTTTTAATTGCTCATAGCTATATTCAGGTAAATTCTTATATGGAGATTCTTCTAAAAGAATAGTAGATAACTTTTCTACGAATTTTGTGGTTGTATTAGTTTGCGTCGGTGGTCGCATATTTAACTTTTTCATAAATCCTTCAATCTGATTTGGAAAAATAATGGGTAGGTTTATAGGTGCTTGGTATAAGAAAAAATTGGGGTTTACGAAGATTACATTTGCTTCTATAGAAAATGAAAAACGCAGGTCCTGAAGCAATCTTCGGAAAAGGGACTCAGCACGTTTCAATTGAAGCAAGGGGTTTTTAATTTCTTTTCCTGAAATTGTATACCACTTGTCATCCTCGAAGTAGTAGTCACCTTCAAAATTTTTAACTTCAAATAGGTGGATAGTATCTGGAGAGATTAGAATGGAATCGAGTTGATAGATGGTATTATTAGTTTCCAGCAATAAATCATTCATAATGAGCCAATTGTCGGAAAGATTTTCTATACATTTATCAAAAACTAATTCTCCTTCAAAGCCTTTTTCTAAATTTAATAAATATCCTACAACTTTAGGCGATAATTTTATCCGAGTGTTTAAAAATCTTAGAAGTTTTAATTCAACTGGTTCATATCGAGGTTTAAACAGCATATTCCACATCCTTTCTACATTTATGGAAAATTTTGTATACATTTGTAATTATAATGCATATCTCTTTAATTTGTCTATTTAGAATTTTATAATAGTTATGATACATAATCTAAAAAACAGGGGCGATGAACATGAAATATCGTAAGCTTGGAAGAACTGGGTTAAAGGTTAGTGAAATCAGCTTGGGAAGCTGGCTCACATATGGAAATTCAATTGGAGCGGAAACAGCTGTCAAAACAATTGATAAAGCTTATGATCTTGGTATTAATTCCTTTGATACAGCAAATGTATATGCCCGCGGGGAAGCGGAAAAAATCGTAGGGGAAGCACTAGGGAAATATCCTAGGGAATCCTATGTTCTTGCAACAAAAGTGTTCGGGAAAATGGGGGACGGACCTAATGATCAAGGTCTTTCCAGGAAACATATTACGGAGCAGATTAATGCAAGCCTGAAGCGATTAAACAAAGATTACGTAGATATTTATTATTGCCACCGTTTTGATCCGGAAACTGCCATTGATGAAACACTTCGGACACTCGATGATCTAGTTCGTCAAGGAAAAGTTCTATATCTTGGGGTAAGTGAGTGGACAGCACAACAAATTCAGCTAGCATTAGGAACTGCCGACCGTTATTTACTTGACCGAATCGTCGTAAATCAACCAGTTTACAATATGTTCAATCGTTATATTGAAAAAGAAATTATTCCGCTAGGAGAACAAACAGGCTTCAGCCAAATTGTATTTTCTCCGCTTGCACAAGGTATTTTGACAGGGAAATATACCGACATAACGAATCTGCCAGAAGGAACGCGTGCAACAGATCCAAAATCCAACGGTTCTTTATCAAGAATGTTAACAGAGGATGTACTTGCAAAAGTAAAACAACTTGAAGGTGTGGCAAAAGAATTAGATGTGAAGCTTTCCCAATTAGCGCTAGCTTGGATATTACGTCAACCAAATGTTGCGAGTGCGTTAATCGGCGCCAGCAAACCTGAGCA
>NZ_JAGYPI010000007.1:1587-59335 GCF_018343615.1 Bacillus sp. FJAT-49736 | reverse complement strand
AGTAGTAATAACCTTATAGGTTAAGTTAGTAAGGGCGCACGGTGGATGCCTTGGCACTAGGAGCCGATGAAGGACGGGACTAACACCGATATGCTTCGGGGAGCTGTAAGCAAGCTTTGATCCGGAGATTTCCGAATGGGGGAACCCACTGCTCGTAATGGAGCAGTATCCTTATCTGAATACATAGGATAAGGAAGGCAGACCCGGGGAACTGAAACATCTAAGTACCCGGAGGAAGAGAAAGCAATTGCGATTTCCTGAGTAGCGGCGAGCGAAACGGAAGAAGCCCAAACCAAGAGGCTTGCCTCTTGGGGTTGTAGGACACTCTATACGGAGTTACAAAGGAACGGAGTAGATGAAGAGGTCTGGAAAGGCCCGTCAAAGAAGGTAACAACCCTGTAGTTGAAACTTCGTTCCCTCCAGAGTGGATCCTGAGTACGGCGGGACACGTGAAATCCCGTCGGAAGCAGGGAGGACCATCTCCCAAGGCTAAATACTCCCTAGTGACCGATAGTGAACCAGTACCGTGAGGGAAAGGTGAAAAGCACCCCGGGAGGGGAGTGAAAGAGAACCTGAAACCGTGTGCCTACAAGTAGTTAGAGCCCTGTGCATATTTTCCTTTGGAAAAATGCCGGGTGATAGCGTGCCTTTTGTAGAATGAACCGGCGAGTTACGATTTCATGCAAGGTTAAGCTGATGAGGCGGAGCCGCAGCGAAAGCGAGTCTGAATAGGGCGAACATAGTATGAGGTCGTAGACCCGAAACCAGGTGATCTACCCATGTCCAGGGTGAAGGTAAGGTAACACTTACTGGAGGCCCGAACCCACGCACGTTGAAAAGTGCGGGGATGAGGTGTGGGTAGCGGAGAAATTCCAATCGAACTTGGAGATAGCTGGTTCTCTCCGAAATAGCTTTAGGGCTAGCCTCAAGATGAAGAGTATTGGAGGTAGAGCACTGTTTGGACTAGGGGCCCTCATCGGGTTACCGAATTCAGACAAACTCCGAATGCCAAATACTTATGCTTGGGAGTCAGACTGCGAGTGATAAGATCCGTAGTCAAAAGGGAAACAGCCCAGACCACCAGCTAAGGTCCCAAAGTATACGTTAAGTGGAAAAGGATGTGGAGTTGCTTAGACAACCAGGATGTTGGCTTAGAAGCAGCCACCATTTAAAGAGTGCGTAATAGCTCACTGGTCGAGTGACTCTGCGCCGAAAATGTACCGGGGCTAAACGTATCACCGAAGCTGTGGATGGACACCGTAGGTGTCCGTGGTAGGAGAGCGTTCTAAGGGCGGTGAAGCCAGACCGGAAGGACTGGTGGAGCGCTTAGAAGTGAGAATGCCGGTATGAGTAGCGAAAGAAGGGTGAGAATCCCTTCCACCGAATGCCTAAGGTTTCCTGAGGAAGGCTCGTCCGCTCAGGGTTAGTCGGGACCTAAGCCGAGGCCGAAAGGCGTAGGCGATGGACAACAGGTTGATATTCCTGTACCACCTCTTTACCGTTTGAACGATGGGGGGACGCAGGAGGATAGGGTAAGCGCACTGTTGGATATGTGCGTCCAAGCAGTTAGGCTGGTTACGAGGCAAATCCCGTAACCGTGAAGGCGGAGCTGTGATGGCGAGGGAAATATAGTACCGAAGTTCCTGATTCCACACTGCCAAGAAAATCCTCTAGTGAGGTAAAAGGTGCCCGTACCGCAAACCGACACAGGTAGGCGAGGAGAGAATCCTAAGGTGAGCGAGAGAACTCTCGTTAAGGAACTCGGCAAAATGACCCCGTAACTTCGGGAGAAGGGGTGCTCTGGTAGGGTGCAAGCCCGAGAGAGCCGCAGTGAATAGGCCCAGGCGACTGTTTAGCAAAAACACAGGTCTCTGCGAAGCCGCAAGGCGAAGTATAGGGGCTGACGCCTGCCCGGTGCTGGAAGGTTAAGAGGAGGGGTTAGCGCAAGCGAAGCTCTGAATTGAAGCCCCAGTAAACGGCGGCCGTAACTATAACGGTCCTAAGGTAGCGAAATTCCTTGTCAGGTAAGTTCTGACCCGCACGAAAGGCGTAACGATCTGGGCACTGTCTCAACGAGAGACTCGGTGAAATTATAGTACCTGTGAAGATGCAGGTTACCCGCGACAGGACGGAAAGACCCCGTGGAGCTTTACTGCAGCTTGATATTGAATTTTGGTACAGCTTGTACAGGATAGGTAGGAGCCTTTGAAGCCGGAGCGCCAGCTTCGGTGGAGGCGTCGGTGGGATACTACCCTGGCTGTATTGAAATTCTAACCCGCACCCCTCAATCGGGGTGGGAGACAGTGTCAGGCAGGCAGTTTGACTGGGGCGGTCGCCTCCTAAAGAGTAACGGAGGCGCCCAAAGGTTCCCTCAGAATGGTTGGAAATCATTCGTAGAGTGTAAAGGCACAAGGGAGCTTGACTGCGAGACCTACAAGTCGAGCAGGGACGAAAGTCGGGCTTAGTGATCCGGTGGTTCCGCATGGAAGGGCCATCGCTCAACGGATAAAAGCTACCCCGGGGATAACAGGCTTATCTCCCCCAAGAGTCCACATCGACGGGGAGGTTTGGCACCTCGATGTCGGCTCATCGCATCCTGGGGCTGTAGTCGGTCCCAAGGGTTGGGCTGTTCGCCCATTAAAGCGGTACGCGAGCTGGGTTCAGAACGTCGTGAGACAGTTCGGTCCCTATCCGTCGTGGGCGTAGGAAATTTGAGAGGAGCTGTCCTTAGTACGAGAGGACCGGGATGGACGCACCGCTGGTGTACCAGTTGTCTTGCCAAAGGCATCGCTGGGTAGCTATGTGCGGAAGGGATAAGTGCTGAAAGCATCTAAGCATGAAGCCCCCCTCAAGATGAGATTTCCCATAGCGTCAAGCTAGTAAGATCCCTGAAAGATGATCAGGTTGATAGGTTCGAGGTGGAAGTGTGGCGACACATGGAGCTGACGAATACTAATCGATCGAGGACTTAACCAAAAAAACGATTCTCTTTACTTGATTCTTCTGCAGTATTTAGTTTTGAGGGAACAAACCCTTACAAAAAGAAAGTTATTTTGCTTTCAGCAAAAAACTGAGGTCTGGTAATAATGGCGAGAAGGTCACACCCGTTCCCATCCCGAACACGGAAGTTAAGCTTCTCAGCGCCGATGGTAGTTGGGGGCTCTCCCCCTGCAAGAGTAGGACGTTGCCAGGCAAACAGAAAAAGCCGCAGATTTGATTCTGCGGCTTTTTTATATACTTTTATTAGGTAAAGACCTGATTCGCGAGAATAAGTACAATTTTTGCGAGATTAAGAAAAAAAATTCATGAAATTAGTGTTAAATATAACAATATTAATCACAAAACTAACTTAAATTAGCAATAAAAGAATAATAATTCTATAGACATACACATGGAAACCTTAGAAAACATACAATATTAAATGAACTTTTATTTGTAACGACAATATTTAGAAAATTGTATATTAAAATAATTATTGGAAATAATATTGTGTATGGAGGTGGAGATTATGGGCCATATAGCAGCCGAGAGAACAATAGGGGAAACGTGTATTGTTTGTGAGCAGTTTAAAGAAAAAGGTATCCATCTGTATACATCATTTATATGTGAAGAATGTGAAAAAGATATGGTAATAACGGATACAAATGACCCTAAATATAAATATTATGTTGAACGATTGAAAATAGTCAGCTATAAGCAAAACATTTCTTAACCAAGCTATGGAAAGAGCTTGGTTTTTTGCATGTGTATAAATTCGCTTAAGCGAGCTTACACTTTTTTTATGAAGTTTCACTTTATTGCCCTGTATAGTACAATAAAATAAGATAAGCACTTCTCTTAGTGTTTGAAGTATTTTCGATTTAAAGAGTTTTCTTAAATGAACGAAAGGTAATTGTTAAATTGGATCAAAAATGTATACCCTTATATGAGGAATTAAACAATTTTAAAAGGAGTAATCCTATTTCTTATCATGTCCCAGGACATAAGAATGGTTTACTATATAAGGAATTTAATACTGAGTGGGCAAAGTTTCTTCAATATGATGTAACAGAGCTTAAGGGGCTGGATGATTTGCATGCTCCGGACGGGCCTATTAAGTACGCACAGGAATTATTAAGCTCTTTCTATAAAACTCAAAAAAGCTATTTTCTTGTTAATGGGAGCACTGTAGGAAATGTTGCAAGTATTTTGAGTTCCTTTGATACAAATGATTATGTTTTAGTACAACGAAATTGTCATAAATCCGTTTTAAATGCACTTTCTATAGCAAACGTAAATCCAATTTTTCTTTCACCTAAAGTGGATAAAGATTTAAGTATACCAACAGAAATAGAACCATCAATGGTAAGGAAGGCGTTTGAAAATTTTCCTACTTTAAGGGGTTGCATTCTGACCTATCCTAATTATTACGGATTTACATATAATTTAAAGGAAATTATAGAAATCGTTCACGAAAACAATGGTTTGGTTATTGTGGATGAAGCACATGGGCCTCATTTTCAATTGGGTAATCCATTACCAGATTCAGCTATAAAATTAGGTGCTGATATTATTATTCAATCTGCACATAAAATGCTTCCAGCTATGACAATGGGATCATATTTGCACATTAATAGCCAGCTGGTTTCGACTGAGCGAATGGAGCATTATTTGGGAATGCTTCAATCAAGTAGTCCATCTTATCCGATTATGATGTCTTTAGATATAGCTCGTCATTACATAGCGAACTTTACAAAAGAGGATTTGGAATATACTTTATCAAAGCGTGCTTATTTTATTTCTGAGTTATCAAAAATAGAAGGTTTATCGATACATACCAAATCCGGACAAGACCCACTTAAGATTATTGTATCTTATGATGGATATTCAGGGTTTGAATATCAGGATATATTAAATGAGCAAGGGGTCTATCCTGAGTTTGCGGATCAATACCATGTTGTTTTTGTTTTTCCGTTATTAAAGAAAAATATCCACTACCCTATAGATGATACTGTCGGGCGAATGAAAGCTTCCTGTAAATTAAGGACTCATAAATCCTGTATTAAAAGAAATGGATTTACATATAACCGGGGGTTCACCCAATTATCGCTGTCGTATGAAGAAATGAAGGGAAAACAAACACAATGGGTAGAAATATGTGAAGCACCCAATCGAATTGCTGCCAAAATGATTACCCCATACCCACCAGGTATACCATTGATTTTGCCAGGTGAAAAAATAACAGAGGAACAAATGGAAATGTTAAGTAAATTAATAAAGCTAAATGCAAAAATACAAGGAGATCTTTCCCGAATTAGAGAAGGATTAATTTCCGTATATATAGATTAGGGATTCATCGAAATGATATCGGAGGACATCTTATGAAAGGTTTATTTATTACATTTGAAGGACCAGAGGGCGCTGGAAAAACGACTATTTTACAAATGCTAGGAACAGAATTGCAGCAAAAAGGCTTAGACATTATTATGACTCGTGAACCTGGAGGTATCCGAATCGCAGAGCAAATACGGGAAGTTATATTAAATAAAAGAAATACGGAAATGGACTCTCGTACGGAAGCCTTATTATATGCTGCTGCCAGGAGGCAACATTTAGTGGAAAGAGTTTTACCAGCATTAGCTGAAGGCTCCATTGTATTATGCGACCGATTTATTGATAGTTCATTAGCATACCAAGGATATGCAAGAGGAATAGGAATTGATGAGGTATTTGCCATAAATCAATTTGCTATTCAGAATGTTATGCCGGATTTAACCATTTATTTTAATGTACCTGTAAAAATTGGGTTAAAAAGAATTCAGGAAAACAGTGGGAGAGAAGTAAATAGACTTGATCTAGAAGAGCTGGATTTCCATGAAAGGGTTAGTGAAGGATTTGCATTATTAATGGAAAAATTTCCAGAAAGAATTTATGAAATTGATGCAAGCAAGGATATCAATGAGGTTTATCAAATGGTTAAAGAAAAGGTTAATAATGTTCTAAAAGCAAAATGGAATCAATAATTACCTTGGAGGAAATTATTTCTCCAAGGTTTTTTGTGAATAAAGAGGATTATTAAGGCATTAGCGCAAATACATATATAATAATAAATGGTATAATAGAAAAAAGTTAATGTTCAAAACAAGAAGAAATAAATTTTAGGAGGGGAGTATTATGAAGCTAATATTAGCAGTTGTACAAGACCAAGATAGTTCTCGATTAATGAATGCGATGGTAGAACATAACTTTAGAGTTACGAAACTTGCAAGTACGGGCGGTTTTTTAAAGTCTGGAAATACAACATTTATGATTGGGACAGAAGATATTAGAGTGGAGAAAGCTCTGCAAGTAATTAAGGATAATTGCAAATCACGTGAACAGCTAATGGCACCGGTATCACCAATGGGTGGTAATGCAGATTCATATATCCCGTACCCTGTTGAAGTAGAGGTTGGAGGAGCAACTGTATTTGTTCTTCCTGTTGAACAATTTCATCATTTTTAATAGGTTTCTTTTCTCAGCGTGAGGAAAAATACTAACAAATTACGAATACTGCCTTTAAAGAGGAGAATGACGTGAAAATACATCAAGATTTAAGAGTTGGTCTTGAGAAATCCCGCCAAGATGCTAAACAGGTTGCGGCAGGGGGAACAAAATTTTCTGCTATTGTTCAAAAACAAGAAGAAAAGCTGCAAATGGATCAGCTCAATAAATTATTATCAGAAATTGAAAGTGCCGGTGAAAAATTAGCCAAATCCCGTACTTTTAAAGATTTGGCAAAGTATAAGGCTTTGGTGAAGCGCTTTGTTCGTGAAACCGTGGATTTTGGTATGAATTTAAAACAATCACATACATGGAATCAATATGGAGAAGGACGGAAGCTAAATATTATTGAAACGATTGATAAACAACTAGTCGAACTTACAGATGAACATATTAAAAAGGAAAGTTCTTCGATCGATATATTAGGTAAAATTGGTGAAATAAAAGGATTATTAATTAATTTATATACGTAAGAGAGTGATGCAGTTTGGCAGTAACATGGGATGGACTGGAAAAGGTTCAACCTCTTGCGACAAGGACATTAAAAAACAGTATTCAAAAAAATAGAATTGCACATGCCTACTTGCTCGAGGGTGAGCGTGGAACTGGCAAAAGGGATGTTAGTAATCTAATAGCTAAGACATTGTTGTGTCTGAATTTGCAGGATCAAATAATCCCTTGTGAAGCATGTATAAATTGTAAAAGAATTAATAATGGGAGCCATCCGGATGTCCATATAGTTGAACCAGATGGCTTATCCATTAAAAAGGATCAAATAAAAACTCTTCAGCAGGAATTTAGTAAATCGGCAGTAGAGTCAGAGAAGAAGCTATATACAATCATCCATGCTGATAAAATGACCGTCAATGCGGCAAATAGTTTACTTAAATTTTTGGAAGAGCCAAATGAAGGTACAACTGCGATATTAATAACAGAGCAAATACAGCAAATTTTGCCGACGATTATATCAAGATGCCAGGTCATTACCTTTAGAATGATTCCTACAGATGTATTAGTAAATAAGTTATTGGAAGCAGGCGTATCCTCTTCTAATGCACTAATATTAGCTAGCATTACCAATAATATTCATGAAGCTTTAGAGTTAAATAATGATGAGTGGTTTGCACAAGCTAGAAAATTAGTGTTAAAATTATATGAGGTCTTGAGAAAAAGTGCGGCTTCCGCAATGGTTGCACTTCAAGAAGATTGGTATCCTCATTTTAAAGAAAAAAGTCAAATAGACCGTGGTTTAGATCTATTGCTTTTTGTATATAAAGATCTTATTTCATTACGTTTAGGCAAAGATAAACAACAACTTCTATATCCGGATTTCCGTAATCAGTTAGAGATGGATGTATTGCAAATGTCCACACGTACGTTAACAGATAAAATGTCCTCTATTTTAGAGGCGAAACGCAAGCTAAATGCAAATATGAATCCACAATTATTGATGGAGCAGCTTGTTTTAAAATTGCAGGGGGGATCTACCTTTGTTTGATGTTGTAGGTGTAAGATTTAAAAAGGCCGGAAAAATATATTACTTTGATCCGGATGATCTCATAATTCAAAAAAATGACTCTGTAATTGTAGAAACAGTTCGGGGAATAGAATTTGGAAAAGTGGTTACAGATCGTAAGTCAGTTGATGAGAACGATGTTGTGTTGCCATTAAAGAAGGTCATTCGCATTGCTAATGAAAAAGATCAAATGATAGTAAGTGAAAATAAAGAAGCAGCTAGGGAAGCTTACGAGGTTTGCTCTGAAAAGGTAATAGAACATCAGCTCGATATGAAATTAGTAGACGTCGAGTACACGTTTGATCGGAATAAAGTAATCTTTTATTTTACTGCCGATGGACGCGTTGATTTTCGGGAGCTCGTAAAGGACCTTGCAGCGATTTTTCGTACTAGGATAGAATTAAGGCAAATTGGAGTAAGAGATGAAGCGAAAATGCTCGGCGGAATTGGACCATGCGGACGTATGCTTTGCTGCTCGACATTTCTAGGTGATTTTGAGCCGGTATCGATAAAAATGGCGAAGGACCAAAATTTATCTCTTAATCCTACCAAGATTTCTGGCTTATGTGGTCGGTTAATGTGCTGCTTGAAATACGAAAATGACGAGTACGAAGCAGCGAAGGAAAGCTTACCTGATATTGGTGAGACAATCCAAACCCCACACGGAATGGGGAAAATTATTGGATTGAATATACTTGAAAGAGTTTTGCAAGTAGAATTAGTTGGGCAAGAACGGATATTGGAATTTACGATGGATGAGATCCTGAATGAAGATGCCATATCAATCCAAGCCACGGAATAATGAGGTGGAGTTTATGGATAAAAACGAATTCTTCGATTCAGTCAGCAATATGGAAATACAAATTGGTGATTTGTATCAACAGCTGGGTGAATTAAAAAAATATTTAGCCAAAATGATAGAAGAAAACAATGCTTTAAGATTAGAAAATGAATATTTGCGAAAGCGGCTGGATAACGGAGGAAAATCCATAAACAACGAGACTACCACTTCTTCAACTGGATTGGATGGAAAGGATGACCCTACAAAAGCCGATAAAGAATTAGATATTGGTGAAGGTTACGATAATTTGGCTAGATTATATCAAGAAGGATTTCACATTTGTAATGTACATTTTGGAAGTCCGCGCAAAGATGAAGATTGTTTATTCTGCCTATCATTTTTAAATAAGAAATAAAATGTATATAAAGGTTGTTCCATAAGTATTTTTATTCTACTTTTTTGGGACAACCTTATTTTTAACGGAGGTTGACAGGCTTGTTATCGGGCGATGAGAGACTAGATTATTTACTAGCTGAAAATTTAAGGATTATTCAAAGTCCATCGGTATTTTCCTTTTCTCTAGATGCAGTTTTATTAGCTAGATTTTCCTATCTCCCTATACAAAAGGGAAATATTATTGATTTATGTACAGGTAATGGTGTAATCCCTCTCCTATTAAGCGGGAGAACTAAAGGTAAAATTACGGGAGTAGAAATCCAAGAACGACTTTACGACATGGCAGTTAGAAGCGTGGAATTAAACCAGCTCACAGATCAAATACATATAATACATGCAGACCTCAAGGATATGCCGAAACAACTAGGAACGGGGAAGTTTGATGTAGTAACGTGTAATCCACCCTATTTTGTAACTCCAGAAAAGGGAATTATAAATGAAAATGAACATTTGGCTATTGCTAGGCATGAAATATTATGTACGCTTGAGGATGTCGTGAAAACAAGTAGCTTACTCTTAAAGCAAGGTGGAAAGGCAGCTTTTGTACATAGACCAGGTAGACTGGTTGATATTTTAACATTAATGCAAAAATATCGAATTGAACCGAAGCGCCTTCGATTTGTATATCCGAAGCTGGGGAAAGAAGCCAATACTATACTGGTTGAAGGAATTAAAGATGGAAATCGTGATTTGAAAATACTACCTCCTTTAATTACTTATAAGGAAAATAATCAATATACAGAAGAGGTAGAAGAGATGCTATTTGGAAAGAGCAAATAGTTCTATGTTATTCAAAAAGAACAATCTTTGAAAGAGGCTGGTTTATCTAATGCAGCAGCAAAAAAGCTTTATTAATGAAGATAGTAAGGGTATTTTATATCTTGTCCCTACTCCAATTGGAAATTTAGAAGATATGACATTCAGAGCTATTCGAATGCTAAAGGAGGCTGCATTAATTGCAGCGGAGGACACTAGAAATACAAAAAAGCTATGTAATTATTTTGATATCCATACTCCTATTACAAGCTATCATGAGCATAATAAGGAGACAAGCTCGAAACAATTAATTTCCCGTTTAAAGGAAGGTGCAAAGATTGCGCTTGTTAGTGATGCAGGTATGCCTTCTATTTCGGACCCGGGATTTGAGCTGGTAGTTGCAGCAATCGAAGAGCAAATTAGTGTTGTTCCATTGCCTGGAGCGAATGCTGCGCTAACGGCATTAATTGCTTCAGGAATAAAGCCGCAGCCATTTTATTTTTATGGTTTTTTGACGCGAGGAAAGAAGGAAAGAATAGAGGAATTGGAGATATTAAAAAAACAGTCTTCCACTTTTATTTTATATGAAGCACCCCATCGTTTGAAGGATACGCTGTCTGCAATGAAAACAGTGCTGGGGAACCGTAATATTACATTGTGCCGAGAATTAACAAAAAAATATGAGGAGTTTATCCGAGGTACAATAGAAGAGGTATTCCATTGGGCTGAAAGTAATGAGATACGTGGAGAGTTCTGTATCATTGTTCAAGGAAATGAAAATGATGAATTGGAAGAGGAACTAAAATGGTGGGAGTCTCTTTCTGTTGTTGATCACGTTAATGCTTATATTCAAAAAGAAGGCTTTACCTCTAAAGATGCAATAAAACAAACCGCTAAAGATCGTGGAGTTCCAAAAAGAGATGTTTATCAAGAATATCATATCGAATAAGAAAACGGCATGCGTGGCTGCTTGCGGTAAACTTAATAAGTAAAACTGAAAACAATACAAAAATAAAAAAAGCATGACTGCTTGTAAATCTAAAGTGTACCCTTTGTAAAGGACATTTTAAAAAAGAGTTAAGCAATCTTAAGAAGATGATTCCTGTATTGAACAGGGGTCATCTTCTTTAAATTCCATTGGTATCTGAAGTTGTTATAATAAATCATATAAGAATTAATTTCTTTCTTCAGTTCCTCAAGTGTGTTACAAGGTTTGATAAAGGCTTCATCCTTAAAGTGGCCAAAAAATGATTCCTGGGGGGCATTATCCCAACAATTTCCTCTCCTTGACATTGACTGTCCAAGCTTATATTTTCTCACTCTTTTTTGATATAGGGGGCTGGTATAGTGAACGCCTTGGTCAGAGTGTATAAAAGCATCGGGTGCTAACTTAACCTTTCGATTTTGCTTTAGTTTACAAAGTGTGTCCATTGCTATATCTAAAGTGATACGATCAGAAACATTGTAAGCCAGGATTTCATTGGTTGATCCGTCTTTAATGGTCGATAGATAGGCTTTCTTTCCTTGTCCATACAATAAATAGGTAATGTCAGTAAGAAGGACTTTTCCAGGTGTTCCTTGCTTAAACTGTCGTTGTAACAAGTTAGGCAGAACCCTGTGTTCTTGCGTTGCTTTCATCATTTTTCGATAAGGATTCGATTTTCTAATCGGGCAGACTATACCATACTTCTTCATAATACGCCGTATACGTTTCAAATTGAAAACAACCTTAAATTGATCAGCCAATGTCATTTTAATCTGGCGAGCCCCTTTTTTGCGATTCTTAAATTTATATGCCTTTATGATAACGTCTCTTAGCTTCTCGTCCTTTTTTTCCCGTTCTTCTCTATTCTTGTGTGAGGATACAGTAAAGTAATTATAATATCCCGAACGGGATACGCCTGAGATGTCACACAAATAACGAAGCTTATTTTTAAGCTTATACTTTTCAATTATGGAGTGGATTAATAAGTACCTTTGTTCAGCTGAAAGTTTTATTTCTTCCCCTTTAGCCTCCTTTCGGCTAATTCTATCTTTTTTAACAATTCATTTTCAGCTTTCAATAAATTATTTTGAGCTTCTAGCCTTGCATATCTTTCTTCTAATTTAAGTTCACGTTCACTAGGTCTGCCAGTATTCTCTTTTCGGGTATCTGTTAAACCAGTGATACCATTCTTTCGATAAGCAGCACACCATCTACTAGTTGATGATCGAACCCTTCTTTCTCCAATTATTTCTATGTCAAACCCACATTCTTCAAAAATTTGTTTAGGCAGTTTACCATTCTCATATTCGGCAATAAAATAACGTTTGAATTCATCTCTATAAGTAATCCCTTTTGAGCTTACTGACTTTACATAGAAATTATTTGATAACTTCGAAATTTCTCCCTGTGTGAATGTTTTTTTACTCATATTTGATCCCCAATCCCCATTTTTCCTCATTATACATAAAAGTACCCTATAGGGCAGACTCTTTTTTTAAAGTGTCTACTCTATAGGGTACATTTTAATCAGTCATGCTTTTTTTATTTCTTTACTTTGCAGATTGGAAAGCATTTTGAATTTCTTGTAGTAATTGCTCTGCACCTTCACGGCTTAGAACTAATTTTCCGCCTGCTAATTGAACGTTATTATCAGATACTTCACCAGTAATATGGCAAGTCATGCTTGGCTTATATTTTTTTAAGATAATTTTCTCATCATCTACATAAATTTCTAATGCATCTTTTTCAGCAATTCCAAGTGTGCGACGAAGTTCAATAGGAATAACAACGCGACCTAATTCATCAACCTTACGAACAATACCAGTAGATTTCATTTTCTTTTCTCCTCTCGTTTACTCCGAATTATTTGTCGTCAATTTTCGACATTTTTTTTATAACTGTTTATATCATACCAAGCATTCCCATATCCGTCAATAATTATTTTGTATAAAATAGGAATTTATAAAACTCGTAAAATCATTGATATATAAGTAATTTTCAAAGAAAATATTGTTTCATTTAGAAGCAAAAATGTTTAAATAGTATAGTATTCGTAAAAAAATGTAAAATGATTCTCAACTAAATTTCGACAAAATTTGTATCACTAAATAAATTAAAAGTGGAGGAAGTCTATACTAGATAGTCAAAAGTTGCAGGTTGTTTCATTTTTATGTATATTTTGATGATATAAGAGGTTATCCTGTGATATAGAAGTTATATAAGAATTGCCCAAAATGGCATTTAGTAGCTCTCGTCCTTTGGGTGAGAGTTTTTACATGTTAGAAGGCAGTGATGGCAAGAATATTATTATTAAAAGGGTGGGATATATGTTGAGTGAACAGGCAAAAACATTTTATATTACGACTCCTATTTATTATCCTAGTGGGAATTTACATATAGGACATGCGTATACAACAGTCGCAGGCGATGCAATGGCACGATACAAAAGAATGCGTGGCTTTGATGTAATGTATTTAACTGGTACAGATGAGCATGGACAAAAAATTCAGCGTAAGGCTGAAGAGCAAAAGATTACACCACAAGCATACGTAGATAATATTGTGAATGGTATTCGCGTTTTATGGGACAAATTAGATATCTCTTACAATGATTTTATTCGAACAACAGAAGAAAGACATAAAAAAGTTGTGGAAAAGATTTTTAAAAGGCTGCTAGATCAAGGAGATATTTATTTGGATCAATATGAAGGCTGGTACTCTGTTCCGGATGAAACCTTTTATACGGAACATCAATTAGTTGATCCTATTATAGAAGATGGCAAGGTAGTTGGTGGAAAAAGTCCTGACAGCGGCCATCCTGTAGAATTAGTAAAGGAAGAATCCTATTTCTTTAAAATGGGTAAATATGTCGATCGTCTTTTACAATATTATGAAGAAAATCCGGAATTTATACAACCAGAGTCAAGAAAGAATGAAATGATTAACAATTTTATCAAACCTGGGCTTGAGGATTTAGCTGTTTCTAGAACAACATTTGACTGGGGGGTAAAAGTTCCCGGAAATCCGAAGCATGTTATATATGTTTGGATAGATGCTCTTTCCAATTATATTACTGCTCTTGGCTATGGCACGGAAGATAACTCAAAATATTTGAAATACTGGCCGGCGGATGTTCACTTAGTAGGGAAAGAGATTGTTCGATTCCATACTATCTATTGGCCAATTATGTTAATGGCACTGGATTTGCCGCTTCCAAAGAAGGTTTTTGCACATGGCTGGTTATTAATGAAAGATGGTAAAATGTCAAAATCAAAAGGAAATGTAGTAGATCCAGTTACATTAATCGATCGTTATGGCCTTGACGCCCTAAGATATTATTTATTACGCGAGGTGCCATTCGGCTCTGATGGAGTATTTACACCAGAAGGTTTTGTAGAAAGAATTAACTTTGATTTAGCGAATGACCTTGGGAACTTATTAAATCGTACAATTGCAATGATTAATAAGTACTTTGATGGGATTATTCCTAACTACAAAGGATCGAATAGTGATTTTGATAAGCAGCTTCTTCAAGTGAATCAAGCAACGGTCAAAAAGTATGAAGAAGCGATGGAAAAAATGGAATTTTCTGTTGCTTTGTCTTCCATATGGGAATTAATTAGTCGTTCAAACAAATATATTGATGAAACAACTCCATGGTCTTTAGCAAAAGACGAAGGTAGAAAAGAAGAATTGGCAACTGTAATGGTTCATTTGGCTGAATCTCTAAGAAGAATTGCAGTGTTATTACAACCATTTTTAACTAAAACACCTATGAAAATTTTTGAACAATTAATGATTCAAGACAGCAAAATTAGAAATTGGGATAGTCTCGACACATTTGGGTTAATTCCTGAGGGAACAAAAGTAGTTGAAAAAGGTGAGCCTATCTTTCCAAGATTAGAAATAGAAGAAGAAGTAAACTTTATTAAGCAAAAAATGGCAGGGTCAACTCCTAAAGAGGAAGAGCCATCGACAAAGAATGTGGATACTGAGGCAGATAAAAAGGAAGAAATCACTATTGATGATTTTATGAAAGTAGAACTCCGAGTAGCTCAAGTTCTTCATGCAGAGCCAGTGAAAAAAGCAGATAAGCTGTTAAAGCTGCAATTAGATCTTGGATATGAAAAAAGACAAGTTGTATCGGGTATTGCGGAATTTTACAAGCCAGAAGAATTAATAGGCCGCAAACTAATTTGTGTTGCAAATCTAAAACCTGTAAAACTCCGAGGAGAATTATCACAAGGTATGATTTTAGCGGGCAAACAAGACGGAGTTCTTTCCTTAGCTAGCGTAGATGAAAGCCTACCGAATGGAGCTATTGTAAAGTAATTGTAATATTAAATCAGCTTCAATTTCCAATAATCTTGACCAAAATAGTATAGGGGTGTTTCACGTGAAACATTTTTCGACGTGATTCCCTATGCTATTTTTATGTAGGCTCCATTTTTAAAATATTGCTGGTTATTTGCTTTTTATGAATTTGGTAAAAATAATGTTTTTTGACGCTGTCGAAATAAGTAAGGAATTAATACATAAAATATATACTGTTAATTTCCATTTTTGAGTTATTTTTGGCCTGGAAATGTGTAAAGCAAATGTTAAGTGAATGCAAAGCTTGTGTAGAATTTATATATTACAATACAAAGGAGAATCAATATGTTATTCGATACACATGTTCATCTTAATGATGAACAGTATGATCAAGATTTAGAGAAGGTTATAGAAAATGCATTAGCTGCTGATGTTGAAAAAATGATTGTGGTCGGATTTGACAGACCGACGATAACTAAAGCGATGGATTTAATTGAAAAATACGATTTCTTATACGCCAGTATCGGATGGCATCCAGTTGATGCAATCGATATGACAGAGAAGGATTTAAAATGGATTGAAGAATTATCATCTCATCCAAAAGTTGTAGCCTTAGGAGAAATGGGTCTTGATTATCATTGGGATAAATCTCCCGAGGACATTCAGAAGGAAGTGTTTCGTAAACAAATTCGTTTAGCCAAGAAAGTAAACTTACCAATTATTATACATAATCGTGAAGCTACCCAAGACATCGTAGAGATTCTAAAAGAAGAGAAGGCAAGCGAAGTGGGAGGAATTATGCATTGCTTTAGCGGTAGCGTTGATACTGCAAAAGAATGCATTAACATGAACTTTTTAATATCCCTCGGTGGACCTGTTACCTTTAAAAATGCTAAAAAACCAAAAGAAGTTGCTAAAGAAATACCACTAAGTCATTTATTAATTGAAACAGATTGTCCTTATCTTGCACCGCATCCATATCGCGGAAAAAGAAATGAACCTGCATATGTAAAGCTTGTTGCTGAGCAAATTGCGGAAATAAAAGGGGTGTCTTACGATGAAATAGCGACACAAACTAATCAAAATGCTAAAAGATTATTCGGCATAAATTGATAGAAGTAAGTGTCGAAATATTAGGGAGCTTGTCTTTATTTTATAAAATACCAAAAGGTTCTACATGTCTTTCCTCCTACATAGGATATTCATGTCGATAAGTCTCCCTTTTAATATTTTCGATAGTTTTGCATAATAAAAACTAATTTACATGGAAACATCAAGGGAAGACAGCGGCGTGATAGTCTATGTGATCTCACCAATGAGAAGGAGGCGAGTTACTTTCATGCTAGTGAATAACATGAAAAACCTGTTATCCAGGTCAGTGTGTAAGAAGAAGTGGACTATATTTATTGCTAGTTTCCTAGTCTTTGTGATCACCATTTGCTTAATTACCTTTGAAACTACAAAAAAGACAGTAGCTATGACTATAGACGGGAAAAGAAAGGTGATTAAGACACACGCAAATACGATAGGGGAATTGTTAGACGATCTTAAGATTAATTTAAAGCAACAAGACTACTTATCCCTACCTGTCGAGACAAAGGTTAAAAACCAATTATCTTTTGTATGGGATCCAGCCAAAAAGGTAACTATAACAATGGATGGGAAAAAGAACCAAGTTTGGACGACTGCCGATACTGTTCAGGAATTATTAGAGGATAAAAATATCGGTCTCCGTCTGGTTGATCAAATTAAACCAAAAAAGAACTCTAAAATCTATGAAAATATGAATATAACCATACAAAAGGCTTTTCCGGTTACATTCAATAATGGTGGTAAGAAGACAAAAGCATGGTCTACTTCGACTACTGTCGGTGACTTTTTAAAGCAGCAAGGCATTATACTACAAGATTTGGATCGGACCAATCCAAATACCAATCAATTAGTAAAGCCCAACGAAGTAATAAAAGTGATTCGAGTTAAAAAAGTCACCGATGTAGTGGAAGAACCAATCGAATTTCCTGTAGTTACCCAAAAAGATGCAAGCCTATCAATGGGTGAAGAAAGAGTTTTACAACAAGGCCAAAACGGTCTCGTTCAAATGTTATATGAGGTCATTATTGAAAATGGCAAAGAAGTGAGCAGAAGCCTGATAAAAAAAGACATATTGAAGGAAAGCAAATCAAAAATAGTTGCGGTAGGATCAAAAATGACCAACCAAGCTTCTAGAGGCAGTATGGAGACCGCCCGCGAGTTTTATGTCAACTCTACTGCGTATACTACCAATTGCAATGGCTGCTCAAGCCGTACTGCAACAGGAATTAATTTGAACGCAAATCCCAATATTAAGCTAATTGCGGTGGATCCGCGAGTCATTCCGCTCGGTTCAAAAGTTTATGTTGAAGGCTATGGATATGCAATT
The DNA here is from genome assembly GCF_018343615.1 of Bacillus sp. FJAT-49736. Taxonomy (GTDB): domain Bacteria; phylum Bacillota; class Bacilli; order Bacillales; family Bacillaceae_C; genus Margalitia. Next base: position 41,587 of record NZ_JAGYPI010000007.1, on the reverse strand, counting down.
GCAGGTGATACAGGCGGTGCAATTAGAGGAAATACGATTGACGTATACTTCTCAAGCAAATCAGATGCGTATCGCTGGGGAAGACGGTCTGTAAAAATTCGTATATTAAAATAGTATGACAGAGGGCTATCCCTCTGTTTTTGTTATTTTTAAGGGATAATACATTTAAACAGTAAGTATTTTATGGGAAATTGTCTACATCAAGCTTCAGCGTCCCGTGTATTTGTTCATTTAATTAAACATGTTATATAATATGAAGGTGAATTCATACAATTAGACGATTCTGAATGAAGAATGTTTCAATAATTTGGAGGAAAGATGAAAATAAAAGAAATAATTGTTGTGGAAGGCCGTGACGATACAACTGCTATTAAAAGGGCAATTGATGCAGATACAATAGAAACGAATGGTTCGGCTATTTCGCAAGAAGTTATCGAAAAAATACGATTGGCTCAAGAAAAAAGGGGAGTAATTATTTTTACGGACCCTGATTTCCCTGGGGAAAAAATTCGAAAAACCATTGAAAATAAAGTTCCTGGATGCAAACATGCATTTTTAAAAAAGCAGGATGCAAAGCCTTCTTCCGGCAAAGGGATTGGCGTAGAGTACGCTAGTCCTGAAGCAATAAGGCAAGCATTAAGGGATGCCCATACAATGGAGACAGAAATAGTAGAATTAATTACACAAGAGGACCTGCTTACAGCTGGGTTAATTGGCGGAATAAGAGCTAAGGGAAGAAGAGAACGTTTAGGTGAATTGTTAAAAATCGGTTACACAAATGGTAAACAGCTTCACAAAAGGCTAATGATGTTTCAAATTAAAAAAGAAGAATTTGCTGCAGCCTTAACAAAAGTTTTGCAGGAGGAGCATAATGCATAAAGATATTGCAACACCACTAAGAACGAAGGAAATCCTTCATAAATACGGGTTTTCTTTTAAGAAAAGTTTAGGACAAAACTTTCTTGTTGATTCCAATATATTAAGAAAAATTACAGAGTTTGCTCATTTAACGAATGAAACAGGTGTCATTGAAATTGGCCCGGGAATTGGTGCTTTAACAGAGCATTTAGCAAGGACAAGCAAAAAAGTGGTGGCATTTGAAATAGACCAAAGGCTTTTACCAATATTAGAGGATACGCTATCACCATATAACAATGTAAAGATTATTCATCAAGATATCTTAAAAGCAGATGTACAAGAGGTTATCGCTGCAGAATTTGGTGATACAAAGGATATTATGGTAGTGGCAAACCTACCGTATTATGTGACTACCCCGATATTATTAAAATTACTTAATGAGCAATTACCGTTGCGAGGAATAGTGGTAATGCTGCAGAAGGAAGTTGCAGACCGTATCTCGGCAAGTCCGGGAACAAAGGAATATGGTTCGCTGTCGATTGCTATCCAGTATTATACACAAGCAGAAACAGTGATGATTGTACCTAAATCTGTTTTTACTCCGCAACCAAATGTTGATTCAGCGGTTATTCAACTCCTTAAACGCGATAAGCCTGTTGTAGAATTAGAAAACGAGGAATTTTTCTTTCATGTTACTCGCACTTCCTTTGCACAACGAAGAAAGACGATAATAAATAATCTAACAAGCGGATTGCAAAATGGAAAAGAAAATAAAGCAAAGATAATATCAGCTCTTGAAAAGGCAAACATCGATCCTACAAGGAGAGGTGAAACTTTGTCTATCCAGGAATTTGCCACATTAAGTAATATATTACTTGAAACCCTTCCTATTAATGAGAAATAAATCCTCTTTACATCAGTGGTCTTTATAAAGAAGACCACTGATGTAAAGCCCCTAATCTAAAATCCAAAGAATTGAAAAGCACAACTTTCCCAACTTCGCATAGCCTATATAGAAGTATCAACGAGTAATCTGACCAAGTGGAGTTGAAGACGGTGAATGTTCAAATAAATTCAATTGTTGGGCGCCAGTCTTATGAATGTGATCTTCTATTTAAAGTAATTGATATAAAAGTAATAGATGGAAAAAAAACAGCCGTTCTTTATGGAGAAGACTTTCGCTTGATTGCAGATGCCCCTATCGACGATTTAGTTTTAATTAATCGGGATGAACGCTCAAAAATATCTCGGGAGTATCGAACGCTGGAGGCGCAGTCCTTTGAATTGTTTCAGCAGGAAATGGAGTTAATAAAACAACGACAGGAATATCAAGCAACAAACAGCTACAGTAATGATTATAATTTTTTTCAAATACCTGGGCGTGTTCTTCATATAGACGGAGATCCATCATATTTAAAAAAGTGTTTGGATTTATATGAGAAAATTGGTCTTACCGTTTATGGAGTACATTGTCATGAGAAAGAAATGCCGAATCAGATTTCGTATTTGCTTGACCAATATCGTCCAGATATATTAGTAATAACCGGACATGATGCATATTCAAAGGCAAAGGGAAAAAAGTCGGATATAAACGCTTATCGGCATTCTAAATATTTTGTAAAAACTGTGAGTGAAGCCAGAAGGAAGATTCCGCATTTAGATCAACTCGTGATATTTGCAGGTGCGTGTCAATCTCATTTCGAATCGTTGATTTATGCAGGTGCCAATTTTGCGAGTTCTCCATTAAGAGTCAATATTCATGCACTTGACCCAGTTTATATTGTTGGAAAAATTTGCTATACCCCTTTTATGGATCAAATTAATGTTTGGGATGTATTACGTAATACTTTAACAGGCGAAAAGGGTATTGGGGGTATTGAAACAAAGGGAGTGCTAAGAACTGGGATGCCATACAAACCAGTTGAAGATTGAAACAAAAAGCCACTAATGGAAAAACATTAGGGCTTTTTGTTTTTTGTCTCTCTTTTGCTTTCCTTTATCTTTACATAATATAAAAAGAAATGGAAATACTAGTAAATGTAAAAAAAACAGTCATTTTGTTGATGAAAAAATATTGACACAGACTTTGTTTCATTGATAAAATTAATAATTTATGTTTGACGTATTTTTGATTTTGTGGTACACTAATACATAGTGAGGTGGAGCAAAATGCCAAAAACATTAACTGACATTAAAAAATCCCTTGACTCTAATTTGGGTAAACGATTAATGTTGAAAGCTAATGGTGGACGAAGAAAAACAATTGAGCGTTCTGGTGTTTTGGCAGAAACTTATCCATCAGTTTTTGTCATCGAATTAGATCAAGAGGAAAATGCTTTTGAGCGTGTTTCCTATAGCTATGCAGATGTACTTACTGAAACAGTACAACTTACCTTCATTGATAAACATCAAGAAATTTAAAATAGCTAGCAGTAGACAATTTTGTGTTTACTGCTATTTATTTTGTTTAAAAAACTTTTAACATTTTTCAACAAAATTCGTTCATTATTTACATATATAGCATTTTATTCTTCTTCCATCCAGAAAATAATCGAGGGCTTCTTGCAAATAATAATAATGCGGCATAACAAAGGGGGAAATCGTAATGGGCAGGAGAAGAGGTATTATGTCTCATCAGTTAAAAGAAGAATTAGCAAAGGAACTAGGATTTTATGATGTCGTAAAAGAAGAAGGATGGGGCGGCATCAAGGCAAGGGATGCAGGGAATATGGTTAAAAGAGCCATTGAGCTAGCAGAGAAGCAGCTTGCCAATAAGAATCAAATATAATATTAATAACCTAAAGCTCCATAACGAAATCTAAAACTATGCCGTAGACCGAGGTTATCTCGGTCTTTTTTTTTTAGAGATTATTCAAATTGTAAATAGTAAAGAAAGTAAAGAATCAATTCGAAAAACTGTTTTATTACAGGCTTTTTCATAAACTTTGTTTTTTTAGAAGAAAATCTTAGTTGTAATCTAATTTTTGTAATGAATAATCCTTTTAAGAAAAGATGCTCTAAGCTATGGCTATATTAGGATCTATAGCAATATACGGAAAAAATAATCAATACAAAACAGCATTATAAAAAAAACTTCCGACTTTTAAAGATTAGTGATAAAATACCGTATTTGTGGAGATTGTCATGTACATATCTATTTATGGTAAAATAGGACAAATAATATAGTGCTTAAACTTATGTAGAAATGTGTTTTAAGCTAAAGTAGGTGTAATGATTGAAGCTTTTAGTAAAAGCTCCGGCAAAAATAAATTTATCCCTTGATGTACTAAAAAAACGGGAAGACGGTTACCATGAAGTTGAAATGGTGATGACGACCATTGATTTATCGGACCGGATTGAGCTTACAGAAAGAAGAGACGGGGAAATTTTTATTATTTCACAAAGCCGTTTTGTACCAGATGATCAACGAAATCTGGCATATCAAGCAGCTAGGTTATTAAAGGAGAAATTTCAAATTAAGCAAGGTGTTTCCATAGCTATTGATAAAATGATTCCAGTTGCAGCAGGGCTGGCGGGAGGAAGCAGCGATGCAGCTGCAACACTTAGAGGCTTAAATCAGCTCTGGAATCTAGGGTTAACGATGGACCAATTAGCCGAAATTGGTGCAGAGATAGGTTCGGATGTTTCCTTTTGTGTATATGGAGGTACAGCATTGGCCAAGGGGCGCGGAGAAAGGATTATGGAATTACCCGCACCTCCGAATTGCTGGGTAATTCTTGCTAAGCCATCTATCGGCGTTTCAACAGCAGATGTTTATAATAATTTAGACATAGCGACGGTAAAACACCCAAATACAAAGGCGATGATTCAAGCCATTCAGCAAAAGGACTATGAGGGTGTTTGCAGGGAAACAGGGAATGTTCTTGAAAGTGTAACATTGAAGTTACATCCTGAGGTGTATCAAATCAAGGAACAAATGGAACGGTTTGGCGCCGATACTGTCCTTATGAGTGGAAGCGGTCCAACGGTATTTGGCCTCGTTCAATATGATTCTCGACTGCAAAGAATATATAACGGATTGCGAGGATTTTGTGATCAAGTATTTGCAGTAAGGCTGTTGGGAGAGCGTTTTCCATATTAAAAACAGACAATAGACATATTCCGTATATTAATGATATATTAAACGTATAATATTCGTGTTTAACGGAGGCTTGTTATATGAAGTTTCGTCGCAGTGAGCGTCTTATCGATATGACTCATTATTTATTAGAGCGGCCAAAGGAACTTGTTTCATTGACATTCTTTTCCGAAAGATATGGCTCTGCCAAATCTTCTATTAGTGAGGATTTAGCCATCATCAAGGAAACTTTTGAAAAGCAAGGAATCGGGACACTTCAAACTGTACCAGGAGCTGCAGGGGGAGTGAAATATATTTCAAAAGTAAATATCGGTGAAGCAAAGGAATTTATTAGTCAGCTTTGTAATCTTATTGCCAGTGAGGATCGATTACTTCCTGGAGGATATCTATATTTGACAGATTTGCTTGGAACCCCGCAAATCATGAATAAAGTCGGAAAGATATTAGCAACGGCATTTGCAGCATCTGACATAGATGTTATTATGACAGTTGCTACAAAAGGAATCCCTATTGCACATGCTATCTCGGAACATTTAAATGTGCCTTTTGTCATTGTTAGAGGGGATAGTAAGGTAACGGAGGGCTCAACGGTAAGCATTAATTATGTATCCGGGTCTACTAAACGGATCCAAACGATGGTGCTTTCCAAAAGAAGCCTTAATGAGGGTGCAAAGGTATTAATAGTGGATGATTTTATGAAAGCGGGAGGAACGATAACAGGAATGATGAATCTTTTAGAAGAATTTAAAGCCTCTGTTGCCGGAATCGCCGTTCTAGTCGAATCAGAAGATGCACAAGAGAGATTAGTGGACGACTATGTTTCTTTAGTAAAGCTTATGGATGTAGATATGAAGGAGAAGAAGATCAAGGTAGTTGAAGGAAATTATTTTTCTCAAGGGTCTGTAAAATAGTTAAACTGGAGGAGAAAATTATGAAAGTAGTTGCAACAAAGGAAGCACCTGCCGCTATAGGTCCCTACTCACAAGGAATTGTTGTAAATAATTTATTTTTTAGTTCAGGACAAATTCCTCTTACTGCAGAAGGTGTAGTCGTATCAAATGATATAAAAGAACAAACACATCAGGTATTTCGTAATCTTCAAGCCGTTTTAAAAGAAGCAGGAGCTTCCTTAGAATCGGTTGTTAAAGCAACTGTATTTATTAAAAATATGGATGATTTTGCAATGATAAATGAGGTATACGGGGAGTATTTTTCCTTACATAAGCCTGCCCGTTCATGCGTAGAGGTTGCAAGATTACCTAAAGACGTTTTAATAGAAATTGAAGTAGTAGCACTAGTAAAATAATCTAGCATGAAAACAAACCAATTTTGGTTTGTTTTTTTTTAATTTCAGTGAAACCTTTACGCTAACCATACGTATAAATATTTAGTTTCATGTCCATATTGTCTTAATATATGGGCTCTAAAACTATTAATTTTTTTACAAAACTGGGATTCATTAAATTTTTTAAAAAATTATACAATTAAAGAAGGAGTTTTCTAAAATCTGTTGAATACATTAACTAGATTCTATCTAGGGAAAAAGGTGGTGAACACAGATGGAAGTAACAGACGTTAGATTGCGCAGGGTTAATACGGAAGGAAGAATGAGAGCGATTGCCTCTATTACTTTGGATAATGAATTTGTTGTCCACGATATCCGTGTGATTGATGGAAATAACGGTTTGTTTGTAGCAATGCCAAGCAAACGTACTCCAGATGGAGAATTTCGTGATATTGCACATCCAATTAACTCTAATACGCGAAGCAAAATTCAAGATGCAGTATTAGCGGAATACAATAGATTGGGTGAGTTAGAAGAAGTTGAATTCGAAGAAGCAGGTGCTTCTTAAATAAATTATTACAACTAGAGCCTACTTCCATAGTAAGGCTCTTTTTCTATTAAGGCTCTTTCTTCAACTCTGATACATCCTTAAGAAAATAATAAAATGGAAGAATCGAAATTAAAAAGAGTTCCTTTATTTACCTCTAAAAACCACCTTTAGGAAAAAAAGAATATGTTTTCCTCCACTTTTCCCCATATTTCTTTACAATAATTTGTACTTCATGAAGATTCCTTGAAATAGTACATTATTTAAGATATATTTTTTATGGATAAATAGGTTTATTGGGGGCCCAAATATGACAAAACGATTTGCTGTTATTTTGGCGGCAGGACAAGGAACGCGAATGAAATCAAAGCTTTATAAAGTGCTTCATCCTGTTTGTGGAACACCGATGGTTGAACATGTTGTCGATCAAGTATCAAAGCTTAATATTGATAAGATGGTCACTATAATCGGACACGGAGCAGACCTGGTAAAAGCAAGGCTGGATGGTAAGACTCTTTTTGCTCTTCAAGAGGAACAATTGGGTACAGGACATGCAGTAATGCAGGCAGAGGAAGTCTTATCCTCGGAAGACGGAATTACTCTTGTTGTTTGTGGAGATACACCGCTTATTACAGCGGAGACCATCGAGGCATTATTAAAGCATCATGAGGAACAAAGCGCGAAGGCTACAATTTTAACAGCATATACGGAAAAACCAGATGGTTATGGACGTGTAATTAGGAATAAAGACGGTTTCGTCGAAAAAATTGTCGAGCATAAGGATGCATCTCAGGATGAACGGAAGGTAAATGAAATAAATACAGGTGTTTTTTGCTTTGACAATCAAAAACTGTTTGAGGCGCTTAAACAAGTCAAGAATGATAATGCTCAAAATGAGTATTACTTACCCGATGTGATTGCAATATTAAAGTCACAAGGTGAAATGGTTTCTGCTTATCAAACAAATGATATGGACGAAACGCTTGGAGTAAATGACCGTGTTGCGTTAGCAAGTGCAGAGCGGATCATGAGAAGAAGAATAAACGAAAAACACATGAGAAATGGTGTTACCATTATAGACCCTGATAACACGTATATACAATCAGAAGTGGTAATAGGCTCAGATACGACTATTCTACCAGGTACACAGCTTGCTGGGAAAACAGTAATTGGCGAAGATTGCGTGATAGGACCAAACTCGGAAATTAAAGATTGTCAAGTTGAGAATGGTACGAATATTAAGCAATCCGTAGCGCATCAAAGCTTCATTGGCTCCAATGTAAATATCGGCCCTTTCGCTCATATTCGCCCAGATTCACATATAGAAGAAAATGTAAAGATAGGTAATTTTGTTGAAATTAAAAAGGCTGTATTTGGAAAAGGAAGTAAAGCTTCCCATCTAAGTTATATTGGGGACGCAGAAGTAGGCTCCGACGTAAACATCGGCTGCGGTTCTATTACGGTGAATTATGACGGAAAAAATAAATTTTTGACAAAAATTGAAGATGGTGTATTTGTTGGCTGCAATTCTAATCTGATAGCACCTGTAACAATTGGAAAAAATGCATATATTGCAGCAGGTTCTACCATTACAGATGATATTCCTGCAGAAAGCTTATCCATTGCACGTGCAAGACAAGTGAATAAGGAAAACTATGTTAGTAAACTAAAACACAATCAATAATTGGAGGTCCATCATGTCTAACCAATATTTAGACCCAAATTTGAAGATTTTTACATTAAATTCCAATGTACAATTAGCTGAAGAAATTGCCCAAGTAGTAGGTGTTGAGCTTGGTAAATGTTCTGTAACCCGCTTTAGTGATGGGGAAATTCAAATTAATATTGAAGAAAGTATTCGCGGATGTGACGTTTATGTTGTCCAGGCAACAAGTTCACCTGTTAATGAAAGATTGATGGAACTTCTAATTATGATCGATGCTCTTAAACGAGCATCAGCTAAGACGATAAATATTGTAATGCCATATTACGGATACGCTCGCCAGGACAGAAAAGCTCGTGCACGTGAACCAATTACAGCTAAATTAGTTGCAAATTTAATTGAGACAGCCGGAGCGACGAGAGTAATTACATTGGATTTACATGCACCGCAAATCCAAGGATTCTTCGATATACCTATTGACCATTTGATGGGTGTTCCAATCTTGGCGGATTACTTCAAGAGTAAAAAATTCAATGATGAGATTGTCATAGTCTCTCCAGACCATGGCGGTGTAACACGAGCACGCAAGATGGCTGATCGCTTAAAAGCTCCGATAGCAATCATTGATAAGCGTCGCCCACGTCCAAATGTAGCGGAAGTGATGAATATTGTGGGGAATATCGAAGGCAAAATTGCTATCCTTATTGATGACATTATTGATACTGCAGGTACGATTACACTTGCGGCAAATGCATTAATCGAAAATGGAGCAAAGGAAGTATATGCGAGCTGTACTCATCCGGTATTATCTGGTCCTGCAATTGAAAGAATTGCAAATTCCAAAATTAAAGAATTAGTTGTTACAAATTCAATTACGCTTCCAGAAGAAAAGAAAATTGATAAAGTGGTCGAATTATCGGTTGCGGCATTGCTTGGCGAAGCGATTATTCGCGTCCATGAAAACCAATCTGTAAGTACATTATTTGATTAATATAGAAATAGAGCCCGTGTAAAGCGGGCTCTATTTTTTGTATAGCTAAGGAAAAGGACGGCCTTTTCATATTATTATGTTTAGATTGTACAAATTAAGGGGAATTTATATAGAGAGATTATTTACAAAGGCTATTTTCTTGAACTTTGTTGGTTTTGTAGATGAATACCTATTAGCATCCTTATTTCGGTTATGTTGGTTGTCTTCAAAGAGATGCCTCGAAATAAAAGCTACATTAAGATGTATGAACATTTACGAAAAGCAACAGGTTAGAATCGGTATTTGGATTTTAACAATTTATACGAGAACAGCCTTTATATAAGAATAGGAGGAATAGTTGGATGGTGGCGATATTAGATGCGAAAAGGAGAAATAATAAGCAACATTCGGAGCTCCAGCAGCTACGCAGAAATGGCAATATTCCTGCTGTAGTTTATGGCTATAAGTCGGAAAATACTCCTGTGTATGTAAGTGAGGCTGATTTTACCAGAACTATTAGGGAAGCAGGCAGAAATGGCGTCATATCATTAAATCTAGAGGGACAGAAACAGAATGTAATATTAAATGATTATCAAGAGGATTCTTTAAAGAAAACAATTGTTCATCTTGATTTTCTGGCGGTTGATTTATCTTCCGAAATTGAAGCAAATGTCCGTGTGGAATTAATAGGAGAAAGTTCCGGCGTGAAGGATGGTGGTGTCCTTCAGCAACCGATTCATGAGTTATCTGTGACAGCAAAGCCTAATGATATACCTGATGCGATAAGGGTGGATGTCAGCAATCTGCAAGTTGGTGAAACAGTTTCCATCTCTGATATAAAAGGTAATTATCCTTTCAGTATTAATCATGAAGATACAGAAACCATCGCTTCCATATTGCCTCCAAGACAAGAAGAGGAAATTAGTACAGGGGAGCAACAGGAGTCCGGAATGCCTGATAACCTTGAAGGAAGAGAAACAACGGAAACAGAAGGTGAATAGAATTATAATGGCATGTCTCAAAAAAGAGATATGCCATTTTTTCTTTATTGCCCTTGACCATTTGTTCCCTAAAAAATCCCCATGTATAATATTAAATATAAAATGTAATTGCAAAAAGGTGAGGATCATTTTTTGTGATATAGTTAAGTTGAGGTGTAATGAATGAAATTAATCGTAGGCTTAGGAAATCCCGGGTCACAATTTGATAAAACGAAGCATAATATAGGGTTTGAAGTAATTGATGAGTTAGCCAAGAGATATTCAACTAACTTAAATCAATCAAAATATAATGGTCTATATACAATAATTCATAATAATGGACAAAAATTCATGCTTCTAAAACCTTTGACTTACATGAATTTATCTGGTGAATGTATAAGACCGTTAATGGATTATTATGATATAGCTTTGGATGAATTATTAGTTATTTATGATGATCTTGATCTGCCTGTCGGAAAGATTCGTTTACGGCAAAAAGGCAGTGCTGGCGGACATAACGGTATTAAATCTACTATTGCCCATATAGGGACACAGTCCTTTAATCGCATTAGAATTGGGATAGGGCGTCCGGAAAATGGTATGTCTGTACCGGATTATGTACTTAGCAAGTTCAAAAAAGAGGAGTGGACAACACTTCAAATAGCGATAGGAAATTCGGCAGATGCATGTGAATCTTGGCTGGATAAACCGTTTATCGAGGTTATGAATCAATTTAATTAAGTTCAGAATGAATAACTCCTTATTAGCATGTTCATACTATTAAAAAAGTACTAATAAGGAGGCAAGCCAATGGCGATACACTATTTTTGCCGTCATTGCGGAACCAATATGGGGAGCATAGAAAGCTTGTCTGTTCATGCCGATCATCTTGGATTAAATACATTAACAAATGAGGAACGCCAAGACATGGTTTCTTATGAACAAGATGGAAGTATTCATATAAAAGCGATATGCGAAGATTGCCAAGATGCACTTACAAGGAACCCCGAACTGCATGCACATGATTACTTGATTCACTAATTTAGCTTTGGGAGAATCCAAAGCATTTTTCTATTGCCTTTAAAAATAGTAATTGTTTCATATAGAAATTAATAGTTATTTATTTAGAAGGGAGGGCTATTGATTGAAGGGATTAAAACAAGTTATCCTGCACCAAGATGAAATTCAATCGGTTATCACCGGAATTGAGGGAAACCTAAAAGAGCAACTAGTAGCAGGTTTATCAGGGTCCTCCAGAACGGTGTTTATTTCATCTTTATTCGAGAAATCAAATCAATCCATAGTGATCGTGACGTATAATCTATTACAAGCGCAGAAATTATATGATGATTTGTCACAACTAGTGGATGAGAATGTCGTGTACTTATATGCTGCAAATGAGCTGATTGCTGCGGAAATTGGTATAGCAAGCCCAGAATTAATGGCCCAGCGAATTGAAACATTAAATTTCCTTGTATCTAAACAAAAAGGAATTATCATTGTTCCAATGGCAGGCTTACGGAAAGTGCTGCCTACTCCTGAATTATGGAGAAAATATCAGCTGAATTTTGAGGTTGGAGAGGATATAGATCTCAAACATGTTTTAGATGCTCTTATTGCAATGGGATATAACCGCAATGAAATGGTAGGAACCCCGGGGGATTTTAGCTTACGTGGTGGTATTTTGGATATTTACCCTTTGACAGAGGCAAACCCTATTCGGATTGAATTATTTGATACAGAGATAGATTCGATTAGAACTTTTGCTGTAGAGGATCAGCGATCGGTAGAAAAAAGAAATAATATTTTAATTGGACCAGCAACAGAGTCTCCCGTTGAAGTGGAGATGTTGGGAAAGGTTGCAGAACGGTTGGAGAAGGAGCTCTCCAAAACTCTTAAAAAAGTGAAAACTGCAAAATCAAAGGAACTTTTAACGCAAAATATTGGGTATGCTATTGAAAATTTAAGAAACGGGCAAAAACCGGAGCAGTTTTTTAAGTTTCTATCATTAGCATACGAAACTCCTGCGAGTTTACTAGATTATTTAGATGGAAACGGGCTCGTTGTCTTAGATGAATATAGTCGTATTCAGGAGATGAATGACCGCTTAGAGAATGAAGAGGCAGAATGGTTTACTTCATTACTGGAGGAAGGTCAAATTGTTCATGAATTAGAGGTATCCCATAATTTATCAAAATTATTAATTCAAGCTAATTTACCAAGGCTGTATTTGTCCTTATTCTTGCGTCATATTCCAAATACGAATCCGCAAAATATCGTCAATATAACATGTAAGCAAATGCAAAATTTCCACGGGCAAATGCATGTCCTTAAGACGGAAATGGAGCGATGGAGAAAGGGAAGCTTTACCGTTGTTTTTCTGGCAACTGATGAAGGTCGTATCTCTAAATTACATAGCGTATTAGAGGATTATGAGATTGAGGCGGCAGTAGTGAATGATTCTAATAAGCTATTGCTGAATCATATACAAATAATTCAAGGAAATCTTAATACAGGATTCGAACTTCCAATGCAAAAATTGGCTGTCATTACGGAAGAAGAGCTTTTTAATAAGAAAACGAAAAAGTCTCCACGCAGGCAAAAGCTGTCAAATGCTGAAAGAATCAAAAGCTATTCAGAATTGAAAATTGGGGACTATGTTGTTCATGTTAACCATGGTATCGGTAAATACTTAGGAATCGAAACCTTAGTTATTAATGGGGTTCATAAGGATTATTTACATATAAAATACCAAGGAACCGATAAGCTATATGTCCCTGTAGAACAAATTGAGCTTGTTCAAAAATACGTAGGTTCTGAGGGGAAAGAACCAAAGGTATATAAACTTGGTGGCACTGAGTGGAAAAAAGTCAAGAAGAAGGTTCAATCCTCCGTACAAGATATTGCAGATGACTTAATAAAGCTTTATGCGGAGCGGGAAGCTGCCAAAGGCTATGCTTTTTCACCAGATGGGGATATGCAAAGGGAGTTTGAAGCTACTTTTCCATACGAAGAGACAGATGACCAGCTTCGTTCCATTCAAGAAATTAAACGTGATATGGAAAAAGAAAGACCAATGGACCGTTTATTATGCGGTGATGTAGGTTACGGTAAAACAGAGGTTGCCATCCGTGCGGCATTTAAGGCGATAGTGGATGGCAAACAGGTTGCATTTCTTGTTCCAACCACTATCTTAGCTCAGCAGCATTATGAAACGATGAAGGAACGTTTTCAGGATTATCCGATATCTATTGGGCTATTAAGTCGATTTAGGACTAGAAAGCAACAAACAGAAACGACAAAAGGATTAAAAAATGGAACGGTAGATATTGTTGTGGGAACCCATCGAATCTTATCAAAGGATATACAATTCCATGATCTTGGTCTGTTAATCATTGATGAAGAGCAGCGATTCGGTGTTACCCATAAAGAAAAAATCAAACAAATGAAAACGAACGTGGACGTTCTTACGCTAACAGCCACACCAATTCCAAGAACCTTGCATATGTCCATGCTAGGAGTACGGGATTTGTCTGTTATAGAGACACCGCCTGAGAATCGATTCCCAGTTCAAACTTATGTCATGGAATATAACGGTCATCTTGTACGCGAGGCAATTGAACGCGAATTAGCAAGAAATGGACAGGTATATTTTTTATATAATCGGGTAGAGGACATCGAAAGAAAGGCAGAGGAAATTTCTACACTTGTTCCGGATGCACGTGTAACATTTGCCCATGGGCAAATGACGGAAAGTGAGCTCGAATCTGTTATTTTAGGTTTCCTGGAAGGTGAGTACGATGTCTTAGTGACAACTACTATCATTGAAACAGGTGTCGATATCCCGAATGTGAACACCTTAATTGTATATGATGCGGACCGTATGGGATTATCGCAGCTATATCAGCTGCGTGGCCGAGTTGGGCGATCCAATCGGGTAGCTTATGCATATTTTACTTACCGAAAAGACAAGGTTTTAACGGAAGTTTCGGAGAAAAGACTGCAAGCTATTAAAGAGTTCACAGAGCTTGGATCCGGCTTTAAAATCGCTATGCGTGATTTATCCATAAGAGGTGCCGGGAATATTCTTGGTGCCCAACAGCATGGCTTTATTGACTCAGTTGGATTTGATTTATATTCTCAAATGCTGCAAGAAGCGATAGAAGAAAGAAAAGGCACCAACCACCTGGAAAAACGGCCTTCCTTTGAAATTGATTTTGAGATAGATGCCTATATTCCAGATACCTATATTAAGGATGGCCATCAAAAGATTGAGATGTATAAAAGATTTAGAGCAATTGAATCGATTGATGAAATGGAAGAATTACGGGAAGAAATGATTGATCGCTATGGTGAATATCCAGTACAGGTAGAATATTTATTCACCATAGCTGAAATGAAGTTATTTGCATTGGAGGCTAACCTAGAGTCTGTAAAGCAAATAAAAAATGGTATTTCCATTCTTGTTACAGAAAAAGGAACTCAGAATATTGATGGACCAAGAGTGGTGGAGGTTTGTAATCAATACGGCCGTGCTGTAGGATTTGGCATGGACGGCAATAAATTAAAAATCACATTAAATATAAAAGGGATTACAGAGGAAAGATGGCTCTCCATCATCATGGAAATAATAAAGGAATTGAAAAATGCAAGTAAGCAGCATGTTAGCTAAATGACAAATGGAAAGCGTCACATAAGAAAGATGTGGCGTTTTCCCTTTTTTTAACCATTGCTATGTTTATTTTTTCGTTCCTTGAGGTAAAGATACAATATCATCTTCAAGGATTTTAAGACAGAAATATTAACTCATATGTATAGAACTTCCTAGATGAAAGATACTAATGACAACGTTGGTAAAAGATTCATTCATTTACAAAATAGGCAGTGAGCTGCCGAATCAAATCATCTGATGAAAGTGAGGCAACATAAGATGAAAGCAACTGGAATTGTTCGTCGTATTGATGATTTAGGAAGAGTGGTTATTCCAAAGGAAATTCGCAGAACTTTACGTATCAGGGAAGGAGATCCATTAGAGATCTTCGTCGACCGCGATGGAGAAGTAATTCTAAAGAAGTATTCCCCAATTAGTGAATTAAGCGATTTTGCAAAGGAATACGCGGAGGCATTGTATGACAGTTTAACAAGCCAGGTTTTAATTTGTGACAGAGATGCAGTTATTGCTGTTGCAGGAGGATCGAAAAAGGATTACTTAAATAAAAGCATTGGCAGTGTTATAGAAAAGGTAATGGATGATCGAAATCCTGCACTCGTTACAAACAAAGGACAAGCTCAACTGGTAGATGGATACGAAGAAGAGATTGCCTCCTATGCTATTTCACCTATCGTTGCAAATGGAGATCCAATTGGTGCTGTTGTTATTTTTTCCAAAGACCGTACAATCGGAGAAGTAGAACAAAAAGCCACTGAAACAGCTGCAGGGTTTCTTGCAAGACAAATGGAACAGTAACATATGGAATGAACGGAAGCGGGTGAATATAACCTGCTTCTTTTCTTTGCAAGGAATTTATAAAAATTATCCTTGTGGATAATTTCGGGAAATTTGTCTACGTCTAGCTTTCAATTTCACTCGGTAAAATTACAATGCAAATTTCACTTGGTAAAATTACAATGCAAATTTCACTTGGTAAAATTACAATGCAAATTTCACTCATCTATACGCCGATGGGGAAGGCGCCCCGCGCATTTGTTCTTTATGGCTTTTTTCAAAAAGTCGTAAAGCTTCCCAGAATTTCCACCTTTGAAGGGATATGCTATAATACTAAATATTTTTATTATAGGAAGGTCGAAGTAATTTGACTCATGAGGATTCGAAGAAGATTGTTAAAGGTGCATTTATTTTAACTATTGCAGCTGCCATTACAAAAATATTAAGTGCTGTTTATCGTGTTCCATTTCAAAATATAGTCGGGGATGTTGGCTTTTATATTTATCAGCAAATTTATCCAATTTACGGGATAGCCATAGCATTAGCCACGTATGGATTTCCAGTAATCATTTCAAAGCTGGTTGCTGAGGGTGAAGCGGGTAATGATATAAATATAAGGCAAATGATGAAATCAATCTTTATTTTGTTAAGTATGTTGGGGATCTTCTTATTTTTGATTGTTTTCATTGGTTCTCCATTTATTGCTAAATTAATGGGCGATCAGAGATTAGAGCCTTTAATAAAAACGATTTCCTTTTCATTTTTACTCGTTCCTTTTGTTTCTATTATCAGAGGCTATTTCCAAGGGAAAGGTATGATGCTTCCCACAGGAATATCTCAGGTAACGGAACAATTTATTAGAGTTGCCTCAATATTAATTTTGACCTTTTTTTTAGTGAGAAAGGGCTATTCCCTTTATATCACTGGAGAAGGTGCCTTGATTGGGTCAATAGCGGGTGGAGTGGTATCTTTATTCGTTTTGATTTCCTTTTTTTGGAGGTTTAGAAGGAAGGGAAATCCAACGGCAATGGGAGGCACGCGAGTAAAGCTTGGGAAGACTTTCTTGCTTCATGGTATGGCCATTTGTATAAGTGGAATGCTTCTAGTTTTATTTCAATTAGTGGATTCCTTAAATATTTATGCCTTATTAACTAAATCAGGCGTATCTTTAGACGAAGCGAAGAAGCTAAAAGGCATATATGACCGAGGGCAGCCCCTGCTACAGTTAGGAACCATAGTTGCCACCTCTCTTTCCCTAACATTAGTGCCTGTTATATCCTCAGCATTTAAAATGGGTAATGACGCTATATTAAAGGAAAAAGTGCTAGGTGCCATGAAAATTAGCATTATTGTTGGGATGGGAGCTACGGTTGGATTAATAAATATTATGGAGCCTACGAATATGATGCTATTTAAAAATGATCAGGGCTCCATTGTTTTGGCTGTATTCTCCATATCTATATTATTTAGCTCTATTATTTTAACTATTACTGGGATTTTACAGGGAATTGGACGGGTATATACTCCTGCATTATATATGATAATTGGGGTTTTGATTAAATTTATCGCTAATCAATGGTTCGTTCCAATATTTGGAACCTTAGGCGCAGCGATAGCGACGGTTATCGCTTTAGGAATTGTTTCTGTATGCTGCATAGCAAGGCTTTCTGCCATTAATTTAGGAAAATTATCTTTTCAATATTATATTAAAGTTATTGCTGCCGCTTTTATCATGACAGCCGTCTTGCAGGGGTGGATAATATTTTGGAAAAACATCATCCCCTTACATCGTTCATCGAGTATTTTCTTTGCCCTTTCAGGCGTTATAGTGGGAGGAATTGCTTATTTGCTTTCTATTCTAGGATTAAAGCTTTTTAAAGGACACGAAATAGAAATGATACCTTTTGGAAATAAGCTATTCAAAAGGCATCAAAATTAGGAGTGATCAATCAGATGAGTAATTGTATTACTATAATTGGTTTAGGTGCAGGGGATCTTGACCAGCTGCCATTAGGAGTCTATAAATTATTAAAAAATGCCAGTACCGTTTTTTTAAGAACAAAGGAACATCCCGTTGTTAAGGATTTAGAAGCGGAAGGTCTAAACTTTATAAGCTTTGATGATATTTATGAACAGTATGACCGATTTGAAGAGGTGTATGAGGAAATTGTAAATCGTTTATTTATTGCCGCAAAACAGAAGGATATCATATATGCAGTTCCCGGACACCCTCTTGTAGCAGAGCGTACGGTTCAATTACTTCTCGAAGAAAGTGGGCAACATGGTTTACAAGTCCATATTGCCGGGGGACAAAGCTTCATTGATCCTTTATTTACTGCAGTGAAGGCAGATCCGATAGAAGGGTTTCAATTATTAGACGGAACCGACTTAAAGAGAGATGATATTCAAACCAATCAGCATCTTATCATTGGGCAAGTTTACGATGCTTTTGTAGCATCCAATGTAAAATTAACACTAATGGAAAAGTATCCGGATGATTATTCGATTATGATTGTTACGGCAGCCGGTACTACCGAGGAAAGAATAGAGCAGGTTCTCCTGTATGAATTAGATCGACAATTAGAAATGAATAACCTTACAAGTGTGTATGTACCGCCTATGAAGAAGCCTTCACTTACAGAATTTTCTTCATTGCGGTCGATTATTGCTGATTTAAGAGGTCCAAATGGCTGCCCTTGGGATAAAGAACAGACACATCTCACCTTGAAAAAATATTTAATCGAAGAATCATATGAACTATTGGAAGCAATTGACGAAGATGATATCGATCATATCATCGAGGAACTAGGAGATGTTCTTCTCCAGGTAATGCTGCATGCTCAGATTGGCGAAGATGAGGGCATGTTTACTATTGATGATGTGATTGAAAGAATTTCTGATAAAATGATACGCCGACACCCTCATGTGTTTGGAGATGTTGATGTAAATGATGTCGATGACGTCATAAAAAATTGGAGCGAAATAAAGGAACAGGAAAAAGGCAGAGAAAAGAAACAATCTATTTTGGATGAAGTAGCAAAGGGCTTTCCTGCTATTATGAAAGCTTACGAATATCAGAAAAAGGCTTCCAAGCTTGGCTTTGATTGGAATCAGCCAGATGAGGCATGGAAAAAAGTACTTGAAGAAATGAAGGAATTTCAAACGGAAATCACGAAGAATGATAGAGAGAAGCAGCTTTCCGAATACGGAGATCTCCTTTTTGCTATGGTGAATGTCGGGCGGTTGCTTTCCATTTATCCTGAAGAGGCACTTGAAATGACCAATCAAAAATTCAGGAGAAGATTTCGTTACATGGAAGAAGCAGTTGAAAATAGTGAACGGCCTTTCTCCCAATATACTTTAGCTGAATTAGATGAGCTCTGGGATAAAGCAAAAAAAGCGGGATTATAGAGGTGAAAGATAATGAGTACAATGCGATTGGATAAATTTTTAAAGGTTTCAAGATTAATTAAAAGAAGAACACTTGCGAAGGAAGTAGCAGATCAAGGACGAATTACAATAAACGGGATGCAAGCGAAAGCTAGCTCTAATGTAAAAATTGGTGATGAGCTAGTGGTACGTTTTGGACAGAGACTTGTAACAGTCAAAGTAGAAAATTTGCAGGAAAATACCCGAAAAGAGGACGCTGCAAATATGTATAGTGTTATCAAAGAAGAACGTATAAATCAAGAATAACCACTCCTTTTTATGGAGTGGTTATTTTTTTAATGATAAAAAGGTATTGCTTCACAATTTGAATCGTTGTCTAGCGCATCCGTTTGCCGTTTATCAAAACGTTTCCGCTTTTCTTAATAGGCTTGTTCTTTTTTAATAATCCCCATCATACACATGAATATATAGCATGGACTAGCCAATGATTAGTGAGAAATCTATGTGTGGAAGGAATATGGAAAGCGGGGGATTATGTTGAGTCAATATTATGATACACCTTCTAGTGGAAAAAATGTAAATCAAGAGCATGATGTGATTATGCGAGGGCGAAAACTTCTTGACATTACCGGTGTAAAACAGGTGGATAGCTTTGATAATGAGGAGTTCTTGTTGGAAACGGTTATGGGATTCCTTGCTATTCGAGGGCAAAATCTGCAAATGAAAAACCTTGATGTTGAAAAAGGGATTGTTTCCATTAAGGGGAAGGTATTTGATTTAGTTTACTTAGATGAACATCATGGGGAGAAGGCTAAAGGCTTCTTTAGCAAGCTATTTCGATGAGCCTAACCACGCAATTTTACACAATGCTTGCCATGATCGCAATGGGAAGCATTTTTGGTGCCTCCCTTGATACGTATAACCGTTTCCTTCAAAGGGGTAAAAGAAAAAGATGGATTGTGTTCGTCAATGATGTGATGTTCTGGATTATACAAGGACTAGCCATCTTTTATATTTTATTTTTAGTCAACTATGGCGAGATTCGCTTTTATATATTCATTGCTCTTGTTTGCGGTTTTGCTGCCTATCAAGCTTTAATGAAAAATATATACTTGAATTTACTAGAAATACTGATAAACACGATTATTGCAATCTATCAATTTTTGGTAAAATTATTCATGTCTTTAATTTATAATCCTATTAAATGGATCATTTTAGCCCTCATTACCATTTCCGTTGCTTTAGGAAAAGTTTTATTGTCCCTTGTGCAACTATTTGCAAAGATGTTATTATGGACTCTAAAGGTAATCTTTTATCCAATAAAATGGATTGGAACATTATTATGGAAACTAGTTCCTGTTGCTTTTAGAAAATTTATCGAAAAAATATTTCAAAGATTAGCAGGGATTTTAAAAAAAGCTAAGAATAAAATTATATATATATTTAAATGGATTCGGAGAATTTTTAACAAATAATATTTAGTTTTAGTTTTTTTAGAAGCGAAGAAGGAGGTTTAAGGGATGGGTGCCAGAATACAGAAAAATATTACACCGATGCAAAATGCATATACAAAACAACAAATGATGAAGGAAAAAGTATTAGCTCGAAGAAAAAAGCTGCTTTTTCGGAGATTAATTGCATTTAGTTTTATTGCATTGGCATCCGTATACTTACTGGTTTCTACACTCATCACTAGAAACCACCAATTGGCAGTTAAGCAGGAAGAAAAGGCTAAGCTTACAAAGTCTCTTGCGGAGCTTAGGAAAGAAAAGTCTTATCTTCAAGATGAAGTGGTTAAATTGAACGATGATAACTATATTGCGAAATTAGCCAGAAGTGAATATTTTCTTTCTGAAAAGGGAGAAATTATTTTTAATATCCCTGAGGATAAGAAGAAGGATGACGATAAAGACGTGTCTTATTGACACTCTTTTTTAACGTCCGATATAATATATAATAAGCTTTATCTTTTTAAGGAGGAAATTATTTTTTATGTCGATCGAAGTAGGCAGCAAGTTACAAGGGAAAGTAACAGGGATCACAAATTTTGGAGCGTTTGTTGAATTGCCTGAAGGCTCAACAGGTTTGGTTCATATTAGTGAAGTAGCAGATAACTATGTGAAGGATATTAATGAGCATTTGAAGGTTGGCGATGAAGTCCAAGTCAAGGTCATTAATGTTGAGAAAGATGGCAAAATTGGTTTATCTATTCGAAAAGCAAAGGAACAGGCACCACCATCACAGAAACCTCGTCATAATAAACCAAGTCATAACCAACGTCCAAAAGAAAATTTCGAGCAAAAAATGGCTCGTTTTTTAAAGGATAGTGAAGATCGTCTATCTTCATTAAAACGCCATACTGAATCAAAACGCGGTGGTCGAGGAGCAAGACGAGGCTAACTTGCTGTCTATTCAAATATAGCAGGTAGAAGGGAACCTTCATAAGAAAAGCATTCTTTTTGAAAAAGAATGCTTTTTTGTTTTTTAAAATAAAAAAATGGCTAGCAATTCTGCTAACCATCTGTGTCTGCTTGTTTCATATGACCCGTACGGGATTCGAACCCGTGTTACCGCCGTGAAAGGGCGGTGTCTTAAC
The DNA here is from genome assembly GCF_018343615.1 of Bacillus sp. FJAT-49736. Classification (GTDB taxonomy): domain Bacteria; phylum Bacillota; class Bacilli; order Bacillales; family Bacillaceae_C; genus Margalitia. The sequence continues at coordinate 19,753 of NZ_JAGYPI010000007.1, read as the reverse complement.
CGCTTGACCAACGGGCCAACTTAATATGGTAGCGGCGGAGGGGATCGAACCCACGACCTCACGGGTATGAACCGTACGCTCTAGCCAGCTGAGCTACGCCGCCATTTTATAAAAAGTTGCTTTAAAAGCACAAGTTCAATAATACATACGGATTAAATTTTTGTCAATATGTTTTTTGTGTTTTTTTAAACAGGAAAGCTAATTAATTATTTTGCTGTAAAAAATACTGTCGAAACCTTACTTTCTCTATAAAAATATGCTAATTACCTCTTTATCTGTATAGAAAATCCTTCGTATATTCCACTTTGGACAAAAAACATGGAGGTCCTTCCATAATTTCGCTGAAAGAAGTCGAACTTTTCTTTTAATTCACCTCTCAATTTTGACAAACTTTTAAACCTGTCCAATATATAATGGTTTGCAACTACAACGCCAAAGGAGTGTATAAATAATGGAAAAGGCGGATAGCTTTATGAATCAAGGAAGTAACTTAGAGGAAACAAAGCTTGAGGTTTCCAAAAGATTGACAAGACTTCAGGTAAAGCTAGATCAATTCTTTCTCCAGAAAGGTGTAGCTCTCATATTAATAGGTTTTTTACTTGGACGGGCTTTAATTTTATCTCATTTATCACCATTTGCATTACCATTTTTTGTTGCTGTTTACATGATGAGAAGAAAAAAGGCACCTTTAGTATTACTTGGGCTGCTTGCAGGGGCGTTAACACTATCCATTGCAAATGTTGTATATACCTTTTCATGTGCAGTTATTTTTTTAGTTGTATTTCGAATAATTGCCAGGGTTCATCATGATGAGATAAAAGCACTGCCTTATTATGTGTTTTTTACTTCTTTTATAGCCAGATGTGTTTTTTTGTACATTCAAAATCACGACAACATCACATTATATGATGGAATGATGGCGGGAGTAGAGGCGAGTCTTACTTTTATTCTTACCCTAATCTTTATGCAAAGTATTCCACTTTTATCACTAAAAAAAAGAAAAAAAAGCTTAAAAACAGAAGAGGTCGTCAGTCTTATCATTATGCTTGCTTCTGTTTTGACAGGGACTATTGGGTGGTCCATCTATAATTTGACGGTTGAGCATATTTTATCCAGATACTTGGTATTGTTATTTGCATTTGTTGGAGGAGCCACTGTGGGTTCCACCGTAGGAGTTGTAACGGGTCTTATTTTCAGTTTAGCTAATGTATCCAGCTTCTATCAAATGAGCTTGTTAGCATTTTCAGGGCTACTGGGAGGACTTTTAAAAGAAGGGAAAAAGATTGGTACCTCAATTGGCCTGTTAATCGCCACATTACTAATTGGAATGTATGGGGATGCACAAACATCTTTAATTCAAAATATTTACGAATCCTGCATTGCTATTTTGCTGTTATTTATAACTCCTCAACAATTAACCAATAAAATGGCAAGGCATATTCCAGGAACGTCGGAATTTGCCCAAGAGCAGCAGCAATATATGAGGAAAATCAGAGATATTACGGTTCACCGTGTAGAACAATTTTCCTCCGTTTTTCAAGCTTTATCCAATAGCTTCTCACAGTATGACGAATGGCGGGACGGAGATTATGAAGATCAGGAGTTTGATTATTTTCTAAGTAATGTTACAGAAAAGACTTGTCAATCTTGCTTTAAGAAAGAGCAATGCTGGGCAAAAAACTTTGATAAAACGTATGAGTTAATGAAAAAGGTAATGAATGAATATGATCTGGGTGAGGGAGTACTCTCACAACGTATGCATCGGGAGCTGGACAAGCATTGTGTTAAATCAAAAAAAGTGGAGGATGCTATATATCAGGAATTAACGTTCTTTCATGCTAACCAAAAATTGAAACAGCAAGTAAAGGAAAGCAGAAAGCTCGTTGCAGAACAATTATTGGGTGTTTCAGAGGTAATGGGGGATTTTGCAAATGAAATCAAAAGAGAAAGAGAAAATCATCAAAAACAAGAGGAAATGATATTAGACGCACTACAAGATTTTGGATTGGAAATAGAGCAGGTTGAAATTTATAGTCTTGAAGAAGGAAATATTGATATAGATATGACCATACCAACAAATAATAGTCATGGGGAATGTGAAAAAATAATCGCCCCATTACTTTCTGATATATTAGGAGAAACCATCGTTGTAAAGAAGGCGGAATATGTCAAATATCCAAATTGTTTTACCTACGTAACATTTAGGTCAGATAAGGCCTATGTCGTTAAAACAGGTGTTGCACATGCTGCCAAAGGTGGGGGCTTTGTATCAGGAGACAGTTACTCAATGATTGAATTAGGGGCAAGGAAATATGCTATTGCAATCAGTGATGGTATGGGAAACGGTGAAAGAGCTCATCACGAAAGTAATGAGACTCTTAAGTTATTACAAAAAATACTACAGTCTGGAATAGAAGAGAAAGTAGCAATCAAATCAGTAAATTCCATTCTTTCATTAAGAACGACGGATGAAATATTTTCAACATTAGACCTAGCAATGATTGATTTACAAGATGCTAGTGCGAGGTTTTTGAAGATAGGCTCCACTCCAAGCTTTATCAAAAGAGGCGACAAGGTACTAAAGGTTGAATCTAGTAATTTACCAATGGGAATCATTCAGGAATTTGACGTGGAAGTTGTTTCCGATCAACTGAAGGCAGGAGATCTGCTTATCATGATGAGCGACGGTATTTTCGAGGGTCCTAAACATGTTGAGAATTATGATTTATGGATGAAACGAAAAATACGAGAATTGCAAACAGAAGACCCACAAGAAATTGCGGATTTAATTATGGAAGAGGTGATTAGGACAAGGTCGGGATTAATTGAAGATGATATGACCATTGTTGTTGCCAAAATTGAACATAATACTCCGAAGTGGGCAGCGATACCGTTGAACAAGCGAAAGGCGCTAATATCCTAATAACAATTCGAATTTCCTAATAGACATTGCAAAGTAAACTAAAAAAATAGTAATCATTGAAAGTATAAAACCCCTTCAAATCGTCGAAGATGGTTAGTAACTATAGATTCTTTCACCTTTTGAAAGAAGGACTATTTGGAGGGGAAAAACTTTGAAAACAGGAACATTGAAGCAAATACTATTGATTACAGATGGTTGTTCAAATCAAGGAGATGATCCAGTTGCCATTGCTGCCTTGGCAAGAGAACAAGGAATTACGATTAATGTAATTGGAGTTATGGAAAATGATGTGATTGATGAAAAGGGTATGAAGGAAATTGAAGGAATCTCCATGTCGGGTGGGGGAGTAAGTCAAATTGTTTATGCCAAGAGCTTGTCGCAAACTGTTCAAATGGTAACTAGAAAAGCTATGACCCAAACTCTGCAAAGTGTTGTGAACCAAGAATTAAAACATATTTTAGGAAGAAATACCTCTATGGAGGAGCTTCCTCCTGACCAAAGGGGAGAGGTAATGGAGGTAGTAGACGAACTTGGTGAAACGGTAGACCTAGAGGTGTTGATTCTTGTCGATACGAGTGCCAGTATGAAGCACAAGCTTCCAACAGTGAAAGAAGCGTTGCTGGACCTATCATTGAGCTTAAATGCAAGAATGGGAAATAATCAATTTTCTGTTTTTGTATTTCCCGGGAAAAAGAAAGATGTCGAAAAATTGCTGGATTGGACACCTCGTTTGGAATCATTAGCCACGATATTTTCTAAATTAAGTGTAGGTGGTATTACTCCAACCGGCCCGGCTTTAAAAGAAGCGCTGGCATATTTCAATAAAAAACGTTCTTTAAGGGGATTTCTATCTCGTGATGATGAACAATACTTTGAAGAATCAATATAGGTTTCAATCAGGCACTGTTATAACCGGTAAATGGAATAAAAACCATTACACCTTAATTCGGGAGTTGGGATCCGGCGCAAATGGAGTTGTCTACTTAGCAGAAGGAAGACAAGGGTATATTGCATTAAAAATGAGTAATGATACTATGTCTATTACCTCAGAGGTAAATGTCCTTAAATCATTTTCAAAGGTCCAAGGGAGTACCCTCGGGCCTTCTTTGCTAGAAATAGATGATTGGGAAAAACAAGGAAAACGAGTTCCATTTTATGTTATGGAATATATCCATGGTCCTGATCTTTTAACATTTATTCAAAAGAAAGGTCATGCATGGACCGGTGTTTTAATGCTTCAACTTTTAAAAGATCTAGAAAGTCTGCATCGAGAAGGATGGGTGTTTGGAGATTTGAAACCCGAAAATCTAATTGTGACCGGTCCACCGACAAGAATACGCTGTATTGATGTAGGAGGAACTACTTTATTAGGAAGAGCTATTAAAGAGTATACAGAATTTTTTGATAGGGGTTATTGGCAGGCAGGTTCAAGAAAGGCAGAGCCAAGTTATGATTTATTTGCTGTAGCGATGGTAATGATCAATTTATATTATCCAAGACGGTTTTCTAAACAGGGTACTGGGCTTGGGCAGTTGAAAAAAGTCATAAGGGAAAAACCAGAATTAGCGAAATACCAGGATATTTTGTGTAAGGCTATTTCAAGTAAGTATAAATCTGCTATAGAAATGCGAGAGGATCTATTGAAAATATTGTCCAGTAGTGATGGAGATACGCAAAGAAATCATTACGTAAACCTAAGCACTTCCAAAACAAGAAAGCCGGTTTCAAGGGTGAAGAGAAGGAAATATAACAAAATTGCTGGTCTTTTAGAAACGATTATGATTATATTAGTCATTTCATTTTTGTATATACTATATGTATACGGTCATTTAATGTAAGGGAGTCAAACAATGTCTCCCTTTTCTGACGACCTTCAATTTAAAAAATAATGCTTAATTTTCGATGTGTATACAATTAAATGGTACTATATTTTTAATATTAGATATTTAAAGGAACGAATACATATGCTTTCATTTGAAGTAAAGGTAGCAGAATTTATAAAAAAACATGAACTGCTAAAAAAGGGAGACGCCCTTTTGATTGGAGTTTCAGGTGGACCAGACTCTTTAGCATTAGCCGATTTTTTATCCCGAAAGAAGGAATATTATTCTATTTCTATAACTGTTGCACATGTTGACCATATGCTGCGAGGAGAAGAGTCTTATAATGATTTGAAATTTGTACAAGAATTTTGCCGTGACCGTGGAATACATATTGCAACCGGGCAAATTAATATAAATGAATTAGCACATACAGAAGGAAAAGGAATAGAGGAAACTGCAAGAAAGTATCGATATCTATTCTTTGAAAAGACAATGGAAAAGTATAAGCTGAACAAGCTTGTCCTCGGTCATCATGGTGATGATCAAGTTGAAACCATTATGATGAGATTAACACGCGGGAGTTCAGGGAAGGGACGTGCAGGAATTCCACTTCGTAGAAAATTAGAATACGGAGAGCTTATTAGGCCGTTTCTTTGTATAACAAAAGAAGAAATAGAAGAATATTGTCATTTTTATGAACTAAGTCCTCGCAGGGACCCTAGTAATCAGTCAGAAGAATATACTAGAAATCGTTTTCGAAGGAGGGTGCTCCCATTCTTAAAAAAAGAAAATGGTCATGTGCATGAACATTTTCAACGATTCAGTGAGGAAATATTGGAAGATGAATCATTTTTGCAGGAATTAACAGTACGGGAAATGAATAAAGTATGGAATAAAACGGATGAAGAAATCTCCATTCATATTGGGTCCTTTTCAACAATGCCTTTGCCTTTACAAAGGAGAGGGATTCAACTAATATTAAACTATCTCTATAAAGAAAATCCTGGTACTTTTACAGCCGTTCATATGGAAGCGATTCTTAAATTATTGAAGAATCCCCATCAGCCTTCTGGAAAACTGCATTTACCATTAGGTTTAAAGGTAACCCGGTCTTATGAAACATGCCGTTTTTTATTTGAAAAGCAAGAAGAGAATGTTCCGTATGAATTCAGGATAAATGATGGTGATATCGTGAATCTCCCAAATGGATTCATGATTCATATGATCAAAGGGAAGCATCCGGAAAAGAATCAAGGGAATGATACGATTTGTATAGAAGTGAATGATATTGAACTTCCTCTTGTTGTTCGAACAAAACGGATTGGAGACCGAATGAAAGTAAAAGGATTAAATGGAACGAAAAAAGTGAAGGATATATTTATTGATAAAAAAGTTCCGATAGATGAACGGGAAAAATGGCCAATTGTAACAGACCGGAAAGGAAATATATTGTGGCTACCACAATTGAAAAAATCCTGTTACGACAAGCCACCTGTACCAAATAGGGTTTATTACATTTTAAAATACAGTAAACAATCATCTTCTAGGGGGCTGCCAAATTAATGAAAAAGGATATTGAAAAGGTATTAATATCAGAAGAAGAAATACAACATAAGACAAAAGAATTAGCTGCACAACTTACAAAAGAATACGAAGGACGTTTCCCATTAGCAATTGGTGTTTTAAAAGGTGCGACCTTGTTTATGGCTGACTTATTGAAGCAGGTTGATACTTACCTCGAAATGGACTTTATGGACGTATCAAGCTATGGGAAATCTACAGTATCATCAGGGGAAGTCAAGATTCTAAAGGATCTTGATACATCCGTTGAGGGGCGTGATATCCTTATTATTGAGGATATCATCGACAGTGGGCTGACTTTAAGTTATTTAGTTGAATTATTTCGTTACAGAAAAGCAAAATCCATTAAAATTGTAACATTGCTTGATAAACCAACCGGACGAAAGGCAAATATTGAAGCTGACTATGTTGGATTTATTGTTCCTGATGCCTTTGTAGTCGGATATGGTTTAGATTACGCTGAACGGTATCGAAACCTCCCATATATCGGGGTGTTAAAACCGGAAGTGTATACCAAGAATGAATAGGTTTACAATAGCTATATAAAGGAAATATTAATACGGTTTAGAAATGAGACTTTCCAAAAGTGTAAATTGTTGAAAAGTCAAGATTCTCTATGATACTATTTATTATAGTTTTCTGAACGTGGGAGGAGGTAAGGAATGAGTAGAATATTTAGAAATACCATTTTTTATGTATTATTATTCCTCGTTCTTATTGGTATCGTTAGTTACTTTAACAATAACAATGAGCCTACGAAGAATATATCATATGATCAATTTGTTTCTTCCTTAGAAAAGGGGGATGTCAAAAACTTCTCCATGCAGCCTGAGAGAGGCGTGTATGAAGTTAGAGGAGAGCTGAATAACAAAGAACAATTCCTTACATATGTAATGAATAGTCAAGCAGCGCTTGATCGCATCGATAAGGCAACTGCGAAAACAAAAGTGAATGTCATGATGGCAAAAGAAACCAGCGGTTGGGTATCCTTTTTCACTTCCATCATACCGTTTGTTATTATCTTTATTCTCTTCTTCTTCTTGCTAAACCAAGCTCAAGGCGGCGGTGGCCGTGTCATGAATTTTGGTAAAAGTAAAGCGAAACTGTACAATGATGATAAGAAAAAGGTACGTTTTCGTGATGTAGCTGGTGCAGATGAAGAAAAGCAAGAGCTTGTTGAAGTAGTCGAATTCTTAAAAGACCCTAGAAAATTTGCCGAGTTAGGCGCAAGAATTCCAAAAGGGGTACTGCTTGTCGGACCTCCTGGAACTGGTAAAACTCTTTTAGCTCGAGCAGTGGCTGGAGAAGCAGGTGTACCGTTTTTCTCCATAAGCGGTTCTGATTTCGTTGAAATGTTTGTCGGTGTTGGTGCTTCCCGTGTCCGTGATTTATTTGAAAATGCGAAGAAAAATGCACCATGTATTATTTTTATTGATGAGATTGATGCAGTTGGTCGTCAACGTGGTGCCGGTTTAGGTGGAGGACATGACGAACGTGAACAAACCTTGAACCAGTTACTGGTTGAAATGGACGGGTTTGGTGCTAACGAAGGAATTATTATCATTGCTGCAACAAACCGCCCAGACATTCTCGATCCAGCGTTATTACGTCCTGGTCGATTTGACAGACAGATTACAGTGGATCGTCCGGATGTTAATGGACGTGAAGCAGTACTGCGAGTTCATGCACGTAATAAGCCATTAGATCCAATGGTAGACTTGAAAGCAATTGCTGCCAGAACACCTGGGTTTTCAGGTGCAGACCTCGAAAACTTACTGAATGAAGCTGCTCTTGTTGCAGCTAGACAAGACAAGAAAAAAATCGATATGGAAGATGTAGATGAAGCTACAGACCGTGTAATTGCAGGTCCAGCTAAGAAAAGCCGTGTAATTTCTGAAAAGGAAAGAAATATCGTTGCTTACCATGAAGGTGGCCACACGGTTATCGGTTTAGTTTTAGATGAAGCGGAAATGGTTCATAAGGTTACGATTGTCCCTCGTGGTCAAGCAGGCGGTTATGCCGTGATGCTTCCAAAGGAAGACCGTTATTTTATGACGAAGCCCGAACTGCTTGATAAAATTACCGGGTTACTAGGCGGACGTGTCGCAGAAGAAATTACCTTTGGTGAAGTTTCAACAGGAGCTTCAAATGACTTCCAGCGAGCAACTAATATTGCTCGTAAAATGGTAACAGAATTTGGAATGAGTGATAAGCTAGGTCCATTACAATTTGGTCAAGCTCAAGGTGGTCAAGTATTTTTGGGCAGGGATTTGAATAATGAGCAAAACTATTCAGATGAAATTGCCTTTGAAATCGATCGGGAAATCCAAAGAATAATTAAAGAAAGCTATGAACGTGCGAAGAAAATTCTTACGGAAAACCGTGATAAGCTTGAACTTATTGCACAGACCTTACTAAAAGTAGAAACATTGGATGCGGAACAAATCCGTTCTTTATATGATCACGGAACATTACCTGATAGAAGTAGTTCCGTTTTATTAGAAAAAAAATCGGATACAGAATCTGATTCTTTAAAAGTAAATTTCCAAAAGAAACCTGAGGAGATTACGGAGAAAAAGGACGAAGTTGCAAAACCTGAAAAATTTGGACCAACCAAAACAAATAATCAGGATAACCCTGAAGAACCAAAAGAATAAAGGCGAATATACAAGGGGACATCGAATTCCTAGTGAACCGATGTCCCTTTTGCTTTCTTTATAAATGATTCCATTTCTAAATGTTTTTCAGTATAATCGTTTTTACGAAAGGTTGTTTCGTTTAGATTGTTAAAATCCAAAAGCTGATTTTAACTTGTTGCATTTTGCGAATTATACCAAATCCAAATTAGACGTGGTTCCGGGACATATTTTTATAAAAGTGTTTTTCTTCTTATCATATATGAATGATATAAAGCTTTTGTCTACTAATATTAACGAAGTTTATGGATAGAGCATTACGAAACAAAACCGTTCCAAATTTTTGATCGAAATATGGTATGATGTTGGCATGCAATGATACTAATTAAAGTGGTGATAGGATGTTATTTGTTTTAGATGTCGGAAATACAAATATTGTTTTAGGAATATATGATGACGAAAAACTTAAGCATCATTGGAGAGTGGAAACAGATCGCTTTAAATCTGAGGATGAATATGCAATGATTATTAATTCCTTATTTCAACATGTGGGAATTCATTTTAAGGATATCAATGGTGTTATTATTTCTTCCGTTGTTCCTCCTATTAATTATGCTTTAGAACGTATGTGCAATAAATATTTTAATGTGAAGCCATTAATTGTGGGTCCTGGTGTGAAGACAGGATTGGATATTAAATATGATAATCCTCGCGAGGTGGGAGCGGATCGCATAGTTAATGCAGTGGCTGGTATACATGAATATGGCAGTCCTCTCATTATAGTTGATTTTGGTACAGCAACAACCTACTGTTATATTAATGAGGATGGCCAATATTTGGGAGGTGCTATTGCACCTGGAATTGGCATATCTGCGGAAGCGTTATATTCTAGAGCTTCTAAATTACCTCGTATTGAAATTACACGCCCAGAGGGAATTGTAGGGAAAAACACGGTTGCAGCAATGCAGGCGGGCATTGTATATGGATATGTTGGACAGGTAGAGGGTATTGTTAAGAGGATGAAAGCAAACAGTAAGAAAGAGCCAATTGTTATTGCAACAGGGGGACACTCCAGTTTAATAGCAAGTGAATCAAAATTAATCGATATTGTGGATCCTTTTTTAACATTGAAAGGATTAAGCCTGATCTATAAAAGGAATACAAGCGAATAAAAAGGAGGCAGCAGAAGATTGAGTGATTATTTAGTTAAAGCTTTAGCTTTTAATGGGCAGGTCCGTGCATACGCGGTAAAAAGCACAGAAACTGTAGGTGAAGCACAACGCCGCCATTATACATGGCCAACGGCTTCAGCAGCACTAGGACGTGCAATGACAGCAGGTGTAATGATGGGAACCATGTTAAAAGGTGAAGAGAAGATAACAGTGAAAATAGAGGGTCATGGCCCTATTGGTGTGATAATTGTTGATAGTAATGCGAAAGGTGATGTTCGGGGATTTGTAACAAATCCACAAACACATTTTGATTTAAATGAACACGGGAAACTGGATGTACGACGTGCAGTTGGGACAGAGGGCACCTTAACAGTGGTAAAGGATCTAGGGTTGCGAGAACATTTTTCTGGACAAGTCCCCATTGTATCCGGTGAATTAGGAGATGACTTTACCTATTATTTTGCCAGATCTGAACAGGTTCCTTCCTCCGTCGGTGTAGGTGTGCTCGTGAATCCTGACAATAGTATTTTAGCGGCCGGTGGCTTTATTATCCAACTTTTGCCAGGTACTGGAGAAGAGGTTATTGATGAAATTGAAAAAAGTATTCAAGCAAGCCCGCCCATTTCAAAACTTATTCAGCAGGGATTAAATCCGGAGGAAATATTAACCAGAATACTCGGGGAAGGCAACGTAAAAATTTTAGAAAGAATGCCTATCCAATTCAAGTGCAACTGTTCGAAAGAAAGATTTGCAGCAGCTATTATCAGTTTAGGAAAAACAGAAATAGAAGAAATGATACATGAGGATGGACAAGCGGAGACGCATTGTCATTTCTGTAATTCGAAATATGTGTTTTCAAAGGAAGAGCTAGAAGAATTAGTAAAAGAAGCGAAATAAGGAGAGAGGGGCTTGGGGAAAAAGCAGCTTTTGTACATTATTGTAGGGTTAATCTTACTTAATATTTGTACCATCTTCTTATATATCTATAAGAACAATGAGAACAAATCAGTTTTGGCAAATAGTAATTTAAATGAAGTAGTTGCTACTATCGGTAATGAGAAGATTACGAGGCAGGAATGGCTTTTGGCAATGGAGCAGCAGAACGGAAAAGATGTTCTAAGAAATCTTATTGATGAAAAACTAATTAGTAAAATGGCCAAAAAATATGGAATATCTGTAAGTGAAGATGAAATGAATCAGGAAATGATGCTCGTGAAAACACTACGAGATCCTGATGATCAATCATTAGATGATGACCAATTAAAGAAAAATATTAAAGCGAATTTACTTTTCGATAAATTGATCACAAAAGATGTAAAGGTAACAGAAGCACAGTTGAAAAAGTATTATGATGATAATCAATATTACTATCAAATTCCAACCTCCTACAAAATTTCACTCATTGAAGTAAAAACAAGGGAAGATGCGCGACAAATAATTCAAGCTTTAAAAAGTGGATCCAGTTTTGATGCTTTAGCGATGGAGGCTTCTATTGATCCGGATACGAGTCCGCAAGGAGGGAATATTGGCTATATTTCTAAGGATTCGAAGGAATATTCGAAGGAATTTTTGAATATTATTGAAAATCTTAAGATAGACCAATATAGTAATCCGATCCCATTTAAAGAACATTTTGCAGTAGTACAATTAACCGATAGGATTAATGGTAAAGTTTATTCCTTTAAAGAAGTAAAAGACCAAATTAAACGGCAGGTTGCTTTAAATTCAATAGAAAATTCCATAACACCGGAATCATTTTGGAAAGAAAATCATGTAAAATGGTTTTATGGGAAATAATAGAGGCACAAGTTTTATGCTTGTGTCTTTTTATTGCTCTTTTTTAAAAAAATATAGAAAATATATGTCGAAGCATTTTCGTTGACATTAGTTTTAGCAAGTGATAATTTGAATTTATTAAACCAATAAAAATACTCGGAATTTGAGGTGGATGATCTTGGCTCGTATAGTAAATTCTGTAACAGATTTAATTGGTGAAACACCTATTGTAAAGTTAAATCGTACAGGCGGAGAAAATGATGCAGAAATATTTCTTAAGTTGGAATATATGAACCCTGGCAGCAGTGTAAAGGACAGAATCGCATTAGCTATGATTGAGGCAGCAGAAAAGGCTGGGGAGCTTAAAGCCGGTGATACTATAGTTGAACCAACCAGTGGAAATACCGGAATAGGCTTAGCGATGGTTGCCGCAGCAAAGGGATATAATGCTGTTCTGGTGATGCCTGATACGATGAGCTTAGAGCGTAGAAACCTTCTTCGTGCGTATGGAGCGCAGCTTGTATTGACACCTGGATCAGAAGGGATGAGAGGTGCCGTTAGCAAAGCGGAGGAACTGGTAAAAGAAAATGGATACTTCATGCCCCAACAATTCCAGAATAAGGCGAATCCTGAAGTCCATCGTCTTACAACAGGCAAGGAAATTGTGGACCAAATGGGAGACCAGCTTGATGCATTTGTTGCTGGAATTGGTACAGGAGGTACGATTAGCGGCGCAGGAAAAGTATTAAAAGAAACGTATTCAAATATTAAAATATTTGCAGTAGAGCCTGCGGATTCTCCAATTTTAGCGGGAGGAAAACCTGGTCCTCACAAAATCCAAGGGCTGGGAGCAAATTTTATTCCTGATACTTTAGACCGTGAGATTTTTGATAAAATTATTCATGTTAATACGGAAGAAGCGTTTGAGGCATCTAGAAAAGTTGCTAAACTGGAAGGGATTCTAAGCGGAATTTCCGGTGGTGCAGCAATTTATGCCGCACTACAGGTTGCGAAGGAATTAGGAAAAGGCAAAAAGGTACTAGCGATTGTTCCGGATAATGGAGAACGTTATTTAAGTACTGCTCTATATCAGTTTGAGGAATAAACAATAAAGCAGCCGGTTTATCTGGTTGCTTTTTTGTATGCGAAAAAATGGATTTTGGTTGTGGAGTAATGTAGAAAAGGTATAGACTATATGTATGTTTGGTGTGAAAGGAGTTTCAAGAATGGATCATGTAATTCAATGCGGACCATACCGCTTAGATTTCCAGCATAAGACGATGATCATGGGAATATTGAACGTGACACCTGATTCCTTTTCTGACGGAGGGAAATTTATTGACAGCGAAAAAGCATTGCTGCACGCTAAAGAAATGGTAAGTGACGGAGCAGATATTATAGATATTGGTGGGGAATCTACTCGCCCAGGACATGACCCCGTTAGTGCAGAAGAGGAAATAATGAGAATTGTACCTATTATTGAAACTTTAGTTAAGGAGCTAGAGATTCCTGTTTCTGTTGATACATACAAAGCGAAAACAGCAAAAAAAGCACTAGAAGCTGGTGCACACATCATTAATGATGTGTGGGGGGCGAAGAAGGACCCAGAAATTGCGAACGTAGCTGCTGAGCATGATGTTCCAATTATTTTGATGCATAACAGAGAGAACAGGAATTATACGAATTTCATTCGTGATGTGTTAAGTGATATTTACGAAAGTATATCCATTGCCAAAAAAGCTGGTGTTAAGGATGAAAATATTATTTTAGACCCGGGAATTGGATTCGCTAAAGATGTAAAGGAAAATATTGAAATGATGAAAAATCTGGACAAGTTGGTTGGTCTGGGATACCCCGTTCTATTAGCGACATCTAGAAAATCGATGATTGGCCAAATATTAAATCTGCCTGTAGAAGAGCGAATGGGAGGAACGGGTGCTACCATTTGCTATGGAATAGAAAAGGGATGCCATCTAGTTAGGGTGCATGATGTCAAAGAAATGAGCAGGATGGCTAGAATGATGGATGTGCTTGTAGGTAAAGGAGAGTATCATGGATAAAATCTATTTAAATGAACTAGAATTTTACGGATACCACGGGGTATTACCTGAGGAAAATAGATTGGGACAACGTTTTCGTGTTTCTTTAGTGCTCGAACTAGATTTAGCAAAAGCGGGAAAAAGCGATGATTTAAATGATACTGTAAGTTATGCAGAAATATATGAGCTCTGCAAAAACATTATGGAGGGGAAACCCTACAAATTGTTGGAAGCTGCAGCCGATAAAATAGCATATTCCATCTTGGAACAATTTCGCATGATTGACCAAGTAACTGTTAAAGTAATAAAGCCGGATCCGCCAATTCCCGGACATTATCAATCTGTAGCGGTGGAAATAACAAGGAGATTAACGAGATGACAAATATTGCTTATCTGTCGTTGGGCTCTAATCTTGGTGACCGAGCGGACTATTTGAAGAATGCCTTAAAAGAGCTTTCGAATCATCCGGAAATAGATTTATTAAAGATGTCTTCGATATATGAAACGGAACCGGTAGGATATACAGAGCAAGGTAATTTTTTGAATATCGTTGTGAAGATTGCAACGACCTTTTCCGCAGAACAACTACTGGATGTCTGCCAACATACCGAGAAGGAGTTGGGGAGAATTAGGGATATACGATGGGGACCTAGGACGGTAGACCTTGACATTTTGCTGTTTAATAACGACAATATAAAATCAGAGAAACTAATAATCCCTCATCCAAGGATGCATGAAAGAGCATTTGTCCTGATACCACTAATGGAGATCGAACCATCCATTCAGTTACCGACTTGGAAAGCCCCTTTAAATGAAATTCTAAACGGAATACCTGATAAAGAAGGAGTTCGCTTATGGAAACAGATAAATGGGGAAGACGCATTCGCGCTTTTCGAAAATTAAAAGGATATACGCAAGAAGAATTAGCAAGGAATTTGAAGATTTCTGTATCAATATTAGGAGAAATTGAAAGAGGCAGCCGTCTGCCAACGGAAAGCTTTCTTAAGGAAGTGGCGACCTTACTTGAGATAAAAGTAGATGAGCTTACCCCTCCGGAGGATTTAAACGAATAATTTAAGGAGGTAGACTATGTGCTAAAAATAGGAAATATCGAAATGAAAAATCGAGTTGTTTTAGCACCAATGGCTGGCATTTGTAATTCTGCTTTCCGCTTAACGGTAAAAGAGTTTGGTGCCGGGCTAGTTTGTGCTGAAATGATAAGTGATAAAGGAATTGTGCTTAAAAATGAAAAGACAATGAACCTTTTATATATAGATGAACGTGAAAAGCCCTTAAGTCTGCAAATTTTTGGCGGAGAAAAGGAAACTCTAGTAGAGGCGGCCAAATTTGTAGATAAAAATACAAATGCAGATATTATTGATATTAATATGGGCTGTCCAGTAAACAAAATTATCAAATGTGAAGCAGGGGCGAAGTGGCTGCTTGATCCTAATAAAATTTATGAAATGGTATCAGCTGTGGTAGATGTGGTCGATAAACCAGTAACAGTAAAAATGAGAACAGGCTGGGATGAAGATCATATATATGCTGTGCAAAATGCTCAAGCCGTTGAGCGTGCAGGCGGAGCAGCAGTTTCTTTACACGGCAGAACTAGAGTACAGATGTACGAAGGGGAAGCTAACTGGGATATCATACGGGAAGTGAAGCAATCCGTAGGAATTCCTGTCATTGGAAACGGAGATGTGGAAACACCCCAGGACGCTAAGCGTATGCTTGAAGAAACAGGTGTAGATGGTGTTATGATAGGGCGTGCTGCATTAGGAAATCCTTGGATGATTTACAGCACAGTAAAATATCTAGAAACTGGTGAATTATCGGGAGAACCATCTATACGTGAGAAAATCGACGTTTGTTTACTTCATTTGGACCGCCTAATTGCGCTTAAGAATGAATATATTGCAGTACGTGAAATGAGAAAACATGCTGCTTGGTATTTAAAAGGAATTAAGGGCAATGCTAAAGTAAGAAATGCGGTAAATAGCAGTAATACACGTGCGGAGTTAGTAGAGACTTTAACGAATTTCGTACAAGAAATGGAATCAAATGAAATTAAAGTTGGTTAAACGATGAAGAAACTGCCGGTTATTCTGGCAGTTTCTTCACTAATAATGAAAAAACTATACATAATAGATGTCTGAAAACTTAAGATTGTGTACAATAATAAGGTATATTTATTAAGCAGATATTATAGGGTACGAAATAATAGATTGGAGTGTTAATCGTGAGTAATGAGGAATTAAATGATCAAGTGCTCGTAAGACGAGAAAAAATGCAAGCTATTCGTGAGAATGGGATTGATCCGTTCGGAAAACGTTTTGATAGAACACATAACACTGAGCAAATTAAAGAACTTTATGAAGAGCTCTCAAAAGAAGAATTAGATGAGAAAAACGTTGAAGTCACTATTGCTGGCCGTATCATGACAAAGCGTGGTAAAGGGAAAGCTGGTTTCGCTCACATTCAGGATCTACAAGGTCAAATTCAAGTATATGTTCGTAAAGATGCTGTAGGTGATGAGAGTTATGATCTATTTGATTCACTAGATCTTGGTGATATTATCGGAGTGACGGGTACGGTCTTCAAAACAAAGGTTGGAGAGCTTTCTATAAAAGTTGGAAGCTTTGTTTTATTAACAAAATCTTTACGTCCTTTACCAGATAAGTTTCATGGATTAAAGGATATTGAACAGCGTTATCGTCAACGTTATTTAGATTTAATTATGAGCGATGAGAGCAAAAAAACATTCATTACCCGCAGTTTGATTATTCAATCAATGCGCAGATATTTGGACAACCATGGATATTTAGAGGTAGAAACACCAATGATGCATGCTATTGCTGGTGGAGCATCTGCCCGTCCGTTTATTACTCATCATAATGCATTAGATATCCCTCTCTATATGCGAATTGCAATTGAACTGCATTTAAAAAGACTTATTGTCGGTGGCTTAGAAAAGGTATATGAAATAGGACGTGTATTCCGAAATGAAGGAGTTTCAACTAGACATAATCCGGAATTTACAATGATTGAATTATATGAGGCTTACGCTGATTATAAAGATATTATGAGTCTTACAGAAAACCTGATTGCCCATATTGCAAAAGAGGTTCTAGGAAGTGCAACTGTTCAATATGGTGAATATGAGGTTAATCTTGAGCCTGAGTGGCGTCGTCTACATATGGTTGACGCTGTAAAGGAAGTAACTGGTGTTGACTTCTGGAAAGAAATGTCCGTAGAAGAAGCTCGCAGTTTAGCGAAGGAACATGGGATAGAGATAACAGAGCATATGGAATTTGGCCATATCGTAAATGAGTTTTTTGAGCAAAAAGTTGAAGAAACGCTTATTCAGCCAACTTTTATTTATGGACACCCTGTGGAAATTTCTCCTCTTGCAAAGAAAAATGATGAAGATCCACGTTTTACTGACCGTTTTGAATTATTTATTGTTGGCCGTGAACACGCAAATGCCTTTACAGAATTAAATGATCCAATCGATCAGCGTCAACGTTTCGAGAATCAATTAAAAGAACGTGAACAGGGAAATGACGAGGCACATATGATGGATGAGGATTTTGTGGAAGCTTTAGAATATGGTATGCCACCAACAGGGGGATTAGGTATTGGGGTAGACCGTTTGGTTATGTTATTAACAAACTCAGCATCAATTAGAGATGTATTATTGTTCCCATTAATGAAAAATAGAGATTAAATTATATTTAAAAAGCTCCTTGTTTATAAGGAGCTTTTTATATTTAGTGTTATAAAGCCGAGAGGTGATAAGTTATACACTAAATATATTATTCTAAAATATTAATATGTGAAATAAAGTTTTAAAAAACTATTGCATCTTCAAAAGAATGGTGGTATATTTATATTCGTTGTCCGGTAAGGAACAACAAAACGAAGAGCAAGAAATGAAACAAAAAAGATGTTGACAACAACATCAAAATATTGTAGAATAGAAAAGTCGCTGATAAACAGTGATTGATGTTGATCTTTGAAAACTAAACAGAACAAAACGTCAATGTTTTAAATTTTTATGAGCTATATCAAACACTTTTTTGGAGAGTTTGATCCTGGCTCAGGACGAACGCTGGCGGCGTGCCTAATACATGCAAGTCGAGCGAATCAGATGGGAGCTTGCTCCCTGATGATTAGCGGCGGACGGGTGAGTAACACGTGGGTAACCTGCCTG
>NZ_JAGYPI010000006.1:1587-71587 GCF_018343615.1 Bacillus sp. FJAT-49736 | reverse complement strand
TAATGGATCGCTCTGTCATATATATTGATTTACCTGAAAGAGATGAACTAAGAGCAAGAATGTTAAAGGCGATGTTGATGACATTGAAATATAAATAGTGGAGAGGTGTAAGGCATGATTTGTCAAGTATGTCAAGAACGCCCGGCGACTCTACACTTTACCAAGATAATAAATGGAGAGAAAACTGAACTTCACTATTGCGATATATGTGCTCAAGAAAAAGGTGAAATGTTCATGTTTGATGGAGAGCCTGGTTTTTCTATCAATAATTTATTAGCTGGATTATTTAACTATGATTCCACTTTTCAACAATCAAAACAGGAGACAATTCCTAGAGACAATATTATTCAATGTGATCATTGTAAAATGACTTTTAAACAGTTTTTAAATGTAGGGAAATTTGGTTGTTCGCATTGCTATGAAACCTTTAAAGATCAATTAACTCCAATCTTAAAGAGATTGCATAGTGGAAATTATGAACATCATGGAAAAGTTCCCAAAAGAATTGGCGGTTCTATCCATATAAAAAAACAAATTCAGCTATTTAGAGATCAATTACAAACAGCAATTATGCAGGAAGAATTTGAAGAAGCAGCAGAGATTCGTGATAAGATCCGTGCTTTAGAGGCCCAACTCCAATTGGAAGGAGGGGGAGAGGAATGACTGTTGAGAAATTTTTCAGCAAGGCAGTTAGTTCTTGGATGAGTCAGGATGGTCCCGACTCGGATATTGTATTAAGCTCACGGATTCGATTAGCTCGTAATTTCAAAGAGCACTTTTTTCCAACCATTAATAGTCCGGAACAAGCGAAGAACATCATCACGGAAGTTACTCAGGTATTTAATATAATAAAAAAAGACCAAAGTCATATTGATCTATTAAGGATGGATGATTTACAGCCTTTGCAAAAAAGGGTATTAGTGGAGAAGCATCTTATAAGCCCTAATCTTGCTGATGATTCTTCACATGGAGCTGTTATTTTAACGGATGATGAAGATGTCAGTATTATGATTAATGAGGAAGATCATCTACGCATTCAATGTTTGTTCCCCGGGCTTCAATTAAAGGCTGCTTTAGAAAAGGCAAATATAATTGATGATCTAATTGAAGAACATATACATTATGCCTACAATGAAAAATTCGGATATTTAACTAGTTGCCCTACGAATGTTGGGACTGGATTAAGAGCTTCCGTCATGGTTCATTTGCCTGGCCTTGTATTAACCCAACAAATAAACCGGATTATCCCGGCGATTAATCAGCTTGGTTTAGTAGTTAGAGGAATATACGGGGAAGGAAGCGAGGCGCTAGGAAACATATTTCAAATATCGAATCAAATGACATTAGGAAAAACAGAAGAAGATATTGTTGCAGATCTTACAAGTGTAGTACACCAAATTATTGCACAGGAAAGATCAGCAAGAGAAGCATTGATGAAAACATCTAACATACAATTAGAAGATAGAGTCTACCGTTCATATGGAGTATTGGCGAATAGTCGAATTATTGAGTCAAAAGAGGCTGCACAATGTCTTTCAGATGTACGCCTAGGTATTGATACAGGCTTCATAAAAAACGTATCAAAATCTATACTTAATGAACTAATGATATTAACACAGCCTGGTTTTTTACAACAATATGCCGGAGGACCTCTTCGTCCGCATGAAAGGGATATTAGGAGAGCTTCACTAATTAGGGAACGATTAAAAATGGAAGAAGTAAATAATAGTTAGGAGGAGATCCTTAATGATGTTTGGCCGATTTACGGAAAGAGCTCAAAAGGTACTTGCTTTGTCACAGGAAGAAGCAATTCGATTACGCCACAATAATATAGGTACAGAGCATATTTTGCTCGGTTTAGTCCAGGAAGGTGAAGGAATAGCTGCAAAAGCACTTTACGGGCTTGGCCTTAGTGCGGAAAAAATTCAAATTGAGGTAGAAAATTTGATAGGCAAGGGTCAAGATTCTGGGCAAACCATTCATTATACTCCGCGTGCAAAAAAGGTAATTGAACTATCGATGGATGAAGCTCGTAAGCTGGGGCATTCATATGTTGGTACGGAACATATATTGCTTGGATTGATTCGTGAAGGTGAAGGTGTCGCTGCAAGGGTTCTAAACAATCTGGGGGTAAGTTTGAACAAAGCACGCCAACAAGTACTACAGCTACTTGGAAGCAATGAAACAGGCAATCATCAAGGTGGTTCCGCTTCGAATGCGAATACTCCGACATTAGATAGTCTTGCTCGTGATTTAACTGCTATTGCTCGCGAGGAAACACTGGATCCTGTTATTGGCCGAAGCAAGGAAATTCAGCGAGTAATAGAGGTGTTAAGTCGAAGGACAAAAAATAATCCTGTGCTCATCGGTGAGCCTGGGGTTGGTAAAACAGCTATTGCTGAGGGACTTGCACAACAGATTGTGAATAATGAAGTTCCTGAAACCTTGCGTGATAAGCGTGTTATGACATTAGATATGGGTACTGTTGTAGCAGGAACAAAATATCGAGGCGAGTTTGAGGACCGATTAAAGAAGGTAATGGATGAGATCCGTCAAGCAGGAAATATCATATTGTTTATAGATGAGCTTCATACACTAATTGGCGCAGGTGGTGCGGAAGGTGCAATTGACGCATCTAACATTCTTAAGCCATCTTTAGCTCGCGGTGAGCTACAATGCATTGGTGCAACCACACTTGATGAATATCGTAAATATATAGAAAAGGATGCTGCATTAGAAAGAAGATTTCAGCCTATTCAAGTAGATGAGCCGACAACAGAAGAATCTATTTTAATTTTAAAAGGACTTCGTGACCGATATGAAGCTCATCATCGAGTATCGATTACAGACGAGGCGATTGAGGCAGCCGTCAAGCTATCTGACCGCTATATTTCTGACCGTTTTTTACCCGATAAGGCTATTGATTTAATTGATGAGGCGGGATCGAAAGTTCGATTAAGATCCTATACTACTCCTCCAAGCCTGAAGGAACTGGAAGCGAAGCTCGAGGAAATTAAAAAAGAAAAGGATGCAGCTGTTCAAAGCCAAGAATTTGAAAAAGCAGCGTCTCTACGTGATTCCGAACAAAGATTACGTGAAAAATTAGAAGAAACGAAGAAGTCCTGGAAGGAAAAACAAGGACAAGAAAACAGTGAAGTTACGGTAGAGGATATTGCAAATGTAGTATCAAGCTGGACTAGGATACCGGTTTCCAAATTAGCACAAACAGAATCAGAAAGATTGCTTAATTTGGAGGATATTTTACATTCGCGAGTGATTGGGCAAGAAGAAGCAGTTAATGCTATTTCAAAAGCGGTTCGTCGTGCACGTGCTGGATTAAAGGATCCGAAACGACCAATCGGTTCGTTTATTTTCCTTGGACCTACGGGTGTCGGAAAGACAGAGTTGGCAAGAGCACTTGCGGAAGCAATGTTTGGTGACGAAGATGCAATGATACGAATTGACATGTCTGAATACATGGAAAAACATTCTACGTCAAGACTTGTCGGATCACCTCCAGGCTATGTTGGATTTGAAGAAGGCGGTCAGTTAACGGAAAAAGTACGCAGAAAGCCGTATTCTGTTATTTTGTTAGATGAGATTGAAAAAGCACATCCGGATGTGTTCAATATCCTCCTACAAGTATTAGAAGATGGACGATTAACTGATTCGAAGGGCCGTACAGTGGATTTTCGTAATACTGTAGTTATAATGACGTCCAATGTTGGAGCAGAGGCATTAAAACGAAATAAATTTGTTGGTTTCAATATCCAAGATACTGGTCAAGACTATAAGGATATGAAAGGTAAAGTAATGGATGAACTTAAAAAAGCATTCCGTCCGGAATTCTTAAACCGTGTAGATGAAACTATTGTCTTCCATGCTTTAGAAAAAGATCAATTGAAGCAAATAGTTACTCTTATGGCAGAAGAGTTAGTAAAACGCTTAAAAGAACAAAAAATTGAATTGGAAATATCTGAAGCTGCGAAGGAAAAAATTGCAGATGAAGGATATGACCCGGAATACGGGGCTCGTCCATTACGCAGGGCAATACAAAAATATATAGAAGATCGTCTATCCGAGGAATTGTTAAAAGGCGAGATATTAGAAGGCCAACATGTAATAATTGATGTCAAAGATGGTGAATTTGTTGTAAATTCTTCCGAAATGACAGGAACACTATCGTAATGATTTTCCAAAATAAATGAAACCATTTTATTGGAAAACACGTCTATAATAAGTAGTTAAAAATAAAGGTTGCTTCCTTTAGATGAGATACAGATCGAACTGAAGGAAGCAACCTCATTTCATAGCTTGAAAAGGGATTTTATATTATATTCCTCTTCCGTATTTTATTTAAAATCCTAAAAAGTCTGGTTTCAAGGTATCCTTACTTTAAAGATAATCCATTATAATTTGGACAAGGATAGCTTTTGTTATTTTGTTTTAATAAGATTGAGCTAAAAAAGCGGAATATAACTGTATTTTTTCGAATAAAGTAATTACTATTTTGAAAAAGCATAGATATATAGAAAGGAAGTAAAAAATGGCAAAGAAAACAACCAAATTTATTTGCCAGACATGCGGGTATGAGTCCCCTAAATGGATGGGTAGATGTCCGGGATGCAGTGAATGGAATCAAATGGTGGAGGAAGTATCCGTTATTAGTAAGCCAAAAGGTGCCTTTTTACATACAGCTCCGGGAATTGTAGCAAAGGCTGCTCCTATTAATTCTATTCAATCGGAACATGAAGAAAGAACTGAAACAGATCTAGTTGAATTAAATAGAGTACTAGGGGGAGGCGTAGTTCCCGGATCTTTAATATTAATTGGCGGAGACCCTGGGATTGGAAAATCAACTCTGTTACTTCAAGTATCCTCCCAGCTATCAACTCATCATCATAAAGTCTTATATATTTCCGGGGAAGAATCTGTTAAACAAACGAAGCTTCGAGCAGATCGCCTCCATATAACTTCAAGTGAACTATATGTTTATTCTGAAACAAATCTTGAGGCTATTCAACAAACTATTCAAGATTTGAACCCCAATTTTGTCATTATCGATTCAATTCAAACTATATTTCACCCAGAGGTAACATCAGCACCGGGAAGTGTTTCTCAAGTTAGAGAATGTACGGCGGAATTAATGCGGATTGCCAAAACAAATGGTATTGCTATTTTCATTGTGGGGCATGTTACAAAAGAAGGTAATATTGCCGGTCCGAGATTATTGGAGCATATGGTTGATACAGTACTTTACTTTGAAGGAGAAAGACATCATTCTTATCGAATCTTAAGGGCAGTCAAAAATCGATTTGGCTCTACAAATGAAATGGCAATATTCGAAATGAAAGAACTCGGCCTTGTAGAAGTTGAGAACCCTTCGGAAATATTTTTAGAGGAAAGATCAAAGGGTGCTTCTGGATCCACAGTCGTTGCTTCCATGGAAGGCACTCGCCCAATTCTAGTAGAGATACAAGCGCTTGTTTCACCCACGATGTTTCCAACACCTCGCAGAATGGCTTCCGGGATAGATTATAACAGGGTAAATTTAATTATGGCTGTATTAGAAAAAAGGGTTGGTATGCTTTTACAAAACCAAGATGCCTATTTGAAGGTAGCGGGCGGTGTAAAGATCGATGAGCCGGCTATTGATCTGGCGATAGCAGTAAGTATTGCATCGAGCTTCCGGGATATACCAACAAAAGCAGATGATATTGTCATTGGTGAAATTGGGCTTACTGGTGAAGTAAGAAGGGTATCTAGAATAGAACAGCGTGTACAAGAAGCTGCTAAATTAGGTTTTAATCGGGTAATCATTCCGAATAATAATATTGGAGGATGGAAAATACCAAATGAAATTCAAGTTATTGGTGTTTCATCTGTGAAGGAAGCGTTACAGCATGCATTAGGAGGGTGAATGAATGGAAGAAAAAAAGCCTGGGCAAAAATCCATGCTAGAAATTCTGCAATTAATTGCACCAGGGACTCCTATTAGAGAAGGTATTGATAATGTTTTGCGTGCTAATACAGGGGGATTAATTGTCCTTGGATATAATGATAGGGTTAAAGCATTAGTGGATGGAGGATTTACCATTAACTGTATTTTTAGTCCGAGTTATTTGTACGAGTTGGCAAAAATGGACGGCGCTATAATTTTGAATGAAACAGGAAGTAAAATATTGATTGCAAATGCACAATTAGCACCAGACCCATCTATTACATCCTCTGAGACTGGCATGAGGCATAGAACAGCTGAAAGGGTAGCTAGACAAACAAAGTCACTTGTTATAGCTATTTCGCAAAGGAGAAATGTAATTACCCTATATCAAGGAAGTTTCCGCTATGCATTAAAAGATATAGGGGTAATACTGACAAAGGCAAATCAAGCTATTCAAACTTTAGAAAAATACAAGGTGGTTTTAGAGCAGAGTATAGCGAATTTGTCTGTATTGGAATTTGAAGAGCTTGTAACGTATAGTGATTTATTGCAAGTCTTGCATCGATTAGAAATGGTTATCAGGATAAAAAAGGAATTACTAAATTATTTAAATGAACTAGGAACAGAAGGGCGCTTAGTACGATTGCAAATGAAGGAGCTTATGACGGATATTGAAGAAGAGGCGATGTTAATAATTAGAGACTATGCCTTTGAGAAGAAAGTGAAGCCAGTCGATATTCTACTAAGATTTCAGGATCTGGTAAATTCTGATGTTTTGGATGATAACGTTATAATGAAGCTTTTAGGATATAACAATTTCATTCATCCGGATGAAACAGTTTTTCCACGCGGCTATAGGGTTTTAAGTAAAATACCTAGATTGCCCATGATAATCTTAGAGAATTTGATAGATACTTTCTCTTCCTTACCTAATATTCTTCGTGCTACTGCTGATGAACTGGATGATGTAGAAGGAATAGGTGAAGTAAGAGCGAGGAAAATTAAAGACGGATTGCAATTGATTAGGGAACAAACATTTGCCGATCGCCAATTATAATACACTATATTGATGAGAGGGTATGTATATTAATGAACCAATTCATATTTCGATATAACAATTATTTGACCATTCCATTACAATTTAAAAATATTCATCAATATTACGTTTTAAACTTAGGAATTTGTTTATAATGAAAAGAGGAGGTGAAAAAATGTTAAAGAGACTTGTGCAATCTTGCTTTATTATTATTGGTGGAACACTCGGTATCTTCTTGTTACCTGTTGTATTGAGACTGCTAAATTTACACGATATTATTTTTCTTAATAATCCTTATGTTACTGCAATTTTAGGTGCTATTATATTTTACTTCATTACTTTTTGGACAGTTGATTATGTTGTTGGTTTTGTTAAATGGTTTGAGGATTCCGTTGTGAAGGCGCCGATTACCGAGATTATATCCGGAAGCTTGGGTTTAATATTTGGTTTGCTAGTCGCGTATTTGATGGGGATACCATTCAATAATATGAATATCCCAATTGTAAATACAGTTATTCCAATTCTCTTAACACTATTACTAGGGTATTTAGGATTTCAAATTGGTTTTAAAAAGCGGGAGGAATTAATGAATCTATTAACCATATCTCGCTCTAGCAAAAAGAAAGCCAACTTGGAGGTAGAGGAAGAAAAGAAGGTTACCAAATCATTGAAACTGTTAGATACTAGTGTCATTATTGATGGTAGAATAGCAGATATATGTCAAACTGGATTTTTAGATGGAATAATTGTTATTCCTCAATTCGTTTTAATGGAACTTCAACATATTGCGGATTCTTCCGATGCATTAAAAAGAAATAGAGGTCGCAGAGGCTTAGATATTTTAAACCGCATTCAAAAAGAATTGCCAATAGAGGTTCAAATATATGAAGGTGACTTTGAGGATATTCAAGAAGTCGACAGTAAGCTCATAAAACTTGCTAAATTAACAAGTGGCATTGTAGTCACAAATGACTTTAATTTGAATAAGGTATGTGAACTGCAGAATGTACAAGTATTAAATATTAATGATTTAGCTAATGCGGTAAAACCAGTTGTTTTACCAGGTGAAGAGCTAAACGTTCAACTTATCAAAGACGGTAAAGAATATCATCAAGGAATTGCTTATTTGGATGATGGAACAATGATTGTTGTAGAAGAGGGCAGAAACTATATCGGGAAACGGATTGATGTTTTAGTTACAAGTGTGCTGCAAACATCTGCCGGCAGAATGATATTTGCTAAGCCCAAATTGCTAGAGAAAGCATTATAAATATGTTGATAGGGGTATAAAAATGGAATATCAGGTTATTATTCCAGCTGCAGGCCAAGGAAAACGGATGAGAGCAGGGAAAAATAAATTGTTTTTGTATTTAAATGGTGAACCAATTATTTCCCATACACTTAAGGTATTTCTTGAGGATGCAAAATGCAGCAGAATCATCTTAGTTATTCAGCCTGATGATGAGGTCTTTTTTAAAAACTTGATAAGAACCTTCGAGGATCGAGGAAAAATTCAAATAGTTTTTGGCGGAACTGAAAGACAATATAGTGTTTTTAATGGATTAGAAGCAGTAAATGACTGTAACGTTATATTAGTTCATGATGGTGCAAGACCATTTATTAGACAAAGTGTTATTCATCAATTAGCAGTGGCTGCCCATGAAAAAGGAGCGGCTATTGCTGCAGTTCCAGTCAAAGACACTATAAAAAAAGTTCAGGAATTTCAAGTGATAGAAACGATTGAACGGACAAGCTTGTGGCAGATACAAACTCCACAAGCTTTTCGCTTTTCTCTTTTGTGGGAGGCCCATCATCAAGCTCAACAGCAAAGTTTTCTTGGTACGGATGAAGCGTCTTTAGTTGAAAGGCTCAATCATCCTGTACATATAGTTATGGCTGATTATGATAATATAAAGTTAACAACTCCGGAGGATCTTTATATAGCAGAGGCAATTTTTAAAAATAGATCTAGGGTTCAATAAAATAAAAAGGAGAAATATCATGTTTCGAATAGGTCAAGGTTATGATGTGCATCAATTGACAGAAGGACGTCCACTTATTATCGGTGGAATTCAAATTCCTTATGAAAAAGGATTATTGGGACACTCCGATGCGGATGTTTTATTGCATACAGTGGCTGATGCTTGTTTGGGGGCGATCGGAGAAGGGGATATTGGTAAGCATTTTCCTGATACTGATCCAAACTATAAGGATGCTGACTCAGCCAAATTATTAGCACATGTATGGAATTTGGTAAAGGAAAAGGGTTATTGTTTGGGAAATATTGATTGCACTATCATTGCACAGAAGCCTAAAATGGCACCTTATATTGAGCAAATGAGAAAGCGAATTGCGGAATTGATTGAGGGAGATATATCTCAGGTTAATGTGAAAGCTACTACTACTGAGAAGTTGGGCTTTACCGGCCGTGAAGAAGGAATTGCCTCAATGGCTGTAGTTCTTTTGGAAGAAGTAAGGTAGTACGCTTTTTTTAAAGAAGTGACAGTGGTAAAATAGTAATGGATTAATAGAACTCTTTTAAAAGGCTCTTTTGTTAAACTATGTTGTTTTTGTAGAAGAATTTTTGTAAAAAAAGATTAACCAATTTAAAAAAGATGCCTTGAAAAGTCTATATTAGGTTAATAACCAAATACGAAAAGTAACAATCTATACGAAAATAGCGTTTATAAAAATGAGGAGGACGTTTCATAATGTCAAAGGATATAAGAGTACGGTATGCACCAAGCCCAACCGGACATTTACATATAGGGAATGCGAGAACCGCACTTTTTAATTATTTATTTGCCCGTAATAAAGGAGGATCCTTTATAATTCGGATAGAAGATACCGACAAAAAGCGAAATATTGCAGGCGGCGAAGAGAGTCAGCTGAAATATTTAAAATGGCTAGGTATGGATTGGGACGAGAGTGTAGATAAGGAAGGTGAATATGGTCCTTATCGTCAATCGGAGAGAAATGATATTTATCAAAAATATTATAATGAGCTCTTGGAGAATGGGCGAGCATATAAATGCTATTGTACGGAAGAGGAATTAGAGGCTGAACGTGAAGAACAGCTTTCCCGCGGAGAAACCCCTCAATATTCTGGGAAATGCCGTCATCTTACAAAACAGGATCAAGAAACCCTTGAAAAAGAAGGAAGAAAACCAAGTATTCGCTTTTTGGTTCCAAAAGGTAAGATTTATTCCTTTCAGGATATGGTGAAAGACGAGGTATCCTTTGAATCAGACGGCATTGGTGATTTTGTAATCGTAAAGAAGGACGGAATTCCTACTTATAATTTTGCTGTTACAGTCGATGATTATTTGATGAAAATTTCCCATGTTCTACGTGGAGATGATCATATATCTAACACACCAAAGCAATTAATGATTTATGAAGCTTTTGGATGGGAGCCACCTATCTTCGGGCATATGACTCTTATTGTAAATGAAAGTCGTAAAAAGCTAAGCAAACGCGATGAAAGTATCATTCAGTTCATAGAGCAATATGAAGAGCTCGGCTATTTGCCTGAAGCGTTGTTTAACTTTATTGCATTATTGGGATGGTCTCCAAAAGGTGAAGAGGAAGTATATTCCAAAGAAGAGTTTATTGAAAACTTTGATGCTGATAGACTTTCCAAATCACCAGCATTATTTGATAAGCAAAAGCTTGCATGGATGAACAATCAATATATGAAAAAGGTTGACTTGGATAAAGCAGTTGAGCTTTCCTTACCGCATCTTATCGAAGCGGGGCGTATCCCAAGTGATTTAACTGAAGAAGAATGCACCTGGGTTCGAAGCTTAGTTTCTTTATATCAGGATCAAATGAGTTATGGAGCAGAAATTGTAGAGCTGTCCGAACTGTTCTTCAAAGACGAGCTTACCTACGAAGAAGAGGCTAAGGATGTTTTGGCGGAGGAACAAGTGCCTGAGGTTTTACGTGCCTTTTTACAAGAAATTAATGAGCTTGAAACTTTCGAAGCGGAATACATTAATAAAGCTATAAAAGCAGTTCAAAAAGCTACAGGACAAAAGGGCAAAAAACTGTTTATGCCTATCCGAGCTGCGGTTAGCGGACAAGTACACGGACCTGATTTACCGAAGGCAATCCAGTTGTTTGGTAAGGAAAAAATAATTAATCGAATTCAAAGCATTTTAAGTTAACATTTTGTTTAAAATATTATATAGTAAGAATAAACATTTACATCTTTATCAAAATTATCAATAGAAAATATATTGTAAAGTGTTGATGAGGAGAAGTAAAAGAGCGATCGCTTACAAAAGTAGAATTCAATTTACATTGAATGTTGCTTTTAAAGAGAGAACCATCACCGGCTGAAAGTGGTTTAAGCCTCTCGCTATTTGAAATGCACCTCTGAGTCTTATTCCGAACGAACCAAAACAAGTAGGAATAAGCGGAATACCTACCGTTAAAAAGGGAGAGTTGGGACATAGAAGGTTTATTCTATGTTCAAACAGAGTGGAACCGCGCACAAAGCGTCTCTGTCTTAGCAGAGGCGCTTTTTTGTATTATTTACAGCTCTTTCAACAAGGCTCATTTCCTAAAATTTATTGCTTTTGGTGGCAAAGACCATATAACAAACCTTACTTTGGCTATGAATCAACAATCATCTTAAGAACAGATGCCCATAAGCCATACCTATATAAGGATTGTGAGCAATATAGAAAAGCGACAGTAAAATCGGCTTTTTAATTTTAACAATATATGAAAATGGCCTTCAAAAATTTATAAGGAGCGAAAAAGATGTTTAAGCGAATGAAGGAAGATATTGAGGTTGTTTTTGAGCAAGATCCGGCAGCCCGAAGTTATATAGAAGTAATATTAACCTACTCTGGCATCCATGCAATATGGGCCCACCGAGTTGCCCATGGTTTTTATAAGCGGAAGTTTTACTTTATCGCCCGTGTTATTTCACAAGTAAGCCGCTTTTTTACAGGTATTGAAATACATCCTGGTGCCCAAATAGGCAGACGCTTTTTTATCGACCATGGAATGGGTGTTGTAATAGGAGAAACTTGTGAAATTGGGGATAATGTTACTGTATATCAAGGTGTTACCTTGGGTGGAACGGGAAAAGAAAAAGGGAAAAGACATCCGACGATTAAAGATAATGCCTTAATTGCAACAGGGGCAAAGGTACTCGGCTCTATTACCGTAGGAGAAAATGCAAAAATAGGTGCAGGATCTGTTGTCCTAAAGGATGTACCACCTAATTCTACGGTTGTTGGTATTCCAGGAAGGGTTGTAATCCGAGACGGAGTCAAATTAAAAGACTTGAATCATAGTGATTTGCCAGATCCTGTGGCCGATCGATGTTTGGCTATGGAAAGAGAGATAAGGCATTTACAAAAGGAATTAGAGGAATTACAAAAGAAAGGAGTTCAAAAAGAACATGCCGATTCAAATCTATAATACACTGACAAGAAAAAAAGAAGAATTTATCCCGTTGGAAGAGGGAAAGGTCAAAATGTATGTGTGCGGTCCGACCGTATATAATTATATTCATATAGGAAATGCCCGCCCTGCAATTGTTTTTGATACAGTTCGCCGCTACTTAGAATACCGCGGGTTTGATGTGAATTTTGTTTCGAATTTTACAGACGTGGATGATAAATTAATTAAAGCTGCGAACCAGCTTGGAGAAGATGTACCGACGATTGCAGATCGCTTTATTAAAGCCTACTTTGAGGATGTATCTGCATTAGGGTGCAATAAGGCAAATGTACATCCACGAGTAACGGAAAATATGGATATCATTATTGAATTTATTGATTCATTAATTCAAAAAGGGTATGCATATGAATCTGCTGGAGATGTTTATTATAAAACACGAAGCTTTTCTGAGTATGGAAAGCTCTCCCACCAATCTATTGATGATTTGAAGTCAGGGGCTCGTATAGAGGTAGGAGAGAAAAAGGATGACGCATTGGATTTTGCCCTTTGGAAAGCGGCAAAAGAGGGAGAAATCTACTGGGATAGCCCTTGGGGTAAAGGAAGACCAGGCTGGCATATTGAGTGCTCCGCTATGGCAAGAAAATATTTAGGAGATACTATCGATATTCATGCAGGTGGACAGGATTTAACTTTTCCTCATCATGAAAATGAAATTGCACAGTCAGAGGCTTTAACTGGAAAAACTTTTGCAAGATATTGGATGCATAATGGCTATATTAATATTGATAATGAGAAAATGTCGAAATCACTGGGTAATTTTGTCCTTGTTCACGATATTATACAGCATCATGATCCGCAGGTATTAAGATTCTTTATGTTATCGGTGCATTACCGTAATCCGATAAATTACAATGAAGAATTATTAGAGAATGCGGGAGCCGGATTAGAAAGAATGAAGACGTCTTATCAAAACCTTAAGCATCGTAAGGAAGCAAGCGCGAACCTTACTCATGATGATCATGAATGGATGCGTAAATTAGAAGATCTTCGTCAAGCATTTATTCGTGAAATGGATGACGATTTTAATACGGCAAATGGAATCGCTGTTCTATTTGATTTATCTAAACAGGCAAACTATTATTTACGTGAGAAAAACACCTCGATCCAAGTGATTGAAGCGTTTATGCAGCAATTTGAAAATCTATTCTCTGTTTTAGGGTTAAAATTAGAAAATAACGAGTTGCTAGATGAAGAAATTGAGGAACTAATTGAAAAACGAAATATGGCCAGAAAAGAACGAAACTTTGCTTTAGCGGATGAAATTCGGGACCGTTTAAAAGAGATGAACATTATTTTAGAAGACACACCACAAGGTATTAGATGGAGACGTGGATAATGATGTCCGATATAAATATCCATAGCTTTGATGTTAAGGGGTTAAACAGTCTTGCTCTTGCTTACATGGGTGACGCCATTTATGAGGTTCATGTGCGTCACCATCTACTCCTACTAGGAAAAACAAAGCCGAATCAGCTTCATCGTGAAGCAACCAAATTTGTATCTGCTAAGGCTCAAGCGGCAATTTTAAAAGAACTCTATCAAAGAGAAGTATTAACAGAAGAAGAACAAGCTATTGTAAAAAGAGGAAGAAACGCAAAGTCTGGAACGGTTCCCAAAAATACAGATGTGCAGACTTATCGGCATAGTACAGCATTTGAGGCATTAATCGGTTATTTATACTTATCGGAGAATAAGACTAGAATGGAAGCGTTAATAAATATGTCCATTGAAATTGCCGAAAACCAAGCGGAAAAGATTTTTTAAGATAGGAGGGTATGTAATGGCTCAAGATTTTATTGGCGGAAAAAATCCGGTGATGGAAGCATTGAAATCAAAAAGGGAAATTAATAAAATTTGGATTGCTGAAGGATCACAAAAAGGGCAGATGCAGCAAATTATTCAATTGGCGAAGGAAGCTAGGGTCTTGGTACAATTCGTCCCAAAACAAAAAATAGATCAGATGGTAAGTGAAAATCACCAAGGTGTAGTTGCACAAGTCGCTGCCTATAAATATGCTGAATTGGATGATTTATTTGCAAGAGCGGAAAAAAGACAACAAGCACCATTCTTTTTAATTTTGGATGAATTGGAAGACCCTCATAATTTAGGCTCTATTTTAAGAACAGCGGATGCAGCGGGAGTGCACGGGATTATTATTCCAAAAAGGAGAGCGGTTGGTTTAACGGGAGCGGTCGCAAAAGCTTCTACTGGCGCAATTGAACACGTTCCGGTAGTAAGGGTAACAAATTTAGCAAGAACCATTGCAGAATTAAAAGAAAGGGGAATTTGGATATTTGGTACTGATGCGAAGGGCAGCCAAGATTATCGCAAAATGGATAGTTCTCTTCCGTTAGCGATAGTTATAGGTAGTGAGGGAAGAGGAATTAGCAGGCTGATAAGAGAGAGCTGTGATTTTCTAATTCATTTACCGATGGTTGGCCATGTTACATCATTAAATGCCTCTGTGGCAGCAAGTTTATTAATTTATGAGGTTTACCGACAACGATATCCTATTGGTGAATAAAGATGGATATATTGCTTGTTGATGGATATAACATCATTGGTGCTTGGCCAGAGCTTAGGAAGCTGAAGAAGACAAACCTGAGTGCAGCAAGAGACCGATTAATTGAAAAAATGGCTGAGTATCAGGGATACACAGGTTTTAAGGTAATCGTTGTTTTTGATGCACATTATGTCAAAGGAATCCAAAAAAAGTATCGTCATCACAATGTAGAAGTCATTTATACAAGAGAAAATGAGTCCGCGGATGAAAGAATTGAAAAAATGGCGATAGAGCTTAACAATAAAAAAACTCAGATTCATGTAGCTACCTCGGATTATACGGAACAATGGGCAATTTTTGGCCAGGGGGCATTGCGTATTTCCGCTAGAGAGTTATTAACGGAAGTAGAAATGAATAATCAAAATATCACAAAAAATGTGAAGGAAATTCAAGAGGAAAGGCCTGTTTCAAGAATTCCATTAAGTAACGAGGTAGCTGAATTTTTCGAAAAATTAAGAAGAGGCAAGGAATGATTGTTGACGCTTGAAAATTCAGTAATGTATAATATTTCTATCTATTGCTTTTCGCGTTCGGGGGGATTTATGTGAACCTAAAAATGGAGGTCGCGCATAACAATAAGTATGAAATCATGGAAGATGAGCAATTGATCGAATCTGTACATAATGGAGATAGTGAAGCGTTAGATTATCTCATTCATAAGTATCGAAATTTTGTCAGGGCTAAAGCACGTTCTTATTTTTTAATAGGTGCAGATAAAGAAGACATTATTCAAGAAGGCATGATTGGCCTTTATAAGGCGATTCGCGACTATAAAGAGGACAAGCTTACCTCCTTTAAGGCATTTGCTGAGCTTTGTATTACCCGCCAAATTATAACTGCTATCAAAACAGCCACCCGGCAGAAGCATATTCCGCTTAACTCATATGTTTCTCTTGATAAACCAATTTATGACGAAGAATCAGATCGCACACTAATGGATGTTATTACTGGTGCAAAAATGTTGAATCCTGAAGAACTACTTATTAATCGGGAAAAATATGACAATATAGAAGGTAAAATATCCGAACTTTTAAGTGATTTAGAGAGAAAGGTATTGGCATTGTATCTTGACGGTCAGTCCTACCAGGAAATTTCAGAGGAATTAAATCGCCACGTGAAATCTATTGATAATGCATTGCAGCGGGTTAAGAGAAAACTAGAGCGCTATCTAGAGGTACGTGAATTTAGCTTGTAACACAATCCTTATATTGACAAATGGAGATTTTACATGTTAATTTCTTAAAAAGAATGATATATTTATTATATACTTTTCGTAATTCTTTTAATTTTGATAGAAAATAGGATTTATATAGATTGCAGGTGTTATCATGCAAGGAAAAATCGTGTTAGCTTGTGAAAAATGCGGAACCCGTAATTACACAACTAGCCACAAATCACAAGTGGAAAGACTAGAACTTAAGAAGTTTTGCAAGCAATGCAATGCCCATACAACTCATCGTGAAACAAAGTAGCAATTCCTTATATTTGTTTTTTTTGGAGGTACGAAGGATGTCAATTGGAAAGTTTTTTAGTAATGTTGCTTCTGAAATGAGAAAGGTTAGCTGGCCTAAGCGCAAGGAGCTAACAAACTATACGTTAACAGTAATTGGCACAGTAGTTTTTTTAACTGTATTTTTTGTTATCGTAGATTATGGAATATCTAATCTTGTAAAATGGATTCTTAGTTTTTAAATCAATAGAAAAAATAAAAGTTTATCTTGAATAACTTACCATCTTCCATGGTATAATGGAAAATAATCATTGTTTGATCCTTTTAGCCCGTTTAACGGGTTTTTTCATTTGGATTAGAAATTTGCTAGCCGATGGCTGCTTGAACTTGACGCCGCTTGCACTAGACAAAGAATAGTATTTTGCTGTAACAAAACAGTTAATTATATTAGGGAGGGACGGACAAAGGTCCTACGTTAATGGAAAAGAATTGGTATGTTGTTCATACGTATTCAGGTTATGAAAATAAAGTAAAAGCAAATTTAGAAAAACGTGTTGAATCAATGGGAATGCAAGATAAGATTTTCAGGGTAGTTGTTCCAGAAGAAGAAGAAACAGATATGAAAAATGGGAAGAAAAAAGTTGTAAAAAGAAAAGTTTTCCCTGGATATGTGCTAGTGGAGCTTATTATGACTGATGATTCCTGGTATGTGGTTCGCAACACTCCAGGAGTTACAGGGTTTGTTGGTTCCGCAGGTTCCGGATCGAAACCAACTCCACTCTTACCAGAAGAAGTGAATGTTATCTTGAAACATATGGGTATGGAAGAAAAACGTGTAGATGTTAATTTTGAAATTGGTGAAACTGTTACTGTGAAAGAAGGACCATTTGCGAATTTTACTGGTAAAATCGAAGATATTGACCGCGACAAGGGTCGTGTTAAGGTGAGTGTCAATATGTTTGGACGTGAAACACCGGTGGATCTTGTTTTTACACAAATTGATAAAATATGAACCTAAACAACTTGAAATATTTTTTTAGAAATGGTAATATTCTTTAGGTCAGTATTTATTCTCAACGAGAAAACTGAACAAATATATATCTTTAATAAAATAAAGATTTCATAAGATGAGTGGGAGGGGCTACCCCTATTACCACATCACGGACTTAAGGAGGTGTGTCTCGTGGCTAAAAAAGTAATCAAAATTGTAAAACTACAAATCCCTGCTGGAAAAGCGAACCCAGCTCCACCAGTCGGTCCTGCACTAGGTCAAGCCGGTGTAAATATCATGGGATTCTGTAAGGAATTTAACGCTCGTACAGCAGATCAAGCTGGCTTAATTATCCCTGTAGAGATTACGGTATTTGAAGACCGTTCATTTACATTCATTACAAAAACCCCACCTGCTGCGGTTTTACTTAAAAAAGCAGCTGGTATCGAGTCAGGTTCAGGTGAGCCTAATCGTAAAAAGGTTGCAACTGTTAAGCGTGACAAGGTACGTGAAATCGCTGAAACTAAAATGCCTGACTTAAATGCGGCTAGTGTTGAATCAGCAATGCGTATGGTTGAAGGTACTGCACGCAGCATGGGTATCACAATCGAAGATTAATCCATGTGAAACAATTGGTTTTTTTGTCCGACGGGGTTGCGATGCGCAAAATTTTTCGCTCGCAACCTTTATTCGTGGGAGGTTATTCCGTTAAAACCACATTCGAGGAGGAAAAATAGAATGGCTAAAAAAGGTAAAAAGTATGTTGAAGCTTTTAAACTAGTTGACCGTTCAAAGTTTTATGCAGTAAATGAAGCGGTTGAACTTGTGAAAAAGTCAAGTTATACAAAGTTTGATGCAACAGTTGAAGTTGCTTTCCGTCTTGGAGTTGATCCTAAGAAAGCGGACCAACAAATTCGTGGTGCTGTCGTACTTCCAAATGGTACAGGTAAAACTCAACGCGTATTAGTATTCGCGAAGGGTGAAAAAGCGAAAGAAGCGGAAGCAGCAGGTGCTGATTATGTTGGCGATGCTGACTATATCAACAAAATCAACCAAGGTTGGTTTGAGTTTGATGTAATCGTTGCTACACCAGATATGATGGGCGAAGTTGGTAAATTAGGTCGTGTGCTTGGACCTAAAGGTTTAATGCCAAACCCTAAAACTGGTACAGTTACATTTGACGTGACGAAAGCAATCAACGAAATTAAAGCTGGTAAGGTTGAATACCGTTTAGATAGAGCCGGTATTATCCATGTTCCTGTAGGAAAGGTTTCTTTTGATACAGATAAGTTGGCTGAAAACTTTGCAACAATCTTTGAAACGTTAGTAAAAGCTAAGCCAGCTGCTGCAAAAGGTACTTATATGAAGAGTGTTTCTATTACTTCAACTATGGGACCTGGCGTAAAAGTTGACCCTTCTTCTTTTAACGTAAAATAATATTGACTTACTTCCAAATGTCTGTTAATATTTAATACGTTGTTAAATAGAATAACATTTGTACCAAAGACAGCAGGTGCTCATTAGTAGCTTAATTTCCTGCCGAGGTAATGCGATATATTTATATAGTCTTTTAATGGCTATATGCATAAAACCTCCATGTCTTAATAGATCTGGGGGTTTTATTTTGCGGTATAAATGTGTTCATCTAGTAAATCTATAGGAGGTGTAAAGATGAGCAACGCAATCGAACAAAAGAAAGTAGTTGTACAAGAGATTGCTGAAAAATTCAAAGCTAGTGTTTCTACGGTTGTTGTAGATTACCGTGGTTTAAATGTTGCAGAAGTAACAGAACTTCGTAAACAACTACGGGAAGCTGGCATTGAATTTAAAGTTTACAAAAACTCACTATCTCGTCGTGCTGCAGAAGCAGCAGAAATCACAGGTCTTAACGAAGCATTAGTAGGTCCGAACGCGATCGCATTCAGTACTGAAGATGTTGTAGCTCCAGCGAAGATTTTAAATGATTTCGCGAAAAAACACGAAGCTCTTGAAATCAAAGCAGGTGTTATCGAAGGAAACACTGCAACAGTTGAGGAAATTAAAGCTCTTGCTGAACTTCCGTCTCGCGAAGGCTTACTTTCTATGTTGCTTAGCGTACTTCAAGCTCCAATCCGCAACTTTGCTCTTGCTACTAAGGCAGTTGCTGATCAAAAGGAAGAACAAGGCGCTTAATATAGCGAAAGCTAGAACTGAATTATATTATTTAAACTATAATGAAACTTATTAGGAGGATATAAAAATGACTAAAGAACAAATCATTGAAGCTGTCAAAGGTATGACAGTTCTTGAATTAAATGATCTTGTAAAAGCTATTGAAGAAGAATTTGGTGTAACAGCTGCTGCTCCTGTTGCGGTTGTTGGTGGAGCTGCTGCTGGTGGCGCTGCTGAAGAAAAAACTGAATTTGATGTAATTCTTGCTAATGCAGGAGATCAAAAAATCAAAGTTATTAAAGTTGTTCGTGAACTTACAGGTCTTGGCCTTAAAGAAGCGAAAGAAGTTGTTGATAACGCTCCGAAAGCTCTTAAAGAAGGCGTATCTAAAGAAGAAGCTGAAGAAATCAAAGCTAAACTTGATGAAGTTGGAGCTAGCGTTGAAGTTAAGTAATCATCTAGACCTGAAAAAGCTCGCTGTTTAAAGCGGGCTTTTTTTGTCTATTCTTTAAAAGAATAGGGAAAGGATGTGTGTAGGTGACCGAACATTACTATTCCAAAAATCCTAAAATTGAAAGTAAGCCGGTATACTGGAATTACACGCTTATGGGTAAGTCCTTTCAATTTAAAACAGACCAAGGGGTTTTCTCTAAGAGTGAGGTTGATTTTGGTTCAAGGTTATTAATTGAGAGCTTTGAACTCCCGAAGGTGGAAGGACCTGTTCTTGATGTTGGGTGTGGTTATGGACCGATCGGGTTATCGATTGCAAGTGTGCTGCCTAAGAGCATAGTACATATGGTTGATGTCAATCAAAGAGCTATTGAGCTCGCAAAGGAAAATGCCGCTCTGAATCATATCTCCAATGTGAAAATATACGAAAGTGACCGTTTTGAGAATGTGTCGGATAGAAATTTTTCCGCCATTGTTACAAACCCACCTATTCGTGCGGGAAAAGAAGTTGTTCATGATATACTAACAAGAAGCTTCGAATACCTAAGAACCGATGGTGAGCTTTGGGTGGTTATACAGAAAAAACAAGGTGCTCCTTCGGCTAAGAATAAGTTAGAGGAAATTTTTGGCGAAGTAGAAGTGGTATGTAAGGATAAAGGTTATTATATTTTTAAGGCGGAAAAATGTTGACTTGAATACGGGGCTATGATAATATTATAAAATGCCAATATCATATTTTTCTTAACCTCTCATAAATTCAAAATGTCAAGTATAATTTATGGAAGTTATGGAAAATACTTATAAAATAATAGTTCGTCATGTGAAAATTGCGGTTTTTAATTGAAAAACCCTTTTTCTTTTTGTCTTATGGCAGGGTGGTTGACCTATCATAAGACTTTAATAGATGCCAACCAAAACGCATGATTTGAGGGGTGAATCAGTTGACAGGTCAACTAGTTCAGTATGGACGTCACCGAAAGCGTAGGAGTTTCGCGCGCATTAGTGAAGTTCTAGAATTACCAAATCTTATTGAAATACAAACCGCATCTTATAAGTGGTTTTTGGATGAGGGTTTGAGGGAAATGTTCCAAGACATTTCACCAATTGAAGATTTTGCCGGGAATCTCTCTTTAGAATTTATTGATTACAGTCTCGGTGATCCAAAGTACTCTGTCGATGAATCAAAAGAGCGTGATGTTACATATTCCGCTTCTCTTCGTGTCAAAGTACGTCTAGTCAATAAGGAAACTGGTGAAGTAAAAGATCAAGATGTGTTTATGGGTGACTTCCCGTTAATGACAGAAACTGGGACATTTATTATAAATGGAGCAGAACGTGTTATTGTTTCACAGCTTGTTCGTTCACCAAGCGTGTATTTCAGTGGGAAAATGGACAAAAACGGTAAGCAAGGTTTCACTGCAACAGTAATTCCTAATCGTGGAGCTTGGCTGGAGTATGAAACTGATGCGAAAGATGTTGTGTATGTTCGTATCGATCGTACTAGAAAATTGCCTGTTACCGTTCTTTTGCGTTCACTCGGATTTGGTTCTGATCAAGAAATTATCGACTTATTAGGCGATAATGAGTATTTGCGAAATACGCTTGAAAAGGATAATACCGAAAGCACGGAGAAAGCACTTTTAGAAATCTATGAGCGACTCCGTCCAGGAGAACCTCCAACTGTAGAAAATGCAAAGAGTCTCTTGGTTTCTCGTTTCTTTGATCCTAAACGCTATGATTTAGCGAATGTTGGACGATATAAGATTAACAAAAAACTTCATCTGAAGAATCGCTTATTCGGCCAAAAATTAGCTCAGACCTTAGCTGACCCTGAAACTGGAGAAATTATTGCAGAAGAAGGTACCCTGCTAGATCGTAGAACACTTGATAAAATCCTTCCGAATCTAGAGAATGGCACTGGCTTTAAAGCGTATTCCCAGGTTGGAGGAGTAGTGGAAGAGGATATTGTTCTTCAATCTATTAAGATTTATGCTCCAATAGATGATGGGGAAAAAGTAATCAATGTTATCGGCAATGCGAATGTTGAAGAAGCGGTTAAGAATATAACTCCAGCAGATATAATCGCGTCCATTAGTTACTTCTTTAATTTGCTTCATGGCGTTGGCGATACGGATGATATCGATCATTTAGGAAATAGACGTTTACGTTCAGTAGGAGAATTATTGCAAAATCAATTCCGCATCGGTCTATCACGTATGGAACGTGTAGTACGTGAAAGAATGTCTATTCAAGATATAAATACAATTACACCACAGCAATTAATTAATATCCGTCCGGTTATTGCTGCGATTAAGGAGTTTTTTGGAAGCTCCCAATTATCTCAATTCATGGATCAAACGAATCCTCTTGCAGAGTTAACGCACAAGCGAAGACTTTCAGCATTGGGACCTGGTGGCTTAACTCGTGAACGTGCAGGGATGGAAGTCCGTGACGTACACTATTCGCATTATGGTCGTATGTGTCCGATTGAAACACCTGAAGGTCCGAACATCGGTTTGATTAACTCTTTGTCTACGTTTGCGAAGGTAAATCGATTTGGTTTTATCGAAACGCCTTATCGACGTGTTGATCCGGAGACAGGCAAGTTAACAGATCATATCGATTATTTAACTGCCGATGAAGAGGATAATTATGTAGTTGCCCAAGCGAATGCAAGAGTTTCCGATGATGGTTCTTTTATCGACGAAGAAGTTATTTCTCGTTTTAGAGGGGAAAACACTGCGGTTAAACGTGATCGTGTTGATTACATGGATGTTTCTCCGAAACAGGTAGTTTCAGCCGCGACAGCATGTATTCCGTTCTTGGAAAACGATGACTCCAACCGTGCGCTAATGGGTGCGAACATGCAGCGTCAAGCTGTTCCGCTAATGCAGCCAGAAGCTCCGATTGTTGGTACTGGTATGGAGTATGTTTCTGCTAAGGATTCTGGTGCTGCTGTCATTTGTAAGCATGATGGTATTGTTGAGCATGTTGAGGCACGTTCTATCTGGGTACGTCGTGTGAAAGAGATTGATGGTCAAGAAGTTAAAGGTGATCTGGATAAATATAAGCTACAAAAATTTATTCGTTCTAACCAAGGAACATGCTATAACCAACGTCCAATTGTAAAGATTGGTGACCGTGTTACAAAGGGTGAGGTACTTGGAGACGGACCTTCAATGGAAAAAGCTGAATTAGCATTAGGAAGAAACGTACTAGTTGCCTTCATGACTTGGGACGGTTATAACTACGAAGATGCGATCATCATGAGCGAAAGACTTGTAAAAGATGATGTGTATACATCTATTCATATCGAAGAATATGAATCTGAGGCTCGTGATACGAAGCTTGGACCTGAAGAAATGACGCGTGACATTCCAAACGTTGGGGAAGATGCTCTCCGCAATTTAGATGAACGTGGAATTATTCGAGTTGGGGCGGAAGTAAAAGATGGCGACCTGCTTGTCGGTAAGGTTACCCCAAAAGGTGTAACAGAACTTACTGCAGAGGAACGTCTATTACACGCAATCTTTGGAGAAAAAGCTCGCGAGGTACGTGACACATCTCTACGTGTACCACACGGAGGTGGAGGAATTGTCCTTGATGTTAAAGTCTTCAATCGTGAAGATGGGGATGAATTACCTCCAGGTGTAAATCAACTAGTTCGTGTATATATTGTTCAAAAACGTAAAATTCACCAAGGGGATAAAATGGCGGGCCGCCATGGTAATAAAGGGGTTATCTCTAGAATTCTTCCTGAAGAAGATATGCCGTTCTTACCAGACGGAACACCAGTCGATATTATGTTAAATCCACTGGGCGTACCATCACGTATGAACATCGGGCAGGTGCTTGAGCTTCACCTTGGTATGGCTGCTAGAACATTAGGTATCCATGTTGCTACACCAGTATTTGATGGAGCAACCGAAGAAGATGTTTGGGATACGATTGAAGAAGCTGGAATGGCAAATGATGCTAAAACAGTTCTTTATGACGGTCGAACTGGAGAACCTTTTGATAACCGTGTATCCGTTGGTATTATGTATATGATTAAATTGGCCCACATGGTTGATGATAAGCTTCATGCTCGTTCAACAGGACCATACTCGCTAGTAACACAGCAACCACTTGGCGGTAAAGCGCAATTTGGTGGACAGCGTTTTGGTGAGATGGAGGTATGGGCACTCGAAGCATATGGTGCAGCATATACTCTTCAAGAAATTCTGACAGTTAAATCGGATGACGTGGTGGGACGTGTTAAAACGTACGAAGCCATCGTGAAGGGTGAAAACGTACCTGAACCAGGTGTACCAGAATCGTTTAAAGTACTCATTAAAGAACTACAAAGTTTAGGCTTGGATGTAAAAATTCTATCAAGTGATGACGAAGAAATCGAAATGCGTGATTTAGAGGACGAAGATGATGCTAACCAAGCAGATACTCTAAACATCGCCCCTGAATCAAAAGAAGAAGAAATTGAAATCGTCGCATCAAAAGAGTAAGAAATGGCCAAATAGCTGGAAACCAGAAATCAGCATCCGATAGATGCGAGATTTCTGATTTCTGGCCTTTATTTAAGGGTAGAACCTATAGACTAAAAGGGAGGTAGACCCCTTGATAGATGTAAACAATTTTGAGTATATGAAAATTGGTCTTGCTTCACCAGACAAAATTCGTTCATGGTCTTACGGAGAAGTAAAAAAACCAGAAACTATTAATTACCGTACACTTAAACCTGAAAAAGACGGTTTATTTTGTGAGCGGATTTTTGGCCCTCAAAAGGACTGGGAATGTCATTGTGGTAAATATAAGCGTGTAAGATATAAAGGTGTAGTATGTGATCGTTGTGGTGTTGAAGTAACAAGAGCAAAAGTTCGACGTGAACGTATGGGACATATTGAACTCGCTGCACCTGTTTCGCATATTTGGTACTTTAAAGGAATTCCGAGCAGAATGGGCCTTGTACTTGATATGTCACCGCGTGCTTTGGAAGAAGTAATTTACTTTGCTTCTTATGTAGTGACAGAAACAGGTGATACGGCATTAGAAAAGAAACAGCTTCTTTCCGAAAAGGAATACCGTGCATATCGCGAAAAGTACGGAAATAAATTCCATGCCGCAATGGGTGCAGAAGCGATTAAAAAACTTCTTCAGGACATTGATGTGAATAAAGAAGTGGACCAGTTAAAAGAAGAACTGAAGACTGCACAAGGGCAGCGTCGTACTCGTGCGATTAAGCGTTTGGAAGTTTTAGAAGCGTTCCGTCATTCAGGAAATTCACCAGACTGGATGATTCTAGATGTTCTTCCAGTCATTCCTCCAGAACTCAGACCAATGGTTCAGCTTGAGGGTGGCCGTTTTGCTACATCTGATTTAAATGATTTATATCGTCGAGTGATCAATCGTAACAATCGTCTTAAACGTTTATTGGATCTTGGTGCCCCTAGCATCATCGTTCAAAATGAAAAACGGATGCTTCAAGAGGCGGTAGATGCACTTATAGATAATGGACGCCGTGGTAGGCCGGTAACTGGACCAGGAAATCGTCCGCTTAAATCACTTTCTCATATGTTGAAAGGAAAGCAAGGTCGATTCCGTCAAAATCTACTTGGAAAACGTGTAGATTATTCCGGTCGTTCCGTTATTGTCGTTGGTCCAAATCTAAAAATGTATCAATGTGGACTTCCAAAGGAAATGGCTATTGAGTTATTCAAGCCATTTGTTATGAAAGAACTTGTTGAAAAAGGATTAGCACATAATATTAAAAGTGCAAAAAGAAAAATTGAAAGACTTTCCCCTGAAGTTTGGGATGTATTAGAAGAAGTTATTAAGGAACATCCAGTTCTTCTAAACCGTGCCCCAACTTTGCATAGATTAGGTATTCAAGCATTTGAGCCTACTTTGGTGGAAGGTAGAGCCATTCGTCTTCACCCTCTAGTATGTACGGCATATAACGCCGACTTCGACGGGGATCAAATGGCCGTTCACGTTCCGTTATCTGCGGAAGCTCAAGCGGAAGCGCGTTTGTTAATGTTGGCTGCACAAAACATTTTAAATCCAAAGGATGGTAAACC
Source organism: Bacillus sp. FJAT-49736 (assembly GCF_018343615.1). Classification (GTDB taxonomy): domain Bacteria; phylum Bacillota; class Bacilli; order Bacillales; family Bacillaceae_C; genus Margalitia. The sequence continues at coordinate 45,450 of NZ_JAGYPI010000006.1, read as the reverse complement.
GGTTGTTACTCCATCTCAGGATATGGTTTTGGGTAATTATTATCTAACATTAGAACGTGAAGATGCAGTAGGAGAAGGTACTATCTTTAATGATATTAATGAAGCTCTTCTTGCATACCAAAATGGTTATGTTCATCTTCATACAAGAATTGCAGTCCATGCCGGAACGGTTAATAACCAGACCTTTACAGAAGAACAGCGTAAAAAACTGCTAATTACAACGGTTGGTAAATTGATTTTTAATGAAATTCTGCCGGAATCATTCCCGTATATTAATGAACCAACAAAAACCAATTTGGAAGAAAAAACTCCAGAAAAATATTTTGTTGATACGAATGTTGACGTCAAAGAATTTATTAAAAATCAACCGATTATAAAACCATTTATTAAAAAATTCTTAGGGAATATTATTGCTGAGGTATTTAAAAGATTCCAAATTACCGAAACATCCAAAATGCTTGACCGCATGAAGGATCTAGGCTTTAAGTATTCAACTAAGGCAGGTATTACTGTCGGTGTAGCTGATATCGTTGTATTGGGTGAAAAGGAACATATTCTTGCGGAAGCACAGGCTAAAGTAGATAACGTAATGAAACAATTTAGAAGAGGTTTGATTACGGAAGATGAACGATATGATCGTGTTATCTCTATCTGGTCTGCTGCGAAGGACACAATTCAAGGGAAACTAATGGAATCATTAGATCCGCGCAACCCGATATTCATGATGAGTGATTCTGGTGCCCGTGGTAATGCATCTAACTTTACACAGCTTGCTGGTATGCGCGGTTTGATGGCGAACCCGGCTGGTAGAATCATTGAGTTGCCGATTAAGTCATCTTTCCGTGAAGGGTTAACAGTGTTGGAATACTTTATCTCCACGCACGGTGCACGGAAAGGTCTTGCTGATACAGCCTTGAAGACCGCCGATTCTGGATACTTAACACGTCGATTAGTAGACGTTGCGCAAGATGTCATAGTTCGTGAAGACGACTGTGGCACTGATCGCGGACTACTTGTTGGTGCTTTAAGAGAAGGAACAGAGGTAATTGAAAGCTTAGAAGAGCGTTTAATCGGAAGATACGCTAGAAAAGCGATAAAGCATCCTGAAACCAGTGAAGTATTAGTACCTGAAAATGGTCTAATTACCGAAGATCTGGCTAAGGAGATTGTTAATACAGGTATTGAAAGTGTATGGATTCGTTCTGCCTTTACATGTAATACTCGCCATGGCGTATGTAAAAAATGTTATGGTCGAAATCTAGCTACTGGCCAGGAAGTTGAGGTTGGTGAAGCAGTTGGTATCATCGCCGCTCAATCAATTGGTGAGCCAGGTACACAGTTAACAATGCGTACATTCCACACCGGTGGGGTTGCGGGTGACGATATCACACAAGGTTTACCGCGTATTCAAGAGCTATTCGAAGCGCGTAATCCAAAAGGGGTATCAACTATTTCTGAAATTGATGGTGTTGTTGTTGCTATTAATGAAGGTAGAGACCGTCAACACGAAATCTCTGTTCAGGGAGACGTTGAAACAAAAACATATAGTGCTCCTTATACATCACGTTTAAAAGTTGCGGTTAATTCAAGAGTTGAACGTGGTCAGGAATTAACAGAGGGCTCTATAGATCCAAAAGAATTGTTGAAAGTACGCGATGTAAATTCTGTACAAGAATATTTACTGCGTGAAGTACAAAAGGTTTATCGTATGCAAGGTGTGGAAATTGGCGATAAGCATATTGAGGTTATGGTAAGACAAATGCTTCGAAAAATACGAGTTGTGGACGCAGGTGATACCGACGTATTACCAGGCTCATTACTCGATATTCATCAATTTACAGATGCTAATGAACAAGCGTTAATTGAAGGAAAAATGCCTGCTACAGGTAGACCTGTATTATTGGGTATCACGAAAGCTTCCCTTGAAACAGATTCCTTCTTATCTGCAGCATCTTTCCAAGAAACAACTCGTGTGTTAACCGATGCAGCAATCAAAGGTAAACGTGATGAGTTACTTGGATTAAAAGAAAATGTTATTATCGGTAAGTTAGTCCCAGCCGGAACTGGCATGCAGCGTTATCGGAAAGCAACTCCACAAATTGTGGAAGACGAAGAAAGCGTGTTAGTAGAGCAGTAAAAATGGTTGCCGGCCGATAAAGGCCGGCAATTTCTCTTTAAGAAAGTAATAATTTTTATTGACATTAAAAAATGAAAATGATACTATATTCAAGGTGCTCCTATCAATCATTACCTGATGCTTTGGAGGATATGAATATGTCTTATGAAAAAGTATTGCAGGCGAAAAGTATAATTATAGGAACAAAGCAAGCAGTGAAAGCACTAAAATCCCACAAAGTGAATGAACTTATTGTAGCAACGGATGCGGATCCTTCCGTAACAAAAAAGGTCATTCAAGTTGCTGGTGAACTGAAAATACTTGTAATAGAAGTAGATTCTATGAAAAAGCTTGGTAAAGCATGTGGTATTGATGTGGGTGCGGCAGCTGTTGCAATCAGTTATTAAAAACTGTTTTTGCAGATCGTTGGAACTGCAAGAACTTTGTTTTTGCTTTAAAATGAACCACCTGGATGTGTGGGCTTATAAAAAGTGAAGGGAGGAAACATAAATGCCTACTATTAACCAATTAGTGCGCAAACCTCGTAAATCTAAAATCGAGAAGTCAAAGTCACCAGCATTAAACAAAGGCTATAACAGCTTTAAGAAAGTAAACACAGATTTATCTTCACCTCAAAAACGTGGGGTATGTACTCGTGTTGGTACAATGACACCAAAGAAACCGAACTCTGCATTGCGTAAATATGCTCGTGTTCGTTTAACAAACGGTATCGAGGTAACGGCATATATCCCGGGTATTGGCCATAACTTACAAGAACACAGCGTTGTATTAATTCGCGGTGGACGTGTAAAGGACTTACCGGGTGTTCGTTATCACATCGTTCGCGGTGCGTTAGATACTGCAGGTGTTGATAAGCGTATGCAAGGCCGTTCAAAATACGGTACTAAGAAACCAAAAGAGAAAAAATAATACACAATACGATAAAACCCTTTTGAAAGGAGGAAAACATAATGCCACGTAAAGGTCCAGTAGCAAAGAGAGACGTTTTACCAGATCCTATTTATAATTCAAAACTAGTTACACGTTTAATCAACAAGATGATGGTAGATGGTAAGAGAGGTAAATCTCAAACTATCTTATATAATGCTTTTGATTTAATTCGTGAACGTGCAGGTAAAGAGCCTATCGAAGTGTTCGATCAAGCTCTTAAGAACATTATGCCAGTACTTGAAGTACGAGCTCGCCGTGTAGGTGGTGCAAACTATCAAGTTCCTGTTGAGGTAAGACCTGATCGTCGTACAACTTTAGGTCTTCGTTGGTTAGTAAACTATGCTCGTCTTCGTGGAGAAAAAACGATGGAAGAGCGTCTTGCTAATGAAATTCTAGATGCAGCTAACAACACTGGTGCATCTGTTAAGAAACGCGAAGATACTCATAAGATGGCTGAAGCGAACAAAGCGTTTGCTCACTATCGTTGGTAATCAAACCTTCAATTTAAAAAACTTACTCATACAAGGAAGGTGAAAACCACATGGCAAGAGAGTTCTCTCTAGAAAATACTCGTAATATCGGTATCATGGCACACATCGATGCTGGTAAAACGACAACTACTGAGCGTGTTCTTTATTACACTGGTAAAATTCATAAAATCGGTGAAACTCATGAAGGCGCGTCTCAAATGGACTGGATGGAGCAGGAACAAGAACGTGGTATTACAATCACATCCGCCGCAACAACTGCGCAGTGGAAAGGTCACCGCGTTAACATTATCGATACACCAGGACACGTAGACTTCACTGTTGAGGTTGAACGTTCCCTTCGTGTACTTGATGGTGCGGTAGCAGTTCTTGATGCCCAATCCGGAGTTGAGCCACAAACAGAAACAGTATGGCGCCAAGCAACAACATATGGAGTACCACGTGTTGTATTCGTTAATAAAATGGATAAAATTGGTGCGGACTTCTTATATTCAGTAGGTACTTTGCATGATCGTTTGCAAGCAAATGCCCATGCAATCCAATTACCAATCGGAGCTGAAGATCAATTTGAAGGTATTATTGACCTTGTTGAAATGAAGGCTATTATGTATGGTAACGATTTGGGAACTGAAATCGAAGAAACTGAAATTCCTGCTGAATATAAAGATAAAGCAGAAGAATATCGTGAAAAGCTAGTAGAAGCAGTAGCTGAACTGGATGAAGAGCTAATGGAAAAATACCTTGGCGGTGAAGAAATCACTGTTGCGGAACTAAAAGCTGCAATTCGTAAAGGTACTTGTAATGTAGAATTCTACCCAGTAATTTGTGGATCTGCTTTTAAAAACAAAGGTGTTCAATTAATGCTTGATGCGGTTATCGACTATCTTCCATCACCATTAGATGTACCTGCAATTAAAGGTACTGCTCCTGATTCCGATGAAGTAATCGAAAAGCATTCAAGTGATGATGAGCCATTTGCTGCATTAGCATTTAAAGTTATGACTGACCCGTATGTTGGTAAATTAACATTCTTCCGTGTTTACTCCGGTACGTTACAATCAGGTTCTTATGTAACAAACTCCACTAAAGGTAAACGCGAACGTGTAGGTCGTATTCTTCAAATGCATGCGAACCACCGTGCTGAAATTTCAGAAGTTCATGCTGGTGATATCGCAGCTGCGGTAGGATTGAAAGATACAACAACTGGTGACACTCTATGTGATGAAAAGAACCTTGTAATCTTAGAATCAATGGAATTCCCAGAACCAGTTATTGAGTTATCCGTAGAGCCTAAATCAAAAGCTGATCAAGACAAAATGTCTACAGCATTACAAAAACTACAAGAGGAAGATCCAACATTCCGTGCACATACTGATCAAGAAACTGGACAAACCATTATTGCCGGTATGGGCGAGCTTCACTTAGATATCATTGTTGACCGTATGAAACGTGAATTTAAAGTAGAAGCAAACGTTGGTGCACCTCAAGTTTCATATCGTGAAACATTCCGTTCATCTGCACAGGTTGAGGGTAAGTTTGCTCGTCAATCAGGTGGACGTGGACAGTATGGTCACGTATGGATTGAATTCTCACCAAACGAAGAAGGAAAAGGCTTCGAGTTTGAAAATGCAATTGTCGGTGGTGTGGTTCCTCGTGAATACATCCCTGCGGTGCAAGCTGGACTTGAAGATGCACTTGACCGAGGAGTTCTTGCTGGATATCCACTTGTTGATGTTAAAGCAAAACTATATGATGGTTCTTACCATGATGTCGATTCAAGTGAAATGGCATTTAAGATTGCTGCATCTCTTGCGCTTAAGAATGCTGCATCAAAATGTAACCCTGTAATCCTTGAGCCTGTTATGAAGGTTGAGGTAGTTATCCCTGAAGAATATTTAGGTGATATCATGGGTCAAATTACAGCGCGTCGTGGACGTGTTGAAGGTATGGAAGCTCGCGGAAATGCACAAGTAGTTCGTGCGATGGTTCCACTTTCAGAAATGTTTGGATATGCAACATCACTTCGTTCTAGCACACAAGGTCGTGGAGTGTTCTCTATGCACTTTGATCACTATGAAGAAGTTCCAAAATCTATTTCTGAAGAAATTATCAAAAAAAATAAAGGTGAATAATTGATTTATCGCCTTTAATAAAGTATAAATACATTATATGCTATGACTGCTTAAAAGATGATGTACACATCTTTTAAGCACCATATATACTTATTTAAACTAATTTTTAAAATTGAGGAGGATTTTCTAATGGCTAAAGCTAAATTCGACCGTTCCAAAACTCATGCTAATATCGGTACAATTGGTCACGTTGACCATGGTAAAACTACTTTAACAGCTGCAATCACTGCTGTTCTTGCTAAGCAAGGTAAAGCAGAAGCACGCGCATATGATCAAATTGACGGTGCTCCTGAAGAGCGTGAGCGCGGTATCACAATCAACACTGCACACGTTGAGTATGAAACTGATACTCGTCACTATGCACACGTTGACTGCCCAGGACATGCTGACTACGTTAAAAACATGATCACTGGTGCTGCTCAAATGGACGGTGGTATCCTAGTAGTATCTGCTGCTGACGGTCCAATGCCACAAACTCGTGAGCACATTCTTTTATCACGTAACGTAGGTGTTCCTTACCTAGTAGTATTCTTAAACAAATGTGATATGGTAGACGACGAAGAGCTTCTTGAATTAGTAGAAATGGAAGTTCGTGACCTTCTATCTGAATATGATTTCCCTGGTGATGATGTACCAGTTATCAAAGGTTCTGCTCTTAAAGCTCTTGAGGGAGATCCAGCTTGGGAAGAAAAAATCATTGAATTAATGGCTGCAGTTGATGAGTATATCCCAACTCCAGAACGTGATACTGACAAACCATTCATGATGCCAGTTGAGGACGTATTCTCCATCACTGGTCGTGGTACAGTTGCAACAGGACGCGTTGAGCGTGGTCAAGTTAAAGTTGGTGATGTTGTAGAAATCATCGGTTTAGCTGAAGAACCAAAATCAACAACTGTAACAGGTGTTGAAATGTTCCGTAAGCTTCTTGATTATGCAGAAGCTGGAGATAACATCGGTGCACTTCTTCGTGGGGTTGCTCGTGAAGAAATCCAACGTGGTCAAGTTCTTGCTAAACCAGGAACAATTACTCCACATACTAACTTCAAAGCTGAAGTTTATGTATTATCTAAAGAAGAAGGTGGACGTCATACTCCATTCTTCTCAAACTATCGTCCACAATTCTATTTTCGTACAACTGACGTAACTGGTATTGTTCAATTACCAGAAGGTACTGAAATGGTTATGCCTGGCGATAACACAGAAATGATTGTAGAACTAATTTCTCCAATCGCGATTGAAGAAGGAACTCGTTTCTCAATCCGCGAAGGTGGACGTACTGTTGGTTCAGGCGTTGTAACTACAATCCAAAAATAATAAACGAAATAAATTAAAAGCAGACGATGACGATCGTCTGCTTTTTTATATTAAGCTGATTTGTAAATATATTTTTGTTATTCGTAAATTGTTCTTTATTCTAATATGGACTCGTTTTAGATGCATTTTTTTATTAAAATGATTATCTATTATTAACCAAAGTTAGGATTGATATTAGGTTTTCGTTACCAAAAGGAAAGTTTTAGGAAAGAACTAAATAAAAAAACCTAGTAAATAATACCGTAATCAGTGATTGGTCTCCATTTATACTTAGTTTCTTCTATATAATATACATTTCTAAATAAAATTAATTGAAAATTCCACGATAGGCAGAAGACCTTGATGCTAATAGTTGAAATATGTATAATAAAAAAAGTGAAGGAGACCTAACAAATATATATCATAGTATTGCATATTATATATGATTTATGTATAATAGATAATGTTGGTCTTTGACTGCGATGAAGTGGAAGGTTGCCGACACACCCGGCCGCTTTGCCATGGCGAGTGTGAGGGAAATTTCCATGGAGAATGTCTATTTAAAATAGGCGAAAAAGGAGGGAAAGTAATGGCAAAACAAAAAATTCGTATTCGTTTAAAAGCATATGATCACAGAATCCTTGATCAATCTGCAGAAAAAATTGTTGAAACAGCAAAAAGATCTGGTGCAGCTGTATCTGGTCCGATTCCGTTACCAACAGAAAAATCTGTATACACTATTCTTCGTGCTGTGCACAAGTACAAAGATTCTCGTGAGCAATTTGAAATGCGTACGCATAAACGTCTAATCGATATTGTGAACCCTACTCCACAAACAGTAGATTCGCTAATGCGTTTAGATTTACCGTCTGGTGTAGACATTGAAATCAAACTTTAATAAATATTTTATGGAAAACAGGAGGTGTGACTCATGACCAAAGGAATCTTAGGAAGAAAAATCGGTATGACGCAAGTATTTGCTGAGAATGGTGATCTTATTCCTGTAACTGTAATCCAAGCAACTCCAAACGTTGTTCTTCAAAAGAAAACTGTTGATACTGATGGTTACGAAGCAATTCAGCTTGGTTTTGAAGACAAACGTGAAAAGCTTGCTAACAAGCCGGAAAAAGGTCATGTAACAAAAGCCAATACTGCTCCTAAGCGCTTCGTTCGCGAATTCGGCGTAGAAAACTTAGATGGGTATGAAATTGGTCAAGAAGTCAAAGTTGATATTTTTGCAGAAGGTGACATTGTAGATGTAACTGGAATCTCTAAAGGTAAAGGTTTCCAAGGTGTAATTAAGCGCCACGGACAATCTCGTGGACCAATGGCTCACGGTTCTCGTTATCATCGTCGCCCTGGATCTATGGGTCCTGTTGCTCCAAACCGTGTATTCAAGCAAAAAGCATTACCTGGACGCATGGGTGGAGAGCAAATTACTATTCAAAACTTGCAAATTGTGAAAGTTGATGTTGAACGCAATCTTATCCTTGTAAAGGGTAATGTTCCTGGTCCTAAAAAAGCATTGCTTAAAGTCAAATCTGCGATTAAAGCAAAGTAATTAACATTAAGGAAAGGAGGAAACAGGAATGCCGAAAGTAGCTCTATATAACCAAACAGGATCTCAAGTTGGAGAAATAGAACTTAATGATTCCGTATTTGGTATTGAACCAAACCAACACGTATTGTTCGATGCGATTGTTATGCAAAGAGCGTCATTACGTCAAGGTACTCATAAAGTGAAAAACCGTTCTGAAGTAAGCGGTGGTGGTAAAAAACCATGGCGTCAAAAAGGTACTGGTCGTGCTCGTCAAGGATCTATTAGATCACCACAATGGCGTGGAGGCGGTACAGTATTTGGTCCAGTTCCTCGTAGCTATAGCTACAAACTACCAAAGAAAGTACGTCGTTTAGCAATCAAATCTGCACTTTCTTCTAAAGTATTAGAAGCTAATATTCTTGTATTAGAATCATTATCTTTTGATGCTCCAAAAACAAAGGAATTTGCAGCAGTACTTAAAAACTTATCAGTGGCTAAGAAAGCATTAGTAGTAACAGATGGCACAGATGCAAATGTTGCACTATCCGCTCGTAATATCCCTGGTATTACTGTTGTTGATGCTAATGGTATTAATGTATTAGATGTAGTATCTCATGATCAATTAATCATGACTAAAGCTGCAGTTGAAAAAGTAGAGGAGGTGCTTGGTTAATGGATTCACGTGATATCATTAAGCGCCCCGTCATCACAGAACAATCTACTGATGTTATGGCTGACAAGAAATATACATTTGAAGTAGATGTGCGTGCAAATAAAACACAAGTGAAAGATGCTGTTGAAGAAATCTTTGGTGTGAAGGTTGCAAAGGTAAATGTGATGAATTATAAAGGCAAGTTCAAGCGTATGGGTAAACATGCAGGTTATACAAACAAGCGCCGTAAAGCAATTGTTACATTAACTGCTGACAGCAAAGAAATTGAGTTATTCGAAGTTTAATTTAATAATCTCGAAAGAATAGAAGAGGAGGGAAAAACATGGCGATCAAAAAATATAAACCGACCTCTAATGGACGTCGCGGCATGACAGTTTCTGATTTTGCGGAAATCACTACTGATAGACCGGAAAAATCATTACTTGCGCCTCTTAAAAGCAAAGGCGGCCGTAACAACCAAGGTAAGTTAACAGTTCGTCATCAAGGTGGCGGTCATAAGCGTCAATACCGTATTATCGACTTTAAACGTGATAAAGATGGTATACCAGGACGCGTTGCTACAATTGAGTATGATCCAAACCGTTCATCTAATATCGCACTAATCAATTATGTTGATGGTGAGAAGCGTTATATCTTAGCTCCAAAAAACCTAAAAGTTGGTATGGAAGTTGTATCTGGTCCAGATGCAGATATTAAAGTAGGTAATGCACTTCCACTTGCTAATATTCCTGTAGGTACAGTTGTTCATAACATCGAGTTAAAGCCTGGTAAAGGTGGACAATTAGTACGTTCCGCAGGTACTTCTGCTCAAGTTCTAGGTAAAGAAGGAAAATACGTATTAGTACGTTTAACTTCTGGTGAAGTTCGTATGATTCTTGCAACTTGCCGTGCTTCTATTGGTCAAGTTGGTAATGAGCAACACGAATTAATCAATATCGGTAAAGCAGGTCGTTCTCGTTGGTTAGGCAAGCGCCCAACTGTTCGTGGATCTGTTATGAACCCTAACGATCACCCTCACGGTGGTGGTGAAGGACGTGCTCCTATCGGACGTAAGTCACCAATGACTCCATGGGGTAAACCGACACTTGGTTACAAAACACGTAAGAAAAAGAACAAATCTGATAAATTTATTGTGCGTCGTCGCAAAAAATAACGCGGTTGAACTACGGTTCAAATTAAGGGCCGTAGCGCAATCACGAAGGGAGGTTCGAGCATGGGTCGTAGCTTAAAAAAAGGACCTTTTGTTGATGAACATTTAATGGTTAAAGTTGATAAGCTTAATGAAACTGACAAAAAACAAGTAATCAAAACTTGGTCTCGTCGTTCTACAATCTTCCCTGCATTCATCGGTCACACAATTGCGGTTTATGATGGTCGCAAACACGTTCCGGTTTATGTAACAGAAGATATGGTAGGTCATAAGCTTGGTGAATTTGCACCAACTCGTACTTATAAAGGTCACGCTAGTGACGATAAGAAAACAAGACGCTAATGAGAGGAGGGCATCCCGATGCAAGCTAAAGCTGTTGCAAGAACAGTTCGTATTGCTCCTCGTAAGGCACGCCTAGTTGTTGATCTAATTCGAGGAAAGCAAGCAGGAGAAGCGATTGCTATTTTGAACTTTACGCCAAAAGCAGCTTCACCAATTGTTGAAAAAGTATTAAAGTCTGCTATTGCTAATGCAGAGCATAACTATGATTTGGACGTTAATAGCCTTGTAGTTACAGAAGCATATGTAAACGAAGGACCGACACTAAAACGTTTCCGTCCACGTGCTATGGGCCGTGCAAGCCAAATTAACAAACGTACTAGCCACATTACAATCGTAGTATCAGAAAAGAAGGAGGGATAATTCGTGGGACAAAAAGTACATCCAATAGGTTTACGTATCGGAGTCATTCGTGACTGGGAATCTAAATGGTACGCGGAAAAGGACTACGCTGACCTTCTACATGAAGACATTAAAGTTCGTGAATACATTTCAAAACGTTTAAGCGATGCATCTGTTTCTGGTGTTGAAATTGAACGTGCTGCAAATCGTATTAACATCACAATCCGCACAGCGAAACCAGGTATGGTAATTGGAAAGGGCGGTACTGAAGTTGAAGCACTTCGTAAAGCTCTTAACGAACTAACTGGCAAACGCGTACACATTAATATTGTAGAAATCAAAAAAGCAGATATTGATGCTAAATTAGTAGCAGAAAATATTGCTCGTCAATTAGAAAATCGTGTATCTTTCCGTCGTGCACAAAAGCAAGCTATCCAACGTGCAATGCGTGCTGGTGCAAAAGGAATTAAAACACAAGTTTCAGGCCGTCTAGGTGGAGCTGACATGGCTCGTACAGAAGGCTACAGCGAAGGAACTGTTCCACTTCACACTTTACGTGCTGATATTGATTATGCACATGCTGAAGCAGATACAACTTACGGTAAATTAGGTGTGAAAGTATGGATTTATCGTGGAGAGGTTCTTCCTACGAAGAAAAAGACTGAGGAAGGAGGAAAATAATCATGTTATTACCTAAACGCGTTAAATATCGTCGCGAACATCGTGGAAAAATGCGTGGTCGTGCGAAAGGTGGTACAGAAGTAGCATTTGGTGAATTTGGTCTACAAGCTCTTGAAGCATCTTGGATCACTAACCGCCAAATTGAAGCTGCTCGTATCGCGATGACTCGTTATATGAAACGTGGAGGTAAAGTTTGGATTAAAATCTTCCCTCACAAACCATATACTGCAAAACCACTAGAAGTTCGTATGGGTTCCGGTAAAGGTGCTCCTGAAGGCTGGGTGGCAGTTGTTAAACCAGGTAAAATTATGTTTGAAATTGCAGGTGTATCTGAAGAAATCGCTCGTGAAGCTCTTCGTCTTGCAGCTCATAAGTTACCGGTTAAATGTAAATTCGTAAAACGAGAAGAAATTGGTGGTGAATCAAATGAAAGCTAATGAAATTCGTGACCTTACCACTGCAGAAATAGAACAAAAAGTTAAATCTTTAAAAGAAGAGTTATTTAACCTTCGTTTCCAATTAGCTACAGGGCAACTTGAAAATACTGCTCGCATCCGTGAAGTACGCAAAGCGATTGCTCGCATGAAAACCGTGATCCGTGAAAGAGAGATCGGTGTTAACAATCGATAATGAGAGGAGGTTTGCACAATGAGTGAACGCAACCAACGAAAAGTTTATACAGGACGTGTTGTTTCTGATAAAATGGACAAAACAGTTACTGTTCTTGTAGAAACTTATAAAAAACACTCACTTTACGGCAAACGCGTGAAGTACTCTAAAAAATTCAAAGCTCATGATGAGCAAAATGAAGCTAAAATCGGCGATATCGTTCGCATTATGGAAACTCGTCCATTATCTGCGACAAAACGTTTCCGTCTTGTAGAAGTCGTTGAAAAGGCTGTTATTATCTAATAAAAAAGTATCGGATTTATGTTTATTCCGAAGGGAGGTAAACAATCATGATTCAACAAGAAACTCGTTTAAAAGTTGCTGACAACTCTGGTGCTAGAGAAGTTTTAACGATTAAAGTTCTAGGTGGTTCTGGCCGCAAAACAGCTAATATTGGTGATGTTATCGTTTGTACAGTCAAACAAGCAACACCAGGAGGCGTTGTTAAAAAAGGTGATGTCGTTAAAGCTGTTATTGTTCGTACGAAAAGCGGTATGCGACGTCCTGATGGTTCATACATCCGTTTTGATGAAAACGCATGTGTAATTATCCGTGATGATAAGGGTCCACGTGGAACTCGTATCTTCGGACCTGTTGCTCGTGAACTACGTAACAATAATTTCATGAAAATCGTATCCTTAGCTCCAGAAGTTCTTTAATATAATCGGATTATTAATCAAGGAGGTGCGATTAAGATGCATGTAAAAAAAGGCGACAAAGTAATGGTTATTACAGGTAAAGATAAAGGAAAAACAGGTGTTATCCTTGCTTCATTTCCTAAAAAAGACCGTGTGATTGTTGAAGGTGTGAATATTATTAAAAAGCATTCCAAGCCTTCTCAAGTTAACCCACAAGGTGGAATCATTAGCCAAGAAGCACCTATTCACGTATCAAATGTAATGTTATTAGATCCTAAATCAAACGAGCCTACTCGCGTTGGTTATACAGAAGTAAATGGCAAAAAAGTACGTGTAGCGAAAAAATCTGGTGAAGTTTTAGATAAATAGTTCTTAGATGAAGGGAGGTACACTACATGAACCGCCTAAAGGAAAAATATGTAAATGAATTAACTCCAGCTTTAACAAGTAAATTTGGTTATAAATCAGTAATGCAAGTACCGAAAATTGAAAAGATCGTAATCAACATGGGTGTTGGTGACGCTGTTCAAAATTCAAAAGTACTTGACAATGCTGTTGAAGAATTAACAATCATCACTGGTCAAAAGCCAGTTATTACTAGAGCGAAAAACTCTATCGCAGGATTCCGTCTTCGTGAAGGTATGCCTATCGGCTGTAAAGTAACTCTTCGCGGAGAACGTATGTATGAATTCCTAGATAAATTAATTTCAGTTTCACTTCCACGTGTTCGTGACTTCCGTGGTATTTCTAAGAAGTCATTTGATGGTCGTGGAAACTATACACTTGGTGTTAAAGAACAGCTTATCTTCCCTGAAATTGATTACGATAAAGTAAGTAAAATCCGTGGTATGGATATCGTTATCGTAACAACTGCAAAAACAGACGAAGAAGGTCGTGAGTTATTAACTCAGTTCGGAATGCCATTCCAAAAGTAAACGTCAAAATAAGGGAGGCGTAAACGTGGCTAAAAAATCTATGATCGTGAAGCAAAAACGCACACCAAAGTTTGAAGTGCAAGCTTATACACGTTGCGAACGTTGTGGCCGTCCACATTCAGTTATTCGCAAATTTAAACTTTGCCGTATTTGTTTCCGTGAACTTGCATACAAGGGTCAAATTCCTGGTGTCAAAAAAGCTAGCTGGTAAAACCCGAATTTGGGAAGGAGGTAAAATCATATGGTAATGACAGATCCAATCGCAGATTTGCTTACTCGTATTCGTAACGCAAACATGGTACGTCACGAAAAATTAGAAGTTCCTGCTTCTAAACTTAAAAAAGAAGTTGCTGAAATCTTAAAGCGTGAAGGTTTCGTTCGTGATGTTGAATATATTGAAGATAACAAACAAGGGATCATCCGTATCTTCTTGAAATACGGCTCAAACAATGAGCGTGTAATCACTGGTATTAAGCGTATCAGTAAGCCTGGATTACGTGTATATGCAAAAGCTGATGAGGTTCCAAAAGTTCTTAACGGCCTTGGTATAGCTATCGTATCTACTTCTCAAGGTGTATTAACAGATAAAGAAGCTCGTAACAAACAAGTTGGTGGAGAAGTACTAGCTTACGTTTGGTAATACTTTTTAAATGAACGGAGGTGCAACAAAATGTCCCGTGTAGGTAAAAAACCTATTGAAATTCCATCTGGTGTAACTATTACAGTAGACGGAGAAAACAATGTAACAGTTAAGGGTCCTAAAGGCGAGCTAAGTCGCAGCTTTAACCCTGATATCGCTATTAACGTTGAAGAGAATGTAATCAATGTTACTCGTCCTTCAGATTCAAAAGCACATCGTGCATTACATGGTACGACACGTGCTTTGCTTTCAAATATGGTTGAAGGTGTATCAAAAGGTTACGAAAAAACATTAGAATTAGTCGGTGTTGGATACCGTGCTCAAAAACAAGGCGCTAAACTTGTATTGAATGTTGGTTATTCTCATCCTGTTGAATTCGAAGCTGAAAGTGGTCTTGAAATTGAAGTACCTTCCAATACAAAAGTTATTGTAAGAGGTACAAGTAAAGAACGCGTTGGCGCTTTAGCTGCTAATATTCGTGACGTTCGTCCGCCAGAACCATATAAAGGTAAAGGTATTCGTTACGAAGGCGAATATGTACGTAGAAAAGAAGGTAAAACAGGTAAATAATGCTGCCTAGACAGTAGAAAGGAGTTACCACAGATGATCACTAAGCCGGATAAAAATCAGGTACGTAAAAAAAGACATGCACGTGTACGCGCTAAATTAAGTGGTACAACAGCACGTCCTCGCTTAAACGTATATCGTTCTAATAAAAATATCTATGCACAATTGATTGATGATTCTCAAGGTGTAACTTTAGCAAGTGCATCAACACTTGAAAAAGAACTAAACTTAGAATCAGCTAGCAATGTGGATGCCGCTAAAAAAGTCGGCGAACTTATTGCAAAGCGTGCAGTTGAAAAAGGCTTTACGAGTGTAGTATTCGATCGTGGTGGATATCTCTATCACGGACGTATTAAAGCTCTTGCTGATGCAGCTCGTGAAAACGGACTGGAATTTTAATAAAAAAGGAGGGACATATAGATGCGTAACATTGATCCTAACAAACTTGAATTAGAAGAACGCGTTGTTACTGTTAACCGTGTTGCGAAGGTTGTTAAAGGTGGACGTCGTTTCCGTTTCTCAGCACTAGTGGTTGTTGGAGACAGAAATGGTCATGTTGGCTTTGGAACTGGAAAAGCTCAAGAGGTACCTGATGCAATTCGCAAAGCTGTTGAAGATGCTAAGAAAAACTTAGTGGAAGTACCTATGGTAGGTACAACCATTCCACATGAAGTGATCGGTCGTTTTGGTGCTGGTTCTATCCTTATGAAGCCAGGTTCACCAGGTACTGGTGTAATTGCTGGTGGTCCAGTGCGTGCGGTACTTGAATTAGCTGGGGTAGCTGATATCACATCTAAATCATTAGGTTCAAATACACCTATTAACATGATTCGTGCAACAATTGAGGGAGTTAAGCAATTGAAGCGTGCCGAAGATGTTGCTAAATTACGTAATAAATCAGTAGAAGAACTGTTAGGATAAGGAGGGAATTATAATGGCAAACAAATTAGCAATTACCCTCACTCGTAGCTTGATCGGTCGTCCTCAGGATCAACGTGAAACAGTTAAAGCTCTTGGTTTGCGTAAAGTAAATCAAACAGTTGAGCATCAAGACAATGCTGCTATTCGTGGTATGGTTACTAAAGTTGCTCATCTTGTCACAGTGAAAGAACAGTAATCCAATTTTGTTTATACAAGGAGGTGCCGATGATGAAACTTCATGAATTACAACCTGCAGAAGGATCACGCAAACAGCGTAATCGTGTCGGTCGTGGTATTGGTTCCGGAAATGGTAAAACAGCTGGTAAAGGTCATAAAGGTCAAAACGCTCGTTCAGGCGGCGGAGTACGCCTTGGCTTTGAGGGTGGTCAAACACCTTTATTCCGTCGTTTACCAAAACGCGGTTTCACTAATATCAATCGTAAGGATTATGCGATCGTTAATCTTGATGCATTAAATCGCTTTGAAGACGGTACTGAGATTACACCAGTTCTTCTTATCGAAACAGGAGTTGTAAGCAAAGAAAAAGCAGGAATCAAAATTCTTGCAAATGGTAAGCTTGAGAAAAAGTTGACTGTAAAAGCTCACAAATTCTCCTCTGCTGCTAAAGAAGCAATTGAAGCTGCTGGCGGAACTACCGAGGTGATTTAATGTTTTCGACAATCTCCAATTTTATGCGTGTAGGTGATATTAGACGTAAGGTTATCTTCACTCTTTTAATGCTAGTCGTTTTTAGAATTGGAGCTTTTATTCCCGTTCCATTTGTAAACGCGGCTGCATTAGAAGCAAACGACCAAAGTGGTTTCTTCAGTATTCTGAATACTTTTGGTGGTGGAGCACTTTATAAATTCTCTTTATTTGCAATGGGAATAATGCCATACATCACTGCTTCAATCATTGTTCAGTTATTGCAAATGGACGTTGTTCCGAAGTTTACGGAATGGTCTAAACAAGGTGAAGTGGGACGTCGTAAATTAGCGCAATTTACACGTTACTTCACAATTATTCTTGCTTTCATTGAAGGCATTGGTATGTCATACGGATTCAACTCTATGACACAAGGTCAATTAATTTTGAATCCTAACTGGGGAACATATTTAATCATTGCTGTTGTTTTGACTGCTGGAACTGCATTCTTAATGTGGCTTGGTGAACAAATTACAGCATATGGTGTTGGTAACGGAATCTCGATTCTCATTGCCGCAGGTATCGTTGCCAGAGTACCAAGTATGATTACTCAGATTTTTGAACAACAATTTAAAAATGCTGGTCAACAGCTATTTTTAAAGATAGTTATCTTACTACTTATTGTTTTAGTTGTAATAGCTATTGTAGTTGGTGTTATCTTTGTTCAACAGGCATTAAGAAAAATACCGATTCAATATGCACAACGTCTTGCAGGTCGTAGTCCTGTTGGAGGACAATCGACTCACTTACCATTAAAAGTAAATGCAGCAGGGGTTATTCCAGTAATCTTCGCGGTATCGTTTATCGTAGCTCCAAGAACAATTGCATCTTTCTTTGGTTCAAACAATGTAACAGATACAATCCAGTGGGTATTTGATTATACGAAACCGGTAGGTGCTGTAATCTATGTTGCGTTAATCATAGCTTTCACTTACTTCTATGCGTTTGTTCAAGTTAATCCAGAGCAGATGGCTGATAACCTGAAAAAACAAGGTGGATACATTCCAGGAATTCGTCCAGGTAAGAGTACTCAGGAATATCTTACAAGGGTACTATATCGTTTAACATTCGTCGGATCTATATTCCTTGCGGTTGTTTCGATTCTACCAGTTCTATTTACGGACCTTGCCGGGTTGCCACCAGCAGTTCAGATCGGTGGAACAAGCTTGCTTGTAATGATCGGGGTTGCGCTTGATACAATGAAACAATTAGAATCACAGCTTGTAAAGCGTCATTATAAAGGTTTTATTAAGTAATACTGTGTTTTAGGAGCAATTAGTTGTTCCTAAAACATGAATTAAGTCTTAAGGGGGAAGTACTGGTGAATCTAGTGTTAATGGGTCTTCCCGGTGCCGGAAAAGGAACACAAGCTGAAAAAATCGTCGATAAGTATGGAATACCTCATATTTCAACTGGCGATATGTTCCGAGCAGCTATGAAAGAGGGCACGGAGCTAGGCTTGAAAGCTAAATCCTTTATGGATAAAGGCGAACTTGTTCCGGATGAAGTAACAATCGGCATTGTTCGTGAACGTTTAAGCAAAAAGGATTGTGAAGATGGTTTCTTACTTGATGGGTTTCCAAGAACGGTTCCTCAAGCAGAAGCACTTGAAGCAATTCTCACGGATCTTCAAAAGCAAATCGATTTTTGTATCAATATTCAAGTAGATAAAGATATTTTAATGGAACGTTTAACTGGCCGCCGAATTTGTAAAAATTGTGGTGCCACTTATCACTTGGTTTTTAATCCTCCAACGCAATCTGGTGTATGTGATCGTTGTGGCGGAGAATTATATCAAAGACCAGATGACAATGAAGAAACTGTTCAAAACCGATTAGAGGTTAACATTAAACAAACTCAGCCTCTGCTTGATTTTTATGAACAAAAAGGTTATTTGAGATCCATCAATGGTCAACAGGATATTGATAAAGTATTTGTTGACATTGAAGTGTTATTAGAAGGATTATCCAGTAAAGCCTAATATACATTTCTAAAATTGGATGTAATTGCTGAAAATTTTATGTATAGGTTTGATGCATTTCCTTCAATGAAAGGTTATAATGGAATGCGTGGGTGCAAATTTTTTCGTGAACAATATTATTTGTTCCATCATTTCTTGTAATCAATATTAAGATGGAGACATCTAACATCGGTGACGATGTTATTTATAATGGCTATCATGGTGATTCTTTATGGACCTATCCTTTAGGTACAATTGACATAGAAACCGGGAAGCTATTAGAGGTGACTTGAGAAAATCTCTCTATCAAGGCTTACAAGATTAAAAGCCTTGTGAGCGTCTTTCGAACATCTCTCATGCGATTCATTAGTTGTCGTAGCAAAAAGGCTTTTTTATGTTGGCAAGTATGCTGAACATAGGATTGGTCAAGAATTACATGAAGACCCACCAATATATCATTATGTAATATAATGCGATATTAAAAGTGGTCCCATATGCTTGATAGAAGGGAGTCGGGTTCGATGGCGAAAGACGATGTTATCGAGGTTGAAGGTACTGTAAGTGAAACTTTGCCAAATGCAATGTTTAAGGTAGAATTAGAGAATGGCCATACCGTATTAGCACATGTTTC
Source organism: Bacillus sp. FJAT-49736 (assembly GCF_018343615.1). Lineage (GTDB taxonomy): Bacteria > Bacillota > Bacilli > Bacillales > Bacillaceae_C > Margalitia. The sequence goes on along the minus strand of NZ_JAGYPI010000006.1, from coordinate 26,076 downwards.
CGGAAAGATCAGAATGCACTTTATTCGAATTCTACCTGGGGATAAAGTTACGGTTGAGCTTTCTCCATATGATTTAACGCGCGGAAGAATCACGTATCGTTATAAATAATAGTAATGCACTCCGTACTGTTAAGGAGGTAAAGACAGATGAAAGTCAGACCATCAGTTAAGCCAATCTGTGAAAAGTGCAAAGTTATTCGCAGAAGAGGTAAAGTCATGGTTATTTGTGAAAACCCTAAACACAAACAAAAACAAGGATAAATTGAAGGAGGTGCGCTTTTTCAATGGCACGTATTGCAGGTGTTGACATTCCACGTGATAAACGTGTAGTGATCTCATTAACTTATGTCTATGGTATTGGTAAACCAACTGCTCAAAAAGTTTTAGCTGAAGCAGGCGTATCTGAAGATACACGCGTTCGCGATTTAACAGAAGAAGAATTAAATAAAATTCGTGATATTATCGACAAGCTTAAAGTAGAAGGTGACCTTCGTCGTGAAATTTCATTAAACATCAAACGTTTGATGGAAATCGGTTCATTCCGTGGTCTACGTCATCGTCGTGGCTTACCAGTTCGCGGTCAAAACACGAAGAACAATGCACGTACTCGTAAAGGTCCTCGTAAGACTGTAGCAGGTAAAAAGAAATAATTAGCAAAGGAGGTTTCTTAATAGAATGGCACGTAAAACTAATACTCGTAAACGTCGTGTGAAAAAGAATATCGAATCTGGTATTGCACATATTCGTTCTACATTTAACAATACAATCGTAACTATTACTGATCCTCATGGAAATGCTCTTGCTTGGTCAAGTGCTGGTGCGCTAGGATTTAAAGGTTCTCGTAAATCTACTCCATTCGCGGCACAAATGGCAGCTGAAACTGCAGCAAAAGCTTCTATGGAGCATGGTATGAAAACTCTTGAAGTAACTGTTAAAGGTCCTGGTGCTGGCCGTGAAGCTGCGATCCGTGCATTACAAGCTGCAGGATTAGAAGTTACAGCAATTAAAGACGTTACACCAGTTCCACATAATGGATGTCGCCCACCAAAACGCCGTCGTGTTTAATTTTCTCTGTATGAGATTTTGTATCCCTGTCTATAATGGGATATGATATGTTTTTAAAACAGATTAGATTAATCCAGTTGTTGTGCACAAACGGGAATGTATACAGGGGAATTTCGGTTTACTAGAATTAATTTCTTACCGGGGTTTCGACGTTTTGAAGGAGGGTAAATTTGAATGATTGAAATTGAAAAACCAAAAATTGAAACGGTTGAGGTCAACGATGATGCATCTTATGGAAAGTTCGTCGTAGAACCGCTTGAGCGTGGATATGGTACAACTTTGGGTAACTCCTTACGTCGTATCCTATTATCCTCACTCCCAGGTGCCGCTGTCACGTCTATTCAAATAGATGGGGTAATGCATGAGTTCTCAACAATTGAAGGCGTCGTGGAAGATGTTACATCTATTATCCTAAATCTTAAAAAGCTAGCATTAAAAATATATTCTGACGAAGAGAAGACGCTTGAAATTGATGTTCAGGGAGAAGGAGTCGTTACGGCTGCAGATATTACACATGATAGTGATGTAGAAATCTTAAATCCAGATTTATATATTGCTACTTTGGCAAAAAATGCCCATTTCCGTATGCGTATGTCTGCTACTAGAGGTCGCGGTTATACACCAGCAGATCTTAATAAGCGTGAGGATCATCCTATTGGAGTTATTCCTATTGACTCTATTTATACTCCAGTTCAACGTGTAAACTACCAAGTGGAAAATACACGTGTTGGACAAATGTCCAATTATGACAAGCTCTCACTCGATGTTTGGACTGATGGCAGCATTGGACCAAAAGAAGCCATTTCTCTTGGTGCAAAGATTTTAAATGAACATTTAAACATCTTTGTCGGATTAACGGATGAGGCTCAAAATGCTGAAATCATGGTTGAAAAAGAAGAGGATCAGAAAGAAAAGGTTCTTGAAATGACCATTGAAGAATTGGATCTTTCCGTTCGTTCCTATAACTGTTTAAAACGTGCTGGGATTAACACTGTTCAGGAGTTGGCCAACAAAACTGAAGAGGATATGATGAAGGTACGTAATCTTGGTCGTAAGTCTTTAGAAGAAGTAAAGGCAAAGCTAGAAGAGCTTGGTCTTGGCTTAAGAAAAGACGATTGATATAAAGTAAAATTCAACAAGGGAGGGAAACTTCATGCCTTACAGAAAATTAGGACGTACAAGTGCCCAACGTAAAGCATTACTTCGCGATTTAGCAACTGACCTAATCATCAACGAACGTATTGAAACAACTGAAGCTCGTGCGAAAGAATTGCGCTCAGTTGTTGAAAAGATGATTACACTTGGTAAGCGTGGTGACTTACACGCACGTCGTCAAGCTGCTGCATATATTCGCCACGAAGTTGCAGATGCTGAAACAAACCAAGATGCTGTTCAAAAGCTATTTGGTGATATTGCTTCTCGCTATCAAGAGCGTCAAGGCGGATACACACGTATCATGAAAATTGGACCTCGTCGCGGTGACGGTGCACCTGTAGTTGTTATCGAATTAGTATAATACTACTTTTTACATCAAGGGCAGGACAGTTATTCATAACTGCTTCAATGCCCTTTTTGTATAATTATAAAGCTATCAGAGTGTTATGATGGGCAGAAATGTAAATTGGCTGTCCCGTCTAGCTCCTTGTATCCCTCTCCATCTCTAATACTAGAGTGATGATAAAAAGGGCGCGCGTAACCTTGGAGAGGGGTACGGGCTTTTTTATTTATTTCATAAATCTCGATTTTAATAAAGGCTCATTACTTATACTTTGTAGCCTTTGTTAACAATAACCTTATAATAATCCTTATCTAGGCAATGTATCCATAATCATCTTAAGATTAGATATCCCTTAGCCAAACCTATAATAGGATGGATAACAACATAAGAACAGCAACAACAAATGCGAAAACAGCCTAAAAAACAGTAGAGCAGAGTTTTAGAATGACTAGACTAGCATAGACAGAGGAGGAAATTGGATGGCAGCACCCATAATTTCTATTGAAAATATATTCTATAAATATGAAGGTCAGGAGCATTATGCGCTTGAAGACGTTTCCTTGGAAGTAAGGGGAGGAGAATGGCTTGCAATTGTTGGACATAATGGATCGGGGAAATCTACGCTTGCGAAGCTAATTAATGGTCTCCAATTCCCAGAAAAGGGTGAAGTGCGTGTTGATGGTATTTCTTTATCGGAAGAAACCATCTGGGATGTTAGAAAACGAATCGGAATGGTTTTTCAAAATCCTGATAATCAATTTGTGGGTACTACTGTACAAGATGATGTGGCTTTTGGTTTAGAAAACAATGGGATACCACGTGAACAAATGGTTACGAGAGTCCTTGAATCATTAGAAAAGGTCAATATGTCTGCATTTCTCGATCAAGAGCCACACCATTTATCTGGCGGACAAAAGCAAAGAGTGGCGATTGCAGGAGTTATTGCTTTACAACCGAATGTCATTATTTTGGATGAAGCTACTTCTATGTTAGATCCGAAGGGGCGGTTAGAAGTCTTAAACACTATCCGTGAATTAAAGGATCAAATCGGATTAACAGTTATATCAATCACACATGATTTGGAAGAGGCAGCAAGAGCAGATCGAATTATTGTCATGAATAGTGGGAAAGTTTATAGAGAAGGACTCCCAAGTGAAATTTTTGAGATGGATGAAGAATTAGTTAAATTAGGTTTGGATATACCTTTCTCCATAAAAATGTCTAAATCTTTACAAGAAATAGGTTTTCCCCTGGAATCATATTATCTTACAGAAGAAGAATTGGTGGATGCATTATGGACATTACACTCGAACAAGTAGAATATCGATACCAAGCCGGTACACCATTTGAGAGACTGGCTCTTCATGATATCAATCTTCAAATACCACAAGGCACGTTTTTAGCAATAATCGGTCATACTGGATCAGGGAAATCTACTTTACTTCAGCATTTAAATGCCTTACTACAGCCGACAAATGGCAAAGTTACCATTGGTGATAGAACTGTTATGTCCGGTAAAAAAGAAAAACAGCTTCGTCCCATTCGACAAAAAGTCGGTATAGTATTTCAATTCCCAGAGCATCAGCTTTTTGAAGAAACGGTGGAAAAGGATATTTGCTTCGGACCAATGAATTTTGGTGTTTCAAAGGAAGATGCACAAAAACGGGCAAGAGAGCTGATCTTGCAAGTAGGATTGCCGGAAGAGGTCCTATTAAAGTCACCGTTTGATCTGTCCGGTGGTCAAATGAGAAGAGTTGCAATTGCAGGTGTTTTAGCAATGGAACCTGAGGTTCTTGTATTAGACGAGCCTACGGCTGGACTTGATCCGCGAGGCAGGAAAGAGATTATGGAAATGTTCTACCGCTTGCATAAGGAAAAAGGCTTGTCCACGATTCTAGTAACCCATAGCATGGAGGATGCAGCTATTTATGCAGATGAAATTGCAATCTTACAGCATGGGGAGTTAAAGCAAAAGGGGACTCCGCAAGAGATTTTTTCGGAGCCAAAGGAGTTAATTTCCTTAGGATTAAATGTACCGGATGTTGTCCGTTTTCAATATTTGTTTGAGGAAAAGTTCCATGTAAAGCTAGGGAAAACCTGTCTTACCATTGATGAATTAACTCAGGCATTGAAAAATGTGGAATGGAGAGGTGTTCGGGTATGATGGAGAAAATGATCTTTGGGCGCTATGTTCCTGCTGATTCTATCGTACATCATTTGGATCCTCGTTCGAAACTAATATTTGTATTCGCATTTATTTGTATTGTTTTCTTGGCAAATAATGTAGTTACCTATGCTATTTTAGCTGCTTTTACGATCTTACTAATTTTTATAGCAAAGATTCCTTTTCGATTTTTTATTAATGGCTTAAAGCCGGTGCTTTGGCTTGTACTTTTTACTTTAGTATTACACTTATTTTTTACGAAACAAGGGCAGGTTATTTTTCATTTGGGATTTATTAAAATATATGAAGAAGGGTTAAGACAAGGATTATTTATCTCCTTTCGATTTATGATTTTGATTTTTGTTACATCATTATTAACCTTAACAACCTCACCAATTTCGTTAACAGATGGTTTAGAAACATTATTAAATCCATTAAAAAAAATCAAATTTCCTGTCCATGAACTGGCACTAATGATGTCCATTTCCTTGCGTTTTATTCCTACCTTGATGGACGAGACGGATAAAATTATGAAAGCACAAATGGCAAGAGGGGTGGACTTTACAAGCGGTCCATTGAAAGATCGGATTAAGGCAATTGTTCCTTTATTGATTCCTCTTTTTGTTAGCTCATTTAAACGTGCAGAGGAGCTAGCAACAGCGATGGAAGCGAGAGGATATCACGGTGGGGAAGGCAGAACAAAATATAGATTGCTGCTATGGTCCTTCTCTGATACAGCAAGTCTTATAGTATTAGTTTTTATTACAGCAATTTTAACTATCCTACGATCATAACGAGGTTTTTTATGTCACGTTACAAAGGTGTAATATCTTATGATGGCTCCAGCTTTTGCGGTTATCAAATTCAACCGAGAGATAGAACGGTTCAAGGAGAACTTGAAAAAGCGCTCCGCAAGATTCATAAAGGGCAGCATATTATTGTAGAAGGATCTGGCCGTACAGATGCAGGTGTTCACGCATATGGTCAAGTGATTCATTTTGATTCTCCGCTTGAAGTACCTGTGGAGAAATGGTCGACTGTTCTAAACACGACACTTCCGGATGATATTGTGGTCAAAAGTGTGGAAGCAGCAGATAATGATTTTCATGCAAGACATAGTGCGATTGGCAAGGAATATCGCTATAGAGTATATACTAGCAGCGAAAGAGATCCATTTAAACGCCACTATTCGCACTATTATCCATATAAACTAGATTTAGAAGCTATGGAAAAGGCACTGGGATACTTCTTGGGGACCCATGATTTTACGAGCTTCTGTTCTGCTAAAACAACTGTTTCGAGCAGAATTAGGACGCTGCACGAAATTAGTTTTACTCAGGAAAAGGATGAATTGATTTTTAAATTTGTCGGCAATGGATTTTTATATAATATGGTGCGAATTATTATGGGGACACTATTAGAAGTAGGAAGAGGCAGAAAACAGCCTGAGCAAATTCCGATGATAATAGAGGAGAAAAATAGAAAGCTTGCTGGAAAAACTGCTGGGCCAGAAGGTTTATATTTATGGAAAGTATTTTATGAATAGAAGGTATTCCAAGTGGCTATACATCCATGAGCAAGGAGATTCTGCTTTTCGAGATGTCTAGCTCCAAGTGAATTGACGCTTCTAATATCACTCATCCATACGCCGATGAGCAAGGCACTTTCTCTTTTCTATTAAAACAACTAAACCAGGTGTAACATTATCTTGACATTGACGTCAGAAAAAGATATTATAACCTATGGTATTATTTTTAACCCCACGATAAGCCCCGGAAACTTATTGTGATGAAATAAATACAAGATAATGGATATTTTTTATTTTTAGGAGGGTAACGAATGCGTACTACGTATATGGCTAATGCAAATACAGTTGAACGTAAATGGTATGTTGTAGACGCTGCTGGCAAGACTTTAGGTCGCCTAGCTAGTGAAGTAGCATCTATTTTACGCGGTAAACATAAACCAACTTTCACACCACATGTTGATACTGGTGATCATGTAATTATTATTAACGCATCTCAAATCGAATTAACTGGTAAAAAACTTTCTGACAAAATTTACTACCGTCATACTCAATTTGCAGGCGGTTTAAAAACTCGTACAGCAAACGAAATGCGTACAAACTATCCAGAGAAAATGCTTGAGCTTGCTATTAAAGGCATGCTTCCAAAAGGATCTTTAGGACGTCAAATGTTCAAAAAGCTTCATGTTTATGCTGGAGCAGAACATCCACATCAAGCACAAAAACCGGAAAGTTACGAACTTCGCGGATAATTTATAAGGGAGGGTATTATTTTGGCACAAGTTCAATATATCGGAACAGGACGTCGTAAAAGCTCTGTTGCTCGTGTACGCCTAGTTCCAGGTAACGGCAGCATTGTTATTAACGGTCGTGATGTAGAAAACTACATTCCATTTGCAGCATTAATCGAAGTAATCAAACAACCTCTAGTTGCTACTGAAACACTTGGCAGCTATGATGTATTAGTAAATGTTAACGGCGGTGGATTTACTGGTCAAGCTGGTGCAATCCGTCATGGTATCGCTCGTGCGTTACTACAAGCAGATCCTGCTTACCGTGCAACATTAAAGCCAGCAGGTCTATTAACACGTGACCCACGTATGAAAGAACGTAAAAAATACGGTCTTAAAGGTGCACGTCGTGCTCCTCAGTTCTCAAAACGTTAATTATCAACGTTTCAAAGGCTCTCAGACATTTTGTCTGGGGGTCTTTTTTTGCTTGAAAAATTCCTTATATCCACGTATTCCAACACTATAAAATCATGAAATTAGAAACGAATTGACCTTTATAAGGAATAGTTATCTTACATAAGCGAAAGTGAACTTGTAAAATAGCCTCACTTAACTCCAGACAAAATAAAAATGGTGTATGTTTCACAATTTGTATAATCTGAGGGCACTTAGGAAAATATACCATTGTTCTTATAAAAGAAATTGTCTTAAGGAGGGTATTTTTGTGAGGCGTTTTTTTAAGTCAACAGGTTTAGTCTTGCTTGCCGGTATAGTCATGGTTGGCTGTCAAACGAAGAATAACCAAAACAATGCAAATAAGGGAAACGAAACGAAGAAATCCAATCAGGCAAATCAGGTAGAGGAGACAGGTTTCCCAAATTGGGGCTATGACCTTCAGCATACCCGACATGTGCCCTATAAAGAAATTACAAAAGATAATGTGAAAAAAATGGGGATTGCCTGGCAACAAGATATCTTGGATTGGAATAAAGATGTTCCTAACTTACAAGAGGATTTCCCAGTCGTGCATGATGGGGTGATGTATGTGACTAGTGCCAAAAATCATGTATTTGCCATTGACGGTGCTAGCGGAAAGAAGCTTTGGGCATGGACACCTCCTAAGGAGGTACTTGACCATCTTAATAGTTTGCCATGGCAATCCAATGTGGCAAGTAGAGGCGTAGCTGTAGCCAATGGCAATGTATTTGTCTTGATGATAGACAATCGACTTGCCAAACTTGATGCGAAAACCGGAAAACTGATAAAAATGGTAAACTTTTGGGATCATGAGCCTACTATCAAGTTAGAAAACAGATACTATGAATCTTCGGCCCCAATGTATTATGATGGCAACATTTACGTTGGAAGCAGCGGTGGCGATAATGGTACACGAGGTTTCGTTTGGGCGTTTAAAGCTGATACCCTGGAACCGCTATGGAAAGAGCCGTTTTGGACCGTTCCTGAAAGAGGAAAGGGTTGGGCGAAGGGGAAATATACGGGCGGAGGTTCCGTATGGACGCCGATGTCCTTTGATCCAGATACAGATATGATGTATTTTGCAGTAGGGAACCCAGCTCCTGACTTTTACGATGCAGATAGAAAAGGAAAAAATCCTTACACTGATTCTATCGTTGCTTTGGATAGTAAAACAGGGAAATTTAAGTGGGCATCATCTCAAGTCGATCATGATGTTTGGGATTATGACGCTGCCGCGACACCGATGATTCTCAATGCAAAGGTCGGCGGGAAAAAACAAAAGGTTGTGGTGGAAGGCGGTAAGAATGGAAAGTGGTATGCATGGGACGCAAAAACGGGGAAAACCATTTATGATGGTGTACCGTTTGTCAAAATTCAACATTCTTCCGTACCAAGCGATGAGAGTAAGGTTAAACTACAATGGCCAGGAACACCAGGTGGAGAAAGCTATGCTCCACAGACTTATGATCCTGACACCAACTATGTGCTTATTCCTGGTATTAACAGCCCTAATCTAATGGTAGCAGCTAAAGATGCAAAAGAGATTGCAAAAGATAATAATACCTTCCCAGGTACGAAGATACTGCCTTTACCAAAAGATGTTAAGCCTTCTGGTACCATTACAGCAATTGATATGAATACGGGGAAAAAGGCATATCAAAGGAAAACGGACGATCCGATGTATGGTGGATTCACAAGTACAGCCTCAGGACTTGCCTTTTACGGGGAATTGAGCGGAAAAGTGAATGCTCTCGATATTAAAAACAATAAAGTGTTATGGAGCATGGACAGTGGAGGAAAACAAATCAAAATGGCACCAGCCATTTATACAGTGGACGGTAAGGAATATGTGGCGTTAATCACTGGTGGTACGAAGGTAGTCGTTTACGGACTCGGGGGTAAGTTAAAACCTGGAGCTATTAATAAAAATGCAAAATTACAAGGGCAAGCAGATACTGTTAAAATTGACCCGATGACGGTTTACAAAAGAAGTTGTGTTTCTTGTCATGGAGATAATCTTCAAGGTGCAACTGCTCCAAATCTTCAACACATAGGTAAATCGATGTCTAAACATGACATACTGAATCAAATCTTAAACGGTGGAGACCGCATGCCGGCAGGATTAGCTAAAGGTGCAGAAGCAGAAGCACTAGCGGATTGGCTATCCAAAAAGAAATAAGGTGTTTTCTTGAAGCGATCCAAGTCGAGTCTGTTTATTTAGACTCGGATTGCTTCATAAAAGAAAACAAATTATAGAAATTAATAATAAGGATGGTGGAAAATGAGGAATCTATCGAAATATACCGTGCAATTCATTGGTGTGTCCTTAATCATTTGCTTGCTCTTTGGCTTTACCTCCCCTGCTTTGATTATTGCAGAATCACAATCAAGACAGGTCCTAGGTTCATCCGAGGATAACGGAATCCAGTTTACAATCAATAGCTATTCCATTGTAAACCACGGTCAAAATATTCAGTTGCATTATACGATACATTCAAATTCGAATATACAAGTTAATCCGAATGCAAAAGGTTTGATCCAGAATCCGTATATTTGGATTGGACATACGTTAGTTCGTGAGGAATTCGAATCGTTTAAAAGAGTAAGTAGTAACGAGTATAAAGGAACTATAACAGTACAACTACAGCATTACAGACCCGATAATTCTGAAATGTCCATTCATACACATGGAATTTTGAATCAAAAGGGTCAATGGACCGTTAAATTCCTCCTTAGGAGCGATAAATACTAAGATAGTGATACCTTAAAGGATCCCGTATCAATTTTTAAAATGGTACGGGATTAATTTTTGGATTCCCGTTTTAATAAGGCTTATCAAAATATAAAAATAGAAGTCCCAGGCCAAGCCTGGGACTTCAACAGTTCCCAATGAACTATTTTTGTATTTGGAAGTTAATGGTCCATTTCCCCTTTTGGTTAGAGATAGAATCAGTATTAAAAATCACATTTGAGGTGGCCGGTCTATATTGCGGTAAGTCTACCTTTATCGCACCTTGGTATTTTCGGTTTCCAATTTTCTTATGCCAAGTGTCTTTTCCTTGGACTACTCTATTTCCAATCGAAAAATCTAAATCTTTTATCGGTGCCATCCCATCCTCATTTAACAGAGTTTCTGATGCAGCATGAATAGTGTAGTTAACTATCATTTCTTGACCATAGTTTTGTATTTCATAGTTATCAAGTGTAAGGGTGATGCCCTTATCTTCCGTCGATCCAAGAACTGATTCTGCCCTCAAATGTTGGGAAGAAGCCAATGACAAACCAAAAAGTAAGCAAACGGATAAAACAAAAACTCCAAAACAATTCTTTCCCTTTGAGAAAATCTTCATTTAAAACCACCATCCTATTATTGGTTATTATTTGTTTGCATAAAGGCTGACAAAAGAGTCCTTGCTTGTTTCAGATATGTAAATGTCAAACCCTTATGCCTACCTACGATTATAGATTGTCTCCATTTTTAGGAAATATTCTTCTGGAGTATTTTGATCATGATTTTTATATAAAAATGACCAAGTTTTATGCCTTTAAAAATTATCTTATTTGTTTTTTCTTTTGCATAATTAAGGTCTGTTTAACTCAATATAGAAAAAGAGGAAGGTCTGATAAAATAATGTCTTCCAAATTTACTGGATTTGACCACTCTAAACTATATAGAATAGGAGGACTTTTTTTGAGGCGTTTTGTAAAAGTGACTAGTATAGTAATGCTTGCGGCTGTTTTAATGATTGGCTGTTCTACAAAACAAGGAAATAATAAGAAAAATAAAAATGCTGGTAATCAAACGGCCGAAGTTACTAAGGAAACAGGTTTTCCAAATTGGGGATATGACCTGCAGCAAACAAGGCATGTTCCCTATGACAAGATTACAAAAGACAATGTAAAGAAGTTAGGTGTTGTTTGGCAACAGGATTTAGCAGGTTGGGATAAAACAGCTCCTAATGCCTCAGAGGATTATCCAGTTGTTGTAGATGGGGTAATGTATGTAACAACTTCCTTAAACAGAGTGTTTGCAATGGATGCTTCTAATGGAAAGAAAATTTGGGAATGGAAGCCGCCGAAAGAAGTTCAGAGTCATCTTGATAAAGCTGATTTAAGCCTTCTAGAGGTAGTGGCAAGCCGTGGCGTCGCCGTTGCAGAGGGTAAGGTATTTGTACTTATTGCTGATAATCGTTTAGCTAAACTGGATGCGAAAACTGGAAAATTAGATAAATTAATTAATTTATGGGATACGAAGGGGATGGAAGGAGTCACCCTTGAAAATAGGTATTATGAGACATCGGCTCCTATGTACTATAAAGGAAATATTTATGTTGGAAGCAGCGGCGGTGATAATGGAATCCGTGGCTTCGTAATGGCTTTTAAAGCAAGTGATCTTTCTCCTGTTTGGGATCAACCATTCTGGACCGTCCCTGAGAAAGGTAAAGATTGGGTGAAAGGAAAATATACGGGTGGTGGAGCAGTATGGAACCCGATGGCATTTGATCCTGATACGGATATGATGTACTTTGGGGTAGGAAATCCAGCTCCAGATTACTTTATAAAAATTCGTCCGGGAAAAAATCCTTACACCGATTCGGTTGTTGCTCTTGATAGTAAAACTGGTAAATTGATTTGGGCAAATTCAGAAATGGAAGAAGATCAATGGGATTACGATGCAGCAGCCACTCCAATGGTTCTCAATGCGACTGTGAAGGGAAACAAACAAAAGGTTGTCGTTCATGGAGGCAAGAATGGAAAATGGTATGCTTGGGATGCGAAAACAGGCGATACTATTTATGATGGTGTACCATTCGTCAAAATTAAGCATACACCACTAACCACAGATAAGAACAAAGCTGTTCTCCAATGGCCAGGAGTGGAAGGTGGTCAGAATTACGCCACGGAAACATATGATCCTGGAACGAACTATGTGCTGATTCCTGGTATTAACATGCCAACTTTAGGTATTGCAGCAAAAGATGAAAAAGAAGTGGAACGAAAAAATGGTTTATTCCCAGGAACAGAGGTATTACCTTCTCCTAAGGGTACCGAGTCATCCGGAACAATCACCGCAATTGATCTAAATACTGGAAAGCAAGCTTATCAAATAAAAACGAAGCAACCGCAACGTGGAGGCTTCACAAGCACCGCAACAGGACTTGCCTTTTATGGAGAGTTAGATGGAACCGTCAGCGCAATGGACATCAAAACGGGAAAGAAATTATGGAACGCAAATACAGGTGGAAAACAGGTCATGATGGCACCGGCCATCTATATGGACAATGGTAAACAATATGTTACTTTTGTTACTGGTACGAAGGTAGTCACCTATGGACTTGGTGGCAATAAATCCACTACTCCGGAACAAAGTCCAGAAGGTTCAGGTAAAAATGATAATGCCAATGATGGTAGCAGCGGTAATAAGGAAAAAGCCAAGAAGCAGCCTGGTAATACTGCCGCTCCAGCAATCTTTAAAAAGAGCTGTGCTTCGTGTCACGGACAAAATCTAGGGGGTGGCGTTGGCCCTGATTTAACGCATGTAGGTAGCAGAATGTCTGAACAAGATATTTTAAATCAGATAATAAATGGAAAAGGCCGTATGCCTGCTGGTCTTGTTCAAGGTGACGATGCAAAAACACTTGCACGATGGTTATCGCAAAAAAAATAATCCAATCAAAGACATGACATAAAGTCAAAAACATAATATATGGTGCCGGGTACCATGGAGTGACAAGGATAGCTTATATCCTTGTCCTTTTTTGTTATAAATTGCAAAAACCGTACACTTTCGGACAACCTCCAGTCAAAATTCTAGTTATTTCGAGGAATCTAACGACATAAGATAATTTTGTGAGGGAGAATTTATTATTTGCTGGTGTCATGAAAGGTGGTGACTAACATGTGGAAGAAGCCTGAATATAAAGTGATTAATACATCTTCTGAAGTGACAATGTATGCCTATATCGGCAAGTAGTTAGGATGCAGCATGCATTTAATGGATTTATCAAATTCAAGAGGTGGTGCAGATAGAATGACTCGTTACGTTAAATCATTAATAGGCGCGATTATCGGAATTGCTTCCGTAGGAGTGTGGCTGACTGTCGATCTTCTAACTCCTGAGCCAATTGGTGACTATTTATTATATTCCTTGATGGCTATTACCAATATGGTGATTGGGTGGCAAGTTGGGAGGGTCCTTGGAAAGCGGGAATCAGGGAAAAATGTGGGTGTAGAATCAACGTCGAAAGGACTGAAACCAAATTCGAATTAGAGTATTAGGAGCTGCTGCAGGAGGAGGCTTTCCACAGTGGAATTGCGCGTGTTCCAATTGTAGAAGTGTACGTGAGGGAAAAGCTGGAGTCTACCCATCATCACAATCATCACTTGCTATCAGTGTAAATAACAAGGATTGGTACCTAGTTAATGCTGGACCGGATGTCCATAATCAAATCGAATCTTTTTCAGCTTTGCATGCAGGCCCTGGTATAAGGGAGACTCCAATTGCAGGTGTTATTTTAACAGATGCTGAGCTCGATCATACGATAGGGTTATTGCAACTTCGAGAGGGTTCAAATCTGACCATCTATGGAACAGAGAGAGTGCGAAATTGTTTGCATTCTGACTTTCCTGTGTTCCCAATGCTCGCAAGCTATTGCTCATGGGAATGGCAGCCTCTCTCTCCAAATTCCGAGGTACAAGTGGGACCTTTAGGAGAAGGAGAAGAAGAGTCTGTTATCCTTGAAACTGTACCGGTTTCAAGAAAACCGCCGTTATATAGTAAATCGAATAATGTAGATGAAGGAATTTGGGAGATTGGATTAGTTTTTCGTAATATAAAAACTGGAAAATCCCTTGCATATTTTCCAACATTAGAAAGAATGACCCCTAGTATAGAGGCTTGTTTTCAGAGAGCTGATATCTTGATAGTAGATGGAACCTTCTGGTCGGAAGATGAATTGGTTGAGATGGGTGCCGCCGTACGAAATGCACGGAGTATGGGGCATCTTCCAATTAGCGGAGAAGCAGGGATTGCGGAAATGATAGCAGGTTATCCGGCTCGACGGAAAATTTTGATACACATTAATAATAGCAACCCTATTCTTCTGAAACATTCAATGGAGAGGAAGAGATTAGAACAGCTTGGCATTGAGATTGCCTATGACGGTATGGAATTGGAGGTGTAATCATGCTGGAACAAGGTATTTCCGTTAGCCAGGAAAGTAATACAAAGCAGGTTTGGACGTCAGATGAATTTACAGAACGATTAAAGGATGTTGGGCGTTCCTTTTATCATGACAAACATCCTTTTCATGTACGGATGCACGAGGGAAAATTAAGTAAGGAACAAATTCAGGGATGGGTAGCAAACCGCTATTACTATCAGAAATCGGTACCTATTAAGGATGCTGCTATCTTGTCGAACCTGCCTTCGAGAGATCTAAGACGCGAATGGATTGGAAGGATAATGGATCATGATGGTACCACTGAAGAAGATGGCGGAATTGAGGCGTGGCTCAAGCTCGGTGAAGCTGTTGGGTTAACTAGGGAAGAAATTGTAAGAGAAGATCATGTGGTTCCAGGTGTTCGATTTGCGGTAGATGCTTATGTGAATTTTGCACGGACAAAACCGTGGATCGAAGCAGTTGCCTCTTCGTTAACAGAATTGTTCTCACCTAATCTTATTTTTAAGAGAATGAAGGTAATAGAGAAGCTTTACCCTTGGATTAACAGTGCAGGATTGGAATATTTCCAAAATCGCCTCACTCAAGCTCCCCATGATTCAGATGTAGCTCTTAAGCTTGTGCTGTCTTATTGTCAAACACTGGAGGATCAACAGAAGGCTGTAGAAGCATTACGTTTTAAATGTGATGTGTTGTGGGTGCAGTTGGATGCCATTGAAAGAGCCTTTCCTTAAGTCATCATTATGGTCGGTGCGCCCAAGAAAAAAGTGGATTGGTGGTGGGGCATATTTTAGCTGACAGCTTTCCGAAAATTGCTGCAAAGGCACGCTTAAAGTTCGATAAGGTGAGAGAGCAACATCTTCTTTTGTTACCAGAAAAGGTTGTGGTTTTGAACGAAACAGCCGCATCAATCCTAACTCTTTGTGATGGAAGCCTGGCGGTATCAGGGATTACAGAACATATTAGGAATTCATTACAGGCAGAAACAACGGGTGAAGAAGCTTTGCCTGATTTGCAAAGGATGGAAGAGGACATTACTGAATTCCTGATGGAAATGAGGGAACAAGGATGGGTGGTGATCCATAATTATGACACAAATAAAACAAAATAGGAGCAGTTCAGTCGACCCACCATATTCCCTTCTTGCAGAGCTTACTCATCGTTGTCCATTACATTGTCCATATTGTTCGAACCCTCTGGAATTGACCTTAGAAAGAGAAGAACTGACAACAGAAGACTGGTGCCGTGTTTTGACGCAGGCGGCAGAAATGGGAGTGGTAGAAGTACATTTTTCTGGAGGTGAACCCCTCCTACGTAATGATATAGTTGAACTTATCCGTCATGCAAATGAATTAGAGATGTATACAAACCTTATTACAAGCGGTATTGGCTTATCAGAAGAAAGAATTAATAGGTTGAAGCAGGCAGGTTTGGCAAATGTACAGGTGAGTTTTCAAGCGGCCGAAGCAAAGCTCTCCGATATGATTGGCGGATATAAAGCCTTTGAGAAGAAGAAGGCGGCAGCTGAGGCGGTAAAAAGAGCAGGTTTGCATTTATCCTTAAATGTTGTATTACATTCCTTGAATATTGGCTATTTAGATGAAATTATCCAGCTCGCAGAAGAATTGGGAGCAGAACGTCTAGAGCTGGCGAACACCCAGTATTATAACTGGGCATTACTTAATAGAGAACGGCTATTACCAAGCAGGGAACAAGTTGATCAGGCAAGTGAAATCTATACAGCTGCAAAAGAGCGGATTGGCAGTAGGATGGAAATTATTTGGGTTATTCCTGATTATTATGCAAATACCCCAAAGCCGTGTATGGGAGGCTGGGGTGCAATTGGTTTTACAGTAGCTTCGAATGGAGATGTTCTTCCCTGCCCTACAGCAGGCATGATAGAAAATTTCACATTTGAAAATGTTCGTAAGTCTTTACTAACCTATATTTGGTATGAGTCAGATTCTTTTAATCGCTTCCGAGGTGATGAATGGATGCCGGAGCCTTGTCTTTCCTGTGAGCTGAGGCATCAAGATGGTGGTGGTTGCCGTTGTCAAGCTTTTGCTTTAACGGGGAATGCTTATTCTACAGACCCAGCCTGCAGTTTAGCGCCAGAGCATCATTTAATTGAAGAAGCGATTCAGGATACCAATAACAAACAAGCTATAACATTTAATTCACGCATGATTTATCGGAAATTTCTTCTCGACAAACATTCTGTTAATAAAATAAAAACAAAATAATTTCCTGAATAATTGGTGCCAACTCGGCACCAGTTTTTGCTTTATGACAAATTTCAAATAACCCATTTATAGAGAATAGAAGCCGCAACACTAATCCAAACTAAAAGGATAACAATTGCCGCTGCCCAACTTTTTCTCAGTTTGCTCGAATTCTGAGAAGCTTTTTCCTTGCACTCCTGCAATATTTGACTTGGAATTAGGGTAAAAGCTCCTAATATTCCTAACGGTAGAAGAATTGCCTCGTCTACATAACCTAATACTGGAATCACATCTGGAATAAAATCTATCGGACTTAATGCATAAGCTACTATTAATATGGAAAAAGCTTTTGCATACCAAGGTGTTTCCGGATGCCGATATGCCAAATATAAGATATAAATATTACGCTTAATATTTTGAATAAGCTGTTTCCACTTATTAGTTTTATTCATAATCAACCCGTTCCCTTCTCTCCAACTTCTATCCTCATTCATAAGCAAGCCCTATTTTGTCTCCTCTATTATGCTTCCATATCGAGTTTTTAAACATATTATGTCGGGAAATCCCTTGCGGTGTGCTTAATATACACTCTTATTTCATTGTGTATAAAGGATATGGAGAATAGGTATCATAAGAAAAGTCTTCGTTGTGGAAACAACCGGGGAAAGAGGAATTATATACTATTATTGAATTTGGAAATGAAGTGATGAAAAGTGAATTGGAAATTTGTTGATTTAGAGGCTGGACAAATTCATCCGGAGGCTAAAAAACTTATGGCTGTTAATGCCTTACGAAGTATCGGACAAGGTATGCTAGTTGTTGATTTGACTCTTTACCTTAGTGCAATAGGGTGGAGTACAGCTGCAATTGGCAGTGTCCTTACAACAGGAGGATTACTTGGAGTTGCTCTCGCACCAGTTATTGGTATATATAGTGATCGATTTGGAAGAAAGCCATTTATGCTCTTCTATGAAATTTTAAGTGCTGGATGTGCGTTGATTGGTATATTATCAACAAATTTTACCTTATTATTTATGGCTATTGCATTATCTGGCTTTGGAAAAGCGGATGCCGGTTCACCAAGTCCGAGTGCTCCGGTAGAGCAAGCCTGGCTGGCATCCTTTATTACGGTGGCTGATCGCGGAAAGGTATATAGTTTCAATAATGCTCTAAGCTTTTTCGGAATGGGGGCTGGGGCGGTACTCGCTGGATTATTAGTTATATGGAAAAACTATCTTCCTGATGCATCCTCTTTTCACCCGATTTTTTTATTTATCTTCCTAAATTATCTCATTACTACTGTCATCCTTTTTATCATTCGGGAAGAGAGAACAGCAAGACAAAATAAAAATGAAGTTCCTGGAAAACTAGAAAAGGAAATATCACATGAAGAAAATCATGCGATATTAAAGCTTGCCGCGGTTAATATTCTAAATGGAGTTGCAATTGGATTAACTGGGCCAATGATGTCTTATTGGTTTGCGGCTAAATTCGGGGCAACAAGTGCGCAAATTGGTGGTACTTTAGCTATTACCTTTTTTGCAACTGGAATCACTTCCCTTTTTCAAGCGAGATTATCTAGTAAACACGGGACGATTCGGTCAATAGTGCTGATGCGCTTCTTAGCAAGCATACTCTTGCTTTTAATGCCAATCTTATCAAATTATATTCTAGTTTCAGTCTTGTACATTATCCGAACAGCTTTAAACCGCGGTACACAGGGGGCGCAGCAAGCATTGAGCGTAAGTTTAACACGGGACAGGCGCCGGGGCTTTGCTTCTAGTATCAATGTATTGTCAATGCGCATTCCTACTTCGGTTGGTCCTTATATAAGCGGTTATCTTTTTGGGTTAGGTACACTTGCACTTCCTTTTTATATTGCTTCCAGTTTACAGCTTAGTTTTGCTTATTTATATGGAAAAATATTTCGAACCTATGATATTCGTATGAAGTCACAAGCTTCATCTGGATGATGATTCCTCTACGGTACTGGTTGGATAATGATATCTTTATTGGTAATGTTTTAGCCTCTTGTTTTTGAATCAGAAGATAGCATTCGTTGAAAAATAGCGTTAGGAGGAGTGAAAATGAATGTTATCACAACTTTATCTGAGAAAAGACGAGAAAGGCAAATAAAAAATGAAAGAAAGCTGCTTCGAGAGCTTTCAATTGAGAGCTTAAAGAAAAGCGTTCAAGATTCATTTGGTTCTGAGCGAGTTCAAGGTGGAATATGGGTTCAACAAGGCGTGGAGGAAGGTTGCTATGATGTAGCGATTGAGGCCTATCTATTGGGAGGACAATATAGCCGTTTTGGATACGACAGGGAGCCAATTGAACATATTAAATCAAGATGTGAACAAGAATTGAAGCATTTAACAGATACATTATATAACTTTTGGCTATATTGGAAATTCGGGGATGAAAGCCTTATCCAGGAATCAACCTATTACTCATGTGTAGAGTTTGTTGATAAATGGTGGATGGAGGGCTTTAAAAAAGGGGAACAGAGGAGAAAGCTAAGGCTTCATTAGGATAATTTCATCAACGTAAAAATGGGACTTTTTGTCCCATTTTTTCATGTTCTAAAACCTATCCTTGTCCCATATGTTTTGAATAGAGACAAGGAAGGGAAAGAATCCAAATGAAACGAAGGATAAAGATATTTAGTTTTATTTTTGGGGCAATTTTGCTTTTTTTACTTTTTCAATTTCAATTTTTCCAAAAAGATACTTGGGATTCATGGAATCTGCCCCTCTCAGGGAAAGTTATTTATTTAGATCCTGGCCATGGGGGACCTGACGGTGGTGCGGGGGATAGCGATGCTTTAGAGAAAGAAATTGCCTTGAAAATCTCGCTTAAGTTAAGGGATTTTTTACAGGAGCAAGGTGCCCTTGTATTAATGACAAGAGAAACAGATAAAGATTTAGCAGGTGAGGTTAGGGGATACAGCAGAAGGAAAGTAGAGGATTTGAAAAGAAGGCTTGAATTGATTAATGACTCCGATGCTGATTTATATATTAGCATTCATTTGAACTCGATTCCATCACCGAGATGGAGCGGTGCACAAACCTTTTATTCTCCTCATTTGATTGAAAATAAACGGATTGCAAAGTTTATTCAAGATGAGCTAATAAGAAATTTAGGTAACACAGATAGACAAGCGAAAATGCTGCAAAATGTATATATCGTTAAAAATTCAGAAAAACCTGGTGCACTAGTAGAAGTTGGATTTCTTTCCAATGCCCAAGAAAGGCAGAATTTGAAATCGGATGTATACCAAGAAAAGGTTTCAGCGTCTATTTATAATGGTATTATGAGATATTTTACAAATGAAAAGGATCTTAAATGAGGGTAATCGGTCTTCGATTACTTTTCTTTTTGCAAAGAAGGAAAAAGTTCTCTCATTTCTTCCGTTATTAAAATTATGTTATACTTGGATATGTCTAAGAGAGAACCGATTAAAGGAAGGTGTATGATGTTGTTAACCGAGCAACAAGTCTTTGACCTATTAAAAGTAATGAAAGATCCTTTTTTACATAAAACATTGGAAGAAACAAACGGGATTGTTGAAATAAAAATAAAGGAAGAAAAAGAGCATGTAAGTGTTAAAATTGCAGTTGCTAAAACGGGAACGAGCGAACAATTGCAATTACAAACATTAATCGTTAATACGTTGAAGGGAGCGGGGGCGAAAACAGTCGGAATTCGTTTCTCTGAGCTCCCAGAGGAAGTTCTTCAGCAATTCAGAGGTGCAGAGCCTGAGAACCAGGGAAGCAACCTTTTGTCTCCAAATAGTAAAACAACCTTCGTTGCGATTGCCAGTGGAAAAGGTGGAGTAGGAAAATCTACTGTATCTGTAAACTTAGCTGTATCGCTTGCAAGACTAGGCAAAAAGGTAGGGTTGGTTGATGCAGATATTTATGGATTCAGTGTACCTGATATGATGGGGGTAACTCAGCGTCCTGTAGTACGTGGAGATCGAATTATTCCGGTTGACAGATTTGGAGTAAAGGTTATTTCCATGGGCTTTTTTGTGGAAGACAATGCACCGGTTATTTGGCGCGGACCTATGCTTGGGAAAATGCTCAATAACTTTTTTACCGAGGTAGAATGGGGAGAGTTAGATTATTTGCTGCTTGACTTGCCTCCGGGAACCGGTGATGTAGCTCTCGATCTTCATACCATGCTGCCGCATTGTAAAGAGATCATCGTAACTACACCACATCCAACAGCTGCATTTGTAGCAGCTCGTGCAGGTGCAATGGCATTAAAGACGGACCATGAGATACTTGGTGTTATTGAAAATATGTCTTATTTTGAAAGTAAGGTAACAGGTGAGCGCGAATATGTATTTGGCCAAGGCGGCGGTAAAAAGCTTGCCGAAGAATTACAAACAGAGCTCTTAGGACAGCTTCCTCTTCAGCAACCGGATTGGAACGAGGAGGACTTTGCACCTTCCATTTATGATAGAGATCATAGATTGGGTAAAATTTATGAGAATATTGCCAATAAAGTTGTGGAGTTATTAAATAGATGAAATAAAACCTGCTGTAATCACAGCAGGTTTTCGTATATCATTTAGCTTCCTCCAGATGAGCCTTGTTGTTGTCCGCCTGAAGTTCCACCTTGCTGCTGACCTTGATTTTGTTGACCGCCTTTTTCACTGTTCATTTCTTGGGCTGCCTTAAGCAAGGTAGTTTGCATTTTTGCTTTAAATAATGGGCTGTCGAAGGTTTCAATCATTGTATTTTGAAAATGCTTACGCATTTCCTTGCTTTTCATTAGCTGAATAACTTGCTTCTGATATTCAGGATCCTTTAGAAGGGAAAGCATCATCCCTTGATAATCAGGATCTTTCATTAAACTTTTTAACAAGTTTTCGTTTTCCTTCTTCATACCTTTTGCATAAGCTTTTGCAAATTCGGGATCACTGAAAGATTTCTTCCAAAAATCTTTGCCTTTATTAGAAGATAAAGTACTTTCAATGGTTTTAGTGACCGTAGATTGATCCATAATTAATTGATTTCTCATCTTGTCATCTGTCATTATATCCTGAATGGCTTTTTTGCCTTCATCTGTTTTTAAGATATCAACAATCATTTTTTTTGTTTGATCGTAATCCATTTGCCCAGCTTTTGTTTCACTGCCCGAACAGGATGCAAGAAGAATGATCATTGGAGTTAGGAGCAATAAAGCGAACTTTTTCATAAAAAGAGCTCCTTTCATTTGCATTAGAACTTTTAATGTTAATATGTTATTTTTCAAAAGAATTATGCATATAAAGAGGAATTTCTAGATTTTTTATAGCTTGGTTGGTAAAATCATATGGATGATAAAAATGGTATTGGGGGATTTCTCAATTGACGAGTAGGAATTGGGTACGTTTGTTTTTCTCCACTTTATTTGTCGGGGGATTAACAACTGGAATATTAGGATTTGTAATTCGTTGGAGTGAGTTTCAAAAGTATTTTGTCCATTTAAATATAACGAGTATTCTTTCTACTTTTATTTGGCTTGTCGGGGTTGGATTGATTTTCAGTGTAATAAGCCAGGTGGGCTTTTTTGCTTATTTAACAATCCATCAATTTGGCCTCGGAATTTTTCGCTCATTGTGGAATGCTGTACAGGTAGTGCTTATTTTATTTGCATTATTTGATTTGGTATATTTCCGTTTTGAACGATTTGCCAAGCATAGTGATAGTATTATGCCGTACATTGGATTAGCGATATTTATCCTAATTGCCGGTTTGGTAATTGCTTTCTTTAAAGCGAAACAATCACAGAAGAATACTTTTATATCTGCCTTATTTTTTATGGTCGTTGTTACGATTGTGGAATGGGTTCCGGTTTTACGTGTGAACGAAGAAAGCTGGATCTTCCTTATGATTTATCCATTAATTTTTTGTAATGCTTATCAAATTTTGGTTCTTCCTAAGTACTTAAAAAAATCAGAAGCTGAGCGGGAGCAAGCAAAGCAACGAATGGAAGCACGCAAGGCTATAAAAGCGAAAAAACACGAGGAAAAATAAATTTTCTCGTGTTTTTCTTTTATTGAAGCTGTTTTCGAGGAATCCTATCTTAATAGGTGTTATTTCTGCATTCGAATAAAAACAATTAAGTTAAGAAAAAGTGTTTCTATTGGATAAGAGTTGTTTTCACTTTACCGTTTGCAATCATATCTGAAACACTAATGAAATTGCTCTTTTTGGATAACTCCTTAACTAAGGTGGGAATTGCTTGAGCTGTTTGCCTTGCAGAATCGGAAGCATGCAATAAAATAATATCGCCGTTTTTAGCCCTTACTGTCTTTTTTACAATTTTTTCAACACCTGGATTTTTCCAGTCGTCGGAATTCACACTCCAATGAACAACAGTTAAACCTAAATTTTCTGCTACCTTTAATGTCTTTTCATCAAAATGCCCTGTAGGAGAGCGTAGTAGCTTTACTTTTTTAATATTCAGCTTGTTGAATACCTCTTGTGCTTTTATTATATCGGTTTTAATTTTATTGGAATCAAGTTCTGTATAATCTTCATAGGCGTACCCTAAACTGCCAATTTCATATCCTTGTTTTACAATCTTATTCACAATATCCGGGTGCCTCTCGGCCCAGGAACCGGAAAG
Organism: Bacillus sp. FJAT-49736; assembly: GCF_018343615.1. GTDB lineage: Bacteria > Bacillota > Bacilli > Bacillales > Bacillaceae_C > Margalitia. The sequence continues at coordinate 2,589 of NZ_JAGYPI010000006.1, read as the reverse complement.
GAAAAAGGTTGCTGATTTAACCCCCTCTTTATCCAATGCCTCAATAATCGGAGCTGCCTTTTCATCTCCCCATCCAATATCAAAGGTCAACGCAATCCCTTTTTCTCCTTTATATACAGCTTTTGGACCTTCCTTAGTGGAGAAAACAGACACATTTGCAGCTGATTGTGAATAGAAAAAGAGGGCTGTGAAAAACGAAACCACCAAAATCAGCATTAATTGTTTAACTTTACGTCCGTTAAATACCATAAAAAAGTTCATATTGATCCCCCTTCCTGCAATAACAGAATAGACAAGTTCTTTTACCTAAATCTATGCTTGCCCCTATAAAAAATATGTCCTAAAAAATTTTTTCTCTTATAATTTTGGCTCATTTGGAAAAAACTAGACGTACTACAAAGAAGGGGTGGACAAAATGCTTGGACTCCTAATTAAGGAAAAGGAAAAGTTAGAAATACAGTATTTATTAAAGAGAGAGATGGACGAGATACTGCATGACCTAAGAGATCCCCGGATCGATCATATTGTAAAAAGAGCTATGAAGGAAAGATATAAAATACTATTTTCGCTCTTCACAAGAGTTGCTCCGCATAATGAGTGTGTAAATTATATAATCCCAACAAAGGTAATGAAGGAAAGCTAAAAAATTTGTTTTTAAAAAAGGGAGAGAGAAAGGTTGACACTATATCTAAAACCTGTTATATTAATACATGTCGCTGATGCGATTAAAAAAAGTTGTTGACATGATAGCTTTTAAGTTTTATAATATAAAAGTTGCTGTTTGAAAGCAACGTGAATTGATCTTTGAAAACTAAACAGAACAAAACGTCAATGTTTTAAATTTTTATGAGCTATATCAAACATCTTTTTGGAGAGTTTGATCCTGGCTCAGGACGAACGCTGGCGGCGTGCCTAATACATGCAAGTCGAGCGAATCAGATGGGAGCTTGCTCCCTGATGATTAGCGGCGGACGGGTGAGTAACACGTGGGTAACCTGCCTG
>NZ_JAGYPI010000005.1 GCF_018343615.1 Bacillus sp. FJAT-49736 | reverse complement strand
AGTAGTAATAACCTTATAGGTTAAGTTAGTAAGGGCGCACGGTGGATGCCTTGGCACTAGGAGCCGATGAAGGACGGGACTAACACCGATATGCTTCGGGGAGCTGTAAGCAAGCTTTGATCCGGAGATTTCCGAATGGGGGAACCCACTGCTCGTAATGGAGCAGTATCCTTATCTGAATACATAGGATAAGGAAGGCAGACCCGGGGAACTGAAACATCTAAGTACCCGGAGGAAGAGAAAGCAATTGCGATTTCCTGAGTAGCGGCGAGCGAAACGGAAGAAGCCCAAACCAAGAGGCTTGCCTCTTGGGGTTGTAGGACACTCTATACGGAGTTACAAAGGAACGGAGTAGATGAAGAGGTCTGGAAAGGCCCGTCAAAGAAGGTAACAACCCTGTAGTTGAAACTTCGTTCCCTCCAGAGTGGATCCTGAGTACGGCGGGACACGTGAAATCCCGTCGGAAGCAGGGAGGACCATCTCCCAAGGCTAAATACTCCCTAGTGACCGATAGTGAACCAGTACCGTGAGGGAAAGGTGAAAAGCACCCCGGGAGGGGAGTGAAAGAGAACCTGAAACCGTGTGCCTACAAGTAGTTAGAGCCCGGGTGATAGCGTGCCTTTTGTAGAATGAACCGGCGAGTTACGATTTCATGCAAGGTTAAGCTGATGAGGCGGAGCCGCAGCGAAAGCGAGTCTGAATAGGGCGAACATAGTATGAGGTCGTAGACCCGAAACCAGGTGATCTACCCATGTCCAGGGTGAAGGTAAGGTAACACTTACTGGAGGCCCGAACCCACGCACGTTGAAAAGTGCGGGGATGAGGTGTGGGTAGCGGAGAAATTCCAATCGAACTTGGAGATAGCTGGTTCTCTCCGAAATAGCTTTAGGGCTAGCCTCAAGATGAAGAGTATTGGAGGTAGAGCACTGTTTGGACTAGGGGCCCTCATCGGGTTACCGAATTCAGACAAACTCCGAATGCCAAATACTTATGCTTGGGAGTCAGACTGCGAGTGATAAGATCCGTAGTCAAAAGGGAAACAGCCCAGACCACCAGCTAAGGTCCCAAAGTATACGTTAAGTGGAAAAGGATGTGGAGTTGCTTAGACAACCAGGATGTTGGCTTAGAAGCAGCCACCATTTAAAGAGTGCGTAATAGCTCACTGGTCGAGTGACTCTGCGCCGAAAATGTACCGGGGCTAAACGTATCACCGAAGCTGTGGATGGACACCGTAGGTGTCCGTGGTAGGAGAGCGTTCTAAGGGCGGTGAAGCCAGACCGGAAGGACTGGTGGAGCGCTTAGAAGTGAGAATGCCGGTATGAGTAGCGAAAGAAGGGTGAGAATCCCTTCCACCGAATGCCTAAGGTTTCCTGAGGAAGGCTCGTCCGCTCAGGGTTAGTCGGGACCTAAGCCGAGGCCGAAAGGCGTAGGCGATGGACAACAGGTTGATATTCCTGTACCACCTCTTTACCGTTTGAACGATGGGGGGACGCAGGAGGATAGGGTAAGCGCACTGTTGGATATGTGCGTCCAAGCAGTTAGGCTGGTTACGAGGCAAATCCCGTAACCGTGAAGGCGGAGCTGTGATGGCGAGGGAAATATAGTACCGAAGTTCCTGATTCCACACTGCCAAGAAAATCCTCTAGTGAGGTAAAAGGTGCCCGTACCGCAAACCGACACAGGTAGGCGAGGAGAGAATCCTAAGGTGAGCGAGAGAACTCTCGTTAAGGAACTCGGCAAAATGACCCCGTAACTTCGGGAGAAGGGGTGCTCTGGTAGGGTGCAAGCCCGAGAGAGCCGCAGTGAATAGGCCCAGGCGACTGTTTAGCAAAAACACAGGTCTCTGCGAAGCCGCAAGGCGAAGTATAGGGGCTGACGCCTGCCCGGTGCTGGAAGGTTAAGAGGAGGGGTTAGCGCAAGCGAAGCTCTGAATTGAAGCCCCAGTAAACGGCGGCCGTAACTATAACGGTCCTAAGGTAGCGAAATTCCTTGTCAGGTAAGTTCTGACCCGCACGAAAGGCGTAACGATCTGGGCACTGTCTCAACGAGAGACTCGGTGAAATTATAGTACCTGTGAAGATGCAGGTTACCCGCGACAGGACGGAAAGACCCCGTGGAGCTTTACTGCAGCTTGATATTGAATTTTGGTACAGCTTGTACAGGATAGGTAGGAGCCTTTGAAGCCGGAGCGCCAGCTTCGGTGGAGGCGTCGGTGGGATACTACCCTGGCTGTATTGAAATTCTAACCCGCACCCCTCAATCGGGGTGGGAGACAGTGTCAGGCAGGCAGTTTGACTGGGGCGGTCGCCTCCTAAAGAGTAACGGAGGCGCCCAAAGGTTCCCTCAGAATGGTTGGAAATCATTCGTAGAGTGTAAAGGCACAAGGGAGCTTGACTGCGAGACCTACAAGTCGAGCAGGGACGAAAGTCGGGCTTAGTGATCCGGTGGTTCCGCATGGAAGGGCCATCGCTCAACGGATAAAAGCTACCCCGGGGATAACAGGCTTATCTCCCCCAAGAGTCCACATCGACGGGGAGGTTTGGCACCTCGATGTCGGCTCATCGCATCCTGGGGCTGTAGTCGGTCCCAAGGGTTGGGCTGTTCGCCCATTAAAGCGGTACGCGAGCTGGGTTCAGAACGTCGTGAGACAGTTCGGTCCCTATCCGTCGTGGGCGTAGGAAATTTGAGAGGAGCTGTCCTTAGTACGAGAGGACCGGGATGGACGCACCGCTGGTGTACCAGTTGTCTTGCCAAAGGCATCGCTGGGTAGCTATGTGCGGAAGGGATAAGTGCTGAAAGCATCTAAGCATGAAGCCCCCCTCAAGATGAGATTTCCCATAGCGTCAAGCTAGTAAGATCCCTGAAAGATGATCAGGTTGATAGGTTCGAGGTGGAAGTGTGGCGACACATGGAGCTGACGAATACTAATCGATCGAGGACTTAACCAAAAAAGCGATTCTCTTTACTTGATTCTTCTGCAGTATTTAGTTTTGAGGGAACAAACCCTTACAAAAAGAAAGTTATTTTGCGTTCAGCAAAAAACTGAGGTCTGGTAATAATGGCGAGAAGGTCACACCCGTTCCCATCCCGAACACGGAAGTTAAGCTTCTCAGCGCCGATGGTAGTTGGGGGCTCTCCCCCTGCAAGAGTAGGACGTTGCCAGGCGTCTGGTAATAATGGCGAGAAGGTCACACCCGTTCCCATCCCGAACACGGAAGTTAAGCTTCTCAGCGCCGATGGTAGTTGGGGGCTCTCCCCCTGCAAGAGTAGGACGTTGCCAGGCAAACAGAAAAAGCCGCAGATTTGATTCTGCGGCTTTTTTATATGGTTTTATTAGGTATAAAGACCCAATTCGCGAGATTAAATGCCATTTTCGCGAGAATAGATGTGATTTTCGCGAAAATAAGTATAAAATTCGGGAGAATAGAATCCGTTTTCGCGAGATTAAGCAAAAAAATAGCCCAAAAAAATCAAAAACCAAAAACAAGAAGGGAAATCCAAGAAATTACCGAATATGAACGGTATTCTATTAAAGGAGATGACAAAATGATAGCAAAAGAAAGAGGAATTCCGATAAAACTTCAAAAGTTAGAAGCTTTATTAAGAAGATTACCACATTCACATCCTAAAATAGCATTAATTAAGGAGGAGTATCTTAAAGTAAGAGCTGGATACCAAGGTGAGAAATCTTTGGACTACTATTTAAGCCTACTACCAGACAAAAAATACTATATCTTCCACCAACTTCGACTCCCATTTAAGCAACAACACTTTCAAATAGATACTCTAGTTCTTTCCCCATATTTTATGACAATACTTGAAGTAAAAAATATCAGTGGTACCATTACATTTGATTATAATTTTAATCAGCTCATTCGAACCAAGAATGGAATAGAAGAAGCATTTCAAGATCCAATTTCTCAAGTTAAACGTCATCAATTTCAGCTGAAATATTTGCTACAAGAAAACAAATACCTAGATATTCCTATTATCCCTCAAGTAATAATTAGTAACCCATCCACTTTAATAAAAAAAGAAGGGTTTCCCCAAAAAAATCCTACCAATATCACACAAAGTACTAATCTTATATTTGAAATCGAAAAGCTTACAAAAATGAATAAAAAAGAAGTATTAGCAAAAAATCAACTAACCAAACTGGTAAAGTTGCTCTTAAAGAAACATATCCCTGAGGAATATGATGTTTTAAAACAATTTGAGATAAATAAAGACCAAATCTTACGAGGGGTACACTGTCCGGACTGTTCCAAAATCTCTATGTTGCGAGTTCATGGAAAATGGATTTGTCAATCCTGCCAATTTTCATCTAAAACAGCACATGTAGAATCCCTAAAGGATTATGCTTTACTTATTAGTGCTGTTATCTCCAATATAGACGTAAGAGAATTTCTGCAAATTTCCTCCCAAACACTGGCTACGAATATACTTCAATCCTTGAATGTTTTATCTTCAGGAAAAGGAAGATCAACAATGTACCATCTTGGACCAAAGATCAATCTCCTGAAAAAAATTTAACATTCACTGTTTTAAAAACTATAATAAAGATATTGAAACAAGCCCTGTATTAAAACGAGAAAGGATTTCAGATAAATGTCAAACACAAAAAAGCAATTCGAAGTCCAAGAAAATGAAACGATTGAAAGTTGTCTGAAGCGGATGGAACGAGAGGGATACAGCCCAATAAAAAGGATAGAAAAGCCAATCTTTAAAGAAGTCACCCATGATGGAAAGGTAGATTACGAGCCAGCAGGAAGTAAAATACAATTCGAAGGGCGAAAAAACGACTAAAATCCGAACGTTTTTATAACATAAAATAATAATGTTCGATTATAGTGTTGACTCTGGCCACATATCCTGTTAAGATGAAATTGTCAAAAATGAATAGTAAAGTACCTCATATATAATGGGAATATGGCCCATACGTCTCTACCCAGACACCGTAAATGTTTGGACTATGAGGGAAAGTGGATATATTGGGAATTTTTTTATTTATACTGGAAGTATGCGTTCTATTACCCAGGTGAACTGCTTTCTCTCTTACGAGGCAGCAGTTTATCTGGTTTTTTATTTTCCAATAATTCAGGTAAAGCTCATTAATACTCAAAAAAGGCGGATTGAGAATATGTCAATTGAGGTCGGAGTAATCATGGGAAGCACTTCAGATTGGGAAACAATGAAGTTCACATGTGATATTTTAGAAGAATTAAAGATTCCGTACGAGAAGAAAGTTGTTTCAGCACACAGAACTCCTGATTTAATGTTTGAATATGCAGAGCGGGCAAGGGAAAAAGGAATAAAGGTAATCATAGCAGGTGCAGGTGGTGCTGCTCATTTACCTGGAATGGTAGCAGCTAAAACGACTATTCCTGTCATAGGAGTACCTGTTCAATCTAAATCATTAAATGGTCTCGATTCTTTGCTATCAATTGTGCAAATGCCTGGAGGAGTACCAGTTGCAACGGTCGCCATCGGAAAAGCAGGAGCAATCAATGCAGGACTGCTAGCTGCACAAATATTGTCTACAAATAATGAAACATTGGCCACTAGATTAGAAAAGAGAAGAGAAGAATTGAAAAAACACGTAATCGAAAGCAGTGATCAACTTGGTTAATATGTTAGAACCTGGTAAAACAATAGGCATTATCGGTGGTGGCCAGCTTGGTAGAATGATGGCACTAGCAGCGAAAGAGGCAGGCTTTAAAATTACGGTTCTTGAGCCAACTCCAAATTCACCCTGTGGTCAAGTTGCTGATATTCAATACATAGCTGCATACGATGACAAGGAAGCATTGCTTCAATTGGCTGAAGCATGCGATGTGATAACATATGAATTTGAAAATATTGATTATGAGGCTCTACAGTGGTTAACTGAAAGGGCTTATGTTCCACAAGGTGCGGAAATCATCCGCATTACACAGAATAGAATTTTAGAAAAAAATGCATTAGAACATTCGGGAGTAAAAGTAGCCCCGTACTGGGTGATTGAAACGATGGAGGATCTCCAGCTTGGAACCAGTCAGCTTGGTTTTCCATGTGTATTGAAAACAGCTCGTGGAGGATATGATGGTAAGGGCCAATATGTATTAAAAAAGGAAGAGGATATGGAGGAAGCAGCCGCATTACTGCAATATGGAAACTGTGTACTAGAGTCGTGGATTCCTTTTGAAAAGGAAGTTTCCGTAATTGTGGCAAGAAATGTTTCTGGTGAAATGAAATGCTTCCCAATTGGTGAGAATATTCATGTCAACAATATTTTGCATGAAACAATTGTTCCTGCCAGAATTCAGGATCAAGTTAAAGCAAATGCATATCGATTAGCAGAAAAAATAGCAGAGCATCTGAATTTAGTAGGTACTCTTGCTGTTGAAATGTTTTTAACTGGGGATGGGGAGTTATTTGTTAATGAGCTTGCACCGAGGCCGCATAATTCCGGACATTATTCGATAGAAGCCTGTGCCATTTCACAATTTGCACAGCATATTAGAGCCATTTGTAATTGGCCATTAAGAGAACCTTCTCTTTTAAGCCCTGTGATTATGGTGAACATTTTGGGACAGCACGTTGATAAGCTAAAGGAGCAAATTCCCCTTCATCCGGATTGGTCGATTCATTTATACGGAAAAGACGAGCCGAAGCAGCAAAGAAAGATGGGGCATGTAACGGTACTAACCGACAATTTAGAAGAAACCTTGATGGATCTTATGCAAAGTAATATTTGGAAGTAGAATCGGAGGAAATTAATTATGATCGAACGTTATACAAGACCAGAAATGGGCGCAATTTGGACGGAGGAAAATCGATTTCAAGCATGGCTAGAGGTGGAAATTCTAGCATGCGAGGCATGGGCAGAACTTGGGGATATTCCGAAAGAGGATGTCCAAAAAATACGAGACAACGCAACATTCAACGTTGATCGCATTAAAGAAATTGAAGAAGAAACAAGACACGATGTTGTTGCTTTTACAAGAGCTGTTTCGGAATCCCTTGGTGAAGAAAGAAAATGGGTTCATTATGGTTTAACATCTACGGATGTAGTGGACACTGCTCTATCGTATATATTAAAGCAGGCCAATGAGATTATTTTAAAAGATCTTGAGAACTTCATTGAAATATTAAAGGAAAAAGCGAAGGAACATAAGTATACCGTGATGATGGGGAGAACCCATGGAGTGCATGCAGAGCCAACAACATTTGGCCTTAAAATGGCACTGTGGTATGAAGAAATGAAGCGCAATCTTGAACGCTTCAAGCAAGCTGCAGCAGGGGTGGAATTTGGAAAGATTTCTGGTGCGGTAGGTACATATGCAAATATTGATCCATTCGTTGAAAAATATGTTTGTGAAAAGTTAGGGCTACAAGCCGCACCAATTTCCACACAGACCTTGCAACGTGATCGTCATGCACACTATATGGCTGCAATTGCATTAATTGCAACTTCCATTGAAAAATTTGCGGTTGAGGTTCGTGGGCTACAAAAAAGTGAAACCCGTGAAGTAGAAGAATTTTTTGCAAAAGGACAAAAGGGTTCGTCCGCAATGCCGCACAAGCGCAACCCAATCGGTTCAGAAAATATGACAGGGATGGCGAGAGTAATTCGTGGATATATGTTAACGGCTTATGAAAATGTACCACTTTGGCATGAAAGAGATATTTCTCATTCTTCTGCTGAGCGTATCATCCTGCCAGATGCGACGATTGCTTTAAACTATATGCTTAATCGCTTTGGAAATATCATTAAAAATTTAACGGTATTCCCAGAAAATATGAAGAGAAACATGGATCGTACACTAGGCTTGATCTACTCCCAACGTGTATTGCTTGCTCTTATCGATAAAGGAATGGTGCGAGAAGCAGCATATGATACAGTTCAGCCAAAAGCAATGGAAGCTTGGGAAAAACAAGTTCCATTCCGTGAGCTTATAGAGGCAGACCAAACCATCCAAAACAAATTATCGAAGGAAGAAATTGCGGACTGCTTTGACTATAACTATCATTTGAAAAACGTAGACACCATATTTGAAAGACTAGGTTTGAAATAAGAAAAGCGAAAGCGCCTTGCCCATCGGCGTATGGATTTCGTAGTCTTTGACTGAGATAAAGGAAACACGACGAGGGACGAGTCGATGTTGACGTATCGTAGGGAGAAGACGAAGAAATCCACTAGCCGATAGGCGCTGGAACTGGACAATAAGAAAAGCGAAAGCGCCTTGCCCATCGGCGTATGGATTTCGTAGTCTTTGATTGAGATAAAGGAAACACGACGAGGGACGAGTGGATGTTGACTTATCGTAGGGAGAAGACGAAGAAATCCACTAGCCGATAGGTGCTGAAGCTGGACAATGCAGAACGGGGTGTAGAGAACATGGAAAAGCAAGCGCTTTTGTATGAAGGTAAAGCAAAGAGAATCTATACTACAGACAAACCAAATGTTTTATGGGTTGAGTACAAGGATTCTGCGACGGCTTTTAATGGGGAGAAAAAATCCGAAATTACAGGCAAAGGTGTCCTAAATAACGAGATTTCTAGTCTGATTTTTGCCAATCTTCAGGAAATGGGAATCGAAAGTCATTTCATCAATATAATTTCGGAGAATGAGCAATTGGTCAAACAAGTTTCTATTATACCTTTAGAGGTTGTAACTAGAAATGTCATCGCGGGAAGCTTATCTAAACGCCTTGGAATCGAAGAAGGAACACCATTAAAAAAACCAATCGTGGAATTTTATTATAAGAATGATGAACTTGGAGACCCTATTATCACCGAAGATCATATTGAAATTTTAGAGATTGCTAGTTTAGCAGAAATAAATCTGCTAAGAGAAAAGGCACTTAAAATAAATAAAGTATTATCTAAGCTGTTTTTGCAGCTTGGGGTTCGCTTAGTGGACTTTAAACTTGAATTTGGGAAGGATACGAATGGAGTAATATTACTTGCCGATGAGATTTCTCCTGATACATGCCGTCTGTGGGAGGTTGAGACGAACAGAAAGCTTGATAAGGATGTCTTTCGCCGGGATTTAGGTGATTTAACGACTGTGTATACAGAAATTTTAAACCGCTTGAAAGGGGAAGTAAGCCATGTATAAAGTAAAGGTTTATGTAACGTTACGTGAAAGTGTTTTAGATCCACAGGGGACTGCTGTTAAGCAATCGCTTCATACGATGAATTACCAAGAGGTTCAAGATGTTCGAATCGGCAAATATATGGAATTGATATTGGAAAAATCTAATCGTGACATAGAGGAAATAGTGAATGAGCTATGTACTAGACTTCTAGCCAATCCGGTTATTGAGGATTACCGATATGAGATTGAGGAGTGTGTTGCTCAGTGAAGTTTGCGGTAATTGTTTTTCCTGGTTCAAATTGCGATGTTGATATGTTTCATGCCATAAAAGATGAACTAGGCGAAGAAGTAGAGTATGTATGGCATGATACCGATAATCTTGATCAATATGATGGCATTCTTTTGCCCGGTGGTTTCTCATATGGAGATTATTTACGATCAGGTGCAATCGCTCGCTTTTCCAACGTGATGAAAGAGGTTGTGAAAGCTGCGGAAGCTGGCAAGCCGGTCTTAGGGATCTGCAACGGATTTCAAATCTTGCTTGAATCCGGATTGCTGCCGGGAGCAATGAGACGAAATGAAAGCCTTCAGTTTATCTGCCACACAGTGGAGCTAATGGTAGCAAATAATCGTACGATGTTTACTTCTCTATTTAATGAGCGGGAAATCATTCGAATTCCGATAGCACATGGAGAAGGAAATTATTATTGTGATGAAGCGACACTGGAGCAATTACAGGCAAACAATCGAATTGTTTTTACTTATACGAATAACCCTAATGGAAGTGTATCTGATATTGCAGGAATAATGAATGAAAAGGGGAATGTCCTTGGTATGATGCCACACCCCGAAAGAGCAGTGGATGAACTATTAGGAAGTGCAGACGGATTAAAACTTTTCCAAGCGATCGTGAGAAACTGGAGGGAAGCACATGTCGTTAATGCTTGAACCAAATCCTACCCAAATAAAAGAAGAAAAGCTTTACCGTGAATTAGGTTTGACTGACGATGAATTTTCGATGATTGAAAACATATTAGGAAGAATTCCAAATTATACAGAAACCGGCCTATTTTCTGTCATGTGGTCAGAGCACTGTAGCTATAAAAACTCCAAGCCTGTATTAAAGAAATTTCCGACGACAGGGGATAAAGTGCTGCAAGGACCCGGAGAAGGTGCTGGTATTGTAGATATTGGCGACGAGCAAGCAGTAGTTTTTAAGATTGAGAGTCATAATCATCCTTCTGCGATTGAGCCGTATCAAGGCGCCGCAACAGGTGTCGGCGGAATTATTCGTGATGTATTTTCAATGGGAGCAAGACCGATTGCGCTTCTAAATTCATTGCGATTTGGTGAGCTGGACTCTCCAAGAGTAAAGTATTTGTTTAAAGAAGTAGTAGCGGGAATTGCCGGTTACGGAAATTGTATTGGGATTCCAACAGTAGGCGGAGAAATTCAATTTGATCCTTCCTATGATGGAAATCCACTTGTAAATGCAATGTGTGTCGGGTTGATAGATCATAAGGATATTCAAAAAGGGCAAGCAAAAGGGATTGGAAACACTGTCATGTATGTTGGTGCGAAAACAGGCAGAGACGGAATTCATGGCGCAACCTTTGCTTCTGAAGAACTTAGCGAAAAATCGGATGAGAAACGTCCAGCTGTTCAAGTTGGCGACCCATTTATGGAAAAGCTTTTATTAGAAGCATGCTTGGAATTAGTACAAAATGATGCTCTGGTTGGTATTCAAGATATGGGGGCAGCTGGATTAACAAGTTCTTCTGCCGAAATGGCTAGTAAAGCAGGTTCCGGTATTGAAATGAACCTTGACTTAATACCGCAACGAGAATCAGGAATGACTGCATATGAAATGATGCTTTCAGAGTCGCAAGAACGGATGCTCATTGTTGTGAAACAGGGGAGAGAACAAGAAATTATCAACCTCTTCTTAAAATATGGTTTGGAAGCAGTGGCGGTAGGAAGGGTAACGGATGATAAAAAACTTAGACTGCTTCATCATGAAGAAGTTGTAGCAGATGTTCCGGTGGATGCGCTCGCTGAGGATGCTCCTGTATACTATAAACCTTCGAAAGAGCCGGCTTATTTCCGCGAATTTCAAATGATAGAAAATGAGATTTCAAATGTGGAAGATTATAAGGAAACCTTGCTTCAGCTATTACAACAGCCAACAATCGCAAGTAAGGAATGGGTGTATGGACAGTATGATTACCAAGTTCGTACGAATACAGTTGTTGCACCGGGTTCCGATGCAGCTGTGGTGAGGATTCGCGGAACACGTAAAGCATTAGCGATGACTACGGATTGTAATTCTCGTTATCTATATTTGGATCCGGAAACGGGTGGGAAGATTGCCGTTGCGGAAGCGGCACGCAATATAATTTGTTCCGGTGCAGAACCACTTGCTATCACAGACTGTTTGAATTTTGGGAATCCGGAAAAACCGGAAATCTTCTGGCAAATCGAAAAAGCAGTCGATGGCATGAGTGAAGCCTGTAGGATATTAAACAGTCCTGTTATTGGTGGGAATGTCTCTCTTTATAATGAGACAAAAGGAACAGCTGTTTATCCAACTCCGGTTGTTGGAATGGTTGGTTTAATTGAGGATCTTCAACATATTACAACGCAAAGCTTTAAAAATGCAGGGGATTTGATTTATATCATTGGGGAGACAAAGGCTGAATTTGGCGGCAGTGAGCTGCAGAAATATCAAAATGGAAAGATTTTCGGAAAAGCACCAGATATAGATCTGGAAATCGAGCTCCGTAGACAAAAACAAATATTATCCGCGATTAAAAAAGGAATCGTTTCTTCTGCTCATGATATTGCTGAAGGGGGAACAGCAGTTGCCTTAGCAGAATGCTTATTTGGAACACAAGGATTAGGAGCAAAAGTAATTTTACATGGTAATGCAACGGTTGCATTATTCAGTGAAACACAGTCACGCTTTCTTGTTTCGGTGCAATCAGGAAATAAGGAAGATTTCGAAAAAATGGTTGATCATGCGCAGTTAATAGGGGAAGTAACGAACACGGGAGAGCTTTTCATTAAAGATGAGCAAGAAGAAATAATCGTTCAAACGAAAGTGCAGGAATGTGAACATGCTTGGAGAGGAGCGATTGCATGCTTGCTGAAATAAGGGGATTAAACGAGGAATGCGGTGTATTTGGAATTTGGGGACATTTGGATGCAGCGAAAATCACGTATTATGGGTTACACAGTTTGCAACATCGTGGTCAAGAAGGTGCGGGAATTGTTGTTACTAATGGGGAAAGTTTGTACGGTATAAGGGAAGAAGGACTGCTCACCGAGGTATTTACTGAAGGCAAGCTTGATGGGCTGCAAGGTAAGGCAGCTATTGGTCATGTACGATATGCTACGGCTGGAGGTGGCGGTGCCCAAAATGTTCAGCCGCTTCTCTTCCATTCACAAACCAGCAGCATGGCACTTGCCCATAATGGAAATCTAGTCAATGCAAACGGGCTAAAGCATCAATTGGAATCACAAGGAAGCATTTTTCAAACGAGCTCAGACACGGAAGTGTTTGCACACCTTATTAAGAGAAGCGGATTTATTTCCCTTGCGGATAAAATGAAAAATGCCCTTACAATGGTAAAAGGTGCTTATGCCTTCTTATTAATGACTGAAACGGAATTGATGGTGGCGTTAGATCCGAATGGCTTGCGTCCGCTATCGATTGGTCGTATTGGGGATGCGTATTGTGTGGCATCTGAAACATGTGCTTTCGATATTATCGGAGCTAAATTTGTAAGAGATGTTATGCCAGGAGAGCTAATTACCATCAATGATCATGGACTTCATTCAGAACCATTTACCCTTTCAACAAACAGTGCTATTTGTACGATGGAATATGTGTACTTTTCAAGACCGGACAGCAATATTCATGGAATCAATGTCCATACAGCTCGAAAAAACATGGGGAAAAGGTTGGCGGCTGAGGCATTAATTGATGCAGATGTCGTGACAGGTGTACCTGATTCCAGCATCTCTGCTGCAATTGGATATGCAGAAGCAGCAGGTATCCCGTATGAAATGGGTTTGATTAAAAACCGCTATGTAGGCAGAACGTTTATTCAGCCTTCCCAATCACTAAGGGAACAGGGCGTTAAAATGAAGCTTTCAGCTGTTCGCGGTGTTGTTGAAGGAAAGCGTATCGTTATGGTGGATGATTCTATTGTAAGGGGGACAACGAGCAAACGGATTGTCTCTATGTTAAAGGACGCAGGTGCGAAGGAAGTTCATGTTTGCATCAGCTCACCACCGATGAAGAACCCTTGCTTCTATGGAATTGACACCTCAACTCATGAGGAATTGATTGCCTCTACCCATAGTGTGGAGGAGATTCGTGAGATTATCGGTGCAGACTCCTTAACCTTTTTAAGTGTAGAAGGAATGCTTGAGGCAATTGGCAGAACTAAGGTAAATGATAGCTGTGGCCAATGCTTGGCATGCTTTACAGGAAAATATCCTACCGAGATTTATCCGGATACAGAATTACCTCATGAAAAAGAACTTGTTCGCTAGGAGGACTATCTAAATGGCAAATGCATATCGACAAGCAGGAGTAGATATTGAGGCAGGATATGAAGCGGTTGAAAGAATAAAAAAACACGCCGATCGTACAAAACGGCTCGGAGTTTTGGGACAGCTGGGCAGCTTTGGGGGAATTTTCGACTTATCTGCAATAAATTTGAGGGAGCCGGTATTAGTATCTGGAACGGATGGTGTTGGTACAAAGCTTAAGCTAGCCTTTTTAATGGATAAACATGATTCCATCGGTATTGACTGTGTTGCGATGTGTGTGAATGATATCGTCGTGCAAGGCGCCGAACCTCTTTATTTCCTTGATTATATTGCTTGCGGAAAAGCAATTCCTATTAAATTAGAGCAGATTGTAAAAGGAATTGCCGATGGCTGCGAGCAGGCGGGCTGTGCTTTAATTGGCGGTGAAACAGCCGAAATGCCAGGATTATATGAAGAAGACGAATATGATTTAGCCGGGTTTTCGGTAGGAGCATGTGAAAAAAGTGAACTGATTACTGGGGAATCCATACAAGAAGGCGATGTTCTAATAGGGCTTTCTTCTAGTGGAATTCACAGCAATGGATATTCTTTGGTAAGGAAAATTTTCTTTGAAGATCATACTTTTTCCATAGAGGAAAAACTTCCAAAATTAGAACGCCCGCTAGGAGAGGAATTGCTTACACCTACAAAGGTTTACGTTAAGCCCGTTTTAAAAGCCATTAGGGAGTTTGAAATTAAGGGAATGGCACATATAACCGGCGGCGGTTTTATTGAGAACATTCCAAGAATGCTTAAGGATGATCTAGGCGTGTTAATAGAAAAGGGTTCTTGGCCTATTTTGCCGATCTTTCATGCTCTGCAAGAATACGGAGAAATTCCTCACGAAGAAATGTTTAATATTTTTAATATGGGAATTGGCTTTGTGTTGGCAGTGGATGAATCGATTGCAGACGCTATTATCAAGTTTTTTAAAGAGAACGGCGAATCAGCCTATAAAATTGGCTGTGTTACAGGAGAACCCGGAGTACGGTTCACAGGTAAGGGGACGTTATGATGGTCAAAATTGCGGTATTTGCTTCAGGGAACGGGAGCAACTTTCAATCTATTGTAAATGCCATTAAGTCCGGTCAGCTTGATGCGACAGTGGAGTTGCTTGTATGTGATAAGCCCGAGGCATACGTGATAGAAAGAGCTAAAGAGGAGAGCATTGAGACTTTCGTTTTCGATCCTAAAGATTATAGTTCAAAAACGGATTTTGAAAAGGACATTATACTAGAGTTGCAAAAAAGAGGAGTGCAATATCTTATTCTAGCAGGGTACATGAGGCTGATCGGCCCAACATTGCTTCATGAATATGAGAACAGAATCATCAATATCCATCCATCCTTGCTGCCGTTGTTTCCTGGAAAGGATGCCATTGGTCAAGCAATTGCAGCAGGAACAAGCATAACTGGGGTAACCGTGCATTATGTCGATGAGGGAATGGATACAGGACCAATTATTGCCCAACAAGCATTAATCGTTATGGTAGATGATACAGTAGAGACGCTTTCGGAGAGAATTCACGAAATCGAACATCAGCTTTATCCCCAAACATTACAAACCATATTTTCCAGTGGAGGTGTCAGGCATCATGAAAAGAGCACTTATTAGTGTTTCTGATAAGACAGGTGTAGTGGAGTTTGCAACAGGATTGCGTGAAGCCGGATATGAAATCATTTCAACAGGTGGAACAAAAATGATATTGGAGGATGCGGGACTCACGGTTATTGGAATTGATGATGTTACCGGTTTTCCAGAAATGCTGGAAGGACGAGTAAAAACCCTTCATCCCAATGTTCATGGCGGCCTTTTAGCCAAAAGAACTCCTGATCATTTGAAGCAAATTGCGGAGCAAGGCATTTCTCCTATTGATATGGTTTGTGTCAATTTGTATCCATTTCAACAAACTATTTCAAAGCAGAATGTTACCGAGGAAGAAGCAATTGAAAATATTGATATCGGCGGTCCATCTATGCTGCGCTCTGCCGCCAAAAATCATACCTATGTGACCGTAGTGGTAGAAGCCGATGATTATAGTACCGTGCTGTCAGAAATAAAAGAACTTGGTGAAGTAACACTTCAAACGAAGAAAAAATTAGCGGCCAAGGTATATCGTCATACCGCATCATATGATGCGATTATCGCAGACTACATGACTAATCTTGTTAATGAAGAAAATCCAGAAAGAATTACCTTCACATATGAACGTAAGCAATCTCTTCGTTATGGAGAAAATCCACATCAAAGAGCCACTTTTTATGTGAACCCATTAGGATCAACATTTTCCATCGCACACGCAAAGCAATTGCATGGAAAAGAGTTGTCCTTTAACAATATTCGTGATGCCGATGCAGCTTTGCAAATCGTGAAGGATTTCAAAGAGCCAGTTGCCGTTGCTGTGAAACATATGAATCCATGCGGTGTTGGTGTCGGAAACACTATTCTAGATGCATATAAAAAAGCGTATGAAGCAGACTCTACTTCCATATTTGGGGGAATCGTTGCCTTCAATCGTGAGGTAGATGAAGAAACAGCGAAGCTTTTACATGAAATTTTCTTAGAAATTATTATTGCACCTTCCTTTTCGGAGGAAGCCTTATCGATATTAACAGCAAAGAAAAATATTCGTTTATTGATAGTGGAAGCAAGTAAGAAAAAGAAACAGGAAAATGTGATTGCTTCTATTGAAGGCGGGCTGCTTGTTCAAGACCAAGATACATACACATTAGATAATGCTGAGATTACGATTCCAACCAAACGCGAACCAACCGAAGCGGAATGGCAAGCATTAAAGCTTGGCTGGAAAGTAGTAAAGCATGTAAAATCAAATGCCATTGTCGTTACGAATTCAGATATGACATTAGGAATCGGCGCAGGTCAGATGAATCGAGTGGGAGCAGCAGAAATTGCCCTTCAGCAAGCGGGAGATAAAGCAGAAGGAGCTGCCTTAGCATCAGACGCCTTCTTTCCAATGGATGATACTGTTGAGGCAGCAGCGAAAGCGGGGATTACGGCTATAATCCAGCCAGGCGGTTCCATAAAAGATGCAGACTCTATTAAAAAAGCCGATGAATATGGTATTGCGATGGTATTTACAGGGATTCGTCATTTCAAGCATTAAGAAGTTTCGGTGAATGGATTTAGCGAGCGGACACAGAATCCGTTATTTGAATAAAATACCCCAATTTTTAGAGCTAAGAGGCTATGGTTCCGTTATTTACGAACATAAGGGAATCACTGCTTTTTCCAAAATAACGGAACTATGTCCGTAAACATTGGAATAAAGGCAATTTTGTCACAGATAACGGAACTGGTGTCCACCAAAACTTTATCAATCCAATTGGGACGGAATCCTTCGTACCAGAAAGGTGGGGCAAATGAAGGTATTGGTTATAGGCAGAGGCGGCAGGGAGCATGCCATTTGTAAAAAAGTGAAGGAAAGCAATCTTGTATCAAAAGTATATTGTGCACCAGGCAATGGTGGAATTAGTGAGGACGCAGAGCTTGTTCCGATTTCAGAGGATCAATTTTCTGATTTAATAGCATTTGTTAAAGAAAATCAAATTGACCTAACAATTGTTGGCCCAGAAGATCCTTTAACAGGAGGAATTGTTAACGAATTTCAAGACGCTGGATTGAAGATTTTTGGCCCAAGAAAAGAAGCCGCTATAATCGAAGGAAGTAAGGTTTTTGCAAAGGAGTTAATGCAAAAATACAAGATACCAACCGCAGATTATCAAGCTTTTCAGGAATTCGATAAAGCAAAAGAGTATGTGGAAAAGAAAGGTGCACCGATTGTTATCAAAGCGGATGGACTTGCTGCGGGGAAAGGCGTAGTCGTAGCAATGACCGTGGAAGAAGCCATAGACGCATTGAAAGAAATGATGCTGGATGAAAAATTCGGAAAAGCCTCATCAAGTGTTGTAATGGAGGAATTTTTACAAGGAGAAGAGTTTTCCTTAATGGCATTTGTGAATGGTTTAGAAGTTCATCCAATGGTTATTGCCCAAGATCACAAACGGGCATTTGATGGTGATAAAGGTCCCAATACCGGCGGAATGGGAGCCTATTCGCCCGTACCGCATATTCCTGAGAAGGAAGTAAAACGGGCAATTCGTGAAATATTGCAACCAACAGTACTTGCGATGTTTGGAGAAAACAGGAGCTTTTGCGGAGTTTTATATGCAGGACTCATATTAACAAATGAAGGACCGAAAGTTATAGAATTTAACGCACGGTTTGGAGATCCTGAAACACAAGTTATTCTGGCACGTTTAAAGTCCGATTTTGTTCAATTAGTTTTGGATCTTTTAGATGAAAGGGAACCGGAGATAGTCTGGGATAACAGTTCAGTTATAGGAGTAGTCTTGGCATCAAATGGCTATCCGGAACAGTATAAAAAGGGTATTGAATTACCTAATCTAGATATGCTTTCTATGGGAACCTCAATATTTCATGCCGGCACAGAAAAAAAAGCAGACCAATTTGTATCGAATGGCGGACGAGTGTTAGTAGTTCAATCTAAGGGGAATTCATTAGAGGAAGCAATCGAAAAAGTTTATGAAGAAATGGATAAAATTTCATCTAATGATTTTTTTTATCGTAAAGACATTGGAAGAAAAGCAATTTTTTAAGCTCCAATATATTTCATACCACTATACTCGTGCTTATTAAGCAAGGAATTGTGCTATTCAAAGGACTTTTTGTGCAATGAAAATGCCGGACACATTAACTTGAGTCCGGCGAATACTTTTATTCCAGCACATTTTTAATTGATTCTGCCAATTCCGGAGGGATACTTGACTGCCCTTGCTGTTTATTATCCTGTTTGTTTTGCGATTGCTGTGCATTTTGCTGCTGACTATTCCCTTGGTTTTGTTCCATCATTCCTTGTCCCATCATTCCCTGCCCCTTTTGAAACATTTCTGTAACAGGACAATAACGCACGATGCCCTCCGCAACTTTCATTGCTCCCATAATGATCATAAATAGGTATGATTTGCACCATGGCTTCCTAGAAAGTTTTGCAGTACAGACTGCAACTATCGTTAATCCGCAAGTGATCCGGATGAGCGCATTAATGATTCCGATATTCGGAGATACTTTCATAAAATTCACACACCTTCACAAATATTTTACAATTTTTTTCAAAAACTTTAATGCGTTAAACGGTTTAATATGTTACCATTAGTAACAAACAGAGAGACGATCTCCCTTGGGAGGAATACTTATGCTAGATCAGCGTTACCGATGGAAAAACAAACAAATTCGTGATCATGTCGCAATTGTAGGCGGTCATAAGTCGCCAACATTATTATTAAAAAATACACGTTTTCTTCATTCTGTCCTTCGTGAATGGATGGTGGGGAATATTTGGATTCACGATGACCGAATTGTCTATGCCGGAGATAAACTGCCGGAAAATATTCGTGATTGTGAAGTGATGGATTGTACTGGGCTTACACTAGTTCCTGGTTATATAGAACCGCATGTTCACCCATTTCAATTATATAATCCCCAAACCTTTGCGAGATATGCGTCGCAAACAGGGACAACTACTATTATAAATGACAATATTATGCTGGTTTTGCTATTAGGAAAAAAGAAAGCGTTTTCTTTATTGAAACAACTAAGACACTCTCCAGTAACTATGTATTGGTGGAGCCGTTTTGATTCGCAAACGGAATTACGCGACGAAGAAACGACCTTTTCCCATAGTGAGGTAAAATCATGGCTAGAGCATGATGCAGTTCTTCAGGGAGGAGAATTGACGGGATGGCCAAAGCTATTAGATGGGGATGACTTAATCCTGCATTGGATACAGGAAGCGAAGCGGATGAGAAAGAGAATCGAGGGTCATTTTCCAGGTGCTTCCGAAAAGACACTCGCGAAAATGATGTTATTTGGAGCAGATTGTGATCATGAAGCAATGACTGGTAAAGAGGTATATGATCGGTTGTTGCAAGGATTTACTGTCTCGTTGCGCCATTCATCTATCCGACCCGATTTACCAGTGCTTTTAAAAGAAATGAAAGAGATGGGGATTACTCAATATCAATCGATGTTTTTCAATACAGATGGCTCTACGCCTGCGTTTTATGAAGATGGTATTCTCGATATGACTATTCGCATGGCATTGGAATATGGAATCCCAACGATTGATGCATACCATATGGCATCCTATAATATTGCAAAGTATTATAATATTGATCATTTGCATGGGATGATTGCAACAGGAAGAGTTGCCAGCATCAATTTCCTAGAGAATGAAATGAACCCAACACCAATTCATGTACTTTCAAAAGGAAAATGGCTGAAAAAGGATGGAGAAGCAATTATTCAAGATGAATATATTGATTGGGATGAAGCTGGTTTTTCCCCGTTGAATTTAAACTGGAAACTGGATTATGATGATCTACAATTTTCCATGCCTTTTGGAATTGAAATGGTTAACGATGTGATAACGAAGCCTTATTCGGTCACTTATGATGTTTCAATGGATGAACTGCCGACCGAACATAATGAAAGCTTTCTTGTTTTGCTTGACCGTAAAGGGGAATGGCGAATTAATACGATTATTAAAGGCTTTGCGAGTAAGGTTATGGGATTCGCCTCATCTTTTTCCAATACGGGTGATATTATCTTAATCGGGAAAAATAAAGAAGACATGGCGATTGCTTTTAACCGGATGAAGGAGATTGGCGGTGGCATTGTATTAGTAGAAGAAGAAAAGGTAATCCATGAAATTCCTTTGCCATTAGCCGGTGTAATGTCTAATAAGGATATGGAAACGCTAATAGTGGAAGAGAAACAATTAAAAAATCTGTTAAAAGAACGGGGATATCCTTTTGGTGATCCAATATATTCTTTGTTGTTTTTTTCAGCGACACACTTGCCTTATATTCGAATTACCCAGCAAGGAATATATGATGTAATGAATAAAACAGTACTCTTTCCGACTATAATGCGTTAAAATATTAAAGTGAATGTAGGGAATGCTGCAACAAGCTATTTCAATCAGACATACATTTCAAAGGGGTTGGGAACAGAGTAATGAATAAAAAGTTATTATATAGCTTTGCTGCCATATTATTATTAGCTTTAACTGCATGTAGCCATAAAGAGACTGTGCAGAATCCAAATAAATCACCGGATAGCAGGGAGATTTCAGGAACGGAAAAAGAAGCTCCTAAATATTTATATCCATTGACCGGTACGGAGGCAACAGCGCCATCCGAAGACCGATCTGTTTCAGTCATGATTAATAATTTTCCGGCTGCAAGACCGCAATCTGGATTGGCAGAAGCAGATATCGTTTATGAAGTGCTGGCAGAGGGAGATATTACAAGGTTCTTAGCTATTTATCAGAGTGAAAAACCGAAAAGAATTGGACCTGTCCGGAGTGCTCGGGATTATTTTATTAATTTAGCAAAAGGATACGGGAGTTTCTATGTTGCGCATGGGTACAGTCCTGAGGCAAAAAAGATGCTTTCTTCAGGGTACATCGATAATATCAACGGAATTCAATATGATGGATCTTTATTCAAGCGTTCCAATGATAGAAGGCCGCCTCATAATTCGTATATTTCCTATGACAATATTCTAAAGGGTGCCAAGTTAAAGCATTACAACATGGACACACCTCCTTCTAGTTTGGTTTTTACAAATGAGCCAAATCAAATAGAAGGACAGGATGCGAAAAGTATTATGATTCACTATTCTCATGATGCATCATTTAATGCTGAATATGTGTATGATGAGAAAACAGAAAAATATAAAAGATATTGTGATGGCCAGCAAACCGCAGATCTTGAATCAAAACGTCCAGTTCTTTTAGATAATTTGTTTGTAGTGGTAGCAGAACACAAAATCATTGATAGTAAAGGTAGACGGGACATTAATTTAACATCCGGTGGAAAGGCATACCTTTTCCAAAAAGGAAAATATCGGGAAGTTGAATGGGAAAATGTTGATGGGCGTATTCTTCCATTTGAGAATGGAGTCCAATTGAAGTTTGTCCCAGGAAAGACATGGATTAATATTGTTCCGAGTTTTAATATAGTAGGAATTGATAAGTAGCGGATAGAAGGAGATTAATATATGCAAATTGAAAAGTTAAGGGGAAAAGCTTTAGATCAATTATTTCAATCGATTTTATCATTAAAAGATGTCGAGGAATGCTATCGTTTCTTTGATGATCTTTGTACCATTAATGAGATTCAGGCACTTGCACAGCGCCTGGAAGTAGCAAGAATGCTACAGGAAAAAAAGACATATCATGTTATTGAGAAAGAGACCGGAGCGAGCACAGCAACCATTTCTCGTGTAAAAAGATGCTTGAATTACGGAAACGATTCATATGAAATGGTATTGAATCGAATCAGTGAAAAAAAGCAGGATGAAACGGAGAAATGAAAATATAACTATATAGGCGAAAAGGAGTGGTATACAAATGTATAGCACTCCTTTTTCCTTTGTAAAAGATGTTATATTTGTGGATAAATAGTGAAAACGGTTGAAAAATATTGACATAAAAGAGCCAAATCGTTAATAATATAATTGATAATGAATCTCAATATCAATAAAAAGTGAATCCGATTTGCTGGTATTCATTTTTTTAATGAAGTTAATTGATAATGAATTTCATTTTCATAGCTTATCTACATAAAATAACAGATTACTTCCAAACTGGGAAAGCGAATGGTTTTCTATGAGAAAGATGATTTTGATTTTAATATTTTTTGTCTTAGCCCTCATTTCATTGTTTGTAGGGGTGAAGAACATTACTCCATTTGATCTCTTCCATTTAAGTGAGGAACAGCAGGATATTTTACTCATTAGCAGACTCCCTCGATTGATTAGTATTATCATCGCCGGGATCAGTATGAGCATTTGCGGTCTTATTATGCAACAGCTTTCCCGTAATAAATTTGTATCACCAACAACAGCGGGAACAATGGATTCGGCAAGATTAGGAATCCTCGTTTCCTTAATCCTGTTTTCGTCATCAACTATGCTCGAAAAAATTATTGTAGCGTCCATTTTTGCCTTGGCCGGCACTTTTATTTTTATGAAAATATTAGACAAAATAAAATTTAAAGACGCTATTTTTATTCCGTTAGTGGGCCTAATGTTGGGTAATATTATTAGCTCCATTACAACTTTCTTTGCTTATAAACAGGATTTAATTCAAAGTATTTCTGCTTGGCTGCAGGGGGATTTTTCGATGGTAATGGCAGGGAGATATGAAATGATTTATATTAGCATTCCGCTTGTATTCATTGCCTATCTCTTTGCTAACAAATTTACACTTGCCGGTATGGGGGAGGATTTTTCTACTAATCTAGGATTAAATTATAGACTTGTCGTGAATATTGGGTTGGTTATCGTGGCACTTTCGACTGCTTCAGTGTTACTGACGGTTGGGACCATCCCATTTCTTGGGTTAATCATACCAAACATTGTTTCTATATATAATGGCGATAATCTAAAGAAAAATTTATTCCAAACCGCATTACTAGGAGCAAATTTTTTGCTGTTCTGTGATATATTGGGGAGAATTATCATCTATCCTTATGAAATTCCAATAGGTTTAACAGTAGGAGTGTTAGGAAGCGCTATTTTCCTTTACTTATTAATGAGGAGAAGGGCTTATGAATAATAAAGTGAAATTAACTATTTTAGGATCAACCGCCTTAATCTTAGTAGTAATCTTTCTATTTACAAGTATCGGTAACTATTGGGAGTATGTGGTGCCAAAGCGAGGAATAAAAATCCTGGCGATCATTTTAACAGGAACAGCAATTGCATTTTCAACAGTAGTTTTCCAAACAATAACCAATAATCGCATCTTAACACCAAGCATTATTGGTCTTGATTCTCTTTATATGCTGATACAAACCCTCCTAATTTTTGTTTTCGGTACAACAAGTACGATGGTGATGAATAAAAATATTAACTTTCTAATTTGCGTTATATTAATGGTTTTATTCGCTGGGCTTTTATATAAGTTTCTCTTTAAAAAGGAAGGGAAGAATATTTACTTTCTTTTATTAGTAGGATTAGTGCTAGGCACTTTGTTTCAAAGCTTCTCATCGTTTATGCAAGTTGTTATTGATCCAAATGATTTTATGGTCATACAAGATCGAATGTTTGCGAGCTTTAATAATATCAATACAGAATTATTGACGTTGTCAATTATATTAATAGTGGTCATTTTTATCTATTTTGCACGATTTATAAAATATCTCGACGTGTTGTCACTTGGGAGAGAAGAAGCGATAAATCTTGGGGTTGATTATGATTATGTCGTGAAAACACTGCTAATTATTGTGGCAATTCTAATTTCGATTTCTACAGCACTCGTAGGCCCAATTACGTTTTTAGGATTACTCGTTGCAAATGTTTCCTATCAATTTTTAGGTACTTATCGGCATTCTTATTTAATTACTGGTGCTGTATTCATTAGTATTATTGCCTTGGTAGGCGGTTTGTTAATTGTGGAAAGGGTTTTTACGTTTTCTACTACATTAAGTGTCATAATCAATTTTATCGGGGGAGTTTATTTTATCTATTTACTGTTAAGGGGGAACAAGGCATGATAACCATTCATAATGTTTCAAAAAGGTATGGTAATAAGAATGTTGTAAATGATGTTAGTCTAAATATCGAGAAGGGCAAAATAACTTCTTTTATTGGACCTAATGGAGCAGGTAAGAGTACGCTCTTATCAATGGTGAGCCGATTGATACCCAAGGATTCCGGCGAGATTATCATCGATGGAAAGGAAATTGGTAAATGGAAGCCGAATGAGCTAGCCAAAACACTTTCTATTTTAAAGCAGTCCAATCATATAAATATTCGTTTGACGGTAAGAGAGCTTGTTTCCTTCGGAAGATTTCCGTATTCGAAAGGAAAGCTGACTAAGGAGGATTGGATATATGTCGAAGAAGCAATCGACTATATGGAGCTAGAATCCATTCAGGAAAAGTTCTTGGATCAGCTAAGCGGTGGCCAACAGCAACGTGCCTATATTGCTATGACCATTGCACAAAATACCGATTACATTTTACTGGATGAGCCGTTAAATAATTTGGATATGAAGCACTCTGTACAAATTATGAAGGTATTAAGAAGGCTAACAGATGAACTTGGAAAAACCGTAGTGATTGTAGTTCATGACATCAATTTTGCCTCTTGTTATTCAGACTATATTGTTGCTCTTAAAAACGGAACTGTCGTTCAAGATGGTCCATCACAAAATATCATTGATTCATCCGTTTTAGGTGATATATATGAAATGGATATTGCCATTCAAGAGATAAATGATAACAAAATATGTGTGTATTACGTATAAAGAAAATGGTTTGTATTAGTTGATTAAGAATAAAACTTTGTGAATGAGATATAGAGGGGATAACTTACTAACGGAAGGCGCCCCGTGTTCACTTATCACATCTTTTATTGAGAATGAATTTCATTATCGTTAAATCGATAGCGATTTTTATATATAAATTTTATTAAATTGAGGTGTAAAACAATGAAAAGAAAATCTCTTTTACTTATAATCATTTCTATGTTAGCTATTATTGCAGTGGCTTGTAGTTCTAATAATACAGATAAGAAGAATGATAGTAAGGCCGATATGTTGGTTATTAATCATCTATTAGGAAAATCAAAAGTACCCAAAAATCCCAAAAAAGTAGTTGTATTCGATATGGGGGCGTTAGATACATTAGAAAAACTAGGTCTTTCTGATCGTGTTACAGGCCTACCTCAGGAAACTGTCCCAGCATATCTTGAAAAATACAAGAACTCCAAGTACAAAAATGCAGGAAGTCTGAAAGAGCCAGATTTTGAAGCGATTAATGCAATGAAGCCAGATTTAATTATTATTTCTGGAAGACAACAAGATTCATATGATAAATTTCAAGAAATTGCTCCAACTATCTATGTGGGGATTGATAATAAAAATTATATGGAATCCTTTAAGAATAACGTAACAACAATCGGAAAGATATTTGGGAAAGAAGAACAAGCAAAAAAGGAATTAACGGAAGTAGATAAGGATATAGAAAGTCTGAAGGAAAAAGCAGAGGCAAGCAATGCAAAGGCTTTAATTACGCTCACAACTGGCGGAAAGGTGACAGCGTACGGCCCAGCTTCAAGATTTGGGATTATCCACGATGTCTTTGGTGTAAAGGCAGCGACTGAAGATCTTAAGGCAGACCCCGTTCACGGACAAAATATCTCTATGGAATTTATTTTGGAAAAAAATCCGGATATATTATACGTTATTGATCGTGATGCAGCCGTTGGGGAAGGTGATAATGCAAAAAAAGTCATCGAAAACAGTCTAGTTAAGAAAACAAATGCTTATAAAAATGGAAAAATTATTTATCTTGATCCAGGCTATTGGTATTTATCCGGCGGAGGATTGGAATCTGTATCGGAAATGATTAAAGAAGCGGCAAAGGGCTTGGAATAGGTAACAAAGGGGACACTTAGAAAATCGTTCCGGTATTATTTGAAATGGTAATAACTCATTTAAGAGATATCGTTCAAAGTCTATTTACTTTGAGCGATATTTTTTATCGATATGTCGCATATAACATAGTTTTTTATTCCTAAATATCTGAAAGAGAATCAATTGGACAATCGTAAATTCTTTAGAATTCGATAATATTCTACAATCTTATAGATCAATCAAACGTTTGATTAAAAGGGAAAGAACATCATATATTAAACCATTTCCCGAGAAATAGAATGGTAAAAGCTTGTAGTTTTTGTCACATGAAATTTCTTTTTTTCGACAACTTTTTTATTAAAAAAAGGTATCCATATTCTAATATGGATACCTTTTAAAACTATTATACTAGCTGTGGTACTGGTAAACCGAGGCCTTCTGCAATTCGTGTTCCGTATTCTGGGTCCGCTTTGTAAAAATGAGTGATTTGGCGGAGCTTAATTTCTTCTTTCGTAACTGGTTTCATGGCCGCAACAATGTTTTGGATCAGTCTTGTTTTCTCTTCAGCACTTAATAATCGATATAAGTCACCGGCTTGGGTATAGTGATCATTGTGATCATAAGCAACACTATCGGCAACACCGGATACGGAGTAAGCAGCTTGTTTGTCTTCAGGAGATTCTGTAGGACCCTCATAACTGTTCGGTTCATAGTAGACAGACCCGCCTCCATTATTGTCAAAGCGCATTTGTCCATCTCGCTGATAATTATTCACTTCATTTTTGGCCCGATTGATAGGTAGTAATTGATGATTTGCACCAACACGATATCTATGTGCATCATGATAAGCAAATAGACGCCCTTGAAGCATTTTGTCGGGTGATACATCGACACCTGGCACTAAAGTTCCTGGCGAGAAAGTCGCTTGCTCTACCTCAGCGAAATAGTTTTCCGGATTTTTATTTAATACCATCCGTCCTACCTCCATTAGTGGGTAATCCTTCTGAGACCAAACCTTTGTTACATCAAAAGGATCAAATCGATACGTATCTGCATCCTCTAAAGGCATAATTTGAACATAAAGCTTCCATGCAGGGAAATCTCCCTTTTCGATAGCATTATAGAGATCCTCTGTATGGTAATCAGGATTCTCGCCCGCAAGCTTTGTTGCAACATCTACCGCCAAATTCTTTACGCCTTGTTCTGTTTTAAAATGATACTTAATCCAAACTCCATCACCATCGGAGTTGACCCATTTAAAGGTGTGGCTGCCATACCCATTCATATGACGAAATGTTGCCGGAATTCCGCGGTCACTCATAAGGATGGTAACCTGATGTAAAGATTCGGGTGATAAGGACCAGAAGTCCCAAACGGCATCCGGATTTTTTAAGTGTGTAGCAGGATGTCTTTTTTGTGTATGGATAAAGTCAGGGAACTTTATCGCATCGCGAATGAAAAATACAGGTGTGTTGTTTCCAACAATATCATAGTTGCCATCCTCAGTATAAAATTTTACAGCGAATCCTCTTGGGTCTCGAACCGTATCTGCTGATCCATTTTCACCGGCAACGGTAGAAAAACGAATAAATAAAGGTGTTTTTTTCCCTACCTTTGATAAAAACTTTGCTTTTGTATATTTTGTAACGTCATTCGTAACCTCAAAATAGCCATGTGCACCAGCACCCTTAGCATGTACAACACGTTCCGGAACTCTTTCTCTGTTAAAATGCGCTAATTTCTCAAGTAAATGAACATCTTGCAGTAAAGTAGGACCTCGAGAACCTGCAGTCATAGAGTTTTGATTATCTCCAACTGGTGCTCCCCAGCTAGTTGTAAGCTTGTTATTGTTCGTACTCATTATTAAAACCACCTCTTCATAATTTTATAGCTTACTATTATTATAACTATGCTAAAATAAAAATCAATATTTATTTATAATTATTATTAATAAATATAAAATACAAATACCTTTTAAGATTATATAAATGTGTTGACCCTATATATTTATTAATTTAGCACCGGAAATATGATTGCGAGATGAAAAAAGCCTAGATGAAAATAGGGTGGGGTTATTGATAATAACCTGTTTTATAAAAGAACTAAAGCATTTAGCATTCACCATTTGGGTGGTATAATTTTTAAAAGAGTTTGATTTTTAGGGGGCGATGCATTGTTCGATCAATCTCCTTATCCATGTCGCATTGAGTGGGGTGCACGTGGCGCAAGAGAGGCCGCAGAACGTGGCGATATAATCATAGTTGTGGATATATTAAGTTTCTCCTCTACTGTTGTCACAGCCATTCATCATGGTGCAATTATATATCCATATCCGTTTTATAAGGATGGAAAAGAATTGGAATATGCAATGAAGGTAGGAGCTGAACTTATTTTAGGAAGAGCTGAATCGATAAAATGCGGTAGCCCTACACTATCACCTATTACTTTTAACCATACCCATAGGAATAATAAATATGTATTATGCTCTTTAAATGGAGCACTTTGCTCATGGGTTGCTGGGAAAGCTTCTGTTTTATTAATTGGTAGTTTATTAAATTCTAGTGCTGTAGCTTCATATGCTAATCAATTACAGGATAATACCGGTTCTGCAATTACCATAATTGCTTGTGGTGAGCGTTGGGATAATGTAACTGATGGGGAAAATAGTTTGAGACCTGCAATAGAGGATTATCTTGGAGCGGGTGCAATCTTATCGAATGTAAAGGGAGAATTGTCTCCCGAGGCAGAGTTATGCGCAAATGCTTTTAAAAGTGTGGAACATAGAATTCAAGATTTATTATGGGAATGTGGAAGTGGCCGGGAACTTCGGCAAAAGGGGTACGAACAAGATGTAATTCATGCAAGTAGACTCGATTTATACCCTACTGTTCCTATATTATCCAGTGCTCATTTCGTATCCGTAGAGGTGTAAGGATGGAATCTATTTTAAAAGAATTGATAAAGGAAAAGGTTATCGAAAATAAAATATTGGATATTAGAATGTTAAATGGCGGAACTTCGAGTCAAGTTGGGCTTTTAATAATAGAGGATGGACAAAGAATTGTAATTAAGGCAAACAAGCCCCAAGTAATAGAAGCAGAATCTTACTTTTTGAGTTTTTATCAAGAGATTCAAATGTTTCCAAGATTAATATATACCGACCCTGCCTTCAACTATATTCTATATACATTTATAACTGGTGAGATGAATCCAGGAAGTTATAAAAATGCTTTGAAAGAATTGGTTAGTACGGTAATTAATCATTACGAGCCATTTTCGGAAACACATAAGTGGGGTTATATGGATGCCCCTACTGACTCATGGCAGAATTATTTATTATCGGAGGCAGCGTTTGCGAAAGAGCGTCTGACTTCCGTTTTAAGCAAAGAAGACTATCTGCTTGTCCTTTCATTAATTGGTAAACGTTCTTCGAATGAACCTTTTTTATTACATGGTGACTGTGGAGTTCATAATTTTCTTTTTGAAAATGGAAAGCTTTGTGGAGTCATTGATCCAACCCCGGTTATTGGAGCGCCAATTTTTGATTTGGTATATGCTTTTTGTTCCACACCAAATGATTTATCGAAGGAAACGATAATGGAAGCGGCAATTGCACTAATATTTCCTGTTTCTGAAAATGAAGTAATAGAAAATGTGATAATTGGATTATATATCCGGATCTCTAGATGTATTGCCCACCATCCACATGATTTACCACGATATTTGCAAGCGTGGGATGAATGGAAGAGGATATATTTTGAATGAGAGGGAAAATGGTAATGGGAAAACTATTTAATAATCAGCCTGTACTAGATCATAACCGTCTACAGCTTATACCTATGGAAGAATCCCATGCGAAAGCCTTACTGGATATTAATGACCCAAGTATATGGGACTTTATGTTACTTCGAGTCAGTTCATTAGAAGAAATGGAGAATTGGGTTAATGCAGCTATTAATGGGAGAGAAAATGAACAGCTTCTGCCTTATGTGGTTCGTTTGAAGGAAACCGGAGAAATAATCGGCACTACTCGGACTTATGGGTTTGATTTTCAAAATAGATCCTGCGAAATTGGCTCAACATGGTATGCTAAAAAATTTCAGCGCAGCTTTGTCAATACTGCTTGTAAGTTAACCCTGCTCCAATTTTGTTTTGAAGAACTTCACATGATTCGTGTCCAGTTCAAAACAGATGAAAGAAATGTTCGCTCTCAGAAGGCAATTGAGAGACTGGGAGCGAAAAAAGAAGGAATCCTCCGAAACGAAAGAATTTTACAGAATGGGTATATCAGAAATGCGTGCGTATATTCTATTACAGCAGAGGAATGGCCAGTGGTAAAAAAGGACCTCTTAGCTAAGGAAGATTATTATAAAACACAATCGTAAGGAGAAGAAAAATGAAGTTTTATATTGCTTCAAGCTTTCAAAATGTAGAGACTGTCAGAAATCTTTCTAGAAAACTTGTAGAAATAGGTATGCAGCAAACTTATGACTGGACCCAAAACGAAAGAACCTCAGCAGAAGAAGAATTAAGAAAAATAGGGGTAAAGGAGAAGGAAGCAGTTTTAGAAAGCGACATTTTTATTCTTGTTCTCCCAGGCGGAAAGGGAAGCCATACAGAACTAGGCATAGCCATTGGTTCGAGAGTTGGGAGGATATATATTTTTTCCCCAGGCTCAGTGAGTGGACAGGAGACTTTGGCAACAACTTTTTATCATTTGCCGGAAGTAGAGATTGTTCATGGATCTGTGGGGGATTTGGTGGAATTACTAATAAAAAATTAAAAAAAGATAACATCAGTTATCTTTTTTTTTCTCAATTATTAAGATTCAAATGAATAGAATGATGCGCTAAAAGTAGAGAATAGTTTGGGTTCCTTCTCTCCACCTGCACCTAAGTATTTTACATTATCTTTAGAACTATTTAATTGTGTATGATTAGCAAACACAAACCCACCTACTAGAAATGTACCAATAACAAAAGTCATAATTACCTTTTTCATTTTAGTCGTTCCTCCCTATATTTGCGTTATTTGTTTATATGAAAAGTTGACAAGTTTATAGTAATTTGTAGCGTTTTTATATTTATGAAACTTTTCGAAATGGTTTGCAAGTAGTTCTGCATATTCTGTCAACTTAGCATAATTTTTTTGTTCTTTTAAATATGGAATAAACTCATTAACCATCATATTTTCAAAGTTTTCATCGTCTTTTTCAATTAGATAAAGATAAGTCTTTATTTCATAATAATATGAGAGATATTGATCTTTATTACTATCATTTAACCAACTTAAAGCCTCAGAAATCCTTTTTTTTGCTTCTACAAAGTTATCCCTTCTATATGACTCATCAATGATGGATGTTAAAGCTAAAAGACGGTCATCTAAAGATACATCAATTTCATTTACTATTTTATCTAAATGTTCAATTGCCTTATCAGTATTTCCTTGAACGTAAAATAAATATCCTAAATTTAAATGAGTTAACTGTATTATTTCATTGTCATGAATTTGTTCGGCTAACTTTTTTGCTAATTCATAATTATTAATTGCTTCATCGTGGTTGTTAATTCTACGATAGGAAATT
Organism: Bacillus sp. FJAT-49736; assembly: GCF_018343615.1. Classification (GTDB taxonomy): domain Bacteria; phylum Bacillota; class Bacilli; order Bacillales; family Bacillaceae_C; genus Margalitia. Next base: position 151,997 of record NZ_JAGYPI010000005.1, on the reverse strand, counting down.
CCTAATAATAAGTGACATTCAGCACAACGTGAAAAATTATATATTTGTCTATAAATTTCTAGAGCTTTATAAGATGATCGTAATGCTAAAGATGTAATCCGTAATTTGCTGTATGTAAGTGCCAATGAATATTCCAAATCTGCAATTTCTTCATCAGAAAGCTCTAAATTAATTACTAGATCCTGTGCAATTGTGTAATATTTAATCGCTTCATTAAACTCATTATTCAGATAGTAGTAGTTTCCATTGAACTTACTCCAATAATATTTTTGCTCTAAAGTAAAAGTTTTATTGAAATCACGAAGGTAATTAATTTGGTCAAGTGCTTGTTTAAAGTCACCTGTTTTTAGAAAGTATCTGATTAAGTGAATCTTTAGTAGAATTTGTAACTCTAAGTCTTCAATTGAGTTAGAATATTCTTTTATCTCTTTATACTTCTCTTTCAATCTTTCTACATCATTATTTGACAATAGCAGTCGGAACCAATCGTGACATAAGGCTTTTGTTTCGTCATCGATTTGTCTGTTGATTTCTATCCCCAGTCTTAGACAGAGGAGCTTGATGACTTCATCGTTAGGTTCGATCTTGCCGTTTTCGATTTTAGATAAATAGGAAATAGAAATGATTCCTTCGGCAAGTTCCTCTTGAGTTAGGTTTTGTTTTATGCGATTTAATTTAATAATTGCACCAATGTTCATATTAACCACCTATAATACATTATAGCGCAAATATTATTTAAAGTGGTAATAATAAGAAAACTTTTAAGAGATTTATTAACTTTTTAATTTGAATATAATGCAGGGAAAGATTATTTCCCTGCGGTATGAAAATATTAGCTTCCAATAATGTATGTCTATTAGTCTGTGTCAATGGTCATACGGACAATTTAACTTTTTGAAGCTTTGGCTCCTTTTTATCATTCAGCAGAATATCAATTTTGTAAATTAAGGAATCAATGTCTTTTTTAGTAATTTTCGATGGGGTTGTTTTCTTACGCATTTTAACTCCTCCTTACAAATTTTTTGCTGGGTGAACTTCTTAATGTTATAATAACACACTTTATAGGACAATTAACTTGGGAAAATAACATGAAATATGGAGCATAAAATACTCATTTTCTTTCAAGTTTTCCTAAAAGAAATAAAAAATTGAGAAAAAAGGATGACTTTTTGCCTATTATTTGATCAACTTAATTTTTAAATAGGACGAAACTGTATCTTCAGTAACAAGTATTTTCAAAGTTTTATATAAGAATATTTCCTAAGGCTCTTTTCTTAAATTTTGTTGTTTTCCAGTTGAAAACCTTAGTAGCGGGATGTTTTTTGTAAAGAATGAGTATCTTTGTTAGAAAAGATGCCCCGAGCTAGGACATAAAATTGCTTGCCGGAAAATCTTTTTTGCAGGTTAACACAAATGCTATAATGATGTATGGAATAAAGGAATGGAGGATCAATCGATGTATGACGTTCGCGAATGGCGACACGCCTTTAAGCTTGACCCGAATAAGGAGATTTCTGATCACGATTTAGAAAAAATATGTGAATCCGGAACGAATGCTGTAATTATTGGCGGTACAGATGGAGTCACATTGGAAAATGTCTTGAATTTAATGGCGCGTGTACGCAGGTATACAGTCCCGTGCGTATTGGAAATCTCCAATTTGGAATCCATCACACCTGGCTTCGATTTATATTTTATCCCAACTGTTTTAAATAGTGAAGATGCAAAATGGATTAAGGGTGTACATCATGAAGCTGTAAAAGAATACGGTGAATTAATGGATTGGGAAGAAGTTTTAGTAGAAGGATATTGTATATTAAATAGTGATTGCAAGGCGGCAAAACTCACACAATCTATAACAAATTTAAGTAAAGAAGATGTGGAAGCATATGCCATGATGGCTGAAAATCTATTTAAGATGCCTATCTTCTATTTAGAATATAGTGGTGCTTACGGTGATGCTGAGATCGTAAAAGCGGTGAAGAAACATTTAACAAATACAAAATTATTTTATGGCGGCGGAATCAAATCCGTAGAGCAGGCAGAAGAAATGATTCAGTATGCTGATGTAATTGTAGTGGGCAATATTGTTTATGAAGACATTAATCAGGCTTTAAAAACAGTCCAAACCGTTAATAAATAACGCTTAATATTAAGACTCTAATGATTATGATTTGAATTTGGACATCTTTTCTTATTTTAATGGAAAAGTATAGCTTTCTAGACATAAATATAAAGCTCATGAAGATTGCTAGTAGTAATAGACACATAAAATAGAAAACGATATAATTAAGAACAAATGTTCTGGTGGTGAAAAGGAATGAAATTTTTAACAGATCGTTTGCTTACAGGATTAAATCCTGAGCAACAGGAGGCAGTAAAATCAACGGATGGACCCCTATTAATCATGGCAGGTGCAGGTAGTGGAAAGACTCGCGTACTTACACACCGTGTCGCCTATTTAATGGTGGAAAAGGGAGTGAATCCATATAATATCTTAGCGATAACCTTCACTAATAAGGCCGCACGCGAAATGAAGGATCGTATCGGAAAAATTATGGGCGGTGCAGCAGAGGAAGTATGGATTTCCACTTTTCACTCCATGTGTGTAAGAATTCTAAGACGTGATATTGACCGAATCGGCATTAATCGTAATTTTACTATTCTAGATCCAACAGATCAGCAATCCGTTATTAAAGGCATCTTAAAAGATAAGAATATTGACCCGAAAAAATTTGAGCCCCGTGCTATTCTTGGAACAATAAGCAGTGCGAAGAATGAATTAGTAACCCCTGAGGAATATTCTAAGCTTGTTGGAGGCTATTATGAACAAGTGGTTAGTGATGTATACGAGGAGTATCAAAGACGTCTTCGCAAAAACCAAGCACTGGACTTCGATGACCTTATTATGATGACGATTCATCTATTTAATCGAGTTCCTGAAACGTTGGAATATTATCAACGAAAGTTTCAATATATTCATGTGGATGAGTACCAAGATACGAATAGGGCACAGTATATGCTCGTTAAAATGCTGGCATCCAGATTTCAAAATATATGTGTGGTAGGGGATTCAGATCAGTCAATTTACCGTTGGCGTGGGGCAGACATTGCAAATATCCTTTCCTTTGAGAAGGATTATCCACGCGCTAAAGTCATTATGCTTGAGCAAAATTACCGTTCAACGAAAAGAATTCTTCATGCCGCAAACGAAGTAATAAAAAATAACGCTAATAGAAAGCCAAAGAAATTATGGACGGAAAATGATGAAGGACAGAAGATTTGCTATTATCGAGCGGATAGTGAACAATCTGAGGCCCAATTTGTGGCAGGGAAAATAAAAGAAATGGTGGATTCGGGTGAGCGCAAATTATCCGATATTGCTATTCTTTACCGTACTAATGCCCAATCACGTGTAATGGAAGAAGTTTTACTAAAATCCAATATTGATTACCACATTGTTGGGGGCATTAAATTCTACGACCGAAAAGAAATAAAGGATATCCTTGCCTACTTACGTTTGGTTGCTAATCCAGATGATGATATCAGCTTGCAACGTGTGATTAATGTACCGAAGCGTGGAATCGGCTCTACCTCCTATGATAAAATTGCCCGATACGCGGCAGATAATGATATATCCGTGTTTGCTGCACTGAAGGAAATTGATTTTATTGGTGTAAGTGCAAAAGTTGCGAAGGCTGCATATGAGTTTTATGAATTAATCAAGAACTATACACAAATGCAGGAGTATCTATCAGTAACGGAGTTGGTGGATGAAATTTTGGACAAGTCCGGCTACCGTGAAATGCTGCAAGCGGAAAAGTCATTGGAAGCACAAAGCAGACTTGAAAATATCGATGAATTCTTATCTGTTACCAAAAGCTTTGAAGAAACTGGAGAAGATAAAAGCTTAGTCGGCTTTTTAACGGACCTGGCCTTAGTTGCAGACATTGATCGCCTAGAAGAAAAAGAGGAAGACAATAATGATGCGATTGTCTTAATGACTCTCCACTCTGCCAAAGGCTTGGAATTTCCGGTTGTTTTTCTAATCGGATTAGAAGAAGGAGTATTTCCGCATTCTCGTTCATTAATGGAAGAGGTCGAGATGGAGGAAGAAAGACGTCTTGCATATGTAGGAATTACTCGTGCCGAACAGGATTTATATGTAACGAATGCAGCCATGCGGACATTATTTGGTCGGACAAATATGAATCCTGTGTCACGTTTTATTAGTGAGATACCGGAGGAATTGCTAGAGGTTCTACACAAGGAAGCAAAACAAAGGAGCCCATTTACAACACAACAGAGACAATTGAATCGTCCTGTAGCCCGACCTGTTCCAGTAAGTAGTGGAGCAGATGGACTGGAATGGAAGGTTGGGGATAAGGCGGAACACAAGAAATGGGGCATCGGAACCGTTGTTAGTGTAAAAGGAAAAGATCAATCGATGGAGCTTGATATTGCCTTTCCAAGTCCAATCGGCATTAAACGGTTACTGGCGGAGTTTGCACCAATTCAAAAGGTTTAATATTGAAATAAGGAGCTGTAGCTATGGATAGACAGACTGCTGAGCAGCAGATTAAGGAACTTCATCGTCTTTTAACTCAATATAATTATGAGTATCATGTACTGGATAACCCATCTGTTCCAGACGCGGAATATGATCGCCTTATGCAGGAATTGCTGCAAATTGAAAATGAATATCCAGACCTGGTAACACCGGATTCCCCTTCTCAACGGGTCGGTGCAGAAATCCTTTCTGCTTTTACAAAGGTAGAACATCAAATTCCAATGTTGAGTTTAGGAAATGCTTTTAATGAAGCGGATTTGCGTGATTTCGACCGTCGTGTAAAGCAAGGAGTGGGAGAAGATGTCGAGTATGTTTGTGAATTGAAAATTGATGGCTTAGCGATTTCTCTCCGGTATGAGCAAGGTTTATTCCGTCAAGGTTCTACAAGGGGTGATGGGACAATTGGAGAGGATATTACTTCCAATCTGAGAACTATTCGCTCTATTCCCCTGCGCCTTAACCAACCTATGTCGATTGAGGTTCGTGGAGAGGCTTATATGCCGAAGAGATCATTTGAAAACCTTAATCAACAAAAAGAGGAAAACGGTGAAGAACCATTTGCTAATCCAAGAAATGCAGCAGCAGGCTCTTTAAGACAGTTGGATCCAAAAATTGCAGCATCAAGAAATTTAGATATTTTTCTATATGCGATCGGCGATTTTACAGAAGCGGGTGTCACTACCCATAGTGACGGATTAGATTTATTAGAAAGGCTCGGGTTCAAAGTTAATAAAGAAAGAGAAAAGTGTGCAAGCATTGATGAGGTTATCCAATATGTAGAGAAGTGGACAACAGAACGTCCAAATCTTCCGTATGAAATTGACGGAATTGTTATTAAGGTTAATTCATTGCAACAACAGCAAGCACTTGGTACAACCGCTAAAAGCCCAAGATGGGCAATTGCGTACAAGTTCCCAGCTGAAGAAGTGGTGACAAAGCTATTGGATATCGAATTAAGCGTTGGCAGAACAGGTGTCATCACTCCTACTGCTATTTTAGAGCCGGTAAAAGTAGCGGGAACAACCGTTAAGAGGGCTTCTCTTCATAATGAAGATTTAATTCGTGAAAAAGATATTATGCTCGGCGATCATGTAGTCATTAAAAAGGCCGGAGATATTATTCCAGAAGTAGTGAATGTATTGGCCGAACGCAGAACTGGCGATGAAAAACAATTTTCCATGCCAACCCATTGTCCTGAGTGTGAGAGTGAACTAGTCCGATTAGAAGGAGAAGTAGCCCTGCGTTGTATCAATCCGAAGTGCCCCGCTCAAATTCGGGAAGGCCTTATTCACTTTGTATCCAGAGATGCGATGAACATTGATGGATTAGGAGAAAAAGTTATTAGTCAATTATTTAATTATGAACTTATTAAAGATGTAGCAGATATTTATGGCCTGCAAAGGGATCAGCTTCTTGCATTAGAAAGAATGGGAGAAAAGTCTGTTGCCAATCTTCTTGAGGCTATTGAGAAGTCTAAACAGAATTCCCTAGAAAAATTATTGTTTGGCTTAGGAATTCGTCATGTTGGAGCTAAAGCAGCCAAAACCTTGGCTCAGCGTTTTGGTACGATGGATCAGCTTATGTCCTCAACCAAAGAAGAATTGACAGATATTCAAGATATTGGTGAGAAGATGGCAGATTCTATTTTTACTTATTTTGAAAATGAAGATGCTCGTGAGTTAATTAGTGAATTAAAAGCATTTGGATTAAATATGGAGTATCTTGGACCTAAGCCTGTGGATACCAGTACAATTGAATCAAGTCTAGCTGGAAAGGTGATTGTCCTAACTGGAAAGCTGGAAAAGCTTACAAGGAATGAGGCGAAGGACAAGCTGGAAGCACTAGGTGCAAATGTAACGGGAAGTGTAAGTAAAAAGACAGATATCGTGATTGCCGGTGAAGAAGCTGGTTCAAAATTGACAAAGGCTCAGGAATTAGGAATTGAAATTTGGGACGAAGAAAGAATGCTTCAAGAATTTGGGGAATGAATTGAAACTTTTTATATGCTAGAGTAGTCTTTATATAGGTGGTATATCTGCTTAGCAAAATTGAATATAAGTGTGAACAGGCACTTATTGTGAAATAAGGTGGCATTTGCATGAAAAAGTGGTTGCCGGTGCTCCTAGCTGTTGTATTAACAGCAGGTTGTGCACCGAATTTTAGTAAGCAAGATCAAATTGTACAAAAGAAAAATAATAAAAAGGAAACAGCGATTGTTCCAAACTATCAAATTTCTAATCAATACTATCGAACAATCCTTCCTTTCAAACCAAGCAAATCGCGAGGACTTACGGTAAGTAATTTGAACACTCGCTATGACATAGATGAGTTTGAAACAGGACTAATGCGAGTCGCACAAAATCAATTTTCGCCAGATGACTATTTGTTCCAAGAAGGACAGTATTTAGATAAAAGTACTGTGTTATCCTGGCTAAATAGAAAATACACTTCGCAGCAATTAAAAGCTCAGAAGTTAAAACCCGAAGAAAATGTGGGGCTAAATCCGGTGGCAAGCGGTAAGGATGCAGCGAGCACACCAATTTATTTAGCACATATTTTAGAACAGGATTATTTAATTAAAACGAATAAAAATACAGTGAAACTAGGCGGAGTCGTAATTGGACTAGCTTTAAACTCTGTTTACTATTATCAAAAACAACAATATGGTGCTACCTACGATAAAACAATTAGTCATGCACAGGTAGCAAGCCATGGAAAAAGCATTGCACAGGAAGTCATAAAACGAATCCGTAATATCGATGGGTTGAAAAATGTTCCTATTACCATTGCACTATATGAACAAAAGGGAACAGATTCCGTTGTACCAGGAAACTTTTTTGCTTATACGACTGTTACAAATGGAAGTTCATCCATTGATAAGTGGAAATCGGTGAAAGAAAAGTATTACTTATTCCCATCGGATCAAGTGGATAAAGATTATCGTGATGACTCTCAATCATTTAATAATTTTAAAGACGATGTGGAGAAATATTTTCCAAATTATAACGGTGTGGTTGGCCGAGGACTATATGAAGATGGACAGTTAACAAAGTTGGATATTGAAATCCCAATGCAGTTTTATGGTCAATCCGAAGTAGTCGGATTCACTCAGTATATTACTGGATTAATTAGTGATTTTCCAGATCACATATCTTTAGAAATTAGCGTAACTTCTGTAAATGGTCCAAAGGCTCTGATAGTGCGGGAACCGGATCAGAAAGAACCTTTTGTTCATATTTATCAATAGAAAAAAAACTGCTGACAATTTTCATTTGTTAGCAGTTTTTTTTTGCAGTAATTTAAATTTTTGCTATTTGTTGTCGTAATAAATCGACCGAAAGATTCTGAAAAGTGGTTGCATTTCGAATCATCTGTTATATAATACAAATATGTTTGTTAAACTGTATTATAACATAATACGAGGTGAAGAAATGAGCACACAAACAAGTGGGATAGTAGTAGTTGGGGAGCTTAAGCCCGGATTTGAGGAGATACTGACTCCTAAGGCGCTTCATTTTGTGGAACAGCTTGAGAGACATTTTGGTGAAAAAAGAAGGCAACTGTTACAGAAAAGAAATGATAGACAAAAAGAATTGGATAAGGGAGTTCTTCCTCACTTTTTATCAGAAACGAAGCATATTCGTGAAGGCGAATGGTCGATTGCACCACTACCGGAGGAATTACGTGATCGGCGTGTGGAAATAACTGGACCCGTTGATCGAAAAATGGTTATTAATGCTCTTAATTCTGGAGCTAAGATATTCATGGCATGTTTTGAAGATGCGACCTCACCCACGTGGGGCAATGTATTGGAAGGACAAATTAATTTAAGAGACGCGGTTAATAGGACAATTACGTATGAAGGGATTAGTGGGAAAAAATATGAGCTTAATAAAAATACAGCTGTATTAGTTGTAAGACCACGCGGATGGCATTTAGAAGAAAAGCATGTGACAGTAGATGGAAAACCAATTTCTGCGAGTCTTTTCGACTTTGGTTTGTATTTTTACCACAATGCTGTTCGCCTAACCGAAAATGAAACTGGTCCTTATTTTTATTTGCCGAAACTGGAAAGTTATCTTGAAGCAAGGCTTTGGAATGATATATTCCTTTTCTCGCAGAAATACATCGGAATACCGAAAGGGACGATTAAAGCGACGGTTCTTATTGAAACTATTATGGCAGCGTTTGAAATGGATGAAATTTTATATGAATTGAGAGAGCATTCCGCAGGTTTGAATTGCGGGCGCTGGGATTATATTTTTAGCTTTATAAAAAAGCTTCGAAATCAGGAGAATGTGATTTTACCAGACAGATCGGTTGTAACAATGACAGTACCTTTCATGAGATCTTATTCACTATTAACTATTCAAACCTGTCATCGCAGAGGGGCACCTGCAATCGGTGGCATGGCTGCACAAATTCCGGTTAAAAATGATGCAAAGAAAAATGAGGAAGCATTTGCAAAGGTGAGGGCGGATAAAGAAAGGGAAGCGCGTGATGGCCACGATGGCACATGGGTGGCACATCCAGGTCTGGTTCCTGTTGCCATGGATGTCTTCAATCGTGAAATGCCGACACCAAATCAAATACATTCATCCAAACAACAACACATCCAAATAACAGAATACGATTTATTAGAGATACCGACTGGCTCTATTACAGAGGATGGAGTTCGTCAAAATATAAGCGTGGGGATTCAATATATTGAGTCATGGTTAAGCGGACACGGGGCAGCACCGATTAATCATTTAATGGAGGATGCAGCAACAGCTGAAATCTCCCGTGCGCAGATATGGCAGTGGATACGGCATCCTAAAGGTGTGCTAGAGGACGGTCGAAAAATAACGATGGAAATGTATGAGGAAATGAGAGATGAGGAGATGGAAAAGATTTGCAGAGATATCGGAGACATTGAGTATAGGGCAAGACGTTTTGATGAGGCAGTGCAACTATTTGATCGGCTAATACAGGAAGAAAATTTTATTGAATTTTTAACCATACCAGGTTACGAGATTTTATAAGGAGGACGGAAGAAAATGAACGAAAGAGTGGAAAGGCTGCAAAATGAATGGGAAATGGCAGAGAGATGGAAAGGGATTACGCGAAAATACAGCGCAGAAGAGGTGATTAAGCTAAGGGGTACTGTTGATATTGAGCACACTTTGGCGCGCAGGGGAGCGGAAAAGTTATGGGAATTACTCCATACGGAGGAATATGTTCCAGCACTTGGAGCTTTGACTGGGAACCAGGCTGTACAGCAGGTGAAAGCAGGCTTAAAGGCAATATACCTCAGCGGGTGGCAGGTTGCTGCCGATGCAAACCTAGCAGGTCATATGTATCCTGATCAAAGCTTGTATCCCGCGAACAGTGTCCCGCATGTGGTAAAGAGAATCAATCAGGCATTGCAGCGTGCGGATCAAATTGAGCATGTAGAGGGAAACACTTCGACTGATTGGTTTGTCCCAATTGTTGCAGATGCTGAAGCAGGATTTGGCGGGCAATTAAATGTATTTGAATTAATGAAGTCAATGATAGAAGCTGGGGCGGCAGCTGTACATTTTGAAGACCAGCTTTCGTCTGAGAAGAAATGTGGTCATCTTGGAGGGAAGGTGTTGCTTCCAACCCAAACAGCCGTCCGGAATTTGATATCTGCACGTCTTGCAGCAGATGTAATGGGAGTACCAACAGTATTAATTGCACGGACAGATGCAAATGCTGCCGATTTAATTACTAGTGATGTAGATCCATGTGACGAGAAGTTTATTACTGGTGAAAGAACTTCAGAGGGTTTTTATCGAACGATAGCCGGTATTGATCAGGCGATCGCCAGAGGATTAGCATATGCTCCTTATGCAGATCTAATTTGGTGTGAAACCTCTGAGCCTAATCTGGAGGAGGCAAAACAATTTGCAGAAGCAATTCATGAAAGGTTCCCTGGTAAATTGCTTGCGTATAATTGCTCACCTTCTTTTAACTGGAAAAGAAAACTTGGTGAAGAAACAATTGCATCCTTTCAAAAAGAGCTCGGGAAAATGGGCTACAAATTTCAGTTTGTTACCTTAGCTGGCTTTCATGCACTGAACAATAGTATGTTCGAGCTTGCAAAAGGATATAAAGAAAGAGGAATGTCCGCCTATTCCGAATTGCAACAGCGAGAATTCACCAATGAAAAATACGGTTACACTGCCACAAGACATCAACGGGAAGTAGGTACAGGATATTTTGATGAGGTTTCTTTGATAATCACTGGAGGCTCGTCCTCGACTACCGCCTTAAAAGGCTCGACGGAGGAAGAGCAGTTTACAAGTTAATGATATTTAGGAAAATTCATCCTTTACTGGGTGAATTTTTTATATATTTAGTTTGAAACTAGTAAAATATTCACAATTTTAAATATTTTATATATTAGCTGGTTTAATAGTTGTAAAATAGAAGGTGAAAAACCAAAAATTGAAAAGAGGTGGATATTTTTGAATTTAGAACAGGAATGGAATGAAAGGAAAGCCATTCATTTGCGGATGCTACAACTGCAGGAGGAATCAAAAGCTATTCGAACAGAATATGAAAAATTATTTAACAGGTTGCGAGAATTGGATTCTCTTAATATGGAAGCTGATAATAGTCATGAAGAAATCTATGAGCAGAAAGTAGAACTTGGATTGGAACCTACTAATGCAGAAGGCGCCGATATTTTTTCAAAGATTGATGAAATAAGAAGAAGTATAAGGGGACAATATTACGACGTTTCTACCGAAGAAAAGGAAATTACAAGAAAATCAGAGGAAGAGGCAGCTATCGTAATGGAACGTCGTCCAAGATCTCGCTCTAAGAAAATTACAGCTGCGGAATTACTTAGTGTACCGCCAATAAAGAAAAACCCCCAGTATAAAGATTATCTTATTTTGTCTAATTTAAAGAATAAAAAAAAGATGAGGACAGCGGAGGTTAAAAGGCTTCTAACCGAAAACGAAATTGATGTGAAAAATACCACTGTCATATTAAAGATTTTAATGGACAGATACCCTGAGGTTACAAAGGTAGGACATGGAATTTATGAATGGATAGAACAATGAGAAATTTACATAGTGCCGAAAGGTAAATTTACTTGTATTCAACCGGGTGATTAGCTCGGATTTTTTTATTTATATCATTTTATAAAGGAAATACCTTGGTGGAAGTGTTGGGATTTGTCCTTAGAGCTGAATAGAAGAGGAATATTGTAAAGTGTATCGCTGAAAACTTGGAGATAATATATAAGCACGTGGAGGTATTTGTAAAAGGCATATTTAAAAACTATACATAATGAATATTTACATCTGTTATAATATTCATAACTATTTACAAGGAGGAAATACCAATGACAAAAATGAGTACAAGATTGCTGAATCAAGAAGTAGGAGTGAATAATTTTTAATAGAATGTAAACACTCCTGCTTCTTCTAAAAAAAATATTAAATGAAGTGGGAGAAAATAATGAAGAAGAATACGATTGCAAAACACAATATATCTATATTATTTTGGGTGCAGTTTTTTTCGACTATGAGCTTTTTACAGCCGGTGATAACACTTTTCTATATGGAACGCGGCCTTAGCGAAAAAGATATTTTAGTAGTGTTAATGTTTTGGAGTGTTGCGGTTATGCTGGGGGAAGTTCCTTCCGGTATATTTGCAGACCGTTTTGGAGCTAAAAAGTCCTTTTTGGCAGGGGCTCTAATTAATATAATTAGCTATAGTTTGCTGTTTTTTGCGCATTCGCCAGGACTTTTCTTTTTGTACAGTGCATTGAACGGCTTGTCGGTTACCTTCTTTTCTGGGGCAGATGAAGCATTGATTTATGAATCCTTGAAGGAAAGTGATGAACAGCATTTAATGGATAGGGCGATGGGGAAAATTCAATCAGCCGGATTTATTTCAGCAATGATTGCCGTTCTTTTTGGAGCCTATATTGCCAAGGATCTTAAGGAAGGTCAGTTTCAATTATTAATTGCGTTGGGATTGGTTTTTTATAGTGTCCAGCTAATCCTGCTCTTTTGGATTAAAAACCCAAGTTCTTTTACTCCATACCGTGAGAATCCTTTTAAACAGGTAACAGAAGGGTTAAAGGTAATAAAAGAAGCACCTCAGCTGTTATATATGTTTTTAAATGTAACGCTCGTATTTATCCCTGCCAGTGCAGTATATGAAAACTTCAATCAGCCATTGTTTACTCATGCAGGCTTACCGGTTTATTTAATTGGAATTGTCTATGCGGTTGCAGCTATTATTGGCTATTTTGCCTCTCATTCAGTTGGATGGCTGTGTGATCGATTTTCCAGAGTACTATTGATGAATATTACCGGTATATTAGCAGTTGTCGGACTTCTACTATCCGCGATGTACGGTGAAACACTTTGGCTTGTTCTGGGGGCTTTCTTTGTATTAAAATTTGTGCGCGCAATCAGATATCCTATTTATTCGCAGCTGAGCAATGATATTATTCCATCGGAAGTAAGAGCAACAACGATATCCCTGCTTTCGATCTTAGATTCTATTTGCGATTTAGTGGTATTTGGAATTATTTCAGCAGTTGCATTAAAAGGAATATCAAGTATTTTTGTGGGTTGTGCAATCCTTGCTTTAATTGGAACCTTGCTTCCAATCAAGATGGTGAAGACAAGGGTAAAATTGGAGAATAATTGATGTTAGGTAAGGACAAGTCTAATGAAGGCTTGTCCTTGCTTATTTATATACGATTCTGATATTATCAAAGATAAATTATTATCGCGAGGAGCCATTGGATATGTCAAGAATTTCAAAGGAACAAGTATATCATGTTGCAAATTTGGCGCGCCTGGATATAAAGGAACAGGAAGCTGAAAAATTCACAAAACAGTTAGATGACATTATTAATCTGGCAGAACTGCTGAATGAAGTTGATACTTCAGGGATAAAGCCAACCTCCCATGTATTAAATATTCATAATGTGATGCGCGAGGATGAGGCGGAAGAGGGACTTCCACGTGAGGAAGTACTAAAGAATGCACCAGATCACAAGGATGGGCAAATTCGGGTACCATCCATAATGGAGTAGGGAGGGAAATAAGGTGTCGCTTTTCGAACATAAGATTTCAGAGCTGCATGAATTTATACATAAAAAGGAAGTAAAGATATCTGAATTGGTAGATGAATCATTTAAAAGAATTGGGGATGTCGAGCAGAAAGTTCAGGCCTTCTTAACATTAGATGAAGAAAATGCCCGTAATGTCGCACAGCAACTAGACGAACAGGTAGGAACAGAAGCATCGAGGAATCCTCTATTTGGATTGCCAATTGGAATTAAGGATAATATCGTGACAAAGGGATTGCGTACAACATGTGCGAGTAAAATTCTTGAAAACTTTAATCCTATTTATGATGCGACGGTCATGGAAAAATTACATAAGAGCGGTACGATAACAATTGGAAAATTGAATATGGATGAATTCGCAATGGGTTCATCAACGGAAAATTCAGGGTTCCATAAAACATTTAATCCGTGGAATTTAGAAGCAGTTCCAGGTGGATCTTCAGGAGGTTCCGCTGCAGCAGTTGCCGCCGGGGAGATACCTTTTTCATTAGGTTCAGATACAGGTGGGTCTATTAGACAACCAGCGGCATTTTGCGGGGTTGTAGGACTGAAGCCAACATATGGCCGAGTATCGCGCTTTGGACTTGTTGCATTTGCCTCTTCCTTTGATCAAATTGGTCCGATAACGAGAACGGTAGAAGACAATGCTTATCTGTTACAAGTAATTGCCGGAGGAGACAAGCACGATTCTACATCTGCAAATGTTGAAGTACCGAACTATCTAGCTTCGCTTACCGGCGATGTAAAAGGATTAAGGATTGCTGTCCCGAAGGAATATTTAAGTGAAGGAGTAAGTCCAGAGGTTCGGGAGGCTGTGCTTACTTCGCTGAAAACTCTCGAAGGTTTAGGTGCAACATGGGAAGAAGTATCACTGCCACATTCTAAGTATGGTGTAGCAGCTTACTATCTTTTATCCTCATCTGAGGCATCCTCCAACTTATCCCGTTTTGACGGTGTGCGTTACGGGTACCGCACACTAAATGCAGAGAACTTGTTAGAATTATATAAGAAAACCCGTTCAGAGGGATTTGGAGAAGAGGTTAAACGCCGTATTATGCTTGGAACCTTTGCCTTAAGCTCCGGTTATTATGATGCCTATTATAAAAAAGCACAACAAGTCCGCACCTTAATTAAAAAGGATTTTGATGATGTTTTTGCAAAGTATGATGTAATTATTGGACCTACGACTCCAACCCCGGCTTTTAAAATTGGGGAAAAAATTGCGAATCCACTAACCATGTATGCGGAGGATCTATTGACCATCCCAGTAAATCTTGCGGGAGTCCCGGGAATATCCATTCCATGTGGTTTCGCGAAGGGTCTGCCAATTGGTATGCAAATTATCGGAAAGCATTTTGATGAAGGTACAGTTTATCGAGTCGCTCACGCATTTGAACAAGCAACCGATTATCATACAAAAAAACCGCAGCTGTAAGGGGTGAAAAAAATGAAATACGAAACGGTTATAGGACTTGAAGTACATGTGGAATTAAAAACAGATTCCAAGATTTTTTCTTCCGCACCAGCTCATTTCGGAGCAGATCCTAATACAAATACAAATGTTGTTGACCTTGGGTACCCAGGTGTTTTGCCAGTATTAAATAAGCGAGCTGTTGAATTTGGAATGAAGGCAGCAATGGCATTGAACTGCCAAATCGCAACGGAAACAAAATTTGATCGAAAAAATTACTTTTATCCAGATAATCCAAAAGCGTATCAAATCTCTCAATTTGACCACCCAATAGGGGAGCATGGATGGATAGAGATAGAAGTAGATGGTTATAAAAAGAAGATTGGAATTACTCGTATTCACTTAGAAGAAGACGCTGGTAAACTTATGCATACCGCTGACGGCTATTCACTTGTAGATTATAATCGTCAAGGTACACCATTAATTGAGATTGTATCTGAGCCAGATATCAGAACACCAAATGAAGCATATGCTTATCTGGAAAAATTGAAATCCATCGTTCAATATACAGGCGTTTCCGATTGTAAGATGGAAGAAGGCTCACTACGCTGTGACGCAAATATTTCTCTACGGCCAGAGGGTCAGAAAGAATTTGGAACAAAGACAGAACTTAAAAACTTAAACTCTTTTAACTTTGTCCGTAAAGGCTTGGAATTTGAACAAAAGCGCCAAGAGGAAATTCTTCGATCGGGCGGCGTGATTGAACAAGAAACACGCCGTTTTGATGAGGCAACTGGCCATACGCTATTAATGCGGGTGAAGGAAGGATCAGATGATTATCGTTATTTTCCGGAGCCGGATTTAGTTCCGATTTTCATCGATGAGGAATGGAAGGAAAGAGTTCGTGCTGAGATTCCTGAGCTTCCGGATCAACGCCAGAAACGCTATGTTGAAGAGCTTGGATTACCCGTTTATGATGCAGGAGTGTTAACGGTAACAAAGGAAATGGCTGATTTCTTCGAAGCGACGGTTGCAGCTGGAAGCGAAGCGAAGCAAGCTTCTAACTGGATAATGGGTGAGCTTTCCGCTTATTTGAATGCAGAGCAGAAGGAGCTTCATGATATTTCATTAACACCGGAAGGCTTAGCCGGCATGATTAAGCTTATCGAGAACGGAACTATCTCATCTAAAATAGCTAAGACCGTATTCAAGGAACTTGTAGAAAACGGCGGAGACCCAGAACAAATCGTGAAGGATAAAGGGTTGGTGCAAATTTCTGACGAGAGTGCCCTTTTAAAAGTGATTACAGAGATACTAGATTCTAACCAACAATCTATAGATGATTATAAGAGCGGTAAAGCAAAAGCAGTGGGGTTTTTAGTTGGACAAGTTATGAAAGCAACTAAAGGACAAGCAAACCCACCAATGGTAAATAAATTGTTAGTACAAGAATTGAATAAAAGATAATGATAGAAAAGGTAGATTTCAATTGAAGTCTGCCTTTTTTATTTTGGGGTAAGCCGAAAAAGATAGGAAGAACGCCGAAAAGAGAGGGTAGAGTGCCGGATTATAGGGTGAAAGTGGAGAAATCAGTTAAGAGTTGCGGCAAAATTGGAGGAAACGCCGAAAATAATAGGAAGAACGCCGAAAACAGTGAGTAGAATGCCGAATTTTAGGGTGAAAGTGGAGAAATCAGTTAAGAGTTGCGGAAAAATCGAAGAAAACGCCGAAAAAGATAGGAAGAACGCCGAAAAGAGAGGGTAGAGTGCCGAATTTTAGGGTAGAAGTGGAGAAATCAGTTAAGAGTTGCGGAAAAATCGAAGAAAACGCCGAAAAAGATAGGAAGAACGCCGAAAAGAGAGGGTAGAGTGCCGAATTTTAGGGTAGAAGTGGAGAAATCAGTTAAGAGTTGCGGAAAAATCGAAGAAAACGCCGAAAAAGATAGGAAGAACGCCGAAAACAGTGAGTAGAATGCCGAATTTTAGGGTGAAAGTGGAGAAATCAAGTTGAGGTGCGCAAAAATGGAGAGAAGTCGCTGAACTCTAGTGGATACGCTGTAAATACCAATAAGAACGCTGAAAAAAGGAAGAAGGTTGAGTAATTAATAGAGGAATTCGTGGAACACAAATAGAGCCTCATAAAAAGAACGATAAAAAATCGACTAGATTTCCGTTTTAAAAAAGGAAAATCACTAACCACTAGGATGGACGCTGATTTTTTAAACCGTACAGATTTCAAAATCACCTACAATATAAGAAATTTGTCGAAAAAAAGCCATGCACTTCTAAGTTAATTTTAATCTTTTGGTGGTAAAAAGAAGATGTAAATAAACATAAGGGTGTGAGTACAAACAATGTGTTTAGGCCAATTTAAATTTACCGAAACATGTGCATATTGTTTGAAAAAAACAGGCGAAGGAATTGATTTTGTGTTGCCTGTTTATGACTGGAAGAGTGAAAAGCTGCTTGGATATTTTTGCAAGGAGCATTATTTAAAGGTAAAAAGCCGTAACATTATTCAATATAAAAAGGCAAATTAAACAGACAGAATCTGAAAAGTGTAATTTCCGCTCTTGTCATATATAATGAAGATAAAAAGGAGTGATCGAAATGACCGCTTTACATGAATGGTTTGAAAAAGGCATGACTGCAAAGGAATATATTGATTCAATGCAGGTACATAAAGATAGTCTTCTATCGATTTATGATGGCTTCCGTTTGCAAAAGGAGGACGAGGCTTTTTTAAATGCGCTCAGTGAAAAAGGCTTACGAGCTATTGTTTTAACAGAGGATTGGTGCGGGGATGCTATGGTGAATGTGCCTATTCTATTAAAACTTGCGGAAGCAGCCAATATAGATGTCCATATGCTTTTAAGAGATCAAAACCTAGAGCTAATGGATCAATACTTAACTAATGGTACAGCACGTTCTATTCCTATTTTTATCTTTATTGATAAAACAGGTAATGAAGTTGCCAAATGGGGACCTCGTGCACCTAAGATTCAGGAAATGGTGATGGAATTGCGCTCTGTCCTTCCTTCAAAGGAAGACCCAAGCTTCGATGAAAAACAAAAAGAAGTTTTCGCAAAAATGCATGCAGCGTTTACACAAGATACTTCTGTTTGGGAAACAATCTATAGTAGCTTAAAGTCAACTTTGAATACAGTGATATAAAATTTTTTAGAGGTTCCGCCCTTTTAGGACGGGTCTCTTTTATTATTTCCAAAGATTAAGTAAGTGGTCATATTGGGAATTCTGCCCGCTATCCCGTTTTTTATAATCTTGATTGACTGTGAAATCAGTGAGTAGTTTTTAACTTAAAGTATATGGATGGAGCCTGTCCTTTGGACGGGCTTTTTTGTATAGAAGTTTTGTTGTTTTTTAGGGATAGTTAGTCAAGATTACGAGATTAATCAATTGTTTCGTGAAATTATTTTCTTCGTCTATGAAATCTTAAGCGGAATCAGTTATTAGTATAGTAGTTCCATACCCGATCTTTTGATTATAAAATATTGAATTATAACAAATAAATTAAATCTCATGGATAGCGTAAATAATTTGCAAAAAAATGGTATAATTTTATCCAAAGCTATTTTCGTATAGATTGTGGTTTACCTTTCCAATTACAAATAGTTTAAAAAAGAGCCTTATCCAATAAAGAATTTTCATCTTTAAGAGAACATATCCTTTAACGGGAAGGATTGATCGGTTATGGATAATACGATTCATGCATACTTAAAATATTTAAAGATAGATAAGGAAGCACCGACTTTAAACTACTTACAACGATTAATTCAACATCATTTATCGCTTATCCCATACGAAACCTTCAGTAAGTTTCACTATTATCAGGAAAAGACGAATTTTGTTCCTGCATTGGAAACATTCGTAGAAAACTTAATGGAAAGAGGCTGGGGAGGCACTTGCTATACATTAAATATTAATTTTTCAAGATTAATATCTGCTTTAGGATTTAATTGCTCGCTAGTAAGGGTAATTCCTGGCCATGTGGCAATTATGGTGAAAATAGATGAACGTAAATTTTATGTGGATGTTGGATACGGATCGCCAATTATGAAGCCTGTCGAGCTTGATTCAAAGAGAAGACATGTACTGCATGGATTTGGTGAAGAGATTATTTTTGAAAAAAGAACCGCGGAACGGTATGAAATCGATCGTCGTTCGAATGGGAAATCCTTTGTTCGTAAAGAAATAGAATGGGTACCATTAACGGAGGAAGACATACAAGAAGATATTGAATCCTCCTATTTTGATCATGACCATAATACAACGATGAGACGAATTACCGCGGTTCGTTTTAACGGACATGAATGTTATTTTCTTCGTGACCGTACAATAAAAGTAATGACTTATCGGAATATAAGAGAAATCCAGCTGAAAGATATGAAAAAATGGCTTCATCTTGTCCGGGAAGTCTATCAAATCGATCAAAACTCTCTCATGGAATCGGTAGATTTTTTAGAACAGCGTGGAGTCCATTTATTTAGGAAGGGATGAAGAGGAATCATGAGACAGGTAGAGGTAGTCCCATATAATCTTAACTGGCCAAAACTGTTCGAGGAAGAGGCCCAGAGTATTAGGAATGTAATGAAAAATATCATTGTAAACATACATCATATCGGCAGTACTTCTATTCCGGGAATGGCAGCAAAACCTATCATTGATATTATGATTGAAGTGGAATCGATTGAAAAAGTAGATTCCTATAATCAGGAAATGATTCAGTTAGGCTATGACCCGCAAGGGGAGAATGGAATTCCTAATAGACGCTATTTCTCTAAGGGAGGAGATAACCGTACACATCATGTCCATATTTTCCAAACTGGAAATCCGGAAGTAGAACGGCATTTATTGTTTCGCGACTATCTAATTGTCCACCCAGAGGAAGCGAAAAGCTATAGTAATTTAAAGAAATCCCTTTCCTTACAGTTTCCATTCGATATAGAACAATATATCGATGGAAAAGATTGCTTAATAAAAGAGCTGGATGAAAAAGCAAAAGCTTGGAAATATAAGAGAAGTTAAATACATGTTTCAAATAGCATAGCTAATCCGATGCCTCCGCCGCTTCCAATGGCAGCAATAACATACCTGCAATCCTGCCTTTGCTGCACTTCATAAAATAATCGGGTTACTAATATGCTTCCAGAAGCGCTATAAGGATGGCCGAGCGCGATGCTGCCCCCACGTGTGTTTAACTTTTCATATGGTATACCTAGCTCTTTGGCGCAGGCAACTGCTTTAGAAGCAAAAGCCTCATTTATTTCAAATAAATCAATATCGCGAATATCTAAATTTCTTTTTTTTAATAAACCTTTTATCGCAAAAACTGGAGCTATACCCGGGAAAAATGGGTGTACTCCAAATACCTCGCTGTCCACAAATCGTAGGATAGGTTGTAAGGACAAACTTTTCGCTTTGTTTTCGCTCATCACTACGACCGCACAAGCTCCGTCATTGATGCTGCAGCTGTTTGCAGCCGTTACGCTACCGTTTTTTATAAATGTAGGAATGGCTCTTAATAAAATGCGTTTTATATCTCTTTTACGGACTAATTCTTCATCCGTAGTCTGCCCTTCGATTGGAAGTATTTCCTGCTTATAGAACCCAGTCTCCAGTGACTCCCAAGCCCGTTGATAGCTTAACTCCGCAAATTCATCTTGATCATCACGTGTAATTTGATATGTCTTAGCCACATACTCCGCTGCCAATCCCATATCAGGGTCGCCGATATCTTCTGGAGAAAATCTAGCCCTTTTCTCAAATGGAGAGGTACTCACGCTCTCCGCTCCACCAGCTATATAGCAGTCTCCTGCACCAGCTTCCACCAGGCAACATGCAAGCCTGATTGCTTCTAATCCCGCGCTGCATTGCCTGTCAATAGTAAGTCCAGGCACATGGAGGGGTAGACCAGCTTGTAAGCCTGATAATCTGGCAATGTTTCCTCCTAGCCCAACAATATTGCCTAAAATGACATCATTAAGGTGTTCCTCTATTCCTTCACTTAAATGCCTAAGAAGAGGTGCCAATAACTGTTGAACCTCTAAGTGTTTAAAAAATCCGTTCTCTTTTCCAATTGCACTTCGTTTTGCTTTCACAATTACTGCTTTACTCATCTTTTCATCACCATTCTACTTACCTCCGCCCGTGCGACTTTTCCTCCGGCAGTATGCGGAAGTTCATCAACAAAATACCACGATCGTGGAATTTTAAAGCTTGCTAATTTCCCCTTGCAAAATTTCCTTAACTCACTCTTTTCACAGGACCCTTTAATAACAGCAGTGACAAGCTGTCCCCAATAAGCATCTGGCATACCGATAACAGCTACCTCTTCCACATTGGGATGTGAAGAAAGGACAGATTCAACCTCTTCTGGAAAAATATTAATCCCTCCGTATAGAATCATCGAATTTTCCCTACCGATAATATATAAAAAACCGTCTTCATCAAGATGTCCTATATCCCCTACAGTCATCCATTCATCTGTCATCGGCGCGTTTGCGTCCCCATTTTCGGTTAAATACCCTATAAAAATCATTTCGCTTTTCACAAATATTTTTCCAGACTCATTGGGTGATGCGATATTGCCATTTTCATTAACAACCTTAATCTCCACATTATGGCAAGGTCTTCCTACGGATGTCGGCTTCCGTATAAAATCTTGTTGGGATAAAACCGATACAAAGCTTAATTCCGAAGCTCCGTAAAATTCGTATAGTATAGCTGATGGAAACAGTGTCTGTAATCTTGCCTTTGAAACATTCTCCCATTTTGCACCCGAAGAAAAGATTTTTAATGGGAGGGTAATCCTTTTCTCCTCTTTTAATATCGCCTCAATCATGGTGGGGACAGAGTACATGATGGAAATTGGCTCGTTCTCTAGAATTTGAAGGACCAATGCAGGACTAAAGCTGTCAAGCAGATGAACGGTTCCTCCTAAAAATAGAGTACTTATGGCTCCATATAAAAAGTGGGAATGTATAAGGGCTCCAGGTATCAAAACATGTTCATTTAGACCCATATGGAAATCAATCGTGTTGCAATCAAAGCTCTTTACCCATGAAAGATGTGATCGAATAAACGCTTTTGGTTTACCTGTTGAACCGGAGGTAAATCCCATATAAAAGGGTTCTTCCGCATTAATAGGCTCCATAATTATTTCTTTCCATTCTTGTATAGCCTCTTGAAGCTCAGATAGATAAAGAATATTTTTATTTGTATGTGCTAAGCATTCAAAACGTTGATCGGAAATAATAAGAAGGTCCGGCTTGCAAAGATTGATTCTATCCTCTAGTTCTCTGAGACTCGATTTAATATCTAGCGGAATGGCAGTCCAACCAGCCATTGCTGCTCCGGAAAAAATTTGCAGAAAGGACGAGCTATTTGGCAACAATAGACCAATTCGTTTTCTTTCGGAGAACTGTGATTGCAGCCAGCAGCTTGTTTTAGAAACAAGCTGGGACCATTCTTGATAGTTTATTGTTTTCTCTTTCGTCCGAATAGCAATCCGATTAGGATGACATTTTGCATGAGCATTGTATGTATCTGTTATGAGCATTATTTTTTCCCTCTCTTATTTTTCAAAAGAATAGGGGAGTAATCTCCTTGGTAGTCTCTTTCTTACAGCAATTGTTAATATGGATGCAATAATTGCTTTTAGCAGATCACCGGGGATGTATATAAGGCTTAATTTCGCTGCTTGTAACACGCTAATTTTCATAACCAGTGCTTGAATCGAAATACCGAAGCAATAAAGAAGGACAATTCCCCCGATAATATTTACTAGCAACACTTTTGTAAAAGATATCGCCTTCACTTTTGTTAGTAACCACCCGATAAAAAACGCAGCAATTATATAGCCAGCAAGAAATCCAGCGCTAGGACCTACAAAAACACTAAATCCACCCCTACCTCCCGATAGAATTGGAGCACCTGCCGCGACTAGTAGTAAGAACACTAATTGACTCAAGCCTCCAAGCCGAGCTCCTAGCAAACTTCCAGAAAGCATTACTCCAAGTGTTTGGAGCGTGACGGGAACAGGGGTAAAAGATAGAAAAATAGGCGGCACAAACCCTAATGCAGCCATTATTCCTGCAAATAGTGCGACAAATACCATATCTCTGATTTTCATATAAGATTCTCCCTTTTTTATTTTATAGTAAAATCAAATTAGAACATAAATATTCTATTAATTTTCTTGTTTATATGTCAACCTAAATATATTTATGGTTAACAATTATTTTTTTGAAATTTACTGTAGGGTTTTATTCCTTTTATATCGTTTATTAAGTGGATTTAAGAGAAAGGGGGGAGAGGAAGCTTGGATGCAGCTTTAATTAAGAAAGTGAAAAATGGCAATGATCATGCCTTTCGGCTGCTGGTTGAAAAATATCGTTTACATATATTTCACACTGTTTTTGCCATATTGCGTAATCAGCAGGATGCTGAGGATGCAGCTCAAGAAGTGTTTTTGAAAATCTATGCCTCTCTCCCCCAATATGAGGATCAAGGCTTTAAAACTTGGATTACAAGAATTGCAGTCAATCATGCAATTGATATGAAACGAAAGCAAACAAGAAGACACGAAGAACTGACAACAGAATTTCAGCCGGAATACCACATTTCTGGAAAAGCAGAAACAGCAGAAGTAATAGTTTTAAAAAATGAGCAAAAGAAGATTTTTCAAAAGCGTCTGGGTGATATCCCTGCTAATTATAGAGATGTCATTGAAGGCTTCTATATTAATGAAAAATCCTATCAGGAATTGGCAGAGGAACAGCAGGTTCAAGTGAAAACAATTGAAACTAAACTGTACCGGGCTAGACAGTGGATGAAAAAGCATTGGAAGGAGGACGATTTTAGGTGAATCATATTTCTTATGAAAAATGGCTTCAATATACACGAGGTGAATTAGATTCTGCCACACAGAAAAAGTATGAAGATCATTTATATGACTGTGACCAATGCTTGACCGTCTATTTGGAGGCTGTGGATGCTGAGGAGAAGCTGCTGCCGGTTATGAATAATGAGGATACATTTACGGACCTGATTATGCAGCAAGTGGAAAGTCAAAAAAAGGCAACGAAGCCGCAAAAACAAAGCTTCTATCAAAAGGCTGTCTTTCACTATCTAGTAGCAGCGGCAATGACTATTATTTTGATGACCTCTGGAGTGTTTTCGCATTTAACTAATGCAATAAATGAATTTGAAGCAAATAAAAAGAAGGAGCCTTCCGTTGTAATGGGGCTCATGAATAAATCAGTGTCATTGATTGATAAAGTGGAAAAAAATCCTAAGGAGGGGAACAAGTAATGAATAATAATAAGAATCCTATTATAGCCTTTTTACTCGGCTTTTTTCCGGGTGGGGGTTTGCTTTATTTAGGAATCATGAGCGGATTGTTTTACACGATTTCCGTTTGCGGCCTTGCTGTCATAGCGTTCTTTCTAGCTGTTACATGGCCATATAATGAAATGCCCGCGGTATTAATGACATTCATTGGATTTGTAATTTATGTGGTTAGCATCATAGTCACTGCGGTGAAAGCGTCTAAGGTCACACAAACAAAACAACAAGAAGAAACTGCTGTAGACTTTAGAAAACAAGATACCGAGCGTTTTTACACGATTCTATTATCCTTTATCCCTGGGGTGGGTCATTTCCAGCTAGGTTTAATGAATCGGGGATTGACTATATTAACTACCTTTTTGGGATTAGGTGTGATGGTCATTTTCATCACAGCTCTCACACATCGTGCTGAATTTATGGTTTTCCTAGCTTTCTTACCAATTATTTGGATATACGGTTTTTTTGATGCGGTCCGCCAGCTGACGAAAAAGCAGCAAGGGGAGGAACTGGTAGACCGTTCTATCTTTGAAGAATTTGAAATGAGAAGGGAAGATGGAAAGAAGAGCAAATCCATCGCAACATTCCTGTCTATTTTTCCAGGTGCTGGTCATTTATATTTAGGTCTGCAAAAACGTGGTATTCAATTAATGGCGGCTTTTCTTTTCTCCATTTATATATTAGATATTCTGAGATTAGGGATATTTTTATTCCTAGTACCCATCATTTGGTTTTATAGCTTTTTTGATGGACTACAAAAAGCATCTAAGTATAGGAAGGAAGAACTGGAGGACAAACCGATTATTTCATACTTAATTAATAATCAAAAATGGGTAGGGATTACGCTTATTCTTCTTGGCTTATATTATTTGATCTCTAATATTGTCCTGCCAGTCTTTTCACCAATGCTGTCAAGGATAATTCATATTGATCTATATTATTGGTTTAATAATTATTTCCAAACAGTATTCGTCTGTCTCCTTCTTATTGGCGGCGGAATAAAGCTGATGGCAGGAACGAAGAGAAAGGGAGATGAAAAAGGATGAAATCATGGCGAGTCGGTAGCATTTCCATGGGGGCAGCTCTATTGTTTTTGGGTGTATTTCTCTTGCTCACTCAAATTTTTCATTGGAAGATGGCAACAGCATTGGTCGCTTGGTGGCCGATTTTACTCATAATATTGGGAGTTGAAGTTCTTCTATCCCTTTATTTTTCCAAGCAGGAAAAGCCGATAGTAAAATATGATATTCTTAGTATCTTTTTCATCGGCATCATTGGAATGTGCGGTATTGCATTAACGATATTTAGTTCGACAGGGATATTAGATAAAGTAACATATGCAGTGGCTGCGGAAACCAAAACCTTAGATTTACCGAAGTTTAGCAAGGATTTAGATAATCGAATTAAAAGAGTAGTTCTAGAAACACAAAATCAGCCAGTAACGATTGAAACAACAGATGAAAGAACACTTTCTGCATTCGGAACATATCGAACAGAAATCGTTCAGAACCGTTCCGATATGAAAAACGTGGATGATTATTTAATGGTGGAACAAAAAGGAGACACTATTTATTTGAAGCTAAAGGATGGTCCGAATCAGCTTGAACCATTTACAAATCGGACAGAGCTTTCAGAAACGATTTTAATTCCTTCCAATATTCGACTAGAAGTAGAAGGAAACTATAACCTTATTTCACTAAAGGTGAGAAGCCTATCAAGTAATTGGTTTATTCGTCACGCATCAGAAATAAATATTCAAGTAATGGGCAATCCTGATTTAATGGTAAAAGCTAATCAAGTACAGGAATTAGCTGGAGACGGGTGGATAGAAAGGAAGAATAAGGGCAATAATGAGGAGGCTGAGGAGAAACATGGCAGTCTCACATTTGGTGCGGGAACACATCATATCGAAATATCTCAAACATCCACCGTTTCGTTCGAACACTTGCCATAAGTGATAGACAGCTGTTCACTAGATTTTTACAAAGAAAAGAGTTATGATAATCGAGAGAAAATGTTGAATCTGGCTTATGGCCAGTTTTTCTTTGCAACGGACTTTTAGTAAAATCGAAAAAGAGAAAATTCATCGCAAAAGATTAGATTAGGATGATGAACATGAAAAGAGCAAGAATAATATATAATCCCACTTCTGGGCGAGAGCTTTTTAAAAAGCATCTGCCTGCTGTTTTGCAAAAGCTTGAAATAGCAGGGTACGAAACTTCATGTCATGCAACAACTGGAGCAGGAGATGCTATTGAAGCAGCTAAGTTAGCAGTAGAACGCAAATATGATTTGGTCGTTGCTGCTGGTGGAGATGGCACTATTAATGAGGTAGTTAATGGACTTGCCGAACAGGAATATCGTCCTAAGTTGGGAGTAATTCCGGTTGGAACAACAAATGACTTTGCTCGCGCTTTGCATATCCCCCGTGATATAGAGGCAGCAGCAGATATTATCGTAAAAGGTGAAATCCTACCGGTTGATATTGGAAAATACAATGAAGGCTATTTTGTTAATATTGCCGGCGGCGGAAGGCTGACGGAGTTAACGTACGAGGTTCCAAGCAAACTAAAAACAATGATTGGTCAGCTAGCCTATTATTTAAAAGGTATTGAGATGCTTCCGTCTATTCGGGCGACTGATATGAGAATTGAGTATGATGGAAAGCTTTTTGAGGGAGAAGCTATGTTGTTTTTAGTCGGCTTGACAAACTCCATTGGCGGCTTTGAAAAATTAGCTCCAGATTCCTCGATTAATGATGGACTATTTACTTTAATGATTTTAAAGAAAACAAATCTTGCAGAGTTTATTCGCGTGGTCTCCCTTGCGATACGTGGGGAACATGTGAATGATCCAAACGTTATTTATGCTTCTGCCAATAGAATTAAAGTGAGCTCCAGCGAGAAAATGCAGCTCAATATTGATGGAGAGTTCGGGGGACTTGTTCCAGCTGAATTTGAGAATTTGTATCGACATTTGGAAGTATTTGTACCTTTGGATCAAATACGTCCGCAGGATAAGATTGATGAATGAGCAAAAACGTTTACCAATGAGGTAAACGTTTTTGCTGTTTTTATAGACCTCTAAAAGATGATTCCTCTGATCTGTGAAAGTATTCCTTGGGTACAAGTTATGAACAGTTATACATAGTAACGAAAAAGTGGTGTTAAAATAACGTTATGTATATGAAAGGGGATCAAGGGAAAATGGAAACGGAGCACAATATTAAGTTAACAGCAAGTGAAATTTCCCAACTATGGGCAGCGTATTTAGATAGTAGCCTGAGTCATTGTATTTTTACATATTTTTTGGAATATGTAGAGGACACGCAAATTAAAGCTGTCATTGAAAAAGCATTCAATATAGCACAAACACATCTCCAAAAACTGGTTACTATTTTTACAAGTGAGGGTTATCCTGTTCCGCATGGTTTCAAAGTGGAAGAAGATGTTAATCTATCTGCTCCCAGATTGTTTTCAGATCCTTTTATCCTCTACTTTATGCACCATATGAGTGAAACGGCTCTTGGATTTTATTCAATCGCTAAAACGGTTTGTGCCCGGGCAGATGTTCAGTCCTATTTTTCGGAATGTATCCGTGAACTCGATGAATTTGAGACATTATCGAAAAATTTGCTTCTATCGAAAGGTTTATATATACGTTCTCCACAAATTAACCCACCAGAGAAGGTGCATTTTGTGAAAAATGAGCATTTTTTGGCAGGGTGGTTTGGAAGGAGAAAAACATTAACAGTAGGTGAAATCTCCAACCTAGTTGTTAATTTTCAAAGAAATGCGTTAGGAAAAGCCACTATGATCGGATTCAGCCAGGTTGCACAATCTAAGGAAGTAAGGCAATTCATGAAAAAAGGTAAGGACATCGCTGAAAAACATTTGACCGTATTCGGGGAAGTATTGAAGGAAAGTGATTTGCCAGTTCCAATGAGCTGGGAAACCGGTGTTACTTCCTCTACGATTGCCCCTTTCTCTGATAAAATGATGATGTTTATGACCACAGCATTGATCGGTTTAAGCATTGGATTTTATGCAACGAGCATGGCCACAAGCTTTAGAAAGGATTTATCGCTGAACTATGTTCGACTATCAGCGGAAATCGGCACTTATGCAGAAGAAGGCGCAAAAATTATGATTAAAAATGGATGGCTGGAAGAGCAACCGCTTTCAGATGACCGCGATCGGCTAGCTAAAGGGTAAAAAATTAAAAAATTGTCTTGCACTTCTAAAAATTTCATGATATTCTACATTTCAATTACAAACATTTTTTAAGGCTATGAAAAGGATATGAATCATTCCATCACTTCTTACCAGAGAACAGGGTCACCGGCTGAAAGCCCTGAAGAAAAAGAATGATTTACCACCTTGGAGCCTGTGGTGGGGAAATGCGTTAGACGCAAAAGTAACCATCATCGGAAAAAAACCGTTATCTTATTGGAGCATAAATACAGACTTTTTGTATTTATGGAATTAGGGTGGAATCACGGCCGCACTCGTCCCTTGGATTGGGATGAGTGCGTTTTTATTTTTTTTTTACAAATTCATATAGAATAGCGATGATAAGGACATGATTCATTCAAACATTTCTTTGACAGAGAACAGGGTCGCCGGCTGAAAGCCCTGAAGGAAAAGAGAATGATTTACCACCTTGGAGCTTGTGGTGGGGAAATGCAAGATATGCAGATTAACCATCATCGGGATAACCGTTATCTTACTTAAAGCATAGTTTCAGCATGGGCTGTACTATGGAATTAGGGTGGAACCACGACACACTCGTCCCTTCGTTGGGATGGAGTGTGTTTTTTTATTATTAAAATGTGTAGGAGGAATCAAAATGTCAATGAATATAGAAGCGGAAAAAAGAAATCATCGTAAGTTAGGTCAAGAATTAGAATTATTTGCTTCCATGGAGGAAGCACCTGGAATGCCATTTTTCTTGCCAAATGGTATGGTAATCCGAAATGAGCTCGAGAATTTTTGGAAAAAGAAGCATCAGGAAGCAGGTTATCATGAAATTAAGACTCCTATTATGATGAAGCAGGAGCTTTGGGAGCAATCGGGTCATTGGGATCATTATCATGAAAATATGTACTTCTCCAATGTAGATGAGCAAAGCTATGCTATCAAGCCAATGAGCTGTCCAGGAGCAATCCTTATTTTTAACCATAAGAAAAGAAGCTATCGCGAATTGCCAATTCGCTATGCGGAGCTTGGGCTAGTTCATCGTCATGAATTATCCGGCTCCGTTAATGGATTGTTAAGGGTACGCTCCTTTACTCAGGATGATGCTCATATCTTTGTTAGAAATGATCAAATTGAATCGGAAATTAGCAAGGTTTTGGAGCTTATTAACGAAATTTACTCCCATTTTGGTTTTGAGTACAAAATCGAGCTCTCTACTCGTCCAAATGAATTTATGGGATCCGCTGAAATATGGGATCAAGCGGAATTAGCGCTGGAATCTGTTTTAAAGAAACAGGGCTTGAACTACCAAATTAATCATGGCGATGGAGCCTTTTATGGACCGAAAATTGATTTTCATATTTTAGATTCATTAGGACGAAGCTGGCAATGCGGAACAGTACAATTAGATTTTCTAATGCCGGAAAAATTCAATTGCTCTTATATTGGTGAGGACGGTAAGCCTCATCGTCCCGTTATGATTCATAGAGCAATTTATGGATCCATTGAACGGTTCATGGCTATTTTGATTGAACACTTTGCAGGAGATTTTCCACTTTGGCTTGCACCGGTTCAGGTGAAAGTTCTGCCAATAGCGGAATCCCATTTAGACTATGCCTACTCCATTAAATCAATGCTGGAAATGGCAGGAGTTAGGGTAGACATGGATGAAAGGTATGAGAAAATAGGCTTAAAAATTAGAGATTCAGAAAAACAAAAGATTCCATATATGCTTGTCATTGGGGACAAAGAGGTGGAAAACCAATCGGTTGCAATCCGAAATCGAAAGGACAAGAGCCAAAGCTCCATGAGAGCAGATGAAATTTATTATTATTTAAAGGGTGAGATGATGAAAAGATAGTGGATTGGTTGTACAAGATGGAATGTTAGAATTATTGTGGTTCGTGAAAAATGAATGGCGGCTACCGAAATAAAAAAGGTTTTGGCCGAAAAATGGATATGAATTGCCGAAAAAAGTGGAGTAAACGTTGAAAAAAGCAGGTAGTATGCGAAATCCAAGGTGGAAGCTGAAATAAATAGGGAAATGGCCGAAAAATGGATAAGAATTGCCGAATAAAGTGGGGAAACCGCCGAAAAAAGCAGGGTATATGCCGAAAATCAAGGTGGAAGCCGAAATAAAAAGGAAAATGGCCGAAAAATGGATATGGATTGCCGAAAAAAGTGGGGAAAACGCCGAAAAAAACAGGGAGTATGCCGAAAACCAAGATGGAAGCCGAAATAAAAAGGGAAATGGCCGAAAAATGGATAAGAATTGCCGAAAAAAGTGGGAAAACGCCGAAAAAAGCAGGGTATATGCCGAAAACCAAGGTGGAAGCCGAAATATATAGGAAAACCGCCGAAAAGTGGATTTAGGCTAATGCCGATTTAGCATTGAACCTGTTGATATGGTACAATCATCTCATAAAAAATTAAAGGAAGACAATCAATGACCAATCAAGCACCAGTTCAGAAAAATGATTATATAGATGTTACATTTGAAGATTTAACGCATGAAGGAAACGGGGTAGCAAAGGTAGATGGATATCCTCTTTTTGTACCAAATTGCCTTCCGGGCGAAAAAGCGAAAATCAAAGTCGTAAAGCTGAATAAGGGCTACGGTTTTGGACGCCTCATTGAACTCTATGAAAAAAGTTCAGACCGAGTAGAACCAGAGTGTCCTATTTATAAAGAATGCGGTGGCTGTCAGCTCCAGCATTTAAGCTATTCGGGCCAATTAAAAGCTAAACACAAACAAGTTCGAGAAGTGCTAAATCGTATCGGGAAGCTGGAAGACGTCGTTGTTCATCCTGTCCTTGGAATGGAGAACCCATGGAGGTACCGCAACAAAGCACAAGTTCCAGTCGGAGAACGAGAAGGCGGCTTAATTGCAGGATTTTTCCAAAAACGCAGCCACGATATCATTGATATGGAAGCCTGTCTCATCCAGCAGGAAAAAAATGATATAGTAGTTCAATCCGTAAAACGAGTCTGTGAAAAATATGGCGTGAAGGCGTATAACGAACAAACACATAAAGGAACACTTCGCCACATCATGGCTCGTTATGGAATGAAGACAGGTGAAATCATGATTGTGCTTATTACTCGCACAGCAGAGCTTTCAAACAAAGACAAGATCATAAAAGAAATACGAAGCACAAATCTCAATATAAAAGCAATTGTTCAAAATATTAATCCTAAGCGCACGAATGTAATTTTCGGAGAGGAAACAAAAGTGCTTTGGGGAGATGAATACATCTATGATTACATCGGAGATATCAAATTTGCCATTTCTGCTCGTTCTTTCTATCAGGTAAACCCGGAGCAAACAAAAGTCCTCTATGATCAAGCATTGAAATACGCAGGATTAACCGGGGAGGAAACGGTTATAGATGCCTATTGTGGTATCGGAACGATTTCTCTTTTTCTAGCTCAAAAGGCGAAAAAGGTATTCGGAGTAGAAATTGTACCTGAGGCGATTGAGGATGCAAGACGGAACGCCGAACTAAATGGATTGGAAAATGTAGAGTTTGCCGTTGGGGAAGCGGAAAAAGTGATTCCTAAATGGTATCAGGAAGGTGTAAAAGCGGATGCTCTAGTGGTGGATCCACCACGAAAAGGCTGTGATGAGACCCTCCTCCAAACCATTATTGAAATGAAACCGAAAAAAGTGGTTTATGTATCCTGTAACCCGGCTACTTTGGCCCGAGATTTAAGGATTTTAGAAGATGGGGGATATAAGACGGTTGAGGTTCAGCCAGTGGATATGTTTCCGCAGACGATGCACGTGGAGTGCGTCTCACAATTAGTATTAAAGGAAGGAGCAGGCTCCCGATAAGGGATGACCTGCTTCTTTTCAATATAGAGGTGTCGAGAATGGGGAATGAATTATTCTAAACCCTCCTCCTTCTAAACAATTTTTGAAATTCTTTAATTAAAAAGTGTTAAGCATGGAAAATATTCAGATACATAAATCCTTTCGTCATAATTACCTTACTGCTTTCAGTAATTTTTAGAGGAGATTTTAAATGCGTGTTGAAGGAGTTTATACATATCTGTGCAATAACTGCGAAACTCTATGGAATAACATATATCACTTGCACACTTTCTCCCCAAAAAGCGTTGTATTAGATTAGAGTTAGTAAGGTTAAAAATTTATGGGCACCCGGATATACTCAGGGTAAATTCGAGGGTGCCCCTATGACCATTATGAACCCCCGATTTTCGGGGGTATTAATTTGTTTATTTAGTATCAACGTCGAGCTTATCGAGAATGAATGCATAGCAGGCGGCGGCTTCCTTTAAGTGGTTGAAACGGCCCGATGCCCCAAAGTGGCCAGCGCCCATATTCGTTTTAAGCACAAGGATGTTTTCATCGGTCTTTGATGCTCTTAGGTGTGCAACCCATTTGGCCGGTTCCCAATAAGCTACCCGAGGATCGTTCAGACCGGTTGTAACATACATATGTGGATAGTCCTTCGTTTCTACATTGTCGTATGGGCTATACGACTTCATATAGAAATAGTCCTCCTGGTTTTGAGGATTGCCCCATTCGTCCCATTCGAGGGTGGTAAGGGGAATCGTGGCATCGAGCATTGTAGTGACTACATCGACGAACGGTACTGCCGGAATGATGACCTGAAATAGCTCACCGGCCATATTGGCCACTGCGCCAACTAGCAAGCCACCAGCACTACCTCCGCGGGCTGCCATTTTACTTGAGGTTGTGTAGCCCTGCTCAATCAGATATTTAGCTGCTGCGATAAAATCAGTGAACGTGTTTCGTTTATTTTGCATTTTTCCATCTTCATACCAACCCCGTCCCATTTCGGAACCGCCACGTACTTGCGCCGTGACAAATATGATTCCTTTATCCAAGAGAGGAAGACGGTATGGGTCAAAATGCGGATCGCTGTTTGCTCCATACGATCCATACCCATGCAGAATCAACGGGGCTGGCCCATTGTCGAACGCTCCTTCCCGATAGACAACAGTCATCGGCACTTTGATTCCATCCTCCGCTGCCGCCCACAATTGCTCTTGACGGAAGCGGGATGTATCATATTCCCCGCTGACTGTAGCAACTTGCAAACAATTCTTCTCGCCAGTTTGCAGA
The DNA here is from genome assembly GCF_018343615.1 of Bacillus sp. FJAT-49736. Lineage (GTDB taxonomy): Bacteria > Bacillota > Bacilli > Bacillales > Bacillaceae_C > Margalitia. The sequence continues at coordinate 118,233 of NZ_JAGYPI010000005.1, read as the reverse complement.
TTCAACCCATAGGTTGTTTTTGGAGTGAGCAAGGATTCATATTGGATTAATACTTCCGTTGCCTCATAGCTTTGCCCAGGTAAAATGGATACTGTGTAGAGTGGTTCATCCCATTTGATTTGCTCCAATTCACTATCGCGTACTACCCATATTTGCGTCAATCCGTTCTCGCGGCCAAAGAGAAGCAACTTGTCGCGAAACGGGTACATGGCTTGAAGATAGCGCTTCTCGCTATGCTTCACTACCTGTATCCTTGAATGGATATCATTCAGAGGACAACGGAGCAATTGAAAGTTTGCCGCACTTTCATTTGTCAGTATGAGTAGGTCATCTCCCCAATGCTCGACATCATATTCTATTCCTTCACGCCGTCCATCTAATAGTTGCAAAGGTGATAGAGGGGAATCTGCATCTAACAGACGAATCTCGCTAGTTGTTTTCGATCTTGAATGCACAAAAATAAACTTTCCGCTCAATGATTTATACATGCTTAATGTAAACGTAATATCATTTTCTTCAAAAATCAGCTGATCGCTTTCCGCTTTACTGCCCAAACGATGCCGCCATAACTGATATGGGCGTTGACTTTCATCAACGGTAATATAAAAGATATATTCACCGCACTGACTCCATTCCATACTGCCATATAAGAAGACATCTGGTATCCTGTCGGGCAGAAGATTACCAGTATCCATGTCTTTTACATGGATAGTATATCGGTCCGTGCCATCTCGATTCTCTAAATAAGCCAGACGGTTGTGATTGGTACTCATACGCTGCACTGTTATGCTTAAATATTCACCATCTACGGCTAATTCATTCAGATCGAGTACCACTTCCTCCGGAGTTTCAGACAGTAGCTCGCGGCTTGCCGCCTGCTTACGAGCATAGATTGGGTATTGTTTGTTTTTGTCTAAACGGGAATAGTAGTAGAATTGTCCATGCTGAACCGGTACTTTCAATTCTGAATCGGGAACACGGTCTACCATGCTTTGGTAAATTTGTTCGGTTTGTTCCTCTAATGGTCGCATGATTTCATCGTAATACCGATTTTCTTCCTCTAGATAATGGATAACCTCCGGATTATTACGATCCCTTAGCCAATAATAGTCGTCTTCGCGCACATCGCCATGCAATTTATGGGGATGAGGAATGCGTTTTGCTACAGGTGGTTTCATAAGCTCTCAGCTCCTCTTTTCATTATAGTTACTATTTTTCGTGACATGGTCCATGAATTCCTCTTTTTATACCCGGGCGGTGGACATAATGGACTGGAAGACTTCGAAGAAGGATTCTAATTAGCTTCAAAGTTGCTGTTTACAAAGATACAAAAAAATGGGATAATAGTGAAAATTCATGGGGGAGGGAAAAGTAAGTTTATGGAACCAACTAATTGCCAATATTAATTTATTCAAAAATTAATATGAATTTTGTATGGAGTGTTCAAAACACCTAGTTTATTAGGTTTATTTGTTATGCTCTTTATGGAATGACGGCAAATTAGAAGGTAACTTACTTTACTAGAAACCGATAAAATAATTTATTCAGTATTACCCGGTATTAAAGACGTGTCTTTTTAGCACGGGCTTCATCCGGATCGCTGTATAATAAATTATTAATGTTTTTTCACGGATAAATGACTGTAAGAAGAACCATCTTCTTATGGTCTTTTTTATTTTATAGGCTTTGTTATTTAGGCAGGTAATCACCAGCAGTGTATGCACCTTGTTCTATGGTGTGTAAAGAAATTATTTCCGCGTATACACATAGATACTTTTAACATAGCCATTATGAAAATAAATAGTAATGAGTCTTCTTTGTCATGTCCATAAAATGCATAACATGAATTATGGATGAAAGAAGGGATTAGAATGTTGGAATTAAAGCTAAATGGTGTGAAAAAATTTATGGAAGCCACCCTTGTGGTGAAGAATATAACCTTCGAAGCCTATGAGGGAGAGAAAATTGGAATTGTAGGTGCAAATGGAAGTGGAAAAAGCACTATTCTAAAATTAATTGCTGGAATAGAGCCTATGAATTATTATCCTGGCTATCCGCAAACCTCGAGTTATGGTTATGATGAAGGCTTAATTCATAGGCCAAACGGTGCTACGATCGCTTATCTTGAACAAATGCCTGTGTACCCTGAAGGCTTAAGGGTGATTGATGTGTTAAATATGGCTTTTAAAGAAGTGGACGGAATAGAGCAGCAAATGCGTGAACTAGAGGAAAAAATGAAGGCTATAGAAGGAGAGGCCCTTGAAAAAGTGCTGAACAAATATAGTAATCAGCTTCAACTATTTGAGGTGAAAGGTGGATATGACCGTGAGGAAAAATTAAGCAAGGTTTGTACAGGCTTGAAATTCGATGATCACTTTTTAAACAAGGATTTTGATTTACTAAGCGGTGGGGAAAAAACAACCGTAATACTAGGAAAGCTTTTAATTCATAATCCAGACATCTTGCTGCTGGACGAACCGACTAATCACTTGGATATGGATTCTATTGAGTGGCTCGAAGGTTATTTGAAAACTTATAAAGGAATCGTTATCATCGTTTCTCATGATCGCTTTTTTCTCGATAATGTGGTTAGCAAAATTGTAGAGATAGAGGATATGGAATCCATTTCTTATAAGGGCAATTACTCGTCATTTGTGAGTCAGAAAGAAGAAAATATGCGGATTCAATATGAACATTACAGGGAGCAGCAAAAAAAGATTCACAACATGGAAAAAACGGTATTGAGTCTGAGAGATTGGGCGATGCGGGCGGATAATAATAAATTCTTTCGAAGAGCCGCCAGTATACAAAAAAAGCTCGATAAAATGGAACGAATAGATAAACCAATATTCCAGAGACGGAATATGAGGCTTGATTTCAAGACATCTGATCGGTCCGGAAAAGAGGTAATAAAAGCGGTCGATATTTCTAAAAGCTATGGAGATAAAGTGATTTTAAGGAACGCCAATTTAATGATTCATTATGGTGAAAGAGTGGGGCTAATCGGTCCGAATGGCTGTGGGAAAACTACCTTTTTGAAAATACTCTTAGGGGAAGAAGTACCTGATACTGGCATCGTAGAACTTGGCGCTAATGTAATGTCAGCCTATTTACCACAGAAGATCACCTTTAAAAATGAGGAACTCACGGTGTTGGAAACGTTTAGAGAGGATATTTCCATGTTAGAAGGTAAAGCACGGGAATATCTTGCAAAATTTATGTTTTATAAAGGTAGCGTCTTTAAAAAAGTAAAGCAATTATCAGGGGGTGAAAGGATTAGGCTTAAGCTTGGAATGCTTTTATACCATGATATAAATTTATTAATTTTGGATGAGCCGACTAATCATTTAGATATTGATTCCATAGAAACATTGGAAGCAGCTCTGGAAGAGTTTAAAGGAACGATTTTTTTTATCTCTCATGACAGATATTTCATTAATAAAATGGGAGAAAGAGTAATTGCGGTCGAGGATCACTCTTTTAAAAGCTATACAGGAAATTATGACTACTATAAAAATTTACAAATAGAGCAATTTCCGCAAAATACGAAGACTATCCAACAAACTGCTAGACCACCACAGGAGCAACATATGAAAAAAGAAAACTTGGGGCTAGAAAACGAAAAAGCGAAGGCGCTCAAAAGGATTGAACGCCTTGAAAATGAAATAAAAGAGATAGATATAGCGATGTCTACAGAGGAAACCGATTATGAGGAACTAAATAAGCTTTATTCTATGAAACTAGACTTGAACAAGGAATTGGATTCTGTTATGGAATGGTGGCTAAGTATGGCTAATTAATTTCAGTTTCATGCTACTTAGACGTGAAAGCTACAGAACTATTAATATTTTTGAGGTGAATAGGATGGGCGACAAACAAATAGATATTAATTCTTTAACTTATCTTGATAATTATACGAATGATATTTCCAAGCGGGAGAGGTTATATCCGCTGTTTGAAAGAGTTTTTGGTATTCATACTAGTACTCTAAGAGATTTTTCTAATAAGGGATTGTGGAATGATAAGTATATTCCTTTTACTTTTTTTGATGGTGATCGGGCGGTAGCGAATGTATCTGCTTTTCCGCTTTCTATGAATATAAATGGGAAGTTTATCAACTGCTACGGAATTCAATCGGTGATGACAGACCAGGACTATCGAAGCAAGGGTTTGATGAAAAGATTGTTCCAAATGATGCTGGATGAGATGAATAGCCTTTATGAAGGTGCGATTTTATTTACAAATAGCCCGGAGCTTTATACGCCATATGGATTTAAAACAATTAAACAGTATTACTTTAAAAAGAAGCTAAAATTAAACAAGTTTAAACCTGAATCATCCTTATTGAAGCTAGACCCATTAATAGAACTGGAACATTTAGAAATAATCAATAAGGTTTTTGATAAAAAGCAACCATTATCCAATGTATTTGCTCCAATTTCTTATTTAAAGTGCTTATACTTTAATTTTTATAATCCTTGGATTTATGAAAAACTTTTCTTTATTGAGGAGATAGAAACAATCCTTGTATTTGAAGTATCAGATGGGATATTAAAGATTTTCGATGTTATGGGTGAAAATATGCCATCGCTTGAAATTTTGTGTTCCTATATACCATACGATTTCCATTCAATCGAATTTTATTTTCATCCGGATATGTTTGATGTGGTTGATGGAGAGGTAATCGAATATCAGACTCAAAATAAATTAATGGTAAGAGGATCCTTTGATCTAGAAAACCAACGATTGATGATGCCGTTAACTGCTGAATTTTAAGGTAAAAAGGACATAACTTAGTTTCTATTTAATAAGTTTTTGCGATACGGTTTCTATGCTGTTAACATAATAATGTGGAATGAAAAAACACGATTCGGTTGGTAGTCCGAATGCATCGTATATAGTAGGATGTCAGTAACCTTCCCCTCCTCGGGATGTCCTTCATTCCATGATTTCAAAATAGAGGGGGGAATCGTCATGAAATTGACGATTTATTATGATGGCCAATTTTGGGTTGGCGTCATTGAAATTCAAGAAAAGAGAAGATTAAAGGTTTACCGCTATGTCTTCGGATCGGAGCCAAAGGATGTTGATGTTTTAGAATTTGTTAACTGTCGGTTGCTCGCTATTCTCCACAATGGAATGCAGCGTGGAGTTGAAACTGGCAAAAAGCAAAGGAAAGCAATTAATCCAAAACGCCTTCAGCGGAAGGTAGCCAAAGAATTAAAGCAAAAAGGCATTTCGACAAAGGCTCAAGAAGCAATAAAAGAAGAAATAGAACAGCGGAAAGTGCAAGCGAAAAAGTTAAGGAAACAACGAAATGATGCTTGCAAACAAAAGAAGTGGGAGCAAAAACAGCAAAAGGCTAAACAAAAACATAAGGGACGATAATTCCTTAATCCAAAATTTTTGGACCGGTGTTCAATGGAACGCGGTCTTTTTTATTTGTAAATGTCGTAAAGGAATAAAAACAAATTTTAAGAAGGGGATTGAAAAGGAATTTTTATGAGGGTGAAAAAACGAACGTGTGTTCTTTTTGTGGGTTCTGCAAATAGGAAAGTTATTTACCTTATTTTCCATATTAATAGTATAAAAGAAAACAAAATATAAGTCTATATTTAATTGAAAAAATATTCTATATTTTATTAACCGGCCGGTAATCGTGATTAATTTAAGAAAAGGGGTAAAAGGATGAATGTAGTTAAAGCGAAACAAAGGGATAGTGGAGCTACATTTTTTCAACTTTTTAAACAGTCGCCACAGTTTACTGCTTTATTATTAGGACAGATGTTTTCTTTGTTAGGGAGTTCGATTACGAATGTGATTTTGCCGATTATCGTTTTGCGTGAATCAAAATCAGCAGCCATGATGGGAACGGTTATGGCCATTTATATGGTGCCATTTATTTTCCTCTTGCCTTTTTCAGGAGTACTGGTAGATAAAATGAATAAAGTGAGAGTGATGATTTTTGCTGACCTGGTAAGATTCGGCTTAATGCTAACCCTAGCTTTGATTACTTTTTTTGATCAATTTCATATGCTCACTATATTTATTATCATGTTTTTCATGGGGATTATGGAGAGCTTTTTTCAACCAGCTTATTCAGGCGTTAGAGCAAAAGTTTTTATAAAAGAGATTCGTAATGCAGCAAATTCCATTACACAAGTGATGATGCAGAGCTTGAAATTACTTGGTCCCATTATAGGTGGTATTATTGTCTCTGTATTCTCGGCATCCTGGGGATTTGGGATAGATGCTGTTACTTATATTATTTCATTTATTTTTTTGTTAACACTGAGAAGCATAAGTTTTCAGCGGGATAGTAACCAAACACAAGCTAAGAGCTCAATAAGAAAAGATTTTCGTGAAGGAATCGAGGTCATCAAGCAACAGTCATGGCTTTGGATAACCATTCTTGTCTTTTCGTTTATTAACATTTTTTGGGGAGGTATTATCAAGGTATTACTTCCTTGGTTGATTAATATCCATTACAAATTTGAACCTACCGTGTTTGGTCTCGTTATTTCTGCTTCTGGCGCTGGAGCGGTTGTCTGCGGGGTTATTTTCGGCATACGGAAAAAGTGGAACAACAGAGGAATTCTTACTTATACTACTGTCGCTATAACCGGCTTATCTCTCCTCCTTTTACCTGCTTTTGCGAGTGTTCCTTTCATCATGCTGTTGATGTTTATAAATGGAGCCTCCAATATGCTTGGTGGTCTCATATGGGAAACAAGTCTCCAAGAGCTTGTACCGGAAGAGAAATTTGGTAGAGTCGCAAGCTTAGATATGTTAGGTACCGTTGCATTGTTGCCAGCTGGATATCTTTTAACCGGATGGATAGCGGAAGGTATTGGGGAAATTACGACATTAATTGCTTTTAGTTCGGCCATTGCCATGATTGGAGTAGTGGTTCTTCTCAATAAAAGTATTCGGGCGTTTGATTAATGGTTTAAGGTAGAAAAACAGTGAGTAACATACTGTAAAATAAACATGTTTTTATCCAAGGAATACGGGTATAAGAATAGAAAGTCAGAAGAGGAAAGGAAGCTAAAAAATGTATAAGCATATCCTTGTTGGTTTTGATGATTCACAGGATAGCATGAAGGCATTAGAAAGAGCTGCCCAAATATATTCCGTGAACTCTGACTGCAAGATTACAGTAGTACATGTTATTCAACAACATACGAATGAACTTACTTTTGATCATTATCATTTAAATTACCCAATCGGTCCAAGACCGGACGGAGGTGTCTATCCTGCTCGAATGATATTGAGAGAAGATGAGCTCCCCCATAATGTACCGGAGCATATACATGACCCTAATGAGGATGTTATGGGTCACGCGAGAGTATTTTTAAATCATCGAAATGTTACTGCTGAATACAAAACATTGGATGGAAAGCCTAGTATTGATTTATGTGAATTTGCTTTAGACCATCAGGTTGATTTAATTATTGTCGGGAATAGCGGAAAAGGGCTGTTAAAAAAACTAGTTGAAGGCAGTGTAAGTGAAACAATCATGAAAAATGCTGAGATGGATGTTCTTGTTGTAAAATAAGCATCTGCTTTTCGGAATATCCCATAATAGTAGACAACGGATCTACTATTATGGGATATTTTTGTGTTTAACTTTTAATTATGTCTTGTGTGGGTCCTTGTAAGTAAATTAAGAAGGATTACATGCTTTTCAGTAGAAAAATATTAAGTGAATGGAAGTTTATTTAGTCTCGGGCTTTTTCCTTGTAGAAGTGATTATGTTATGACTATGGATGAATACTTGCCTCACTAAAAAGATATAAAATTAAAAATTCCCTCCAATTAATATTCTTCTTAAAAAATTATTTCCGGCAATGGAACGAATTAAAAATTTTTAATGTCTAATAAGTGTAAAGACAATATCCTATATTTTAAAAAGTTAGTTGAAATTTCCTTAAAGGGGGGAGAAGTTATGGAAATCTTTCAATCTTTTCATAATGCTTCAGAGGATAATTCCTTTGACAAACTAATCCGGGCAGAACAAGAGAAACTTTACAGAGTTGCATACTCCTACGTTAAAAACGAACAAGACGCTCTTGATATAGTGCAAGACACAATTATTAAGAGCTATAAATCTTTTCATAAATTAAGCGAAATAGAATATTTTTCAACTTGGATTACTCGAATATTAATAAATACAGCTCTGGACCATTTGAAAAAAAATAAAAATGTTATTCCATTAGACCTGGCCCCTTTTATTTCTGGATACAATGAGGAGGATTTTTCCATTACCAAAATGGATATTTCAAGTATATTTGAAAAGCTTAAACCTCAACAAAAAACGCTAATAATACTTCGATTTTATTACGGTTATTCTATACAAGAAATATCGGAGCTTATGGATAAGCCAGAAGGAACCATAAAGTCACAATTGCATCGTACTCTGAAGAAGTTTGGAGATTTTTTAGGAGAAGGAGGAGATTTATATGGAGAAGCTCCAACAAGATATTAAAAATATGATAGACAATATATCAGTGCCTATGGATGAACTTAATAAAACAGTTGAGAGAGCGATATTTATAGGGCATAAACACCGACATAGAAACAACCATAAATGGAAGAGGAAATTAACTACAGCCTGTATTTCTGTTGGGTTAACTGCAGCCACACTATTCGGTCTTTCCTTTACAACATTTGCAAAAGACATTCCCATTTTGAGCAGCATATTTAATTTTTTCAATGGCGACGGACTTTATGAAAATTACCATGAAAACGCTAAGAATCTTGGGATAACGCAAGAAGATAATGGAATAAAAGTAACGGTTAAGGAAGCCGTTTTTGACGGACAAAACATATTCATTACCTATGATATTGAGAGTCAAAAAGATTTGGGGAAATCTCCGTTTTTATCTGGCATACCACAAATTAAAGGTGCCTTTTCGCAAGTGGAATCTACTACCCATAAAATTATTAAAAAAGATAAAAATCATTACGTTGGAATTACCATTGGCCATCTTTATTCTGATGAAGAAAAGGGTCATTTCGAGTTTAATTTGGAGGGCTTTATGCTGCATCCGGAAACACACAAAGTAGATATAACTGGTAACTGGAATTTTAAATTTGATTTGAAGGCTACAAAAAATAGTAATCAAGTTGTGAATCAAAAAACCGAGAAGAAGGGTGTTACGGTTGCTGTTAGGAACATAACTTATACCCCGATGTCCTTTAATATTTATTGCGATGGATTTGTATCCAATGAGATATATGGCAAGTGGGATTTTGTATTTGTAGGTATTGAAGTGAAAGATAATTTAGGAAATATTTATAGAAACAATTTTTATGGCGGAGATACCAATTCAGACATATTTATTCAGCCTTCCAATTCTTTTGAAAAATTGAACCCAAAAGCAACCAGTTTAATTATCACTCCAGTAGTACGGCTATTGGATGCTAATAAGGGATCTAAAGGGCGATCACGAGATAGCAATGCTCCAAAGGAAGAGTTTAAGTTAAAAGAGATTGTCGTTAAAATTAAAAAATAACAAAAGCTACTTAATTTGTAGCACAATATAATGACACCCTTCCGTTAGGATAGGCACGAAGGGTGTCAAATTCTTTTAGTTCTTTACAAATAATGACCGTAATTCCTCCGGAACATCCCGGCTTTTTCGTGTTTTGGCATCCATTGCAACACTTGTTACAAGTGCATCGGCACATTTTTCTCCATGTTGATTATAAATTTCCTGACGCAAAACATAACTGCTTCCACCAACCTTTTCAGGCTTCGTATGTATCGAAAGGCGGTCATTCTGACGACATTCTTTCCGGTAATTAATATTAATGTTAACCGTTACTGTCTGAATGCCCATCTCAAGAAAACGGTCATAAGGCAGGACGGCATTCTCATACCAATTTTCCCGTCCCCATTCGAGGTATTCCAAATACTTTGCATTGTTCACATGTCCGTTTACATCTATTTCAGTGGAGCGGACAATGATTTCTAAGATATCTTCCATTATACGGTTCCTCGTTTCCATTCATTTTCTTTATTGATCACTACTGCTCATTTATTCTTATCCGTATTATACAATACTATTTCTATTACAGTTGTAATGTTGTTACGAAGTAATGGAACTGCCTTCCAAAGAATTCGGGTAGGGAATGTAGTTGCAAATGTGTAAAACATCCTCCATTATCTTTGACATTTTTTTTAGTTGTTGAACTCCTGAAATTGCTAATAATAGCGGTTGAAGTAGTTTTTAATCAAACGTTTGATTAAGAACATCTTTAGTTGTATAAAGTCGATAATTGAAATATCTTGTTCTTTTTTTGTGTGAGTCGTTCACTTAACCAATCACTTCTTATTCACCATTTTTTTATGTTCCATTATCACTAACTAATTAGGTAATTACTCAACTTTTATGGTGTATAAAACGTATTTCTTTTTAAGTGAATCCAACGGTGTAAGGGTCCAATGTATAACTAGAAGTTAGGCAGTCAATAACATAATATTTTTTAAAACCAGGGGCGGTTCTCTTGATTCCAAATAGGAAACAAGAGAACCGTTCTTATGTTTCTGTATATGTTTCTGAATAGCAAAGGAGCAGCCAACTCAAAATAACATTAGGATAAAATTTATATGAGAATAAAGGTGAAGCAATGGCTGAAAATGTGAAAAAGTGGGCTAGGTTTAAAAAAAAATCTGAAAGAAGACTGAAAAAGGAGGATATTACCATTGTTGATGCAGATACTGCAAAAAAAGCGGTGTTTGCTACTGCCCTAGGTAATGCGATGGAGTGGTTTGATTTTGGAATTTACTCTTATTTGGCTGTGACGATAGGAAAGGTGTTTTTTTCTGGCGTTACCGGACCGCTTCAATTAGTGTTTTCGTTTGCTACCTTTGCTGTGGCTTTTCTTGTTCGTCCTTTTGGCGGGATGTTTTTTGGGATGTTGGGTGATAAGTTAGGGAGAAAAAAGATATTAACCATTACTTTAGTATTAATGTCGCTTGCTACTTTAAGTATGGGGTTAATACCGAGCTATGCAAGGATTGGAAATCTGGCTCCAATACTTTTGCTGTTAGCAAGATTGATTCAGGGATTTTCTGCAGGCGGTGAATATTCAGGCGCCATGACTTTCATCGTGGAATCTTCACCTGATAAAAAAAGAGGGTTTCTATCGAGTGGGTTGGAAGTAGGAACATTAGTTGGTTATATTGCTGGATCTGGTATCGTGACGATTCTCAATTATATGCTTGGACCAGATAAAATGCTAGATTGGGGATGGCGTATACCGTTTTTCATTGCTGCCCCGATAGGTCTAATTGGTCTTTATTTGAGGAATAATCTCGAGGAGACTCCTGTCTTTGAAGCAATGAATGAAGAGAAACAGAAAGAAAATGAAAAAGGGCTAATAAAAAAAGTTTTTGTCTTTCATTGGCCACAACTGCTTAAAGGCATGGTTTTAGTTTTATTTTTTAATGTTGTGGATTACATGCTGTTATCGTATATGCCATCTTATTTAAATGTTGTCCTAGGTTATGGAGAAACGAAAGGCCTTTTGTTCATTCTCATTGTTATGTTTATCATGATTCCAATTGTTTTACTTATGGGTTATCTTAGTGATCGAATTGGAAATAAACGCCTTATTTTAGGAGGCTTGATTGGAATAATTCTCCTGTCCATCCCTTCATTCAAAATGATTGGAAATGGGAGTAATGTAATGGTTTTTTTGGGCCTTATGATATTAGCTATTCTATTGGCCACCTTCGAAGCAACGATGCCATCTATGCTACCTTCCTTGTTTTTTACGGAAGTACGATATGTAGCGCTGGCGATTACTTTTAATATTTCAGTTTCCATATTTGGCGGAACAACTCCGTTGGTTTTGTCGTGGCTTATAGAAGTGACAGATAATAAGATGGTTCCCGCCTATTATATAATGGCAGCGTGTTTAATTGGCGTTATCACAATGATTTTTGTAAAGGAGACCACTGGGAAAGCACTGCGGGGATCTGCGCCAGCAGTAGAGGAAAAAAATGAAGTTGCAGAGATTTTAGAGAACCCTCAAGAGGCAATTTGGTGGAAAGAAGAAAAAATAAATATAGATGAAAAAATCGCCGAGTCAGAAAATGAATAAAACACAAGGGGACGGATCCCGGTTTCCTAAAAAGGAAACGAGAACCGTCTCTCTTGTTCAGTAAACATAAAGATATAAAGGTTAATTCTTTTTTAAACGCAAATCTTAGAAGATGTTTGCTTTATAATTTGCAGTTGTATATCCAATAGGCTTTAGGGATTTATCATAAAAAATAACCAAATTATAATAAGTGTTCTTTTTCCATTGCCATTGTTCATCTACAGTTAAATATCCTGTTGGAATCAATGAAGTACTGTAATTGCCATAAGGAAATATATCAGCATTCATATTCAATGCTTCCTTTACACCAAATGGTGATAGACTAGTATGATAACTCCAATAAGCAGCTTTTATTTTTTGCTTAAATGGGGTGAATACGATATTTCTTTCTAATTTATTCTCCTTCATCACTTTGTTAGTCAGTTTTTTTACTGGCTGGAATGGAATAATTAATTTTTTTACAGTTATCTTTTGCTGTTGATAGGCAAAAGCTCGTTTTTTCTTATCAAAATAGACAATGGTTGCATATACATCCTTCGCAAGCTCATTATCCTCGAAGCTAATCCCCCAACCAGCTTTTTTTCGAGTGCCTCTATAGTAAATTAAATTATTATCATCTTTTTTTATTTGGTTAATAGGTTTGTCAGAAACGTTAAACATGAAGTACCAAACCTTCTTATCTAGTCCATCACCTAGTTCATGATTCGGTTTCTTATTTTCGAACTGAATATATCCACCATTTAATTTTCCAATAGTACTACTTATTTTCATCCAAGAAACTTTCTCCCTGAGATTATGGACCGTCTCTGCTGATGATGTATGACTGAAACAAACAGAAAATAGAAGAACCGTTAGTATTGTCAATGTCCTATATTTATATTCTCTCATTTGCATCCCCCGATAGTGAAATTGATAAGTAATATAGAGCAAAAATATCATAAATTTATTCACTTGAATAATTTTTTCTTGAATATTTTTTTGCGCAGAAGGATTGTTTTAGAAAATTAGAAAGCTTTTTAAATATAACCGTTAATTTTTTCTGAAATTTCGAATATTGTCGAAGGAATTATTACTAGGTCTGTAGAACTATTGGTTATAAATAATTTATTTAGCTTAAGGGAGTTGGCAAATGTGCAAAACAATTTAAAGGTTTTAATTTGTGATGATTCCACTTTAATAAGAAAAAAATTAAAGGATATTTTAAAAAGGTGTAAATGCGAAGAAGTATTTGAATCCGAAAATGGGAATAAGGCAGTCGAAATGGCGAAATTATATAGCCCTGATATCGTGTTTATGGATATTATTATGCCTGAAAAGGATGGGATCGAAGCTTTAAAAGAAATTAGAGAATGGAACCCAGATGTAAAAGTTGTAATGGTATCGTCCGTTGGAACAAATCAGCATCTTAAAAGGGCACTTGAAAATGGCGCGATAGATTTTATCCAGAAGCCCGTTACCTTAGAGGCGGTTACAAATGTACTGACAAAGGTGCTTGAGGAGGGTAATGTGAATGTTTAATCAGTACTTCGGCCAGTATTTACTTAATCGAGCATTTATTACAAGAGAACAACTAATGGATGCTTTGGATTTGCAAAATAAGGTTTATGTCAAGTTTGGAGTTCTGGCAGTCGATGAAGGATATATGACTTCATTTCAAGTCGAAGAGGTTCACGAGAAACAAAAGCAAGTAGACAAACGCTTTGGTGAAGTTGCTGTTGATTGTGGCTATTTAACGAATGAACAAGTAGAAGTACTTGTTTCGAAGCAAAAGCAAAACCATTTATTTTTAGCTCAAGCACTTGTGGATCGTGGATACATGACGATAGAACAATTTGAATTAGCTCTGCGTGATTATAAAAAGGAAAATAGCTTAACAGATACTCAAATGGAAGCGATGAAAAGCGGCAACGTTGAAGAGTTAGTAAACCATATCGTCGACGTGCAGGATGAACGAATCCGAGCCGAATATGGAAAGTATGTTTCGCTCTTTGTGAAAAATATGATTCGTTTTATTGATCATCAAGTTTATATTGATGCCTCATCACCAGAGGTGTCCGAACAAGGTAAATGGTTAGTATATCAGGAGATTACTGGGGAACATCCACTTTTTACGGCAATGAATGTAAGTGATGATGTTTTTGTATTCCTCGCATCTAAGTATGCTGAGGAAGAATTAGCTGTGGTGGATGAACTCGCCAAGTCATCAGTCAGTGAGTTTTTGAACCTGCAAAATGGTATATATTTAGTAAATATGTCTAATTCTGGAATGGAATTAGAAATGAAGCCACAGGAGGTATTAGAAAATGCCGTAGTAACAGGGGAATCCTTCCGCGTTACAGTTCATACCTCTAAGGGCCCTTTTCAGCTAATTCTTTCCACGCAGCCTGTAAATATTTCTTTTGAAGTTAAAAACAAAAGTAATCAGGGAGCAGCTTTAAGATAAACGAAAAGATGCTAAAAGAAAATTAGTCCAATCCCTTTCAAATATGCTAATTTTTCTTTATGATTAGAGAAATGGTGTAATTGGGGGATTAGGATTTCATGTTATCGAAGTTGCGTATCTGGCTGGAAAAACGGTCTCCATTTCAAGTAATAGCAGGTTATTATTTACTAGCAATTATGGTTTCCATTATTTTATTTAGTCTTCCGGCAGTTCATCGTCCGGGAGTTAAGGTGAGTTTTATGGATACTGTTTTTACTGCTGTCAGTGTGGTTAGCGACACCGGTTTGACTGTGTTTAATGTTTCGGAGACATACAGCCACTTCGGTTATTTTATTATAATGATTGTTTTGCAATTCGGCGGAATTGGCATTATGGGAATGAGTACATTTTTCTGGCTGATTTTAGGTAGAAGAATTGGTTTGCGTGAACGCCGTTTAATAATGGTTGATAATAATCAATTTGCTTTGTCCGGTCTTGTTAAACTGGTAAGGGAGATATTAAAAATCATTCTCTTAACGGAGCTGTTAGGAGCAGTAATTTTTGGATTTCATTTCTTAAAGTATTTTCCGACATGGAAAGAAGCGTTTCTACAGGGGCTTTTTGCATCCGTAAGTGCAACAACAAATGCCGGAATGGATATTACGGGTGAATCCCTTGCGCCTTTTGCGGGAGATTATGTTGTTCAATTAATAACCATTATTCTTATTATCTTTGGTGCTATTGGCTTTCCTGTATTAATCGAAGTGAAGGAATATCTATCTAGGAAAAAGAAAAGACCTGCGCAGCCTTTCCGTTTTTCATTATTTACGAAGCTAACAACATTGACTTATGGAATACTATTTATTATAGGAACAATCCTAATTTTGATATTAGAATGGCAGCATTATTTTAAAAATATATCATGGCATCAAAGCTTTTTCTACGCGCTTTTTCAAGCAGCTACAACTCGAAGTGCAGGGCTTACCACAATGGACATTACGGAGTTTTCAATACCAACATTATTGGTGATGAGTGTTTTTATGTTTA
The DNA here is from genome assembly GCF_018343615.1 of Bacillus sp. FJAT-49736. Taxonomy (GTDB): domain Bacteria; phylum Bacillota; class Bacilli; order Bacillales; family Bacillaceae_C; genus Margalitia. The sequence goes on along the minus strand of NZ_JAGYPI010000005.1, from coordinate 102,650 downwards.
TTGGAGGATCACCTAATTCTGTCGGGGGCGGAATTAGAACGACAACCTTTGCGTTAAATATGCTATTTCTTTATCATTTTGCAAAAGGAAATCGTGAAATTAAAGTCTTTCATCGCGAGCTTCACCAGGATGATGTTATGAAATCAATGGCCGTAACATTATTGGCCATTATTATGTGCTGCATATCGGTTGTAGTGATAAGCATTACGGATAAACAGCAGGAACTAATCGCAATCTTATTTGAGGTTTGTTCTGCCTTTGGGACTGTAGGATTATCCTTCGGTATTACTCCGGATCTCAGTATTCAGGCTAAGTGCATTCTAATGTTGTTGATGTTTGTTGGTAGAATCGGTTTGGCTTCCTTCTTATATATTATGGGAGGCGGAAGCCATAAAACAGCAAAATATCATTATCCAACGGAAAGGGTAATGACCGGTTGACGGTAAAGGGACGTTTCTTTCGCTTAAATAGAAGCAATCGAAACGTCCTTTGCTTTTTCGTAAAAAGAACAGAAGGTAAAAGCATGTTGCTAGGCGCCAATCGAGAGGGGCAGCCCTTTACTATTAAGGAAATTTTCTTGTTAGTTTTAAATTCTAAATACAAACATATTCAAGTGAAAATTCATGTGATATTATTTTATTGGAACATACCTACTTTTGAGGGGTATCATGGAATTATTTAAACATTTATCCATCTTGAATTAATAACCTGTGGTAGATTAGGAGATATATATGCACGTTTTCAAACAATTAAAATCAAGAAAGTATCGTGAAATATTTCTTTTTCTTGTTCTTGCTGGTTTAATCGTATTTAGTTCAAGCAACAAGTTAACGGTTGTTTATGGAATTACTTTTTCTTTTACTAGTATCTTCTTATTTTTGATGTTTCGGATATTTGGGATGCGAATGGCCATATTTTTCGGGATAGCGTCACTATTCTTTGTTCCGGAAAGTTTTACAAGCATAGGCTATGGATGTCTTTCTATAATAGAGGTACTGTTTGTTGGGGCTTTTTTCTTCAAAGGAAGAAAAGCAAAAATGTTTTACGTGGATGCTCTATTTTGGGTTTCTGTCGGTATAGCGGGCCTATTATTCCTTAATTGGAGTTCCCTATCAGGTAATGCATTATATTTTCAAGTATCGAAGGACATGATCAATGGGTCTTTTAATGTTCTATTAGCGGACATGCTACTCGCATATTTCCCTTTTTATAGAATGTGCAGAGTGAATAAAAACAATGTTTCCTTCCATCAATTCTTATCTCATATTACATTCATCTCCATTCTTGTTCCCTTTTTCTTAAATATTGCTACGAATGCATGGAATGTGCATGATTTTACCATTGAGAATGCAGAAAATCTGGCTAGAAACAGCGTGAATCGAGTGGAAAAGGACATAGTTTTGTGGAATAAAGATGATATTCATAAGTTGTATGATCCTGTTCAAATTAGTCATTTAAATGAGACTGTAATGAAGAATAAGGAGCAGGAGTACGATTTAATTATTACAGATAATCGTCAGCACGTGGTTGCTTCCAGCACAGATAGGATTAAAGCAGATCAAATATACGATTTGCAGAGAAATTTTTATTTAAACGAAATATCCGACCATTTATACGAGGCATTGCCAAAGGGGCATAGCGGGGTATTGCCTATTATTCAATGGGGTGGCGGATATTATGTTTATATGGAAAACATAGATGATCTATCGATGAAGATTTTGATTCAATTTCCCATTTTACAGTATCAGGAAAAAATATACAGAAACTTTATAGACCAATTGAAATATTCAATGCTCTTTGCAGTTTGTATAGTGGTACTTGTACAGGTTGTAAGCAGAATTTTTATGAATAATTTAAAACAATTAATTATAGCTACAACAGGGCTTCCTCAGAAGATTCATCATTTCGAACAGATTAAATGGCCACAAAGCTATGTGTCTGAGCTTCGGTTGCTGACACTAAATTTAAGAAAGATGGCGGATAAGATAAGAGAATTATTCAGGGAAAGCCATGATATGAATGAGAAGTTAACAGAGCAGACGGTAAAATTGAAGGAGTCGGAGGATCGCCTTCATCAATTGGCCTTCTTCGATGTTTTGACAGGTTTGCCTAATAGGCTTCATTTTCAAGCACATGTAAGAAATGAAATTAAAAGTAATCCGACGGGCAAAATAGCCGTAATATTTATTGATATTAATCAATTCAAGCAGATTAATGATACATTGGGACATGATGCCGGAGATGCATTGCTTCAATTAGTTGGAACGAAATTAGGACGTTTGCAAAATGATTCAATAGAAATCTTTCGTCTGAGCGGTGATGAATTTGTAGTTGTCCAAAATGTGAGTGATAAAGGATTACAAAATACAATCAAGCAAATACTACATACTTTTTCCCACCCATTCCCAATCATGGGGCATATGTTTTATGTTTCGGCAAGTGTTGGTGTCAGTATGTATCCTGAGGACGGTGAGGATCTGGATACGCTTGTTAAATGTGCAGACATTGCTATGTACATTTCGAAGGAAAATGGGGGAAATAAAGTTCAATTTTTTAATGAGACAATGAGAAATAAATTTCAAGAGCGCCTAATGATAGAAAATGCGTTGCGAAATGTAGTGGACAATGGCGGTTTCGAGCTCTATTACCAGCCTAAAACCTGTTTAGATGAAGTAACAAGTATGGAAGCATTATTGCGTTGGAAGGATCCGAAGCTTGGATTTGTTTCTCCGGCAACTTTTATTCCAATTGCAGAGGAAATCGGGTTGATTTTTCAAATTGATGAGTGGTCCTTAATTGAGGCTTGTAAGCAAAATCAGAGATGGCAAGAGGAAGGTTTGCTGAAGGTGCCAATTTCCGTTAATATTTCGGCAATACACTTTCAACAGGATTCATTAATCCCTTTAGTGAAAAAGGCACTAGAAATATCGGGCATGGAACCGAAATATTTAAAGCTTGAAATAACAGAAAGTGTGTTTATTAAAAATCCAATACAAGTGGCTGAGGTCATTTATAAATTAAAAAAATTAGGAGTACTCATCTCGATTGATGATTTTGGAACGGGTTATTCCTCCATGTATCAATTATTGCAGTTGCCATTTGATGAGGTTAAGATTGATCGTCAATTTGTGATTGATATTCATCAAGATGAGAAGAAAGCCCTTTTAGTGAAATCGATTCTTGATATAGCCCACGGACTTCAATTAAATGTTGTGGCAGAAGGAGTAGAAACCACAACAGAAAGGGACTTATTGATGAAGATGGGTTGCGACGAGATCCAAGGATATTTATTCAGTCCTCCTGTAAACAAAGAGGCAATGAGAAAGTTCCTTGCCGCTAAGGGAGAAGAATTTGCTTTAAGTGAATAATCTGATGTGTAAATTCGATGGTGCTTGGCACCATTAGGTGAGGAATCCTTTGTGGATTAATAAGGATATCTTGAATATAAGCTTGCCTGATCTTTGATTGCGGTTTTTGTATGACTGCATCGAGGCTCAGGCATTTTTAATTATATTAGTATTAAATAGAATTGTATTCTGAAAAAGTATAATATAATTCCAAAAGGTATATCTGTATTTTCTGAATTTAACAAAGTGGCTGAGATGTGCTCGAGATAAACATATTGCATGAAGGGGGAAGGGAATGGGCAAATTAAAAATCGTCATTTGGTTTATTTGTTTATTGATTACAGTGGGTACATTCTACATTATGATTGTAGGAACAGCGTCTCCAGATAAAGCGAATGGAAATGGGAATCCTGCATTATTTGTCCTGTTTACAGCTTATCCGGCAATGATTAGTTTCTATTATTTAACCATTAACATTGGCGTTAGATTGATCTTAAAAACAAAAAATAAGAGATTAGCTTGGATCCTTTGCTCGACTAGTTTGATAGTTTGTGTAGCACTATATTTTCCTATAAGGTCGAATGCTGAAGCTGTAAAATTAGGATTAGAAAAATCTATAAATAAAGATTATAGTAAAGGCTGGAATCAATTCACAAACACTATATACTTCAATACTTACACATTCCTACTCGCCCTCTTCTTATGCATAGTAATAGCAACCGTTATTTCCAATATAAAAATCACAAAGGAAATGAGAAATTAACTGGTGCCAGGCACCATTCGAAAAACAAAGAGGAGGATAAAAAAATTCCTCCGTTCATTTAAAAGTATTTTCTTAACTTCTCGTACGTTTCTTGGCTGAATTCTTTATATGGTGTTCGCGGTAGATTGGTGAAGTTGTCCATTGCTGTTTTTGCAAAATAGTGTGCTTCGTTTTTGTGCCCTAATTCCCAATAACATAATGCAATGTAGCAATCCTTAACATAATACAATGACAAATCAAAGGGATGATGGACAGTAGATGGAATTTCCGCTTTTTCAAAACTGTTAATTGCTTCTTCATAATGACAAAGCCCAAATAGTGCTTTTCCACGCTCAAGAAAATATAAGTTATTTAAAATTTTGTTCTTATCTGAGGAGGAAAAATACCTCTCAATTTTATCAAGTGCTTTAATATAGTCATGTTTATCAGAAATGAGAGACATAACATCATTCAATTCGTATATTTTGAGTGACAGTGAATCATCGGCGAATTCACCATATTGTTTTAATTTATTTAAATAAAAGGACTTCTCATCGTCATTTTTATCCATCATTGCTTGGCCGGCAGCTAGTCTATATAAATCATCAATAAGGTAAAAAATTCTCTGTTCTTTTGAAAATTGAATTGCATTATTCATAACAAATTTAGCAGAGTTGTTATCACCAACGGCGAAATGCAAAATAGCTTCATGATAATCAAGATTTAATCGTGACATAGGATCAATATAAGCATGCTTTTTTTCAATTTCTTTTCTCTCCTGCAGAAATATGCCTAATGCATGTGCATAATTATGCTCTTTAAATTTAACATTGGAGCGGAAAATTCCGATGTTTGCACGATTTGCTGTAAGGTTTATTTGATCGTATAAATCTGCTGCACGATCTAAATAATACTGCCAATCTGTCCCTTTGTTGTAATAAAGTGCACGGCTGTATATGTCTAATAGTCGAGCAGACTCATATCCTTGTTTAAGGTTATCAATATATGGGCTAATAAGGGCTATTAACTGTTCATACTGATTTGTTCTTTCTTTCTCGCTCATATTATAAAGATTTTCAGCTCTCTCTAAAATCTCCCTTAATTCTTGAGAACTTACTTCCTCTAACAGATCTGTAATATCCACCTCAAGTTGCTTAGCAATGAAAGCCAAACTTTCCATCGAAGGCTGGGCCTTATTATTTTCAATTAAGCTTAGCATTCCTTTAGTAAGTTCATTTCCTGCGAGTGTTTCCAAAGTCATTTTCTTTTGTTTTCGTAATTTGCGTATTCGTTCTCCAAGCATTTTTGCACACACACTCCTAAATTTAGCGGATAGTTAAATTATATTAAACTTTTTCTTGTAGTCAAAGTAATTCCATGTTATGATTTGTTTAATAAAATTAAACTTTTGGGGTGAAGGATTAACATGGATAGTGAATTAAAGTTGAAAAAGGCCACTTATCATCTTTGGACCTTTACAATTAGTAAACTTATTGGTTCCTTTGGTGCACAAGTATATTCTTTTGCCATCAGTTTTTATATTTTACAATTAACCGGATCTGCCACTAATTTTGCAGCAAATCTTCTATGTAGTATCCTGCCTCGTACACTGGCAGGTCCTTTTGCAGGATATGTTTCCGATAATTTCCCCAGAAAGACAATTGCTATCACTTCCCAGATTGTTCAGACGGTGGCGATCGGTGTTCTACTTACAGTGTGTTTAACCTCGGATCTTTCTTTAATTGCTATTTATATTACTACTTGTGTTTTATCCTTAACATCAACGTTTTCCGGAGTGAATTTCACTTCCTCTATTACTGGACTAATTGATGAGGCAAGAATACAGAAAGCAATGTCTTTAAATCAAATGTCTATTTCATTTGCAGCCATTGGAAGCCCAGTTGTAGGAGGATTGTTGTATGGTATTGTGTCTATGCCGGTATTTCTGATTATATACATGATAGCATCGGGCATTGCAGTAATTCTCGAGTCAACAATGAATTTTAAGCTATTTGCAAATCGAAAAACAAATGGAGAAGGAAAAAAGAAGGAACCAATCTGGCAGAGCATGAAATCCGGAATTGCGTATTTAAAATTGAATCCGCTTATTACCACGGTTATATGGATAGCTTTATTAGTGAATTTCTTCTTCGGTGCACATCAGGTAGGATATTCATTCATACTGATTGATAGGTTAAAAATAGACTCACAGCATTTCGGATTAACAGAAGGGGCGTTTGCAATTGGAATGCTGATACTATCTTTCTATTTTTCATTCCGTAAAGAGGTGAAGTATCCACTCCTATTATCAAAACGCGGCATAATTGCCTTAGGAATTTTAATGTCCGGGATAGCCTTGCCACTTATTATAAAGATGTCCTACTCTTGGCTGATCATTTTCTATATGGTACTGATGATAGGGTTTGGCGCATTAATTATTTTAATAAACACACCAATGCAAGTAATGCTTCAGAAGCAAATCGATGATGATTATAAAGGACGAGTTTTTTCTATAATAGAAACAATGGCGCAAGCACTTTCACCACTAGCAATGGTTTTATATGGCTTCCTATACGATTTCATCCCTGCTCAATGGATACTCATGGTCTCCGCACTTTTCCTAATAGGTGTAGTAATGATACTTGCTAGACCATCCGTTATTCGCAAGGCACATCCTGAATGGGGAGAGAATGGCATTATTAAGGAAAAAGCTCCTGCTATCCATTAAGGGGGATCTAAAAATTTCGATTGCTAATTTATGACTGAAAATGGACAGTTGAAGCTACCTTGTTTAAAGGAGCTTCAATTTTTTATGTCACTTTTAGGGACTGACACCATCATTTTGGAATATTCGTTATGCAACTTCATTTTTGGATTTTATTTGTGAAGAAATTTGCAAATACTAGTTCAGAAAGAGCTTATTGTTTGGGAAGAGAGTGGTATTAACCTGTAGCTTAAACAAGGATATTGATTTTAAAACTCCATAAATAGACAGGCTATTAAATGAATTTTATGGATTAGTAAGAGATTCATCTTTTGAACGGTAACTCTCATTAAACTTTGATCCTTACTTTGGTTAAGTATCAAAAATCATCTTAAGAAAAGATGCCTCTTGCAAGACTATATTAGGATGGAAATCTATAAACGAAAAACAACCAATTAAAATCGGCTTTTAGAATTTAACAATATGTGCGAAAACAGCTATTAATAAAAGGGAGATGAATGAATATGTCTAAAAAAAACTGTGACTTTTCTCCAATGAAACAGAAGTTGATAGTCGAAATTCAACATTTAATTGCTCATCTTCAATCAAATGTTGCAAAGCTTGATGGGGAAGACTACTGCCTCCTAAACTGTTTGGAAGAGGCTAAAAATCAATTGGTGGATATTGAAGCCATGGCCGCATCCTTTTATTTAAACTGTTATTTATCCACATTTACAGATACCTATGAGGATTTATCTGCATCTGTACAGCATCTATCTAAACAAAGACACGGTGCATTGATTGTGGTAGAACGAAGTCAATCTATAGATTCCATTATACAAAAAGGAACCCCAATGGAGGCAGTCGTTACTTCCAAATTATTAGAGGCGATCTTTTATCCCGGAAATCCTCTTCATGATGGCGCTGTTGTTATTAGGGGTAATATTGTAGTTTCAGCGTCGAATGTTCTTCCTCTAACAAAAAGAAAAATAGGAAAAGAAAAAGTTGGAACCAGGCATCGGGCAGCTCTTGGTGTAACGGAGCTAAGTGATGCACTTGCTCTTGTCGTTTCAGAGGAAACGGGGAAAATTTCTTTTGCACTGGAAGGTAATTTATATCCAATTAATATGTTCGATTCAGTTGCTGTGGATGAGCGCTAAATATTTGTTAGAGAGTAGTTAAAAAATATTTTACAGAAACCAAAGTATATTCATGTAAAAAAATATTTATTAGGGATGTCCCTCCTACCCTTCATCGTATATATATTAGTGTTTACTAGTGTACGGGAGGGGAATAAGATGTTTATTCATATAGTTCGACAGGGAGATTCATTATTTAAGATTAGCAGGATGTACCATACTTCACTTAACAGATTAAGATTGGCGAATGGTTTGGGTGACTCTAATCTTGTACTTGGCCAAGCGATACTGGTTCCAAGTTATACCTATATTGTGCAACCAGGGGATTCCTTTTTTGAAATTGCCAAAAAGGCAATGGTAAGTATGGACGAATTAAGAAAAGCAAATCCCTCTATTAATCCTGCTTCCATTCATCCGGGTATGGAAATTAAAATACCCGATATATCCAACTATATTGCTGGTACTTTGCAATATTATCAAGTTCGAAGTCCTGAGCAAGATGCTCAATTAATTAGTCAATTTGCCCCCTATTCTTCTTCCATTGCGATCTTCGAATATCATTTTGGTGATAACGGTGATATTATTAACGTTCTAAATGATGAAGTGGCCATTCGTACTACTTGGCAGCATCGAGTAATACCCCTTGTCACAATAACAAACATAACCTCCCAAGGATTTAGCTCCGATCTTGTAAGTAACGTATTAAATAATCCGACAGCACGCACTAATTTAGTAAACAATATAGTTTATTTGGTGAAAAGAAATGGCTACGGTGGCGTTAATATTGATTTTGAACGTGTGAAAGCTGGGGATAGGGATTTATTTACTGGGTTTTTAAGAGAATTAAAGGATCGCTTAAGACCGGATAGGTTGCCGGTAACCATCGCGGTTCCTGCCAAAACAAGTGAAGATATTCCATGGTTGAGGGGATATGATTATGGAGGAATTGGAGCAGTCGTGGATTAATTGTTCATTATGGCATATGATTGGCATCATGCTGGGAGTGAAGCAGGTCCCGTAGCTCCAATAACGGAGGTAAGAAAATCCATAGAATTTGCCCTTCATACCGTTCCCAGCAAAAAAATTATTTTAGGCGTACCTTTATATGGATATAATTGGATTATCCCATATAACCCAGGAAGAATAGCACCAGGTATATCTAACCAAGATGCAATAGAAACAGCCATGCGTTATCAATCTCCTGTCCAATACTCGGAAGAATACCAGTCACCTTATTTCCGATATATGGATGAACAAGGACAGACACATGAAGTTTGGTTTGAAGACGTAAGAAGTATGAGTGCAAAAATGCAATTAGTTCGCAGCTATAACCTACAATCTATCGGTGCATGGCAGTTATCACTTGGGTTTGCACCAGGCGTTTGGTTATTGAGGAAATTTTTTACAATTAGGAAGTTCTAGGGCGAATAAAGGGCAGTTTTTCTATGAAACTGTCTTATTTTATTTGAATAATTAAACCTTTTGACAAAAATCAACAATTTTCGTAGATTGATAGCGTATTCAATAAATTGTGCTATAATGAAAATAAAAAACCAACAACTAAGGAGTAATAGTGATGTTGAAAGATTTTTTTATGGGCTTATCCAAAAACCAATTTCTTAATACAGCAGCAAAAAAATACGGCCTTAAATTAGGTGCGCAAAATGTTGTAGCTGGAACAAATATTGAAGAAACAATCCAAAGTATAAAAGAGCTTAACTCTCATGGAATTTCCTGTACGGTAGATAATTTGGGAGAGTTTGTTTATAAAGAAGAAGAGGCTACTGAGGCAAAGGATCAAATCCTTGCTGTTATTGAAGCTATTCATGAAAATGGCGTTGATGCTCATATATCCTTAAAGCCTACACAGCTTGGCTTGGATATTGATTATACATTCTGTTTAAATAATTTGCGTGAAATTGTAGACACTGCAAGCCGTTACGATATTTTCGTTAATATTGATATGGAAGATTACGGCCATCTGCAGCCTTCCTTTGATATTTTAGATGATCTTTCACTAGAATATGATAATGTTGGAACTGTTATTCAGGCTTATTTCTACAATGCTCAAGAAAACCTTGAAAAATATAAAAACTATCGTTTACGTATTGTAAAAGGTGCATATAAAGAACCGAAGGAATATGCATTCCAAGAGAAAAAAGAAATCGATGCCAACTTTATTAAACTAATTGAATGGCATTTGTTAAACGGAAAATTCACATCAATTGCAACTCATGACCACCATGTCATAAATCATGTGAAGAAATTTGTAAAAGCACATAATATACCAAATGATAAATTTGAATTCCAAATGCTTTACGGATTCAGAAGAGATATGCAGCTTGCTCTAGCGAAAGAGGGCTATAACTTCTGTACGTACGTACCTTTCGGGAAAGATTGGTATGGATATTTTATGAGACGTCTTGCAGAAAGACCACAAAACGTAAATCTTGTAGTTAAGCAAGTATTTAATAAAAAAACCAATACAATGATTGGTTTAGCTGCAGGGGCATTCGTATTAGGTAGAATGTCCAAGAGAAATAAGGATAAATAATAGATTTTTAGCAGGAACCTTAGCTTGTTCCTGCTTTTTATATTAATTTAGTAAATTTGTACATATATACATAATTCTAGTTTATTTTATTGCAAGTATTTAGATAGTAATGTTAAAATAAGGGTGGCTAATGTCTTGCAGTCATTAGTTTTTTATTCAGATTAGATAATAATTAATAGTACATATATATTCGCTCATCGTATATAGTTTGGTAAATGGAAGAAACTATGAATATAGTCGTCTTAACCGTGGCCTAACTTCTTTTTAGAAGTTAGGCCTTTTTATTTTTTTGAGAGGAGATATGAATGACTAGATCGATTCAAGAGGAACTGCTTTTATTTAAGCAGAGGAATTTCGTAAACAGCATATGCCAAGTAATAATAAATTGGATAAAGGGGAAGTTTTTAAAACCATTACAGGCTACATAATTGATGGCGACGAGAGAACGGTAGTGTGCATACACTATATTGGACTTTAAGGATGAGGAGTGGGGAAAATGAAATTAAACCGCCTTGTGTTTTTCTTTCGATACTATCCAACCAGGAATTATAAAAGCTATTTGGGCGTTCTCTTAGGAATAGCAGGTGCAATTATTGGTTTCTGCATTTGGCAAGCACTGTATTTTCCGTACTCCGAAGAATATAAGAATAATATAAAGCTTGAAATTACAATATTTCTTTTTATTCCGGCTTCGATAGCATTTATTGCAGCTATTTGCCAAAGGTCATATATCATGTGGATCGCTTTTTTAATAAGCTTACCTGTATTTCACTACCTATTTTTGAATGTGCAAAAGGATCTTTCTATTTCCAACTTTGTTTATGTACCCTCCATTTGTTTTTTTTTATCTGCCCTTTTTATCCATCAAACATCCTTAAGCAGAAAGGAAAAAGTGGAGCTGGAGAAACTGATTTTAGAAGAAGTGAAGTTTATTGAGAAAGAAGTAAATAAACGTTGGAAGGATATTACTTTAGGGGAAGAGCCAATTTTAAATAAAGATAAAAAGGAGTTAAACACATTCTTAATTGCGAGAACCTATCAGCTTAACATTCGTTTTGCAAAAGAACTAAAAAGAAATTATGAAAAGTATGTAGAATCTAAAGGTCATGCTTTTGCCAATACGTATAGGCTAGGAGTATTTTACTATATTACAAGATCGTATGGAATATGGGACTTAAAGAGAATTATCGGGGATAATACCGTCTATATTTTTCAAGGCAGGGAAAAAAACGGTGAGTATATTGGCAACCATCATTTCGGGTATATGGGGGCAGCAGCAGGATTCAGCTGCAAGGTCCTTAGAATCTCGGCCGGAATGTATCAAGTATATTCAGGAACGTCTAATTGGAAATATCTGTTCTCTTATTTTGACAATCCCGATGATTCAAATGCAATAGCTGATGGATGGACGGATTATCATAATGGGTATCGGTTTTAACGGATGATTTCTAACCTTCCATTCTTTAACAAGGGCTCGCGATAAAAATGAACAGCGGGAAAAATAAACGTCCATGGCATACTCGTTTCAGGTTTAATGGGTACAGGGAGAGTGAAGGGATGAGCAGCGGTGATTTCCTCGTTCTCCCGGTATTGAAGCAATTTATTGTGAAAAGTAAGTTCCTCGCTGTCAAAGTTATGTATAAGAACGGTCACGAGTAATGCCCCTTTATGATTTATTGCTTCCCATAATCGGGTGAACTCCAGTTGTGAATTGTGAGGAATACTTGTTTTGTGGAAAGCTTCACGAATTCGCTCTCGGTCTTTTTCGGAAATAGTTTTATCCCATGCTGATTCAAAATACAGTTTTTGCATTGGTGACACACTCCTTCTTACACTTCATTCTATCATAATTTGCGGAAAAGCTCTCTTCATGTAATATAAGAAGGAGAAAAACCGTTTTTGAGGTGAATGACCAATGGAGTTGCCAAAAGAATTCCTTAACAAGATGCAAGAGCTACTGCAAGATGAATATACTGATTTTCTAAAGAGTTATGATGAACCGAAAAATCAAGGCTTACGTGTGAATACGTTGAAAGTACCTATAGATGAGTTTTTAACCATAAATCCTTATCACCTAGAAAAAATACCATGGGTGAAAGAGGGGTATTTCTATAAAGAGGATGACCGGCCAGGAAAGCATCCATATCATGAAGCTGGCCTGTATTATATACAGGAGCCGAGTGCAATGGCTGCTAGTGAGCTAGTAGATCCGAAGCCGGGAGAGAAGGTATTGGACCTGTGTGCAGCCCCGGGAGGAAAAACCACTCATATGGCAGCGAGGATGAACCAGCAGGGGCTTTTAATAGCAAATGAGCTCTATCCCGCACGGGCAAAAATTCTATCGCAAAATATTGAGCGAATGGGGATTAAAAACGCCGTTGTAACAAATGAAGCACCAGGCCGATTAGCCGATCGTTTTCCAAGCTTCTTCGATCGTATTTTGGTAGATGCACCATGCTCCGGTGAAGGGATGTTTCGAAAGGATCCAGAGGCACGAGAGGAGTGGAGTGTGGAGAATGTAGCAGTGTGTGCGGAAAGGCAATTGGATATTCTAAAGCACGCAGCACAAATGCTTCGGCATGGAGGGAGACTTGTGTATTCAACATGCACCTTCTCACCAGAAGAAAATGAAGGGGTTATCAGTGCATTTTTACATCAAGATGATCGTTTTGAAATAGAAGATATTCATGTGTACGAGGGATTTAGCAAAGGGCGGAAGGATTGGGTATCTGCAGGAGCAGAAAATATCGACAAGACCATCCGAATCTGGCCGCACAAAGTGCCAGGTGAAGGGCATTACATAGCCGTTTTAAAAAAAGTGGGCGAGGAAGATGCTCTGAAATGGAAATATGCAGAAACCTTAAAGGAACAAAAGCAATTGAAGGATTTTCTTGAATTTGCGAAAGAAACCTTATATGAGATTCCTAAAGGTAATTATGTGATATTTGGCGACCAATTATATATTATTCCAAATGAAATGCTATCATTGAAAAATTTAAAGGTTATTCGTCCAGGATGGCATTTAGGCACTTTGAAGAAAAATCGTTTTGAACCATCCCATGCATTAGCTCTATCTTTAAAAGGGCGTGAAGTAAAGAATAAATGGAACCTAGATAAAAATTCTCCTGATATTATTGCCTATTTAAAAGGTGAATCATTAAAAGCGGATGGTCCAAAAGGCTGGTATCTTATTCAAGTGGATGGGTTTTCGATTGGATGGGGAAAGCTTGCCAACGGTATGTTGAAAAATCATTTTCCAAAAGGTCTACGTTGGATGGGGAATATACAGTAGAGTTTATCTAATCAGATAGACTTGTAAATGATTGACACACTTTAAGATAATATGTTATTAAATAAATTGTTAGCACTCAATGCGGGGGAGTGCTAAAATTATGAATATACTCTAGTAAAAAATGTACAGTCGAAAGGGGATATCATAATGGCTAAAAAAGAATTTAAGGCCGAATCCAAAAGATTGTTGGAAATGATGATTAACTCTATTTATTCTCAAAAGGAAATATTTTTGCGAGAGTTGATCTCTAACTCCAGCGATGCAATCGATAAAATTTATTACAAAGCATTGACGGATGATTCATTAACATTTAATAAAGATGATTACTATATAAAAATCGAAGCAGATAAGAATAATCGATTATTGAAAATTTCCGATACCGGCATCGGGATGACGAAGGAAGAGTTGGAAAATAATCTTGGTACCATTGCAAAAAGCGGTTCCCTTGCTTTCAAAAATGAAAATGAATTAAAGGATGGCCATGATATCATCGGTCAATTCGGAGTTGGTTTTTATTCTGCATTTATGGTAGCGGATGTTGTTACGGTTATAAGCAAAGCCTTAGGAAGTGATGTAGCGTACAAGTGGGAGTCAACTGGAGCCGACGGATACAGCATTGACCCTTGCGAAAAGGAAACAGTTGGTACTGAAATCTTTCTAAAAATAAAAGAAAATACCGAAGATGAATCTTATGACGAGTATTTAGAAGAATATCGTTTAAAATCCATCATTAAAAAATACTCTGATTTCATTCGCTATCCGATCAAAATGGAGGTTACTGGCAGAAGACCGAAAGAGGGCAGTGAAAACGAATTCGAGGATTACAAAGAGGAACAAGTGATTAATAGTATGGTTCCGATTTGGAGAAAAAATAAAAGTGAGTTAACCGACGTGGATTACGAAAACTTCTACCAAGAAAAGCGTTACGGATTTGATAAGCCGCTTAAACATATTCATATTAGCGTAGACGGTACAGTGCGCTATAATGCGATTCTTTTTATCCCTGAGAATATTCCGTTCGATTACTATTCAAAGGAATTTGAAAAGGGATTAGAGTTGTATTCCAGCGGTGTTTTAATTATGGAAAAGTGCGCGGATCTGCTTCCGGACTATTTCAGTTTTGTGAAGGGTATGGTGGATTCAGAAGACCTATCCTTAAACATCTCTAGGGAGATTCTGCAACAGGATAAGCAATTAAAATTTATCGCAAAAAACATTAAAAATAAAATTAAGCGCGAATTAGAAGGTTTGCTTAAAAATAATCGCGAAAAATATGAAGTTTTCTTTAACTCTTTTGGCAGACAATTAAAATTCGGTGTATACAATGATTTTGGCCAAGATAAAGACGTATTGCAGGATTTGTTGATGTTCTATTCATCGAAAGAAAAGAAATTGGTTACATTAGATGAGTATGTATCCAGAATGCCGGAAGAGCAAAAATATATTTATTATGCTACCGGTGAATCTATTGAAAGAATTGAAAAGCTTCCGCAAACGGAGTTAGTAGCGGACAAAGGTTATGAAATTCTTTACCTTACAGACGATATCGATGAGTTCGCGATAAAAATGCTGATGAATTATAAGGAAAAGGAATTTAAATCAGTATCCAGCGGTGATCTTGGTATTGAAGAAGAAAACAAAGACAGCGCAGATTCCGAAGAGAAGGACAACAAAGAGCTGTTTGATTTTATGAAGGAAGCTTTAGCAGGAAAGGTGAAGGATGTAAAAGTTTCTAAGCGACTTAAATCCCATCCTGTTTGTTTGACAGCTGAAGGTGAGTTGTCTATTGAAATGGAAAAGGTACTCAATATGATGCCAAATAACCAAAATGTTAAAGCGGAGAAAGTACTGGAAATTAACGTTAACCATGATGTATTCCAATCCTTGAAGAATGCATTCGAAAACGATAAAGATAAGTTGAAATTGTATACAAACCTACTATATAATCAAGCATTATTAATTGAAGGCTTGCCAATCGGCGACCCTGTTGAGTTTACCAACGATATTTGTAAAGTGATGGTATGAAGATGATGTGACACTCGATTTATTCGGGTGTCTTTTTAATAGCTCTTTTTTTAAACTTTGTTGCTAATATATAAGGAAACTTTGGCAATAATCCTAATGAATTAAGAAAAGATGCCATGAAACCTAGCCTACTTAGATTTTATAACTAATGATGAAAAGCAATAATCAATACGAAAACGACCTTTTAAAAGGAGAGCCCCTTATGAAGGACAAATATTTTGATGCACTATTGAATATAAAAACAAGGGAAGAGCAAAAAGGGTTTTTAAAGTCTATGCATTATCATCGTTATGAGCCTACTCCTTATGAAGCTCTAGAGACTTTATTTCAAGAATATGAGCTAACAAGCAAGGATAGGATTGTTGATTTCGGCTGTGGTAAAGGAAGGCTGAATTTTTACATACACCATTTCTTTCATGCAGCAGTGACAGGTATTGAAATGAACGAGCGTTTCATTCGCGATGCGATGGCTAATCGGGAGAGCTATTTGAAAAGGAATCTACATGGATCGAATAAAATTCATTTTCATTGTTGCCTTGCCGAAGACTATGAAATAAACCCCAGGGATAATCGCTTTTATTTCTTTAATCCGTTTTCCGTGCAAATATTTATGAAGGTGGTTAACCATATACTTCAATCTGTAGAAAAGATGCAGCGGGTGGTCGATCTGATTTTATATTATCCGTCAAATGAATACGTGTATTTTTTAGAAAACCAAACCTCCTTTACCTTATTACAGGAGGTATTATTACCAGACTTATTTGAGCAAAATCCGAATGAGAGATTTTTAATCTACCGATTAGACTGGTGACCGCGTATGCATTATTATCTATATATAGATAATATTTTGAATAGGAGTCAGGATGATGAGCGAAAAAAATTCTTTACTAGAAGCTTTTAAACGAACAAACTTTCAGGTTGCCGGGAATGGAAAAAGAAATGTTCAGGTGATGAAAGACTTATTATCCGAAGTAGACGGAGCACTTGAAAGTGATATATATGGAAAGGGGGCTGTAATCGAGGATTTTCAAGCGAAGATGGCAGCGTTTTTAGGAAAGGAAACGGCTGTATTTTTTCCGAGTGGAACAATGGCTCAACAAATTGCATTAAGAATTTGGTGTGATGAGAAAGGGCTAAAAAAGGTGGCTTATCATCCGTTATGCCATTTGGAAATACATGAGGAGGACGGCCTGAAGGAATTACACCATATAGAGCCTATATTACTCGCGGATAAAAATAGAGTAATAGAATTAGAAGATGTTGTGAACATCAATGAAAAGATTGCTTGTTTGTTACTAGAGTTGCCACAACGGGAAATTGGGGGGCAATTACCTAGTTATGATACCCTGCTGTCGATTTCCTCATACTGCCGTAAAAAAGGGATTAAGCTCCATCTAGATGGTGCACGGCTTTTTGAAATTCTCCCCTATTATCAAAAGACAGCTGCAGAAGTTTGCGCTTTGTTTGATAGCGTGTATGTTTCCTTCTATAAAGGAATTGGGGGAATCGCAGGAGCAATCCTGGCCGGCGATAAGGATTTTACCGAGAAATCGAAGGTTTGGAAAAGACGTCACGGTGGAGATCTAATTAGCCTATATCCTTATATTATAAGCTCCGATTATTATTTCAATCAGAGGATTCCTAAAATGGAGCAATACTATAATGATGCGAAGGAGCTTGCTGCGTTTTATAATCAGTGCAATTCTGTGGAGACAAAGCCAATGGTGCCGGTATCGAATATGTTCCATGCTCATTTTAACGTAGCAAAAGAACAACTCGAGCCAATTTTAATAGAAATATATAATGAAACAGGTGTTGGTTTAACTAGTTATTTACGGGAAACGGGTGAAACGTCCTGTTATTTTGAGGTAAGTATTGGGGATCAATACGAAAAAGTCCCGAAAGATACACTTAGGAAAGTATTTGATCTCTTAAATGAAAAAATAATTAGTATGAAGTGAAACATATGAATACAGGGTACTTATGTGAAACAACGCTCAAGCAAATAATGCTTTGAGCGTTGTTTTGTCTTAGGAGGACATAGAATCTGCTATTTTGTATAAATAACCTGATTTTCATGGCTAAGCGGACCAGAGTACGTTATCTACTAAAATTCATAGGGAATTCACCGTATTTTTACTGAATAACGGAACCCTGTCGGCAAACATAAGGAAATAACACATCTTGTTACACATAACGAACCTTGTGTCCATTTACACTAATCATTTATCTATTTCTCCTGGAAACGGTACCTTACGGGAAAATAAAATGTTTGAATTTTCTCACATGTGCGTATAAAATAACCCTAATTACACGAATTTGCCGGAGTGATGTCATGATTGTCATTAATCAAAATCAAGTCGAAGAGTTATTGCCAATGGATACTTGTATTAAGGTAATAGAAAATGTACTAAAGGATTTAGCTGCAGGAGAAGCAATACAGCACCTGCGGTCGGTTATACCGATCGAACAGGAAAATTTAATGGGTCTCATGCCGGGATATTTGCGCAGAGAAGAAGTAATAGGGGCGAAGGTGATTACTATTTATCCTAAAAACCATAAGCAGGGTTTGCCTTCTCATCAAGGGGTGGTTCTATTAAATGATGCTAATGATGGGAGTATAAAAGCGATTATCGACGGCACGAAGATTACAGCACTTCGAACCGCTGCAGTAAGTGCGGTTGCAACAAAAGTATTATCAACAAAGGATTCCAAGATTCTCAGTTTATTAGGTTCGGGTGAACAAGCGAGAACTCATTTAGAGGCAATTGCTGCAGTTCGTCCAATTACAAAGGTACATATTTGGAGCAGAAATGTAGAAAAAGCAACAGTATTTAAAGAGGAAATGGAACGAAGAATTTCTATTCCGATTCAAGTTTTTGAAGAAGCAGAAGATGCTGTGTGTGAAGCGGATATTATATGTACATTAACTGCAGCGACAGAACCAATTTTACATAGGGAGTGGGTAAAAGAAGGAGCCCATATCAATGCAGTAGGTGCTTGTAAAGCAACAGATCGGGAATTAGACTCAGACATTGTGAAAAGATCGCTGTTCTATGTTGATAGAGTGGAATCGGCTGTTAATGAGTCCGGAGATTATCTTATCCCACTTAAAGAAGGGAAAATCGGTCCAAATCATATTATAGGGGAACTTGGTGAAGTTTTGACTAGAAAAGTCCCTGGTCGGCAATCCAATTCGGAAATTACTATTTTTGAATCACTTGGATTAGCTATAGAGGATTTGGCTGCAGCTAATTTTATCTATCAAGAAGCTGTCAAACAAAAAAAGGGGACCGTAATTCCGATGTAAGGCTCTTTTCTTGAAATTTGTTTTTTCGAACTATAACCTTTGCTGCAACCTAATTTTAGGTAATGTGTGAATAGATTTCTTAAGAAAAGATGCCCCAAGGTAAGACTATATAAGGATTTATAATAATTTATGAAAAACAACAATCTAGACGAAAACAGCCTATTGTAAAAGGGGAGAGGCGTTATGAACAGTTATTTAAATCAAACTATTTTCCATTATTATTGCGCTGGAGTATATGAAGGGAAAATCCAATTTAAAGAAAAACAAATTATGCATAGCAAAGTTGATAGCCGCAGGAGAACACAAATGCAGGAAAATGTCCTTGCGGCAGATATAAAGGCAAATATTCCTTTCCACAAAATCCATGAAAATCTTTCCGTGTATTCCAATCAAAAATGGACAGAGAATGAGGTGTACCTCGAAAATGGCGATTATTATCAAAAGCATCTGCAGTATCAAGCCGAGGTTGATGGAAAACACCTTACTTCACAAGTTTGGGCTTATCGAAATGATACGGCTCTAGATATAGTCACCGTGGAAGGGGAAGTGATTGCTTTTGTCTGCCCAAATCGCAATGGAATGGAGGTCATTGTGAGGGAAGGCTATGAAAAGCTTACTCCACTTGTGGTATATGATGATCCGCTTCTTTCTAAATCAGAATATGGCATCAATGATCTAGGGACCTATTTAATCCCGATGAGAGATGGTGTTAAATTAGCTACGGATGTATTTTTACCGGAGGGGATGGAGAAGGGTCAAAAGGTACCAACGGTTTTAGTGAGGAGTTGTTATGATCGGAATCGGAAAAAGGAGTCTCTTATCAAATGGGTGAATAAGGGATACGCCGTTGTATCCCAGGATGTAAGAGGCAGGGCGGATTCAGAAGGAGAATTGGTTCCCTTTTATTATGAAAGAGATGATGGATATGACACCATTGATTGGATTATTTCACAAGAATGGTCAGATGGGAACGTTGGCATGTGGGGAGCTTCCTATTTAGGATATGTTGTTGTTGCGGCTGCCACAAGCGGACATCCCAATTTAAAAGCGGTTGTAGATGAAGTAAATGTTGGCTCTCCATTTGTTGATACGGTGAGAAGAGGGGGAACCGTTTGTTCTTGGCCACTGCTAAGCTGGACCCTCGCCCAGTCTGTTGGCACCCGTACCGATTTTGATATTTTTGCTGGGTTAACTGTAAGCGTAGAAGAAGCGGTGGATGCTAGGCCGATCAAAAAGATACCTCAGAAAATAATTGGCAGGGAATCAGGGCCTTGGACTCTGTGGAGTCAGCATCCGGAATATGATGATTTCTGGAAAAATTGTACCTTTTCTGAGCGGGGAAGTAATGTAAAGGCACCAATGTTTGTGATTTCCGGCTGGTATGATGGCGATAGTCCTGGTGTATCGGAAACGTGGCGTATGTTGACCGACCATGATGTTCCTAATCGGAAAATTTGGCTAGGGCCATGGGAGCATAATCCGAATCGAGCTAGGGATTTTCAAGGGGTAAGCTTTAGCAATGACTCTGTTGTATATGATTATGATGTGAAAATATTGCAATGGTTCGATCGCTTTCTTAAAAATATCCCCAATGGAATTGACGAGGAACCGAGGGCAACGTACTACCTTGTAGGAGAAAACAAGTGGAAAACTTCCGCTGATTGGACGCCAAGTGAAGCAACTGTTACGAACTTTTACCTAGGTAGTAATGGATATGCAAACTCAAGTAATGGGAATGGTGCTTTGCAGCGTGAAGCGGATGAAATTTCGCCTAATGATTCCTTTATTTATAATCCAGATGAACCATTTCATTTTAGCGGGGAAAGGGAACCGGAGAATCTCCGAAAGCATGAATTGAGAAATGACATTCTTGTTTATACGAGTGATGTATTGCAGGGGGATATAGGTATTGCGGGAGAGCTTTCTGCAGAAATATACGCCGCAAGTAGCGGGCTTGATACAGATTGGGTTGTCTCTTTAAGTGATGTAGATGAAAAAGGCAATTCCTATTTGTTATCCAATTACATAATGCGGGCAAAATATCGGAATGGGTACGATACACCTGAATTGCTCGTTCCAGGAAAAATAGAAAAGTACTCCATATTCATGCAAAATCTTGCGCATACTTTTCGGAAAGGGCATCGGATTCGTTTTTCGATTACATCCTCCAGCAAATTTGTAGCCTTTCCAAATACAAATACCGGAGCTAATCCGTATGAAGAAACAGAGTCAGTCATTGTAACCCAAAGCATTTATCATGATAAGAAGTATCCTAGCCATCTAAAATTACCTGTTTTATATGGGGAAATTTAGATTTCTTTTGCATATTCTTTTTATAAGGGAATTATTAAGAGTGCTTAGTTATTAATCGATTAGGAGAGATTCAACATGACTCATCCTTATTTAACAGAAGACCATGATATTTTTCGAAAATCATTGCGGAAATTCTTGGAGAAGGAGGCTTACCCATATTACGAAAAATGGGAAAGGGACCGCATGATTCCGCGGAGCTTTTGGAGAAAGATGGGAGAGCAGGGGTTTCTTTGTCCGGATGTTGATGAAAAGTACGGGGGCTTTGGTGCTGATTGGGGCTTTTCCGTAGTAATAAATGAAGAACTGGAACGGGTAGGATCAAGCATGATTGGCATTGGGCTGCATAATGATATTGTAGTTCCCTATGTACATTCTTATGGTACAGAGGAGCAGAAGCAAAAATGGCTGCCAAAATGTGCAACAGGGGAAATTATTACAGCAATAGCTATGACGGAGCCTGGCACTGGATCAGACCTTTCTAATATTCAGACGACAGCCAAGCTTGAAGGGGATTATTATCTTTTAAATGGACAAAAGACGTTTATTACAAATGGAATTCACGCAGACTTAGTAGTAGTTGCGTGTAAAACGAATCCCCTGGCTGTTCCAAAACATAGAGGTATTAGTCTCCTTGTAGTAGAACGAGATACACCTGGTTTTATTCGGGGAAGAAAACTGGATAAGGTTGGGCTGCATGCGCAGGATACAGCAGAGCTGATTTTTGAAGATTGCAAGGTTTCAAAGGAAAATCTGTTAGGTGAGGAAGGAAAAGGTTTTGTTTACTTAATGGAAAAACTACAGCAGGAAAGGCTGATTGTGGCGATTGCAGCCCAAATTGCATCAGAAGAAATGTTGCGAATGACGATAGAATATGTGCAGAGCAGGCAAGCGTTTGGACAGCCGATTAGCTCCTTTCAAAATACCCAGTTCAAAATCGTAGAAATGGCTACGGAGATTGAAATGGGGCGGAGCTTTTTGGACCAACTGATAGCCGATCATCTGCATGGAGAAAATATTGTGACAAAGGTTTCCATGGCTAAATGGAAATTAACTGATATAGCAAGGAAAATCGCAACAGAATGTATGCAATTACATGGCGGTTACGGTTATATGGAAGAATACGAGATTGCGAGACGCTATCGCGATATACCGGTTGCCAGCATTTACGCCGGAACAAATGAAATTATGAAAACAATCATTGCAAAAAGCATGGGCCTTTAATAGGAAAGGATGAATGTCATGAGGGATGTTGTCATAGTAGAAGCAGTGCGGACCGCTGTCGGAAAACGAAATGGATATCTAAAGGATTTTCGTCCTGATGATTTGGCAGGAGCAGTACTAAAAGAGCTTGTAAAACGAGCAGGACTGAATCCATCCTTCATCGAGGATGTAATACTTGGATGTGTATCACAAATTGGGGAGCAATCAGGTGATATTGCAAGACTTGCAGCTTTAATTGCCGGATATCCAATAGAGGTGCCGGGAGTAACGATTGATCGCCAATGCGGCTCTAGCCAACAGGCAATTCATTTTGCCTCACAAGCTATTCTTGCAGGAGACATGGATATTGTAGTAGCTGGCGGGGTGGAGAATATGTCCCGTATACCGATTGGTTCCAGCTATCAAGGTGTACCTTATAGCGATCGACTGAAGGAACAATATGAAATCATTCATCAAGGCCAATCAGCAGAAAGAATCGCCGAAAAATATGGTTTTACACGAGAGGAATTGGACCGCTTTTCATTAGAAAGCCACCAAAAGGCAGTGCAAGCTCAAGATAGTGGTTATTTTTCAAAGGAAATAATGCCCCTTGAAGTACAACTAGAGGATGGGAGCCACGTAATCTTTAAAGAGGACTCAGGTCCGCGAAAGGATTCAAGCCTTGAAGCATTAGGAAAATTAAAACCAGCCTTTCAGGAAAATGGAGTTATCCATGCAGGGAATTCTAGTCAAATTAGTGATGGTGCGGCTGCCTTATTACTTATGTCGAGTTCAAAGGCGATGGAGCTTGGTTACAAGCCTAAATTTCGGATACATACTCGTGTTGTTATCGGTTCGGACCCTACCCTAATGTTGACTGGACCGATTGCTGCAACAGAAAAGGCCTTGAAAAAAGCAGGACTTACGATAGATGATATAGATTCTTTCGAGGTGAATGAAGCCTTTGCATCTATTCCGCTAGCATGGTTAAAAGAGACGGGAGCAGATCCTAGAAAGCTTAACCCTAACGGAGGAGCTATTGCATTAGGACATCCATTAGGGGGCAGCGGTGCTCGGCTTATGGTAACTATGCTACATGAACTCGAGCGAACGGGCGGAAGATACGGTTTGCAGACAATGTGTGAAGGTTATGGCATGGCAAATGCGACGATTATTGAGAGAATAGCAGAGTAGATTGGGGTTTTAAGAAAAACATAATAATATAGATGCAGTAATGTAATGATATTATAGGATGGTTATTTTTCAAGTAACCATTCTGTTTTTCTTTTCCTCATAAAAATAATATACTTCTTTTAAGAGTGGATGGGGAGGAACAAGTATGGGACAAGCAAGCGCAAGATGGGGAATGATTGCCACGTGGGTTATGTCATTTGATGGCGTCAGAAAGGCCACAGAGGGCTTGAAAAATAACATGAGCGCCGCGGATGCATTAGAGAAGGCGATAATAGAGGTAGAAAATCATCCATTCTATAAATCTGTTGGTTTCGGAGGCTTGCCGAATGAGCACGGAATTGTTGAATTGGATGCCGCCTTTATGGATGGAGATAATTTTAATATTGGGGCTGTAGCGGGAATTCAGGATGTAAAGAATCCGATTTCGGTTGCCCGCAAATTGAGTGAACAACAATTTAATCGTTTTCTCGTTGGAAATGGAGCTACAGCATATGCACAAAAAATGGCTTCGAAAGAATGAATATGCTGACTGAAGTGGCAAAATCAATATGGGAGAAACGCTTGGATGAAGTGAAAAACAGAGATTTAAGTCCATATGATGGCCATGATACCGTAGGGGCTGTATGTCTTGATGTAAATGGATCCATGACATCTGGGACATCGTCGTCTGGGTTATTTATGAAAATGCCAGGTCGTGTAGGGGATTCTCCTTTATCAGGATCGGGATTTTATGTGGACAGTGAAATTGGAGGCGCAGCCGCAACTGGCTTAGGGGAGGATTTAATGAAAGGCTGCCTGAGCTACGAAATTGTCCGTTTGATGGGAGAGGGAATCTCGCCGCAGGCAGCAGTGGATAAAGCAGTATATGCATTTCATGATAAATTAATCAAAAAAAAGGGAAAAGCAGGTGCCATGTCCCTAATTTGCATGAATGTGAAGGGAGAATGGGGGGTTGCTACAAATGTAGAATTTCCATTTGTTGTTGCCACCGATACAGAAGAGGCAAAAATTTATGTTGCAAAAAAGGGGGAAGGCCATTCTACTATAATAGAAGAAGCAACAACCGAATGGCTCGATAATCACGAGGAATAGGAATAATACTGACTCCTCCAATAGCAGGTGATGATATGTTAAAAGAAGTTTGTGTTGAAAATTTCACGTCCATTCCAAATGCGATTGAAAAAGGAGCAGATCGTATTGAATTATGCGATAATCTCTCTGTTGGCGGTACAACGGTTAGCCACGGTGTTGCGTTGAAATCCATTCACTACTGCAAAAGCAAAAATATTAAGGTAATGGCTATTATTAGGCCAAGAGGCGGAAATTTTATCTATAGTAATGATGAATTGAATATTATGTGTGAGGATATTCTCCATCTTAAAGAGTTGCAGGTCGATGGGGTTGTTATGGGCTGCCTGAACAATGACGGCTGGATAGATACAAAAGCAATGTCTGTTTTAATGGAGGCGGCTAATGGACTAGATATCACCTTTCATATGGCATTCGACCACATCAAGCAAGAGCTCCATTATGACGCGATGGATTGGCTGATTGAACATGGAGTGAGCCGAATTCTGACTCACGGGGGACCTTTGGAAACTCCCATTGAAGAAAACCTACTAGTACTGCAAAAATACATGGAATACGCAGATGATCGTATTATTGTAATGCCCGGTGGGGGAATTACAAATAAAAATATAGATTTTCTCGCTGGAAATTTAAAATTAAGAGAAGTACATGGAACACGTATTTTAGGAGCGATTAGTTAAATGGAGTGAATTAGTCGCTTTGTTATAAATAGACTATAGGAAAAGGCACCGGTATTGGTGCCTTAAGAATGAAAAAGCATTGTGAGCAGATTTCTTTTTTTATGTTTTTGATTTACTTCTATATTCATGGCTTTAAAGGGATAATCAGATTGCCAATCTACACCATTAACTGAAAGCTTTTCTTCTAATAACTCTATTTTTTCATGAAGTCGCTTTATTTCACTCTCTAATTCCTCTATATCTTTACGATGGGTTAATAATTGGTAGGAGACAACTTTATCGGCCTTTTCATTTATTCTTTTTTCCAATGCATCTATTTTTTGAAGAAATGTCTCAGTAGTGGTTGTTTTTCCTTTGCGGACTTTACTTTTGGAAATGACAATATCTTGAAGAAAGGTACCATTGTGAATTTGCTTTTGAATTTTTTTTAGAATAGTAATATCCTCCTCGTTGAAATCAAAATGCCCCAGTTCATTACGATTCACATCAAGATCCAATTCTTTGATCCAACGCTTTAAGGTGCTTTGTGAAACACCAAGTAAATTAGCGACGGTACTTGAGTTCAAAAAAATCCCTCCTTTAATAATTATTTGAAAAGCAATGTAAATTTGGGCTATAAAAGAGTATTCTTCTTTTAATTCCAGACTCCTTTCCGTATGACAAAACAAGTATCGCTTCGGCAAAGAAAGTGCGAATCTTACGTTATTTTTGTATATTTGTCGAAAAGGGTATTTGTATACATGGAATGCAAGGCATTGAAGTTGGATAGAGTATAAAAGATTAGCTTGAATAGGGGAAAGTGCAATTGATTTCTTTTCTGACATATTGACTGATTATTGCTAAAATGAAATAATAGAAAATACAGAAAATATTACTTTTTTCGACAAAATTCATTGGAGTTATACTCCACTAATTGTTAATGAAGGAGAAATTCATGATGTATCCTTTTAGCAATAAGGGAAAGCAAACTATAGACAAACACTCGCAACATTCTAATAATGATTGGCTTCATAATTTAGATAATACATATAAATCGCTTTTGGATAACCATCCTGATCTTGTGTTTACTTTAGACCTTTCAGGTAATATCATCTCTTTTAACCATATTGCCACTAATTCATTTGGTTATTCGGCTAATGAACTGACAGGATCATTTAAGAAATTTGTTGCGGAAGACTATATAGAGCGTGCCATTCATTATTTTCACCAAATTTGTAATGGTAAGCCTGATAATTATGATCTTTGTTTACTACATAAAAACGGGAAACGAGTAGAGGTTAATATTACAGGTATTCCAATTGTTGTAGATGGAATCGTAACGGGCTTTTTCGGAATTGCAAAAGATATGAGCTTAATGAAGGAAAAAGAAGAAGCATTAAAAAAGGTTCAAAAAAATTTAAATGATGCTCAGCGGATTGCTAATATTGGTAGCTGGGACTATGACTTTTTGAAAGATGAGGTCTTTTGGTCCGACCAGATTTATCGGATTTTCGCTATCGAAAAACAGAGGGGTTTTATACCGACATTTCAAAAGGTCTTAGACATTATTCATCCAAAGGACAGATATTTATATCGGAAAATAGTGGGACAAGCTGTGGAAAAGTATGAGGATTATTCTGTTGAGTATCGGATTATACGTCCGAATGGGGATGAACGTACTGTTTTTGAACGAGGTACTATTATTCTTGATGAAAACGAATATCCTATGAGATTGATTGGTACCATTCAAGATATCACGGAAAGAAAGCGTATAGAAAAAAAACTGAAGGAAAATGAGCAGCAATTTCAAACCATCTACAATAACCTTGAAGTGTGTATTTGGTCTCTAGATATTAAGACTAAGAAGATACTATTTATTTCAGAAGGAATATCCGATATATCTGGATATTCAAAAGAGGATGTAATTAACCGTATCATTTCATGGAAAGACTTGATTTTAAAAGAAGACCTTACCAATTATGAGAAAAAAAGAAGCAAGGTATTAAAAGGTCAGACAATTAATCATCAATATCGAATCTGCCATAAAGATGGCAGTATCCGCTGGGTACAAGAACAAACACTTCCGTTTAAAAATGAGGAAGGTCAAATTAAACGGCTTGACGGAATTATCACAGATATTACGGAACAAAAAAGCGCTGAGGAAAAGATTACCTATCTTGCTTATCATGATTATTTGACAGGTTTGCCAAATAGAGTGAAATTCGAAAAAGTCCTCAAAGAATTAATTGAATTCTCAAAAGAAAATAGTAAATCATTTACGGTCATTTTTTTAGATATGGATCGATTTAAACATATTAATGATTCATTAGGTCATGGGATTGGTCATAAACTATTGGTTCAAGTTGCAGATAGATTGAAGGAGATAATTCCGAATAGTAGGCTCATTTCCAGAATTGGAGGCGACGAATTTGGGATTCTGCTAACAGAACATTACAATCAGAAGGATTTAGCTGAAATAGGTGAGAAAATTAATCTGGGAATTCGGAAGCCTTTTATTGTAAATGATTATGAGCTTTATATAACAGCCAGCATTGGTATCTGTCAATATCCTTTCGATGGTGAGGATGCGGATACACTTTTACAAAATACAGATAGGGCCTTATACAGGGCCAAGGATCTTGGGAAAGATAATTTTCAAATTTTTTCACTTTCAAAAAGCAATGATTCTTCTAGATCATTTCTTCTCGAAAAAGATCTCCGAAAGGCTTTGGCTGAAGATGAATTTTGTATTCACTACCAACCACGTATAGATGTAAAAACAAGGAAAATGATCAGTGCAGAGGCATTAATTCGGTGGGAACATCCTGAATGGGGGCTAATTTATCCTGGAGACTTTATTCCGTTAGCAGAGGAATCAGGATTAATTATCGATATTGGAGATTGGGTCGTCCGGAATGTATGTCAACAATTAAAAAGGTGGCAAAAGAACGCCTTGCAGGTTGTTCCAATATCGGTTAACATCTCACCAAAAAGCTTTTTAAGAAGTAATTGGAGTAAATCTATATCCGTTATTTTACAACAAACGGCTGTTGATCCTTCTTATCTTGAATTTGAGATTACAGAGAATATATTAATGCAAAATGAAAAAGTGGTAATTGATTCGATAAAAAGTTTTAAAGAACGTGGCATTAAATTTGCATTAGACGATTTTGGAACAGGGTATGCCTCCATTACGTATCTAAAAATGTTTCAATTTGAATATGTGAAAATTGATCGCTCCTTCATCCAAAATCTTGAAATTGGTTCGGTGGATGCTGCAATTGCCAAAGCAATTATTGATTTGGCCCATGGATTAAACATGAAAGTGGTTGCGGAAGGAATAGAGACAACAAAGCAACTGGATATTATTAGAAAATTTAATTGCGATGAAGTTCAAGGATTTTTATTTAGTAAACCCGTAGATAAGAATCAATTTGAATCCTTCTTAATTAAGGGAGCACTTCCTTTTTCATCTTAACCATTATAGTCCTTTAGTTAATGACTGTTGCATGCTACGAAATATGCAGCAAGACATGAAGAAAGTCTATGCTATACTTAAATAAAAATTGTCCGCAATGTTTTTGAGAAAGAGGGAAGTAAGTTGAAGGAAGATGTACTGCAAATGATTGAGTATGAAATAGCCCTTCTTGTTCGGCTGACTACAGCACATAGCCCGCGGCTCGGAAGTCTGGATCGATCAGAATATCTATTGTTAAGTGAACTGGAAATATCAAGCCCGTTAGCAATAAATGCACTTGCAGATAAATTGCTCTTGAATCTTTCCACAGCTAGCAGACAAGTGGCTGCACTGGAAACAAAAAAATATATTAAACGATTCCCGGATTCGCAAAATGGGAGAATAAGTCTTGTAGAATTGACAGACAAAGGGAGAGAAATCCTACATAAGGTTCAGCAGGCACGCTATGAGGCATATGCGGAAATGCTGCATGAATGGTCACCTGAGCAGTTGACACAATTAGAGGGAAACTTGACTAGATTAAATCAAGATTTTAAGAAATGGAGAAAATGATGTGAAATGCTGTCTAATTTGAATGGGACAGCATTTGCTGTTTAGAGAAATTATTCGCTTGGAAAAAAGGCTTTCTTACAAGGATAAAGCCAGTTTGTAAGAATATACTTGGATATTCCCAAAAGTTCAATTAGAAAACTCTAAAATAGGAATTAAAGGAAATTGAAAAGAAAGGATTGCTATTTTGTATTTAAGTTGTATAATACATATTGCATAATACAACTTAATACACAGTACTTGAATTTCCTATTTGGAAATTCTTTTTATTTGAGAAAGAAACTTTTGGAAAGAAAGGAGGAACTTATTTGAGTCAGGAAAAAACGGAAAAATCCAAAGGGATTATGAAAATTCCTGGATTTTTAATCATTTCCTTTTTGACCATTTTTGCCATTGGGCCGCAATACTTTGCTAATCTTTCCTATACTATGAATCAAGAAATTGTGCAAAATGGCCTAAGCTTAGGATCAGAGCATTTGCAATTTCCATCGACCCTTTCCAATATAGCATTTGCTTTAGGTGTTCCACTCGGCCCGGTTTTTACAAGGATATTAGGTGTTAGAAAGAATTATTTAACTTTTATAGCTTTATTTTTATGTGGGTCTATTATTAATCTTTTTGCACCGAGTTTAGTCATTCTTATCATAGGCAGAGTTATTCAGAGTGTAAGTGCGGGGGTTCTGTTTTTAACGATGCTGCCAGTTAGTTTGAAATCATTTCCAAATAAAATACGCAATACTTATTTATTTTTTATCATTACTGGGTTATTCGGAGCAACAGCAGCAGGCGCATTCTTCGGTTCCTTATCTTTAAGCGTGGATTCATGGCGCTGGTTGTTTATATTAAATATTATCTCAGCTGTCCTATGCTTGATAATTGGAGCTATTGAATTGCCAAAGATAAAGGAAGAACATGAGCATCAGCCGATTGATAAAACGGGATTGTTTTTGTTAATCCTTCTAATGGTAGTGATAAGTATACCTCTTTGCAATTTAATGGAGAAAGGATTTACTTCTTATCTAGTTTGGCCGTTTTTAGTTGTTGGACTTATTGTTTTAATTTTATTTGTATTAGTTGATTTAAATGCAGAAACACCAATAGTGGCATTCCGAACATTGAAAGCTGCAAAACCAATATCGGGAACCGTTATGGCGGTGGCGTCGCATGTTTTACTAGTATTAGCCTTAGCGGGGATAAATGGTTTTCTAAGGCATAATAAAGATTTGCCATTTCACTATTTATTAATCTTCTACTGCTGGTTTTTTGTTGGAATTGTGTTTACGGCTATTTTTAAAACACTATTGTATGGCGCCTTAGGAGCTGGTAAATTAGGAATTATTGGATCCGTGGCTGTTATGTATGTCAGCTGGAATTGGAGAACAATGACACCGGATGTATCATTGCCTGTGCTGTACTTTGAAATAGCTCTTCTAGGAGCGGGGGTAAGTATGGTGCTCGTTAGCGGTGCCTTGGGAACCGCATTTGCAGGCAATCTACATTTTGCCTCCATGCGTTCGGGTACATTGCACTCTATCCGTAATTTTACTGGGGCAGTTATTACCCCAATTGTAGCCTGGTCTATCTCCACACAAAATAATATTCAATATGAAAAAATTAGAGATCATTTAGGTGAATTTGATCCAGAAGCA
Organism: Bacillus sp. FJAT-49736; assembly: GCF_018343615.1. Taxonomy (GTDB): domain Bacteria; phylum Bacillota; class Bacilli; order Bacillales; family Bacillaceae_C; genus Margalitia. The sequence goes on along the minus strand of NZ_JAGYPI010000005.1, from coordinate 71,406 downwards.
AAGCTGGAGCTTGCTGATTTGACCAGAAAATTCGTGAGTATGGGGTTACCTGCCAAGGATGCTCAAAGCATGACCTCCTATGAATTAATTGTTAATACGAAAAAAGCAGCAATCCTAATGGCATATCATAATCTATTTACGGTTATGTTTGGAGTCGGTGTGGTTATGTTAGCTGCGTCGATTGTAAAAGCGACAACTGGTAAAGGGATTGGCCTTGTGAAAAAGGAGAAGAAAGTTAAAGTGGCTCCCTGAGAAAGCTGTGGAGCAAATTATTTAATAGAAGAAAAAAGATAATCTTTGAGAGGAGAACTGTTATGGCGCGTCGTTTAATATTTGCCAATATTATTGGGGTTATTATTGTATTTCTATTAGTTGCTGCATGTGCATATTTCTATTATGAGCATGAGCACTATGTAAAAACGGATGATGCAATCGTTTCGGCTGATATGATGCCAGTTATTGCATTAAAATCAGGTGTATTAAGCGCTTGGTCTGGATCAATTGGAGAGGATGTAACTAATGGAGACAATATCGGAAATATCTTTGACGGTAAAAAGCTTACACCAGTAAGTGCAAGAATGGATGGAAAAATAATAAAAAACGAAGCAAGAAAGAATCAAATGGTACAAGCAGGTCAAGTTCTTGCTCAAGAAGCAGATATGGATCATTTGTACATTATCGCAAACATTAAAGAAACAGATTTAAAAGATATTGAGAAAGGTGACAGTGTGGATGTTACCGTAGATGGAGATTCCGATACGGTATTTGATGGTACTGTGGAAGAAATAGGATATGCTACAAATTCTATATTCTCAGTCCTTCCATCAAGCTCGTCTGGAAATTATACAAAGGTAACCCAAAAAGTACCCGTAAAAATTTCCGTTGAACACCCCTCCTCCAAAGTGTTACCGGGCATGAACGCGGAAGTGAAAATCAGGAAATAATAAAAATGGTACTAGACATCCTATTTGCAGTGTCTGGTACCATTTTTTTAGCTATTATTTTCCTGTATTAATGCAGCGTGTCTATTTCTGAAGGAGTGGTTTGTCCGTACGATATACTGCTGCCATTTGCTAACTATGATGATCGCCGGCAAGGCAATTTGTGGTGATGATAATGGAAAATCCAAAATGCCGGTCAAGCCTAGAATAGGTAAGGAAAAGAGAAACCAGTCAAAAATACTTTTACTGCGATTATATTTTAACAACTTAAGAAAATGAAACATGAATACAGCTGTAATGCCGGCAAATATTACCCCTGCTAGCACTCCGAAGTCTGTAAAGAATGCTAGAAAGATATTGTGGGCATGGGCTGCATGATGTCCTGTTTGGTTAAGATATTCAGCAGGAAACCCAAGCGGTGTTAAACCGAATCTAGGATATTCCTTCACTAAATTAATGCTGTTTTTCCATATGAAAATGCGAGTCTCAAAATTTTTCATAATATCATAGTTTCTTGGAACAAAACGATATAGCCAAAAACCATTTGCCAAAACAAAAGCAGAGAGGAAAAGCATCCATTTCCAACTAATTCTAAATAAAAAAATCCCGAACAAGATAATCATAACTCCAAATCCTGATCGTGAACCGGTCGCAATAATACCTGCCACAATGAAGATTAATAAGGCACAATAGAGCAAAATCCGTCTGTAGTTTTTCATTTTCACTGCCTTTAAGAATTCAGCCAATAAAAATCCCATTGCAAAAACTAATAAAAAGGCGGAATAATTTGGATTATAGGCAGAACCATATAGGCGTTGATGGCTAAGAAAGCCCAATAACTCGCTCCCTGTTAAATAACCAAAAAGTTTGTTGCTCCATCCTGAATGAAACAAAAGCAGGCTAATGCTTCCAAATAAATATTGATAAACTCCTCCGAAAATAATAACCCAACTAAAGTATTTCATTTGCGTCATTTTGTTTTGATTCATACTATATAAATAAACTCCATAAAAAACAACTATGCTTAAAGATACAGAAAGATAACTCCACTGCTGCTGCTGAATTGCTGCCCCAATTGTAGAAATGAAAAGAATCAAAAACAGAACACTGATGATATCGAAAGGAATATCTTTCTTCCCTTTTAATACCCTTATAATTTCCCTTGCTCCGAGAATGAACATATATAAAATGCCAACCGGCGGAAAGACAATTAATAACGATAAAGCAACTGCCAATGGTTGCTCTTGAAAGGAATGGAATATAAATTCCCTTAATTTTTTCATAGATATCCCCTTTCCGTTAACCATGTTACTCTATCCTCTCATACTTAATTTTCGCTTAAGGAATTATTAGAAATAGATTAGAAATGGAATTAGAGAATTTGAAAAATTGGTACTGAAAGTGTATGTGTAAAAACAGTATCCTTTTTTTCTAGATTAAAATCCTTTATTCTAAAAATACATGACATCCAGTACAAATGAGGGATAAATAATGAAGCAAGTATACAGTGAAATAATTCAATTTCGCGGTTCCCATTATGATTTTGGTTATATGCAGGGAGAAAAGTTAATAGATTCTTTTGCGATTAAAAACCGCGAAAATCAATGGAAGGTTAGGAAGCCGAGATTCACTATAGATGTCGGAGAAGTTAAACACGCCATATTGAGATTTGCACCAGGAATTTGGGATGAACTGCTTGGGTTGCAAGAAGCGCTTAAGTGGCCAATGGAAAGGGTACTGCGGGAATTTGGAGGCTACCGTTTGGATTATGTCCGGTCGGGCTGTTCGATATTAACGGGAGATTACTATTTAATTCGAAACTATGACTACCATCCAAAAACCTATGAAGGACGCTATGTGTTTTTTCAACCAACAGACCAAGGATACGCGATGGTTGGTCCAAGCCAACGGGTGACGGGTAGAATGGATGGTATGAATGAACATGGATTGGCGATAGGATATAACTTTATGCATCGGAAAAATCCAGGTAATGGATTTATTTGCTGTATGATTGGAAGAATTATTTTAGAATCTTGCGCGAGTGTAGAAGAAGCAGTTGTTATGTTAAAAGAAATACCTCATCGTCATTCCTTTAGCTATGTTGTCTATGATCGGAGCGGGGAAACGTTTATCGTTGAGGCATCTCCGCGAAGGGTTAAAGTTCGTAAGGCCACTGCGTGTACAAACCATTTTGAGATTATGAAACATGAAAATCGCAATCATTTGGAGGACTCAAAACGGCGTTTGGACATTTTAGTGGAACACGGAAGCGGTATAAAAGATGCATTTGAAGCCTTTCGCTTATTAAATAGTTCTGAAAAAGGTGTATTCTCCAATTTATACAGCAGCTGGGCCGGAACTATCCACACATCTGCTTATCTGCCGAGGGATATGAAGGCTTGGTTTACTTTAGGAAGTGACAGTGATCCAATCCAGTTTGACTTCAGCCTTTGGCTAATGGGGGAAAATATAGAAGCTGAAAAAATAACAGGAGAAATTGATACAGAGCTTCCATTTCTTCACATGGATCCTGGAGCAGATTGGTTCCGTAAATAAAATGTTGGTGCCAGGAAGAATTTATCACTTTTAAACCTGAGCTGAATATGATGGAGAAAAAGTTGTAAATCCTTTATTAAGAAGGAGGTTAATGATTATCTTTTGCCTTTTTAATAAAGGATTTTTTTGGATTATATTTTGTCTCACTATCAAAATGTTTCCTTAGGGAAAAATTATTTACACAGAAAAAATTACGTGTTATCATCTTTATATATAAAGGAACGCCTAAATTTTTTTGTATTATTTTTTGCCCTGAGGAAAATTAATTTCCCTTGTACAATAAAAAGGAGGATGACTTATGAGTGTTCAACTTGAACGCACAAATGAAGAAAGTGGCTGGTTAAAAAGAAGCTCAAATGTAAGTTTGGAAGAAGTGAACAATTCCGTTAAGATTCCTAACAAAGCTGGGACCTTACGGAAATTCCTTGCATTTGCAGGACCAGGATCATTGGTAGCGGTTGGTTATGTGGATCCGGGGAATTGGGCTACTTCCATTGCTGGAGGCGCACGTTTTGGATACATGCTATTGTCTGTCATATTAATATCTAATTTGATAGCAATATTGCTTCAAGCTTTATCAGCAAAGTTAGGAGTGGTAACAGGAAGAGATCTAGCACAGGCAACAAGGGATGCAACAGGGAAAAAAACAGCATTTTGTCTTTGGATTTTATCTGAGCTTGCCATTATTGCAACGGATTTAGCAGAAGTAATTGGATCGGCGATTGCCTTAAATTTATTATTTGGCATTCCATTATTAATCGGAATATTAATTACAACTCTTGATGTAGTGCTATTATTGTTGCTGCAACAAAAAGGATTTCGAATTATTGAATCCATTGTAATAGTCTTAATGACAATAATCTTTGCTGTTTTTGCCTATGAAGTGATTATTTCAAAACCGGAAATATCCGCTTTATTAGGAGGATATGTGCCAAAGCCTGAGATTGTAATGAATCCTGAAATGCTATTTATATCATTAGGAATTTTAGGGGCGACGGTTATGCCACATAATCTCTATTTGCATTCTTCCATTGTGCAAACGAGGCAGTATAAACGCAATAGAGAAGGAAAACGGGAGGCTCTAAAATTTTCATTATGGGATTCTGCTCTATCATTGACTGTAGCGTTTTTGATTAACTCTGCTATTTTAATTTTAGGGGCAGCTGCGTTTCACGGAACTGGATTGGATGTATCTGAAATTGAAGCTGCTTATGAAATGCTGAGCCCAACATTAGGTGTTGGGATTGCGAGTACATTATTTGCTGTTGCATTACTTGCTTCCGGTCAAAATTCAACCATTACTGGAACATTGTCAGGACAAATCGTGATGGAAGGGTTTATGAATCTAAGAATCAAGCCATGGCTGCGCCGTCTAGTTACTCGCTTAATAGCTGTTGTACCTGCCTTTATTGTTACATGGATAGCAGGTTCTAAAGGAACTGGGGAACTTCTTTTATGGAGTCAGGTTATTCTAAGCTTGCAGCTCCCATTTGCGGTTGTACCATTAGTCGTATTTACAAGTGACAAAAAGAAAATGGGCGAATTTGCAAATAAAAAGTGGTTACAAGTATTAGCATGGCTCTGTACGGGTATCATTATTGTTTTGAATGTTTTCTTGGTAGGCTATATCTTCATAACTGGTCATGATTTAGGGTAACAAATAAAAGTGTCATGTAACATCAATTAATAGATGTGTGCATGACACTTTTCTTTATAAAAATAAATGAAAAACAAGGTATTTTTCACTAGAAAATAAATTAGGTTAAAATAAAGGTAATCATCTATTATTTTAGGGTTTTGTATAGATTGTTGCTTTAGCTAATCCCATAACTCTTATTTTTCTTATAACAAAAATAAGGTCGTTTATTAGGTTCAAGAATGTAACAGAGTTTAACAAAATAGCCTTTGGAAAAGAGGGATTCTATGAGTTTTTCTGGCAAAGTTGTTGTAGTAACAGGTGCAGGTAATGGAATTGGAAAAGCAATCGCCGTGACATTTGCAAAAAAAGGTTCGAAGGTAGTGATTGCGGAGATTGATCAAGCAGCAGGTCAACAAACCGCCAATCAAATTATTCAAAATGGCGGGGACGCTCTTTTTATCGAAACGGATGTAAGAAATCCTGAAGAGATTGAAAATCTATTTTCGCTCGTTAAGGAGAAATTCGGAATTATTGACATCGTCATCAATAATGCTGGTATATCAAGATGGAAGGATCCTCTTGAATTAACGGTGGAAGAATGGGATGACATTATTCATACTAACCTTCGAAGTGTGTTCCTATGTACGAGAGAAGCTGCAAAATGGATGCAAAATGGTGGAGCGATTGTCAATATGGCGTCAACTAGAGCGTTGATGTCAGAGCCCCATTCTGAAGGATATGCAGCTAGTAAAGGAGGCATAGTGGCATTAACACATGCCTTGGCCGTTTCACTTGGGGAAAAAAGAATTCGGGTTAATGCCATTAGTCCAGGATGGATAGAAACAAAGAACTATGCTTTGCTCAGCGAAGCAGACCACGCTCAGCACCCAGCTCAGCGTGTCGGAAAACCGGAAGATATTGCCCGGGCTTGTCTGTACTTAACAGACCCCGACAATGATTTTATTACAGGACAAAACATAGTCATTGATGGAGGCATGACCGTGAAAATGATTTATGAAGAATAATGATGAAATAGAACAATGTTGAAAAGTAATATGTGAATTATTGCACAAAAGATTCCCAACAATGTCAATGATGGAACAACACTGTATGGTGCCAGGCAGCATGTTCACTTTGTGAATGATGGGTGAGGATTTGAGAAACAATAGGTTTGTCAAGGGTCATGCGACAAAGTTAGTTTTCTTCTTTGTTGAATGCGGTTTCATTGTCGCTTACCATTAGTATTGTAGAATCTTAACGAAAGGATGAGAGCGAATGGCTCAATCAAATATAAAAGTAGCGGTTCAGAAATTCGGTAACTTTTTGAGCTCGATGGTCATGCCGAATATCTCGGCCTTTATTGCATGGGGTTTGATTACTGCATTTTTTATACCTACTGGCTTTACTCCCAATGCAAAACTTGCCGCGATGGTTGGCCCAATACTTACCTATTTGCTGCCGATTTTAATTGGTTATACAGGTGGTAAGCTCGTACATGATCAGCGTGGTGCTGTTGTTGGTGCAATTGCAACGATGGGGGTAATCGTTGGAGAGCCAACTGTTCCAATGTTCCTTGGCGCGATGATCATGGGACCACTTGGTGGTTATGTAATTAAACAATTTGATAAGTGGGTAGAAGGAAAAATCAAAGCCGGTTTTGAAATGCTTGTTAATAATTTCTCCGGTGGTATTTTAGGAGGGGCACTGGCCATCCTTGCGTTCTTGGCAATTGGTCCAGCTGTCAAAGTATTAACTGGCTGGCTTGTGCATGGTGTAGATTGGCTAGTAGCGACAAATTTATTGCCACTGACAAGCATCATTATCGAACCTGCAAAAATCTTGTTCCTTAATAATGCAATTAACCATGGTGTATTGTCACCAATAGGTATTGAGCAAGCAAAAACTGCAGGTAAATCGATTCTATTCTTACTCGAAGCAAATCCTGGCCCAGGTATAGGATTATTACTTGCTTATTGTATTTTTGGAAAAGGTACAGCAAGACGCTCAGCACCAGGTGCTGCCCTAATCCAATTCTTTGGTGGTATTCACGAAATATATTTTCCATATGTGTTAATGCGTCCAATGTTGTTTATCGCTGTAATCCTTGGTGGTATGAGTGGTGTATTTACATTGGTGCTTCTAGGCGGAGGGTTACTTGCTCCAGCATCACCGGGCAGTATTATCGCTGTTATAGCGGTTACCCCACACCATGCTAGTTCTTATATAGCAAATATTGCTGGGGTACTGGTTGCAGCAATTGTATCCTTTGTTGTTTCTTCCTTCATATTAAAAACAGGTAAGCAACAGGATGAAAATATTGAAGAGGCTGCAAGAAAAATGCAAGAAATGAAAGGGAAGAAAAGCTCAGTTGCAGATGTATTTAAGGCAGATCAAGGGAAAATGCCTGAACAAGTAAGCAAAATTGTATTTGCCTGCGATGCAGGAATGGGCTCTAGTGCTATGGGAGCATCCCTTCTTCGCAAAAAGGTAAAAGAAGCGGGATTAGATATTTCTGTAACGAACACAGCAATCAGCAATCTACCTCCCGATGCACAAATTGTCGTAACACAGGAAGAGCTGACACCAAGAGCAAGGAATAAGGTTCCGAATGCTTATCATATTTCAGTAGATAATTTCTTATCTAGTCCAGAATATGATAAATTAATGGATCAGCTGAAAAATGGTGATACAAATGAGCTTCAGGAAGTTGTGGAGGATGCAGAATCCAATGCTCCAAGACCTGAAGATACACAACAGGCAAATGATGGATTATTATTGGAAAAGAATATTTTCCTCAATAAACAATTCGTTAATAAAGAAGAAGCAATTCGCTTTGCGGGAAGAGCATTAGTCGAGTCTGGATATGTAAAAGAAAGCTATATCGACGCAATGATTGCCCGTGATGAAATGACCTCAACCTATATGGGTAACGATGTGGCGATCCCTCACGGAACGGAGGAAGCGAAGAAGGATGTACTTCAGTCCGGCTTTACAGTGATTCAGGTACCAAATGGAGTAGATTTTGACGGCCAGAAGGTCCGCTTAATCTTCGGAATCGCCGGCAAAGACGGCACACATCTTGAAATCCTGTCCGGTATCGCTGTAACATGCTCTGATATGGAGAACATTGAGAAATTGGTTGCTGCTAAAACAGCACAAGAGGTTATGGATATTATTAACGATAAAAAATAAGCTGTATTCTGAATAGAAAAGCGATCCTTTCGCTTTTCTATTCGCTATTTACTGGGCCTACTTCCACTATACTTTGTCCAATCGGACAAAGAAGGAGAGTCCTTTTATAAATTTCCTGAAATGAGATGATAGCATGTTTATTACCTCAAGGGAAAAAGCCATCATCGAGTTAATTATTAAAACATCCGGGAAGCATACCGCTTTTTCTATTGGTACATTTTTAAATGTAAGCGTACGAACGATTCAACGTGATTTAAAAGCAGTTGAAAAAATCTTAGAGCAATATCACCTTCGTTTAGAACGAAATACGAATGATGGTTTAATAATTGAAGGAAAGAATGAGCAAATTTTTCGCTTGGTTCAACAATTGACAAGCAGTCAGCCAGTAGATCAAACACCTCAAGAGCGAAAGCTGCTGCTGCTTCTAACATTATTGAAAGATGTAGAGTCGTTTAAAATTCAAGCTCTAGCAATGCATTTAGGGGTTAGCATTAGCACACTTACTACATATCTTGATGAACTGACAGAATGGCTTGGGAATTTCGATCTACAGCTCACTCGAAAAAGAGGGGTAGGAGTAGAATTTCATGGAAATGAAGAAAATAAGCGTAAAGCATTGGCAAGTTACTTTTTGCTTTATTTTAGTGAAGAACTAATCGAAAGCTTATTTTTGCTGGAAAAGGAAAAAGCCTCACAAGATAAAATATTGCATTATTTTAATCCTGATTATTTACTGGAAATCGATCGGACGGTAAATGATCCATTTATTTATCGACATTCACAGCTTGCGGACAGTGACTATATTGGTCTAATTGTTCAAATATATATCACTATTCAAAGGTTACAAGCAGGTTTTTATCTAGAGACCGGTGGAGAGTATGAAAAGGCATCAGAAGAATACTTGCTTATGGAAAAAATCTGCAACAGATTAGAAAACACCCTATCTGTTCGATTTACAGATGCGGATAGAAGCTTTTTAACAGCTATTTTAAAAGGGTCCAAGCTTCAAGCAGTGGAAACTGTCTCATATGACAGCATATTGCTCGGTCAAATGATAAAAAATATGATCCAATATGTCTCTACGCAACTGCATGTAGATTTGACGAAGGATTTTTCCTTATTTCAAGGGCTTCTTTCCCATATGGAGCCATCTATCTTTCGTATAAAACAGAAAATGAGGCTGTTCAATCCATTAACGGATGAGATCAAAAGGAAATACCCAGTTCTTTTTCTGACTGTTAAAAATAGTGTAGAGAAGGAATTTAAAGATATAGATCACTTTCCTGAGGATGAAATCGCTTTTATCGTACTTCATTTCGGCTCAGCACTAGTCATGCGGGAGGAAGAAATGAATATTCAGGCATTAGTCGTTTGTCCGACAGGTATTGGTACATCGAAAATGCTCGCGAGCAGAATAAAAAAAGAAATAGCAGAAATTGATTCGGTTGAAATAAAATCCATTAAAGAAATTCAGCGGTTAGAGAGCTTGAATAAATTCGATATCATCCTATCTACCGTCCGTCTTCCGTTTATTCGTTCGGAATATATACTGGTCAATCCACTTCTTAGTGATGATGATATAAAAGTGATTAGAAGCTTTTTACAAAAAAACATCGGTAATTTCACGAAGGATAAGAAATATCAAATAAAAACGGAACCGAAGGTATCAAGAAAAACACAGCCTACGCTTAAAGGTATGCTACAAGAACTAAAGGATATGGAACAAGGGATCGAATGGATTATTCAGCATTTCCGTGTATATCGAAATCTCCGATTGAATGGATATGAAGAAACAATTATAGAAATGCTAAGAATTGCAGAGAGAGAGAGCTTAATTTCTAATGCTAATGATGTAATGGAAACACTGAAGGATCGCGAACGAAAAGGTGGCCTTGGCATCCCTGGTACTGGGATGGCTCTATTTCATTGCAGAAGTGAAAATGTACATGGGCTTATCTTCCAAATAGCTCATTTGGATAAACCATTCTTTGTAAAAGGAATGGACGGTAACGAAATGCTTATGAAAAACTTGCTGCTTATGCTTGCCCCAGAAAATTTAAGTGCCAGAGAGCAAGAAATCATTAGTTTGCTTAGTACAAGTTTAATTGAAACGAATGAATCCATTATGATTTTTTCGTCTGCGAACGAGGCGGCTATTCGTTCAAAATTAGAATCCATCTTCTTAGAATATCTTCAAACTAATATAGTAAAGGAATGATTGACATGAAACAGGCAGTTCATTTTGGTGCAGGAAATATAGGGAGAGGTTTTATAGGTGCTCTCTTTTCCCAATCAGACTATCATGTAACCTTTGTAGATATTGCAGATCAAATTATTGATCAGTTAAACAGGGATAAACAATATCAGGTAAAATTGGCTACTGATCAACAGGAGTCTATGACAATAAAAAATGTCTCTGGTCTAAACAATATGAAGCAGGAAAACGAAGTAGTGGAAGCTATTAAAAATGCAACTTATTTAACCACTGCAATTGGTCCAACTATTCTTCCGCGTATTGCTCCATTAATTGCAAAAGGGCTAACGGAAAGAGTGAAGGAAAGCAGTGAAAAATTATATGTAATTGCTTGTGAAAACCAAATTTCAGCAACAGATTTATTAAAGGGCTACATATTTGAACATCTTGATGAAGATACGAAAGCTAATATAACAGATAAGGTTTACTTTTTTAATTCAGCAGTAGACCGCATTGTTCCGATTCAAAATAATAATGGTTCGCTTGATGTTTTAGTAGAGCCTTACTATGAATGGGTTGTGGAAACGACAGAGGATATCCCGCATGTGGAAGGAATGAAAATTGTTGCAGATTTAGCTCCTTATATTGAAAGAAAGCTATTTACCGTCAATACAGGTCACGCTGTTATAGCTTATCTTGGGTATTTAGAGAATAAACCAACCATTGATCAAACATTAGCAGATGACTCAATCGAAAAGCAGGTTCAGAATACACTCGGCGAAACAGGAGCTTACTTAATCAATCAATATGGATTAAATTCAGATGAACATCAGCAATATATACAGAAAATCATACGACGATTTAAAAATGCCTATTTAAATGATGCTGTAACAAGAGTAGGACGTTCTCCTATACGTAAGTTAGGTCCAAATGATCGACTGGTACGTCCGGCAGTTGAAGCAAATAAGGCTGGATTACCCTATACAAATCTTGCAAAGGCAATTGCTTCCGCCCTGCTATTTGATTATAAAGAGGATGAAGAGGCAGTAAAATTACAGGAAATGATACATCTACAAGGGGTTAAGCATGTTTTAAAGGAAATTAGTGGACTAGATGAAAATAGTGAAATAACTTCAGAGGTACTACGGCATTACGAGGATCTAAGGAAGTAACTTTTTATGCACATGAAGATTTTCCCGGTCTTCATGTGTTTTATTTTCAAGAATCATTCAAGATACTCCGCTATTATCCGACTTAAAAATAATTATCCATTCAACCCCATTCGGTTCCTTTTCATCTCAAAATGATATCAATTACATGTTAATTATATATTGTTCATATGATTAATTACATATATTATAGTAAAATAGAAATAAAAGCCCTTTCATAAATTAAAATATACAAATAATAAGCAAAGGAGAATGACAACATGAAGAAAATCAGCTTAGGATGGCAAATTCTGATTGGACTTGCCCTTGGTATACTGGTTGGCGCGATATTTTTTGAAAACCCTGTTTTACCGCAAATTTTAAAGCCGATTGGGGATATTTTTCTGAGATTAATTAAAATGATTGTCGTACCAATTGTTTTATCAAGTCTGATTATCGGAGTATCTGGCGTTGGAGATATGAAGTCTCTTGGAAAAATTGGCGGCAAAACCATTCTCTATTTTGAAATAATAACGACGATTGCAATTATTGTGGGTCTTTTTGCAGCTAACTTGTTTCACCCTGGTACAGGAATCGATCGGTCCCATTTGGTAAAAACCGATATCTCAAGCTATGTAACCACAACGGAATCAACAAAAAGTCACTCATTTGTAGATACTATCGTTAATATTGTTCCGACGAATCCTATTCAGGCATTAGCAAATGGGGATATGCTTGCAATCATATTCTTCTCCGTTTTGTTTGGATTAGGAGTAGCAGCAATTGGGGAAAGAGGAAAACCAGTAATCGGATTCTTTAAAGGTGTAGCAGATACCATGTTCTACGTTACAAATCAAATAATGAAGGTAGCGCCAATTGGTGTATTTGCCTTGATTGGTGTAACCGTTTCTACGTTTGGAGTGTCATCCCTATTTCCACTCATTAAATTAGTAACTGTGGTATATGGTGCAATGGTCTTCTTTATCATTGTCATACTGGGGATCGTTGCTAAAATTGCAAAAGTTAACATTTTTAAACTGCTTCGCTATTTAAAAGACGAGCTATTATTAGGATATTCCACATCCAGCTCTGAAACAGTACTTCCAAGAATAATGGAGAAAATGGAGAGAATTGGATGCCCGAAGGCCATTACTTCATTTGTTATCCCTGCAGGATATTCCTTTAATTTGGACGGATCTACCCTATATCAATCCATTGCTGCGCTATTTATCGCTCAGATTTATGGTATTCATATGAGTATTGGACATCAAATTACACTTGTTTTAGTTTTAATGATTACCTCAAAAGGAATTGCAGGAGTTCCGGGAGTTTCATTTGTAGTGCTTCTTGCAACTTTAGGAAGTGTTGGTCTTCCGGTAGAAGGCCTGGCTTTAATTGCAGGAATTGACCGAATCCTTGATATGGCACGTACTGCAGTCAACATCGTAGGAAATTCTTTAGCGGCAATTGTCGTTTCTAAATGGGAAGGGCATAAGGTAAGAGACGAATTAGAAAATCAGACTGTATAGAAAAAATTCACTTGAATAATGAGTAACCTAATGTGAACGCTTGGAGCATTTTATCATCCAGGCGTCTTTTTTTCTTTTTTTAACTTTTATCTAAACCTGGAAAAGGAACTATAAAAACTATTTGAGAGTATAACAGCGTACCTATAGGGATAATAGAATTAGTGAACTTCGATTTAAGTCCGAATTTTTCTTTTATTATTCTGCTTTTGTGTAGTATAGTACTACTAATCTATTTTTCAAGGAAGTGGTATTAATGTTTTTGAAAATTACTAAGGAACAAAGACAACAAATGATAACAGAAATTCAGGAATTTTTTTTGCATGAGAGGGATGAGGAGATAACGGAATTTGCCGCAGAAAGTGTTTTAAACTTTTTTAAGGAATCATTGGCACCGCATTTTTATAATACAGCCCTTCAAGATGCAAAGCACCTAGTCGAACAGCAGATCCTATCATTAGAAGAGGAAATTGCTGCTTTGGAACGCCCGGTTAAAAAATAATATTATTTTTTATACAAAGATGAAGGACATTTAGGTAAAAAAACGAATAGAAGTACTCGTTATATGTAGCTTATAGACCACTTGACAGGAAAGAATATCCCGATGTCTTCATTATGATGAATAGGGAATTTTTGTTTGGGGGAGACAAAGGTATGGAATATATTTTGAAAAGTGGAGAAGTAATTAAGTTCCGACTATATAAGGATGAAGATTTTGTACAAGTCCATCAATTAAATATACAAGAAGAATGGAATAATCTTGTAGAAAAAAAGGAAGATGCACGACAAGCATGGGTGAATTCAAATGTAAAGTTTGTTGCTATTCTCAATGAAAAAATTATAGGTTATATTAGGGGAATTACAGATGAGAATATAACCTTGTTTGTTTGTGAATTATTGATAGGCAGCGATTATCGCGGACTCGGGATAGGAACAAGTTTATTAAAATTTGCGCATCAAAAATTTCCAAAAACGAGAATGGAACTATTGGGGTCTAACACTTCCTATACCTACTATGAAAATCTTAAATTTAGAAACTTTCAAGGCTTTAGGAAAACGCTTGTGGAATGGTAATGAACAAGGGAGAGTGTCCTAAAATGAAAAAGATAGTATTAGTCCCGCATCTAGAAGAATATGCGAAAAAAATGTCTAGTTTATCCTCTATGCCGGAAGTGAAAGACGCACTCGGGTTAAGTGATGAACAAACATCTGTTGCGGGAACAATCGATTTCATTCGTTATATTCAGGAAGAAGAAAGATTAGGAAAACAATATTCCAGAGTAATTATGAATGAAGAAGAGAAATTGGTAGGGGTTATCACACTAAAGGAATTAGATTTTGACAATAAAACATGTCATATCGGAACTTGGATCGGTTACCCTTATTGGGGAAAAGGGTACAATCAACTGGCGAAAGCAGAAATGTTAAATATTGCATTTCGTGATTTAAATTTAGATTATGTTTTTGCGGGAGCCAGAAAAATAAACCTGCGCTCCCAACAGGCTCAGATAAAGCTTCCGTATATGAGTATTGGGGTAGAAGAAGAGTTTCCGGAAGAACATCAAAAACTGGAGAGGCAAGAGGGAATGCCGTGTGTATTAAATGTGGTAAGGAAGGAACAGTTTGTGGAGTGGTATGTACGTTTCTGCTCGTAAGTGGTCTATATACGTTTTGGATGAAGGTAATTAGAATTTTATGTTGAATTTTTATAAAGAAACATACATGGGGAATGTTAGATAACGGTAGTAGGGGGTACATGATATGAATAAAATGACAGTAACAGGGTTAATGGGGACAGGAAATTGGCTAGGTATACTTTCAACAATATTTATTGTATTAAGCTTTTATTTTGGTCTTTCTTTTTTTCAATACTTAAAATTAGGTGATGAACGACTCATTAAACAGTCTAAAATTGCAGCAGTCATTTGCCTTGCATTCGGACTGTTGATTCCAGTGTTTTATGGGTTGTACCTATATAATCAAATGATGAAATAACATCATTTATGAACGGAAAATTGGAAAATCACCTATAGAAAACGGAGATGACGTGTAGTCATCTCCGTTTATTTAGTATTAGCCTATATCAAAAAAGGTGAGCAATAATTTCATTCGATCCGAGTATACTTAGAATGAATTACTTTCCCTCCAGCAAGGAAGCTCCTGCAATACCAGGATGCGTCATTTCGTATGGATCCAAGATTAGATTTAGCTCTTCTTCTGTCAATACATCATATTTCAAGCATAGCTCGCGAATTGGTGCACCAGTTAAAATGGCTTCTCTTGCAATTCGAGCTGCAACTTCATATCCAATGTGAGGATTTACCGCGGTAATAACTCCAACACTTTTCTCAACATATTCCTTTAATCTATCTTCATTTGCTTTTATATCTTTTAAGCAGTGATCTGTAAAAGTACGGAAAGCATTATTCATAATGCTGATCGACTGCAATAAATTAAATACCAGCACTGGCTCCATTACATTTAATTCTAATTGGCCTGCTTCGGAAGCAAGACAAATCGTATGATCATTACCAATAACTTGGAATGCTACCTGATTGATTACCTCTGCCATCACTGGATTCACTTTTCCAGGCATAATGGAGGATCCAGGCTGCCTTGCTGGTAGTGTAATTTCTCCTAAACCAGCTCTTGGGCCAGAAGCCATTAGTCGCAAATCATTTGCAATTTTGGACATATTGATCATACAAATTTTGAGAGCGCCTGACACTTCCGTATAAGCATCTGTATTTTGAGTTGCATCGACAAGATGTTCAGCACCTACAAGAGGAAGGCCGCTGATGTCTGCAAGATGCTTCAGCACTAATTCAATATAACGTGGGTCAGCATTTAATCCAGTTCCAACTGCAGTTGCCCCCATGTTTAATTCATATAGATGCTGGCGTGATTGTTTAATCCGTTTGATGTCACGTTCCACTACCCGGCTATATGCTTCAAACTCTTGTCCAAGTCGAATTGGGACAGCATCCTGAAGATGAGTACGCCCCATTTTAATAACATTATTAAATTCTTGAGCCTTTTGATGAAAAACAAGATGCATTTCTTCCATTGTTCCAAGCAATTTTTCTAAAAGTCTAAGCACGGCAATATGAATAGCAGTAGGAAAGGCGTCGTTAGTAGATTGAGACATATTAACATGAGTATTTGGACTGCAGTGAAAATAGTCGCCTTTTTCCTCTCCAAGTAATTCAATGGCACGGTTAGCAATAACTTCATTGATATTCATATTAATGGAAGTTCCAGCTCCGCCTTGGATAGGATCAACAATAATTTGATCATGCATTTTTCCTTCCAACAATTCATCGGCAGCCTTAACAATCGCCTCTCCAATACCTGAATAAAGACGTTTTACTTCCATATTAGCAAGAGCAGCGGCTTTTTTAACAATCGCCATTGCATTTATTAATTCTTCATGAATTCGGTATCCTGTGATTGGAAAATTTTCAACAGCACGAAGCGTTTGAACTCCGTAATAGGCATCAGCAGGAACTTCCTTTGATCCTAAAAAATCCTTCTCTGTACGCATTTGGCTTTTGGTGATAGTCATAATTATTTGCTCTCCTCTATATGCGAAATTATATTAACTAGTCTAATTTAATATCCTGGAACAAGTTCTTTTTTTCTCAACCTTAAGCAAAAAATATTCTTCCAATATTATTTTCTAAAAAGAAAAAATAGTATTTTCCTCAAAAAACGTACTTTCATAGTTATTATAGAACGTAGTAATAAAAAAGCAATATATAGTATTCAAATCTAGTACATTTTTCTAATATAGATTAATGGAGTTTGAGTGTTATTTTGCCAAAATGAAGAAATAAGGTGAAAGGTATCCGTCCAGGACGGATAAATATGTTATCCTTATAAAAAATCATGCTGCCTGGGGTGAATAACATGAGTGGGATCGTTGGATATATAGGAAATGCTTCGGCTGAGTCCGTTCTTTTAGATTGCTTGACCCATTTAGACTATCGTGGCTACGATTCTGCAGGGATTGCAATTTCCGACTATGAAAACATCGAAATTCGTAAGGAAACAGGAAGAATTGAAGATTTAATAGCACTTTTGGAGATGGAGCCAATAAAAGCCGGCCATCTAGGGATTGGCCATACAAGATGGGCTTCACACGGATCCCCCACAATCTCCAATGCTCACCCTTTGTGTGATGATCAAGGACAATTTTTTGTTGTTCATAACGGAATAATTGAAAATTACCGGCAGTTGAAAAATGCCTTAATAGAACAGGGGCATCAATTCAGTACAGATACGGATACTGAGGTGATTCCTCATCTACTTGTCCAATATGATACTGGAAACTTTGAAGAAACAGTTCGTAAAGTTCTGCCTTTGTTAAAAGGCTCTTTTGCACTTGCGATTATGTCCAAAAATCAGCCGGATACAATTATAGGGATCTCACAGGAAAACCCATTGATTATCGGATTTGGACAAAAAGAAGCTTTTTTGTCCTCCGATATTTCAGCTCTCCTTTCCTATACAAAGGAAATATATCCGATTAAAAATGGGGAAATTGCTGTTTTAAAAACAGATGGAATAAAGGTACAAACGATTCAAGGAGAAACCATTCATCCGGAGAAAAAAATTATCGAATGGACGGAGGATGATTTTAGCCTTCATGGATATGAGCATTATATGCTAAAGGAAATAATGGAACAGCCGAGGGCGATTAAAAATACACTTGAAGGGCGATTAACTGGAGAAGGGGTTAAAATTTTTGAGCTGGAGGCTTTCTTAAATAAAGTATTTGATTATCGAAAAATTGATATTGTTGCTAACGGAACCTCCCATCATTCAGGAATGATTGGGAAAAAAGTGATGGAAACGTTGCTTGATATTCCCGTAGAGGTCTCGATTTCTTCTGAATTTCGATATGAACATGGACCTCTTAACGAAAAAAATCTGGTTATCGTAATTAGCCAGTCCGGTGAAACTGCCGATACTTTATCCGCCTTAAAGGAAGCGAAGCTGCATGGCTGTACCACCATTGCGATTACTAATAAGAGAAGGAGCAATATTGCCAGGAAAGCAGATTATACTATTTGCACAAATGCGGGACCGGAGTTGGCCGTTCCGGCTACGAAAGCATATACAACGCAAATTATTGCATTATATCTGTTAGCGATTGTTTTAACAGAAAAATCAAATGGCCATGGAAAAGATCGAATTCCGGAAATGCTAAAAGAGCTGCACCAGCTTCCGGAAGAAGTAGAAAAAACACTTATTATGACCCAGGATGCGATCGATCAATTTGCGCAAGTGACCGAAGACCAGGATAGCCTTTTTCTGATTGGCCGTGGTCTTGATTATGTTCTCGCTTTAGAGGGGGCACTTAAGCTCCAAGAAGTAGCATACCTACATGCGGATGCTTATGCAGCAGGAGAAATGAAGCACGGAACAATGGCGCTCATTACACCAGGGGTCCCTGTGATCGCACTCTCTACTCAAAAGCACCTACGTGATAAAACAATAAGCAACATTAAGGAAATCAAAGCCCGAGATGCTTTTGTGGTTGGTGTTACTACCATTGGGGATGATGATGTTGGTGAAATTGTAGATGAAGTAATGTATATACCAGAGGTTCATCCGTTCCTAATGCCAATAATTGCAGCAATCCCTCTGCAATTATTAGCGTACTATGCTGGAACCGTTCGCGGATATAATGTTGACAGACCAAGGAATCTGGCAAAAAGCTTAACAGTGGAATGAATGTTTATTCCACTGTTTTTTTTGTGTAGTTTTTATAAAAAAGATTGATCATTTAAAACAAAGTTCGATTATTTAAAATAAAGATTAATAATTTATAATAAAGTTTGATTAAAATCCTGCTTTTACAGGATTTCTTTCTTTAACTATACGGGCAGGTTCACTAAAGAAGGTATTCTTTTATATGAATAGAATAAATGATAATAGTGAATCTATTTAAGTGTTGATGTTCCTATATAACAATCACTATGTTTTTATATGCTACTAGATCTATTAAATGGAGGATTATTAAGATGGACATAATGAGTGTTACATTTATTATTTGTATTATAGTCTTTGGACTATTAGTTATTAGTTGGGTTATTGAATCTGCAGTAAAAAGAGGTATAAACAATTCATTAGTTGGTCAATATCCCGAAGAGAAAGGTTATAAAGTTCATACAAAGGAACATAAGAGGAAATCTTTTTAGACAGTGATTTAGATAATGACAGATGAAATAAACGCTTAAAAGTTAGACCTAATATGGGTAAGAGTTAAAGCTTAATCTGCG
Organism: Bacillus sp. FJAT-49736; assembly: GCF_018343615.1. GTDB lineage: Bacteria > Bacillota > Bacilli > Bacillales > Bacillaceae_C > Margalitia. The sequence goes on along the minus strand of NZ_JAGYPI010000005.1, from coordinate 51,923 downwards.
AGTTTGGTGGCTTTTTCTTATTCAGCTAAAGGGGGAGTATAATTCAATAAAGTTTATAGTCCCTTATGGTAAAATAATATAAAACTTGTGCTGATAATTAGGGGGAAGTTATGTCTTATAATGCTGTTTTGATAGCAATTGTTGCAGGGGTTTTTACATATATTATTATGAGTACACCAATAAACCCAATATTAATAACAAATATATTATTAGGGCTTATAGCAGGACTACTGATAGACAGAAAGAAATCTTAAACCTTTGGGTGCGTTAATCGAAGAAAGATTAACGCCTTTTTTGTTGAAGTTATTGTGCTAAAGGGGCAGCATAGTTCAACAAATAAATGGGATATTTGATAAAATATCGTTCGAGGAAGGGATAGTTTTGAAAGAAAAAAACCAGCTCTGTATTTCAATATGTTTTTGGGTACAATCGGAGCCTTGCTCATTGCTTTAGCCGGAATGAGGTATCTGGTTAAAGTAAATGATAATATAGGGCATGCATTTATACTTTTTGGTTTTATATCTATGAATGGATATATCAATTACTTAGAAAAAAGAGCAGGAATAAGTAACAAATTAACTTGGATTAAATTTATTGTAGTTTTAATTTTGTTTATTTCTTTTTCATATTTCTTATATTTCTAGTTACTTCTTTTATAAGTAACGAGTGCTTTACTTCAATAGGGGTAAGGTATTATTCTTGTTCAACTAACGGGATCCTTGTCCCAACCAGCCTGAAACATGTTTATACAAGTAGGGGGTGAACAGTTTAGTTGACGGGATCGAGTCCCACGGGTGCGACATTCTACCCCGACTACCGTTATAATAAGACCATATAGAAAAAGGTCAACCAGAAATATCTGGCTAACCTTATATTACGAACGGTGGCTTTAGTTGAAGAGGAAATAATCAAACTTTATTATAAAAATTAAACTTTAATCAAACAGTAAACGGTCATTTTGATCAATCTCATTTCAAAATAACAGTTTTCTATTTGCTATTGTATATGGGAGAGAAGAGAGTTTTTTATCAATCTTTATTTTAAACCTACATTTTGTGGTCATTTTTGGAGAAGTCGAAACTTAATTGATTAAAAAGCCCTAATGAGTGGTTAAAGTTTACCAAAGGGGTAGTTCTAGATTTTCGTATGCTGTCTTGCGAACTGACTGGTTAGCATAAGAAGGTAAATTTTCATTTAAAGAGAATTTAAAAGTAAACCAGATTTTCCAGTTGGGGGAAGGAGAGATTAGGTATCGTTATAGGGTCAAAAAATAATAATCTATTTACAAGGAATAGAAGAGATGGGACAAAAGATGCAGGTTAATTAAAAAACTATTATTAATTTGTGGATTTTCAACTTTTCAAAGGAAAGTGCAAAGAGAATAGAGGGGGAGTGAAGAAAATTTACGAGGCAAGTAACCATATCATTCAGATTAAGCCTTGGGAGGATAATGATCTTGATTTACTTTTTCGTATAAATGCTCCAGAAATGATGCAACATCTAGGAGGTCCAGAAAGTAAAGAGCAGATCTTAAAACGACATAAACGCTATCTTGGGCTTGGAAATAGAGGACGCATGTTCAGCATCATTTTGTTGCCAGATTTAGAACCAGTAGGTTCTGTGGGGTATTGGCAAACTACTTGGAATAATGAAAGTGTATATGAAACTGGATGGAGCGTTCTACCATCCTATCAAGGGAAAGGAATAGCTACAAAAGCAGTAAGGCTAGCAATAGAAGAAGCTTCTAATGAGAAAAAATATAAATACATTCACGCTTTCCCGTCGGTCGATAACCCTGCTTCTAATGCGATTTGTCGGAAGCTTGATTTTCAGTTTATCTCCGAATGTGAATTTGAATATCCTCTGGGGAACATTATGCGGTGTAATAATTGGCGGTATAGCATAATTGGACAGTAGCTAACTTTTCTAAGCACAAAACAGTTATCAAAATGTATGAAGAAATGATCTAAAATGGGAACGTTTACTTAAAAGGCAGCTGAATGATTAATGTATTAAAGGAAAAAGTACTATAATCAGGGGATATGAGTGAGAATCCAAAAAATCGAATGGCTAATTTCTAATTTTGAACAAACAGTGCAATTTTATGAACAAATTCTACAATTCAAGATTTTATCAGCTGATAATTTGAAATAGGCTAGAGTGTACTGGAATTTATCAAAGATGATAATGAAAATTATCATTATTATCATTTTGCTTTTAATATCCATTCTAATATGTTTAAAAAGGCAAAAGAATGGCTATCTAAGAGAGTTGTGTTATCAATGGAAGATGGCATGGACGAAAATGATTTTGATGGACGAACTCAAGCAAACGCTTGTTATTTTGAAGTCCCAGCCGGCAATATAGTGGAGTATATTGCTTGAAGAGAAACTTCACCTATTTCTGGAATAATTCTCTAGCAAAAATGTCTTATCTATAAGTGAAATAGGCTTATCCACAAATAATTTTGTTGAAGAAGAAAAAAAGCATTTGTAGTACCATTAAATGTGGGTTATTTACGAAAATAATTATCACAATTCTTTGGGGAGTTCAAAACATGATAGAATTAAAAACCACTTTAAATAAAGAAATACATAAGAAATTGGCAATAGATTTATTTAATCATACATGGGACTTAATAGAGAAAACGGACAGAAGTGAATTAGATGATGAAACCATGATGAATTCAGCGCATGCCTCACGTTTTCATTGGGGGTTGGTAGGTACACCATTGCATTTTGCAAGAGGTGAATGGCAAATTTCACGTGTATATTCGCTTTTAGGTAGAGCAGAACCTGCATTATTCCATGCAAAAAAATCTTTGGAACTTTGTCTGAACAACAATCTTGGGAATTTTGATTTGGGCTTTGCATATGAAGCATTGGCACGTGCATATGCCACGATGGGGGACATGATGCAACGTGACGAAAATATGAAACTTGCCAAACTGTCAGCAGAACAAGTACAAAAAGAAAACGATAAGGTATGGTTACTGAAAAATGTTAATACAGTTATCTCACTTTCTCTTCCAAAGTGGGAGTAACAGCTATACTAATAGGTGCTTTAGCTGTACGATTTCAAAAATAAACGACCCACTAAAAAAAGAGCATGCTTTGATCAGGTTTTAATCAAAACACGCTCTTTATATTTTATGCTTGGAAAAACTGTAGATAAATTAAACTTCAATTCAAACATACAATTTGGATGAATTTAGGCACCTAAATTTATTATTTCTTTCGCAACTTTTCCATTCGTTTGCCCCATTCTTCCACTTTTTTTCGTATTTTGGCAAGTTCTCGATCCTCTTCCTCATTTTTTGATTGCGCCAATTTTTTCATTTCCTCTACTACATTTTGTTGATGGTCCCCCACCAATTTCCTTAGCTGCTCAAGCTTTTCATTGGAAAGCAGATTATTCGAGCTCATCAAATCAATGGCTTGAGATAACCTATCTTTTTCATTATAGCTTGCATATAGTATACGATCTGCAAGGGCGCTTCGTTCTGTTAAGTTGGTCCAAGTTCTTCCCCAATTTTTCAGGAGTGAGTTATGCTTTTCCATCACATCATATATGCTAGGCACCCATTTCTTTGTTATGGAATGATCTAAATCATCCGATGTATTTGCAGGAATGTACTCACCATTTCCTGCCTTCGCTACTTTTTTTAGCTGACTTTCCGACTTTTGATCTACATCAAATCCAATAATATTTACCTTGCGATGATTATTTTCTTCAGCGAATTTCTTTGCTTCTTTGACTGGGTCTCCACCACATGTCTCTGCTCCATCGCTAACAATATACAATGTGATTGATCCATCTATTGCTGCAGTCTTTTCACGCGCAGTCTTTATCGCTCCTGCTAAAGGAGTCCATCCTTTCGCTTGAATTCCTTCTACCGCATTAGAAAAACGTTTCGCATCATAGTGCTGAAGTGGGTAGACTTCCTCGATGGATGAACAGGACAATATTTTATCCTCATCTGCTTGTGTTCCTTTGTGTCCGTATACATATAAAGAAATTTCATTTTGTTGGCCGATTGTACTAGCGAATCGTCCAACGGCTGTTTTAGCAATTTTCATTTTTTGCTTACCATCCACATTCAGAAGCATACTAGAGCTCGCATCAAGCAAAATCAATGCCTTGCTAGGAGTAGATGGATGGTTACTATTTGTCTTAATATCATTAGGGTCAGGCAGATACGGTTCATATAGCCCACCTTTATAATCTCTTAATGTCTCGATAGATTGAGGGTAGCTGTTACTTCCTAAATAATATAGCATGCCTTTAAAAATGGTCTCGACATCATCTGTTTCTGCTGTAAGGGCCTTTAATTTTTCTACGGTGGCATCTTTGTAATCGCCCATATCAAAATTGCCCCATACTTGTGAAGTCTCTTTTTCGTATGGGACATCCTTGGATAATAAGCCTGGAGGCATTTTCATGAGGTCTTCTAATGTTTTTGGTATAGTATAAGCCTTGATTTTCTCGAAGTCACTGTATGTGGCTAGAGTGTCTTCGTTTTTATTTTCATGAACTTTTTGACTTGGTGGTGTTTTATCTATTGTTCCTGCCTTTTGTTTCGTTGCATCTTTTGTTCCTGAACAACCTGCCATTAAGAGTAAAACGAAACAAACGATCATGGAAATCCGTTTGTACATCCACTCACTCTCCAATCTGAAAACGTAATTTCTTCCAATCAACACCATCATAACATGGTTGCAGTCCCTTATAATATCATACCTTTGTCCTATTAAGGATTTTATTAAACAGATATTAAATTAGAGGAAATACAAAGGATTTCAATCATAATTATGGAATTATTAGTATAACGGAAAAAAATCATTTATAGGGGGAAAAGAGTGAGAAGCGAGAAGGAAATGTTTGATCTGTTATTAGGAATAGCAAGGGAAGATGAACGAATTCGTGCTGTGTATATGAATGGTTCCAGAACCAATCCCAATGTTCCAAGGGATATTTTTCAAGATTACGATATTGTCTATGTAGTGACGGAAACGGGCTCTTTTATAAATGATGCAAACTGGATTCAAATTTTTGGAGAGTTGCTGATCATTCAAGAGCCAGATAAAAATGATAAGCTATTAGGAAGGAATACGAATTTTGATAAGTCTTACGGTTATTTAATGCTCTTCACAGACGGAAATCGTATTGACCTTCATATTGAAACAAAGGAATCCATGCTGGAGGGATATACTAAAGACAAACTCACTGTACCGCTATTAGATAAGGACGACATTCTACCTCCCATACCTGCACCCAGTGATATAGACTATCATGTAAAAAAACCAATAGAGCCTATGTTTCTGGGCAGCTGTAATGAATTTTGGTGGTGTCTGCAAAACGTTGCGAAAGGGATTTGGCGTGACGAATTGCCGTATGCTAAGCAAATGTTTGAATATATCATACGTGGTGAATTAGACAAGATGGTTTCTTGGTGGATTGGCACAAAAACGGACTTTCAGGTTTCTGCAGGAAAAATGGGGAAGTATTTTAAAAAGTACCTACCAGCAGCGTATTGGGACATGTATGAAAAAACGTATTCTGACCACGACTATGATAACTTCTGGGATTCCATTTTTATAGCTTGTGAGTTATTTAGAACTTTAGCAAAGGATGTAGCTGATTATTTTTCATATTCATATTCCGTGGATGATGATAAAAATATGTCCCAATATCTTATGTATATAAGAAATTTACCTTCGGATGCTAGTGAAATATTGTAAAAAGCGGTCACGTTTTTGGCTGGTAATGTAGTAGCATTTCATTTCGATAATATCATTATTAAATTTAATAGTTTGAAGAAAAAAGATTTTGGCCGAAATGTCGAAGTCTTTTTCTGCTTTTGTTTGCTCCATTTTCACTATTATTCAGTTAAGAAAAAAATTTTCAAAAAAGTATTGATGAAAGAAATTTTCTTTCGTATAATAAGCTTTAGAATTGAAAGTGCTTTCATTTTAAAGTTTCCACTACTGGTAATAATGAAAGTGAAGTCAATGTCTGTTTGTATTAGAAAGAGGAGGGGGAAAATAATGACACATTTAGTTGTAGCACTTCTATCTATTATTATTGTTATTATTGGAGTTACATGGTTTAAGTGGCATGCATTTATTAGTTTAACCATTGCAACCTTGTTTTTGGCTATTTTTTCAGGATTATCCCTAGATAAGATTGTTTCTGGAATCGAAACAGGGGTAGGGGGCACCTTAGGTCACTTAGTTGGCATTTTAGCCCTTGGTACGATTTTAGGAATGCTAATGGCTGAGTCAGGAGCCGGATTACAGGTTTCTAATTTCTTTGTCCGTACTTTCGGTGTGAAGAGATTACCGTGGGCAATGCTTCTTGCGGGATTTATTACAGGTATTCCGGTGTTTTTTGAAGTGGGAATTTTAATTGTTCTTCCATTGGTTATTTCAATGTACAAAACATCCAAGCAAAACCTTCTGCTTATTGGGTTACCAGCTGTAGCGGGTTTATCGATTACACATGGTTTAGTTCCACCACATCCAGGTGCTGTAGCAGCGATTGGTATCTACAACGCAAATATGGGTAAGGTTCTTTTATATTCACTTATCATTGCGATTCCATCTGCTATTATTGCGGGACCATTATTTGCAAAATGGATTAGTAAGCGTATTATACCGGAAAACGAACCAGAACTAATTAAAGTGGAAGAAAAGAAGAATCTTCCTGGAACTGGAACATCTTTTTTTGTAATCTTACTTCCAGTTATTCTTATGGTTTTTTCAGCAATTGTTCCATTTTTCGGTTTCTCAGATGGTATGAAAAAGTTCTTCACTTTTATCGGAAGTCCATTAATTGCTTTATTGATTTCCGTGTTTGTAGCTATGTATTTCCTTGGCTTCCGTCAAGGCTTGAATAAAAATCGTATGAAAACCTTGGTTGAGGAATGCTTCCTACCAGTTGGTTCTATCATTGCTATTATTGGAGCCGGCGGTGGATTTAAGCAAATATTGATTGATAGTGGCGTAGGTAATACAATCGGTGAAATGGCACAGCATTTTTCGTTATCACCATTAGTCCTTGCCTTCATTATTGCCGGTTTAATCCGTATTGCTACAGGTTCAGCTACTGTTGCTCTAACAACAGCGGCAGGAATTGTTTCACCGATCATTCAGCATATGACTGGAGTTAACCTTGAATTATTAGTAATAGCAACCGGTGCTGGTTCCTTAATGTTCTCACATGTTAACGATGCCGGATTCTGGATGGTAAAAGAATATCTTGGCCTAAGTGTTCCGGAAACATTAAAAACATGGACAGTGTTAGAGACTATTCTATCATTTGTTGCTTTTGGTCTTGCGTTAGTACTAAATGCAATTATCTAATATGTTTATACTGGCTAAGGTTAGTTTATACCTTAAGCCAGTTTTTCTTGTTTAAGATAGAAAAAATTTTTTATTTTGCAAAATATAATTGGATGCTTTTATAGGAGGAGTAAAGAAATGGGTTCAAAGTATGTCATCGGTGTAGATATCGGAACTACCAGTACAAAATCAGTGTTATTTTCTGATAAAGGAGAAATTATTTCGAAATTCGGCGTTGAATATCCGCTTTATTCTCCTACTCCTGAAACTGCCGTGCAGGATCCGGAAGAAATAATGAGTGCAGTTGTTAAGACGATTAAAGAGGTTGTAGCTACAAGCAAAGTTTCTTCATCCGAAATTGTCTGTGTTTCCTTTAGTTCAGCGATGCACAGCTTAATTGCTGTTGACAAGGAAGGAAAGCCTCTGTCACCATGTATTACTTGGGCTGATAATCGCAGTACAAAGTGGGCGGATAAAATAAAGGATGAAATGAATGGACATCAAATTTATCTCCGTACTGGCACTCCCATCCATCCAATGTCCCCATTATCCAAGCTACTTTGGATGAAAAATGAACAGATTGAGTTGTTTAATAGTGCTTCAAAATTTATTTCCATAAAAGAATATGTTTTTTACAAACTTTTTGGCGAATTTGTCGTGGACTATTCTATAGCGTCCGCAACTGGTTTATTTAATCTGGAAAAATTAAATTGGGATGATGAAGCCTTACTTGTCGCTGGAGTTACTAGGGAACAATTGTCCAAACCTGTTTCTACAACGTTCAGCCTGACAGGAATGAATTCATCATATGCTGATGAAATAGGAATTCAGAATGATATACCTTTTGTTGTAGGTGCAAGTGATGGAGTTCTTTCCAATCTAGGTCTCAATGCAATAGAGAAAGGATCTATCGCCGTTACGATAGGGACGAGCGGCGCGATTCGTACAGTTACAAATAAGCCGGTAACGGATCCAAAAGGACGGATATTTTGCTATGCTTTAACTGAAAACCACTGGGTAGTTGGAGGACCAGTTAATAATGGAGGAATGATATTCCGATGGTTAAGAGATCAGCTTGGTGCATCAGAAATGGAAGCGGCAAAAAGATTAGGAATAGATCCATACGATTTATTAACCGAAATAGCAGCAAAAGTGAATCCAGGGGCAGACGGGTTATTATTCCACCCTTACCTTGCTGGTGAACGAGCTCCTTTATGGGATGCACATGCACGAGGCTCTTTTTTCGGACTCGGCCTGCATCATAAAAAAGAGCATATGATTAGGGCAGTACTTGAAGGTGTTATTTTTAACCTATATACAGTTCTTCTTGCTTTGAAAGAGTTGATTGGGGAACCGAAAAAAATACAAGCCACTGGAGGATTCGCAAGATCTCATTTATGGAGACAGATAATGGCTGATATTTTTAACCAAGAACTATCCGTACCGGAAAGCTTTGAAAGCTCTTGTTTAGGAGCAGCAATTTTAGGATTATACAGCCTTGGAATGGTCGATTCCCTTGAGGTTGTTTCCGAGATGGTAGGAGAAAGTCATTATCATAAGCCTATTGAGGAAAATGTTCTTGTTTATCAAGAATTAGCACCTATTTTTATTCATGTATCAAGAGCTTTGCATGAGGATTATCAAAGGATAGCAGCTTTTCAAAAGAAATGGGTGCAGTGACTCGGCTATAAAAGTTTGCAGGGAATTTGTCTTTCATCCAGGTGATGAAGGACATTTTTAAGGATATTACAGAGATTTTGTCTTTCATAAGGGTGATGAAGGACATTTTCAGAGGATATCACAGGAATTTTGTCTTTCATGGAGGTGATGAAGGACATTTTCAGAGATATTACAGGGATTTTGTCTTTCATAAGGGTGATGAAGGACATTTTCAGAGGATATCACAGGAATTTTGTCTTTCATGGAGGTGATGAAGGACATTTTCAGAGATATTACAGGACTTTTGTCTTTCATCCAGGGAATGAAGGACATTTTCAAGGTTTTTACAGGGATGTTGTCTTTCATGCAGGTGATGAAGGACATTTTTCAAGGATATAGTAGGATTTTGTCTTTCATGCGGGCGATGAAGGACATTTTCCAAGGATAAAGCCGGAATTTTGTCTTTCATCTAGGTAATGAAGGACATTTTCAGAGGATATCACAGGAATTTTGTCTTTCATCCAGGGAATGAAGGACATTTTCAGAGGTAATCACAGGAATTTTGTCTTTCATGCAGGTGATGAAGGACATTTTTCAAGGATATAGTAGGATTTTGTCTTTCATGCGGGCGATGAAGGACATTTTCAAGGATTTTACAGGGATTTTGTCTTTCATCTAGGTGATGAAGGACATTTTCAGAGGTAATCACAGGACTTTTGTCTTTCATGCAGGTGATGAAGGACATTTTCAAGGATTTTACAAGGATTTTGTCTTTCATGCAGGTGATGAAGGACATTTTTCAAGGATATAGTAGGATTTTGTCTTTCATGCGGGCGATGAAGGACATTTTCAAGGATTTTACAGGGATTTTGTCTTTCATCTAGGTGATGAAGGACATTTTCAGAGGTAATCACAGGGATTTTGTCTTTCATGCAGGTGATGAAGGACATTTTCAAGGATTTTACAGAGATTTTGTCCTTCATCCGGGTAATGAAGGACATTTTTAAGGATATTACAGGGATTTTGTCTTTCATGCGGGTGATGAAAGACATTTTCCAAGGATAAAGCCGGAATTTTGTCCTTCATCCGGGTAATGAAGGACATTTTCAAGGATTTTACAGGAATTTTGTCTTTCATGAAGGAGATGTAAGCATTTCTCCATAAGAAAAAGCCGAAATAATGTCTTTCACCCGGTGGGTCAAGGACATTATTGCCGGCAAAATATGTCACTAATCAGATATGAAATCCTATCTAGAAGTCACCTCAAATTTTTCTTCGGTGAACTACTAATGTATGAGGGCTACTAACGATTCTTATTCATAAGGGAAACCACATTCATATAAAGAGCGTCTAGCAACACTAGTTGGGCACTTCTTAACGTAAGCATTCCTGGTTCATTTATTTCATTTGTAAAGGAATATAGAGCAACGTCCGCATTTGAGTTAATAGGTGATTTGGAAGAATCTGTTATACTGATAATGGCAGCACCAGTTTTTTTAATAGTCTCGAATATATCTATAGCTTCATGATTATCTTCTGCTTGTGAAATAACAACTGCTGCATCATATTTAGATAAGTGAGCAGCGGTTGTTAATTGAAATTGAGTTTCTATGAAAGCAGAGGAATTAATTCCGGCACGGGAAAATTTATAAAATGAATCTAGTGCAAGGTTAGCGGAGGATCCTGTTCCGAAAAATTGTACTCTTTTTGCGTGAAGAATTATATCGACTGCCTTAGAAATGGAACCATGATCCAATAGTTCATAGGTATTATTAAGCGCAGCAATAGTCGCTTTAAATATTAATTCGGATGGATTACTTATTTTCGAAATAGTATTTTTAGGCTCGGAATTAATAATTTCCGACGCGAGTGCTATTTTCATAGCCTGAAAACCTTTAAAGCCGACTCTTTTGGAGAAGCGAAAGACAGTTGCATCCGCAAGAGCTAAATGATCCGCCACTTCATTAATAGTTTGATGAATGACAGACTCCGGGCTTTCAAGAATATAATCTGCGATTTTCTTTTCTTTTTCACTAAGCTTGGAATAGATAGACCTAATGGTCGGCAAACAATTTTGATTCATTATTATTTCCCTTTCTAGCATTCCTACTTGGAGTATAGCATAATTAAGATGTTAATAACATTTTTATTGTAAACGTTTGCGTGAGGTAAGCAATAATGTTGTTGAAGGAGGAAAAGAAATGACTAGTAAGTATGTATTAGGTGTGGATATCGGAACCACTAGTGCAAAAGCAGTTTTATACTCAAAGGATGGGACAGTAGTTTCCAATCATAGTATCGAATATCCAATGTATTCGCCTACTCCCGAAACAGCGGAACAGGACCCTGAGGAAATTTTTAGAGCCGTTATTAATGCAATTAAAAAAGCAATTCAAAAAAGCAGCGTTCCAAAGCAGGATATTCTGTGCGTTTCCTTCAGTTCGGTTATGCATAGTGTTATTGCTGTGGATAATAAGGGGAAGCCATTAACAGAATGTATAACATGGGCGGACAATAGAAGCTCTGAATGGGTAGACAAAATAAAATCAGAAATGAATGGGCATGAGATTTACCTTCGGACAGGCACCCCTATTCATCCAATGTCCCCTCTTTCCAAATTAGTTTGGTTAAGAAACGACTTTAAAGAATTATTTAGCAGTGCGGATAAATTTATTTCCATTAAGGAATATGTCTTTTATAAGTTATTTGGCAGATATGTGATTGATTACTCTATTGCCTCCTCTACAGGTTTGTTTAATATACATACATTGAGATGGGACAGTGAAGCACTATCCGTTGCAGGTTTGACCCCGGAAAGGCTTTCCGAACCAGTATCGACAACATATCAAATGATTGGTTTGGATGAGGCTTATGCTAATGAAATGAATCTTTTGCCTTCCACTCCATTTATAGTAGGAGCAGGTGATGGAGTTTTATCTAATCTGGGTGTGAATGCTATTGACCCAGGTGTAGTTGCTGTTTCCATTGGTACTAGCGGAGCGATCCGTGCAATGGTGGATAGGCCGATTACGGACCCAAAGGGCAGAATCTTCTGTTATTGCTTAACAGAAAACCACTGGGTGATTGGAGGACCGGTTAATAATGGAGGTATGATTTTTCGATGGATTCGGGACCAGCTTGCTGATTCTGAGGTAGCAACAGCGAATAGACTCGGAAAGGATCCATATGAAGTCTTAACTGAAATTGCAGATAGGGTAACTCCAGGATCTGATGGACTGCTTTTCCATCCTTACTTAGCAGGCGAAAGAGCTCCGCTTTGGAATTTTAATGCTCGTGGGTCCTTTTTTGGATTGGGGATGCATCATAAAAAAGAACATCTAATTCGAGCAGCACTAGAAGGCGTTATTTTTAATTTGTATACTGTCCTCCTAGCATTGTCTGAGTTAATAGGAGAACCCCATAAAATTCAAGCTACCGGAGGCTTTGCAAGATCGGAGCTTTGGAGGCAGATGATGGCAGATATTTTTAATCATGAGGTATATATCCCGGAAAGCTTCGAAAGCTCCTGCCTTGGTGCAGCCATACTTGGCTTGTATAGTCTTGGAGAAATCAATTCATTTAAAGTTGCAGATGAAATGGTTGGTGCCATCCATCATCATACGCCTAATAGTGAAAACGTCTCTATATACCAGGATTTAACTCCTATTTATATTCGCCTGACAAGACTGATGCAGGAGGAATACGATAGTATTTCAGCATTCCAAAAGAAATGGGTCTAAGGTGAATTATGATTGATAACTCGATTAAGTGGAAAACACTAATTTTTGATAAGGAAGGTGCTGCGTCCAAGTGATGCAGCACTTTTTTTGTTTGGTTAATAATTAAATTTAAATAATAATAATTATCATTTTCAACTGAAATGAAAAATAGGCGTTTTTGGGATTTGTTGAAAGTGGTATTAATAATCATTCTCAGTTAGGTGAAAATATTCTCAATTAGTATTGACATTTCAGTAACGGTTATATAGTATGTATTATATAATAATTATTATAAATAAGTTTTAAAGAAAACAATGATAATCAAGATAAAGAAAAAACTTTAATATGGGGGTGTAATATGTCACAAAGTCAGCTTGCAACAACACATAATGAAAAAGTGTTAGTTTCTTCCTCCCCGCGATTTGAAAAAGTTTTTATTCATATGGAGCTCATTGCGGCAATTTTAAGTGGTCTTTTGATTTTGTCAGGGTGGTTGCTTTCCAAATGGAATCATGAAGCACTTTCGATTGCTTTTTATCTAGCTGCCTTTATTATCGGCGGCTATGCGAAAGCAAAGGAAGGGATCGAAGAAACAATTAAAAATAAAGACTTAAATGTTGAACTGCTCATGTTTTTCGCTGCCATTGGCTCTGCGATAATTGGATATTGGACGGAAGGAGCCATGTTGATTTTTATCTTTGCATTGAGTGGTGCTCTTGAAACTTATACAACGAATAAGAGTCAAAAGGAGATTTCCTCTTTATTAGGAATGCAGCCGGAAACAGCAATTAGGGTTGTGAATGGTTACGAAGAAATAGTTCATGTATCTGTGCTCCAAGTAGGAGATATGATTTTAGTCAAACCAGGTGAGCGAGTTCCAGCAGACGGAAAAATTAATAAAGGTACTACTACTATTGATGAATCTACTATTTCTGGTGAATCGATTCCGGTGACAAAAGGCGTCGGAGCAGAAGTTTTTGCAGGAACGATTAATGTGAATGGTTCGATGACGGTTGAGGTAACTAAGCCAGCAAGTGAAACAGTTTTTCAAAAAATTATTCAGCTTGTACAGTCCGCACAAAGTGAAAAGTCACCATCACAGCTTTTTATTGAACGGTTTGAAGGAACTTATGTGAAAGTTGTGCTTCTTTTAGTTGTTTTAATGATGTTTATTCCTCATTTCGTATTTGGATGGAGCTGGAATACGACGTTTTATCGAGCGATGATTTTATTAGTGGTAGCTTCTCCATGTGCACTTGTTGCATCGATTATGCCTGCAACCTTATCGGCAATTTCCAATGGTGCACGAAAAGGGATCCTATTTAAGGGTGGCGTTCATATTGAGAGCCTAAGTCATGTGCAAGCTATTGCCTTTGATAAAACTGGAACTTTGACAACAGGTAAACCGGAAGTAACAGATGTAATTGTGCGTACGGATATTAATGAACAGGAACTATTGCATTTAGTTGCATCTATTGAAAATCAATCTAATCACCCATTAGCCACTGCAATTGTTCGATTTTGGAAATCGCACAATCATGCGATGCTCCTACATCCTGAACAAATGGAAGATGTACCAGGATGGGGCATTAAGGCTAGACTAAATAATGAAGAATGGCTGATTGGCAAAAAGGATTTCGTTGGAAAGTCAGAAGCATTAGATTTCGAAAACGGTATTTCCAGAAAGCTTGAGATGGATGGGAAGACTGTTGTGTATGTGAAGGATTCAGTTGGTATTGCAGCCGTAATTTCCCTTCAGGATATGGTACGCAACGAAACGAAAAATGCTTTAAAAGAGTTAAGGAATGAAGGAATACGCACTATTATGCTAACAGGGGATAGTGAAAATACTGCTAAAAACATCGCCAGTCAATCAAACATTGACGAATACATTGCCGAATGTTTACCGGAAACCAAAGTTTCCTCTTTAAAAAAGGTTAAAGAGCGGTATGGAAATGTAGCCATGGTTGGGGACGGTGTAAATGATGCCCCGGCACTTGCAACGGCGAATGTGGGCATTGCAATGGGAGAAGGCAGCGATGTAGCAATGGAAACTGCTGATGTTGTTCTGATGAAAAATGACTTATCCCGAATTGCAGAAGCCATACGTCTATCCAGAAAAATGAATAGGATTATCAAGCAAAATATCATTTTTTCTATTGCAGTAATTATTATTTTAATTGCATCTAATTTTTTTGAATTCCTGAATTTGCCGTTAGGAGTTGTAGGACATGAGGGAAGTACAATTTTGGTTATTTTAAATAGTTTGAGATGTCTTAGCGGTGGAAAAAAATAAAGTTAAAAAGGCTGGAGGTATTACCTCCAGCTTTTTGAATAATACTAGTGAATTATTTCTGATTCTTTTTTAATTCCCATTTGAACATACCATCTACTGCTTCTGTTCTATTCATTTTTAATTTTTCTAGCACCTTTATAGAAGCATAATTATCAATAAGGCACTCTGCTACTACTTTTTCTACCTCATCATTTGTGAATGCCCAGTCGATAATTTTTCTAACTGCTTCCGTCGCATATCCCTTGTTTTGAGCAGAGGGAACAATTCCATATCCAACTTCCACTGTATGTTCAGAGTTTGGTTTTCCTTTAAAACCGATGTCTCCAATTATAGTATTCTCCTCTTTATTGACTACCAGCCACACACCCCAGCCAAAAAGGGAGTAGTCCTCTTTAAGTTTGTCTAGGTACTTATAGATATGCGGGCCAATGTCGTATTGATCTGGTGTAATAATTGATATTAATTCGTCTGTACAAGGGATAATTTTTAGCCTTTGTGTTTGTAATTCCATTTTGTTGCTCCTTTTTATAAGTTTATGATTATGTATAGAAAATCACTGATTCTATAAGATATAGAGGAATTTCTAACAAAGAGAGTCAGTCTAAAGGTATAAAATTGCAAATTATTCGTAATTTATTTAAAAATATATTACATTAGTATGGACTATTATGATAGCAGTTTTTTTACTCAATGGACTGGCCGTTAATAAAACAATACTGGATGAATAAAATATTATTATCTTAAGAGAGGGAGTTTTAGTTAATATGGACGAACCGCTGATGTCGAGACAGAAGGAAAAGATATGGACAAAGGATTTTGTTCTTATTGTACTGGCTAACTTTTTTATTTTTCTTGGCTTCCAAATGACGCTGCCTACGATACCCCTTTTTGTAGAAAATTTAGGCGGTAATGATCAATTAATTGGGTATGTAGTTGGAATCTTTACATTTTCAGCTTTACTACTGCGCCCGTTTGCGGGAAATTTGCTGGAAGCAAAGGGAAGGGGATTTGTATACTTAATTGGTTTAGCGATATTTGTTCTTTCTGTTGGATCCTTTGGGTTTCTTGCAAGTATTTCCATGCTGTTTTTAATGAGGGTAATTCAAGGGGTTGGCTGGGGATTTTCGACTACGGCTTCTGGTACGATTGCAACAGATTTAATTCCAGCATCCAGAAGAGGAGAGGGAATGGGTTATTTTGGCTTATCCGGAAATTTAGCACTTGCATTCGGTCCATCCCTCGGACTTGCCTTGGCAGCATCGGACATAGTATCATTCGAATATTTCTTCTTAATTTGTGCAGGATTAGGTCTAGTTGCTTTAATGCTATCCTCTAGAGTTAAGTATAAAAAAGTGGAAAGAAAACAGGAGAAGGCGAAAATGAAGCTAGACCTTTATGAAAAAAGCGCATTAAAGCCTGCTATTTTATTGTTTTTCCTTACCATCACATTTGGCGGAATTGCTTCTTTTCTACCTTTGTATACGGCTGAAAAACATATAGAAGGAATTCAAGTATATTTTCTTTTATATGCCCTTGCATTAATGGTCACAAGAACCTTTGCCGGTCAATTATATGACCGCAAAGGACATCAGGCTGTATTTATACCAGGGACTTTATTAGTATTAGCTGCCATGCTCTTGCTGTCTTGGCTTCCTAATAGTATGGCTCTTTATACGGCGGCGGTTTTATACGGTCTTGGCTTCGGTTCTGTTCAGCCTGCCCTTCAGGCGTGGTCGATTGAAAAAGCACCGATAAACCGGAGAGGAATGGCGAACGCAACCTTTTTTTCATTTTTCGATCTAGGTGTTGGCGTAGGAGCCATGGTGTTTGGTCAAATCGGACACTTGTTTGGTTACAGTAGCATTTATATAGCCGCCGCGATAGCTGTTTTCATCTCCGTGCTTCTTTATATCTTTTTCTTATTAAAAGAAAAAATGGGACTGGTTGAACATGGATAAATTGTTACTATCAGTGACGCCATACGTAGGTACCCTAACCTCTCTTTTTCCATACTAGGGCAAACAAAAGCATATTTTGAGTTTGCGTGAATAGGATTTTAATAGGAAAAATCCTTGATTGGAAAAAATTTAATGGGGGTTGCATATGGCTAAAGTGGACAAGAGAAATAAGGAAAACTTTTTAGGCTATGTTGTCTTAGTAATTGCGGTCATTTTTATCATTAGTTTTGTCTTTTTCGCCCATCAACAAAATAAAATAATTATGGAGAATAATATCAACGAGGCTTTAAAGCAAGAAAAGACAGAGCTTGCCTCCTATACTTATAAGCAAAAACGATATGATTATCAAGAAAAACAAGGCATGTTTCCTTTAGATAATAATCACAATTCCTTGTATAAAACTTTTTATAATATGTTGAATTTTAATTCAGAATTAGGAAACAACAGAATATATGAAGTAACAGGAACGAATAATGAAAAGTATGAAGTTAATATGGATAAGAAATTTGAAGTAATAGAATGGTATAAAAATTAAAAGTATCGAGATAGATTATATTTTGGCAAGGAGAACTAATGAAAGCTGCCTTTTCGGCAGCTTTTTATATATCCTAAGCTTTGTATCTTAAACTAAACTGCTTTTGGAGGAAAACTTTATGAACAACCAAACTAAGGTAGGTTAAGTTCTTTTAACAAAAGATGCTTTAGACTAAGTCTATATTAGAATATATAAAACAATCTTTAGGTAAAAAACGCTTATCCAAAAGGAATCCACAACTTTGTAGAAAATAATGAATTAATCAGAGAAGGGGGAAAGCGAAATGGACATTGCCAAAAGGCTAAAGCCTATTGAAGCTGCTACCTACTTCATAGACCAGCATTTTCCTAACTGTCAAGGAGCCTTATTGGCGGGAAGTGTAGTCAGGGGAGAGGAAACGGACACGTCAGATTTGGATATTATTGTATTGGATAATAGCATTTCTTCATCTTATCGAGAATCACTGATTAAATATGGATGGCCTATAGAGGTATTTGTTCATAGTATTAGCTCTTACAAACAATTTTTTGAGATGGATTATCGAAGAGCTAAACCATCTATGCAAAGAATGATAGCGGAAGGAATTATACTTAAAGACGATGGAGTAATATCTCCAATTAAAGAGGAAGCGAAATTGGTGTTAGACAAAGGACCAGAAGAATGGAGCGAGGAAACTATTAGAGTAAAGCAATACTTTATTACAGATGTATTGGACGATTTTATTGGGTGTCATGATCGGGCAGAGGGAATCTTCATTGCCAATACGCTTAGTAATCTTATTCATGAATTTGTGCTAAGAACCAATAGGATGTGGATAGGCACTTCAAAATGGATTGTCCGTGCACTAAAACATTATGATGAAGGTTTTACTAACGATTTTGTTGAGGCATTTGATATGTATTATCAAACGGGAGAAAAAGACAGGGTAATTCAACTAAGCCAAAAGGTATTGGAGCCATATGGAGGTCCATTATTTGATGGGTTTTCGATCGGAAAGGCTGAGTAAAAAGGGGACAGGGTCTTGAACAATATATTAGAAAAAGCTGTATTAAATAACGTATCATGGTGTGGAACCATTTGTGAAACACACGGTATTCAACATTTTTTAAAAGAAAATATATGGAGTGTTCGGCAAAAGGCTCCAACCTATTATCCTGAAGTCATAACTGTGAGTAGAATCACTGCATTAGAAGTAATAAAGGAAGTTGTAGGAAAAGGAAATGTGATCAGCATTAAAGATAGTTATGCAAAGCTTGACATGACAACACTAGGGTTTGAGCTATTATTTGCGGCTGAATGGATCTTTCATGCTCCCGTTTTAGAAAAGGATTCTCTCTCTGTAGGATGGAAAGAAATCACGTCTGAAACGGATTTGAAAAAATGGACGGCAGCATGTAGCCTTACAAACATAATAAGGTCAGATCTTTTAAGAAAGGATAATGTGAAGATTTTTTTACATGAAAACAATGATGGGGTATCCGGTTTTATTGCTAATTTCAATGCTGATGTTGTAGGGATTAGTAATGTTTTCTCAAATAATTATCACGATAAAAGCTTATGGAGAGAGATTCCAATAATAATTTCCACTTTATTTCCTGGTATTCCTATCGTAGGTTATGAGCATGGAGACGATCTTTTTTCAGCAAAATTATCAGGATGGTCATCGCTCGGGCCACTTC
Source organism: Bacillus sp. FJAT-49736 (assembly GCF_018343615.1). Taxonomy (GTDB): domain Bacteria; phylum Bacillota; class Bacilli; order Bacillales; family Bacillaceae_C; genus Margalitia. The sequence goes on along the minus strand of NZ_JAGYPI010000005.1, from coordinate 32,734 downwards.
TGGTTTGGATAAAAAAGTAACTCTACATAATAAAGAGCAGGGAAAAACATCTTCCTGCTCACGTTGTGGATCCAATAAATACCAATAACACTCGCTTGCAATGGACAAGGCAATTTCCTGAAGATATTCCTCTATGGCTTTTTTGTGAAATAATGTTTTATTGGATTCTAAAATGGTGATTATATAAAATTGGCTAATGAAACTAAGAGGAGAGTTTAAGTGTGAGAAGGGATCGTTTGTCATCTTACAAATGTATTAATGCCACCACTTTTAAAGCTCTATTTCTTTTATCACTTTGGCAGGATTTCCACCAACCACCACATTATCTGGAACATCCTTGGTAACAACTGCACCTGATGCAATGACAACATTGTCTCCAATTTTCACTCCTGGATTAATTACTGCCCGGCCGCCAATCCACACATTGTTTCCAATCGTGACAGGTATTCCATATTCATTTCCTGAATTTCGCTCAAAAGGATTTACTGGATGAGTGGCCGTATATATATGTACGCCAGGTGCCATCATACAATTATCTCCAATTCGAACCTCACAAACATCTAGTATTACACAATCAAAATTAGCGTAGAAGTTTTCCCCGACATGAATGTTGTATCCATAATCGCATTTAAAAGCAGGCTCGATTACAATGTTTTTTCCAACCGTTCCGAATAGTTTTTTTAAAAGTTTTTCGCGACCAGCTATATCGGATTCTAAAGTTTGGTTATACATTCTTGTCAATCTTCGCGCGTTCTCCCGTTCGTTTATTAATTCAGGATCTGCCGCAATATACATTTCCCCTTGCAGCATTTTTTCTTTTTCAGTCATTATGGAGCCCCCTTTTACAATATATTCTAGTCCCCATTTTAACATAATTTCATCGGTGATTATTGCTATTTGATTTTTAAAATGCTTTTAATGACGTCTTTTATCCGCATTGTTTAACATTTCACCTCCATCTGCAGCCCGATATGAATACGACTAAAGTTCGAAAAAACTTCAATCAATGTGTGGATTCCTTTTTATCGGGTAAAGATTAATATAGAGCTTAGAAAAGAAACAAAATATATCTAACTTAAATATGCAACTGAATATATACAAAAAATTTAATGGAGGTTTTAAAAATGTTATTTACACATGAACAATTAGAAATTAGGAAATTAGTCCATAAGGAGATGATAAAGAAAAACCGTCGCTTGTGGGGGCATCGAGAAAAAACGAAGAAATAATAAAGATATAAAGAGGTTGCAAGCGGACAAAATTTTGTAGACATATATAATCGGTGGAACCTACAGACATAAGAAAGAAAATGAAATTAATCAAACGTTTAATGAAAGAATATGGTAGAACTATGTTAGCGGACAGTATATTACTTGTTCGCTAACTTTCTTTTTTCATATGTAAATGAATCATATCCTCTGCAAGAGCATGTATCCTTCTCAGAACATCTTTTTCCGTAATTTCACCAGTTTCTATGTCGAACCAGTCATTATGAACGAAAACATCTTTTGCAACAACGATTGCCTCCAAATAGTGCAAAATAGGCTTTAGTTGATATTGTGTAACTAGAAAATGCTTAAATGATCCGCCATTGGTTATACAACCAATTACTTTTGATTTAAATGCACGAATAGGTAAAAGGTCAAATAAGTTTTTTAGAACACCTGAAATGGATGCTTGATAAATTGGTGTTCCAATTACTAAAAGGTCTGCCTGTAGCATTTTATTGACAACTGTTTGAGTATCGTCATTGTAATAAGATAGGGGAGTACCGCGCATAAATTCTATTTCATATTCTCGTAAATCAATTAATTCGGATTCAATGGCAGGGTGGATATTTTTTGCAGCAGCTAATACTTCATGAACGGTTTGTAAAGTTTTACCTCCTGCTAAAGCGCCTGATATACCAACGATTTTCATCTTCTTTCCTCCTAGAGCAAATAAAATACAGGGAGAACGGTGGCTCTCCCTGTATTCTAATCATTATTTTACAATTAATACTGGGCAATGAGACATTTGGGAAACTTTGTGGCTAACACTTCCCAACATCATTTCTTTTATGTTGTTTAATCCTCTGCTACCAATAATAATTAATTGGTAGTTATCTTTTTCTGCTAAGTGGATAATTTGGGAAGCAGGGTCACCTTGAAGATATTCCGTTTTAGTGTGTACACCCTCAGCAACAGCGTTTTTTTGCATCTCAATTAAAAGATTTTCGCCTTCCTTTTTAATGGTTTCATAAATAAAGTCAACAGAGGCAGTTTCCATTCCCATTGGTATATTTATATTTCTTTCCACATGTACTAAAGTAATCTCAGCCTTCTGTTCCTTCGCAAGGTGAATAGCTGCGTCGATTGCTTTTTTACTCATTTCAGAGCCGTCTACTGCTACTAATATTTTTTGGAACATAAGACATCCTCCTTTAATAACTAACTCTACTATTATTATATACCTTCTATATTCGATGACTAAGCATTTAGCTTGTGAAAATGGAGCAAGGCACATATGAAAATCAGTAGAAAATAGCCAGGTAGCCATTCCCTACTGATTCGCAAGCAATGCACAAATTTTGTCCTCGATATCTTTGCCTTTTGATTCGTCGACTATATTATTGATAAGTATAGAAAAAATCAGCTTATCACCTTTTTGGGTTTTTACATACCCTGATAAGGAGCTAACAGTGGATAACGAGCCAGTTTTAGCGAAGACCTTTCCTTTTAAGGAAGCTGCTTTCATCCGGTACCGCAATGTTCCTCCAACCATCTTGTCCATTTCTCCTGATACAGGAAGTGATTGCATATAGGATTTGAACCATTTTTTATCCTGAACTTCGAATAATAGCTTGGAAATTTCATTAGCTGGCACTAAATCGATATGAGAGATTCCAGAACCATCTCTTAACACAAGGGTATCTGGATGTACTCCCAGTTTTGATAATTGACCTTTCATCACCTCGAGCCCTTTATCCCAACTGCCTTCATTCTTTATTGCTTTTCCCATTTCCTTTACCAATACTTCGGCATGTCCGTTATTACTCAATTTCATAAACGGAATAAGTAACTTTTTCAAGGGCATAGAATGATGTTTTGTTATTATATGTGCATTAATAGGAGATACACCTGTTTTTGTCTTTCCGATTAATCTTATTCCTTTAGACGATAACGATTCTTTGAATAAGCGGAGGGCGTAGCCAGTTGGCTCCCAAACTGCTACCCATTCTTTTGAAACTGCAGCTTTAAAAGGAATTACCCCTTCAATGGAAATAGTATTGGAACCGTGTTTTCTTACAATTTTTATTTCTTTTATACTATCTGGAGAAACGGTTACGGCATTGTTGACAATGTTCACATAGTTTGAACGAGGTGTGATGCTTATGATTGCACGGGAGCCAATTTTGTTCCCTGGTTTTACCTCGATAAGCACTGTTCCTGCATCATAATCTTCATCAGGTGAAGCCGTTAAAGCGGAAATCTGTGCCCCATAATAGCTTGATTCATCACTCCACATGAGATCAGTAGACAGACGAATATCGTCATACCATGTGTCATCGCCTATGAGATCACCTTGAATTACTTTTATTCCCTTTTTTTGGAGACTATCTGCTATAGAGTCAAAATCCCTTTTCAAAAGGGTAGGATCACCTTTCCCTTTTAAAATAAGATTTCCTTTTAACATATCACCTTTCATCTTGCCATCAGTAAGAACTTCTGTCGTAAATTGATAGTTTTCCCCTAAGGATGAGAGGGCTGCAGCAGCTGTTAATAGCTTCATATTAGATGCGGGACGTAAGCGAATATTTCCATTATGCTCATATACAATTTGACCGGTTGTAGCTGAGCGGATACTAACTCCGGCAATGGCACCCTTTAAACTTGGCTCACTATTAAGGAAATGAGCAAGCTGATTCTGTAGCCCGCCATTTTGTTCCATTGCTTGAACATGAGCTTGAGCCGGTGGGGCTTTTACATGGATATTTGGGAAGAATACAAGAAAAACTCCGATGAGAACACTTATATATTTTTTTCTTTTCAAAACGGATATCACCCCATTCGTATAGTATGAGCATTTTTCAATTTTTACACTCTATTATTTTTATATTCGGGAGAAAGAAAAAATACTCTTTTATAAGGGGAAAATGAATTTTTTTTTAAAATGAAGGTCTACACAATATCTGTCAAATGCAAAAAAGCAGCGCATAAAAAGCGCTGCTAATAATATCATCCATCCAAACTACTTTCTCTGATTCATTAATTCTTTTATTAAACTACCTATCGTTTCTCTGCTAATGAAAGGAGCAAGCATTGCAAGTGTATCAGGATTCATATTTTCTATTCCAATTTTCTGTAATAATGTTTCTATATTTTCTCTCCCTAAAAAAGGTGCAAGGGTCATAATTTGATTGATATCTAGCTTTCCATCGGCAACTTGATTTACTAAGTCACTTAACCGCTCCCTACTAATGAACGGAGCTAATGCTTGAACATAACTCCAGTTGATGGATCCTTCCTCGGCCATTTGTACCAGTTTGTCAACATAATCCTTTTCAAGGAATGGAGCAATTCTCGTTATTTCTTGGATAGGTAAAGAATCTACGATTGTTTTATCCACTAACTGCTGCAAGGCAGACTTACTTAAAAATGGAGCGATACTTGTAACGATATCCCAGTCCATTTCACCTGATGACATTTGCTGAATTAACTCATCTAAAATGTCCGATCCAACAAATGGGGCAAGTCTCATGATCATGTCTAAATTAAATACACCAGTATCCAAATTTTCCGTTACCTTATCGAGAATACTAGCCTTGACCAAAGGAGCAACATCTACGAATTCTTCTAAGCTAACCTTCCCGGAATTAACCATCTTCGCTACTTCATCTGTTTTGCCAACAGAAATTTCACCAAACATTTCACCGATATGCTGATATTTACGATGTTCCACCGTTTCTCCAGCATTCATAATGTTATCTACGGTCACATTGAAAATCTGCGCAAGCATCGGAAATGTTCCGATATCTGGTAGTGATTCCCCTCGCTCCCATTTGGATACTGCCTGATGACTTACATTTAGTTGATCTGCTAATTCCAATTGTGTCATATCTTTCTTTTTCCGTAGTGTTGAAATATATACCCCAATCTTACGAGTGTCAAGCATCCTTATCTCCTCCACCTGAGTCAATTGACAGTGCGCACTGCTTAATATGATGGTAACATTTTCACCTCTTTTAAACTATCAACAGATGGTTGAATGCCATTCAACTAGTGATTGAGTGGCATTGTTTTTCTGCTTCAATGTGGTGCTAGGCACCAGACTAAAAGAGATATGCTGTTACACTGTATGGTGCCAGGCACTATAACAAAAGCAACAGTACACAACGCAGTTGCTTCAGGTGCTCTTAAGTAGGAGGTAGCTTACAAACAGGCTATTCCGCTTTTTCTTTAATTTGAATAATAGACCATATCCCCAAACTATTTGGAATAATACTCCATAATAAGAACTTCCAATTTTGTGTTACTAAGGACATGGTAGTGAAAATAATAATGGATATTGTAATGATGGTGACCCCTAATACAATCTTGGTTGCTTTGTTAACAGGCTTCGGAATAACGTTCATTCTAAAATTCATCACCATCCCAATTATCGCCCAGCTTCCTAAGTGAACTAACAACAATACACCAAGAACCATCGGGACCTTCAATGGAACTCCTAAAGCAGAGATGGAAAACAAAATATATATGGCTGCTATCGTTGCAAACCATGAATAGGATCTGGCTTTTTGCCAAATATGGTGATATAACTCATCTATTCCACGATTTTTATGAGCCATCTTTCTTCCGAACCACCAGCCAAATCCGCCGATTAATAATCCCCCGTATAGGCCTACTAAGCCTCCAACTGAAATTTCCATAATCCCATCCCCCGTTCTCTAAAATAAGAATACATCCTCAATTTTACATTGAAAGGTCTTGGCAATTTTGTAGGCTAATTCTAATGATGGATTGTATTTTCCTGACTCAATAGCAATAATCGATTGCCGAGATACTCCCACCTTCTTCGATAAATCCTCTTGGGTCATGCTGAATAGTTTACGTAGTTCTTTAATTCGGTTATCCATGGAACCTCCTAAAGAAAAAGAATCTGTAAAGTAAGCTTTACATATTTTGAGTAAAGCTTACTTTACATTGGGGTAAGATGTCAAGGAAGCTTTACAAATTTTCCGAAAGAGGAATATCCATTTTGTTTATCGAATTTTTTTTAGAAAGGAGATTTTCATATGTTACGACAGGATTTAGCTGTAAGAAAGATTGTGAAAAGTTTGAAGCAGGATGAATTAGTGCAAGCTATTTTTCTGAAAGGTTCGATGGGGCGAAATGATTATGATGAGCATTCTGACATTGATTTGTATTGCTTAGTTAATCAGGAGGATGAAGAAGCTTTTTTAGAAAAGCGTTTGGATCACTTATATACTTACAGGGATATCCTTTTTTACGACGATATTTTCATTATTGCACCGCAAATTATTGCAGTGTATGATGATATGCTACATATTGATATGTTTACTGTTACCCTTGATTCATTCGTAGAAAAGGATTACTTCAGAGTATTGTATGACCCAAATCATCTTTTGGAAAGATTCACGGAAACGCAGACGCTAACACTTTCTGATAATGAATATCGTGATGATGTTAATGATGTCGCTTGGTTTATGTTTCAATATTCAAAAACGGCTGCGAGGGGCAATGACATTTGGGCGGTGAAAATGTTAACAAATGTCATGCATCATTTAGCAAGGGTGCTTTTGCATAAGTACGCACCGAAACGGGCGCAGTTAGGGCTGAAGACAGTAGAACTATCGCTTCCGGCAGAATTGGTTCTGGAGTTACAACAAATTTTTGAACATATCACACCAGATAAACACAAAAATGCTGTGAAGCAAATCCAAACTCTTGTTTCAGTGGAACTAGATTGGATAAAGGGGAATCTCTCACAGGGAAATCAGATTATTCCTCTTTTGGAGAAGATGCTTGAACAGTAGCAAATGGGGATTGCGTAGCAGTATAGATAAATGCCACTCTTGTCAGTTAAATAAATAATATTTATCCAAAACAGAAACCAGAATCCGGTTAATACGTATAAAAAGTATAAATATTTATTAAAGGGGATTGGGAAATGACTAAAAATTATCTATCGGGTTCTATTATCTTTTTTGGGGTTTGTTTGCTTATAAGTGCATGGTGGATTTCAAGTGGATTACGGGATATCCAATTTTCATCTGGGACAGGTGAAGTGACGGTTTCTCAGCAAGAGCAAGCTAATTATGAATTAATTATCGCAGATAAGAAAAATCTCATCTTATTTAATAAAGAAGTTGGTGAATATTGGATAAAATCCATTGATAATACAGGTACTTCTAATGGTTGGGTTCATCAGCCGGCACCAGGGTGGAGCGAATAGTTTTTGTAGTTTGATATAGCATAAGTGAAAGTACTAGTGTATTTAGATGTCCATTCGCAAGCGGATAATTGAAAAGATTAAATCGGTTGCCTGTGGAGAAGGTTAGAATAAATTCGAAATATACATTTGCTCTCCTACCTAGAAGAAATAACATTAACATGATTAAAATGACACCTCCAGAGAACAATAATAGCAAACAGCAAGGAGGTTTCTTTTTTATGAAAAATAACGATTCATTTACAGTAGCCGGAACGAACATTGATGAAGTAAAGAGGAAAAATGCACAGTCAGGGATGTCCTACAATGAAGTAAAAGAATGGCTGGCAAGTACGACAGGCGGACGCGAAACGGCAATCTATAGCGATACGAATGTAGATGAGGTCAAAAGAAAAATTAACAGTATGAAGAACGAATGAGCCACCGTTTTTGACGATGGCTTTATTTGTATGTATCTATGGCATTTTCGTAATCACTGTCGGTTCCTTCCAACTTGCATTTGGGGTTCTCTGCGGTTTTAAGGTGATCGGCATTGATTTAACCTTATTTTCTTCTATTGGACGTGACGTATCCACGGAGATCAGAATGATAAATTTTCACTTTGGTAGCTTAACAGCCCCTCCTTATAATGGAGTTTTGACTGATGTTCACAACCAATTAAGTTAAAGGCAACAAAGGCAGTGGACCCGCATTCTAAGTTTTCAATCGGTTTGATATCCTGTAAAATGATTGAAGGCTTATCAAACGAGGAGGAAATATTTTGGAAGGAAAAAGTAAGCTGCGTATGGTTGGCGGAATTATTATTAAATTAGTAATTTCTCTAATTTTAATGCTTGTACTGACTACAATCCTATCAATTCCGGCACTAATTTATGCCATTGTTACTTCAGATGCTCCATTAGAAGCTGTCGCCGACCTTTCATTGGACGATCCAATTACAGGGTTATTGTCGGGAGCAGCATCTTTTTTTGGAGTGCTGTTAACCGTTTTAATTATGACAAAATTCAACAAACAAGCCATGAGAGCGATGGGATGGACGGATTTTTGGAAGAGTAAGAGAGAACTTGGTTTTGGTCTCATTCTAGGATTTGCTTCGATTACAATTGTTTTCCTTATTTTATGGGCTACAGGGCAAATTTATTTTGATCATTTCGAGTTGAATTTTTCATGGTCACTGCTTTTGGGACTAATTACGTTTATTTTTGTCGCCTTGAATGAGGAATTATTTTTCCGTGGATACATCATTTCAATATTAAGGCCCACTCATTCAAAAATTGTCATATACATCGTTTCAGCAGTTATCTTTAGCTGTGCTCACATTTTAAACGATAACGTCAAGCCCCTGGGCCTCATTAATATAGTATTGATTGGACTGTTGTTTGCGTATATGTTTTTAAAAACAAATCGTCTATGGATGCCAATGGGATACCATCTGACATGGAATTTCTTTCAAGGTAATGTCTGGGGATTTCAAGTAAGCGGAACAAACACCTCGAGCATTTTTCAGCCGAAAATTCACGACACAATTTTAACTGGAGGGGCATTTGGGCCGGAAGCGGGAATTTTAACAACGGTGATAATCATCGCTGGTTTTTTCGTGACGAAGTTCTTTTTACAAACGGAAAAAGAGGGTTTAATAAAAGAAATATAATCTGAACTATCAATTTAGCGCCTTGTCAGGTGCTTTTTTTTATAACATAAATGGTGCCGAGCACCATGTGGTAGGCTGTCACAAATGTCGATATATGTTATTTTTTAAAGAATTCTGTTGAATGAACCTAAAGTAGATGGTACTATATACTTATAATAATTTTGAAAATTTATAAAATGATGACTTTTTTGTAAAAAACATCGATATTAATTTTCAGCATCTTTTTTTGAAAAGGGGGAAAGACAATGAAGTTCATTCATTCTATTAAATTTAAGCTACCGGCACTAATGCTCCTTCTATTGGTTGTTCCACTTGTAATTGTAGGATTCATGTTTTATCAAAAGACTAGTATTTTGGAGCATGCTGTAATTCAAAAGGGGGATATGGAGAAGTTTTCAACAAAATTTAAAAATATTTTTATTGAACATGAAGATCTAATAAAAAATTTCAGTTCTAAGTCACAAGTACAGTTTCAAACATATAATTTTACTGCTTCCTCCGCGCAAAAATTTACAAACATGCCAACTGTAAATGATCCAGTTAAGGAAGTGTTCTATCAAAAGTTTTTTAAAGATTTTGAAAACAAACATGAATATCTCTTAAATACATATTTAGCTACAGAGAATGGAGAATTTTATTTATCTAATATCCCTCCTGAACAGGTGAATTTACAACAATTTGATCCACGACAAAGGGATTGGTATATACAAGCAAAAAAGGCGAACGGAAAAGTCATTTGGACAGAACCATATATTGATACCGGCACTGGGAAATCGACTATTACTTTGGCGAAAGCAGTTACTGATTCAAATGGTCAAATTATTGGGGTTGTCGGTTTCGATTTTGATATGCAAAAGTTAGCGATTTTAATAAGGGATGGTGTTCGAAATACTACTATTATAGTAACGGCTATATTCTTATTAATCGGTATTGCTGCAATCACCCTATTCATTCGCAACTTTAATAAAATACTGACATCCTTGCGGAACGGAATGGCAGTAGTAGCAGATGGTGATTTGTCGATTGAAGCCATAAGAGAAAATCGGAAGGATGAGATGGGAGAACTTACAAAAAGCTTTAACGCAATGGTTTCTAATTTAAAAAATCTTGTAAGAAGAGTAATTGACACGTCCCAACAAGTTGCAGCTTCATCTGAGCAACTTAGTGCTAATGCCGATGAAACCTCGAAAGCTTCTGAACAAATTGCTGATTCTATACAAGAGGTTTCATCTGGCGCAGATTTGCAGTTTGGAAGTGTCAAGCAAGCGAATCAGTTAGTTAGTAAGATTTCAGAGGATATATATGATATATCATCCCGTGCTGAAAAAGTTGCCCATTCTTCGCAAGAGATGTTTGGAAAAGCACAGGTGGGCAGTGATATCGTTGGTAAAGCCATTGAACAAATGGAAAATATCACAACGAATACGGAGAATACAGCCAAAGTCATTACCATGTTAAGTAAAAAATCTGAGGAAATTGAGGAAATTGTTACGATTATTAATGGAATTGCCGACCAAACTAATTTACTAGCTTTAAATGCAGCGATTGAAGCAGCCCGTGCAGGTGAACACGGAAAAGGCTTCGCAGTTGTGGCTGACGAGGTTCGTAAGCTTGCGGAGCAATCCAGCCAATCAACAAAGCGAATTGGAGAAATCATTCAAGAGATTCAAGCCAATACTCTTAAGGCTGTTGAATCAATGAACTTCGGCGGGAATGCAGTGCATAAAGGAACAGAATTGGTAGGGGATGCAGGAACATCATTTGCAGATATTTCATTGGCCGTTAATGATGTCACCGAGCGAATGCTGGAGGTATCTCAGTCAATTGAACAAATTCATCATCATACAAATTCACTAGTTGAATCCATAAAAAATGTAAGCAACATAACTGATCAAACAACTGAACATACTCAGGAGGTGGCGGCAGCAACGGAAGAACAAACCGCTTCTATGCAGGAAGTAAGTGCAGCAACTAAACTACTAGCAAATATGGCTCAGGAACTTCTGGATGTTGCAAACCAATTTAAAGTATAGAGAAATGAATGTAAAGCAATATATATAATAGAAACTAGTCCTTTGCTTGGTGGAGGGCTAGTTTTTCTTTGCCGTTTTTTTGCGTTTTCTACTAACTATTCGCAGTTCAATAGAAGTAGCAATCATAGAAAGATGATATTATCCATTAACAACTTGAAAGTATCCATGGGTACATCACATCTGGGCGTATTCGAATTAAGGAGATTCTTAAATTTATCAATTTTACATTCTTATTATTCTTTCTTTATATCCTAGAGAGTGAACCCAAATCAATTACCCTTCCACTTATTACTCCTATTGGGTTAATTAGGAAACCCCTTTATTATAAATTCTGTTTACCAAATTCCTTTTATTCACTATAATTACACTTGCTGCTTAAAAAATAATGAGATTATTTCTGGGGGGAATAATTAATGAAGAAAAAATTATTCATCGCAATAATGATACTTTGTGTGTCATTTGGATTATTAGCTGGGTGTGGCGGACCAAAGCCAGAGGAGACAGTTAATGATTTTTTAACTTCTATTAAAAATGGTGATTATAAAAAAGCAATTACCTACGTCCATTTAAGTTCCTCAGATCAGGAATTTAATTTGAAGAATTTTAACGAAGATAACGATGGAATTAATGGTAAAGTTTTATTTAAAGCATTGGCATCAAACTATAAATTTGAAAAGCCTGTAGTTGTATCGACTAATGATAATTCCGCGAAAGTGAAAGTGAAGATTACATCTGTTGATATGCAAATGGCTATAACAAAGGCACTAGGAGAAGTAATGCCTATGGCTTTTGCTAGTGCATTTAGCGAGAGTGAGAATTCTGATGATGAAATGACAAAATTAATGGAAACAACTCTTGTTAAGGATATGACGGATAAAAATGCAACAATGTCCACCCGTGAAGTAACACTGAATCTCAAGAAAGATAAAGATGGTAATTACAAAATTGTTTCAGATAATAACTTAATGGAAGCAGTAATGGCAAACGCTGATGCTCTAAACAAAATGTTTAATGAATAATAGTGTAATCAAGCAGTGTTAGAGATTGGCAAAATCTAATATAACCTCAGACAAACTGGCGCCTGTTTTGGAATAAGATTAATTCAAGTAGAACTTGGAATGCTAAGAAGTCATAAAAAACTCATTCTTATTAGAATGGGTTTTTTATCCATGGGGAAATCATATTGGTTTATTTGAGTACAAGGATGGAGATGAGAAGAATGGAAAGATGAAGGCATTGAAAAGGTAACCGACATAGACGAAATTAATTTCGATGTTATATGAATGAGAATATTTAAGCCGTGTCTTAGCAGTGATACATGGCTTTTATTTATTTTTACAATTATGTTAGGAAATCGCTAACTAGTGTTTTCACCATTTAGTGAGCTTCATCAAAGAACTCTATATTCATGAAAAAGGAATATCAAAAAGATTGTCGAATGAATTATTTTATAGTATCAAAGAAAAAGGAGTAATTCTGTTGAATAAAATAAAAGCTTTATCTATTAAAGATCAGTCCCGAATCATCGTAATCTCCGACATTCACGGAGAATTAGAGCTTTTTAAAGAGCTTTTAGATAAGGTGCAATTTAGTAAAGAAGACTATCTTATCATAAATGGTGACCTTTGTGAAAAAGGTGCAAATAGCACGGGGGTTGTTCGTTACGTGATAGAGCTTGCAGCACAGAATCCAAGGGTTCATGTAATAGAAGGCAATTGTGATGCGTTAGTAGAAGAGCTTCTTAATGAAAATCCGCAGCTAATAAACTATTTATGTGCCAGAAAGCATTCGATTATGAACGAATGGCTAGAGCAGATTGAATTTTCTATTACAATTGACACTAGTATACAAGAAGTTAAGGAGCAATTATTAACACATTTTTCTGAGGAAATCATGTGGTTGTCCGAACTGCCGACAGCAATAGAAACGGATCAATATATTTTTGTTCACGCCGGACTGGAGGATATTGATAACTGGAAAGATACAGATAGGGATAATGCCATATCTATTCCGGAATTTTTATATAAGTCCCATCGTGCAAATAAAAACGTTATAGTAGGCCATTGGCCTGTTGGGAATTATTCTAGCAAAATACTATCCAACAATCCTATTATCGACTTGGAGAAAAAAATAATTGCCATTGACGGCGGTAATAATGTAAAAAATTCAGGGCAATTAAATGCCTTTATCATTCAACCAAGTTCTTCAGAGAATATTTATTCTTATACATACGTCGATCATTTTCGAAAAATCAATGCTGTAATTGATTTTGAGGCTGATACTGTCATGACTGGGTCCATTTCTTATGTGGACTATCGCATCTTACCTCTGGAAAGAGGAGATTATTTTACCTTGTGCCAACAAGTAGAAACAGGTGAACAGGTATATGTAAAAAATGAATATATCCATCAAACAGACAATGGTTTTGAAGTAAAAAAAGAAGTATCCTGTGCACAAATAAATGTAAAAAAGGGAGATATCATTTCTGTACTGGATGATACTTGTGCAGGATATGCATTAATAAAGAATAACGGAATCGTAGGATGGGTTCCTAAGGAAGTACTACAGTAAAAATATAGTCAAGCCCACAGACAACCGGGTTTGGCTTATTTCATCTTAATAAAGTGTTGCTTGGAACTTCGGAGAGGAGCAACACATGAATATAGAAAATTTATTTCCATCACTCCTATTTTAAGCATATTTATAAAACAAGAAACAAAATAGGAGGATTGTCCATGTACTATCCCTCAAATCAAAAACCATACAGAAATAAGGCTCCCCGAATAATGACTGTGATAGGGACTGCAAATCTTCTCTGCAGGCCAGATACAGTACGGATTCATTTAGAAGTTATGACAGAAAATGAATTATTATCTCAGGCTCAGCAGGAAAACGCTGCGAAAATGAACCAGGTTATTCAAGCCCTTTTACAAACTGGCTTCCCTAAAGATAATATACAAACAGCATCTTATAATATTTTCCCTAAATATGATTACATGGAAGGAAAACAAGTTTTTAGAGGCTACCAAGTAAGTAATGCCATTATGGTAAAAATAATAAATGTCACTCAAGCGGGTAAAATTATTGATTTAGCTGTTAATAATGGAGTCAATCACGTCTCGAATATACAATTTTCTTTAGAAAATCAGCAGGTTTATTACCAAGAAACCTTAAGTAATGCTTTAAGAAATGCTTTAGCAAAGGCGAAGACGATATCCGAGACGCTAAATATTGATTTTGACACAATTCCTCTTAAAATTACGGAAGAGATAAGTGAATTGCCGCATCCCCTTCAAAAATTCGCCACTGGTACTTCTACACCGATTGAACCAGGGGAGATTGAAATTCATGCACTTGTCAAAGTTCAATTTAGATATAATATTTAATTGTATATTTCGAATTTATTGACAACGCCTTAAACATATGAAAACATCAAAGGAAAAAAGCATAATGGAGGGATAAAAGATGCAATACAATTTTGACCAAGAAATAAATCGATTAAATACAAATTCTGTGAAATGGGATGAAACAGAAAATATTTTTGGAGAAAAGGATCTTATCCCTTTGTTTGTGGCAGACATGGACTTTAGGGTACCAGAACCCGTAATAGAAGCGATTAAAAAGCGGGCAGAGCATGGTGTTTTTGGCTATACAGCTAGGGATGACTCTTACTATGAAGCAATCGTTGGTTGGATGAAAAGAAGACATCATTGGGAGATAGAAAAAGAATGGATTATTCATGTACCTGGTGTTGTTCCAGCCCTTGGGATGATCGTTAATACCTTTACAAAGCCGGGAGATAAAATTATTATTCAGCCTCCGGTTTATCATCCGTTTGCCAATGTAGTGGAGAAGAATGACAGAGTGATTGTACCGAACCCGTTAAAATTTGAAGATGGGCGGTATGTAATGGACTTAGAAGATCTTGAAAATAAAATAGATTCTGATGTAAAGATGATCATTATTTCCAGTCCTCACAATCCAGTTGGAAGGGTATGGACAAAAGAGGAACTGATGCAGTTAGGGGAAATCTGCCTTAAACATAATGTTCTTGTCGTATCTGATGAGATCCATTTTGATTTGCTTTTAAAGGGAAATCAGCATACACCTTTTGCCTCTATTTCTGAGGAATTTGCAAATCACTCGATTATTTGTACAGCACCCAGTAAAACCTTTAATCTTGCTGGGTTGCAAACCTCGAATATTATTATCCCGAATAACAATTTTCGAGAACAATTTACCAACACACTAGAATCACTTTTAATTGGCATGACAAGTACTTTTGGACTTGTTGCTACCGAGAGTGCTTATCTCTATGGGGATGAATGGTTGGAACAATTGCTTGACTATTTAGGCCATAACTTAGACTTTGTAACCGACTATATTCAGAAAAACATCCCTGAATTAAAAGTAATTCAAACGGAAGGCACATATTTAGTTTGGATTGACTGCAGAAAGCTAGGCTTTGATAGGAAAACATTAGAACAATTTATGCTTAAAGAAGCAAAGGTAGCATTGAATCAAGGGTATATTTTCGGGGAAAGCGGAGATGGCTTCGTTAGAATGAATATTGCATGTCGGCGTTCTATTTTGGAAGAAGGGTTAACGAGAATAGAGAAAGCTGTAAAGAATATTAGAGGTGTGAATTCAAAATAGCAGGAAGGGCAATTGTATAATCCGAATGAAGGATTCTGAGTGCTAGGACTCGGAGTCTTTTTATTATATTAATAAGGTTTTTGTCCGTATAAGTTGTTGCAATTCTTATAATGCTATAAATCCTGATTTAGCCTTATTATGGGGCATCTTTTGTTAAGAACGTTATTCATTCTCTGTTATAAAGATTGTCTTCTATAAAAGAAACAAAGCTTATGAAAGGAGTTTTAATAAAGCAAACATCTTCTTAAATAATAGAATTAACATTTGTAAAAATTAGAATTTTATTATATTTTGAATCTATAATAATATGCTAAATAAAATTGCAAATGGAATCTCCATTATGAAGGAGTCATTATGAATGAATCAGTTTTTACCATATTAATTTTATGTGGTTTAGGAATACCGATTGCGAGCTATGTCATATTGCTATTATTAGGATTTTTCGGAAAAGAGTTTGATTATTTACAGATAGAAAATAAGAAAATTGAAATGGAAAAGGAACTGCATCGTGTTGAGTATTTACAGTTAAGCCAACAGATTCAGCCACATTTTTTATTTAACTCGCTAAATTCCATGTTGTCGTTAAGTCGTTTAGGGAGAATTCAAGATGTAAGTCATGCCTTGGAAGAGTTTTCGCAGTTTATCCGCTACAAATATGTGGAGAAGGAATCGCTTGTTTCCTTTGAAAAAGAATTAACCTATACATCTCATTATATTTCCATCCAGAAGATTCGATTTGGTAATCATTTGCATATTCAGTACCAAATTGATGAAAAAGCAGAATCTACTTGTTTACCGCCGTATATTTTACAGACACTTGTTGAAAATGCGTTTAAACATGGGTTAGAGAAAAAAAGCGGGACGAAGCAATTAGTCATCTCCCTAGCGAGAAGTGGAAGTTGGGTCACTTTATCTGTGAGTGATAATGGACCTGGAATAGATGTAGAAAAGAGTGGCCATTTAGGAGTAGGTTTAGAGAATATTAGAAAACGCTTATCTTTACTTTTTGATTTATATACGGACGTTTCTTTAATAAGAAAGAATAATATCACGATTGCTAAAGCGGTTTGGCCATATACGCCGGAGGGATAAAGATGAAAATATTAATTGTAGATGATGAACAGTTAGAATTGGAACAATTACATTTTTTAATACATGAAAGATATCCATCTTGGTCCGTTATTAAGGTAGAAGATGCTGCACAAGCAAAGAGAGTTCTTGAAAATCAATCTATTGATTTAGCACTTTTAGATATACATCTACCAGGTGAATCCGGCTTAGATCTTTGCTTGTACATTAGGGAGCATTATGAGACAGAATGCATGATGATTACGGCTTATGAGACTTTTCAATACGCAAAGCAGGCAATTCGATTACATGTCTTTGATTATATCGTGAAACCTGTTATTAGTAAGGAGTTTTATCAGGCGTTGGACCGATTTAAGGAGCAATTTGGATATCTAGAAAAGGTTTCGCCGGTGGTCCAACAAGTGTTGAATATTATACATAAAAACTATGGTTCAAAATTAAATTTAAAGGATCTCTCGGAAGAAGTTCATATGTCCCCTACTTATTTAAGCAGAAAGTTTTCAGAAGAATTGGGGATGAGTTTTCAGGAATACCTTGTTTCCCTTCGCATTGAAAAAGCAAAAAAGCATTTAAAGGAACATCCGGATTGGACAATTCAAAAAATCTCGGAGGAAGTTGGATTTACTAGTCTGCATCATTTTAGTTCTACGTTTAAGAAGATGGTATTATTGTCCCCACGCCAATATAAGGAGAGTTTTTCTCATGATTGATTGGTATAGTATTTTATTTTTAGCCGCAGGAGTTATTATTTTTAATTTAAATAGGGTGGCAGAGCATCGTTCGCCACTCGAGTTTTTTATGATTGGAAAAAAATATGGTATGAAGCACGCTACGGTATTGTTGTGGGTTTCTTTCTTTGGAACATCTTCTTTATTTATGCCTATTTATTTTTTATTTCATTTTGGAATGCTTATTAGCATTGGATACTATATGTTTTCTTTTATATGCATGTATCTACTTTTGTCTTATTATTTGAACGGATTTCAAGTGAAAAATATTCATGAACCTATATTGATTCGATTTTATCAGAAGAAATTCACAAAAATTGGATTTAGCTATTTTCTACCACTCTTTATCTTTGCAAATTTAGAAGGTTTATTGTTCCAACTTTCATTGGCCAATAATGTGTTTAGAGTATGGTTTCCTCAACAACCATTCATTTTTGTTGCTTTATTACTTCTTTTTTGTGTTATTTTTGCTGGATTAGGTGGAATGTTCACTATCTATCGAACGGTTTATATCCTTTTATTGCTATGTGGGTTTGCTTTTTTATTCGTACCTTTGTTTTTATTTTTGAAGGATGGAATTCATCCCATTTTCGAATCCTATCTTACATTTGAGAAACATCACACGTTACAATTGCAAGAAATGATAATAATATTTATTGCTATCCCAATTGTTTTTAACGGTATGCTTTTAACCAACTCATTTCAATGGCAGGTATTACGGTCTATTAAAGAAAATTATCGTAATCCGTCTCTTAAATTATCACTTTTTTGCTCCGCCTCTATCCCAGCCTCTGTTTTAATATACGGAATTTATATTGTAAGTAAACATCATCCCGGTACATTCCTTTTGTTTAGCAAAGGTTTATTACAAATTCCATCGCGGTTGATTATACTCATGATTGTGTTAGTTTGGCTTGTTAGTGCTGCGCATTCAGTTGCCATCTCCATATATTCAATGGCATCTATTTTTCTTCAATCTCTTCATACTAAATGGCAACCATCAAAGAAAATAAGGGTAATGTACTTATTAATTATTGTCCTCACAATACTAGTTTTTGTTAGCCAATATTGGCTCGTAAGCTATATTAAAATGATTTTTATCGGTTATCTTCTCTTTTATATAACCATTTCCTTTCCTTTACTGGCCATATGTAGAGGGGATAAGAAATATACTTATTGGCTTGTTATATGTTTATTTGCTTTTTGGATGAGTGGTATTTTTGTATATCTTGT
Organism: Bacillus sp. FJAT-49736; assembly: GCF_018343615.1. Lineage (GTDB taxonomy): Bacteria > Bacillota > Bacilli > Bacillales > Bacillaceae_C > Margalitia. Next base: position 13,892 of record NZ_JAGYPI010000005.1, on the reverse strand, counting down.
GAGCCATAGTCTTTTATTAGCAGTTAAAGTATCGATAATATCTTCTATTTTCAGCATGATAGGTATGTATTTATATAATATTTCGAAAATAGGCAACATATCACAAAAATAAGTCAAGATAACGCAACTCCATTATCCAAATTTTCTTATAATTAAAATATAAGGAGGATGATAATGATGGAGATGCTTACACGTGAATCTTATATCTATGAAATGAGCAGCAAACACAAGCCTGCTATTCGGGTAAAGTCAGGTAGTAAAGTGATTATCGAAACATATGATTGTTTTTTAAATCAAATTACATCTGAAACCACGAACTATTCCTCGATTGACTGGAATCAAATTAATCCCGCAACAGGTCCGGTTTTTGTAGAAGAAGCAGAGCCGGGAGATATTCTTGCTGTGCATATTCAAAAAATTGAACTAGCTGAAAAAGGAGTTATGGTGACAGGTCCTGATTTAGGGGTTATGGGCAAACGAATTTCGAATTTTTCTATTAAAGTGGTGCCAATTAAGGACAATAGAGCGATATTTAATGAAAACATACATTTGCCGCTGAATCCAATGATCGGTGTAATTGGCGTAGCACCAAAAGAAGGAGAAGTGTCCTGTGGAACACCTGGTGATCATGGCGGAAATATGGATACTATTTTGATCAAGGAAAATGCAACGGTTTATTTTCCAGTTTTTCAAAAGGGAGCATTATTTTCTCTAGGAGATTTACATGCAGCCATGGGGGATGGCGAAGTGGGGGTATCAGGAATTGAAATCCCTGCAAAAGTAACAGTAACATTATCCGTTATCAAAGGGGAGTCTCTTCGTACACCGTTTGTTGAAAATGAGGATGGCATTGCCTTTTTAGTTTCGAAGAAAACACTGGATGAAGCTGCAGATTCAGCTGTAGAAGAAATGGTGGATTACTTGCTAAAAAGAACAGATATGACGATAGAAGAAACAGCTATGCTTTTAAGTGCTGCTGGTCAAGTGCAGGTAAGCCAAATAGTTGATCCTTTGAAAACGGCAAGATGCTATTTATCCAAAGAGGTCTTAAAGAGTCTGGGCATAGAGAAAGTTTTCTAAGGGGGAAATCAAATGGAAGCAAAGAAACTTGCAACTCCGATACAAAAGCCACACTATAAGCAAGAATTAAAACGCTCTCTTTCGTTTTGGGATTTATTAATTTATGGAATGGTTTTTATGGTTCCCATTGCGCCATTTGGGATTTACGGATCTGTAGCTCAAGGCTCTAATGGAATGATTGCACTTGCTTATTTAATTGGGATGGTCGGAATGATTTTTACCGCTTTTAGTTATGCGCGTATGTCTGAAGCATTTCCAATTGCCGGCTCGGTCTATTCTTATGCTCAAAGAGGGATTAATGATTCAGTTGGATTTATTGCAGGCTGGCTCATCTTACTTGACTATATTTTTGTTCCGGCACTTTTATATCTAGTTAGTGGATCTGCCTTGCATGATATGGTTCCAGGAATCCCACTTATTGTCTGGGTGTTGCTTTTCATCGCAATTAATACAGTGATTAATATACGTGGAATTGAATTTACTGCTAAAGCAAATAAAATTATTGTTATCCTAGAATTAATTGTACTAGCTATCTTTGTCATTGTTGGCATCGTTGCAATTGCAAAAGGTGTAAATGGTGCTGAAATAACCATCAAACCTTTGTATGATAAGAGCCATTTCAGTATGAGTGTTGTAATGGGTGCAGTTTCGATTGCTGTACTTAGCTTCTTGGGATTTGATGGGATATCTACATTAGCAGAGGAAACGAAAGAAGGCAGTAAAGCCATTGGTAAAGCATGTGTATACGCATTATTGACGGTTGGAGCCTTATTTATCATTCAGACCTGGGTGGCCGCACTCATTTGGCCGGATTTTAAAAGCTTCAAGAATCCAGATGTAGCTTTTTATCAAATCGCAGAAGTAGCAGGGGGAACTTGGCTCAAATATTTAACAATCTTGGCGACCGCACTTTCATGGGGAATTGCTAACTCGTTAGTTGCCCAAGCAGCAATTTCAAGGATTTTATATAGTATGGCAAGAGACCGGAAATTACCTGGGTTCTTAGCGAAGGTTCATCCCAAATATCGAACTCCTTATTTAGGGACCATTGCCATTGCGATTTTATCCGTTATCGTTACCGCTGTATTTGCTTCACAAATAGGGATGCTGTCATCGGTTGTTAACTTTGGGGCATTATCCTCATTCCTATTTTTACATGTATCCGTCATGTATTACTTTTTAAGAAAAAGCGGAAGCAAGGATTATATGAAGCACTTGTTCCTGCCATTAATAGGGTTCATTATTATTGGGTATGTATGGCTTAATCTTGATCCGCTTTCAAAAAAATTAGGATTTATTTGGTTAGGAATTGGAATTATTTATTTAATTGTTCTGAAGTTAATGAAGAAAGACACTGGATTAAAATTAGACTAGAAGAATGATTAGTTTTGTTATACCAATAAAAAATCCCGTTCAGAAAAGTTCTGAACGGGATTTTTCATTGGTAGCCATATAATGCGACAGTATTTATTTTGACTGGTTTTTTCAAAGGAATAATAAAACATAGTGTTTCGAATGATAAAAATGGAAAGGAGAATATAATAATGGAAAATTTCTTTATCGTCCTACTATTATTGGCAATAATTGGACTTTCTAATGTATTGAATCATCTTGTTCCGTTCATTCCTGTTCCGCTGATTCAGATTGCCCTTGGGGTAATGATTGCTATCATTCCATTCGGAATCCATATTCCAATGGAAACCGAGTTATTTTTAGTATTATTTATTGCTCCTCTGCTATTTAATGATGGAAGAAATGCATCGCGAATTACTTTGTGGAAACTGAAAACGCCTATTTTGTTAATGGCACTCGGTCTTGTATTCATTACAGTATTTATAATAGGGTATTTTATTCATTGGCTTATTCCAACGATTCCTCTACCTGCATCCTTTGCTTTAGCAGCACTCCTGTCGCCGACAGATGCGGTGGCAGTAAGTGCGATGTCAAGTCGGGTGAAAATGCCAAAAATTATACTGCATATCCTTGAAGGAGAGGGACTAATGAATGATGCATCTGGACTTGTTGCTTTTAATTTTGCCATTGTTGCAATGGTAACGGGAGTTTTTTCATTGTTAAATGCCAGCATAAGCTTTGTTATTATTGCGATTGGCGGTTTCATAGGCGGAGCCTTTCTGGCATATATCATCATTAGGATCAGGGTGCTGTTACGACATTTTGGGATGGAAGATGTAACGGTACATATGCTTATTCAAATTCTTACTCCATTTGTCATTTTCCTGATTACAGAACATTTCCATCTATCGGGTATATTAGCAGTTGTTGCTGCCGGTATTGTCCATGCTATAGAAAAGGATCATGAAAAGTCCCCTAAAGTGGATCTACAGATAGTTTCCAAAAGTACTTGGACTGTCATTCTTTATGTTTTGAATGGTTTGGTATTTGTTTTACTCGGAATTCAGATTCCGAGTGTTGCAAGTACGATCATTAAGGATCCGTTATTTAATAATTTTGTAGCAATAAAATACATAGTTCTAATTACTGCCGCATTATTAATCCTACGTTTTGTTTGGATTTTTTTATCGGGATCCATTAGCTTGAGGATTCAAAAACGAAGGATTGCAAAATTAAGCTTCAGACAAATAGCCCTTACAACATTAGGTGGTGTAAGAGGGGCGGTTACACTGGCCGGTGCTTTTTCGATTCCGTATGTTTTAGAGGATGGTAGCCCGTTTCCCGAACGGTCTCTTATACTTTTTATAGCGGCAGGTGTTATCCTTTTAACACTGATTATTGCAAGTATTTTCTTACCTTTGATTGCGAAATCCGATGGAGATAAAAATGAGGTGGAAAAGGAAAAGATAAAGAATTGGGCGCTTATACAAATGAGTATTGCAGCAATACGTGCCATAAAAAATAGTATGAATGATGAAAATCGTGCATCTGCTTTGTCCATTATTACATCTTATAATAAAAAAATACATCAGCTTCGATCTGGAAATGAAGAAGAAAGCTCAAATGCTGTCAAAAACTCAGAAGTACAAATTCGGCTGAAGGCATTAGAGGCTGAGTCTCAATACATTGCAAAACTAGGAAAAAATAAAGAAATTGACCGGGAAACAGCGTATCTTTGCCAAGAACATATTCACCGAAGGGAAATGGCGATTACAAACCAAATGAAATATAGAGCTTTGGTAATTGGGAATACGATAAAAAGAATCTTGATCCGTATCTTACATGTTTTATCTCCACAAAAAGAAACGATGCTACAAAAGCGCAGGAAGCAATATCAAAAAATGGTGGAGTTAAAAATAGAAATGGCAAAAGCAGCAATCAACCAATTGGTGAAAGAGATGTCCTCAGAAAATAAAGATATCCTCTATTTAGTGATTGGGGAATATAACGAATGGATATTGATTTTAAAGAAAATAAAAGATAAACACACTTCGAAAATTAATGAGCGTTATGAACGAGAGTTGAAAAATAAAGCATTCCAAGCAGAAAGAGATGCACTCCAAGAAATGTTTGAAAAGGGAAAGTTACCTGTTGAACTTGTAAGAAAGCTTCGGCAGCAAATCAATATTAGGGAAGTATATTGGATTGAAGGGAAAGGTTTATAGTCTATGAAGTTGTTCCTTTCAAAAACAACCCGAGTTTTGTGAACGAACCACCTCACAATAATGCACCGCGTTTTTTTATGGGTGGAACAAAAAATGGAAGCGTAATAAGATATCGAAATACCCTTGATGTAAAGGTGATAAAAGAATTAGAGCAAGTTATTAATACAGGTCACATTCCTTCAATAGCTGATATCATTCGGATACTTAACAAAAGTCAGGAGTTAAGCACAGTGTGGATAGGACCCGCATATATTTTTCAGAATGTGAAAGATAGGGAAACAAGAGCGATAAAAGTTACTCCTGAAAATAAAAATATTTTATTGTCCAATTTCCCATTTACATATGAAGAATTTGAGTTGAAGCAACCATGTTATGCAATCGTCCAAAATAATAAAGCTGTTTCTATATGCTGTAGCGCAAGGCAGACTTCAAAGGCAGCAGAGGCAAGCTTATATACATTGGAAGAATTTCGCGGAAATGGTTTTGGAATGGAGGTAGCAAATGCATGGGCAAATGAGGTCCAAGCTCAAGGGAAAATAGCATTATACAGCACCTCGTGGGACAACTTTTCATCCCAAGCTGTTGCCAAGAAGCTGCAATTAATGCAGTATGGAACAGATATTCATATGACCTGATTTTTTCGACTCAATAGATAGATTGATGGCAGCGAACTTGGCCATAGCCAAAGTAAGAAACGGGAACGATCAGAGGTTGAATGTGCCCGGAAAAGAGGATGAATTGGGAAAGCGGGAATGAACAAAGGCCGATTCTGCCCGAAACGGGCATAGACAATAATCCAAATTTTATTCTTTTAATTTCAGGCCCGGTTTGCGGGGTTTTCACCAATATCATTATGGAGCAGCAAATGTTTTCGAGACAAACGAATAGACCTAATCATGTTATCAGCTCCTTTGCATGATTAAACACAATATCAAGAAGTGAAGCCTGATGAAACAAAAAATAACTCCTCGTTTGAGAAGTTATTTTTTAAGGACATTATTAAATGACACGAAAAGTCGGTCAAGTCCTATCTATATGTGATAAAGAAGAAATAACCGAAACAGTATCCATGTATATTTTGTGCCTTACTGGATCTTGCAGGAAGTGGGCAGTGATTCGGTCTATTAAGAATAACGCACTTAGGTCTAGTCCTGTTGAGAAATAACCATTTCGGATTGGATGAACAGTCCATAATACTTCATGTGATAATGTTGTTAATGGGGTGTCTCCGTAAGCAGTGAAAGAAACGATTTTCGCTCCATTTTCTTTTGCTCTTACGACTGGAATTAATAAATCTCTTGTTTGACCGGAGCGCGAAAATGCAAGTAATAGGTCTCCTTCCTGCAGAAGGGCACTCCTTATAATCATTAAGTGAGGGTCGGTCACTGCCTCCGCAACAAATCCCATCCTACTCAAACGATAATTAAGTTCCTGTGCAGCAAGTCCCGAGCTCCCTAACCCATATATGAAAATTCGATTCGCCTCTTTAATCAAGGATAGAACACGAGAAAGGGACTCTTTTCCAGATAAAGATTGGATATCATGGAACATTTCAATATATTGATGATGTAATGCTTCATCTATATCTGAACTTTCATCTACATGATTCTCTCTGGCTAGCTTTAATTTTAACTCTACAAAATTACGGCAGGAAACTTTTTTAGCAAATCTAGTAATGGAAGCGACAGACACTCCCGTCTTCTCTGCAATTTCCTTGATATGACTTTGAGAGGCTTCCTCAGGTGAGGAGAGCAAATAATCTGCTATTTGTCTTTCTTTATCTGAAAAAGATGAATATCTAGACTGAATATCCTTTAAAAGTGATGCCACTTATAACTCCTTTCTCCTTCTAAACGGTCATTAGTTATCGCGAATCATTGCTGTAAAACGGGCGGTAATTTGCTGTGGTCTGGATATAGCACCACCAACAACGACTGAATGTGCCCCTATATCAAGGACCTGTTTTGCCATTTCGGGAGTAATAACATTTCCTTCTGCAATTACAGGGATAGACACAGTTTGAAGGATGCTTTTCAAAAACATAAACTCATTATCATATAGTTTACATCCTTTTGTTTCATTTGTGTATCCGTATAGAGTAGTTGAAACGCAATCAAAGCCTAATTTTTCTGCGTTTACAGCATCTTCAATTGTAGAAATATCAGCCATTAATTCTACTTCCGGTTTTTTTGCTCTGATATGATCTACCAACTCTTCAAGAGTTTCGCCATTTGGTCTAGTTCTTAAGGTTGCATCTAATGCAATCATTTCACATCCACTTTCAAGCAATTCATCTACTTCTTGTTTTGTAGCTGTAATGAAAACCGCACTATCTGGATAATCTCGTTTTACTATTCCTACAACAGGAAGCTCAACTTCTTGTTTAATTGCAATAATATCCTCTTTGGAATTTGCGCGAATCCCAACAGCACCACCAAGCTTTGCTGCTAGAGCCATTTTTGCCATAATAAATGAGCTGTGAAGTGGTTCATCTGGAAGTGCCTGACAAGAAGCGACTAGCCCTTTTTTTATGGTCTTTAACATTTTTATCCACCTACAATTTCTTCAATTTCGTTTTTAATAATCGTCACGTCCGGTCCGTATATTACTTGAATGCCTTTTCCTTTAGAAACAACACCCTTAGCACCGGTTTTCTTTAAAATATCTTCATTTACACTTTTCTCATCTTTTACTGTAACCCGCAAACGAGTTGCACAGCAGTCAACGTTTTCTAAGTTGTCTGCTCCGCCCAATGCACCGATAATAGTTTGAGCACGTTCACTCTTATTGGTAATTGCAACAGTTTCCTCTCCTGCTTCTTCGCGTCCAGGTGTCTTAAGATTGAACTTCTTAATGAAGAAGGTGAAGGAGAAATAATATAGGAAGAACCAAACAACTCCAACGATTGGAACCAGTACCCAGTTTGTTTTCGCATTACCTTGTAAAACTCCAAATAATATAAAATCAATAAATCCACCAGAAAATGTTTGTCCGATAGTAATATGGAGTATATGAGCCATCATAAATGCTAAACCATCAAAAAATGCATGTAATACATAAAGTGCTGGTGCGATAAATAAGAATGAAAATTCAAGTGGTTCTGTAATTCCTGTTAAGAAAGAAGTTAATGCGGCAGAACCCATTAAACCAGCGATCTTCTTTTTGTTTTCAGGCTTTGCAGTACGATAAATCGCAAAAGCCGCACCGATTAAACCAAACATCATCGTGATGAAGCGTCCGGACATGAAACGTGCAGTTCCGATATAAAAATGCTGCGTATTTGGATCTGCTAATTGTGCAAAGAATATTCGTTGTGTACCTTCCACTAAATGACCACTGACAACAGCAGTACCACCTAAGCTTGTAGTCCAGAATGGCATATAGAAAATATGATGGAGACCGAATGGACCAAGCAATCTAAGAATAAATCCATAAAAGAAAGTACCAATATAACCTGTTGATTGTACAATACCACCCATTTTAAAGATCACGCTTTGGATGAATGGCCAAACTAAAAACATAACGGCACCTAACAGGATAGCCGCAAAAGAAGAAATAATGGGAACAAATCGTGATCCGCTAAAGAATCCCAAGAACGGCGGAAGCTGAGTTTTATTATATCGATTGTGTAGCCAAGCTGCTAAAATACCGACTACAACCCCGCCGAACACACCTGTTTCTAACGTTTGAATTCCAAGAACCATTCCTTGTCCTGCAGCGGCAGGGTTTTCAGTATTCATTTTATGCGTAATAGTAAGTAGAGCTGACATAGTTGAATTCATAACTAAAAACGCTAAAACACCAGCAAGACCTGCTGTACCTTTATCTGATTTTGCTAATCCTACTGCAATACCTACAGCAAATAGTAAAGCAAGATTGGCAAAGACTATATTCCCTGCACTTGACATAATTGTGAAAATCGACTGTAGCCAAGATACATCTAAAAATGAATAAGCTTTTATGGTATTTGGGTTAGATAACGCTCCCCCAATCCCTAATAAAAGACCAGCAGCTGGCAATACTGCAATCGGTAACATGAAGGATTTACCAAACTGCTGAGCTTTTTCGAAGAAACTACTCATCAAATTACCCCCTAACATGAAAATTATTTACACGTTTAGTATAATACCGACTTCGACGAAATTCAACAAGAATTTAAAGCGTTTTCAAAAAAGATATGAAATTTCATTTGGATAGTGGAAAAAGGGCAGAAGATAGTAATACATATATAAGATTTTTTTGCGAATGTTAATGTATAACATTTTTCAAATTTGATTTTATACGTTAGAATAGGAATCGTTTTTTATATCTTGTGCGAATGATTGGAGGAAGTTACATGTTTAAATCACTATTTAAAAAAAGCGAACAAGCGATAACGATTATGGCACCATTATCCGGTGAGGTAGTTTCCTTAGAAGAAGTTCCGGATCAAGTCTTTTCAGAGAAAATGATGGGGGATGGGGTAGCGATCATTCCGTCGAAAAATACACTGTATTCCCCAATCGATGGAGAAGTAGTTAATGTTTTTCCAACAAAGCACGCTATTACGTTACGTTCAAAAGAAGGGGCGGAAATATTAATTCATATGGGTCTGGAAACAGTCAATCTAGGTGGAGATGGGTTTGACATTAAGGTTTCAGATGGAGACAAAGTAAGTAAAGGTAGTGTACTGGCTGATTATGATGTGGAAAAAATTAAAGGTTTAGGATATAAAGTCATTACACCGATTATATTAATAAACGGTGAAAAATTCGCAATGAATCAACCTTCAACCCATCATCAAGTTACCGGTGGTATGGATATATTGTTGGAGATTACGAAAAAATAAAGGATATATACAGAGTACCTTTGCCGCCTGGTAAGGGTACTTTTTTTGTATATTTGTAAAGGGTAGGTAAGCGCAAAAACGTTTTGGCATATAGCCCCTTAAAAATATTTTTTAATAACATATTGTAATTGCTTTTTATAATTGTTATATTTCTTGTATAACAGATAAAAATTTGGGGGTAGAAGAAATGGAAAACATTAACTGGGGTCTAATTGCACCAATTGTTGTCATTCAAGTTTTATTAATGGTAATTGCTTTAGTGGATATTATTCGTATAGATCGCACAAAAGGGCCCAAGTGGCTTTGGGCACTTATTGTTATTTTTATTAACCTATTAGGACCGATTCTTTATTTTGTTATCGGAAGGAAACAAAAATAAATGAAGGTCATAGATGTACAGAATCTTACAAAAGAATTTAAAGGGAAAGTTGCAGTTAAGGATGTAAGCTTTTCTCTTGAAGAAGGAAAATGCACAGCATTACTTGGCCCAAATGGGGCGGGTAAAACAACAACATTGCATATGATTGCGGGATTAATCAAACAGAGTAAAGGAACGATTCATTCTCCATTAAAAAAATCAGGAGATGACATTAGGGGAGTAATAGGTTTTTTGCCCCAATATCCTGCCTTCTATGAATGGATGACGGGTGAAGAATATTTAACTTTTGCTGGACAATTAGTTAATATCGATGCGTCTACCATAAAGGTAAGGGTGGAGGAGCTAATTGAGCTTGTTGGCCTTCAAGATGGATACAAACGTAAAATAGGTGGATATTCAGGAGGAATGAGGCAAAGACTTGGTATTGCACAAGCTCTTATTCATCAGCCGAAGCTTGTGCTCTTGGATGAACCAGTTTCTGCTTTAGACCCATTTGGAAGACGAGAAGTTTTAGAGCTAATGAGAAGATTGAAAAGAGAGACGACCATCCTTTTTTCAACCCACATACTAAATGATGCGGAGGAAGTATGTGATTCTGTTCTTTTTATGAATGATGGCAGATTGATAGAGGGTGGAGGATTGGAAGAGGTTAAGGAACGCTATACCGATAATGTAATCAGGCTTTCCTTTTCAAAAATCCCGAAAGATTTCTTGCTTCAATTGGAAGGGATGAAATGGATAGGATCCGTAGATATCGATGATAATAATGCTTTCATTGCCGTTTCTGAAATGGAGAAGGTAAGAGAGCAAATATTTCAGCTAGCCGCTAATGAAAGTTGGCCATTGGAAAAATTTGAAGTGAACCAATTGACATTAGAAGAGGTGTTTACAAAGGTGGTGAAGGGATGAAACAGTTTTCTATTTTTTTGAAAAAAGAATGTGTTGAATCATGGAGGAATTATAAATGGATTTGGATGCCATTAGTGTTTCTTCTACTTGGTTTAACTCAGCCAATAACCACTTATTATTTACCGGAAATCATTCAGTCTGGTGGGAATCTTCCGGAGGGAGCCGTTATCAAACTGCCGACGCCATCCGCCTCAGAAGTGTTATTTGGAACAATTGATTCGCAGTTTAATGTGATTGGAATTTTGGTGGTTGTACTAGCTTTTATGGCCTCTATACCGGGGGAAAAGAAAAGTGGAAGTGCATCTCTAATTCTCGTTAAGCCTGTTTCGTTTATCGCATATATTCTAGCAAAATGGACATCTGCAATGCTGGTAGTTTGGGTATCCTATTTCCTTGGTATGCTGGCAAATTGGTATTATACTTATCAATTATTTGAAAAGGTTGATGTGAGCTTGGCAGTAAAAGCCTTTTTCTTTTATGGAATTTGGTTAACCTTCGTCGTTACGTTAGTTTTTTTCTTTGGAAGTATAGTTAAATCCTCTGGATTAAATGCTTTTTTAACCTTAGCATCAACAATTATTCTAAGCACAGGTGCATCCTTTTTTGCCAATAAGCTCTTATGGCTGCCATCTCTTCTGACAAAATATACAGGGGAATTGTTAAAAACAAAAGCAATCCCGGAGGGGCTGTATGGGGCATCTATCATAACAATTCTATTGATTGGCCTTTTTCTAGCATCTGGAGTATTTATTTTTAAAAGAAAAGAATTGGTATAGATTCGTACTTAAGAAAGAACGCTAGAAAATTCTTGAGGAGGCAGCATATAATGTTGAATGAGAAAATTGTGATAGGTGCGGGAACTAAGTACCCCCTTAATGGGATATTGACCATCCCAAATGAAACTAATAGATTGTTGCCCGCGGTGGTGCTGGTTCAAGGATCAGGTCCAAGCAACATGGATGCAAAAGTAGGTAATAATGTTCCTTTCAAAGATATTGCGGAAGGTCTGTCTGAGAAAGGTATTGCCGTGTTACGTTATGACAAGAGAACCTTCGTATACCGCAAAGAAATGAAAAATCACACTGGAATTTCGGTGAAAGAAGAAACAATCGAAGATGCCGTACTTGCAGCTGAATTCTTACGAAGAGATGAACGTATAGACTCTAATAAAATATTTATTATTGGTCATAGTTTAGGTGGGATGTTGGCTCCTCGTATTGATGCAGAAGGTGGGAATTTTGCCGGTATCATTATTTTGGCTGGTTCACCGCGCAATCTGGAAGAAATTATGATGGATCAAAATGATGCTGTATTAGACTCCCTAAATAAATTTTTGAAGATAATTGCGAGGAAGCAAATAGCAAATTTATCAAGGAAGTTTGAAAATATCTATAATCTAAGTGATGAAGAAGCGAAATCAACATTAGTTATTGGAAAACATGTAAGTGCATACTACTTTAAAGAAATGGGTGTACACCAATCTATTCAATATCTCAAGTCATTGGATAAACCGGTTTTCATTTTGCAGGGTGAGAAAGATTTTCATGTATCTATAGAAAAAGATTTTAATGGGTATAAAAATATTCTAGGTCAAAAGCCGAATGTAAAATTTAAGCTTTATCCAAACTTGAATCATATGTTTATGCCTTCCGTGTATGGAGCGATATTAAAAGCGAAGAAAGAGTATAATGTTGCTCAGCATGTGGACAAACAAGTGATAAATGATATGGGTAATTGGATTCTGTCCGTTTAGGAAAATAAAATAAACGAAATAGAAATATTTAAATGAATGTAGCCAAGAAAAAGATATAAAACCTCCATTTCATTGGAGGTTTTATATCTTTTTGCTGTTTTAGTAAATCAATAGTGTAAATGAGGTTTATAAAACAACTTAAACAAGTATTACCCACAAAATCATCGTAAAGATAATTGTAACGACACCCTGCAACAATGTAGCCATTGTTTGCGCCTTATAAGCATCAGTTACCTTCATACCACTAAATTGGGTAACAACCCAGAAGAAGCTGTCATTTACATGGCTGACTGCCATTGCGCCTGCTCCTACTGCCATTACTACTAAAGCAAGTGGTACCGCCCCTGCAATTCCCATCACAGGAAGCAATGGAGCGATTAATGACGAAGTAATGACTAACGCTGCAGTAGAAGATCCTTGTGCTGTTTTTAAGGCAGCAGCAATAATAAATGGAATCAATAAGAACCATACGCCACTGAAAGCATTCGCAAGATCCCAACCTTGAATCGCATCGGCAATTCCTGTATTTTTAATTACAGTCCCAAACGCACCACCAGCTCCGGTAATTAGAAGAATGGGAGCAGCATCTAAAAGCCCTTGACCAACCCATTTTGTTAATGTTTCTTCGGTATAATTTGGCAATAAAGTAAAGGCTGCAATAACTCCAGCTAATAAAGCAATAACAGGTTGTCCTAGGAAAATAAAGAAGGCGGAAATATTTCCCTTACCGCCTAAAACGGTAATGATCGAACCAATTCCTATTAGAATAATTGGTAGAATAATAGGTAAAAAGGCTTGGAATGCAGATGGCATTTTACCAAACGATTTTACGATTTCATCATAATCCAATTCCTCATTTCCATCGTCTGGAACCTCAATTTTTTTTGCGACCTTTGCTGCCCAAAAATATCCGACAATCGTTGCAGGAATAGCGACAATTAGTCCAATTAATATGATTGTCCCTAAATATCCTTCTGCACCGATATTTCCAGCCGCTGCAATTGGACCAGGTGTCGGAGGTACAAGCGTATGTGTCGCGTACAAGCCTGTTGCTAAAGCTACAGACATTGATGCTATTGTTACTTTTGCCCGTTTAGCCAAGGCTTTCTTTAAGCTTGATAGAATAACAAATCCGGAATCACAGAATACAGGAATAGATACAATATATCCAATTAAACTCATCGCTAGCTGCGGTCTTTTTGGCCCAACTACACGAAGAACCACTTCTGCCATCCGTAAAGCAGCGCCCGATTTTTCTAAAATGGTTCCAATAATTGTTCCGAAGACGATTACAAGTCCAATACTTGTCATTAAGCCCCCGAAACCACCGTTTATATTTTCAACAATTTTAGTCAAAGGCATTCC
>NZ_JAGYPI010000004.1:1587-353451 GCF_018343615.1 Bacillus sp. FJAT-49736 | reverse complement strand
TAAGTGGTCTTCCATTATCCTTAGAAAGGAGGTGATCCAGCCGCACCTTCCGATACGGCTACCTTGTTACGACTTCACCCCAATCATCTGTCCCACCTTCGGCGGCTGGCTCCAAAAGGTTACCTCACCGACTTCGGGTGTTACAAACTCTCGTGGTGTGACGGGCGGTGTGTACAAGGCCCGGGAACGTATTCACCGCGGCATGCTGATCCGCGATTACTAGCGATTCCGGCTTCATGCAGGCGAGTTGCAGCCTGCAATCCGAACTGAGAATGGTTTTATGGGATTGGCTAAACCTCGCGGTCTCGCAGCCCTTTGTACCATCCATTGTAGCACGTGTGTAGCCCAGGTCATAAGGGGCATGATGATTTGACGTCATCCCCACCTTCCTCCGGTTTGTCACCGGCAGTCACCTTAGAGTGCCCAACTGAATGCTGGCAACTAAGGTCAAGGGTTGCGCTCGTTGCGGGACTTAACCCAACATCTCACGACACGAGCTGACGACAACCATGCACCACCTGTCACTCTGTCCCCCGAAGGGGAACGCCCTATCTCTAGGGTTGTCAGAGGATGTCAAGACCTGGTAAGGTTCTTCGCGTTGCTTCGAATTAAACCACATGCTCCACCGCTTGTGCGGGCCCCCGTCAATTCCTTTGAGTTTCAGCCTTGCGGCCGTACTCCCCAGGCGGAGTGCTTAATGCGTTAGCTGCAGCACTAAAGGGCGGAAACCCTCTAACACTTAGCACTCATCGTTTACGGCGTGGACTACCAGGGTATCTAATCCTGTTCGCTCCCCACGCTTTCGCGCCTCAGCGTCAGTTACAGACCAGAGAGTCGCCTTCGCCACTGGTGTTCCTCCACATCTCTACGCATTTCACCGCTACACGTGGAATTCCACTCTCCTCTTCTGCACTCAAGTCTCCCAGTTTCCAATGACCCTCCACGGTTGAGCCGTGGGCTTTCACATCAGACTTAAGAAACCGCCTGCGCGCGCTTTACGCCCAATAATTCCGGACAACGCTTGCCACCTACGTATTACCGCGGCTGCTGGCACGTAGTTAGCCGTGGCTTTCTGGTTAGGTACCGTCAAGGTACCGCCCTATTCGAACGATACTTGTTCTTCCCTAACAACAGAGTTTTACGATCCGAAAACCTTCATCACTCACGCGGCGTTGCTCCGTCAGACTTTCGTCCATTGCGGAAGATTCCCTACTGCTGCCTCCCGTAGGAGTCTGGGCCGTGTCTCAGTCCCAGTGTGGCCGATCACCCTCTCAGGTCGGCTACGCATCGTCGCCTTGGTGAGCCGTTACCTCACCAACTAGCTAATGCGCCGCGGGTCCATCTGTAAGTGATAGCCGAAGCCATCTTTCAATCTTCTCTCATGCGAGAAAAGAAGTTATCCGGTATTAGCTCCGGTTTCCCGAAGTTATCCCAGTCTTACAGGCAGGTTACCCACGTGTTACTCACCCGTCCGCCGCTAATCATCAGGGAGCAAGCTCCCATCTGATTCGCTCGACTTGCATGTATTAGGCACGCCGCCAGCGTTCGTCCTGAGCCAGGATCAAACTCTCCAAAAAGATATTTGATATAGCTCATAAAAATTTTAAAACATTGACGTTTTGTTCTGTTTAGTTTTCAAAGATCAATTCTTTGTTGCTTCGAACAGCAACCTTTAAAGTATATCAACTTCCAACTCATATGTCAATAACTTTTTTTGGAGCGGGTGATGGGAATCGAACCCACGACAACAGCTTGGAAGGCTGTAGTTTTACCACTAAACTACACCCGCGTATTTTAATTTTAAATGGTCGGGAAGACAGGATTCGAACCTGCGACCCCATGGTCCCAAACCATGTGCTCTACCAAGCTGAGCTACTTCCCGTTTGAAGTTAGTATAATAAATATACTTTTCGGCTTGATTAGTTATTATGGCGCGCCCGAGAGGAGTCGAACCCCTAACCTTTTGATCCGTAGTCAAACGCTCTATCCAATTGAGCTACGGGCGCATTATTTAAATGAAAATTTTTTGCTTGCGCATTGAGGAAAAATTTTTGCTTGCGCATTAAGGAAAATTATTTTGCTTGCGCAAAAAATTTTGGTGCGGCCGAGAGGACTTGAACCTCCACGGGGTTGCCCCCACTAGGCCCTCAACCTAGCGCGTCTGCCATTCCGCCACGACCGCATTTTCAAAAGTGACAAAAAATATTATAACAAACTGCTAGTTAAAAGTCAATGCTTTTTTTGGTGCGGGTGAAGGGAGTCGAACCCCCACGCCTTGCGGCGCCAGATCCTAAGTCTGGTGCGTCTGCCAATTCCGCCACACCCGCGTTTTGATAATTAATAATCATATTAGAAATGGTGAGCCATGAAGGACTCGAACCTTCGACCCTCTGATTAAAAGTCAGATGCTCTACCGACTGAGCTAATGGCTCGTATATAAATTTATCAATATACGTCATAATACTTTCTACCAAAAGTGCATCTACGACGTCCAGCTTTCAGTAAGCTTATTCAAGCAGCAGCTCAAGCTGTACGCTGAAGTATTGCTCCGAAGATTACTCGGTCGTGCTCTACCGACTGAGCTAATGGCTCGTATATAAATTTATCCTAAAAATAAAAAAATGGCTGGGCTAGCTGGATTCGAACCAGCGAGTGACGGAGTCAAAGTCCGTTGCCTTACCACTTGGCTATAGCCCAATATTTATTTTTAAAGTACAGGATAATCATCATAACATATGCATTACATATATTCAAATAAAAATGGCGGTCTGGACGGGACTCGAACCCGCGACCTCCTGCGTGACAGGCAGGCATTCTAACCAGCTGAACTACCAGACCGTTTTATATTACAATGACCCGTACGGGATTCGAACCCGTGTTACCGCCGTGAAAGGGCGGTGTCTTAACCGCTTGACCAACGGGCCATATTGCTATGGCGGAGAAGGAGGGATTTGAACCCTCGCGCCGGTTACCCGACCTACACCCTTAGCAGGGGCGCCTCTTCAGCCACTTGAGTACTTCTCCATAATGGCTCCGCAGGTAGGACTCGAACCTACGACCGATCGGTTAACAGCCGATAGCTCTACCACTGAGCTACTGCGGAATATTTTTTCAATCTCGACTCTTAAAATTATAATGAGGAACACGTTATGTGTCAACCCAATTTTGAAAAAATCTTTATTCAGATATTACTTAAGGTATTTTCGAATAGATTTTCTTTCCCGCATTTAAATCCTTATTCAGCCTACCTCTTGAAAAATAACAAAGTAAAAAAGGAATCTTATTTAAGCTGTTTTAGTTTACCTTTGCATTTCCCACATACGTAGCGAGCAACATCCACTTTTCTCTTTCTTTTATATATTGCTTTACATTCGGTACATTCATATAGCTTAATGGTTGAATTTTGCCTTGGTACATTTTTTTTAAGAGGTGTGCAATATCTCGAGCCTCCTACCTTCTGAAGGAGAAATTTAAAATCGCGGTCTTTATGTTGATAGCCTTTACCATCTATATGAAGATGATAATGACAAAGCTCGTGCTTAATGATCGCAATCAGTTCCGTCATCCCATGTTCTTCAAAATATTTATAGTTGAGCTCGATATTATGGCTTTTTAACAAATAACGGCCCCCGGTAGTGCGTAATTTTGGGTTAAATACTGCTATATGATTAAAAGGCTTACCGAAATAAGTTTGTGATATATCCTCAACAAGATTCTGAAGCTTAGAATTATCCAACCTATACTCCCCTTTTATAGAACAAGAATGAACAAGACAACCTATTATAACATATATTAGGTATTAACCTACTTTTCGTTCAAGGAGGTTTGAATATGCCAATTTGGTTTCAAAATCAAATGCGAAGGGCTTTTAATGAAAAAAACCGGTATCAAATAAAACTACTAAATCAATGCTGGTTTTTTTATACTAATCAACAAAACGAAAAATCGAGTTGAGATTTTCTTCATAAAAAAACTGCTACTTGGTAGCAGTTTTTCTATATATATTATTTCTTTAACATCGTAAGTGATAATCTGCCTTTATGTGTATCTACATTCTCAACCCAGACAATAACAATATCGCCTACAGAAACAACATCTAATGGATGCTTTACATATTGGTTGCTAAGTTTTGAAATGTGAACCAGACCATCCTCTTTTACCCCGACATCTACAAACGCACCGAAATCAACAACATTTCTTACGGTACCTTGCATCTCCATTCCAGGTTTTAGATCTTCTAATTTTAGAATGTCCTTTTTTAATATTGGTTTAGGAAGCTCGTCACGTGGATCGCGTCCCGGTCTGTTCAATGCATCGATAATATCCCGCAAGGTTAGTTCCCCTATTCCTAATTCAGCGGAAATCTCCGAAATGGAACGAGCTTCGATGGCATTTTTCAGACTTTCAGAACCTATATCGGAGGTGGCAAAATTCAATTTTTTTAATAGTGATTTTACTTCTTCATATCTTTCAGGATGAATAGGAGTTTTATCAAGAGGCTCATCTCCGTCTAATACACGTAAGAAACCGATACATTGTTCATACGTTTTCGCTCCTAATCTAGGGATATCCTTTAATTGTTTCCTATTAACAAATTTGCCGCTCTCATTTCTAACTTTCACAATATTGTTCGCAACCGTTTTACTTAAGCCTGCCACATATTGCAACAAGGAGGAGGAAGCGGTATTTACGTTTACTCCTACTTGGTTTACAGCTGTTTCTACAACAAATGATAATGAATCGTTTAATTTCTTTTGGGAAACATCGTGCTGATATTGTCCGACTCCGACTGATTTCGGGTCAATTTTCACCAGTTCTGCAAGCGGATCTTGTAGACGCCTCGCAATAGAAACGGCGCTTCTTTCCTCTACCTGCAGGTTCGGAAATTCTTCACGCGCTAAATCAGATGCAGAGTAAACACTTGCACCCGCTTCATTGACAATAATATAGGAAAGATCATTTTTTACTTCCTTCAATATACCGGCAACAAATTGTTCTGTTTCTTGAGAAGCCGTCCCATTTCCAATTGCAATTATCTCAACACCGAAATCCTTCAGGATTTTCATGAATGTTTCTTTTGCTTCCACCGGTTTTGCTTTTGGAGGATGCGGATATATAACTCCTATATATAAAACTTTCCCTGTTTCATTAACAACAGCTAGCTTACATCCTGTTCTGTATGCAGGATCTACTCCTAAAACCATCTTTCCTCTTAATGGGGGTTGCAATAATAGGTTGCGTAGATTCTCGGAAAAGATATGGATTGCCTGATCTTCCCCTTTCTCAGTCAGTTCATTACGGATTTCTCTTTCAATTGCAGGCTGGATCAAACGCTTATACGCATCTTCAACGGCTTCCTGAATATAAACGGCTGCAATAGAGTTAGGCTGCTTTATAACCCTTTTTGAAAGTTGAGAAATAATTCTTTCTGTATCAGGATGTATGGAAACGCGTAGAACGTCTTCCTTCTCACCACGATTTAATGCTAAAATTCGATGCGGGACTATTTTCCTTACAGGTTCCTGATATTCATAATACATTTCAAAAACCTTTTTCTCATCGTTTTCTTCCTTCTTAACAGTAGAGGAAATAATCCCCGTTTTATATGTATCTTGTCGAATCCATTCTCTATGGGTTGCTTCATCCGACACTATTTCTGCTATAATATCCTTTGCTCCTGATAAAGCATCTTCCGCGGTATGTACTTCCTTTTCCTCCGAGATAAATTGGGCAGCTTTTTCCAGAACATCGCCTGTAGTAGGAAATGTCATCATCCAGTCTGCAAGTGGCTCCAAACCCTTTTCCTTGGCAATCGTCGCTTTTGTGCGTCGTTTTTGCTTATATGGCCGGTACAAATCCTCTATTGTTTGAAGCTTATCGGCAGCAATAATTTTTTGCTGTAGTTCATCCGTTAATTTTCCTTGTTCACCTATTAAACGAATAACCTCTTCTTTTCTTTGCTCCAGATTTTGAACATACGTCCATCTATCCATAATACTTCTAATCTGAACCTCATCTAACGCACCCGTCATCTCTTTTCGATATCTTGCTATGAACGGAACGGTATTGCCTTCATCAACAAGAGTGATAATGGTACTAATTTGCTTTGGAGAAAAATTTAATTCCTTAGCTAACTGCTTTTTTAATTGCTCGTCTCTTGATATCGCTGTTTGTTCAACCATCGATTCCACCCATTTCCTCATTTAGTGCCTTTTTACACTTCTTTTTTTATTTTACCATGTTACTGTACAAAGTGAAAAAAGCCTGCACTTCTAAAGCAAGCTTCCAAGGATAAACGTTGAGTCATCTGTTTTCAACATATGGCTTCTTTCTACTTCTGCCGCAATGGCAATAAGCGGCAGGCCACTTTTCATTAATGATTTGGAACTGGTAAGCTTTAATCCATCCGAATGTATAAAAAACTTTGAATTAGCCTCGTAAGTAAATGTTTGAGTCCGATAGTTTTGCGGCCTGCCTGATAAATACCCTGTTACCGGTAGAGGAAAGGCAGTTTTTCCGGAAGGCATATATAAATAGCAACGAATATTACCAACGCAGCTATATATAAACTCGCGCTGCCGCAAGTTAATTTTCAAAAGCGAAACTGCGGCACCACGTTTATCCACCAGTAATCTATTACAATCCTGCATGAGGGTTTCCACATCTAGTTCTACGTTCTCCTTTACATAATCGACAACTGATGAAGATGCCTCGAAAGCAGCCTTACCACTGCCTAATCCATCGGCTAAAGCGCATAGAAATGTATCTTTATAGACAGTCATATAGAAGCTGTCACCACAATACTCTTTTCCTTCCTTCGCCGTTTGAAATGCCACTGCCTCTATGAAAGAATGCTCAATTTTTGTCATTATACTTCCCCGAATCTGCTAATTCTTCTTCAAATATGGCTTCACGTAATTTTTTTATAGCACGACGTTGCAGCCTAGACACATGCATTTGAGAGATCCCAAGCTTTACCCCAGCTGCTTTTTGACTCATATTCTCTAAATATGTGTATTGGATAATGAGCCGCTCCTGTTCGCTTAGCACATGCAAAGCCTTATCTACCACCAGGCGTTGATCCACCTTTTCGTATCCATTATCTACATTTCCTACTATATCTAATAACGTGACTGTACTTCCGTCGGAATCCGATTCTATGGAATGATCAACAGATAAGGATTGGTAGCTTTTTCCCATCTCCATTGCTTCTAGAACTTCTTCCACAGAGACATCAATTCTTAATGCAATCTCTTCAATTCTAGGTGATCTCTGCAATTCAACGGTTAATTCTTCGGCCGCTTTTTTGATTTTCGGACCTAGCTCTTTAATTCTCCTCGGGACATGGACACTCCATGTTTTATCCCGTAAAAAACGTTTGATTTCACCCACAATGGTAGGAATCGCGAATGCTTCAAAGCCTTTCCCGAATGAATCATCATACCTTCTTATCGCTCCAAGTAAGCCGATTATCCCTACTTGAAAAATATCCTCATGATAATGATTCCCTTTTGAATATTTTCTAGCGATGGAATCTACAAGCTTTTCAAAATGCATGACAAGCTTCTCTTGAATCTCTTCATTTCCATTTCTTTGAAAGGATCTAATTAATTCCACTATATTCTTCGTATCACTATGATTAGGTTGAGACAATTTTTCCACTGGTCTCCACCTGCTCTCCTTCAAGGTACTTTGTCATGATGACAGTTACCCCTTCATTTTGAAGTATTTCCACTTCATCCATGAGGCTCTCAATTAAGTAAAGACCCAATCCCCCTTCATGCAGCATATTGTTTTGGTTCCTTTCATGGTAAGGCCCAATGGCTCCTCTTACTTTATTAAAATCAAAGCTTTTTCCCGAATCGACGACGATGACTTCCAGCTTATCCGTAAATATTCCGAAGCTAATCCCAATTTGACCATCCGGGTTATTTTTATAGCCGTGCTGAACTGCGTTTGTAATTGCTTCACTTACAGCGATTTTTAAATCCTCAATAATTTCATAATCAAAACCCATTCGACTTGCAATACCAGAAAGCGTTAGTCTTATCACACCAACGTAATCCGGTTTCGCAGGAATTTTCATCTCAATGTAATCAAATGCCCCCATTATTACACACCCTCTACCTCGGTATTAATCTCCATGATCTCCGCCAAACCGGTAATTTGAAATAATCGTTTAAGGCGCGGTGATAATCCGGTTAATTTTAAACTGCCTTCATTTCCTCTTATAAACTTAAATAGTCCAACAAATACTCCAAGGCCTGTACTATCCATATAAGAAACGTCAGATAAATCTACCTTCATATGAAGAGGTTTTTTTTCCTCTTCGAACGGTTGAAATGATTTTTTTAGCTGTGGTGCTGTATAGGCATCTATCTCACCATTTAATTTTACTAATACCTGCCCATCGATTTTTTTTATCTTTACAGTCAAATTCATCACGTCCACCCCTCTTCCCATATCGCCCTTTTTTTCTATTTACCCGTTTTTTTGAAGTTAAAACCTTTTATTTTACTCTTTTTATAATAATTAATGTAAAGTCATCCCGCAGTTGGAAAGCTTGCAGCCGTTCTAAGTCTTTATATACGTTATTCACAATATCCTTGGCTGACAAATGAATGTTTTTCCGTATGTATGAAATAATTGCTTCTCTTTCAATAAACCCCTCATCTGTTCTGCATTCTGTAACACCATCCGATAAGAGGATAATCATATCACCTATATTCAACTTTTTGGAATATCCTTGGTATTTAGTTTTTTTATTCACACCAAGGAGCAGCCCCTTTGCTTCCAGGTCTAAAAATTTATTTAAATCGGCATCGTAAAAAAATCCAGGCTCGTGTCCGGCAGAAGCATAATGAAACTGATGCTCATTTGGATCATACATTCCATAAAACATGGTAATAAACATACTCGGGTCAACATTTTGTTCCACCACTCTATTTAAATCCTCCAGCAATTGGCTTGGTTGATGGTGAATATCCGTTAAACTATCCATTGCATATTTAATCATGGACATACAAAGGGCTGCCGGGATTCCTTTTCCAATGATATCCGCAATAGCCACCCCTAGACGATTTTCCTCATCCTCAATAAAATGGAAATAGTCACCGTTCATTTTTTTAGCAGGAACACTTATTGCTCCAATATCTAAATGTTCTTTGCTCGGAATCTTTGTTCCAAGTAATGTTCTCTGCATATTTGCCGCTACTTCCATCTCGTTCTTCAATTCAATTTGCTGATCACGAAGACTTTGATGTTCTCTGTAGGCTAAACCGTAACCCATCATGATTTCTAAAAGAACGTCAAAGGAGTGCAGAATACTTTCCTTCAAATCAGGTTCAATCTCTAACAAAATGGAACGGTGCAGACTAATCATTTCTTCCGGTGTTATTTGATGCTCAATTAATTTTCTGCTAAATTTCTGCCCTTGATATAAAACCTGTTCGCTTTGATTGTCTAAATAGTTCATTAAAATTTTCCGATATTTTGTTTCCATTCTGTTTTTAAAGGTCATCGATTACTCCCCCTTACCGGAGCCATTTTGTAGCTATAATTGTCGTGCCCTGATTCGGTTTTGAATCAATATCGAATGTATCCATCAATCGCTTTACGCCTGGTAATCCCGCTCCCAAACCGCCTGAGGTTGTATATCCGTCTTCCATCGCTTTTCTTATATCTTGTATTCCCGGTCCCTCATCTTCGGCAATTATTCGTAAGCCCCATTTCCCATCGTCAAAGACTTTTTCAATGCTTATTTGTCCTTGTTTTGCATATAAAAAAATATTCCTTGCCAGTTCGCTAATAGCTGTTGTAATTCTTGCCTGATCAACGGTTCCAAAGTTTAGTTCTTTTGCAATATTTCTTCCTAACTGGCGGACTGCAACGATGTCCCATTCGTTTAAAATCTTAACGCTGGATTGGAACTCCATAAAGTCAATCCCCCAGTTCCTGTTGTAATTTCTCCAAGCCATTTTCTAAATCAAGTGCAGTTGACACATCCTCTAATCGAATTCCGAGTTCAATCAGAGTAATCGCAACAGCCGGACGAATGCCTGTCACAACAACCTTTGCCCCCATCAGCCTTGACATATTGATTACATCGCCAAGAACCTTCGCGATAAAAGAATCGATAAAATCAATGGATGTTAGATCAATAACAACACCTCTGGCACTTGTTTCATGTATCTTATGTAATAAATCCTCTTGAAATTGAAGGGCAGTTTGATCATCCAGTTCCCATTGAATAGATACCAGTAGACAATCACGTAATTTCAATATTGGTATTCTCACTGCTTAAGCCTCCAATTTTACAATTTTCCTATTTGTCATTTCTAAAGCTTTCTCAATCCCGATACGCAGTGTACTAGTGGTAATAACCTGATTTAAGTTTATGCCTAGATTGACGATTGTTTGTGCAATTTCTGGTCTAATACCCACTAACATACACTTAGCTCCTACTAGTCTAACGGCATCTGCAGCCTGAATGATATGATGCGCGACCATTGTATCCACTACAGGAACACCTGTAATATCGATTAAAACAACCTCAGACCGATGTTTTACTACCCCGCTTAAGAGATTTTCCATAATTAATTTCGCCCGTTCTGTATCAATCGTACCTACCAATGGCATTACCGAAATTTTTTCAAATACAGGGATTAAAGGAGCCGACAGCTCTTGTAATGCAATTTTTTGCAAAGAGACGGTTCGTTCCCATGACGCAGTGTATGCCTGAATAATCTCATGAAACATCGGAGTCATCCATTTATCATATACAATCGCAAATTCCATTACTCTATCCGTCGGAATTAAACCTCTGTTAAAAACCTCAGAATAAATAATTCGCCCAAGTGTCGTTAATCCTAAGGATACATATGTCAACGGCCAACCTAAGCGGACAATTCTTTCTGAGAATTCCTCGAGTTTTTCCGTGTATTCCTGATTTGACTTTTTCACCCGGGCAAAAATCACATCCACAAACTCCGAACTAAGATTTTGATATACTTGTTCAGATACGGTCCTTGTTACCCTTTCATCCCCTTCTTCCTTCATCCTTTTTATCCATTCTGCTAAAATGGCTTCTTTATTGTTGGAAATATAGTCTTTTAAAAAGTTATGCATACTACCTCTCCATTTCTGTATTGGATATATTCAAAGGTTTTATCTATGTATCTATATTAAGATTAACAAATTTTTAATATTAGAAAAATTAATTTACTCGTATTCTAAGACAAATACTACTTATTTCCTATTTATTTGATTTAATATTCTGTCAAATTATAAAAAAATAAAAACGCTCTATATTGAGCGTTTGTCAAAATTCTATGAGTCCTAAACTAATTTGCAGAGCATCCTCTACTTTTTCCATCATCTCTTCGTCCAGATGCGTGATTTTGTCCGTTAAGCGTTGTTTGTCAATTGTGCGAATTTGTTCGAGCAAAATAACAGAATCGCGTTCAAAGCCGTAACGCTTTGCATCAATTTCAACATGTGTAGGCAGTTTTGCTTTTTGGATTTGCGCTGTAATAGCAGCAACAATTACAGTCGGACTAAACCTATTCCCAATGTCATTTTGTATGACCAATACCGGTCGAACCCCGCCTTGCTCCGATCCAACCACCGGGGAAAGGTCAGCAAAGTACACGTCACCACGCTTAACAATCAAAGGACTAACCTCCGCTAACCAAGCGTTCTACTGTATGTTCTGCTTCGTATTCTGCCTGAATCGCTTCTGATGCTATCGCTAAATTAATTTTAGCCATTTCCATATATCCTCGTCTCATGGATTCACGAATTTGACGTTTTCTTCTTTCCCGAAGATACATTTTTGTAGCGCGATAAATGAATTCATTACGATTCACATTCTCTTGTTCAGCAAATCCATCAAGTTCAGATAATAGTTGTTGCGGTAATCTAATTAATATTTCTGTTGTTGCGCTGGATTCAGACACAAACTACACCTCCACCAATCACTACACACCGATTCTTAAATACCAATTTAATAATACCACCAAATTAACTATATGCAAAGACTATTTAGTCATTCCTCACTATTATCGGCAAAAAAATCAACCATTTATGCATAATAATAGAGAAATGAAATATAAAAACGATATTTACTCACAAAATACTGTAGTATTGCGGTATTTCAATTAAAATGGCAATTTCTGTGTAGTTTACAAAATTCAACATAACCTTTCAACAATCTAATAATCCGTTTCTTATTTCCGTTACTTCTCCATTCTTAATATAAATACGGGGAACTCTTTTTGAAATGATACAAGGAATTTCATAATTTATGGTGTCCAATTTGCGCGCAATGTCGTTAACCGATATGAAACGTTCTCCTTGTTTTCCAATTAAGGTTACTTCTGTGCCGACCGGCAAATAGTAGGGAAGCTTAATCATACATTGATCCATGCATATTCTTCCTACAATAGGCACTTCTTTACCATCCACTAGTACGACTTGTCCTTGCAATTTGCGAATCCATCCATCAGCATACCCGATTGGGATTGTTGCTATCCATTCCTCTGTTTGTGTCTTGTAGGTCGCACCATAACTAATACTCTCACCTGGTGGCAGCTTCTTTACATACACAATTTTTGTATGAAGTGAGAAAACCTCTTTTAGCGGGAAAGGGATGAGGCTTTCCATTTCTTCGGAAGGTGTCAAACCATACATTGCAATGCCCAATCTTACAGCATTAAAACCTGATTGTTTAAAGCGCAATGCCGATGCACTATTTGCACAATGAATATAACGGGGCTTTTCCTCTAAAGCATTCACCATTTCTATAAATCGATGCAATTGTATTTCATAGTATTCCGTATTGAGCTCATCAGCCGTTGCAAAATGGGTAAATATCCCGTCAAATGCAATATTAGTATTCTTATTAATAACAGTTACAATATCCTTTAACTCATCGATATCTCTTATTCCTAATCTCCCCATACCTGTGTCACATTTCACATGTATGGAGAGAGTTTCATCTTTATTCAAGAATAATAAAGCCTTCTCCAACCACTCTTTTTGAAAAACAGTTAAAGAAATATTATATATTGCCGCAATAGGTGCATCCTCTGGCCTCGCTGCACCTAAAACGATTATCGGTACATGAATGCCATTTCTTCTCAATACTAAAGCTTCATCCAAGAATGCCACTGTCAAGCCGTGGGCACCTGCCTCGATTGCTGTCTTAGCAACTTGGACATCTCCATGACCATACCCATTTGCCTTTACTACTGCAAAAATGTTAATTTCACTTGGCAAATGCTTTCTTACAGACTTAACATTTTCCTTTAAATAATCTAATTCGATTTCCGCCCAGGTATCACGGTAGAATGGTGAAATCATATTTCAAAAACACTTCCCTAATAATAAAAATTAGTAATTGTTATGATTATTTATCTCTCCCTTTGTAAAGTCAACCATTTTGCTAAGTAATATTAAATTAAAGTACCGATAACATGATTCAACCCCTTTCCAATTGAAAAGAGGTTGAATTAAATCATTTTATTAGGTTACTAGTTTTTTATCGCCTTTAAAATCATATTTGCATAAGCTTCTGATCCTTTATGGTTAGGATGAACGCCATCAGGGTAAAAATAATCTTTTCTTCCTTTACTTTTATCATACCAATTCACCAGGTGGACATTGGAATAAGAAGCTGATGCCTTCTGTAAGGTAGAATTAACCTCTTTTTCCCAAGGACGTGGTACTCTAGTATTTATTAATAATATCTTTCTCGATTTTCCGATTTCTCTGATTAAGGACTGAAGTTGTTTTTGGGAAAAGGCTCCATTTGTACCTAATTCAATGACCACGATATTTCCTAAGGCACCTTTTATTTTTAAGCTATGGATAATGGAAATACCTTCAGACATTTGTCTACCGATTTTCGCATTAATATTCGCATTCGGTAATTGGTTTTTTAGAATTGGGCCAACATCCACCATGACAGAATCACCGATAACTGTAACGATTGAACGTGCTTGTTTCAAACCATTCTTTTTAGAAGTTGAGGTAGGATGATTTGCCTGGTTTTGAGAAAGGTTATTAGCATCCAACGGATTTGTAGGTTTGGGTTGCGTTGAATTTATTGAATCGGAATTTTCAGTAGGCTCCACTGAGATTGGAGTTTGTATCTGATTATTTAATTCACTATCCGGTATCCAAGTATATAACTCATTTTTTTCCGGCCCTGACTTCTGCAAATACGCTTTTGATGTTAGACCAAAGCAGGAAATACCTGTCATTAACACGATTAAACCTATAAGTAGTCTATAGAAAAAAGGAGTGGTGATAAAGGTCCGTTTTCCAAAAGACATATTTATTTTTATATTTTTTAATGCTCCATTGAGAATAGGCTTTTCTATATAAATCCATGAAAAATTAGCAATAATGATTATGGCGGCAATTTGTAAGAAGGAGCGAATAAGTTCAAAACCGTCACTAGTATTCGGGGTAGTTAAAGTAATAATCGGAAACTGCCATAAATAAATCCCATAAGAGCGCACTCCTATCCAGCGAAGGACTTTATGCCCAGCTAATTTCCCAATGAAGCTTGCCGGATGGGATAAAGACATGATGACTACAATACTTACAACAGAAGTGAGAAGCATACCGCCTTGATATACAAAAGTTGAATATTGGCTTGTATTAACAATCAGCCAGATAAGTAAAACAAACGCTCCTGTTCCGCATATGTCCAAAACAAAACGATGAAGCTTTGGCAACCGACTAGACAGATTTTGACTTGGCCATAATATCGCAAGACATGCTCCAAGTAAAAGGGAAAAAATACGAGTATCAGTTCCATAATATACTCTGCTTGGATCTGTTCCAGGATGAAAAAGCATTACCATTAGAAGTACAGAAACTGCTCCTGCAATAAGAGTAACCCACACCAATACCATTTTCTTTCTAAATATGGATAGCACCAATAACACTACAAATGGCCAAATGATATAAAATTGTTCTTCCACCGCCAGCGACCATAAGTGATTAAAAGGAGATGGCGGACCGAAGCTTTCAAAATAAGAAACCTTATGAATAATAAACCACCAATTACTTACATAAAAAATAGATGCAAAAAAAACCGAACGAGATTTTTCCACCAACGAAGGATCGATAATTGTTATCCATGCCATGACTACGATCAACATAAATAAAAGTCCCGGAAGTAATCTCTTTATTCGCCGAATCCAGAATTTCTTTAAATTTATTTGATTAGTCTGTCTCCATTCCTTCAATAAAAGATCTGTAATAAGATATCCTGAAAGAACAAAAAACACTACAACTCCTAAAAAACCACCACCAGCCCACTGAAAGTTTAAATGATAAAAAATAACAGCTAAAACAGCTATTGCTCTTAACCCATCTAATCCCGGCATATAGCGTTTTGCACTTCTATCTGTCGCTGACATATTGCCTTCCCCCAAATTCCCGCTCTATTCTCTTGAATCGGTACTCTCAAAATATAAATTTTTTCTCATAAAAGCACCAAGCCAAGTATTTACGGCTTGGTGCTGAATAGTGAATTAATGAACAGCATCAAAGTCGTTGATTTGCCATTTATTCCCCACTTTTACAAAAGTTACTCTTTGCTTCGAATTCTGATTTTTACCATAAGGTACAATAAATTCATATAGACGTACATCTTTTCGTTGATACAATAATTTTACTTTTGCCTTATCCCATTCCAATAAGCTTCCAAAATCAGCATTTGGTTGCGCAAGCTTTCCTTTATACGTAATGAAATGATATTTTTTAAATCCTTTTTCAATTGCATTTAACGTGTAAGCTTCATTCATGTACTTAACTAATTTTGGCTTTGAATCAAATTCTTTACTGAAGTAACGGTACTCCATTCCTTTATAAGTAAATGTTTTTACTACCCCACTCTTGTGCTTAATCTTAGAATCGCTACCTGACATAACGCTCCAGAAATGAGTACGGGCATCTACTGCTAATTTTAAAGCCTGTGTGTTTGTTAAAGTTTGCTTACTTGTGGTTTGTGCGGATGCTCCAATGCTAAAAGTAAATAAAGCAGTTAAAGCAAGTAATGCAGATAATAATTTTTTCATTTTGGTTCCTCCCCAATTTTTTGATTACATATACATAGACGATCATTGTTACAAAAACGTTACAATAAAGTTACTATTATTTCAAAAATATTTTAATAGGATTTCCACAATGCATATATATATGTGAAATAAGCTGTAATAGAAGGGGTTGAGAACAAATAATACTCAAGTGCAGTTTAACTAAAGAATGAGTTGTTCAGAGCACGAAAAAAGCAGGCTACTATTGTAACCTGCCCCATCCATTTATTTTACTGGCTGACCTTGAACAGATTCAGCAATCTCAATCATTTCATTTTTCGATAATTTCTTAGAAGCAATCATATACTTGACTCCATCTTGTGTCCAAGTTAAAGAGTTCTTTGTCATTTCACCAACAACAAAACCCAAATCTACCATATCGCCATTCATTGCAGTAACTTCCATCACAGAAGCAGGCGATACAGTTGCTTTCTCTTGAATCATCGTAAATGGTTTGTTGCCGTTATACGTTAAAATAACCCGTTTTCCATTTTCAGTAGTTATTTCTTTTTCATCATATAACTCGCCAATTTTTGCTTCAGGATATTTTACGGTGAATTCGCTACCATTTACATTGACATCCTTAGAATTCTTACCAATAGTAGCACCCGTTAAATTCTTTTTCGTATCGAATGCATTTTTATCAAACTTTGCATTAAGCTGAACTTTTGTGAATTTCACAGAAACTAAAGTGTTTTTATTCGTATCCATCACTTTTACGCTTTTCGGTGTCAATGTTCTCTTATCAAATGAAATCTCTTGAACAGGGAGCATCTTATTATTCTGATAACGAGTTTTCGTTTCGAATACATAAGTATTTTTTGTTGTCTTAAATTTTGCGCTTTTATCTTGTAAAATATCTTTTACTAATGATTCATATAAATATGCTTGGCTACTATTTTTCGGCCATTCACTTTGGAATTTATAGCTTTTGTTTAATGTAGGAGTTAATACGTAGACACCATCTTTGTTCCTGAGGATCATCTGGCTTTGATCCTTTTTCGAATTTTTTAATTCAACCCGGTAATAGTCTGGTTTATTATGCCAAATTTCAATGTTATAGGTTTGCGGTTCATTCCCCATTTTCAATGTCATTTCTGCAGTTGCCTTATAACCCGATAGTTTTTCCAGCTTTCCATTTAAATCGTCCACAACATCCTCTTGCGACTTGGATCCACAAGCTGACAATGCAAGAATTGCTGCCAGTACCACTGCAAGTATCCAAAACTTTTTCTTCATCCCTTCAACCCCTTCATCTCTCATTTATTCGTTGGTGAAGAGAAAGGCCATTATAACTGATCGATAACCAAAAGTTCTGCTTGAAGTGAACTTTAAAGCTATTTCGCCTTAAGCCTTGTCTCTCCTATCGCACTATGAATATATGAGACAACCTCCGGGAATATGCAAGGGATGTTGCAACTCTCTTTCCTTTTCTATAATTTCTTCTTAAATATATTAATATCCATTACATCTAGGTTTCTTCGATAATTACTTGTGCAGCAGCGTATTGTTCACTATGTGTAATAGAGAGATGAACTCCTTCTTTTATAGGTTTATTAATATATGGCTTTCCGTTTACATCAACCAAAATCTCAATATCAGTAAAGGATAGCTCTTTTCCAAATCCAGTACCTTGCGCTTTTGCAAAAGCCTCCTTTGCAGCAAATCGACCTGCCAAAAATTCAAATCTTCGTTTCAGCGCTAATGCTTCATATGTTTGAAGCTCACTGCCAACTAGAACCCTTTCAGGAAACTTTTTCTGTCTCTCGCAAACTTTTTGCACTCGCTCTATTTCAATAATGTCTAGCCCGATTCCTTTTATCATATTCTATCCCTTCTATCGTCCGATACTGTCGCATAAAGATAGGGTACAACCCTTACGAAAGGAGTAAACTTATGCTTAAGCGACATAATAGCCTCTCATTTTTTATAAAATTGCATCCAATAACCTTTTCCATCATTTTAATCCATTTTTCTTTCTATCTCTACTTGCAAATTCCATTCGTCCCTCATCAACCCTTTTTAAAAACACTAATAGGGATAAACTTAAATATTTCGGAGGGGGAGTGGTGGAGACTATTCACTCCTATGTTCATTCATCTTCATTTTGCCCATTTTTTCTATAACACACTATCACTGGCAGTCATGGGTTGTTTTATTGAAAGTTTTTTAGGAAAATGGAAACTTGTTTTATTGTATATTTGCTCTGGATTTGCAGGAAATACTGCTACTTTCTTATTACTTCCATTATCCTACACTCATACTGGTTCCAGCGGTTCAATTTTTGGACTGTTAGGCTGTTTTTTACTTTTCACTTTGCAAAATAAACTTTTTCTATCCAAACAAAATCGGGCGATACTGTTTTTAATAATGATCATAACGGTTTTTATGACCAATTTTGAAGAAAATGTAAATATCACTGCCCATATTGCTGGATTTACAGCCGGGATTTTATTCGGTTGGATTTTTTCAAAGAATGAATCGATTAATAAGAACTTTCTGTTCTAACTTAACTAATTTGGCAAATACCATTTATATATGGTCTCTATATCTGTATCAGATAGATATCGTACATTGGTTTCCGTGGCTAAACCAGTTGATTTTACCGTGGAATGAATAGAAGCTAGCCTTTTTCTTTTTTGAAACCAAGTGGAAGATGCTTCAATGGATTGGATTCTATTTTTCTTCATATAAACCGTATGTTTTAGAAAGCGTCGATATCTTAATGTTAATTGCTGGTGTTGTATACTCCAGCCTGCTGCATGATAACGAAAATGACTAATCATAAATGGATATACTAACAGGCAAAGACTAAACAATCCATATGTTCTAAAAATAAGAAGAAGAATTACTATCATCGGAAGCATCTTAATTATTTCTCTCGCCAAATAATTTACCCTTGCCCTCGATGGGGGTTTCCTTAATTCAATCTGAAAATGATAATCCTTTAAAAAAGTATGTAGTATATTGGGAAATGCTTCTCTTTTTACCATTGGTAGCAATAAAATATTTCTACTCTCTTGGTCCTCTATGTTTCCACCAGCACTTTCAATGAATACGGAAGTATATCCAAAAAGTCCGCGTATCGGATTTTCAGATACACGTATGGCTTGAATACGATTTAACGGAATAGTTACCTTCCTCTTTTCCAGCATTCCACGTGTAATAATTAAATCATTATTAATTTCAGACAATGTAAAATTGCTGTATTTTAAGAAAGTGAAAAGAACAGAAAGCAACCAAGCAGCAATTAGGCCAAGGATAATTAAGCTAATTAGAAAAAATATACTGCCTTGGAATATTGAACTAGCTTCATTAAAAAGTCTCTTATACGGGAGGAAATTATCTATTTGTGTTAATAATGCAAGTATAGCTGATAATATTACTCCTACCCCTCCCGAAGTTGCAGACATTGTTAGTAAATCTTTTGTTGAGATTTTATAATGTAGAAGCTCTCTCTTATCTATCAATACATCATCTGTAAGTTTCTTAACACTTTTCCATTCATTTATTTTTTTCTCCAGATTTGCTGCTTCTGATTTTCCTATTGCCGTTAGTTCCGCTTCCGCTTCATGTAAATTGGATCCAGCTGTCTCGACTACTACTTTTACTAAACCAAAAGGTCTTTGCAAAATTCCTTCCGAAAAGCTTAAGGATTGGATTCTCTCCAGTGGTATATACCTTTTCTTCTTTATAAAAAGGCCATATTCAATACGTAATTCCCCTTCTTCTACTCTATATGAAAATCTCAGCCATTTTACGATTCCAGCAGCTAAGACAATAATCAAAGCAATTCCAGTAGTAATAAGCGATAACCAATCCCCTGATGAATCACCTTTATGGCCAATTGCTACTAATCCAATTAGGGGTATTATCATACTTTTTAATTGTTTTAAGGAGTTTAAAATGCAAGTAATGGGATGCAATTTTTTCCGTTCAGACATCATCCTCATCCACCTTTGCTAAAGAAGAAATAGAATGTCTCAATTGATCTGCTTCGTCTATATCAATGGCAGGAATATGATGAACAGTTGCAGCAGTTGATATTAATAAGGTTGCTAAACGATATTTCCTTAGCAATGGACCTTGTACCGTATCAACATGCTGTACTCTTACCATCGGAATTAATGTTCGACTAATTACAAAAACTCCATGTTGCAGTTCTACTTCCTTGTCTCTTACCTCATATCTCCATACTTTCCATCTTATACTTGGAATAACAGCAACTTTTAAAATGAAATAAAGTATTAAAATGATAACTCCTAATACATACCACCATCTTGAGAGAGGAAGAAAGAAGTCCAAAGAAAATAAGATTCCTGCAATAATGATACCGACAATGATAAAAGATATTAAACCTGATATTCTCCAAACAGCTAATGCTCTTTTAGAAATTCTATTTTGAGGTACGGGAATTTTCATTTTTCCACCTCCAGTTTCTTTATTTTTAGTAATCTAATTCAATAATATTACGGTCGTATCTTCCACTTTGTTTCAGTTTTTGTAATGGTAATGTAAAAAGGGATGATCCATATATTGGACCATCCCTTCTATTATTATTCTACATCTGGAGTATCGCTTGTTACACTTACGTCTTTCCAAATAGAATTTTGTTTTACTGCATCAAGTGAGTAATCTTTTACACGGTTATTAATCGCATAAAGAGAATAACTAAATAATGCAGGAATAACAGGTAGTTCATCGTTCATATATGTTTGCCACTCATCATACACTTTCTTACGGTATTCAGTGTCAAATGCTTTCTCTGAATGTCCATCTTCTAACAATTGATCGTTCTTGTCACTTACAAAGTGAGGATAGTTGAATGGTACATTTCGTCCGTATAATCCGTAAGGGTCTACGTCCGTACCTGTTCCCCAACCACCTGCATATACATCAACTTTTGGATCATCCTCTTCAACCATCTTATAGAAGGAGTTGAATTCTGCTAGACGTCCATCTACTAAAGAAACATCTAAACCAACATTCTTCCAAGACTGAATATAGAATTTCGCAAGCGGTTCAGCAGTATCAGATCCGCTCATCGCTAAGAAGTTGATATGGAACTTATTACCTTGTGGATCTTCACGAAGTCCATCTCCATCTTTATCCTTATAACCTGCTTCATCCAATAATTTCTTCGCCTTTTCAGGATCGAATGTTACTGGATTAGAATCCTTATTATACCAAGTCGGGAAGGATGGCGGAATTAGTCCAGTCGCCGGGAATTTCAAACCATAGAAGATTTTTTCCCCAACTGATTTAAAGTCTATCGCAGCTGCCATCGCTTGACGTAAACGCTTATCCGCTAATTTTGGATTATCCATTATGTTTTCGCCTTTTTTCGCATCCCAATGACCTAATTTAAAGCCAATATAGTTGTAGGATAACGCTGTCTTGCCTACGAACTGAAATGCTTTTGCATTTTTAGCAGCAGGGTATTGGTCTGCTGGAAGTGTTGCAACATCCACTTCACCTTTTTTAAGTGCTTGTAAAATTACTTTAGGGCTAACAACCTTTAAAATAATTGTTTTAAGTTTTGGCGCACCCGCAAAATAATTGTCATTGCGCTCATATTCAACTGATTCTCCTGGAACAATCTTTTTAATCTTGAATGCACCGAAACCAAGTGGTGTCTTGTGAATTTTATCAGACTTCGCAAGATTTTTAATAGGAATATCGCCGATGTAGTGCTTAGGCATTGCATATGGCCAGAAACCAGTTAATAATGCCGGGCTTGCCTTAGTAAATGTGAATGAAAGTGTTTTTTCATCAATGATTTTAATACCAGAAATATCTTTTGCTTTTCCTTTATGATAATCATCCATCCCAACAATACTTTGGATTAGATCGTCACCATAACGTACACCAGTGTAATCAGGGCTACCAATTACTAGGAAAGAATATTTATAATCTTCCGCTGTAACCGGCTTACCATCTGTCCAATTAACATTATCCTTTATTTTTACAGTAAATGTCTTTTTATCATCTGATAAAGTATAACTAGCAGGGCCGTCGTTTGTGAATTCATAGTCTCCATTCGTCCAGAATAAAGGTTCTGAGAAGAACTGTAATACTTCAGAATCTGGCTGCCCTGTATAGAATGCATAGTCCAATGTACCTTCAAATGGAGTATTGGAAACTAATGCATAGGTTAAAGAGCCATCTTGCACTGCTGCTTTATCATTTTTTACTTCAAGTGGAAACTTGCTGGTATCTACAGCTGGTTTACCAGGCTCAGTCTTCTTCCCCGGTTTGCTATTTGTTCCTGTCGAGCTGCTACAAGCTGACAACAGTAGTCCCAGGACGACGATGAGACTAAAAAACTTAAATAGATGCTTTTTCTTCATCCTTACTTTTCCCCCTTTTTTTATTATCCTAATCTTTGTCTTGCATCGGCTGCGCGTTTTAACGCTTGACCGATAAAATTTATACACAACATCATAACTAGAATAAGCAATGATGCAGGTAACCAAATCCACCATTTATTTTGGAGAACATCCGGATTGGATGCATAGCTTACGAGAGTCCCCAAGCTCGGAGAGCTTTCCGGCAATCCAAATCCTAGATAGGTTAAACCAGACTCGATCCCAATATTACCGGCTAGGTTTAACGTTAAGTTAACAATGATTATGGAGCTTAAATTTGGCAATATTTCACGAAAAATGATCTTCCAATGCGGTGTTCCTAATGTTTTGGATGCTTGAACATAATCAAGCTCGCGTTCAGCTAGTGTTTTGGAACGAATGAGCCTGGCTTTTCCTGTCCAATAGAATGCAGTTAATATTAATATGAAAGTATACACATTGTACTTAGGTGCAATAGTTACAAATACGATAATTAGCATTAATGTCGGTAGAATAATGATGAAATCAATAATACGCATTATTACATTATCCACTTGACCGCCGAAGTAACCTGCACAAAGACCTACACAAAGTCCGATGATTCCCGTTAATAAGGTAATACAAAAACCTATAGTAAAGGAGTTTTTGGCTCCTATTATTAATTGTCCTAGTATATCCCTGCCACCGTAATCAGTTCCCAGCAAATGCTCGGCCGATGGAGGAGCATAAATGGATAATAAATCAACTGTGATTATTTTCTCTTGATCTAGTATAAGAGAAGCCCCATATACAATGATCAAGAGTACCCCAAGTAAGATTAAAGATATTAATGCCAATTTATCTTTCACGAGCTCGCGCCACATGACGGATAATGCTCCGACATTCTTCGGTTTCCCAGCTTTCAACTCTGGATTTGCAATTTCTGCTTTCAAGTTTGTCCCCTCCATCCCTTGTTTACTCAATTCTGATTCGCGGATCTACAGCGCTTAAGATGATATCTGATAATAATGTACCTACTAAGGTAGCAAAACCAGATAGCATAACGAGAGCCGTAACGACACTAAAATCACGTTGTGAGATAGAGGAAATGAATAACTGTCCCATTCCTGGATATCCAAAAATAGATTCCAAGAATACCGATCCACTTATTAATCCTGTAATTTCATATCCTAGAAAGGCTGCAATCGGCAATAAGGAGTTTCTTAGAATATGGCTGGTATAAACTTTTGATTCATTAACACCCTTTGCTCTTGCTGTTTTAACAAAGTCTTTTATTTTTGTATCAATAATTTCATTACGCAACATTTGAATAGAATAGGTAGTACTTATTACCGCTCCTGAAAAAGCTGGTAAAATGAGATGATTAAGCTTGCTCATAAAATAAGCAAATGTACCATTTTCCGCTCGTATATCCACACTACCGCTTGTTGGAAACCATCCGAGGACAAATCCAAAGATGAATAGTACTAATAAGGCAAAGATGAACAGTGGTGTAGCATAGGTTAAATAATTGTAGCCAACGATCATTTTATCTGCCCATGAATCCGTCCATCTACCACTTACAATCCCAAGCGGTATGGCAATAATATAGGATAATATTAAGACCGCCGCAGATAAGAGAATAGTATTCCAAAGTCTCCCTTCCAATAGTTGGGTGACTGGTACTTGATGGATAACAGACATTCCAAGGTCACCATGCACTAATCCTTTTATCCATCTTGCATATTGTACATATGGAGGATCAAACATCCCTAATTTCTCTTTTAGTTCATGCAATGTCTGAGGGTCCATCTTTGGGTTGCTTGCTAATTGTCCCGTTAATGCATCTCCCGGCATTGCTTTCGCCAGTGCAAATATGAGAATACTCAATATGAACAACTGAGGGATCATGATTAGGAATCTACGAAATATAAACTTCAACATGTTTTATAGTCCCCTCTCTATGGTAGTGCCACCGAGTGGGTATCGGATATTGCTTTTAGCTTGTGAACTTTACCCTCGGTATTAAAATATTTATCATATGAATTTTTATATTCCGCACTTACTTCCTTGCGTAGCTCCACTTGTTTTTCTCTG
This sequence comes from Bacillus sp. FJAT-49736, assembly GCF_018343615.1. Classification (GTDB taxonomy): domain Bacteria; phylum Bacillota; class Bacilli; order Bacillales; family Bacillaceae_C; genus Margalitia. The sequence goes on along the minus strand of NZ_JAGYPI010000004.1, from coordinate 328,916 downwards.
TTTTCCGGATTGATATCAGGAATAGCGGAAATTAATCGTTTTGTATAAATATGCTGCGGGTTGGTATAAATTTCATCGCTTGTGCCTTCCTCTACAAATTGACCACGGTACATAATTCCAATCCGATCACACATATGCTGAATAATGCCTAAATCATGACTGATAAATAAATAGGTTAAATTAAACTCTTTCTGAATATCCTGCATAAAGTTAAGGACCTGTGCCTGAACGGATACATCCAAAGCTGAAACCGGTTCGTCCGCGATAATTAGCTTTGGCTTTAATGTTAAAGCGCGAGCAATACCAATCCGTTGTCTTTGTCCACCGGAAAATTCATGCGGATATTTATAAATGGATTCGGGATTTAACCCGACTTTTTCAATATAATATTGAACCTTTTCCTTTTCTTCTGCAGGTGATAATCTCTCAAAATTCCTTAATGGTTCCGCAATTATATCGAGTACACGCTTCCGAGGGTTTAAGGAAGAATAAGGATCCTGAAAGATCATTTGAATATCACGGCGATATTGATAATATTGATTCCGGCTAAGCTTTGTTAAATCCTGGCCATTGAAGATGATTTCTCCAGAGGTAGCCTTATTTAATCCTATAATCGTACGACCTGTAGTTGTTTTTCCACAGCCTGATTCTCCCACCAAGCCATATGTTTCCCCTTGTTTTAATTCAAAGCTAACATCGTCCACAGCTTTCACATGGTCAACAACTCTTCTGAAAAAACCTCCGCGAATTGGATAATAGACTTTTAGATTATTAATTTTAAGAAATGTCATAGTTTAAATCTCCTATGGCGTTTTTCGGAAAGTCAAAATTTTTATAACAAGTACAGCGAACATAGTGGTTTGGCTCTACTTCGCGTAAAACTGGATTTTCTTCATGTTCATGTTCATCCATCCACTTAATCCGCTCTTTAAAGCGGCATCCTTGTCTCGGTAATTTTTGCAGAGATGGCACAATTCCTTGAATCACATGCAACCTTCCCTTAGCGGTAGTTGTTGATGGAATGGAATTTAATAATGATCTCGTATATGGGTGCAATGGATTCTTGAACAATGTTGTTACGTCTGCAAGCTCCACAATTTCTCCTGCATACATAACTGCAACCCGGTCTGCCATTTCTGCAACAACCCCAAGGTCATGTGTAATAAGTATAATGCCCGTTTTCATTTGGCTTTGAAGATCCTTCAATAAGTCCATGATCTGTGCTTGAATGGTCACATCCAATGCAGTAGTGGGCTCGTCAGCAATAACCAATGAAGGTTCACACGCAATCGCGATTGCAATAACGACACGCTGGCGCATCCCGCCCGATAATTCATGAGGATACTGCTTGTAGGTCCTTTCCGGATTTGGGATACCTACCTTTTTCAATAGGTCAATTGCTCTTGATTTAATTTCAGATCCTGAAAGCTTCGTATGATAGTTCATGCTTTCTTCAATTTGCTTGCCGCAAGTCATCAGTGGATTCAACGCTGTTAATGGATCCTGAAAGATCATTCCCATATCCTTTCCACGGATCTTATTCAATTCCCCGATGGATAATGAGAGAAGGTTGCGACCGTTGAAATTGATATTTCCTTCTAATTTTGTTCTTTCTGCTGGATGTAAACCCATGACGGATAGTGCTAATGCACTCTTTCCACATCCGGATTCCCCTACTATAGCAACCACTTCGTTCTCATTGACCGTTAAGCTAACGTCATCTACTGCTGCATAATAATCATCTTGGATACGAAAGGAAGTACGTAGGTTCTGTAATTGTAAAAGTGGTTGATTCTCCAAAATAAATCCCCCTTAACCAAAAAAACCTCGATGTCAATATTTAAAATTTTATTAAAATTTCATTAAATCATTAACCAAATTATAGATTGATATATTCGAATAGTCAATATAGTTTTTTTATTTATATAATTCTAAAATAAACATCTATACTGAATATTCCTTTATCACATATGATTATTAATGGTTGATAGAGATATAGTTTTCTGCGGTGCCAACTAATCCGTATACTTATATAATTTGAGTTTTTCATTTTGTACTATATGAACGTAATGATTGTTGTTGGAAGACAAAAAAAAAGAAGACCCAATAGGATCTTCTCTTTTTTATCATTATTCAGCATCTGGTGTATCGCTTGTTACAGTTACGTCTCTCCAGATAGTATTTCCTTTTACCGGATCAAGTGAGTAATCTTTTACTCGGTTATTAACCGCTGTTAAAGAGTAGCTAAATAATCCAGGAATTAGAGGCATTTCATCATTCATATATGTTTGCCATTCATTATATACTTTCTTGCGGTATTCTTTATCAAACGCCGCTTCAGAATGTCCGTCTTCTAATAATTGATCGTTCTTATCGCTTACAAAGTGAACATAATTAAATGGTACATTTTTGCCGTATAGTCCATAAGGGTCAACGTCTGTTCCAGTATTCCAACCAGCAGCGAAAATATCAACCTTTGGATCATCCTCTTCAACCATCTTATAGAAGGAGTTGAATTCTGCTAAACGTCCATCCACTAGAGAAACATCTAAACCAACATTTTTCCAAGACTGAATATAGAATTTTGCAAGCGGCTCAGCCGTTTCAGATCCACTCATCGCTAGGAAGTTAATGTGGAACTTATTACCTTTTGGATCTTCACGAAGTCCATCTCCATCTTTATCCTTGTAGCCAGCTTCATCCAATAATTTCTTCGCTTTTTCAGGATCAAAAGTTGCAGGATTTGAATCCTTGTCATACCAAGTAGCGAAGGATGGTGGAATTAATCCAGTTGCCGGGAATTTCAATCCATTATAAATTTTTTCACCAATAGATTTAAAATCTATAGCATATGCCATAGCTTGACGTAATTTCTTATCTGCGAATTTCGGATTATCCATTACGTTTTCGCCTTTTTTCGCATCCCAATGGCCTAATTTGAAGCCAATATAGCTATAAGATAATGCTGTTTTACCTACGAATTGAAATGCTTTTGCATTTTTAGCAGCAGGGTATTGGTCTGCTGGGAATGAAGCTATATCCACTTCACCTTTTTTAAGTGATTGTAAAACTACTTTAGGATTAACAACTTTTAAAATAATTGATTTTAATTTTGGCTTCCCTGCATAATAATCGTCGTTGCGTACATATTCAACCGATTCTCCAGGAACAATCTTTTTAATCTTGAAAGGTCCAAAACCAATTGGAGTCTTGTGAATTTTGTCAGATTTTGCAAGATCTTTAATAGGTATATCACCTAGGTAGTGCTTAGGCATTGCATATGGCCAGAAACCAGTTATTAATGCTGGGCTTGGCTTTGTAAATGTGAAAGAAATAGTTTTTTCATCAATAATCTTAATACCAGAGATATCTTTTGCCTTTCCTGCATGGTATTCTTTCATCCCTACGATGCTTTGGATAAGGTCATCACCATAACGAACTCCAGTGTAATCTGGGCTACCAATTACTTGGAAAGAATACTTATAATCTTCCGCTGTTACTGGTTTGCCATCTGACCAATTAACATTATCCTTGATTTTTACAGTAAACGTTTTATTATCATCTGATAATGTATAGCTTGCAGGGCCATCGTTTGTGAATTCATAATCTGAATTACTCCAGAATAACGGCTCTGAGAAGAACTGTAATACTTCAGAATCTGGCTGTCCAGTATAGAACGCATAGTCCAAAGTACCTTCAAATGGAGTATTGGAAAGTAATGCATAAGTTAAAGTTCCATCTTGTACTTCTGTTTTATCATTTTTTACTTGCATTGGGAACTTGCTGGTATCTACAGCTGGTTTACCAGGCTCACTTTTCTTCTTGCTGCCATTTCCGCCTGTCGAGCTGCTACATGCAGACAACAGTAGTCCCAGGACAACGATGAGACTTAAAATCTTAAGTAGATGATTCTTCTTCATCCTTTATTTTCCTCCCTTTTTAACCTAATCTTTGTCTTGCATCGGCTGCGCGTTTTAACGCTTGACCGATAAAATTTATACACAGCATCATAACTAGAATTAGCAATGATGCGGGTAACCAAATCCACCATTTATTTTGAAGCACATCCGGATTGGATGCATAGCTTACGAGAGTACCCAAGCTTGGTGTACTTTCCGGCAAACCGAATCCAAGATAGGTTAAACCAGACTCGATCCCAATATTACCGGCTAGGTTTAACGTTAAGTTAACAATGATTATGGAGCTTAAATTTGGCAATATTTCACGAAAAATGATCTTCCAGTGTGGTGTTCCTAATGTTTTGGAGGCCTGTACATAATCAAGCTCTCTCTCCGCTAAAGTTTTGGAACGGATTAACCTTGCTTTTCCCGTCCAATAAAAAGCTGTCAATATTAAAATGAATGTATACACATTGTACTTTGGTGCAATTGTTACGAAGACGATAATAAGCATTAACGTTGGCAATATAATAATGAAATCAATAATACGCATGATAATATTGTCTACTTTACCGCCGAAGTAACCTGCACAAAGTCCTACGCAAAGGCCGATAGCCCCCGTTAAAACGGTGATGCAAAAACCTATAGTAAAGGAGTTTTTGGCTCCTATTATTAGTTGTCCTAATATATCCCTTCCACCGTAATCTGTTCCTAGCAGATGCTCTGCGGATGGAGGAGCATAAATAGATAACAAATCTACTGTTACAATCTTCTCTTGATCTAGTATAAGTGCTGCTCCATATACGATGATTAAAATAATGGCCAGCAAAATGAATGAGCAAAGCGCTAATTTATCTTTTACAATTTCTCTTAGCATTATGGAGAATGCACCATGATTTTTTGGCTTCTTCTCCTTCATTTCTGTCGGATTAACCACTTCAGCTTTCATGTACGATTGTCCTCCTCTCCCACTTGTTATTCAATTCTGATACGCGGATCTACAGCACTTAGAATGATATCCGATAATAATGTACCGACTAGAGTTGCAAAACCAGAAATCATAACGAGAGCTGTGACGACGCTGAAATCACGTTGTGAGATGGAATCGACAAACAACTGACCAAGTCCAGGGTAACCATAGATAGATTCCAAGAATACAGATCCACCTATTAATCCTGTTATCTCATACCCTAAAAATGCCGCAATCGGTAATAAGGAGTTTCTTAAAATATGGCGAGTATATACTCTTGATTCATTAACCCCTTTTGCTCTGGCTGTTTTAACAAAGTCTTTAATCTTTGTATCAATAATTTCATTACGTAGCATTTGAATAGTATAGGTAGTGCTGATAATTGCCCCTGAAAAAGCTGGTAATATAAGATGATTTAACTTGCTTAAATAGTAAGCAAATGTCCCATTTTCTGCTCGAATGTCTACACTTCCACTAGTCGGGAACCATCCGAGGACAAATCCAAAAATGAATAGTACTAATAAAGCAAAAATGAATAGCGGTGTTGCATAAGTTAAATAATTGTAACCAACAATGGTCTTATCTGCCCATGAATCTGTCCATCTTCCACTTACAATCCCAAGTGGGATAGAGATAATATAGGACAAGACCAAAATCGCAGCAGATAAAAGTATAGTATTCCACAGTCTTCCTTCTAGCAGTTGTGTTACAGGTATTTGGTGGATAACAGACATTCCGAGATCCCCATGTACTAATCCTTTAATCCAATGTGCGTATTGCACATATGGCGGGTCAAACATCCCTAACTTCTCTTTTAGTTCATGCAATGTTTGCGGGTCCATTTTCGGATTGCTTGCCAGCTGTCCTGTTAATGCATCCCCAGGCATTGCTTTTGCCAGTGCAAAGATGAGAATACTTAGAATAAATAGCTGAGGGATCATGATCAAAACTCTTCGCAAAATAAACTTCAACATTTTCTACATTCCCCTCTCTCTATGGTAGTGCAACTGAGTGTGTATCAGAAATGGATTTTAGTTTGTGTACCTTGCCCTCAGCATTAAAGTATTTATCGTATGAATTCTTATACTCTGCGTTTACCTCTTGGCGAATATCCGTTTGTTTCCCTCTATTTTCAGGATTAACATCTGGAATAGCCGATATTAATCGTTTCGTATAGATGTGCTGCGGATTATTATAAATATCATCACTTGTACCTTCTTCTACAAATTGACCACGATACATAATTCCGATCCGATCACACATATGTTGGATAATTCCTAGGTCATGGCTTATAAATAAATAGGTTAAATTAAATTCCTTTTGAATATCCTGCATGAAATTCAGTACTTGCGCTTGTACGGAAACGTCCAATGCCGAAACCGGCTCATCCGCAATAATCAGCTTTGGCTTTAGCGTCAAGGCTCTTGCAATCCCAATCCTTTGCCGCTGTCCGCCTGAAAACTCATGAGGATATTTAAAAATGGATTCGGCGTTCAACCCTACTTTTTCAATGTAGTATGCGACTTTATCTTTTTCTTCTGATTTAGATAGCTTTTCAAAATTCCGCATTGGCTCGGCAATTATATCCAGTACACGTTTTCTTGGATTTAATGAAGAATAAGGATCTTGAAAAATCATTTGAACATCTCGGCGAATATGATGAAATTCCTTTCGGCTCATTTTCGCTAAGTCTTGACCTTCAAACAGAATCTCTCCAGATGTTGCCTTATTAAGACCGATTAGTGTTCGGCCTGTTGTCGTTTTTCCACATCCTGATTCTCCAACGAGTCCGTAAGTTTCTCCTTGCTTTAATTCAAAGCTGATATCGTCTACCGCCTTTACATGGTCAACGACTCTTCTGAAAAAACCGCCACGAATTGGATAATAAACTTTAAGATTGTTCACTTTAAGAAATGTCATCGTTCATGTCCCCTATGTCGTTTTGCGGAAAATCAAAATTCTTATAGCATGTACAACGTACATAGTGATTTGGTTCAACTTCCCGCAAAATCGGATTTTCTTCATGTTCATTGGCGTCCATCCAGTCGATACGATCTTTAAATCGGCAGCCTTGTCTAGGAAGCTTTTGTAAGGATGGTACAATACCTTTTATAACATGTAATCTGTCATTTCCCGATGTGGTAGAGGGAATAGAATTTAGCAAGGAGCGTGTATATGGATGAAGCGGATTTTTGAATAGTGTATTCACATCTGCCAGCTCCACAATTTCTCCAGCATACATGACTGCCACGCGATCTGCCATTTCGGCTACAACACCAAGATCGTGTGTTATTAAAATAATGCCTGTTTTCATTTGCTTTTGAAGATCTTTCAATAAGTCCATAATTTGAGCTTGGATTGTCACATCCAAAGCGGTAGTTGGTTCATCAGCAATAACTAGTGAAGGATCACATGCAATCGCGATTGCAATGACCACGCGCTGACGCATACCGCCGGATAATTCATGAGGATATTGCTTGTAAGTCCGTTCAGGATTCGGAATCCCAACTTTTTTCAGCAATTCTAACGCCTTTGCTTTAATTTCAGACGCGGATAATTTTGTATGGTAATTCATACTTTCCTCAATTTGCTTTCCGCAAGTCATAAGCGGGTTAAGTGCAGTTAGCGGATCCTGGAATATCATCCCCACATCTTTTCCGCGAATCTTGTTCATTTCTGAAGTAGATAGTGAAAGCAAATTACGGTTTTGGAAATTAACATTGCCTTCTAATTTCGTTCTCCCCTCTGGATGTAATCCCATTATGGAAAGAGCAAGAGCACTCTTACCGCATCCAGATTCTCCTACAATAGCTACTACTTCATTTTCATTAACCGTTAATGAAACTCCATCTACAGCAGCATAGAAATTATCTTGTATTCGAAATGAGGTACGTAAGTCTTGTAATTGCAAAAGTGGTTGATTACCCAACGTGAGTCCCCCTAACAAAGAAACCTATATGTCGAAATTTGTTGAATTTCGTTAATATTTCATTAAGTTTATATTTCAAATTATAGATTGATATATTTGAATAGTCAATACAATTATTTTATTTATATAATTTATAAATTTCCCTCTTTGATTAAAATTGGCTCTAAATAGCCAATTTAGAAAACAATAATGAGAATAATTTATTTTATCAAAATAATCTGTAATAATATAATTATTTTAATTTTATTACTAATTATTATACAAGTAAAATTTTGAATAGTTTGAATTGGATGGGTGTATTTGTCGATTAAAGGAGGAAATGAAGAAAATAAAAACACTCCTTATCTTTGATAAGGAGTGTTCATTCTAGCTCACTAAAGTCGGCCTTGTCTCATCGCTTACTCTTTTATTGGCCCCGTTCTGGTTATTTTAGTTTGATTTGATTACGGTCTTCTTCCCGCTCTTTTTGGTTTTCGGTTTTTATTCGCATAGGAAGAAGAAGATTGTTTCCCTCTACGAACAGAGGATTTTTGCGATTCTCGTTTCACCGGTAATGGACGCTCTTCTGTAATATGAACTGGTGTATTATCAGGTTCTTTCGTCATTACCTTTAAGGCCGCAGCTGTAACCATGAGCGGATCATTGCCTGCCAGAAGCTCTTTAGCTACAGTATAATATTGCTCTAGATTACCTTCCCTTAAAATTTCATTAATACGATCCATTGAGACACGTTGTTGACCTTCAAACGCCTCATCAAGGGAAGGTGGACGCATAGGCATCATGCGTTTTTTCGTAGTTTGTTCCACTGTTTTTAAGTATCCCATTTCACGAGGGCTAACAAATGTAATTGCCATACCTTCTTTTCCAGCACGACCTGTTCGGCCAATACGATGTACATAGGATTCCGGATCTTGTGGAATATCATAGTTATATACATGTGTAACGCCTGAGATATCAAGACCTCTTGCTGCTACATCGGTTGCTACAAGCACATCTATCTTGCCTTCTTTAAACTTTCTTAGAACAGAAAGACGTTTCGCTTGACTAAGATCTCCATGGATTCCCTCTGCAGTGTAACCACGTAGATTCAAGGCATTTGCCAATTCATCCACACGTCTCTTCGTACGTCCAAAAACAATTGCCAGCTCAGGGGACTGAACATCTATTAAACGTGAAAGGATATCAAATTTTTCTCGTTCATAAACCTTAACAAAATATTGTTCAATAAGCGGAACAGTCATTTCCTTTGTCTTCACTTTAATTAATTCTGGATTTTTCATAAATCTCTCAGCTATTCTGCGAATTGGATCTGGCATTGTAGCGGAGAAAAGAAGTGTTTGCCTGTCTCCGGGAACACTGGATAGAATTGCTTCAATATCATCAATGAATCCCATATTTAACATTTCATCGGCTTCGTCCAAAATTAAAGTGTGAACCTGATCCAACTTCAAAGTACGGCGGTTAATATGATCTAGGATTCTTCCTGGTGTTCCAACAATTATTTGCGGACCTTTTTTCAAGGCTTTTATCTGCCTTCCGATATCTTGGCCCCCATATACGGCTAAAACTCGAGTTCTAGAATCATAACCAATTTTATATAATTCCTCTGACACCTGGATAGCAAGCTCACGAGTTGGCGCAATAATAATTCCTTGAATATTTGGATTTTTTGTATCAATTTTTTCAATTAATGGAATTCCAAATGCTGCTGTTTTACCGGTACCAGTTTGTGCTTGCCCGATAATATCGACACCTTTTAAGCTAAGTGGAATTGTCTTAGCTTGGATCGGTGTTGCTTCTTCGAAACCCATTCTTTTAACAGATTTTATTAGGGATGGGCTTAATTCTAATTCTGAAAACTTCGTCAATGCTTCTCATTCTCCTTCTAGACACTTAACAGGGCCATATTAACCCCCTTGGGTTATACTCGATTCTATTTCAAAAAAGACATTTCTACCTCTTATGTTTTACGGCAAAAAGTGTAAACGATACTGTATATGGTATCATTAATAGATAGAGATTTCAATGTAAATGGAATCCATAAAATACGTATAGGTCCACTTACTTTACCATCTAAAATGACTGATTATTTTACCTTTTCTATCCACATTTCCACATGGTTTAGGGGGCATTTCTAGTTTAACAATAATGTCCCTCCTATATACCTTAAAAGTAGGAAATGGAACTTGATTATATTTTTCTTATTTTTCCATTAATGAATCAACCACATCTTCCAATTTCATTCCTCTGGATGCTTTTACAAGAATAAGTTCATTACCCCTTATAACGGATAATAAAGCATTCGTCAATTTCTGTTTATCTAAATACGAAAATACCCGCTCGGACCCAAATTGCTTGGTTGCTTCTTCAGCAATGTAATACCCAAGTTCACCATAAGTATAAACATATTGGATTTTGGATGGTTGAAGAAAACGTCCAATTTCCCGGTGGAATTCTATTTCATCCTTGCCTAGCTCCAGCATATCTCCAAGAACAACAATTTTTGATTTCGTTTGTTCCAAATCCATTACTAAATTTAATGCTGCCTTCATGGAAGTAGGGCTGGCATTGTAAGCATCGTTAAGAATTTTTACTCCCTTCATTCCTGACAGCATTTCCATTCTCATTGCAGTAAGCTGCATGGAGGAAAGGCCTTCTTTTATTTCATTTAAAGATAAACCGAACTCCAAGCCTGTCATGATGGCGGCAAGGGAATTTAATACATTATACTCCCCTAACACTGGGATAAATAGAGAAAGTTCTGGTGCAATATTAGTGGAATATGCACTACCAAATTCTTCTTGTTTTACATTCATTGGGTAAATATCATTTTCATTGCTTGCGCCAAATGTTTTCCTGCGAATATTAGGATAAGCTTGAATCCTTTCTTTCAGCAGTGGCTCGTCTCCCATATAAATGAATAATCCATCGGGCGATAAGCCTTGAACAATTTCCATTTTTGCATCGGCTATCGCACCCCGGGAGCCTAGATCTTGCAAATGCGCCTCGCCAATATTCGTAATAATTGTCACATCAGGTCGAGCCAGCTTTGTTAAAAACTCTATCTCTCCTTTTGCACTCATTCCCATTTCCAAAACAGCAATCTCTGTGTCTTCATTTAATGACAAAACAGTTAACGGGAGTCCTTGTTTTCCATTAAAATTGCCTATTGTTTTTTGCACTTTATATTTTTGGCTTAATACACTTGCTACCATATCTTTGGTAGTGGTCTTTCCGTTACTGCCTGTAATTCCGACGACTTTTACATCCAATTCATTTAAGTAAGCTTTAGCCAGCTCTTGCAATGCTGTTAAAACATCCTCTACAATTAATATCGGCAGGTCCTCCGGCGGGTTGGGCACATCCATTTGCCAGAAAGCTGCAGCTGCACCATTTTGAATAGCTGTCTCTACAAATAGATGTCCATCTGAAAACCGCCCTTTTAAAGGTACATATAAATTCCCTTCCTCAATCACCCTTGTATCGATACATGCGCCGTTAATTAAAGTATCCTCGAAACTTGTTATATCGTTTTCTATTCTGATCATTTTTGAAATTTGTTTAATCGTACGCTTCATCATTTATCTTGCGCCTCCATTAATCCAATTCTCTTGTAAAGTGAATTGGAATCACTAATCGTGATTCCTTCCATTAAAACGAATATTTAATTTGCTGCTTTTCTTCATAGCGCTCCAATGCTAATTGAATCAAACGTTCGATTAATTCCGGGTATTCCATACCGCTATGCTTCCATAGAAGTGGGAACATACTGACAGGTGTAAATCCGGGCATCGTATTCACTTCATTAATGAATACATTCCCATTCGTTGTTACAAAAAAATCAGCACGAACTAGTCCGGAGCAATCCAATGATTTAAATGCTTTTTTTGCCAAATCAGATAGATTTGCATATAATGCTTCAGGAATATCTGCCGGAATAATTAGGGATGTATCTCCATCTTCATATTTTGCTTTGTAGTCATAAAAGGCTGTTTTGGGAAGAATTTCACCTGCGATAGAACATTCAGGATAATCATTCCCTAGAACACCAATCTCAATTTCACGGGCAATAACACCCTCTTCAACAATTATTTTCCGGTCAAATTGGAATGCTTCTTTATAAGCTGCAGCTAATTCTTCACGGTTTGTACATTTACTGATTCCTACACTGGAACCAAGATTTGCTGGTTTCACAAAACATGGATAGCCGATTTCCTCTTCCACATACGAATATGCAGCTTCAGGGTTAACTTGCCACGCACTTCTTAAAGACCACACATATTTTACTTGCGGAAGTGAGCTTTGCGAAAATATATTTTTCATAATTACTTTATCCATTCCGGCTGCAGATGCAAGGACACCATTTCCTACATACGGAAGATTTAAAAGTTCCAGCAACCCTTGAACCGTTCCATCCTCGCCATTTGGTCCGTGTAGGAGAGGAAAAACAACATCATATCCAGGTTTTCCTGTTTCATCCATTAATGATGTAATGGCATTTGATAAAACCGAATTATCTTCCTTAAATTCCAAATCAGAAACATTTTCAACTGGTTCAGTTATTTGCCGGCCTTTTATCCACTGACCTTCAGTTGTAATAAATATGGGATGAATTTCGAATTTTTCTTTATTAAGTGCTTGAATAACTGCCTTTGCAGTTTGCAAAGAAACTTGATGTTCAGCGGATTTTCCTCCATATAATAAACAAAGCTTTGTTTTCATAATGATCCTCCAGTTACTCTCTCGTAGAATATGTTTCTATATTCATGACATTTGCCTAGAAATATCATATGTAAAAAATTCATAACGGTGAAAATCAACAAAAGATTTCGCTATTAATATTAACCTATATACAGTGACAATTCATCCCTCATTTCATAAATTCGTACTTTCGTTTCATTTCTGGATTTTTTGCTGATCTTTTGTTAATATCTATTTAATTGCATATATGTTTTCTAGGGTTCCGTAGCATCCTGCTAGACTGGTCCAAGGGAAAACGCACAGATGAACTGTGTAACACGGAAGGGGAAAAGCCTGGGAGATATATCGTTTTTATAATAAACGGTATATTTCCCAGGCTTTTTCAAAGGAGGATAATAAATGAATTATATTTTGGAATATAAATGGATAATATTGGTGTGTCTAGAGGTTTTAGCTTGGGCATCTACTTTTTTTCTATTCTATTCTCGGTATGGGATGAAATCTAAATTTTGGTTCAGAGTAGCTAGTATTTTATTTGCCATCACAGGTGTAATTCCACAGGTTATTATTGGTGTTGTTAACTTTATTCATACGAGGAAATTAGACATATTCACCCTTATTATTGTCTTATTGATTGTATATGGATTTACATTCGGAAAAAAAGAAGTAAAAAAATTAGATGCTTGGGCGCAAAAAAAGTTTTCAAAATAAAAATCCGCATATGTTATGCGGATTTTTATTACTGTCTAGCTCGAGCGCCTATCGACCATTGGATTTCTACCCCTTCTCCCAATGATCAATCAACATCGACTCGTCCCTCGCCATGTTTCCTTTATCTGTAATCGGAAAGTGAAAATTGAAGAGTTATTTTCACTCATCCATACACCGATGGGCAAGGCGTTTGTGCTTTTCTTATTTTATAAAGCATTTCCATTCCTTTAGTTTTCGATCATACACTATCTTGCCATCTACCGGTCGATTGCCGAGATTGTCGTATTCCTCCTGCATTTCATCCATATAATAGAAGTCACCGATTACCCATATCGGAATTTCTATTTGAGAACGGGAGTATTTTGCCCTTTCTAAAGAAATCACCATTCCCTCTTTCATATTCTCGATGAAAGGGTAGAGAATTTCTACTGGTACATTCGAAAACTCTCTTCTGCGCCTTAGACCAAACATCGGCTTTTCAGCCTTTTCACTTATTTTGTTCATAATGGAGCAGCCTAGGACCCGATAAAAGTTATCAAATGAACGATAATATGTTTTATTAAATAACCCGTCTTCATGCGCAAGGTAAGCAAAATGATTATCTAACTTCCGATAAAAAGGGAGTCGAAGATGATTTTTGGAGTGACTTAAATATAATAGCTCGGCAATTTCTTGTCCCTCTAATAGGTTCAATGCTTCTTCATTATCAAAATCAATCCAACAAAAGTCTCCGTAATTATTTACATCCTCGTTGGCAAGCTTCGAAATCGTTTCATTGTCTACATAATCAAATAAAGTATGTAAATTGTAATTTACCTCCTCATATTGATGGCGAAGAAGTAAAAGGTTGGAAATCTCAGGATTTGCTATTGCGAATTCCTTGAAATCTATTCCCGAAGATATTACATAGTGATCTGGGAAATTCACATGTATATAGATAACATCACGATTCCGTGTATGATTTTTCAATTAAAGTCCCTCCGAATAATACCATACCTAAAAAAAAGCTTCTTAATAGAAACTGTATCTAATCAAATCAAAGTTACAATTTATTTTACCAAATTTAAATTAAAAATCCTCCATTATTTTTGCCAAATTTTATTTTTTGATAAAATTTATATTTGACTCATTCTACCTTGCACTATTTACTTTCATTTTGGGTAAAGTATCAATATATGTGCAAAATGTTAGGAGGTGCTTGTCCTTTTAAGATGACTAAGTACAAATTCAATTTAAAAGGACAAAACAATGCCTGTTTTAAAACTCTTTCTAATCATAATATTAATTGCCCTCACTGCTTTTTTTGTCTCAGCTGAATTTGCATTTGTTCGAGTCCGCTCTTCCAGAATTGATCAATTAATTGCGGAAGGCAACAAAAAAGCTGCAATAGTAAAAAAAATACTTTCAAAATTGGATGGATATCTATCAGCAATCCAATTAGGAATAACCGTTGTTTCCTTAATACTTGGCTGGCTAGGTGAGCCTACAATGAAGCAGTTGTTAAAGCCAGTTTTTCATGTCATACACACTTCATCTTCCGTTGAAGATATTTTATCTTTTATTCTTTCCTTTGCCATTATTACGTTTTTGAATGTTGTGCTTGGTGAATTAGCGCCGAAAACCATTGCGATTCAAAAAGCGGAAACCATCACATTGTTGTATGCAACACCACTTATATGGTTCAGCCGTATAATGTTTCCATTTATATGGTTGTTAAACCGATCATCCCGCCTTGTTACAAAAATTTTTGGCTTCGAGCCCATCCCTGATCATGAGATCGCACATTCCGAGGAGGAACTAAGAATAATCCTTTCTGAAAGTCTTAAAAGTGGAGAAATAAACCAATCGGAATATAAATATGTCAACAATATTTTCGAATTTGATAATCGAATCGCAAAAGAAATTATGGTCCCGAGAACGGAAATTGTCAGTATAGACAAAGACTCTACCATTGAAGAGATAATGAAGATTGTTCGGACAGAAAGATATACTCGATACCCTGTCACAAATGGAGATAAAGATAGTATTATCGGACTAATAAATATTAAAGAGCTTTTAACAGACTGTATTTACAACGAATGTCTCGAGGATGATCCTGTAGAAAAATATATTAATCCAATTCTTCGTTTTATTGAAACTGTACCTATACAGGATCTTTTAGCTAAAATGCAAAAGGAAAGGACACATATGGCCATCCTTTTAGATGAATATGGCGGAACAGCTGGATTGGTTACAGTGGAGGATATTCTCGAGGAAATTGTGGGGGAAATCCGCGACGAATTTGATGCGGATGAAGTACCGCTCGTTCGAAAAATAGCAGAAAACCATTTTATATTCGACGGAAAAGTATTAATTGAAAATGTGAATGATTTATTGGGAACAGACATATCGGATGAAGAGGTTGATACAATCGGAGGCTGGCTATTAACACAAAAATATGATTTGCAACAGGATGACAAGATTGAAGCAGCTCCATTCCTATTCATTGTATCTGAAATGGAAGAATCTCATGTTCTTTACGTTGAAGTAAAAAAAATTATTGCGGAACAAGCCACAGAGAATTTGTAATTGGCAGACCAAATCACATGTAGATTTGGTCTTATTTTTTAGAGGACATTAGTTCTCTTAACCGCAGTAAAATATTATACATTTTTTGAACAAAATCATCTTATGTATATATATTGGAAACTTTTCCTTATTTCTTTCGTCTTAATAATATGGATAAATTGAGGAATTAGGTGAAAATAATGGAAAAACAAAATAGATTCATCGATAAAATTGACTGGACATTAGTATTGCTACTATTTCTTTTTTTCCTAGTTAGCTGTATCTCCATATATAGTGCGCAAACCTCTAATCAATATGGGAAGAATTTTGTGATGCTGCAGGGATTTTGGTACATACTAGGTTTCATTATTATTGCATGCTCCTTGTTCTTTGAACCAAGTCAATATAATAAACTAGCATTCTATCTATACGGAATCGGCATTGTAATGCTCATTGGCCTTATCATCGCTCCTCATTGCCCAGAGAAAGGATGCTTAGTCCCTAAGAGAAATGGTGCAATAAGCTGGTATATCCTACCTGGAGTGGGAGCCATACAGCCTTCCGAATTCATGAAAACCTTCATTATTTTAGCTATTAGCAAGGTTATTGCAGGGCATCATGAAAAGGTTCGGATCAAAACCTTTAAAACTGATGTTCAACTTCTGCTAAAAATTGGTGTGACAGCTGCCATTCCGCTTGGATTGATCATGCTACAACCAGACTTGGGAACTAGCCTGGTTATTTTAGTCATTGTATCAGGACTTATTTTAGTATCAGGTATCACCTGGAAGATCCTTGTCCCGCTATACGGTGCACTAATCACTTTAGGTGGAACTGTATTATATTTAGTAATATCAGCACCTGAATTAGTAAATAAGTACTTAAAGGCACAAGCTTATCAATTTGACCGTATCTATACCTGGATCGACCCTTATAGTTACCCTGATGAAGGAAGGCAATTACGAAGCTCCATTATGTCCATTGGTTCCGGTGAGGTTTTTGGAAAGGGATTTATGGGACAGCAGGTGTATCTACCAGAGCGACATACCGATTTTATTTTTAGCGTAATTGGAGAAGAATATGGATTTATCGGGTCAAGCTTAGTTATTTGCTTATTTTTTGTTCTTATCTACCACTTAACGAAGACCGCAATTATAACAAAGGAACGATTTAATACCTATATATGTGCGGGTGTAATAGCCATGATTACCTTTCATGTCTTTCAAAATATCGGCATGACTATTCAAGTACTCCCGATTACAGGGATTCCCTTGCCATTCATCAGTTACGGCGGAAGCTCCTTAATGGGAAATATGCTCGCATTGGGGGTCATTTTCAGCATTCGCTTTCATCATAAGGAGTATATGTTTTCATCTTCAACAGATAAGTTTTACCTGTAAAAGATTAATCGTTCGCAATGAAAAACAAAAGCTAATAATGAATACTGGACAATAAATTTCCATATTGTAAAATATACACATAAATAAGTATCACGTTTGACTGTACGGTTTGTTTTTTCTATAATATTATTAATATTTTTCGTTATAAAAGCTGGACTTTGGAAAGAGTACAGCATTCTTTCTTTAAAGGTGGTGATAGGATGGGGTCGTATACCGTATTGGAGAGTTAGCAACCTTAGCCAATGTATCAAAGAGAACGATAGATTACTATACAAGTTTGGGTCTCTTGCAGGCTAATCGTTCTAAATCGAATTATCGTATATATGCTTCAGAAGCTTTAGAGGATCTAAAATTTATTGAAAGATACAAAGAGCTCGGAGCATCACTTAGCACTATCCGAAAGAAAATGGAAATGAAGAAATGCCAGGAAATGAATGAAACAATCGTACAACAGCATATTGAAGCTGTTTCCAAGCACATGAAGCAGCTAGAAATGGAGCTTTCCGATTTGGCTCCTGTCATAGAAGGGCTTAATTCTCAGCAAAAAGAGACTATTTACAAAAGGCTTACGATAGAGAGCGCACTGTTGGTACAGTCGCTACATTTCTTAACAAAATAGGAGGTGACTCCTATCCCGTCTATTACGGGATAGGAAAACTTATTTGGACATATTTAAACTAGTGCTTGTTTTTTTTCTAATAGCACTTTCCGCATTTTTTGTTGCATCAGAATTTGCAATTATAAGGGTGCGGAGTTCACGAATTGACCAGCTCATTGAAGAGGGAAGTAAAAATGCGCTGGCTGTGAAAAAAATTATTACCAACTTGGATGAATATTTATCTGCCTGTCAGCTAGGAATCACTATTGCATCATTGGTTTTAGGATGGATTGGAGAGTCAGTGGTATCGAAATTACTGCATCCGTTGTTTGAATTACTCCATATACCGGGCTCTATTACGAATGTTATTTCTTTAGCTCTCTCTTTTGCTGCAATTACTTTTATTCATGTAGTTGTTGGGGAATTGGCACCGAAAACATTAGCTATTCAAAAAGCAGAATTTCTTAGCTTGTTGCATGCTAAACCATTAATTTTCTTCTATCGTTTAATGTTCCCGTTTATTTGGGTATTAAACAACTCTGCCCGTCTTGTGACTAAAATTTTTGGTCTTAAGCCGACCAGTGAAAATGACATTGCTCATTCGGAAGAGGAATTACGTATTATTTTATCGGAGAGTCTTAAAAGCGGCGAGATCAATCAATCAGAGTTTAAATATGTTAATAATATCTTTGATTTTGATAATCGAATTGCAAAGGAAATTATGGTACCACGCACGGAGATTATTTCCTTATCAAAAGAGGATAACCTGCAAACATTTTTGGATGTTGCAAAGGAAGAACGTTTTACCCGTTATCCCGTTATTGACGGGGATAAGGACCATATCATGGGAATTGTGAATGTGAAGGAAATACTCACAGACATGATTAATGAAAAAGGGATTGAAGAGCTTTCCTTACAAGATTATATCCGTCCGATTATCCGTGTTATTGATTCCATTCCGATTCATGATTTATTAGTTATGATGCAAAAGGAAAGGATTCATATGGCTGTATTAATTGATGAATACGGAGGTACATCTGGTCTTGTAACGGTTGAGGATATATTAGAGGAAATTGTCGGCGAAATCCGCGACGAATTTGATATGGATGAGGTTCCGTTAATACGTAAAATAAAGGATAATCATTTCATTATTGATTCTAAGGTTCTTTTGACCGAAGTAAATGACCTTTTGGGAATTGATATTCAGGACGAAGACATCGATACGCTTGGCGGTTGGGTATTAACTGAAAACTATGAAGCTAAGCAAGGCGATATTATCGAATTTGAAGATTTTGAGTTTATGATCAAAGAAATGGAAGACCTTCACGTTAAATATATTGAGGTTAAGAAAAAAAACGCTCAAGAAGTGAAAGTGAAGCATAATATTCCATTAACAAATTCGGAGGCAATTTAGAAAGGCGTAAATGCCCTGCTCATCGGGGTATGGATTAGTGATATTATGTGCATTTTCACCGAGTTAAATTGCTTGTCCAATACTTATATAAAGCACTGGCATACGCCAGTGCTTCTTTTATTGTCCCTTACATCTCTTCCGGTGCTTTGATACCGAGAATTCTTAGCCCTTCCTTCAAAACAATGGTCACAGCTTTTACTAATGAAAGTCTCGATAACAACTCTGTGTCCTTTTGGATAATCCGCACTTTAGCGTAATATTTATTAAAGGCTTGACTAAGATGGATTAAATACTTTGCCAAAACAGACGGTGCAAACCTAGCGTATGCACTTTCAATCGTTTCCGGAAATTGATTTAAAAGCTTGATAATTTCCCAGCTTTCCTGATCTTGCAAAGCTGCGAATTCGTATTGATCTATGGCAGCCTTGCGTAAAATGGATGTTGCCCGAGCATACGTATATTGTACATATGGACCTGTTTCCCCTTCAAATGTCAGCATATCCTTTAAGGAAAATTCAATATTATTCATTCTATCATTCTTTAAATCGTGAAAAACGATTGCCCCAACTCCCACTGCTTCTGCTACATCAGCTGCATTTACCAAGGATGGATTTTTATCCGAAATATTTTTTTCAGCAAGTAGTATAGCCTCTCTTAGCACCTCCTCTAAAAGAATCACTCTTCCTTTTCGGGTCGACATTCTCTTTCCATCCTTCAAATACAACCCAAACGGAATATGATGCATGTTGGTAGCCCAAGTGAATCCCAACTTTTCCAACACTCCTTTAACTTGCTTGAAATGTACCGTTTGCTCTTGCCCGACTACATATAACGCCGTATCAAACTGATAAGTTCTTTGACGATAGATGGCTGCAGCTAGGTCTCTGGTTGCATAAAGCGTTGCTCCATCTGATTTTTTGATTAAACATGGTGGTAGTTGACTTTTATCCAGTGTTACAACCTCTGCTCCATCCGAATGCTCCAATAAATTTCTATCCTTTAGTAAATCGACCACTTCTTCCATTTTATCGTTATAAAACGCTTCGCCGTTATAGGAATCAAACGTAATTCCTATCAAATCATATATCTTCATAAATGCTTTCAGTGATTCAGCACGGAACCATTTCCATAATTGAAGGTTTTCTTCATCCCCATCCTCTAAGCTTTTAAAAGCTGCTCTTGCTTCTGCTTCCAGAACGGGATTAACTTTGGCTTCCTCATGAAATTGGACATATAATTTTGAAAGCTCTTTAATCGGGTTTTCCTTTACCGTCTGTTGATCTCCCCATTTTTTATAGGCGGTGATTAATTTTCCAAATTGGGTTCCCCAATCCCCTACATGATTAATCTTTACCGTTTGGTAACCAGTTTTTTCAGCAAGATTTGCTAGTGCATTTCCAATAACGGTTGAACGTAAATGTCCCATTGAAAAAGGTCTTGCTATATTTGGGGATGACATATCCAATACAACGGTTTTGTTTTCCCCTATGGAACTATCTCCGTAGTCATGACCCGCTTTTAATACTTGCCCAACCACTACTTTGCCGATTTTTTCCGAAGAAAAGAACACATTTATATAAGGTCCAATCGGGTTAACCTTAGAAAAGCCGGTGTCCTTCTCTAATTTTCGAGAAAGCTCTGCAGCAATTTCGGCCGGCGACTTTCTTAGATTCTTAGCCAATTGAAAACACGGAAACGCTAAATCTCCATGTGTAGGATTTTTTGGCACTTCGATAAGATTATAGATGCTTTCTATTGTCCCTAACTCAGTATTGGAATCATTCAATTTCTTAGCGAAAATTACTTTTAAATCCATTTGGGTTCCCTCCAAAAAAATAATAAAAAAAGCCCGCCTCTATTATTTAAGAGACGAGCTAGCCCGCGGTACCACTCTAATTGTTCACAATACAACCACTTTTCCTTGTAACGGGTGTTCCCGATTCATCCTACTAAGTTTCAGATTCACCTCTCCGAAGTGCGCTTCATCTATAAGATCCTGCCAGGCTTCCACCATCCCCCAGCTCTCTATCATTCCCCTTTAGACTACTCTCTTCATCCTCGAGTTTTATTATGGCTTTTCGAATAGATTTTTTATTTTTCGTACATGGTTACAAGTCCTGACGTCACTTGCTTCGGGGCATCTTTTCTTAAAACTCCATTCTTTCTTAACCGTTAGAAGGATGTTTATAATATTTCTGTTTAGAAAAGCAACAGAAATTAAGAAAAGAGCCTTTATTATTATTAAGTATTATACAGACACTTTCTAAAAAGGCAATAACTTTTTTCAGAAAAATCTTTTTAATATTGTCCTAATACACCTTTTGTCATTGCTGTTTTTTCACAGCGCTTAAATACCAGTATACCCAAAACCAAATAAATAGCAGCATTGACTATTAGACTTATATAATCAGACAAATCAAAATCAAGGAGTGTTTTATTTTGAATCATAATAGCACGAGTCATATCTACACCCTTAACAACAGGTAAGAGAGCCAGGTATGGCGAGAGAGACATAGGAAAGAACGTTAAAGCCATTAGTATAAACTGCAAGACTTGTAAAAAGGCATTAACCTGCTTTATAATGATAGCCATCCCAGCGATCATGAAGCTAACCCCAAACATACTTATCACTGTAAAAATCAATATTGGCAAGATAGATACGATATCAATATTTAGCCATGTATTTGTTACCAACATGGTTAAGTATAGTAAAACGATTAGTATGATAAGCTGCTGCAAGGTCGTCGAAACGATTCTTGACAATAAAATTCTCCATGCACCCATTGGTGACATATATAGTTGCTCTAGAGTTCCGAGCTGCGCATCAGTCATAATGCTCCAGCCTATTCCTTGCATTGCACCTAAAGACAAGAACCAAAATACATAACTGACAATCGTATATTGGACATTTGATTCCATTGTGTTCGGATCTCCAACCACTTTAATCCCAAAAAACATGGTTAAAAATATACAAAAGAAGGTGATTAGTTCACTAATCGTGTTAGGAAGATATCTTTTCAATAAGATGAACTCCCTTCGAAAATTTGCCTTAAACAGTTGCAGCAACTTCACGCTTCGTTTCCCCCTTTACAATCTTCAAAAATACTTGTTCGAAGTCAATAATGGAACGATCCACTTTATCAATATCAATTTTCATTTCTTTAAACATTTCAATTACCTTATAAAAATCATCACTATGACCAATTGTCACTGTAACAACAGTTTGCATTCCATCGTGAAGCTTTAATTCCACCATAAAATGCTTTTGGATCACTTGTATTTCCTTTTCCGTAAGAACTGAATTGATTGTAAAAGAATATGCCTTCGTGTCAAAAAGTTCAAGAAGGTCATTTACTCGTTCGTCTGTAACAATTCTGCCCTCGTTAATAATAATCACCCGCTCGCAAATCTCTTGTACGACTGGCATATCATGAGAGCTAAGTAAAATTGTTTTATTATACTCCCTCGCAATATCCTTTAATAGCTTACGAACTTCATAGCTTGTTTCGATATCTAATCCTAATGTTGGTTCATCAAGAAAAATAATCTCTGTATTAGATAATAATGCAACTGCAATAGAAACCTTCTGCTGCATACCGCGTGAGAGGGAATTAACCATCTCATTTGCTTTATGTGTCAGATTAAGTCGCTCAAGCAATTCATCAATTTGAGCGGAAACTGCCTTTCTCGACAATCCTCGATTTCCCGAGAAATACTCTAAGTTTTCTCGGACCGTTAATCTCCAATATAGGTTGCGATTTCCCTCTAAAACCGTACTTATATGTCGAAGCGCCTTTAAGCGATGCTTCCCAATGTCGATACCATTAATTTTTATCGTACCTTCATTTGGTAGCAATAATCCGCACATCATTTTTATTGTAGTAGTTTTCCCGGCGCCATTTGGTCCCAGAAGTCCCACTACTTCCCCGCTCTTCACCTGAAAGGAGATACCTTTAACTGCTTCAATTATTTCTTTCGATTTTCTTTTTTTATAGCTTTTCTTGATCCCTTGTATATCTATGATATAGTCCATCTCCACACCCCTAATCAGAATTTTCTATCTTTATTATACATATTGATACTTCAAAAGTTTTCCATCTCTAGACGGATATAGTTTTGGACTTTTAACCTATCCATTGTTGAGAGCTTATCATTTATTGCTTTCTTCGCCTTTTAATAAAAATTATAGCCGTGAGCAATAAGAAAATTACTAATACACCCGGAATAATGAAAGCAGAAGTTTGCAATGTTTTTTCTGGTATCAACACAAGATCTTTCCCCTCCTTTTTAGGTTTTCCCAAATAATTAATGTCCTCTGATGCTTTCGATAATTCCTCTGTCCGACTGCATAAATTGACCACAAGTTTGTCGTTCTCTTCTTTTGCATATACGACATACTCTATATTTTTACGAAAGTCGTATCCGCATGATGCACCGGAAATAGCTGTTTTAATCGTAACTGTTCTAGAATTTACTCCTTTCCAAACCTTTTGGACTTGAAATGTAACATATACAGGATCGTCACTGCTAGAGGTAAAGAAAGAGGTGCTTTTCGTTTTTTTCTTTATTACTTTACCTTGAAAAACAGCAATTGACTTCTTCCATTTCTCCTGTGGTTGATTCTTCATAGCACAACTGCATGCCAAGGTTCCCTTCGGACCTATAATAAGTATAGAGACCACTAGGGTACAGATTAATATAATTGCAATGATTCTCTTCATCCGATTCACATCCTCCCCATAATTTATGGTTTTATTATGAAAACAGACGAAAACTATCACGTAAGGTTTCAGTAAAGCAAACAAAAAAATAAGCCAGATGTATGAACAATACATCTGACTTATTATGCTGCTAATGATGTAATTTAGGATACTTAGGGATTAACTTTACATCCTCTAGAACTTTGAAAAGCTCTCGGCGAGATTTTGTTTTAGTTATCTTTACCCCAATACCCGCTAAGTTAGCCATTACTTTTTTTAGTTGATCATGATCTTTTCTTCTCAAGATAGATCACCTCTTTAATTTTACGACTCCCTATTATTTTACCCTACTTTCCAGGGTGTGTATATCGATTTTGAAAATTTTTAACATTCATTTCACAATTATTCCTGTGCTTTTTTCATCACCATTTTATCATTACTCAACATGAAGACAAATAGAAAAGCTAATCCTGCTGGCACTAATCCCCATAGAAATGTATGGGCAATGGATGTGGATAATGCCTCTGTGATTTTATGAAGAATTTGTGCTGGTATTTGTGAGCGAGCTGTTTCTTTGAGTACTGTATTAGGGTTAAACGAACCATTTTGTGGCATTGGACCCATTCCCGCAAATACCTTTTTTAATTGATCAGAGAAAACATTCTTTTGTATCATACCAAACACCGTTATTCCTATTGTCATTCCTAGTGACCGAACAAAGTTACTTGTCGAGCTTGCAGACCCCCTCTGTTCCATCCCAAATTTATGAATTGTCGCCATCCCAAGTACCGAAAAGGAAAATCCAACCCCAAAACCGGTAATAATCATATAGATTGTTAATAAATATCGGGGAGTATCAGGATTAATCGTGGTTAATAGATAGATTCCTAAAATCGTAATAATACCAGATATGAACATGATGTTCCGATAGCTTAGCTTTGTTGTTAAAAATCCCCCTATCTGTGCAGATACAACGGAACCGAGCATCATCGGCAACAGTATAAGTCCCGAATTAGTTGCCGTTCCTCCATATACTCCTTGCACAAAAATTGGAATATATACAGTAGCTCCTGTAAAAGCCGCTCCATAAAATAGTGATACGATAGTACTACCCGCAAATAACCTCTCTTTAAACATAGAAAAAGAAATAATAGGTTCCGAAACTACTCTTTCAATTAAAATAAAAAGAATAAATAGCACGGCAAATCCAGCAAACAACCCTATGATAACGCTGGAATCCCATGCAAACTTTGCTCCACCAAGCTCTAGAGCAAACATTAAGCATACCACTGCCCCGACTAGTGTAATTGCACCAAACCAGTCAATTTTTTGTTTTTCATGTTTACGAGATTCGTGATAAAAAAGAGTGATAAATAGGAAAGCAAGTATTCCTAGCGGCAAATTAATATAAAACACCCAATGCCAGCTAATATTGTCTGTAATATATGCCCCTAACAGTGGTCCAAAAATACTGGATAAACCAAAAACGGCTCCAAACAGTCCACCCATTTTCCCTCGCTTTTCAGGAGGAAAAATATCAAATACTATCGTAAAGGCAATTGGAATAAGCGCTCCTCCACCAATTCCCTGAATTGCACGGTATATGCTTAGCTGAGTAATCGTTTCCGCTGTCCCACAAAGAATTGAACCTATCATAAACAACAGTAAACCAAATATAAAAAATCGTTTCCGTCCAAACATATCAGATAGCTTCCCGAAGATCGGCATCCCTGCCATTTCCGCCACCATATAAGCAGACACAACCCAAACAAAGCTATCAATACCACCTAAATCTGCCACAATCGTTCCCATGGCTGTAACGACAATGGTATTATCCATTGATGCCATTAAGATTCCTAGTAATAAACCCGCTACAACAAAACCTATTCTACTATTTTTCGCGACCATACATTCAACTCCCTAACCCTACTATTTATATTTTTATTTGTTTTTTTACACTAGAATTCTGCGCACAGCTGAACTGTTCATTATATTCCACCAAGTCAATTTCGCACCCTGGACCAATCTCCACTTTTTTTCCTCTAATAACAGATGCTTTTGTATATTCCACATAAATCTGGTCTCCTTCCATTGTATTTACTCCAAGGTTGCCATTTTGTTTATTAAAACCAAGGAAGGAGGACTTTCTTTTTATCTGTATCTCCTCGCCGCCGATTTCCTTCACTGTACTCCTTCCATATTTCAATTCAATATCAATCTTACCTGCATTTAATAATCCGCTGATATCAAAGGATCCATCCACCAAAAAGGTTTCCGCCTCGCAATCACCCTTTACCGAAATACTCCCTTTCACATTGATGTCTTCCCCTGTTACATTTCCACCTATGTCTGCGGTCCCGCGAATCTTCATATTGTTGTATTCTACATCCCCACTCGCATTCATGGTTCCAAAAATTTTAATAGTATCGGAATGAATATTTTTATGAACTTCCACTGTCCCGTAAATATCAAAGGAGTTTGTTTCCACACTTCCCATTGCAACACTTGTTCCATACACTTTAAAGCTTTGACATCTTACGTCATCTGTAACAGTTCCTTCTCCGCGTATGGTGGCCTTGTCGAACTCCCCGCCGCCTGAGTTTCCAGAACCAAAAATCTTTAAATCCCTTTTACTCATCTTTTGTTCTCCCCTTTAAACTTATATTTTATTTGAATTCCGCACTTTAGAGCTTTTATCAACCTCTATTTTCTCCTTGTATTCAAGAAGATCAATATCACAGTTCTGTCCTATCGTAACATTGTTACCTCTGACGATTTTTGCTTTTACCCCTTCTATATAAATATCATCACCTTCGATAACATCTGTAACCAATCTTGTTGGATAGATTGATTTAATAATCTTCATAAAGCCTTGATTTCTTTGTTTAATACGTATGTCTTGCCCGCCAATCTCCTTTGCTTTGCAATCGCCATATAGGAGAATATCGATCGTTTCTGCATTCAGCAAACCTCCGATTGTGAAAATACCTTCTGAAACAAATTCTTCCGCTTCGCAATCTCCACCAATTGAGGCTTTCCCATTAATTTTGATATGCTCTCCTCTTAATGAACCTCCTATGGTGCCACTTCCAGATATTCTTATCGAATCTGTATTAACTTCCCCACTCATAGAAGAATGCCCATCAATTGTAATATTTTCAGCTTCAACATTCCCAATTACCTTTGAATTCCCATTGATCTTTATTGTTTCCGCATTTATATTGCCGTCAACCGTTCCAAAACCATTACAATCATAATGCTTACAACTGAGATCCCCAAGAACTTTTCCTTTGCCGTTTATTGAAGCAAGGTCAAATTCTCCCCCATTTGAACTGCCAAAACCATTTATGATTAAATCACGACTTTTATTCATCATTACTCTCTCCCTTACAATAATTTTGTTGTTAATTCTTCCATACAGCTTGTTAACGATACTCGAGTCACTACTTTTGTGGATTTTTCGAAATTAATATCCTCCACACCGGAAACGATAAAGCAAGAGGACATTCCCAACTTTCGGATAAAAAATAGCTCACCACTTTTCATACTGCGATAATGATCATTCAGTACTTGCAAAACCATCTTTCCTTCATCCAAATTGATTTCACCTGAGACTAAAAGCTTTTCAAGAATATAAACAGAAAGAATATACTCAAACGTAAATTTTTTTATTCCCTGATTAATTTCGAGAAATATATTTAAAACAGCTTGTGAAGCAATCCCCTTTCTAATGATTTCATCTTCCTCTAGGCTAAGCTCAGCCAAATTTGGAGAGAATACATTCGCTAGTTCATCCAAGGATAAATTTTCCTTCATTGTTTGAATTTTTTCGATTCTTTCTAATATCTTTTCCTTTGGAAAAAAAGTCTCCTGTCCAGTAAAGGTTGATTTTCTAATAAACCATTCCTCTGGAATTAGGTTTTTTCGTTTCCATCTATATAGTTGCCCGTAAGAAATATTAGTAAGTTCCAAAAGATCCTTTTTAGAAATTAACTCTTCGCTCATACATTACGTCTCCTTTCATAATAGCTCTTTCCTTGAAAACAATGTAACATAACACTGTTACATTAGTAAAGACCATTTTATAAATTTTTTCAAATCCTTATTTCTAAAGGTTTTAAGACATAAAAAATAACAGCATATTCGCTTATGCTGTTACATTGTTTCATTACATTGTTCTATTTAGGACGGAAATCTACAGCCTTTTACAATTCGGTCTATCAATTCCTGCACTGTTTCACTCCGACTTAATCTTGGACTTTGCCCAGACCAAAGCGACATAAAATCTGGTAATCCTTGCCGTGCTGCCACTTTTCTAATTTCCTGCGTAAGAGAGTTTTGAATTGGGTATGGAGCTATTATTGACTTTCTTTCCTCCATTCCAGATATGAAGTTATTTTTGATCCCTCTTGCATATTTACCGGAAAAAGCATTTGTTAATGTAGTTTCATTCTCCCTTGCTTCCAGGATAGCCTTTTTATGTTGTTCGTGTGCACCGCTTTCCATACAGGTTAAAAAAGCAGTACCCATTTGAACCCCATTAGCCCCTAAACAAATAGAAGCTAGAATGCCTCTTTCATCCATAATACCTCCAGCTGCGATGACAGGAATATTTACACTGTCAGCAACTTGTGGGACAAGAGACATTAATCCAATCAAACTGTCAGCCATCTCCCCAGCAAATGTACCGCGATGTCCACCCGCTTCACTTCCTTGTACAACAACCGCATCCATTCCCGCTTTTTCAACTAGAATGGCTTCCTCCACCGTTGTCGCTGTTCCTATCACTACGATCCCTTTTGCTTTCAAAGACTCTATTTGATTAGCCGTTGGTAAACCGAATGTAAAGGAGCATACGGGGACTTTCTCCTCTAGTATCACCATAAATTGATCCTCGAAGGAGCTTTTATATGAAACAGATGGTAAGGATGATTTTATTTTCAGTCTGTCCCGAAACGGTTGCAATGCCTGGTAGGCACTTGCTAATATCGATGCATCTTCACCTGTATCCTCAGGAACAAATAAGTTAATGCCAAAGGGGTTTTCCGTCATCCCTTTTACCTCTTTTATTTGTTCTCTAATTTGGTCAGGATTCATATAGCCTGCACCAATCATTCCAAGACCTCCTGCATTAGACACTGCAGCTACTAGTGCAGAAGTAGTAATTCCTCCAGCCATTGGTGCCTGGATAATAGGATATTTGATATTTAAAAATTGGGTAATATCATTTTTAAACAAATAAGCCACCTACCATTCTATTAACCTAGTTTTTTAATAATGATGATAGCACTTATTTTATCATATTAATTAGAATTAATTCCCAAAAAAAAGCTATTGCAAGACCTGCAATAGCTTTTTTTGCATTATTATTTTACTGGTACAACCGTACTATTGCCAGCATTGTCATATGCAACAACAGTTACTTGGTGTCCTTTTATTTCTCCAACATTAAATTGATGATCTGACTCAGAGAAATATGCATTTTTCGTCACGGATTTTCCATCCACCAATACATCCCAATAAGAAAGTCCGCTGCCATTCTTCTCATCGGAAGCATTAACAGTAAGGTTCTTAGATGCTGCATCATATTTAACATTAAGACTTGGCTTTGTTACATCCACTTTTACTGGTAGTTCAAGTGTTTGCGGCTTTGCCTTCGAATAATCAATAACTCCTTCTACCTGAAGATAATATTGACCTTCTGAAGCTGTTTTGCCTTTAATCTTACCATCCCATAGGAATACAGGATCTAATGTGTATCTGGAACCATTTCCGTTATCATAAGAGTCCTTCCGCATGTCGCTCTCTGTTCCAACGGTAGCCACTCTATGTTTCTTGCTATCTAGTACATAGACTGTTACATTTTTTGCGTTACGCATAAAGGAGAGAAGTGGTAATGCATTATCTTGAACACCATCGCCATTCGGTGAAATAGCAATTTTCGCTGGATCTATGTCTCCAGTTTTTACATCTTCCCCTAGGAAACCATAATCGCCGCCGCCAAGAGATGTTAATACACCAGTGTAGCCATAGTAAGTATTTTCATCCCACATTGGTCTATCAAAAATCGGAGCTTGATCCCAACTTCCGTCAAAACCTACATATGGAACCGTTAATGTTGGATTCGTGTCAGTTGGATCGGTTAATTGAATAAATCCTTCTAACCAGAAGCCATTTGGATACGCGGAAGCTACGTATTTTTCTGCAGCTTTTGCATCCATTGTAATATTAATTTTTACTTCCTTATTGGCAGGTACAACAACTTGATCCTTGGCTTTTCCATTAACTTTGAAGTCTACATAGCTGCCTAAATCTAAAGCACCAACCAGATTAGGAGCATTAATTAAATCACTGCCATTTTGCAACGGTTTGTCTGTTTGCGCATTAATTGTTAAATCATAAGTAGCCGGTTTATTTGTTAAGTTCTTTGCTGATAATTGGAAGGTTACCTTACCATTTTTTATTTCCTTCAAAGCAACCTTTGCTACATTTGTCTTAGAATCTGTAACAATTACCGGAGTCGTTAAGGCAGAATTAATTTGCATTAAGCCTGCACCTTGTCGGCGAGGAGAAACAAAATTACCATCAAATACAACCGGTTTTGCAGTATTCATTAGTAAATTTTTAGCTAATTGAACGCGATCACTGTCTTTTAAGCCAAAGTCTTTGTCCACACGCTCTAATACTAACGCAGAGCCGCCTGATACATGAGGCGCTGCCATCGATGTACCGCTCATTAATCCATACTTATTATCATTAAGAGTGGAATAAATTTGCCCTCCTGGAGCTGTAATTTCTGGTTTAAAATCTAAATTTGGTGCAATACCCCATGAAGAGAATGAGCTCATTTTTCCTGCATCAGGATTTTGCATGCTTGTCTTTCCGCCATCGAATGTAATAGTTACCGCTTTACCGCTATCTAATGATGCTCTTAGCTTGTCTCCATCATTTTTCAGCATAAATAATTGCGGAATTGTGATGGATGGATCTGACGCCATATTTACAAGACCGTCTTGGTTATTATAAATAATAACACCGGCAGCTCCTGCTTTTTGAGCATTAATTGCTTTATCAACAAAATTATATGTTCCTCTTTGGACAAGGGCATATTTTCCAGAAAAGTCTTTTCCCGCAAAGTCATTTGGTCCGCCTAACCCTGCAGCTAGCACTTCAAATGTTTTTTGCTCGACATTATTTGGATGTGTTTGTCCTGCAGATAAAAATGGTGCACTGCCTGCTTCACCTGCAATAGAATATTTTAATCCATCGACCTGGATATTCGTATTTTCAAACGAAGCAACAGAAATCGATTCATTGGATACACTTGGAGATCCTACTACCCCATAATCAGGATTAGATGTAAGCGGATAGTAGTATCCATCACCAAATAACGAGGAATTTCCTGCAGAAATAGATAAGACTACTCCATTATCTGTAGCGCGTTTTACTGCTTGTTGCTCAGGTGAATTTGCATCCACAAATCCGGATGGAGATCCTAAGCTCATGTTTATTACATCTGCTCCAAGCTTAATTGCATCATCAATTGCTTTTACATAAATATCGCCATAGGTTGATTTAATTGATTGGTCATTACTGAAGACTTTAAGTGCTAGTAACTGTGCTTCAGGAGCAATCCCTTTAATTCCACCATTATTTTCATCCCCATTAGCTGCAACTGTTCCAGACACGTGCATGCCGTGCATAGATGCTCCAGCACCCAAATCCTTTACAACATCATTTTTATCAAAATAGTTGTATCCGTAAGGAACCTTATCTGTGTAAAATTTACCTGGCAGACCATTGTCTGCAACAAGGTCATTCACTTTTGATTGGGTAAGCTTTTCTTTTGCTGGATCACTAAGCTTCATATCCTTGTGATCATAATCAATACCGGTATCAATAATACCGACAACCATTCCCTCACCTTTATAGCCATAATTTCTCCAAGCTTCTTGAGCCTGTACAAGTTCCTTGCTATAAATCATATCAGGCTTTTCTTCTGGTCTCTTGTATTCATTTACAACTTGAACAGATTTTACGCCGTCAATCGACTTTATTTGGTCTATATCGCCATACTTAATATCAGCACTGAAACCATTCACGACAGTTGTTACATCATTGATATATTTGGACTTAATTTTCTTGTCCTTCATTTTGCCCTTAACTGTACTTTGTTCAGCAAGCGCTTTATTTTCTATGCTTTTTCTTTCTTGTTTACTAAGTTTATTGTATTTAACACCTTTTTGTTTCGCATATTCAATACCCGGTTCACCTGTCATCTCAACAAAGACGCGCACATCTTTGTTTGGATCCATATTCGACTGTACCTTCTCAGGCTTACCCTTGTTTGGTTTGTCCAGCCCTACTGCATGAGAGCTTCCTGCGCCAAATGCTGCACTGCTTAAAGCTAATAATAATATGAGTAAAATTGCAAAGCTTCTTTTTAGCATTACCTATCCCCCTAACATAGTTTTTAAAAGATTAATAGATTAAAGATAAACCTCCCCTCAAAAATAGACTCGCAATTTAACGAAGCCTAAAAATTCAGACATTAATAAATTAGCATAGCCGTAGACATATAAACTAGATTCTTTAGTCATAGGAAAATAGTCTTAATAGTCTGAAACTTCCACAGAAGCCGACAGATTTCTTCAAATTTCGAACTAAAATTACGACAAAATCTCAGCATATATTTAATAGGAAAGACAAATTGTCGATTTTTTTAGGAATCCGAAATATGTTAATTATTGTATAGTTTTAACCTTTTTCCCAAAGCTAAGAAAATGAGGTGATAATTATGAGATATTTAGTCCTATTTATTCTATTCCTTACCCCTTTCCATTCGGTCCATGCTGCCAAACCATCAAAGCTGCAAAGAAATGTTATTTTCATGGTTATGGATGGCACTAATTCAGATGC
Organism: Bacillus sp. FJAT-49736; assembly: GCF_018343615.1. Classification (GTDB taxonomy): domain Bacteria; phylum Bacillota; class Bacilli; order Bacillales; family Bacillaceae_C; genus Margalitia. The sequence continues at coordinate 296,128 of NZ_JAGYPI010000004.1, read as the reverse complement.
TTTAACTTTAACCCGCTGGTATAAAGGTACAGAACTTGCACTTGATAGAATACTGGTCGGAGGAGTTAAAACATACTCTTTGCAATCAGGTATTACAGATTCTGCAGCAGCCGGGACTGCAATGGCAACCGGACTTAAAGCAACAGCCAACATGATTGGCTTCGTTCCGGAAGTGAAAGACGGAAAAGTTTATTCTGCTCGCCCTGCAATTACTATTTTAGAGGCAGCAAAAATGCATGGGCTATCTACAGGAATTGTATCCACTTCACCTGTTCAACATGCCACTCCTGCTTCATTTACTGCTCATACTTTAAACCGTGACGGCTACGATGATATTGCAGAGCAGCAGGTATACCAAGGTATGAATGTGGTGCTCGGTGGAGGAAAGGTTTCCTTAATAGTTAATGACAAGGGGCAGCAAAAGCAAGGTCCAACAGGAGTGGGTTCCAATATGCCCACCTACCGAAAAGATGGAGAAAATTTATTGCAAAATATAAAAAAAAGCGGATATTCCTTTGTAGAAACAAAGTCGGAGCTTAAAAAAGTAAAGCACCTACAGGTTTGGGGTAGCTTTGCCGATATAGATATCGCATTCGAATTCGACCGTATGAAATTAGCTCCAAATCAACCATCATTAGCGGAAATGACGAAAAAGGCAATCCATCTACTTAGCAAAAATGAAAAGGGCTTTTTTCTCTTTGTAGAAGGAAGCAAGATTGATTGGGCAGCCCATAAAAATGATCCGGTTGGAATGATAAGCGAAATACTTTCTTTTGATGCTGCTGTCCAAGAGGCGGTGCAATTTGCAGAAAGTAACTCAAATACATTACTGATTGCTGTTACAGATCATGGAAATAGCGGGCTGACTATGGGGAATCATAATACGAATAAATCCTATTCGACAACACCTGTCCATGACTTTATCGATCCATTAAAAAAGGCAAAGCTAACCGCTGCTGGAGCCGTATCCTTACTTAAAAAAGACCGATCCAACTTAAAGGAGATTGCCAAATATTATGGATTAGAACCATTGAAAGAGAGTGAATTAATTCGTTTAAAAACTGCAGATAACGTAGAACTAGAATTGGCTAAGCAAATGGCTAATCGTGCAAATTTAGGCTTTACCACACAAGGGCATTCCGGAGAGGATGTTTTCTTATATGCCTATGGTCCTGGGAAACCCTCAGGATTAATTAATAACACTGATTTCCCTACCTATATATCTAAATTTTTGCGTATACCTTCTTTAAAGGATATAAATCAATCTTATTTTATTAAGGCAAAGGATTACTATGCGAAAAAAGGCTATAAAGTAAAAATAGATTTCCGCAATTCATATAATCCTTTGTTTATTGCAGAAAAGAAAGGAACGAAAATCATATATCCTGTCAACAAGAACTATAGAATTGAAAATGGTAAAAAGGTTGTTCTTAAGGGGGTAAATATATTTGCTAATCGGGAATTTTGGATAAGCTCAGATAAGTAAAAGGAGTGAGGTTTCTCTTAGCCTCACTTTCTTCAATCTATTTCTCCTTTCTCAAACTTTTCTAATAGCAATAATTCCTTTAAAATAGAAGTGGTGCCTTTTTTTAAGATCAGGAGGTGATACGAACTTATGAAGGAAGAGCTTCAAGCATTTGCAGAAAAACTTCAATCCTATTTAGATCCCGCAAGTGATACTCACCAAAAGCTTGTTCAAAAAGGCTTGCTTCTTTATCGCCAACAATTAGTTTCAAAAAAGAATATATCCCAAAATATTATCTCTGCTAAGGTTCAGGACGTTACACCTGTTCAGGTTTCATTAGATTTGGAGAATCCCGAGAACAGTTCCTGTTCATGTCCGCAGGAGGGCATCTGCCGTCATCAAATGGCCTTATTTTTTTCCGTTTATAATCAAATTGGCAGTGTGTTTGATTGGGTACAAGAATGGAAAAAGCACGATTCTTCATTCGCGATTTTAAAGAACATGAGGCGTGGAAGTGATTTGGTTTCAGAACAAACACCTGTCCCACTATCTGGCCATGAGGCATGGATACATCGCTTTCATAAAGCATTCAACAATCTCGATATACAAAATGAATATGTGCTAGAGGAAAAACTTAGAGTTACTTACAATCGACTAATTGAATATGCTCCTGTTGAAAGAGAATGGAGACCGTTATACCATCTGTTTGCAGCTTATCATACCCTAAAAGAAGCAAATGAGATATGTGTTAGAAATCATTTTCAGACACATGAGGCCTTCTTTTCTTTTATGCTGGAAGAAGCAGACGACGCATTAAAAAAGCTCTCTATTTCTGTTCTACCTTTTGCTTTCGATTCTTATATTGCTTATTTGCGGGAAGATTGCACGACACTACTGAACACTAAAACCTTTCATTCGTCTGAATTGGCAGAGCTTTATATGCTTCTCTGGACCTCTTTATTTAAACAAACAATTTGGCGTAAGCTGGAATTAGAGAGGTTGCAATCAGAAACTATACAAAACGAAAGAATGATTCTTGCCAAGATATATCTATCCATATTGTGCGGAAAAGATGAAATTGCCTTATCCGCTATGAAAACTTTGGATAAAAACATTATTTATTTCTCTCAATACTGGTTTCAATATTTAAAAACACAAAAGGCATATAGCCGGCTTATAAAATATATTCATGCTATGATTCCTTTCATATCAGATTATTTGTCCAAACTAAAAAATGATTTTGACAGTTATGCGTTTATGAGAATGTTTTTTAGAACAATAGATGAAAACATGTTAGCAGACCATCACCCTCTCCTTTTAGAAAGGATCTATATTGAATTTTTGCCGTTCAGCTATACTCAATACAATGAATACTTAATTGTGAAGCAAAAATTTCGTACATGGGTAGAGCTGCAGCATTTAACAGGAAGAGATATTGAGTTGGTTGATAAATATAAGCTAGAAACTGTTGCCAAGACAGAACCGCAGCTTGTAATGCCGCTGTATCATGCGGCAGTTGAGCATTTATTGGAAAGCCGTACTCGTGATGCTTATAAAAGGTCGGTTAGGTATTTAAAAAAATTGCGTGCTCTATATAAAAAGCAAAAAAAATTAAATGCTTGGGACATCTATTTTGATGATTTGCTTCTTAAGACTAAAAGGCTTCGTGCATTTCACGAGGAATGTAGAAGGGGAAAGCTAATCGATGCTTAAAACAACAGTATTAAAGATTCAAATAGAGTATTTGGAAAAAGGAGCTTTTTTTGTTTATGCAGAGGATCCAAATGGACAAGAAATAAACCCTTCTGTTTGGAAACGCCAACTGTTTATTTGGCATGAGGAAAGCTTCTACGGATCCTCCCTTTCCACTTCAAGGCATAAAGGTAGATTGGGCATCACTATTGATGGCTGGTTATTATTAGCCCTTTTTGCAAACGAAAGCTTCAGCTCGTTAGTGAATTGGGAATGGGACGTAATTGGACAGCTATTGCTATCAAGTGCCCCCATTATGCATGAGGCAGTCGTAAAAGGAATTGCGCTGCCACTCTTTACAGAAAGCGAGGAGCATCCGCTTATTTGGAGACTTCCTCAGCTTGTATTAGATGAATTTGAAGCTCACTTTTGGGAACAGCCAATTGGCGATGCTACTGCAAAAGAGTTATTAGAAGAGTGGTATCATCAAGCGATGACTTCCTTCCTTCAAAGTAGACCCGGAATAATTGATAAAATAAAAAACTTAGGAAAGACTTCCCTTACTGCAGAAGAATTAACTTCTTATTTTGATGAGAAGCGTTTTCGTGATTGGATTGGGGCTGAAGATGAGCGTCCTTTTACCATTGGACTTCGAATTTCAGAACCGACGGAGGACGAGGAGCCTTGGCTTCTTGAAACAGTATTAAGGGATAAGAACAACCCAGACAAACTAATTTCCGCAGATCACAAACGATTTCCTGTCAAATGGAAACCGTATATTCAAGAAATAACAGAAGAACAGGTGCGATGGGGAAAACTGTTTCCATGGCTTAGTGATTCAAAAGGGCTAAAAAAGGAATTAGATGAGATTTTAGCATGGGACTTTTTAACAATTGCAAGCGAAAAACTGCTCATGCTCGGAATTGAAATACTACTTCCTTCCTGGTGGGTAGCAATGCGTGATGCTCAGCTTACTGTAAAAGCCAGACTAAAACAAACTAATACTACCTACCGACCGTCCTTCGTCGGGTTAAATGCTATGCTCGACTTTGATTGGCGGTTATCCATGAATGGCGCTGATTTTACAGAGGAGGAATTTTATCAGCTTGTGGACAATCATCGCCGGCTTATAAAAATTGATGGGCAATGGATAAAATTGGATCCTAAGATGATCCAGCAAATACAAGAATTAATGAAGCGAGCTAAAAAGGAAGGTCTACGTCTTCAGGACATTATGGAACAGGAGTTAATTCCTAAGGAAGATACAGATACAGATGTAGAAGAGGAATTTGATCCACGCAGCTTTGCAAATATTAAAATTGAACTGAATCGTTCCTTAACTAAGCTGGTCCATGCGCTTAAGGACACTTCCAATATTCCTTCTGCTCCAATTCCAAAACAGTTTGAGGGAACATTACGACCTTATCAGCAGCAAGGCTATAACTGGCTTACATTCCTACGCCAATTTCATTTTGGCGCAGTGTTAGCTGATGATATGGGCTTAGGAAAAACCATTCAGCTTATTACCTATTTATTGCAGGTTAAGAATTCAGAGGAACAAGCTGCTCCTGCATTGATTATTTGTCCTACCTCCGTTCTAGGCAATTGGCAAAAGGAACTGGAGCGCTTCGCCCCCACTATGTCTGTTTATCTTCACTATGGACCACATCGCAGCAAAGGGGCTGAATTTGAGAAGAATATCAAGGAAATAGACATCGTATTAACAAGCTATGGCTTATCCCATTTAGATTTTGATGAGCTTGCATCGGTACATTGGGGAACGATTGCCCTAGATGAAGCACAAAATATCAAAAACGCCCAAACAAAGCAATCCAGAGCTATACGGAAATTAAAAGGACGCCATCATATTGCTCTCACCGGTACTCCGATGGAGAATCGCTTATCTGAGCTGTGGTCTATTTTTGACTTTACCAATCACGGTTATTTAGGCACCTTTGCACAATTTCAAAAACGTTTTATTTTGCCGATTGAAAAGGAAGAAGAACAACCAAAAATCAGTGAACTTCAATCGCTTATCCGCCCATTTTTACTGCGCAGAACAAAAAAGGATCCTGATGTTGAGCTAAATCTTCCCGATAAGCTTGAACAAAAGGAATATTGCCCATTGACGACCGAACAGGCCACTTTATATGAACAGCTTATTCGGGAAACCTTTAATCAAATAGAGGAGCTAACAACCTTTGAGCGGAAGGGCCTAATTTTGCAAATGCTAAATAGACTGAAGCAATTATGCAATCATCCTGCTTTGTACCTGAAAGAGGAAGCTCCAAAAGGATTAGAAAATCGGTCCCATAAGATGGAGAAACTTACTGAGCTGATAGAGTCCATCCTAGATGCGAAAGAAGCATGCCTTATATTCACTCAATATATTGGGATGGGTGAAATGATCCAAAAGGTGCTATATAACCGTTTCGGATTGACTGTTCCTTTTTTAAATGGGAGTATGGCCAAGTCCAAAAGAGATGAATATGTCAGCCAGTTCCAAAATGGAGAATTCCCTATTTTCCTCTTATCTCTAAAAGCTGGGGGAACAGGATTAAATTTGACAGCTGCCAATCATGTCGTTCATTATGACCGTTGGTGGAACCCGGCTGTGGAAAACCAAGCAACAGATAGAGCCTATCGTATCGGGCAAAATCGTTTTGTTCATGTCCATAAGCTGATCGCAACCGGCACTCTGGAGGAAAAAATTGATGCCATGCTTGAGAAGAAGCAAGCATTAAATGAAGAGATTATTAATAATGAAAACTGGATTACAGAACTTTCGAATCAAGAATTACGTGACTTGATAATGTTATCATAAGAAATTCCTAGCCTATAGCCATTAGTGAAATTGATACTTCAAATTTCACTTGAAACTAGACAAAGATTAAACTCATTAATAAATTTATTAAATAAGGGGTTTTCGTATAGACTGCTGTTTTTCGTCAATTGTTATCAATCCTAATGTAGTCTTAGTTCGGAGCGCCTTCTTAAGAAAATCATCCATTCATAATCAAAAAGCAGGTCGTTTTTAGGATTTTTGTCTAAAAAAGCAATAAATTTTAAGAAAAGAGCCTTTAACAAAAAACTAATACTTTCTTTTCCCATAAAAAATGACCAGCTTATACCAATTAAGCTGGTCTACTTTTTGAGGATGTATGAGGCTGCTGTTGCTAAAATTTATCTGATGAGGAGACTAGAGGATAAAATGAATTATAGTGAAACCACTTTGGAATTATAGTGTACAGCTTTATGCTGCTCTTGCTCGAGGAAGCTTACGCGTTGGGTGAGCATATAGATTCGATTATTTGTTCTTCCTAGCTGTAATATGAGGTCTTCTAACAATTTTTCCAATGCTTCTATTCTTGCAGAGTAATTTTCCATTCACTTCTCCTTTGCAATTTATTTTGTTGATTGCAGTTCACGGTCTTCCGATGGTTTCCCACCTAAAAACCTTACCGTTTCCGCAACCACTTCCGTAACATACACCTTTTTCCCTTCTTGATTTTCATAATTCCTTGTTTGGATACGGCCAACGACGCCAATAACGGACCCTTTAGAGCAATATTTTGCAGTATTTTCCGCTGTTTTGCTCCATAATGTACATTGAACAAAATCCGCTTCAATTTCTCCAAAACTATTTCGAAAATGTCTATTTAATGCTATAGTTACATTCAAAACAGACTTTCCATCCATCGTTTGTCTAAGCTCTGGGTCCTTAGTTAATCTGCCAACAAGCATAACTTGATTAATCAAAACATTCAAACCCTCCTTTCTATGTTAAAGTAACTACATCATATTAAATCATCACTAAATAGTAAAATAAGGAAATTTATGATTCCTTCGGTATTTTTCTCTAATATTCAAGCTTTCCTACAGATAAAAACTCTTTTTCAACTTCCTTTTTTGCTGAAAAACTTCTTATAATAAAAAAATACCTTTTTTGGTATTTCTTATTAAAGGGTTGCCCATGTGCCATAGATAATATTTCCACAGTTGTATGCTATAATTTGTACTAACAAAGTGTCTTGCTCCAGATGATCGGAAAAATTAATGGAGGATTAAATATGAAAACATTTAAAATTGTCTCACTGCAGGTTATTGTCAATGGGAATATTAAAGATATTCCCTTAGAGGACGGTTTAATTATTAATAAAGAAGACGGGAAAAAGAATTGGTTAATAGAGGCTTATATCAGTAAGGAATATTATGACTTTTTTCGTGCCGCACAAGAAAGCCCAGATGAGTTAGATGTTCAGGTCGTAATTACAAATGAAGCGAATGATCCTGCCCCTTTAAAAACTCATATTCGAGGCATTAAACAATTTAAAAATTACATCAGTGTATTATTAGAGGGGTATATAAGGATACAAAGAAGCAATTATGCCGAGCTTCTTCTTAGTGACATTGTACAAGAAGGCTTTACAGGGGAAGAGCTTATTCAAGAATTCAAAAGCAGGATGAAGAAAATAACTAAATATGTTTCTTCCAAAAAATATCAAGAATGAAGGAAACTAAATCAAAAGCTCCTGAGAAAACAGGAGCTTATTTTTATTGCTTTGATAAGTATTGAATTAGAAATTTCGCCTCTGCTTTACAGGAGTATGAATAATCTGTCTTTAACTCCTTTTGCAGTTGTTCTATTTGCTCTAGTTGATCTGGAGTTGGCTCCTCCGATAAAATCTTTTCAATGGTTTCATTAATCTTCAGAGCGAGGTCTTCATGAAAGCTTGGATCTTCCTTTATTTCATCACTTACCTGATCAAACCAAGATGCATGGTTATTTATATATTCTTTCCACTCATGAATAAAATCCTCTAGACTATATTTATTTTCGTCCCATTGTATTTTTTCCATGTATTGCTCGAATACAGTTGAAATAGAACGACTAATACTTATCTTTATTCCTGGTGATAGCTCATTAAACATCTATTTAAAGAACCCCCTAAATATGTAGCTATTTAGATACATCAAAATTCATAATACCGTATTTTTGAATTGTACTCTATAATCTAAGAAACTTCAACTATGGCTGTTTTCTTTCACTACGCTACTGTTATTTCAGTAATATAATTGTTACATTTTAATAAATTTGTAAAGCTATTTTCGTATAGATTGTTGTTTTTCGTATTTATTCATCAACCTGTATAACTCAATGCTTCGTGGCATCTTTTCGTAGGAAGTTATGCGACAATTACCTAGAAACTTAAGTATTTGACCCTTATTAAGGATCAAATACAACAAGATTTACGAAAAAAGCCATTTGTAACGACAAATAAGCAGGTTTCACTCCTGCTTATTTATTTTTATTCTTTTTATAATCTTCATTTTTAAGGTCTTTATTATATTCATTGTCATTTTCATTTATATCATTTGTATTTTGGTTAAAATCTTTATCCCGGTCCATTTGATTATTATTGCTTTTATTAAATTTATCTTTATCAACATCATTCATATTCCTATTTTCATTCACACCGTTATTTAAACTTGGCGGTGGCGGTTCTTGTTTCTTCGTATTACATCCTGCCAAAACAATAAGAATAAGGGAAAAACTTAATATCCAATTAAGCATCTTTCTAGCCATGAAGACTTCTCCTTTCATGTTTGCTCTATGGATAACTTTCCCCTTATTATTGAAAACATACTGTAAAATTCTTATTCCTTCAAAAGTGGCAGAGGTAATTTCCACTATCATTTATTTACCTAGGGCAAACATTAGCTCCGTTTCACAAACGATTTCACCTTCAACTTTAGCAATACCTTTTCCTTTCCCTACAGGGCCTTTTAAACGCAATATTTCTACTTCCAGCATTAATTGATCACCCGGTCTTACTTGACGCTTAAAACGGCAATTATCAATGCCTGCAAAAAAAGCAAGTCGGCCACGGTTTTCCTCCAATTTAAGCATTGCAACCGCTCCAACTTGTGCGAGTGCTTCTACTATTAATACACCCGGCATTACTGGAAAGTCCGGAAAATGACCATTGAAAAACTCCTCATTTCCAGACACATTTTTCATCCCTACTGCTCTTTTACCATCTTCCACCTCTAAAATCTTATCGACTAATAAAAAGGGATAACGATGCGGGATGATTTCCTTGATTTGCTGAATATCTAACATATGTATTACCTCCATGAAAAAAGGAAGGATATCCTTCCTCTTATTTTTTATTCACTAGGTCGACAATATGGGTCCAAGTGGATTTGGATAATGCATCCATAGGTTTTCCATCACCGATAACACCATATCCAACAATAATCCCGGATAAAACACTTATCACAATCGCACAAAGGACCAGAATAATTCTTAACCAAATAGGGATAAGCCGAATTCGGATCTTTTCTCTATTTTCAGTTTTCCGTTCCTCCGATTTTTTTCTCTTCTTAAATTGTGAACGTGTTTCTGTTTTAGGCTGGATTTCCTTTTCTGTCATTCCCATTTCCCCTTTAACGAAGACCGTTTACTAATCCCATCATTTGATCTGAAATGGTTATTGTCCTTGATTGAAATTGATATTCGCGTTGAACATTAATCAGTTCTGTCATCTCTTGGCCTAAGTCAACATTGGAGCCTTCTAAAGCACCCTGTTGAATGGAGATATTATTTCTCCCAGCCCCAACCAAATTGGTAAGAACATTTGTACCTGCAACACCATTTTTCGGCAAACCAATTAAATTATCACCGTATTGCTCCAAAAACTGAGGTTTATTGACTGCAATAACACCAAGGTTATAAGCATTCGTTTGACCGTTATTTTGTTTTACTAGAAGTCTGCCATCACTTGTTATTGTATAGCTTTCCGCATTTGCAGGAAAGGTAATCATTTTATTATTCTCATCCAAAACTGGATAACCTGAGCTGTTAACAAGCATAACCTCATTTTTTCCAACAGGCGAAACGGATAGGTTCCCATCCCTTGTATAACGGACCTCATTTTGTCCGTTATCACTTGTTAATACCTTTAAAAATTGATTTTCTTTAGTAAAAGCAACATCTAAAGGACGCTTTGTTTCTTTAAGACTGCCTTGAGTTAACAGCATTTGAGATTGGGCCATCTTTGCACCAGCACCTAAACGGATTCCAAGTGCAGTGTTTCTTCCTATTTCATTATTTGGATTGAGCTGGTTGTTGAATTGTTGGAATAATAGGTCTGTAAAGGTGACTTCTCGTTTCTTATAACCGTTTGTTTCCACATTAGCCATATTATTGCTGATAATATCGAGTTGTTTTTGCAGCTGATTCAAAGTATTCGATGCAACAATCATAGATCTATTCATTGGAAAACCCCCTCACCTTTCTAGCCATTTACTCGTCCAACTTCGTTAACCGCTTTATCCATACTGTGATCATATGCCTGCAAAACCTTTTGATTTGCTTCAAAGCTCCTGTAAGCTGATAACATTTCCGTCATTGTCTGCGAAACATCTACATTTGAACGCTCTAAATAACCTTGTTTTACTTGAAAAAGCGTATTTGGTGCCGTGGGCAAAACGGTATTATTGTCTACACGGAATAAACCATCGCCCTCTTTTATTAATGTATTCGGATTTGCTGCATAGGCAATACCAAGTGTTCCAGCTTGGGTTCCATTTTCACTAACCCTGCCGCTTGAATCTACAGAAAAGTCTGCACTATTTAGATGAATTCGATTTCCATTTCGCCCCAAAACATACAGTCCATTTGCAGTCGTTAAATAGCCTTCGCCATCTAACGTAAAGTTTCCGTTACGCGTATATTTTACCTTCCCATCCTTATCTTGTACGGAAAAAAATACAGTGCTTGCGGAATCTGGATTAATATCCTGAAGTGCCAAATCCGTTTTATTTTGAGTTGCCTGCAAATCTCCTTGCAGGAACTTAGGCAAAACCTCCTGCATGTATACACCTGTATTGATAGCACCTACTCTTGAAGATGAAGGTATGGTAAAGGTGTTATCAACCGGAACTGTCTGCTTATTCATGCGCTGAAGGAGAAGCTCAGGGAAAGCCCTCATCGATGATTGATCCACTTTAAATCCAGGGGTATTCGAATTAGCCATATTATTGGTTAAAAGATCTGTTTTTCGCTGCTGCGCAATCATTCCGGATGCTGCTGTGTAGAATCCTCTAAGCATCTTTTATTCCCCCAAGTGTAAAAATTTATACTAATCTGCGATTAGCAATTTTGTCCATGTTTTCAAGCATAATGCCGGTACCAATTGCGACAGAATCCATTGGGTTTTCAGCAACTAGTACTGGTACTTTTAATTCATCAGCAAGTAACTGATCGATTCCGTGGAGTAATGCCCCGCCACCTGTTAAAATAACACCACGGTCAATGATGTCCGCAGATAATTCAGGAGGAGTTTTTTCAAGAACATTTTTCGCTGCTTGTACAATGACAGAAACGGATTCTTTAAGTGCTTGCTCTACTTCTTTGGAATTTACCAGAATCGTTCTAGGAAGTCCCGTAACCATATCGCGGCCGCGAATTTCCATTTCCTCTTTACGAGCACCAGGAAATACTGTTCCAATGTTTATTTTGATGCTTTCTGCAGTACGTTCACCAATTAACAGTTTATATTCTTTCTTAATATATTGAAGGATTTCATTATCGAATTTATCCCCTGCCATTTTAATAGAAGCAGATGTTACAATATCCCCCATAGAAAGAACTGCAATATCCGTTGTTCCGCCACCGATATCCACTACCATATTTCCGCTTGGTTGGAAGATATCCATTCCTGCACCGATTGCTGCAACCTTAGGTTCCTCTTCTAGGTAAACCTTTTTTCCGCCGCTTTTTTCAGCTGCTTCTCGGATTGCTTTTTGTTCCACACTCGTAATATTGGTTGGACAACAGATAAGGATTCTTGGCTTTGATAAAAATCCTTTCACATTCAATTTATTTATAAAATGCTTGAGCATTGTTTCTGTTACATCGAAATCAGCAATTACTCCATCCTTTAATGGACGAATTGCTACAATGTTTCCAGGTGTTCTACCTACCATTCGACGGGCTTCCTCACCAACAGCTAACACTTTATTAGCATTTTTATCAATTGCCACTACTGATGGCTCATTCAAAACAATTCCTTGTCCCTTTACATGAATTAATACATTTGCTGTTCCTAAGTCTATACCAATATCTTTTGCAAACATGCACTATACTCCTTTCATATTGAGCGAACTACTTTTCGTTAACAAGGGCAATCTATGTAAATGTAGGTTATGTCAAAAGTCCCTATTTCCCTAATTTTATATTTTATCATACTTTTGTCGAGATTAGGTATTCATTGTCAAAAAATCTTTTGAAAAATTTAAGAAAAGATGGGAAATCATTGAATGAAGTAGTACTGGGAGCTCCTTGTAGAGTTTAGTACAATCAGATGTGTAATTTCTCTCGAAGCAAGGTTTAAGAAACAAAAAGGGATGCGACGAGTCCTAAACAAACAGCATGGAGAAGATCTCTAGATATTCAAGTGCCAAATTGCCGCCTTCGCTAAACCGTAATGAATGCAAAAAGAAGCAATCTGAATGCAATTGCTTCTTTTTTTCCTTAATTATTTTGAAACTCTTCTTTTTTGTACTTTTGCTTAGTCGCTTCTCCACCACGAAGATGTCGAATGGATTTATGATAATCTAATATTTCTTTCACTTCATTTGCAAGTTCAGGATTAATTTCAGGTAACCTTTCCGTTAAATCTTTGTGGACAGTACTTTTGGACACGCCGAACTCCTTCGCAATCACACGAACTGTTTTTCTCGTCTCCACGATATACTTTCCAATCTTGATAGTTCTCTCTTTGATGTAATCGTGCACACCGCTCGCCCTCCCCAAATTGGATGAGAGAAGTGTGAAATGAGACTCGCTTTCCCTTCAACGGAGTATGCTGTATCTTCGCATATTTAAGCACAGTTTTTCTTCAACTGCTTTTCCTTCTTTTATGCGCTGAGAGTTTGATTGCTGCTCTCATATATCTAGAAATTATTCAAGTCTATAACTATATATTATAAATGTTAACGATAACTCACCTCAAACACTCTCTTTGTTTTTTGTCAGGTTTGATAACATTTTATTAGCTTGGGTAAAAATATATGCACAAAAAGCATAATAAGGACAAGGCTACCGAGTTTTATTTTTCCGAAAATTCATAAATTTATATAAAAGCACAAAAAAAGGGGATAACTTTCCCCATTTTATATCGTTTCTTCAATAATAATGGAAATTGCTTTTTCTAAATCATTCTGTGACCAACTAGGGATTCTTTTTTTACTTTGTGTTACAAGCTCATGTGAGGCAGGTATATGTATAAATCCAGCAGGAATATTTCTTCCCGATTGTTTTAATTCATGTAACAGGGAATACATGATATTATTGCATAAATATGTTCCCGCACTGTTAGAAATACTTGCAGGGTAACCCCTTTGATTTAAGGTTTGCACCATTTTTCTTATCGGCAGCGTGGAAAAGTAGGCATCTGGTCCATCTTCGCAAATAAGGGCATCCTCTCTTATTACGCCATTATTGTCAGGCTCACCATCTTGACAGTTAATAGCTACTCTTTCCGGTGTAATAGAATTTCTTCCAGCAGCAAGACCTAATGATACTACAGCATCTGGATTTAACATCTTTAAACGTTCTATTAGAATTTTTGCACTTTCCAGAAAATCAACCGGAAGAAGGAGACTTTCTATTTCATACTGGCCAATACACTTCTTATCCAATGATTTAACAATTGCTTCCGTCGGATTAATGGGAAAACCCAAAAATGGCTCAAATCCGGTTAATAAAAGCTTTTTCATGAAACTCCCCCCAAGTACAATTTTTTTACTATTATTAATTTTAGTACAATGGGGTAAAAATAAAAAGAGTGGACTTATAAAACTCCACTCTTTTTACATAAATATCATTATCCTTGTGAGTCATCTGTATTTTGTGAGTCATTGTTATCACTGGAGCTGTCGCTACCATCATTGGTTTCTGCTGCTTTGTCATCCTTTGAATTGTTAGATTGATCATCACTTTTCATTTGATCATCAGCAGATGATTTGCTTCCCGTATTCACATTATCAAGAGCAGATAATGTTTTATTAATATAGGAGTTTGGATTTAGGTAAGCATTATCCTTGCGAATTTCAAAGTGAACATGTGTACCAGCCTTTTCATTTAATTGGCTTGTCCCAGCTTTCGCAATGGTTTTTCCTTGCTCTACAATATCTCCGACCTTCACTTGAATGTTCTTTACGGATTGATATACTGTAATAACGCCTTTTTCATGTTCAATTTCAATCACATTTCCCAATAATGGATCACTTTCATTTACTTTTGTAACAGTTCCGCTCATGGCTGCTACAACATCAAAATCTTTTCCATCCTTCATCGCAAGATCAATTCCGCGATTTGGTTGATACTGATTTCCGTTATATACTAAGATAGCTGCTTCTTGCTTTTCTTTTGAAGCTTTTGAATCATAGAAGTCCTTAACAACTTTCGCTGAACTTGCATCCTTTACTGGCCACTTGAAATTTTCCAGTGTCTTTGTAACCTCGGTTGCAGGATTTTTATATTCCTTCTTTCCTACATACCCATCCCCACGATAGCTAAAGTTATCTTTTGCAGATTCATTGCTTCTAGACTGATACCAAAAAATTCCCGTGATAAGTAATGCAGCACATACTAGATAAACTGCTGGGTATACCCAACGTTTTTTTAACATGCTTTTTCCGCGTTTTTTTTGAGAAGATAATTTCTTTTCTTCCTCTCTCATTTTCATCACCTCTGCATCCATTTTGAACAGATACAGGGAAATATATACATCTATCTTAAAAAAATTTTTAAATTCTTATAATTTGCCATTTTTGCAGATATTATGTATTATTTTTTAATGATTTTTTTATCTTAATAAATTGACAATTTCAAAAAATAAACTTCTCTTATAAAGAGAAGCCTATTTTCTAGCGGTTACTTTATTTAAAAATTGATTGGTGCTCGTAATTTTTATCCCCTTATAATAGTATTTGACAATATCCTGATAGTTTTTTCCTTCTTTGGCCATTCCATTTGCCCCATATTGACTCATGCCGATTCCATGCCCATAGCCTTTTGTAGTGATAATAATGTTATCTCCCTTGCGAACCCAGTCAAAATCGGATGATCGTAAGCCAAGCCTATCTCTAATATCCCTGCCAGTAAACTTCTTCCCGTCTATAGTTATAGTCCCTACCCGATTTCCATGTGTACGGGATGTTACTGTTCCAATGCTGCCAGTATTGGATAATTGGACGTTAAGTTTATTTTCAAAAACGGAGACTGGAATAGCCTCTTTATAGCTAAATTTCGGAGACGTTTTATCCCATGGACTCTTTACGCTTTTTAAATAGGGAACTGGATTTCCCCAATAATCCTCCGAATTCTCCGTAAAACCATTACTAGTGGAGAAAAAAGCCGCCGTAATCGGACTTCCGTTATAAGTCAATATTTGACCTGCTGTTTCTTCTACTGCCTTGCGTATTTTTTTGATATTACGGTTATATTTATTTCCCCATTCTTTTTTTAACTCATCCATATTTTGATAGACTTGGAAGTTCTGGGTGTCCTCCACCACAGCACCTTTAGGAACACTACTATTCCCCCCGTACATTAACTGTTTTACTATGTAGGTTCTCGCGGTCAATGCCTGAGCTTTTAACGCCTCTTTTTCAAATGAAGCAGGCATTTCAGAAGCAACCACTCCTACCACATAATTTTCAAGGTCCGGCTTTTCAATTTGCTTTGTTTTTGTGCGATATACTGCAACTTCGACAGTTGGTTCCTTCGTCTTTGGCTTTTGTATTTGTTCATCAAGCTTTCCACTCACTTTTTCTGAAGAAAAAGGAAGAACGAGTAAGGTCGGTACGAGAAAAGAAACGATGATCAATAGAGAGATGATTAGTAGGACTGGTTTTATTTGTTTCATGCTTGATGCCTCCATTATTTATTTTGATAGAGTTTCATAAATCCATCTCTTTCATAAATATGGCTGACAGCATGTTTTTATGAATAAGTCTAGTAAAAAACTTCATTCTAGTAAATTTAACTATAGTTTTTTAACCATTGAGTGCTTTTTTGCAAAAAAAAAACCCCTACAAATCATATTGTACGGGTCTTCTGTTCATTTTATACATTTACATCTGATATATATTCATTTATCTCTGTTACAACTTCTACTTCATCATTAATTCGTTCAATATCTGCACCGAGACTTGCTAATTTGTGATGGAAATTAACATACCCGCGATCCAAATGCTTTAATTCAGTAACACGTGTATAGCCATCAGCTTTTAAGCCTGCAATAATTAATGCTGCGGCAGCCCTTAAATCAGTTGCAGCGACTTCTGCCCCTTGAAGATTACTTGGGCCATTTACAATCACTGATCTGCCTTCTATTTTAATATCCGCATTCATTCTGCGGAACTCCTCTACGTGCATAAAGCGATTTTCAAATACTGTTTCCGTTATGACTCCTGAACCTTCCGCACAGACGAGAAGTGCCATCATTTGCGACTGCATATCTGTCGGAAAACCAGGATGTGGCATTGTCTTAATATCTACTGCTCTAAGCTTTTCTGGACCAATAACCCTCAAGCCTTGAGCCTCTTCAATAATAAGAACACCCATTTCTTCTAGCTTTGCAACCAGTGATGTTAAATGTTCCGGAACTGCTCCCTTCACAAGGACATCACCACCGGTAATTGCAGCAGCAATCATAAAGGTTCCAGCTTCAATTCGGTCAGGAATAATCGTATGTTCAGTGGCAAACATACTCTCTACACCTTCAATTCGAATGGTTCCAGTACCTGCGCCTTTAACGATTGCACCCATTTTGTTTAAGAAATTAGCGAGATCAACAATTTCAGGTTCTTTCGCGCAGTTTTCAATTATAGTCGTTCCTTCTGCTAAAGTTGCAGCCATCATAATATTTTGCGTTGCGCCAACACTTGGGAAATCTAAATAAATTTTTGAGCCCTTTAAGCGTCCTACTGCTTCAGCCTCAATAAATCCATTTCCAACTTTTATTTTTGCTCCCATTGCTTCGAAGCCTTTAAGATGTAAATCGATAGGGCGTGAACCTATTGCACATCCTCCTGGAAGAGCGACACGGGCTTTACCCACACGGGCTAATAATGGTCCCATTACAACTACAGAAGCACGCATTTTTCTCACATATTCAAATGGAGCTTCAATTAATAACTCTCTTGATGCATCTACAGTGATTTCATTATTTTGAAAGGTTACATCTGCATTTAAATGACGTAACACTTCACTAATTGTATATACATCGGAGAGTGTTGGTACATCACGAATAACACTTTTTCCTTCACTAGCTAACAATGATGCAGCGATAACAGGCAATACGGCATTTTTAGCACCTTCTACTTGAACCGTACCATTTAACCTTTTTCCGCCGCGGACGATGATTTTTTCCAAGAGTATTCCCCTCCGCGTCCATTTTCTCTATATTAATATTCAATCGTTATGATAGGTGTGCCAATAACGAAGGTCGTTTTAGCGCCCAAACCATTTTTTCTCAGTCCAATTTGCAAATTCATTTTTTTGTTTTTTGTAGGAATGGACTCGGTAAATAAAGGCGAAAACGCTGAAACTGAGTAAAAGTCTTTTTCCTTTAATGCTTCTATTTCTTTTGCTTGAAACTCGTGTAATAATTGCTCTTTTTCCTTCAATAAAACATTTTCAATTTTATCATTGAATTCGCCTTTGATACAAGAGAAAATTGTTGGTTTTTCCCTGTAAAGAACATCCAATTTTTCCGGTAGGATTTGATCGATTTTTTTTGCAAAAGATGAATTCCAGCTATGTCCTTTGATCTCATATAATAAGTACGAGATGGTGGAGTTTTTTCTAGGGGTCGACATTAATTTTATTGTTTCGACATAATCTTTGTGCTCCACAATACCAGTCGCGATGCCGGATTTTTGGTCGATAAACCACTCCATTAAAGGAAATTGCTTTTTTAGGGTTTTTATTTCCTTTTCCCAACCAGTCATTGAATGAATATCAATGGATTCTCTTGCATATAAAGACCATTCATCAATACTTCCCTTTTGCCCCTTTACCATTTCAGCAATTTTGTTTATATCAGTGATAAAGGACTCTGCACTGGTTTTATTCCCATAATTTACGAGCATAAAACAAGCGCTGAATACAAATATTAAAAAAATCATTTTGCTTTTCAATTGGTATCCTCTCCCCTTAGTTAAAGTGTTTACCACATAAGGCCAACACATACTTGGGAAAAGTCGTCATCTTTTGACAGTAATTTAACTCATTTAACTCATTCATTTTTCACTTCGTAATACACCAATAAATTAGACGGATGAACTGTTAATTATGTTACAAATATTTTACACTAAAATTAAATTACTATAACATCATACTGAATTATACTTAATTTATAAACATGCAATAAGTACTATTTTTAACAAAATAATGACATTTTCATTTCTTTCACAAAAATCCTAATCAGGAAATAAGCTTTTTACTGAAAAATAAGAGGAAGTTGTTGTGACCATAGAAGATAATTAAGAAAAAAATTACTTATGGATGATCCGATGGCAATAGTCAAAATAATCATGAGTAGTCTCGCTTGAAATACACGATTTGGTTTTAACAGCTTTTCAAACTGTAGTGCTTGCAATGACCAAAAAGTAATTCCAAAGAAAAAAATATGAACAATAATGCTTACTAAAGCTTGCTGCCCGAAATCAGCAATCATTTTTCTACACTCCTTCCTTTCATTGCTAAAAAACACCCTCTGTTAAAACAGAAGGTGTTCTTTATATTTAGAAGCGGTGTTCTGCAACATTTATTCTATTCATCGCACGTTTAAGAGCTAGTTCTGCACGAATAAGATCAATATCGTCTGTTTTAGCTTCTATTCTCTCTTCGGCACGAACTCTTGCTTGTTTAGCACGTTCGATATCAATGCTTTCTGATTTTTCAGCTGTTTGAGCTAAAATGGTTACTTGTTCAGGTCGCACTTCTAGAAAACCGCCACTTACTGCTACGAGCTCAGTGCCGCCGTCTTTTTTTAACCGAACAGCGCCAATTTGAAGTGGAGCTACGGTAGGAATGTGTCCAGGTAAAATACCTAGTTCACCGCTTTGCGCCTTTGTAATCACCATTTCCACATCTGAACTATACACTGGGCCGTCTGGAGTGACAATACTGACTTTCAATGTCTTCATCTTTGATCCTCCTGGTCCCTTATTATACCTCTACGCCCATCTCTTTAGCTTGTTTCAGTACATCCTCAATCGGACCTACAAGACGGAATGCATCTTCCGGTAGATGGTCATACTTACCTTCTAATACTTCCTTGAATCCTTTAACTGTTTCTTTTACTGGTACATATGAACCCTTTTGACCAGTAAACTGCTCAGCCACGTGGAAGTTTTGTGATAAGAAGAATTGAATACGACGTGCACGAGCAACGACTAATTTATCATCATCGCTAAGTTCGTCCATACCTAGAATGGCAATAATATCTTGTAATTCTCTGTAGCGTTGTAACGTTTGTTGTACTTTACGTGCTACATTGTAATGCTCTTCCCCAACAATCTCTGGAGATAGGGCACGAGATGTTGAAGCAAGTGGATCCACTGCTGGATAAATACCCATCTCAGAAAGTTTACGCTCTAGGTTTGTTGTTGCATCTAAGTGCGCAAATGTTGTTGCAGGGGCAGGGTCAGTATAGTCATCGGCTGGTACATAAATCGCTTGGATAGATGTAACTGAACCTACGTTTGTTGAAGTGATACGCTCTTGTAACTGACCCATTTCAGTAGCAAGTGTTGGTTGATAACCAACGGCTGATGGCATACGTCCAAGAAGGGCTGATACCTCAGAACCTGCTTGAGTGAAACGGAAAATATTATCGATAAAGAACAATACGTCCTGTCCTTGTTCATCACGGAAATATTCAGCCATAGTCAAACCTGTTAAGGCTACACGCATACGTGCACCTGGTGGCTCGTTCATTTGTCCGAATACCATGGCAGTTTTCTTAATAACGCCGGAATCTTTCATTTCATGGTAAAGGTCGTTTCCTTCACGAGTACGTTCTCCTACACCCGCGAATACAGATATACCACCATGCTCTTGTGCGATATTATTAATCAATTCTTGAATTAGTACTGTTTTACCAACACCGGCACCACCGAACAAGCCGATTTTACCACCTTTAATATAAGGGGCAAGCAAGTCAACAACCTTAATACCAGTTTCAAGAATCTCTACTTCTGTAGATAGTTGTTCAAAAGTTGGTGCAGTACGATGGATTGGATCACGGCGAATTCCTTCAGGAAGTTCTTCGTCTAAGTCAATCGCATCACCAAGTACATTAAATACACGACCTAATGTTACATCACCAACAGGAACTGAAATTGGCTCACCAAGATCAAGTGCATCCATACCACGTTGAACACCATCTGTAGAAGCCATTGCAATCGTACGTACAGAGTCATCACCTAAGTGAAGAGCAACTTCCAAAGTTAAATCAATGTCGACTTCAGTAGCTGATTGCGCTTTATATTGAACTTTTAACGCATTATATATATCAGGTAGTTGACCATTTTCAAACTTAACGTCAACAACTGGACCCATTACTTGTAGAACGTGTCCTTTGTTCATCCATTTTACCTCCTATCTTGCATTAAGGCGAATTAAAACCCACCTGTGTTTTTTCTTACTAAAATGGAATATTCTATTCTAAAGCAGCTGCACCACCGACAATTTCAGTAATTTCTTGCGTAATTGCTGCTTGTCGTGCACGGTTAAATTGTAGTGTATATGAATCAATAAGCTCTTTCGCGTTATCAGTTGCATTCTTCATTGCCGTCATACGCGCGGCATGTTCACTAGCCTTACCATCTAATAGAGCACCATAAATTAAACTTTCAGCATATTGTGGAAGAAGTACCTCTAAAATTTCTTCAGGAGATGGCTCAAATTCATAGGAAGTAAGCTTCTTGCCGGAAGCACCAATATCCGTTAAAGGAAGAAGCTTTTTCTCCGTAACATCTTGTTGGATTGCATTAACAAAATGATTGTAATACATATACAATTCATCAAATGTTTGGTCGGCAAACATTTGAACAGTTTTACTAGATATCTTCATAATGTCTGCAAATGATGGTTGATCCGGTAATCCTACGATATTTAACACAATATTTTCATCGCGTTTCTTGAAAAATTCGTAGCCAACTCTACCAATTGCAATTATCGCATACTCATCTTTTGATTTATGACGCTCTTTAATAGTATTAGACACTAAACGTAAAACACTACTGTTATATGCTCCAGCTAATCCTCTATCAGATGTAATAACTAAATATCCTGTTTTCTTAACAGATCTAGTTACTAACATTGGATGAGCAATATTACTTCCAAGCGCAACATTTGCTACAACATCTTGGATTTTTTCCATATATGGAACAAATGATTTCGCATTCATTTCTGCTCTGCTTAAGGCAGAAGCAGAAACCATTTGCATTGCCTTTGTAATTTGGCTGGTTTTTTTCGTTGAATTAATACGAGATTTTAAATCGCGTAAGGATGCCACTAAGTCTCACCACCCTCATTTTAAGTAAAGAGGTCCCATAAGTGTCTGACACCACTTGAGTCGAGCAAAAAATAAGATCCATTTTTTGCGTAGTGTGGTGTCAACTCCTACATTGGGACAATCCTAATTTTCTATTACTTACTCAGACTTAGCAAAAGTCTTTTTAAAGTCATTAATAGCAGAAGTCATATCTTCATCTTCAGCTAACTTACCTGTTGTTCTAATTTGTTCTAACAACGCAGCACGATTATGATCTAACCAAGAATAGAATTCTCCTTCAAAACGAACGATGTCTTGAACAGGAATATCATCAAGGAAGCCTTTTGTTAAGGCATAAAGTATCATAACTTGCTTTTCTACTTTAATTGGTTTATTTAAATCCTGCTTCAATACTTCTACTGTACGAGCACCACGTGCTAATTTCGCTTGTGTCGCTTTATCAAGATCGGAACCAAATTGAGCAAATGATTCAAGTTCACGGAAAGACGCAAGATCAAGACGAAGTGTTCCCGCAACTTTTCTCATTGCATTAATTTGGGCAGATCCCCCTACACGAGATACGGAAAGACCCGCATTGATCGCTGGGCGTACACCAGAGAAGAATAAGTCAGATTGTAAGAAAATTTGTCCATCTGTGATGGAAATTACGTTTGTTGGAATGTATGCGGAGATATCTCCTGCTTGAGTTTCAACAAATGGCAATGCCGTAATTGAACCTCCACCAAGTGCGTCGCTAAGCTTAGCTGCACGTTCCAATAAGCGTGAATGTAGATAGAATACATCCCCAGGGAATGCCTCACGACCTGGAGGACGACGTAATAATAGAGAAAGCTCACGATAAGCTGCAGCTTGTTTAGATAAATCATCATAAACAACTAATACATGCTTACCATTATACATAAATTCTTCTCCCATTGTTACACCTGCATATGGAGCAAGGTATAGTAATGGAGCTGGTTGCGCAGCAGACGCTGTTACTACGATTGTATAATCTAATGCACCATGCTTACGAAGAGTTTCAACTGCACCACGTACAGTAGATTCCTTTTGTCCAATCGCAACGTATATACAAATCATATTTTGATCTGCTTGGTTTAAGATTGTATCGATGGCAACGGTTGTTTTACCTGTTTGACGGTCCCCAATGATTAACTCACGCTGACCACGTCCGATAGGCACAAGAGCATCTATCGCTTTAATACCTGTTTGTAATGGCTCATGTACAGATTTACGGTCCATTACACCAGGAGCTTTACTTTCAATCGGTCTTGTTTTTGTAGTATTGATTGGTCCAAGACCATCCACCGGTTGTCCAAGTGGGTTTACTACACGTCCGATTAATTCCTCACCTACAGGAACCTCCATGATACGTCCAGTACGGCGAACCTCGTCACCTTCTTTAATATCGCGGAATGGTCCTAAAATTACGATACCGACATTGTTTTCTTCTAGGTTTTGGGCAAGACCCATAACACCGTTTGAAAACTCTAATAGCTCTCCAGCCATGGCATTATCGAGACCATGAGCACGAGCAATACCGTCCCCAACAGATATTACGGTACCAACATCGCTAACTTTCATTTCAGACTGATAATTTTCAATTTGTTTTCTTATCAGCGCGCTGATTTCTTCAGCCTTAATGCTCATGAATGTCACCCCTCATTTCTTAACTAATTAACTCACGTTTTAGACGGTTAAGTTTTCCTTGTAAGCTTCCGTCAAAGATACGATTGCCTATACGGACCTTAACACCGCCAAGTATATTTGAATCAATAATATTCTCAATATTTAACGACGTTTTTCCAACTTTTTTAGAAAATACAGATGAAATTGCTTCACTTTCACTTGCTGAAAGTGGGCGAGTCGAGTACACGACAGCTTCTGCAATTCCACGCTCATTATTTACTAATTCAATAAAGCTTTCTGCTACTGCTTCCATTTCCTCTTCACGATGAGTATCACAAAGCAGCATTAATGTATTTAACACATAAGTCGAAGCTTTGGAGAAAACTTCAGTTAAAATTTCTTTCTTTTTTTCAGAAGAAAGCTTTGGCAATTTTAAAAGATTTTTAAAATCCGCGTTGTCTGCAAGTGCTTTCTTTACTTCGCGAAGTTCTTTTTCATATTGCTCAAGTTGATTATTTTCTTTAGCCAATTGGAAAAGCGCCAATGCATAACGTTTTGCTACTGCACTCATCGGATTTCTCCTGCCTCTTGAATATAATCATTGATAAGCTTCTCTTGATCTTGTGCACTTAATTCTTTCTCAATTACCTTAGAAGCAATTAAAACAGATAAGGATGCAACTTGCTCTCTTAAGGCTGCGACAGCTTTTTCCTTTTGCTGTTCAATTTCCAATTTCGCAGCTTCTTTAATACGCTCAGACTCTTGACGGGCAATCGCAATGATTTCATCGCGTTGAATATCGCCTTGCTTCTTCGCATTTTCAATCAATGTTTGAGCTTCCTGACGAGCTTCTTTCAACATAGAACGTTGTTCTTCTACTAATTTATTTGCTTCGATACGACTCTTTTCAGCCGCTTCAATTTCATTCGAGATATGATCTTCACGTTGTTTCATAATGCCCATTAGCGGCTTCCAAGCAAAGATCTTAAGTAACACTAACAAAATAATAAACATGATTAGCTGGAATAAAATATCGCCGGTATTTAACTTCCCGTGTGCAGCTAATCCAAGTACAAAGCTACTTGTTGACACGTATGATTCACTCCTTCCAGAGTAGTAGTTCCCAATTCTGCTTTAATAGCAGAAAAACAATATATGATATCTTTTTACTTTAATTTGTAAAACCCTTATATTTTTACTCTACATAAAGGAATGGCGAAGGATTCTTCAAGTAATCTTCGCCATTTTAAAAATGTAAATACTATCTATTAACAACCATGAATCCGATAACAACCGCGATGATAGGAATCGCCTCAACTAACGCAATCCCGATGAACATAGTTGTTTGAAGCATTCCACGTGCTTCTGGTTGACGTGCAATCCCCTCTACTGTACGACCTACGATAAGACCGTTACCAATGCCGGCACCGATAGCCGCTAAACCGATAGCAACTGCTGCTGCAAGTACACCCAAACTCATTATAAAGTTCCTCCTTTAAATGTATAAAAAATTATTTGATTTAATATTATTTCCCTGTTATTCACAGGTATATATTAATGGTCATGGCTGACTTTGTGAGCCATATAAACCATTGTTAACATGGTGAAGATAAATGCTTGAATCGAACCTACGAAAATGGAAAAGCCTTGCCATGCAAGCGTAGGGATAATAGCTCCAATTGTTCCTCCCACAGTAGATGCAAGACCCGCCGATAGAAGACCCAATAGAATTTCACCCGCATAAATATTACCGTAAAGACGCAGACCTAATGTTAATGTATTTGCAAATTCTTCGATAATTTTTAACGGGAATAGAAACGGAATCGGTGAAAAGAATCCTTTAAGATAACCTGATATTCCATTTCGCTTGACACCATAATAATGTGTTAAACCTACGATCATAACAGCTAACGTTAAGGTTATAACCGGATCAGCTGTCGGTGATTTCCACCAAAGAGTACCGTCAATAACGATATTAAATGGAAGACCTAACATGTTAGAAACAAAGATATACATGATAAGTGTGATTCCTAAAATATGAAAGGATCCGCCTGTTTTCCAATCCATATTGCTTTTAATAATATTCTTAACAAAGTCCATTACCCATTCCATGAAGTTTTGCATTCCGGTGGGCTTCATAGCTAATTTCCGAGTGGAAGCAACAGCTATGAGAAAGACAATTAAAGAGGCGATTGTAATCATTAGGACGTTTGCTAGGTTAAAGGAAAGTCCCAAAAACTCTACCACAGGTGCTTTATGTTCCAACTGAACTCACCTCACTTTCCGCTTTTATGTGATTGAATAGTTAGGAAAATAAAATCTATCATAATGACGACATGAGAGGTCATTAATCCCAAAATAACACTAAAAACATTAAAAATATCCGGATAACGCAAAGCAATTAACACACTGATGACCGAGGTTCCCATTCTAACTAAAGTCCCTAAAGACTTAGCAGGGCGCTTTTCACTTACTACTGCATCGCTGAAACGTTTTGTTTTCCTCATGGTTAGCCAATGATTATACAGACTAACAGATGTTCCGAGAATCAAACCTAAAAATATGGAATGATAGGGGGTAAAGCCCCAGCCTAAAACGAGGAGGGATAACAGAAACAGCATAATCTTGCGATGCCTGTTAAATAATTGTTGGAGTTCCGGCATGTCTTTCTAATCTCCTAAAAGAAATGTCGGACTGTGTGAAGCATGGCCCATATTCCAGTTGCAAGGCCAAGGAGTAGTCCGATTATTAAAAATAGCGGCTCTGTATGAAAATAACCATCCAACCACTTACCTCCAAAAATACCAACTAATATAGAACCTACTAATTGTGAAAGTATTGTGGCATATATGGTCATAGCATGGTAAGGATTTTTATCCTTTTTACCCATCATTACATCTCCACTCATCAAGAATATTTCAAAAAATATTCTCATCTGCAAACGATAGAAACATAAATTCTACACCTTCGAAATCATGTGAAAACCCTATCATTTTACACCCTCAATTAGCATACAATAGGGCTTTCTCAATGTCAACGTGTTTCTGTGAAAAACGGAGCAGTCTGCATATACAGAAATAGAATTGTCACAAAATCATCAAATTTTGAAAAATAGTATGACATTTTTAATAGAAATCTTTTACTCTCAATCCATTTTAGGAGAAAATTTCATATTAATCTATGCTATATTTTTACCAATACATATACTCTTAATTAGTTGTTTTCTAAATTTTTTAATGGCATAGATAGCTGTTCATAATCCTCTTCTCCCTCGTTTTTTGCAAACGCAACAGCTGTCACTCTTTTTATATATTTTTTTTGCGGCAGCATTAATTGATTATTCACCAACCCAGCTCCTACATTTTTTTTAACATCCAAGAAATCTATAAAAGATAATGTATCTGAGTCAAAAAGCGCTATTCCAAATTCCTCCGCCCCCAATGGTAAATATGCTTCATATCTAATGCTGCCTTTTTTATCACCCGGAACGATGGAAAACCCCATAATACGCGGGTAACTCGGTTCCTTTACCGCAAATAAATAAGGAATCCCAATCCTCTGTGTTCCAGCTTCTAAAAATATTCTCCCGTCAATCCATTCCTTTTTGCCGTTAAACGGACGTGTTAAAACAGCCCTTATTGGCAAGCGCTTCTCCTCTTGCGGATTAAGAGAAAATGACGGAGGCAATTCCCATCTTACATTCGGATCATATCCTTTATAAATGAACCGATAATCTTGCGCTGAATCGGATGTGTTTTTTACTTTAATATATTTTGTGCCATAATTTCTGTCTTCGCTCAGAATCCCAAATGAAAGACTACCCGGTATTACTAGTGATTTTGTTTTAACAGCCTCTTCCATTTGAATCCTGCCTGCTCCTTGTTCAAATACTTTATATGATTTATCACTCTGGTCTTTAAGATGCATTGCCGTATTCATTAAGGCGGATTTTATTTCTTCAGGGTTCCAGGTTGGATGTGCTTGTTTGATAAGAGCAACTGCACCTGTTACAAATGGTGCCGCCATGCTTGTACCCTGGAGCACTGTATAGCCTCCACGTGGAATAGTGCTTTCTATTGCGACTCCGGGTGCAGTTACATCAGGCTTTACAGACCAGTTCACAGTTACCGGTCCACGGGAGCTGAAATCCGCCAATAAATCACTTTCCCTTTTATAGATAGCCGATGCCATTAGCGGTTTCTTCCTCGCTTTCAAGCCAATCACCTCACCTACTTGCTTAGATATCGAAACTGCTGGAATAGGGCATTTTTTATCTATAATTCCCGCAAACTCTCCATCTGTATTATTATAAATTATTACTCCTACTGCCCCTGCTTCTGCTGCATTCATCACCTTATCTGTAAAGGTAATACCTCCTCTTTTAACCAATACAATTTTCCCTGCTGCATTCGTGATTTCACCTTTTTTGCCAACTCCTCCATCAACTACTTGGTATGTTCGATCCAAGCTCCATTTCTTGCTCCCCTGTAAAGGAGTGAGAGGTATATTTTCTTTCACATGCCATACGGACAAAAACGGAGTTATTAATACTGGTGTAGATGCTCCAACTGAAATCGCACTGGCAGAAGTACCCGGTGAACCAACCGTCCACATATTCGGCCCGGCATTCCCGTTAGAGGTAACTGCTATAACTCCTTTTGCAACCGCTTTATCCAATGCCTGACTTACCGGTAAATCAGGTCCGTTAATATTAGTTCCTAAGGAGAGATTAATGATATCCATTCTATCTTTTATACTTTGATCAATTGCAGCTAAAACTTGATCTGTAGTCCCTTTCCCTCCCGGCCCCAATACACGATATCCATATAATTCAGCCTCAGGTGCAACTCCTCGCTTCTTTCCATTTGCCGCAATGATACCAGCCACATGAGTTCCATGTATTGTCATTCCTTTATCCCCCATCGCCTCCATAGGATTACGGTCACCATCAACAAAATCGAAGCCGCCTTTATAAACTGAAGACAAATCGGGGTGATTGTAATCTATACCTGTATCAATAACTCCAATCTTTATACCTCTCCCTGTTAACCGATTCCCATTTTGATCAAAAATTCCCCTTACTTTTTTGGCTCCTATTAAAGTATTGTTATCTGTTTTTACAAAATCCGCTGTATAGACATTAGATTCAAAAGTGGTGACAACCTTTTTAAAGCCATTCGCAAATTGCTCTAATTCTGCCTTCTTTCCTTCGAGGGAAAAACCCGTAAATGCTTCCGAAAACAGATATCTGATTTTTAATGTTTGATAGCTCGAGATTAATTCATTAATCTCTTGTTCATTTGGGGGATCAGTTGTAGAAAAAATCATTATTGTATACTCAGAAGATGTCTTTGGTAAAGGGGGGATATGCCATGTTTGTGCTTGAATGGAGTGAAATGAAATGGTTAACAAATATGCTGTTAAGATGAATAATACTATTTTTTTCATGCAATCTTTCCTTTTTCAATTAGCATTTCACGCAAAGAGAGGATTATACAAAAACAAGATGCTTCCCATAAAAATAGGCATTTTGATCAGTTTAGAATAAGCTCCTGAACGGTTATAGGAAAGTAATAACTCGATAATTAACACATTATTTTTTGTTCATTTAACTTCGTCGGACTATAGTTATGTAAATTATGCAGCTCAAAATATTTACATGAAAGGCGGTGCAAATATATTGGCAAAATGGATTAGTTCACTTATCCTTTCGATAACTTTAATTTTTGCTTTCGGGATAAGTTCATTCGCAGATGAACCAGATGTTGATTTTATTGATGTATCCCATCATAACCGCGAATTAGGATTACCACTCGGATTCTATCAAACGATTAAGATGGGTGGAGTGAAGGGAGTTGTTGTGAAGGTTTCAGAAGGTGAGTATTTTGTAGACCCCGCTGCAAGTGTGAATATTGCCAATGCGAAACAAGCAGGATTAATCGTAAACGCGTATCATTTCGCACGTTTCACTAGTAATGAAAATGCAAAATTAGAGGCACAATGGTTCGTAAAGAAGCTACAACTTGTCGGATTCGACAAAATGAAAGACGGATATGTTGTGGTCGATGTAGAAGCCGTAGATCTCTCCAACAGCGCTAGCAGATTAACACAATATACAAATTCTTTTATCTCCGAAATGAAAAGACTTGGATATACACGCATCGATCTGTATACTGGTTCATACTTTTATAATCACAACTTAATTCCGAAAAATTTAACTGTTGATAGGCCATGGCTTGCTTCCTATCCTGCGATCCCCCAAAAAGGAAAACCAACAGCAGCTTTTTCGAATGGAAAAGGCGCATGGCAATGGGCAGATGATTATCGTTTTATCGGTATGAACAGCTACGGGGATTTCGATGTTTCTGAGGATTATGCAGGAAAATATAGTACAAAAACGAAGCCTACCCAAAAGGTTATCCAACATGTAGGCACCATTAAGCCTATTTCTCTAGTAAACTACTTAAAATCTAAAAAGATGGATTCCTCCTTTAATGCCCGAAAAAAACTAGCCATTAAATACGGTATCGTCGATTATAACGGTACAGCAGCTCAAAATCTTGCCCTGCTCGCCAAACTGAAATCAGGTATTAAACCTTCTAAAATTAATATTAATAATAGCAAGCTCACGACTAAACACTCCGTCCAAACTAAATATACAATAAAAAAAGGGGACACATTAAGCGGAGTAGCCAAAAGGTTCCATACAACTGTCTCCACATTGAAGTCTGTTAACAAAATTAAGAATGTTAATTTCATACGCTCAGGTCAAAAGATAATTATTCCAAGTAAAAGTACAGCTGCTAAAAAAACCAAGTATCACAAAATTGTTAAAGGTGATACATTATGGGATATTGCAAAGACAAATAAAACAACTGTAAAAAAACTAAAATCCTTAAATAACCTAAAATCAGATGTCATCTATCCAGGACAGAAAATTAGAATAAGATAATTTCAAAAAAATAGGGTACCACAATTTGGTACCCTATTTGAAATAGTTTCTAATTATATCCACAATCCGACGAGAGGCCTGTCCATCACCATACGGATTGGATGCTTTAGCCATTTTATCATGCTCTTCTGTTTTAGTAAGCAATTCTGTCGCTAATTGATATATGGTTTCCTCCTCAATACCCGCAAGCTTTAGTGTACCAGCTTCGATTCCTTCCGGACGTTCTGTCGTGTCACGTAGAACTAAAACTGGAACACCTAAAGATGGTGCTTCTTCCTGCACCCCACCGGAATCCGTTAATATCAAATAGGCACGATTTGCAAAATTATGAAAATCTATTACGTCTAGTGGTTCAATTAAATGAATCCGCGGATTATTACCTAAGATTTCAGCAGCTATTTCCCGGACAGCCGGATTAAGGTGTACGGGATAAACCACTTGAACATCTGGCTGTTCCTGAACAATTCTTTTAATAGCACGGAACATATTCCTCATCGGCTCTCCTAGATTCTCACGGCGATGGGCAGTAAGCAGAATAAGACGGTCATCCCCCACCTTTTCCAGAATTTCATGAGTATAATCCGCTTTTACAGTTGTTTTCAATGCATCAATTGCTGTATTGCCTGTTACATATATGCTTTCTTTCCTTTTATTTTCCAAAAGTAGGTTCTGCGCGGACATTTCCGTTGGCGCAAATTGAAGATCCGCAAGAATTCCTGTTAGTTGCCTGTTCATCTCTTCCGGATATGGGGAATATTTATTCCATGTACGAAGTCCAGCTTCAACATGTCCCACAACAATTTTATTATAGTATGCCGCCAAACTTGCAACAAACGTAGTAGTGGTGTCCCCGTGTACTAGTACGATGTCCGGTTCTACTTCCCTCATCACTTTGTCCAAACCTTCTAAGGCTCGAGTAGTAATATCAATTAGTGATTGACGGTCCTTCATAATATTGAGGTCATAATCAGGCGTGATTCGAAAAATCGATAGCACCTGATCTAGCATTTCCCGATGCTGAGCTGTTACCGTTACTATGGATTTAAATTCTTCCGGATATTTTTGCAATTCCAGAACTAACGGAGCCATTTTGATCGCTTCCGGCCTTGTACCAAATATTGTCATTACCTTAATTTGTTTACTCATAAAATAAGATCTCCCTATAAAAGGTTCCTTTTTCCTATTTTTCTCTGTTTACCGAAATGGCATCTTGCATTATTTCTGCCATTATTTTGTTCCAAATAGACGATCACCTGCATCACCTAAGCCAGGGACAATATAGCCATGATCATTTAATTTTTCATCCAAGCCCGCAATATAAATATCTACATCCTGGTGAGCATCTTGAATTGCTTTCACTCCTTCAGGAGCAGCTATTAAACACATAAATTTAATACTTTTGGCACCGCGTTTTTTCAAGGAATTTATTGCCTCGACTGCAGAACCGCCTGTAGCCAGCATCGGGTCTACCAGAATAAAATCACGTTCTTCCACATCATTAGGCAGCTTCACATAATATTCAACTGGCTTTAACGTTTCCGGATCACGGTAAAGTCCTACATGTCCAACTTTTGCAGCAGGGATAAGCTTCAGAACTCCATCAACCATTCCAAGTCCTGCTCGCAAAATCGGAACAATCCCTATTTTTTTACCAGAAAGGGTTTTTGCCTTCGCTTTACATACCGGTGTCTCAATTTCAATTTCCTCAAGAGGCATATCTCTCGTAATTTCGAATGCCATAAGGGTAGCAACTTCGTCTACTAGCTCGCGGAATTCTTTCGTTCCAGTATTTTTGTCACGAATGATAGTCAGTTTGTGTTGAATAAGAGGGTGGTCAATAACATACACATTACTCATGATTGATTCTCCTTTTTATGTATTACCATTGCAATCTTTACAGTATTATTCTTTAATACAATTGGTCGTTTAAACATTTCATTTTATTTTACACGAAAAAGGAGTTAGACCTCAAGGTTTGACCTAATGATCTAACTCCAAAATGATTATATTATTTATTTGGATATAGAGAAAACTTACTTGTAAGCTCAGCAACACGAACGCGTGCTTGTTCCAATTTTTCCTCATTATCATGATTTTTTAATGTAAATGCGATAAGCGACGCGATTTCATCCATTTCTTCAAATCCAAATCCTCTTGAAGTAACAGCCGCTGTTCCGATACGTATTCCACTTGTTACAAATGGACTTTCTGTATCAAATGGAATGGTGTTTTTGTTAACGGTTACCCCAATCTCATCTAATACCTTTTCCGCAACTTTACCTGTAATATTTAAAGAACGAACATCCACCAATAGAAGGTGATTATCTGTTCCACCTGATACAAGATTCAGGCCTTCACTCTTTAAAGATTCTGCTAATCGTTTTGCATTATCTACCACTTTCCCTGCATACTCTTTAAAGCTGTCTTGAAGTGCTTCACCAAATGCAACTGCTTTTGCAGCAATGACATGCATCAATGGCCCGCCTTGGATTCCTGGGAAGATGGATTTATCAATTTTTTTGGCATATTCTTCTTTACACAAAATCATTCCACCGCGAGGACCGCGTAATGTTTTATGAGTTGTGGTTGTAACAAAGTCAGCATAAGGTACTGGGCTTGGGTGAATTCCTGCTGCAACAAGTCCTGCAATATGCGCCATGTCGACCATTAGATATGCTCCAACTTCATCGGCAATTTCACGGAATTTCTTAAAATCTATTTCACGAGGATAAGCACTTGCACCCGCAACAATTAATTTTGGCTTGTGAGTACGTGCTTTTTCCAAAACATCATCATAGTTAATATAATGAGTTTGTTCGTCTACTCCGTATTCAACAAAGTTATATTGAATACCACTAAAGTTTACAGGACTTCCATGTGTTAGATGGCCACCATGTGACAAATTCATTCCTAGAACGGTATCTCCTTGTTCCAGTACGGTAAAATAAACTGCCATATTTGCTTGTGCACCGGAATGAGGCTGCACATTGACATGCTCTGCACCGAAAATTTGCTTCGCGCGATCACGAGCAAGATCTTCCACTACATCTACATATTCACAGCCGCCGTAATAACGACGTCCAGGATAGCCTTCAGCATATTTATTTGTTAAAACCGATCCTTGCGCTTCCATAACAGCTTCACTTACAAAGTTTTCAGAAGCTATTAATTCAATTTTTGACCGTTGACGACCAAGCTCGTCAGAAATAGCTTGATAAACTTCTTTATCCTGCTGGGCAATGTTACTCATGTTAATCCCCCTTGTGCAAATATCAGTATGAAATCCTTTTCTATTCTATCATAATCTTTTGAAAGATGGGGATGATTTTGGAATCTTTCAAATTTCAGTAAATATCGCTCTCTTGACAATGGGCATCTTGACTAGAAAAAATGGAGAAAAAAACCATTTTCTCGAAATTACTGAATTTATTCACTAGATTATCCAGTTAATTTACAAAATATGTATTTAGGTAGATCCATTCATCCTTTTACATAAAAAAAGGAAATTCTGCATATTTGCAAAACCTCCTATTTTGATTATTCATATATTGCTCGAGCACCGCCAATTAGTTTTGGTCTCGTTTTAGCTAGTGTTACATGTGCAGATCCAAGCTGATGAATCGTAGCTCTAACAGGAACCGCAACATGCTTCAGATGCATTCCTATAAAGGTGTCTCCTATATCGATTCCTATATCCGCCTGTATGAATTCAACTACCACAGGGTCTTCTAGATGTTGATATGCATATGTAGCCATTGCTCCACCTGCTTTTCGAACTGGTATGACAGCTACCTCTTCCCAACCCTTATTCTCCGCTACTTGTCTATCTACAATAAGTGCACGATTTAAATGCTCACAGCATTGAAAAGCAAGATGAATCCTATATTTATTTGCGAAGGAATAGAGATTATCATAAATCAAAGAGGCAACCTCCATAGTTCCAGAAGTACCTATTCTTTCTCCAATTACTTCAGATGTAGAGCAGCCGATTACCATAACTTGACCGTTTTTAAAAGTAACTTGTGAGGAAAAATCATTCAAGATTGTTAGTAACTGCTGCTCCATTTTGTCTAAGTCAATTGCCAAAATGGGAAACCTCCCTTATCCTGATGTAAAAAAAGTGGATCTCACTATTTAGCGCAAAAACCATAGGCTATCAGAAGAAAAGTTGATTCCGCCTACCTTACAGATGTTTTTCTTCATAATTAGTTAATTTTTCAATACGGCGTGAATGACGGCCGCCTTCAAATTCTGTTGTTAGCCACACCTTCGCAATCTCTCTTGCAAGGCCAGGGCCAATTACCCTTTCTCCCATTGCCAGCATATTGCTGTCATTATGCTGACGAGTAGCCTTTGCACTAAAGACATCATGCACCAATGCACAACGAATACCCTTCACTTTATTTGCGGAAATGCTCATGCCAATTCCGGTGCCACATATTAAAATACCTCTATCAAACTCTCCATTTGCAACTTTTTCTGCTACAGGCAAAGCATAATCTGGATAATCCACCGATTCTTCGCAATTACACCCAAAGTCTTCATATTCTAATCCCATTTCTTCTAATAAACCTTTAATTTCCTCTCGAATATGGATACCACCATGATCTGATGCTAAAGCTACTTTCATATCATTACCCCCCGTTTCTTTTTTCTTCCTTAATTTTTACATAAACAAACGAAAATATAAATAATAAAGTATCTGGCTCGTAGGTTAAAAATACAAAAGCCAAGACTTAAGTCTTGGCTTTTAATTTATAATCGGAAGCGTGCGATGGTTCCTTTCAATTTTTCCGCATGTTCCTTTAAATCAAGTACTAATTGGTCGATTGTTTCCATTACGTTAGCCTGTTCTTTCGTTGCTTCTGTTACTTCCTCTGCACCAGCGGATGTTTCCTCCGCAATTGCTGCTACCTCTTGTGATTGATGAGAGGTAAGCTGAATACTTTCCATTTGGCGATCTACCAAGCCGGAAATGCCCTTTACTTTATCCGCTACCTCATGAATTATCTCCGTCATCTTTTCTATAACTTGATTTGTCTTTGTTCCTTTTGCAGCTTCTTGATTTGCAGACTCCACTTGACTGGAAATATGTTTTACTACACTTTCAACCTCTTGCTGGATTCGGTGAATTAATTCCGTTATCCCCTGTACCGCTGTTGCACTCTCATCCGCCAATTTGCGAACCTCTTCAGCAACTACCGCAAACCCTTTACCGTGCTCCCCTGCACGTGCAGCTTCAATCGAAGCATTTAGCGCTAGAAGGTTTGTTTGAGCAGCAATATCTCCAACAAGTAAAATGATTTGTTCTACTTCCTTAGCATTGTCCTCTAATCTCATAACTGCTTGTAAAGATTCATGGTTTTCTTTTGCGAGTCGTTCAATTCCGTTTACTAGTGAAAATACTACTTCTTGACTTTCTTTGAGTTCTTCAAGCATTTCAGTTGATACTTTTTCTGATGATCTTGCATCTTCTTGAACTTGTCCGGCAATTTGAATCATGTCTTCTACCGATTCTGCGGTAGATTGTATAGCAACCGCTGAGCTTTCCGCACCCGAAGCAATTTCACTAATAGTGCGAGCAATTCCTTCAGCTTGTGTATTAGCACTTGAAGCTTTTTCAGATATTGCGATAACATTTTCATTTGTTTGATGAAAATTATCCTCGATACTATGTACCATTTCCCTTAAATTTGTGAGCATAGCATTAAACGCAACTCCCAAAGAACGAATTTCATCATCTGTTTTCGGGAGGATAACATCTGTATGAATATCACCCTGACTAGCGTTTATTGCTGCTTTTTCTAAACGCTGCAATGGCCTAGTAATAAATCCCGCCACTAGAAATGCTAATATACCCGTCCAAATAATACCTAATAATAATGTAATAATCGTAAATAGTGATTCATTCACTTTGGCGGCAAAATGACTGTATACAAAATCAAGACAAAACATACTGGTTGAGTAAGTAATAATGGCTAGAATAGTAACAAATAAGACGAGCTTTTTTCGTAAACTGAATTTATATCTCTTTTTTTCCATTGAAATACCTCTTTCATATTTTTTTCAACATTTCCTTAATAAGCTCTTCCAACTCTTTATACGTTTCTCTGTATACATCAACATTCCCGCCATATGGATCACTAACATCCGTATCAATCTTAGAATTATAAACAAATTCCTTTAAAGTAAAGGTTTTGTCTGCTATAAATGGGTGTTGATCTACAATTAACTCTTTATGTCCTTCAGTCATGGTAAATATATAATCGGCCCAAATAATATCCTCTTGGGTCAGCATTTTGGAGGTATGCTGGTGATGAATATTATTTTCCTGAAGTACCTTTAACGCATTTTCTGCTGCATTACTGCCATTTGAAGCAAAAATCCCTGCCGATCTAACCTTTATATCGTCCAATTTTTTATTTTTTAAAATGGCTTCTGCCATCGGACTTCTACAAGTATTACCCGTACAAATAAATAAAATGTTCAAATTGTTAATCCCTCCAATATTTTGAAGATATTGTTGTATTTCTATTATAGTGGAGAAGTCCTAGTTTCCATAGCCAATATCCCGGAAAAATTTAAAAGATTTTGTGAAAATAGATAAATGTAAAAAAACACACCGAAGTGTGTTCAAGGTTAGGATGTCTTCCTAAATATTGTTTAAAAGCCAAAAATCAATTTTAACCTGTTGCTATTCGGACATCGATATTAATTCTAATGTGCATTTGGTTTCGGTACATCTTTTCTTAAATGGTTTTTTATTCTCAAGGCAATTTAAGAGTGTCTATAAGGTTTTCATCTTTAAAAGCAGTATAGTTTAAGAAAAGGATCTATGGTAAAAGTAGCTTAATTCCAAATGCAAAGAGGATACTTCCCCCTAATACTTCACTATATGTACCAAGAAGACCTTGAACTTTGCGCCCGATGATGAGGCCAGCCCAAGTAAGGATGGTGGCAGCGATTCCAAAACAGATAAGCACTGCAGCCGTACGTGCCCCAAATATTCCAAGTGATAAACCGACGGAAAAACTGTCCAAACTTACGCTGAATGCAAAAAGCAACAGCCCCCAGCCTTCCGGTTTTATCAAATTTCTTTCCTCTTTTTGAAAGCTGGAAATAATCATTTGCAAGCCTAACACAATTATTAAAATGCCACCGATATATTTTGTGATTGTTCCGAATGTATCGGATAAAAAATGTCCGGCAAGCATCCCAATTAGAGGCATCCAGACATGAAAAAAGCCGATTGTAATTCCTATAAAAAATATTTGTCTGTAGCGGAGCTGAAACATTCCCATTCCAACTCCGACTGAAAATGCATCCATTCCTAGTGCAAAGGCCATCAACATTAATGTGAATAATTCTGCGATGACTCCCATCATTATCTTTCCCCCTTCGGACATGCCTAAGTAATACTTATGCATACCAAAGGTGGTTTAGAAGCGAATGGGACAAATTCTGTGTAAAATTCGATCAAAATGGCGATTTCTTATATTTTGTTGCTTTTACAGACAAGATCAGCACTATTTATTTTCATAAATCCACTTATGTCCAGCTGCCTTTTCCAATCTATTCATAATAGCAAATCCCACTCCAGAAGGTGGGAAAATCTCAGAATAAATGATATCAACATTTTTGCTATTAAAGGCACGTAATGTATCATATAACTTATTTGCTACCGTCAACAAATCATTACGGCTCCCACAAGCAAGTACAAAATCAGCATTATAAAGCTTTTCGGTTTCCTCCGTTGCGATGACGCCAACTGTCATCCCCTCATTTTGTTTCTGGTTAATTAATTGTTGAATAAATGCTTGTGTACCGTCCACTAAATAGACTGGTGCATTTGGTGCATAATGGGTATATTTCATTCCAGGCGCTTTCGGTTTCGATGTAACATTTTCATGAAGAGCTGGATCCAACTTTAAATTTCCAATTATCTCTTCCATTGCTTCCTTTGTAACTCCACCTGGTCGCAGAATAACAGGGACTTCCTCCGTACAATCAACAACCGTAGATTCAACCCCTATTCCTGTTTCGCCACCATCTAGTACACCCGCTATACTACCATCAAGATCCTCTAAAACATGTCTTGCAGTTGTAGGGCTTGGTTTACCAGATTGATTTGCACTTGGAGCAGCAATTGGCAATCCCGCACACTTTATTAAAGATATCGCAAGGGGGTGGTCAGGCATTCTAATGCCAACGGTATCTAATCCAGCTGTCACCTTCTGAGAAAGTACATTTGGACGTGCTTTAAAAATGATGGTTAAAGGACCTGGCCAAAAGTTTTCCATTAGTTTTCTTGCGTTTTCCGGGACGTCCAATACCAGTTGATCTAATTGGGAAAATTCCGCTATATGAACAATTAGAGGATTATCGCTCGGTCGTCCTTTTGCTTCATAAACTTTTGAGATTGCAGCATCAGAGGTAGCATTTGCCCCTAAGCCATACACGGTTTCAGTCGGAAAAGCAATAACCTCATCATGCTTTAAAAAAGAGGCAGCATCCACAATCTGTGGATTATTTTCTAAATTACCCACATTATTATCCACATTCCATTTTATTGTTTTCATTTATTTTCACCTTTTCTATTTATAACACATTGAGTTCATTTTAGAATAAAAAGTAGATATTTGTCGAATTGTCTAAACCGTTATTGTAAAAATTATACTGAACCCAATAACAATGAACAAGTATTATCCACATTATGTGAATAAAATCAATATAACAGTGGATAACTATTGTGGATAATGTGTATAACTTTCTATGTTTATATCGCTCTTTTCATATAAAAGACATCATTTAATATCCCAACATGCTTCACATGTGAAGAATTCTCCAGCTCTTTCGGAATAGAATCACCAGAAATTTGCTCAAAGCCCATTAACTCAAGCAATGGAATAAACACTTCCTTATTTGTTATTAGCATAAGTGTGGACAGCTTTTTACTTTTAGCTAAGTTATACACATGTTGAAAAAGCATCATCAGCTCCTCCTCTTTAACAGAAGCATGGACAACTAGAGAACGGAGGATCCCAATACTTTGGAGGGGTTCAAACCCTAAAACAGAGGATATGTTTCCTTGGGTATCTTCACCTATAACAAAAAAATCTATTAGCTCCTCTATACCTTCATTACTTACCCTTGCATCAGCTAAAAAGTTCATTACTTCTTTTACATCAGACGGTTTCGCATTTCGAATAATTCCTGCCACTTCCTCCATCCTCTCTTAATCTTGTAATGGAATCTAGTAAACTCCTATATTTGAACCATATGTTTAGAAGAAAAAAATAGAACCCTTAGGGACATTAATTTGTTCACAAAGAGTCATTTATTAAACTTTATTGCTTACTTATACGAAAATCTCCATAAGGACCTAACCTTTAGTTATGAATGAATAACTTTTTTAAGTAAAGATGTCCCGCGCTAAGACTACATGGCGATTTTTAACAATATACGAATTACAACATCTGCTCAAAAATAGAGAAGTCTTGTATAAAGACTTCCCCACTTTTTAAAATAGTTTTTTAAACAGTTCTACTATGAAAAATTTAACTTGCACTTCATCATCTTTATCTGCTGCATAAACCGGACTTTCCGAATCTTTTTCTTCTGCCCTATTATTGTTTTCCGATGTGGAAGAACCTTTTTTATTGGTATCCTCTATTTCCTGCTTCGTTTCTTTCTCTTTTTTATTTTTCGCCTCGGAGTTCACCTTTTTATGCTTCTCCTCATCAATACCTGGACTAACTGCAACCCCATTGGAAAAATCCAAGAAACAAAGCGGTGGATATAGAACACACCACCAATTAGCTCCTTCCCCTTTGCCAAGAGTAATTAAGATAGCCTCATATTCTCCAGCAGGATATAAGTATTGGCCATATAATTTAGTTGGAAACTGTACATGGCTAAACTCTACTTTTACAGTTTGATTGCTATTTTCCTCTGTCACTACTTTTAAGGCAATTTGCTTTATATCGGATAAATGAGATTTAATTACTTTCCGGGCTTTATTAATAGAATCAATATTCTGCACCCAGTTTGTTATATTTTTATTAACCTCATCTCTTACCTTTCTTTTTAATGCTTGGTCTCCTGGTGTATCGCTATTAGCCAAAATCCGCAGCCGAATTGCTTCCTTAGGAATAACAATTGTATCCTTCGCAGCTGCTTCTTGTTTTGGTATATATAAACTTAAAATTGTACTTAATGATAAAACGATGATATAAATCCATGCCAATGATTTATTGTTCATTATCCCACACCATCCTTCTTAGAAACAGTGTGGACAATATTTTGAAATCTTAAACTAGTAAACTTAAAAATATTTTGTAGAGTAAATGAAAGCATAAAAAAACCGGGTTATTTTTAACCCGGTATCCTACAAAAAACCATTCGATCTTTTCCATTTATATCATTTACAATTTCTATGCAGCTATCTTTAAATGTTTCCCTTAATAATGTAGCCACCTTTTCCCCTTGCCCAGCTCCAATTTCAAAACCGATTAATGCCCTATTAGTTATTACGAAGGGAAGCTCCTCCATAAAACGGATATAGTAGTCCAGTCCTTCTTCCCCTCCGAATAAGGCTAAATGTGGTTCATGATCCTTCACAACGGTTGAAAGAAAGTCTTTATCACGATTTGGAATATATGGGGGATTAGATAATACAATATCTACCTTCTCATTAGATTCAAAAATAGGTTGGAGCAAGTCCCCCCGCTTAAAGTTTACTTCCGCATGGTTTAGCTTGGCATTTCCTATCGCAACCTGTAATGCGGCTGAGGATATATCAGTAGCTGTAACAGATAGAAACGGGCATTCCAGCTTCATTGTAATCGCTATTGCTCCACTACCCGTTCCAATATCGGCTAATTTTATGTCAGGCTGCAAGCCAAAATGTTCTTTTATTCGTTGAATAGTCCCAAGTACAAGTTCTTCTGTTTCCGGCCTTGGAATTAAAACTTGCTCGTTTACTTGAAATTTCCTACCGTAAAATTCTTCATAGCCGATGATGTGTTGAATTGGTACACCAGTTGCATGATCCTTTACGGCCTGTTCAAAAGGAAGCCAAATTTCTTCAGGCAATTCATCTCTCATAGAAGCGTATAAATGAGATCTTGTTGTATTTAAAAAAGAACACAATAACAACTCTCCGCTATTCGCATCACGATTGTTTTCTTGTAAAAAAGAAGAAGCCCACTTTAGGGCTTCATACACTTTAAAGTGCCCGACCATTATTCGTCCACGCTTTCTAATTTGCTGGATTGATCTTCTAAAATAAGTGCATCGATGATTTCATCTATTTTACCTTGAAGAATCTGATCGAGCTTTTGAATCGTTAAACCAATACGATGGTCCGTTACACGATTTTGCGGAAAATTATAGGTGCGAATTCGTTCAGAACG
This sequence comes from Bacillus sp. FJAT-49736, assembly GCF_018343615.1. Lineage (GTDB taxonomy): Bacteria > Bacillota > Bacilli > Bacillales > Bacillaceae_C > Margalitia. The sequence continues at coordinate 254,374 of NZ_JAGYPI010000004.1, read as the reverse complement.
ATCCCCCGTTCCAACGGCAGATTTACGATTGGCATCATATTCTGCTTGTGCTTCCTGCTGGAACTTATCATAAACACGCGCTCTTAACACCTTCATCGCTTTTTCCTTATTTTTAATTTGCGATTTTTCATCCTGACACGAAACAACGATTCCAGTAGGTAAGTGTGTCAACCGGACGGCCGACATCGTTGTGTTAACACTTTGGCCACCAGGACCACTGGAAGCAAAGGTATCAACGCGGATATCCTTTTCATGTATTTCTACTTCCACCTCTTCTGCTTCTGGAAGAACTGCTACTGTTGAAGTTGATGTATGAATTCTGCCGCCAGATTCAGTTTCAGGAACCCTTTGAACGCGGTGAGCACCATTTTCAAATTTTAATTTTGAATAGGCACCGTGGCCGTTAATCATAAAAATAATTTCTTTATATCCACCGACCCCTGTTGTACTTGCTTCAATTACTTCAATTTTCCAGCGTTGCGATTCAGCGTAGCGGCTGTACATACGGAATAAGTCCCCTGCAAATAATGCTGCTTCATCCCCACCTGCAGCTCCGCGAATCTCCATAATTACGTTTTTGTCATCATTAGGATCCTTCGGAATGAGTAAAATTTTCATGCGCTCTTCCAGATTCTCAATTTGACCCTCTAATTCACTTATTTCATCTTTTACCATTTCCCGCATTTCGGGATCCAGCTTTTCCTCAAGCATCGCTTTGGCATCTTTATATTGTTGACTTACTTCTTTGTACTCTCTATATGCTTGAACAGTTTCCTGAATATCCGATTGTTCCTTTGAATATTCTCTTAACTTTTTTGTATCGTTTATAACCGCTGGGTCACTTAATAGCTCATTCAGCTTTTCATAACGATCTTCAACTGCTTGTAATCGATCAAACATGGCACTTCACCTCTATCATTTAGCCCCTCTTTCGGGACTTTTGCTTTACGTACATTTTTTCCATAACGGTATTATTATATAATACTCGTGTATTACCGTAAAGCGACTACCTGCACCAGTTATTTTTCTTCCAGTTTGACATTGATATTGTACTGTGGAAGTGCCTGTTCCAGCTTTTTATGAACCTGAGCTTCTCTTTTCATCCTTTCCTGTGCTGACATACTATTTCTAGTATGGGCTGTTACCCACATATTATTGCCATTTATCGATACGGAGACAAGTTTATACCCCTTATAAGATTTCATTATCTTTTTTGCCGTATTTATTTCTTTTCCTAACGTCTGTGTTTGTCCTGATAATTCCACTTGTTTCTTACCCTGATTATCAGGTTCTGAGCTTAGACGCTGATATTTAAGCCGTTCCGTTCCTCCTCTAGTGTTCTCAGCACTATTATTCTTATTGTGGAAGCTGCAACCTGCAACTATTAGGATTGATAATATAAAACATACGAACGTTTTCCACATGAAAAACACCTCCATATGCTTATTATGGAAATTTAAAGATAAATTATCCCGGACTGAACGAAGCAAAATCAAAAGCTTCCAAAACCCTCTTTACCCTTCTGTAACCCCTCGATCTCTGCAGCCCCAAGAACACCATGCTAAATCGAGACAAAATCTATTTTCAGCTACATATTTTTCGAAAAAAAATAAAAAAATAAACCTCCATCTTGGAAGGTTTATTTTGATTCAATCATTTGGTCCGCTTGTATGCTTTTACCGGTTGGAACTTCATGATGATGGCGACAACGCGCTTCATATGCTTCGGATGCTCCTACCAAGATAACCGGATCCTCATAGCATGCCGGATTCCCATTTATTAGCCTCTGTGTTCTACTTGCAGGGGAGCCGCAAACAGTACATACCGCCTGTAATTTCGTCACTTGTTCAGCAATAGACATTAATTGAGGCATTGGCCCGAAAGGCTCTCCGCGAAAATCCTGATCCAATCCAGCTAGTATTACTCGAAAGCCTTTATTGGCAAGCGATTGGACAACCTCTACAATTTCACAATCAAAAAACTGAGCCTCATCTACAGCAATTACATCAATTTTATCATGAACAAAGTTAAAAATATCTCTTGCCGTTTCAATTGGATGAGCAATAACTGACGTTCCATTATGAGATACCACCGATTCCTCACTATAACGGTTATCAATCTGAGGCTTAAAAACTAATATTTCTTGTTTGGCAAATTGCGCACGGCGAATACGTCTGATTAATTCCTCTGATTTTCCAGAAAACATACTTCCGCAAATGACCTCAATCCAGCCAGAATGATGATTTAAAATATACATTTTTTCCGTTCGCCCCCCTGGTTTTTCCTCTAAAACATTCATATCCTTATAAAAATGCGAAATAAAAAACAGGCAAGCAATCTTGCCTGTTTTCTCAGGTATCAAACTTCTAGCACGCTGCTTTGAAGTTCAACTTATTTAAGACCGTATTTTTTATTGAAGCGGTCAACACGTCCATCTGCAGAAGCAAATTTTTGACGACCAGTATAGAATGGATGGCATTCAGAGCATACCTCTACGCGAATCTCATTTTTTACTGAACCACTTTCAAATTCATTACCACAAGCACATTTAACTAGAGCTTTTTTGTAATCAGGATGAATTCCTGCTTTCATTCTTTTCATCTCCTTTGCCCTGAATCATTGCGAGACAGAGTTATATATTCCTCCAGCGGTGAACCCGCAAGAATTATTCATAAACACATGAATTAATTATAGCAAGCACTCTATTGAAATGCAACTATGCATCATCAATAAATCTTTTCCATTTATTATATTGATACCGTTAGTAAAAGATTAAAGGTATAACAATACTACCATTTATCTAAACAGTTCTTCTTCCAGGACTAGAGGAAGTTTTCTTCATCTCCACTGTCAACACATCAAAAAATTCTTGATTGGATTTTGTCTGTCTAAGCCTACGCAAAAGTTTTTCGGCAAAATCCGGCGTATCAGTCATAGATTTCCGTATTGCCCATAGCTTGTCTAAATGTTCTTTCGGAATTAGGAGCTCTTCCTTACGTGTACCAGATCGACGAATATCAATAGCAGGGAATATCCGTTTTTCTGCTAATCCTCGATCTAAATGAAGCTCCATATTACCTGTACCTTTAAACTCTTCGTAAATTACATCATCCATTCTTGAACCAGTGTCCACTAGTGCAGTTGCAAGAATGGTTAAACTACCGCCCTCTTCAATATTACGGGCTGCCCCGAAAAATCGCTTTGGTCTATGGAACGCTGCTGGGTCGATACCACCTGATAAAGTTCGTCCACTTGGAGGAATAACTAAGTTGTAGGCACGCGCTAAACGCGTAATACTATCCATAAGAATAATAACATCTCTCTTATGTTCAACTAGCCTCATAGCTCTTTCCAGCACTAATTCCGCTACTTTTATATGATTTTCAGGAACCTCATCAAACGTTGAACTGACTACTTCCGCAGCAACGGAACGTTCGATATCCGTTACTTCCTCAGGACGTTCATCAATTAACAATACGATTAATTCCGCTTCTGGATGATTCTCTGTTATTGAGTTGGCAATTTCTTTTAAAAGAATCGTTTTTCCCGCTTTCGGAGGTGCAACAATTAATCCACGCTGTCCAAAACCAACCGGTGCAATTAAATCCATAATCCTCGTAGATAGCTTGGAAGAAGTTGTTTCTAAGTTTATTTGACGATCAGGGTATAGCGGCGTCAAGGCAGGGAAATGAACGCGTTCTTTTGCAGACTCAGGATTATCTCCATTTACCGCTTCTACATGCAATAAACCGTAGTATCGTTCATTTTCTTTTGGAGGGCGAACTTTACCAGATACTTTATCTCCATTTCGTAAATCAAACCTGCGGATTTGCGATGCTGAAATGTAAATGTCCTCAGAGCTAGGTGAGTAATTAATCGGTCTTAGGAATCCAAAACCCTCTGACTGAATAATTTCCAGAACACCTTCCATAAAAAAATAACCTTCTTGTTCTGCCCTAGCTTTTAAAATAGCAAAAATAAGTTCCTTCTTTGTCAATTTACTATAATAAGAAATTTTATATTCACGAGCTAATGAATATAGCTCTTTTAAGGTCATATTCTCTAGATTTGTAATTGTTAAACCTTCCATACATACACCACACTTTTAGTTTTTTGGTTTTTAAATTGGCTGGAAAATAATTTTTGTCAGATTATTTGAAAAGACTGAAGATTGCGAAGTTTACGAAGTGCATAATTTACATTCCTACTATTTCATTTAAAAAAGCTCTTTTCTTATACTTTATAACTTCTTGAGAAGGAAATCTATTTATTTATTCCATTAGCCTTGAAATGAATTCTTTCATGGGAGAAAAGATGCCAAAAATGAAGCCTCAATAGTATTCTTAACAAAGTAAGCAAAACAAAACCTGCATAAAGACAACTTTTACAAAGCGCACTATCCTTATACTTGAATGCTTTTGTAGATAAATACCTTTTTAACATCCTTTTTTTGCAAATACTATAGCCTTTTTAAGAAGATATACACCGAAGTAAGGACTATATTAGGACATTTATAATCAATTACAAAAAGCAACAAACTATATGAAGATAGTCTTTATAAAACAATATATATTTTAACCATATTTATAGAAAAGAATCAATATGAAAAGGAGGAATTGAAGGAAAATGAAAGGAAGAGAGTAAATACTAATCCTCTTTCTCAATTATTTGAAGCTAGAAAAGTGGTAAAATCATAAGGGGAAATGAGTTGTAATATTAGGTGGCTGTTTTTTAGTCAACCACCTTGGGATTTTCCCTTAATTATGGTTTTATTACGAGATTAGGCTTCTTCTTCAAACTATGTTGACCTTCAATAAAGCGAACAGTCCCAGATTTAGCACGCATAACAATGGAATGTGTAGACCCATGGGAGCCCTTAAATTGTACACCGCGCAATAATTCTCCGTCAGTTACACCTGTCGCAGAAAAAATGGCATCATCCCCGCGAACTAAGTCATTCATTCTTAAAACTTTTTGAATATCTAGTCCCATGCCCTTGCAGCGTTCTATCTCTGCATCGTTTTGCGGTATAAGTCTGCCTTGTATCTCACCACCAAGACATTTCAACGCAACTGCTGCAATAACTCCCTCGGGTGCACCGCCTGAACCAAATAAGATATCTACTCCCGTATGATCGAATGCAGTATTGATAGCACCTGCTACATCACCATCGTTTATCAACTTAATCCTGGCGCCAGCCTCACGAAGCTGGGCGATAATATGCTCATGTCGCGGACGATTTAAGACGGTTGCTACTACGTCTTCAACGTCTTTATTTTTCGCCTTAGCTACTGCTTTTAAGTTATCAATAATAGGAGCATTAATATCTATTTGACCAACAGCTTCTGGTCCTACAGCTATTTTTTCCATGTACATATCTGGTGCATGAAGAAGGTTTCCGTGATCCGCAATTGCTAAAACCGCAAGTGCATTCCACCCTCCGGAAGCAACAATATTCGTCCCTTCTAACGGATCCACCGCTACATCCACGCGAGGACCGTAACCGGTACCGAGCTTTTCGCCAATATAGAGCATTGGAGCCTCGTCCATTTCACCTTCCCCAATGACAACCGTGCCCTTCATTGGAATCGTATCAAACACGTCGCGCATCGCAGAAGTTGCCGCCCCGTCTGCTTCATCCTTTTTGCCTAGTCCCATCCACCTTGCAGAGGCAAGAGCAGCTGCTTCTGTAACACGAACAAGCTCCATTGATAAACTTCTTTCCATTAATATTTCCCCCTACTATTGTTAAACGAATTTCTTCAAATACATTAATTGGTATATCACATTCACATATTTATTATAGCACATTTGCAATACAATGTGTTACACCAATTAGTTAATAGTAGGGAATAATACACATTAATTTTTAAGTTGTTCAATTTCTTCTTCTGTCATTTGTTCGCGCCAGATGGTAGCACCTAATCCATTTAGTTTTTCAACTAAATTGCTATAACCTCTGTCAATATGTTCCAGACCTGTTACTTCCGTAATTCCTTCCGCCATAAGCCCAGCTATGACGAGAGCAGCTCCAGCACGAAGATCACTTGCTTTCACTTTCGCTCCTTGTAAAGTTACAGGGCCATTCACAATCGCTGCTCTTCCCTCAACCTTTATATTTGCATTCATTCTTCTTAGTTCATCAATATGCTTAAATCTTGCGGAATATATAGTATCCGTAACAACAGCTGAACCTTCCGCTCTTGTTAACAGCGATGTAAATGGCTGTTGCAAATCAGTTGGAAATCCAGGATAGACTAAAGTCTTAATATCGACAGCCTTTAAATTATCCCCTTTTCCGATATAAATTTGCTCATCACCAGTTTCTATCGGTACTCCCATTTCTCTTAATTTAGCAATTAATGATTCCATGTGATGTGGAATGACATTATCAATAAGGACACCTTCTCCGGCAGCTGCTCCTAATATCATATAGGTTCCAGCTTCAATCCGGTCGGGGATAATTGTATGTCTGCAGCCTGAAAGATTTTCTACCCCTTCAATACGAATAACATCTGTTCCCGCACCCTTAATTTTTGCTCCCATATTGGTTAAAAGCGTTGCAACATCAATAATTTCCGGTTCTTTTGCCGCATTTTCGATAATTGTTTTTCCTTTAGCTCTTACAGCCGCTAGCATTATATTGATGGTTGCCCCAACACTTACTACATCAAGATAAATACGTGCACCAATTAGTTCATCAGCACGTAAATAAATGGCACCTTGCTCATTTGTAATTTTAGCTCCAAGCGCTTCAAATCCCTTAATATGTTGATCAATTGGACGTGGTCCCAGATGGCATCCTCCTGGTAATCCAATAACAGCTTTTTTAAATCTGCCAAGCATGGCTCCCATTAAATAATAGGAGGCACGTAGTTTCTTTACCTTACCATTTGGAAGCGGCATGGAAACCATTGAACGCGGATCTACCATCATGTCGCCATTTTCAAATGTAACCTTTCCACCTATTTCTTCTAATAATGACTTTAAAATTTGTACATCAGAAATATCAGGTAGTCCTTCAATTGTTACAGGGGATTCTGCTAAGATGGTAGCAGGTATTAAAGCAACTGCACTGTTTTTAGCGCCACTTACTTTTATTGTACCTTTGAGTGGATATCCTCCTGCAATTTTAAGCTTTTCCATTTTAAACTCCCTTCCACGGCTTTATAAATAAATGGGTTAAATTACCAATTTTTAATAAAATAAAAAGACAGTATCGTATTTAGTATAAACTAAAATATCAAAATACATGTAAAGAACATTTGTGTATTTTATTTCTATATTATTACTTATTATATATCAAGAAATAATAATTTCTATTTCTTACTTTCTATTATTCCAATCGTTTAAAAATGCCTCAATACCTTTATCCGTTAACGGATGCTGAAATAACTGCATAATTACTTTGTATGGTATAGTAGCAATATGTGCTCCCGCTAAAGCTGCTTCTGTAACATGCTGAGGATGGCGAATAGAGGCTGCAATAATTTCTGTATCAATCTCGTGAATTGCAAAAATTTCCGCGATGGTTCTTACTAGTTCCATTCCTTCTTGACCAATGTCATCTAAACGTCCAACAAATGGTGAAACATATGAAGCACCTGCCCTTGCTGCCATTAATGCCTGATTAGCACTGAAGATCAACGTTACATTTGTTTTTATACCTTCTTTTGAAAATACGTGTACTGCCTTCAAACCTTCCGGAGTCATCGGAACTTTGATTGTTATATTTGGGGCAATTTTCGCCAATTCCCTTCCTTCTCTGATCATCCCTTCTGCATCTAAAGCGATTACTTCCGCACTTACCGATCCAGGGACTAATTGTGTGATCTCTTTTAATCGTTCTTCAAAAGAAATATTTTCTTTTGCTACCAGAGAAGGATTAGTTGTAACTCCTGCAATCACTCCCAATTCATAGGCCATTTCTATTTCCTTAATATTTGCTGTATCAATAAAAAACTTCATTTTTCCCACTCCGTTTCTAATAATCCCATTGATGACATTTGGTTTATCTTTTATTATTGTCTAGCTACAAGTGAAATTGGCTTTTCAAATTTCACCAAGTGAAATTGGCTTTTCAAATTTCACCAAGTGAAATTGGCTTTTCAAATTTCACCAAGTGAAATTGGCTTTTCAAATTTCACCAAGTGAAATTGGCTTTTCAAATTTCACCAAGTGAAATTGGCACTTCAAATTTCACCAAGTGAAATTGGCACTTCAAATTTCACGAAGTAAAATTGGCACCTCAAATTTCACTCATCCATACGCCGATGAGCAAGGCACTTTCGCTTTTTTTGTCTAGCTATAGCGCCTATCGGCTAGTGGATTTCTCCGTCTCCTCTCCTCGATAAGTCAACATCGGCTCGTTCCTCGCCGTGTTTCCTTTATCTCAATCGAAGACTACAAATGTGAAATTGCACTTCAAATTTCACTCATCCATACGTCGATGAGCAAGGCACTTTCGCTTTTCTATTAATAATACACGGAAACCGCCTTTTTAAAAAGGCGGTTTCTCATTGATGTTTATTCTACGGTTGTATAGATTATGCCAAATTCATTTATGCTTTATTGGAAGAACCAAATTCACGAATTTTACCGATAACTGTTTCTTTAATAGCATCTCGTGCAGGTCCCAAATATTTACGTGGGTCATACATATCAGCATCAGCTGCAAGAACCTCACGAACACGCTTTGCAGACGCAATTTGATTTTCAGTATTTACATTAATCTTAGCTGTTCCTAAAGAAATGGCTTTTTGAATATCCTTAGTTGGAATTCCTGTTCCTCCGTGAAGAACTAGTGGAAGCCCGGTAGCATTACCTATTTCTTCCATTTCCTTATAACCTAGTTTAGGTTCTCCCTTATATGGGCCATGTACAGAACCTAATGCAGGGGCTAGCGTATCAATACCAGTCCGTTTCACCAACTCTTGGCATTCCTTTGGATCTGCATAAATGATTCCATCCGCTACAACATCATCCTCTTGTCCGCCGACAGTACCTAGCTCAGCTTCAACGGAAACACCTTTTGAGTGAGCGTATTCCACTACTTTTGAAGTAATTTCAACATTCTCTTCAAATGGGTGATGAGAAGCGTCTATCATTACAGATGTAAAACCAGCATCGATAGCTTCCTTACATTTTTCAAAGCTTGAACCGTGATCGAGATGGATAGCAACAGGTACAGTAATTTTATAGTCCTCCATTAATCCTTCGACCATTTTTACTACTGTTTTAAAACCACCGATATATTTGCCAGCTCCTTCAGAAACACCTAGGATTACTGGTGAATTTTCTTCTTGAGCAGCTAGTAGAATAGCTTGAGTAAACTCAAGATTATTAATGTTAAATTGACCTACCGCATAATGGCCATCTCTTGCTTTATTAAGCATCTCTTTCATTGAAACCAATGGCATGCTAATTTCCTCCTTCAATCATTGTCAAAATGTTAAGCACTTATCCTCATCATTATGATTCACAAACATTTTGACTTCATACAGGTTATTATGGCATTTTCATCATATCAAACTGATGCTTTTTTTACCAATAGGTAAGACCCATATTTCGAAGAAGTAATATTTGAAATTTTTCTTTTTGTATAAAAAAGCCTGAGAAACCACAAAAATATTATATATCTGTCCAGGATAAAATAACTATACTTGCAATATTACTGTTTTAACGGTAAATAGTTTCTTACTGCAGAACGAATATCGTCGATATCAAATGGTTTGGCAAAATGGGTTAGTGCACCAAGGTCTTTTGCCTCCTGAATCATATCTAGCTCTCCATATGCAGTCATGATAATTACTCGAATGTCCGGGTCTATTTTCCTCATTCGTTTTAAGATTTCAATTCCATCCATGCCGGGGATTTTCATATCCAAAAGCACAAGATCGGGAGAATGTTTTTCCGTAATATCTAATGCTTGTACGCCATTGGCAGCTTGAAATGTACGATACCCTTCCTTTTGCAGGACTTCATTCAGTAAGATACGAATACCAAACTGATCATCCACAATCAGTATTTTTTCTTTCTCTTCACCCATCTTTTTACCCCCCTATTATTCCTGTTAATATATGTACTACCTACTTGATTAGTCTTTACCTTTGTCCAACAACAGTACTTTTGAGCTTATTACTTCAGGATTTGTTTTCCATAAATAGATAATTGTGGGCAACTCTACCTCCGCTCTAAAAAGTATTTAATTTTGTTTTATGATATTAAATGTATTATTCTTCTAATATAGTTCTATTTAAGTATATATTTCTCCTGCTAAATATAAAAGGCTTTCAAATTCTTTATAATAATAAAATATTATGGCTCATCTTGCCTGGACAAGGAAACAATTGAATATACCCATGAGAAAGGAATGTTAAACCTTGCTAAAAATGTTTTTAACTCAATTGAATGGTTTACAGCAGCGAATATTTGAAAAAGAAGAGGAAGCTCTTGAAGATGCAGCAAGACTCTTAGCTCAAGCTGCGGTTGGGGAAGGAAAAATTTATATAAAAGGATTTCAAGAAATGAATGCGATTTGTTCCGATGCCATTTATGGTGCTGAACCCCTAAAGTATGCTGTGCCATTAAATAATATAGACCTTCTTACAGAAACAGATCGTGTTCTCATCGCAACACGCTTTTCTACAGATAAAGAAGCTTTGTTACTTGCAAATCAATTAAAAGACAAAGGTATTCCCTTCGCATCTTTAGCAGGTAAAGTTGGTGAGGAAGAGGAAGATTTAGCGAATCTTGCAGATGTTCATATAGATACTAGGCTCATTAAACCAATGCTTCCTTCAGAAACTGGAGAAAGAGTTGGATTTCCATCTGCTTTGATAGGGCTTTATATTTATCATTGTTTGAAATTTCAGCTTGACGAAATCATATCGGAGTATTTTGAGGAGATATAAAGAACAATTGCGCGAGGTATCTTGCACATCGCCGTACGGATGAGTGAAATTGGTAATTCTTATTTCACTCATATCCTCGCCCACAAAGGAACGGAGAAATCCCCTAGCTAATTAGTGTGGGTGAAGTTTGAAATGTAATTTCACTTGAAGCTAACTTAGACAGTTTATTATGAAACCATCCACAAGGTTAAATTCGGATAATTTCCTAAAGAAAAAAGGATAGGCACAGCTAATATAGCTTCACCTATCCTTTTGATTTATTTTTTATTTTTTATTTATTGCAGCTTCTATAAATCCACGGAATAACGGTTGAGGTCTAGTTGGTCTCGATGTAAATTCCGGATGAAATTGGGAAGCGACAAACCACGGATGATCTTTAATTTCAATAATTTCAATTAATCGGCCATCTGGGCTAGTTCCCGAGAAAACAAAACCTTCCTCTTCCATTTGTTGACGATAGTGATTATTGAATTCATATCGATGACGGTGTCTCTCGTAAATAATTTCCTTATCATACACAGCAAATGCTTTTGTATCCTTTTCTACCTTACATGGATAAAGACCTAATCTTAATGTACCACCTAAATCCTCGATTTCTTTTTGCTCCGGTAATAAATCGATAATCGGATATTTTGTAGTTGGATCAATTTCAGAGGAGTGTGCGCCATTAAGGCCGAGTACATTTCTCGCGAATTCAATCGATGCAAGCTGCATACCTAAACAAATTCCTAAGAAAGGAACCTTATTTTCACGAGCATATTGAATAGCAAGTATTTTACCTTCTACACCACGGTCTCCAAAACCACCTGGCACTAATATTCCATCCGCATCTTTTAATAATTCTTTTACATTTCCCTCGGCTACATGCTCCGCATTAATCCAATCAATTTCAACATCTGCATCGAATGTATAGCCCGCATGCTTTAAAGCTTCTACAACTGAAAGATAGGCATCTTGAAGCTCCACATATTTTCCGACAAGTGCAATTTTGGTAGTTTTCTTAAGATTTCTTACTCTATCTACAAGCTGAATCCATTCTGTCATATCTGCATCATTGCATTGGATTTTCAAATGATCGCAAACAATTTGATCAAGATTTTGCTCTTGAAGGGCAAGTGGAATGGAATATAATGTATCCGCGTCACGGCATTCAATTACTGCCTTTTGATCAATGTCACAGAACAATGCAATTTTGTCCTTCATATCTTGAGAAATTGGCATTTCAGTTCTGACTACAATAATATTTGGCTGGATACCTAAACTGCGCAGCTCCTTCACACTATGTTGAGTCGGCTTTGTCTTCATTTCGCCGGCAGCTTTAATAAATGGGACTAATGTACAATGAATGTACATCACATTATCACGGCCAATATCACTTTTTATTTGACGAATTGCTTCAAGGAAAGGCAGAGATTCAATATCCCCAACTGTTCCACCAATTTCAGTTATAACGACATCCGCATTAGTTGCTTCACCAGCTCGGAAAACACGGCTTTTAATTTCATTTGTAATATGGGGGATAACCTGTACCGTTCCGCCTAGATATTCTCCTCGTCGTTCTTTTCTTAAAACTTCAGAATATACTTTCCCTGTTGTTACACTGCTATATTTCGTTACATTAATATCGATAAAACGTTCATAATGTCCTAGGTCCAAATCCGTTTCAGCACCGTCATCTGTAACAAAGACCTCTCCATGCTGATAAGGGCTCATAGTTCCGGGATCGACGTTAATATAAGGGTCGAATTTTTGTATTGTTACGCTTAACCCTCGATTTTTAAGCAGTCTACCTAATGATGCGGCAGTAATTCCTTTTCCTAACGAAGAGACGACACCGCCCGTTACAAAAATATATTTTGTCACAACTGTTCCCCCTTTTAGTCAAATTTATTGTTCCTCACGTATTGATTTTGATACTTGATCTTTTCCAATATAATTGAAAAACAAAAAAGCCCCCTCTCGCATAAAATGCAAGGGGAGCGCTAATTTATATTGTCAGTTCCTTTTCTAAGGAGCCCAAATAACATACTACCTGTCTACATGAAAGAAGTCAAGAGGATTATTTGTCTTCTTCGTCCTCATCAAACTCTTCTTCTTCCTCTTCTTCCTCGTCTTCATCATCGACATCTAGATCATATTCATCTTCATCGATTAATTCATCATCTTCATCGAAAGCATCGTCATCTTCGTCTAAATCAACGAAGTCTTCTGCTTCCTCTTCTTCCTCTTCTTCCTCATCGAGGAGATCTTCGTCTTCAAAGTCATCCAAATCATCATAGTCTAGATCTTCATCCATTAAATCTAGATCCTCATCTTCTTCCTCATATGCCTTCTTAGCCTTTTTCTTTTTAGTTTTAACTGTTGGAGCTATCTCTTCATCAATTTGATCATACGGATACCAAGTTCTTAGTCCCCAACGATTTTCTCCTAAACTGATGAAACGGCCGTCAACATTTAAATCAGTATAAAATTGAACCATCCGAGAACGAATCTCATCTTTCGATAACCCCAGCATTCCCGCTAATTCATTGACTAAATCCGAAAATGCATATGGTTGCTTTTTCTCCTCCATTACTTGATAAGCAAGTTCAATGAGGGACATTTCATTTAAATCTTCCTTAGATAATTGCTGTAAACTCAAATTCGCACTTCCTTTCTCTATTTCCACACTCATTAGAGTGAAAAAAGGCAGAAAAACATAGTATGGGCAAAATACATATTTACCATTATAAACAAATTTATAACAATTATGCTAGCATGGATACCCTATTTTGTATGTCCTTCTTACTCTCTTTTTCCCTTTAGAGTATTTGATGTACGTAATTATTCATTTTATTAATTTTTGTATCTATTAATTCACTATTCATTTTACCTTTTTTTTATTCATATGCAATATTCTTGAAAACAAAATAGCTCTGTTTATTTCATCAGAGCTATTTTGAGTCCTTTACATATTTCTTCTATATTGTCCGCCTACCTCATATAAAGCTTGAGTAATCTGTCCAAGGCTAGCCACTTTAACGGTTTCCATCATTTCTTCAAAGATATTGCCGTTATCCATAGCGGTTTGTTTTAATCTACTTAGCGCTTCCTCTACTTTGTCCATATTGCGATCCTTAAATGATTGTAGGTTGCGGATTTGTGTTTCTTTTTCTTCTGTTGTAGCACGTGCTAATTCAATATTATTCATTTCTTCCTCTGATGGAGGATTTGGATTTAAATACGTATTAACCCCAATAATCGGTAATTCACCTGTATGCTTCTTCATTTCATAATACATGGATTCTTCCTGAATTTTTCCGCGTTGATATTGGGTTTCCATCGCTCCAAGTACACCACCACGGTCATTAATACGTTCAAATTCTGTAAGAACTGCCTCTTCTACAAGATCTGTTAATTCCTCAATGATAAAGGAACCTTGTAATGGATTTTCATTTTTGGTTAAACCATGTTCCTTTGTAATAATCATTTGAATTGCCATTGCTCGTCTTACAGATTCCTCTGTAGGAGTTGTAATCGCCTCATCATATGCATTTGTATGAAGAGAATTACAGTTATCATGCAGAGCCATTAATGCTTGTAAGGTTGTACGAATGTCATTAAAATCAATTTCCTGTGCATGCAGGGAACGTCCTGATGTTTGTATATGGTACTTTAATTTCTGGCTTCTTTCATTTGCACCATATTTATCTCTCATTACCGTTGCCCATATTCTTCTTGCAACCCTCCCAATGACAGAATACTCTGGATCTAGTCCGTTAGAGAAGAAGAAGGATAGGTTTGGTGCGAAATCATTAATATTCATGCCACGGCTTAAATAATATTCAACATAGGTAAATCCATTTGCTAATGTGAACGCAAGCTGTGATATCGGATTTGCACCTGCTTCTGCAATATGGTAGCCGGAAATGGATACAGAGTAATAATTCCGTACTTTATGATCGATAAAATATTGCTGAATATCTCCCATCATTCTTAAGGCAAATTCAGTGGAAAAAATACAAGTATTCTGACCTTGATCTTCTTTTAAAATATCAGCCTGAACCGTACCTCGAACAACTTGCAGAGTTGCTGCTTTTACCTCTGTAAATTCTTCTACTGTTAGCATTCTGCCAAGCTCTGCTTCTTTCATCTGAACCTGCTGGTCGATAGCTGTGTTCATAAACATTGCTAAAATAATTGGCGCTGGCCCATTAATCGTCATTGAAACAGAAGTAGATGGATGGCATAAGTCAAAGCCATCATATAGTTTTTTCATATCATCAAGCGTACAAATACTAACTCCGGATTCTCCTACCTTCCCGTAAATATCTGGACGATAATCCGGGTCCTCCCCGTATAAAGTAACAGAGTCGAATGCCGTACTTAGACGTTTTGCATTGTCATCCTTTGATAAGTAGTGAAACCTGCGATTCGTTCTTTCCGGAGTACCTTCCCCGGCGAATTGGCGCTTCGGATCTTCCCCTTCCCGTTTAAACGGGAATACTCCTGCCGTAAATGGAAAGGATCCAGGAACATTTTCTCTGTAGACCCAACCTAGAATTTCACCATAATCCTCATATTTAGGAAGTGCAACTTTAGGAATTTTTAAACCTGATAAACTCGTAGTCTTTAATTCGGTTATAATTTCTTTATCTCGTATTTTGGTAATAAATCGATCGCCTGCATATTTTGCTTTTTGTTCTTTCCAGCTGCTTAATATTTTTTTAGATTCGGAGGTAAGCTTTTCCTCTGTTTCTTTTTTCAATCCTTCCAGTTGTGAAATTACTTCATCATTTAATCCAGTCTCTTTTGCAGCACTGATGGCACCTTCTAGCTGAAAAAGCTTCCTCGCATAACGAACCTGTTCTTCTGCTTTCTTGTGATAGCTTCTAACAGTGTCGGAAATTTCCCGCAAATAATATCTTCGACTATTTGGAATAATGACATTTTGCTTTTCCACTTTTGCATCCTTTGAAAAAGGTACTTTCCAATCTAATTTTGCTTTTTCATTCACTTTTTCAATCAAAGCCGCAAACAGTGCATTTGTTCCCGGATCATTAAATTGACTTGCGATAGTGCCATATACAGGCATATTTTTCAAATCTTGATTAAATAGCAAATGGCTGCGCTGATACTGCTTTCTAACTTGGCTTCTAGCATCCTCTGAGCCTTGACGTTCAAATTTATTGATGACAATAAGATCAGCATAATCAATCATATCGATTTTTTCCAGTTGAGATGGAGCACCAAATTCACTTGTCATCACATACATAGAGATATCACAAATCTCCGTAATTTCTGCGTCACCCTGTCCAATGCCGCTTGTTTCCACCATAATTAAATCGAATCCAGCAGCTTTCACGACATTAATAGCGTCTTTAATGGCAAGGGACAGCTCAGTTCTGGAACCGCGAGTTGCTAAGCTTCTCATATACACCCTTGAATTAAAAATGGCGTTCATGCGAATTCTATCACCTAACAACGCACCGCCAGTTTTTTGTTTAGTTGGATCAACGGAAAGAATCGCGATCCTTTTATCCGGAATTTCATTCAAAAAACGGCGTATTAATTCATCTGTTAAGGAGCTTTTTCCTGCTCCGCCTGTGCCAGTTATGCCAATCACTGGAGTTTTTGCAGCAATTGTTTTTAATTCTTGAAGGGCATTTTCAATAGCTGCTGCCGCTTCATCCTTTAACTGTAACTGATTTTCCGCAATAGTAATGAGTTTAGCAACTGCATTGATATTCCCTGATTGCAGCTTTTCTATCTCTTCCTGCAAAGAGCCATTAAAAGTCGGATGATCGCATTCCTGCAGCATAATATTGATCATCCCTTGAAGACCATGTTCCCTGCCGTCGTCCGGAGAAAAGATACGTGCAATTCCGTAATCGTGCAACTCTTTAATTTCACGTGGGATAATTACCCCTCCGCCTCCACCATAAATTCGGATATGTGAAGCGCCTCTTTCCTTCAATAAATCATACATATACTTAAAGTATTCGACATGACCACCTTGGTATGATGAAATGGCTATTCCTTGAACATCCTCTTGGATGGCGGCGTTTACAACCTCTTCCACTGAACGGTTATGACCAAGATGGATTACCTCGGCCCCGCTTGATTGCAAAATTCTACGCATAATATTGATGGATGCATCGTGACCATCAAAAAGACTTGATGCAGTAACAAAACGAACCGCATGTTTTGGCCGATATATTTCGACTGTGCTCATTTTCATCCCCCTGTTCACAGTTTTGTTTGGTATTGTTCAATTCCTGTAAAAAGTAAATCGGTTTGTACTTTAATGTAATCGTCAATTGTATAGCTTTTTCCTAAAGCCCATCTGCGAAATCCCCACATTTGACCTTGAACAAATATATTATGGGATAATAAATCAATATGCTCCTCATTCATAACAAGCTCACCATTATCTATACAACGCCTAATAATTGTTTCAAACATCCCAACCATTTCTAATTCCTTTTTCAAAACATATGGGAGGGCATCCTTCGATAATGATTTCGCTTCCTGATACATGACAAGAACTTCATCCTGCATTTCATCCATAATTTTAAAATAATGAGCGATTCCGAGTTTTAAGCTATCTAACGTTCCCTTATCTACATCCATACCTTGAAGCCGTTCGCGTACCTGATCATAGATGCTGTCACACACTAAATACAAAACATCCTCTTTTGTCCGTATATATTCGTATAATGTTCCGATGCTGAATCCTGCTGCTTGGGCTATTTCCCGTGTAGTGGTACGATGAAAGCCCTTTTGTTTAAAAAGGGCTACTGCTCCCCGGATCATTTGGTTTCTCCGCATCTTCACTAATCTTTCATCTTTAACAGAGGCATGGACTTGGCGTTTTATATTCACTTCCTCAATCGCCTCCTTAAGAAATCGTGTAATTTATAAAAATCCCCTTGTTAACCGTTTTATCCCATTACTTTGTTAGCATTCGTGAAATTACTAATCTTTGAATCTCCTGTGTTCCTTCATAGATTTGCGTAATCTTTGCATCGCGCATAAATCTTTCGACCGGATAATCTTTTGTATACCCATAACCGCCAAATACTTGAACTGCCTCTGTTGTTACCTTCATCGCAGTGTCTCCAGCAAAAAGCTTTGACATAGCAGACTCTTTTCCATAAGGAAGCCCATTCGATTCTAACCATGCCGCTTGATAGGTTAATAGACGAGATGCTTCCACATTGGTCGCCATATCCGCTAATTTAAAGGAGATTCCTTGGTTTGCAACAATTGGTTTGCCGAATTGTTGACGTTCTTTCGCATATGCAACTGCTGCATCAAGTGCCCCTTGGGCAATACCGACTGCTTGGGCTGCAATTCCATTACGTCCTCCATCTAAGGTCATCATTGCAACCTTAAATCCATCTCCCTCTTCACCAAGAAGGTTTTCTTTTGGAACGATACAATCTTCAAAAATAATCTCGGTTGTTGGAGATGAACGGATACCCAGCTTTTTCTCCTTCTTACCCACAGAGAATCCCGGGAAGTCAGATTCGATAATAAATGCACTAGTTCCTTTATGCTTAGATGACGGATCGGTTAAGGCAAACACAACATAGATATCTGCCACTCCACCGTTTGTTATGAATATTTTTGAACCGTTCAATACATAGTGGTCGCCTTCCAACCTCGCTGTTGTTCTCATACCGCCTGCATCTGAACCTGATCCTGGTTCTGTTAACCCATAACCACCAATTTTCTTTCCTTCTGCCATTGGGCGTAAATATTTTTGCTTTTGTTCCTCCGAGCCAAACTTATAAATTGGCCAACCAGCCAATGATGTATGGGCGGATAAAGTAACCCCAGTTGAAGCACAAACCCTTGACAGCTCTTCCACAGCAATACAATAAGCTAGATAGTCGCTTCCAATACCGCCGTATTCTTCCGGCCAAGGTATGCCTGTTAGCCCCAGTTCAGCCATTTTATCGAATATTTCACGGTCAAATCGTTCCTCCTCATCGCGTTCCGCTGCTGTGGGAGCTACTTCATTTTCCGCAAAGTCACGGACCATTTTTCGAATCATTTCATGTTCTTCAGATAGTTTAAAATTCATTGTTATGTCCTCCTAGAGTAAGTGTTTGCTGATAACCAGTCGTTGAATTTCACTTGTTCCCTCATATATTTCCGTTATTTTTGCATCGCGGAAATAACGCTCCACCGGGTAATCCTTTGTATATCCATAACCTCCAAACACTTGGATTGCTTCCGTCGATACCTCTACAGCAGTGCGGGAAGCAAACAGTTTTGCGATGGAAGCTTCTTTTCCGCATTCCTTACCTTCCGTGCGCATATTAGCTGCCCGATATACAAGAAGCTTCGCAGCTTCAACACTTGTCGCCATATCTGCCAGCTTAAAGCCCACTCCTTGCTGGGAAGCGATTGGCTTTCCGAATTGCTTTCTCTCTTTCGCATATTCAACAGCCTTTTCATATGCAGCTTCTGCAATTCCGAGGGCCTGTGTAGCAATTCCTATACGACCACTGTCTAGATTGGCCATAGCAATTTTGTAGCCCTGTCCTTCTTCCCCTAAACGATTACTTTCAGGAATTTTCATATCTTCAAAGGTAAGCTGAACTGTTCTTGAGCCGTGTAGCCCCATTTTATGCTCATCTTTACCAATGATTAACCCCGGTGTGTCCTTTTCCACAATAAAGGAAGTAATTTCATCTTCATCCGTTCTGGCAAAAACAATATAGATATCTGCTTCACCGCCATTGGTAATAAACATTTTCGAACCGTTTAATATATATTGATCCCCTTGTTTGACCGCTTTTGTCCTTAGACTTCTTGCATCCGAACCTGCACTTGCTTCCGTTAAACAGAATGCTCCTAAGTATTCACCGGAAGCAAGTTTTGGAATATACTTTTGCTTTTGTTCCTCCGTACCAAAATAAAGGATTGGGCTTGTGCCCACAGATGTGTGTACGGAGAGAATTACCCCAATTGTTGCACTCACTTTAGATAATTCATGGATTGCAATTATATAAGAGGTGAAATCCATTCCCGCTCCACCATATTCTGGCGGAGCAATAATCCCCATCAAACCTAGTTCACCCATTTTACGAAGGATCTCTCTTGGAAATTCACCATTTTCCATTCTGTCTATAAAAGGGACTATTTCGTCTTTTGCAAAGTCACGAACCATGTTTCTCATCATGATTTGCTCTTCTGTATAATGTAAATTCATCCCCGTCTCCCCTTTGTGCTGTATTACTATTAATCTATTATTATTTTATTCATAGCTATAAAAACCGCGTCCCGATTTCTTTCCGAGCCATCCTGCTTTAACGTATTTTCTCAATAGTGGACAAGGGCGATATTTATCATCCCCGAAGCCTTCGTGCAAGGTCTCCATAATATAAAGGCAAGTATCCAGTCCGATAAAGTCTGCAAGAGTAAGTGGCCCCATTGGGTGATTCATCCCAAGTTTCATTACTTCATCAATTGCTTCTTTCGTTGCTACCCCTTCATATAGGGTATAAATTGCTTCATTGATCATTGGCATTAAAATTCGATTAGACACAAAGCCTGGAAAGTCATTTACTTCTACCGGCACTTTGTTTAATGATTTGGTCATATCTTCAATGACTTGATAAACTTCGTCTGCAGTTGCAAGCCCACGAATGATTTCCACTAGTTTCATCACCGGCACTGGATTCATAAAATGCATTCCAATGACTTTTTCCGGTCTCTTCGTAGCAGCAGCGATTTCTGTAATCGGCAATGATGAAGTGTTAGAAGCAAGAATGGTATTCGCCGGTGCAATTTTATCTAAATCTGCAAAAATCTTTGTTTTTATCTCCATATTTTCAACAGCAGCTTCAATTACAATATCTGCCGTTTTCGCATCTTCCAGATTCGTAGATTTTACTAAATTAGCCAGAATATTATTTTTATCATCTTCCGTCATTCTTTCTTTTTGCACTTGTCGGGAAAGATTTTTTGAAATTACAACAAGGCCCTTTTCTACAAATTCATCCTTCAAATCATTTAATATCACTTTATAACCAGCCTGCGCACATACTTGAGCGATGCCTGACCCCATTTGTCCAGCGCCAATAACCATAACTGTTTTGATATTCATGATACCTTCCCCCTTTTATTAAGAGATAAGACAGTATAAGTATTTATCTCCATAATTATTTTCTGAGTATTGACTCAGTCTTGCTCCAACACCTATCAGCTAGCCAAAGAGCAATTCGTTTGCGCTTTTCTTATTTAACCTCAATCATAATAGCGTCACCTTGGCCGCCACCCGAACATATGGCGGCAATTCCAATTCCGCCGCCGCGTCTTTTTAATTCATAGGCAAGCGTTAGGATGATTCTTGCACCACTTGCTCCAATTGGATGGCCCAGTGCAACAGCCCCACCATTAACATTGACTTTTTCCGGATTAAGGCCCGCAATTTTGCTGCTTGCTAATGAAACTGCGGCAAAAGCCTCATTAATTTCAAATAAATCTATATCATCAACTGTTTTACCTGTTTTCTTTAAGAGTGCATTTATAACTAATCCTGGTGTTTGTGGAAAATCCTTCGCTTCCGTTGCAATAGCGGTATGAGCCAAAATATATGCTAAAGGCTCTCTTCCTTCCTTTTGCGCTCTTTCTTCACTCATTAAAACTAATGCAGCTGCACCATCATTAACACCCGGTGCATTGCCAGCCGTAATCGTTCCTGTCTCATCAAATGCTGAAGACAATTTCGCTAATTTCTCAATCGAGGTATCTTTTCTGGGAGCCTCATCGCTTTGAATAACAATTGGCTCTCCTTTTCGCTGTGGAATGGTAATTGGAACTATTTCTTCCGCAAACAATCCTTTTTCAATCGCTTGAACAGCTCGTTGATGACTGCGGTAAGCCCACTCATCCTGCTCTTCTCTTGTAATATGAAATTCCTCTGCAGTGCTATTTCCGTAAGTTCCCATATGAACACCGGTAAAACAACAGGTTAATCCATCATGAAGCATTAAATCCTTAAGCGATGCATCACCCATTCTTAATCCCCATCTTGCTTTTGGAAGGATATAAGGGGCATTAGACATAGATTCCATTCCACCGGCAATAATAAGTTCTTCGTCGCCTGCACGAATGATTTGGTCTGCCAACGTAACACTTCTCATCCCTGAAGCACAAACTTTATTAATAGTCTCCGTCTTCACTTCCCACGGAATTCCCGCTTCTCTCGCAGCCTGTCTCGAAGGAATCTGTCCTTGCCCACCTTGCAATACAGTACCTAAAATAACCTCTTGGACATCTTCAGGCTGGATATTAGCTCGATGTAGTGCTTCTTTTACAACTATCCCCCCCAGTTGTGAAGCTGTTAAGGAACTCAATCCGCCACCAAATTTGCCAAATGGTGTTCTGGCGCCGCTTAGTATTACTGTTTTTGCCATTTTGATCTCCTCCTAAAACGATTCGATTGGTAACCGCTTTCATAAAGAACTATTACAAACCCCAAATTGACTGAACGCTCGCTCGACAATGAAATAATAGAAAAGGGACATATGAAGTCCCTTCTAATTTTTATAACTTTATTTTACATCATCAATAGTTCGAATTGAAATATTTTATAAAAAATTCGCAAATAAAAAATTTCTATGATGCAACAATTGTCTGTTCCGGTTCGCCGCATACAGCTTTTTCAAGAAGTTCCGCCACGTCATATGTTTTGACCGTGTCCTCCACTTCCTTCGCTTTTGTACCATCCGACAACATCGTCAAGCAATACGGACATCCAGAACTAATAACAGATGGATTCACCGCTAATGCTTGCTCCGTACGTGTCACATTGATGCGATGGCCGGTATCTTCTTCCATCCACATTAATCCGCCACCTGCACCACAGCACATCCCTGTATCACGGTTACGTTCCATTTCTACAAGCTTAACACCTGGTAATGCTTTCAAGATTTCACGTGGTGGGTCATACACGTCATTGTAACGTCCTAAATAACATGAATCATGGAAGGTAATCGTTTCCTTCACGTCATACTTTGGAACAAGACGTCCTTCCAGCAACAACTTATGAAGAATCTCTGTATGATGGTACACCTCTGCTTCAAGTCCAAAGTCTGGATATTCCTTTTTGAAAATGTTGTAGGCATGTGGGTCAATCGTAACAATTTTCTTCACATCATTTTTCTGGAACTCATCAATGTTTTGCTGTGCAAGCTCTTGGAATAAAAATTCATTTCCTAAACGGCGAGCTGTATCTCCTGAATTCTTTTCTTTGTTTCCTAGAATAGCAAACTTCACTCCTGCTTCATTCATAAGTTTTGCAAAGGATAAAGCAATTTTTTGGCTTCGGTTATCAAACGATCCCATAGAGCCGACCCAGAATAAATATTCAAATTCCTCTCCTGCTTTTTTCATTTCCTTCACAGTTGGAACTTGAACATCCTCTCTTGCATCGCGCCAATTTTCGCGCTCCTTGCGATTTAATCCCCATGGATTTCCTTGGCGTTCGATATTTTGCATCGCTCTTTGTGCATCAGGGTTCATTTTTCCTTCTGTTAAAACAAGATAACGGCGAAGGTCGATAATTTTATCCACATGCTCATTCATAACCGGGCATTGATCTTCACAGTTGCGGCATGTTGTACAAGCCCAGATTTCTTCTTCTGTTATAATATCGCCAATCAGGCTTGGACTGTAGCTTAATGCAGCAGCTGATTCTTCAGCTCCTTGTCCTGCGCTAGCTAATGCTATTTGATTTCCTTTTGTATTTGAAAATGCAAAGGTTGGCACCCAAGGTTGTTTTGAAGTTACAGCAGCACCATAATTGGTTAAATGATCTCTTAATTTCACAATTAAATCCATTGGAGACAGCATTTTTCCTGTTCCAGTTGCAGGACACATATTCGTACATCGACCACATTCCACACATGCATATAAATCTACTAATTGATGTTGTTTAAAATCCTCAATTTTCCCAACACCAAATGATTCCTGAGATTCATCTTCGAAATTTATAGGACTTAGCTTTCCTACTCCATCCAAACGATTCAAAAACACATTCGCAGGACCTGCGATTAAATGTGCGTGTTTGGATTGTGGAACATATACTAAGAAGGATAATAAGAAAATTAAATGAATCCACCAGGCTACATAGAAAATGACAACAGCAGCTGTTTTGCCGATCCATCCTAATGCTAAAGCTATGCAGGATGCAATCGGCTCTGTCCATGACAGCTCTTCCCCGTGCCAAATGATTCCCATTCCGCTTCCAATTAAAACTGAAATCATTAATCCGCCGATAAACAACAATACTAGTCCTGATTTAAATCCACGCTTCAAGCGGACCAGTTTTTCTATATAACGGCGATAGAAAGCCCAAAAAGTTGCAACTAAAATTACTAGCGTAACGATTTCCTGAAAAAACGTAAAGCCCGGATATAATGGTCCAAGCGGCAGATGTGAATCAGGCGCCAGCCCTCTCCATATAAAATCGATGGCACCAAATTGTACTAAAATAAATCCATAGAAGAACATCACATGGATGGCACCGCTCTTTTTATCTTTTAATAGCTTTTTTTGTCCAAATACGTTGACCCAAATCTTTTGCAGCCGTTCCTTCATACGCTTATCAAACTCTACTTTTTTCCCCAGTTTGATATATTGAACCCTCGTTTTGACAACATACACAAACAAGGAAATTGCGTAAACGGTTACAAAAAGGAAGGCAATCCAATTAACCCATAATAACCAACTCATATTTGTGAAACACTCCCCTCTAAGGTGAAATCCCCAATAAAAACACCTAAATTTTCTGAATGTTGCTTACTTCCATTATATTATGAATGAGCATTCAGTCAACACATTTGTTAGGATTTTTTGAAAAATTATTATTGGTAAAATAATATGACCTCTCTATCTTTTGGGAATTGTACAAATTGGGCTATTTTACAATCATCTCATGATTATGACACATTTTGGCTATAATAGTAAGACTTTACGAAGTTTGAGGAGAGGGTATAATGAAATGGATTTTGTTACCTATCCTATTCATTTTAGTAGTTATAGCTTATTGCATTATTGATTTTAAAATGGGGAAGAAAAGTTTTCACCAGAACAGCCTTTCTAGAAACTATTCTCGGCGCAAAGGAGATATTCATCTTATTACACACGGGAAGGATCTTTTTTCTTTATTTCTATCTGATATAAAAGATGCTCGTTCAAGCATTCATATTTTATTTTATATCGTAAAGGATGACCTCTTCAGTAAGGAATTTTTGCAGCTGTTAATCCAAAAAGCGGAGGAAGGAGTTGAGGTTCGTCTTTTACTAGATTGGCTTGGGAGCCATAATACTCCCAAATCCTTGATTAAAGAAATAAGGAATGCTGGGGGCCATGTTGCTTATAGCAACCGTTTAAAATTTCCATTTCCTTTCTTTTCTCTACAGCAGCGGAACCATCGTAAAATTTCGGTCATTGACGGTAATATTGGATATGTGGGCGGGTACAATGTCGGGAAGGAATATATCGACGAGGATTCCGTTTTATCCCCATGGAGGGATTACCATCTACGCATTCTCGGTGAAGGCGTATGCGATTTGCAAGATGAGTTCATGGTAGATTGGAATCGCTCTTCCAATAACATAATTGAAAAAGAAAACAAATATTTTTTTTCTGCACTTCCGACAGGAGATATGCAACATCAATTTTTTCCTACTCAGGGCTTGCGCTTAGAACATACTATCTGCGAACTGCTTGATTCCGCTAAAACATCCATTTGTATTGGAACACCTTATTTTATTCCTTCTATCATTATTTTAGAGAAATTGATGGAAGCTTTAAAACGTGGTGTAAAAATAAGAATTATTGTCCCGAAAAAAGCCGATCATTTCTTAGTCAAGGAGGCATCCTTCACCTATTTTCGTACTTTAATTGGCCACGGAGCCGAAGTTTATCAATATCTAAATGGTTTCTATCACGCTAAGGTTATTATCGTGGATGAAGAAATTTGTCAAATTGGGACTGCTAATTTTGACCGGAGAAGCATTTACTTAAACCTCGAAATTAATTGTTATATTTATGATAAGGATTTTATACAGAAGATGGTCGCCGTTATGGAAAAAGATATATCCGACTCCCATCGTCTTACGATAGAGGAGTTAGAACATACGACGTTTGGTACGAAGTTAAAAGAACTTTGTGCTAAGGTGGTTGCTGATTTATTATAGGAATGTCCCAATTGCTGAATGTGCAGTTGGGACATTTGAGTTTGGCGGGATTATTGTTATGTTTCGCGGGATTATTGCATTATTTGGCGGAATTAATTTGAGTTATGCCTGAATTATTGCTAAAAATGATTGATTAATTTAGAATAACGCTTGTTTTCAAGCGTTTATTAAAGCATCTTAGGGCCAGGAACCCATACATTACCTTGTGCAGTCATAGTAACAACAATTTTATTCTTTTCAAGCTCAGAATCATATTGAAAATGATATACATTTTGGTCTTTTTGAATGGAAAAGGTTTTTTTGAAATTTTTTGAGCAGCAGTCACTTTCTTACGTTCTTGGTGATTGGATTTCCTGTATTAGTACAAGCTGTTAATGTAAAACAGCATATGAGACCGAAATAGTAAATAAATCATTACCTGATTGAATTAATACCCCTTTATTAACAATAATTTAATATTCTCTAAAATGGAGGGTAATGTTCTTTGTAGTTTTTGAACTTTTATACCAGTTCAACAGTGAATCATAATCTGTTTTTTGAATATCTGCGGATTGCATTGAAACTGTATTATTATTTACCCACTTATATTCAGTAATTGGCCAAGTAGCTTTTTTTATGAACTCCCTAGATAAGACTTTCCTTTTCGGCTGTAATAACTTCATGTCTTTCAAATTAATAGGAATAATGTTATTTCTTATTACAAGGTTGCCCTCGTTAACACCATAACGAAAAACCACATTTTCTAGATTCGGAGACTGCTTCCTATCGATTAAGATTCCATTCCCCAGTTCTATACTAGATATAATTTTTTTATCCTTTGATATCTTAATAAGGAGGCTTGAGCATAACTTATTTCCACAGTTATACTCTAAAATGTTGTAAAAACTAACATCTGAACTCTTAAGATTTAGGTAACTAGCTGAGCTCCTGTAGATTTCGAGCTTTTTATCAGATTGATCAGCTAAATATTTTTCATATATTGGAACCGACTTAATAGGAACGGAAAATTTACCACCTTTTGCGTCGGAAAGCTGAAGTAATGCAGGCTCATTTTTTCGTTTTTTGGATATTTCACTAAATACGTACCAAGTTCTTCCTCCGTCATTTGACTTCATGATTTGTGCTGATTTCTCATTTATTCCCCAGCCAATTTGTACGGATGTAAATTTCAGGTTGTGCAAGGTGTATGTTAATGAAGCTATTTTATTCCACGTTTTTCCGCCATCTTTTGTTTGGTAAAGAATGGAGGCGTCATTATTAATCGAATGCTTTACATTTGCCCAACCAATTTTGTTATTTAAAAACTTTTCTTCACCTATTCCGTCTAGCTTAGATAACAGCTTCCAATGGTTACCTTGATCCGGGCTAGAGTAAATGAGTGTTGTGTACTTTTTCATTCCCTCTATCGTAACGGTAAGAAATCCATTCAATTGGTCCATAAATTGTGGTGGACGATAACTTATTAAATCATCGACCTCCAATTTAGGTAATGGAATATTTAATTGATGCCATGTCCAGCCACCATCATTCGTTTTATAAAAAATGACTTCATGAGGGTCATTTCCATCACCCGTTAAAAATCCGTGTTTTCCGTCAATGAATGTGATAGATTTTGGATCTTTTGTATCCCGAATACCTTTCGTCGTATCATCACCTACATGATAGACTAAATTCCATGAAGTTCCTTGATTACTTGTTTGATATATATCAAAAGGGCTGTGACCTAAGCCATATCCACGATTTACTAACATCCAACCTTTTATGGGATTTATGAAGGAAAAACTAGAGATATCTGCCTTACCATCCTTTCTTAATTTTGGGACTAGGGATGAATTCCATGTTTTTCCGCCATCTGTTGATTTATATAAATTTGCTCTATCCGCTGTCCAAACTAATTTCTCATTAAATGCATATAGTGTTAAAAATTCATTTTGTTCCTTGGAAGCTTTGTGAGGGGTAACTTCCACCCACTTATCTTGATTTTTGGTAAATATTCTTTGTCCAGTTGAGGCCCATCCAGTTGTATTATTAACCATAAACAGTTGAAAAAATTGAAGCTTTGGAGCTTTACTATTTGTAGAATCATTGGAGGATGTTTTTGGATTTGTAGTTTCTGAAGAAATATTTTGCTTTTTAATTTGATGTATAACTGCATGTTCTTTCGACGTGCTTTTTTTATTTGTAGTTTGCCTACATCCGGTTATGAACAAACTCATACATATAACTGCAATAAAAAGCCGAGGTATGATTTTCATACAATCCACCTTTCAATTTTTTTACAATATGAGTTTACCAAATATTACTATTACATTAAATATATTAAAGAAATATTTCAATCCTCAAATTTCGACAGAAAAAAAACAGGTACCAATTTGGTACCTGTCCTCTATATTACATTTTTTCCGGGGCGGAAACTCCAATTAAAGCCAATGCATTTTTCATTGTAATTTGAACGGATTTAATTAAAGCTAGACGAGCATTGGTAAGCTCTTCATTTTCTTTATCCAATACCTTTTCTGCATTATAAAAGCTATGAAATGCTTGTGCTAGGTCATATATATAATTAGTAATTCGGTGTGGAATGCGTTTTTCTGCTGCTTCCGCAATAGCTGAAGGGAAGTCTCCCATTTTCTTTAATAAATCAATTTCCTTCTCTGCTTCAATCAGCTTTACGTTTGCATTTTCATTTACAGAGAAGCCTTGCTCTTCCCCTTGTCGTAAAATACTGCAAATCCGAGCATGAGCATATTGCGCATAATATACAGGGTTTTCATTTGATTGAGAAACAGCTAAGTCAAGGTCAAAGTCCATATGTGTATCCGCACTTCTCATTGCAAAGAAATAACGAACAGCATCTAAGCCTACCTCTTCAATCAAGTCACGCATTGTAACGGCTTTACCGGTGCGCTTGCTCATTTTCATTTTCTCGCCGTTTTTATATAAATGAACGAGCTGAATCACTTCAACCTCTAAATTGTTAGGATTATATCCCAATGCTTCCATCGCTGCTTTCATACGAGGGATATAACCGTGATGGTCCGCACCCCAAATATTAATCAGCTTTTCAAATCCGCGGTCAAATTTGTCCTTGTGATAAGCGATATCCGGAGTTAAATACGTATAAGAACCATCGTTTTTGATTAATACACGATTTTTATCGTCACCAAAATCTGTAGATCGGAACCAAGTTGCACCGTCTTCATCGTAGACATGACCTCTTTCGCGAAGCTCTTTCAATGTTTCATCGATTTTCCCATTTTTATATAGGGATGTTTCAGAGTACCATACATCAAATGGAACCCGGAAGTTCTCAAGATCTGTTTTTAATTTTGCCATTTCATAATCAAGACCATATTGACGGAAAAACTCATAGCGTTCCTTCTCATCCGCTTGAGCATATTTATCACCATATTGCTCCGCTAATTTTTTGCCAATCCCCACGATATCCTGGCCATGATAACCATCTTCCGGCATTTCTTTATCTTGTCCTAGCGCTTGAAAATAACGTGCTTCGACAGATAAAGCCAAGTTATGAATTTGGTTACCAGCATCATTAATATAATATTCACGGCTTACTTCATATCCTGCTTTATCTAAAACATTGCATAGAGAATCCCCAACAGCTGCACCGCGGGCATGTCCAAGATGCAAATCCCCAGTAGGATTAGCCGAAACAAACTCTATTTGAACCTTTTGGCCTTTTCCCGCATTAGAGCGGCCATATTCGCTTCCTTCTGATAATATAGATGGAATTAGATCGGTTAAATAGCTGTTATTCATATAGAAATTAATAAATCCCGGTCCGGCAAGCTCTATTTTTTCAATAGAAGCCTTTGAACGATCGAAATGGTTAATAATTTCCTCCGCAATCATTTTCGGTGCCTTTTTGGCAACACGAGCTAATTGCATTGCTGCATTCGTCGCGTAATCACCGTGAGCTTTATCTTTCGGTGTTTCCAAGATAATTTCGGGAATTTGCTCCTCTACGGCTAAGCCTGCTTTTATTATTGCATCTTTTATCGCGCTTTTTAAATTCACCTGAATTTGTTCGGCTATATTCATTTGCCAGAAACCTCCTTATACTCTAAAACCATTTCATATGTACCAACGATAGATCCTTGCATTTTCAAGTCATATTTTAAAATAAACTGTCCTGATAATAATTCGGAATCATTTTTCCTATTCTCTAGGCTCTTAGTTGTTGTGGTTAACAATAATGTACCGTATTCTCCCTCATAAGAACCACCTTTTTCATCATTAATATCAAAGGCAAGCCGCATTTTAATGGAGCCACTCCTTAAAATTAATGCTTCCTGTTCCTTGAACTTCACTATGGTTTGAATGGAGCCTTCTTGTAAGAGTTCTTCATATTTTAAAAAAGCTGCTTGCTCTTTTTGATAATATTCTCCAAATAAGGTCAGCTCGTAGTTTTCCGCTTCCCCGCCATGGTCAATTGTAGTCTTCAAGTGAATTTTGACAGGCACACTCTTTCTTGTTTCAACTGTCAAACGATTCACATCCTTTTCATTTTCATCAGTATAACCTTTTTAGTATAAAAATAATTGGTTGGAAAATCAATTTAAAAATATTCAGGACTTCTTGGATTAGAATAAATTCCTTCTATCCTTCATAAAAAAAAGATACTTATCAAATAAGCATCTCCTTTATAACGTAAGAATAAGTGCTGATACTGCAGGAGTTAAAATCATCGCCGTTTTTAACACTGCTTTTGGAACAAGGTTAGTAAATTTTGCTCCTATATAGGCACCTAGCATTGTTCCGATTAAAACTTGGAATAGCAAGACAATGTCTAAATATCCCTCTGAAGTAAAACCAATTCCGCCCCCTATCGCAATCGGGACAATGACAAGCATCGTAGTACCAACTGATTGGCGCAGTGTAAGTCCTAAAAATGTTAGCAAGCCCAATTGAATAAATGGCGTTGAGCCGATTCCGAATGTTCCTGAAAGAATTCCAACTACAATTCCTAATATGGCTGCCTTTAGCACGAAAACGGCATTTATCCGTCCAACTGTATCTGTAGAGGCTTTTTCCTTCAATAAAAATAACCTAACAACAAGCAATAGTGCTGACAGAAAAAGCATGCCTGCTGTAAAAAGGTGCATATAGTCTGTTGGGATGAGAGCAGCTATTTTGGATCCAACAAAAGATCCTCCTGCTCCAAATAGTCCAACAACAATTCCTGCCTTTACCGCAATATTTCCTTCTCGATAATGACTAAATGCACCAGAAAGACTGGTAAATGCCATAGCAGTTAATGATGTTCCTAATGCTGTATGAATGGGAATATTAAATACCAATGTCAATATGGCAATGATGAATCCTGATCCTCCTGCCCCAATAAAGCCTAAGATGGCTCCTAAAGCAAACATTGTTAAAATAATAGCCAATGGTGTCACTTCCAAAAATAGTTTTTCATTTTATTAGTATAAACGAAGTTGGCCGTTTTTTGGAGTGAGGAGTCGATAATGTTGAATATAAAAACATGCTGGTAAATGAGACTTCAAGGAGTAAACAAACCAGAGGAAATTACGGACTGATCCGCAAGGTGTTTTACCACTAAATTCCCAAAACAAATCACATATGATTTGATGGCTGAATTTAATTTATCGAACATTCTAGGTAATCAAACGTGGGATTTAATGACCAAAATGGTCGTATAAACGCATTTTCGGGAATCAATCTTGCGTTTTGGTGACCGAATGGAAGCACAAGCGTATTTTCGGGAATCAATCTTGCATTTTGGTGACCGAAATGGTAGTACAAGCCCATTTTCGGGAATCAATCTTGCATTTTGGTGACCGAAATGGTAGTACAAGCCCATTTTCGGGAATCAATCTTGGATTTTGGTGACCGAAATGGTAGTACAAGCCCATTTTCGGGAATCAATCTTGGATTTTGGTGACCGAAATGGTAGTGCAAGTACATTTTCGGGAATCAATCTTGCATTTTGGTGACCGAAATGGTAGTGCAAGCGCATTTTCGGGAATTAATCTTGGATTTTGGTGACCGAAATGGTAGTGCAAGCGCATTTTCGGGAATCAATCTTGGATTTTGGTGACCGAAATGGTAGTGCAAGCGCATTTTCGGGAATCAATCTTGGATTTTGGTGACCGAAATGGTAGTACAAGCGCATTTTCGGGAATTAATGAATGGTTTTGGCTACATTGTATAGAAGAATCACTACATAATTTTCGGATGTGAAAAAGTAGGAAAACCATATCAATCCTTGAAATAACAATAAAAAACACACTGGAAATTCAAATGTAAAACCCAGTGTGCTTGCTTTTCTATATGCTTGTCTCCACTTCTAAAGTGAACCCTTTAAAATCAAAATCGACTTGGTTGATTTTATTTCACCCAACCAAGTATCATCTCACGAATTAGCTTGCTGGCAGTATTCGCTGTCTGCTCCGATGGGTCATAAATCGGTGCAACCTCTACTAAATCACAGCCGACAACTTTTACATTTGAACGAGCAATTTCATGAATAGAGGCAAGGAGCTCTTTAGATGTAATTCCTCCGCAGTCTACGGTTCCTGTTCCAGGAGCGTGTGCGGGGTCGAGAACATCGATATCAATTGTTACATATACTGGGCGTCCTGCTAGCTTAGGCAGAATTTCCTTCAACGGTTCCAGCACTTCAAATTTTGCAATGTACATTCCATTCTCTTTCGCCCATTGGAACTCTTCCTTCATTCCGGAACGAATACCAAATGAAAAGATATTTTCTCCACCCATTAATTCTGCAGCTTTCCTGATTGGAGTTGAATGAGAGAGTGGCTCTCCTTCATATTCGGAGCGTAGGTCCGTATGAGCATCCATATGGATAACGGCTAAATCCGGATATTTTTTGTACATCGCTTTAATAACCGGCCAAGAAACTAAATGCTCTCCACCCATTCCTATAGGGAATTTACTATCCTTTAAAAGAGAATCAATATAATCTTCAATGATTTCAATACTTCTTTGCGGATTTCCAAATGGTAGTGGAATATCCCCAGCATCAAAATATTTTACCTCTTCCAGCTCACGATCTAAATATGGACTGTATTCCTCTAAGCCGATAGACACTTCACGAATACGAGATGGTCCAAAACGGGAGCCCGGTCGGTAGCTTACTGTCCAATCCATTGGCATTCCATAGATAACTGCCTGGCTCTCCTCGTAATTTTGATGGCTGCGAATAAATACATTTCCTGAATATGCTTCATCAAAGCGCATTGTTACCCCTCCTTAGCGAGTTAGATCTTGTACAAACTTTGGCAGAACAAAAGCAGCTTTATGAAGCTCTTTCGTATAGTATTTTGTTTCGATATCGTGGAAACGGTCTTCACTCACTTCTAATGGATCATGTTTCTTAGAGCCTAATGTGAATGTCCACATTCCGCTTGGATACGTTGGAACGTTAGCAATATAAAGACGAGTAATTGGAAAAATTTCCTTTACATCCTTTTGAACCTCGCGGATTAAATCCGCTTTAAACCATGGGTTGTCTGTTTGGGCAACAAAGATTCCATCTTCCTTCAGTGCTTTTGCAATGCCGGCATAAAAACCTTTTGTAAATAAATTCACAGCAGGACCTACCGGTTCAGTAGAGTCTACCATAATAACATCATATTCATTTTCGCTTTTTGCAATATGCATGAATCCGTCATCAACACGTACATCTACACGAGGATTGTCCAATTCGCCGGCAATGCTTGGTAAGTACTTTTTAGAATACTCAATAACCTTTCCGTCGATATCAACCAATGTCGCCTTTTTTACACTTGGGTGTTTTAGGATTTCACGGATTACTCCGCCATCCCCTCCGCCTACAACAAGTACAGTTTCAGGGTTTGGATGTGTAAACAATGGAACATGTGCAACCATTTCGTGATACACAAATTCATCCTTTTCCGTTGTCATGACCATACCGTCTAAAAGGAGCATATTTCCCCATTCAGCCGTTTCCACCATATCTAATTGTTGAAATTCTGTTTGTTCCGTATGTAAAGTTTGATTAATTTTCATTGTAATTCCGTAATTTTCTGTTTGCTTTTCAGTAAACCAAAGTCCAGCCATTCTATTCTTCCTTTCTGAAAGTAGATTCTCTTATACTATTCCCTTTAACAAAATAAATACAAACATGAGAAAAAGTATAGAGAATTCTTTTGAAAATGCAAGAAAAATATTTATTATTATTCCTCTCTTTTTTCTTGCATTTAATTTTCTCCAATTTCAATGTTTAAAACCTGCTTCGTTATTTCATAATGACTAATAGATTTTAAAATGTATTACTTTAAGTGAGGCGATAGTAATGGAAACAATCACGAATCCTAGAATGCAAAAAAGCAAAAAGTACTTTCGCTTTCTATTATTTGCCCTTTTCTTTATCGCCATTGGTTTGTCCATTTTTATATTGGCGATATATATATATGCAAAAATTTTAGGACCACCGCCTTTAGCTGTTCCGCAATCAAGCCTGTACTATTCAAATGACGGGACTATAATCGGAGAAAGTAATAGCGGACAAAAACGGTACTGGGTCCCATTACATGATATTTCTCAAGATGTTATAGATGCGACCATTTCGATTGAGGATAAAAATTTCTACCATCACCATGGATTTGATGTTAAACGTATTGGCGGCGCTATTCTGGCAGATGTAATAGCTATGCATAAGGTCCAAGGTGCAAGTACCATTACACAGCAGTATGCAAAAAATTTATTCCTAACCATGGACAAAACATGGACAAGGAAAATTTCCGAAGCTCTATATACTATTCGTCTCGAGATGAACTACACAAAGAAGCAAATTCTGGAGGGATACTTAAATACGATCAATTATGGGCATGGTGCATACGGAATTCAAGCAGCAAGTCAATTTTATTTTGGCAAAAATTCCAGTCAATTAAGTTTAGCTGAAGCCACTATGCTTGTAGGCATTCCAAAGGGACCCAGCATTTATTCACCCCTCTTTTCAATGAAGAAAGCAAAAAGTAGACAGCTTCTAATTTTACACTCCATGGAGCAAAACGGATATATTACACATCAGGAGGCAAAATCCGCTGCAAATGAAAAGCTAAAAATCGTAGGAATGCATACTTACCATCGCTCTGAAATAGCACCTTATTTTCAGGACATTGTAAAACATCAGTTAAAAACTGCACTTGGATTAAATGACCGCACTATTGACTTAGGAGGATTACGAGTTTACACAACATTAGATACAAAGCAGCAGGAAATTGCAGATGGTGTAATCAAAGAAACCATTTCGAAGAACTCCAATATTCAAGTTGGTTTTACAGCGATGAATCCTAAAAACGGATTTGTTACCGCGCTTGTTGGCGGAAAGGATTATAATGAAAGTCCATACGATCGGGCCGTTCAAGCAAGCAGACAGCCCGGCTCTACAATCAAACCGTTATTATATTATGCGGCTTTAGAGAAAGGTTTTACCCCAACAACAATGATGCGGAGTGAACAGACGACCTTTAAATTCGATAATGGAAATTCGGAGTATACTCCCCATAATTTCAACGACCAATATGCTAACGGGGACATTACTATGGCGCAAGCACTTGCTCTATCCGATAATGTGTACGCTGTTAAAACACACCTATTTTTAGGAGAAAATGCACTGATAAAAACAGCAAAGGATTTTGGCATTACAACCAAAATGGCTAAGGTCCCGTCTCTTGCACTTGGGACCTCTGGCGTCCACGTTATTGACATGGTGAACGCCTACAGTATGCTTGCAAATGGCGGGAAAAAGCTTCATCCTATTTTTATTACAAGAGTAGAGGATTATCAAGGGAATGTGCTATATGAATATAAGCAACAGTCAGAACAAGTGTTAAAGCCAGAGCTTGCTTATGTCATGACACAAATGATGACCGGAATGTTTGATAAAAAGCTTAATGGCTACTCCTCTGTTACTGGCTCTACCATTATTAATCAATTAACGCGGCAATATGCCGGGAAATCAGGCTCGACAAATACGGACAGCTGGATGATTGGATTCTCCCCGCAGCTAACGGCGGGTGTATGGACCGGATATGATAAAGGAGATGAAATTACATTAGCCGAAGACAAGCGATATGCAAAAACAATTTGGACTCGGTTTATGGAAAAATCTCTGAAAGGTGAGCCTGTAAAAACCTTTAAGGCTCCTAAAGGCGTCATTTCAATTCCAATTGACCCGCAGAGTGGGAAAATCGCAACCAAGGACTGCCCCATTTCCAGGGATATGTATTTTGTTGCAGGCACAGAACCCACTGACTACTGCAATCTACATCCTGGAAAAGGAAAAACACCAATACCAAAGCATAAGGAAAAGCAGGATGGTTGGCTGCATAAGCTGTTTAAATGGTTATAAAAGGCTGGTTTCATATGTATATAAAAAATTCAAAAGCTGATTCTAACGTGTTGCTTTTCGTATTTTATTAAGAATCCTCGTAAAGGGTTATTGTATTATACTGAAATAATGATGTTATTAAAGTTTCCATCTACAAAAACAACAAAGTTAAAGAAAAATTGCCAATAAAAAAACTCGGGTGTGCGGCCCGAGTTTTTTTTGTCCTAGATTTGTATGTGCAAACCATAGTTTTAAGTTTACTGATATTTTGAGGAATCAGCAAGCCACTTATTTAGGTTTGCGCAACTGTCAAATTTTGTTCACATTTTCGTAAATTATTGGGAAACTCCTAAATCTTTTTTCAACTGTTCACTAGAACGGTTCCACATGTTTTCATCATGATTTTTCAAAAAGTCAGCTAATACCCTTTTCGATTTTTCATCCATATGATCGACGATAATTTGCCGCTTGAGTGATTTATCTAAGCGATTCACATGCTCCGGCAAGGACTTGTAACCTCGTCTTGCCTCTTTGTTCACTGTCATTTCACATGCTGTTGCACCGGCATAATATAATCCATCTTCTTTGCGTGCAATAGTCACCCAAACAAGCCAGTAAGATTTTGCGCCTGCAGGAACCTCCTCCTTATTAGGCAGAAATTTGACACGCTTTTCAACTGCACTTTTGCCGTGCATCGCACCAATATCAACAACAGCCTCTCCTGCTTCAATATCAATAATGACTGGAGAAACATTATCTAAGCTTAATGAACCCATACCAAAGCCTTTATGCTCATCTCTGGGATCCTTTTTGATAATATTAAATTCAAGCTTATTTTTTCCTGATTCCATGATTAAAAGCCTCCTTACAACTATGAGAACACCGAGAAAATATCAGAAAAACGCATAAAAAAGAATTGCGAAACATGATCAATAAGAGGTGAAATAGTATATTGATCCAATGGTGTTACCAGAATGAGAAGAAATAAAATAATACTATATTGCTCATATTGAGTTAATTTTGCCCTTAATGATGGACTAACAAGGTCTTCAATGATCCTATATCCATCTAAAGGGGGCAGCGGGATTAAATTGAAAATCATTAATACTAAATTTATGCCAGTAAAATAACGTAGGAAATCCATAACAAAAGACGGGACTCCGGATCCACCATTTTTAAAAACTAAAAAGTACCATAAACCATATCCAATAAAAGCCATGACTAAATTACTTAATGGCCCCATAATGGATACTAATACACCTGCTGCTCTTGGGTTTTTAAAGTAGTTTCTGTTCACCGGTACCGGACGCGCCCAACCAAATCCCGCAATTAGAATTAAGATCGTTCCAAGTGGATCAAGATGGTGTATAGGATTTAATGTTAATCTGCCTTGCTTTTGTGCGGTTGGATCGCCAAGCTTATAAGCTGTATAGGCATGAGCAAATTCATGCACAGTAAATGCAATCAGCAGTGTAATGACAACAAACGGTATCTCTTGTAATGGATATCTTAATATATTGTTTAGAAAGTCCACGATCAATCCCCTTTATTTTTTTCATTCTATTCTTATCTACATATAAGTATACTTTGTTTGCCTTTATATTAATATAATCCGCTTGCTATCGTTTTGCAAAAATCATACACTTTTATATAGAAAAGTATATGCGCCTTGCTCATCGGCGTATGGATGAGTGAAATTTGTTATATAATTTCACCTTTGGAGTCTTCGACTGAGATAAAGTAAACCGTGCTGAGGTAGTTCACGAGCTATTGAAATTAGCTCTTCAAATTTCACCTGATGTTGACTTATCGTAGGTAGGAGACGTAGAAATCCGCAAAGTTTATACTTTCAAATAATTTTTATACAAAGAAAGGAAGTTGTCATTATGCCATACATAACGGTAAAAATGCTAGAGGGACGCACAGAAGAACAAAAAAAAGCGTTAGTGGAAAAGGTAACGCAAGCTGTTAGTGAAACAGCGAATGCCCCGAAGGAAAATATCGTTGTATTTATCGAAGAAATGTCGAAAAATCATTATGCAGTGGGTGGAAAGCGCTTAAGCGACAAATAATATTTGTGTTATAAAAATATCCAATTATGAAGTGCCCCCAAATTTTAGACTGTCTCTATATTTTGGGGGCACTTCAGCCAATTAGCTCGGATTGGCTATTTTTTTTAGTTCTTCAATATAATCAAATGCTTGATTGATTTCTTCCTCCGTATATCGCTGCTTCGCCTTTACTTTATTTATTTTTTCAACAACTTCCTCTTTAGACAAATTGTCAAAGTATAAAACGGTCGAAACAAGCTCTAAGTAACGGGAATTTTGTTCATTCATGCTAGTTAAACATTCTTTTAAGCAAGGCATTTCCGTTTCATATAAATGAAGAAACTCACGGCCATTTTCTGTAATTGTGTACCGATATTGAAAGTAGCCGCCTTTTTTCTCCTTGACCTCTTCAATAAATCCCAAATTATAAAGCTCTTCTACCCTTAATGTTAATTCCTCGGAGTATGGTCCATAGAAATGAAATTGGAATTTTTCCTGAAAAGGAAAGCTCAGCTTTTTGGCTATGTAAATCATTTTTTGCAGCTTTTTACGGCCAATAATTTCCCCTGAAGCTGAAAGTGCACTCATTATTCTTACATGATCCTTTAACAAAGAACTTCATCTCCTGCTTCCAATAACTATTTCAATCTCTCTAAAATAGAACGAATTTCTTGCTTCACTTCTTTATTGTTTGAATCATCGTAGATAAAATCTTTTGGATAATATAATTTATGATCTGTACGGCGCTTGCCAGAGATGGCATCGACAATATCAGATTCCCTCGACAGCTCTCGGAGTTCTCCGTTAGGCATTAATAAATGAATCGGCAGACGCTCCTCTTCTTCACCAGGACGATAAAAATCATAAGGGAGATCAGATGATGAATCGACAACCAAATAATAATTCGGATCAATTCCTGCTCGCGCAAACAATTTTTCTAATTGACTATGCACTTTAAATTGCTTTGCCGGATCGAACTCGACATACTTAAATAAATTCCGATTCATAAATCTTGTACATAAATCTTTTAAAATAGGATCGTCTTCTTCCTGCCACATCTGAAAATAATATAATATGACAGATTCGTCTAATTTTAAATAGTCTTCTAATGTCATTTCATCCTCAAAAAGGGAATAAAAATGAATTGGATGATGCTTAAATGAATAATATTCTTCATGTAATGATTTAGCTCGATGCAAAATCTTTGTCAGAATAACCTCAGAGCTTCTGGTGACCGGATGGAAATATACTTGCCAATACATCTGGTAGCGGCTCATAATATAGTCCTCAACCGCATGCATCCCGCTATATTTAAATACCACCTGGTCTTCACGCGGCCTCATTACCCTCAAAAGCCTTTCCATATCAAAATGTCCGTAGCTTACCCCGGTAAAATAGGCATCGCGAAGTAAATAATCCATTCTATCTGCATCAAGCTGACTCGAGATTAAACTTACCACAAGCTTATTCTCATATGTTTTCGCAATTACTTCGGCTACCTTTTTCGGAAAATCTTGGTCAACTTTGCGTAAAACGGCATTGACCTCCGTCTCCCCGGTAACGATTTGCTGAGTAAATTCCTCATGGTCTAAGGCAAATACCTTTTCAAATGAGTGGGAAAACGGGCCATGTCCCAAATCATGCAATAATGCGGCGCATAAAGAAAGCAGACGTTCATCACCATTCCACTCCGGGCGTCCGTCAAATACATCATCAATAATTCTTCGAACAATTTCATAGACACCTAAGGAATGATTAAAGCGGCTATGTTCTGCACCGTGAAAAGTAAAATAGGTTGTTCCTAATTGACGAATTCTCCGTAATCGTTGAAATTCTTTTGTTCCAATTAAGTCCCATATGACTTGATCACTGACATGAACATATCGATGAACAGGGTCTTTAAATACTTTTTCCTCGCTTAATTTTAGTTTGGAATATTCCACTTTCAACCCTCCCTGTCTATCATATTTTTATTATAACCAGTTTGTTTTCATAATGAAAGATTCGGGACCATGGGTTGGAAAATTGCGAAACTATCATCTTTTTTACAATATTGGTATAAAAGTTCGGGAAATTGTCCATGCTTTGATTAAAGGCTCATTTCTTAAAAAACTATGTATCTTTTGTAGACTAAAGTCTTATAAACATCCATATCTAGGTTAAGAATGAATAGCCTCATTAAGAAAAGATGCCCCGAAACTAAGTCTACATTAGGGTTTATAGCCATTTACGAAATGCAACAATGTACTAAAACAAATTGGATTAACAAGGAAAGTTTAATTTTTTCAAATGGGAGTTGAGAATAATGAAATCTCGCCAAGATGCTTGGACAGATGAAAATGATTTGATATTAGCTGAAACGGTATTGCGTCATGTTCGGGAGGGCAGTACCCAACTGAACGCTTTTGAAGAGGTAGGAGATAGATTGAATAGAACTTCAGCTGCCTGCGGTTTTCGCTGGAATGCGGTCGTTCGCCATAATTATGAACAAGCTCTTCAACTAGCAAAGAAACAAAGAAAACAAAGACAGCGTCTACTAGGTAAAGATCAAGGCGGCAAGAAAAAACTACTCTATCAACCGCCTACTCCTACGTTAGAAGATGTAGAGGAAATAGAGTTGCCATTACAAACCGTCATTTTGGAGCAGGAGGAAATGGCAGAGGAGTTAACACCGGTTACATCAACAAATACACCTTCTTTGCCTGTACCTGTATTAAATAAAGGTAATGAAGAAATGAGTTTATCAAAAGTCATTGGATATTTACAATACTTAAATAATACTCAATTTCAATCGACCATCTTAAAAAGTGAGAATGCAAGATTAAAGCACGAGCTATCCGATATGAGGAAGAAAAACGAAGAATTGCAAAAGCGGATTAATGAATTGGAGAAAAACTCTGTCACCATGCAGGAAGATTATGAAACATTGATGAAAATCATGAACCGTGCAAGGAAGCTTGTATTATTTGATGAAGACGAGCCATCCACTTCTACTTTTAAAATGGACCGAAATGGGAATTTGGAGAAGCTGGCTGAATAATGAAAAGAGACTGTCTCGTATGGTGCCTAACACCTTACGAGACAGTCTCTTTTATGTTGAAATCATAGGTCCATAGACTCAAATCGGGCCATTTCATTATTATTTTATGCCGTTTCTATACATTTTCGGGCTATTTCAACTTTCATTCGGGCTGTTTTAGAAGTTTTTCGTGCCTTTCTATAAAAAAGGACGTTATTATCCAGCACTCTTAATCTGCTGCAATTGATACATCTGAAAATACTTACCCCCGAGCGCCAATAACTCTTCATGATTTCCTTTTTCAACGATTCTGCCTTTATCTAAGACCAAAATTTGATCAGCATTTCGAATAGTTGAAAGCCGGTGTGCAATAATAAAGGTCGTTCTTCCTTTTTTCAATACTTCCATCGCATCTTGAATAATAGATTCCGTCTCGGTATCTATATTTGATGTAGCCTCATCCAATATTAAGATCGCAGGATTAAAGGCTAGTGCTCTGGCAAAGGAGATTAGTTGTCGTTGGCCGGATGAAAGGGTGCTTCCCTTTTCAATTACCGCTTCATCAATGCCCTTCTCTAGGTTTTTCAGTACCTTATCCGCTCCAACATCCATCAATGCTTTTTCTACCATTTCTCTCGTGATGCCTGGATCGTTCAAACTAACATTGGAGGCAATCGTCCCTGTAAATAAATATGGATCCTGAAGAACAATAGCCATATGCTCACGTAATGCTTGCACAGGTATTTCATTAATATTCTTTCCATCAATCTTTATGGCGCCTTTTGTGCAATCATAAAAACGGAATAAAAGATTCATAATGGAGCTTTTCCCAGATCCAGTATGACCCACCAATGCAATTGTTTCACCCATTTTTGCATCAAACGAAATATCCTTCAATACATCGTGGTCTTCCTTATATCCGAAGGTCACCCTATCAAACGTAACATTTCCTTGATAACGCTCCATTTTACTGTCGTCAACCGGAGTACCGCTTTCCGCTAATAATTCAAATACCCTTTCACCCGCTACGCGAGCTTGCTCTAGATTAGCAAATTGATTCACAATACCTGTTACAGGCTGGAATAACCGGTTAATATAATCAACGAAGGCATACAATACACCCAGCGAGACGAAAGAGCCTACACCGACAGAGCCCCCACCAAAATACCATATGAAAGCAACAAACGTAATGGTTCTCAATATACCCACCAAATTATGTGAGGTTAATGCATTTAAGTTAAGCTGCTTATTTTGGTATTTAAAATGTGTTTCATTCAGTTGCTCGAACTCATCCTTCATTTGGTCCTCACGTCTGAAGGCTTGAATAATATTCATACCTTGAATGGATTCATTAATAGAAGCATTTATTTCACTAATTTTTGTTCGAATTACCTGATTATATTTCGAAGCAAATTTTCGGTATATTATCATCCATGCATACAGGATTGGAAGAAGCAGCAAACAAATAGCTGCGAGCTTCGCATTTAATATAAATAAGGAAATAAAAATTCCCGTTATATAGATTGTACTGGTAAAAAAATTGGCTAATACAGCGACATAAAGGTCCCGAATTGCCTCTGTATCGTTCGTAATTCTTGCAACCACCTTACCTGCAGGCAAATTATCAAAATAGCGAATCGGCAATCTTTGGATATGCTGAAAAATATCATTGCGCATTTTTTGGATAATTCGATTGGATGCCTTTTGCAGATAAAAATGCTGTCCATATTGAAAGATAGATGCTCCAAGCAGTAAGCTAAAATAAAAGATTATGAGCTTCATCATTCTAGGAATCTCCGGCTGATAAAATCGGAGCAACTGATCTCCTGTTATTTTTTTTGCCGGAAAGGTATGGGATTGATTACCCTTTGTAATAGTGACTACCCCGTTATGATAGGATCTTTTTCCATCAAACGGCAGCCGTTCGCCAATAAAATAAAAGCTCTTGCGAATTTGGATAATTCTAATTTCCTTGCCCTTTGGCTCTTCTTTGCCGAAGTAGGAATCACGCTTATAGTAATGGCCATCAAATGGAACTGCGTCCTTTCCCTTTTTCGCCTCAAACCAGGAGGATTCAATTCCAAGTATATGAGAATCAATCATCTTTTTAGCGATAAAAGGACCCGTTAACTCTGCCCCAACCGAAAGTCCAAGCATCAATAATGCAATAATAATAATCTTTTTGAACGCTAGAGCGTATCGGAACAATTGCTTTCCTGCTGTCATAACGTCACCTCCGCTCCCTCTTCTTCCTCTAATTGCTGTCTTACAAACTGTTCACGGTACCAGCCTTGGTGCTGAATTAATTGCTCGTGGGTACCTTCCTCCACTATTGCTCCATCATCAAACACAATAATCCAATCGGCATGCTCTACAGCCGATAATCGATGAGTTGTAATAATAGTTGTTTTTCCGCTTCTTTCTCTTTGGATATTTTCAATAATTCTAGTTTCCGTTTTTGCATCTACGGCAGATAAGGAATCGTCCAAGATAAGAATTTCCGGGTTTTTGATTAAAGCCCGGGCAATGGATATCCTTTGCTTTTGTCCACCGGATAATGACACTCCTTTTTCCCCAACGAGTGTTTGCAATCCTTCCGGCAATAACTCCAAGTCTTTACGGAAGGATGCCAGATCTATTGCTTTTTCAATATCCTCTTCCGTTGCATCCGGATGACCAAACAGAATATTTTCCTTTATACTTCTAGAAAAAAGA
Organism: Bacillus sp. FJAT-49736; assembly: GCF_018343615.1. GTDB lineage: Bacteria > Bacillota > Bacilli > Bacillales > Bacillaceae_C > Margalitia. The sequence goes on along the minus strand of NZ_JAGYPI010000004.1, from coordinate 210,110 downwards.
ACATGATCCTGCGGTACATAACCAATCCAATTACGAACCTGCTCCTTCGTTTGCTTAGAAATATCCACGTTTGAAATAGAAAAGTCACCTGTACCTTCTTTGTACTCACGTAATAGCTGCTTTACAAAGGTTGTCTTCCCGCTTCCTGTCTTTCCGACAATTCCAAGCGTTTGCCCTCTTTTTAAGGACAATTGGAGCTTGGAGAGGTTAGGAGTATTCGAGGAAGGATATTGAAATGTATAATCCTGAAATTGAAAGTTTTCCGGTAAATCTAATAAGGTTGGAGTCTTTGGATTTACCACATCTTCCTTTTGATTTAATGTCTCCTCCACTCGATCAAGGGAGGCGCTTCCGCGTTTCATTAAATTCATTAATTCCCCAATGGCAAACATCGGCCAAATCATCATTCCCAAATACACATTAAAGGAAACCAAATCTCCCAAGGTAATTTGCTGGTGAAACACAAGGTAAGCACCATACCCCAAACCAATCAAATAACTGACACCTGTTAATATTTTTATGGTCGGGTCAAATAGAGAATCTATTTTTACAACAGCCATATTCTTTTTAAAAACATCTTCCGTCATGTCACTGAAGAGCTTCTCATCTGCTCTTTCCTGTACATATGCGCGAATAACGCGGACACCTGCTACAGATTCCAATACACGATCATTTAAATCCCCGAAAGAGTCCTGAGCCTTAATAAAACGCTCATGAATTTTCTTACCATACACGGTTATTAAGACAGCCATTATTGGAAATGGCAAAATCGCTGCAATCGTTAATTTCCAACTTACGAATATACCCATCGTTAATAGAATAGTAGACATAAAAACTGTAGAATCAGTCAATGTAAGAATACCGAAGCCTGCTGTTACAGATATCGCTTTTAAATCATTTGTCGCCCTGGCCATTAGGTCACCAGTGCGATTTCGTTCATAGAATGCCGGAGTCATTTTGAAAAAATGCCCCATTAACCGAGAACGAAGCTTTCTTTCTAAGACAAAGGCACCTCCAAATAATTGGTACATCCAAACATATGTAATGCCGTATGAAATAACCCCGATTACGATTAGATATAAAAGATATCGATAAATACCTGACCATGTTAGGCTGCCAAGCTGGATATCATCGATTGCCATTCCAACTAATTTTGGCGGTATAACATCCAAAATTCCAACAATAATTAGAAATAATACCGCAACTACATAACGCTTCCAATTTTCCTTAAAAAACCACCTTAATTTCCAAAGCATAGGTGATCCACCCCCTTATTTTGTCGAAACATAGATAGAAAATTGCATTGTTCTTGAATCTGGGCACAAAAAAGGGCAGACTGCGCAAGTGGCAGCTGCCCACAAAAAAAGCACAGGAAACGTGTGAAATTAGCAATTCCAATTTCACCGAAACGTACCCTGTGCTTGATTCGAACTTTTTATATGCTTTTACACACTCAATAATGCATAAGGACAGGTTACGTGAAATATGAAATTATGATTGCTTGTGTTTTTGTTTAAAAGAATATTTACTTTCATCACGATAACCTCCTTTGCTTTTTTTGGTAATTTTAGATTCTTAGATAGAATATCATCCTCGAAATTATATGTCAATTCAAAATTTAATTAATTTAAGAAAAAAATCAAGGTAGTCACCTTGATTATATACATGGCTGTTTTCGTATTCATTGTTTTTTTATTTTCTTATGAAGGACATAGTTCTCATAGCAAAAGCCAGGTCATTACTAGGATATTCGTATAAAATCAACATGGTCTAAGGAAAGAGCCTAATGCATTCATTCTATTTTATTTTTTCATTTCGCTCCATTATCCTTTGATAGTTTACTTCATACCATTCCAATTCCTGGCCAGATAATGGTTCACCATATATTTCTCCGCTCATCTCTTTTAATACATTCAAAAATCGGAGCATGACATCTTGTATTGTGAATTCTGTATGAAGCAGCTCAGATAAGGATGCCATTACTTCCGGATGAATAGTTGGATAGATAAATTTGGTTTCCTGATCCCTTTTAGCCAATGTATAAAATTGCTGAATATGCTTAGCTCGATTTTGGCCGCTGCCGGATACACATAAATAAATCTGAACGGCAACACCCTTGCGAATTCTACGCTGGGAAATCCCTGCGAACTTTTTCCCGTTAATACTTAAATCATAGCTTCCAGGACAATAAGATCCCTCGATTTCTCTCGCCTCAATCTCAGCATTAAAATCCGAGAACATTTCCTTAATCAGTGCCCACATTGCATCATAACCACGATTAATATCAATTCCCTTTTCCGTATCCGGGAAAATGAGAGACAAGTTTAATACTCCGCTATCCAGAACAACCGCTAACCCTCCGGAATTTCGAACGATAACACGGTATCCCTGTTCTTTTAAATAGACCATACCCTCCTCTAAAAAAGGGAGCCTCGTATCTTGAATACCCAGCACAACCGTATGATGATGTACCCAAGATCTAGCAGTTGGAGGGGAAACCCTTGCTCCGACAGAGGTACACAAAGTATCGTCCATAGCGAAGGATTGTTTGGCATCAAACATCGGCCCTAAGCTTGATTGATCAATAATTCTCCATTTATCTTGTACCAATAATGATAGACTTTTTTCCACCAGTGTCTCATCTCACTTTTCTGCTGGCTCTCTTCTTAAACTTTGTTGCTTTTGGTGACGAAAACCTTAATCCTTACTCCAGTTGAAATCAACAATCATCTAAATAAAAGATGCTCCGAAGCTAAATCTAGGTTAGATTCTTTTAAAAAATGACAAAAAGCAACAGGTTAAAATCGGCTTTTGGATCTTAACAATTTATTCGAAAACAGCCTTTCTATCAACTATAACTATATTACAATGCTTGTGCGGCTGTGATAAGAGCTAATTTATATACATCTTCTTCATTACACCCACGTGATAGGTCATTTACTGGTGCATTTAGTCCTTGCAGAATAGGTCCGACTGCTTCAAAATTCCCTAGTCTTTGGGCGATTTTGTAGCCAATATTTCCTGCTTCAAGACTTGGAAATATAAATACATTTGCATCGCCTTTCAAAACGGACTCTGGAGCTTTTTTCTTCGCGACAGAAGGAACAAAGGCAGCATCAAATTGAAATTCTCCATCTAGCACAAGTTCTGGGGCTCGTTCCTTTGAAATCCGAACAGCTTCTGTTACTCTTTCTGTTTCGGGTGACACAGCAGACCCCTTTGTCGAAAAGCTTAACATTGCCACTCTCGGCTCAAGGTCAAACATTTTCGCCGTTTTGGCACTTTCAATCGCAATTTCTGCTAAATCCTGGCTATCCGGAGCAATATTAATCGCGCAATCGGCAAACACGTATTTCTCTTCCCCCCGCACCATGATAAAAACTCCGGATGTTTTCTTAACACCTTGTTTTGTTTTAATAATTTGCAAGGCTGGCCGAACAGTATCAGCTGTTGAATGAGCCGCACCACTGACTAGACCATCGGCATGATTCATATATACAAGCATCGTACCAAAATAATTTTCATCTAAAAGGATTTTCTCTGCCTCTTCCTTTGTCACCTTCCCATTTCTTCTTTCTACAAAAGCATCAACCATTGCGGAGAATCCTTCATATTGAGAAGGGTCGTATAGAACCGCACCGTCAAGCTTCAATTGCAGTTCATTTGCCTTTGCTTCAATGGATTCTTTATCCCCGATGATAATGGGTGTTAAGATTCTTTCTGTTGCCAGCCTGCCCGCTGCAGCTAAAACTCGCTCATCTAAGCCTTCTGGAAAAACAATTTTCAACTCTTTATCGGAAACTTTGTCTTTAATTACTGAGAATAAATCCGTCATTTTTATTACCTCCTTCATTACATATTCTATCCAAACTATAACAAACTTTTTTAAGAAGAATGAATGCTTTTCCCTATAAGGGCAAATGTTTATATTTTGTGAATTTAATGTTTCCTTTTCTTGACTGTTTTTAAACATTTGTGTGTTGTATTTCATCTGATTGGAAAAACTATGCTATAGTTATGATGAATTAAAATAACTTGAGGTGATAAAAATGAGTGAAGCAGCTCAAACATTAGATGGCTGGTACTCCTTACATGATTTAAGAGCAATGAATTGGCCGGCATGGAAGGCTCTTTCAAGTGATGAACGCCAAACGGCAATTTATGAATTTCAACAGTTTTTAAATAAATTAAATCAAACTCAAAATGCAAAACAAGGTAGCCATGCTTTATATACAATTGTTGGTCAAAAGGCAGATTTCATTCTTTGGATGCTTCGCCCAACAATGGAAGAGCTTAATGAGCTAGAAAATGAATTCAATAAGCTTACCATAGCTGAATATACAATTCCTACATACTCTTATGTATCTGTGGTTGAATTAAGTAATTATGTTGGAGGAAATTCTGACGAAGATCCATATCAAAATCCATATGTAAAATCACGTCTTTACCCAGAGCTACCAAAATCAAAATATATTTGCTTCTACCCTATGGACAAGCGCCGTGAAGGCAATGATAACTGGTATATGCTATCCATGGAAGAACGCCGTGAAATGATGCGCAGCCATGGTATGATCGGCCGTAAATACGCTGGAAAAGTAAAACAAATTATTACTGGATCAGTCGGCTTTGATGATTATGAATGGGGCGTGACCCTCTTTTCGGATGACGTATTGCAATTCAAAAAGCTTGTTTATGAAATGCGTTTTGACGAAGTTAGCGCACGCTTCGGTGAATTTGGTTCCTTCTTTGTAGGAAATTTGCTTGAAGAAGATAAAATTGCAAAGTTTTTACATGTGTAGATTCAATTACCCCTAAATATTTTTAGGGGTTTTTTTATTCCATAGCAATCCTCTTAAAATTTCCTTGCATATCCCCTTCATCCTTTACATACATATGAAATAGTGAAAATAACAAATAAATCCTTTCACCATCCATACAAGTCTGGCTTCCTAAAGAGAGGTGTAAAGCTGACAGAAAAGAATAATCGAAAGACAGGATGCCTGTTGTATAGTACATTGTTTCAAATGAATTTAATTTAAAATTATTAAATTCTTATTTTCAGATGAAAGTCCTATAGTCATTAAGCATATTTTATTTCTAACTGGGGAGTTCAAGGAGGGAGAATATTGTCAAATTCATATGTTAATCCAAACGCTTATGGTTATCCGTATCGTCAAACTGCCGGTTCACCACCTTTCTATGGAGGAAACGCGCCACAATTCGGTACACCGCCATTAACATCGGCTGGTCCGACAACACAAGGACCCAACATACCAGGAATGCTGCCTTCAGAACAGTCTTATATTGAGAATATTTTACGTTTAAACAAAGGGAAACTGATCCATTTGTACGCTACCTTCGAAAATAAGAGAGAAAAGCAGTTTACTGGGATAATAGAAGCGGCCGGCCGAGATCATGTAATTATTAGTAATCCTCAAACTGGGGAACGAAACCTAATCCCAATGGTTTATGTAGATTATATTACGTTTACAGAAGAAGTGGAGTATGAGTATCCATTTGGTTCTACTCAGCAAATGGCGACGTATCCTACCAGATAACGATATAACCAAACAGCCCTTTCAGATGAAAGGGCTGTTGCTTCTTAGAAATATTTTACTGCAGCAATTGTTAACAATACCCATGAAACAAGGAATGCTACACCGCCGAAGGGAGTGATTGCTCCTAACACACTTATTCTTGTCACACTTAATATGTATAGACTACCTGAAAATAAGATAATTCCGATAAACATTAACCAACCGGACCAAGACAGAAGTGAAGATGATTGAATATGTTTTGCGATAATACCAATTACAATCAACCCAAGTGCATGGAACATTTGATACGTTACACCCGTTTTCCAAACCTCCAAATACTTCTCTGGTATTTTCCCTTCCAATCCATGTGCACCGAACGCACCTAATGCGACTGCCAAGAAAGCATTAATGGCACCAATTATAACAAAGGCTTTCATAATTACACTCCTTCAGTTCTCTTTTATTTCTCCCATCATTTTAAGAAAAATGGCTTTAAAAATCAAAAATGGAATCCCCATTTGCCCCATCATCCGTTTTTAATGGCTGTGATTTTTCATATCTTAGAACAGTAGATGTTGGAGTTGGATCTAGCGCAGAGCCTACTAACCGTGGATTCTCTATTGTACTAGACGTCTCCTGGTCCAACATTAGCTCACACAATGTCTTAATTGTATATACATGTTGCTTTTGCTTATTAAGCTCTTGCAGTTGCTTGGCTTTCATAACTTCTTCTTCAATTTTTTTCAAAAGAGAGTGTGATGAGATAGACACTTCGATTAACTCCTTATTTTATATTACTCTCATTTTAACATAATTTTTCTAACACCATAAATTCGACATGTTTCACGTGGAACTTGTAGGAAATTGTCGAATTTTAAAAGCTCTTTTCTTAAACATCGTTGCTTATATAGATGAAAACTTTATGAACATCTGTAATTAAGTTAAGCATCCATAATTTTTTTAAGATAAGATACCAAGGAACCAAGCCTAACAGTTAGTATGTTAAACCATATACGAAAAGCTACACTCTATATGAAGACACCTAAAAAAGATGTTTAATAGTTGTGCAAACAGGTTATATACATACTAATTCGAGGTGGCAGGCACCTCACCAAGGAGGAGATATAATGTATACAGTAAAAGTTGCAGAAAATGGACTTGACGCATCCAACCTAGTGAGTGAATTGCAAAATGAAGGTTACCGAAAAGAAAATGTGTATATTTTTGCCCACCAAAAAGGGCGTTCAAAGGACTTAACCGATGCTACCAACACTGGTAGTGTAGGTATTGAAGAACAAGGAATACTAGATTCCTTTGGAAATGTGTTTAAAAAACGCGGTGATGAGCTCCGTTCAAAGATGAAAGCTCTCGGCTTAAGTAAAATGGAGGCAGAAAAATATGAAGAAGTGCTGGATGAGGGGAAATTAGTTGTCATTGCTTCTGAAATACGGATGGATGAACCTCCATATACCATTGTATAAATAAGATTAGCGGTCCTAATAAACGGACCGCTTTTTCTAAAGGATATTTGCTTATACTTTGTTTCCTTTGTAGACGGAAGCGTTATAACCATCCATATCTAGGTTAGGAAACCATTAGCTTTTTTAGAAAAGATGCCCCGAAACTACGCATAATAAAAAATTGTAACGATATACGAAAAGCTATAGCCTATAAGAATTAACATCTATTAACCCATTAAAGAGTGATACAGCCTTTTTGCCACAACCACATCATTTGTTCCATGAATTAATGCTCTTCCATCCTTGAACAGAACCATGCGATGCTCTTCCTTCCTTACCGATATGAGATAAGGGTTTGCACTTACTTCGTATCCTGCTTTCTTCCATTGATTGAAGAGATCTCCTAAAGATATATTAGCGGAGCTCCCCGGTCTAATTTGAATCGTATTTCTCCCGCAAAGAACTGCTGTTTTGGTACTTTTCTCATAATCAAGATATGGATACGATGGATGATGTCCGCAAGTAGGGCAATTAGGATTTTTCATTGTGTTTGCCTTAATAGATAAGGTTTGATTCTGCCATAAATCAAAGGTTACATACGTATTCCTTAATGCATCTACATTATCGGATAATAGCTTCAATGCCTCTGTTGTTTGAAAAGCGGTGACCATTTGAACTGTTGGAGCAATTATTCCCGTTGTGTCACAGGTCTGACCCTTCATCGGCAGTTTCTTCAACAAGCATTGAAAGCATGGAGTATTCCCTGGAATTATAGTAAAAGTGGAACCATAGCTGCCGACACATGACCCAAATATCCACGGGATATGAAATTTATGTGCGATATCATTTAGTATAAAGCGTGTATCAAAATTATCGGTGCCATCCATGATTAAATCTATTTCCGGAGCTATCTTTTCTAGTAGCTGTGCATCTGCTTCCGCTACAATAGAATATACAACCACTTCGCTATTAATCTCGTTCAGCCTTATTTTCGCTGCTTCGGCTTTTGGCATCCTATGCTTGGCGTCGTCTTCAGTATATAAAAGCTGACGTTGCAAATTACTTTCTTCCACATAATCACGGTCAATGATCGTTAATTTCCCAACCCCAGCTCTTGTAAGCATTTCCGCAATATTGGAGCCTAATGCGCCCGTACCTATGATTAAAACATGCTTCTCTCTTATTTTTCTTTGTCCTTCTAGTCCGATTGGTGCAAACAATGTTTGCCGTGAATATCTATCCATCTATACTCTTCCTTCCAACATGATCATCCCCCGCTGACAGGCGGTATAAAGGCAATAGTATCTCCTTCTTGAATAATTTCTTCCTCGCTGACGAATTCTTCATTAATTGCTATCATCACACTATCTAAATCATTAAAAGAATAGGATTCTTGCATTATTTTCTTTAATTCCTTAACGGTTTTACCTTTGAAATCCAAATATAATTCTTGTTTTCCTACCTGATCACGCAACTGGGCAAATAACAATATTTTATTCATGAAGCTCATCCTCTCCCGGCTTTCCTTCTATATATTTTTTTGTACCTAATTGATTGCCAATCCACTCTTCTCCATCCTCCCAATGCTCTTTTTTCCAGATAGGGACCACTTCTTTTATCCGTTCGATTGCATAGCGGTTGGCTTCATAGCTTTCTGCCCGGTGCGGAGTGGAGATAGCAATGACCACAGCGATGTCTGTAATTTCTAATCTGCCGATACGATGAGTAATAGCTGTTTTGGAAAGTGGCCATTTTTCCGTAATTTCCATTCCTATTTGTTCAAGCTTCTTGAGAGCCATTGATTCATATGCTTCATATTCCAGATACAATGTTCTCCTTCCATAAGTGAGCTCCCTTACTGTTCCTATGAAAGTAGTAATAGCACCCGCCTCTCTTTGAACAACTCTTTGAACTACTTTCTCTATATCAATCGGATCCCTTGTAATTTGGAAATTCACTTTTGTCACCTCTAAAGCCTGTTTTTATTTTTATAAAATTCTAAAGCCTTCTGATAATCTTCCATTGTATTCATGTTCCAAAGGCAATATTCCCACTTATCCTGTAAATCAATCGGAATATCTTGTTTTTCTATTATTTTAGCATTCACTTCATTTATAAGCTGTGACATTTTTCTTTTATCATTTAAAAGAAGCTCGTTAATGTGGGACTTAATTCTATGATGATAGACACCGAATAGGGGATGGATTCTTCCTTTATATGATGGAATTACCACATCCACTTTGCTATTTTCTAATACCTCTTTCATAAATTCTCCTAATGCAGGAGATGCAAAAGGCATATCACAAGCAATAAATAAGCATGCAGTATTTGCTACGTCTAACCCGGTATAAATTCCTGCTAAGGGTCCATCCCCTTTGAATTTCTCCGCATCCGAAAATATTCGTATCCCAAGGTTACTATATATTTCAGGTATATTCGCAATAATAATAATCTCTTCTGAAATAGTGGTGAAATCTTCTACTAATCGTTGGATAATGCTTTTTTCTCCTAGAGGAAGCAGCGCTTTATTTTGGCCCATTCGTCTTGATTTCCCACCAGCCAAAATCACCGTTTTCATCTTTGTTCTTCTCCCTCTCCCGGAGCAACCAATTCCACTTTAATACGATCGGGATCTTCAAAATAAACGGCATAATAGGATGGACCACCAGCAAATGGATGCCGGTCTGAATAAAGAATTTTTATCCCTTTCTCCTTAAGCTCCAATGTAATATCATCTACTTGCTGTCTTGATTTTGCCCGGAATGCTAGATGATTTAACCCTACTCTGCAGCGGTGATATGGGATATCTAAGTATTTTTTATCGGCTTGAACAAATACGATATAAGTGGATTCATGTTTCCAGCTGATCCCCTTGTCCCACTTTTGATAAACCTGATAGCCTAGTTTTGTTAAAAACCAATCCCAAAATTTCGTAGTTTGCTCAAGATCCGAGACATATATTTCGATGTGGTGAAGCATATTATATTCCCCTTTATATTTTAATAAGGCTATTTTCGCATATATTATTGTTTTCGTAGAAGTTCATCTTGCCGTATAACTAAATGCTTGGTGGCATCTTGTCGTAAGTACATATGTGAAAATTGCCTAGAAACTTAAGTATTTGACCATTATTAAGGTCCAATCGCAACAAAGTTTACGAAAAGAGCCTTTCATAATAATTACTTCTACAGCTATAGGAAACGTACCTTCCTGTCAGAAAACATTTACTAATTCAAAGTTAGAACTTCCATCAGACAAAAACTTCGTTAAAAAAAGCTTAGCATTCTGCCAAGCTTTTTAATACCTTCTTCAATACTTTACCTTCTTCTGATTATTAGAGATTTGCTTCCATTTTGCTTTTTCTGCTAATGCTGCACGTTGGTTCTCTTTTCTCTCTAAATAAGCAAGCTCTTTTTGCAGTTTTACATAGCTGTTATAACGGTCTATATCCAATGATCCATCAGAAATTGCTTGTTGGATCGCACATCCCGGTTCCTTCTGATGCTTGCAATCTCTAAATTTGCATTGCTCTGCAAAGGATTCTACATCGGAAAAGCTGTGACTTAATCCCTCATCTGCTTCCCATAGCTGCAGCTCTCTCATTCCAGGGGTATCAATTAAAATACCTCCCTGCTCGAGAACGATCATTTCTCTATGGGTTGTTGTATGACGTCCGCGATCGTCGCCATCACGAACCTCTTTTACTTGTTGTTTTTGGTGCCCAATTAATGTATTCGTCAACGTAGATTTTCCAACACCCGATGATCCGAGCAATGCAATAGTCTGCCCTTCATCAAGATAAGGGGCTAGCTGATCTAAGCCTATATTTTTTTCAGCACTAATAGGAATAATAGGAATTCCAAAGGCTACCGTTTCTACCTCGGCTATTTTCTCCTCTATTTCCTCACATAAATCAGATTTGCTTAAAATAATTACAGGATTTGCACCACTTTCCCACGCAGACAAAATATAACGCTCAATACGCCTTACATTAAAATCAGCGTTTAAGGCATTTACAAGAAAGATAGTATCAACATTAGAAGCGACAATCTGTTCTTCTGTTGTTAAACCGGCAGCCTTTCTGGAAAATTTGCTTTTCCGAGGTAAAACAGCATGAATCGTAGCCTTTTGCTCCTCTGGTCTTGCAGATATTACCACCCAATCACCAACAGCCGGATAATCTCCACGGTCTAGTGCATTAAAACGCATCTTTCCCGATACTTCACCTAAAAGTTCACCATACTCGGATAACACTCGATAAATTTTTTTATGTTCTAGTGCGACTCTTCCAACCTCATATCCCTGTTCCTTATACTGTGAAAACTCTTCTTCAAAAAATTCATTCCAACCTAAAGCTTTTAAATTCAATTAGAATTCCTCCGTTTTTTGGATTAATATTTTGGTAAAAAAAATACCTCTTGTGCATATGTTCAATAGGTTTTTCATTCGAATAAACCTATTCACATACACACATGAGGCTCTAAATTAACGATAAATACTACCCTCATTTAGGGTAAAAAGATAACCGTGCTAGCACGGTTTTGTTGAAAAAGGGTAGAAAACACCCTAAAATATAAAAACCATGAGCCTGTGAATTGCAGCCCATGGTATGATGAACATGATCAAATTAGTTTGTTAATGCTAATAAATCTACTTCTTTATTTTCCATGGACTGCATTATGAAATTATTTTGATTAGTCATATATACATTTGCTTTCATAATACATACCTCCTTTGGAAAATGTCTGATTTGTTTAACAAACATATTGTATACGTTTTACATTATAAAGTAAAGCTATTTTCAAAAAAATAAAAATAATTAATTACTAGATGTATAGTTTGCTAAATCCCTGTCCATAATGATGATAGACGATGAAACCCCCCTCTTGTAGGATGGTCTTAACAAAAGACCATCCTTATTTTTTTGCCATTTTTATAACAGCATGTATCCATTGTTTTTCCCAAATGTTTGGTTTATTCTAATGTAGGAAGTACATAAATCATTCAAATCTATTTGAACATCCATCATTGGTAATGGAGGAGGAAGCAAAAATGACATTAAAAAAGACCTTTACGCTTGCTGGATCTGATACAAGCGGTGGAGCAGGACTTCAGGCCGACTTAAAGACATTTCAAGAATTAGGTGTGTATGGGATGACTGCCATTACATCCATCGTTACAATGGATCCTAAAAATAATTGGCATCATAATGTGTTCCCTATTGATGTGAAAACGGTTGAACCACAACTGGAAACTATTTTGTCAGTAGGAATTGACGCTATGAAAACAGGAATGCTCGGATCAGTTGAAATTATCGAGCTGGCAGCCAACAAAATAGATGAGCACAAGCTTGATAAAGTGGTTATTGACCCCGTTATGGTTTGTAAAGGGGAAGATGAGGTATTGCAGCCGGAAAATACAGACGCAATGCGTGAGCTTTTAATACCACGCGCAACTGTAGTAACTCCTAACCTATTTGAAGCATGGCAATTGGCAAAAACAGGTCCAATCAAGACCATTGATGATATGAAGGAAGCTGCGGTTAAAATTCATGAATTAGGCGCTAAAAATGTTGTAATTAAAGGTGGAAAACAATTGCAACATGAAAAGGCCCTAGACCTTTTCTATGATGGAAGCGAATTTATATTATTGGAAAAGGAAAAATTAGATACAACCTACAATCATGGTGCAGGCTGTACATTTGCAGCTGCTATCACTGCAGAGCTTGCCAAAGGTGCAGCTGTGAAGGATGCTGTTCACACTGCAAAAGAATTTGTAACAGCTGCTATTGAACATGGCTTTAAATTAAACCAATATGTTGGTCCAGTTATGCACGGAGCGTATACTCGCTTTGTTGCATCAAAATAAATATTTTACTCCGGCGGGTGACAATCACCCGCTTTTTCAATTTGGGCATTACTCGTTTACATAATTCGTACATTGGGATTAATCCGAAAGAAGGGTTATTTCAGAGCATCTCTTCTGCATAAGTGTATGGATTTTACCTAAAAACCGATGCTTAGATTTTTACGGGAAAATCAACTCAGTTTATAAAAAGAACGCTAATTAGAGCTAATTTTTCGCATTCAGCTACTATTTTTAGTAAAATGTTCACATACTTTATTTATGTATTATCACATTTATCGCATTCTGATAAGAATCAAAATCAATAAAGATCGTTCACCCATTTAGCAGAGGAGGGGAATTCCTATGGAACCAATTAATACAGTAAAAGTGCAAGAAAAAATAAATGAATTTGCTAATCAAGAGGTATACATACATTTGGAAACGACGAATGGAGCGTATGCATCCCACTTTAATGAGTCCTTTTTTTCCGCAGGCGCTTATATCCGCAATGCAAAGGTAAAATATGAGCATGGAAAAATTACTGGAGATGGTCCTTTCCGAGTTGGTATAAAAATGGAGATAGGCTGGATTTACGCAGAAGGAATCACACATTTTGAGGTGGATGAACATAACCGCCTGTTGCTTGCCGGCCATGGTTATGATGGTAAACTGGCAGTTGCTCTAGAAATAAGCAAAACACCGTTTGATATATAATTTTTGGCAGAAAGGAGTTTTATATATGGAAAAAGAACGTCAAGTGTTAGTCGTATTTCCACATCCAGATGATGAAGCATTCAGTGTATCAGGCACCATCTCCTCTCATGTAAAAAATGGAACTCCTGTTACCTATGCGTGTCTCACTTTGGGTCAGATGGGTAGAAACTTAGGAAATCCCCCTTTTGCGACAAGAGAATCCCTTCCGAATATTCGCAGAAAGGAATTGCAAAAAGCGGCGGAAGTAATGGGCATCCAAGACCTTCGAATGATGGGACTTCGCGATAAAACCATTGAATTTGAAGATGACGAGAAAATGGCTAAGATGATTTCCGATTTAATACAAGAATTAAACCCCTCCCTTATTATTACATTTTATCCGGGATATGCAGTTCACCCCGATCATGACGCAACCGGAAGAGCGGTAATTCGAGCAGTGAGAAAGCTACCATTAGAGAAGCGACCAAAGGTTCATTGCCTAGCCTTTTCAAAAGGACATGAAGAGGAAATTGGCAGACCGGATATCGAAAATGATGTCCGTGACGTTATCGACCAAAAAATGGGGGCTATGAAAGCACATATATCCCAAACCGGTTGGATGATGGAAGAAAGAGAGAAGAAATTAGCTGAAAAAGACCCGGAAATATTAGCTTGGCTTCAAACGGAAAGATTCTGGTCATACCCATGGGATAATGATCGCGTGGAATAAGTTCGAGATATCGGACTTATTTTTTTTATGTTATGAATGTCACTGTTAACCCTTTCATAGGTATGGTAATTTCCCATTTCTTTGAAGGAGCTCTTTAGCATCTATAAAGCAATCGGAGAAAAGCACCAACTCATTCATAGTGGAACTTCTTCATTTTGATTATGAATAACACTAGTTCCTGCAATCCAGTCATAAATATTTTTCCTTTGCTTATTTACTAAAGGAAAGAAAATATATAAAATAGCCAAGATATTTGCTGTGAATAAAATAAAAGTTATTAAACTATCAGGGAGGGAGGATGGCCTCAGTATATTCCAAATTGCAAAATGAGACATTTCCCATGGTATAAATTTAATGACAGACCGAAAAATGGCTCTTCCCACTCCAATCGGTTCGCCATCCTTTTTCACTACTCTAATGTTCCATTTTCTTTTTCCTAGTGTGCCTCCCCTGCTAGATGCCTCCATGAGACTAAAATAAAATACGACAGGTAAGGTTATAAGACAGAAGCCTGTTACCTCAGCAACGAATGGGCCTTTTGAAAACAGTAACAACAAAAGAGGACGTAATAAAATGGAGAGAAAAAAGTAAAATGACCCCATACCCACAAATTATTAAATAATCGATTAGAATAGAAAATATTCTTAGTTTATAAGAGGCAATATTGGGCTTTATTTCATTAACCCTTTTCGGTTCCAAGTGACTTCACCTCCATCCCATTTTCCAAGGTAGCTATTGCATAGATTTTTTATTTTCGGCATTCTGTAAAAATAGAATCTTCCCAAAAGTATACCATAATTTAAATGAAAATTCTGAAATTGACAGCTGGAAAATGTTGAGAGTGATTACTTACTTTCAAATCGATACAATGTAATTTATTTCGAGTTATCATTGATGATAGCTTTTTTATGATGTTTCGCATAAGAATTAGAACAGCACAATTTTGTAATTAAACGTCCCATCAATTCCTTTGATTAGCACGAAATTCCTATTTAAAGGCACGAAATCAAAGTAAAATGGCCCGAGTGGTTACTTTTTCCTTAAAAAAAACGATGGGAAATCCTTTTTCCACATCGTCCATTAACCACTTTATAAATTTGCGTTCAGCATTTGTGCAATCGCCTTACCCACACCATCATTCACATTCAAATCTGCTTGATATTTACAGAGCTCTTTAATCTCCTGTTCTGCATTACCCATGGCAAAAGGATAGCCTACTTTTAGTAACATAGAAAGGTCATTAAAGTTATCGCCAATGGCCATTGTATCCTTTAGATCAATGCCTCTTTCTTTCACGAATGTCTCCAGCGCAATTCCTTTCTGTGCATCAATATGGTTTATCTCTAGGTTATCATGACCTGAGGAGGTAATCTTGAGGCCATCTAATTCATGTAACGCCTTGCTTGCCTTTTTCAGAGGCTCCTCTTCTCTTGAGAATACAATAAACTTATAAAAGATGTATAACGGGTCATTAAAAATCACTTCATAATCATCAATGGTTTGAATGAAGCCCTTGGTAAATCGCTCTTCTACCATGCTGCGGATTTCTTCGGTTGGTCGCTCGGGGTTGGCAGTTTTATATATATCTACAATGACGCTTATACTTTTATTATAATCCTCGGTAAACTTCCCTTTATTTGTGTAAACCTCAAAATAAACTCCGATCTCATTTAATATGTTTGCGATAGCAGTAGCCTGCTTTCCGCTTAATCCTATGGAACTGACAATTTCTCCAGATTCGTTTCGAATTTCAGCACCATTCACAGCAATAAGCGGGCAGCTAATTCCTGCATCCTGTAAAATAAAATGCGCCTCATCAAATGAACGTCCAGTAGCGATTACGACTTCTACTCCCTGCTCCTTCGCATAAAGAAGTGCTTTTCGGTTTAATTCGCTAATTTCCTGTCTGGCATTCAATAATGTGCCATCCATATCTGATGCAATACATCGTATCATTTTAGCATCATCCTTTCTAGTTGCACGTTCCCTATTAACTTCAATATTGTACCATTTAATAAGGTTGTGACACAAACTAAGGAAAGCGCGAGGATGCTTGCGCTGGTCAAGATTAGACTTGATGTTGTAAATGTATGGGAATAAAAATTTACTCTCCTTACCTTTTTTAAAAAAAGATCCCTATATTAGGGACCGACAATCAAGATATTTTTTCGAATTTTTCCAGCTCAATTTTAAGAGGCGTTCTTTCCAATGATTTAACATTATGATTTCGTTTCTTCCTCTTAAAGTAATGGGAATGTCCGGTAGTTGCTTGAACATATCCTTCAATCATAAAGGAAAGCGCCAGCATTGTAATGGCAAAACAAATGATAGGTGTTAAAGGAATCCAGCTTGCTAGATTCAAATATCGAAAGGAGTCCCCAATAAGCCCAGACCACTCGTTAGAAACCGAGACAGGCGGATCTCTGAATAAGCCATCAGATTTATTATGGGTACCGCCAAAAAACAGTTGAAAGAGTCCAAGATGTGCAAAGATAATAAGAGCTTGCATTATTTGCTGTCCGAAAATCACGAATATTTTCTCCCGCATGGCAGGAAATATATGCTTTCGAATCAATCGCAATTTACTTGCCCCCAAGGTTTTGGAACAGGTGACAAATTCCTCTTGATATGCTTTGCTGGCCTCATTGCTAATTAATACAGCAATCACTGGAACCGTTAATAATGCGAGTAAAATTATCTCAATAACCACTCTTTGCGTCATTGTATTGTGAAAACCTTCTAGTGGCTCATATAATATCGGGGTTAAAATATATACTGCCAGTACTGTTAATGGAATGAAATGGAAGGAATCCACTAAACCGCTAAAATATTTTTTTTGTTTTCGTAAATAAGTTCCTAGAAATAACCCAATTGGAATAGCTAGAAACATTCTTATTGCTGCTACCGCTATTGCACCCAAAATTGTATATTTTGCACCAATCAGTACCTTTGTAAACATGTCAAACCCTAAGCGGTCTGTACCAAATGGAATATTCCACTTAGGTGAGATCGGGGATACCTCAATCATTTTTCCATGATTATCATATAAAATTCGAAATTGGCGTACATGATTATGAGTGATCTCCGAATAAAGGATGCTCGCAATTAACAAACTCGCTATAAAAATAAAACCAATTAAAAATAAAGGATTTTTCCATGGACTTTTCATGAAATGGATTCACCCCCTGTTATTTTTTTCTGAAGGATCCATTCCCCAAGGGAATATAATATAAATATCGGGATAAATAGCGATAAAAGTGCTAATGTAAAGATTTTTGGATCCATATGATTACCCATAAATATGGTTATCCCTTGCATATTAAATAGGTACTCTAAAACAAATAAATTGGATAACATAAACCATATTGTCTTTTTCGATTGAAAGAACAGACTAATCCAAGCATTTCGTAACACATAGATGAGTACGATGAAGGATTTTCTTAAACCAATAGATCTAGCAAGCAGTACATAGTCCTTCCCTATTTCCTCTTCTAATATAATCATAGAAATCCTAAATAATTGAATAGTCGGTAAGATTGCTAGGCAGAAAATCGGAAACAAGTATATTTTTTCCTGATCCATCGCTGCAATATCAGCAATTAGAAACCCTGTCTTTTTTACTATTAAAATAACAAGTAGTTGACATAGGGTAATGACAAATAAATCCGGCACTGATTCTAGCATGAAAAAGAAAAATTTAACCTTTTGGCGTAATCGATACGGCAGGAGGACAGTGCAAACAGATAACAGAAGTGAGATAAGGCTAGCTGCAATAAATGCACAAAATAAAACAATCAAGGAATAAACCATTGGGCTAATAATGTTAGGAAATAACGGTAATAAATTCCCATTGTGGAAATAGGTTAACTGTTGTAGATGCAATATACCATTAAAAATTTCCTTCAATGACAGGAGGTAGCTCCCCCAATCTAATGTTCCACTATTCAATCCTATTAAAAGGCTGGGCAACCCACCAACCAATATAATTCCAATACAAGACAATGCAAATCGTATTACTAGGTCTACTATTTTATTCATAGATTCCCTCCAAAATAATTCATAATTTATTCCATCTTCCATTTTATTATTCAAATATATAGTATTTTTGAAAAAATGTCGATAAAATGAAAATTTTTGTAGTTCTTTATACACAGGAGGAAAATAACACCACATGAAATACGAAGGAATAAATATTACTTGTCCATTCAAACTAGTTATATAAACGATTTTAGGGAAATAAGCGCTCTAGAGATATCAAGAATAACTAATAACGAAAATGGGTGAAACAGCTTATAAAATATGCTGTTCACCCATTTCATTGATCTTATTTATTTGTTGTTTTGCAAGGGTATTTTCGTATAGATTGTTTAAAATCCAAAAGCCAATTTTAACCTGTTGATTTTCGTATAAGTTCATCAACCAATACAACTACGTGGCATCTATTCATAAAATAAATATGCAAAAATTGCCTAGAAGCTGGTAAATGCCTGTTATTATGGTCCAAAAGTAACTAAGTTTAGGAAATGAGCCTTTGCAAAAAAGCTTGAATCATAAAAAAGCTGATTTCATCAGGCAAAAGCTCCTTAATGAGAGTTAATCGGTCTGTATCCGCCTCTTCAACTGCAGCTGCAATAAGCGGAACAAATTCTGAAGGAATAAATTGATCCCAGTCTATAGAAAAACCTTCTTCTGAACACTTAATAAGATGGGTTTCAATGGTTCTCAATGACATGTCACGCTTGTCCGCAATCTCTTCGAGGCTCAGCCCTTCCTGCAGCATCTTATATGTGATATGTTGGCTCTTCTCCTTTGTACTCTGTTTGTTTTCCTCTTCACTCTTTTCTGTTTCCACATTCAGAAGAAGTTTCTCTTCTGTACCATGCTGTTCCCGATACGAAAGGATTACGGCAAGAAACGTACTTCCATATTGTTCGAGCTTTCTTTCTCCAACTCCTTTTAACTGGAGGAATTCACTGCTTGTGGTAGGCATTCTTACACTCATTTCTTGTAATGTCTGATCCGAAAAAATAATGTAAGGTGGGATTTTTTCCACTGCCGCAATTTCTCTTCTTAATCGTCTCAATTCCTCAAATAATTCATTATCCTCCACTAGCTGCTTGACTTGAACCTTTTCCTTCCTAAATACTTTCTCCTCTCCCATTAAAACGTTAATACCTTTATTTGTCACAATCAACACTGGGTAGGCACCGTCTGTTGGACGTAAATAGCCTTCAGCGGTCAAATAATCAATGAAATCATTTACCTCTCTTTGAGTTTTTCCTTTCATAATTCCGTAAGTAGATATCTGGTGGAATCCGAAGCTATTAATTTTCCTGTCATTTGAACCTGTTAACACCTTCGTAATGAATGTTTTCCCAAACCTTTCATTCATTCGCTTAATACAAGAGAGAACCATTTGTGCTTCCTTTGTTACATCTACTTGCTGACGGTCATCTGTGCAATTGCCGCACTTCCCGCAATTTTCAGGGTCTTTCTCGCCAAAATATCGTAAAATATATTGTAGAAAACAGGTTTCAGTATGACAATAGGAAATCATCTTCCTCAGCTTGGAATATTCGTATTCCTTGCGCTCCATGTTCATATCAGACTGATCGATGAAAAATTTTTGGATATGGACATCTTGAGGGGCAAACAAAAGAATACATTCACTTTCCAGCCCATCTCTTCCAGCGCGTCCTGCTTCCTGATAATACGACTCCATATTTTTCGGAATATGATAGTGAATTACATACCGTACATTCGATTTATTGATACCCATGCCAAATGCGCTGGTTGCAACCATTACGGTTATATCATCATACAAAAATTCCTCTTGGTTCCGATTCCTTTCATGTTCCGACATTCCTGCATGATATTTTCCAACCAGAATTCCGAGACTTTTTAATTGCTGATAGATGCGTTCTACTTCTTTACGTGTCGCGGCATACACAATTCCGGATTGATCCATATTTTTATGAACATATTCTTTTACAAAAAGATCTCGGTCCTGGCCTTTTACCACTTGAAAACTTAAGTTATCTCTACCAAACCCCGTAAGAATAACATCCCTTGTGGGAATATTTAATAAATCACAAATATCATCCTTTACACCTGGAGTTGCTGTTGCAGTTAAAGCCAAAATAATTGGCTTCGGTTGGATGTGTTGAATAAGCTTTTTTATTAGTAAATAGCTTGGGCGAAAATCATGTCCCCACTGTGAAATACAATGGGCTTCATCTATAGCCAATAAAGAAACGTTCACCTTATACAGCAAGTCTAAAAAGGACGGGGCTTCAAGTCTTTCTGGAGCAATATATATTAATTTGTATTGTCCAGCTTCTATCCCTTTTAGGCGTTCATCCAATTCATTAGCGGTAATGGAGCTATTAATGAAGGTTGCGGAGATTCCTGTATTTATTAGGGCATCGACTTGGTCTTTCATTAAGGAAATAAGCGGAGAAATAACAATTGTGATACCCGGAAGCATTAATGCAGGAATTTGATAACAAATAGATTTCCCGCCACCGGTAGGCATTATCGCGACGGTATCCTTACCATGCATAATCTGGTCAATGATTGCTTCCTGACCTTTTCTAAATTCATCATAACCAAAGTAGGCTCGAAGAATTTCTTTAGCGTTTGATAACAAAATCATGTCTCCTTTCGAAGGAATTTTTTAATTAGGGAAAAAGTGAGGAAAAGCGGGAGGGGGAATTGATGGAAAATTACGATGATTCAATCAAATTATATACAATATCTTTGCTAATTACTAGGTCACATTAAGAAATTTACATCTTTCATAATGCCTCTTTTACAACCATTTACGAAAACGCCTCAAAAAAATAAGAGTGACTATGCCACCCTTATTATGAAGCCCCGCAAGGTAGTTTAATAATTACATCTGTTCCGCGACCCTCTTGACTATAAAACTCAAAGGAACCCTTATGATCCTGAATGATTTTTTGACTGATCGTAAGTCCAAGTCCCATGCCTTTTTCCTTCAACGTAAAAAAAGGTTCAGCAATCTTTTTTAATCTTTCAGGCGGAATTCCCCTGCCTTGGTCCGAAACTATTACATGAACCTTGTCCATTACCTTTTTGCACTGAACAGTGATAATTCCCCCGGTTGGCATGGCATCCATTGCGTTTTTTATTATATTTATAAATACTTGAATTAGCCCGTTGCGATCTGCTTCTATTTTGCACTGGGAATCAGCATTCAGATTGAATTGTACATCCTTTAATAACGCTTCTGGCTGCAAAATATTGATAACGTATTGAAGAATTTCATTTAAAAGAACCATATTAATTTCCTTGCTTTGGGGTTTTGAAAGTGCTAGCAAGCCGCCAGCAATTTGATTAATACGGTCAATTTCTGAAATCATAACCTTTGCATATTGATCAGAAACATTTCCAGCCTCATGCATTAATTGCATTAACCCTTTAATGCTTGTTAATGGATTACGAATTTCATGAGCAATCCCTGCAGCAAGTTCTCCGACGACTGAAAGCTTCTCTCTCTTTATAAGAATAGACTCGGCTACCTTCTGTTGAGTAATATCCCTACCGATGGTAAGAAGACCTTTTCGTGTGCCATTTTCATGAAAAAGCGGAATTTTAATAACGTCAAAGCTTTTCAGTTCACCAGATGGCACAACAAAAGATTCTTCCGCTCTTGTGATTTTTCCGTTTTTCCAAACCACTTCATCCGATAAATAGCAGGTATTAAGCCCTTCCTTAAAAAACGGAACTAATTCCGCCAGCTCAAGATCCGTTTTTCCATAGTAATCGATATTGTCCAGCTGAAATAGCTTGCGGCCAAACTGATTAACCTTTTTCCATCTAGACTTTCCATCTTTAAAACACATAAAATCGGGAGTTGATTGCATTAAGAGAGACCACTTTTCTTCTTCCTCTTCTAGTGCAAGATAATTTTTATAAAGGAAAAAGAAGCGATTTATTAAATAAATTATCATTCCACTGAGAAGACATAATAAAAAAATGGTATTGCCTATATACCAGCCTGTTTTTTGCTGAAAAGCGTTATATAAAAGCAAACCTATGTCTAATAATAAGATAAAGAAAAAAACTCCCCAAAATATTTTTGATATACGGTGATTTCTCATTCTATTTTCCTATCCTTCTTTAAAATACCCTTTCCATATATTTTATCATACCGATAGGAACAGAAAATACGTTTTATTCTATTTTAAAATGACGTCCCATGTTGGAACGTCATTTTACGGTTTTATTTTAGGCTGTTCTTGATAAATTAAAGAGTCTTTATTTTAGCTTCAATTTTAATTTATCGAGCATATCGACGGTCATTTTACTTAAATCGTACTCAGCTTTAAAGCCCCATTCATCCTTCGCCGCAGTTGGGTCAATAGAATTTGGCCAGCTGTCTGCAATTGCTTGTCTTGTTGGATCTACCTCATAACTCATTTCAAATTGCGGGATATGCTTTTTAATTTCAGCTGCTATTTCCTCTGGAGCAAAGCTCATCGCAGTAATATTAAAAGCATTACGATGTTTTAATTTAGAAGAATCTGCTTCCATTAAATCAATGATTGCGTTCAACGCATCTGGCATATACATCATATCCATTTTTGTTCCTTCTCCAATGTATGATGTATAACGGCCACTTTTGATTGCTTCATAATAAATTTCAACCGCATAGTCCGTCGTCCCGCCGCCAGGCTGTGCTACGTAAGAAATCAAGCCTGGGAAACGAACTCCTCTTGTATCTACACCGAATTTATAGAAATAGTAGTCACATAGTAATTCACCGGATACTTTATTAACTCCATACATGGTAGTTGGGCGTTGAATAGTATCCTGCGGTGTATTGTCCTTTGGAGTAGATGGACCGAAGGCACCTATAGAGCTTGGAGTGAAAAACTGGCAATTTAATTCTTTTGCCGTTTCTAGAGCATTTACAAGACCGCCCATATTTAAGTTCCAAGCTAATAATGGATTTTTTTCTGCAGTAGCCGATAATAATGCGGCAAGATGGATAATCGTATCCACTTTATATTTTTTCGCAATCTCATGCATTTTCCCTGCATCCGTAACATCCAAAATCTCGAATGGGCCACTCTTTACGACATCGCTGCCATTATCACGAATATCTGTAGCAATTATATTATCTGATCCGTAAATACCACGCATTTTCGTTATTAATTCTGTACCAATTTGACCTAATGAACCGGTCACAAGAATCTTTTTCACTATGGAATCCCCCTGTATCGATTGCTTATCTAGTTGTTTTTCAAATGTATATTTTTATAGGCTGTTTTTCCCTGAATTTTAGGCTGTTAAATTAGGCCCATTTCTTTTCCTACTTTTTCGTAAATGGAAATTGCCTTATCCAGCATTTCTTTCGTATGTGCTGCTGTAGGCATATTTCTTACACGGCCAGTCCCTTGTGGAACAGTTGGAAAAACAATGGATTTTGCATAGACACCTTCTTCATATAGTCTTTTACTGAAGGCCTGTGTCGTTTTTTCTTCCCCGATAATACATGGTGTGATAGGTGTTTCGCTATCACCAATGTCAAAGCCCAGGTCTTTTAAACCTTTCTTCAAGTAATTCCCATTTTCCCAAAGACGGTCATTAAGCTCTGTACTGCTCATTAATATCTCCACCGCTTTAGTAGCTGCTACTACGTCTGCAGGTGTTAATGCTGTAGAGAATAAAAACGGACGAGAACGAACCTTCAACCAATCAATGAGGTCCTTTTTCCCTGCTACATATCCCCCTACTACACCGATCGCTTTTGAGAGGGTTCCAATTTGGAAGTCAACTTTGTCTGCAAGTCCGAAATGTTTGACCGTTCCCGCTCCTTTTCCTGTTACTCCAGAACCGTGCGCATCATCTACATACGTAATTAAATCGAATTCCTCGGCAATTTCAATGATTCCCGGCAAGTTAGCAATATCTCCATCCATAGAGAATACACCATCGGTAATCACCATGATTTTATTGTACATGCCAGATTCCTTTGCCTCTTTCGCTTTCTTACGCAAATCATCCATATCCGAGTGATTAAAACGAATAATTTTTGCTTTTGAGAGACGGCAGCCATCAATTATGGAAGCATGATTCAATTCATCGGAAAGAATGGCATCATTTTTATCCATAACAGCGGAAATAGCCGCCATATTACAATTGAAGCCCGATTGATAAGCAATTGCAGCTTCTGTTCCTTTAAATTTTGCTAAGGTTTCCTCTAATTTAATATGAAGATCAAGGGTACCATTAATAGTTCGAACAGCTCCTGCTCCTACTCCATATTTTTCAATAGCATTCGTTGCTACTTCCTTTAAACGTTCATCTGTTGCTAATCCTAAATAATTATTGGAGGAGAGATTAATCAGCTCTTTGCCTTTTACTTTTATAATCGGGCCGTTTGCGCCTTCAACAATGTCAATCTCATTATAAAGACCCTTTCCCCGTAAATCCTTTAGATTTTCTGTTAAAAATTGATCTAATGTTTTGCTGGACATATTTACCCTCCTAATAAAAAATGTAAGCGCTTTATACACAATTGTCCTCTGTGGATGGACAACAAGTTGTAACTTAATGCTTTATATATGGATTTTATCATAAAAGATTATTTTTGTTTATATGTGAAGGACAATATTTTGTCATTCTGTATCTGTACTATTATTTCCTACATTTGCATCGATATCTATTTAAAGCAAAAAATTATCCTCTCTATACGAAAGAATAATTTTATTACGATTATTGAATTTTAAATTTTATTCCGCCATTTTAATTCTACTTTTTCAACCCCTGCACTGCATCATCAATCCGTTCCACCGCTGCCTTCAAACGATCACGCGGACAAGCTATGTTCATGCGCAAAAATGCCTCGCCGCTTTTTCCAAATTTATAGCCCTCATCGAATTTGACTTTGGCATTCTGTAAAAAGTATTGGAACAATTGCTCCCCTTCAAAACCTAATTTAGAACAATCCATCCAAATGAGGTGAGTCGCTTCAGGATGAATTAATGATATTTCTGGAATATTGGTTTGGAAATAATCCAGAACAAATTGTAGATTTCCTTCTAAATATCTTAATAAGTCTTCCAGCCAATATTCACTGGATGTATAAGCAGCAACTGTGGCTTCTACGCCAAAAACATTAGGTCTCATCATTCCGTATTGGAAAAGTTTTTTCTGATATCGTTCCCTTAATTCATCATTAGGAATCATAATGATAGATGTTTGTAGTCCGGCGATATTAAAGGTTTTGCTTGGCGCTGCACAAAGGATGCTTTTATTTGGTATGTCTGGGTGGATGCTAAATAACGGCAAGTGACGATTTCCTTTGTAGACTAGATCTCCGTGCATTTCATCTGAAATAATCCAGACATCGTGTTTTAAGCATATTTCAGCAATCCTCTTCAACTCTTCCTCTGACCATACTCGTCCAACTGGATTGTGGGGACTGCACAAAATCAGTGCTTTTGCTTTTGGATCACGAGCTTTTTCTTCCAAATCATCAAAATCTATTTCATAGTGGCCATTCATATAAAGAAGAGAATTTGTCACTATTTTACACTGATGATTTTCAATGGTGCTATAGAAAGGATAGTATACAGGTTCTTGAACAATTACTTTATCCCCTGGTTTTGTTATTAATTGAATTAATAAATTAATACCTGGAATAATGCCCGGGCTAAAACAAATCCATTCTCTCTCAATTTTCAGCTTGAAACGCTTTTTCCACCATCCAATGATAGATGCATAATAGTTGTCACAAAAAGTAGTGTATCCGTAAATGCCGTGCTTTGCCTTCTTTTCCATAGCCTCGATAATTTCCGGAGCCACCTGAAAATCCATGTCTGCAATACACATCGGGATGACTTCATCATCGGCCATCGACCATTTTACTGAATGTGTATTTGTTCTCTCGATGCAATCATTCCAATTCACACTTAGGTCCCCCTGTTCTATTTGTTCACTACATCTACTTTAATACAGTTGTGTGAGTTTTGAAACCTCTTATAAATGGATATGTATCATAAATTAGAAGAAGAGTGAAAAAATCACTCTTCTTCTGATTATTTTTCCAGCCTTTGAATTCCTGCATCAATTTTTTCATATATTTCTTCAACAATCGAAAAGTCCATTGCCTCAATATAATATTTTTCAAGTTTATCGTGAAATGCTTTCGCTTGTGCTAAATGGGAAGTACCTTCTTTCATTTTATCTTTATATCGTTTGTGGACATCCTTTATTTCGATAGCATACTTCTCATCTGTACCCGGGGTTACCGCTGCTAGATATAAATCAACAATTTCATCCCCTTCACGGTCAGGAAAATACTCATGAGGATCTGTACTATCAAAAATTGCAATTCCTAATTCCCTTATGATTACCATATCTAAGCTTTGAGGATCAAAACCGCAATGATATATTTCTGTATTAAAGCCTCTTTCTTCGGAAACAGAGGCGATTTTCTTTAATAAAGTGGATTTTCCCGTTCCAGCACGGCCTTTAATGAAGTATCGCTTATTAAGATCTTCGGTAAGATTCCCTACAAAATCGACTGCTCCTTTTGGTGTGGCTGCTCCTAGAAAGCGGTGGCGGACAATAGCCTGTTTGTTGGTCCTTTTATCAGCAAAGATTTTATTTACCATTTCCACCGTTACCTGATTTGCTTTTTCAAAATCCATTTCTTTTATATAAATTTCTTCTAATATATCATGTTCTCTTAATCCTTCTGAAAATGATTGATATGCAGCTTCGAAAGCGGCACTGATTTTCGATTGAATTTCTATTATTTCCTTTTTATGCTGTTTAAGATACTCGCTATCCCATGCCTTGCCTAAATTAACGTATTCTTCAATAGCACCTGGTGCCATTGGTTCAATTACATGTGGAGCTGTTCCATCAACAACTCCAACCTTAAGCTGAGGAATAATGACACCATCAATCGAATCATTGTCAGATGAACAATGGATTAGCTCTATAGAATAACCTTTTTTTCCCCATTCAGACGCAATTCTTTTCATTAAGCTTGATTTTCCCGTTCCAGGACCGCCCTTTAATATATACAGTCGATCCAGTCCCTCTAAATTAGAATCAAATAAATTATAAAATCCTCTTCCGGTGTTTCCGCCTGCATAATAATTTAACACCTGATCTGTCATGCCTTTTACACTCCTCTTACAGTCGGATTTAAGAACAAATGCGTAAGCGCCTTGCCCATCGGCGACGGATTTTGGAGTCTTCGACTGAGATAAAGGCAGCGAGGTAGTTCACGAGCTATTGAAATTAGCTCTTCGTATTTCACCTGATGTTGACTTATCGTAGGGAGAAGACTTAGAAATCCGCTAGCCGATAGGCTCTGGTGAAATTAGAAGTTCCAATTTCACTTGTAGCTAGACGTGGACAAATTTATAAAAGATTAGCAACAGTCGATTCTAAAGAAAAATAACTACACATTAGCCTATGCACTAGCGGCAAATTGGTTACTTTGCCTAATTCGGTACGATGAACCATTGATAATACGCTATTTTTCGCATAGTTTGTTTAAAATCCAAAAGCCGATTTTAACCTGTTGCTTTCGCATAAGTTCATCCTCTCGTATAACAAAGGCTTCGCGGCATCTTTTCGTAAGTACAATTGCGAAAATTGCCTAGAATCTTAAGTATTTGACCCTTATGAAGATCCACAAGCTACAACATTTACGAAAAGAGCCCTTGATAGTACAAAGATTATTAGCCTATACTATTAATGTCAGTTTATAGGGGGAAGTAAAAAATTGAATCACAGAAACAAAAAAATTTTCCTTTTATCCGCTATTTTTATTGTCTTTGGGCTGTTCGTCTTTTTGCTCATTACACCTGATAAAACAAAATCAAAAGATGCACCCAAATCTGTTCCAACCATCTTTGTTCATGGCTTTAAAGGCGGTCCCAGGTCCTTTCAGTTTATGCTTGAGCGTTTTCAGAATCAGTACCATTGGGGCAAAAAGACTATGGTTTTTACGGTCAATAAAAATGGAGAACTTCATATGTACGGATCAATACCAAGGAATCAGAAAAATCCCTTGATCCAAATCATTTTTGAAAATAATCGAGCCAGCATACAAGATACAACCAATTGGCTAAAAAAGGTCATGAGAGTATTATCACGACAATACCATGTAGAGGAAGTTAATGCAGTGGGACATTCCATGGGTGGACTTGTTTTAACAAATTTTATCGAACAATCTAATGATGGACAGTACCCGAGGATTGAAAAGTTTATTACCATTGGGAGTCCATTTAAAGGCATCCAAAAGGAAGCCTATTATCAAAATATACGTAATACTGGTCCAGCTATCTTTGATTTGAAAACAAATTCGCCGTTTTTAACATCTCTAATAAAGCACAGAAATGAATTTAGTCCTTCCATTAAGGTTTTATCGATTGCTGGGGTAGCAAAGAATGAGGAGGATGGAGATGGTGTTGTCTCTTTAGATAGTGCACTTGGACTTAAAGATATTGCACCAAAGCAGCGTTTTGAAAGTAAAATTATTTATGATCCACATGCAACACATAGTGGATTACACGAACACAAGATGGTAGATCAATACATTGGAGAGTTTTTGTGGGGATATTAAGAAAACCGGGCGAAAATTAATATTGCCCGGTCTTTTCGTCTAAAAAACATCATACTCCGTCCTCTATAACGTGTGTTTTTTATCATTATCCGGGTACCTTTTCTCACAAGTATTACCTGAGTTTTCTTGTCATAAGCAACAAAGTTTATGAGAAGTGCCTTAATTTATAATAACTTTTATACTGTTGCTCTTTTGAAAAGCAGATATGAAACAATCATATATAGTAATACTACAGGTATCATCCATAGTGATAATTCGAAAGCAGAATGCCCTGCAATCCAATGGAAGAAAATACCCCATTTCTCAAAATAGGTAAGAACAAATGATACAGCGGTAATAATTACAAATACCGCTCCGAAAAACACGAGTAATCCGTTTCGGCCAAATCGTAAAAATATACTTGCAATGACAAATCCTAAAAATAACATATTCATCATTAAAATAAAGTAAATAATAAACTGTTCAATCAAGGAACCCTCGTTTAGATACGGCAAGTGAAAAAAATGAAGACTAACACCCCAAGAGTCTGATACTTTTTCTACAATAGAAAGAATTAGTAATACAATCGAATTTGCAGCACTTACAGAAATAAACATTCCTGTAGTTCCGAAATAGAAATCTTTTCTCCTCACACTCAACCCAATGGCAAACTGGAACATTTGCAACGTTCCAATACCTGCAGCTAACATGTAAATAAAGATTGAGGCCATACCACCCGTATAGATTGGCTCCGTACCGCTTGTAACAATTCCTATAATAAGATTTATAGAGAAACTGAAAAGTAATATAATCCATGAGAGATAAAACCATCCCCATTTTTCCTTTGTATGCATTTTCATGACAGGCACGATACTATTCATGAGAATCCCACCACCTTATCTTTTGATTTTCCACCAGTTAGATGAACAATCAGCTGTTGCAACGAAACTGGACTAAGTTCCAGTTCTAGTGCCTCTGCTTGTTTTATCTCCTCTGCCCCAAGCCTTCCCAACACAGTAGCTGAATGGAATCCACCAAAAGGGGTTTTATCAATAACCTTTTTCCCTGCTATAAAAGCTTCCACCTTTGTTGCTAACCCTGTAACAGTAACAGCATTTCCTCGCAGTACATCGGCATCCTCATTAATAAGCAGCTTTCCATTGTCAATTACTAATACATGCTCTAACATTTTGTTTACTTCATCGATTAAGTGTGTTGACAAAATAATCGTACGTGGATGTTCTGCGTAATCTTCAATTAAGCGATTATAAAACAAACTTCTCGAAACAGCATCAAGCCCTAAATAAGGCTCATCAAATATCGTAAGTGGTGCGCGACTGGCAAGGCCAATTATGATTCCGACCGAAGATAACATCCCTCTTGATAGTCCCTTAATTCTTCGTTTTGCAGGAAGTCGAAAATCCTCTATCAGTGACTCAGCATACTGCTGATCCCAATTTGGAAAAAGGAACGCAGCTACATCCAACACATTTTTAATGGTAAATCCGGATGGATACTTTTGGCTTTCTTTAATGAAACATATTTTACTTAACACATGCTTATTTTCATATGGATTTTCTCCAAAAACCTTTATTTCTCCCCTAGTTTGAAATAACTGTGCAGTAAACATATGCATAATAGTCGTTTTTCCTGCTCCATTTCTCCCCAACAGTCCATAAATTTTGTTCTTCTCGATTGTAAACGTTACACCGTCTACAGCCACGATATTTCCGTACTTTTTTGTTAGTTGATTAGCGTCCACAACATTACTCATTATCACCTTTCCCCCTTTTAATCATTTCCATCAGCTCTTCTGAAGTTATCCCTAGCTTTTTTGCCTCTCGGATCATTTTGCTTACATACTCCTCAAAAAACTGATCTTTTCTTTTTGCCATTAGCTTCTCACGCGCCCCCTTCACGACAAACATCCCAATGCCGCGTTTTTTGTACAATATTCCTTGCTCGACTAACAAATTCACACCTTTTGCTGCAGTTGCCGGATTGATCTGGTAAAAGGAAGCAAATTGATTAGTGGATGGTACTTGGGATTCCTCCAACAACCCTCCATTAATGATGTCATCCTCAATTTTCTCTGCAATTTGCATAAAAATCGGTCGATTATCATCGATTAAAGATTTCATTCCCTCACCACCTAGTTAGTTATTTGGTTAGTTAGTTATGTAATTAACCATATATGCATTTTGCTTTTACGTCAAGTATTTTCAGAAAAAATGATTAATTCGCCTGCAAAGTTCTTATATCAGCTAGTTTTTTTAGCTGTTAAGCTTCATCATTTACACTAAACTTTGTAACATAACAGTATTTAAAGACTTATTTAATATCCTAATACTTCAAAAAAAATAAGCGGAGGTAAATCCCCGCTTATTTTTTCTATTCTAGTTCATCTAATTGTTTATTCAGCTTGCTTAATTCCTTTTCAATTTCTCCCAGCTGCTTTTCTAATGGAGATAAGTTTCCTTTCACAAACTCCAGCTTTTCTAAATCATGCTGAAGCCTTACATAGTCTGCTTTTAAATCTTCTATTTTATATTCAATCTCTTTTCGATTCATCTTTTACACCTCAAATAAAATCCTTTAAATTTTTCCACGCATATGCAATTTCTAGTATACCAGTATCTCCTATCAATTGCTCTCCAATAACCTTGCCGCCATGACGCTCATAAAAATTTCTAGATTGATTATCTTTAATGACCCATGCCATTACTGAAGCGAAATTATGACTTAATAGATGCTCTATTACTTTTTTAAAAAGTATTGTACCAATTCCTTTTCTTTGAAACGATTCCAAAATATAAAGAGTGTATAGTTCCCCTTCCATTTGGAACTTATTTGTTCGTTCCACACCGCATTCAGCAAATGCAACAATTTCCCCTTCTTCCGTTTCTGCTAAGAAACATTCGTACTTATCCGCCTTATTCTGAAGACGAGGTCTCCAGTTGTTTAACACCTTTTCATATGTTCGGTTTGTTATTGTTTCTTCGGAAAATATCCCTTTATATGTTGTTTTCCAGCTCTCGTAATGAACTATTGCCAACCCTTTTATATCTTCTATTGTTCCAATTCTGATTTTCATCTCTTATCCCCTTATCCCCTGACTATATAGTAAAATTATAGCATTTAACCCCAAAAACATAAGAAAAAAACAGCCTATCTCATAAGAGATAAGCTGTTTATTCTGTCAAGATTCTATAATTTGTTGTTTTGGTTCATGGTAAACAGATGTATCAATTTCACCGGTTATTTTACTTGTTAATATTCCCGCTGTCATACTTCCGCTCACATTTAATGCTGTACGTCCCATATCAATTAAAGGTTCAACAGAAATAAGCAAACCAACGATGGCAATAGGAAGATTTAAAGTAGATAATACGATCAACGCTGCGAATGTCGCACCTCCACCTACTCCCGCAACCCCAAATGAGCTGATTGCAACCAGTAAAATAAGTGTAATGATAAACGAAGGTGTAGTCGGATCGACACCAGCTGTTGGTGCAACCATAACGGCTAGCATAGCCGGATAAATTCCTGCACAGCCATTTTGGCCGATGGATAATCCAAAGGATGCCGCAAAGTTAGCAATCCCTTCTGATACACCAAAATCTTTCGTTTGCGTTTTAATATTTAATGGTAAAGTACCTGCGCTTGTTCTTGATGTAAAGGCAAAGGATAAGGTTGGAAATGCCTTTCGAACATACTGAACAGGACTTAGTTTTGCTAAAGATAACAGGATTAAATGAATAATAAACATGATAATTAATGCTACATAAGAAGCAATAACGAATTTTCCAAGTTTTGCAATTGCACCATAATCACTAGTAGCAGTAACTTTCGTAATTAACGCTAAAATTCCATATGGAGTTAAACGCAGAACAAGAGAAACCACTCTCATAATAATGGTATAGAAAGTATCTACAATTTTTGCAAAAAGTTCTGCTTGCTCCGCATTTTTACGTTTGACACCTAAATATGCGATTCCAATTATTGCTGAAAAAATAACAACAGCTATGGTTGATGTCGGTCTTGCGCCTGTTAAATCCTGAAACGGATTACTTGGGAAAAGCTGTAATATTTGTTGCGGTATCGTTGCATCTTTCACTGATCCGACAGCCTGAGCTAATTCCGCATTTCTTGCTTTTTCCATATCCCCTTGAACCAAATGGACTCCATCTAAGTGGAAGCTTAATGCAGATCCAATCCCTATCGCTGCAGCTACAGCCGTTGTTCCTAAGAGAATACCTATAACTAAGAAACTAATTTTTCCTATGTTTTTAGTCAGATTTAATTTCGTAAATGCCCCTACAATTGAAATAAATACTAAAGGCATTACAATCATTTGCAACAGCTTTACATATCCGCTGCCGACAATACTAAACCAGTCTATAGTATTTGTCGTAACAGATGATGTAGTTCCATAAATTAAATGAATGAGAAGCCCGAACACTATTCCTAATCCAAGTGCGGTAAAGACGCGTTTGGAAAAGGACACATGCTTTTTCTGCATGAAGCCAAGCCCAACAATGAGTAAAAGTAAAACGATAATATTAATAATAATAAGCAATGAATTCATTGTGTCTCTCCCTTATGTAAAATTTCAAAATACAAGACCATACTATAATACAATTAATCCAATCAGTCAAGTCGGATTAATGATTTAATCTTATGCAGGAACCATTTAATATATAACACCGGAAATAAAAAAAGAAATCAGCCTGGTGGACTGATTTCTTGGATATTAGTAAATCACTTTCCAATTATGATTTACCTTTGCCTTGACTACTTTATTTTCCAAAATATAGTTAGCAATGAATTCCGACACATCTGTTGGAATATCCTTAATAACTGGTTTGTTCTTGTACATTATATAATCTCCGCCACCGCCAGCACGGTAGTTATTCATTACAACATCATATTCCTTTTCTAATTCAACAGGATTCCCTTTGTACTCCAGCTTAACTATTCGTTCGCCGATTGGCTTTGAAATATCAATTAAATAATCAATACCTTCCCACATATCATAATTATAATGTTGTGGTTTTGGAGTAGAGAAGGCTGGGTTCACCTCAATTTCGCCTCCATCATACTGTTTGAAGTAAGAGGCCGATCGCTCGAGAGCATCCTTCATATCTTTGCCTGTTATCCTTATTACCTTTAAGGTATTGGGATATATATAATTGGAAACAACATCTCTCATCGTAACATTCTCTGGAAATCCAGGTGATATATTATCAAATAGTGCCGTATTAGATATATCCACTCCAGCAACTTCCATTTGCACACGGTTGATAAATTCAATTAAAGCATTATCCTGTGTTCTAATTTCCATTGGATTCCTTACGAGCATATCTCCTTCAATCTTACCGATCGGCTGATCTAACCATTCCTGTGTATCTGATTCATATGCACTTACTTTCTCTAGTAAGCCTTGATCTGCTTCCACATCTGTAACTGATAGCAATTCCGATGTCTTATGCACACATCTCCAACCATTATCTTCCTTCTCTACTTGCAAAGTTACTTTTCCTAATGCAATTCCATTATTACCAGGCTGGATAACTATTACGCCATTAATCATATTTCCTTCTATTTGACGATGCTGATGGCCCGTTAAAAGAACATCTATTCCTTCCACTTCCATGCATAGCTGGTAGCCTTGATTTTCACCCGTCAAGGTTTCCGTAGGCTCACCGGTTTCCAAATCGCATTCAAATCCGCCATGGTAGGCAACTACGACAAGATCGACCTTTTCATCATTTTTTAATAAATGTACCCACTTTTTCGCTGTCTCTACGGCATCTGCAAAATCCATTCCCTCTATATGTTGAGGCTGCTCCCAATTTGGGATATACGGTGTAGTTAATCCCAATATCCCAACCTTAAGTCCTGTTTCAAATTCCTTTACTATATAAGGCTTACCGTAATATGGTTCACCAGTCTCCTTATTTAAGATATTTGCTGACAGCCAAGGGAACTTGGATTCTTCAATAGCAGAAGCCAATATTTCCTTTCCATAATTAAATTCATGATTACCGAACACAGCAGCATCATAATTCAATTCATTCGCTAAAACAATCATTGGATTAGAACGTCCTGAATTAATTCTTGCATAGTGATATGTAAGAGGTGTCCCTTGTATAAGATCACCATTTTCAACTAATATGACATGTGAATTCTTTGCTCGTTCTTTCTTTATCAAGGTGGCTACCTTACCTAAACCGACATCAGATGGTTGATTATTTCCATAATTAATAGGAAATATATTTCCATGAACATCGCTCGTTTCAAGGATAACCAGTTCCATTTTATCCATTATAAAAAATCCTTTCTAATAACTATTTTGTTATTCATTTTACACCAAATCAATTGAAAACTACCATTAAATA
The DNA here is from genome assembly GCF_018343615.1 of Bacillus sp. FJAT-49736. Lineage (GTDB taxonomy): Bacteria > Bacillota > Bacilli > Bacillales > Bacillaceae_C > Margalitia. The sequence continues at coordinate 174,843 of NZ_JAGYPI010000004.1, read as the reverse complement.
TTTAATAAGTCTCTATTATAAAAAAGTAACTAAATATAATTCCAATATAGGGATATTTATACTTTCTTTACTATCCCTCAAAACGATTTTAATCAACATTTCATACTATCTTAACAACTGACAAATTCCTTCAAAAAATTTCACGAGAATGCAAATTTTTTGTTTATTTTACCCGAAAAATATTATATGCTTAATTCGTGTCAAAAAATTAACAACACGGGGGTAAATTTATGTTTAAAAAGTTTGCTGTATTATTGCTAGCTCTCTCTCTTGCAGCTGTTGCATTAGCAGGTTGTGGAAGTAGCTCCGATAAAGCAAAAGATGGAGATTTAAAAGAATTACGTATCGGTTTCGTACCGTCTCAAAATGCTGAAACATTGGAAGCAAGAGCGAAGCCTCTAGAAGGTCTTCTAAAAAAAGAACTTGGTATTAAAGTTAAAGTAACCGTTACTACTGACTACAACGCTGTTGTGGAAGCGATGAAATCTAAACAACTAGAAATCGGTTTCTTACCACCAACAGATTATGTACTTGCTCATAAACAAAAAGCTGCAAATGTATTACTTCAAGCACAACGTTATGGTGTTGATCCTGAAACTGGTCAACAAACAAGTGATCTAGTTGATTATTACTATTCAGGACTTCTTGTAAGAAATGATTCAGGTATTAAATCCGTAGAAGATTTAAAAGGTAAGAAAATTGGCTATCAAGCACCTACTTCTTCAGCTGGTTTTGTATGGCCTGCAGTTTACTTAAAAGACCATGGAATTGATGCACTTAAAGATGTTACTTCTGTTACACTTCAAGGACATGACAAAGGTGTTATGGGTGTTATGGATAAAAGCATCGATGCTGCAGCAGTATTCGTAGATGCTCGTAATATCGTTGCAAAAGAATATCCTAACATTTATAAAGATACACATTACCTATTCTTAACTGAAAAAATTCCTAATGATACAATCAGTATCCGTCCTGATATTTCAAAAGAATGGGCAGATAAAATTGCTGATGCCTTCATTAAAATCGGTAAAGATCCAGAAGGTAAAAAGATCATTGAATCTATCTACACACATGAAGGTTATGTAAAATCTAAGGATTCAAACTTCGATACAGTTCGTAAATATCAAGAACAAGTAGATAAAATCGGTAAATAATTACTCTTTTAGAAAGCACCGCAAAACAGCGGTGCTTTTATTTTTTATACAGCAAACAAAAGAATGCTTTGCGCTTTAGCCTTAGTGTATGGATAAGTGAAATTAGGGAGCCAAATTTCACTTATTGAAATTTGATTCTCAAATTTCACTTATTGAAATTTGATTCTCAAATTTCACTTGATGCCCGCTTTTTATATGAAAGAGTCGTAGAAACCGCTAGATGATGGTTGCTTACGATAACAAATAGTTATCCACTGTGTGAAAATAAAAGAGGAATGGAGAATTTATTAGATTCTCCATTCCTCTCTTTTTTAAACAATTCGTTTACGAATTTGTGCGGAAATAACATCAATGATTGTTACCATGATAATAATTCCGTATAAAATGATTCCTACACGGCTCCAGGAATGTCCATTTAATGCGAAGACCAACGGAGCACCAATTCCCCCAGCACCTACGATACCAAGAATAGTCGCAGAACGGACGCTGATTTCAAATCGATAAAGGGTATAGGACAAAAATGCCGGCATTACTTCAGGTAAAATAGCAAACCATAATGTTTGAATTTTATTTGCCCCAGAAGCAATCAACGCTTCTCTAGCACTAAACTCTGTATTTTCAATAGATTCTCCAAAGAGTTTCCCTAACATACCAATCGAGTGAAATCCGAGAGCAAGAATCCCAGCAAATGGTCCTAGTCCAACCGCTTTAATAAAGATTAATGCCATAATTAGCTCTGGAAACACACGAATACAACTTAGAACAAATTTACCAACACTTGAAATAGAACGATTTTTGCTCATATTACGTGCACCCCAGAATGCAAATGGTACACATAAAACAGCAGATATGAACGTTCCTAGAACAGCAATTGCTAATGTTTCAAGCAGGGATCTTAATAAATCCTCACCCTCTGGGTCATAGACATAATCCCAATCCGGATGTGCAAAACCACTTAGGATTCCTTTAATTGCTTGTTTTGCAGACTCCTTTATTTCCATATGTGGCGCTCCCCAAAACGCCCACACATAAATGGCGATAACTATCGCAAGAATGACCCATTTCATCACACGTTTTCTTAATGGCTTTTTTATCGATATTTGGTTCATAGCAATTTCTCCCGTAACTTATTACTAATAGCATCCACAATAACAACGACAATTAAAGTATATATGATAATTGTAAGAACGCGATCGTATTGGAAAAAACCTAGTGCAGTATTAAGGACTAGACCAACACCACCAGCACCTACATATCCTAAAATAGCCGCTGCCCGAATATTGATTTCAAAGCTATATAAGAAAAACGACATGTAGTGAGCAATAACTTGTGGAATAACTCCAAAGAAAATCCATTGAATTTTATTTGCCCCTACTGCTGTCATCGCTTCAAGAGGGCCAGGGTCGATGGCTTCAATTGCTTCATAGAAAAGCTTTGCAATAATTCCAAATGAGAAAACAGCAATTGCCAGAATACCTGGAACCTCCCCAATTCCGAACACTGGTACAAAAAGAGCAGCTAATAAAAGTTCTGGAATCGTACGAATTAAATTCATTATAAACCTGAAAATTTGGTAAATAACCGGTATCTTAACCACGTTACTGGAGGATAGAAGTGCAAATGGAATCGCAACAATTCCTCCAAATGTTGTTCCTATTACAGCCATTCTAATAGTTTCAAGCATTTGATCGGTAATAGAACTGAAATAACTCCAATCTGGCGGGAACATTTCTTTAATTAAATCGATGATATTTGGGAAGCCTTGAATTAAAGTTGAAAATGAAATTTGTGTATTAATAACGCTTCCCCAAATAATAGCAATAATTATAATAACAGTTAAGAGAGGTTTTAATTTCGTCTTCTTTGGCTTCAATGTTTCCATTATTCCGTCTCTCCTAACAACTCATCTTTCTTAATTTCGCGACCGTAAATTTCGGAGAACACTTCATCTGTTGCTTCTTCAACTGGACCGTCATATACAATTTCACCAGCGCGTATTCCAATAATTCTAGTAGCATATTGTCTAGCTAAGTCGACAAAGTGAAGATTTACAATGGTTGTGATCCCCAATTCTTGATTAATTCTCTTTAAATCATCCATTACTTGTCTTGTCGTAAATGGATCAAGTGATGCTACAGGCTCATCGGCAAGGATGATTTTCGCCTCTTGTGCCAAAGCACGGGCAATCGATACACGTTGTTGTTGTCCACCAGACAATTCATCTGCACGTGAATACGCTTTCTCTTGAATATTAACACGATCAAGTGCATTTAATGCCAATTCCACATCCTGTTTTGGAAAGAGGCCAAGTAAAGTACGGATTGTAGAGTGGTATGCAACCCTTCCAGACAAAACGTTACGAATAACACTTGAGCGTTTAACAAGATTGAAATTTTGAAATATCATACCAATATCTCGACGAATATGGCGTAATGATTTCCCTTTGGCCGCCGTTATCGATTTTCCATTAATGATTATTTCTCCTTCTGAAATTTCATGAAGTCTATTGATTGATCGAAGAAAAGTTGACTTACCAGCTCCAGAAAGCCCTACAATAACAACAAAATCTCCTTTATTAATCTTAACGTTTACATTTTTCAGACCTTTGGTTCCATTTGGATACACCTTGGACACATTTTTAAATTCGATCATTTCTTTTTCATTTCCCCTTCTCTTCAGAAAATTTGATCCAACCGTAATCGGCAGTAAACCCCCACTTCGCAACATGCCAGAGTGGGGGACTATCCCAGCTTTTACTATTTATATATCGATTTGAATAGAAAAATACAAAAAACAACAAATTACAACATTAAATTTACTAAAGTTTTCTATTAAACTCAAGCTAGATTTTCATTTTATTGTAATTGTAAAAATATTATTTCCAAGATTATTATATAACAAATATACAAAAATGGGACATGGTAAGGATTGTTAATGTCACTAAGAATAAAGAAAGGGCAAGCATAAGCTTACCCATTATTCTTTGCCTTTTTCATTTCCCTTTTGAATTCTTTTATGAGTATTAAATTCTACCAATTCATCACTCATTACATTTTGAGTCTTAACATTATTATTTCTTTGTGCATTGGCATTTCCATGTTTCGTTCTTCCCACGACCTTCACCCCTTTTTCATCAACTACATTTTGTAGTTTGATGAAAAAACAAATTATTATGCAAGGGAGTTAACTTTTATGGGGACTTTTCAATCTTTGTTTTTGGTTTTTTTTCTTATTGTTTCGATTCCTCTTTTGGAAAGTGTCCTCTGGCCTTTTTTTCACCTGTTTGTCATTCCGAGATGAGAGAGTTTTTCTGGGGGTTTCGGCGAACACTTTTCTCTCTATGTTAATCCCAATTCCTTTTTCAATCATCGCAAGAAATTGGCGGTCCTTTGGTGCAACAAGTGTAACAGCAAGTCCTGTTCCGCCAGCTCTACCTGTTCGACCAATTCGATGGATATAGCTTTCAACCTCTTCCGGAATATCGTAATTAAATACATGAGTAACTCCTTCTACATCAATTCCGCGTGCCGCCACATCTGTCGCTACCAATAATTGAATTTTCGCGTCTCTAAAAAGCTTCATAACTTTTTCCCTCTTTGCTTGCGAAAGATCCCCATGAAGCTCTTCAGAAAGATATCCACGTCCCTTTAGTGCATCATTCAATGTACTGGCCCTTCTTTTTGTTCGGCAAAAAATAATCGCAAGAAACGGGCGATAATCATCAATTAACTGACAAAGTGTATTTTGCTTTGCTCGATCTGTAGTTTCTATCACAACTTGCTTTATATCATCAACCGTAATTCTCTGACTCTTAACTTTGATTTCGATTGGACTCTTCATATATTGCTTTGCTATCGTCCTAATTTGCTTTGGCATGGTTGCGGAAAATAACATCGTTTGTCTATCCGCTGATAATGCCTCCATAATATCTTGTACTTCTGGTAAAAATCCCATATGGAGCATTTGATCTGCTTCATCGAGCACTAACATAGTGACATTTGATAGATCAATCGTCCCTCTGCGCATATGATCAAGTAGTCTTCCAGGGGTTGCAATAACAATATGGATTGCTCCTTTTAACCTTCTCATTTGCTGCTCGACATCTTGTCCACCGTATACCGGTAATACATGAATATTTGTCTGGGCGTTTATTATCTTTTTTAATTCATCTGTAATTTGAATCGCCAATTCCCTTGTAGGTGATACAATCAAAGCTTGTACATTTGGATTTTCCACCTTGACTCTTTCAAGTATAGGTAAAATAAATGCGAACGTCTTTCCTGTACCAGTCTGTGCTTGTGCAATGATGTCATTTCCTTCAAGGAGCGGGGGGATCGCTTCTTCTTGAATAGGAGTTGGTTCCATAATCCCCAGAGAACGAAGCACTTTATTTAGTTTTGGGCTAATGCCGAGTTTTGTAAAATCTGACAAATGATTCACACCTTTAGTTTATTTTAAGTCCTTATTAAAGGTAATTTTTATAAACATACCAATAAGTCTGGTTTCGTTATATGCTTTTTTCAAAAAAGGTTTGCTTTAACCTGTATAAGGATTTACTTTTAAGTTTGCAACATAGATTTAGAAAAGAGTCATAATTTAAAATACAATACCAACATTTTTAGTGATATCCTTATCATATCATTTCCAATAAATTAAAGCGTAAAATATAAAAGGTAACTTCATTTTGGAAGTTACCTTTTATTCATCTATGCTTTAATATTAATTCCGTATTGTTCAAACCAATAGTGAATTTGAGCAAGATAAGCGAGTAACTGAGGTCCAGTCATAAGCTGGCCAAACCAAGGCACTTGAAAGGCCTTTCCCTCCGACTCGACAATCTCATGCAACTTTTCGGCTTTAAATAGCTCATATAGAATAGAGCTTTTATCTTCTAGGATTTCATTCAGCCAATTTTTCACGACTTTTGTGTATAAAGGGTGATGTGTTTTAGGATATGGGCTTTTCTTTCTATATAAAACCTCATTAGGAAGCAATCCTTCCAACGCCTTTCGTAAAATGCCTTTTTCCCGATTTCCATGCATTTTTATCTCCCACGGAATATTCCATACATATTCAACGAGACGGTGATCGGCAAATGGGACACGCACCTCTAAGCTAGCCCCCATACTCATTCTGTCCTTGCGATCTAATAAGGTTGTCATAAACCATGTTAAATTTAAATAAAATAATTGGCGTCTTTTTGCTTCAATTAAATTTTCTCCTTCTAACATAGGTGTTTCTTGTACCGTTCTTTCATATTGTGTCATTACGTAATCCTTTAGATGTATCCTCTGATTCCAGTTATCCTTCAATAATTCAACTCTTTCATCCAACGAGCGCATCCACGGAAATCCTTCACGCTCCAAATCATCTTTCCGATGAAACCAAGGATAGCCGCCAAATATTTCATCTGCACATTCACCTGATAAACTGACTACAAAATCATTTTTTATTTCCTTACAAAACCATAATAAAGAGGAATCCACATCGGCCATTCCGGGAGTGTCTCTAACCAGTACTGCCTCCTTTAAATATTCAGCGAGATCCTCCTGGCTTATGACACAGTGATGGTGTACAGTATCAAACGCTTTAGACATAAGATTAATCCAATAGCCATCTGCATTCGGCTGAAAGGCATCGGATTGGAAATATTGTTCATTGCCATCGTAGTCGATAGAATAGGTGTGCAGTGAACCCTTTCCGTCAGTTTGGAATGCTTTAGATGCTATAGCCGTAATTGCACTGGAATCAACTCCGCCGGATAGAAAAGTACAAACCGGCACATCTGAAACTAATTGTCTTGTTACTGCATCAGTGAATAATGTACGTACTTTTTCAGCCGTTTCCTCTACATTATCCGTATGATAATCACTCGTTACATTCCAGTATCTCCAGATTTTCAGTCCAGCTTTTGAAAAGACTAAGGCATGAGCTGGCCTTAATTCCTTAATCCCAATGAAGATTCCATGCCCAGGGGTTCTGGATGGTCCAAGCCCCAGCACCTCCGCCAATCCGTCCATTCCTATCTCCGCTTTTATATCCGGGTGCTGCATAATGGCCTTTATTTCCGACCCAAAAAGAAAGCAACTATTTTGTTCAGTATAAAATAATGGCTTAACACCCATCCGGTCGCGTGCCATAAATAGCTGCTGTCTCTCTCCATCCCATATACCAAAAGCATAAATCCCATTTAAGTATTGGACACAATCCTCTTTCCATTCTATATAGGATGTAAGCAGCACCTCTGTATCAGAATGTCCTTGAAATTTATATCCCTTTTTTAATAATTCTTCTCTAATATCCTCTGTGTTATAAAGCTCCCCATTATAGCAAATCGTATAGGTGTGCTCTCCTTTGCTACGGGTCATCGGCTGCTTGCCCCCTTCAGGATCTACAACCACTAATCTTTTATGTCCGAAGGCTGCGTGAGGCGTTGCCCATATATTTGTGTCATCGGGACCACGTTTGGCTAATGTTTCCGTCATTTTTAGCAAGATTTCATTTTTATTCCTCAAATCCCTTTTGTAATCTATCCATCCAGTAATGCCGCACATATAGAACCATCCTTCCTCAGCTTTAGAAAAGCATACTTATCATATGTGCGATTGCCCAGATAGAAAGTTGTCCTTTATCAAAATGATAATTTTAGAAAGTACATGTTAATAACGGCATGAAACATACAATAAACAGCCTGAATTTTTGCTTAAACGGCACGAAATCTGGAAAGAATGGCCCAAATTTATAATTTAACAGCCTGATTTAGGTATTATTACCTACAACTTCACCTCAAAAAAAACACCCAACCCAAACATTGAGTGTCTCCTATTATGAGGACTTTGGTTTTCGAATTAATTGCTTCACAACCTCAGAAAAAACAATGCCAATGGCAATTGCACCTGACAGCATAAAAGCTTTCGCTGCCAGCTGGATGGCTGAATTATAATCATTTTCTACAAAGTGCCTCATTGCATCGTATGCTAATCCCCCTGGCACAAGAGGTATAATACCCGATACACTAAAAATAATAATTGGTTCCTTATAAATCCGAGCAAATGTCTGACTAATAATTCCTACCAAAAACGCAGCAATAAAGGAAGCTATAACAGAATCTGTATGAAAATTACTAGAAAACGCAAAATAAACAATCCAACCGAGCATTCCAACAAGCCCGCATAATAGAAGCTTACTTCGCGGAACATTAAACAAAACTCCGAACCCTGCTGTTGCAATGAAACTGGTTATTAGCTGCCCTAACAATACCATAAAGCGATGTGCACTCCTCTTTTAAAAAACTTTATTTCGAATAATCCCCAAGATAGAACAAAAGCCTATACGAATAGCTTGAATGAGAGGACTACTGCAATTCCAGCACCGATTGCAAAAGCAGTTAAAAAGGCTTCCGCACCCTTTGATATTCCTGCAACAAGATGGCCAGCCATTAAATCCCTTATAGCATTGGTTATTAAAAGCCCGGGCACCAACGGCATAACAGACCCAATAATAATTTTATCCAGCTGTGTTCCAATTCCTAATCTGACAAATAAGGCTGCAACTAAGCCCATAATAAAAGCAGATAAAAACTCAGCAAAAAAGCGAATTTGTACGAGTCTGTCTAAGTATAGAAGACTGGTATAGCCAATTCCGCCAGTTATGAGTGCTGGAATAAAATCCTTCCACTGCCCTTGAAACATTATCAAAAAGCAGCTGCTCGCCAAGGAAGCTGCGGCAATTTGAATCCATATTGAAAATTTATAATCCGCTTTCTCCGCCTCTTTTAGTTTTTCATATGCTTCATCCAACTGTAATTCACCAGTCGCTATTTTCCTTGAAATACTATTAACAACCGTAACTTTTTTCAAATCTGTAGAGCGCTCCACAATCCTCACTAGCTTTGTCGGTTCCACTCCATCTATGGAAAAAATTATTCCTGTTGGGGTAACGAAGCAATGAGAACCATAAATACCGAATGCATTTGCAATTCTAGTCATTGTATCTTCTACCCGATACGTTTCTCCGCCACTTTGAAGCATGATTTTACCAGCAAGTAAGCACAGATCTACAATTTTATACGTTTGACTTAATTGTTGTTCCATTTTTCTCTCCTATATAATAATGCCATTTAAAAGTCCTTTATCATATTAAAGCAAAGACAGGCTGATAATCAAGATTGTTTTTTGTCCATTTCTTTAAATCATATAATAGCATTTTTATATAAAAAGGCTATTTTCGCATTAATTCTTGTTTATCGTATTAGTTCATCAACCAGCTTAACTAAATGCTATGTGGCAGTTTATAAGATGTCCACACAAAAGAGAAGAGTCCTACAAGAAAAAAACGAGGCCATAAGAGCCTCGCGTTACATTACTTCTTTTTGAGAAAATTGACTATTATAAAGGTCTGCATAGAAACCGCCTCTTGCAAGAAGCTCCTCATGATTGCCTTTTTCTACTACATCACCATGGTTCATAACTAGTATCAGATCCGCATCTCGAATGGTGGAAAGGCGATGAGCTATAACGAAGCTAGTTCTATCCTGCATTAAATCATTCATCGCTTGCTGTATAAGGACCTCTGTTCTCGTATCAACGCTGCTGGTTGCTTCGTCTAGAATAAGTATCGCCGGATCAGCCAAAATAGCCCTCGCAATCGTAAGCAATTGCTTTTGACCCTGCGAAATATTCGAAGCCTCTTCGTTTAATATGGTGTCATATCCATCCGGTAACGTTCGAATAAAGTGATCAGCACGAGCCGCCTTTGCCGCACGAAATATTTCTTCCTCTGTAGCGTTTTCGCGCCCATAGGCAATATTTTCTTTGATCGTACCATTAAATAGCCATGTATCCTGTAACACCATTCCGAACATGCTGCGTAAATTCCCTCTTTTTAGCTTTGTAATATCAACACCATCAATCGTAATCTTACCTTTATTAATCTCATAAAATCTCATTAATAAATTTATTAAGGTTGTTTTTCCAGCACCGGTAGGACCAACGATAGCAATGGTTTGACCTTTCTTAACATCGATGTTCATTCCTTTAATAACCGCTTCGTTTTCTTTATATCCAAAGACTACATTTTCAAACGCTACATCCCCTTTAGGGAACTCGATTATTTTTGCATCCTTTGCCTCCGGTACTTCCTCTTCCTCATCTAAAAGCTCAAAAACACGTTCAGCAGATGCTATAGTTGATTGTATGATATTTGCTATCTGGGCAGTTTGTGTTATCGGTTGAGAAAATTGTCTTGCATATTGAATGAATGCTTGTATATCTCCAATCTTAATCGCCCTTTTTGTAACAAGTATCCCACCGACTACAGAAACAAGAACATAGCCAATGTTATTAATGAATGCCATCAATGGCATAATCATTCCAGAAATAAATTGTGCTTTCATACCTGATTCATAGAGACGATCATTAATCGTATTAAAATCTTTAATAGACTTTTCTTCTTTACCAAATGCCTTTACAATTTGATGCCCTGTATACATTTCTTCTACATGTCCATTTAACTCTCCAAGTGCTTTTTGCTGACCCTTAAAAAACTTCTGCGAGCGCTTAGCAATACCGGCCGTTGCAAAAATACTAAGCGGCAAGGTTATGATGACGATCAAAGTCATCAACGGACTTATGGTAAGCATCATAACGATTACGCCAATTAGAGTAACAATGGAAGTAATAAGCTGTGTTAAACTCTGTTGCAAGGTGTTGCTAATATTATCCATATCATTAACAACACGGCTTAGTATTTCCCCGTGTGTCTTAGAATCAAAAAATTTCAGCGGTAGCTTAGATAGCTTCCCATTTACTTCCTTCCGAAGATCATAAACTGTTTTCTGGGCAACTCCAGCCATGACATATTGCTGCACATAACTGAAAATAGAGCTAAAAATATATAATCCGGCCAAAACAAGGAGAATATGCAAAATATAATCAAAGTCTACCTTTGCTCCCGGAACGCCCTTTATCTTCATCATCATTCCTTCAAAAAGCTTTGTGGTGGCGTTTCCCATTAATTTTGGACCAATTATCATAAAAACAGTACTTAAAATAGCCATTAAAAATACGGATACTAGTCTTGCGCGATGAGGCTTTAAATAAGCTATTAGTCTTTTAAAGGTACCTTTAAAATCCTTTGCCTTTTGAACAGGCATCCCGAAGCCATGCCCATGCCCTGGCCCGCGCCCAGGTCCAAATCCCTTTCTCATTTGCGGAGAATTACGGTTGCTCTGTTCACTCATGCACTCTCCTCCTCTGACAATTGTGAGGACACAATTTCACTGTATACTTTACATGATTCCATTAATTCTTTATGTGTACCAATTCCAGCCATTTTCCCTTGATCTAAAACAATAATTTGATCGGCATCCATGACCGTACTTACTCTTTGGGCAACAATCACTACTGTTGCCTCACCAGTTTCCTTCCTTAGCTCGGCACGCAATTTTGCATCTGTTTTAAAATCGAGCGCTGAAAAGCTATCGTCAAACAAGTAAATCTCCGGACTCCTAACAAGTGCTCTGGCAATGGAAAGCCGCTGCTTTTGACCTCCGGAAACATTCGTTCCACCTTGTGCCATAACAAAATCAAATCCATCCTTTAATTCTGAGATAAAATCAGCAGCTTGTGCTACCTCTGCAGCATGGCGAATTTTATCCTCCGTTGCATATTCATTTCCATAACGAATGTTTTCGGAAATAGTACCAGTAAATAAAACAGCTTTTTGTGGAACAAGTCCGATTTTTTCTCTAAGCTCCTCTTGAGACATACTGCGAACATCTATATCATCCACCAACACTTTTCCGTTATTTACATCATAGAACCTTGGAATTAAGTTAAGGAGAGTTGATTTTCCAGATCCTGTTCCACCAATTATCGCTGTTACCTTCCCAGGTTCAGCGGTAAAAGATATATTCGAAATAGCTGGATTTTCCGCTCCCGGATAACGAAATGTTACATTTTGAAATTCAATATATCCTTTTTTATTGCCTGCCTTTTGAACGTGCTCTGCATCCTTAATAGTCGGATGAATATCGAGTACCTCATTAATACGAACAGCAGAAACAGAAGCTCGCGGAATCATTATAAACATCATCGACAGCATAATGAGGGAGAACATAATTTGCATCGCATATTGAATGAAAGCCATCAGATCTCCAACCTGCATATCTCCATTACTGATTCGTATTCCTCCAAACCATATAATAGCAATGGAGGAAAAGTTCATCACAAGCATCATGATTGGCATTAAGGTTGCCATAATTTTATTCACCTTGATGGCCGTTTGAGTTAAATCAGTATTCGCATCATCGAAACGTTTCTTTTCATATTCGATGCGATTAAATGAACGGACTACACGGATCCCTGTTAAATTTTCTCGCAATACAAGGTTTAATCTATCGAGTTTTTTCTGCATTGCTTTAAACAAAGGAATTCCCTTTCTCTGCACAATCAGAATCGCTATAAATAGAACCGGTAAAGATACAACCAGCACTAATGACAGCTTTGCATCCCTAGAAACAGCCATAATAATCCCGCCAATACACATTAATGGCGCCATCACCATCATGCGAAGCATCATAATCAACACTTGCTGTACTTGATTAATATCATTCGTTGTTCTTGTTATAAGGGAGGCTGTTCCCACTTGATCAAATTCACCAAGGGAAAAGCTTTCCACATGGGTAAAAACCTTTGTCCTTAGATTTTTACCAAAGCCTGAAGCAACCTTTGCAGAATAATAGCTTGAAGCAATCGAACAAATTGCTCCTAACCCTGCAATTAACAGCATCCATCCGCCAATCCTTAAAATATACGGCTGATCCCCATGAACAACTCCTTTATCAACGATATCCCCCATTAAGGATGGCAAATATAAATCTGAAAGAGAGCGAAGAAACACTAAAATAATGACGATACCTATCAATAAACGGTATGGTTTTAATTGTTTAAACAAACGCGTCATTTTTCACATCATCTCCATTCATCCCAATTAGAACTAAAATCATTTTGTGCAAAATACTCCATCATCTCGGAAAGCGAATCTGCGAGTTGCCGGCTTTTTTCTTCTCCAAAAAAGTCAATAAATCCTTGCAGCCTTTCTAAATAAGCTTGAATAACCATTTTGGTAACTTTTTCGCCTTCCTCCGTAAGCATCACTTTAACTGATCTTCTATCATTCGTATCCATACGCCGCTCCACCAGCCCATCTGTTTCCAAACGGTTTATTAGCTGTGTAACAGAGGGAGCAGTAACTTGAAGATACTTGCTTAGAGAAGAAACCGTTAAATCAACTCCATGATGCTTCTTCGCTGATTTTATCGTAAACAGCAGTTTATATTCACTTGGTTTTAAACCTTTATATGCTTTCGGCCGAAAATGACTTCGAAATTGCATCAAGGAATGTAATAGCTGTCTAGCGATATCATTACTTTCTTCCACTATGCCACCTCCTAATAGTTAAGTAACTAAATAGTTAAGTAAACTAATTATATTTTTCCTGACGATTCCCGTCAATCATAAATATAACTTCCAGTTAGATGATAACAGTCTTTTATGAACGGAATATGAATTATCATGTAAGCAGGAATACTTTTTTGACTAGATTGTTGCCTGTTGTTGACTACGGAAAAAAGTTAACCATTAAAAAAATCTCAGGCAATTACCTGAGATTTCAGCTATGGATGAACCTTCGCCAATTGCGTATAAATTTTTCTACTAATAGGAGCATAGTTTTTTACGCTGTTTTGGATGTTTGAAATTAACACTACATAAGTATTTGTACCCTTTGAAAAGCTATTCATTCCATTCCATCCCGGCAATACACCGTGACTCGAGTAATTGCCTGGTGGCACTGTCCATTTTTTTCGGTTAATATACCACCCGTATCCATACCTTGCTATAGTGTGGGTGGTGAACATTTGCCTGTAGCTTTTTTTTGATATTAACTTTCCGGATTGTAGTGCATGATCAAATTTGTATAAATCATATGGAGTGGAGTAAATGTCCCCACAGCCAAAAACTTGTGAAAAATCCTGTAATTCTGGCCTGTAAATCATTCCCATCCTCACGCGGTATCCAACAGAATGATATTTTTCTTTTTGCAGGTTTTTTCCAAACCCTGATTGGGTCATACCTGCCACATTAAAAATATGCTCTTGAATATATTGATGTAAGGACACCCCACTTGCTTTTTCAATTATATAGCCAAGGATGGAATAATTTGCATCAGAGTATCCCCATCTTGTTCCTGGTTTTGCTTTTAGATGTAGCGCAGTCTTACCAATGTCTCGAATTAATTCTTCTTTAGATACCTTCCCACCAAACTCATTACGAACAGGAAGGCCTGAGGTATGGGTTAATAATTGATACAGTGTAATTTCTCTTGCATGCGGAAAATTAGGAAGATAATTAGACAATGGCTCGTTTATATTAACCTTCCCTTCCTGCTGCAGCTGTAAAAAAGCTGTTGCTACAAAGGATTTAGTTATAGAGCCAATATAGTAGGCCGTTTCCGGATTGTTTGGGATTTTCTTCGCTTCATCTGCATATCCATATCCCTTATTAATAATAATCCTCCCGTTCTTCACAATAAGCACTGATCCATTGAAATGAATTTTTTTGAAATACTGATCCAGCTTTTTATTTTTGGAATTCCCTTTACTAATAACCTTTTTAGGCGGATTGTATCTCTTCCCCGAGGTTATTAAATATTTTACGTCTGTCACATCTCTAAAATTATTAAGACCGCTGTTGGAGCGATGAGAAACATAGAAAACAACTATTATTAATATGAAAACGAAAGAAGAAATAATTACTATTCTAAAAGGACCTTTTCGTCTATGATTTTTATCGTGTTTTGGATTATTTTCCATTTTCTTTCTCCTTAAGAAACTTCCGAGCATATTATTTTTTATTATAAATAATAGACGTCTGATTCGCTTCTAAGGTTCAATAAAAAGCTTAAAAAATACAAAAAAAAGAACCAAGCACTAAACTTGGTTCTTTTGAGCAACGGTGCTGATTGCTTCAGCCTCTTTTTGTTTTTGTATAGGCTCTTTCATCAAAAAAGGATAAAATACGAAACCTACTGCAAATAGTCCAATTCCTAGCAAGAAGGTTTTCATATCAGCCGTCCCTGTCTTAATAACCCAGAAGGAATATAGAATCGCTATAACAGTAATAATTCCATCCAACTTTCTTGATCCATGCAGCGTATCATATGTTTCCCCTGTAACAACCAGCTTTAGCTGATAAACCGCGGAAACTAAATATGGAATTAAATAAGCCAAAGTTGCTACGACTATTGCAAAATTATAAGCCTCTGTAACAGTCCCTGAAATCGTAGCAAATAGGAATACCTGTGTCATAATATTTGTTATGGTCAATGATTTAATCGGGCTACCTGATTTATTTGCTTTTGCAAAGAAGGTTGGAAATATACCAGACTTCGCAGCTTGATAAGGTACTTCTGAGCTTACAACAATCCAGCCTACCGTCGACCCAAATAGCGAGATAAGAGCCAATATCGCCATAATATATGTTCCACTATGCCCAACTACCATACCTAAGGCATCTACTAAAGGCTTCTGCGATTCCCTTAATTGATCCTGAGGCAGTGCCCCCATCGTTAATAAGGTAATTCCAATATAAATAAGTAATGAGATGAATAGACCTATAATAGTTGCCTTTTTTACATCCTTTTGAGACTTGGCACGGTTAGAAAGCATCACTGCTGATTCAATCCCAATAAATGCCCACAGTGTTGCAATAGCCCCTGCATTCATCTGGCCGCCAAGACCAACCTTATTTCCTGACACATCCATAAATGCTTTCGCATTCCCTAAATTTGCTGCATCGAACACAAAAATAGTAGCTATTACAAAGAGCAGAAAACCAATCACTTTTGTAATTGTCGCTGTAAGATTCAATTTTCCGGCACTGTTGAAGCTTTTGGAAAGAATAAATTGAATTCCCCACAGCATGATAGTACATATAATAAAAGTAAGACATTTTCCATATTCAAGCTGGAAGCTCCCTATAGAAAACAATGTTTTTTTACTTTGCATAATAGGGAAGAACGTTGTTAAATAGCCCGCAAAGGAAATAATAACGGACGCTGTTGCGGACCAATTTGCTGCCCAATATCCCCAGGCCATACTAAATCCTGCTGCTCTTCCCGCTTTTTTGGAGCGGAATAATTCTTGAGCATAGCTTTGTGGACCTGCTTTTAATTCTGGTCTTCTAGTTGCCAGATTGCCAAATACTAATGCAATCATAAAAACTCCAAATCCCGTAGCAAGCCATGCAAGAGTTGCTCCAGTCGGACTCGATACTTGTGCTAGATTTGCAGGAAGCATAAAAATACCGCCTCCTACCATATTACCAACTACAAATGTGGTTAAAATCCATAACCCCCATTTTTTTGTTTCCATTCTATATCACCCTTCTGAGATGTTTTCTACTATATCTTTTTATAAGTTTATGGATTTAGTATACTTCAATTCTCTATCATGGTAAAGTGCTAATATAATAAAATATAGATGGTAATTTTAGTCATCGTTATTATAGCCAATAGACAGAAAAAGCCCACAAGTCAATCGACTCGTGGGTTTTTAGTCTTCCAATGCTGTTCCATTGCTTTATCTACATATACCCAGCCTTTCCATGATATATGCATCGTATCTTTTAAAAAGTATGGGTCGTACTCATGTCCTGATAAATCAACAATTGGAAATCCTTCTGCCTCTACTTGCTTTTTAATCTTTTTATAAAATACATCCCGACCTTCCTTAGGAAATCCTGTATAATCATACCATTTTCCATTCACTGGAATCGTGACAAATATCGGTTCTGCTCCCTTTTCCTTTAAGAGATCTAGGATCATTTGAAAATCTTTATATTCAATTGAATTAGCATATGTCGCATGCCTATTATGATTTCTCATCCTATGTTGAATAGGAAGGACTTTCTTTTTATAAAAACTATCTGTTACATCAAAAGGATTTCCCTTAGCTCTTTTCTCACCATATTGGGTTGCCAGCTGTTTCAACTCACCCCATGATTTACCTTTTACAAGCTTAGGGTCTTTATAAAGTTTATGCTTATATCCACCGTAGAGAGAATAATACAAATCCTTCTTTTCAAGAAGCTTCCAATTCATATATGCAAGAGGTTTAATAGCATTATCTTTCCATTTTGTCGGTCCTGTAGGATGGCTGATTTCCGAACGGTACATGGCCGAAAGCATATAATCTCTTTTTACAACATCGAATTTAAGCAGCCTTCTTATAGCCTCTCTCTTCAACCTAGGATCAATATCTTTATTAAAGGCTAGATCATATGCCTGCAGCATCGAATAGTTTGGATCAAAATGCACACTATCAATCCCACCTTTATGAAACCACTGCGGAGAAATGATAAAAACCAATTTCTTTCCCTTTATTTGATCCGCATGGGCGGCAAAATTCATAAATTGCACTAATGATTGCGTACCGCCACGGCCAACAAGAAAAGGTGTAAATCCCTGCGGATTTGCTTCAAAATAATTGGAAGGATGAAATGGATCAAACCTTGACAATTCAGATGACCCATATATCGGAAAGTATTTATCATCCTTCAGCATCCTGCTTTGTACATAGTCGCCTTGAAACATTAATGGGCTTAGGGTCGTTGCATCCTTTTCAACCTTTTTGTTCGAAATTAAATGTCCGATCCAAGCGTTTGGTACAAATAATAACCCTAAAAATAGCACAATAGCTATTATAAGTGGGCCAAAAGCATATTTTCTCATTGGTGTTCAGCTAATTTCTCAGCTATATTGTTCGGAGTATTCCACTCCTCGCGATTAAATTCTGTTATCGGTATATTAATACCGAAACGCTCGTCAATCTCCACTAAAAGATTAATGGTGCCAAAGGAATCCAATAGTCCTGTCTCAAAAAGATCAATATTCGGGTCTTCCTTTACAACGTCATCTTGGCAAATCTCCGCTAATAAATTGATGATATCTTGTTTTTCCATAATACTTAATCTCCTTTAACGAAATAATTGTCCTGAAAAGATATATAAACCGAAACAAACAAAGTGAAATGTGATAATGACGGAAATTACATGCGTAACTTTATTTTTCGGCCAAAATTTATGCTTTCTGTTCCATCTGTCGAAATAGTCAAAGCCAATCATTAGAGCAGCCATATAGAGTCCGTAAACAATATATTGGACGGCAATCCCATGCCAAAAGCCCATAATTAAAAATAATAAAGTGTAGCCTATATTTGAAGTAGTATAGCGATCACGGATCCATTTTTTCTTTGTCATCCAAAGTACAAATCGCATATATACATAATCCCGGAACCAGAATGACAATGTCATATGCCATCTATTCCAGAAATCCTTTATATTCCTGCTGATAAATGGGGCATTAAAGTTTTCCGGAGTCTTTATTCCCATTAAATAACTGACTCCAATTGCAAAAGCACTGTATCCTGCAAAATCAAAGAATAAATATAAACTATATGAGTACATATACATTATATTTCCTAGTAATGGCGATAAAGGCACATAAGGATTACTTGGCAAATAACTAATCAAATAATGATGAAGCAAATAAGCGATAATAAATTTATATAAAAATCCTTTAAATATCTTGTTAATTCCTAAATATAAGAGCTCATAATATTGTTCCTTTGTTGGTACAGCTACATTATCTTTCTGAAATCTTCGCCAGCGATCAATGGGACCTGATGAAATGGTTGGAAAAAACAAAAGAAAATATAGAAAATCTTTTAAAGGTATATCATTTTTTATAAGACCATCTCTAATCTCCATAATCATTTGCACAGCTTTAAAGGTTAGATAAGAAATCCCTAAGAAACCAATCAGATGATTAATTCCCAGAAAGGGGAAAATCTTAACTAGGGCTAATGGCAAGATGGATCCTACCACTGCCCAAACAAAGATAGATGTTTTATTTTCCTTTTGCCGGTATGTTGCATAACCTTTGACCAATAAAACCTGCCATATGGTGTATACAATTAAAGAAACAATCCCCATTAAGCTGTTAGCAAAAATAATTGCTAACATGATAACCGTGATTACCATATTATAGGATCTGGATTGTTTACCCTTAAGGCCCATAATAATCGTTGGTAATAAAAGGATTGCTATAATCAAGAAAAAGACAAATTTTTCGTACGGAATCATGCCATTACCTCTGCAGATAGTTTCTTGCGATCTACCTTACCGTTTGGTGTCATTGGCAAACTATGTGTATAAGAAAATTTTCTAGGTACCATATAGGCTGGTAAAAGCTTAGAAAGTTCTTTCTTAATCGCACCTGTTAATTGGTACTCTTTTTCGAAAGAATGCTTCCCGGGAACAATCATTGCTGATAAATAATCCACTTTACCATCCTTGTAAACTGGCACCACTACACAAGCCTCAACAAATTGGGATTTCGCAATGTTATACTCAATTTCTTCTAACTCCATACGGTATCCATGCACTTTGACTTGAAAATCAAGTCTTCCTTGATAATAGAACAATCCATTTTTTTCAAACCCAGCATCGCCTGTTTTATAAGCTCTCTCTCCATCCTTGATAAAGAAAGATTTATTTGTCAGCTCTTTTTCTCCCAAGTAGCCAATACTTACACTTGGTCCAACAATTATCATCTCGCCTTTTTCTCCCTCTGGAAGCTGCTTACCGTCTTCATCCACAATTAATAGTCTTGTATCTCTCTTACAAAATCCAATTGGAAGAATGGAGTGTTCCGCTAATAATTTATCCGTTACCTCGACCATTGTTATGGCAACAGTGGCTTCCGTTGGGCCATATAAGTTAAAGACTCTCGCACGAGGAAATCTTTCCTTTAATTGGCGCGCAACCTCTGCGGAGAGAACCTCACCACAAAACAAAAACACTTCAAGGTTTGGAAGCATTTCGTTCGTAAAGGAAGGTTCCATCAAGCACATTTGGGCGAAAGACGGAGTAGATGTCCAAACATGGATATTAGATCGTTTTAACTCCTCGAAAAGCAGTTTTGGGTTTGCAATCATATCCTTTGTAATCGCCAAAAGTGTACCTCCAGTACAAAGGGATGGATAAAGATCCATTACTGATAAATCAAAGGAAAATGGCGCTTGATTTAAGAAAACCCTATGTTCCTCGATGGGGAAATCCTCCAACATCCACTTCACATAACTGTGTAAATTATTCGTTGTAATTTGCACACCCTTTGGATTTCCTGTACTTCCAGATGTATAGATAATATAAAAAGTATCCTCTTCTTTTACCCAGTTCTCTTCCGATGCCTCATCTGTATGCCTGCTTAAGATATGGTGGAGCTCCTCACTTTGAATCATTTTGATTGGATAGCTTTCAAAATAAGAGCTCTCTATTTCCTCCGTAACTAAGAAAAATTCCGCTTTGGAGCTTTCTAATATTCGCTTTACTCGATCTATCGGTATCGAAACGTCCACTGGAATATATGGATGTCCAGCTTTTACACTTCCTAGAAAGGAAATCACCATTTCAGGTGCCATATGACCATATACAATAATTGGAGAGCGCTGCTGTTCTGCATGCTTCTTAATATAGGTTGCTAATCGGTTGGACTGATCCCACAATTCCCCATACGTGACAGAATCATCTCGATTTATAAATGCAGATCGATCAGGATACATAACAGCCAATTGTTGCACTGATTTAATTATGTTCATCGTTTCTCCTCCTGGTCATTAAAATTCGCTATATATAAATGGGCCTGCACTCATATCATGAAATCCATAAATCAACACAAGTAAAATCAGAATGAGCAAATAATACAATGTGCGAAGACTCCACCACAAACCAATGTTTTCTGGCTTCTTTTTTGGCTTCTTCATAGAAAAGCACCCTTTCAAGCTTAATTCCCTTATATAGTCCTTGTTATAGAGACATCATTCATTAGGGTAACCATTTATTAATTAGATATTTTTGTCAGAAACTGTTTTTTGTTTACAGTTTTTTTACAATATCTAATAGACGTATTTCATCTTAAAATAGTTTCATGAAAAAAGGATGAAAAAATCATTAAAAAAGTTCAATTATTTTAAGACTAATTTAAGTTTTTTTATCTAAAATAGTTTGTTTGTCACAGAATATACATTTTCACGAATAAGGAACTCAGCATTTTATACTACTTTGAAAATACTTTTTTTGTCAATTGCTATTTTAATGTTCGTTTCATATACTATTCAGTGGAATAAGTACAATTGTAAAATTAAAGGACGGTACTTCTTTGAGGAATTTATCATCAAAATGTTCATTCACTTCAAAAATCAAACGCAATCATGTTGATGAGGATATTAGAGGTAATACGGCATTTACTATTTCCAATAATATTCTTTTGTTATCCAGAATCAAATACACTTCCATTATTCTGCCTTTTTTATTCGTTTATTTTTTTTACTCTGACCTTTTATTATTTAAAGATGTCCCGGAAAACAATTTTCCATTTATATTAGCAGGCATTCATTTAAATGGCTTTATACTCTCCATTGTTTTTCTATTTATACATAACATTTTCAGAAGTGAGAAGGTTCAACATTCCATCTGGATAACGATAACCATATATATCTATATTTTTTCATATATAATGGGTGGTGCATTAGCTTCTATTAATAGCCAACAGCTAAATGGGAATATCTATGCATATATTATTATTCTGATAGGTGTAGCTGCCTTTTTTCCAATTCGCCCAAAGCATTTCTTTTTTATTCTTTTATGTACCCACATTATTTTTTTAATCGGTATATCTCATTTTAATGATAACGCAGAATATGATTTCATTTCAAAACAAATTAACTCAACAGGAACAGCTGTTATTGCCTTTATTATTAATTCAGCACTTTATATTTACCGAAAAAAAGACTTCCATAATCAACTGGTCATACAAAACGGGGAGCAAAATTTGCACCATCTTTTTAATGTAAATCCGTATCCACTTATTCTTATTAGTTTGGAAGATGGAAAAATTATATTAGCAAACGACAAGGCTCTTGATTTTTATTCTGTTAAAAAGGAAGAATTAGATTCCTTTGACGCTGTTCTTCTCTATTCTAGCGAGGAAGAAAGAGCCTCCATTATGAAACAATTGAAAACGGAAGGATTTTTAGATAACTATTTAGTAGAACAAAAAACGGCTGTCGGATCCAAAAAGTGGGTATTAGTTAATTATAAATTGATAGATTATATGCATAGTGAATGCGTACTAATGGGAGTAACAGACATTACGGATCTCAAAAAAATAGAAGCGGAGCTGGAAATGTACGCAACTACCGATATGCTAACCGGAGTTTTAAATAGACGAAAGGGAATGGAGATTTTACATAATATTATCCTGAAATCTAAGATAGAGAAAGCTCAATTTGTATTATTATTTATCGATATTAATAACCTTAAACAAGTAAATGATCATTATGGACACCCGGAAGGAGATTATCTTGTTAAAACGGTTTGTACTATTATTAAGTCTAGATTAGACATCCAGGATATTATTTTTCGCTACGGTGGGGATGAATTTATTATTGCATTTATGGACAAACATACGAACCATGCAGAAAAAATTTGGACGGAAATAGTTGAGTTATTAAAGGAAGAAAACGCAAAAAAATGGAAGCCTTATACTATATCCGTCAGTCATGGACTTTTCTATTATGATTCTACTGAAAACATTTCTCTTCAAGAAATAATAGATTATGCTGATAGGGAAATGTATAAAGAGAAAGCTTTAATAAAAAGCAACAATCCATACGAAAGCAGCCTTTAAAATATAGAACGAAAGGGATTTTTTACATTGTTTAAGGATATAAAAGTAGTTATTTTTGACCTCGATGGTACACTATATGACGATACACATCATTTTGATTTTTATGCAAAAGCTCTCTGTGAGAAGTTAGAACCAACCAATAAAGATGCCTTTAATGCTGATTACAAAGCAGTATTAGAAGGAAGACATCCGTTAAAAATGGGAATGAGCTATGATGCTGAAAATGATTTAATATTAAACTATCGAGATGGGCACATCTTAGAAGCCTATCGATGGGATGGGAAAAAGGTTGCTAATGTTGAGATTGCTGAACGATACAAGGAACCAATTCAGTTTAACTTCCACTCTCTTTTCCATATCGGAGATCTTTGGTGGGTGCCAGCTGCCATTGCAAGGCATTATGGATTGACAAAGGAGCTAGCAGAGCAATCCTTTATGGAAACGCGGAATTATATGATGTCACCAAGTTATATATTAACGCGAATGAATGGATTCAAGGAGATACTGATCAGACTTTCTCAATCTAAGAAACTAGTTTTAATCACTAATTCCCCTAGACAGGACAGCGAAGTCATTCTAGATAAATTAGGATTTTCATCTATATTTACAGATAAAGTATTTAATGGTCAAAAACCCATCAAAACCAAACAGCATATCCAGTGCATTCAGGAAAAATACACTGTACACTATGAAAATATACTGAGTATAGGGGATAATGCAATCAATGATATATTCCCCGCTAAAGCTTTAGGGTGCAAAACTCTTTTGATTGACCCTCACGGAATTAGTAAACCTTCTGATGCAGATGTAATAGTGAATAATCTATTGGGGATGTTAGATGTATTAAGGAATATACAATAGGAGGTAAAAAGGAGCTCTATCAATCATCATGCTCCTTTTTCATGGACATCTGCTCTTGCTACTTCTATTGCAGTTATTTTAAGACTAACCAAACAGTCAGGTAAGATATAACTTCGATTACTTTCAAGGACACTCATTTTTTATCTTTCCAATTGGGTAAAGACACAGTAAATGAGGTCCCTTTCCCAACTTGGCTATGGACGGATATTTCCCCTTCATGCATCTCCACTATTTTTTTGACAATAGAAAGTCCAAGACCACTGCCGCCTATTGTTCGTGTTCTTGACTTATCTGCCTTATAGAACCGCTCAAAAATATGCATTTGTTCCTCATGAGAAATCCCGATCCCAGAATCAGATATGCTAACAGATACTTCGGTTGGTCCTTTTTGCAGACAGATATGGATCTGACCGTCAGGAGGAGTAAACTTAATGCTATTATGAATTAAATTAATCCATACTTGGCTTAATAAATCTTCATCTGCAAATACAAAGGCTTCTTCTAAAGAAACTTCCATTTCGAGATTTTTTTCCACCCAATGCGGTTCACAAGTAAGTACAATATTTCTAATTTGCTTATCCAATCGGTAATGCTTTCTTTCAAAAGGGTGATTATGTGATTCTAAAGAGGTAAGCTTCAATAAATTATCACTTATTTTTGAAAGACGGTTACTTTCTGACTCAATTACCTCTAAATAATGCCGACTTTCTTCTTTATCAATGCCTTCATGCTGCAATGCACGTGCAAAGCCTCTAATGGAAGTAAGCGGGGATTGAATTTCGTGGGAAACATTCGAAATAAACTCCTGACGCATCTCCTCCATTTGCTGAAGCTGCCTCGCCATATGATTAATGTTCTCTACAAGGCTTAAAAATTGATGATCTCTTCTTTGAAAATTCAATTGAATATTAAAATCACCTCTAGCTATTTTTCTAAGTGCATCAATAATTGCTTCCCAAAGTGCAAGATGCCTTTTTCTAGTGGAATTAGAAATGATATATACCGTAATGCCAAATAGGATGATACCAAATATAGTAGTTATAATCTGAAATAGATAACCAGATGAATACCAATGCTGCATACGGAAGAAATATATGCAAATAAAATATGCAGCAGAGTTCATCAACAATACTAGGAAAAGCATACCAAGGATAAATAAAATGACCTCCCAAGCACGTGGCTGTCTCATGAGTGCACCTCTAATCTATACCCAAGACCTCTGATGGTTCTTATTTTTAATGCATGCTGATCCTCCGAAAACTTTTCGCGCAGCCTCTTGATATGAACATCAACAGTACGCTCATCCCCCTCATAGTCATATCCCCAAATTTCCTCAATTAACTGTTCCCTGGAGAAAGTCTTACCTGGATAGCTTGCCAATTTAAAGAGAAGCTCAAATTCCTTTAGAGGCAATGTTAAGCTTTTTTCCCCAAAGGAAACTTCGTATGTTTTTCTATTGAGCTTCAGCCCGCCAATCTCGATTGTTTGGGAAATTGTAATTTGGTAGCGTTTTAATAATACCTTCACCCTTG
The DNA here is from genome assembly GCF_018343615.1 of Bacillus sp. FJAT-49736. Lineage (GTDB taxonomy): Bacteria > Bacillota > Bacilli > Bacillales > Bacillaceae_C > Margalitia. The sequence continues at coordinate 149,486 of NZ_JAGYPI010000004.1, read as the reverse complement.
CCACTAATTCTAACGGCTCAAACGGCTTCACTAAATAATCGTCCGCCCCGAGTTCAAAGCCCTTTATCTTTTGAGTCGTTTCCCCTTTCGCTGTTAACATTAAAATAGGAATATCATAATATTCTCGGAGCTCTTTACATAATTCCCAGCCATCCATGTTAGGCATCATAATATCCAGAACAACTAATTCTATTTTTACAACTTCTAAAATTTGAAGGGCTTGCACACCATCTGAAGCCTCATATATTTTCAAGCCCTCTTTTTTTAAAAATAATGCTACTAGTTCACGAATATGTGGGTCGTCATCTACTACCATTACTTTGGTCATTTCTTTTCCCCTTTTCATCTATTCATTACTTTTTATCATTTGCTTTAATATGCAATAAATATATAACTGTTATATGAACTGAATATGAACGAAATTCAAAACGGGCCCTTTTTTCAAGGCCCGTAATTGCTAATTTTTTTTAAATTAATTTTAGCTTTTCGTTTAAATGCTAAAGTGCCTTAGTTTCGAGGCATCTTTTCTTATGAAACTTTTTGATTCCTTACTTAAATTAGGATGATAATTTTAGAAAAGAGACTTTGCTTACTTTACTTCTTCGGCTGCAGTTTTTCCAAGTAATGAACAGCATCCGTCATTGTTTTAACTGGAACAATCTTTATTTTATATCCAAGCTTACGTGCCTCATCCTTAATGTCCTTTTCATTAGTATCGCCCTTTTGGATATCAGCTGGACAGAAGAAAATATCTATACCTGCTTTATGGGCAGCAACAATTTTGTCACGAATTCCGCCAATTTGTCCTACATTCCCATTTTGATCGATGGTTCCCGTTCCTGCAATTTGGTAACCTCTCGTTAAATCACCTGAAACTAATTGATTATATATTTCTAACGAGAACATAAGACCGGCAGAAGGACCGCCAATGTCGGAGGCATTGATATTAATTTTTCGCGAAGGCTGGATGGTAACTTCATCCTCCGGAACAATTCCGATGCCAGCTCGATTTGTTTTTTTATCAAGTGTAACTAACTCAATAGATTTCTTTAAGTTCTGACCATCATGGGTCCAACCGATAGTAACTTTATCCCCAGCTTTTTTCTTATACAGGTAGTTGATGAAATCCATAGACTTTTTAACCGGATGCCCATCAACGGAATGAATAACATCTCCAACCATTATGGTGCCTTTTGCTTTTGAATCCGGAAGCACAGAATACACAAATACTCCATTATTCCGGATGGTTACCTGTTCCCCGGCAGCTTTTAAACCGGAAACAATCGCATTTTGCTGAGAGGAACTCATCATATGCTCTAGTAGTCGATTATACTCTTCATCGCTCATATCACCTTTTACATCTACGGCTTTCTCCATTTGCGTATGCGGAGCTACTAAACCGTACAAATAAAGATATACATTCGTTGCTTTTGTGGAAAGCACCGTTGTTAAATACAAATTCCCTTTTTCATCCTTATGACCATTTTCAACGGTTACCCGTGGTGACAGGGCTTCAACAGAGCCAGGCTGTTCTAAATAATAAGGAGTAGGAATAAAAAGGCCAATAATAAGTACTGCCCCTATGATAAAAATCGCAAAGGTTGATTTTCTTCTAAGGAATTTATTCATGGTTCGTTCCTTTCTAGGTAAATTCTGTCTTGTCGTAAGGGTATGCAATCCCTTCCTATTAAATTCGTTTTGCTGTTCGGAAGTTCCTTTTATTTTTGGAAAGCTATTATCGAGTAGATTGGTTTTTTTCGCATTGGGGTATTTTTTCTTATATAGGTTATTGATTCTTTGCCCCAAAAAAATGGTTTATAAGATAAAAGCAACACAGTCTAGGAAAAGAGACTTTTGGAAACCACTATGGTAAAAATTTTAACATAGGATGATTAAAGGATGATGAGAAAAAAGTGACACTTGTGGTTCGGTCTTAGTTAGCGTTTTATACCAGTCTTTATAGGTAATTATACATAATTCAGGTTATTTGTAGGTTTTTTCGTGCCGTTTTAATGATGTTTCGGGCTGATAGCCTATCAATTTGTGACATTACATATGAAAATCAGGCTGTTTCTTTTAACTAAGCATTAAATTTACATAATAAAAGACCATTTTATCTAAAAAACGGTCTTTTGTTCCATTATTTTTTTGCAAAAGCTTTTTCATGCTCTAAGAGCCATTCCTTTCGCCACAGTCCGCCTGCATAACCGGTCAATGTTCCATTCGATCCGACAATCCGATGGCAAGGAACGATAATGCTTAGCTTATTCTTTCCGTTTGCACTTCCCACAGCCCGGACCGCTTTTTCATTCCCTATTGAAACAGCAATATCCTTATAAGAGCCTGTTTTTGCAAAAGGGATTTGCGTTAACGCATTCCAGACTGTCTTTTGAAAATCCGTTCCTTCTAGGATATAAGGAAGATTGAAATCTTGCCGAGTTCCTTTGAAATATTCATCCAGCTGTGTGTAGCAATTCTTCAATACCTCTGGAGTATCATCCCGTAATTTACGTTCAATCGAATTTTCATCCTTAAATAAGATGGAATATACAGCTTCTGCCGTCCCTGCGATCTCGATAACTCCGAGAGGTGAGGAATAATCTAGTTTATATAGCTTGTTGTTCATATAAAGACCTCCATAAATAGAAAGTAGCATATGCTTGCCAACCTTCCCAGTTTATTGCTATTTCTCTTATCTCCTCAATAGAAGGTTTCCGATTTAGTCTTAATTGTAGCCTTAATGCATTATGGAGACCGACATCAGCTATTGGAAAGGCCGCCGGATGATGCAGACATTTCATTAATACGTAGTCTGCAGTCCATGCCCCAACTCCACGAATCGCTGTCAAGGATTTGTGCATTGCCTGAAAATCTTGGTTTTTAAGTAAGGCCTCCTTACTTAATTCTCCACTAGTCATCGCTTCGGCAATACCAATTACATACTCTGCCTTTCTCATAGTAAATTGAAGCCCTCTAAGATCCTCTACTTCTAAGGAAGCGATTTTTTGAAAAGTCGGATGAACCCAGTAGATTTCTCCTTCAAAGGAAAGGCTTTCACCAAACTGCTCCACAAACCGTTTCTTTAATGTATAGGCAAAGGTTAGATTGATTTGCTGACCGATAATGGCCCAAACTAATGCTTCAAAGAGGTCTGGTATGCCCATGATACGTAACCCACTATACTTTTGAACAATCGGTTCTAGAATTTTATCTGACTGAGACATTATATAAAAGTTTGTTAAGTCTGTATCTAAATCAAACCATTCCCAAACATAGTCGGCAACTTGTCGACGAATATTTTCGGACGGAGCTCCATTAGGAAATTCAATTCGTAAAGAGTGAATTGATTTCCTGATTTTAAATAAAATCAACTGATGATTTATTTTTAACAGTTTATAAACCTCTTGATTTTTTATCTGATGTAATGCTTCTTGTTCGGATCTTCCTAAATACACGAGGCACTCTTCAAAATTAAATTCCTTAGGCGGAAAAATATCTAAGTATGTTTCTTGATCAGCCCATTTCATAATGTTGCTCCTTACTTCGATACTCACTTGGAGAGCAATCTTTCACATTGCGAAATACTTTATAAAAATTGGATGGGCTTTGAAATCCAACTTCATAGCAAATTTCTAGATTCGTTAAAGTGGTGTTTTTTAGAAGATAGCTTGCTTTATCTACTCGAATCTTATCCAGGTAGGTTCGCGGCGTTTCCTTTGTTTCCTGTTTAAAAAGTCTCTCTAAATAAAAGGGACTGACTCCGACATAATCGACAACATCCTGTAATACAATTCTTTGCTTATAGTGATTAATTAAAAAAGAAATGACATTTCTGACAAGGTCGATATGCGGGGAATGCTCTACCTCCGGCTGACATCGCTTGCAAGCCCGGAATCCAGCGTTCTCTACTTCCTCGATGCTTTGATAAAATTCTACATTCACTTTTTTCGGTTTCCTTGACCGACAGGATGGACGGCAGTATATTCTGGTTGTTTTAACAGCCGTGTAAAACAATCCATCATATTTACAGTCGCATGCCATGATTTTTTCCCACATCTCATCAAAAGAAAGATTGATACGATCCTTCATTTAACATCCCATCCTTTCTAAAGCTATTCCTCATATAAGATGGCGGAATCCTTTAAATCCAGCAATTGTGCGGCGTTTTTTTCCAAAAAGGCAATAACCTTGTCTGATAATGCATTTCCAAAGCTAAACCGCTTCACTCCTAATGCTTTAAGCTTATTACAATTTGTAAGTCCAGGTAAAGATAATACGTTTAAAGGAGCATTAATATTGGACACAATTTCCTTTATTTCTTCCTCACGAGTTAGGCCAGGAACAAATATCCCGCTTGCACCGCTTTCCACATACGCTTTTGCTCTATCAATGGTCTCTATAAGCGGATTTTCCCCTTGAAAATAAGTATCTGTTCTCGCATTTATATAAAAATCCTTAAAACCATGTTCATCTAATGCGGATCTCATCTTTGATAAAATCTTACAGTGATCTGAGATATCTCGAAGACCCTTTTGATTTATCAAAGAATCCTCCATATTAATGCCCGCTACGCCTACATCTGCCGTTTTTAAAACATTTTCTACAATCGTATTTAGGTTCTCTCCATACCCTGCCTCAATGTCTGCTGATACAGGTATGCTTACATTTTCAGCTATCGATTTAATAATCCCCAAGTGTCTGTCAAAATCAATTAATTCTCCATCTGCATATCCTAGTGAGTTTGCAATTCCCCAACTTGTCGTACCAATCGCATTAAATCCTACTTTTTCAAGGGTTAATGCAGAAAGTAGATCCCAAGCATTTCCTAAAAATAGAATATCCTCTGATGTATGCAGCTTATTGAATTGTTGAATTTTATTCATGTTAATGCCTCCTCGTTATTTGTTGTACCCCATTTTAACAAGGAATCTACATTCATTTCGTCCTCATTCTTGCTGTTATGGTCTGCTAAATGAATTATAAAAAAGAAGCTTATGTTTTGATAAGCTTCTTTTTACATCTATTTTTATACTTTTACCATTTTCATGACCTTCACAAGTTCCATCGCCAATTGATGAAATGCTTCTGCCTCTACCGCTACATCATCCATGGAATCTTTCTGCTGTTCCGTTGCTGCTTTAATGTACTGCATACTACCCGCAAATTGTTCGGACGTATTGGAAATTTGATTCATGTCTTCAATCATTATTTTCATCTGTTCATTTACTTGAAGGGCAATGTCCGAAACTCCTTTTGACTCATTATATACATCTGAAATGGCGGAAACAATTTCTGCAAACGCATTCTCCGTTCCTTGAACCCTTTTAATCCCTTCCTCTAATACAATTCCTCCACTAGTCATAGAATCCACTGCTTGAATAATTACTTTCCGAATCTCGTCCGTAAGTTCCTTAATTTTCATTGCTGCGTTTCCCGACTGGTCCGCTAATTTTCTAATCTCGCCAGCCACAACAGCAAACCCTTTTCCATGTTCTCCAGCCCGGGCAGCCTCTATTGTAGCGTTTAAGGAGAGTAGATTGGTTTGATTAGCGATTTCACTAATCATATTCACAATTTGGTCGATATGTATAGAATTTTGGTCTAATGCATTAATTTTTTCAGAAGAATCTCCAATTGTTTTCTTAACCAAACCCATTTGTTCCACTGTTTTCTCTACCAGTTCATTTCCTGTCTTAGCTTTTTCCTTAGCTCTGTCCAAAGATTCCTCCACTTTTTCAATGGATTTCCCTACCAATTCCATGCCTTCCGATATCCTTAAGACAAGATTAGATGCCTGAGAAGCTGCCTCGACCTGTATATCCGTTCCGCTCGCCACCTGACTAATTGCTAACGTTATTTGTTCTGATATTTCTTTAGTCGATAAGGATGTTACACTTAATTTTTCAGAAGAATGGGTAATATGCTTTGCGCTCCCTTCAATATGCTCAATTAATGTATTCACGCTGTTAATCATTTGATTAAACCCTTCTGTAAGGTCCTGCAATTCTTTGCTTATAGGTGTTTTTTCTAACCTAGTATATAAATTCCCCTTCGATACCTGTTCCATTGTTTCTTTTAATCTAGTAATGGGATTGACCACATTTTGAATGGTAAAAAAACCAACCCCGCAAGCGAGAAAAATGGTTATGATTGTGATAACAAGCAACAAATTTCGATACTGAATAACCGGTTGTAGGTACTCTTTATCTTTTAAAGCAATGATATATATTTCATCACCCAATTCTACTTGATTCGCAAAAGCAAACGTTAGTCCTTTATAATGATATACTCCTTTTCCAAGCTTATGTATTTGTTTCTTTACCGTTTCCGGCAAATTAGGAGGATTGTATTTGAAACCATTGAAATTTTCCATTTTCCCTGTGTTAGTAAGTTTGAATTGGATTGGTGCTAAATTGCTATTTTTATAATTATTTCGTGTCAATGTTAAAGCATAAGAAAGCTTCCGATTAAATTCTTCCTTTGGTACTGTTGCTTTTAACATGGTTATTTTTTCTGTCATGACTTCAGCAGATGAAGTTAATTGCTGTTCGACAGCCTGTTGTTTTAACTGTTTGTTTTTTTCATAGCTGATGATTGCAATTACAGAGGAAGACATAATAATGACTGCAATAATTGGAAAAATTAAAATGGAGCGCAGTTTCATATTCTTCCAATCGAAACCCCTTAGTTTTCTCATCTCTGTTCACTCTCTCGTCAAATGTGTCTTTAGAACTATTAAAGTCTATTTAAAACGAACTATATTAAGGAAGTATTTACATATTATTAAGTTTTCGTTTTGTTTTTGGGGTACAAAAAGGGTGCATAAGGGTTCCAATAATGCGGGGAATTATCTACAACAATAGATTACGGTAAAAAAAGCATGTATGAACAAATAATACTTCCAATGCGAACAGAGAATCCGTTATTTTTATTAAATGAGGCAAATTTAAGTAGTAATAAGACACAGGGTACGTTATTTCAAAAATAACAAATGGAAATCACTGCTTTTATACTAAATAAAGGAACGAGTGTCCGCAAACTCTTAGAAATAACCCCTTTTGTCACAGATAACGGATCTGGTGTTCTCTATACTCAGATGCCATTATGACGTTCACATCCATTGTCTTGTTAAACATTTTCAAATTAGACTCTTATGTATCCAAATCGCTGCTTGCAGGCCTTCACCCATTGCTATCGTTACTTGTTCCGAATGGGCAACAACGTCACCTGCCGCCCATACATATTCAATATTCGTCATTTTGGTTCTTGGGTCGACGAGAATATGCTTGTTTTGGTGAAGCTTCACACCTAACTCTCTAACAATAGAAGAATGTACCTCATTGCCTCCGAACGCAACAAACGCCCGATTTGCCGCTATTTTCTGTCCGTTTTCTAAGTGAACTCCTTGTATGGTAGAACCATCTGCTATGATTTCTTTTATTGCTTCTTGATATAGTTTAATTTTCTTATCCTTTAATTGTTTCCGTATAGTTGCATCTATTGCTCCCTTTTCATGATTAATATAAATAAGGTCATCCGTCCAATAGGTTAGCGTTAATGCCATGTTTGCCCCTACATTTCCCGAACCGAGGACGAGCGCACGCTTATCCTTCACTTCATAACCATCACAATCCGGGCATACATAGACACTGATTCCAAGACAAGGATAGAGATTAGGAAATTTCGGCAGTCTATCCATTACCCCAGTTGCGATTAAAATCCTTTTTGCATAAAAGGTTGAGTTGGTTTTGGAGTGAAGAATAAATTGCCCGCCCTGTTTTACTATCTGTACCGCTTCATCCTCGATGAATTTAACTCCTAATTGTTCCGCCTGCGACTTTCCTGTTTCTCTAAGAAATGGTCCGCTTACACCGTCTGGCCAGCCTATAATATTGTGATAGGCATGACATAAATTTGAACGTCCATAATTGGAATCAATCACAAGCACATTATGACAATACCTTCCTAATTGAATAGCCGCTTGCAGTCCAGCAATTCCTCCGCCAACAATGATGCAATCATGGACTTCCGGTTCTGTTTTTCTGTTAAGTGCATCAAATACTCCATCAGGAAATACATTGTTAAACTTACTGTAATGTTTATCACGATCCATAGAAGCACCTCTACTTATTACCTTTTTAACATTATATCCCTTATTAGTAGGTGTTATAATATCCATTATCTTGAGGTTTTCCATTGTATTTCCCTCCAGAAAGGTATTTATATGCTAATTCTTTATCCTATTTTATTAAAGAGTATTAGCTGACTGCCCAAATGATTACCACTAAGACTTTATAATAGGATCTAGTTGCCCAAAACAATTTAAAAAACCGTTTCTAAATGGTATTGCCATTAGAAGCGGTTTTCTCTTTTTTTGTTTCGCAGGCTTAACCACACTTGTTCTTGGAAGGGTACTCAACTTGAACATCATATTTCCCTGCAGGATAATGCAAAAATCTCGTGACTATTTTACCTTGTGAAGATTGCCTAGTTTTTGGTTTGCCTCTTTAAAGGACATATTGAATTGGACCAAAGTAAATATAAGCAATATTCATTTCATCAACGACAAGGTAATTTTTTGACCCTTTAAATATAAACGGAATCTTGATTTTCTTCGTTATATTTCATATTCACGTAAAAATTGCTCAAATCAAATTATTATTGCCAAAACCTATTAACCATAAGATAATTATTCCTGTGATATTATGAAAGGCAGTGAAACTATGGGAATTTTTCTAAAAAACTATAGGTCTACCATTATCCTTCTTTGCTCCCTTATCATCGGCGGAGCAGCAGGTCTTATTTATGGTCCTAAAACAGCCGTTGTGCAGCCCTTCGGTGATTTATTTTTAAATTTAATGTTTACCATCATTGTTCCTTTAGTCTTTTTCAGTATTGCTTCTGCAATCTCAAGTATGAACGGAATGAAAAGATTAGGGAAAATTATGGGTTCCATTGTTGTCGTCTTTTTAATAACGGCAGCCATTGCGGCTATCCTTGGATTCTTGGGAACTTCGATTGCTAATCCTTTAAAGCATGCCGATCTTTCCTCTATTAAACATATTATGGCTACCGCAGATCATACTAAGGATAATGAGAAGACGCCGATTCTTTCGCAATTAGTAAACACCTTTTCTGTTTCTGATTTTTCGTTATTATTTTCAAGAACTAATATGCTACAGCTAATTGTCTTTTCCGTTATTTTCGGACTTGCAACCGCACTAGTTGGAGAAAAAGCAAAGCCTGTCGCAGCGTTTCTATCAGCAGGCTCTCTCGTCATGATGAAAATCGTGAAGATTATAATGTATTATGCACCGATAGGTCTTGGATGTTATTTCGCCTCCGTTATCGGTGCACTTGGTCCGCAAATTTTGGAAGGTTATGCGAGGGCATTTGTACTTTACTTAGTCCTTGCTATAGTCTACTTTTTTGGATTCTTCACCCTTTATGCTTTTATTGCAGGAGGGAAAACGGGAATAAAAGTTTTTTGGAAAAATGCCATAACTCCTTCTGTTACAGCAATTGCAACCTGCTCCAGTGCGGCTTGTATTCCGGTGAATCTTGATGCTGTAAAAAAAATGGGGGTTCCTACTGATATTGCAGAAACAATCGTCCCATTAGGTGCTAATACGCATAAAGATGGCTCCGTTTTTGGTGGGGTACTGAAGATTGTATTTTTATTCAGTCTGTTTGGAAAAGATATGACAAGTATTACGAGTATCTTAAGTATTCTTGCTGTATCGTTTTTAGTTGGCGCTGTAATGGGTGCCATTCCTGGTGGAGGTATGATTGGAGAAATGCTGATTTTAAGCGTGTTTGGCTTCCCAGCAGAGGTGCTTCCTATCATTGCCGTCATAAGCACCATTATTGATGCTCCTGCAACCCTATTAAACTCTACTGGTAATACAGTTTGTGCGATGCTGGTAACAAGAATGGTAGAGGGGAAAAATTGGCTAAAGAATGCCTTACTTTCCAGGGCATAAAAAAGCGGAGATGACCGCTGGTGAAATTTGATGTGCCAATTTCACTTGTAGCTAGACATAGACAAACTCATTTAGTAATTTACTTGCAAAAAAATTTTATGTGTAGAAAAGCATAAAAATGAGCTATGAGAAGCTTCTCATAGCTCATTCTTTTTTTACTTAATACTCTTTTCTTAATCCATGTACCATTGGTAAACCTAAACTATTAACATACTATTTTTTTCAGAAATCAATAATCTATTCGAAAAAAGATGTTCCGTAACAGGACAAATAACAATATTCGCATTGCAAATACTAAGAAGAACGGTCTATTTAAACATCGGATTCCCCTTCATTCCAACCCATAATGAAGATTGTTCAACCTGGGCAGCAATCCATAATAACCAGTCCTCTTTTCCCTTTGGTGCCATAAATTGTACTCCAAGTGGCAGCCCTTCGGCTGTAAGATGCGTTGGGACACTGATTGCTGGTGCGCCTGTTAAATTAGCTAGCTGTGTGAACGGAGTATAAGTTAAGCTTGGTAAAAACATGTCATATACAAACTTCTGTTGTTCTGATTTGATAAGCTCTGTTACTTTCATCAGCTCTTCTACTTCCTTCTGGGTTTGCGTGAGCTCGCCTACTTTCGGAGCAGGAAACGCCGTAGCTGGGGTAACATAGAAGTCATATGTTTCATGGAATTGTGCCATTTGGGCGGCTGCAATATCCCATTCTGCTAAACTATTTGTAAATTCCGCAGCGCTGACAGATTTACCAGCAACATTAATAACCCACGCAACAATTTCCATATCATCTGCAGTAATCGGTCTGCCAAGAGCCTGTTCCATCTCAATAATCATGGCGGAAATTTCACCGTTATTCATTAAGTAATAGTTTTCTATTAAGCGAATCCCATCCACTGAATTGGCTTGCTCCACCACCTCGTGTCCTTGCTCTTCCAACCATTTTGCTACATTATGTACAGCCTGTTTCGCCTCGGCACTCACTGGTGTTCCGACAGGAGATTCTGTCGTAAATGCAATCTTAAATTTACGATTTGAATTTTTTTGTATTTCCTCTAAGTAGCTACCTTCGAACAATGGTACTTGGAATGCAGCTTCCGGTTGAATAGTTTGTAAAAGATCCAGCATGGCTGCGCTATCCCTCACTGTTCTCGTTAAGCAAAAATCAATGGAAGCCCCTTGCCATTGACGGCCTACGCCAGGTCCTACCGGGGTTCTGCCACGTGTAGGCTTCAGACCGAATAGGCTTGTAAATGATGCGGGGATACGAATAGAACCACCACCATCACTTGCTCCTGCAATTGGGACAATCCCTGAAGCAACACTTGCTGCCGAGCCGCCGCTCGAGCCACCTGCTGAGTAATCCTTATTCCAAGGATTTCTTGTAGGTCCGTACACCGCCGGTTCCGTAATGTTTTTGAGACCATATTCCGGTGTATTTGTTTGGCCAATAAATAAGAAGCCTGCTTTTCGAAGGCGCGCGACCAAATTAGAATCTCGTCTGGCTATATTATTCATTAATAGTTTGGCTCCTGCTGTTAGCGGTTCGCCTTCTATGGCCTGGGAGATATCCTTGAGTACAATCGGCACCCCGGCAAATGGCTGATCGTCAATCGAAACATTTTCTGCTTCTTTCAATACCTTTTCTCTTCTCGTCCGAATGACACCGTTTAATGTCGGGTTTACTTCTTCCAAACGCTTGAAAGCTGCATCTATTAATTCCTGCGGAGAAACTTGCTTTGTTTTTATTAAATTTGCTAATCCTAATCCATCATATTTTGAATAAGTATCCATTTTAAGTCTCCTTACCATAAACGAAATGAATTCTTCATTGATTATATGATACAATGTATTCTACAAAATTGCCTAAAAATATGGAGGATATATGTTAACTTTCGAAGAAAAACTAGCGATTGCCGAATCTTTTCCAGAACTGCAAAGAAAAAATGTTTCCTTAGGACGTGTGAACTTTCATTATGAAGAAAGTGTTTACGATAAAAAAAATGTAGTTTATCATCTCCATCCAAACGGAAATGGATTTGTTTATGGTGAACTATTAAGCGAATACGATACGGACGAGCGAGGAATGGTCAATATTCGAGACTTTTCTGAAGATGAGCTGCGAACTATTATTGAAAAATCTATTGTATCTTTATCCAGAACACTGGAGGAAGCTGCGATTGTGGAAGATCATCCTGACGAAAAGTGGAAGAATGATGAAGGACATACATTAATTCTCGTTCATGAGGATGATATGTGGAATGCCTATGCAGGATTGAACCTTGACGGGACGTTTAATTCTTATGGTGAGGCAGCCGAATACCTACATGAAGAGGGATTTAAACGCGTGTAACATACCAATCAAGGATTCTTTTCATAATTGATGGATCTATTCTAGCGAAAACAGCTGATAATCTCGTGAATTTATTGCCTTTTCTTGCAAAATGGTACAGTATTCTCGCGAAATTGCCCTCTAATCTCGCGAATTGTGACTAATTACCTATATAAAAAACGCCCTTAATTGGGCGTTTTCTCTACTTTGATAAAGACAACCTTCAAATAGTTCCCCTCTTTAAACTCAGGGATTGTCCGAAAATCTTCCGGTAAGGAAAATTCTTGCTTTAATTTATACGCTACACTCGATTCCTTAAAGGCAGCATCAATAAATCCTTTAAATTTTTTCATATCAAATGAACTGCAGTTCGTAGATGCTACAATGATTCCTCCGTTTTCTGTAATAGCAATCGCATCTTTCAAAAGGTTTTTATAATCCTTTGCTGCACTAAATGTATGCTTCTTTGATTTAGCAAAGCTTGGAGGGTCGAGGATTACGATATCAAATTGCAATCCTTTCCTTACCGCATACTTAAAATACTGAAAAACGTCTTCCACAATAATATCTTGTTTTTCCGCATCTATTCCGTTAATTATAAACTGCTCAGTGGTTTTTGCCTTACTTCGATTTGCGACATCGACACTTGTCGTTTTTGAAGCACCGCCAACAGCAGCAAATACGGAAAATGCTCCTGTATAGGAAAAGAGATTGAGAACCGTCTTGTTCATAGCATATTGGTCACGTATGGTTTTCCGAACCTCACGCTGATCCAAAAATACACCAACCATGGCACCTTCGTTCAAATAAACTGCAAAGTGAACTCCGTTTTCTTTTACCAAAATCGGAAAATTACCGCGTTCTCCCATGATAAAATCATCATCTTCTATGTATTGGCCTTTTGTGTCAAAACGCTTCTTCTCATAAACACCTTTAAATTGAACGAGATTCTGCAATGCCTTCAAAACGAATGGTTTAAAATGATAGATTCCCTTACTATACCAATTAATCACATAATAGCCATCATAATAATCAATTATTAGACCGCCGATTCCATCACCCTCACCATTAAAGACCCTGAATGCGGTTGTATCGGAATCCCCAAAAAATTTACTTCTTTTTTGAAAAGCGGCATCTAGTTTCTTTTCAAAAAAGCTTTCGTTCATTTCCTCGTTCTCTTTTTTACTTAGTACCCAACCGTACCCTTTGTTTTGTTTCCCAAAATACCCTTTTGCGATAAACTGATTTCGTTCATCTAACAGTTTTATAATGACTCCTTCCTCTTTTAGCCGGTCAATATTGGATAACGACTCTTTCAAAATCAGGGGATATCCTTTCTTATATTGACTTACATATTTTGCTTTTACTTGTACACTAACTTCTTTATTCATATAAACCGTCCAATCTACGACATTATTTTTCCGATTTCCTATTTAAATTCACAATCATTAACATAAAAAAGGAAATCACGATAATACACCCAACCCATGCCCAAGCAAGCTTCATATTCCCCGCATCAATGGCAAGATAAACTGCTGTTGGAAGTGTTTGGGTTTTACCGGGGATATTACCGGCAAACATTAAGGTAGCGCCGAACTCGCCTAGTGCGCGAGCAAAGCTAAGAATTGCTCCAGAAATAATGGATTTACTTGCAAGTGGAAGCAAAATAAACAAAAAAATGACTCTTCCATTTGCCCCGTCTACTTTCGCAGCACCCACAATATCCAAATCAATTGCCTCAAATCCAGTCTTGGCGGATTGATACATAAGTGGAAACGCGACAATAGCTGCGGCAATCACAGCCGCTCCAAACGTAAAGATAATGGATTGATGAAAAAACCAACCATATAGCTTGCCAATAGGACTATTTTTCCCAAAAGCAACAATTAATAAAAATCCCACAACGGACGGAGGTAGAACAAGCGGAAGCAAAAACAATGTTTCTAGTAGGTTCTTCCCCTTAAATTTTTTATTGGCCAACATAGCTCCAATGCAAACTCCAAAAATAAGAACAAGAATACCAGATAGAATTGCTACTTCAATCGATAATTTAACAGGTGACCAAAAATCATTAACCATTGCTTACAATCCCTTAAAACCGTACTTTTTCAAAATGTCCATTGCTTGATTTCCTTGAAGATAATCAAAGAAGGCTTTCGCTTGTTGGTAATGCTTTGAATTTTTCACAATTCCCGCTGGGTAAATGATAGGCGAATGTGTGCTATCCTCTGCTATCGCAATAATTCTTACCTTTTCTGATAAAAGTGCATCTGTTTTGTAAACAATCCCCGCATCGACATTGCCCGTTTCTACATAATTCAATACCTGTCTAACATCTTTACCGAAGACAATCTTGTTTTCTACATCCTTCCATATCTGCAGCTTCTCTAATGTTTCTTTCCCATACATTCCAGCTGGTACTGAGGATGGTGTTCCAATGGATATTTTATTTGCCTTTGTTAAGTCCTGAAAGGAAGCTATATTGTTAGAGGAATCTTTCGGCACAATAAGGACGATCTCATTTCCAACGATGTTCCTTCTATCCTTTTCAGCAATGGATCCATCCTTTATAAGCTGTTGAAATTTATCCTCTGCAGCAGAGAAAAAGAGGTCAACTGGTGCACCTTGGGAAATTTGCTGCTGCAAAGCGCCGGATGCTCCGAAATTGAAGGTCAAAGTAAGATTTTTATGTTTGCTTTCAAATTCCTTTTTTATATCAGCTAACGCGTCCTGCAAACTTGCAGCAGCTGATATCGTTAATTCTACCTTTTTCCCCTTGCCAATCTGCCCATTATTGCTGCTGCATCCACCGATAATAAGCAAACCTATCATTCCTAAAAACAACAAAATTCGTTTTGCCATTCTCTTCTTCCTTCCAAATGTAATTATGCTACTTTCTACGATATGATGTCTTCTTTATTTTTATTAAGGCAGTTTTCCTTATATTATTGCTTTTCATATGTAGTTCACCATCGTAAAATAGACTTGGTTTCGGTGATCTTTTCTTAAGAACCAAAGTAAGAGGTGTTCGTCATTAAAAGCAACAAAGCTAAAGAAAAGAGCATTTTAATTCACAACTATATATTAGCACGTAATCGTAACTATTTAACGAAAGAAAAAAGATCAGCTCCTATAAGAGCTGATCCGCTTTGCCTTAATGCTCGATTAATTCATTTACTGAAACCTCTTGTTCCTTTTCGGGCTGATCAATAGGGTATATTCTAGCCGTTTCTCTTGTATCATCGACGTTTTGGATATAGACAGTTGTTCCATTATGCGTAACATGAGCCATAACAGGTGAGCTGGCAATTTCTTGTGCACGCTGTTTGTTCATTGCTTTTTCCCTCCTTTTATTCCATCCGTAAATATGTTTTCAAAGTGCTGGGTTATTTATTCTTTTCTTAAAAAATAAACCTCCACACAAGGGTGGAGGCATGGATACTTCATTATTTATTTATGATTCTATCGCATTCTCGACATTTTTAAATTGATTAAAAAACATACTATAGTATCTTCCTTTTTGATCCATTAACTCATCATGACTGCCCTTTTCAACAATTTCGCCATGTTCGACGACCATTATCGTATCCGCATCCCGAATTGTGTTCAACCGATGAGCAATAATGAAGCTTGTTCGGCCTTGCATAATATTTAGCAGGGCATCTTGAATATGAAGCTCTGTTCGGGTATCAATACTGCTTGTTGCCTCATCCAAAATAAGAAGTGATGGTTTGGATAAAATCACTCTTGCTATTGCTAATAATTGCCTTTGACCTTGGCTTAGGTTTCCGCCATTTTCTGCAAGCATCGTATCATACTTCAACGGCAGTCGGTTAATAAATACATCCGCGTTCGCCATTGCAGCAGCTTTCTCTACTTCCTCATCGGTTGCATCCGGTCTTCCATATTTAATATTTTCTTTAATAGTTCCAGAAAATAAATATGTATCCTGAAGAACAATTCCGAAGCATTTTCGTAAGCTATCTCTTGTGTACTCTCGTATATCACGACCGTCGATATAAATAGTTCCGCTTGTTACATCATAAAATCGCGTTAACAGATTGACGATTGTCGTTTTGCCCGCTCCTGTCGGTCCAACTAGTGCGGTGCTAGTGCCCACGTTAGACTCAAACGTTATATTTTTTAAGATTGGAACGTCTGCCCGGTACCCGAAGCTGACATCCTTAAATACAACATGCCCTTTAGGATTTGTGAGTTCTACTGCATTTGGCAAATCTTTCGGCTCTTCCTGTTCATCTAAGATTTCAAAAACCCGCTCTGCTCCGGCAACACCAGACTGCAAAACATTAAAGATATTGGCAAGATCATTAAGCGGTCTGACAAATTGACGGGAATAGCTCAAGAAGCTTGCTATCACTCCTACCGTTATTAGACTTTTTGCGGCTAAAATTCCGCCAACGATGGCGACAGCAGCAAAACCAATATTATTGATAACATTCATAATGGGCATTAAAAATCCTGAAAAAATCTGTGCCTTTAAGCCAACCTTGCGAAGTTCAGTATTGACCTCTTCAAACTCTTCAATTGCTTTTTGTTCATGATTAAAGGCTTTTACCACTTGGATCCCGGAGATGGTCTCTTCAATGTGACCATTTAGCTTACCTAGCTGAACCTGCTGGTTTTTAAATAATACACTCGTTCTTTTCGCAATGGATCTCGTCAATAAATATACTAAAGGAACGGTGATCAGGCTCGCTAATGTTAAAATCGGGCTTAATATGATCATCATAATGAGCGATCCGGAAATAACAATTAATCCAGACATTAACTGTGTAGTTGATTGTGAAATCGTATTACTGACGTTATCAATATCGTTAGATAGTCTGCTCATTAGCTCCCCATGCGTACGAGAATCAAAAAATGATACTGGAAGCTTCTGCAGCTTTTCGAACAAGGATCTTCTTAATCCCTTTACGATGCGCTGTGATACACCAGCCATTAACCAGCTTTGTAGAAAAGTTAGAAATCCGTCAGCAATATAAGTTAGAAACAGAATAAAGATCATTATCTCCAACAATTTAAAATTAACCTTACTTCCATTGAGAGACATTGCATCAATGGATTTCCCAAGCAAATATGGTGCGGAAAGAGTCAGAACAGAATCAATAACAATAAATAAAAAGATGATCGATAACAGCTTTCTTTCCTTTCCGATGTAAAACCATAATCTTTTAAGAGTTCCTTTAAAATTCTTTGGCTTTACAACTGGGGCTCCCCGTCCATGTCGAAAATTCCCACCCGGTCTAAGCGGCGGTGCAGCTTGTTGTCCTCTATTTTCATTTCTTCCCTGAGACAATTTAACGCACCTCCTTGCCTACCTGAGATTGGAAGATCTCCTGATAAACAGAGCATGTTTTCATTAATTCCTCATGCTTGCCGATACCAGCAATTTCTCCATCGTCTATAACAATAATTTTATCCGCATCCATAATGGATGTAATTCTCTGCGCTATTAAAAGACAAGTCAGCCCTTTCGCATATTTCTTCAGCGATTCCTTAATTCTTGCCTCTGTAGCAACATCTACTGCACTTGTACTATCATCTAAAATCAGGATTTGCGGGTTTTTCACTAATGCTCTGGCGATCGAAACGCGTTGCTTCTGCCCACCCGAAAAATTAACACCGCCTTGACCAAGACGGGTAAAGTACCCCTCAGGTGATGAAGAGATAAAGTCATGGGCTCCCGCCATCGTTGCCGATTTTTCTATCTCTTCAATCGTGGCAGTTTCTTTTCCCCAACGGATATTTTCTACAACGGTTCCGGTAAACAGAGTAGTTTTTTGCGGTACCATTGCAATTTTCTCCCTTAGCTGCTTCGGATCCATATTTCGAATATCTTCTCCATCGACCTTGATACTGCCGGAGGTTACCTCATAAAAGCGTGGGATCAGGCCAACAAGAGTGCTTTTTCCAGAACCCGTCGATCCAATAATTCCAACAGTTTCTCCAGGTAAGCAAGTAAAATTGATATTCTTCAAAACTGGTTCTCCGGAAGCACCTTTATAGGAAAAGGAAACATTCTCGAAATCAATTCTCCCTTTCATATCAGGGTTTCCGGAGGCACCCTCTTTCCATGTAACTTGATTATCCTCCACAAAAACTTCGCCTATTCTTCCTGCTGACGCACGAGCTCTTACAAACATATTGAACACCATGGAAATAGTCATTAAGGAAAAAAGAATTTGCGTCATATAATTGATAAAAGCGATGACATGGCCGACCTGAATATGGCCAGATTCGACACCATTCCCGCCTAGCCAAAGCACTGCAATAATGCCAAAATTAACGGTCAGCATAATTGCTGGGCTGAAGACTGACATTAGTCTTGTAGCGGAAATAGATTTTGCTTGAAATTCCTCATTGGCAGTATTAAATTTTGTCACTTCATAATCAAAGCGATTAAAAGCCTTTACTACCCTCACGCCGGATAAATACTCCCGCATTACACCATTTACACGGTCCAGAGCTTTTTGTACCTTCATAAATAACGGGTAGCCTAGTCTCATGTTGATCACGATTAAAATCGCCACCATCGGGACAACTACTGCTAAAACAACTGCTAGGTGTAGATTTAAACGGGTAGCCATAATCAACCCGCCAATGCAAAGTAAAGGAGCTTTTACAAATATCCTCATTAGGCCATTTACAAACACCTGTACTTGGGTCACATCGTTGGTTAATCTCGTTACTAAGGAAGCCCGGTCAAATTTATCAATTTTTTCAAAGGTGAGACTTTGAATTTTTTTAAACAAATCGGATCTAAGCTCTGCACCAAAGTTTTGTGAAACAATACATGACATAATATTTCTGGTTGAAGCAGATATTGCTCCTATTGCCGTAATAAGAAGCATTAATCCACCCTTTTGGAGGACATAGCTCAAATCTTTATTAGCCACCCCGACATCTACAATTTTAGACATGATGGTTGGCTGCAGGAGGTCGCATATTGCTTCAAAGGTTAAAAAGATAACTGCAATGGAAAAAGGCAGCCAATATTTTTTTGCATATTTTTTTAAGAAGCTCATCTTATTTTCCACCCTTAAAAGAAGCATTTATTTCGTAAGGCTCTTTTCGTAAACTTTGTTGCGATAGTACATTAATAACGGTCAAATCCTAAGTTTCTAGGCAATTTTCGCAAATGTTCTTACGGAAAGATGCCTCGAGCTATAACTACATTAAGATTTAGAACGATATACGAAGAACAACAATTATGCGAAAATATTCTTTCGTAAAACGAATCTACTATTTCAAAGATACTATCCATTTTCAAAATAGTCACTAATTTTTTTCGCATTCCTAAATAATACCTAAAGGACTTCGTGACAATAGGCACGAATAAGCTTTATAGAGGTGAAATATTATGCACACAAAAATAGAGCTTTCGGCTATTCCTGTTTTGGAAACAGACAATTATTATTTGCGGGGGATCGAAAGGGATGACGCCTCCTCCCTGTTTTCTTTTATGAGTGACCGTGACACGATGAAATATATTACCCATCATCCAGTTAAAACGGTTCAGGAATTAGAAAACAATATTAAAAAAAGCTTAGATAGCTTTAAAGAAAACAAAGAAATTCCATGGACTATTGTTCGTAAACAAAGCGACCAAGTCATTGGAATGTTCCGATTCCATAAACTGCATACTTGGCATCAAAAAACGGAAATGGGCGTCGTCATTCATAAGGACTTTCAGCAAAAGGGGGTCATGACGGAAATTCTACCGATAATGTTGGATTATGGATTTAATTCACTAGGGCTGAATCGAATAGTCGGAGATATTTTTTCCACTAATCAAGGCTCGAAAAAACTGATGGAGAAGTTTGGATTCCATAAAGACGGCATTCTTCGGCAAACCGATTTCGATGGAGAAGGATTTATTGATACAGTGGTCTACTCGATGTTGAAAAGAGAATATAAGAATTAAAAAAATTTCGCATCCAAAAAAAGGACTAACTCCAAACGTAAGCAATTCCGTTTCTGTGGAGAAACATTGTAAATAGCATATGAAATGGCATCCCTTTTATCATAGAAAATATCATACCTATTGCATTGGTTTACTTAAGTTTTAGAAGAATATAAACCTAAAATGGCAAAGCAAATGGCACTCAAAATACATTTTGACATTGGAAATTGTCATCGTGTAAATTAGGGTGCTATTTTACTTGTTATTTAGTATTTATACCACTATACGGCATCATATATTTGAATATTTTGAAAACAAAATCCTCAACTAATGGACAGGTTAGTAGAACCTACAATGGGAGATACTTTAAGAAGGAGATTTTGCCCTATTTTTTATGCCGTAAAGAGATAGGTAGATTGTTTTTTTTAGAGTAACTTCTGTGAGAATTCAAATACTAAAATTCGGAGGTGGAATATGAAAAAACATAGATTGTTACTATTGGCAATATTAATTACTCCTTGGTTAACTATCCCTTTGATTGGAAAACAAGAACTTAGGAAATACCTTCCATCTGTGATTTTTATTACATTAATTACCGTGACTTTAGATAAAATTGGTGAACAGAAAAAATGGTGGAAATTTTATGATGGTATATCTTTTCTTAAGAGTATGGACTTTTTTATGCTTGGACCATATGCCGTCAGCAGCTATTGGATGTTAAAAGCGACTTATGGAAAGTTCCCCTTATATTTAGTTTCAAATCTTTTTATGCAAACCATTTTTACTTTCTTTGGAGGAGTAAGATTGGCGGAGAAATTTAAAATATTTAAATTTGTTAAAATTTCAAGACTGCAATACTCTATAAGTACATTTATAAGGGCACTAGTTCTTTACGGTTTTCAAAATATTATTGACTATAGTCATAAAAGGAGTTCGTAATATTTTTGTTGAACTTGGTTTTGTTCCAGCTGTTGGCGTTTCTTCAAAAAAAAGAGAAACGCCTTTTTCTTGTTAAAGAAAAGGAGGCTTTAAGGAAATAGGAACAATGCTTTAAGGAAAAAGCTTAGGATATTCCCCAAGCTTTTCGTGTGCAAATTTTATTGTTATTTATGCTTTGAAAATGTTTGTTATTTGGGCTGCGATTTAGATTTTATCCACATTATCCGAACTACTTACTCCAAACGTCAGTCCCTTTTTCTTATCTTTGATATTGGACTCGATGCAGTTTTGCAAAAATTCCATCCTTCTCCAATAATTCCTCATGCCTGCCTTCCTCTGCTATACCTGTCTCGTCCACTACGACAATACGGTCAGCATTGCGAATGGTTGCTAAACGATGCGCAATGATTAGAGTTGTCCGGTCTTTTGCAAGCTCATTAAGCGCCTTTTGAATGATCATTTCTGTTTCCGTATCCAGTGCAGAAGTGGCTTCATCCAAAATCAAGATCGGCGGATTCTTTAAGAACATCCTAGCAATAGCAATCCTTTGCTTTTGTCCACCGGAAAGCTTTAATCCTCTTTCCCCGATTTGTGTCTCATAACCAAATGGGAGTGATTCAATGAAATCCTCCAGATGGGCACGGCGAGCAGCTTCCTTAATCTCTTCTTCTGAAGCTTGGAGATTGCCATATGCTATATTTTCCTTTAATGTTCCTGTAAAAAGAAAGACATCCTGCTGTACAATCCCGATTTGTGATCGGAGCGACCTCTTTGTCATCTGCCGGATATCAATGCCGTCAATTTTAATCGAGCCGCTATTTACATCATAAAACCTTGGAATCAAGGAACAAATCGTAGTCTTTCCTGCACCTGATGGGCCTACAAAGGCAATTGTTTCACCCGCATTAATGTTCAAGTTGACTCCATTTAATACAGACTTATGCTCGTCATAACTAAAGGTTACATTTTGAAATTGAATATTTCCTTTAAGATATGGCATCTCTATTGCATCCTCAGCATCCACGACATCCGGTGCAGTATCAATTAGCTCTGTGAATCGTTTGAAGCCGGCCATTCCCTTTGGATATAGCTCCATCAAGGCACTTATTTTATCGATTGGCTTAAACAGAACATTAATATAAAGCACGAACCCAACCAGCTCCCCATTTGTAAGCTGATTATTAAAGCATAGCCAGGCTCCATAAATTAGGACCGCAAGGGTGATAAAACGAGTCATCATATAAATTCCTGAATTACTCCATGACATAACCTTATAACCGCCAAGCTTTGCAGTACGGAATTTCCGATTATTCGTTGTAAATCTTTTCATCTCAAATTCTTCATTGGTAAAAGATTGAACGACTCGCACACCGGACACACTATCCTCTACCCGTGCATTTACATCAGCAATGTTGCTGTACATTTGCTTCCAAGCACGATTCATTTTCAAATTACAAACAACGATAAGCCAAATTAAAAATGGAACAATTACAATGGCGAGAAGAGCCAGCTTCACATTTACTGACAGCATAATAAAAAATGCTCCGAAAAATGTCATGACAGAAATAAACATGTCCTCCGGTCCGTGATGGGCAAGTTCACCAATATCAAATAAATCATTTGTGATACGGCTCATAATATGGCCGGTTTTGGTATTATCAAAAAATCGAAATGACTGCTTCTGCACATGTTGGAATAACTGCTGACGCATATCCGTTTCGATATTTATCCCAAGCTTGTGACCCCAGTAATTTACAATATATTGTAAAAATGTACTGAGTATATACAGCAAAAGCAAGCCGATGCTTACCGTCACAATAGAAGACCAATTCTTACTTGGCAATAGGTCATCGATAAACCATTGAACAGCGATTGGAAAGGCTAACTCCAAAATAGCCACCACAACTGCACTGCTGAAGTCCATCATAAATAGCCTTTTATGTGGCGCATAATAAGAAAAAAAACGTCGAATCATAAGAAACTCCTTATAGAAAAAATATACTAGGATTATATGGTTTATGAATATTTTTATCAAGGGAATTGCAATATTATTTTGAAAAATAAATATCCTATACTTTGAATATAGAAGGCAATATCTGATAGTTTACTTCCATACTTATTTGGTCTTATACTCGGATAATGGAAAGAATGTATTAAAGAAGGGATTCTCATGCTTACTAGATTCTTAAACCAACATATTCCTACTTCAGCTGGAGCTATTGTAATGGCTGCCGGCATTTTGCTTTTAGGGGCAATGCAAAAGGTAGTTTCTCATTATCATTATTTTGCTGTCCTTTCTACTTTTCTTGTACTCTTATTATTAACTATTCTCTATTTAGCACTTATACGCGATTTGGTACGAGGTGTTATGTGGCAGCATCATCTTTGCAATCCAATTCAAAGCTTTGGGGCAGGCACTTGGATAGCAGGAACATCCGTAACTATTTTGGTTATGATGAGCGGCGATACCTCTCTAAAGCCAATTGCACTCGCACTCTTTTCCTTCAATATTATATGGATGATTGGTTTTTTACTGTTAATTATTCGAAATTATATATACTTGTGTAATGCAAAGGAAACAGCAATGCGGAAAAAGGTACATGGCATCCTTTTGCTTGCTTGTGTTGCTGTCCAGTCTGTTCTTGCTGCTGGTCATTCATTATACGGAAATTCTTTTGTTAACACTTTTGGGACATGGCTTTGGTGGCTGGGATGTTCCTTATATGTACTAGGTCTAATATTTGTTCTTAATCGATACTTTCGTTCAGATAACCGTGACCTTTCACTAAATTGGATGAATACAAATTGCATCATCCATGGGGCGATGTCCATCAGCGGTCTTGTCGGTGAAACAACAGGGGTTGTCCCACCTTCTGTTCTATTTTGGGTGTGGATATGGGTTATAGCAGCATTTATCCTCGTTGAGGGCATCGAAATAGTAAGATCTGTTCAAAGAATAAAAAAATTGGGATGGAAAGATGGGCTGTGGGTGTACGATACTAGTCAATGGGCACGAAATTTTACATTCGGAATGCTCCTTGCCTTTTTCATGCACTATCATGTTCAAGGAAAGCTGATACTCATCAATGATTTTCAAAATATGATCCTTCTTGCCGGACCTTATATTGTCATTATGCTCTTTATCTTAGAGGTGCTAGTCGCTTTAACCGGAAGATCAGCAGCATCAAAAATACCAGAAACGCTTAGTATGTAAGGATCTTTTCATAAACTTTGTTGCTTTTGGTGAAGAAAACCTATAAAAATCCTTACATTCGCTAAGAATGAATAATCAATTGAAGAAAAGATGCCCCAAGCTAAGATATTTTAGGATTTATAACAATATACGAAAAACAACAGGTTAAAATCGGTATTTGGATTTTAACAATCTATACGAAAACAGCCTTATGTAAAATCAACAACCACTATGGGTATAAAATATTTGCCTACGCTTATAATGATTTATGTATGTTTTATTAACTACTCCATTTTTGAAGGTAGGGATATATATGCTGGCAGATATTGGGCTTCTGATCATCCGGGTAGTGATTGGGCTTACATTCATTGGTCATGGTTCGCAAAAATTATTTGGATGGTTTGGCGGAGCTGGCCCAACCAAAACTGGGGAATGGTTGGAATCCATTGGATTGCATCCTGGCGGGAAAATATGGGCAATTCTAGCTGGATTATTTGAATTTGCCGGAGGTTTACTTTTCGGCGCTGGTTTTCTAACTCCCATTGGTGCTGCATTAATCGTGATTATTATGATCGATGCTATTTTTTCCGTCCATATTAAAAATGGATATTGGATAGACAAAAATGGATTTGAATATTGCTTCGTCCTTATTGCTGTCACAATAAGTGTAGCTATGATTGGTCCGGGAAAGTATGTTTTATTTTATCAGCCATAAAAAATATTTATTATATTAAACCCAAAGTTAACTTTCCAAACCTGCCTTCTCCTTAACTTTGGGCTTATTTTATTGATAATGGTTGGTTTATATTAGATTTCACTTATATAACCTTGTTTCAAGGTATCTTTTCTTAAAAAGAATACCTATTCTTAAAACGTTGAAGAAGTTAATAAGATTTTCTTTTACAAATGCAATAACGTTGAAGAAAAAGCCTTGATTATGACATTTAAAAAAACAATTGGTATCACTGGGCTATTTTGGTATAATTCCTCTATCAAAAGTTATTTTTTTGGGGGGATCAGCCATGAGACATTTCTTAGAAAGTTTATTTTTACACTTTTTTATACTAATGGTAATTCCCCTCTTTAATAACATTCTTTTTAGACATAAGAAAACCCTTCACAGAAAAATCATCATGACCGTTGTCATTTTATCTGCACTATTTCTGACACTCATCTTCCCTATTAATCTACCAAATAATGTTCAATTTGATATGAAATTTATTCCGGTTTTTGTCGCATATTTCTACCTATCTCCAATTGCTGGTTTCCTATCAATACTTGAAATCATTGCATTTAAAGCGTTTACAGAACCAAGCCAAGTGTTTTCCTATTTTATTAATTACATCATTATGTCTCTTATTTTTTATAGTACCAATAGATTTTATAAGAGATTTACAATGAAACAAAAGATAAGTATTACCCTATTAATATATTTACTTATTATGAGCACCCGCATTATTTATTTTATTAAAATAGGTGATTCTCATTTCATCCTGCATCTATTACTTTCTATTGTTGTCTCATGGTTAGCGCTAGCATCTATTATCTACATTATTGAAATGAATTCCATTCATGTGTCCATGATGGAAAAATTACAAAATGCAGATAAGTTAAATGCTATTAGTCAGCTTGCCGCCTCTGTGGCACATGAGATACGAAATCCTATGACAACCATACGCGGATTTTTGCAATTAATGAAGGATGAAAGAAATCTTACCCTTCCCCAGACATCCTTCGTTACAATTTCACTATCGGAACTCGATCGTACACAAAATATTATTAATGATTTTCTATCCTTGGCAAAGCCAATGACTAGCGAGGTAGGATGTATTGATGTCTCAAAGAATTTGTTTGATGTGATTGATTTTATGATTCCTTTTGCCGTGATGTCCAATGTGGAAATCACAAATCAAATAGATGGATCGTTACACATTAGCGGAAACCAAAATGAATTTAAACAATTAGTTATTAATCTTATAAAGAATGGAATTGAGGCTATGCCTTCCGGAGGAAAATTAACTATAAACGCCTCTTCCATTGACAATATGGTTACCATAACTATTAAAGATAAAGGTATTGGGATGTCCAAACAACAACTTAACCAACTTGGCCAACCCTATTATTCAACTAAAACAAAAGGGACCGGTCTTGGCTTGCTAATTTCCTTCGATATTATAAAAAGAATGAACGGAAAATATGAAATACAGAGCGAGGAGCAAAAAGGAACCTGCTTTACTCTTAAATTTTATGAGGTGGATTGATTAATTATTGGGGGCGATATAAGGCTCCCTTTTTTTATATTAAATCAACCAACCACCAATAAGGTTGACTTTGTTATGTTAGATTAAGTGAAGAATATTTTGGGGACTCCCCCTCTTAAAACGTGTGAGAGGCGTTTTTTGATGGTATGATAAACCTATCCGAATAAAAAGGAGCTGAAGATAAAATGAAAAATGAAATTATCGAAAGATTTACATCCTACGTAAAGGTAGACACACAGTCCAACGAAGAAAGCACTACATGCCCATCCACACCTGGTCAATTAACACTTCTACATATGCTTGTAGATGAATTAAAATCTATTGGGATGGAAGAAGTAACAATCGATGAAAATGGCTATGTGATGGCAACGCTTCCTTCTAATACGGATAAGGATGTGCCAACCATTGGATTTTTAGCTCACGTAGATACAGCAACTGATTTTACAGGGAAAGATGTAAAACCGCAAATTGTGGAAAATTATGATGGAAATAATATTGTCTTGAATGAAGCCCTACATATTGTGTTGTCACCAAAGGACTTCCCTAGTCTGGAACAATACAAAGGACATACATTGGTGACAACAGATGGAACTACACTTCTTGGTGCCGATAACAAAGCTGGAATCACTGAAATCATGACAGCAATGGCATATTTGATTAAGCACCCGGAAATTAAGCATGGCAAGATAAGAGTTGCCTTTACTCCTGACGAAGAAATCGGAAGAGGACCTCACAAATTTGATGTTCCTGCCTTCAATGCAAAATTTGCTTATACAGTAGACGGCGGTCCATTAGGTGAATTGGAGTATGAAAGCTTTAATGCTGCTGGTGCAAAAATCACTATTAAGGGAAACAATATCCATCCTGGATCAGCCAAAGGCAAGATGGTGAATTCCTTGAAAATCGCAATGGAATTACAAGGGAAACTTCCAGAGAATGAAGCTCCTGAATACACAGAAGGTTATGAAGGCTTCTATCATCTTCTCTCCATGAACGGGGATGTAGAGCTTACAAAGCTTGCTTACATCATTAGAGATCATGACAGAGAAAAATTCAATGCCAAAAAGGCTAATCTAGAAAACATTGTTCATCAATTACAAGATAAGTACGGTAAGGACAACATTATTCTCGAGATGAACGATCAATATTACAACATGGGAGAAAAAATTGAGCCTGTGAAAGAAATTGTCGACATCGCTTATCAAGCAATGAAAAATCTAGATATTGAGCCGAAAATATCCCCAATACGTGGCGGAACAGATGGATCTCAGCTTTCCTACATGGGACTTCCAACACCAAATATTTTTACCGGCGGAGAAAACTTCCATGGTAAATTCGAATATATTTCCGTTGATAACATGGTGAAAGCGACAAATGTTATTATTGAAATTGTGAAATTGTTCGAGGAACAAGCATAATTATTCTCAAAGTAACGAATCCGAGTTCATTCGGGTTCGTTTTTCATTTTTTTGGGTATCTTCTTAGCTATACACTTCAAATATTCCCTCTTTCAAAAATAATACAGGCACTTCTCAAATTAATTCAGGTATTTTTCCATATAATTCAGGCACTTTGGAGAGTAATTCAATCACTCTGCAGAATAATTCAGACAATCGAGAAAAATTACTTTGACAGATAGAGTAATTTACGTTAAGATTACTCTATCAGATAGAATAATCATTATGGAAGGTGAATCCATGATTAGAAGTGATATTATCCGCGGGCATTTAGATTCGATTATTCTGCACTTAATCCTGGAAAAAGATCAATATGGATATGAAATATCGAAGCAAATCAGCTTACGGACAGACAATCGGTTTCAAATTAAAGAAGCTACACTTTATGCCGTCTTTCAGAGACTGGAGAAAAAAGAATTAATTGAATCTTATTTCGGGGATATTTCACATGGTGGTAAAAGAAAATATTACAGAATTACTACTTTAGGAAAAGCATATTTAAAAGAAACCATAAAAGAATGGCGCGAAACAAAAGAAATAATTGACCTATTTATGGAGGAATTAACGTGAAAAAAATTAAAAACCATGTTGATGACTTATTTAAAAACGTACCAGATAGTGAACAAAAAGAAATGATAAAACAAGAAATTGTAGAAAATCTAGAGGAAAAAGTTTTTGACTTAATGGCACAAGGGAAAGAAGAAGAGGATGCAATCAATAAAGCCATTGTGGATTTTGGTGATATTGATGAAATAGAAAATGAGCTGGGGGTAAAACTACCCGCTAAGAAAAATATGTCCAAAATTGACCTAGGCTTTTCTATATGGGGCAGCGCCTTAATTATAGCATTAGTAGTCTTTGTTAATTTTTACTATACTCCAAACATTATTTGGTTTGTATATCCAACGTTTGCTGTTTTGTGGTGGCCACTAAGCATGTTCTATAGATGGTTGCGTTTACGTCAAAAATGAAGGAGGCATGAGTATGCATAAACATGATTTCATTTTTGCGTCAGTAGGAAGTTTTATAAGCATTCTTTTCTTTATTGTAGTTAACTATTTAACTAGCCCTGCTCATATTTGGTTTATCTACCCTGCTTTTTTTCTGTTGTTATGGCCCATAAGCTTATATCATATAAAAAAAGGCAGGTACATTATTCATTCCATTTATACTAGTATACTGATAATTTTATATCTCGTCATTATCAATTATCTATACTACGCAAGCCATCCTTGGTTTCTATATGCGGTATTCCCTATCATTTGGTGGCCCATTTTAATGATGGCAAAGGAAAAAAGAAAGACTGTTAAGATGGGATTATTGGGAAGCTTTGCTACGATAGGCTACTATACCATTTTGAACGCAGGACTATCACCTCAATATCCTTGGGCCATCTATCCAGCTTTTGTTGTTATCTGGTGGCCTTTAGCAATATATCATACCAAGCAAAAAAAATTTTTTCAATTTTCAATTTACAGCAGTCTCCTGATTAGCATCTTCTTTATTATTGTAAATATAGTATCTTCCCCTCAAGAAGTTTGGGCGGTATATCCAATATTTACAGTTTTATGGTGGCCATTAAGTATGTACTATTACTTTTTTAAGAAAAAAGAATTCATCGAATAAAAATTAAACGGGGTGAAGGTATTATGGAAAAACAGACGAAGAATAGCCTTCGTGAGTGGAAAAACAAACTAGAAATATATGAAAAACCACGTATATCGGCAAGTATAAGGCAGATTATTAATTCTATCGGACCATTTATTATCTTATGGGTGTTGGCTTATCTTAGCCTCCAAATATCATTTTGGTTAACACTTTTATGTGTAATTCCAGCAGCAGGATTTTTAGTCAGAACCTTTATTATTTTTCATGATTGTACCCACCATTCCTTTTTCAAAAACAGGAAAGCAAATAAAATTGTCGGTACGATAACAGGGATCCTTACTTTCTGTTCATATGAACAATGGAGGAATAGCCATAATTTGCACCATGCTACTAATGGTCATTTAGAAAAACGTGGCGACGGTGATATTTGGACACTCACGCTACAGGAATATGCACAAGCTCCTTGGCTCAAGCGATTATTGTATCGCACATATCGAAATCCGATTGTAATGTTTATATTTGGACCATTGTATCTTTTTCTTATTTCCTATCGTTTTAATCGAAAAAATGCTTCCAAAAAAGAGAAAAGAAATGTCTGGATGACTAATATCATTTTAGCTACAATCGTTTTGTTACTAGGTTTTACCCTTGGATGGAAGGCATTTATTTTAGTAGAATTGCCGCTCTTTTATATCGCAGCGTTTTCAGGGGTTTGGTTATTTTATGTCCAACATCAATTTGAAGACGGATATTTTGAAAACGGAGATAACTGGAACTATGTGGAGGCGGCCTTAAAAGGGAGCTCTTTCTATAAGCTTCCCAAGGTTTTACAATGGTTTTCTGGTAATATCGGCTTTCATCATGTCCATCACCTGAATTCTAATGTTCCAAATTATCAACTCGAAAAAGCACATAGAAGTGATAAGCGTCTTCAAGAGGTTCCAACCTTAACGCTATGGACAAGTTTAAAATCCCTTACTTTTAAACTTTGGGATGAAAAGTCAAAGAAATTTATCGGACATCGTGATATTCAGAAGTTTCTTCGAAGTCAGCATTAATATAATGGACAGATGTATTTCACATCTGTCTTTTTTGTTTATATTCTTCTTTTTAGGCACCAAAAAGGTGTTCCTAAATTGTAAATTTTCCATTATATTTAAATATATAGCATATTCTAGGGAGGCCGTTATGCAACGCCTAACAGACCACTTAATTGTCATATCATTTGACTGTTTATCTTCATTAGATTTTCCTGCTATTCAGGAGCTTCCGCATTTTCAAGAGCTTTTAAAACATAATACCTTTTGCAAGAATGTAGAAACAATCTATCCTTCTGTTACATACCCATGCCACGCAACTATTGTAACCGGAAAATTCCCCAATAAGCATGGTGTTATTAATAATACATTATTACAGCCTGGAAATTCTTCACCGGATTGGTATTGGTACCGCCGTTATGTAAAAGGAACTACTTTATATGATGAAGCAAAAAAAGCAAAGATGACCACTGCAGCATTGTTATGGCCAGTAACAGCAAAAGCGAATATTGACTACAATATGCCGGAGATTTTTGCAAATCGTCGGTGGCAGAATCAAATTACCATCTCATTATCCAGTGGCAGTCCGCTTTACCAATTGGACATGAATCGCCGTTTCGGGCACATTCGTAAAGGTTTAAGCCAGCCTGAACTGGATGATTTTGTACTAGAATCCACTGTCCAAACCATTCAAGCAAAAAAGCCCAATCTAATGCTCGTTCATTTTACGGACTTGGATACACAGCGCCATTATCATGGGTTTTCCTCGGAGGAAGCTCAAGAAGCATTACGGCGGCATGATAACAGGCTGGGGCGCATAGTGCAAGCATTAAAGAGCAGTGAAATTTATGAAAAGTCCACTATTATTGTACTTGGTGACCATAGTGCTTTAGATGAGTCTAAAGCTGTGAAGATAAACGTATTGCTACGTAAGCATGGGCTGATTCACATAAATAAGCGCGGAAAAGTCACCGATTGGAAAGCATACTGCAAGAGCTGTGATGGCTCCGCCTATATTTACATCAAAGATGAGAAGGATGAAGGTACAAAGGCCAGTGTACAACAGCTCTTCGTCAACCTGGTACAAGACACACAACACGGCATCGAAAAGGTCATTAATAAAGAAGAAATACTAACAAAAGGGGCTGATCATCAAGCATTTCTAATGCTGGAGGCCATTAAGGGGTTCTACTTTACGGAAGGATTAGAGGGGGCATATATTGATGATATTTCTGAAGAGGATGTAAGGATGAAAAAATACACGATTGCATCTCATGGCTACTCTCCGGAAAAGCAAGATTATACGACGGTTTTCATCGCCTCTGGAAGAGGAATACGTACAAATACCATTATCCCATCCATGCATCTTGTGGATGAAGGCCCGACATTTGCAAGATTACTTGGCCTTGATCTTGGAAAAACAGATGGAACAATTCTACATGAAATTTTAACTTTATAAAATCAATTCAATTACCCAAAGGGGGCTATGGGGATGAAACGTTTTACAAAGGAAGAAAACAGTTGGGTCTTTTATGATTGGGCTAATTCTGCCTACTCTATTATTATTTCAACGGCAGTCTTTCCGCTTTTTTACAAAGCCGCAGCCACAAAAGCTGGAATTAGTGGTGCAGACTCTACTGCCTACTTAGGATATACCGTTGCGATTGCTACATTTATTTTAGCGATGCTGGGACCTATTTTAGGAACAATTGCAGACTATCAAGGGTATAAAAAACGTTTTTTTACATTCTTTTTTATTTTAGGTGTTTCCTTTACCGCACTTCTTGCGTTTATTCCTAGTGACCAGTGGCTGCTTTTATTAATCGCCTATACAATAGCTGCTGTAGGTGCTTCTGGTGCCAATGTATTTTATGATGCTTTTATTGTCGATATAACGACAGAAGAACGGATGAACCAAGTATCCGCACGCGGCTTTGGCTTCGGATATATCGGCAGTACGATTCCGTTTATTATCAGTATCGCGATAATCATTTTAGCTCAATCTAATATTTTGCCTATTACCGTTACAGCTGCGAGCAAAATTGCTTTTCTGATTACTGCTGTTTGGTGGGCGGTTTTTTCTATTCCAATGTTCCGTAATGTCTTCCAGCGCTATTATATTGAACGAGAACCAAACCCTGTTGTGAATAGCTTTAAGCGACTTGGCAAGACCATGAAAGAAATTCGAAAATACCGTTCGTTGTTTCTTTTCCTCCTCGCCTATTTTTTCTATATTGATGGTGTTGGAACGGTCATCACTATGTCAACTGCGTACGGTACGGATTTAGGCATCGATTCTAATAATTTGTTGGTTATTTTGTTTGTAACACAAGTAGTTGCAGCTCCATTTGCAATTTTATACGGAAAATTAGCAGAGAGATTCTCAGGTAAAAAAATGCTATTTGTTGGCATTATTGTCTATATGATTGTGTGTACGTATGCTTACTTTTTAAAAACGACATTGGACTTTTGGATATTAGCCATGCTCGTAGCCTCTTCACAAGGGGGAATTCAAGCATTAAGCAGGTCCTATTTCGCGAAGCTTGTTCCTAAGAAAAATGCGAATGAGTTTTTTGGCTTCTATAATATTTTTGGCAACTTTGCTTCCATCATGGGGCCTCTATTAGTAGCTGTTACCGCGCAAATAACTGGTAAAACAAACAGTGGAGTATTTAGTCTTATTCTGTTATTTATCATAGGTGCCATCATTCTTATGAAGGTGCCAAGTGACAAGAAGGAGTTGCCAGCAAACCAAGAAGCAGTGTAAGACCACACTCAGCTGCTTGGATCCCGTTTTTTGCGTATTATTTTGATATTGGATGGAAAAAGTAACAATCGAAGTCCAATTTCAAGGAGGAAAAAGTTTGGAAAATACACATCAATTTGTTGAAAAGCTTCATGATACACAAAAAAAGGATAAGGAAAATAAAAAGAAGCAAGGCAAGGGCCACCCTGACATGAAGTTGCCAAACAACAAACACGATTAAGAGCAAGGTTGTAGACTTGATAAAATAAGGAAAAAAGGATACCTTCATGATAAAAGGTATCCTTTTTAACTGTCTATTCTTTTTTTAAAAAAGTACTTGGCATTACAACTGCAACAACTTCTCCACGGGCACAAAGTGTATTATTAGCATATACTTCTGCGTTTACCTTCCATTTCTTTGGATGGATTTCTTCCACTTTTCCAACCGCTTTTAATGGAACACCATGTGGAGTAGGCTTGATGAAATCTACCTTTAAGGACGCTGTTACAAATCGAGGCGGCTCAGAACCATCACCGGGTTCATGTCCATTTTTTCGATGTAATGCCAATGCTGCAGACCCTGTTCCATGACAATCAATTAATGAAGCAATTAACCCACCATACACAAACCCCGGAAGTGCAGTATGTTCCTCGCGAGGTATGTAGATAGTTTGAGTATTCTCCCCTTGCCATCCAGTACGAAAATGGTGACCATCCTCATTTAATCTTCCGCAGCCATAACACCATGCAAAATCATCAGGATAATCATCCTGGATCGCTTTTTTCACTAATTCTTCCACTTATATCCCTCCCCTTTTCAGAATAGTATAACATATTGTTTTGTTATATGATGGAGCTATCCATATAGACCTCTATTAATTCTTTATTATGTTTTCGTATTGGTTTTGCGTATATTGTTATAAATCGTAATATTTCTTTGCTCAGGGCATCTTTTCTTACAAAGGCTATAAACTTCCATTACCACAAGCTAGATCATTACTTAGATTTTTGTCTGAAAAAGCAACCAGGAATAAGAAAAGAGCCTTTTTAAAAAAGGAGGATATAAATGATTGCCCATATTATTGCTATAGGAAAGGTACAGGGTGTAGGATTTCGTTTTACCATTCAACAAAAAGCAATTTCATTGGGAATTACCGGCTGGGTTAAAAATCTTGCGGATGGCACAGTTGAAATAGTAGCTGAAGGAACGAAGGATGAATTAAATATTTTGATTAACTCCATGAAAAAAGGATTGAACCCTTTTATAAAAATAGATGACCTTCGAGTAGAAATAACAGACGATTCAAAGGGATTTAAAAAATTCAAGGTTCTTTATTAACAAAAAGGACCTCCATAAAGGAAGTCCTTCTGCATTATCAGTGGCCACTTACATGGTCCACATGTTTTACATGAGAGGCATTTGCTAAAATAAATAATACGGAAACGAGAACAAATCCTGCTCCAACATAAAATGGTATGTGTGAATTAATCTCACCTAATTTACCCGCTAAATAAGGTGCGATTGCCCCACCTAAGAAACGTAAAAAACTATACGCAGCAGAAGCGGTTGACCGTTCCACATTCGTTGCATTCATTACCGCTGTGGTAATTAATGTATTATTATTCCCTAATAGTGCACCTGCAAAAATTACTGCGGCAATAATCACCCATTGCGTGGATGTCCATATTCCCATTGCTAATAAAACGACAGCAAATAGGAATAGCATTATGCACATAGATTTCACTGTTCCAAAGGCCTGTTGTAATTTTGGAGCCATAAAAACAGATGTAATAGCAAGTAAAATACCCCAGCCTAAGAATACAAATCCTAAGCCATGCTCATCTAGATTCATAACAAATGGAGCATAAGCTAATAATGTAAAAAAGCCGAAGTTATATAGTGCTGCGGCAATACCAAACACTAAAAGAGAACGATGCTTAAGAGCACGAAATGGATCTAATAAGGATGTTTTCGATTTAGCTGCTGGTTGATTGTTTGTAGTTTGTTGCTTTGGCATTAATGAAATTAATCCAATAAAAGCAACAACCATCAAGGATGCAACCCCTAAGAATGGTCCTCTCCATGACATGCCGCCCAACCAACCTCCGAGTAATGGACCAACGGAAATCCCAAGACCAATCGCTGCCTCGTATAAAATAATTGCTTTTGCTGTACCGCTATTAGAAAGAGATACGATTGCAGCTAAGGCAGTCGCAACAAATAACGCATTTCCAAGACCCCAGCCCCCACGTAAGCCTACAAGAGCCCATATATTATTCGATAGACCTCCTAATAATGAAAAGATAGCAATAATAACAATCCCTACAAGCAATGTCCACTTGATGCCAAGTCTTGAAGAAATGGCCCCAGTAATAAGCATCGCAATAGCCATAACTGCATTATAGCTTGTAAAAAGTAAGGTGACTTGACTTGGTGTTGCATTCATATTTTTAGCAATAGCCGGCAGAATCGGGTCGACAAGACCTAGCCCCATGAATGCTATAATACACGCAAAAAATACGGCCCAAACTGCTTTAGGCTGTTTTAGTAAACTCGGCTCTGAATGCAGGGACTCGTTTCCTGCTTTTATTGCCTTATGTGAGACAGATGACATGTAAGCAAAACTCCTTGTTTGTTAATATATTGTTTTGGATTAGATGGTTTCACCTAAAGAAAAACGGTACGGTATAATTGCAAAAATAAAACTATAGAATAGATTTAAATGTATTCCGGATAACATCTCCACGACTAATAATTCCAACCAATACGCCATTACGTTCTACCGGAAGCTTTTTGATTTTTCTTTTTCCTAAAATAGCTGCGATTTTATCAATTTCTTCATTCCAAGCAACTTTTATTACTCTTGTTTTGGATATTTCCATTACATTAAGGTCCAGTATTTTCCTGGCCCTTTCTTCAAATTCCTCCCCTTTTATTACATTTATATAATAAAAGGAGTCAATAACGATATCCGTATTCTTGCCGATATAACGCATGATATCACCATCACTGATATACCCGACGATTTCGTTTCTGTCATTAACCACTGGTAGTCCGCTGATACCATGCTCAATAAACTTTTCGATAACAGAACGAACAGTATCCGTTTCCTTCACCTTATAAACATGAGTAATCATTATTTCATGTGCCTGCATACGTATTCCCCCTATGGTCTAATAAAATTCCCCCTCTTAAAGTGATTGTATCATACAACCTTATGATTGTATAATACAATTATTTTCCTAAATGTCAATACTCCATTTTTCCTTCCTTTCATTCCACCACGATATCTTCAGACACCACGCAATTTGACAAATACAGTGGAGAAGTTATCCTATTCATAGAGCAGTATTATCAGTGAGGTG
The DNA here is from genome assembly GCF_018343615.1 of Bacillus sp. FJAT-49736. GTDB lineage: Bacteria > Bacillota > Bacilli > Bacillales > Bacillaceae_C > Margalitia. The sequence continues at coordinate 112,638 of NZ_JAGYPI010000004.1, read as the reverse complement.
GTAAGTTTGCAGGAACATTCTTTAGAAACGATTCAATTTGAACTAGCAACCTTAGTTCGATACATTACGTCTGTTACCCCTGATAAAAGAAACAGCGACCTCGATCGATCTGGATACCTTTTATTGCATAATATCTCATTTTGCGGCTCCGCAGGTGTTAAGACATTAGCAAAGGAATACCACTTAGATATATCCACTGTAAGCAGACAGGCAGCAGCTTTAGAATCGAAGGGGTATGTTTATAAAGTTCCGGATCCATTAGATAAAAGAGCCTATTTTTATCAAATAACGGAGAGTGGTAAGGTGGAGTTAGAAAAATATAAACAGGAACGGGTAGAAAAATTAAAAGGGCTAATAAATGGCTGGTCTGATGAAGAACGCCAGCAATTTGGCAAGCTGTTAAACAAATTTAATCAAGCATTTGCCAATAAAGATTAAAAAGACTTGCCGATAAGACAAGTCTTTTATTCCTCTATTACTTTTTTTGGCTTTCTTGCTAGGCTTAAGATTCCTGCAATCAGAAACAATATTCCTGGCAGCCAATTTACTCCTACAGTCATTATTACAGATATAACCGCAGCAATTATTAGCAATATTCCTGCCAGTTTCGGTTTTTTATTTCCTTTAAGATACACAGCAGCTAAAATACCTAAAATAATTCCAACTAATGAAGCTATAACAATCCACCAGCTACCATTACCAACTGCATTTAATACACTGGAAGGGTCAACGGCACCTAAATCCGGATCATTTTCCATTTCATTTTTAATTTGCTCCTGAAAAGACTCATTTTTAAATAAAGCTCCTATTAATGCAACTGCTCCTCCAACAAATGCACTGATAACAACCCCAATAATGGATAATGTAATCTCAGCTGTTCGTTTCATCTTCTTCCCCCTTTTGGATTTATACCTATACCTTACGTTTGGAAACATGTGAAAGTTTCACATTATATATTTCGTCAATGGAATGATATTTCCTCTCTATAATATCCTGTTAACTGTATAAAAATGCTTAGAAGGTCCGAAAAGATAATGAAACAGACATACAAAATGAAAATTCCTTCTAAAGGCCTAACCAATTCCTACTCCATATAGTTATATTCCAAAATGTATACTCTACTTCTTCATTTTCAAACATTTAACAATTTAATCAGATTCCTTCAGGAAGTAAGCCCCCCTAAAATTTCTTAACACTTGATTGGAGTATTTATGCATTTGACAAAGTCTTTCGATGAAAGAGGAATTTATGTATAAATCGGTTGTTTTATCTAGCATTTGTATAAATAATTTATGTCCGTTCATATTAATCCATAGGGAATTTTAACCTACAGGAGGACAATCATGAATTTAGCTGCAAATATCATAATCATTATTGGATTTATTTTTATAATACTTTTCGTGTTATCACTTGTGATTTTTCTTATTTATTTTATGGTGTTTGACCGCAATCAAAAAATGCATTCAATTTTGAGAAATTATCCGGCACTTGGAAGGGTTCGCTATTTTTTTGAAAAAATCGGACCGGAGATGCGGCAGTATTGGTTCAATAGTGACACGGAAGGAAAGCCTTTTTCAAGGGATGATTATGAACATATTGTAAGAAGTGCAAAATACAAGCGTGACGTTATTGGCTTCGGATCGAAGCGCGATTTTGAGGGCGAAGGTTATTATGTTCGAAATGATATGTTTCCAAAGCTAACAGAAGAGTTAAAGGTAGATCAAGAAACAATGGCATTAACACATAGATATCTGCTTATTAAGGATCCTCTATTTTCACAGCGTGAGGAAAAGCTGGAGGAAGATCTATCATCTGCCTACTTGCTTCACGATGATGATGCAGTTGTGATTGGACCTAATACAAGGCATCCTTTTGTTCTTAAAGGGTTAATTGGCATGTCTGCCATGAGTTATGGTGCCTTGGGAAAAAATGCTATAACTGCATTATCAAAAGGATTGGCGATTGCAAAAGGAACGTGGATGAACACAGGAGAAGGCGGATTGTCACCTTACCATTTGGAAGGTGGAGTGGATATTATTATGCAAATCGGTCCTGCCCTTTTTGGAATTCGCAATAAGGAGGGGGATGTCAATTGGGAAGAGCTAAAAAGGAAAAGTGAAATTCCTCAAATAAAAGCATTTGAAATTAAGCTTGCACAGGGGGCAAAAGCGCGCGGGGGGCATATTGACGCAGAAAAGGTTACTCCGGAGATTGCAGAAATTCGTAAAGTAGAGCCATATAAATCAGTCGATAGTCCAAATCGTTTCCGACAATTCAGCGATATTCCAACGATGTTGAAGTTTATAGATAAAATTCGGGAGACCACCGGAAAGCCAGTCGGCCTAAAAATGGTAATCGGAGGAAACGACAGCGCCGAGGAATTGGCTAAATATATGAAAGAAACCGGAATGGGTCCAGATTTTATTACAGTAGATGGAGGTGAAGGTGGAACTGGTGCCTCCTATCAGGAATTAATGGATAGTGTTGGATTGCCTATTCGTTCGGGACTTCCTATCCTTGTTTCCACTTTAAAAAAATATGGAGTCCGCGACCGTGTCAAAATCATTGCTTCTGGAAAACTGTTCACACCGGATCGGGTAGCTATTGCTTTGGCTATGGGCGCAGATTTAATCAATATTGCTAGGGGATTTATGATCTCAGTCGGATGTATTCAAACATTAAAATGTCAATCTAATACTTGCCCTGTCGGTGTCGCCACTACGGATCCAGATTTGCAGAAGGCACTTGTCATCGATGAAAAGAAACACCGCGTCGCAAATTATTTAATTACATTACGAAAAGGATTATTTCGAATTTCAGCAGCTGCAGGACTGGAATCACCTGTTCACTTTTCCCCTAAAAATATTATGTATAAGGATGACAAAGGTGTAGTCTATTCATTAGAAAGTATATTAAATGAGATTCAACGACAAATAGAAATAGGATAAATAATAGCGGCTTGAATATTCCAAGCCGCTATTAATTTTTTCTAACGTCGACCTGCCTTTCTATTAAAGGACCAGGCTGCCCACAGAATAGCTAGAAAAAGGATAAACAGACACCATCCAATTGCCCACCAAACATAGTTACCTATATCTCCACCGGTAAGTAATCCTCGAATCGTTTCAATCACAGGTGTAATAGGCTGATTTTCCGCTACTCCCTGAAGCCATTTTGGCATTGTACTAGTTGGCACAAACGCACTCGAGAGATAAGGAAGAAACAATAGAATAAACCCATATCCACTAGCTGCTGCAGGTGTGCTGGCAACAATACCGATACTTGCGAAAAGCCATGTGAAAGCCAGAATAAATAAAGCAATTACCCCTATTGCTGCAAACCACTCCCAAACACTTGCTGTTGGCCGAAATCCGACAAGCAAGGCTATTAATATTACTACACCTGATGCAAGAAGATTACGAGCTAAGCTTGCCACAACATGGCCCGTAATAACATTTATGCTACGAATGGGCATTACTCTAAATCGGTCAATAATACCATTTGTCATATCAGTGGATACATCTACAGCAGTGTGAGAGGATCCAAATCCGGCACATAACAAAATAATTCCCGGCACTACATAATTTACATATTGTCCGCTTGGGTCGAGAGCACCTCCAAACACATAGGTGAACAGTAGCATAAGCATAATCGGAAGTACAATAGCCATCATTAAAGCCTCTATGTTGCGTAAGCTATGAAGCATACTTCTGCCAATGAACACAGAACTTGTCGTCCATAACGAAGGTTTTTTCTTCTGCGCGATGAAATTTGTCATTAAACTCTCTCCTTTTCCGAAGTTAATGATATAAACACATCATCTAAGCTAGGTTTGCGAATACTTACTCGTGTTCCTTGTGGAATGCTACTTGTCAGTTCCTCAAGAATTTGTTTAACCTCCAAGACATTACCTTTGGTAGGGATCTCATGAATAATTTCATCCTGCTCATTTCGTAATTCAATGGTTTCATTTCCTATCCGAGCTTTCATTTCCTCCGGTGTTCCATGCGCTACAATTTTACCCTTTGAAATAACGGCAATCGTATCCGCCAACTGATCTGCTTCTTCTAAATATTGTGTTGTAAGAAATACCGTTACTCCTTCTGACGCCAATTGCAATATAGTATCCCAAAGTGCTCTTCTACTGCGAGTATCAAGACCGGTTGTTGGCTCATCTAAAAAAATAATCGGTTTGTGTACTACTAAGCTGACAGCAAGATCCAAACGTCTGCGCATTCCTCCAGAATAAGTTTTCACCCGATTCCGAGCTACCTTTATTAAATCAAAATATTCTAATAGCTCTTTTGTACGCAGTTGTGATTCTACTCGCGAAAGGCCGGAAAGTCTCCCCATCATTTTTAAATTTTCCTCGGCAGTTAACATTTCATCTACAGCTGCAAACTGACCTGTTAAACTAATGGCATTTTGTACTTCTTCCTTGTTTCGAACTACATCATAGCCTGCTACATATGCGGAACCACCATCTGGTGCTACTAATGTCGATAAAATATTTATAATTGTCGTCTTTCCCGCACCGTTTGGACCCAACAGCGCAAATATTTCCCCTTTTGAAACAGTTAGATCGATACCGTCTAAAACCAACTGTTGCCCGAATTTCTTTTGAAGATTTTTAACTTCAATAGATATTTCGCCCATCCGTGTATTCCTCCTTTGATATCTGAAAACACTTACGTTTATTATATAAACAGTTTATTGCATACACAGTATATTACATATACAATTAATGTGCAACCAAAAAATTTAAAAAATGTACTTATTCATTTCTTAACAGATGGAGATAGGAAATTAGAGTAAATGATGCAAACCTGAGGTGAAATGAACATGAAAGATAAGGACAAAATTGATCACGAGTTAGAGAGCTTGCCATCTGGCATTGCGATAAGCTGGGGATTGGGCAAACAACCACAAAGAGGACCCAAAAGAGAACTTAGTATTAAACAAATTGTTCAAGCTGCTATTGAAATTGCTGATAAGGAAGGACTCTCTGCTCTATCCATGAACCGGGTAGCTTCATCTTTAGGCTTCACAGCAATGTCACTCTACCGATATGTTCCTAGTAAGGATGATTTACTTTTATTAATGCAAGATAAGGTTTCTGATATACCATATCCCGAAGAGGAACAAGGATTAGATTGGCGGGAAAGAATGCGACGGTATGTGAAGATTTGTATCAAAGTCTTTCAAGACCATCCTTGGTTTGGTGACATTCCTATTACAAGCGTTCCCATCACACCCAACCAGCTTAAAATAGTGGACGTAGCGCTCCGTACTACTAGAGGTCTCCCCCTCAATGATTATGAAAAAATGTCTATTGTTCTTCTTTTGAGTGGATATTCACGTTGGTGCGGTATCATAATGAAAGACATGAGCATGGCTATTCAAGCGGGGAAAAGCCCGAGCGAAATAAGTGGCCGTGACTATAGTGCTGCACTAAAAAAATTAATTACTAAAGAACGCTATCCAGATCTTTACCCTGTTCTAATGTCTGGGGCATATACCGATGAATATGTTGAAGAAAATACAGTTGGAGATGATTTCGATTTTGGTCTTGAAAGAATACTGGACGGGATCGAGCACTATCTGACATTTAAAGAATCTCAAAGATAATAAAAATAGAGTGTTCCAATGAACACTCTTATTTTTATTCTTTCTCTATAAAACTTTTTCCAGAAACTCTTTCGCTCTCGTTGTCTGAGGGGAGTTGAAAAAATCCTCTGGTTTACCTTCTTCCAGAAGGACCCCATTATCTAAGAATAACACCCGATCCGCCACTTCTTTTGCAAAGCCCATTTCATGAGTTACGATGGCCATTGTCATTCCCGATTGGGCCAGGTCCTTCATTACATTAAGCACTTCCTTTACCATTTCCGGATCTAATGCGGACGTCGGTTCATCAAATAGCATTAGTTTAGGTTCCATTGCAAGAGCACGCGCGATAGCAACACGTTGCTTCTGTCCGCCGGAAAGATTATTAGGATAGGCATTCTCTTTTTCCGTTAAACCTACTCTAGATAATAATTCCCGTGCCTTCGTTTCAGCAACCTGACGAGATTCTCCTTTTACCTTCATTGGGGCATAAGTTAAATTTTCCAAAACAGTCATATGCGGGAATAAATGAAAATGCTGAAAAACCATCCCGATTTGCTGACGAATTTTATTAATATTTGTTTTCGGATTGGTAATGTCTTGATTATATACCATTACGGTTCCTTCACTAGGCTTCTCAAGAAGATTCAAGCAACGCAGTAAAGTAGATTTACCGGACCCAGAAGGACCTATGATGGAGACTACTTCCCCACTATTTATGCTCGTAGAAATATTTTTTAAAACCTCGTTTTTCCCAAACTTTTTAGAAAGGTTTTCTACTTTAATCACTATACTTCATTCTCCTTTCTACCCATTTACCTAGCAGCGTTAAAATTAGAACGAGCACCCAATAGATTAAACCTACGAAAATTAATGGTTCAAAGTTTCGGTATAATTTTGCACCAACCACCTGTGCCCGACGCATAAGATCCAAATAACTAATAGTGGAAACAATCGCTGATTCCTTCGTTAAGGAAATAAACTCATTCATTAAAGCAGGCAAGATATTTTTCAATGCCTGTGGCATAATTAAATCCTTCATCATTAACCGATATGGTATACCAAGAGCCATGGCTGCTTCTGTTTGTCCTTTATCCACTGCTTGAATTCCCGCTCTTATAATCTCCGAAACATAAGCAGAGGAATTTAAACCAAAGGCTAGAATGGCGGACAAAAAGGCAGAAATATCATAGCCGGTTAATTGCGGAATAGCAAAATAAATAATCATTAATTGCAAAATTAACGGAGTTCCCCGAAATACAGATGTATAAGCATCTGCCAGCCATTGCAGAATCTTTATTCTAGTAATCTTACATAATGCTAATATTGTTCCAAAAACAAAACCAAATATAATTGCAATAATAACAAGTTTTATCGTTGCCCATATTCCTTTTAAGATAAAAGGAATATAAGGCACAATTTGACTAAAGTCTAAATTCATGCCTTACACCTCTTTTCCATATTCCTTTAAGTGCACAATATGAATAAAAATGCATTAATTATTCTTTATCCATTTTGCCTTTAACTCATCCATTTTTCCGTTATCTTGCATTTCTTTTAGTATCTTATTTACATCGTTAACTAGATTGCTGTCTTTTGGAAAAGCAATTCCCATTCCAGGTGAGCTCGAAGTGGGATCATTAAAGCCAGCTAATCCTTGTTTTTTAATATAACCTTCCGCAACAGACTTATCTAAATAAGCTACTTGAATACGGTTAGATAATAATTCTTGAATGATTGCAGTAGCATCATCTAATGCCTTTGTATTAAATTTCACCGTTTTTTGCAGATTTTTGGCCCCTTCTTCTTGAATCGACCCTAATTGGAAGCCTACCGTTTTTCCTTTCAAATCATTCACTGAATTAATAGAAGAATCTTTCTTGGTAACGAACATTTCACCAGAATGATGATATTCATCGGAGAAATCTACATTTTTTTTGCGATCATCTGTCGCGGACATCCCAGATATCACCATATCTACACGTTTTGCTTGTAAAGCTCCTATTAAACCATCAAACTTCATATCTCTAACTTCCAATTTGTACCCTAGTTTTTTTGCGATGTATTTACCAAGATCCACATCAAACCCGACAATATTCCCATTTATATCTCGCGTTTCAAAAGGCGGAAAGTCAGCCGATGTTCCCATTATTAATACCTTTTTATTGTTATCACCATTTGCTCCAGTACTCTTACTTTGACCACATGCTCCTAATAATGAGACAGAAAGTATTATAGATAACAATAATAAAAGCTTTTTCATAAATAGTGTCCTCCCTATTTTTCAGTATTTATTTTTATTAATATAAATGTATTTTTATGCAACATAATGAATATTAACATACATTTTCATACTTGAAAAGCGTATAAATATAAATTTAAATTTTCTAACATCTTAATATATATGCATCCATAAGAATAAAAAAGAGCACCTCCATAAGAGGCACTCCCTTAACAAATTATACATTTACCGCTTTTCGAAATTCTTTTTGGACTTTTTCCAATTCTTCCTTATTCGAAAGTAAATCATAGCCTGTTAACGCAAGAGCTACAGCTCCTTTTGACAAGATTTTATGAGAGTTATCTGTAATTGTTTTATCCGCAAATTCCTGTGTATGTGCACAAAGCCCCGGGGAATCCAGACCAATATATGGATGAATTGCAGGAACAACCTGGCTTACATTCCCCATGTCAATGGAACCATATGAATCCTTTGCCTTCTTGACCTCCGCGGTACCTAAGCTTAGTAGATTCTTTGTAAATAACTGTGATAATGTTTGATTGGTTATCATATTATCATAGCTTAATTCATAATTTTCGATAGTAAGCTTAGCCCCAGTCATTAAAGCTGCTCCATTTGCAATATTCTTTACCTTTTCCACTACTTCATTCAAATTACCACGGTCTTTTGCACGAACATAAAATTGGGCCACTGCCTTGTCAGGTACAATATTAGCAGCAAGACCCCCTTCTTTAATTATTCCATGAATTCTAACATCGGAAGTTACGTGTTGGCGAAGTGCATTAACCCCATTGAATAATTGAATGACCGCATCCAGTGCATTAATGCCTTGTTCAGGTGCTGCCGCAGCGTGGCTTGATTGGCCGCGGTAATCAAACTGAATCGCGTCCATTGCTAACGATTCACCGCTTTCATAGGATTCATCGGATGGATGCAATATCATGGCAGCGTCGATATCATCAAAGATTCCCTGCTCTGCCATTGGAACCTTGGCACCATTCGTTTCCTCCGCTGGCGTTCCAAGTACCACTACACGTCCCCCAATTTGATCGATTACTTTACTTAAAAGCACTCCTGCTCCTGCACTCATCGTGCCGATCATATTATGTCCGCACCCATGGCCAATCCCTGGTAATGCATCATACTCGGATAAATATGCAATAGTTGGTCCGCTCTTTTTACTATCGTATACTGCCTTAAACGCTGTTGTACGACCGACAATACCTGTTTCAACGGAAAATTGATGTTCCTCCAGAAAATTGACAAGCAGCTGCATAGAGTTATACTCCTGGTCTCCCAGTTCAGGATGATAATACAAATAATCACTCATCTCCCATAGCTTTTCCTGCAAATTTTCTATTTGTGCTTTTAAAAGGTCTTTCATCCCTATTCCTCCTAATTTGAAATACAAAAATTAATAAATATATAGTTTAACTTATAAATATACAATACTATACAAATATACTTTCAACAATATTTCTATTTCCAATTTGGCAAACATACATATTTATTAACTATTTTAGTAAGGAGGAAGTTATGAGTTATAAGCCACATTCCTTTGTACGACCTTTTTTAAAGACTCATAGTCTGATTCCAGAAAATCAAGAAACTCCTATTGAGTTTTTAAAGAAAAACACTGTAAGCTCACCATATTTTTATAGACGGAACCATTTTCCTTATCCAACACTTTCACAAAATTACATATTGCCTATAAATGGGGCTGTTAAAAAACCTATACTTTTTTCCATGCATGATATCATTCATTTTCCTGCCAAAACCATGAAAGTAGTACTCGAATGCTCCGGAGACAAACGGAGTCTTTTTAGACCTAAGGTATTTGGAGAACAATGGGAAAAAGGCGGTATCAGTCAAGGTTATTGGAAAGGTGTTTCATTACAAACTCTTCTTGAGCTTGTGGAGTTAAATAATAATGCAAAGGAAGTTATAGTAGAAGGATTTGACTACGGAGAAAGAAAAGATCTTGATTCCATATATAGTTATGCTCGAAGCATCCCTCTGGAAAAGGCACTACATCCCAACACCATCATTGCTTATGAATATAATCATCGGCCAATTCCCTTTAAGCACGGTTTTCCGCTAAGATTAATTGTTCCAGATTGGTATTCAATGGCTTCTGTCAAATGGATCAAACAAATTACTGTGATAGACCGGGAATTTAAAGGACCATTTCAATCTATAGACTACGTTTACTATCCTCATAAGGATAGCGATGCAGATTCTTACCCTGTTACGAGCTTAAATGTAAATTCCACTATTCAAAAACCATACGATATGCAGGTTCTTAATACAAGCAATCATTTAGTTAAGGGTATAGCCTGGACAGGAAAGGGTTCTATCGCAAGGATCGAAATTAGCACAGATAATGGGCTAACATGGAAGGATGCAATCATTGAAACTAGGAATCCCTCTTTGTATGAATGGGTTTCATGGTCCTATAAATGGACCGTATCGGAAAAAGGAGAATACACGATCCTATCAAAGGCGACTGATACTTATAACCGCACCCAGCCAATGGAGCCCTTTTGGAATCGAAAAGGATACGGCTATAATGCCATTGACCGTGTACAAGTAAAGATAGAATAATTTAGTTTATAACAAAATAAAAATTACCTGATGAAGTGTCCCAAGACCAACTTGGGGCATTTTTCTATATATAAAAAGCTCTACCAACCACTACTTTTTACAGCCCCAGAAATTTTCCTATTCCCATACAAAAAAATAGCCATGAATCCTCATATTTTCTTATCATCTCCCACCCTTTTTACCACCATTAAACTAGCCATTTGTGGATTTCATGGTAAAAAATCATCATTTTCACAATATTATAAATTTTTATCTTTTCTTCAAGGAAAAACCATATTAAGATAAAAAAGCAGTTGAAAACAACAGGTTAAGGAGGAGTATTTTTGAAGAAAAGAAATTGGAAAACGGTGATTGGAGCTTTAACCTTAAGCATGACACTGGTGGGGACTAGTGGGGCAGTGTCAGCACAAACCATGGACTCAACCTGGAGAGTAAAGCCAGAGGTAAAGAGTCAGCTAAAACAGGAAAGATCCTCCTTTATTCGAGGGAAAATCGTATCAGAAAAAGTAAATTCAGAAAAGGATGCAAAAAATCTCCTAAAAAATAATCCCGATATTTTTGGCGAAAATAGCTCTATTAATCTAGTTTTTGTGGAGAAGAACACAGATGAACTAGGAATGAACCATTATGTTTTTCAACCTAGCATCCAAAACATCCCGATTGACCAATCAAAGGTGATCGTTCATACAGATAAAGACGGTAATATTACTGCAGTAAACGGGGAATTTAATGCTGATGCACCAAAGAATGTAAAGCAAATGAAAAAACTATCCAAAAAAGATGCACTAGATATAGCTTGGAAGCATATTAAAATAGACCGGAAAGATGCCGCTAAAACAATCAAGTCGATGCATGGTGATAAAAGTGCTTTAACAGAAACGTCTGACCTGGTTGTTTTGAATGAAAATGATGTCTACACGCTTGCTTATCATGTTCAATTACAGTTCTCTGAACCATATCCAGCTAATTGGCAAATTTGGGTGAATGCAGAAACTGGCGAGGTTCTGAAAGCAGTGAATCAAGTCTATGAAGCAGTAGGGTCTGGTACAGGTGTCCTAGGAGATACAAAATCCTTAAATACCTATTTCTATAATAATACTTATTATTTAATAGATACTTCCAAACCAATGAATGGCGTAATCGAGACCTTGGATAATAATAATGGCGGGGACTATAGTCTACCTGGTTATTATGTAACTTCTTCAACAAATAAGTTTACTACCACAAAACAGAGAGCAGCAGTGGATGCCCATTATTATGCCGGGAAGGTATTTGACTATTATTATAGTAAGTTTAAAAGACTTAGCTATGATAATAGAGGAGCAGACATTATCTCCACTGTACATTATGGATCAAATTATAACAATGCTGCCTGGATCGGGAACCAAATGATATATGGTGACGGTGACGGCAGAACATTTACCCAATTATCTGGTGCATTAGATGTTGTGGCACACGAATTAACCCATGCCGTTACACAAACTACTGCTAATTTAGCCTATCAAGCTCAACCAGGCGCATTAAATGAATCGTTTTCCGATGTATTTGGGTATTTCTTAGATCCAAATGATTGGTTAATAGGCGAAGATGTATATACACCAGGAATTCCAGGCGATGCACTTAGAAGCTTATCCAATCCAACCCAATATGGCCAGCCTGATCATATGAGAAACTATCAAAATCTGCCGATTACTCAAGCAGGCGACTGGGGCGGTGTTCATACTAACAGTGGTATTCCAAATAAGGCTGCGTATAATACAATAACAAGCATTGGAATTACGAAAGCGGAGCAAATCTATTATCGCGCTCTTACTGTCTACTTAACTCCAAACAGCAGTTTTTCCAGTGCCCGTCAGGCATTAGTTCAAGCTGCCCAGGACTTGTATGGTTCGGCAACTGCCAATTCAGTTGCTACTGCTTGGAGCCAGGTTGGCGTCAATTAATGAAGAATATAATAATATATCGGGTAGGAGTCTTTCTCCTACCCGTTCCGTTATTAAAGAGGAAAGTGAATATTTACCATTACAATTAACCATTTACACCTACACCTGTATTCCAACTTTCCATTTCGATCTTATTCCACAGTTTCCCCGCCAAAAAGCAAAGCACCCGAGTACTGCAGTTAGTGCAGGAACCAATAACTTTTGTATCACGATCCGTTATATTTTCGGTATCATACAGCTTAGATGTTTCTCCTCAATCCAATAATGCCCTTTCGTCTTATCTTTTGGAAATGAATCAATTAAATTTTGTGTGTATTGAATTTTGGGCAAAAAGCTGCAAGACCTCCCAAGAGGACTACACTATATACATGGATCTGAGATATAGCGTTCTTTTATTTTTTAAAAACTTTGACATACTGACTAAAATAATGTACATTTAAAATATACGAACGTTTATATATAACACACGATTAATATTCGTGTTTAGAGGTGAAATCCATGGAAAATGTATTTGATTACGAAGATATTCAGTTGATTCCAAACAAATGTATTGTTAATAGCCGTTCTGAATGTGATACAACCGTTACTTTAGGCGGACATATTTTTAAATTACCAGTTGTTCCCGCAAATATGCAGACGATTATCGATGAGAAAATATCCCTATTCTTAGCGGAAAACGGATACTTCTATATAATGCACCGGTTTGAGCCAGAAAAGAGACATGCTTTTATAAAGGACATGAAGTCTAGAGGGTTAATCGCTTCTATTAGTGTCGGAGTAAAAGAAGAGGAATATTCTTTCATTGAACAATTAGCAGCGGAAAAGCTTGTGCCGGAATTCATTACAATTGATATTGCCCACGGGCATTCTAATGCCGTTATCAAAATGATTCAGCATATTAAAAAGCATCTTCCAGAAAGCTTCGTTATTGCAGGAAATGTTGGAACTCCTGAAGCTGTAAGAGAACTAGAAAATGCTGGGGCAGATGCAACAAAGGTCGGCATTGGACCTGGAAAGGTATGCATCACCAAGATTAAAACAGGATTTGGAACTGGAGGCTGGCAACTGGCAGCATTGCGCTGGTGTGCTAAGGCAGCAAGCAAGCCAATTATTGCCGATGGTGGCATTCGTACCCACGGGGATATTGCAAAATCTATTCGATTTGGTGCATCCATGGTCATGATTGGTTCTCTTTTTGCAGGACATGAGGAATCACCTGGTGAAACAGTAGAAAAGGACGGCAAGCTATACAAAGAATACTTCGGTTCTGCTTCAGAGTTTCAAAAAGGAGAAAGAAAAAACGTAGAAGGAAAGAAAATGCTTGTTGAGCATAAAGGTCGTTTGATTGATACTCTAATCGAAATGGAGCAGGATCTTCAATCATCGGTTTCTTATGCAGGCGGCAATAAGCTCGATGCTATTCGTAATGTAGATTATGTTGTGGTCAAAAATTCTATTTTTAATGGAGATAAAGTATACTAATCATCATTATGATTAAAAACAGAAAGATCAATCTCTTTGTTTTTACTTCTCTCGTTTGAACAAAAGACAGGATTCCATTTCCTGTCTTTTGTTATATATAATTTTACATATTATCATTTTCCAGTGATTTTTTCTTTTATTTCCGGAATACTTAGCCCCTGCCTTTTTAATTCTTTTATCTCATTTATTCTGGTAATGGCTTTTTCTCTTGGAAATCTTCTAGTCATCTTTTCTTCTTCTTGCTCAAAAGGAAGCATCCCTTCCTCTGTATAAAATTTTAAAGTACTGTATCGAGATCCAGTTATACGAACCAATTCCCCAATAGATACGTATTCCGATGCAAGAATTTTTTCCATGGAACGTTGACGGGACAAATCCTTTCCCCCTTGTTATAAAGATAATGGATATTTTAATAAACGCACCCCATGAACGGGAATTCTATAATTTTTAGCATGTGGCATTGCTTGATAAAGAATATTATCAATTTTAATCAGCGGAATATTCCCCTCACGTATTACCGTCACATTATGACCATTCTTTTTTAATCTATCTATCACGTTGTGTAGACGCTGTTTGTTATTAGGAAAGTACTCTTCCGTATCAATAAAGATAAACTGTGATCGTTCTATAATAGGAAACACATAGCCTAGTCCTGTACCCGATGGTGTGGACATCATTTCCTTTTTTATCTTTAAAAAATTCTTAACAGCTGTTTCTACTGTTTTATGAATATCAATTGGCAAAATTAATTTCCCCAATGAACTGTTTGTCAATAATTCATATACCCTCGTTGCAACATGCTTCAATTCCTCTTTTGTGAAAAGGTCATATAGACTCCCGCTTTCCCTTAATAACCATAGCATACTAATAGTTTCATCTGTTAAGGGGCCTTCTTCCAAAATCTCAGCACGAAGACCTTCCGTTAATCTTGTAAAAATCTCACCATTACTACGGTATTCTTTTACTGAAATACCTGACGTTATAAATTCCAAATCACAGTTAATAAGTGCAGGAATCTCTTCCATCGCACCTTCTCGGATTAATGTAAATGCATAAGCTTCCTCGACGGCTTCTAATGCCCTTTTGGATAATTTAACAACCTTTGCAAGGAATATAGGAAGGGCTTCACTTAAAGTTTCATTTTTACCAAACAAGGCTTTTAGCACAGATTGCTGATGGAAATTAAGCGAATTCAGATCTTCCTTTTTAAAAATAAGCGAATCTTCCTTATTAGTAAGACGGTTATCCAAAAATATTTCTAAAATTGCTGCTGCAGCTAAGCAACGCAACGACACTTTTTTTGAGTTAGTTAAACGAGTACTTTCCTGAGCGTTCAGTGCAATTATGGCAAAATTCTCCGCTAAGCTAAATTCGCGCATTACGATTCCCCTTACCCCGTTAGGATTTTTTACCAATCACTTACTACTTACGATTTAATTATAACAAACGTTTTGCTGAATGTTAAATAAATTCCAAAAATAGGTTTAACCTTCTTTAATCAATCTATCAATTGAGAAATAACGTTTTTAATTGAAAATTTGATTTTATACTCAATAAATCATTTTCAACTGTCAGTATAAAAGGTAAAAAACCATCCCAACACTATCGTTACTTTCGACAGTAATATACAATGAGATAACAAATCCCTATCAAATTCCTTGACAACCAAGCAAAATGTATATAATAATAGTTATGTAATTAAAATTATTTTAAATAACGAATTATAATAAAAAAGCATTATTGTTTATTTCGTTATTAACTATAAAATAGGAGGAATTTTTTATTATGTCTCTAATCGGAAAAGAAGTACAACCATTTAAAGCACAAGCATACAAAAATGGCGAGTTTTTAGAAGTTACAGAACAGGATTTTAAAGGTCATTGGACTGTACTTTGCTTCTATCCAGCAGACTTTACATTTGTTTGTCCAACAGAACTTGAAGATCTTCAAGAACAATACCCTACTCTTCAAGAACTTGGTGTAGAGGTATTCTCAGCTTCAAGAGATTCTCATTTCACACATAAAGCATGGCATGATTCTTCAGAAGCGATTGGTAAAATTACTTATACAATGATTGGTGATCCTACACATACACTTTCTCGAAATTTTGATGTATATATCGAAGAATTAGGACAAGCTGACCGTGGAACATTCATCATCGACCCAGATGGTGTCATCCAAGCGATTGAAATTAATGCAGATGGTATTGGTCGTGATGCAAGCACACTAATTAACAAAATTAAAGCAGCACAATATGTTCGCAACAATCCTGGTGAGGTTTGCCCGGCAAAATGGCAAGAAGGTGCGGCAACACTTAAGCCAAGCCTTGACCTTGTAGGAAAAATTTAAGGGGTTTTTCAAATGATACTGGATGCAGATATAAAAGCACAATTATCGCAATATCTCCAAATGATGGAGGGCGATGTGCTGCTTAAAGTTAGCGCAGGAGCCGATAACGTTTCTAGAGATACGCTGGCACTTGTCGATGAATTAGCTACCATGTCTCCAAGAATTAAAGTAGAGAATACATCATTACAGCGAACACCAAGCTTTGGTGTGAACCGGATTGGCGAAGACACTGGCGTAACATTTGCAGGTATCCCGCTTGGCCATGAATTCACTTCGTTAGTTTTGGCTCTTTTGCAAGTAAGTGGAAGAGCTCCTAAAGTGGAGGAAAAGGTAATCGATCAAATAAAAGCTATTAAAGGCGAATACCACTTTGAATCTTACATCAGTTTAAGCTGCCATAATTGTCCTGATGTTGTACAAGCTTTGAATTTGATGAGCATTCTAAACCCTGGCATTACACACACAATGATTGATGGCGCAGCCTTTAAAGACGAAGCAGAAAGCAAAAACATCATGGCAGTACCAACGGTATTCTTAAATGGAGAATCATTCGGAAGCGGCCGTATGTCATTAGAGGAGATTCTTGCTAAGATAAGCTCGGCTCCTGATGCATCTGAATTTGCTGATAAAGATCCATTTGATGTCCTTGTTGTTGGTGGCGGACCAGCTGGTGCAAGTGCCGCAATCTATGCAGCACGAAAAGGAATTCGTACCGGTATTGTTGCGGAACGATTTGGCGGTCAAATCATGGACACACTTGGTATCGAAAACTTTATTAGCGAGAAATACACCGAAGGTCCTAAGCTTGCTGCAAGTCTAGAGGAGCATGTGAAAGAATATGATATTGATGTGATGAAGTTACAACGTGCTATACGATTAGAAAAGAATGATTTAATCGAGATTAAACTAGAAAACGGTGCAGTACTAAAAAGCAAGAGCGTTATCCTTTCAACAGGTGCTCGTTGGCGCAATATAGGTGTACCAGGGGAAGCTGAATTTAAAAATAAGGGTGTTGCTTATTGCCCTCACTGCGATGGACCATTATTTGCAGGAAAAGACGTTGCCGTAATTGGTGGTGGTAATTCTGGTATTGAAGCAGCAATTGACCTTGCAGGAATTGTGAAGCATGTAACCGTTCTTGAGTTCTCTGCAGAGTTAAAAGCTGATTCTGTTCTGCAGGAACGTCTCTACAGTCTTCCAAATGTAACGGTAATCAAGAACGCTCAAACGAAGGAAATTACCGGAACGGATAAAGTAAACGGTATTACTTACATGGACCGTGAAACAGAAGAAGAACGCCATATTGAATTGCAGGGTATATTTATTCAAATTGGTCTTGTTCCTAATACTGATTGGTTAGAGGGAACCCTTGAACGTACTCGCATAGGTGAAATCATTGTAGATAAGCATGGATCAACCAGCATTCCTGGAGTATTTGCTGCAGGCGACTGTACGGATAACGCATATAAGCAAATCATCATTTCCATGGGATCCGGTGCCACTGCAGCATTAGGGGCATTCGATTTTTTAATTCGAAACTAAATGATCCTACTTGTTGGATATAAAAAACCTGTTGAAAAAGGAGAGCTGATTTCATTCATGCTCTCCCTTTTCCATAATATTTGTTTTGACATAATGCTTTCACATATACTTTTACTTTTCGTATATTGTTCTCCATCCCAATATACTATTGGTTTCGAGGCATCTTTTCTTAAGATGATTATGGATTCTTAACGTAACTAAAGATTGATATAAGGTTTTTTATGACTAAAAGCAACAAACTTTAAGAAAAGATCCTTATTTAATGAAACAATCCGGACTGTTTTGCTTTTTCCATTAATTTATTGCTAGCCCTGTTGATAGGGTCTTTTAACAAAACCACCAAGATAATGACAATTAAGCCAAATAGGAGAAGGAAAGGAAGATCACGTAATACCTTCCCCCAAAGAATACCCCCTACTGCTTCTCTCATTAGCCCTACAGCATAAGTAAACGGTAAAAACGGATTAATTTGTTGAAAGAACTTTGGGAGTAAAACTACTGGAAAGGTTCCTCCTGAACTGGAGATTTGTAAAACAAGTAAAACAATCGAAAGCGCCTTTCCGACATTCCCGAATATAGAAACGAGTGAATATATAATTAGGATAAATACTAAGCTACTTAGGAATCCAAATAGGATAAACCAAAAAGGTTCTTTTACGTCTACCCCTAACAACCAAATGTCTCCTGCTGTTACAACGAACGCCTGTAAAACACCAATTGTCAAAAACGTAAGTCCCTTTCCGAAGTATATTTGTCTTCCTGTATAATTCTCCATATCATTTACATCTGTGGTCATCAGGGAAACCATTAATAACCCTCCAACCCATAAAGCTAATACGGTATAAAACGGAGACATTCCTGTTCCATAATTTGCAATCGGGAAAATGGTATTGGTATGCAATTTAACCGGTTCCGCAAAGAACCCACGCTCTGCATTGGGATCATTTTTTAATAATTGAATAAGGTCCGTAATATTCGCCTGTTTATTTAAGCTCCTCACTTTGTCTGCTAATTTTCGTACTTTATAATTTACATATGGATATTCTCCATTTGCGTAATCAAGAACTTTTTTGCCTTTTTCTAGCTGTTCTTTTGTATTGGAAAGAATGGACTCAACCTGTGGTATTGTGTGTTGTATTTTTACCAAGATATCTCGTGCCTCTTTTAAAGTATCTTTCGCATCCTTTAATCGAGTACGGATCATTGGCTCCAATTCATTGTTATAGCTTTTAATAAAATCATCTACCTGCCGGCTTGTAGTTTTCGTTAGGTTCTGTACACCTTCAAAATTAGGCATACTAGATATAAAGGCTTTTAATTTATCCGTATTACTTTGTACTTCCTGTAGGCTTTGCTTCACAGAATCCAGAGTACTAATAGAATTATCAAGTCTCCTATCACTATTTTGAGAAAGAGAAGCTTCTAAATCGTCCAGTTGCTGTAACTTCCCTTTTAGCTGCTCTGAATTTTTATTTCCTTGAGCTGATGGACTTCCCAATATTCCTTGAAGTTCTGCTATTTTATCCCTTACTGCCTTATTGTCTGTCGTGCGATTTTCTTTTTTCCATTTTACAAGCAGATTTTGCAAATCGCTAATATGCTTGATGGCATCATTGGTTTCCAGCTGAATATTATTCACTTCTCCCCAATCTTGGCTAATTGGCTGACGGCTATTGATAAACGACTCCACCATATGTGTTGCTTTTTGAACCTTTTCCATGTCTTCCTTCACTTTTGGCGATATTTCATTAAAGCGAGTTTCCGCTTTATTTAAAAAAGCAGTTGTGTCATTAATTGTTTTTAATCCTTTGGTTGTTGCATCCTTTACATTCGGAATTAATTGTTGGGCACTCTTCACGATTGCCAAGGCGCTATTTATATCGCCGGAGCTTTCATTGAGACTGGTTTTAATAACTGGCAATTTTTCTTCCAACAGGAATAAATATTGTTGGAACCTTTCTATATCAGGCAGATTCTTTTGTATTTCTATACCAAGAGTATTAAAAATATTGAAAATAGCCCCATCAACCGTTGAAATAAAACTGCTGCTAATTTGTTCCGTAAGAACACTCGCTCCCTTTTCCGTAATCTTGGGAGCAATTGCATTAATTTTTTCATTCACATAATACTCAACAGTGGCTTTTGTCGGATTATCACTTATGCCTGTTCCTAGCTTTTCGGAAAAATCCTTAGGAATGAGGATAGTTGCGTAATAGTCACCATATTTTACTTTCTTCATCGCTGTTTCACGATCCACAAAATGCCATTCAAATGAATGATTTTTCTTTAAGCTTTCAATCAGATCATTTCCTGCATGAATATTTTTATCTCTTACCCTTGTCCCTTTATCTTCATTGACTATTGCAACAGGTATTTGATATGTGTTCCCGTATGGATCCCATGATGCTTTGATATTAAACCATGCGTAAAGGGAAGGTAACAAAATTAGAGCCAAAACCATAATTGCAGCTGCCAGATTAGTAGCTATATTCTTCATATCCCTGAAAAAAATATTCATGATATGTTTCATTAAAGGTCCTCCTAAAGATTGCTGATTGATTTCCCCCTTTACCATTCGGAAAATGACTATATTTAAAGCTAAATATTTCTATGACCAATTGATCTACTCTTTTATCCTGCCTATATATTTCCAATGTTATGCGAATCAAATGTGCAGGAACAAATGCGCGGAGCGCCTTGAACATTGGCGTATGGATAAGTGAAGTTTGAAGTTCCAACTTCACTTAGTGAAATTAGAACTTCAAATTTCACTTGGAACTAAATGTAGATCATTTTTACAAAAGTTATTCATAAGGTTGAATTTTATAAATTTCTAAGCAAAAAAGAGATGCCTGCCCCCCATTGCGTTAAAGTTTTAACACAATGGGGGGCAGGCACCTCTAATTTATACTATTATTTAGCCTATCTGTACTGGCATGCTATCGCTAAGACCAAGCGACTGAGCGGTTGAAGCATGAAGTTCACGGAAAAGCTCTTCGTTTTCCGATAGCGACACACCATAAGAAGGAATCATTTCTTTTATTTTCGGTTCCCACTCTTCCATATTTTGCGGGAAGCATCTTTTGATGACATTAAGCATGACTTGAACGGCAGTAGAAGCACCTGGAGATGCACCTAATAATGCCGCAATGGAGCCATTTGCTCCGGTAATAACTTCCGTACCAAATTGAAGAGTTCCTTTACCGCCTGCCTCTGTATCTTTAATAACTTGTACACGTTGACCTGCTACAACGATATCCCAATCCTCGCTTTTAGCGTTAGGAATAAATTCACGTAACTCTTTAATCCGTTGTTCTTTTGATAACAATAGTTGGCCGATTAAATATTTTGTTAGTGGAATATTTTTTAAACCTGCCGCTATCATAGTCAGGATATTATTTGGCTTGATAGAACTAAATAAATCCATATTGGAACCCGTTTTTAAGAACTTTGGAGAAAAGCCGGCAAACGGTCCAAACAGCAATGATTTTTTGTTGTCAATATATCTAGTATCAAGATGTGGAACGGACATTGGAGGAGCTCCAACTGCTGCTTTACCATATACTTTAGCATGATGCTGGTTCACAACCTCTTCATTATTACATACTAGGAATAGCCCGCTTACCGGGAATCCTCCAACATGCTTACTTTCAGGAATACCTGTTTTTTGTAGTAATGGCAAGCTAGCACCACCAGCTCCAATAAATACGAAATTTGCAGTATGGCGTTCGATAGCTCCAGTTTCCATATTCCAGACTTTCAATTTCCATAATCCGTCATCTGTACGTTTAATATCGTCCACTTGATGTTTGTATTTGACATCAACGTTTTTACTCTTTAAATGGTCAAACAACATTCTAGTTAAAGCACCAAAGTTAACATCCGTTCCTGAGTCAATTTTGGTTGCCGCAATTGGATCATTCGATGCACGGCCATCCATGATGAGCGGAATCCATTCTTTCAGTGTTTCAGGGTCTTCAGAAAATTCCATTCCTTGAAACAAAGGATTGTTTGTTAACGCTTCAAATCGTTTTTTCAAGAATGTCACATTTTTTTCGCCTTGCACTAAACTCATATGTGGCAATGGCATGATGAATTTCTCCGGATTTCTTATCAGATTGCTCTTAACAAGGTATGACCAAAATTGTCTGGAGACCTGGAATTGTTCATTAATATTGATAGCTTTGCTAATATCTATAGAACCGTCCGACTTTTCGACGGTGTAGTTAAGCTCACACAGCGCAGAATGCCCTGTTCCAGCATTATTCCATTCATTAGAGCTTTCCTCACCTGGGGTTTCGAGCTTTTCAAACACTTTAATGTTCCAGTCCGGCGCTAATTCCTTAAGGATTGTCCCCAAAGTTGCACTCATAATTCCGGCACCAATTAAAATTACTTCTGTATTAGTTTGTTTGCTACTCATTCTTATCGTCCCTATTCCCTATGATATACGGAAAGGATGTGTGAGGCCCATTAAGCTATAAAGGAAAACCAAGGCCGACTAAGTCTACACCTTTTCCGAATCGATTTTTATCTGTTTACATTATATCACTATTGTAACCGGATTAAAATATTTACTATTGCTGATAGTTATCAAAGCAATCTTTTAACATCCTTTTTTCATGTATAAAAATAAATATTTACAGCATTGCCGAAGACCAATCCCTCATAATCATTTTATTCGAATTTAAATAGCAAAGTACAATACAGTGAATTGAACAAATATTACGTCAATTTGTTTTTTGTGTTATACTCTCCTTAATTAAATCGAGGGAGGCGTTGTTTTTATGAGGAAGATAAAGACATCTAATGGGGTGTATTTCATATAGGGTAAACGTATCATTACCCCTATAAACTGCGTGAGCCCAAATATTTGGGGGATAAACCTTTGAAGAAAGATCAATTAGTAGTAGTGCCGTTACCGGATTTTGAACCAGAGATAGGGCGATGGATTTGGTGCTTAGAGGATGTTAGACGCTTGATTTTAAAAAGAGTATCCGGATTGAACCAAGAATTACTTGATACAAAACTAAATGGCGGTCACTCCGTCGGATCACTGTTATACCATATTGCACTGATTGAGGCTGACTGGCTGTACGAAGAGGTTCTTGGTGGAAAATGGAACCCAATAATTCGTTCGTTATTTCCTTTGGAAGATCGTAATATCGATAAGACTTTAACACATATTGATGGCCAGAAAATAGAAGAACATTTACACCGTTTGAAATCGGTACGTGATGAATTGCTTTTTCATTTTCGTTCCATGGACTTGAAGGATTGGAAAACACCGAGAAGTCTAGCCCACTACGATGTGACACCCGAGTGGGTAATCTACCATCTTATCGAACATGAATCCCACCATAGGGGGCAAATTTTCCAGATACTTAGTACTTTAAACGCTGTAAACAATCGCTAACTTTACATTCTATTGCGATGTAGAAACATGAAAAGCTCGTCATTGTTCGACGAGTTTTTCATGTTTTGCAGAGCGAAATTTGTTTAATTAAGGTATATACTATAAAGCTTCAATATTAGGGAGATAGGTATTATGACTAGAAAGAGCTCCTCCAATTTCGTCTTACATGCAAAAAGTGACCAGTTCTATTGGGAGGGGATTGGCCAACTTTCTATTAAAACATTTTCGAATGGTAATGCTTATTATAAAACTAGTAAAGGATTTTTTGCTGTTGAAGAAAGCCGATACTTACTTCTTAACGAAGGAGCTTATACCATTTCAATAGAGGAGAAGAAGGAAGTGGAATCCTTTTGTGTTTTCTTTAAAGAAGGATTTGCAGCGGAAGTAGCGAAATCATTAATTGAGTCAAACGATAAACTTCTAAGTGACCCTTTTAAGGTCACAAGTTCAATTGGATTCTTTGAAAAAACCTATCCTACAAGTGATACTCTTTCTTCTCAAATAAAAACTTTCAAACAGAACTTATCTGCTCTTCAACATGACCCTAATGGTTATGAAGAACAATTTTATAAGTTAATGCAAACTATTTTAATAGAACATACCAATACTTGGAAAGAGGTGGAATCATTAAGTGCAATCCGTCATTCCACACGTGAAGAGTTATATAGGAGAGTCAGTATTGCCAATGATTATATAAGATGCTATTATGACAAACCAATTAAGTTAGATGAAATTGCACAGATTGCTTTCTTATCTACAAACCACTTACTAAGAACATACTCACAAATATACGGCAAAACACCTCATCAGCATATTTCAGAATTAAGAATACAAAAAGCAAAAAAGCTATTATCCAATCTTGAAGATAATATGACGGAGATAACATTTAAACTAGGATTTCAAAATCCTGTATCTTTCAGCAAAATGTTCAAGCAATATGTCGGAATTTCTCCTTTAGAATATCGTAAAAAGGTGATTTTGGATAAGAAATCTTAAGTAAAATGATTTATTTTTATAATGATAGGAGATTAGAAGGGAGAAATGTTCTTTGGAAACGAAGATGATTCAAAAAGTCGGACAAATTGGAGTGCCTGTACAAGATATAAATAGAGCACAAGATTTTTATAAAGAGAAACTGGGTCTCTCTCTATTATTTAACACGGATAGCTTGGCCTTCTTTGAATGCAACGGGCTGCGGCTCATGCTTACACTTCCGGAAAAAGAGGAATTCGCTTATTCCAGTTCGGTCATCTATTTTCAAGTAGATCATATTAAAGATACCTATGAAAACTTAGTTACTAAAGGTGTTACATTTATAGATGAACCACATGTTGTTGCCAAAATCGGGCAAACAGAAACATGGATGGCATTTTTTAAGGATACAGAAGGAAATACACACGCATTGATGAATGAAGTACAAGTTTAATGAAAGTAAGAGGATACCGTTCTAATGATAGGAGCGGTATCCTTCCTGTTCTATTAGTTTCTTATAACCTTTGTCTAAAATTTATTCTTACTAATAGTGATACTTTTCACCCTACCTTACAAAACTAACCTTCTTCCAAACAGGTTGCTTAGATCTTAAAGAAATGTTTCACGTGAAACGTGTCTTCTTTTGTAAAAATTTGTTTCACCTTTGTTATAATTAAATGGGTGATATATATGTACAAGGTCTTAATTGCTGAAGATGATCTTAAGATAAGAACCTTAATAGCAAATTACTTAGCAAAGTGGAATTTCCAGCCTGCGATAATAGAAAATTTCAAAGATATTGATAAGCAAATGTTGCAAGAGGAGCCCCATCTAATCCTACTGGACATTAATTTACCTGTGCACGATGGATTTTATTGGTGTAGCAAGCTTCGCCAGCTGTCCGGTATACCTATCATTATTATTTCCTCCCGCTCTCAAAGCATGGATATAGTAATGGCAATGAACATGGGTGCAGACGACTATATACAAAAACCATTTTCGCTCGAAGTATTGGTGGCAAAAATGAATGCGGTCCTTAGACGTTCTACTTTCATTCAAGACAAGGAAAATGACCAGCTTACGGTTGGAAAGCTTACTCTTAGTATTCAAAACTCTTTTGCTTCCCATCATGGGAAAGAGGTTTCACTTACACGAAACGAATTTCAGATTTTATACATTCTAATGAAAAAAGCGGGGCATATAATCTCTCGCGACGAAATAATGAGGGCTTTATGGGAAGATGAGCATTTTATCGATGACAATACACTTACTGTAAATATTGCTCGTCTGCGGAGGAAGCTTGAGGAAATCGGCCTGAAAGAGGTAATCATGACGAAGAAAAGACAGGGATATCTTTTGCAATGAAATGGCAGCATTATCTTAAGGATAACCGATATCTCTTAATCACTTATTTTATAGTTCTATTACTAACGTCTATCATCATCCTATTGGACCCTGAACTAAAAATTCACATTAGTAATCTTCTATATTTATTGCTACTTATCAGCTTGCTATTTCTAATTTACATATTTTTTGATTACCGTAGAAAAAAAGCCTTCTACCGGGAATTAGCTGATCAAATAGAAACCTCTTCTATTTTAGAACTATTCAACACCAATTATTATGAAGAAAAGCTAATTACTCAACTATTAACGAACCAAAAACAGCAATATGAAAAAGAATTAGAACGGCTAAAAAAAGAGCAGAAGGAATGGAACGAATATATCGCTACTTGGGTTCATGAAATTAAAACACCTATTTCCGTTAGCAAAATGATATTTGAAACGGAAACCATTTCAGAAAGCTTGGAAGAAGAAATGTGGAAAATAGAGCATCTGGTTGACCAATCCCTTTATTATGCCAGAGCAAGCGATTTTAACAAGGACTATTTAATTCAGGAAATAAATGTCGAGCAAATAATAAAAGAAGCAATAAAGGATAATCGTAAGGTGTTTTTATCCAAAAAGATAAAGCTCGAATTACATCTTTCTGCCATGGAAGTCCTCTCAGACAAAAAAGGGCTCCGATTCATCATGGACCAAATTCTCTCAAATTCATTAAAATATACCCCCTCTGGAGGAAAGATACTGATCGAAATTCCTAAAGATGAAAGAAGGATCATTATTAGGGACAATGGAATCGGCATTCCCGCGGAGGATATACCCAGAATTTTCGAGAAAGGTTTTACAGGAAATAACGGCAGGCAATTCGCTGCTTCCACTGGCATGGGTCTATATCTTGCCAAGAAAATAGCCAGTAAACTGGGGCATCAGTTGACAGTACATTCCATTGAAGGTTCTTATACTGAATTGTCTATCCAGTTTTCCAAAAACGTTGAGCTGCTAAAAGAGGAATTTCATCCTTTCAATCATTAGAAAAGACGTGATGCTGCCATCACGCCTTTTCCTTTTAAGGTTCTTTTCTTAAGCTATGTTGCTTTTGTAAATTCAAACTTTATAACCATCTTTATTTAATAATTTATAATAGAAGTGTATTTCCTTACTGTTAGCAAATAATAACCAAAATAGATTCCAATATAAATAGCAATCGTGATTAGATACGGCTGCAGCATATTGATGTTAGCAAATCTCGCCAATGTTGATAGGATAACAGAACTATTTGGAATTGCCATGACTAACGGAAGCACAAAGACTGGTAAAATCTGTTTTGCAATGGTCCCCTTCATTTGCTTTCTGTTCATGCCAATCTTTCGTAGTATTTTATAGCGTTCCTTGTCTGCTGTTGCTTCTGTAAGCTGTTTATAATACAACATACTGCCGGTGGCGAGTAAAAATACAATTCCTAAAAAGGCCCCAATGAAGATTAACAGCCCATAAGTTTGAACTCCTCTTTCATATTCCTGGTGAAAGGAGGAATATTGAAGGGCTTCATCAAAGGAACTAGTTTTATAGACCTTATCCTCTATTTCCTTTGAAAGTTCCCCCATTGATTTTTCATTCTCTAGTTTATAAATTTGCATATATCGTATATCGTTATGCTTTTTTAGTTGCTGATATTGACTATTATTAATTACCATCGGAAAGGAATAATAGCTTTGATTTAACAAATGCCCTTTTTCATATTTTTGGATGGTAAGTTTGCTTTGATCCGACAATTGCACCGTTTTGCCTGTGTATGGATCCTTATTTTGATTTAAATTCCCGTCATGAAAAACAACGGCTCTATCTTTTCCGATATTTTTCACATACTTCAATCCCATTTTTGTAGCCAGCTTTTGATACTCTGTTTCTGAAATTAGCAATATTGGTTGTTGATTCGACCATCTTCCTGTCGAAGAAAGATCCCCCTCCAACTGCAAATACTCTAGTTTTTTGGAGAATACAATCGAGTGCTTCCTGTCTTCCTTAATTAACCGTTCCACCTGATAATCGATTTCCTTGCTTTGGGATGTATACATAATACTTAATGGGTAGTTTTTGGATGTTTCAGATAGCAAGTTATGGTGAAATCCGAAAATAGCCCCCAACGTAAATAATGTAATAGTGGTTAATGATGCTATCATGGACAAAATAACTACATTGCCTTTCATCCGAAAACGAAGGTGAGAAACACTAATTAAATTAGTCCCTTTAAAATAAATTCCTCGTACCGTTTCAAGCTTCTCTAAGAATACATGGAAAACCGACCGATTGAAAAGAAAGGTCCCAATCAACATGAATAACAAAGAAAACATGACAGCTGTAAAACCATATCTCTTATAAAAAGCGGAATCTCCAGGAAGCAGTAAAATATAATAGCCTACTCCAAGGATTAATAATGATAATAGTGCGGTAATCTTCGATGCCTTTTTCTCCACAGGCCCTTGTTTATCGGCTTTTAGCAGCTCTATCAATGTATAGCGATATATTATCCGGTAATTATGTATTGCGGTTACGCCGATAATCCCTGTAAACACAACTAGTGTTTGGATTATAGCTTTAGAAGATATATAGAATGTTGCAATAAATGAAAACCCCATTAATTTTATTAAAAGCATAGCAAATAGCTTCGATAATATGGCCCCTATTGCGATTCCAACTCCAAGAGCAATGAAACCTGTAATCAAATTTTCATAAAAAAGAAGTCTTGCTATCTGTTTCTTGCATATACCAAATAAGGAGTATAATGCTATCTCTTTCTTTCGTTTTCTTGTAAAAAAAGAATTGGAGTACCAGATAAAAGTGGCTGAAAACAAAAACAGCAAAACAGATGATGCCATAAAGGCAGGCTGTACCTTTCCAAGGGCGGTCGCAGTTTGGATAATTTGATTGTTATATTGAAGCGATACAAAGGTAAAATAGATAACAATACTTAGCACCATTGGATAAAAGTACAATAAATACTGTTTTGTATTCGTCTTCAAATTTCTCCTTGCCAAGCTAAATAGTGTCAATATGCCCACCTCCTCCAATGGTTGCAAGGATATCAATGATTTGACCAAAAAATTGTTTTCGGGTCCGATCCCCCTTCCTTATTTCTGTAAAAATGGAACCATCTTGGATAAATAGAACACGGTTGGTGAAACTTGCAGCATAGGCATCGTGCGTTACCATTAAGATGGTTGCCTGCTGTTGTTTATTTAAATTGGCCATGGTTTCTAACAGCATAAAGGCAGATTTTGAATCGAGCGCTCCTGTCGGTTCATCTGCGAATATAAGGCTTGGATTCGAAATAATCGCTCTTGCCACTGCCGTTCTTTGCTGCTGACCACCCGAAATCTTGTAAGGATAGGAATTTAAAATACCTTTTATTCCAAGCTCCACTGCTATTTTTTCCACCCTTTTTTCAATTTCATAGGGAGAAACATTCGATAAACTTAAAGGAAGAATGATATTTTCCTTAACCGTTAACGTGTCAATTAAATTGTAATCCTGAAAAATAAATCCTAATTTTTCTCTTCTGAAATCCGCTAGATCCTCTTCGTTAAACTCGAGGATATTATCTCCATCAATTGTTATGGCACCTGAAGCCGGTACATCGATAGTAGATAATACATTCAAAAGCGTTGTTTTTCCTGCACCAGAAGGGCCCATTATACCGACAAATTCTCCCTTATATACCTCCAGTTCAATGTCATCCAATGCTGTATGAAGATTCCCTTTTGATCCAAATACTTTTTTTATATTTGTAGCCTCTAATACGAGTTGGTTGTCCATATTATCACCCCTTAAATTTTTTCTTATATTTTCACTATAAAAGAAACATAGGGACGCAACCATAATTTATCCTTACAATTTATCCCCAATCCTTACAAATTTGTCACTATTTATTTTTTTAATTCTCTATTTCTACTAAAGGTGTTGCTAATATATTTATCTAAAAAAGTAAAAGGGATGCTCCTATACTCTTAGCATCCCTTCAAATATGAATTATTTAATTAATTTCACTTGGATGAATTTAAAAACCAGCAACTGCCATTCCTATTAATACTCCAAGAAGGCCTCCTGCTACCCCAAGAATCATCATGACGGTACCATGTGTTTCCTTGCCTCTTTTTCTCACTAAGTAACCCATAATGACACTACCTGCACCAAAAAGGATTGGAATAAATAGCAAGGATATTGCAAAAAAGATCCATCCAAGGACGATAAAAACGGTAGCATCTTGAGTCTTGGCACTTTGGTTTGGAAATTGTACAGAGGTATTTAGTCCCTCTACTTCATGATGTAATACTTCTCCACATTTATGACAAAATTTGTCCTCATTACTGCATTGTGTTCCACATTTTTTACAATACATAAGCATTCCCCTATTTTTAATAGAATCAATTAATAAATTTATACCCAATAATTGCAATCTTTCTGTGCTAGAAGTAACCATCCTTTATGGTGATTTTCTTCTAATTTAATTTTACTACAAAATTCCGGAAATTCCTTCATAAAAAGACAAAATTCTCGCAGCTCTTTCAAATTTTTTTCTAGTCGATATTTTTAAGATTGATTGAATGGATTACACTACCTGTAAAGCCTCCTTTTAGTATTCTTACAATATAACAATTCTTTATCTATCCATAATTCGGATACCTAAATATTTTCCTATTCTTGGGGATATTACTTTTGTGCTGTTCAAACGATTTCTAACAGTGGGCATAGTTGGTGGGAAAAATATAGCTAAAATATTTTCCCCATTATCATATTAACATCGTAAACGCTTTCTATCCTTCTTATTAGAAATAATGGGGTTGCAAAATTTTTGTTAGCTACTATAATTACTCTATTAATATTA
The DNA here is from genome assembly GCF_018343615.1 of Bacillus sp. FJAT-49736. GTDB lineage: Bacteria > Bacillota > Bacilli > Bacillales > Bacillaceae_C > Margalitia. The sequence goes on along the minus strand of NZ_JAGYPI010000004.1, from coordinate 82,256 downwards.
TTCAGACAATAAAAAAATCAATGACGAGAAGAGTAGCTTGTAATTCTTGCACTTAAGAGAGCCGGCGGTTGGTGAAAGTCGGTGTCAAGATACGGGTGAAAATCATCTCCGAGATGCAAGGTCGAATCGTTAGTAGACCTTTGCCGGACCTTCCCGCCGTTAAAATGGGACGCGTATGATAGTACGTTGACGAGAGCCGCAATTTATTTTTTTGCGGAAGTAGGGTGGTAACGCGAGCTAGCTCGTCCCTATCCAAGGGGACGGGCTTTTTTTATTTGTCTAAAAAAGATAAGGAGAGAGAAAAGTGAAAAAAAAAGACACGTTTTTTGTAGGATTAATGTTATTTTCTATGTTCTTTGGGGCTGGTAACCTGATTTTCCCACCATTTCTAGGAATGGGGGCCGGAACTTCCTTCTGGCCAGCGATTATTGGATTTATCATTACAGCCGTAGGGCTTCCACTAGTAGTGATAATTGCCACCGCCCTTGGAAAAGACGGCGTGAATACACTTGGGAATCGTGTTCATCCATGGTTTGGAGCAATATTCACCATTGTTGTCTATTTATCCATCGGACCATTCTTTGGAATACCGCGGAATGCCAATGTTGCTTTCGAAATGGGCTTCAAGCCTTTTCTAGGAGACGTTTCTATTAACAATTCCATTCTCCTACTAAGCTTTACCGCTATTTTCTTTTTACTTGTCTATTTATTAAGCTTAAATCCTTCTAAGGTCGTTGATTATATGGGGCGCTGGATTACCCCAATATTATTAGTATCCATTGTCGTTCTTTGTGTCACTGGACTTTTCAAACTTAATCATCCTTTAAAAGCACCAACAGAGACTTATCAAAGTGCTTCTTTACTTAAGGGCTTTATCGACGGCTATTCCACAATGGACGCTCTGGCAGCTCTTGCTTTCGGGATTGTTATTTTAACAACATTTAAGCAAAAGGGTCTCAATGACCACAAGCAATTAACGGTTTATACAGTAAAAGCGGGATTGGTTGCTGGTGCCGCACTTGCACTTGTTTATTTGGCAATTGGTTACTTAGGCGCGAGAATGGCTTCATATGGAAACTTTGATAACGGGACAGCTATATTATCAAGTGCATCTACAATTTTACTAGGCAATAGCGGGAAAGTCTTACTTGGTATGATCTTTACACTAGCCTGCTTTACTACCTGTGTCGGTCTCACGATTGCATGCGGACAATTTTTCAACACAATTGCACCAAAGATTAGTTATAAAATGTTTGTCACACTTGTTACTCTTGTCAGCTTCTTAATAGCAAATTTAGGTTTAAATCAAATTATCACGATTTCCGTTCCATTCTTAGTTATGGCTTATCCGTTAACGATTGTTGTCGTTGCCCTTTCATTCTTCCATCGTTATTTTAACGGATCCCGAAAGGTTTACACTGGAGCAATGATTTTGACTGGACTTGTAAGCTTGCATGACGGGCTAAAAATGTTCGGAGTCGATTGGGGTGTTGTGGAATCAGTGATGAGAAGTCTTCCGCTTACTTCTGTTGACCTTGGCTGGGTGGCACCAGCAATCATTGGCGGCGGTATCGGACTACTCATTCATAAGATTTCCGGTTCAGCAATTACCGATGAAGGAAGCGAATAAAAGAAGGTATTTAAATTCTAGAAATCGTTAACTTTATTGCTTTTTTAAGCTAAAACCATATTAATAACCTTTATATGTGGTAAACAGAAACCTTTCCTAAAAAGTGATGTACCTAAAACAATGACCAGATGGGGAAATTTAATGGAGTACCTTCAAATTTTCATAAATTTGACGATAACCATGAGTTGGATGTAAATTCCTAACCATAAGAAATAATACAAATCTCAAGAATAGAAAAAGTATGTTATAATATTGTCGAAACAAGAGATTTGTATGAAAAGCAACAGAATATATAAATAGAAAGGAATGTGAAAGAATGAGTAACGGAATTTTCAAAATCCCAACACCTACAAATGAGCCTGGTAATTCATACGCTCCAGGTACTAAAGAACGTGAAACATTAAAAGCAGAATTAAAACGCCAATCTGGCATCGTAGTCGATATCCCTGTCATTATTAATGGGGAAAATATTAAAACAGATACAGTGAAGCAAGTGATTATGCCTCACGATCATCAACATATATTAGCTAACTATTCTCAAGCCGGAGAAAAAGAATTACGTGATGCTATCGAGTCAGCAATGGCTGCGAAAGAAGCATGGGCAAATATGCCATGGGAGCACCGTGCAGCTATTTTCCTAAAAGCTGCGGATTTAATCTCTGGTCCATACCGTGATGTAATGAATGCTGCTACAATGTTAGGACAATCCAAAACAGTTGTTCAAGCGGAAATTGATTCAGCTCAAGAATTAGTAGATTTCTTACGTTTCGGCGTAGACTATGCTAATCAAGTGTATCAAATTCAACCGTCCAGTATGAAAAATATTTGGAACCGTACAGATTACCGTCCTTTAGATGGTTTCGTATTAGCTATTTCTCCATTCAACTTCACAGCAATTGGCGGAAACTTACCTGCAGCTCCTGCAATGATGGGGAACGTTGTAGTTTGGAAGCCTGCAACAACTTCTATGCTAGCAAACTACTACTTTATGCGTATTTTAGAAGAAGCTGGTCTACCAAAAGGTGTTATTAACTTTGTGCCTTCTCGTGGCTCACAAGTATCCGAAATAGTGTTAACAGACCCTCGCATGTCTGGATTCCACTTTACTGGATCTACAGCTACATTCCAAACCATTTGGAAAACAGTAGGAGAAAACATTGCTAACTATCACTCATATCCTCGTTTAATTGGGGAAACTGGTGGAAAAGACTTTGTATTTGCTCATGAATCTGCACAAGCGGACAAAGTAGTCGCAAGCCTAGTTCGTGGCGCATTCGAATACCAAGGTCAAAAATGTTCAGCAGCTTCTCGTGCATACATCCCTGCTAGCATGTGGGAAGAAGTTAAAGCAGGTTTAGTAGAAGAAACAGCTAAGCTTAAAGTTGGAGATGTTCGTGACTTCCGTAACTTTATGGGTGCTGTTATTGATAAACCAGCATTTGATTCTATTACAAGCTATATTGAATATGCAAAAGCTTCAGAAGAAGCGGAAATTATTGCTGGTGGTACGTATGATGATTCTGTTGGATACTTCGTTCAACCAACGATCATTGTAACAACAAATCCAAACTTCAAAACGATGGTGGAAGAAATCTTTGGCCCAGTACTAACGATCTATGTATACGAAAACGAAAAATTAGAAGAAACATTAGTGGCAGTTGACACAGCTTCTATGTATGCACTAACTGGTTCTATTTTTGCACAAGATCGTCAAGCCATTCAGCATTTAGAAAATCGCTTATCAGGTGCAGCAGGAAACTTCTATATCAATGACAAACCAACTGGTGCTATGATTAATCAACAACCATTCGGTGGTTCTCGTGGTTCTGGTACAAACGATAAAGCAGGTTCAGTATTTAACATGATTCGTTGGACTAGTCCTCGTGTTATCAAAGAAAACTTTGCACCAACTACAGATATTGCATATCCATTTATGGATGCAGAATAATTAAATATAATATAAAAAGAGGTTGAAATACTTTACTTTCAACCTCTTTTTACTTTTCCTGCAAAGACAAGTTCATATATTTAAGAAATATTAGCTAAATATGATTGAATCGAACTAGGTAATAATCGATAGAAAAACCCTTTATATTTAATATCCAATAGACCAGCAATACATATAATTAATATTATTATTAGTGAAATAATTAGCTTATTCTTTTTTGACATTAATTTCAACAGGACTCCCTCCACTAAGTAATACCAATAGTTTTTGTCTTCCTAACATTAGGTTCAGTTTATATTCTTCATCCTAAATAGCTGCTAATTCTTCAACATTTCCGCAAGTTCCAATAAGGAATGGTATTGTTTAATATGATAATATCTCCCATCTTTTTGTAGATATCCTTTATCGCAAAATTGTGTAAGCACATGTAGTAAGTGTCGGTAGGATACACCTAAATAATCACAAACAGTTACATGTTTTTCTTTATAAACGCCTTCATCAGCTAGTTGCAAGATGAAATCCGCAAGCCGATTTTCTAGGGGAAAAGCAAGGCTCTGTGAATACTTAGACGCCATATGTGTTGCCTTTATACTTAAAAACTTCGTTAATTCACGTAAAAATTTGGCATCTTCCATTAATTGTGTACGACAGTGATGAATGGAAAGAGCAAAACAAATGGTCTTCGTTGAGGCTTGAATTCCTTTTGTATAGTAGACATCGTTTAATAATTCCATTTCGCCAATGTAATCTTTTCGGTTAATAAAATTAATTAAGGAAACTTTGCCATTTTGATGAGTTATATATATTTTTGCTTTTCCCTCCATAACATAAAATAAAAAATTGGGTCTCATCCCCTCTTGAATGATCCACTCATCACGTTGGTATTCGTGCACTTCCATAAACTCTTCCGCCGGAAAAGAAAACAAATTTGCAATAGAGTTCTTTTCCAAATACAATTGCTTTTTTTTACCTTTGTAGATTTCCATCATTCACCTCATAATATGAGATATCTCCTATTTATTAATATACTTCCATGATAACATGCAAACAATGGAGGTATATAGAATGAATACACATCGTTGGATGAGTTTACAGTTTTTTAGTTTTTTTATGACATGGGGAATTTTTCTGCCCTTTTGGACAGGATGGATGATTCATGCAAAAGGGATTACGGTTCCTCAAGCTAGTTTGATTATGAGCTTAGGCTTGGTCGCAAGAGGCCTTTCTACATTATTTGCTTTTCCTTATTTATCAGGAAAATTGAGTAGTAAAATCTTATTAAATGGAGCGAAAATCGGTACTCTGATTTCTATTCTGTGTTATATTCCAGCAAATACCTTTACTAGCTTACTTATAGTCACATTAATATTCCATTTTTTCTACCCTGCATTAATGCCCGCTTTAGATAGCGCTGCGAGTATCCTCGTACAAAATAACCAATTAAAGCATTATGGGAAAAGCCGTCAGTGGGGATCTATTGGATTCATCTTGGCAGGAATGATTCTATCTGTATTTACAGGGATGCTTGGAGATCGAGTGATTTTATGGGCGTTTATATTTGGTACAGTGTTTGTAGTATGTCTTGGCTTCATGCGTGCACCAGTTATACTATCTAAAAAGCCACATGCAGACAAAACACAAAAGATGGGGCTGTTAAAATTATTCGATATCAAACACTTTAGTTTGGTACTAATTATCGTGATCTTACTTCAAGCAGCACATGCTTCTTATTACAATTATGGTTATCTCTTTTTACAGGAAATCCATGCACCCAAATATTTGATAGGTGTAATTATAAATATTGCCGTGGTTGCAGAAATTATCTTTTTTTCCATCGCAGATAGGAGATTTCAAAACTTTTCCGTAGGCTCCCTACTTGCAATGGCAGCATTAGGTTCCTCTTTACGCTGGATATTAGTATTTGCCTTTCCTAATGTATTTGTTTTCTCTGTTTCGCAAATTTTACACGCATGTTCATTCGCTATGGGGCATTACGCCTTTATGAAATACTTAATAAAGAACATTTCTCCGTCTCAAATTCCTAAAGCTCAAGGGATGTACTCCGCACTGGCTCTTAGTTGGAGCACTGCCGTCTTTACGATGTTCGGCGGCTATTTATACGAAATTGAACCAAGATATGCTTTCATCGGAATGATTGTTTGCACTATTCCATCGATGATTCTTGCACTTGTATATAGAAAGCTAGAACTTAAAAAGGAAACTTCGCTTTCTATTTAGTTTAAAACTTAGGGAGTGCCAGTGTTCTTATTAGATAAATTGAGAACAGCCTCAATGTATAAAAATGGCACCCATAAGGAGTGCCATTTGTTTCTACATCGCAGTTAATCCACCATCAACAATAAATTCAGAGCCTGTAGAGTAGCTTGATTCATCAGAAGCTAAGTATAAAACAATATTTGTTACTTCTTCCGGTTGTGCAACTCTCTTTAAAGGAATGTGCTTGGCAAATTCCTCTACAGCGGCCTTTGTATCTTCTTGCACTACCATTGGAGTCGCGATAACTCCTGGATGTACAGAGTTAACACGGATACCATAGTGTGAACATTCCATCGCAGCTGCTTTTGTCATACCGCGAACAGCAAATTTTGTATCCGTATAACCAACTGCTCCACCAACAAGACCATTTATTGAAGAAATGTTAATAATCGAGCCGCCACCTGCTTTTTGCATGGATGGAATAACTGTTTTTAATCCTAAAAATACAGATACCTGATTAATATCCACAATGCGGCGGTATTCTTGTTCTGTAGTTTCAAGAATTGACTTCGCCATTGTAATACCGGCATTGTTTACTAATACGTTGACTGGTCCGAACTTTTCTTCAGCTTTAGCAACAACATCTGCCCACTCTTCTGCGTTTGTTACATTATGTTTTACAAATAAAGCATTTCCGCCCAATTCGCTTGCTAATGCTGTACCTTTTTCTTCATTTAAATCTGTTAATATAACTTTTGCACCCTCTGCGACAAAGCGTCTTGCGTGAGATGCTCCCATACCTTGAGCAGCGCCTGTAATAATTGCTATTTTTCCTTTTAAACGAGCCATTAAAGAACTCCTCCCTTTCAAATAAAAAACTAAATCTTCCTGAAACTGAAACAGGCGATATATCATTTAAACTACAAGTGTAAAATAACAGAATTTTATATGTGTGTCAAAAAAGACGCTTACTAAATAATTGAATGAAGCATTCAATGGAATATTTTGAGAAACGTACCCGCATTTTTCATGTTATACTTTTAAGAAGAATGTATGTTGCAAGGCTAGGTGACATTTCAAGTGGCTAAAGAAGATCGACGAATCTTAAGAACACGTAACAATTTGAAAAAAGCAATGTTGGAGTTATTAAAGGAAAAAGAATTTAAGGAGATTTCTATTACACAAATTGCAAAAGTTGCCCGCTGTAATAGAGTTACTTTTTATTCCCATTATGAGGATAGTACACAGCTATTGGCAGATATTTTTCAAGATTATCTAGATGAGCTTGCGCAATATTATAGAGAAAGCTTTAAAGGGAAAAAGATGTTTTCTTTATCCGACCCTTCCCATCTTATTCCAATTTTTGAATTTGTGTTTAAAAATCAATTTGTGTTTTCGCTAATGCTAATGGGCGAAGTAATTCCGGGCTCACAAAATATTTTTTGTGAAACCATTTCCAATATAAGTCGAAGCGATCTAATGTTGAAAGAGGAAATATGGTTTGATGTAGAAGCAATTAATTCCTATGAAACATACGCCTTATTAGGCTTTTTTATTTACTGGATTAAAGAGGGCTTTAAAAGCTCCCCGCAAGAAATGGCGAAAAGATTAGCATATCTATACTCCACAACGTTAGGTGATGTAATCGTTAAAAATAAAGAATAAGGTAACAACTTAGATAAGTGTCGGGTTTTTGATTACAAAAAATAACGTAAGAAATAGCGTCAAAGTCTATTCTTTGACGCTAAAATAGTCATTTCAATAGTCATTTCGTTAAAAGATTTCTCCAAAATACTTTTAACAAAAGGGTGCTTGTTTACGTAATAGCCTTTACGGCCGAGATCGTAATATCTTGACTGCTTAGGTAATTTAATATCCATTTACAAAGTCAGTGATTGTTTCCATTTCGTCTTCTGTAAGCTCCCTATTTACGTATTTTTCATATTCCTCTATGATCTTCTGCTTATCACCACCACAAATATCCGTATATTTTGCTATGGTTCTAAGCATAGCAACTTCCTGATTGAATTCCTCTTTTGATATCGGCTGTTGATGCGAAGGGATATATATATCCGCATCAAATGTTTCTAATTCATTTAACAGCCGAAGTGTTTCGCTGATAGTATAGTTTTCTTTTTTAGAAAAAATATCAGGATAAATACAGTCTCCAAGAAACAGAATCTTTTCCTCTTTAATATATACAATTACGGAGTCTGCAGCGTGATCACCGCCAACGTGTCGTACAATACAGGTTACCCCACCGAGGTCCATTTCAATTTGTTTTGTAAAGGTTACATCCGGCAAGACAATCTTAATATCTCGGTGATCCTTGAATTCGTTCTTCATTGCTTTTGCACAAAATTCAATTTCTGTTCCTTCTTTTACTCGCGCATCTATTGCCTCGTCTGACCACGAAAGCGGAATTAATTTCTCCATTTCATTTTTCGTATCTTTGGAAGCGATAGAAACTGTATTTGATAAAGCGGAAAGACCAAAGATATGATCCCAATGCCAATGTGTAAGAACAACCATATCAGGGTTTGGAACCTCCATTTTTGAAAGCTCCTTCAGAAAATAATGAGCATGGCTTTCTGAGTTACCTGAATCAATCATCAATGTCTTATTATTTCCAACTACCATCCCAAGAATGGGCCTATCCGTCTCCGAAATTGGAGTGATATACCAAAAACTCTTACCTATTTTTTTAATCGAGTGCATTATGTTTCTTCCTTCTTTCGTAAAATTTTTAGTCCATTAACCTAAGGGGAATTATTCCAAAAACCATTACTATTTATAATACAGTTCGAGAAATGCTTCAAATTTAGGTTTAACCTTTCACTAAAATAAATGAAATGGAAATTCACTAAAGAACAGTGTTAATATACATGCTATTTTTCTTTTAAAATATTTTCAACTTCAGAACCCATCTTTCACGTTGGCGAAAAATAAGTGATAATGGACAGCCGGACAAGCTCACAATTGTTTGGGTTTTAACTAGCACTGCTTATGGGCAAAATAAGCCTAATCTCTCTCGTAAACCTTCTAAGACTTCTTCTGGCAATTCCCTAACCGTAATGTCCTCACCTAAGAAAAGTAGCCAGTTTGTTATTTCAATCAATTCTTCAGGATTATGGACATTGATAAAGGTCTTGAGAATGGCAGTTGTTTGATAAGGATTCGTATAAGATATTGATACTTTTAAAGGATGATATTTTCTGAACTGGGCAATCGCCTTTGGGCCAAGTTCAAGCACAAGGTTCATTACTTCCTCCTGTTTACTTAGTTTTTCTAAAATCTTTTTCTTGCTTAAAACCTTTTTCGTAGGGTAACGCTCTACATCCGTGAGATTGTCGACAGGAAAAACCTTTCTCTTTTCTTCCTTTAGGTCAAAGCCATCAATCATCCAAAGGCCTTTTTCACGATAAAGGTGCAAGAGATAAATTGGATAAGAATTTATTACATTCCCTTCTTGGATCGTAATCAATAAATAGCTATCCAAAAGAAGGATTTGGATGAGTTTTTCTAGAATAGGATGAGGTAGGTCCGACAGTTCAAGTAAGTCGGGATTATTGGGGTTTGTACCTTCAAAAAGCAAGATTTGATTTAACAAAACAAGGTCATCTTGCTGGTTTTCTGATATGAGGCCAAGTAATTTTTCAGCTAACGACTGACGACTTTTTAAATAAGGTAGTTGTTGATTTCTTGTCGCCATGAAAGCAATAAAAAGAGCTTTAATCTCATTATCGGTAAAGCGAACAGTGGGCAGGACAGAGTTGTTCATGACAAAATACCCCCCATCCCTTCCCACTTCAGCGACAAGTGGCATCCCCATGGCTTCAATTTCTCGGATATCTCTAATAGCTGTTGAACGAGAAATGTTAAATTCCTGCATGATTTCAGATATTGTAAAGTGGGCGCGGTTATTGATATACCGCATGATTATATTAATTCGCTCAACTTTTTTCATCGGGACCTCCTAAACAGTATCATTTTTTGACACGATTTAAAGCTATTATAAACTCATCAAGTGAAAAAACAAATCATTTGATTAATTTTCTAAAAAAGGAAGGTTTTAAATATGACCAATTATACCCTAGAAGAAAAAGACAGCTTTACTGTTTTAGGTATCGGAACAGAGCTTAAGAGCCATTACACAGACTTCGCTGGCATCAACAAGGAAAAGGCAGACTTTTGGTCGGCTGTCAAACAAGATGGAACGCTGGATACTTTAAAAGCCATAGCTACAAATGATTACATTTTTGCCGTGAACGAAGCAGTAAATAACAAGATGATGCATTATGCTGGCGTCATGACCGAGGAGTCGGTACCAGAAGCAACGAGAGTCATTCAATTTCCTAAAGGAGAATACCTAGTTGTGAAAGGGGAAGCAAAAACATCCGATGAGTTGAGCAATACGCTTGCTGGCGTTGCCTTTGGTCAAGTACTGCCTGAGGTAAAGGATTTTGCCTATGTTGGCGGGCCAAATACTACGGTGGAGATGGGGCAGCGAAACGGCTTAGTATTTGGTGAAATGTGGATTCCTGTTGTTAAAAAATAATGAAGTAGTAGGAGGGATGAAATTGTCCTATATCGTTGATTTTAAAGATGTGTCTACAGTTGGTTTAGAATCATCACCTGTAGCAGGAACACTTGCTGGTTTACGCGCTAATGAGGCCCGTTACTTTATGAACAAATACAAGCATGAATTTACGGTTGTACCTGCCAGCGAGTCCCGCGATACACTTGATTATGTGAACCGAATTTTGAAAGAAGAGCGTGATATTGAGTTTGCTGCCAAACCTTTAGAAACGTCGCGTTTTCAAGTGGAAAATATCAAAATAGCCTACGTCTTTTATGAGGATGGTCTTTCGGTCAACGTTATGTATACGGTGGATGACCCTAAGAAGCGGGCCGTTGGTTTTAAGCTTTCTGAGGGAATGGAGGTACCAAAGGAGTTAGAAGGAAAGTTTAAGTTTGCTAGACAGAGGTCTAAACTAGCCGGAACTATTCGGGGTTCGTATTTTGTAATTAAAGGAGAATATTAGTTGACTGCAAGAGCAACAACAACCATTCATTCAAGGAATGTTCATCTAGGTATTCAACTAACAAAACAGCACCTCTTCATCAAAATAGAGAGTGCTGTTTCTTTTTTGTAAAAACATGATTAACTCAATGATAAGGTTGCCCTTAACCGATCAAAATGAGGTTTTCCTGTTTATTTCACAATTCTCATTTACTAATAATAGAGGATGCTTTAACATCGAGTTTTTGAGATTTTCTAGATTTTTTACCCACTGCCCTTTTAGCAGATGTCATATACACTGAATAGCAGGATTATTATGTACTTAAGGAATATAAAGAGCAAATAAGGGAGGGATAATCTGATTAAGAGAACAGCTGTCAAAGTTGACGAATCCACTGTCACTCTCCGATTTAGCAAGAAAGCTATATTCCCTTTTTAAGGAGGCAACATATGTTATTAAAGAAATTTGTAGACCCCTTACCCATTCCTCCTGTCATAAAGGCAAAAAGAAAGCGTAATGGGATCCCATACTATGAGGTAACGATGAAGCAAATCAAACAAAAGTTACATCGAGATTTGCCACCAACCACCGTTTGGGGTTACAACGGTATATATCCTGGTCCGACATTCGAAACACGAAGAAATCGACCTATTAAAGTTAAGTGGAAAAATAAATTGCCTTTTGAACATTTACTGCCTGTTGATCGAACCGTTCACGGAGCAGAATCAGATAAACCCACTGTAAGGACAGTTGTCCATTTGCATGAAGGTAGGATCCGTTCAGAAAGTGACGGATTTCCAGACGCATGGTTTACAAAGAATTTTGAAAATGTTGGACCTAAATTTGTACGCGAAGTCTACTATTATCCAAATTGCCAACGCCCTGCAACGCTATGGTATCATGATCACGCGGTTGGAATCACCCGTTTGAATGTTTATGCAGGTCTGGCGGGCTTTTACCTCCTCAGAGATAAAGAAGAGGAAGAATTGAACCTTCCAAAGGGAAAATTTGAAATTCCGCTGGTCATCCAAGACCGTTCGTTTTATCCTAATGGTGAACTATTCTATCCAACTCAGCCTGGTCATGAGCCACCTCTAAAACTACAGCCACACCAACCATTAGATTCTAAGTTACCAAACCCATCCGTTGTACCAGAGTTTTTTGGCAACACCATCTTAGTCAATGGAAAAGTGTGGCCCTATCTGGAGGTTCAACCACGAAAGTATCGGTTCCGCATCCTTAATGGATCGAATTCTCGTTTTTATCGTATACGTCTAAATTCCAGTTTAGATTTTATCCAAATTGGCACAGATGGAGGACTACTCGAAAAACCAATTACTTTATCCCAGATCATCCTTGCACCAGCTGAACGTATCGATGTTATTATCGACTTTTCTAACCATAAAGGTCAACATATCATCTTAACAAATGACGCAGAAACCCCATTTCCTAATGGTCAAAAGCCTTCCGTTGAACTCAGACAGATCATGCAATTCCGTGTCAAACGAAAACTATCAAAACCAGACAAAAGTAAAATTCCAACAAAGCTGAGTTGTTTGGAACAACTGAACCCGAAAGATGCTGTAATGGTACGAAAAAACACCTTGGTTGAAGCAACCGATGATTTTGGGCGTCCCAAATTATTATTAAATAACATGATGTGGGATCAACCTCACCTTACAGAAACCCCATTAAATGGAACCATAGAGATTTGGGAGCTTTACAATACCACTCCAGACACCCACCCTATTCACCTGCATCTTGTTAATTTTCAAATTTTGAATCGTGCACCATTTACCGGAAATCCAAATGGCCCTAATCTTTCAGTCGGTCCACCACGACCACCAGATTCGAGTGAGATGGGGTGGAAAGATACTGTTCGTGCCAATCCTGGGGAAGTTACCCGTATCATTGTGCGTTTTGGACCATTTACAGGAATTTACCCATGGCACTGCCACATTCTAGAGCACGAAGATCACGAGATGATGAGAATGTATGAAGTTCTTGAAAATCCGAACTTTAACCCGTGTGAATCCTTTGTTAATGAATGTCCTAATGATTCATTTGCTCATTGTTTTAGCTCTGATAAACACTACCAACATAAAATTTTTAAATTCTGGACTAAAAGCTGACACCTTTTTTCTCTGTGTCAGCTTTATAATTTCATTTACAGTTTACAATCTAATCCACGAGAATTGCACATTGGTTTCAAACGATTTATATCGCAAATAATTGAATTTTTTAAAAACAAGTTTCAGAAGTTATTTTAAAACCTTGCTTACTTATGATACGGTTCACGATAACGTATATAAATAAGGCTATCAGTTTAATGTTCCCTCACCCCATAATCTCCTTGCCTATATCACAGGTTGTTAAAAGTCGAAAGAATTGATATACTATTTCTATTGGCATCTGGTATACCAGATGCCACATTTCTTTTCTCTTTTCTTAGATAAAGGACCTCTCTTACTATGATGATAAAGGATGAAAACGGATGAATTTCTTAAAGGTAGAACAACCCCAATTATTTAAGGATCATGCATACAAAGAAATTAAGAAAGGAATTATTCAACACGAGATCGAACCTGGATCCTTGTTAAATGAACGTTCACTTAGTGAAAGTCTTGGCATTAGCCGTACTCCATTAAAATTAGCTTTGCAACAGCTAGAATTAGAAGGGTGGCTTCAATCCGTACCAAGAAAGGGAATTTTCGTCAAAACCATTAACCGTCAAGATGTTGATGACGTATTTCAACTGCGAAAGGCTAATGAAGTATTGGTCATCGAATTACTAATTCCTCTTCTTGATAAGGAAACCATCCATAAGATTGAGAAGGTGGATAAACAACTATCCGACTTCAAGAGGGATCCTTTAAAATTTGTGTACTACGATGCTTCCTTTCACTTATTCCTAGCGGAGTTAAGTCAAAATCTTCGACTATATCAATTGATCCAAAACCTCACCGACCATTTTAATTGGTATGGATTCGCTGCATTGAAGGCTGGATTAAGCCTAGATAATGTTTATAACGAACATAAACTAATTATTGAAGGGCTAAAGGCGAAGGATTTACGCCAAACAAAGGATGCTGTTATAACACATATTGATAACACATATAACACTATCATATCGAATCTTAAGCAGTGAATGGAAAGGGTGAATAGGTAAAAATTAGCCCATCTCACCTTTTATCCGAGGGACGATAATATTCATTTTTATAAGAAAGAAGGGAAGTTGTTTCCAAAGGGGGGAACAACACAACATGAAAATTCTCATCATTTTTTTGCAAATTTGTATTTTGTATATCTTTTCCTTCATTGGGACTGTGATTCACAACTATTTCCACTTGATTATTCCGGGTAGTATCATAGGACTCATCCTACTTTTTATTTGTTTATGTTTGAAAATTGTTCCAGTAATGTGGATTGAAAATGGAGCAGGTTTTTTGCTAAGTATATTAATGTTATTTTTTATTCCCACAACAGTTGGTATTATGAACTATCCTTCTTTACTCTCTGTTCAGGGTGCCTTGCTCATTTTAGCTGTTCTATTAAGCACTATCATTTCCATCGCTATTGCAGGAAAGACAGGTCAATTTTTTGAGAAAAAGTCACAAAAAGGAAAGGATGATAAAAAATGCAGCAAGTTCTCCTCGCATTCAGCATGATATTATTAACTGTATTCGCTTATTTTGTGATGACTAAAATTTACAAACGGTATTCTTACCCATTTTTCATTCCCGTATTAACTGCAACTACTCTAATTATCATTATCCTTTTAGTATTGCACATTCCTTATAAAAGCTATATGGCTGGCGGGCAATGGATTAGTTCCCTTTTAGGTCCATCCGTTGTAGCACTTGCTTACCCATTGTATAAACAACGTCATTTTTTAATAAATCACTTGTTTCCCATATTAGGAGGGGTTTTAGTTGGTGCCATTTCTGGAATGGTCAGTGTTGCCCTTCTGGCTAAAATCCTCGGGGTCAATCAGACATTAAGTCTTTCCATTATCCCTAAATCCCTTACTACTCCTGTTGCAATAGAAGTAGCGAGAGGATTGGGGGGAAATCCCTCAATGGCAATTGTCGGTGTTATGATTGCTGGGATCTTTGGTGTAATAGCCGCTCCTACTATCTTTAAATTGCTGCGAGTTCATAGCCCCATTGGCAGAGGGATCGCTCTTGGCAGTGCATCACATGCCATAGGGACCTCTAAGGCAGCCGAATATAGTGAACTAACCTTTTCAATGAGTTCTGTGACAATGGCATTATGTGCAATCATCTGCTCCTTTCTGGGACCTATTGTCGTGTGGGTGTTTCATATTTAAAAAACCTTTTTTAAATACATGTAGAGATCCGGTCTCCTTTTGTAAAAAAGTCCAATTTCCGATCATTTTTCATTGGAAATTGGACTTTTTATACATTCATCGCCTAAAAGATTTTATTTTACTGTGTTAAGACATAGTATTAAGATAATATCAAGTGTTTGAAAGGAGCTTAAATATGAGGGAGATCAGGGTTTACCATGTGGATGCATTTACGGAAGAGAAATTCGGAGGCAATACTGCAGGTGTAGTATTGGATGCTGAAAAATTAACGGAAAAAGAAATGCAAAATATCGCTAAGGAACTAAATTTACCAGAATCCGTTTTTTTACTGCCTTCCAATAAGGATGATGTCGACTATAAAGTGAAATTTTTTACTCCTACGGAAGAAATCAACTTTTGCGGCCATGCTACAGTAGGTGTTACTTGGCTATTAGCAACAGAGTTTGGCCTAGCGGAGAAAAAAGACGGAATTGTGCTAGAAACGAATATCGGTAAAGTACCAGTCGTATGGCACAAGGACAACGGAAAAGTCATTCATGTGGAAATGACTCAAGTCACACCAAAAACACACGATCTCACAATGGATCTTGAAGAGCTTAGTCAACTAATCGGGGTCGATATTGAAAGTATTGACTTACATTACCCTATCAAACTAGCGAATACAGGAAATTGGCATTTACTGATTCCAATGAAAAATCAGGAAGATATAGACAAAGCTACACCAGACTTAGTAAAGCTAGGTAAACATAATAAAGATAATAATATAAGCACAACTCATCTATTTACCTTTAATACCACGAACGATTACGATTTATATACAAGAGATTTTGCACCAGGAGTTGGCATTCCTGAAGACCCTGTAACTGGAGCAGCAAATGGTGCCCTAGCCGGGTTCCTCTACTTAGAAGGAATACTTCCTCAAAGTGAAACGACACATCTGAAAATTGCTCAAGGGAATGCAATAGGAAGACCTGGTACGCTTTACGTGACAGTCATCCCAGATAAAAAAGAACCGATCATCAAAGTAGCAGGAGCCGCAACCATCACCATTCGTGGAATCTTAAGCTTATAGAGTTACATGCTTGAATTGGAGGGATTTTTTAGAGACTTCCAATTCAAGCTAATTCCTATATTACCAGACATAAACAAGAAGCTATGCACCATAATAAAGTTTACTGTCAATCTCAAGTGGACCCATTGCTTCTAAATAAGGTTTCCACGCTACCAACAAAACTATAGCTTCATTACATTGTAATAACAATTTTCCCTAATTGCTTTCCCCTTTTTAGAGTTTCATAGGCTTTTGCAATTTTATCTAATTTAAATGAATGTGAAATTTTAGGATAAAGCTGATGTTCAGCCCAAAAAGAAATAGCCTTTTCTATCTCATCCTTATTAAGGTGAACTGACCCTTCTAAAAATTTCATTTCCTTCTCATAAATCTGATTCATAGCATCCATATCTAGACAAGGCACATTGGAATTTGTAAAACCGTAATTTACAACACGAGCATCTTTTGCAGCGGCTTCTATATTCATTTTAAAAGTACTAGCCCCAATGCCGTCTATAATAACATCAACACCCCTACCATTTGTAAAGTAACGTACTTCCTCCGCGACATTTTCTGATGTATAATTGATGGTTTTCGAAGCGCCTAGCTTATTTGCCTCGGCAAGTTTTTCATCCGAACTGGAGGTGACAATAATATTTGCACCTTTCCTTTTAGCAATCTGAAGGGCAAAAAGAGCCACTCCACCTCCAATTCCATGAATAAGAACGCTCTCACCTTTTTGGATGTTTCCTTTCGTAACTATTGATCTCCATGCTGTACCTAATCCCATAGATAATGCAGCGGCTTCCTCAAAATTCATATAGGAAGGCTTTTTTATCAGACTTTTAATAGGGACTTTAATATATTCCGAAAAAGTCCCCTCCTGTTCTTTACTACCTACAACAGAAAGTGATTCACATATTCCTTTGTCCTTGCAGCCTATACATACTCCACAAGTAATTGTTGAATCAATCAGTACCTCATCATTTACCTTCCATGAGCTTGCATTTTCTCCAATCTGTACTATTACACCTGCACCATCTGAACCAAAAATGTATTTTGGCTCCTCAAATGGAGGATTTGTATTTATCTGTTTATTAAAATATGAAATTATTTTTAATTCACGATGGTTTAATGCTGCTGCTTTTAAACGTACGAGAACTTCACCTGATCCTATTTGGGGGATATCTTTATTTCTGACCACGACAGACTTTGATTCCTTACTATATATAACTGCTTTCATATTTACTTCCTCCTCTTTTCTTAATGCCTCCTTACTATAGAAATTAGTGAATCCAAATAAAAGGACCATTTTTGAGAAAAATTAACCGTCCACTTTATCGGAAAAAAGTGGACCGGTATAAACTACTAAAATTGGACCTTTTTTTATCATGAATATCCTATAAAATTTTATATATAAAATGAATAGAGTAGAGGGTGCCTTTTAAATGAATATTTATACACTAGTTTATGATCGTTTTGCCCAATTTGAAGTAACATTCATTGGCTGGATGCTTAATGGAAGAGAAAACATAAATTTTAAAACCGTTTCTTTAGAGAACCAAATAGTACGAGGAGAAGATGGATTTACTATTTTAACAGATTATTTATTAAAAGACGTAAATCCAGAGGAGGTAGACGTATTTTTAATACCAGGAGGCGAGGTGGTTGCTCAATTAGGTAATCAACAGCTTCCAACACTCCTTCAACAATTAAATGAAAGAAACGTATTAATAGGTTCTATCTGCCATGGTCCAGTTTTACTTGCTGAAGCTGGTATCCTGAAGGAAAAGAGATATACTAGCAATTGTACGCCAGATGAAAAGGAGTACACTCTTTTTACAGATGCTCATTTCATAGATGAGGATGTAGTCGTGGATGGCAACATTATTACCGCAAAGGGTAATGGTTATGTTGAGTTTTCCATTGAGGTAACAAAGCAGCTGAATATCATTAGTGATAAAGGTTTGGACTCTTTATATAATTTTATGAAAAATAGTAAATAGTACACCTTTGTACAAAGGGACTGGCAGGGTTTATTTCAAACCCTGCCTCCCGTGTTTTGCCATAATTTGAATGGCGTTTTCCATTTGCTCTGTACTTAAGTGAGAATAACCAAAAATCACTGCTTTACGGGCGGGCTCATTAACAAATCCCCTTTGAATGGTTGGCCAATAAAGACCTTCTTCCTGGCAATTTTGGACAAATAACAAATATTCTTCGGCGGATCTTTTCCACCAGGCAAACAAGTGAAATCCTGCTTGTGATTCTTCCCATGTAAATAAATCACGTAAGTGCTCTTCCATTAGGCGTTTGAATACATGATATTTCTGAGTATATATTCTGTTCATACGACGGATATGCCTTTCGTATGCACCGCTTTTTATGAAGGATGAAATGGCCAACTGCTCAAGCACAGAGGTTGTATACGGTTCAAATAGATGCTTCGCCTCCAAAAAAACATGTTTTAAATAAGGTGGAACCACTGCAAAACCAATTCTAAGTGAAGGCATAATGGTCTTGGTGAATGTTCCTAAATAGACGACCCGTTGCCCCGTATCCAATACCTTTAACGGCTCGATTGCCCTTCCCTTTCTCCGAAAATCACTATCATAGTCATCCTCTATAATGATGGCTCCTTTTTCTGAAGCCCATTGGAGTAGCTTTATTCGTTGTTCCATCGGCATGATTTTTCCAGTCGGATATTGATAACTTGGTGTAACATAAGCCAAATGACTATCCCAACTTGCATTCATAAATGACTCATCCAGAACGGAAACGGGAAGAGGAATACCACCTGTAGTATGGATAACATCCTTTATCCTTTTAAAACCAGGGTCTTCAATAACAACCTTATCTCCTGGCTTTACAAGTAAATGCAATAATATAGAGATTCCGTGCATCGATCCATTGAGAATGATAATATCGTCTGCACTGGCTTTAAGGCCCTTTGCTCTCAATAAATATGAAGATATTGACTCCCTTAATGGCCCAATCCCTTCTACAGGTAAGGTTTTAAGGCTTAATAAATAATCTGATTCCTTTATAGAATGGTTTACAGCCTTCTTCCAATCCAGTGAAGGAAAGTTTTCTAAATCTGGATCAAACCCGCTTCCAAAATCGATTATTTTCTTTTGGTTAGAACGGACATTTTCTCCTTGTCGTGGTAACATCTTCCCCCAATCAGAAAGCCTTACTTCCCTTTCATTGCTTTCCTCTTTAACCGACTGATCAACAAAAGAGAACGAAACAAAAGTACCGCTGCCCTTAATGGCTTCCGTATATCCTTCAGAAAGAAG
Organism: Bacillus sp. FJAT-49736; assembly: GCF_018343615.1. Lineage (GTDB taxonomy): Bacteria > Bacillota > Bacilli > Bacillales > Bacillaceae_C > Margalitia. The sequence goes on along the minus strand of NZ_JAGYPI010000004.1, from coordinate 62,757 downwards.
CATGTCATAAGCGAGGGACACTGTATTTCGATTTAAACCATAATCAATGGCTACTTCTCTGGTGGAAGGCAAACGTGATCCTTTTTGTAATTGCCCGTCCAAAATTAAATCTCTAAAATAGTGGTACAATGCTAAATATTTATATTTGTACTTGTTTATATATGTATCTAATGAGATAAACATGGCAAACGTCATCCTATTTCTAAAATTTATATAAAACTTAGAATCATAGATTAATATTAAAACAGGCAGCTCAATTATACAAAACCTTTAAAGCAACTATTAAATAACGGGGACGTGATCATTCTAAAAACAATATAAAATTATCTATTACAATTCTTTCTTCTGAAATATATGTACTCCATACTAAATAAGGTTTTATTAAAATAAGAATAAGGATTAATGTCAATGTGTTATAATGATGTGGTCTGAAGGTTGTAATATCGAGATCCAATTGTACAGGTAGAATTATCTGACCTAAGATAATTTGAATTTTCGTAGGTGATAATATGAAAATTTCAATAGAAGAAATAAGCAAAGAACTGGTAGAAGAAATCCTTATTAGGTGTCATGAAGTAGATGAAGAAATACATGAAATCGTAAGCAAGCTAAAGACAGAAACCCATACTATACTCGGATATCAAAATGATATAGTTCACCGTATAAATCTTAGAGATATTTATTATTTTGAGGCAGTTGACGGAAAGGTTTTTCTTTACTGCAAGGATAATGTTTTTGAAGTAAAACATAAGCTTTATGAGTTAGAGGAATTATGCAAAGATAAGAACTTTTTTCGTGCATCCAAATCAACTATTCTAAACATAGCTAAAATTTCGTCCGTTCACCCTTCCTTTAGTAGCCGATTCGAGGCAATGCTTGATAATGGGGAACGTGCTGTTATATCAAGACAATATGTGCCTATCCTAAAAAAAATGCTTGGATTGTAAAAGGTGGGATAATATGAAGCTTTCCGAATTTATACAAAATATCATTAGGGATTTCTTAATTATCTTCGCATCCATCATCATAATTATTACTATTTTAAGACAAATATATTATCCCAATATGGCCTTTGATTTAAAGTCCATTTATATCATTATTGCTTTTTCATTTTTAAGTGCACTAACCGGGTTTATTTTATATTCTCCTAATGAAATAAGTGAGAAGAAAATGCGTATAAAAATAGCTATTCATTTTTTCTCCTTGGAGATTCTATTGATTACCCTGGGAAGAATTTTTGGTATTGTGAATAGTGCATCAGATATTATTATTTTTGCAATGCAAATTGCTGTCGTCTATATTATAGTTCGTCTGTTGTCATGGAAAAGTGATATTAAAGAAGCCAAAAAAATTAACGAAAAACTAATGGCATTTAAGAAAGACGCTAATGAGTAGCCACGCAAATCATAAAGCAACTTATATTTCCGGTAAACTTTCTAGTTTACCGCTTTTTTTTGCAACTTATTTGCCTGTAGAAGCAACTTACCGTTTTTCTATATACTTCTTTTCGGCTGTTTATTATGATGAGTTCATAAAAATGGATTCGAAAAAGAAGGAGTAACAAACATGGGAACTTTATTATTAATTATCGCTTTAACTTTCGAAATTGCTTTTTCAATTTACTGTATGGTAACTAAGGAAGACCATAGAAAAATAAAAAATTATATTAGGATTGCTGCATTTATTGTATTTGTAATACTTACACTTTCCACTGTCATTGAGTGGAGCTTCCGCTGGGTAGTGCTTGGTATATTGCTTTTCCTATTAGCGGTAAAGGGGACAATTTCTCTTATCCGTAACAAGAGAAATACAAAAAAATATAAAACTTCTAAAATTGTATGGAAATCCATTGTAATGATACTTGTAACAATATTTGCAATAACGCCTGCAATTGTGTTTCCTCAGCATAAATCACCAAAAGTGACAGGTGAATATAAAGTTGCAACCGCTACTTACACATATACGGACAAAAACCGTATAGAGGAATTTACAGATAAGGGGCAACACAGAATGGTGAATGTGGAATTTTGGTATCCGAAAAATGCTGATGGAAAATACCCACTTTTGATATTCTCACATGGAGCATACGGTATTAAGGGTAGCAATAGCTCTACCTATACTGAACTTGCAAGCCATGGTTATATAGTCGTTTCCATCGATCATTCTTATCATTCCTTTATTACTCGTTCAGAGGATGGAACTGTTGCAATGATCAATTCCGATTATAGCAGAGAAATCGAGAATATGAATACAGGCGTCTACTCGAATGAAGAACTGTATAAACTCATTCAAAAATGGATGAAACTGCGAACAGACGATATGAATTTTGTAATAGATACAATCCTTAAAAAAGCTAACAGTAGCAATAACGCTTTTTATCAACATATCGATACAAAGAAGATTGGGGTATTCGGGCACTCAATGGGAGGTGCCGCAAGTGTTTGGCTTGGCAGAGAGCGCGATGATATTAGTGCTGTAGTAAATATTGATGCCCCATTCTTTAGTGAACTTGTTTATTACAAAGCAAATGATAATTTTGTGGCAAGCAGCAAAGCCTACACAGCCCCACTTTTTAACATTTATTCGGACGATGTTTGGGGACAACTAGATAGCACTCCTATTTATGTAGCGAACAAACTCAACAATAAAGAGTTCGAAGGAGCATACACTACTCATATTAAAGGGGCAAAACATTTAAGCTTGACTGATTTACCGCTTTTCTCACCAATACTGGCAAATATGCTGCAAGGTGGAAAAGCCAACATCGATCCATATTATTGTATTGAAACCGAAAATGAATTAATTCTTGAGTTTTTTGATTATGAATTAAAGGGCATTGGGCATTTTAATCCTAAGAAGACATATTGATTTTTTTACGAAATTGGCTGCCAACTTGTAATTTGTCGTTGTTGTTTATAATACTGCTGCTATTCAATGCAACCCATAGAGGCTGAACTAAAAACTAGTTTAGCCTCTTCTATCTAAATAGATTATTACTTTTAATAAAATGATTAGGATTGTCCCACTTCAAAATATCGTATTCTAATGTTTTCAATTTTATCCCACTTACTATTTTTATAGAAAAATACAACTCACCGCACCTGTTTCACCGGCAGTTTATTCACAAAAATAGAGAAACTAAAAAGTTACTACAAAACAGGGTTTAGTCACTCCTTGATCTTTGATTTCGACATAAATACTGTGGTAAGTGGCAGCTTTTTAGAAGCTATTAAAAATAGGTAAACAAACTGTTTCTTTTGGCGACTCCTTCACATATGATGCTAGAGGAGTTTTAATTAGCTCTCAAAAAGTATAATTGGAGAGTGATTCAATGGGATTTAGTCCAGAACTTATTGTAGATGTAGTTCCATTTGGTCCCGACCAAGAAACTATGAATAAAATAAAAAGTATCTGTTACAAACATCCTTCAGTCCAATCTTTATTACAGGGAACAAGACATCTGCTGCTAGCATTGGAATTGCTTGATCCTGAGGATATTCCCGGGAATCCATTAATAAGTAGTTCGAAAGATCCTCAACTTAGACCCCCCAGTAATTTTCAAGCCACATACTATGACTATACTAACAATCGAACAGTAATAGCCACTGGACCAATTCATTGTCCAGAACTACTCGAAGCCTCTCAATTAGATGCGCAGCCTTTGCCTAGTGCGGAGGAATTCGAGTTGGCGGTCAATATTGTTCGAGAGCATCCTGAGCTTGGCCGCTTCATTCAAGAAAATCTTATACGTCCTTACAGAGCAATGCCAGCTATTATCGATACAGAGGCTCGAAATGGTCGCATTGAAAGGACTCTTGCGGTTGGACTTCTCCCTATTAAAGATATTCAAGAAGGGAACAGGGGGCTCTTACATCAGATTGTCGGAGTTAATATGATCAGACGCGAAGTAATTATTTATGCAAAGGGTGCTCCGCCATCTTCCATTGCAAGTCTTCATATTTGTAAACCACCGCCTGATGCGAACCAACCTACAGTAAGAAGAGGAACAGCTGGTCAGGCCAAAATAACAGTGTCGCAAGGTGGTAAGGAAGTTTGGAATTTCCTTGCAGTGAGACCGGCTGCATCTTCCGGTATAGTTGGTTCAGGGATTGAACTTCGAGATGTGCTGTATCGAGGGAAAAAAGTATTGTCCCGTGCTCATGTACCAATATTGAATGTTCGTTATGTGAATGATATTTGTGGTCCTTACCGTGATTGGCAGTGGCAGGAAGGGCGGATTGAAGCAATTGGAACAGATATTGCTCCCGGATTTCGCATGTGCTCCACCCCGGCACGAACCATCCTTGATAATGGAACTGATGCCGGGAACTTTCTTGGTGTAGGAATCTATACAGAAGGAGAAGAATTGGTATTAGTAAGTGAATTGGAAGCTGGATGGTATCGATATATCAGTGAATGGCGTTTCCACAACGATGGTACTATCCGTCCTCGTTTTGGTTTTAGTGCAGTAGCCAATTCTTGTACATGCAATCCACATTTTCACCATGTATATTGGAGATTTGATTTTGATATTCGAGAAGCGAATAATAACTTTATACAAGAGATTAACGACCAAATTAGTACTGGAACATCTATTTTTCGAACAATGAATTATGAAATCAAAAGAACGCGTGACACTTTTCATAATAGAAAATGGCTAATTTCGAATAAATTAACAGGTGAAGGGTATTATTTGGTTCCTGGTAAGGGTGATGGCAAGGCTGATAGTTTTGGCGTTGGGGATGTATGGCTTCTAAATTATCATAGTAATGAGTTAGATGAATCCTCAATAACCTGTCCTGCGGTAGTTGTAGTATTAAGTTTATGTTCCGGAATTCGTTGGCTCTTCATCTGTGTCTCCTCCTTTCCATTTTTATTTTCTTCTTTTTCGATTAGGATATTCTTTTTCATTGATCGTTCCTAATTGGATTCATTCAAGTAAACACTCTTCTGGTGGAAAATCAATGAACCCCTCAATACTTGGCTGCCTCAGTGCTCCACCTTCTGTCCACTCGGCAAATTTAATCTTTACTGTCTTTTTCGGCCGTACCCAGATGGCATCCGTATGGCGTTGCGGCATTCTATCGAAAGGGAGATGGTCGGTTACTATTTCTTGTAAATCTTTCGTTAGCTCCTTCCAGTCATTCATTGTCATTTTTCCCGTTCCGGTGTGACCCACATAATACAGTCTTCCTTTAGAATCGTATAACCCAAGCAAAATGGAATTAACGGTATTATGTCTTAAAGTAAAACCCCCAATGACTGCGATGATATCCTGGAAGTTTTTCACCTTCAGCCAATCGTCCCTTTTCTTCCCAAATACATAGGGGGAATTTATCTTTTTTAGCACAATGCCCTCCATCTCTTGTTCCTTAACCGCTTCAAATAATTCTTGGGTCTGGCTGACAGACGGAACCAGCTGTATATGTTTATTAGGTATGATGATATTAGACAGCAGTTCGTTTCTTTCATGAAATGGCTTGTCATTGATCCAAACTCCATTCAAGTAGACAATGTCGAAAATCATATAAATAATCGGTACAGACTCTGCTGCGCTTCTTACACGATCAATATTTCTTAAACCATCTCTCCTCATGACTTGTCGAAAAGAAGGCTTACCATTTTCACCTAAAGAAATTACCTCACCATCTAATATCATGGATCTGCAGCTGCAATATTCACTAATGGTTGTAATCTCCGGATAGTGCATAGTCCGTTCATTCCTTTTGCGATTATAAAGCCGTACTTCACTACTATCTGCATATGTAAGAACCCGCACGCCATCCCATTTCACTTGTGCAATCCATTCTTCTCCAGTTGGGATGGTAACACTAGGAACCGGCTCCATCGGTAAAATAGGCTCCAGATTTATCACTCCAATTTTAAGATAAGCTGTTTTCACACATATTGTTGCTTTTCGTATATGGCTCTCCATCCTAATATAGACTTGGTTTCGTGGCGTCTTTTCTTAAGATGATTATGGATTTTTCACCATAGTAAAGATGGATATTAGGTTTTCGTCACCATAAGCAACAAAGTTTAAGAAAAGAGCCTTTAGATAATACATAGTTTTAACAAAGTCGATTGAAAATATAGAGAAAAAACAGGAGGTTATCTGGTGGAGGAAATTGTAGTGGATGGCAAAAGAATTGAAATTACACACCCTGACAATATCATATGGGAGCCGCAAAGGATAACAAAGATCGACTATCTACACTATTTAATAAATATGTCGCACTATCTGATCGAACATGCAAAAGACAGACTATTAATGGTGTGGCTTTATCCCCATGGAATAGCTGGCAAGAAAATCGAAAAAAGGTCAGTTCCTGAGTCCGCACCAGAATGGATCAGCCGTACTTTCTATAAAAACAAGGAGAGAATCCTATTAAATGACACTGCTACACTCGTTTGGGCAGCAAACTACGGTGCGATTGAATTTCACGTTCCATTTGATCGCTATGATAAGCCTGATTTCCCTATGGAAATGGTATTTGATTTAGATCCTCCAGATGATACAAGCTTTCATTTGGTAATAGAGGTGTCGTTGAAACTGGGGGAACTTCTTCAATCCCTCGGTCTTCTATCTGTACCAAGAACATCTGGTTCATCAGGGCTTCAAGTATTTATACCAATTGAGCCTATCTATACATTCGAACAAACAAGAAGAATAACTACTTTTATCGCAAATTATTTTCAGGAACAAATGCCGAATCAGATTACTCTTGAAAGGGTAGTTTCAAAAAGAGGAAACAAACTGTATTTTGATTACTTGCAGCTATGGAGAGGGAGAACCATGCCAGTCGTATATTCGCCTCGAGCCAAACGATGTGCAACTGTTGCGACCCCGCTGACCTGGTCTGAACTAGAAGGAGGTATACAACCTACAGAATTTACAATTTTAAATATAAAAAGAAGGGTAGACGAAAAGGGAGATTTGTTTAAACCGCTAACAACAGAGAAACACAATCAATCCCTTTGTGAAATTCTAAGCTTTATAGAAAGAAATAAAGTGTAGGCTCGATAATTAATTTAGATTTGAAACAGACTTATAAAAAGTCAATCCAGTGTTAAAGAGAGTGATTTAGTGGTCCAGATTCAAACCCACCTGAAACGAAGAAGGGCTGCCATAAAAGATATTTTTGAATCCTTTACGACTGCCCTTTTCCGTTTAATTGATACAATAAAAGAATTTATTTATTATTTTGAAGCAATTTTTATTACTTTAGATTTACTTTTGTTTCCGGCTTTGTCTTTAGCCACAATGGTTAGGCTTGTGCCTGTTTTTTGGGCTTTAATTTTCACGTTAAATTTTCCTTTTGAGTTTGCTTTTGCTTCCCCCAATAATTTTTTCTTATTGTAAACTTGTACAATAGCATCTTTTTCAGTTGTACCCGTTACTGATTTAGATTTTATTGTTACTTTATTTACTTTTGGAGCATTTGGAGCGGTTTTATCGATTACAGTAGTCGTACTTGCAACACTTACATTGCCTGCTTCATCAGTAGCTGTCACCTTAATTTTTGTACCTGCACTTAGCTTTGCTATTTTAAATTTATAGTTTCCATTTTTATCAGCTGTTGTCTGCTGGTGAAATTGCATTTCAAATTTCACTTGCTTATATTTTCCATTCACATACAATTTCACTACTGAATTAGCTTCTGCTTTACCAGTGATTGATCTTGCAGCATCATTTACCTTGTTAATGGATGGAGCACCTGGTGCAGTGAAATCTGGCATTTTTGTTAAAGATGGCAGACCAGAGATATAACCAATACCACCTGTTTTGTTAATACCAATTTGCTTGTCGATAGCTTTAAGTAGCTCTTGTTTATCTACAGCTGTAATGGACTTGCCATCTACTTCATCTCCAGGATGTTGGAAATTACTGAAAATGTATGAGAATCCATTACGGTCGTCTGCAGCAAATAATCCAGTTGCTTCCGCTCCTGCAGGGACAGATAAAATACGATCTAATTTTTTCGTATCTACGTTATAAGCCCAAACATAGTTATTTGTATGGGCACCACTATCCTCCCCAATAAATAGTGTTCTCATTGCTTCAGAGTAACTTAAGTTATCTGGATTAGCTACTTTATCTACATTCGCAGTATTTCCAAATGAATCAGCTTCTTTCAAATCTTCACCAACAACTAATCCAGACATCGACAATCCTACATAAGAGCTATTAATAGCCCGCCCTTCACTATCCTTTTGACTGCCTTGCAAATCTAATTGATAAGTAACACCAGCTTTGATTTTTGGTAATTGAATATGATCTGCTGGATCTTTTCCTGTTGAATCCTTTTCCATAGACTTACTTTGATCAGAAATGGCAATATATACTTTCTTATCCTTTTCGTTTAGTGTAACACCTTCCATTTTGTTAAATTCTGTAGTCGCACCTAGCATAGCAGCATAACGGCGGGATTCAAGGAAGGCTGCTGCTTTTTCTTTGCCAGGTTTAAGTTTTAGGTACTCTATTTTCCCTTCATTTGAGTATGTTTTTATAGCCGTGAAACCTTCTTTAGGAACATCTGAGGTTTCAAAAATATCATTGAATGTAATCCCACTATCAATAATATCTTTCACTTCTTTATCCGTTGCATGCCCTAAATTAATCCATTGTAAATCTCCTGAACCACCGTTTTCAGTACCTGTTTGTTTAAATGTAGCTGCATATAATGTGCCAGATGATAGATCTTTTTCTTTGTCGGCTACATACATAAACATTCCTGTATTGCCACCATCATCCCCGTAAAAAACAGTTTTGTTATCAGGCATTACTTTCGCTAACTCATGAGAGAATCGTCCTGTACTGTAATGTTTTACAACTGATGCTTTTCCGTTCTTATCTACTTTAATTTCAGGAGTGAAGCCATAGAAATACGGATTTGCCTTTGCTTCATCTCCAAAATAGAATTTAGCAAATGTCTCAACTTGACTTCTTACCTTTGAAGTTGAGTCTAAGAATAAACGTGCATCTGGTTCGTACTCTTCAGAACCTAAGTGTGTATTCCATGGAGATAATGATCCGTTACAAGGAATCCAAAGTCCATTTACTGCTGAAAAATCAATTTTTTCGACTTTTGCAGGAGTAAGCTCTCCTGTTTTTTTGTCCTGTTTCATCTCAGTTAAAGACATAGATGCTGGAACTAAACCGTATGCTGATTTACTAGCAGCATCAATAGTTTGATATTCATAATGTGTAATCATATACAGTTTGCCGTTAATAGGCATCAATAAGCTGTTTGAATCTGGAGCATCGGAGACAAAGTATCCTCCGGTTGTGCTGCTAGGATCCTTAATTGGATTTCCTTTTACATCAATTGGTGTTCCTGCAGGGATTTTCCCCCCTTTTACTGTTGCTACCTTATCTTCCGATTTAAATAGGTATTTGTAAGACAGTGGAAATGTTTTTACTTTTCCATTGTTATATTTCACTTCAACGGTTGCATTTGTATAAGTCTTTACCATTTCATCAATTGTAGCTGGGGCTTTCATTCCATTAAATTGAACAGATTCGATTTTAATATTTTTCTGAGTAGCCGCTTTTACCGGTGTTAATGCTGGAACAGTAATAGCTAAAGCAAGGGCAAAGGTAACTCCTTTTTTCACAAGTTTCCTATTAATCATCTAATAATCCCTCCTAGTAGATTTGCAAATTCTAATTCCATTAAACCTAATAATTGTTAATATAATATTAATTTTTTGTAATTGTATATTATTGTTCCTTTAAAATTTGGTTATTAGGGGCAATTATGGAAATGAAAAAGCCTGTTCATCCCCGATAATGTCGATTTATTCAACAAAATGCGAGTCATAACAAGCACTAATTTCCGTTTTTTAGTACAGTCGGCTCTCTGTAAAGGATTATAGGATAAGTTAAAATTAATATATTTGAAGATAAATTTTAGGAATGATATTTCTGCGTTAAAAAATAAATACCTCCTTTTGATGTATTACGGTGAACCTTAATACATCAAAAGGAGGTTTTAGTTTCAATATCTAATACTTATATATTATTCTTTTAATAGTTCTTAGAAATTTGAAGATACCCCAGCAAAGATACCTATTATTATTAAGATTAATATGATAATGCCATATATTGCACATCCAACAATACTAGTAACCAAACCAGCTACGGCCATACCTTTTCCGTTGTATTTGTATTGTTCTATTTCTCTAAAGGCTTTTTTGGAAAAAACTATTCCCACAATACCCAAAATTAACCCTACATACGGAATAACCAAAGATAATATACCTAATACTAGAGCTGTAATAGAACTACCACTTGTAGTATTTTGCTGATTTTCATTATTGTTTTTTTGTATATCCATATTTCTTTAACCTCCTTTTCAAAAATTTCTTGTTAACAAAAGAAAATTACATTATTTGGAATCCTTTTTGTTAATAATATGATAAACCTACAAAAATAATAATTAATAATTACATGTACATTATACCTAATAATATACAAAAATCTACACATTTCCCATAGTTGAAACGTTTTCCAATTATTATAATCTCATAATCCACATGATTCTGTCAGTTTTTATATGAAGCTTGAGGCCGGAATGATTATTACATTAGAACCTGGACCTTACATTATTCAACAAAGAATAGGAATTCGCACTTTCAATTTTCCTTAGTGCTTTAAAATTACATAATCTTTACAAATCCTTTACCTTAGCTTAAGCAGAAACAACAGATTTCTTAATACAATAAAAGAGAATTTACTATTTGTAGGGTTTGGATGGGGAATACCTTAACGTTTTAGATGATATTGATTGTTGGAACCATTATTTCATAGGAGTGGATTCATATGAAAATTGCATTTTTCAAAGATACATTCCACCGAAATATATAGAGTGACGCAATGGACTATGCTCTGACAAAAAAGCTGGAATCAACAAAATCTATATATCTACTTCACATACATTAAGTAACAACAAATGAGAGGATTGAGGAAAACATGCATGAACATTTCATAGCTTTTATATTAGGCATCGTAGAAGGGTTCACTGAATTTTTGCCAGTATCATCTACTGGTCATTTGATTTTAGTAGGTAGTCTATTAGGGTTCAAGGGGGATAAGGCAAATACTTTTGAAGTAATTATTCAACTTGGTTCTATGCTAGCTATTTTAGTTTTATATTGGAAAAGATACCTTTCCCTCTTAAATTTCAGCTCAATTGGAAAACCAGAAAAGAAATTAGATGCCATTCACATCATATTAGGAGTCATTCCTGCTGCAATAGCAGGGCTATTGCTACATGACTTCATTAAAAACCAACTTTTTTCCCCTAATGTTGTAGTATTTAGCCTTATAGCGGGAGCAATATTGATGTTATTTGCCGAAAAAAAACATAGAAAGTTCACCTCTAACACAGTTGATGAATTGAGTTATAAACAAGCTTTCACCATAGGACTATTCCAATGCTTAGCAGTAATCCCTGGTTTTTCTCGCGCTGGATCTACCATATCAGGAGGGTTACTAGTTGGGGCAAATCACAAAACAGCTGCAGAGTTTTCCTTTTTGGTTGCACTTCCTATTATGGTAGGTGCTACAGGCTTGGATTTTATTAAAAGCTTTCATTTTTTACATACAAGCGACATTCCTTTGTTCGCTATCGGTTTTATAACTGCATTTGTTGTAGCCATGTTAGTAGTGGTATTGTTCCTTAAAATACTAGCAAAGGTTGGTTTAAGCATTTTTGCTTATTACCGAATTGCATTAGCGGCCCTATTTTTTATCTTTGTAATTCTTTAATACTGGCCATTGTTTATCATTATTGGGCCGAGTCAATCAAACTCCGATAATTGAGATATTTACTAACATCTTTATGTTAAAAACAAAAATTTAATTTTTTAAATTGGCGGTAGCATTTTCAAGTTCTAAAGCATCGATTACATAGCAATTCAATATCTCCACTAGAAACTTCATTTACTTATGATACGATTCTCGGTAATGTATCTATGTGAGGTTTAAAAAGGTGCCTCAAGGGGCACCTGCTACTTTTCATGACTTATTTTCTAAACTTGCAAACACTTTGTAACTTCGTTATAAAGATGTTTCCAACTTTCAGATATGCTTGCAAGTTCACTTAAACTATTCAAGTAAAGCTTAATAATAAACTTTCCGAGTTTACTGCTGGGAGTAGTCTCCAGCGTATCCATGATCTGCTGCAATCTTTCATTCATAACCTGGACGGTTTCCACTTCAAATTCATCATTAGTATAATCATATGTAGCATGTTCATACGCATCTTTAAGATCAAAAGGTGCAGTTAATATATAGACAACGGAAGAAACAATTGGTTCAACAAATGGCGGATTGCTTTCTATGATTTCCGATGAAACCTGGTTTAACACAACAGTTTTTAATTTATTGATTACTTCTGACATTTAATTTGCACCCCACTTTATATAAATATTTGAACTTTGCATTCTAGGCTAAAAAACCACTTATGGTAAAAGGAAAATGCATTAGCATCCTTCAAATTTCATTATGATTATACAAAAAACTACGCAACTTTTATACCATTTAAAAAAATAATTTAACTGAGGTACACCCATATTTTGATATCAGTAAAGAGTTTCTAATGAGTAAGAAAAATCGTTAGGCAATAAAAGTATATAAAACACGATCCATTTGCTACTCATTATAATATTATCTCTTCAATAATCTACATTTTATCTCCTGAGCTATTACAGCCTCCATACTTAACGTTTAATATTGAGCTAAAGTTGAGTTAAGTTTGTTCATTTCCCAGCTTACCTATTACTATCTATTATTGTTTTTAATCTCTTCCTTAATAACGCGATGAACATTCGAAAGACTTTGATAATTATATTTAGATTCTAAAAATTGTTTTAAAGTTGCATTCAATTATTCATCATAGTTTGACTAAACTTATCTGATGATTTTTCGGATAAGATTGGTTCCTTAGATCTACCCTCAAATATCCAACTGCTCTGCGTTTTCTAGGTTTTGATAGGACATTATACATGTTAAATTCCTCCTTACTCCTTATGATAAGCGGGTCTTTTTTGAATGGCGAACATAAGCGAAAATTTTTCAATAACGTTTAAACTTTCGGTTTTTGACCATAAAGTAAATAAAGCTTTCGATTTTTTAAACAGAAAAGTATAATTTCCAGTGTACAAAAAAAGAACATTTACACTCTATTAGCGCAGTAATTCCAAAGAATATACGTATTCAAAATTTGGTTCTTTGTAATGCAGATATATTCCTTTAGTGGTTATTTTCCCGCTGTATTTTTTCGATAAAAAAAGCTGAAATCAAAAGATTTTCAGCTCTAAATTGCTTTCAAAAGAAAATTTTCTTCCTGTCACTCTTCATTAAATAAATTGTTTTTTCCTAATGGTATGGAACGTCCCGTATATAAAGAGAATGGATAGTACGGCAAATAACGGTACAGATAAGTAGACAAGAGGAACGGGATGTCCAAATACATTATATAAATTACCTGTATAAAATAGTGTTATGACCGACATTAACGCTGAGTAGGAAAAGTTCAAAGCGTTCATGAGCCAATGAAACTGACCGTAAGTTACCTGTATTAGTATATTAGGTAATCCTAATATGGCTGCACCCCAAATGATTCCTGACAATGAACTTTTGCTTTTGGACGATATAAACATGACTAAGGTGGAAAAAGCTAAAGCTCCAAACAAATAAATGAAGTATTCGATTAAAATGTATTGCCAAACTTTAAGCGTTAATAAAGTTCCATTAAATCCAGAAAGGTTGCGTATGGCATGGTTATATCCATAGTCCCCATAGAACAATAGATTCATCACTATACAAGCTAAGAAAAACAGAGAGGTCAATATAATGACATATAGAAACGAAACCACTAGTTTAGCTGTTACAATCTTTTTCCTACCATTTTTAGAACTTAATATAAACTGATACATTCCAGTAGAGTATTCCTTTGAAAAAATAGAGGAAATTCCAATCAGAATCATGACTGATATGATCAATGTTCCAATAAAGTCGGTATAACTTGTGACATTCTCCCATGCCTTCATGTAATAGAACTGCGGTTCTCCCATTTTAATTAGGTTTTCTAAATTATATTTTGCTTCCCTATATTCATAGCTTGATTTACTGAGAGTTTTCATTTGTTTTTCCAAGTTGCTTTTTTCTTCATGATAGTTTGCTAACATGTTCCCTGCTTGTGTAAAATCGGATAAAACATGTATTTTCTGCAAATCATTTTTTGAAATTCCATCTGTATTTTCGTTCAACATTTCTGTTAATTCCTGTTGTTTTTTTGTAACAAGCTGTGGGTTAATTTTTCCCTCGTAACCCTTATATAGGGCATAATCCTTGGCTGCTTCCCCATTTGTATTTAAATAAATAGATAATCCCAGAAAAATGAAAAGAAGCAATAAACCCACCCAATTCATTTTTTGCTTACACAATTTATATAGTTCAAATTTAACTAACTCCATAGCGGGTTACCTCTTCATCAAAATAATATAAATATAAATCTTCTAAATTTGGCACTTCCTTAGTCGCGTTCGCAGACGGTTTCTCATCTGAAATAATTCTGAGTGATACACCATCCATGTTTTTAACCATATTCCCTACTTTGTAATGTTCTTGAAAATGAAGCACTTTGCTTTCTTCGCTTTGAACATTCCAAACTTTTCCTCGTAACCCCGCCAAAAGCATTTGCGGAGTACTTTTTTGAATAAGTTCGCCATTTTTCAATATCAAAACCTCTTTAGCGATATATTCAATATCTGAAACAATATGTGTTGACAAGAGAACAATTCGGTCATAGGCAATTTGTGATAATAAATTGCGGAAGCGAATTCGCTCTTTTGGATCTAAACCCGCCGTTGGCTCGTCTACAATTAATACCTTGGGATCATTTAATAGTGCCTGGGCGATACCTACACGTTGCTTCATACCACCAGAGAATTTCCCAACTTTCACATTACGATGCTCCAGTAAATTGACCAAGCCTAATAGTTCCTCCACTTTCTTCTTCGCCTGTGTTTTCTCTAAACCTTTAAGAGCTGCTATATAAAGCAATAGTTTTTCGGCGGAAATATTTTGATAATAGCCTATATGCTGAGGGTGGTAGCCTAAAATGTCACGGTATCGTTCATCTAATACCTGAATATTTGTTCCGTTAAATAATATTTCCCCCGAAGATGGACGTAAAATACCAGCAAGCATCCTCATCAATGTTGTTTTTCCGCAACCATTTGCACCCAAAATACCATAAACTCCTGGTGTTAATTCTGTATTGATTTGATTTACAGCTATTTTTTCCCCAAATACCTTTGATAAATTATGAATAGTTAGCTTCAATGTGAATTCCCCTTTTGATTAATCTTATTTGCCAATTAAAAATGCTAACAGAGAATAGGATTAAACAGGCATAAACTGTCCAATGCACCGATTCAAAGAAAGTCATAACCCCAGGAATTTGTTGTAACATAAAAGAAATTCCGAACCAAAGAACCGGAAGAACCACTAGTGAACTCCACCCTCTGAATTTAAGCGATAACAACAATGAAATGGATGAAACGAAACAAAGTGGAATAATCCAAAAAACGGTTAATTTCCAAAAGACGAGGTTAGCCGATGTGACCTCTGCCAGTATGCAAAAAAGAATATTAAACCCAATATTTACCCCGCTGATCAAGGTTAGCTTTGCTAACAAAAGCTGTTTAGCAGAATATTTACAAGCTTGTTCCAGTTCCCACATTTTTAGTTCCCTTCCTTTCACTAGCTCAAATAAGCCAAATAGAAACGGTGTGGGTGAAATCACCAATAACGTAAAATAAGGGCTATAATTCGAATTTAAGTTGACACCAATTCCAATTATATAAACAACTAGTGAAAGAAAAATAAAAACGGGATTGAAGCTGTAAAAAAGCATATTCCACGTTTGCGATAAGTAGGATTGAATTGTTTTTCTTCTTTTTGGAACATAAAAACGCAATTCTTCAATCGTTTTAGATATTTCATGTTCTGTTGGAGTTTCAATCGTGAAGTTTTTTAAGAGATCTGAAATCTCATGATCATCCATTTCATAATCGTTTGGAATTCGTTTCATTCTGTTCCCTCCTTAGTAGGATGCTTAATTTTTGAAGCCCCTGCTTCAACCGTGATTTTACGGTTGATTCATTTGCAGAGGTTATCTCAGCAATTTCTTTGATTTTTAAATCGTGAAAGTACTTGAGTAATATTGCCTCTTTTTGAACTACCGACAGTTGGTTTAAGGCTTGGCTAATTTCCTCCCGTTCCTGGTTCTTTTCATATAGATAGGTAACATTGGTTTGGTGATTGGTATGTGTATCCTCATATTCACTTTCCATTTGGGAGGAAACGAAGGAACGGCTTTTTATATAGTCACGGAAATGATTTGTCGCGATTTTTAAAAGCCAGTGCGCAAACTCGCCTGAGCTCGAATACAACTTGATTTTAGATAACATTTTAATGAAAATCTCTTGAGTTAAATCATAAGCCGTATCTTTATTATTCGTCTTTCGATACATATAAGCATAAACAAGAGAATAGTGTCGTTTTACTAGTACCTCCATAGCCGATTGGGATCCATTTATAATGTCATCAACTAGTTCTTGATCTGTCATCATATTTTCACCTCTCTGCATACATTAACGATTTTTCAAATGAAATAGTTTTAAAGTTTTAAAAATAATTTTATAAAGCTTTCCATTTTTAAATAACACAAAAAATGAACACACTGTTATCTATACATGTGTTCATTTTAAGTAATTTCTATTTTAATTCAGGTTACCTCTACTTGTCTGTCATAGCTTTAATTTTCATTTAATGATCGCTCTTTTTCTTTCCGTCAGTGAATATTAAGAACCAAAGAAATAACTACAAAGGATTTAGATCTATTGTTGTTCATAATATTATCTTGATTATCGAATTTCCTGTTTCCATAAATAGTTAAATAAAAGACAATTCTTAACAGACAATCGATTCCTACAACTAATCAAAACTCTATGTTTCAATAAGTATGTTGCATGATTCTTCCCTAAAGCGATAAGAGCAGACTGTGTAAAGGTGATAAATATGGATGCGGAAATTGGCACCAAGGCAAATAGGTACACCGTCAATTTGTACTATTTGCGGACCTAAAAGTAATCTTCTTCACCATAATCTTCTAAATCTACAATTACTTTTTGCTTTGTTTTTTGTTCAGAAGTAAATTCCTCTTCAAATTTTGATTCAAAGGAAAAACTGCCGCCTTATCTTCCAATTTTTTTGCCTCTATTTATGATACGGTTCCCCCCTATTAATCCGAAACGCCCGATACACTTGCTCCACCAGCACCAACCGCATCAGCTGGTGTGGAAGTGTCATCTTCGAAAAAGATAAACGCTCATTAGACCGTGACAAGACCTCCGAACTTAGTCCTAGTGATCCACCAATCACAAATGCTATTTTGCTCTTCCCATATGTTGCGAGCTTGTCCAAATCGTCAGCCAATTCCTCGGAACTTTTCATTTTCCCCTGTATCGCCAAGGCAATTACATAAGTATCTTGGGTAATTTTGGACAGGATTCGCTCTCCTTCTTTTTGTTTCACTTGCTCCATTTCGATTTCGCTTAAGACTTCGGGCGCTTTTTCGTCTGGAACCTCGATAATTTCCACTTTTGCATATGCTGTTAATCTTTTTAAATATTCATCAATTCCTTGTTTTAAATACTTTTCTTTCAGTTTTCCAACTGCAATTATTGAGATATTCACAATTAATCCCCACTTTACAAACAGATTACAAACAAGATATCCACAGAACTTATCCACATATCCACAATTTCTATCCACATTTTGTGTAGGAATATTTGTTCTCCACAATATATATTAACCTATACACAGCTGTGGATAAGTAATATAGTCCCAGTTTCACTTTAATATTTATTGAATTTTGGACAAAATCTCACCCTTTTTACCTAAAAATGAAATTTTCCCTTAATATCACACCAATAATAACACAAATGATTCATCCACAAAAAAAATACAGGAGATATTATCTCCTGTATTTATCCACAACCGATTACATTCTTGATTCATTTGATAATTTAACGGTTACTTCTTGTAATTTTCCGCTTCTATAGAACTTAATAATCATTGTATCTCCTGGTTGCTTTTTATCGTATAAATATTTTCTTAACTCTAGAGTATTACGTACTTTATGACCATCTAATTCCGTAATTACGTCGAGTTCTCTTAAACCTGCAGCAGCAGCAGGAGAATGAGGGACAACTGATTCAATCATAATTCCATCGGTAACATTCTTTGGTAGATGCAATGTTTCTTGTTGGTGATAAGCCGGAATATCACTGACATCCTGTAACTGTACTCCAATAGAAGGTCTAGTGATCTTTCCAAACCTCTCAAGCTTTGTAATGATTGGCTCGGCATAATTAATTGGTATAGAGAATCCGATACCTTCCACCGCTTCCTGCGCGATTTTCATTGAGTTAATTCCAACTACTTGGCCTGCAACATTAATGAGTGCTCCACCGCTATTTCCCGGGTTGATAGCAGCATCTGTTTGAATAACTTCTGACGACCAATCCTCAACACCATCATTATTAATATCCACCGGCACTGTACGATTAATACCGGAAACAATTCCTTGTGTAACGGATCCCGCAAATTGTTCCCCTAGTGGGTTACCAATAGCAATAACCGGCTCCCCAAGCTTTAATTTATCAGAATCTCCAAATTGAGCGATTGTAGATACTTTTGAACCATCTACTTCGACTACAGCTAAGTCTGTCCAAACATCACTACCTAATAACTTTGCAGGTAGCTTTGTTCCATCCGATAGTGTCACTTCAAGCTGATCAGCCCCTTCTACAACGTGGTTATTTGTTACGATGTAGGCTTTTCCATTTGCTTTTTTATAAATCACACCTGATCCGGAACCTGCCTCTTGTTGGGTAGACTTTTTGCCACCACTCATTCCGTTGTCTTGACTCCAAAAGCCCTGTGATTGAATATTAGAGATTCCAACTACAGCCTTTTCTGCTATGCCGACAGCTTTTGTAATATCGGTTGTAACATTAAGAGATACATTCTTCCCTTGAACATTATTTTTGTTGGTAAAAGCGGTTGTTGACTCCTCTTGAGTGTTTTGATTGGTCTTTCCACCGAAATTAGGGAAAACAAGCAGTACAATAAGGGCACCTATAATAACTCCAATTAAGCTGGAAATTAAGTATCCGCCTTTATTGCCTTTTTCGTTTCTATAACGGCTTTGTCCGTGGTCGTCCTGATCATAATAACCCATATCAATCATTCCTTTCTCCAAAGATCGGCTCATATTATTTTACCTATATATGCTAATATTATAATCAGCATTTATTAAAAATTAATTAAAACAGCTTAAGAATTACCAATTTATATTTTTAGAAATAAATAAAAAAGGCGGAGAGCAAACCAAACGGATTAACCTCTCCACCTTATCATTTCCAATAGCTGTTTTCGTATAATGTATTAATTCTAATATAGCCTTAGATTCGGAGGATCTTTTATTTATACTCAACAAAAGCATCGGATTGTTTTTCACAAGAGCAACATTGTTTAAGTCCCAAAACTATTTATCTATGAAAAATTATTTAAACCGCTGTTAATGGGGTTGGAATTTTTGGATCTGTATCAAATAGATCGAAGGATTCCCCCACAATCAGGCCCCTTGATTGCAATGTTTGTGTTACACTCATTCTTGCTAAATCTTTTAGATTATTGTCCAAGCTCAAATGGGATAAATATATGCGCCTCGTTTTATCTCCAATAACATCGCTCATGGCAATAGCTGCATCCTCATTCGAAACATGGCCAACATCACTTAAAATACGCCTTTTTATATTCCAAGGATATTTTCCCATCCGGAGCATTTGAACATCGTGATTACTTTCAAATATATAGACATTTGCATTGGAGATAATGCCTTTCATTCGGTCGCTTACATAGCCAGTATCCGTAATTAATACTATTTTTTTATCTCCTTCATGAAAGATGTAAAACATCGGTTCCGCAGCATCGTGTGAAACACCAAATGATTCTATACTTAAGCCACCAAATGATTTTACATCCTCCATATCAAATGTAAATTTTTGATCTACTGGAATATCGCCTATTAATCCATCCATTGCAGCCCATGTTTTCTGATTTGCATACACTGGCAGCTTATATTTCCTGGCTAGAACGCCCACGCCTTTAATATGGTCACTATGTTCATGTGTAACAAGTATTCCGTTCAGATTCTCAAGTTTGCGATCAATTTTTTGAAACAAAGCTTCCATTTGCTTCCCGCTGAAGCCGGCATCAACCAAAAAAGCGTGTTCATTTGTTTCAACATATGTCGCATTTCCTGTGCTTCCACTGGCAAGCACACTAAAATGCAGGCTCATCTATTTCACTCCTGTATTAATAATCTCCTGGTTCATTTTGTTTAGCCTTAAGGTCGCCTTTTATATTTGGCTTCTCCTTTAACTGTGTACCATCATTAGAATTCGGATCATCTAAATTACCGTTATCATTCATTTCGAAGACTTGTCCTTCAAATGCATCAACGAAAAAGTCCTCTGTTTTGCCGTCATTTACTACCGCAAAATACCATGTAGGAACTAGTAATTGTAGCTCTGATGATTGTATCCGCGTATAGTAACCTAATTCAGGCTCTAGAATCTTGCTTTTCCGTTTTAGCATCCCTTTATTATGGAGGGTATCAATGGCTTTAATGGCTGCCCAAACATCCCCTTCCTTTACCTCATCCTCTATGTTCAACAATGTTTGCTCATAAGAAACAATTTCATTTTTATCGTTCAGATAAAAAATGATATGACCACTTATATTTTTAAAAATTGGCATGTCCTTATAAGTTTGAATGTAATTTATTTGCTTCATGTCTTTATCATATTTCCAAAAGGTATACTGGTCATTATATAAGATATTCTTATCCTTCAAGACCTTGTCTATCGAAGTCTTATCTATTTTTCCGGAAATGGCAATAGGTTTATTAAAATATGAAGTAATATCTGTTCCATCCTTTGTAATTAAGGCGGATTGATTTACGAGCCTTTTGATATCTTTACTCGTAAATATTTTTGATTTAGCCCTTAAATATTGGCTTCTTATCTTGTCTGTTGGAAGTCTATCATATGTTATTTCATCCGCTTTTAATCGATCTTCATCCGAAGCGTTTTGAATGACATCGTATTGACTTTTTGAATACTTATTAAACAACTGGGTTGCCAAAAAGAGATCAAGTATTAAGAAAACAATAATAAACATTGTTTTTGTTTTACTCCATTCCATTTTGAACCCTCCCTATCTCAGAGGCTGGGGACCAAGTACCTTGATAAAGGCAATACCACTTTGGTTCAAAGGAAAGGACATCTGATGTTTTTGGATCCTTCTGTAATTGATAGCCTATAGCAAGATCCTGAATGTCATCTTTCCGGACATTTGAATTAGCTAATAGATCCTTTAAAACTGTCTTCCCGGATTCAAGATACTTTTTAGACGGAGTATTTACCGGAACGTCAAGAAGAGATACATATGGTCGCTGATACTGAAAAATATCGTTATCTCCCCAAAATTGCTGAATCTCCGCCATATCCTCCGAATTGAAAACAGGATACCCGTCCATATACAATCGGAAAATAACCTCATGATTACTATTATCTAAATCAAAATATCGGTATTCATCTGTCCAACCGCCATGATCATTAACAAAGTCGATGCTTTGTTTTAAAAGAATTCTTGGATCAGATGTATAGGAAAGATTCTCCGATGAAGGATTTACAAAGTATAGCATATTATTTTTCAAATCGGCTTTCATCAAGCTAGTGCTATTAATATATTCTATTTTATCTGTTGACTCACTTTTTTGAACAGAATTAGGGTCGCTAAATAATCTTTTCTTAAAGCTTTCTAGTTCATCCTTATCCTTCACCGAAAATTTATAGCTCCACATTTGTGTCTGGGACTTCGGCACAAATGTATAGTGATTTCTTCCAAGCTCAATCGATTCATATGGCTGATATTCGCTTTGTTTCTGTTTTGTTTTATTCCAAAACGATTGAATCTCATTAATACTAATGGATGAGCTTGCAATTTTCCGGTTTTCCGTATCGATAAAATAAACATTCCGTTCTTTTTGAGTGCCCTTTTCAAAATCGATAACAATGCGGTCAAAATATACATTGGATGTTTGTTTTTTATTAATTTGAAGAATTGCCTTATAGACTTCAAACGGGATACGATTTGGAAAGTCAATTTCCATATGATTATCCTCTTGAATAAAATAACGAAGCTCCGTTTCACTGAATGTTTTTTGATTTCCAATATCAAAGAAATGCCACTTCTGAAGCTCCTTAATAACACGCTCTATTTCCGTATCATCTACCGTACCTAGATGAGTATGATTTTGATGCAGCAAAATTTTATTAGGTTTAATGATATCCTGAATTTTTTTTACATCTGAAATCGGGGTATTGATAACATCCTTACTAATCGGATCATAACCTGGCTTGTATGTCCAAATAGACCAAGTTAAATATATGCTTCCAGCAACCAATAAGGACAAAATAATGGTTTTTACTGTTTCAAATTTCATGACCAATCATCCTCTAATGAACGGTCGAATGGAAGGGATATCGTGATAGTTGTCCCTTTTCCTTCAACACTTTTTGCAGAAATCGTACCACCATGTGCTTCCACCATTTCCTTGGCAATGGCGAGTCCCAGGCCAGTTCCGCCCATTTGACGTGTACGTGCCTTGTCCACACGATAAAACCGTTCAAAAATTTTCTTAAGCTTATCCTTTGGTATCCCTAAACCTTGATCAGAAATACTTATATCGATAGTTTCTTCCTGTGCCTTTACTCTAAACGTTATTTGCCCACCTTCTGGTGAGTATTTAATCGCATTCGAAATGATATTATCTAGAATCTGTGTCATTTTATCTTCATCTAACTCTACAAATAATGCTTCATTCGGAAGCTTTCGTTTAAGAGTAATATGTTCCGGTTTGGTCATTTCAAAACGGTCAATGATATGATGAAAGAATTCGATAAAGTTTATCCAATCTTTATTTAATGGATCATCCTCTCTATCCATCTTGGATAGCTTAAATAAATCATTTACCATACGAATCATACGCTCTGTTTCATTTTGTGTGACGCTTAAAAAGCGCGGAGCTATTTCCTTGTCCTGCCATACACCATCCGCTAATGCTTCCAAATAGCTTCTCATTGTTGTTAACGGTGTCCGCAATTCATGGGATACATTTGCTACGAATTCCCTGCGTTCCATATCAATTTTTTCTTGCTCCGTAATATCATGAAGCACAATGATAAGACCACTTACAAAGCCTGTTTCGCTTTGTATAACAGAAATATTTCCTCTTAAAATATATGGTTCTTCTTCTGTGCTAAAGTCCAAAATAATAGACTCTTGTTCATGCAGCAAATCCTCAAAATTGTGATCATCTTTTATTCCCAGTACATCAACTAAGTTTTGAGAAAGAACTGTTTCACGTGAAACATCTATCATTTCAGTTGCAGCATCATTAATAAGGATAACTCTCCCTCTGCGATCTGTGGCTATCACACCATCTGTCATATAAGATAATACAGAAGTTAATTTCCTTCGTTCACCCTCTGTTGTTGCTTGAGCCTCTTGAAGCTTTTTGGTCATGTGGTTAAAGGAAGAGGCGAGCTGTCCTATTTCATCATTCCCGTATATCTTAACCTTCCGGGAGAAGTTCCCTTTTGCCATCGCCATTGCTTGCCTTCTCATATCGGCTATCGGTCTTGTGATGGTTTGAGCTAATACAATCCCTAAAATAGCTGTTAACACAACTGCAATCGCAGTACCTGTTGTAAAAATGTTGTTGATTTCATCTAACTGATTATATACAGATTCAATTTTTGTCACTAAATATATATATCCGTATATTTTCCCGTTAGATGTAATAGGAGATGTCAGTACCCAAATCCTTTTTCTAGAGGAACTGTCAAAATAAATTTTATCCTGTTTCTCTTCTGTGCTTATAGCTAATTTGACTAAAGTGTCCGTCGTCTTCTGCCCAACCAATCCTTGATTATCGGAATCAGAAGTACCTAAAATTACACTTCGATTATTTATCACTCTTACTTCTGCAATATCGGAGCCAATATTTCCGGATAATATCTTTTTAATCTTGGTGGAAGAATCTTGATCTTCCTTATCCTTCAATACCTCCGAAAGGCTGTATTTCATTGTATCTGCTCGCAGTTCAATGGAGTCTTTAAAGTTTTTTACAAGCTTATCCTCTAGCTTATTTACAAAGTAAACACCAATGATCTCCATGGCAAACAAGATTAATAAAATATAAATTAATACAAACTTCAAATGAATAGATTGCAAAAAACCAACTTTTTTCATTACATTACTCCTGTTCAGGATTCCGCAAGTAGTAACCTACTCCCCTTCTTGTTACGATCCACGCTGGATGGCTTGGATTATCCTCTACTTTCTCTCGAAGACGTCTAACCGTTACATCCACTGTTCTTACATCGCCATAATAATCATAGCCCCAAACAGTTTGTAGCAAGTGTTCACGTGTCATTACCTGTCCAATATGCTTCGCTAAATAGTAAAGAAGTTCAAATTCACGATGAGTCAATTCAATTGTTTCGCCACGCTTGGATACTACATAGGCATCGGGATGAATAACAAGCGATCCAATGGTGATTTCGCTGTTTTCTTCCTCTTCCTCGGATGTAGCAACAGCTTGGTGGCGTCTTAAATTTGCTTTGGCACGTGCAATTAGTTCACGCGTACTGAAAGGTTTTGTTACATAATCATCAGCACCGAGCTCTAGTCCCAAAACTTTATCAATTTCAGAATCCTTCGCCGTTAACATAATAATCGGCATTTCATATTTCTTTCTAACTTCTCGGCAAACTTCCATACCATCACGTTTTGGAATCATAATATCTAGTATTAAAAGGTCTGGTTGGACTTCTTCTACCATCTTTAGAGCTTCTTCACCGTCATAAGCACAATAAACCGTATAACCTTCCTTTTGAAGATTAAATTGGAGTATATCTGCAATTGGCTTTTCATCATCTACAACTAAAATTTTCTTATCCATTTTCGTACTCTCCTCGAAATAAAATAATAAATCTAATCTATATTTATGCGGTATAACACCTTGTGGTCTATATCTTTAGAGGAAGCAAACTGTACCTACTAACATTAACAATATTCTTTCTATATTTTTGCTACAATTCCTCTATTTTAATGTATCATTTTATCATCTTTAATTCATCTATTTTGCGGTAAATGCTCTTTCCAATTAACCCATCACTTGGATAAGGTATGCAACCTGTACCTTCACCATTGGTAAAATACAAAATTAAATACCTCTAGCTAACCTAGAGGTATTCATTGAAACATTTATCGTAAATAATCAAGAGGGTTTTTCAGACTACCATTTACATGAAGTTCAAAGTGAAGATGAATTCCTGTCGAATCTCCTGTATCTCCCATAATGCCAATGCTGGAACCTTTAGAAACCGTTTGTCCAACAGATACATTAATCGAGCTTAAATGACCATAAATTGTAACGTATCCATTTCGATGGTCAATTTTTATCATATTTCCATAACCGCCGCTATCCCATCCTGCTTCGACAACAACTCCATTATCGGCTGCTTTGATCGTCCGGTCACTTGGCCTTGCAATATCAATTCCTTTATGAAGTTTTCCCCAACGGTACCCCATTCTGCTAGAAACGTATCCGCCATTTGTTGGCCATGATAATGAACCAGATCCCCTTGAAGGAATAACCTTTGTTCCTTGTACTACTATATATTTTACAGGCTTTTTAATAACCTTTTCCTTTTGTATATCTTTCTTTGTGACCGTTCCATTTTCCTCTGTCACAATATACGTAATCTCACTTTTTCCATTTTGACCCTTTTGTCTTACTTTTGAATCACCTTTAAACATTGTTTTATCTTCGATGATTTCCTTTTTATATGGTACCTTCTCTACTTTGTATGTTTCTCTCTGTACTATTACATGAACTAAAGGCACATATGCAGTAACTTTTAGTTCCTGTCCAATTTTTAGTGAATCCTCTTTAATGCCAGGATTCATTTCTAAGATCTGCTTTTGCTTCAAATGATGGTCTATAGCGATCTGCCCTAAAACATCACCATCTTTAACGGTATATTTTTTTTCCTTTAAGGTTCCCTTTAACAAATAGTCAACCGCTTGATCCACCGATAAAATTTGATTAGGAGCAACTTCATCCTTTTGAATTGAAACTTTTTCATCAAGATTAACGTCTAATATACGAGACTGTTTCTTTTTCAATGGCGGTAAAGGTTGCTGTAGTTCCTTTTGCTCTTGAATGGCAGCAAGGTCTTTTTTTGATACATAATGTAGCTTTATATTTTCTATAACCTCGTTTGCCTCTTGTTCATCTCGGACATACGCGGTCGGCTTGCCATCAATGACAATAGCTGTTGCATCTGATTTTACCGTAAACAGCTCAGAAGCTTTTTGCACTGCTTCATCATCATTTGTTTGTGGACGGAAGACTTGTTCTGGTATATATGTAATTTCATTTTCTATGTTAATTTGATCATTTTCAAATTGATTTTGAGCATTATTTATTTTTTCATTAGCCAGCTTTTCAATTATTTCTTTATCCGAAACGGTACCAATATATTGTTGATTTATATAGACATGATAAACAGTTTTAATTCCTGTTTCTGCATTAGTAGAAATGTTAGTGAAGGTTAGGGTTGAGAAAACTAGAGTTGCAATCGCAGTTACCTTTAATAAATTCATAGTCTTTGTGTTATTAAGTTTTTGGAAATTGGAAGCAAATCTCAGATTTATCCTTTTCCAATTCATTATAAATCCCCCTAATACCATTCAGTTCTTTTATACTAGGTATAAATATTCAAATAATTTTACACTTTTATACGATAACATAAAATTATAGTTCAATAGGGGGATTTTATGGTAATGTAACATAATTGTATAAATAGTTACAAAATTAGCCTTTTTATTTTTCGAGAAATACAGTGTTATAACCATTTTTGTCGAAAGAATCCATAAATATCAAAGAAAAAAAGGATTTTTCTACTGTAAGTCTGTTCTTATTATTTGGGTTAGAAATGGTAATATTTACCCAAAATATTACAGACACATTACAAAATAATGATTTATAAAAAAGCACTGCGAGAGTCTTGGTCATCGCAGTGCTTTTTGGAGATGGCTCGGGACGGAATCGAACCGCCGACACAAGGATTTTCAGTCCTTTGCTCTACCGACTGAGCTACCGAGCCATATTAAGTATATAGTTCCTAAAATTTGATTATTGTTACCTTCGTCCCAGTCTTCAAAAGACTATTCAAGCAGCAGTTCGACTGGTACGCTGATGCCCTTTGCTTTGCAGCGTATTCGATCGTGCTCTACCGACTGAGCTACCGAGCCATATTAGTATATAGTTCCTAAAATTTGATTATTATTACCTTCGTCCCAGTCTCAGAAGAACTATTCAAGCAGCAGTTCGACTGGTACGCTGATGCCTTGCTTCGCAGCGTATTCAATCGTGCTCTACCGACTGAGCTACCGTGTCATATGTAATGGTCTCTTAAATAAAAATGGCGGTCCGGACGGGACTCGAACCCGCGACCTCCTGCGTGACAGGCAGGCATTCTAACCAGCTGAACTACCGGACCAAATTTTTTCAAGTCTGTTTTGTAAACAATTAAAATGGTGAGCCATGAAGGACTCGAACCTTCGACCCTCTGATTAAAAGTCAGATGCTCTACCGACTGAGCTAATGGCTCGAAATATAATTTTAAGTAATACTATTGTTGCTGACTTTTTTACATTGTTTGCATCTACGACGTCCAGCTTTTAGTAAGCTTAATCAAGCAGCAGTTCAAGCTGTACGCTGGATGTATCCCTTTGAAGCGTAGTCATCGTGCTCTACCAACTGAGCTAATGGATCGTTTTCTTTTATCGCAACAACATGTTCTATATTAGCATACTATTTTTGAATTTGGCAACATATTTCAGCAATTTTCTACAAAAAAAATAAACAAGCTGATTTCATGCATGAAATCAGCTTGTTATTGCTATCTCCAAACACTGTATATAACATTCGTTTGTGAACGATCTGGACCAACAGAAAAAATAGAAAGTGGAATTCCTGTTAGCTGAGAAACACGTTCTAAATAATGGCGTGCGTTTGCAGGGAGTTCATCTAATGATTTACATCCTGTAATATCTTCTTTCCAGCCAGGAAGTTCCTCATATACTGGCTCACATTGTTCTAAAATCTTTAAGCTTGCAGGGAATTCTTCGATAATCTGCCCATTATACTTATATGCTACACAAATCTTTACTGTATCAATTCCTGTTAAAACATCGATGGAGTTCAGTGACAAATCTGTTAGGCCGCTTACTCTTCTAGCATGACGGACAACAACGCTATCAAACCAGCCTACGCGGCGAGGTCTTCCAGTTGTAGTTCCATATTCACGGCCAACTTCACGGATTCGATCACCGATCTCATCCTTCAATTCAGTAGGAAATGGTCCGTCGCCTACTCGTGATGTATAAGCCTTTGCAACCCCAACAACATGATTAATCTTGGTTGGTCCAACACCAGATCCAATCGTTACGCCTCCTGCAATTGGATTAGATGAGGTAACAAAAGGATATGTCCCTTGATCAATATCTAACATTACACCTTGAGCACCTTCAAATAAAACTCTTTTCGCCTCATCCAGCGCATCATTTAACACTACAGAGGTATCACAAACATAATGTTTGAATTGTTGGCCATACTCATAATATTCATCCAAAATATCCTCTAATTTAAAGCCCTCTGTTTCATAGATTCGCTCTAGTAATCGATTCTTTTCTTCTAAATTACGAGCCAGCTTTTCTTCAAATACTTCGCGGTCTAATAAATCAGCAATACGGATACCAATTCGCGCAGCCTTATCCATATAAGCTGGGCCAATCCCTTTTTTCGTTGTACCAATTTTATTTGCGCCTTTTCTCTCTTCTTCAACCTCATCTATTTTTAAATGATAAGGAAGAATGACATGTGCGCGATTACTTATACGGAGATTATCCGTTTTAACACCCTTATCATGAAGGTACTTTAACTCTTCGACAAGTGCCTTTGGATCAACAACCATCCCATTTCCAATAACACTTATTTTATCTTTATAAAAAATTCCGGACGGAATCAGATGAAGTTTATATGTTTCACCATCAAAGCGAATTGTATGTCCGGCATTATTTCCACCTTGATAGCGGGCAATTACTTCTGCATTTTCAGAAAGAAAATCTGTAATCTTTCCTTTTCCTTCATCTCCCCATTGACTTCCAACTACAACTACTGAAGACAATTTAAAGCACCTCCGAGATTTTTAATTATTCACGGTCTTCGTTTTTCAACATACCTATTTTACCAATTACAATGAAAAAGTCAACCAAAACACGAACATTATAAGATTATTATTATATATTTATTCGTAATTAATTTATTTCTATCTATTAAAAAGATTCACCTTCTAATAACAACATAGTTTTAGAAGAACCAAAAAAAAGAGAAACTGGCTTAATACCAATTTCTCTTTTCATCTATGCTCCGGCTGGGATTCCGGATTCGTCAAATCTTCTTTCCAAATTCACAAACTTATTATATTCCTTTACAAAGGCTAAAGACACAGTTCCAACTGGGCCATTACGTTGTTTTGCGATAATAATTTCGATGATATTTTTATTCTCTGTTTCCTTGTCATAATAATCATCACGATATAAGAAGGCAACAATATCCGCATCCTGCTCAATACTTCCTGATTCACGGATATCCGACATCATTGGTCGTTTATCCTGGCGCTGTTCTACCCCACGGGATAACTGTGATAAAGCAATAACTGGAACCTGTAGCTCACGAGCTAATGCTTTTAACGAACGAGATATTTCTGAAACCTCTTGCTGACGGTTTTCGTTTGATCTGCCGCTACCCTGAATCAATTGCAAATAATCTATTAAAATCATGCCAAGTCCATGTTCTTGCTTCAATCTTCGGCATTTGGAACGAATTTCATTAATTCGAATACCTGGTGTATCATCAATAAAAATACCTGAGTTTGATAAACTCCCCATTGCCATGGTTAGTTTTCTCCAATCCTCATCAGTTAAGGAACCAGTCCTTAAATTTTGCGCATTAATATTACCTTCCGCACAAAGCATACGCATAACGAGCTGTTCCGCACCCATCTCAAGACTAAAAATAGCTACATTTTCTCCGGCCTTAGTTCCTACGTTTTGAGCAATATTTAGCGCAAAGGCTGTTTTCCCTACCGATGGACGGGCTGCTACAATAATCAAGTCATTCCGTTGAAAGCCTGCTGTCATTCTATCAAGCTCGGCAAAACCAGTCGGAATACCTGTTATGTCCCCTACTCGATTGTGAAGCAGCTCAATATTATCATAGGTACGTACAAGAACATCCTTAATATCATGGAATGCCCCGGCATTTTTGCGATTTGCAACCTCCATAATACTTCTTTCAGCTTCACTAAGAAGTTCATCAACCTCATCTTCTCTCGAATAACCGTCTGTTGCAATGGTCGTAGCTGTACGAATCAGTCTTCTAAGTAAAGACTTCTCCTCAACGATTCTAGCATAATATTCAATATTTGCAGCTGTTGGAACGGAACCTGCCAGTTCACTTAAATAACTAATGCCTCCTACATCCTCGAGCTGCTTTGAAGCTGCTAATTCCTCTGCTACGGTGACTAAATCAACAGCTTTTCCGCTGTCATTTAGCTTCAAAAATACACGAAAAATCAACTGATGTGAGTTTCGATAGAAATCCTCCGGAATCAGAACCTCGGATGCCGTAATTAGGGAAGAAGGTTCAAGGAATACGGCCCCTAATACAGCTTGCTCTGCCTCAATGTTTTGCGGAGGCATACGATCTGCAAATAAATCACTCATTTATCCATACCCCCTAATCAACCTCGTGAAAAAGTGGTTAATGTAAATAATAAAATACTCTAATGTATGACTCGTTCATTTCGAACCAATATTAATAAGAATGACCCACCAAACGTGGTATTCATAGTAACATTATCATTTTTACTACACTTTAAACAAAAAAATGTGATCAAAGGAAAGACCACATTAATATTTTGGATGTAGAATAAACATCCAATCAATCATTCTACTATAACATTTTAACACGTTCTAATCGTTTATGAAGCTGGCAATTTTAACTTTCTTCTGTTACATGCACATTCAAAGTTGCTGTTACATCAGAATGTAATTTTACAGGAACTTTTGTATAGCCTAAAGAACGTATCGCGTCATTTAACTCCATTTTACGTTTATCAATTTGAATATTATGCTTTTTCTTAAGCTCCTCAGATATTTGCTTACTAGTAATGGAGCCAAATAATCTTCCACCATTTCCGGATTTTGCTTTAAGCTCAACCGTAATCTTTTCAATGACTTCCTTTAATTTTTTTGCGTCTTCCAATTCTTCTTGGGCTAGCTGCTGCTCTTTTTTCTTTTGCGCTTCTAGACCTTTTAAATTAGCTTGGGTTGCTTCTACTGCTAATCCTTGTTTTAAAAGGAAATTATGAGCATAACCATCAGCTACATTTTTTGTTTCTCCTTTTTTTCCTTTCCCTTTTACATCTTTCAAAAAGATCACTTTCATGATTTCGTGCTCCCTTCCAAATATTCATCAATTGCCTGTATTAGTTTTTGTTCAGCTTGATTTATAGTCACATCTTTTAATTGGGCTGCTGCATTTGATAAATGCCCGCCTCCTCCTAATGCTTCCATTATAACTTGAACATTTACTTTTCCCAAGGAACGTGCACTGATTCCTATTTCGTTTTCGGATCGTTTGGTTATCACAAAGGATGCGTTAATACCATCCATTGTCAATAATGTGTCTGCTGCCTGTGCTGTAACTACAGGATCGGTTTTCCTTTCATCATCGCCCTTTGCAATCGCAATACCATTTGCATAAATACGTACTCCCTCGATAAGCTTTGCTCTATTTACATAGGTATTAATATCCTCTTTTAAGAACTTTTGGACTAAGATCGTATCTGCACCGAGAGTTCGTAAGTAGGATGCTGCATCGAAAGTTCTAGAACCGGTTCTTAATGTAAAGCTTTTTGTATCAACTATAATCCCAGCCAATAAAGCTGTTGCTTCCAGCATGTTTATTTTTTCATTTTTCGGTTGATATTCAAGTAATTCCGTGACTAGTTCGGAGGTTGAAGATGCATATGGCTCCATATAGACCAAAAGAGGGTTTTTTATAAAATCCTCACTTCTGCGATGATGATCAATTACCACTACATTATCAATTTTTTTAATAAGTCTTTCCTCTATGACAAAGGATGGCTTATGAGTATCTACAATGACCAATAGTGAATCCTCAGTTGCCATTTCTAAGGCATCATCTGGCGAAATAAAGCGAGCATGCATTTCAGGATGCTGCTGCTTTACTTCTTCTATTAATCGAGTTACCCCCGTATCAATTTCTGAAGTATTAATTACAATATAAGCTTCCTTTTGATTCATTTGCGCTACTTTACGAATTCCTATTGCCGCACCAATCGCATCCATATCCGGATACTTATGGCCCATTACGATAACTTTATCACTTTCAAGCATTAATTCTCTTAATGCATGTGAAATAACTCGGGCTCTTACCCGTGTTCTTTTTTCAACAGGATTCGTTTTACCGCCATAAAATTTTACTTTTCCGTTTAACTGTTTCATAGCAACTTGGTCTCCACCGCGACCGAGTGCAATATCCAAGCTAGATTGCGCAAGAGAACCAAGATCAGGTAATGCAGATATCCCTGCACCAACTCCAATACTTAAAGTTAATGGCACATTTTGCTTTGCCGTCGTTTCCCTTACTTCATCTAGAATAGAGAACTTATCTTTTTCGAGATCCCATAATATTTTTTCATTAAAAATGGTTAAAAAACGTTCGGAAGATATTCTCTTCATAAAAATCCCATATTCAGTTGCCCATTTATTAAGGATGGATGTAACTAAATTATTGAGGCTGCTTCGCGTCTGGTCTTCCATTCCTTGGGTCAGTTCATCATAATTATCTAAAAAGATAATAGAAATAACAGGGCGTTCTTCTAAATAGAGTTTTTCAATTTCCATTTGTTCTGTGACATCAAAAAAGTAGAGAAGGCGTTCCTCCGATTTCAATATCACCCGATAATTACGACTATTTATTGTTACTGTCTCGGAATCTATTTCCTGCTTAATCATTGGCACCAAATTTTCTGCAACATCATACAATGATCTTCCTACTAGGGTATCCTCATCAAAACAGGAGGCCATAAATTGATTTGTCCATTCAATAAAATAATCATCATTAATCAGCATTATCCCAATTGGCATTTCCATTAATGCCTCTTCTCCGACACGTTTAACACGGTAGGAAAGGGTAGAAATATATTCCTCTACCTCTAAATGTTCTTTTTTTTCAAATACAAATGCGAAATAAAATAAGACTCCTAATAAAATAATTGCAATTGCAGAAATCCACCAATAAAAAATCGCAACAACACCTAAAAGGGCTAACGAAACCGCGATCAAACCATACAACGGATATCGAACCATCCGCTTACTAAAATAAGAAGGCATTTTTTCAGCTCCTTTAAGTGAAAAGTTTAATCAAAAAAATTATTTTCCCATTAGTTTTTTTCGTATATCCATACCTACATCCATTATACCTAACATCAAAATAATAAACATCGATGGAGGAAATAAGAAAGCTACACAAATGATTAATATAAAAAGACTTTTTGGCCACTTTTTGATGTTTCCAAAATAAGCTATTAAAGAAAAGCCTTGAAGAAGCATTAAGATTTGCAATAAAGATGATAGATTTAATAATGCAGCTGCTAAAAAGCTTCCTGTTTTTGGATGAATAAAAAAGGTTAATAACATTGTAATTAAATAATACCACAATAAACTTTTCGGCAGCTGTAATTTATGAAAAGGCTGCCATTTTGGTACTTGAACTCGCAGACGTTTGGCAATAGGGAAATTAATAACAATAAATAGCCAAACAAACATAAAAGACATGATTACTAATAAAGCTGGGAATAAGGTTTGAATTATGGTAATGATTTCGTTTAACCGCTCTAATGCTTGATTATTTTGTTCCTGCCCTATCGCCTTTAATATTTCGGCAGTTTGTTCGAAAGATGTCCGAAGATATTTGACCATTTGCTGCAAAATATTAAAATGGAAAAACCTTGCCGCAATAACATATCCGAGGACCAAATCAATTAAAAAGGTTAAGCTGGAAGCAACGAAAATAGTAGCTTTCGATTTCTTCATTTGTACGCAATATCCCATTACCATTCCTGTAGTTCCAAAAATGAATGTAGCTGGAATAGATAGCACTGTTCCCAGCAAAGCGGAAATAAGTATACTGGTAACGAAAAAAACAAAAGAATATTTTAAAGGATGCTTTGCACTATATAGAAGAAATGGAAGAACAAGAAACATCGCTGCTATTACATAGATGACCGGAATATATAAAAAAGCTAATAATAAAACAATATAAATGGTAAGCAACAATGCCCCTTCAGTAATTACTTTCACACTTTTCACTATTTCACCACTTACCCCTTTCTAAATACCCATAAACAAATAATCCTAGCTATATTTTACCATAAGATATAGTATTGATGAAAAGAGTGCAGGAGGATGGTATGACACACTTATGGACTATATGTAAAATAAAAAACATATATAAAAAGCTATTGGCCATTGACCAATAGCTTTTTTATATTATTCACCAGAAACATATGGTAGTAATGCCATTGTACGAGCACGCTTAATAGCAATCGTTAATTTACGTTGGTATTTTGCGCTTGTACCTGTTACACGGCGAGGAAGGATTTTCCCGCGCTCAGAGATGAATTTTTTAAGTAAATCTACATCTTTATAATCGATGTGTGTAATTCCGTTTGCTGTGAAAAAACACACTTTACGGCGTTTACGTCCGCCTCTACGTCCACCTGCTGCCATTTTGTTTCCCTCCTTCTATTCAAAATTTGTATTAAAACGGAAGATCATCATCAGATATGTCAATCGGTTGACCATCATTAGAAAATGGATCTTCATCTACACGAGTATAGCCTTGGTTTCGTTGTTGATTCTGATTTTGACTGAATGGATTGTTTTGATTTCTCTGACCACCGCCATGAAAATCATTGCTGTTATTTCGATCAGGAGCTGAACTTCTAGGCTCTAAGAATTGAACACTTTCTGCCACAACTTCTGTAACATACACACGTCTACCATCTTGTCCCTCATAATTACGAGTTTGCAAACGACCATCAACACCAGCTAAGCTTCCCTTTTTCAGGAAATTAGCTACGTTTTCTGCTGGTTTTCGCCATATTACACAATTAATAAAGTCAGCTTCTCTTTCCCCTTGCTGATTCGTATAAGTACGATTTACAGCAAGTGTAAATGTAGCAACCGCTACCCCGCTCGGAGTATAACGCAATTCCGGGTCTTTCGTTAATCGACCAACTAAAACAACACGGTTCATCATCAGAATCAACCCCTTCCCTTAGCTTATGTTTCACGTGAAACACAAAAAATATCTATAATATTATTCTTCTTCTTTAACGACAATGTGACGGATAATGTCTCCGCTAATCTTTGCAAGACGGTCAAATTCTTGAACCGCTTCTGGGTTTGAAGAAACTTTCACTAAACGGTAATAACCGTCACGGAAGTCCTCAATTTCATACGCAAGACGACGCTTGCCCCAGTCTTTAGATTCGATGATTTCCGCACCTTGAGTTGTTAATACGTTATCAAAACGCTCAACTAATGCTTTTTTAGCTTCATCCTCAATATTTGGACGGATAATGTACATAATTTCGTACTTTCTCATCTTTCTGTCACCTCCTTATGGACTATACGGCCCTTTAATAAGGGCAAGGAGCAATGTATATATACGCTCATTACTCACAAGTACAAAGTATAACACAACAATCATCTAATTGCAATGCTTGTTGCTGTTACACTTATTGCATCCTTAATAATTTTACAAGCTTATTTTCATAATAGTACAAACATTTGTTCTTGTAAAGTTGTTTTGAGATAAATCCCAACAATCATGAAATGAAAAAGACAGTGCTATGCACTGCCAGTCTCTATTTAGTATACAAAGTACTTTGCGTCAAACATTAAATCTAAAATGCATTACGTCTCCATCTTGAACAAGATATTCCTTTCCTTCAAGACGAACCTTGCCCGCTTCTTTGGCTGCGTTCATAGAGCCGGCAGTCATTAAATCATTATACGAAACAGTCTCCGCACGGATAAATCCTTTTTCAAAGTCTGAATGAATGATACCTGCACATTGAGGAGCTTTCATTCCTTTTCTAAATGTCCATGCGCGAACTTCTTGTACGCCTGCAGTAAAATAAGTAGCTAGTCCAAGTAAACTATAAGCAGCTTTAATTAGTTGATCAAGACCAGATTCTTTAATGCCCAGTTCTGCCAAAAACATTACCTTCTCGTCATCTTCCAGCTCAGCAATTTCTTCTTCAATCTTTGCACAAATAACAATTACTTCTGCATCCTCATTCTTAGCAAATTCACGTACCCTTTGGACATATTCATTATCGGATGGATCAGCAACCTCATCTTCTCCAACATTAGCCACATATAAAACTGGCTTACTGGTTAGTAGATGCAATCCTTTCACAAGCTTTAATTGTTCTTCGGTAAATTCTACAGATCGTGCCGGCTTATCGGCCTCAAATGCCTCTTTAAGTTTTGCTAATACTTCATATTCTGCTACAGCATCCTTATCTTTTTGCTTTGCAAGCTTTTCTACACGGCCAATTCGTTTCTCTACTGATTCAAGATCTGCTAGAATCAATTCAAGATTAATGGTTGTAATATCATCGATTGGGTCAACTTTTCCTGAAACATGAGTAATATTTCCATCGGCAAAACAACGTACTACATGGCAAATGGCATCGACTTGGCGAATATGAGAAAGAAATTTATTTCCCAAGCCTTCCCCTTTGCTTGCACCTTTGACAATACCGGCAATATCAGTGAACTCAAATGCAGTGGGTACTGTTTTCTTAGGCTGTACAAGTTCTGTTAATTTATTTAAACGTTCATCTGGAACTTCCACGATTCCAACGTTTGGATCAATTGTACAAAATGGATAGTTTGCTGATTCTGCACCAGCTTTTGTTATAGCATTAAATAATGTAGATTTACCTACATTCGGCAACCCTACAATACCGGCTGTAAGCGCCATAATTGGTCACTCCCCTAAAAAACTATTTATATAATTAATCTACTTGCTTTCTAAATTTAAACCTTTCACAATTATATGGATTATCACAGAAAAGCGCAAGCGCTTCAATTATTTATTAGATTTAAATTCCAATAAAAAATTCATGGTACTTTCAGCAACTGTTCTATAGTCTAATTAGTTATGTTGCATAAAATGAAGCATGAATGTTATTCTTCATGCTTCACTAAAACCTTCTTCATTTTCCTTGCAAATTCCTTGCGAGGTATCATTACGCTATGACCGCATCCCTCACATTTGATTCGGATATCCATTCCCATCCGTATTATTTTCCAACGGTTCGTTCCACATGGGTGTTGTTTCTTCATTTCAACAATATCATTTAGTGCAAATTCTTTTGGTTCCATTTTCTACTCCCCCCTACGAATATGATGATTATGAAAGTCCGCTTCTTCATTTCGAGAATACATAACAAGTTTCGGAAACGGTGCTTTTATTCCATTATCGTCTAATACCATTTTTATTTCCTTCCGTAAACAACGGGCAATATGCCAATGACTCATCGGCTTTGTTTCTGCAATGACTCTTAAAGTTACATCAGAAGTTCCTAATTGCTGAACTCCTAGCAATTCGGGATGATTAACAATTTCTTCATATTTATTTGACACTCTCGGCAATAATTCCTCTATAACTTTCTCAGCCTTTACAATATTTCCATCATAAGGGATATTTATATCAACTACTGCGATACTATTATGTATGGAGTAGTTAGTCACCTCTGTTATCCTACCATTCGGAAAGATATGTAACTCACCAGTCCAACTTTTAATCTTCGTTATTCGAAGCCCAATTTCCTCGACAGTTCCAATATAATTACCTATACCAACATAATCCCCTACAGAAAATTGATCTTCAAAAATAATAAAAAATCCAGAAATTACATCACGAACAAGACTTTGTGCCCCAAACCCTACTGCAAGTCCAACGATACCTGCTCCAGCAAGAAGACCTTTTACGTCAATGGATAGTAATGAGAGAATGGTAATTAATGCTACGAAATAAACAACATATGTCAGGATGTTTTCTAGTAATTTTAATAATGTATTTTCACGTCTTTCGGAAATACGAAGTAGTGATTTTGAACGTACCTTAAAAATATTTCGTATCGCTGCTTTGCCAACTTTAATCACTATGGACGCTACTACAAATACCATAATTATTTTCAGAACGGTTTCCCCAATGTGAATCCAAGTTTCCTCATTTAACCATTTATTAGCAACTCTATTTAATATTTTCTCTATATAATTCAAGTAATCACTAACCTCCCGTCACACATAAAGTAGTATCTATTTTATCAGCATTCCATACGTTTTTGTATGTAAGTATATATTTCGATAAATATATTATTTTTCTAAATTTTCCCTACTCTATGTATAGAAAAATACTTTCCTCCGTATACTGTTAATACCATTAATAAGGGGTGGACAGTATGAAGAT
This sequence comes from Bacillus sp. FJAT-49736, assembly GCF_018343615.1. GTDB lineage: Bacteria > Bacillota > Bacilli > Bacillales > Bacillaceae_C > Margalitia. The sequence goes on along the minus strand of NZ_JAGYPI010000004.1, from coordinate 23,824 downwards.
TGGCAAAGGTATATTTGATCGCAAAGACGAAGAATTAAAAATTCCATTTGATGATATCTCCGCTAAGGGAGCAGTTTCCAGGCATCTCTTAACCATGTTGCCCGATGATACGAATATTCCTATTATTATCGTTTGCATCGGAACAGATCGTTCAACAGGTGATTCATTAGGACCCCTTATTGGAACCTTTCTTAAAGAAAAAGGAAAATCCCCTTTTCATATATATGGAACCCTTGAAGATCCTATTCATGCCGTTAATCTTGAAGAAAAGCTACAAGCTATTCAAAATACATATGATCACCCTTTTATTATTGGGATTGATGCCTGTTTAGGAAAACTAAAAAGTGTTGGCATGATTCAGATTGGTGATGGTCCCGTTAAACCCGGAGCAGGTGTCAAAAAGGAATTGCCATTTGTCGGAAATATGCATATAACCGGCATTGTGAATGTAAGTGGTTTTATGGAGTTTTTTGTACTACAAAATACCCGTTTACACTTAGTCTTAAACATGGCTAAAACGATTGCAGACGGTATTTATCGGGCTGGTCTTTCTTATAAATATCAACATTCCTTACTAAATTTAAATTGGAGAGAAAATCAGGAAAATACTATTTCCTAAAATATCACAGTCATAATAAATTGAAATCTAGAATTAAACTAAAGGGGAGATACAATCTCCCCTTTAATAAATTAATGAATGAAATGAATAATAGTTACAATAATTGCAGTCACAACAATCCCAGGCAATAAGTTTGCTACACGAATTTTGGTAATCCCTGTTATATTTAATCCGATTGCACAAATCATTATTCCACCAGCTGCAGTCATTTCGGTAATAAATGAATCCATTATTTCCTTCGGAACAAAGTGATCTATTTGAGTTGCAAAAAGAGCAATGATTCCTTCATATATAACAACTGGAAAAACGGAAAAAATAACTCCTATTCCTAATGTCGTTGTTAGTATAAGAGCAGTGAAGCCATCGATAACCGCCTTAGTATATAAAACATTATGGTCTCCACGTATTCCACTGTCCAGCGCACCAATAATTGCCATTGCACCAATAACAAATATTAAGGTTGCTGATACAAATCCCTCTGCAATGCTTCCTTGATTACTTGAACCTATCTTCTTTTCTAGCCAATTTCCCAAAAGATTTAATTTATCCTCTAGGGCCAATAACTCACCTATAACCGCACCAAATACAAGGCTTAGAATAACAATTAGAAAGTTATTACTCTTAAATCCCATTTGCAATCCTAATACCATTACTGCCAAACCTATTGCATGCATCACGGTGCCCTTTAATTTTTCAGGGATTCTATTTAATAATTTCCCCAGTATTGAGCCGATAATTATGCAAACACCATTAACAATTGTCCCTAACAAAACCAAATACTACACACCTCTCTTATACAGAAAGAAACCATCCTTAGATGGTTTCCCTCTCATTTGAGCTTTCCAGTAACTCCAGAATTCTTTGCAAATCTTCTGGTGAAAAGAATTCTATTTCGATTTTTCCCTTTTTCTTCGATTGTTTAATCGTCACAGTTGTTCCAAATTTTTCTCGCAAAACAGTTTCTTGCTCCCGAATAAAAATATTTTTTTCCACTTTCGGTTTCTTTGTTTCACGTGAAACATTTTCGTTCATTTGTTGCACTAATTTTTCCAACTGCCGGACATTTAGTCCATTTTTCATTACTTCTTCAACTACAGCCATGAGCTTGTCCTTTTTCTTTAATCCCAAAAGAGCACGGCCATGACCCATTGAAATATCACCATTAGATATAAGTTCTTGTATCTTTTTTGGAAGAACTAACAGTCTTAAATGATTAGCTATATGCGGCCTGCTTTTACCGAGACGTTTTGCTAGTTGCTCCTGTGTTAAATTTAAACGCTCCATAAGTGTTTGATAGGCATTTGCTTCTTCGATCGGAGTTAAGTCCTCACGCTGCAAATTCTCCAAAACAGCAAGCTCCATCATTTGCTGTTCATCCAGCTCTCGTACAACAACTGGAACCTTCTCAAGTTTCGCCTCTTTAGCAGCACGGTAACGCCTTTCACCTACTACAATTTCATACCCCTTTATGCTTTTACGCACAATGATTGGCTGTAAAATTCCATGTTGAAGAATAGATTCCTTCAATTCTTCAATGGCTTCTGCTTGAAAAATTTTTCGGGGCTGATAAGGATTCGGCCTAAGCTCTTTCAGTTTAACCTCTTGGACTGCATCATCATTTTCCACATTGACATTCGCAAATAATGCATTAATTCCCTTTCCAAGTCCTTTAGCCATTCATCGCCACTTCCTTTGCCAAATCTAAGTAGACTTCCGCTCCCCTTGATTTAGGGTCATACACAATAATTGGTTCACCATGGCTTGGTGCTTCACTTAATCGAACATTGCGCGGGACAATTGTACGATAAACCTTATCTTGAAAATACTTTTTGACTTCTTCAATGACTTGAAGTCCTAAATTGGTTCTGGCATCTAGCATCGTCAGAAGCACCCCCTCAATCATGAGGTCATTATTTAAATGTTTTTGTACTAGACGGATAGTGCTTAATAGTTGGCTTAAACCTTCCAATGCATAATATTCGCATTGGACAGGAATTAAAACAGTGTCCGAAGCTGTTAAAGCATTAATTGTTAATAGCCCAAGAGACGGAGGGCAATCAATTATTATGAAGTCATACTCATCTTTTATCTCTGCCAATGCTCGTTTTAAACGTACTTCTCTTGAAATAGTAGGAACCAATTCAATTTCTGCACCAGCTAATTGAATGGTGGCAGGAACAGAAAAAAGCCCTTCCACCGCAGTTGGCTTTACTACTTCTTTTATATCAACATCATCTACAAGAACATCATAAATACATTGCTGGACATCACCCTTATCGATACCTGCACCACTCGTTGCATTACCTTGCGGATCTGTATCTACAAGTAATACTTTTTTTCCGATATGTGCTAAGCAGGCTCCTAGGTTGACAGAGGTAGTCGTCTTACCAACACCACCTTTTTGGTTGGCAATGGAAATAATTTTGCCCAACGGTTGTCACCTACCTTCAACTTCTCCTATTAAATTGCAATCATATTATCTATTTTAACAAAATTTCCTCTAATAGTTCGTTTTTCACGAAAAAAATATATTTCCAAATTAATATTTTTTTATTTTATAGTTTTTTTTCCGAAAAAAATCCAAAAAAAAAAGAAAAAAGAAGCTTATTACCTAAGCTTCTACCAAACTATTTATTACCTTTCGGAATTCGTATCGTAATTTGATAAAAATCATCGAAGTCTTCTTCTTCGGAATCTAAATTTATTCCATTATCCGTAACCATAGTTAGTGATTGACGGATTGTATTCACAGCAATTCTCATATCCTTACTGAAGGCTTGTCTGCGAGGCTTTGGTTTTTTCTCCGTTTTATTCATTAACCTGACTACTAATTCCTCGGTTTGTTTCACATTAAGATTTCTAGCTATAATATCATTTAATATCCGAATTTGCGTTTCCGGATCCTTTAATGGAATAAGTGCTCTTGCGTGTCTTTCTGTAATTAACTTTTGTAATAATGCATCTTGAATTTCCTGCGGAAGCTTAAGCAGACGTAGCTTATTCGCAACGGTAGATTGACCTTTGCCAAGCCTTTGTGCCAATGCCTCTTGTGTTAAATTATGAAGATCCAATAGCTTTCCATATGCTATTGCCTCTTCTATCGGAGAAAGTTCCTCACGTTGTAAATTTTCAATTAAAGCAACGGAAGCGGTTTCGGTATCATTTAAATTTTTTATGATTGCTGGAACAGTGTCCCATTCAAGCAATTGTACCGCTCTAAATCTTCGTTCGCCCGCGATAATTTCAAATTGATCCGGCTGATATTCACGTACTACTATTGGTTGAATAATTCCATGTGTATGAATAGTACGTGCCAATTCTTGAATTTTTTCCTCGTTAAAAATCGTCCTTGGCTGGAATCGATTAGGAACAATATTAGAGATAGGAATTTTACGAATTTCCTCTTTATCGATATCCGTCTCGATTTCTATTTCTAAATCTTCTTCCTTTTCGCCCACACCAAAAAAACGAGAAAAAGGATGCTTCATTTTCCTCCACCACCTTTTAGAAACTCCCTAGCTACATATTCTCTATTATAAGACAAGTTCCTGCATTTTCGTGGGATATTTTTCGAGTTTTTCCTACATAAAGCGAATTTTCTAATAGGCTATAGACCTATTCCAAAGGCATTTTATTTGGTGTCCCTGGTTTTCGCGGATATTTTGCAGGTGTCGATTTATCTTTTTTTATGACGATAATATTTCGTTCACTCTCTTCAAATGGCAAAGTGAACGAGTATACCTCTTGTATTTTACCACCAAGAATTTTTATGCCTTTTTGAGCAGCTTCTAATTCCTCTTTAGCATTAGCTGCTTTCATCGCAACAAATGCCCCTCCTATTTTGACTAAGGGAAGGCATAATTCATTAAGAACAGACATTCTTGCAACAGCTCTAGCAGTTACTATATCATATTTTTCTCTGTGCTCTTTATTTTTCGCAAAGGTTTCAGCACGATCATGATAAAAATAGGCTTGGTCCAGCTTTAGCTCTTTTGCAAGATGCTCTAAAAAGGAAATACGCTTTTGAAGAGAATCAACTATCGATATTTTTATTTCCGGAAAGCAAATTTTCAAAGGAATACTTGGAAATCCCGCTCCCGCTCCAACATCACAAATATGAAGCTGCTGATTGAAATCCACAAAAAAAGAAGCTGAGATGGAATCAAAAAAATGCTTTAAATATACATCCTCTTTTTGCGTTATAGCTGTCAAATTCATTTTTTCATTCCATTCAACTAATAGCTCAAAATAACGTTCAAATTGTTGAATTTGATTTGAGGAAAGGGCAATACCCTTCTCCTCTAATAACTGAACAAATTGCTCTACTTTCATCTATATATCATTCCTTATCCGTTATCTCCAGATACCTTGGCAATTCGCCCTTGTTCAATATAAACCAACAAAATGGATATATCAGATGGATTTACCCCAGATATTCTGGATGCTTGTGCGATGGATATTGGGCGAATCTTATTTAGTTTTTGACGTGCTTCGGTAGCAATACCATTAATATCGTCATAATCAATGTTCTCAGGTATTTTCTTATCCTCTAATTTCTTTAATCTATCTACTTGCTGCAACGACTTATCAATATAACCTTCATATTTTATTTGAATTTCTACTTGTTCCTCAACTTCTTTCATTAACTCTTTTTCTGAAGGAACTAGTATTTTTATATGCTGGTAATTCATTTCTGGGCGTTTTAATAGATCAGATGCACGTATTCCGTCTTTTAATTCACTGCCGCCTACCTCACGAATAATGCTTTGTGTTTGTTCATTTGGTTTAATAATAATAGAGCGAAGACGTTCTTTTTCTTCTTCAATTGCCTCTTTTTTCGCTATAAATTTATTATATCTTTCTTCTGAAATGAGGCCAATTTCATAGCCAATCTGAGTTAGACGCAAATCGGCATTATCATGGCGAAGCAATAACCGATATTCTGCTCGCGATGTTAATAAACGATACGGTTCATTCGTACCTTTTGTCACTAAATCATCTAATAACACTCCGATATAGGCATCTGACCTGCTTAAAATAATACCTTCTTTTCCTAATGCCTTTCTTGCAGCATTAATACCAGCCATTATTCCTTGACCAGCTGCTTCCTCATACCCTGAAGTACCATTAATCTGGCCAGCAGTAAAAAGGTTAGGAACAGCCTTTGTTTCTAATGTCGGCCATAATTGTGATGGCACAACTGCATCATACTCAATGGCATATCCCGCTCTCATCATTTGTGCATTTTCAAGCCCTGGAACAGTTCCTAAGATTTTATGTTGAACTTCCTCCGGTAAACTGGTTGACAAACCCTGAACGTATACTTCTTCTGTATTACGTCCTTCCGGTTCTAAGAATATTTGATGTCTTGGTTTATCACTAAAACGAACAACCTTATCTTCGATGGATGGACAATAGCGTGCACCAGTACCTTTCACCATTCCTGAAAACATTGGTGAGCGATGAAGATTCGCATCAATAATTTGATGTGTATGCTCATTTGTATAGGTTAGCCAGCATGGTAATTGATCAGTTATATATTTCGTCGTTTCATAACTGAAAGCACGAGGCTCATCGTCACCAGGCTGAATCTCTGTTTTACTATAATCAATCGTATGACTATTCACTCTTGGAGGTGTACCTGTCTTAAAACGAACAAGGTCAAATCCTAGCTTTTCTAGATTTTCCGATAATTTAATTGATGGCTGTTGGTTGTTTGGACCACTAGAATATTTCAGATCACCGATAATAATCTCACCACGGAGGAATGTTCCTGTAGTTAGCACGACAGTATTAGAACGATATATTGCACCTGTTTGCGTGATAACTCCTTTGCAATCGCCCTTTTCTACTACTAATTCTTCTACCATTCCTTGCATCAATGTTAAATTAGGCTCATTTTCCAGAGTCTTCTTCATTTCCTGTTGGTATTGATGTTTATCTGCCTGAGCCCGTAATGCTTGAACTGCTGGCCCTTTTCCTGTATTCAACATTCTCATTTGAATATAGGTTTTATCGATATTTCTACCCATTTCTCCGCCAAGTGCATCAATTTCCCTTACTACAACCCCTTTTGCAGGGCCGCCAATTGATGGATTACATGGCATATATGCAATCATATCAAGATTAATGGTAATCATTAATGTTTTGGCACCCATTCTAGCAGCTGCTAATCCAGCCTCGCAACCAGCATGTCCAGCGCCAACGACAATTACATCGAATTGTCCTGCTTCATATGGCATAATGATTTGCCTCCTTACAAATTTACTTCTATTTCCCTAGACAAAATTGTGAAAACAATTGATTAATTAAACCTTCCTGAACACTATCTCCAATTACTTCTCCAAGCAATTCCCATGTACGAGTTAAATCAATTTGGATAATATCGATTGGCGTTCCCATCTCAATTCCATTTATTACTTCTTTAATTGCTTGTAATGCCTGACTTATTAAAGCAATATGACGACTGTTAGATAAATAGGTTATATCCTGTGCTTCTATCGAACCTTGAAAATAAAGAGAAGCAATTGCTTCCTCTAATTGGTCCACACCCTTATCTTCCAACAATGAAGTGGTGACAATGTTATGATCCTTTGCAAGCTCTTTAACCCTATCCATATTTATTTTTTTCGGTAAGTCCGTCTTATTAATAATAACTATTACATCCATTCCCTTAATAGCTTCAAATAATTGCTCATCTTCTTTTGTCAGCTCATCGGCATAATTTAGTACAAGCAAAATTAAATCTGCTTCTTTTAATACCTTTCTGGATCGCTCTACACCAATTCTTTCTACAATATCTTCTGTTTCACGAATACCAGCCGTATCAATAAGACGCAATGGGACACCGCGCACATTTACGTATTCTTCAATTACGTCACGTGTAGTGCCTGGAATATCTGTGACAATAGCCTTATTTTCTTGAACAAAACTATTTAATAAGGATGACTTTCCCACGTTTGGCCTACCAATGATAACAGTAGAAATACCTTCACGCAATATTTTGCCCTGATGGGAAGTTTCTAGAAGCTTTGTCAGCTCCGTTCGTATATAGATTGCCTTTTCCTTTAATAATCTATGGGTCATTTCTTCTACATCATCATACTCCGGATAATCGATATTGACCTCAACATGTGCAACTACCTCTAAAATTTCTTGACGAAGCTTTTTGATTAACCGTGATAATCTTCCTTCCATTTGGCCAATCGCGACATTCATTGCTCGATCCGTTTTTGCTCTAATTAAATCAATAACCGCCTCTGCCTGCGATAAATCTATACGGCCATTTAAAAACGCTCTTTTTGTAAATTCACCTGGTTCCGCAAGCCTTGCACCAGAATTTAATATTAATTGTAGTACCCTATTTACTGAAACTAGTCCACCATGACAATTAATCTCGACTATATTTTCCCTAGTAAAGGTTTTAGGCGCCCGCATTACACTAACCATTACTTCTTCGATAATTTCATTTTTTTCTGAATCAAATATATGGCCGTAATGAATCGTATGAGAAGAGACATCCTTTAGCCTTTTTCCATGAACACCTCTAAATACTTTATCTGCAATGGTGATTGCATCATCACCACTTAAACGAACTATGGCAATCGCGCCTTCTCCCATAGGAGTTGATATAGCAGCAATTGTATCAAACTCCATCTAGCTTCACCTCATTTCACAAAAATTATTATCTATAATAAAAAGAAAGAGTAATAACTCACTTTTATCCACATTTAAAGAATTCAATGATTTCTATTTTAACTTATCCACATGTGAATAACAATAAATTAGGAAAAGCGAAAGAGACTTGCTTATCGGACTACGGATACGTAAAAATTAGGAATACAAATTTCACCTCCGTTGACTGCTCCTGAAATAAAACCAACCGTGGCCGGTAGTTTAAAAATTGATACTTCCCAATGAAAAAGAACCATTTTGAAGACATAGAAAAAACTCTAAGCTGACATGCAGCAAAGAGTTTTATTATTTTGGAGTGATAACCAAATAACGATTAGGTTCAATACCTTCTGAATGGGTTTCAATCCGATTATTATTTGCTAAGTGACTATGAATTATTTTTCTTTCAAAAGACGGCATCGGTTCTAATTTAACCAGGCTTTTCGTTCGCAGTGCTTTGTCTGAAAGTCTATCCGCTAATTGTATTAATGCCTGTTCCCGCCTTTCACGATAATCCTCAACATTTAACGTGATCGTAAAATAATGATTTGTGTATCGATTAGATACAAGCTGGGTTAGATACTGGAGTGCATTTAAGGTTTGTCCCCTTTTTCCAATAAGTAACGCCATTTTTTCACCAGAAAGTTTGAATTCAACTAATCTGCCATTTTGTACAATTTCTATTTCCAATTCAATTCCGAGTTCTTTTGTAACGTCTACCAAATATTTTTTTGCCTCTTCAATTGGATCTGGTTTAACTTGCACATGAACAACGGCCGGCCTTGAACCAAATAATCCGAACAATCCTTTTTTCCCTTCATCAATAACGCGGACATTTATGCGATCCTTTGTTGTGTTTAAATTTCTAAGAGCTGACTCGACTGCTTCTTCGACACTTTGTCCTTTAGCAGTTACTTCTTTCACCTTTTAGCTCCCCCCGATTTCCCTGTAATAGCTATTTCCTTTTTCATTTCAGGACCTTTAATAAAATATGTTTGAATTATCATAAATATATTTCCGACAATCCAATACAACGGTAATGCTGCTGGAAGATTCCAAGCTACTACGATAATCATTATTGGCATTACCCATAGCATAATCGCCATTTGCGGATTTTGACCTTGTGGACCGGACATCATAATCTTTTGTTGAATAAAGGTAGTAATGCCGGCAACAATAGCTAAAATATAATCATGTGAGCCTAAATCAAACCATAAAAATGAAGAATCCCTTATATCCGGTGTTCGATTAATCGCATGATAAAATCCATATAGAATAGGCATTTGTATGACTAAAGGCAAACATCCTGCAAGAGGATTAATATTGTATTTTTGATATAACTTCATCATTTCCTGCTGCAGCTGTTGCTGTGTTTTAGCATCCTTCGAGCTGTACTTCTTTCGTAATTCCAACATTTCCGGCTGAAGAATTTGCATTGCTTTCGTGCTTTTTGTTTGTTTAATCATTAGAGGCAAGATAACAAGGCGAATTAGAATAGTAACAACGATGATGGATATTCCAAAGCTATTTCCAAAGATTTGTGCAACTTTAATAATTAATAAGGATAATGGATAAACAATAAATTCATTCCAAACCCCTTTGCTTTCCGGTGTAATATCCTTATTAAATTCTGTGCACCCGGCTAATACAGAAATCAATACAATGAGTAAAACTACTAGGCCTATTTTTTTCTTCAATCCAATATTTCCTCCCTATTTCCCTTAAAATAATCCTTCTTTAGAATTTTTGCTATTTTTAGTACATGCTCCAAGCTCTTTTTTACTTGATGGAAATTCATTTCGGCCGCTGGTTTCCTAGCGATGATTACATAGTCATATTCCCTATCAATATAGGAATACATTTCATGAAATGCCTGGCGAATGTATCGTTTAATTTCGTTTCTTTTTACTGCCTTCCCAATTTTTTTACTAACAGATAAACCAATTCGAAAGTTTTTCTGGTTTTCCTTCTTTAATAAATAAACAACAAATTGTCTATTCGCATAAGATTTTCCATTATTAAACACATTTTGAAATTCGGTATTTTTCTTAATACGATGCGCTTTATTCATTATGATCACCTGCTTTTCAAAGCAAATTGACTGATTCGTCTTGTCTAGCAAAAGTGGCCATCGACTAGTGCCCTTTCGGGAATGCTCTTTATAAGTGAAATTGGCACTTCAAATTTCAATAGGACATCGTCGATGAACAAGGCACTTCCGCTTTTCTAATTTTATTTAAAAAAAAACCACTGAGACGTTTCAGTGGTCTTAAGCTGATAATACTTTTCTTCCTTTACGACGACGGCTAGCTAAGACTTTACGTCCATTCTTTGAGCTCATTCGTGCACGGAATCCGTGAACTTTGCTTCTTTTACGTGTGTTTGGTTGATAAGTTCTTTTCATTTCTATGACACCTCCTTCGAGGATAACAATTATTTCAGTTAAGGCTCTTTTCTTAAACTTTGTTGCTTTTGTAAACGAAAATCTTATAGACATCGTATATAGGTAATAATAATTTTTCTCTATGAAAAGATGCCCGAACTATGTCTGTATTAGATTTTAAAACAAATGACGAAAAGCAACAACTTTTATAAAAACAGCCTAAGTAAAAGACAGTCCTTTCAATTATAAAGATGAACTAGAGAACTTGTCAACTCGAGAATATACTTACCAAAATTTATCTTAAAGCTGCGCAAAATAAATAATGTGGATAAATTTTTCGACATTTTCCATTATCCACAACATTTATTGACAAGTTTTGAACAAATTATTTACTTGTTAATTACTTTTTTCCACATAGACTTAGTCTTGTGGATAATTTACAAATATCATTGCGCCTTCAATCATTATTTGATATGATAAATGTGTTTTCACTCTGAATATATCTATTTTCATAATGTATTTATCCACAGATGTGAATAACTTGTGGATAGTTTATATACAACGCTTGAATAAAATTGTCCACAAACAGTGAATAATGTCGAAATCTGCTTTTCTTTCCTTATTATATGTTTTTCCACATGAATACTAATGTATATTTATTAATCTATTATTTTTTTGCATAACAATGTTACACAAGGATATAAAGAAAAATAGATTTACTGCTCTGACAAACTTTTCAAGCTTTGTAATTGCACAAATAATGGTTAAAGGAGGGTATGGTATTGGAAAATATAACTGATCTTTGGAACAAAGCCCTATCTATAATAGAAAAAAAGATCAGTAAGCCCAGCTTTGAAACGTGGCTAAAGTCAACTAAAGCTCATTCATTAAAAGGCGATACATTTATCGTCTCCGTACCAAATGACTTTGCAAGAGACTGGCTTGAAGGAAGATATGTTCAGCTTATTTCAGGTGTCCTTTATGACATCACAGGCGAAGAGCTTTCTGTGAAATTTATCATTCCACAAAACCAGGAGGATCAGGATTTACAAATACCTGTTTCTAAGCAAAAAAAGTTAAATAATGATGAGCCTGCTGAACTGAATCAAAATATGCTGAATCCAAAATATACATTCGATACCTTTGTTATTGGCTCTGGAAATCGCTTTGCTCACGCGGCTTCATTAGCTGTAGCTGAAGCACCGGCAAAAGCATATAATCCATTCTTTATTTATGGAGGAGTAGGATTAGGAAAGACCCACTTAATGCATGCAATTGGTCATTATGTAATTGAACATAATCCAACAGCAAAGGTTGTATATCTTTCATCGGAAAAATTCACAAATGAATTTATTAACTCTATCCGGGATAATAAAGCCGAATATTTTCGAAATAAATATCGAAATGTCGACATTCTTCTAATAGATGATATTCAATTCCTAGCAGGAAAAGAATCAACTCAAGAGGAATTTTTCCATACATTTAATGCATTACATGAAGAAAGCAAGCAAATTGTAATTTCCAGTGATAGACCACCGAAGGAAATTCCTACATTAGAGGATCGCCTGCGCTCACGGTTCGAGTGGGGATTAATAACAGATATAACTCCGCCTGATTTAGAAACAAGAATTGCCATTCTTCGCAAAAAAGCTAAGGCTGATGGACTGGATATCCCAAATGAAGTAATGTTATATATTGCAAATCAAATTGATTCCAACATTCGCGAGTTGGAGGGGGCATTAATTCGAGTTGTTGCTTACTCCTCATTAATTAATAAGGATATTAATGCAGATTTAGCGGCAGAGGCGTTAAAGGACATTATTCCAAGCTCCAAGCCAAAAGTTATTACCATTCTAGATATTCAAAAGAAGGTTGGCGAGCAATACAATGTGAAGCTTGAGGATTTCAAGGCGAAAAAACGTACGCAATCTGTAGCATTTCCACGACAAATTGCAATGTTTCTTGCCAGGGAGCTAACTGATTTTTCTCTTCCTAAAATAGGAGAGGAATTTGGTGGTCGTGACCATACAACTGTAATCCATGCACATGAAAAAATATCAAAAATGATTCAAAGTGATGCACAATTACAGAAAAAAATTGAGGAAATTCGGAGTATCCTTAAAAGCTAAATATTTTTATTAGGGGATATTGTGAATAACATGCTTATACCTATACACAGTCTATCCACATGTGGATAGACTGTATTTCCTTTACTATTTTGAGTTATCCACAAATTCACAACGCCTATTACTATTACTACGATTTTTTAAAAGAAATATTAATATTAACCGGGGGCTAAATCATGAAATTTTCCATTCAGCGTGAACGTTTAATTCAAAGCGTTCAAGATGTAATGAAAGCAATTAGTACAAGAACTACCATACCTATTCTGACAGGAATAAAAATGGTTGCATCAAGCGAAGGTGTAACATTAACAGGAAGTGATTCAGATGTATCCATTGAATCCTTCATTCCTAAGGAAGAAGATGGTGATGAACTAGTAGAGATCCATTCTACTGGTGGAATTGTGCTACAAGCAAAGTTTTTTGGAGAAATTGTTAAAAAGTTACCGATGGATACCGTTGAAATTGAAGTAATTAACCAATTTCAAACAGTAATTAGATCAGGTAAGGCAGAATTTAACTTAAATGGTTTGGATCCAGAAGAATATCCACATTTACCGCAGATCTCAGAAGAAAACATTATTAGAATCCCTACGGATATATTAAAAAATGTTATAAGACAAACAGTCTTTGCAGTGTCCGCTTCCGAAACACGACCAATTTTAACAGGTGTAAACTGGCAGCTGGAAATGAACAAATTATCATGTATTGCTACAGATAGTCATCGATTGGCAAAAAGAACTGCAGAAATTGAAATCACTGGTGATTCTCAATACAATATCGTAATACCTGGGAAAAGCTTAAATGAATTAAGTAAAATATTAGATGATACAAATGAACCAGTGGAAATAGTCATTACTCAGAATCAAATATTATTTAAAGCAAAGCATCTTTTATTCTTTTCCAGATTATTAGAAGGAAATTATCCAGATACTTCTCGCCTTATTCCTAATGAAAGCAAAACAGAGCTCATTATTAATACAAAGGACTTTTTACAGGCAATCGACCGTGCATCATTACTGGCCAAAGAGGGACGTAATCCAAATGTAGTTAAACTTTCCACACTATCTTCCGGTGTTATTGAAATATCATCCAATACTCCAGAGGTTGGGAAAGTAATTGAGCAGGTGCAAAGCCATTCTGTTGAGGGTGAGGATCTAAAAATTTCTTTTAGTGCAAAATATATGATGGATGCTCTTAAAGCACTAGAAGGTCTAGAAATTAAAATTAATTTTACTGGTGCAATGAGACCATTTATTATTCATCCAATGAATGATGAATCGATTATTCAACTTATCTTGCCAGTAAGAACGTATTAAGAAAATAGATAAATCGGTGTTTATTTAATACACCGATTTATTTTTTTACCAAAAAATTGTCTGCAGGTAATAGGAAAAGTCCTAAGCTAAAAAAGTTATTAACATGTGGATAACGAATAGCGTTAAAAACATAAGAGTCCCCTCTTCTTTGAAAGATACTTTGTATTCATTGAAAATATTTAGTAAAATTATATATTAGATACAAAAAAAAGAGGATGCTGAAGATATTGGATAAAAATGTAAAGATTGAAACCGAGTATATTACTTTAGGTCAATTTCTAAAATTGGCTGATGTTATTCAGAGCGGTGGCATGGCAAAGTGGTTTTTGAGTGAATATGAGGTCTATATAAATGGGGCACTTGACCAAAGAAGAGGGAAAAAGCTTGTTGCGGGTGACAAAGTAGATATACCTGGAATTGGCCAGTTTGTTGTAACTAATTAACTACTGGAGTAATTTAGGTCTGTCTTGGAGTAAAGGATGTAACGAAATGTATATTGAAGAGCTGGATTTAATTAATTACCGCAACTATGAAAAGCTATCCATTTCATTTGAAAATAAAGTGAATGTTATTCTTGGGGAAAATGCACAGGGTAAAACAAATGTGATGGAATCCCTCTATGTTTTAGCAATGGCAAAGTCTCACCGTACAACAAATGATAAAGATTTGATACGTTGGGATAAAGAATATGCTAAAATAAATGGGAGGATAAAAAAAGGAAGCGGTTCTTTCCCCTTAGAATTAATAATATCTAAAAAAGGAAAAAAGGCTAAATTTAATCATATTGAACAACGAAAGCTAAGCCAATATATAGGAAATATGAATGTCGTCATGTTTGCTCCCGAAGACTTAAATCTCGTTAAAGGGAGTCCACAAGTAAGGCGACGTTTTATTGATATGGAGTTAGGGCAAGTTTCCCCTGTTTATTTACATGATATTGGTCAATATCAAAAAATCTTGCAGCAACGGAATCATTATTTGAAGCAGCTTCAAGTTAAGAAACAAAAGGATGAAACTATTTTAGATGTTTTGACAGATCAATTCATTCAAAGTGCAGTAAAAATCAATATGAAAAGATTTGATTTTATTAAAATGCTGCAAGAATGGGCAAGTCCTATCCATAAAGGAATATCAAGAGGGCTTGAATCCTTAAAAATAGTATATAAACCCTCGTTAGATGTATCAGAAGAACTGGATTCGTCAAACATGATAAAGATATATGAGGAGAAATTTGCCTCCATTCGAAACAGGGAAATCGAACGTGGTGTAACTTTGGTAGGGCCTCACAGGGATGATATGGCTTTCAATGTAAATGACCGTGATGTTCAAACTTTTGGCTCACAAGGTCAGCAACGCACTACTGCCTTATCTTTGAAATTGGCTGAAATAGAGCTAATTCATTCTGAAATTGGTGAGTATCCCATTCTGCTTCTAGATGATGTTTTGTCAGAATTAGATGATTATCGTCAGTCCCATTTGTTAAACACAATTCAAGGTAAGGTTCAGACATTTGTTACAACGACTAGTATCGAAGGAATTGATCACCAAACGTTAAAAGAAGCATCCACCTTTATTGTTTCAGGAGGATGCATTTCCCGCGGAAAATGAGGTGGAAACGTGTATGTTCATGTAGGTGAAGATGTATTGGTACAAAGTAATGATATTATTGCAATTCTCGACAAAGGATCCGTTCACGATTCACCAATTATGCTGGAATTTTTCCAGATAAGAAACCATGAGATAATCAATTTATCAAAGGGAGAATATAAATCAATAATCATTACCAAACATCAAGTTTATCTCTCACCATTAGCCTCAAATACGCTTAATAAAAGAACAAAATACGGAAGTCAGCAGATTTCTTTTAAATAATTGTATTATTCTTAAAGTCACTTTTCTTAACCATGTTACTAAAATTAATTGAATCTTTATAAACGTCCTTATCGCTATGCGAAAACAGCCTTTTTATACCTTGTACGGATTCGATTTTTTTATTCATGCTTTCAAGAATTTATTTATTAGGAAGTGTAGGTGAATTTCATTGCCAATGGAACAAGAACAATTACAAAATCAGTCATATGATGAAAATCAGATTCAGGTTCTTGAAGGACTTGAGGCGGTTAGAAAACGCCCGGGAATGTATATTGGCTCTACAAGTTCAAGAGGACTTCATCATCTTGTTTGGGAAATTGTAGATAACAGTATTGATGAGGCCTTGGCAGGCTTTTGCGATCAAATAGATGTCATTATTGAAAAAGATAATAGCATCAAAGTTATAGATAACGGACGCGGTATTCCTGTTGGGATTCATGAAAAAATGGGCCGTCCAGCAGTAGAGGTTATCCATACTGTTCTCCATGCGGGCGGTAAATTTGGCGGTGGTGGATATAAGGTTTCCGGAGGATTACATGGGGTAGGGGCATCAGTAGTTAATGCTCTTTCTAGTGAGTTTGAGGTATTCGTCCATCGTGATGGCAAAATTCATTATCAAAAATACGAACGAGGTGTACCGTGTTTCGATTTGAAAGTGATTGGAGACACCGATAAAACAGGTACAACAACTCGTTTTAAACCAGATTCTGAAATTTTTACGGAAACCACCGTATATGAATATGATATATTGGCAACTCGGATTCGGGAACTTGCCTTTTTAAATCGAGGAATCAAAATTACCATTGAAGATCAACGGGAAGAGCCTAAAAAAAATGAATATCATTACGAAGGCGGAATTAAATCTTACGTTGAGCATTTAAACCGCACGAAAGAAGTTTTACACGAAGAGCCAATTTATGTTGATGGTGAAAAAGAAGGAATTGTAGTAGAAGTTTCCTTGCAATACAATGATGGATTTACGAGCAATATATACTCCTTCACCAATAATATTCATACCTATGAGGGCGGTACTCATGAATTCGGATTTAAGACCGCTTTAACACGGGTAATTAATGATTATGCTAGAAAGAACGGATTAATTAAAGACAACGATTCCAATCTTTCTGGGGAAGATGTCCGTGAAGGGCTAACCGCAATTGTTTCTATCAAACATCCGGACCCGCAATTTGAAGGTCAAACGAAAACTAAGCTAGGTAATTCCGAGGCGAGAACAATTACAGATGCTGTTTTCTCGGAGCACTTTGAGAAATTCATGTTGGAAAATCCTGCAGTCGCAAAGAAAATTGTTGAAAAAGGATTAATGGCTGCCCGTGCTCGCTTGGCAGCTAAGAAAGCTCGTGAACTTACACGCCGTAAAAGTGCGTTAGAGGTTTCCAGTCTACCTGGTAAATTAGCAGATTGTTCATCTAAAGATCCTCAAATAAGTGAATTATTTATTGTAGAGGGAGATTCTGCAGGTGGATCTGCAAAACAAGGCAGGGACAGACATTTTCAAGCAATTTTGCCACTTAGGGGTAAAATTCTTAATGTTGAAAAGGCTCGCTTGGATAAAATACTCACCAATAATGAAATTCGAACTATTATAACAGCGCTTGGTACAGGAATCAGCGATGATTTTGAAATTTCAAAAGCTCGTTATCATAAAGTTGTTATTATGACGGATGCCGATGTAGATGGGGCACATATTAGAACATTGCTGCTTACCTTCTTTTACCGTTATATGAGACAAATTGTTGAAGCTGGATATGTATATATTGCCCAACCACCTCTTTATAAAATTTCACAAGGGAAAAAGGTTGACTATGTATACAGCGATCGCGAATTAGAGGAAGCTCTAAACAATATGCCACAGCAGCCAAAACCAGGGATTCAACGATATAAAGGTCTCGGAGAAATGAATCCGGAACAGCTTTGGGAGACAACAATGGATCCTGCTAATCGTACATTGCTTCAAGTAAATCTAGATGATGCAATCGAAGCGGATGAAACATTTGAAATGCTTATGGGCGATAAAGTAGAACCACGTCGTAATTTCATTGAAGAAAATGCTGTTTATGTTAAGAATCTAGATATTTAATGTGATTTCAAAAGCAATCAGTTATCGCTGGTTGCTTGCTTCTCTTAAAAGGAGGTTGTCAGAATGGCTGAAACGCCGAATCAAAGTATTAAAGAAGTAAATTTAAGCAAGGAAATGCGTACTTCCTTCCTTGATTATGCAATGAGTGTTATCGTTTCTCGTGCACTACCAGACGTACGGGATGGTTTAAAGCCTGTTCACCGTAGAATACTTTATGCAATGAACGATTTGGGAATGACTTCGGATAAAGCATATAAAAAGTCCGCCCGTATCGTTGGGGAGGTAATCGGTAAGTATCACCCCCATGGAGATTCAGCTGTCTATGAAACAATGGTACGTATGGCACAGGATTTTAGCTATCGCTATATGCTTGTAGATGGACATGGAAACTTTGGTTCTGTGGATGGAGATTCTGCAGCTGCTATGCGTTATACGGAAGCACGTATGTCAAAAATATCGATGGAAATGCTTCGTGATATAAATAAAGATACGATAGATTATCAAGATAACTATGATGGTTCTGAAAAAGAACCTGTAGTTTTACCATCGAGATTTCCTAATTTATTAGTAAATGGTACCTCGGGAATCGCGGTCGGGATGGCAACGAATATTCCCCCACATCAACTCGGTGAAGTAATTGATGGAGTTCTTGCTTTAAGTAAGGAACCAGACATAACACTTCAAGAATTAATGGAGTATATTCCAGGTCCAGATTTTCCTACCGCGGGATTAATTGTCGGAAGAAGTGGAATACGTAGAGCCTATGAAACAGGAAAAGGTTCCATTACCTTAAGAGCTCGTGTGGAAATTGAGCAAAAGGCAAATGGAAAAGAAATGATTATTATTAAGGAAATTCCTTATCAAGTAAATAAAGCGAAGTTAGTAGAAAGAATTGCTGAGTTAGTAAGAGATAAAAAGATTGACGGGATTACAGACTTACGCGATGAATCTGACCGCACTGGTATGAGGGTTGTCATCGAAGTTCGCAGAGATGCAAACGCAAATGTACTGCTTAATAATTTATATAAGCATACTGCTTTACAAACTACTTTTGGTATTAATATCTTAGCCCTAGTAAATGGACAACCAAAGGTATTAAATCTAAAGCAATGCTTATACCATTACTTAGAGCATCAAAAAGTTATTATTCGCCGCAGAACGGAGTTCGAATTAAGAAAAGCGGAAGCTCGTGCCCATATTTTGGAGGGATTAAGAATTGCATTAGATCATATAGATGCAATTATTAGCTTAATTCGCTCATCTCAAACAACGGATATTGCTAGAACTGGCTTGATGGAACAATTTTCTTTATCTGAGAAGCAAGCTCAGGCTATTCTTGATATGCGTCTTCAAAGATTAACAGGTTTGGAAAGAGAAAAAATTGAAGAAGAGTATCAAGAATTAATTAAATTAATTGCTGAATTAAAGGCAATTTTAGCGGATGAAGAAAAGGTTCTGCATATCATTCGCGAGGAATTGCTAGAAATTAAAGAACGCTTTAACGATACCCGAAGAACAGAAATTGTTTCAGGTGGACTTGAACATATTGAGGATGAAGATTTAATTCCACAAGAAAATATCGTGGTAACCTTGACTCATAATGGATACATTAAGCGCCTGCCAATTTCAACTTATCGCAGCCAAAAACGTGGGGGACGAGGAGTCCAAGGAATGGGAACAAATGAAGATGATTTTGTAGAGCATCTTTTAACCACTTCCACGCATGATACTATATTATTCTTTACCAACAAGGGGAAAGTATATAGGGCAAAGGGTTATGAAATACCTGAATATAGCCGTACTGCGAAAGGCCTGCCAATTATAAACTTATTAGGAATTGAAAAAGATGAATGGATTAATACCATTATCCGAGTGGAAGAATTCGTAGAAGACTCTTTCTTGTTCTTTACAACGAAAAAGGGAATATCAAAGCGTACACCACTATCTGAATTCGCTAATATTAGGACAAACGGGCTAATTTCTATTCATTTAAGAGAAGAAGACGAATTGATTTCTGTTAAGCTTACAGATGGGAATAAGGATATCATCATTGGAACAAAAAATGGTATGCTTATACGTTTTCCTGAAACAGATGTAAGATCAATGGGAAGAACAGCAACTGGTGTAAAAGGGATTACCCTTTCAAATAATGATGATGTAGTTGGAATGGAAATACTTGATGAGAACAATGAAGTTTTAATAGTAACTATCAATGGCTATGGAAAACGCACTCCTGCTGCAGAATATCGTCTTCAAAGCCGTGGCGGAAAAGGGATTAAAACATGTAATATTACAGAGAAAAATGGATCCCTAATTGCTGTTAAAACAGTGACTGGTGAAGAGGACTTAATGTTAATCACTGGCGGTGGAGTATTAATTAGAATGGCTGTGAGCGATATTTCACTACTCGGCAGAAATACACAAGGTGTTAAGTTAATAAAACTTGCAGAAGATGAGTATGTTGCGACGGTTGCAAAAGTAGAAAAGGATTCCGAGGAAGAAACAGTTGATCTTGAAGAAGATCAGGATGAAAATATTAATGAATAATTTTAAAGAGACATCGTTTTGATGTCTTTTTTTTGGTAAAATATATAAAAAGGAAACTGCTTTGACACTTACACTGGGGTGAAGGTATGAAAATTAGGGTGGGAAATCTTAAAGAGGGTTGTATTTTAGAAGATGATGTTATGGGAATGACAGGCTCTCCTATTATTCCTAAAAACACTATTATTGATAAAAGTTATATTAAAGTTTTAAAAGCTTTTAATATAGACGAAGTTAGTATTGAAAATAAAATGGCGGATGGAAGCTTCTTAAAGGTAGAAGGCAATGAGCAAAATATACCGAAGGAAGTAAAAGTTGATAATAAATTGGAGACCTCATCATTTGAAAAGCAATATAACAATGCAGTTCAAAGGTATAAATCAGATTTTAAAAATTGGCAATCGGGAGCAATGATCAATATTGCGAGTGTTAGAGATTATTTATACCCGTTACTCGAGAGTATAGAAGACGGTAGTAAGCAGCTTCTTTCTATTCATAACTATTCCAATAAAGATGAATACATATATCACCATTCAATTGCAGTAGGTCTTTTAAGTAGCTTGATAGCTAAAAAAATGAATTATTCCAAGGGACAATATTTACAGGCAGCATTGGCAGGATGTTTAGCGAACGTAGGGATGTCAAAGGTGTCTCCGAACATAATAAAAAAAGAAGGAAGCCTCGTTTTAGGGGAAATGAACGAAGTCCAAGAACATGTTGGCCAAAGTCTTAAAATGATTCAAAATATCTCGCTGCTCAAGCCTGAAACAAAGCTAGCAATTTTCCAACATCATGAGCGGTTGGATGGTTCCGGCTATCCGATGAAGTTGAAAGGGGACAAAATCTACCCTCTTTCAAGAATAGTTTCGGTTGCTGATGTATTTCATGCATTGATAAGCGACCGTCCTTACCATAAAAAGGTTTCTGCTTTTCAAGCAATTGAAATTTTAAACTCGGACTGTTTTGGTCAATTTGATATATCTGTGATCAATATTTTACTTAATATGATTTCAACTAATTTAGTCATAGGAACTAAAATAAAATTATCTAATAATGAAATAGCAGAAATAATGTTTACGAAACAATCAGCATTAACTAGACCATTAGTAAAAATTGTGGATAATGGTGAAATTGTAGATTTAGAAAAAGCTAGAGACTTAAGTATCAAGGAGATTATTTAGACATCTCCTTTCGATGCTTTTATAGGAAGGGAAAATATTAGCTTGGATTTAAATATTACCTTATAAAAAAGTATTGCATTCGTTTAGAAATTTTAGTAGAATAATACTCGTTGGTTTAAAAATGATTTAACTAATCAATGTAAATATAGTCTTTATTATAATAAAAGTGGTTGACAAAACATTTAACACATGGTATTATATTAGAGTCGTTAAAAACAATTGATCTTTGAAAACTAAACAGAACAAAACGTCAATGTTTTAAATTTTTTATGAGCTAATCAAACACTTTTTTGGAGAGTTTGATCCTGGCTCAGGACGAACGCTGGCGGCGTGCCTAATACATGCAAGTCGAGCGAATCAGATGGGAGCTTGCTCCCTGATGATTAGCGGCGGACGGGTGAGTAACACGTGGGTAACCTGCCTG
>NZ_JAGYPI010000003.1 GCF_018343615.1 Bacillus sp. FJAT-49736 | reverse complement strand
TAAGTGGTCTTCCATTATCCTTAGAAAGGAGGTGATCCAGCCGCACCTTCCGATACGGCTACCTTGTTACGACTTCACCCCAATCATCTGTCCCACCTTCGGCGGCTGGCTCCAAAAGGTTACCTCACCGACTTCGGGTGTTACAAACTCTCGTGGTGTGACGGGCGGTGTGTACAAGGCCCGGGAACGTATTCACCGCGGCATGCTGATCCGCGATTACTAGCGATTCCGGCTTCATGCAGGCGAGTTGCAGCCTGCAATCCGAACTGAGAATGGTTTTATGGGATTGGCTAAACCTCGCGGTCTCGCAGCCCTTTGTACCATCCATTGTAGCACGTGTGTAGCCCAGGTCATAAGGGGCATGATGATTTGACGTCATCCCCACCTTCCTCCGGTTTGTCACCGGCAGTCACCTTAGAGTGCCCAACTGAATGCTGGCAACTAAGGTCAAGGGTTGCGCTCGTTGCGGGACTTAACCCAACATCTCACGACACGAGCTGACGACAACCATGCACCACCTGTCACTCTGTCCCCCGAAGGGGAACGCCCTATCTCTAGGGTTGTCAGAGGATGTCAAGACCTGGTAAGGTTCTTCGCGTTGCTTCGAATTAAACCACATGCTCCACCGCTTGTGCGGGCCCCCGTCAATTCCTTTGAGTTTCAGCCTTGCGGCCGTACTCCCCAGGCGGAGTGCTTAATGCGTTAGCTGCAGCACTAAAGGGCGGAAACCCTCTAACACTTAGCACTCATCGTTTACGGCGTGGACTACCAGGGTATCTAATCCTGTTCGCTCCCCACGCTTTCGCGCCTCAGCGTCAGTTACAGACCAGAGAGTCGCCTTCGCCACTGGTGTTCCTCCACATCTCTACGCATTTCACCGCTACACGTGGAATTCCACTCTCCTCTTCTGCACTCAAGTCTCCCAGTTTCCAATGACCCTCCACGGTTGAGCCGTGGGCTTTCACATCAGACTTAAGAAACCGCCTGCGCGCGCTTTACGCCCAATAATTCCGGACAACGCTTGCCACCTACGTATTACCGCGGCTGCTGGCACGTAGTTAGCCGTGGCTTTCTGGTTAGGTACCGTCAAGGTACCGCCCTATTCGAACGATACTTGTTCTTCCCTAACAACAGAGTTTTACGATCCGAAAACCTTCATCACTCACGCGGCGTTGCTCCGTCAGACTTTCGTCCATTGCGGAAGATTCCCTACTGCTGCCTCCCGTAGGAGTCTGGGCCGTGTCTCAGTCCCAGTGTGGCCGATCACCCTCTCAGGTCGGCTACGCATCGTCGCCTTGGTGAGCCGTTACCTCACCAACTAGCTAATGCGCCGCGGGTCCATCTGTAAGTGATAGCCGAAGCCATCTTTCAATCTTCTCTCATGCGAGAAAAGAAGTTATCCGGTATTAGCTCCGGTTTCCCGAAGTTATCCCAGTCTTACAGGCAGGTTACCCACGTGTTACTCACCCGTCCGCCGCTAATCATCAGGGAGCAAGCTCCCATCTGATTCGCTCGACTTGCATGTATTAGGCACGCCGCCAGCGTTCGTCCTGAGCCAGGATCAAACTCTCCAAAAAGATGTTTGATATAGCTCATAAAAATTTAAAACATTGACGTTTTGTTCTGTTTAGTTTTCAATGATCAATCCGCTGTTCTTTCGTGACAGCGACTTTATTATCTTATCAAAGTGTTTTCTCTTTGTCAACACTTTTTTATTTTCCTCGTCGCTGTTTCGAATCAACATCTAGCAGCGACGTTTATTAATATAACAAGTTTTGATTCAATCGTCAATACATAAATTAATATTTTACAATAATTTTTTTGATACACAATAATGACGGTGATAAATACCTGGTCCTTTTGTTTCAATCCTAACTTCTTCTATAAAATGTTTTTCTAATAGAAATTCTAAAAGCATACTTAAATCAATATCATAATGCTCTAGCTCAGAATTAGAAAGAAGATCCTGAATGGTCCATTCATCCTCGGTCGCCATAATTCCTAACAAATGCGCGGCACCGAAGCGAGTTCTGGAATGAATTAAAAACTCACTTGCTATAAAGAGTAACTCTAATCTTTTTTCAAGAGGCTCTTCACTTGTTATCAATTCTTCATATAACTTAAAGATCTCTGGCTCCATTTGTTTTACTTGGTTCCAGACTGTGATTTCAGGATGAAAGCCCTTTTCAATTACAGCAAGACGTGCTAGATGGTGTAATGCATGTGCAACATGATTATATGCATCTAAGTACTGCTTATTATCAAAGAACGCTTTTCCTTCCATATATCTGCGAACTAGCTTTGCAAATTCCAGGCCAATCTTTAGCTTTCGATCAGAGAACGGAAAATCCTGAAGCTCTTCTCTCAAATTTGATATATACTCATTGCGGTCAAAAAGTATTCTTCCGTGTAGAATCCATTCTACAATTTTTCGATTTGTTCCTAATAATAACCATTCACGTAATTGATCCGCTCTTACAATATGCAAAGAAGCTTTTTTATCATCATATGTATAATGTTTTATGTAGACAGGTGTTTCCACATCTTTCACTACAATTAATAGAACCGCATCGAATGTATCTGTAACAGCGCTTGTATTTTGTACCTTTTCAATAATAAGCACGCCCAGTGTATTTAATTGGCTTGCTCTTTCTTGGTATATTGGTCGAAGGATATCCTCCATATTCAATTCCTCCAATAGTCCTTTATAAACATATACTTCGACAATAATATTAAATTTCCTCCTATTTGAAAAGTACTAATTCTGTCCAATTTGTTACTCTACCATTTCCGTTAGTTTGTGATATAGTAGCATTTAGGAGGGACATTGATGGCAAAATACTCAAGTAAAATAAATAAGATTCGCACATTTGCGTTAAGCTTAATATTTGTTGGATTTATTATTATGTACATTGGTATCTTTTTTAGATCCCATTTTTGGGTAATGACCATATTTATGCTCTTAGGATTATTGTCCATTATAGCAAGTACAGTAGTATATTTTTGGATAGGAATGCTATCTACAAAAGCGGTGCAGGTTGTCTGTCCAAATTGTAATAAACCAACAAAAATATTAGGACGCGTCGATATGTGCATGCATTGTAGGGAACCATTAACATTGGATCCAAATTTAGAGGGTAAAGATTTTGACGAAAACTACAATCGAAAATCCGAGCAGGCAAAACAGGATAAGTAAAAAAAGAATGGTTTCGAGTGTCTCGAACCATTCTTTTTTATGTTGTTTAGTCATTTTTAATGCACACTTTGATTTTTACTACAGTCCGAACAAGTACCGTAAATTTCCATGCGATGGTGGCTCACCTTAAATCCAGTTACATGAGAAGCGAGCTGTTCCACTTCATCAAGTCCTGGATAGTGAAAATCAACAATCTTTCCACATTCTTCGCAGATTACATGATAATGATTGGTTGTTACAAAATCAAAACGGCTTGATGAATCTCCGTATGTTAGTTCCTTTACTAGACCAACCTCGCGAAATACACGCAAGTTATTATATACAGTAGCGACACTCATATTCGGGAATTTCCCTTCAAGTGCCTTATAGATTTCATCCGCGGTAGGATGTGACATTGATTGAATTAAATATTCCAATATCGCATGACGTTGAGGAGTAATTCTAACTCCTGTTTCCTTTAAGGTATCAATAGCTTCCTTCATTTGATGCTCAGACACCGCCATGCACCTCTTTTCTAAAAAGAATTTATTATTACTTTATAATATCTATAATTAGTTTACTAACTAAAAGGCAATTCTGTCAATGTTTTCACGACCCATGAAGGGTTTTTTCATTTTCATTTAGACGTAAATTAATGAAACGTGCAGCAACAAACAGAAAATCAGACAGACGATTTAGATAGGAAAGCACTAATGGATTTACATTCTCAACGGAAACCGCACATCTCTCCGCTCTGCGGACAACCGTTCGAGCATAATGTAATCCCGCTCCAGCAGGATGACCTCCCGGAAGAATAAAATTATTTAAAGGGGGTAATTCCTTATCCCATTTATCAATAGTATGCTCTAAAACATCAATATCTTCTTCTTTTAATTTCCACTTTACTTCTTTACTAGGAGGTGTAGATAATTCAGCTCCAACGTGGAAGAGAGCTGTTTGCACTATATGAAAAATCTCCTCGACTTCCTTCTTTTCCTGAAAGGAAGCTTCATTTAAAAAGCTTAATGCCTGGCCAATAGCAGAATTCGCTTCATCACATGTCCCATATGCTTCTACCCGAATATCATCTTTAGGAATTCTTGTTCCATAAACCAATGATGTTGTTCCTTTATCACCAGTCTTTGTGTATATTTTCATTTTAATACCCCTTTTCTATATCAATCACGTTTATAAAGTTCTCTTGTTTATTAATATATGTACGAAGGTTGTGCTTTAATATTTCAAACGATCTTGGAAGATAAAGATTTGTATTACTAGAAATATGCGGTGTAATGGTTACATTATTCATATGCCAAAACGGATGCGTAGATGGCAGTGGTTCCTCTTCAAACACATCTAAAAATGCATGCTCAATTAATTCTTCCTGCATTACTTGCATTAATAATTCCGTTTTCACTGCATCCCCTCTGCCAATATTGATGAAAACGGCAGATTTTTTCATTCTTTCAAAATGTCGCTTTTGATAAAAATGCTTCGTTGCAGAAGTGCTAGGTAAGATATTGATAATAAAATCAGCATTTATGAGTCCTTCTTCAATAGAGGATAAGGTTAACATTTCATCAAAGTGGTTTGTTTTCGAGCCACTTTTGTTCACACCTATCGTTTTCATTCCGAATGCACTTGCAAGCCTGGCTATCTCACTACCAATAGAACCAGCACCAACAATTAAGACGGTCTGCCCGGAAAGCTCGATGATTGGAAGCCCCTTTTTCCACAGATGCTCTTTTTGCTGTTCTTGCATGATAGGAAATTGCTTTGCATATTGAAGCATCAAACCAATGGTGAATTCAGCCATCGGAATTTTATGAATACCTCGGGCATTCGTTATTAGGATGCCCCTATCTTTTATTGCTTGTAAGGGCATTTTCTCCAGTCCGGCGGATGTGACCATAATCCATTTTAATTGCTCCGCCATTTCGATATGCCTTTCTGTTAGATCCTCGCCATAAGTGACAATTACCTCTGCATTTTGAAGCTCTTCTTCAGCGTTATGTATATCGGAATAAAAGGAGAATGGTACATTTGGAAAACTCTCCATTAAGTCATACTTCAAATCCTCAGGCGGTACAAATGTAAAGATTGTTTTCATGCTCTTCCCCCTACTTAAGACTGTTTAAGTTAATTGTATCATTTAAATAATTTTATGAAAATTAAGCACAAATGCGTAAGGAAGGGCCTTGCATGTCTCCGAACGGATTTGGGAGTGTTCGATGAAAGATTTTGGAAACCGTGCTCAGGTAGTTCATTAGCGAGGAGACGTAAATCAACTAAACTATTGCGGCTTGCGCTAGACATAGTCAATTTTATAATAGGTTACCCACAAGGTTTTAAAATAAAAAAGGGGTCGAAAGAATCGACCCTAAAAAGACTATCTGAGGAGGTATGCCCTAGTATACTGTATGTCAATTGCTTTAATTGGAGTGGACAAATGTCATTATCTTTATAAAATAGGCAATAATTTATGATGGCTTTTTACCTTTAAGAAAGATTTTCCTTAATAAAGGATAAAGCTTCTTCTACATGTCCATCCACTTTGACTTTTCGCCATTCTTTTGCAATCCTTCCTTCTTTATCAATAATAAAGGTGCTTCTTTCTATTCCCATGTATTCTTTTCCAAAATTCTTTTTCAGCTTCCAAACTTCGTATTCTTCCGCAACCTTATGATCGACATCTGCCAATAGAAGAAACGGCAAGCTGTATTTATCAATAAATTTTTGATGTGATTTGATTTCATCTGGACTAATTCCTAATATAACCGCATCCAAATTAGAAAAGCCCTTGTATGCATCACGGAAATCACAGGCTTCCGTTGTGCACCCTGGCGTCATATCCTTTGGATAAAAATATAGAACGACATGCTTTTTACCATTAAAATCAGATAATCTAACCATTTTACCGTTGCTTGCTTGCAATTCAAAATCAGGTGCTTTTGCGCCAATTTCTACAGACATGATTTCATCTCCCAAACAAATATTATTAATGTTAGCTTATCGAAACAGTTTCATGAAAGCAAACAAACTACTTTTTCTTTATATTCACCTGGTCAAAATCTAAAACGGACTTCACAACAAATGCAGCAGGAATGGTATACCCTATTAGCGCCTCCATTATAACAATTACCCTGCCAATCCCTAATGGAACTACATCACCAAAACCGACCGAAAATAATGTAACCGCACTTAAGTAAACGGAGGTATACAGTTTATGAAAATAAGAACCTTCAAGTTGTGAACCATGATCCATAATGATATTAAAACCTTTTATTTCTAATAATAAAAATATAAGCCCGAAGCCTATCATTAGCACACAATAGGCAAACGCCAAAAACAAGAAATTATCGAAGGATATTTGTTTATTTTTAAGCTTGTAAGAAAAAAACAATGTCCTTAAACTCATACAAATACATAAAATAACTAATACAATGAGGAGATTATACATTGGATTGCCCCTTTTTTTCCATACTGCTTGTCAATCTATTGTATTGTACGCTCGAAATATTTTTAGTATGAAACAAATCCGAGATTTATTGGACAGTATTTTAGGAAAGGACTAAAATGGAGGATGGATTTTGATATTGGAGGTATACATATGAATTTTTCTCAATCAGAACAATTACATAAGGAAGCATTAGAACATATTGTCGGCGGGGTAAACAGTCCATCCCGATCTTATAAAGCAGTAGGCGGAGGTTCGCCGGTGGCTATGAAAAGAGCACAAGGAGCGTATTTCTGGGATGTAGATGATAATCGCTATATTGATTATCTAGCTGCATATGGTCCCATCATTACTGGTCATGCTCACCCGCATGTAACCGAAGCGATTAAAAACGCAGCAGAGAATGGTGTTTTATACGGAACTCCAACTCCATTCGAAGTGAAGTTTGCCAAAATGTTAAAAGAAGCGATGCCAGCGTTGGATAAGGTTCGCTTCGTTAATTCAGGAACAGAGGCAGTGATGACTACTATCCGGGTTGCTCGTGCCTTTACCGGACGGGACAAAATCATTAAATTTGAAGGATGCTATCATGGCCATTCCGATCTTGTATTAGTAGCTGCAGGCTCTGGACCTTCTCAGCTTGGTATGCCGGATTCCGCTGGTGTTACGAAAAATATCGCTAAGGAAGTAATTACGGTACCATTTAATGATATCGAACCATTTATGGAAGCTTTAACTAAATGGGGTAATGAGGTTGCAGCTGTTCTAGTCGAGCCTATCGTCGGCAATTTCGGAATCGTGGAACCAATGCCTGGATTTTTGGAGCAAGTAAATGAACTTACACATAATGCTGGTGCACTTGTTATCTATGATGAAGTAATCACCGCATTCCGCTTTATGTATGGCGGCGCACAAAATCTACTTGGAATCACACCGGATTTAACTGCTATGGGAAAAATTATCGGTGGCGGTTTACCAATCGGTGCTTATGGCGGTCGCAAAGAAATCATGGAACAGGTCGCGCCTTTAGGTCCCGCTTATCAAGCTGGAACAATGGCTGGAAATCCTGCATCTATGCTGGCAGGTATCGCATGCTTAGAGGTTTTAAAAGAGGAAGGTGTATACGAACAATTAGATCATCTTGGCTCCATGCTGGAAACCGGAATCTTAGAAGCTGCGAAAAAATATAATACTCCGATTTCCGTTAATCGCCTTAAAGGTGCATTAACCGTATACTTTACCACCGAAAAAGTAGTGAACTATAAACAAGCGGAAGCTACCGATGGAGAAATGTTCGCGAAGTTCTTCAAATTAATGCTACACCAAGGAATTAACCTTGCTCCTTCTAAGTATGAAGCTTGGTTTATCACTACCGCACATACGGAAGAAGATATTAAAGAAACAATTAAAGCAGTAGATTATGCATTTTCACAATTGTAATAGGAACCAACCTAAAGGCATCCCCTTTAGGTTTTTTTATTTTTCAAAGCATACTCCTTCTCTTTTCCTCATATCATTCTTTAAACTGAAACTGGGACAAGATTTATACCCTTCGCAAATTCCCTGGTTCTTGGGTATGATAGTATTAACAATAAAATAATGCATTCTTACCGAAAAAGGATATTTGGGAAGCTTTCGCATATAAAACCATCCTAATATTAAGAAGAGATCCATTATTAATGGCTATTTTCGCATAAATTATTGCTTTTCGTATAAGTTCACCATCACGTTTAACTAAATGCTTCGTGGCGTCTGGTAAGATCATTTGCGAAAATCGCCTAGAAACTTAAGTATTCGAACCTTACTAAGTTCCAAAAAACAACAAAGTTTACGAAAAGAGCCTAATTAATAGCTATTTTCGCATAAATTGTTGATTTTCATATAAATTCATCAACTCGTATAACCAATGCTTAGTGCGAAAATCGCCTGGAAACTTAAGTATTTGAACCTTACTAAATTCCAAAAAACAACAAAATTTACTATAAGAGACTTATTCATATATTTTTCTCTTGATATTCTTGCCTTTCCCATGTATAGTGACTTAGGTTGAATTGAAAAGATTACTCATATTTTAAAGGGGATTAATTTTATCATGAAGCTTGGAGCCCGCATTTTTAAAACGGGAATAGCTATTGTCCTGGCATTATTCTTAGCGCGGTTAATGCATATGCCTAATGCTGTATTTGCTGGAATCGCCGCTATTTTTGCGATAAAGCCGACTATCTACCGATCTTATTTATCCATAATCGAACAGCTGCAAGGAAATATTATTGGTGCGGTTGTCGGGGTCGTATTAGTCATGCTATTTAATAATAATGTATTAGTTGTCGGTCTTGGTGCCATCATCACGATTATTATTATGGTGAGACTAAAACTTGAAAACAACGTAAGTCTTGGTCTCGTTACGATGATCGCTCTAATGGAAACGCCTGGAGAGCACTTTTTGCAATTTGCAGGAATTCGGTTTTCCACCTTATTACTTGGAATATTATCTGCTTTTATTGTTAATTTAATCTTTCTGCCGCCCAAATACGAAACGAAATTATATAATGGTATTTCTAAGGTGACAGAGGATGTGCTAAGATGGGTGCGACTGACGAGCCGCCACGCTGCTGAGCACCAACTACTAAAAAAAGATATCATTACCTTGAAGGAACGCTTACTAAGAGTAAACGAGTTTCTTTCGATGTATAAAGAAGAACGAAGCTATTTTAAAAAGTCTTCTATCGATAAACAACGAAAAGCAGTTGTGTATCGGCAAATGGTAACACTATTACAAAGCAGCTATGATATATTAAAAATTCTTCATCGCTACGAACAGGATTTCAGACAGCTCCCGCATACCATCAGTGAGCAATTACAGGAGCTACTGGATTCTATCATGGGGGATCATGAAAAATTATTACTGAAATTCCTGGGGAAAATACGAAAGGACTCCGAAATCGAGTCCATTCAACTGATGGAGGAACAAAGAAATCAATTAATGGAGATTTTCCTTCAAGAGGTTAAATCGGAATATTTTCCAAGTCAGGTACAGCAATTTCATTTTATGCGACTACTATCTGCCATTGTGGAATACCAGGAACAGCTGCAGCATTTTGAAAAACTTTTAGACAGCTTCCAATCCTTCCATAAGGATAAAAACGAAGTAAATGTAATCGAAATAAACGAAGAATAAGCCGGCACTTTGGATGCCGGCTTTTTTTACAGGTTACACATCTAATTGTTGAACCTGGAAGAGGTCAAAATAATGTCCTCTCTTCGCCATTAATTCTTCATGTTTCCCCATCTCCACTATTCGACCATGCTCAATCAATATAATTCTGTCAGCATGTGTTATAGTCGATAGACGGTGAGCGACAATGAATGTCGTGCGATCCTTCGCCAGCTCTTCCAATGATTCCTGGATGAGATGCTCACTCTCTAAGTCTAATG
Organism: Bacillus sp. FJAT-49736; assembly: GCF_018343615.1. GTDB lineage: Bacteria > Bacillota > Bacilli > Bacillales > Bacillaceae_C > Margalitia. Next base: position 411,718 of record NZ_JAGYPI010000003.1, on the reverse strand, counting down.
CAGATGTTGCTTCATCAAGCACTAATATAGGAGGGTTTTTTAAAAACACTCTTGCAATGGCAATTCTCTGCTTTTGACCTCCTGACAGCTTTACGCCCCGTTCCCCAACCTGTGTTTCATATCCATTTGGCAAATTTAAAATGAATTCGTGAGCATTTGCTGCCTTAGCTGCTTCATACACCTCTTCATCCGATGCATTTGGCTTTCCTAATAAAATATTGGCTTTAATCGATTCACTGAAAAGAATACTATCCTGAAGCACCATCCCGATCTTATCCCTCAGGCTTCTTACTTCAAATTTACGAATATCGGTTCCATCCAGAAGGATAGCTCCTTCCGTGACATCATAAAATCTTGGAATCAGGCTTACTAGGGAAGATTTCCCTCCTCCACTCATCCCGACTAATGCAACCGTTTCTCCTACTTCAATATCCAAATTAATATCCTTTAATACAGGTTCTTCCTCTTTGTCGTAGGCAAAGCTGATATGATCAAACTTTATATTCCCTACAACATCTTCACATTGTATTGCATCCGGACGGTCATCAATATCATATTTTTGATCCATTAACTCAAATACTCGGTCCATAGAAGCGAAGGCTTGAGTTAAAGTGGTACCTGAATTGACCAATCGGCGTAATGGGCTATAAAGATTATCAATATAAGCAATAAACGCAGCCATCGTTCCAACAGACAGATTCCCTTGAATGACTTGATATCCTGCATAACCAATGATGATTAATGGAGCAACATCGGTAATCGTATTCACAACAGCAAATGATTTCGCCGTCCATCTTGTATGAGTTAAGGCTTTTTCCAGGAAGTTTGTATTGCGTTTACTAAACTGCTTTTGTTCATGGTCCTCAATCGCAAAGCTTTTAATAACAGCCATACCTTGCACTCTTTCATGTAAATAGCCTTGAACCTCGGCCAATGCTTGCGAACGATTTCGGGTAAACTTGCGAAGATTGCCAAAGAAATATCGGACAGATACAACATAAAACGGAAAAACGATCAAAGAAACAAGCGTTAGTTTTACATCCATCTTAAACATAATAGAAATAGCGATAATGATGGTGGACATATCAAGCCACACATTCATCAGTCCTGTAATGACAAAGTCTTTCGTTTGCTCCACATCGTTTATTACACGGGAAATGACCTCACCGCCACGTGTATTGGCATAATATTTAAAGCTGAGCTTTTGCAAATGTGTAAATAATCGATCGCGAATATCATATAAAATTTTACTTGCCGTCCATTGCGCAAAATATTGCCGAAAGTATTCAACAGGCGGACGGGCAATGATAAAAATACCCATCATGATAGCCAGCCAAAAAATTAACTTAGATGTTTTCTCATGAGTGGTAAGTGAATGGCTACCAATTACATCATCAATAACATATTTAATAAATAAAGGAATCAGCAATGGAATAGCAAATTTTATAATTCCAATGATAAATGTGCCGATAATTTGAAGCTTATATGGTTTTACAAATTTTAAATATCTTTTTATACTTCCCACGTAAATCCTCCCTTAAATGAACCATATTATTTTACCCCAAAATAAAAAGCACTACTAGAATAGTGCTCCTTTCGAAAATAATTTCAAATATGGTCAAGAGCGGTATGTCAAATATCTTTCATACCAAATATCAATAAAATCGGGAGAAAACGGGCCTTTTCGTTGTCTAATCCAGCGAACCAGGTTGTCCACATTTCGTTTCAAGATATGATCAATGACATCTGGATATCCCATTTGCTTCCGATGATATTCATATTCATCTTCATCCAAGAGGGTATAGGTCATATCCGGAAATACTTTAATATCCAAATCATAGTCTATATATTTTAACGCTTCGTTATCATATACAAACGGAGAGCCGAGGTTACAGTAATAGTAAATTCCATCCTCCCGTATCATTCCGATAATATTAAACCAATGATCCGAATGGAAGTAACAAATTGCCGGTTCTCTGGTAACCCATGTTCTTCCGTCTGATTCCGTAACAATGGTCCGATCATTCCCACCGATAACGAGAGATTTCGTTCCCTTTAGTACCGTTGTTTCATCCCAAACTCTGTGGATGAAACCATTATGTTTATAGCTATGTATTTGAATGGTCTCTCCTTCCACGGGAATCTTCATTATTCTCCCTTCTTTCGTCTTAGTTTTATTATCCATACATCCCCCTCATTGATAAATAATAATTGGTTTGAATAATTAAATTGATACTATATCCTTCATATCCTTAGTAAAATTGATTTTTTATTATTATAACGGTTTTTTCGAAAATTTAAAACAAAAAGAGAGTGACCATTCAGGTGCCACCCTCATGCAAACATTTTTGTTTCCTTATAAGTTCGAATGACTTCGTCCGTCTGTGACTCAAATATTTGTTGTATTTTTCTCAGTTCCATTTTCATATCCGATATTTCATTTTTTAAGCTTTCAAGTTCTGCTTCCTTTTGTAATTCAATAAGCTGCAATTCAAGTTCCTGGCATCTTTCTATTTCGGATTGTAAATATAATAACTGCTCCATTGTTTTCAATTGTTCAGAAATAATTTCACTGAAGTTATCCATTATGCACCATCCTTTTTTTCGTTCATCGCTTACAATTATGTAATTCGCTCTAGGAGAAAGAATCCCTTTGACTAGTTCTGTCGCTTTCCATGTGGTTTTGTCGAATATCTAAAAAGAGAAAATACGTTAGCTCTGGCGTATGTATTTTAGAGTTTTCGATCATAGAACGGCGTGGGACGGTGTGATGCCGACTTTCCATAGGGACGAGATATGGAAATTCTATAGGTGCATGCGTTAGAAAAGAAATATTTTTATTGGTCAAATTCCCGATATTATCTAAACAAAAAAAGGACATCCTCGATTCGGATGCCCCTTTTTACTTTGTTTTATTGTTGACCGAAGTTGCCTGAATTCTGCGATTTGCGGGATTCAGCTTGTTGGTTAGCTTGTCTTACAGATTGCACATCTGTTTCACTTCCGAACTCAGTTCCGAAAGAACCTTGAGCTCCACCTTGTGCAGATTGTGCATTTTGTTGTCTTACTTCTTGCGCATTAGTGCCAGATTGTGTTTTGTTTGTTTGCTTTGCCATGATTATCACCTCCACGGTCTTTAATGTAACCAATGCCATGAGTTGTTATGTAAGGATTTTAAAAAAATTTATTAAGTTGCTTTTCAAAGTATATTAGTAGATTCTATTGAAAAAAGTATTCTAAACATTACTGCTCATCTATTCATTGGTTTTGCCAATTAATTTTCTATATGAAACAATTTCACTTATCTGCACGGTGATTTTGTCCAATAGCCCTTTCTAAATGTCATTTCAGCTTACCTGCTCAATGCTTTCGCAATAATGATTCACAATATTATGCATAACACTTATTACATCTAAGAAAACTATAATTAGTTAACCTCACAAAGGAGTGTTCACGAATGAAAATAGAAAATGTACGGGACATGACGGAATTATCCATGATGTCAAAAACACAATGGACTGACGAAGAGCTTTCTCACTATCATCAGTCATTGCAGCAAATAGTACCTTATTTAAACGCAGAGGGCCAAACTATACATAGAGAAATTGTGGAGGAAATAACGCATCGCGGCTAACTGCGGGATTTGTCCATTACATTTGAAATCGGTATAACCGATCATAAAATGATTTTAGAAATTGATATAGGAGCTGTTCCGATGGAGCAAGCTCTCTTTTTTTCGGAGTAATAACACCGACAGATCGAAAAAATTCCGCTCCACTTAATTCAACCACGACTACATCCTTCGGCATATTATACGTTAAGGCAAGCTCTGGCAAAATAGCGATGCCAATTCCTGCTGCGACAAGTCCTTTAATAGTATCCATGTCCTCCCCCTCAAAGGCAATAACGGGGACAAATCCAGCCTTTTGACAAGCTTTCTCTATCATTTCCCTTATTGGCAGCCCAGATCGAAAAGTCACAAACCTTTCCTTTTCCAATTGATTAATACGAATAGATTTTTCCTTCGCTAGCTCATGATGCTCCGGCAGTATTAACAGCAATTTTTCCGTAAAAAAAATATCACCTGATACAGTTGAATGATCCGTTGGAACCGGGGCTGTAAATGCAATATCAATATCCCCCTTTTCCATTAAATTCAGTAGATAGGGAGTGGTTCCCTGTAATAATTGAAAATGCAATTTCGGATGCACCTCTCGGAATTGAGTGAATACCATTGAAAATGTATGAACTGATAAGCCAGTAGAAAATCCTAATCGAATGACACCTTTTTCCGGATTCAAAAACTCCTCTACCGTTTCTTTTGTTTTCTCAATTTCCATCAAAATTCTTTCGACATGCTCTAAAAATATTTTGCCTATAGAGGTGAGCCGGACATTCCTTCCCTCTCGTAAAAATAATGTCACACCAAGCTCCGCTTCTAGGAGGGCGATTTGTCTACTAATGGCAGATTGTGCAACATGCAATAGATCGGCTGCTTTTGTAACATGTTCATTTTTGGCAACCTCAAAAAAATAAATTAACTGTCTTAATTCCACATTTATCACAACCATTCTCATTTTGAGATTATTTCATTCTTAACTATATATTGTATAGATGAATTGTTTTGGAGTAAAATTTTTAATTATCAAACATTTCGGTATTTTTATATGGAAGGAATGTTAGCCTATGAATTCGTTTCGCCCTCCAATAAATTCTTACAGCCTATATCGTCAAGAATTTGAACATGATTCCTGTGGAATCGGTTTTTATGCAGACATAAAAGGTCGGCCGTCCCACGAAATTGTTTCCACAGCATTAGAGATGTTGAGGCGTCTTGATCATCGAGCCGGCAAAAGTGCTGATAAGTCCACAAGCGACGGCACAGGAATCCTGCTTCAAATTCCACACCAATTCTTTTCCTCTGTTTGTACGTTCGAACTCCCGGACCCAGGTGATTATGCTGTTGGAATGCTATTTTTGACAAAAGAAAAATCCACTCAGGAAGAAATAATAAATGAATTTGATTCATCATCCAAAAAAATGGGTTTAACTATTATTGGTGTCAGAACAGTTCCGGTTGATTCACAGCTATTAAGTCAACAAGCACGAGAAACAGAACCATGCATAAAGCAATTATTTATCAAACGAGGACAAAATGGTGATTTTTCCGCGCAGCTTTACTCCTTAAGAAAGAGAATCGAACAGAAATTTACATCTAAACTTTATATACCGAGCTTTTCCAATAGGACGATTGTATACAAAGGGATGCTTCACGCTGATCAATTACCCTTGTATTTCTCCGACTTATGCGACAAAAGATTCACTTCTAGCCTTGCTCTTATTCATTCCCGCTACAGCACCAACACATTTCCTAGCTGGGATAGAGCTCATCCAAATCGCGTCATAGCCCATAATGGAGAAATAAATACAATTAAAGGAAATATGAATTGGTTTAACGCTAAAAATATTTCTGATAAGGAAGTAATCGATCCTGCCGGAAGTGATTCGGCAATCTTTGATAATGTTTTAGAGTACCTTTTGCTAAAAGGTGTTTCACTCCCTAAGGCAGTTATGATGATGGTACCGGAGCCTTGGGAGAAAAACGATGAAATGCCTGCCGCTTTAAAAGCTTTCTACGAATATCAAAGTCAATGTATCGAACCATGGGATGGTCCAATGGCATTAGGCTTTTCGGATGGAATAATGGTCGGAGCCATATTAGACCGCAATGGCTTACGTCCCGGACGTTATTATATTACTCGGGATGACCGAATTATATTTGCCTCCGAAGTAGGTGTCGTGGATATTGAAAATGACATGATTTTGGAACGAAGACATTTAAAGCCCGGAGAATTATTACTAGTGGATACGGAGCAAGGACGGATTATTCCAAATGAAGAAATAAAAGAAGCTATTGCTTTAGAAGAGCCATATAGCGATTATCTTAAGGAATCGGTAATTAGCTTGAAGGATGAAGACTTTACAGCTCCGTTTATTTTCAATAAGAAAGAACTACTTTTTTTTCAGAAAATGTTTGGCTATACGTATGAAGAATTAACGAAAACGTTGAAGCCTATGGCTTTGGAAGCAAAGGAAGCAACTGGTGCAATGGGCATTGACACTCCACTTGCTGTTTTATCAGAAAATCCGCAGCTGTTATTCCATTATTTCAAGCAAGGCTTTTCCCAAGTAACCAATCCTCCCATTGATGCTATTAGAGAGGAATGTGTCATTTCTACTATTTCATGGATTGGTGAGAAAAGTCATCCGTTAGAGGGTTATAAAAAGGATAAAGTTAAAGTGAAGCTTCCCCATCCATTTTTGACCTTTTCGCAGTTTAATACTTTATCCAATTCAAGCTTGAATGCAGTAAAGATTGATGCAGTTTTCCACAAAGATACGGACTTAGCATCTACCCTACACGATATATGCAGCCAAGCAGTTCATGCTATCCAAAACGGTAGTGAATTAGTTATCCTAACAGATCGAATGGCGGACGAACGCTTGGCACCCATCCCTTCCCTGCTGGCAACATCTGCTCTTCATCATCACTTAATTCGAACTGGCAGTCGCAAAAAGGCAAGTATCGTTGTGGATACAGGGGAAGCTCGTGATTCTCATCAGATGGCTATGTTGCTTGGATATGGGGCAGATGCAATCCACCCATATCTTGCACTGGAAACAATTCATCTTTTAGCGGAGGAACATCATGTCAAGTTGGATCCAGAAAAAGCTATTCATAATTATATCCATGCACTTTTGAGTGGGGTTATTAAGATCATGTCTAAGGTTGGCATTTCTGCAATCCAGAGCTATCGCGGCGCACAGGCTTTTGAGGCGTTGGGGATATCGTCACCTGTGCTAAATCAATATTTTACGGGAACTGTTTCTCAAATAGAAGGAATTGGGTTAGAGGAAATTGCTTGCGAAGCCTTGATTCGTCATGAAAATGCAGTCCTTGCCTCAAACCAATACGATCCAACCCTAGATTCAGGAAGCGAGCTACAATGGCGTAAAAATGGCGAAATTCATCAATTTAATCCATTAAGTATCCATACTTTACAAAGAGCAGCGAGAACGAATAATAAGAAAGTTTATCAAGAGTTTGTAAGCATGAACGAGAATGGGCCGTTTACCACCATTCGCAGCCTGCTAAAAGTCGAAAGTCCCCGTGCTCCGATTTCAATAAAGGAGGTAGAGCCTGTAGAAAATATTTTAAAAAGATTTAAATCAGGTGCAATGTCCTATGGTTCATTGAGTAAAGAGGCTCACGAAGCCTTGGCCATTGCGATGAATCGAATTGGCGGCAAAAGCAATAGCGGTGAAGGCGGAGAAGAGATGGAACGCTTCCAAAGGGACTTAAATGGAGATCTCCGCAGAAGTGCCATTAAGCAGGTAGCATCCGGAAGATTTGGTGTAACAAGCTACTACCTTACAAATGCTGATGAAATTCAAATAAAAATGGCGCAAGGTGCAAAGCCTGGCGAAGGTGGACAGCTTCCAGGACAAAAGGTGTATCCATGGATTGCTGAAGTGAGAGGCTCTACACCAGGAGTTGGCTTAATCTCCCCTCCTCCTCACCATGACATTTATTCCATCGAAGACCTTGCCCAATTAATATATGACTTAAAAAGTGCTAACCCAAAAGCAAAAATAAGTGTAAAGCTTGTAGCAAAAGCAGGAGTCGGAACGATTGCTGCGGGGGTTGCAAAAGGCTTAGCAGATACAATTCTAATTAGCGGCCATGACGGAGGAACTGGTGCCTCCCCAAGAACAAGCATTAAGCATGCAGGAATCCCATGGGAAATCGGGCTATCCGAAGCGCATCAAACACTTGCACTAAATGGTTTAAGAAGTAAGGTTACTCTAGAAGTAGATGGGAAACTAATGACTGGAAAAGACGTTGTCGTTGCAGCATGCTTAGGAGCCCAAGAATTCGGATTTGCAACAGCACCACTCGTGGTCCTTGGCTGCTTGATGATGAGAGCCTGTCACCTAGATACATGCCCTGTTGGAATTGCTACCCAGAATCCCCTTTTGCGTGAAAAATTTGCAGGAAGTCCGGACCATATCGTGAACTATATGTATTTTATTGCAGAAGAGGTTCGCGAAATTTTAGCCAGCTGCGGCTATCGCAGTCTAGATGAAATAGTCGGCGATACGAATCTTTTAAAAATAAAAGAAGACGTTGCATCTCATTGGAAAGCAAAGTACCTTAATTTAAGTTCCCTTTTATATAAAGTAACCACTCCAAACGAACTCTCACTCCATCAGGGACAGGATCACGAATTAGAAAATCGCTTTGACCAACGCCTTGTAATACCAAGGTTAAACAATGCTCTTGATCAACAACAAAAAGTGGTTCTCCAATTCGATATTCAAAATACGGACCGTTCTGCCGGAACAGGTATAGGTAATCTTATAACAGCTAAATACGGAGCCGGTGGTTTATCCGAGGACCATATTCACATTAAATTAAGAGGTTCAGCTGGTCAAAGTCTTGGTGCCTTTATTCCGAACGGCTTAACTATAAGCTTAGAGGGAGATGCAAACGATTATGCAGGAAAAGGTTTATCTGGTGGGAAGCTGATTATTAAGCCAGATAACAATTGGAGCATTCCACAAACAGATGCTATTGTTGGAAACACCTCATTATTTGGAGCTACCTCTGGTGAAGCATATATTCGAGGGATAGCTGGTCAGCGTTTCGCTGTCCGAAATAGTGGTGCCAAAGCGGTAGTGGAAGGTGTCGGTGATCATGGGTGTGAATATATGACCGGTGGCAAGGTTGTCATTCTAGGTTCCATTGGCAAAAACTTCGCGGCAGGTATGTCAGGAGGAATCGCTTATATTTTCACTGGTTTCTCCAATCAAGAAGAAATATTGCCATATATAAATCGCGAGCTTGTAGATATCGAACAGACAGCAAGTGAAAATGAACTTCTCGAGCTTCATCAATTAATCTCCAAACATCATCTGTACACAGGAAGTCCAAAGGCAAAGGCCATTTTGAAGCATTGGAAGCAGCTTAAAAAGCATTTTTTGAAAATCATTCCTTATGAATATAAAAATATGATTAGGATGATAGAAGATCTGCAAACACGCGGCATTTCATATGAAGAGGCAACACTTTCTGCCTTTACTATCAAAAAGGAAGGAAAATTAATGGAAGCCTTGTATGAGATAGAATCCTTTCCATCATCTTTACAAGATAGCCAAACTATCTGATTGGAAATATACATCGCGGATTGACTAGCTATTCTCGCAAAAATGAACATTATTCTCGCGAATTCATTGTCTATTCTCGCGAATTCATTGTCTATTCTCGCGAATTTACTGCCTAATCTCGTGAATTGAGACTAATTTCCTACAAGAAAATGGTTGAGACCTAGCCGCTCTACCTAGAGGTAAAACAATTTTTGCTTAGTTAGAAGGGATTGAATAACATGGGTCACTTAACAGGATTTATAGATATTCAAAGAGAAAAAACCGCAGAGCAGCATCCATTAGAAAGAATTCAACACTGGCAGGAATATCAAAAAACTCCATCAGAAGAAGCAATTAAATTGCAAGCCTCCCGATGTATGGATTGCGGCATCCCATTTTGCCAAATGGGGGCAGTCATTCGCAATCAAACAAGCGGATGCCCCCTTTATAATCTAATACCGGAATGGAATGAACTCGTCTACCAAGGAAAGTGGCTGGAAGCCTATCAGCGCTTAGCAAAAACAAATAATTTCCCGGAGTTTACTTCAAGAGCATGCCCAGCACCATGTGAGGGTTCCTGCACTGCTGGCGTTCCTACTCAACCCGTTGCCATTAAAAGCATTGAAAAAGCCATTATCGACAAGGCCTTTGAAGAAGGATGGGTAAAAGCTAGAATTCCAGCTATAAGAACCGGAAAAAAAGTTGCCGTCATTGGCTCTGGTCCTGCCGGGCTAACGGCGGCTGATGATTTAAATCAATTAGGACATCAGGTTACCATCTTTGAAAAAGACGATCGTTTCGGCGGATTGCTTATGTATGGCATTCCAAATATGAAAATAGATAAAAAATATGTGGATCGCAGAATAGATATCCTTCAAAACGAAGGGATCCAATTCCAAGCAAATACGAATGTCGGTGTGGATATAACATTAGAGGAAATACAGAAAGTATATAATGCTGTCTTAATTTGTACAGGGGCGGATAAGCCAAGAGAGCTTCCTATCCCGGGCCGTAACTTAAAAGGAATTTATCCAGCAATGGAATATTTGAAGGAAAGCACGAAGCATTATCTTGATAATCAATATTCCCCTGCTATTACTGCAAAAAACAAAAAGGTAATTGTTATCGGTGGTGGCGATACTGGCGCAGATTGTGTCGCAACGGCAATCCGTCAAGGGTGTAAAAGTGTCGTTCAATTTGGCAAGCATGGAAAACTGCCAAATGTTCGTTCTGAAAATAATCCTTGGCCAGAAAACCCTCAAATTTTCACTTTGGAATATGCTTATGAAGAAGCAGAAAGTATATTTGGTGAGGATCCAAGACAATATTATATTCAAACAAATGCTTTTCTTGGAGATGCGGATGGAAATGTAAATAGCCTCGAAACTACTTCTTTTTTAGAGGAAAACAAGAATGAGTTACGTTATTGGGATGCAGATATCATCTTTATTGCAATTGGTTTTGAAGGTGTAAACAACACCTTATTCCCAACGATTGTAAAAAATAAAAATAAGATTTCGGCAAATGACAGTAATTTTAAAACAAATCAAGATGGAATCTTTGCAGCGGGGGATGCAAGGCGTGGACAAAGTTTAATTGTATGGGCCATGCAAGAAGGAAAAAAAGCGGCTCAAGAAATTAATAATTACTTGGGCAATAAAAAATAACAGGCAACCATTTCGGAAGCCTGTTATTTTTCTAATAAGAGTAAATACTCTTTCCATATTTTCTGATGGGAAACAGGAAATGCATATTCTGTCAGCTCTTCCACAGTTACTAGTTTTAACGTAGCACTTTCCTGTACTTCTCCAATAATAGTGCCTTTATATACTTGTATCTCCCATGTTAAATGGGAAAAGACATGATCTATCGTAACAAAGGAGCTAGTCTTGAATTCACTGTTTATTTTATATTCGTCCTCAAAATATTGCTCTAATATTTTTCGTGGACGATATACTTGGCTTTTTTCTGTATTCGGGAACTCCCATAAATCAGCTAAGAGTCCCTTACTCGGCCGTTTATGAATGAGTATTTTTCCATCTTTGTCGGTTAAAAGCCCCGCAATAAGTGCTACATGCTTCATAGTCTTTTTCCTTGTTTTTACAGGAAGCTGTGATTGTGTTCCTTCTTCAAAGGCAGCACAGTGCTCACGGACGGGACAAAGCAAGCAAGATGGCGATGTTGGCGTACAAATGAGTGCACCTAGCTCCATCAATGCTTGGTTAAAATAGGAAGGATTCTCCTCGGAAATTAGCCTGCGCACGGCCTCTTCAAATATTTTTCTGGCAGAAGGCTTTGCAATATCCTCCCAAATTGATAATATTCTTGAAAATACACGCATCACATTGCCGTCCACAGCAGGCTCAGGCTTCCCATAAGCAATGCTTAAAATGGCGCCTGCGGTATAAGGACCAATCCCTTTAAGGGCAGCTATTTCCTTTGGGTCATCGGGTACCTTGCTATTATATTTGGCTCTTACCTCTTTGACTGCTGTATGAAGATTACGGACACGTGAATAATACCCTAATCCTTCCCATGCCTTTAATACCTTTTCCTCATCCGCTTCCGCAAGAGCTTCAATAGAAGGAAATTGATCAATAAAATTAAGAAAGTACGGGATAACGGTATCTACTTTTGTTTGTTGCAGCATTATCTCCGATACCCATATTTTATAAGGATCCTGATTCTTCCTCCAAGGAAGATCCCGTTGCTCCTTTTCAAACCAATGGATTAAATCATCCTGGAAGGCTTTTATATTCATTTTATCTATATTTTTCAAATCTGCATTCATTTGGTTAAACCACTTTCTAATTTGGGAATATAATAATAGGAGGTTGTCCATTTTAAGATAAGAAAGGCTCTTTAAATGCAGCTCCCATAGAAGCCGTAAAGAGTCTAATAAAGCTTAAACTAGTCGTTTTTATCAATTCCTAGTTTTTTTATTGCTTTTACACCTTTACTACCATATCATGTTTTAAGAAAAGCGAAAAGCAATTATTTGCAGCTTCTTTGACGCCTTCTTAAGGAGGAAAATAGATTGGATACAGGAACACATCTTGTTATGGGGTTTGCCTTAGGAGGTTTAGCAACCTTGGACCCCGTTATCGCTCAGGATTCAGTAAATACACACAGCGTGCTTGTTGCAACAGTAATTGGTTCTCAAATACCTGACATCGACACCGCATTAAAATTTAGAAGCAATGCAGTTTATATACGTAACCATCGCGGAATTACACATTCCATTCCAGCCGTTATTCTATGGCCGCTTTTAGTTTCCCTACTAGTTCATTTCCTATTTCCAAGCGCTAATATGTTTCATCTATGGCTTTGGTCATTTATTGCCGTATTTCTCCACGTATTTGTTGATATTTTCAATGCCTATGGTACTCAGGCTATTCGCCCGCTTTCCATGAAATGGGTTGCCTTGGGTATGATTAATACTTTTGATCCATATATTTTTTGCATACACGTGGGCGGATTAATTTTATGGGGGTTTGGCGCTCATCCTGGTTATACATTTTTAATCATGTATATCATTATCGTTTTTTATTATTTGCTTCGTTTTCAGGAACAATGGTCAGTACGCAAAGCAGTAAAAAAGAAAATACCAGATGCTGAGAAAATTATTATTGCTTCCACTATTCGTTTTTTCAGATGGAGAGTAGTTGTAGAGACGAATACTAATTTCTATGTAGGTATCGCAGATAAACGACAAATAAGAATTCTGGATACTTATAAAAAAATTCCTGTGCCTAAAACACCTGAGATAGAAGCAGCTAAAAAGGATAAGAATTTATCTGCCTTTTTATCCTTTTCACCGATTTTCAGGTGGGAAGTGAAAGAAAAAAATGACCATTCATTTGAGGTACGCTTTATTGACCTTCGGTATCGCAGCAAGGGTCATTATCCCTTTGTTGCAATCGTTCAATTAGATGAAGATTTAAACATTATGGGATCCTATACAGGCTGGATATATAATAAGGAAAAATTAAGAAAAAAATTAGATGTGGCTCCGCGCTAGCTTCCATCTATTTCATATGGTTCTTTCTCATATGTTCCATCAAGATAGTTATACTATAAATACGTGGACAAATTGATTCACGTATTGGACTAACATATAGGAGGAACTTTATGCGTAATAAGGCGAAAGGTTTTCCATATGGTCATGATAATAAATTCGAGGGTGAACCAAGAGCAAAAGCTGAATTCGCATCAACACGTGCCGATGGTTCGATAAATACTCATCCCCAAGAGCGTATGCATGCATCCGGTGATCGCAAATCAGATTCCTAAAAAAATAAAGAGCCAGTTGGCTCTTTATTTTAATGGCTTGAGGAGTGAAATAGGCAGTGCTTCCTGCTCCTTGCCGCCGCTCATCCGATATCCCCAGGCAAATACACCATTTATATAATCAATTTTAAAATAGACACCTGGATCCCCTTCTATTTGATACACTTCACCAGATGAAAAATCCTTTGGATTAAGCAAATATGCTTTTGCCATCGTAATTTTCCGTTCTAAAACTGCATATTCATTCACTATTCCAAGCTGCTCTGCTTTCCTTGCCTTTTCTGTTAATTGGGCAATTTCTTGTTTTAATTCGTATTCTGTCAACGTGCTGTATCTTTTTTCCGTTTCCATGTTTCCTTCATACCACCTTAAGCTTTCTCACGCTAAGTACATTATAACTCGATTTCCCTTAAAAATCCTTCAATCTGATCGAGTGAAAATCCTTTACGATATAAAAATTGCTTTATTTTCTGCTCATATTCATAACCATTTAGATGCTGATATTTCTTATGTGCCTTAAGCCAATGATTATACAAGATTTCACGTTCCACTTCTTCATCCTGCTCGATTTTGATTCCATCCATAGCCTGATGAATAATTTCTCTTGAAAAGCCTTTTCTTAATAAAGCTTGTTCCATTTTTTGAAGTATTATCTTTTCAGGCAAGCTCTTGTTTTGTTTGATAGTTTTCTCCACAAGTGCTATTGCAGAACTCAATACGTGATCTTCCTTTAATTCTAAAAGGGCCGTTTCTATCATTTCTTTATGAATCCCTTTATTTTTTAATTCTAATTTGATAACCTCTGGTCCTTTGTTTGTTGTGTTCATTTGAGTACGTACATACGCAATCGCAAATTCCAAATCATTTAAGTATTGTAACTTGTACAATTTATGAATGGCCTCTTTAATGATTTCTTCCGTAAACTCCTTTTTCCTCAAATGGTCCACCACTTCTTTTTCCGATCTCATTCGGTAAGAAAGGTATTGGATGGCACTGTTTACCCCTTTTCTGATTTCATCTTCGTACCCGATTTCCGTTAAATCTAATTCAGATAGTTCTTTCCCCTTCTTTAATTGAAACCTCGTTAAGACTTCCTCATCAACGCTAAAAGCATATTTTTCATCGAGGTATATATTATATCGGTCGGAAAGATTTTTTTGTACGGTTATTTTCGTAATAATTGGCATCTTCATCGCAACTTTCATTTTTCTTTCCCTTATTTTATCACTTTCCTACTTTCCTCACAGTATTTTTACCTAAATTAAGGAAATAATAATAAAGAATCTAATTCTTGAAAGGATGGTAAAAAATGCCGAAAGATAAGAAAATAAAAACGAGAAGTAATCTTTCCAGTATGCAGGCAATTACATATCAAAGAGAGTTTAAAAAAGCAGACCGTGCCGGAGGATTTGAGGAAAAGCAGAAGTAAAAAATTCCTGTTTGAAATATAGTGGCAATGCACATTCTATCCTTGAGCGGGTTAATCCGTAACTCCCATATAGTGAAAGGGGATATTATGATGGGTAGAATGCATAACAGTCACAAAACACGTGATAAAAATAAAAGCACGCTTCCTCAAGTACCAAAAAATATGAAAACGGATGGCAGAGATGTAGAGTTCTCACAAGAATTAGCAGATCAAGCTGATTTGGAAGCTCAAGCTCGTGCTAATGCTGCCAATCAGCGAGTAAAGATGAAAGCCAGTAAAAAATAAATCGGAGCAGAGAGATTCCTCTCTGCTCTATTTTTATAAACAAAAAGTTATTCACATCTCTCGCATAAATTGTGAATAACCTATTTAATTTATTATAAATTCTAATCTTTGCATGTGAATAATCTGTGGATAATATCCTGTTGATAACTTGTATTTTTTGTAGATAACATGAAATAGTTCTTATTTTATTTACCACTTTATGTGGATAAAAATGTGGACAAAAAATAGCAGAGGTAAATTTGGGAAATATGGTACAAATAGCAAAAAACTAGTTGAAGAATAAGACATAATCTTTCATAATAAAACAAAACGATACTGAAAATTCCAAATGGAATTTCAACCTTTTTGCAAAAATTTGTAAAATACTGTCTTCCTCAGAATTATGCTAACCTAAAAATTTTCAAATTTCTATATTTTAGGACAAAAGAATTATTCCATTTTTTATAATATTAGGGTTATAATGTAAATATAGTAAAGTTTAGGAGTCAATATTATGAGCATTGGAACTCGTATTCGCTATTATCGTATGAAGAAAAAAATCTCAATAGAAAAACTAGCACAGGATATAACTACTGTACCTTACCTTACATCCATTGAAAACAATGACCACACTCCGCCCATTGAATTATTAAGTCAAATTTGCGAAAAACTAGAGATTCCATTTATGACCTATCAGAATAAAGATCTCGAACAACTATTTGATGAATGGAATCAGCATTTATTAATGAATGACAAAGAGAATTCCGAGCTGTCCTTTCAAAAAATTGAAGAAAGAATTACTGATAGCACAGATATCTTCGTTGTTTTGACTTACAATATTTATTTAATTCGCTATTACCTTCTATTTAATGAACTAGAAAAAGCCCTAGAAATGATGGAATTTTTAATTCCACTACAAAACGATATGCCAGATACATTAAAGTTTTCTTATCAGAAATACCGTGGTAATTATTTCTACCTCAAAGGTCGATTTATAGAAGCAGAGCCTTTCTTTAAAGATGCAAAAAACTATTTAATTTCTGTAAAAGAACATTATAACCTTGAAAAGGCTGACCTTTTTTATATGTACGGTCTTACATTAGGAAGACTTAATAAAAATACACTTTGTATCTTTCACATGGAAGAAGCGCTGGCACTTTTCCAACAAAGCTATCATATGAGACGTTGTACAGATTGTCATTTATTGCTAGGTGTAGTGTATCGTAGAATGCAAGATTACAAGGAAGCCGAGAAGCATTATAACTATGCAAAGCAGCTTGCCGTTTCATTAAACTATAAAGATATTATCGTCAAAGTCGAAAATAATTTAGGTTATTTATATGCAGAACAAGGAAAATCCGATGAGGCGATCAGCCATTATTTAAAGAGCTTCGATCATAGTGAATTACTTATAATTGAAGATAAAATAAATACTATCATCAATATTATTAAAGAATATTATAAGATTGGTTTTAAGGAACAGGTAGAAAAATGGTTGAATGAGGGCTTAGATTTACTGCGTTCCAATGAACAATTTGTGGATGCGTATAGAGAACAGATGATTGAATTGAAGTTTTATCAATATATTGTGAATGATTATCCTTCAGGATTCGAATCCTTTATTTTAGAAGAGGCAATTCCGTATTTTGAATCAAACAATAGATATCAAAGAGTTGTCTTATTGGCAAAAACGCTTGGTGATTACTATCAACAAAGAAATGAGTACAAATCAGCCGCTACATCTTTTGCTATTGCAAATTCAGCATATGAAAAAATTATTAATTTTTAGGAGGAATTTGTATGAATTTGAAAAAGGCATTAGTTGGTTGTATTTTAGCAATTTCTTTATCATTAGGAGCAAAAGGAAATCTGTTAGCTGTAGGGGAACATTTTCCGCCTATCAATGCCGGTAAAACCTTTTTCGACACAAAAGTTGCTGAAGGCGAACATTTCCCGCCTATCAATGCTGGACCTTATTATAATTCCAAGGTTGTTGCTGAGGGAGAACACTTCCCACCTATTAACGCAGGACCATATTTCCATATGAAAGTGTTAGGGTAAAAGGAAAGAACACATTGGACAAGCCAATGTGTTCTTTTTTTATTTCCCTCTATATATGAGACTGCTTTTGGAAGCATTGATTAGCTCTAGAATAGCTTCCTCATTATTTTCTTCTATTAGATTAATAATCTTGCTTCCTACTACTACACCATCACAATATTGACTAAATTCTTTTACATGCTCACAAGTAGATACGCCAAATCCGGCCAAAACTGGTACTTTCGATATCTCTTTAAGAGATGTTAGGTACTTTCCGATATCATTTTGATAGGAATCCCTTGCACCTGTAATACCTGTCACAGTGACAGCGTAAAGAAAACCTTCTGTCCTTTTGGCAATTTCCATTTTCCTCTCTTCCGTACTGGTTATGGATACAAGTCTAATGAATGCGATTTCCACCTTGCTTAATGCCTCTGAAATAAGCTCCTCCTCTTCCAACGGCAAATCAGGTATAATCACACCGAACACTCCTGCCTCTCTGCAATCCTCCGCAAACGGTTTTACTCCATAGGCAAAAACAGGATTTAAATATGTCATGATAATAATCGGAATATGAAAGGTATCTTTTAATCTTTTTAATTCTACTAGAACAGATTCTAACGATACTCCATGCTTCAATGCACGGATTCCAGCCTCCTGAATAGTCGGTCCATCTGCAACCGGATCTGAAAATGGAATACCAAGCTCAATGGCCGTCGCTCCCATCCTTTCCAATAGTTTAATTCTATCCGCTAATCTTTCTATACCCCCATCACCCGCCATGATGTAAGGGATAAATATCCTCTCTCCAAGTGAAAGTTTCCTCGCAAAAGCATGGGCTAATTTCTTTTTTCCCACTTTACTCTACCCCCAATAAACCTTTAATGGTTTCCACGTCTTTGTCTCCTCTTCCTGACAGACAAATAACCAAAGTTTCTTCCCTAGACATTGATTGTGCCAGCTTCATCCCATATGCAATCGCATGGGAGCTCTCCAATGCTGGAATAATTCCTTCCGTTACTGTTAAAAGTTGAAATGCCTCTATTGCCTCGCTATCTGTAATAGAGGTGTATGTTACACGGCCTATCTCCTTTAAATAGCTATGCTCCGGACCAACTCCTGGATAATCTAATCCGGCTGAAATAGAATGTGCCTCCTTTACTTGTCCGTTCCCATCCTGGAGTAAGTACGTCATCGTCCCATGTAAAATTCCTCGCGTTCCATTTGTTAAAGCAGCTGCATGCTTTCCTGTATCAATCCCTTCCCCACCAGCCTCTACACCAAATAGTTTCACATCTGCATCTTTGACAAATGGGTAAAACATCCCCATTGAATTGCTGCCTCCGCCAACACAGGCTACTATTGCATTCGGAAGCTTCCCTGTTTGCTCTATTATTTGTTTCTTTGTTTCCAATCCAATCACACTTTGAAAATCACGTACTATTTGCGGAAATGGGTGTGGACCAACTACAGATCCAATAATATAATGAGTATCCTCCACATTACTTACCCAGTACCGGAACGCTTCATTAACCGCATCCTTCAACGTGCTGCTGCCTTGATTCACACTGACAACTTTCGCTCCCAACAATTCCATTCGAAATACATTTAGCTTTTGCCTACGAATATCCTCCGCACCCATAAAGACAATACATTCTAGTCCGAGCAAAGCACATGCTGTAGCCGTTGCCACACCATGCTGCCCGGCTCCTGTTTCTGCTACGACCTTTCTCTTCCCCATTCTTTTCGTTAGCAGCGCTTGACCGATAGCATTATTAATCTTATGGGCACCTGTATGATTAAGGTCCTCTCTTTTTAAATAGATTTTAGGTCCTCCTAATTTCTTCGAGAAATTCTCTGCATAATAAAGAGGCGTTTCCCTTCCGACATATTGGGAAAGATAGTATTCTAACTCTTGCAAAAAAGTTTGATCTTGCTTAGCTTCCTGATATGACTGTTCTAAAGCAAGTATTGCTGTCATTAGTGTTTCCGGTACAAATCTCCCGCCAAATTCACCATAGCGTCCTTTTTCATTTGGATACATTTTGGTCGTCATTATCCTCTCTCCTTTATTTCGCGAAATCCATATTGTGCATTTTGGATAAACTCTTTTATTTTCTTCGGGTCTTTTTCATCCAAGGTTTCTACACCACTGGAAACATCTACAACCGCAGGCTTAACGGTAAAGATTGCCTTCCGAACATTCTCTGCCGATAAACCTCCCGCCAAGATAAGCCTTTCCTTTGGAAAATCAACGTTTTCAAGAGTGTTCCAATCAAACTTCCTTCCACTCCCTGCATTTGGGCTATCAACTAAGTAATAATCACAATCGTATTCTTTTATTTTTTCAAAACTATGAATAGAGAAGCCTTTTATGGTTGGATATACCAGGTTTCTTGTAAACTCCGGCGATTCCTTCCCATGAAGCTGGATATAGTGAAGTCCAACATAATCAGCAATATCCTGGATCACGGATTTTTCTTCGTTAACAAATACCCCAGCGATTTTTATATGACCAGGCATCTTGTTTACAATTTCTTTTGCATGTTCTGGTGAAATTCTTCTTTTACTGTCAGCAAACACAAATCCGATAAAATCCGCACCTGAATCCGCGGCTGCCTTTGCTGCAGCAAATGTTTTTATTCCGCAAATTTTAACTGCCAAAGCAACCATCCCCCTATTCAATTGGAATTTTGAGGCTGTTAAACGATTCCTTTAAGTCTTGAGAACGCATGAATGTTTCGCCTACTAATATTCCTCTTACACCCGCATCCTTCATTCTTTGAACATCCATCCTGCCCCGAATACCGCTTTCACTGATAAGAAGAATTTCTTCTCTATCCACTAATTTCGCTAATTTCTCTGTCACCTGTAGATCAACCGTAAATGTTTTTAAGTCGCGATTATTTATCCCTATCATTTTTGCCCCAAGCTCTAAAACATTTATCATTTCCTTTTCATTATGGACCTCTGCTAACACCTCCAAATTCAGTAAGCAAGCATATTCATACAACTCAAAAAACCTTTGTTTCGGCAGGGCGGCTGCAATTAGAAGAACAACATTTGCCCCGTAATCCTTGGCACGATCTATTTGTGATTCATCTATAATGAAGTCCTTGCATAGTATCGGCAGCTCCACTACTTGCCTTACAGCAGCTAAATCACTCATAGAACCTTTAAAAAAGGTGGAATCTGTAAGCACTGAAATGACTCCTGCTCCGTATTTTTCATATGCCATAGCTTGTTCTTGAGGATTAATTTTTGTATTAATAGCTCCTTTCGAAGGAGATGCCCTTTTTATCTCTGCGATGATATTCATAGTGGAGGATTTTATGAATGTGTTATACATGGAGATACTGTGAAAATGATCCATTTTCCTTAGTTGATAGTTTTTCTTCAGTAAAGCAACCTCTTTTTCTTTTTCCATTAAAATATTGGTTAAAAAGGACATATTATATCACCTCTTTGGTAGAATGCTTACTATATTCCACTAAGTAATTTAGTTTCTCCATTGCAGCTCCTGAATCGATGCTCTGTTTGGCTAATGCAATTCCTTCTTTTATTGTTCCGGCTACTCCACTTGCAAATATCCCTAATCCTGCGTTTAATAGCACCGTATCGCGATAAGCACCTTCCTCCCCTTTTAAAACCCGCACAAGAATATCTGCATTTTCCCTTGAATCACCGCCGCGAATTGCTTCCTTTTCATAGTGTGGCATTCCGACATCATCCGGTGTTAAGACAAATCTTGTTATGCTTCCTTCATTTAAAAGTACGAGATGGTTTTCACCAGAGAGAGAAGCTTCGTCCATATACCCTGCACCATTGATCACCAGGGCTCTTTTTCGTCCTAGCTGCTTTAATACATCTGCCATCATTTGCAGCATATCTCTGCGATATATTCCGAGAAGTTGGGTGTCCAGTGGTGCAGGATTCGTCAACGGTCCGATTAAATTGAAGATAGTTGGAATTTTCAAATCCCTACGCACCTTCATAATTCTTTTAATATGTGGGTGAACGTTAGGGGCAAAAAGAAATGCGATGCCGTTTTTATCAAGAATGTCGGCAATTTGATGGCGATCAAGATTTAAAGAAACTCCTAGATGCTCTAGAACATCCGCACTACCTGTTTTACTGGATACACTGCGATTCCCGTGCTTTGCAATTTTCATTCCTGCACCGGCAATCACAAATGCAGATGTCGTGCTAATATTAAAGCTTCCAGAGCCGTCACCACCAGTGCCGCAATTATCCATAATGGACGAAAATGGCAAGTCCATTTGCAGAGACTTTCCCCTTATCACCTCCACTAAGCCTGCAATTTCCTCCGCTGTTTCCCCTTTAAGTTTCAATGCTGCCAGAAAAGCACCCATTTCCGAATCAGAAATTTCCGGGGAAAACAGTTGGTTCGCAGCCATTGTCATCTCTTCAAATGTTAGATTTTCGTGCTCCATTATCTTTTCAAGATACAATTTCATTTCGTTGCCCCCTAACTATATGGATAAATTTCTTGATTATTTCTTTCCCAATTTTCGTTCCAATAGATTCAGGATGAAATTGTAGTCCAAAAAGCGGATATTGAATATGCTTTAATCCCATTACCTCGTTATCATCCATGGACTTTGCCACTACCTCAAGCTCTAAAGGCAGGCTATCCTCCTTAATCACAAGAGAGTGATAGCGCATGACCTCAAGTGGTTGAGACAAATATTCAAATATGCCTTTGCCGGAGTGCAAAATCATGGATGTCTTTCCATGCATTATCTTCGATGCCTGCACGATTTCTGCTCCGAAAGCGGAGCCAATTGCCTGATGACCAAGACATATCCCTAGGATTGGCAACTTTTTATAATACGCTTTTATCAAATCGATAGAGATACCTGCTGTATCCGGCTTTCCTGGACCTGGAGATAAAATAAGGGCATCTGGCTCCAGTATTTTGATTTCCGGAAGGGTTATTCGATCATTCCTCACTACTTGAATTTCTTCTCCCAGTTCCAAAATGTATTGATAAAGGTTATAGGTAAAGGAATCATAATTATCGATTAACAAGATCATTGTTATTTACCTCCCTAAGTGCCTTTGCCTTATTCATCGTTTCCTCATACTCTATTTCCGGCACAGAATCATAGACAATTCCTGCGCCAGTTTGTAAGTAGGCCTTTGCTTCTTTTATCACGAGAGATCGAATGGCTAATGCGAAATCAATATCACCGTTCACATTGATATAACCGACCGCTCCGCCATATACGCCGCGTTTTCTTTTCTCCAAATCATTAATAATTTGCATCGCTCGAATCTTTGGAGCCCCTGAAACGGTCCCCGCTGGAAGGCATGCAATCAGAGCGTCTATCCCTGTGAGATTTGATTTCAACCGTCCTTTTACTTCTGAAACGATGTGCATAATATGCTGGTACCGTTCGATTTCCATCCATCTCGAAAGCGTGATACTTCCCGCTTCACACACTTTTCCTGCATCGTTCCTGCTTAAATCAAGGAGCATTTTATGTTCTGCTAGTTCCTTTTCATCCGTTAATAGCTCCTGTTCCCGCTGAAGATCTTCTTCTTTGTTCTTCCCTCGAGGTTTTGTGCCAGCAATGGGATTCGTCGTCAGCTCTTTTCCTTTTGTTTGCACCAAGCTTTCCGGTGAGGCTCCTAAAATAATATAATCCTCAAAATCGATGTAAAACATATAGGGCGAGGGATTAGCGTTCCGCAGCTTTCGATAGAAATGAAATGGATCAACACTTACTTCCCCTTCTAATTGCTGGGATAATACGACCTGAAAAATATCTCCTTCTTGGATATACTGCTTCGCCTCTTGCACGATTTTCAAGAAATCTTCTTTTGTCTTTATTGGGGTAAATATTATATCTGCTGCCCGCACGGTTGGAAGCTCCTTCTCAGCTGAAAATATGGCTTCCTTCCATTGCTTTGTTGTATTTTCCAGCTCCGCTTCCGTTCTTTGTTGATTTAAATTTAATAAAACAATCGATATGTTTTGTGATACGTGATCGAATATAATCACATCCTGAAAAAACATTAGATGGATATCTGGCATTTGGAGTTTGTCATGTAGAATCTCGCCTATATTTTCGTATTGCCGGATAGCATCATAGCCAATAAAACCAATTCCACCACCATAAAAGGGAAATGGCAGGTTTACATCTAAATGAGGTAGATAGTCTTTTAAGATTTCCAAAGGTATTCCTTGTTCTTGTATTATTTGTTCTTTTGTATGAAGCGTTATTTGATTATTTAATGCTTGAAATTCAAAATAAGGATTCATTCCAATAAAGGAGTACCTTCCTTTTTCATCATGATGGAGAGAGCTTTCCAGCAAGAATTTCTTTTTTCCTTTCAGACGATTGAAAATAACGATTGGAGTTAGGGTATCACCGTTAAATGTTGAAATTTTAAAGATTTGATTCAAATCTGTTCCCTCCTTTTTTAAATAAAAAAAGTCCTCCATAAACCTGACATGGATTACTACCCTTGTCGAGTTTATAGAGGACGATGAATACCGCGGTGCCACCTCGTATTGAAGAAGAACATGCTCCTTCCGCTTTTCGAGTACGGGAAAAAAGCTTATCCTTTCCGATACCCTATCCTTTTAACGGTGGAATTCCGTGTTTCCCTACTTTCTTTCAGGAAACCTCTCTTAAGTCCATTCTGTTTCTCCCCTCGTACCGGATTCACACCATCACCGGCTCTCTGCAACGATTTTGGAAAAACATACTCCTCTTAATCATAGAGTTGGCTATATTTATTTTTCTTTGAAATCTTTAAGCAATCCTTACTTTGGTTAAATATTCATTATCATCTGTAGGAAAAGATGCCTCGAAACCTAGTCAATATCGAGACCTAGAACCATATGCCGAAAACAATTTGGAAATAACAAAAGGGTCCTCCCATCCAAAAAGGACGAGAGGACCCGTGGTACCACCTTTATTAGCTGAAATAAAACAGCTCACTTTGACAATATCAAGATCTGTCTATCAGGTCTTAATATCCGTCTCTTATAACGACGAGACTTTCGCCAAAGCCTACTGCTTCAAAGTAAAGTTTCGGTTTGGAAGCTCAGAAGCCCATTCATCTATACTTTCACACTGGTTCCCACCAACCACCAGCTCTCTTTAGTGTCTATATAGATTACTCTTCTTCCTCAACGCTAGAAGTTTTCAGTTTTTTTAATTAACTTTTAACTATACTAATACGGCTCCAATCGAATGTCAAGAGGAAAATATCGCGCCTCCATTTTTTTTATAAAATTGGGCACATGGCTCCCATTGTGAGTCACCGCATTAAGTGGCACAATATGTTGGGTTAGCTGATATAATATTAAGGTATGTTGAATTTCTGGGCTAAAGACTAAAAATTAAGAGGAAAAACTGTTATAATCCTTGTTTAAGGGGTTAAAAAATATCTTCATTTATATATAGAGAGAACGTTAGAAAATTACGCCAAAGGAATGATGAACATGATGGATTCACAGCAAATATATAATAAACTGTTAACGATAATGGATAAAGAAAACATATTAGTGGATGAATACTTAAAGAATCATACTTATACGAGGCTCGGAGGAAAAGCAGATTTCCTTGTGACACCTTCTACGTACGAAGAATTGCAAAATATTATTAAATTGTCCAACCAAGAAAAGATTCCTTTCACTTTACTTGGCAACGGCTCCAATTTAATTGTTAAGGACGGCGGTATTCGCGGTATCGTCATTCTATTGAATCATTTTCATTCTATTAAAGTGGACGGAAATAAGTTAATTGCAGAAAGTGGTGCCGCTATTATCGCTGCTTCCCGAAAAGCTTTAGATTCCAGATTGACTGGTCTTGAGTTTGCATGCGGGATTCCTGGGACAGTCGGTGGAGCCCTCTTTATGAATGCAGGCGCATATGGCGGGGAAATAAAAGATGTATTGGACCATGCGATTGTTATTGACCGAAATGGGGATATTCAAAAAAGAACTGCTGCTGATTTAGAACTTGGATATCGTACAAGTAATATTTCTACAAACGGCGATATTGTAATGGAGGCAACCTTTCATCTAGAACCGGGAAACTACGAGGAAATAAAAGCAATTATGGATGATTTAACCTTTAAACGCGAATCTAAACAGCCATTGGAATATCCGTCTTGTGGGAGTGTCTTCAAGAGACCGCCTGGCTATTTTGCGGGCAAACTTATTCAGGATAGTGATCTTCAAGGCAAACGCATTGGCGGCGCTGAGGTTTCTACTAAGCATGCAGGTTTCATCGTAAACATAGATAATGCTACTGCCACCGAATATATCTCCCTTATTCAATTTGTACAAAAAACCGTAAAAGAGAAATTCGGTGTGGAATTAGAGCGTGAAGTGAGGATTATTGGGGAAGATCTAGAATAATACTGTAGTTTTTTTAAAAGAGGGTTTTCTATTTTTTTGGAAAGTCCTCTTTTTTATTGATAATAACCTCCTAATAATTTTTCAAAAAAAGTCAAAAACTAAGCGATATCAAAATAATTTGGGGGCAGCCATATGAAAGCTACAGATGTTTTGGTGCAATGCTTAGAAAATGAAGGTGTAGATTTTATATTTGGAATAGTTGGTAATGAAACATTAGATTTGGCAGATTCATTGTCTCGTTCGGAGCAAATACAGTATATTACCGTCCGACATGAGCAAGGCGCGGCATTTATGGCAGATGTGTATGGAAGACTTTCAGGAAAGACAGGCGTCTGCTTAGCAACACTTGGGCCAGGAGCCACAAATTTATTAACTGGTATAGCAAGCGCCACTCTTGACCATTCTCCCGTGGTTGCCATTACCGGTCAAGCAGAATTATCAAGACAGCATAAGCATTCACATCAATACATCGAAGTAATAAAGCTAATGGAACCAATAACGAAATGGGCAATTCAAGTTAAGGAGGCTTCCACCATTCCTGAAATTATTCGAAAAGCCTTTCGAATCTCCAAACTGGAAAAGCCGGGTGCAGTTGCCATTGAATTACCTGAAGACCTAGCCATTTCAACAATACCACCAGTAAAACTTCCTGTTACTGCTGAGCCAATCAGCATTCCAAATAATGAAACCATCCTTTCTGCCATCACCATTATTCAACAATCAACGAAGCCTTTTATCCTAGTTGGAAATGGTGTGATTCGAAGTCATGCATTACTTGAATTTCAAACCTTTATCGAAGCATTACAAGCACCTGTAGCACATAGTTTTACGGCAAAAGGAATCTTACCAAAAGAACACTCTCAAAATTTGTTTACTTTTGGTTTTATGGAAAAGGATGAAGTTTTACCAGGAATCCAGGAAGCGGATCTTCTCATTGTTATTGGGCTTGATTCCAATGAAAGACTGCCAAAAGCATGGAACAGAAAAAAGACTCCCATACTTCATATTGATAGCCAACCAGCCGAGATAGATGAATTTTATCCTACTCAACTAGAATTGGTTGGAAATATTAAAGAAACATTGAAATGCTTTCAAGCCTACGATTTACCATTAAAAGAGTGGCAACCGTCTGGAAATCTTAAAATGCATATAGAACAAGCTTATAATATAACTTGGAATCATACTATCCATGCTTCCTTATCTCCTACCATCGAAAATATACTGCATGTAATACAAATGGCAGCTACAGATGAAACGATTATTATATCAGATGTTGGTGCCCATAAAATTTCGGTTGCACGCACCCTTCAACCGAAAAAACCGAATAGACTGATTATCTCTAATGGTTTAGCATCCATCGGAATATCTCTTCCAGGTGCAATTGGTGCGAAATTAGCATGTCCGAATCATCCAGTAATTTGCTTAACAGGAGATGGCGGATTTATAACGAATGCAGCGGAATTAGAAACCGCTAAGCGGCTTGGACTTTCCTTTATTGTTATTGTCTTGAACGATGCGGTTTTCAAAATAGAAGAAGATACGATGGATAAAAAATTCGGGGATAGTTATGGTGTACGGTTTCAAAATCCTGATTTTGTTGAATTTGCGAATAGCTTTGGAATTAATGGACTTCGTGTAAGAAAGCTAGATGAGTTCTTTAAGGCACTTTCAACAGCTTTACAGTCTGCTGACGGAATTACACTAATAGAAGTACCGTTATCCAGCTA
The DNA here is from genome assembly GCF_018343615.1 of Bacillus sp. FJAT-49736. Lineage (GTDB taxonomy): Bacteria > Bacillota > Bacilli > Bacillales > Bacillaceae_C > Margalitia. Next base: position 384,360 of record NZ_JAGYPI010000003.1, on the reverse strand, counting down.
GAGTAAAGGTGCTTTATACGGTTCCCTTGCATGTGATGTCGGTTTGAGAGATCTTCTTATGGACACTTTTTGGAGTTTTTATTCATGAGTTATTCATGAGAGCCTTTCTATTAAGCGGCTTCAACAGTATTTTTTGGTTTCTAATCCTCTATTTTGGTACCGCTCTGACTCTATTTTACTTTACGGTCTCCATTCCGTCTCTTTGGTTACCGCTCCGCACCTTTTTCTCTCTTCACGGGCACCAATACCCCTCTTTGGTTACCGATACGCACCTTTTTCTCTCTTCACGGGCACCAATACCCCGCTTTGGTGATCGCTCCGCACCTTTTTCTCTCTTCTCGGGCACCAATGCCCCTCTTTGGTTACCGATCCGCACCTTTTTCTCCCTTCTCGGGCACCAAACTCCCTCTTTCGTGACCGATTTGTACCTTTTTCTCCCTTCTCGGGCACCAAACTCCCTCTTTCGTGACCGCTCTGTACCTTTTTCTCCCTTCTCGGGCACCAAACTCCCTCTTTCGTGACCGCTCTGTACCTTTTTCTCCCTTCTCGGGCACCAAACTCCCTCTTTGGTTACCGATCCGCACCTTTTTCTACCTTCTCGGGCACCAAACTCCCTCTTTCGTGACCGATTTGTACCTTTTTCTCCCTTCTCGGGCATCAATCCTCCCCTTTGGTTACCGATCCGCACCTTTTTCTACCTTCACGGGCACCAAACTATCTCTTTGGTTACCGATCCGTACCTTTTTCTCCCTTCAGGGTCACCAAACTCCCTCTTTGGTTACCGATCCGTACCTTTTTCTACCTTCTCGGGCACCAATACCCCTCTTTGGTTACCGATCCGTACCTTTTTCTCCCTTCACGGGCACCAATACCCCTCTTTGGTGACCGATCGGCACCTTTTTCTACCTTCACGGCCACCAAACTATCTCTTTGGTTACCGATCCGTACCTTTTTCTCCCTTCAGGGTCACCAAACTCCCTCTTTGGTTACCGATCCGTACCTTTTTCTACCTTCACGGTCACCAATACCCCTCTTTGGTTACCGATCCGTACCTTTTTCTCCCTTCTCGGGCACATTACCTCCTCTTTCGTGACTGCACCGACCCATTTTTTTAATTCAATTACAAGTCTGGTAGTGCAGTATTATCATCATTTGTATATTTAATATGATAAAATCTACTAAAGTCCTCTTGGAATTTGACTATCTAATCCATTTAAAGGAGTTCTATTATGCGAGAAACTAAAATCCTATTAGAAAAGTTTCAACAGCACGCAAACCCGGAACAAGCCATTTCAATGGAAAAATATATGAAAAACCATTTTGCATTTCTCGGAATTAAAACACCTAAACGAAAGGAAATTCTCAAAGATTTTTTCAAAGAGACAGATATTGCGAAAAAGCCCTTTTCAAAGGATTTTGTTGAAGATCTTTGGAGACAGGAGGAACGTGAATACCACTATGCCGCTTTGTCCTACTGTCAAAAATATGCGAAAACCTTTCAGCTTGGTATGGTTCCCTTTTTTGAAGAACTTATTACAACGAACTCATGGTGGGACACCGTGGATACGATTGCTCCCCATCTAATTGGAGAGATTGCCCGCCGGGACACCAGCGTTATCGAGGAATTTATGGATAAATGGGTGACTTCCGACAATATTTGGCTGCGAAGAACGGCGATATTATTTCAATTAAAATATAAAGCAAATACAAACCCAGACCTTCTCTATCGTTATTGCCTATTGAATGCAGATAGTAAAGAATTTTTCATACAAAAGGCTATGGGATGGGCTTTAAGGGAGTATTCAAAAACAAATCCTGAATCTGTAAGAGACTTTATTCACTCTCATTCATTACCAAAGCTCACTGTCAGAGAAGGCAGTAAATATATATAGATAAATTGGACAGGCACAGAAAAGTGGCCACGAAATGCCAGCAGCAACAAATATGTACGAATGCAGCCAGCCTTATTTAATAATGCCTGTCCCATCAATTTTCGTCGTTACTTTTACACGGAATTTTGCTTTCGGATATAATTTCTGCCATTTTTTAATTTTCACATCCTCAGCCCCGATATGAGTCGCTTCATATCGCTGACCAAAGCCAATTGGGTCTACTTTTGCCTTTTGCAATTTTTTTAGAAGACTTTCGAATTTTTTCTTATAATGCTGATTCGTTATTTTTTCATATTCATTTAAATTTACCTTCTGATGTTCTCTATGCTTTTCCTCTAGATTCCCTTTAAGTGACACCATTATATCGATAATTGGTGAATCCTGATGGTTCGTTCTTATTTTATACTTCACCTTCGCTTTACTGGAAGCAATAGTGAAATCATACTTCTTCGATTTTACATTTATTTCGGATTTTACCTTTTGCTTCACAAATAAATTCAATAGCATAGTATCATCGTTATCTAAAATAAGGGATAATCGTTTATTCCGAATTACACCGCTTCTCTGTATTTCTAATGTATTTTCCTCTTTTATATATTTTATAATAGGCAGAACTGGATCTATTCCCGGTTCCACTAAATCTCTCCAAAAGCTGAAAAGATACTCTGAAATAATATATGGAGTTTCAGTGCCTTCATTTCCAAATAGCAATAATAGATTGTTGCTCGGTATATACTCCCCTTTTGGGTGATATTCCAAAATTTCCCTCGCAGTAGAATCCGATAAACTTACCCAGGCAATTTCTTGGATATCTCGCCTCCGTGAAAACCAATCAAGTGTTGTAAACAGATTCTGCTTGGCTACTTCATTACCAATAATAATGACCTTCATATGACCAAAATCAAGCTCTTTGTCTGCATTAGCTTTAATAATACCAATAGCTTCAGCGACAGAATCACCCTCCTCGGAAAAAATAGTACTGTCTCCGGGTGCTTTCGGATCTCCACTCGGCAGCACCAGTTCAACCGATACTTTATATCTTTTCGTTGCCCCCTTATCGACTCCAATCGATACTACAAAAAATCTTTTATCAATATCTTTAAAGCCACAGCCACCAATAAAAATCACGAAAACTATTACCAGCAATAGCAACCATTTTCTATTCATATTTTTTCTTCCTCCGAATGGTCCATAGCAGAACAATATTCATGAAAAGTGCAGCAGGGATTAAGCCATTTATCCATGTTTTCATAATATCGAAATGATTATTTTCCGATGTTAAAGCATCAATGATAAATGTCATAATTGCAAAGAAAGCGGAAATTACATAGCTTATAATATTTTTCCCTTTCACTTTGAATTTTGGAAAAATACTTTTAAATAGCTGTAAACTAACATGCCAATGAATTAAAATGCTGACAAGCGAAATATTTAAATGCAGTAGCAAAAAAATAAACAGAACTCTCTCTACAAATCCAAGCTCCATCCTCATGGAATCAGCAGTACTGACCCACGGAAACACATACGCTTCCACTCCCCTAACGGCACCATGAAATCCTATCGGACCAAACGTAGTAACGAGTAGAACCTGTAATCCAAATAGTATTATTAACCATAGCCATTTTAAGTTGATTTTTTGAAACTCACGATTGAAAATAATTAGATTTGCAAATCCAAAGTAAATAAAGGTAGCAGCTGAGATAGCCGACCAAGAAGGTAATTCACGATAATGAGTTAAAAAAATGCGTACAGCGTCCCAGCTAAAATATTCATTAAAAATAGCTTTTATTAATATTAGTAATATAAATGGTGTATTTAATATAATAATCAGTTCCGTTGCATATAAAACTTTCTTAGAAGGCATTAATATATAAAAACATAATAATAGCAAAAACATTCCGGTAATAAGAAAACCAGACATATCAGGACTAATAAACACCTTTGTTATGGTAATTAATGAAAGCAATGTAAATATGCCAGCATAAAACCACATAAATCCATTAAAAAAAATATAGATATTTTTAAACCATTTTGGAAGGTATTTCTCCAAAATTTCCGGCAAGCCCATTCCGGGGAATTTTGAAATTTGCTTAATAAAAAAATACATTAGTCCCATACCAACGATCGTTCCTATTGGAATGGCAAGCAGTCCTCCCGTTAAACGCTCATTCAACAAAATCCGAGGAATGAATGTTAATACATTCGTAATCATATTTACGATAATCAAATAATAAAAAAATCGATTCATGGACATGCCTTCCTTTATACTTGCCTTTTTCTCGTTTGTTCACTATAAAATAATTTCAAATATGGTTCACCAAGACTGTTGATATTTACAAGGAAGAAAACGAGTCCGATTAAGCCTACAACCACACCGATGAGGCCGCTAATCGACGCCAAAAAAAGAAGCACATACTTCACGTTTCTCATCGCAAAGCCCATTTCATTTATTGGAATAACAAAGTTGGAAATAGCAACTGCAGAAACAATAATAATCATAATGCTTGAAACTAATCCCGCTTCCGTTGCTGCTGTCCCCAATATTAAACCACCAACGGTTGTAGCAGTCGGTCCAATTGCTTTTGGCAGCCTAATACTTGCCTCCACTAATAACTCCATCATCAATAGCATAAATAATACTTCTAGATAGGATGGAAAAGGTACCGTTGCCCGGCTTCCAGCTATCGTTAACGCGAGCTGTATCCGAAATAATTCAGGATTATAGGATGTTACTCCGACATAGACTGCCGGAAGTAAGGTGCTGATAAATAATCCGATATAGCGAATCATTACTAGAAACTTTGCAATCCAAAAAGGCATATAAAGATCTTCCATTGAGCTTAGAAAATCATAAAAAACAGCCGGTCCAATTAACACGAAAGGAGTACCTTGCAAAACGATAACAAATTTCCCTAGTGCGAGATTATAAGCTATCCGGTCTGGGCGTTCTGTAATTAGATAAGTGGGGAAGAGGGTTTTTCTTTTGGTGAAATTTCTCAAAAGTTGTCCAGCAGTTTGGATTACTGCTTTATCCAATTCCTTTATTTTTTTCCGTATTTCATCCAGGACTTCCTTTTTTATTAATGATTCATCATATAAAAGGGCGAGCTGTACTTTACTTTTATATCCTATTTCTCCCATAAACTCTGTAATTAATGTACTAGAATGATACCTTTGGCGGATTAAGTTAAGATTCACCTCCAGATTTTCACTCAAAGCCTTCTGCGGTCCATGAATGGTCGTTTCAACACTTGCATCTAGAACCTCTTTATTTGTTTGTAATTTTAAATCTAATATAATGACTTGTTCCGGCAAAAATACAGCAACAGCACCATGAAAAATATCCTGTAATGCCCCATCATTATCCTTAAATTCCTTAAAATCGGCCAATGACTGCAGGTAATAAGAATATTCTTCTGTTGCATGCATTTCAAAAAAGGGCTTCACGAGTAATTGTTGGATTTTATCCCCGTCACATAAGCTCTTCATATATATTAAATAAATCTGCTCATTACTCTTCTTTAACGGCTGGATTTTTGCATCAGCACTTCCATTAAGCTGTAATTTTAAATACTCAAAAGTAGATTTTGTCATTGGATCGGTCACCTTTAGTTAAAGACATACTATCTATGTATCTTTATCTATGAAGAGGAAATTATACGCTAGAATGATCAACTATTCATATTGTAAAAAAAATATGTGTGTTATTATGTTGATATTAAGACAGCACGCTTAGCTTGAGGGGAGTTAGTATGAAAAATCAAACATGGTTATCGCTCAACTATTTTGCCTTTTTCTTTACATGGGGAGTATTTATGCCGTATTGGACCGGGTGGCTGGTAGATAGCAAGGGATTAACGGTTCAAGCTGCGAGTGCAGTCATTGGAGCTGGTTTTATTTCTAGATCCATTTCTACACTACTTGTTTTTCCGGCTTTTTGCCGACATAAATCCATTGCTTTTCTGTTAAAAATATTTCCGATTATTTCAGCCATACTTCTATTTTTGTTCTTACCTTTTACTTCCGTAAATATTCTTACGGCAATTATGGTTTTTTTCACTATTTTATATCCACTCATTCTTCCGTTAATGGAAAGCACGGGAACGATGATGGTAAAAGCCGACGGGATACATTATGGAAAGAGCAGGCGCTGGGGATCCATCGGCTACACAGTAGCACTTATTGTGGTTGGAATCATTACATCCATTTATAAAAATCAGGCTATTTTTTATATCATGGCTTTTGGTATGTTACTAATGATGGTAACGACCAATTTGAAATCGCCGCCATCGATTAATAATAAGATTGGCGGGGAAAAAGGTTCCTCCTATAAAGGACTGTTCCAATCAAAAAGATTTCTGTTAGGATTAGTTATCGCAATTCTGTTACAAGGAGCACATGCTTCTTATAACAATTATGGCTTTCTTTATTTACAAGATCTCCATGTGGATAACTTTTATATTGGATTTATTCTAAATATTGCTGTTATAGCGGAAATAATATTTTTTTCTGTTGCTGATCGATTTTTTCAAAAAACATCTATTCCTATCATGTTCATTATTGCTGGAATCGGATCAGTAGTACGCTGGTTAGTGATATTCATTTTTCCATCTGCAATCGTTTTTATTGCTATGCAGCTATTGCATTCTCTTACCTTTGGTCTGACGCATTATACGCTTATTCGATTAATAAACGAAGAATTGCGGCAGCAGGATATTCCGGCTGCACAAGCTGTATATACTTCTATTGGCATGGGGTTAATCGTTGGTATCTTTACATACCTCGGCGGTTTCCTGTATAGCCACTCTCCAGGATTAGCATTTGGAGGAATGTCCCTATTCGCTTTACCATGTATTTTCATTGCAGCTTATATGCATGTACACCAAAAGAAAATCGCACAAGCAATGTAAAAGGGAGATCATATTGGATGATCTCCCTTTTACTTATTATTCTCTCAACCTTTTCATTTTTAATAATATATTGATAACAGCAAAGGTTAATAAACAAATTAAGATGACATACACTATCTTGAGAACAATCATTAATTTTATATGGGCATAGCTTGGATTAAAGATGATGGAAAGCGCAATTAAAATAATTCCTAAAAGCGGAAAAAATATGGTCATGAAAAGCTTTTTATACATTTCAATTTTAGAGCTTGAGTCTGAATAAATTTCTGTTGTCTTGGCCGTATCCGTCTCGGCTCTAAAATAGTGCCATCCGATATACTGTGTCACATGCTCCCAGCCAGCATCCTCAAATAATGTAATATATTCCGGTAAATCTTTGTTATTCGTTGATTTATAATCTGTTTTATAAATAACCTTCTTTGGCTCGGTTTTTACAAAGGTATACACACATAAATTATACTTCTCCAGCATCCAGCCTTGCTCAGCCATACTTTCTAGCCAGTTATTCTCCTCATCATCCTGCCATGCCCATAATAGCTTAAAGACCCGTTTCTTCATGGTATTACCCCTCACTCGTAAAAATATGCTGTGTTCGTTTCACTAATGTTTTTAATCTTTCAAACTCATGCTTGATTATTTCCATTCCTAATTCCGTTAAAATGTAGCTTTTCCTTCTTTCCTTTTCTTCCTCGGCAATTTTCTTAATTAAACCATCCTTTTCCAATTTACTTAAGGCTCCATATAGGGTACCAGGACCTAAATTAACCTCTCCTTCACTTAGCTCCTCCACCTTTTGCATAATTCCGTAACCGTGGAGCGGTGAGGTTAAGGAAATTAGTATATAGTACGTAGTATGGGTAAGCGGAAGGTACTTCTTCAATATCTTTTCATTTAACATTATGAAAGCCTCCAACTATATCGGAAGTTGTTATTTCGTTACGCGATATATCGTTTAACGATATATTATTTCATTTCGACTTTCATGTCAATATTTTTTATATTTTATCTCTTTACAAAACTAAAGTGTTTAGATAGAATATTCTAAAAAAAATAAAATGGTTATGATGAAGATTGCAGGAGGAAATTGTCTGAAGAGAGTCGGTGGTAGCTGTGAACCGATGCTATTTCTTCTAATGCTGAGCACTTCTGAACTGACTGGCTGAAAATTTAAGTAGGCTGGTTCGGCTACATGTCGTTAATTTTTAAGGTTACGAATGCAAAGTAACAAAACGAGGGTGGTACCGCGTTTTCCACGCCCCTCCTAATAGGCTCAGGGTCTATTGGGAGGGGCTTTTATTTTATTTGATGGCTGTTCTCATATTCATTGGTGCTTCTCGTATATTGTTATGAATCCTTATTTAAAGTTTTTTATCCACAAGCCCAAACTAGTTTAAGTAAAAGTCATATGGAAAGGATGATGGGAATGCTTTTTAAACAGCAATATTTGTTCACTCCCGGTCCAACTCCCATTTCGGACAGAGTGACGCATGCTATGAACCGACCAATGCTTGCACATCGAAGCAAAGAGTTTTCCAATTTGCTAGAGGATGTTTCCAACAGACTGAAACCAATCTTTGGTTCTAGGGATCCTGTTTTATTGGTTGCAGGTTCCGGCACATCTGCGTTGGAAGCTGCTGCATGCAATATTATGGAGGATGGTGACCATGTAGTCGTTATTATTACCGGAGCATTTGGAGAAAGATTTGCTTCAATCTGCCAAGCTTTTGGTGCCATTGTTCACCGATTACATATCGAATGGGGGAAAGCGTGTGGACCGGATCAATTACAGGACTTTTTAAAATCTATCAAATGCCCTGTAAAAGCAGTATTCGCCACCTATTGTGAAACTTCAACAGGGGTAATCAATCCAATTAAAGAGCTTGGGCAAATAACAAAAGATTCATCGAATGCACTCTTTGTAGTAGATGGAGTCAGCTGTATAGGAGCCGTTCGGGTAGATATGGAAGCTTGGCAGATTGATGTATTGGTATCGGGTTCTCAAAAGGCTCTTATGCTGCCGCCTGGATTAGCGTTTATCGCATTAAACGAAAAAGCTAAAGAGACGATAAAAAACTGCCAGACGAAAAGATTTTACTTGGATTTGAATAGGTACTTAGCTTCTTACCATAAAGAAAGCTCAACCCCTTTTACACCAGCGGTCTCCTTGATTTCCGGAGCACAGGAAGTATGCAGTTTGATAGAGGAAGAAGGAATGGAAAATGTCGTTTCGAGACATGAGCTGTTGAAAAACATGCTGCGACTCGGGCTAAAAGAAATAAAAATTCCGTTGTTTGTCAGCGATGAGATCGCCTCTCCTACTGTGACATCCATTAAACCGGCAGAGGAAGCGGTTAAATTAATGAAACAAACCCTTCAGGATAGGTTTGGCATTATCATTGCCGGAGGACAAAAGCATTTGAAGGGAAAAATTCTTCGTATCGGTCATATGGGCTATTGCACACCATTCGATATTTTAAAAGTGCTGACTGGTTTGGAGATCATTCAATCGGAACAATGGAATGAGAATCTATTTGGGAAAGCAACCGCAAAAGCCGAGGAGGTATGGAGAAATTATGTTTAAAGTACTTGTAACAGACGCCATTAGCGAAAGTGGATTACTGCCATTATATGAACATCCGAAATTTCATGTGGACCGTTATGATCAGCTCCCACCAGAAAAGCTCTTTGCTATTATCGAACACTATGATGTTCTCATAGTCAGAAGTCAAACAAATGTGACAAAAGAGTTGATTTCCAAAGCCCCTCATTTAAGAATTATTGCCCGAGCTGGTGTAGGTGTAGATAACATCGATGTAGAGGCTGCGACCTTAAATGGAGTAATAGTTATTAATGCCCCTGGTGGAAATACGATTGCTGCAACAGAACATACATTGGCTATGCTCCTCTCCTTAGCCAGGAAAATCCCACACGCACATCAATCTACTATTAAAGGAAATTGGGAACGAAAGAAATATCAGGGTATTGAGCTATATGAAAAAACACTTGGAATCATCGGGATGGGGAAAATCGGTACGGAGGTGGCAAAACGAGCTCAAAGTTTTCAAATGAATATTTTAGGGTATGATCCCTATCTTACCGAAGACCGTGCGAAAAAGCTTGGGATTACAAAGGCGGATTTGGATGAGATTGCACAGATTTCAGATTTCATTACCATTCATACCCCACTGATCAAAGATACAAAAGGACTTGTCAATGGCTCCTATATTCAAAAAATGAAAAAAGGCGTCCGCGTCATTAACTGTGCTCGCGGCGGTATTATTGATGAGGCTGCCTTATTTGAGGGATTGCAATCAGGCATTATTGCCGGAGCTGCACTGGATGTATTTGAGCAGGAACCCCCAGCAAATTTCGAATTATTAAATCATCCTAATGTCATTGTTACACCTCATTTAGGTGCCTCAACAGAGGAGGCACAGGAAAAGGTAGCACTGGAGGTTAGCGCGGAAATTATCAATATTTGTGAATCTCATTCCATTCGTTCTGCAGTGAATATGCCGCAAATTACCGGTGAATTACAGCGAAGAATGCAGCCATTTTTACAAATTGGGGAACAAATGGCACATATCGCAATTCAATTATTTGATAAAGCACCAGATAAAATTCAAATTGCTTATTTTGGGGAACTCCTTGAGGAAGATACGAATTTGCTTACTCGTTCCATTATAAAAGGCGTCTTATCTCATCATTTAAGCGACTCTGTTAATCTCATTAATGCCCTCCACTTATTAAAGGAACAGGGAGTCATATATAAAATTCAAAAAGAAGCCTCTAATAAAGGATTCTCCAACTTTATGGAATTATCATTATATAAGGGAAAGGAAAAGTTAACCATCGGTACCACCATCCTAAATGGATTAGGTGCAAGAATCGTAAGCATCAATGATTACCGTATAGATGTTAAACCGGAAAAGCATCTGCTATATATTAAACACCTTGATATGCCTGGGATGATTGGCCGTGTTGGCTCCATTCTTGGTGATCACCTTGTCAATATCGGAACGATGCAAGTAGGCAGATCTGCTGTGGGAGGAGAAGCAATCATGATTCTTACTCTGGATAAAAAAATTGATGCTCCAGTGGCTTCCCAGCTCCAATCGTTAACTGGAATTGAAAATGTGCAAATTCTCGAGCTACCAGCAGGCTATAATTAAAAATGACAAGGTGGTGCCAGGCACCACCTTGTCATTTCTGATTATAGCTTTCCATTACATTTTTTATTTCTAAGACAGAGTCTAAAATGAATTCCGCCTTGTATGCTTCGAAGTCTGCACGAGCATCCTTTCCAGAGAGACCCGTTAAGACGGCTGCAAATCGGCTCCCCATTTTTTCAGCAGCCAATAAGTCTGCAAGTGAATCCCCTACAATTAGGACTTCCTCTCCATTCTTTATTGGCAATGGTTGCCCTAATACCTTTTCTGCTTCCGTGTGTTTTCCCGCCAAACCTAACAAGTACGTATATGGATGTGGCTTTGCCAATGACATCCTATTATAAAGTGTTTTTTCCGCCTTTAATACATCATCCGCTGTGACAATATGATTTTCATCGAATTCCTCCAGCCATCCTAGCGCAGCGAATGGTTTAACCGTTTCGAGTTCGGGCCTCCCCGTACCAATCCCTATTGCAATCCCTGCCTCTTTAAGGAATTGAAACATTTCCGAAATCTCTGCCGGTGACGCCAATACCTTTTCATCCTCTAAAAAACCCTTCTTGCCGGTTTGAACAGACGGTCTACCGGTAGAAGAATAAACATTTCGATCTCCGACATACCATTCTTGAGAGCAATGCTCACACACAGACCAGAGGGCTCCCTTATTCCCCAATATAGATCGTTCCACTCCTAGCTTTTCTTCTGCAAGCAAATCAAGAACGTTTAATAATTCCTGCTTGGATTGAGAAAAATTTTCGAAATCCGTTAGAAAGGTATTAAAATCTACCTCCACCTGGTATTCCCGTAATACTTCTTTTATTTCCAAAAGGGTATTTCTATTTATTTCCTGATTCAACCAATTTGCTATTTTATCATATTCCTTCTCCTTCATTTGCGATAATAGGTGGATTAAATGATGGGAAAAGGTTATATAAATCATATCCCAATTGGCATTAAGGCCTCTTGATTTAAAAAATTTTAATATCTGATCCTGTTTAAAGACTTGATTTCTAATACTGGTAATTTCATCATCGGAAAAATCTGTTTTGAATTTTTCAGGAGCTAATCCCAAATAATTCTCACTATATAGAAGCTCCCATACAGTTAAAGCAGATGCATCGAAATAGCGTTCTTCACTTAATAAAACACCATCAACATCAAATAAAACAGTCCGGATCACAATGTTTCCCCCTTAAAAACTGCACTTTATTACACTAGTTTATCATAGTGGAGCAGTTGAAATTGCTACTTTCCCCAAAATCAATAGTAACTTGTAAAGTTATCCCTAATATAAAAAAGGCGGTTTGTATTTTCTATAAATACAAACCGCCTTTTTTATTGATTTCTTAATGTGCTATTTTTAGAACCATATATGCTGTAAATGATTAAACCAAGCACAAGCCAAATACCAAAGGACAACCAGGTAATCCACTGTAAATTAAATATTAAATACAGGCATAATAAGAAGGATACTGCCGGCAACACTGGATAGAAAGGAACTTTAAAAATTGATTTCTGAGTATCCCGCATATTTCTCAAGAAAAAGATTCCGAGAGATACCATGGTGAAGGCAAATAATGTTCCGATATTCACCATTTCAGCCAGCTTGTCCAAGGATATAAATCCCCCGAAAAAAGCAATAACCAAGCAGAATACCCATGTATTCACTACTGGAGTCTTTGTCTTTTTATTAACCTTTGACAATCCTTTTGGCAATAAACCATCCCTGCTCATTGCATAGACTAATCGAGTTCCACCATAGGTCATAACGAGAATAACCGTTGTCATCCCAACGATGGCTCCCAATGATAAGAAGCCTGCGACCCAATCTTGATGAATAAATTGCAATCCAAATGCAACCGGATTACCAACACCAACTAGTTTTGTAAATGGTACAATGCCAGTAAGAACACTTGATAAAATAATATAAAGCAATGTACAAATGATTAAGGATGCAATAATTCCAATCGGCATATTTCGCTGCGGGTTCTTCACCTCTTCGGCTGCAGTAGATACCGCGTCAAACCCAATATAAGCAAAAAAGACAGTCGCCGCTCCCGTTACAATTCCGTGAAAACCAAATGGAGCAAACGGGGTCCAATTTATCGGCTTCACATACCAAACCCCAACCACGATAAATAAAATAACTACCGCCACTTTAATAAGCACCATTACAGCATTAAATTTCGCAGACTCACGAATTCCCCATGTCAATAGAAAGGCAATAATGAGTACTATTAATACAGCCGGCAAATCGATATAAGTCCCCTGTTCCGGATTAAAGGCACCAGACAATGCATGCGGAACGTGAATATTAAATCCTGCCAGAAGACCTTGAAGATAGGACGACCACCCGCTTGCAACCGATGCCGATGCTAAGCCATATTCCAATAAAAGGGCCCATCCTAATATCCACGCAATCAGTTCACCAAATACAGCATAGCTATACGTATACGCACTTCCTGCTACAGGAACTGAAGAGGCAAATTCCGAATAACAAAGAGCTGCTAATGCACATGCAATCCCTGCAATAATAAAGGATATGATTATAGATGGCCCTGTTATTTCTGAGGCAACCTTCCCCGGCAATACAAATATTCCGGCTCCTACTACTGCTCCTACTCCAAGCATCGTCAAATCGAATGCACCAAGGGATTTTTTCAAGGACGATCCCGGCTTTTCTGAATTTGCAATTAAATCTGAAATGGACTTTCGTCTAAATAGATGATGTCTCGCCATGTTGCACCTCAATTAATTTAATAATCTGAAAACAATTTCACTGGATTGTTCTATATTATCATAAAAGTCTAATTATTTTGTAGCAATTTTGTGAAGGAAATATCCTTCAATCTTTCCAATAATTTGTACATATGATGGTAAAAAAATCCTTACTTTAAAAAATTTATTCTTTCCTGTAACGAAAGTCTAATTAAAAAGACTAATATTTTTGAATGGTAAATTGAACCTTCGTTAAAAAACAGGCACCGGATTGTTTTTCAGCTTCACTCCCGGTTCCATTTTTTGTGCAAAAAAACATTTGCATGTAACTTTTTCATTTTCTCCATCGTTTATTTCTATGAGACAAAAAAGGGGATAGAAATTTTTATAGAAAAAGGGGCTTGTATGCTTTGAACTGGGAAACAATTTGGAGAGATCATTGGAAAGAAATCTATCTTTATATTTATAATCGCACCCATAATAAGGAAGAGGCAGAGGATTTAACTCAAGAAACATTTATGAAAGCCATAAAGTCTGAGGGGCGTTACAAGGATCAGGATGTCACGGTTATTGCCCTATTAAAAACAATAGCTCGAAATTTAATCATTGACCGTTGGCGCAATACTCAAAAAAGACCCGTTACTACAACAATAGAGCAACAAAATATTGTTGAAAGTGTGGAGAAAAGCCCTGAGGAGCTGCTAACGGAAAAAGAGGAGATTCGATACGCATTATCATTATTAAATGAAGATCAGCAGCAAATCATTACGCATCGAATATTACAAGGGTACTCCATAAAGAAAACAGCCGAAATTCTCGGAAAGACGGAATCCTTCATTAAGGTCAATCAATTTCGAGCTATAGAGTTTATCCGCAATCATATAAAAAAGGAAAATAGGAGGGCACTATAACATGACCTATACGAGCAAAATGGATATTCTTTCTGAATATATCGATGCATTAAACGATCCTAATCTAAAGGTTTCACAAGATCTCGAGAAGGAAGAATTACTGGATTTAATAGAAACGGTGGATCATATCAAATTGCTGCATGAAGTCGAAATGCCTTCCAATGAATATGTGGAAAGTGTTGCTTTAAAAATCAGATCTATAGAACAGCCTAAATCATTACGGAAAAAGGTGGGTAGTAGATGGGGATTCACCAGATGGTTCCCTTTGGCCGCGTCGATATTATTGATAGCCGGATTATCATGGCAGCAATTCGCTAATATTTTTGTCAGTGCGGATGAAATAACGGTTGTACAGGAAAAGGAATTAATCCCTCTTGGCCCAAATGAAATTGAAAATCCAAGCTATCTCGGGGAGAACTCGCTTATTAGCTTCGGAAATAACGAAAAAATTTGGATATGGAATCCACAAACGGATAAAATGGAATCCCTTCCGTTAGGAGACTTTCTATATATGAGAAATCCTGCCTGGTCTCCTGACCATTCCAAGGTGGCCTTTTCGGGATATAAAAACGGTTCAGCGGGAATTTGGACGATGAATATAGACGGCTCTAATATAAAAAAAGTGAGTGCTCCCTCAAGCATAGATGAGAATCATGATACACCAGTTTGGTCTCCGGATGGGAAACAGCTTGCCTTTACAAAAACAGTAACAGAAGCAATGCCGACACATGGATTTACCATCACCAAACAAGAAATATGGATTATACATTCGGATGGCTCTCATGGAAAAAAACTAGTGAACGGGAAAGAACCAAGCTGGTCTCCAGATGGAAAAATGCTATCCTTTACAAAAGTTTCGAAAAAGCAATCGAATGAAATTTGGACCATCCAAGCAAATGGAACTCAAGCGAAAAAACTTACGAACGGCATGGAATCCAGCTGGTCTCCTAATGGACAGTTTATTGTATACAGTAAATATCGCAAAACTACAGAAGAAATTAGCAAACTGGCAGCCATTCAAACTTCATTACGAGAAATTTGGGCCATTCATGTAAAAACGCATAAGCTTTCCCAGCTAACGAAAGGAAAGGTAGATGAAAAGCAACAAGCCCAATGGAGACAAGAGGCAAAAGAAAAACCACCAACAATGCCTATTCAATATGTATCGAGCGGTCTATACAGTGACTGGCAGCCAAGTTGGGCAAGTGATGGGAAGAGCATTCTCTTTTCACGCGATAAACAACAGGAAACTGGCAACCATTTTAGCCTTTATAAAATTAATGTAAAATACAATTAAAAAGGAAATTAATTATGAGAGTAAAAATAATTTTCATCATGCTAACAGGTGTATTCATTCTTGCAGGCTGTTCCGAATCAAAGGAAAAAGCAAATCAGCCGACTACTAAACAAGCGGTGACAACCGAAATTACAAAGCCTGCCGTTACATCTGTTAAGGGAGAGCATCCTACTAATAGTGCTAAAATTTCGAAAGTAAAGCTGCAAAAATTAGAATTGGATCACATTCATTTATCCGTACCAAGTAATTGGACAATAACAAAAGGATTGGATTCCGCATCCTTTCAACTGAATGATAAACCAATTGGCGGATTGGATGGGCTTGGCTACAGCAGTTCCATTGAAAGCCTGTTGCCAAATCAAAGCAAGATTCTAGATAAAAAGGAGATAGCACAATCCCCTTTTAAAATGTATTCCATTATTCTGCAACGCGATGCAATGAATGGGCAAAAGGCAGAGGAAATTCATATACTTTATTTACTGCCCGAGCAAAAAATCGCGTATGATTTGCATTTTGACCTTTCTAGAGTAAAAGAAGACACTGCCCTAAAAATAGCCAAGACAGCTTTGAAGTAAGGTAAAGGCCGTACAGTAAATTACTGTACGGCCTTTAGAATAAAGAGCCGAGATTGGAAATCCAATGTTTCTCCCTTCCTTGCCTTCTGCTTTTCTATATAGAGCCCCGCATACATTAGTTCATCTCCATAAAAGGTTGCTGATTGCCCTTCTATTTTGTAACGAATATCCTTCTTTAACCCGCGGAAATATATTCTTTGCAGGCATGCATTGGGCTTATTCAGAATCTGATAATATGCGGCAATTGCCTCCCTCTGGTCTTTCGAAACTACCATCCAGCTGATCGCATTCCCCTCCCCTTCGAAAGGACTTAACAAACGGTAAAATGTACCGTTCAAGATAAGCTCCCGATTCTTTTTGTAAAAGGCCACTTGTTTCTTTACATCCTTTTTTTCAGCTGATGTTAGCTTAGTGATATCTAATTCATAGCCAAATACTCCAAAAAAAGCAACATTTGCTCGCGTTTCTATATTAGTGGTTCGATGAACCTGATGATTAGGTACGGCCGATACATGCGCACCTATACTGCTTAACGGATACACCATTGATGTTCCATATTGAATTTTCAGTCGTTCTATAGCGTCTGTATTATCACTTGTCCACGTTTGCGGTGCATAATAGAGCATACCAGGGTCAAACCTTGCTCCTCCGCTTGCACACGATTCAAACAGAACCTTCGGAAATGCACTGGTTAGTCTTTCATATAATTCATATACTCCTAGAATATATCGATGCGCCACTTCACTTGCCCTTTCAACTGGTAAAACCGCCGATCCAATTTCGGTCATATTCCGATTCATATCCCATTTTACATAGGTTATCGGTGCCTCTTCTAGTATCGATGCGATCACTTTATATAGATGATCCACTACTTCCTTTCTGGAAAAGTCGAGGATAAACTGATTTCTTCCATGGGAAAGACGCCGATTAGGGACATGAATCAGCCAATCAGGATGCTGATGATACAGCTCGCTTTCTTTCGATATCATCTCTGGCTCAAACCATAATCCGAATTCCATTCCAAGCTCTGTTATTTTTCTCGCTAAACCATTTATACCGTTTGGGAGCTTATCTTTATTTACAAACCAATCGCCGAGGGAGGTTTTGGCATTATTTCTTTTGCCGAACCAGCCGTCATCCAGGACAAATAATTCTATATCAAGCTCTTTGGCCTGTTTCGCAATTTCCATTATTTTATTTTCATTGAACTTAAAATAAGTAGCTTCCCAATTATTAATCAATACCGGTCTTGCTTTATCGCGCCAAATTCCTCTAGCAAGATTCCTCCGAAATAATAGATGGTATGTCTGACTCAAACTATTCAAGCCGTGATCGGAATATACCATCACAGCCTCCGGGGTTTGAAAACTCTCTCCACTATTCAAAAGCCAGTTAAAATCAAATGGATTAATTCCGATTGTCACCCTTGCCACATCAAAAGAATCCACCTCCACCTGAGCAAGGAAATTTCCGCTATATACTAAGCTAAATCCATATACCTCCCCTTGAAATTCGTTAGTGTCACTCCTTTTTAAGGCAATGAAAGGATTATGCTGTGAGCTGCTCGTTCCTCTTGTACTAGAAATACTCTGAATTCCTGGTGCAAGTCTTCTTGTTTTCATATGCCGTTCCCTCGCCCATGCACCTGACAGTTGAATCATTTCAAAATTAGAATCAAAAAAATCCATACTAGCACTTAATGCCCTTTGCAGATTGACTTTTTCCTTTCCATAGTTCATAAAAGTCGCACTTCTTGTTATCACATTCATCTTTTCAAACACTGTGTACAATAATGTAATTTCCACTTGAATCAACTCATCGTATAACTTAATTTCCAATGTAGTAGCTTCGTCTTGGCTATTTACATATGTCGCCGGCAGTCCATCAAGTTTTGGCTTGCCTGTAAAAATTTTATGGGAGATATATTCGAAATTTGTTATTCTGCTGCCGTCTTCCTGAAGAATATGATATGCTGGCTCTCGGAAATCCGTCGTTCCATAGCAGGGATACTCCTGCTTAATCGTATCTAAGGAAAAGCTGGAATCTCCTTCAAAAACACATGCCGTCATCCCTCTGCTCTCCATTGTTAACAGATGCTGAAAGGAATCACGCTGCCGAATTTTTTTACCAAAATATAAGTGACCAAGCTGATTATTCTTTAGAACAGTGAAAATATAACTTATATCTCCACCTTGCAGATGAAATTCCTTCGTATTTGGATTAAAATAAATGGGCATTATTTCCCTCCTTGCTCTACTTGTTATCCTTACCTCGAACCGAAAATTTTTTACCCTCGATAATTTATATGCTTAAAAATGAATGTTTTCGTATCAATTGTTGTTTTTCGTATTATGTAATAAATTCTAACCTAGTCTTTGCTCGATACATTCTTTCTTAAGTAGTTTTTTCCTTTACCAAAAACCTGGCGATTACTAAGATTTTCGTTCGTAAAAGCAACAAGGTTTAAGAAAAGACACTTTAATATTAGATGTTTCACATTGTGTACAAATTCACATTTAGGAAATGGAGAAAAAGTGGATTATAATTGTTATTAAGATTTTTGTCTGAAAGCAGCAAGGTTTAAGAATGAGCCTTAAACATAGAGGTTTTACGGATTAGAGGAGTGAGCAAAATTGAAAAAGGTCGTAGTCATTGGCGGAGGTATTACAGGCCTCTCTACCATGTACTATCTTCAGCAATTAAAAAGATCCTTACAATTAGATATGAAATTAACTTTGATTGAAGCAAATCCCTACTTAGGCGGAAAAATATGTTCCGTGAAGAGCGGCGAATTTATTATGGAGACTGGAGCAGATTCGATTGTTGCTCGCAAGGAAGGAGTTGCCGAACTATTAGATCAACTGAACTTACATAATGAAATCGTGCATAATTCTACGGGCAAATCCTATATATATCATCACAATGAACTAAAACCTATTCCGGATGATACCATCTTTGGAATTCCTATGAGCAAAGAAGCATTATTCAGCAGTGAGCTTATTTCAGAGGAAGGAAAAAACGAGGCACTGAAGGATTTTACTACCGAAAATACAACCTTTACTAAGGATAGCTCTGTTGGAGTATTCCTAGAAACCTTCCTGGGAAAAGAGATCGTGGAAAACCAAATTGCCCCTGTCTTATCCGGTGTATATTCCAGCAAATTGAACGATTTAACTTTAGGGACAACGATGCCTTATCTACTCGATTATAAAAATGAATACGGCAGCATTATTCGTGGATTATCGGAGCACAAAAAACAATTCCAATCAGGTGGTAATAAAAAATTCGTATCCTTTGAAAATGGTTTATCAACATTGATTGATCATATGGAAGCAGAATTGACCGATGTTGAAATTTTAAAAGGTATTATGGCGACTGCTATTGTGAAAAAACAAAACCAATATGCAATTGAATTTACCAATCATGAAAGTAGGGATGCGGATTATGTTGTTCTAAGCGTCCCAAATACTGTGGCAAAATCGCTTTTAAAAGATGAAAAACTAACTCCTATTTTTGATGAACTGGTTAATTCTTCTCTTATCAGCATCTATCTTGGATTTGATATTCCTGACGAGCGCCTGCCTGCTGACGGGACTGGTTTTATTGCTCCGGATAATAGTGATTTAATATGTAATGCATGCACATGGACAAGTCGCAAATGGGAACATACATCTAAAAGCCATAACCTATTATTAAGACTGTTTTATAAAAACACAGATGCGGACCAATTTAATAAGTTAAATAGCATGAGTGAAGAGGAATTAGTGCAGGTAGCATTAAAGGACGTGGAAAAAAGTTTAGGAATTACAGGTCATCCAAATAGTGTAGAGGTCACCAAATGGCAGGATAAAATGCCAAAATATCATTTAAACCACGGCAAAATAATAGAAGCCTTGAATAATGAATTAGAGGTCGAATATCCAAACATCATTCTTGCAGGGTGCTCTTACTATGGTGTTGGAATAGCAGATTGTATTGTAAATGGAAAAAATACTGCCAGAAAAATTGCAGAAGCGGAGTGAGTCTCCGCTTCTGATTTTTTATAGGAATGCCATTTCCTCCATTGCTTTTATTTTAAAATCGACAACATCATCATCTTGATATTCTAATTGATAATTATATTGGCCGGAGTCCTCTAGCATTTTAGGCAAAAAGTATGATAAATTCGCCAACCCTGCGTTGTCAGGGTGCAAAATCCATGACAGATCCTTCCAGTCAAGTATTCCCTCTTCCGCTTTGATCGGTGTATAGTATTCATATGTGTCTGGAATTTCGGCTATAAAGGCATGCATTCCACCCACGCACTTCCCGTCCACAAACCAAGAGACTACCCCTTTATAATCGATGCTTTGCAATTCCATGCCTGTTTCTTCTTTTACTTCACGCAAAGCACTTTCCATAGGATACTCATTCTCTTCAATCTTTCCGCCAACACCATTCCATATTCCCATCCACGGTGATTTTTCCCGGTTAAGCAATAATATTTGCTCCCCTCTTTTTATAAAGCAAATAGTATATTGATACTCCACAGCATTTCCCCCTTCCCAAAACTACCTTGCTTATAATTATAACAAATAGCGAAGGGCTTGCTGCACTCTAGTATGTTGTATTCACTTGATTCCACAACGCTTCCGCTGCAACGATAATATCACTAGCGTTGCTGATTGCTGTTATTACCGATACTCCGTCTGCACCTGCAGCAATAACTGCACGTGTATTCTCCGCATTTATCCCGCCAATGCCGACCAGCGGAATAGTGAAGCCCTGTTCCCGAAATTTTTTTATATGTTCTGTACCTTGGACTGGCTTAGCATCTTCCTTTGTCTTTGTTGGAAAAATCGGTCCGACCCCAAAGTAATCAGCACCGGCAGCAATCGCTGCATTTGCCTCCTCGATTGTGTGAACGGAAACCCCAAAAATTTTATCTCCGATTCTATCCCTGACTTTCTCAACAGGCTCATCCTCTTGGCCAATATGAACCCCGTCTGCATCTAACGATATGGCAAGCTCAATGTCATCATTCACAATGAAAGGGATGTTTCTCTCCTTGCAGATGATTTGAAGCTCTTTCGCTAATGCAATTTTTTCCTCCCCAATCAGAGCATTTTTGCCTTTTTCACGAAATTGGAAAAGAGTAATCCCGCCTTCGATGGCTTCTTCAAGAACACTAGACGGGCTTTTACTGCAATTCTCGGTTCCCATAATAAAATACAATTTTAATAAATCTCTTAATTTATTTTCATTCATTCTCGTCATTTTCATTTCACCTTCTCTGTTTTTCTTCTTCCATAAGCCCAATGATTCGTTGGTCCATGCCCTCTGCCAATCGGGATATTGTCTTCAATAGCCGCTTGAATAAAGTCCTTTGCAATTACAACTGCTTCATATACACTTTTTCCATTAGCAAGTTCCGCTGTTATAGCGGCCGAAAATGTACATCCAGTTCCATGTGTATTTTGCGTATAGATTCTTTTCGACTTTAAAAATGCAAAATCTTTTCCATCATAAAAAAGATCCACTGTTTCATGAGGATCCGTATCATGACCACCCTTGATAACAACATTCTTTACACCTAATTCCAGCATTTTTTTGGCCGCAGTTTCTTTATCCCCTATCGTTTTGATTGTCATATCGAGCAATACCTCAGCTTCCGGTATATTAGGTGTGATAATAAGGGAAAGTGGAAGCAGTTCCTCCTTTAATGCATGTATTGCTTGCTTCTGCAAAAGAGACGCCCCACCTTTCGCAATCATTACCGGGTCCACCACGATATTTTTCCATTGATTTTTTCTAATTTCATCAGAAACCGCTTGGATAATCGTTGCGTTAAACAGCATACCTGTTTTTACAGCATCTGCACCTATATCTTCTGCAATTGCTTGTATCTGTGCTGCAACTGTTTCTTCTGTCATAGGATAGACCGCTTGAACACCTAATGTGTTTTGCGCAGTGATGGCTGTTATGGCAGACATTCCATATACACCAAGCTCTTGGAAAGTTTTTATATCTGCTTGAATACCAGCACCTCCGCCACTGTCAGATCCGGCTATAGTTAATGCTTTTTTCATATTGGCACCTTCCTTTATCTTTTTTCCACTAATGCCTTCTCTATGATGTCCTGTTCGGAAATCGCCGAAAGCTGATTCAGAAGCTCTATTTGAAAGTTTCCTGGAACCTTCGTAAGGATTTTTGCAACAGCCAATTCGGCAGCAATCCCATATGCAGCGACCGCTGACACTGCAGCCATCATTAAGTCCTCCTCCACAGCAGTAAAAGCACCGATGACGGACGTTAACAAACAACCGGTACCAGTCACCTTCGTTAATATTGCATCTCCGTTTTGAATAACATAGGTCGTATGTCCATCCGTAATAAAATCCTCTTTTCCGGTTATAACAATGAATGTTTGGAGCTTTTGGGCAGCCTGTATAGCAATATCCATTGGACTTCCCTGAATTCCTACAGCATCTACTCCCTTCACCTCTGCTTGAATTCCGGCAAGACTAGCAATCTCTGCAACATTCCCTCTTATAAGAGATATTTTTATTTCGCTAACGATCCTGTTGGCCATTTCACTGCGATATGGGGTTGCTCCAACACCGACCGGGTCAAATATTACAGGGACATCGTGAGCATTAGCTGATTTACCCGCAATAATCATAGCCTCAACTGTTGCGGAAGTTACAGTACCCATATTGAGGACTAATGCGTCAGCAATTTTCGCCATATCCCCTACTTCTTCCGGTGCATATGCCATTACAGGTGACGCACCTAATGCTAGCAACCCATTTGCCGTGAAATTCGTAACGACGACATTCGTAATATTATGAACAAGTGGATTTTCAGCCCTCACTTTTTGCAGGACTTTGTTGATTATTGTTTTATCCATTTATTTTTCCTCCTTTAATTTCCTAATATAAAAAAGCCAGATCCAAAAATGGACCTGGCTTTATTAGTAACAACGTAAGTATAAGAAATAATCTGTACCCTGCTACTTTCCTACGCTGGTATTAACCAGATCAGGTCCAAAGGGTTAAAAAACTTTCCGTTCTTCTCTCAGCCCAAAACAGGGCACCCCTAGTAGTCTAAAAATCTATTCATTTTCTTTATCATAGCCCCCCATAAGAAATAAGTAAAGTAATTCGGTGCCTGGCACTAGTGGAATTTTCAAGACAAACAGCGATTGCCTAAAACAAAGGGAATAACATATGCATAACATATATTGTTCATTTGAATACATTAATTGATTGAAAATATACAAGTTTCTTCTTAGTACTTTAAGAAGGATGGAATATAATGGAAAGGGGTATTGGAAATGGAATTGCTATCACAAGCGGAAATTCAAGATGTATATGATGGCCTTGATCCAGAGTTAACAAGGTTCATGACACAATTTCCTGTAGAGAGCAAGGAAATGGGTGCTGGCCAATCCAGTAGCAGCAAAAGAAACAGCTCTAGGAGATCCAGTAACCGTCGGTCTAGTTCAAAACGATCAAGCAGAAGAAGTTCCTCCAGCAGTAGTAGCTCAACTAGAAGACGGTCTAGTTCCAGACGGTCTAGTAGCAGTAGCTCATCTCAAAGACGTTCTTCCTCCAGACGGTCTACCAGAAGGCGGTCTAGTTCTAGACGTACTTCTCGTAGACGGTCCTCCAGAAGAAGTACTAGTTCTAGGCGTACTTCTCGTAGACGGTCCTCCAGAAGGCAGTCTAGTTCCAGACGTACTTCTCGTAGACGGTCCTCCAGAAGGCGTACTAGTTCTAGACGTTCATCTCGTAGACGGTCCTCCAGAAGGCAGTCTAGTTCCAGACGTACTTCTCGTAGACGGTCCTCCAGAAGGCAGTCTAGTTCTAGACGTTCATCTCGTAGACGGTCCTCCAGAAGGCGTACTAGTTCTAGACGTTCATCTCGTAGACGGTCTTCCGGAAGGCGGTCTAGTGCCAGAATACTATTTTAATTAAAAATTCCGCACAAAGAAATTGTGCGGAATTTTTAATTACTCACTTATAAAGTCACTACCAATTTATTCAGATTTTTTCTTCAGATATTCGTGAAAAGCAATCTTAAGTTCTATATCATTAACGGGAACTTATGATTAAAGGATTTACAATGACATTGCTAGAATTAAAATAGTTTGAAGTTTTATCGTTTAAATCAGATAGAACGTGTAAATGGTTTGCTTCATATTCCCAATATTCCTTAACTATCACAACCGCTTAAATGGTTGTTTGCAAAAGTCTAGTAATATGGCAACAAAATATCTGGACGATTAAGGTGTTGGTTTCAATTCTTGGATATTGTTAAATGTCAAAGTGATAATCATCTATAAGTAAAATGTTCCTCCAAAGTTATCTATTCCTAATATATGAAACTAACTCCTTATAAAGATCGTTTAAATTTTATGACTGCTATTGTTCAAATAAAGGTACATTTTAACAAAACAATGTAGGAAAATAAAAAGTTTGATTAACAAGAGAAAAGGAGGCAGAATATGAAAACAGCTTTATTTGTACTTGATATTCAGAAAGATTTTATCGGTGACCAAGCCCGCATGCCTATAGCAAAACATCAGATTGAACCAATGCTAAAATGCATTAATACCATAATCGAGAAAGCCAATAATTCAGGAATTCCAATTATATACATAGGTAATGAATTTGAGCCCAAACAATTTATTTTGAACTGGTTTCGAAATAATTCAGCATTAAAAGGAAGTCAAGGTGCTAATCTAGATGAACGATTAACAATAGTGAATAATATTTACTTTTCCAAAAAAACAGGGGATGCGTTAAGCAATTCAGAACTTGTTTCATATTTACACGTAAATGATATTAAACATATTATTATTGTTGGAGTATTTGCCGAAGGCTGTGTAAAAGCAACAGCCAATAGTGCGATCCGTAAAAACTTTTCTGTATCAGTAGTTAAAGATGCTGTAGGAAGTGCAAGTGATAAAAAGAAAATAAAATCTTTAAATGAGATGGATAATAACGGGATAATTGCCATGGACTCCTTAAGTCTATTCGAAATGTTTGCAGACTAAATGGTAGTTTTAGTTAAAAAAAGCAAACCAGCAAAAAGGATTTCAATATAGTAAGTTCTTTTTGCCGGTTTATCATCGATATTAATTAAGAAAGCCTTCTCTTTAATAATAAGTTCCTTGTATATAATCAATGCAAGAAGGAAAATGTAATGAAAAATGCCACATTTATTCTCATTCATAGAGGAGGTACCATATGATTATTGTTCACGGTGTGCTGAAAGTTTCACCAGAATATAGAGCGGCCTTTTTAGAGGCGGCAGGACGTGCTGTAGAGGAATCCAAAGCCGAAGACGGTAATCTGGAATACCGGTTATTCGAGGCAGTCGACGAACCAAATACATTTCTGACTTTAGAAAAGTGGAGAGATGCTGAGGCGGTGGAGAACCACAAAAATAACCCTCATTTTATTCATTATATAAAAGCTTCACATGAATTTTTGACTGCGCCTATTGAAATAGATATACATACATTGGAGGATAAATAGATATCTCATGTGTAAAGTCATTCGTACATGAATAGATAGTCTATTATTAAGGCACTTTTCTTAACCTTTGTTGCTTTTTTCAGACGAAAATTCTAGTAAGGACCTAACTCTTCGTAATGAGAATAACCTTCTTAAGAAAAGATGCCCCGAGCTAAGACGAAATTTAGATACATAACAATATACGAAAAACACAAATCTATACGAAAATAGTCACTATCCATAACAATATGGCTCAGTCTCCTGAGCCGTTTCATTATCTTCTTTTAGAATTGTAATAAACCAAACTGGATTATTTAACAAATGAATCTGGTAGCCCATTTGTTTATTGCATCCGCAACTTCCTCAGGTTTATCCCAATGAACTAAATGACCCGTTTCCTTCATTGAAACAATCATGTAATTCCACCTAGCCCCTATTTACTTTGCTTGACTTTTTCTTAGAATCATAATTTTCTCTTCATAAATTATTTATTATTGAACCTCATAGTAAGCTGTCGCAACTCCTCAGACATAGTAGCTAAAAGCGCTGTCGATTTGGTTATCTCCTCTATTGAAATTAACTGTTGCTCCGCTACCGCTGATACGGTTTGTGTTCCAGCAACATTGTTTTCTGACACCTCTGTCATTTCCTGCATAGAGATGACAATCTGCGAAACTCCTGAAGACATTTGGTCGGAGGCAGAGGATACCTCCTGTAATTGCTTCGTTACTTGAGCAATTGATTCCTGGATGCTTTCAAAGGCAGCACCAGCAAAATGAACAGCAGCGATTCCTTCCGATACTTCCCTCGTTGCTTGCCCCATTGATTGTACAGCATTAGATGTCTCCAATTGTGTAGCTTGGATAAGTCTTGTAATTTGCTCAGAGGAAAGTGCAGATTGTTCTGCAAGCTTCCTGACTTCGTCCGCAACTACAGCAAATCCCTTGCCATGGTCGCCAGCACGTGCAGCTTCGATAGCAGCATTCAAAGCAAGAAGATTGGTCTGATCGGCAATTTCCGTGATGACCTTCACAATTTGTCCAATTTCCTTCGAACGTTCTCCCAATTCTGTAATAATGGCTGCTGATTTATTAACTGTTTGCTGAATTGAATTCATTTGCATAACTGCTTTTTGAATCTTTTCGTTTCCTTCCGATGCAATATGAAGGGAATTAGAAGAAGATGTCGAAACACTTTGAGCATTTTCTGCAATTTGATTGGAACCAGATGATAACAATGAGACGATTTCAAAGCTCTCCTCCATGCTTTGCAGCTGCCTTTCCGTTTCACTTGCAACCTTATGGATTGTATTCGTTACTTGATTGGAGGATTCTGCTACTTGATTTGCCTCCGCTGAAAGCTCCTCCGATAGTGCAGCAACCTGTTGTGCTGATTCATCTACCTTGTTTATAATAATTTGCCAAGCATCTGACATTTCATTTAATGAAATAGCGATTCCTTTTAACATTCCTGATTTTGCAATATCTGTTCTTGTATGGAGGTTACCTTCTTGGAGAGAATGGATATGGTTTACAATCCCTTTGATTGGAGCAATAAATTTTTTATGATTTAGATAGGCAGACAGTATCCCTATACATATCCCACATAGCATAGTAAGTACAATAGTTAGGAGGCTCGCACGGAAAGATAATTTATTTCCAATACATACTCCAAGAGTAATCAAGAAAACACCCGGTATTACGACGATTAATGTTCGAATAATATATTTCCCCAGTGACATTTATTTCTCCCCTTATACGATGTTAGTTGTGAGCGCTTCCATTAAATATGGTACTATTTTACTATTACTATAGACTATCGCTCATAAGAATTCAACTATTCTAACTATTCAGTTCAGTCTATTGAGACCAACTAAAAAAGACCGCCCTAATGTCGGTCTTGTCGAAAGTTCTTAAAATGGTTTGAGTATCATTAAAGCAATGATCACCAAAAATATGAAATTAATTACTGCTTCAAGGCGAAACAGAATTTTTGCCAGTCCATAATATTCCTTTGGAATTTCTTCCTTCTCTTTATTATTTTCTATTAGACTTTTAATAGGTTTTGATCTTGGTGATAATACAATTGGGCCCATAGCCAAAGCAATGAAAAAGAGAGTAAGACTTGTCCAATACCAGCCACTATGAAAGAGAGCTGTATTTATCAGCCCCATCATCAAGCCGGTTACAAGCAATGAGGTACCACCAATCATTACAAAAATATGAAAATTATGCTTAATGGCATATGCATGTCGCAATTCAGTCATATTTTTGGCGGATTTTACAATTCTGCTTAAAACAAATCCCGGTCCCATGCCAACAATGGCTGATAAAATATGAATAAAAACTAATATTTTATATACTGTATACAAAGGGTTGCATCCTTTCCACTCTATCTTTTTAATAATCTTTTAAAGCATTTATCCGTCTCTTTTAGAGATTTTCATTATCCGAAGAATTAACCATAATCGCAGCAACCTGTTTTAATCTGCTGAAGAAAAATTCTCCGGCTGGATGTTTATCCAATCCAACTTCCTAAAAAGCCCCCCACATACATCTTAACCAACATTCTGCACGCTTAGGTGTAATTTCATGCATCAAATGTCTGTAACGCATTGCAGGAGGGCCAAATTCTTGGGAAAATAATGCAGGTCCGCCAAGAAACTGAGTCAGAAACATCCTTTGCTTTCGCATAATTTCACTCATATCCCCTTGAAATATTGGACTTAAATCTGGATCAGCATATACTTTAGGATAAAATGCATTTACTAGCTCCTCCATTGTCTCTTTGCCTATTTGCTCATAAAAGCGTCTGTAAACGAGGCTCCATATTTATTCCCCCCATTAATGGATCTGATATTATTATATACCTAATTAAAAGACGCTTTCTGTACTATAAATCACAAATGAAAGAATTTTTGGGGCCAGCACCCACCCCTTACCCAAACACGGTAGACGGAACATCGAATACTTGCCACAGAAAAACAATGAATAACATCGAAAGAGCCCAAGCTGTAAGTGGTCTGCGATAATGCATGCGTAAAATGATAAACATGACCACATTAAACATGACTGACCACCAAAAGCTCCAGCCATTATGATATTGAATAAGATGATTGCGAATATCTATCAGTTCATTAATACCATAGATGATGACCCAGAATACAATATACAGTATTTGCTTCAAGCGCTTCCCATCAGGAAACTTAGATAAATAAATAAGGGTTGTCGCAGGATATTTAATAATCATGATAGTCAAAAAAATATGGACATGTGTTAATCCAGCCTTTTCATCCACCCCCTGGGGATTATAGGTCCACATTGGATATAGATCGGAGAGAAAATATTGATATATAAAGTCGCCCAAAATAAAAAAGAGAATCGTGGAATAATACTTCCTCCAATTTCTCCAATCCCCCCATTTCCACCCTGCCGCCAGCCAGATAAGACCATATAGGGCAGTCATTGCACCACCTCATTATGTAAAAAATGCATTCATAAACACCCAACAATAGTATGACCCTAAACTGAATTTCTACATTAATATTTTTACAAATTATGGTGCAATGTATGATCTATCTTTCTTTTTCCATAGCCAAACTTCATTTACAATCATTTTGGGTTGCAGAAAAAAGAACAGTAAAAAAATACTGTTCTTGATCATCCCTTCATTCCAAACAAATTTTTTTAAAGCATCCGGTAATAATCCTGCGCTAGAACGGATTTAAATCCGCATGCTTCATATAACTTTAAAGCATTTCCATTCTTCGTATCAACTTCCAAAAATATAGGATAACCTAGTGCATGCTGCTCACGAATGACTCTTTTCAATGCTCTTCTGCCAAGTCCTTTCCCCTGATATTTTGGAAAAATAGCAAAGCCATAGATCCACGCTTCCCCGTCCATATGTTGTACACGAATTTTACCCACTGTTTCTTGTTCCGTTTCAATTACATAATAGCCTTCTGTATTTTCCTTATTAACACGTTCATTATGTCTTTTGCGAGCCGATTCTTCTGAAATACCGAAGCATTCTACATCCAATTGGATCTCCGTTTCTAAATCAGCATCCGTTGACTTTCGAATCCGGATTGGCTCCTCCTCCCCAAGTTCTATTTCGGACCATTTCATTTGATATTCAGAAAATGCTAATTGACAAGGAACTTTTTTCAGAAAAGCTTTTGCAGAATTGGAGCTGGCAGGAGCATTTAATAATATTTCTTCTACCTTATCTTTTTTCATCTCTCCCAGTGCTTCATCTAAAAGCTTGGTAAATACTCCTTGGCGGCGGTGCTGCGGGTGAACCATTCCGCAAACCTCCATTGTGTTTCCGAATCCATAAAGACCTAGAAAGCCAATTAATTCTTCCTTTTCATAATGAAGAAAATCCGTTTGTTCCTTGTCATTACGAGACTCGAGCATTTCCCAGTTAAGCTTGAGATAAATATTTTCTTCCTTTTCACAAGCCAGCTGAAGCTTTTTTATATCACTTAATTGTTTACTGCTTAACATTATTCATCCCTCCAAACTCTAAAGTAATTCTACTTAATCATTTTGCATTCCTTCTGGTAGCATAAGATTATTGGTAAACATAGAGAAAATGGTTGGTCCAATCTACTAACTAGTAAATGGACCAACCATTTTTAAAACCACTATATCTCTATAGATCCGGCAAATCTTCTTTTTTGAATGTAAAGAAGCCTTACAGACAAGCAAATGCCTGCGGCAAGTAATCCTAACGTTAACCCTATCCAAAATCCCCTTACTTCGAGGCTTGTAAAATTGGCTAAGAGATATCCGGCTGGCAGGCATATTAACCAATATGCAATTAGCGTCATGATGAACGATATATTTACGTCCTTATAACCTCTTAAAGCCGCTTGTGCAGTAGCTTGGATCGCATCAGAAATTTGGAAAAACAATGCGAAAATTAAAAAGTGTGCAGTTAAATTAATGACAGCTGGTTCGTTTGAGTAAAATCCAGCTACTTGATAACGGAAAACAATGACTAAGATCCCTGTAACTGCCGCCATCACTATCGACAAACCTACTCCAAGCCAGCTGTAAGACTTGGCATCACGATATCTTTTCGCCCCTACCTCATAACCTACTAAAACCGTAATCGCCAAGGAAATGCTTACAGGTATCATATAAAGAAAGGATACTATATTAAGTGCTGATTGATAAGCAGCTATAGTAGTGATGCTGAACTTACTAATTAATATCGTCACCACTGCAAACATACTTGTCTCAAAAAAAGTAGACAGGCCCATCGGAACTCCAATTTTTAAAATTTCCTTGCACATTTTCGTAGAGAACATCTTTACTTTTGGAAACACTTTATATGTGGAGAAAGGCGTTTGTGTTTTGATAATGAATGCTGTAATCCCGGCAATAACCCAATACGTGATGGATGTCGCATATCCCGCTCCAGCCCCTCCGAGCTCCGGAAATCCCCACTTTCCAAAAATAAGAACATAATTAAAAAAGAAGTTAACCGGCAAAGATACTAATAAAATCACCATTACGACACGTGTTTTCCCTAAAGCATAAATAAACGACCTTAGAACATTAAAAATGAATAATGGGATAACCCCAAAACCTAGTCCAACTAGATATTGGTGTGCCGTATCTTGTACGTTCTGTGCTAAGTTCATATTATTCAAAATGGGATCTAATAATAAAAAGCCCAGTAATATAACCAATAATCCAATTATAAAGGAAAGATAAATTCCATTTGCAACAACGGAGGACACTTCTTTATTTTTCTTCTCCCCCAGTTGTTGTGCAGCAATCGGAGAAACCGCCAGCAAAATTCCGCTTAATCCAGTAAAAACTGGATTCCAAATAGAGGAGCCGATAGCTACTCCCGCTAAATCAGTTGAATTGTACTTCCCAGACATTATATTATTGAAAAACACCATAGAAAACATACCGAGCTGTGTGATTAAGATAGGGATTAATAAGATGAATATTTGCTTTACTTTTTCCTTATTTGTATATGCTTGATTCATAGATGATACTCCTGTACTATTTTTCACTAAAACCATTATATACTATTTACTTCAAAATGATATTATTCTTTTATGATTAAGAAAACATCCTATTTCAGCAAATATTCGACTATTTTCCCACAATGTCTGCAAACTCATCTAATGTTGTGGAATACTTAATATAAATTCTTGGTAAAAAATATAGTTCATTCTTCAAGCCTTTCTCCGAATACTTCTCCGGTATCGTAGTAATTCCAAATTTATAATACTTTTTCGTCTCCTCAATAACTTTTACATTATAGCTTCCGTATGGATAGGAAAGAGCGATGACCTCTTTTCCAGTGATTCCTTCTATTTTTTCTTTAGAGCCAGCAAGCTCGTCATGATAATCGGAAACTTTCGTTAAATCAGGGTGAGTTGCCGTATGAGACTGCACGGAAACAATACCTGTATCTGCTAGCATTTTTAAATCCGATTTGGACAAGCGATTGGATCTCCCGATAAAATCAGAAATGACAAAAAAGGTTGCAGTTGGCCGAAATTGTTCTGTTTTAAGCTTTTGAAATGTCTTAAAGGCATTAAGATTATTCTTGTAGCCATCATCCAATGTAATGAATATTGGCTTGCTGTATCGATGCATATCCTTCCAACGTTCAAAAGTTAATAAGGTATAGCCATGATCTCGTAAAAAAGTGATTTGTTTTTCAAAATTTTGCGGAGTCACATACAACTCCTTAGAACCATGGCCCGTGTATTCATCTATAGAATGATACACCAAAATTGGCACTTGGCTTGCTGCAAAAGCTTGCTTTGGTAAAAATAATATTAGAAAACACAAGAAAAACCTCGCAGTCCATTTCATATTTAACCCCATTTCCTATTTTGTTAGTTCCCTTATTTTTATTTAAGGATTTTTGCTTTTTCGAAAGAAAATCTTAGTTATCACCCGGTTTTTGGTGAAGGAATAAACTTCTTAAGAAAAGATGCCCCGAGCAATGACTATATTGGGATTTATTACAAAATATGAAAAACAACAATCTATCCGAAAACAGCCTTATTTAAAAAAAACGCCATTCGGCGTTTTCCCACTAAGATTTTCTCTTCTGATTAGCCTCATTTGCATTAGGATCTATATCATTGTTACCGTAATCCGGTAATGTTCCTGCATGATTTTTATGATATTCCGATCCTGCTCCGTCTTGATTGAAGTTAGGTTTATTTTGCTGATTTTTATTTGGCATAAACATTCACCACCTTATCAACAATATAATGTGCATAATAATGTAAAATATCCAAATATAGATGTAAAACCTATCACATAAATTTACTCGAATAAGGAATACTTTCATTGAACTATATTGAAAAATAGGTGATGAAATGGATCATAATCAGACGTACAGACCCGGTGAAATTGTTTATGTAATAATCCGGAATCCACATGCCCAGGATGTAGCCAATGTACAGCAGGCGGCTGTAGTACAAAATCCGGATGCCCCTGGTCAATTAGCTTTATTTTTGCACGAAACATATTATCCACTTTCAGAAGAATTTGCCGTATTTGCATCTGAGGAGGATGCGGAGCAAGCTTATCAAGATGCATTCGGGTACTCGGAGGAATACTATGGTTAAGCCATTTGTACCCCAGCTTGTATATGTAGAACCACAGGCACTAGAATATCCTCTCGGAAAAGAATTGGTATCTAAATTCGAATCGATGGGAATAGAAATTCGCCAAACTACCTCCCATAATCAGATTCGCAACCTACCGGGAGAAAATCACTTTCAAAAATATCGGATTGCGAAATCCACCCTTGTTATCGGTCTGAGAAAAACATTAAAATTTGATACTTCTAAGCCGTCCGCTGAATATGCCATTCCTTTAGCAACGGGGTGCATGGGGCATTGCCATTATTGCTATTTACAAACAACAATGGGAAGTAAGCCATATATCCGGACATATGTAAATGTTGATGAAATATTTGACGCTGCTGAAGAGTATATGAAGGAAAGAGCTCCTGTAATAACACGCTTCGAAGCTTCTTGTACCTCCGATATAGTCGGATTAGATCACTTGACACACTCATTAAAAAGAGCGATTGAGTTTTTCGGAGAATCCGAGTATGGAAGCTTGCGCTTTGTTACAAAATTTGCCCATGTCGACCACCTTTTAGATGCTAAGCATAACGGCAAGACACGATTTCGCTTTAGTGTTAATGATGATTATATAATTAAATATTTTGAACCGGGAACATCCAGACTCGATGATCGCTTAGAGGCTGCCGTCAAAGTAGCGAATGCAGGCTACCCTTTAGGATTTATCGTTGCCCCTATTTATCTGCATGAAGGCTGGAAATCCGGTTATCGAGAATTATTTGAGAAGCTTGAAGCTGTATTGCCAGCAGGAGCACGAAAGGATTTAACCTTTGAGATGATCCAGCATCGCTTTACCAAACCGGCAAAGCGGGTAATTCAAGAAAATTATCCGATGACGAAGCTTGAACTCGATGAATCAAAGAGAAAATGGAAATGGGGTAAATACGGTATTGGAAAATATGTCTACACAAACGAGGAACAAGAAGATATAAAGGATACATTAGGCGGCTATATTCATCAGTATTTTCCAGATGCTAAGATCGAATATTTTACCTAACAAAAAAAAATAAAAATGGGACAGCCCATTAAAAAAGTGGAGGTCCCATACTAACTCTATTCACCATTCAACAACAGAACTGGTTATCCGCTTTACTCCCCGGATAGCTGCTATTTCCTCTACCAGCTTTTGCATGGCCAAATCCTTTTGTTTCGCTTCAATCATCACGTCAAAATCCTGATTTAATTCCTTTGCCATTTTGAAGAAAGGGAGCACAAATGGTAAAGATACAAAATCTGCATGTGAGCGATATTCATTTTCAGCTTTTGGTGACGACAGATGGACCTTCGGCACCAT
Organism: Bacillus sp. FJAT-49736; assembly: GCF_018343615.1. Taxonomy (GTDB): domain Bacteria; phylum Bacillota; class Bacilli; order Bacillales; family Bacillaceae_C; genus Margalitia. The sequence continues at coordinate 349,446 of NZ_JAGYPI010000003.1, read as the reverse complement.
ATTACGCATTTCCCAAGTTTTAAATATGCGTGATAAATAATCCTCTAATTCTATTCCGTCTTTATTTGCCATGTAATGATGATAATCTAGAATCATTGGAATCCTTTCCTGTTCACAGGTTAGGAGAGTTTCCTCTACATTATACGTCTTATCATCGTTTTCTAAAGTAACTATTTGTTTTATCTCCAGTGGCAGTTGCTTCAGATTATGATGAAAACGTTCTAATGTTGTTGGTTTATCTCCATAGGCTCCGCCAATATGGATGTTTATTAATCCCCTTTCCACAGCATTCATTGCCTGCAGCATGGAATAATGATATTTCATATCCTTTACTGCATTTTCAGTTATTGCTATATTACCGCTCGTAAAAAGTGTAAATTGATTGGGATGAAAGCTGGGACGAAGATTAAATTGGGAAATTAATTTCCCAAGCTCTTCCCACTCAGCTTTAAAAGGAGAAATATAATCCCACATTACTTCCGGATGGGTAGCTAATGGAACTAGGGAGCTCGAGAACCGATACAATTCCACTTCATGAGCAATATTATAATAAAGGATTCTTTTTGTATGATGTAAGTTCTGTGCGGTAACCTCTTTCAACTTATCCATTCTCTCCGTCTTAGGTAATGCAGAGTAGCGTGCAAATGTTAATGCTTTGGATGGGCTGGCATTCCATAGTCCTAGAGCGTTTGCCACATATCCGAATCGAATTTTCATATATTCCTCCGTTTGCTTTCCTTATATATTCTTGTAAACAGAGTTCAGTATGCCCATCTCGTTCGGAGACTATTATGAAACCCTTCATTCCTTGCAGCCGACATATAAATAGAATAATCCAGCAAACAAATCGGTTTGCTGGATTTCCTTCTACATTATTGTAATTCTTGAGCTGTATCTAACACTTCCTTCGGCACTTTTATTTCCTTCAATTTATTGTAATTAGTGTATGTGGACTTTATCTCTTGTTTCATATTCATCTTTTCGCCATCCGATATCACTTCTACTTCTTGATTTGTATTTAAGGATGTGATGTTAAAGGTCTTTTTATCGATGAAAATTTCAAAGTTCACATTTTTGAACTTAAGATTATCCAATGCTTCCATATCTTCTTTTAGAGCATCCGGCATTAATTTTTTTGCATTTTCCTTTAAAAATTGATCGAATTTTTCTCCTGATGCTTTTAGGTTCAAAATATATTGAGTATCATTCTGCTTGAATGAAAAGTCTTTGGCAAATTGTTGCAATTGTTTGAGTTGCTCCACTGGATTGGCTTGCTGTTCAGGCATTTGTAAAATCTGATTGGAAAACTCCTCCGGCATTTGCATCCATTGTTTGGAAGTCGGTTCATACATAAAAAAGCCTTCTTTTGCTAAATATGCTTCGATATCCATTGTTTGATTTTGGATAGCTTCTTCTCCGCCTTTAACATTCATTTTCATTTTTTGATGCAAAGCCATTGGATTTAAAACCATATCTGCAGATATAGTTGAATGAAGTTCCATCGGTGTTTCTTGCCCAGGTACATTCACTATTTGATTAAGCTCCATATCAGAATGAACACTTTCTAATTTTTTCGACGCTTCATTTGTTTTTGCAAACACCTCGGAAAGTGTTATGCTATCCTTCTTTTTGGTTTTGGAATCGACCGGATCAGCTGTCTGGCCACAAGCCGCCAAGCTTAGTAGCAGCAAAATAGAAACAAAACTAACTAGCCATTTTTTCATTAGATGTAAATCCCCCTTTTGGTTATCTCTTATATGTACGCTTACAGTAAGAATTGGTTTCAGTATTTTATAAAATAGGAAGAAAGCCCTTCCTATTTTATGGAATAAAAAAGAAATTGGATTGCGTCCAATTCATGAAACTCTCCTATATAAATCCTGTTTCCTCTAACCAGCTTTTTTACTATCAACGTACATTTATGCTGTATCTCAAATCCTACTTTCTCTAAAGTCCCCAAACAGATACCAATAATGTACCATTCATTATATCGACCAATACCAGTATCTATTAAACTACATTTTTTTATAAATAACATATCCCTATAAAAAAAACCTCCAATGGAGGTAAATGATTAAATGTCCTAAAATCTTTTAGATAGGAAATGAAATATTATTTCACGAATTCTTTTTCTTTACTAATTTAGTACTAAAAAATGCAATTCCCAAAGCTAACAATGCAATGATGAGAGATGAAATAGCACTAGTATTACCGAATTCCACCACATTCGAAGACAATGCGGACGTTTCTGTCCAAGTAGGAGTATACATTATTGTCAGCACCATGCCAGAAATGATTTGCAATGCAATAAATCCGGCAATAAATACACTTAAAAATAAGATATATTTTTTCATCCATATCCCTCCTCGACTATACTTACGTACATGTCAAAAAAAATCCTTTATTATAGTTTTATCCACTAAAAATCAACATCTTTCTTGGATAATAGCCGGACATCTTCCAATTCATTACCGAACGATCCAAAACCAGTTCTATCCACAAAATTATTGAGATTTACTTCCTTCCCCATCTCATCATAGGGAATCCAGCCAAAGTATATGGATGTCAGAGGCATAAAGCTGAAGAAAGGCAAATCTGGCTGTTTTTCGGATTCTACTTTATATTGAGATTCCATAACCTGAATCCAATCTTTGGGCAGCTTCATAAATCCATATGACTGATCTTTAACTAATACTTCTTTTTGCATTTGTATTTTGGGATCATAGTATTCCACTCCCATATTTACATGGTAGTTCTTGTCTCTTGCAAAATAAAAATGAATCGATTTTACTTTATCATATGTGTTAATATTCCAAATAAATCGATAGGTGGCAGGATCGTCTTTGTCCATTTTCCATAAATATGGATCACCTATTGTGTTAATAGCAGTTAGTTCCCATTTATGCTTACTCCAAGTCCAGCAGCTAAACCCGTATTTATTCTCCCGTGTTTTGAATGGAACAAAAACATGACGACTATCCAATTCCACCGATCCTTGAACCATATCGATTGCAGCATTTGGAAAGGAATGATTTATTCTTTTATATATTTCGGTATCGGACAGAAAGGATGATGGTTTAGCAAAATGGAACCAATATGTAATAAAGCAGGAAATAATGATAGCAGATCCAATTCCCAAAGTGATGATGCCTCTTTTTCTCATCCTTATTGACCTCCCTGCTTTAAAATCGATTCATTAAATCGGTAATAATATTGTCTTTTGGCAGTATCTATTAAAATACCTTTTCCATTCTTTTCAATATAAATGTCAGAGGAGATGCCACTCCCCCATTTCGATTTCACTCCAATTAATTGATAAGGAAACCTTTCTTTTCGGCTTTCATGAATATATGTCTCGTCATACCATTCTTGACTAAAAAATCTATGTTCGTTTGCAGTTGGTAATTGTTTTAGCAAACTGTCTCGATTAAGTCTCATCTTCTTTCCTGAAGGATGCGTCATAATGATGGTTGCACTATTTACATTGGCAAGATATGTCGATGGCTTGTTAGGTGGATATACAAAGTGTTGAATAGGTATTTCTATTAAAGTCACCAATAAGAAAATAAAATTAGCAAAAAAAGCAAACCATGCATAACGACGATACTTTTTCCAGCTATTATTCTTGTCCCTTAGTATAAAATATAAAATCCAGACACCCAGCGGTAAAATTGGAAGCTTTATTAAGGTTTCAAATCCATTTATATTTATAGAAAATGTAAATAAGCCAAAAAGAAAAACTAATATTACTTTCCAAACCTTTGGCTTTTCAAGCTGCTTTCTATATATACGGAAAACTATGTATCCAATAAAGAGCCAAGTACAAATTAAGAAGAAACTGCTTATCACGTTTAAATGTTGGTTCATCTGTACCCCCAAAATATCATTTATGCTATGTACGTATTTTTAAGGATAAAGTTTCATTTTGCTTTCAAGTTCATTGTGCCTCGCCATCCCAACTTAGTTTAAAAAGAAAAGGACCTGAACCGGCCCTTTTCAACAAATACAATCAGCTATTATTTTTTCTTTCTCTTGCTGCCTTTTTTCTAGCTTTTTTGCTTTGATTCATCTCTGATCCAAATTCCGTATCTGAAGATTTACTCCCACCAGTGTGGGGTTGGTTGCGATTGTTGTTACGATTTGTCATTGTTTCTCTCCTTTATCCTTCATTCATAGTAAAGCTACACTCTTATAAAATAAGAAATTGTAGCTATTAATATTTTGTTCATTCCCAAGAATATTATTCCTAATATTTAACAAATGATATTTTTCCACTTTCTTAGAGAAAAATGAAGGAACGACTTAAAGGAATAAATCTGTGTTTGTTTACATTAAATGAAGTCCACGCTCAGGAAGCATATTCTTTTGTGCGATGATATTAATCTATGTTTAACTTCCATAAACTCTGAGAACTCAACCTAATCCATTAATTCATAACCCATTTATCTTTCAAGAATAATATACGTCCGATAATAAAGAGAACAGCAATGCAAATAATATTACTTCCGATCATAATCAGAATATGCTCCACATTAATGATGCCGAATATCAATTCCTTCATTATGCTGAATAAATTCAAAATTGGAATCGCAAAATGCTTAATTGTCATCTCATTTATACCAACGGAGGAGGTAATCATCCCAGGGAATGCAGCTATCATTAAAATTGGGGTACTATAGCTTTGCGCTTCCTTCACTGTTTTACCGATGATACTGGTAAGCATGAGGAATGAAGCAACAAACATCGCATATATTATCGCTATGAATATAGCTATCCCAATCACTTGGTAGACATTATCCCCGAATGAAACTGCCTTTTTTATGTTATCAGTTAAATAAGTAATTTCTAGTGCTACCACGATTAAGGTAATGAATCCTGTAGTTGCAGCAACCGAAGAAATAGTCAGCCACTTTGAGAGCAATAAGACGGATCGTTTTACTGGTGTCATTAATAATGCTTCCATCGTCTTTCTCTCTTTTTCTCCCGCAAATAAATCCGCGGCAGCTGGGTTTGCTCCCGCACCAATCGCAACAGCTAATATAAGCGGAATTAACATAGCCATCAAATTAAGTCCAGGGTTATCCTCGGAGATTTCCTTCTTCTCTAATTTAAAAGGTTGAATCAACTTTGAATCCATTCCTTTTGCATTCAATCTCTCGGTAATGATGGATTTTTCATAAATAGATAAGCTATTTTTTACTACATTCATGAGGTCAGAGGATTTCTGACTGAAGGAATCTCCAAGAAGTTTCACGGATACCTCTTCCCCTTTTTGAATGCTTTCTACAAAATCAGGTGCAATAATTAATGCAGCTTGTGCTTTCCCATCCTTTATAGCTTCTTCAGGATCTGCGTATTTAACCAGATTAATATTTTTATTTTTGGAGAAGATATCCTCCGCGTCTTTCGTTATAGTAGAATTAACAGCTAAATTATAAGTTTCCCCTTTTCCGCCAGAAAGCATTTTATCGTAAAACAGAGTAAGTGCTGTCATCATCACGATTGGCATTAAAACGGTTAAAAATAGAGTTCTTCGATCACGAAAGCAATCGATCATTTCTTTTAAATAAATATTACGAAGCATAGGTTTCATTCCCCCTTACAAGCTTACTCATAAATATATAATTCAAATCGCGGCTTCCTTCAGATTTATAAAGTGCCTCTAGGTCTCCGTGGTACACTAGCTCTCCTTTATGCATCATTGCCACACTTTCACAAAGCATGGAGACTTCTTCCATAATATGACTGGAAAATACAATCGTCTTTCCCTCCCGTTTAAGCTGATGCACGAGCTGGCGGAACACATTTGAGGCGGTAATATCGAGGCCAGTTGTCGGCTCATCAAACAAAATGATATCTGGATTATGAATAATGGTTCGAGCTATTGCTACCTTTTGGCGCATTCCTTTTGAAAAACCGCCTACTTTGCGATTTAAATAATCTTTCATCCCAAACATGATGGCAAGATCATTAATTCGAACTTTCGTTTCATGTTTACTTAAACCATATAAGGTGGCAAAATATTTAAGGTTCTCATAGGCGGTTAATCGGTCATACAATCCGGTTTCTCCTCCGAAAAGCACTCCGATTCTTTTTTTTATTTCAGACTCATTTTTAACTGTGTCATTACCATCTACCAAGACTTGCCCTTCTGTTGGAGTCAGTAATGTTGCAATGGTACGCAGCAAGGTTGTTTTCCCGGCACCATTCTCCCCCAAGAGTCCTACCACCTGGCCTTTCTTTACTGTGAAGGTTACTTGCTTTAATGCCGTAACATATTCTTTTTTATCTTTAAACTTCTTTGTTACTCCATGAATTTCAATCATCTCTCTCACCCCTATTTCGATATCTTGTTTTTATCATACAAACTTTCAGAGATGAAATCTGCACTTATGTCGTAAAAGTTCCATATCATGTCGCAAAAAGGTCCATTTCCCTCTTAACAATGGTAAAATAGATGGAAAGTTCCAACACAATTTTTCCATCTTTAGTTAAAAGTGTGTAAACAAAGACATAGTGGGGGATGCAGTATGCTGAAAGTGGGACTTGTAGATGACCGGTACATTGATTTGGATAAATTAAATGGAATTGTAGCAGGAATACCAGAAGTTGAGGTGGTATTTTCCACTTTATCTGCGGAAGAAGCTTATGAGCATATCAAAAAGGAAAACGTTGACTTATTAATTGCCGATATTGAAATGCCAAATTTATCGGGATACGAGCTTGCTGATATTATTCATTCCCATGCACTTGATATTGCTGTTATTTTCGTAACGGCCAATAGTGGGTATGCCGTTCATGCCTTTGAATTAAATGTCCATGATTATATCATGAAGCCCTATTCTAGAGATCGGTTAGTGAAATCTATCGAACGACTCTTAGAGAAAACCAAAACAGCAGGCATTATTGGGCGACTTTATATAAAGCAAAAAAATGATATTCATATTATTCAAAAGAAGGATATTATTTTTATAGAGCGGTCTGGGAGATCCACGACTATTTATACAAAGACCGGTCCCATTAAAACCTATCAAACTCTTAATGAATTGGAAGGTGAGTTAAGAGAAAGGGATTTTCTTCGCTCTCACAGGTCTTTCATTATCAATATTCATTATGTAAAAAACTTTTCTCTCTACGCGAAGAATTCTTATATAGTTACCTTCGATGGAATAGAAGAACAAGCCATGATTACAAAAGAAAAAGTGAATTTTTTACAGAATCATTATTTTTAAAGGCTCTTTTCTTAATCCTAGTTGCTTTATGAATCAAAAATCTTCCTAACGACCAAGCCTTTTGGTAATGGAAGATTATCCATCTTAAGAAAAGATGCCCCGAGCTAAGACAATATTAGGATTTATTATCCATATATGAAAAAACAACATTCTATACATAAAAAAAGTCTTACAAAAAGGTGGAGAAGTCTTGAAGCAGAACATGATCTATTGGGGTCTTATCACTATTTTAGGAATCTTTCATCTCCAAGCCTTACTGATGCTTATACCTCTGAAGATTCCAATCTATTTAATTTGTCTTGTAGTTATCCTAATTAATTTTTTCTTATATAAAAGATTGTTGTTGAGGTATTCCGCCATGGGTGTAAGATGGAACGGATTCCTGTTTGTCCTACAGATTTGTTTGGTAGTCTTGTATGGATTTCTCCCTCCTTCTTGGGTACACATTGTACCATTTCTTGTCTTTATCGGCATGGAAATAGTTCGGGAGTATTTAGGCAAAAAAATCTCCATGCTAGAACATTCCGTGATGGAGTTTGAAGCACAGCGAGAGCATATTAATGAAACCTTTCGCATTGTCCGCAGTGAGCGTCATGATTTTCTTAAGCATGTATCTGCACTCCATTTCATGCTGGAAAATGAAAAGAGTCAAGAAGCAAAAGCCTATCTCGATGAATTAGTAGATGGATATAAAGAAACAAACCTTTCCATTAAAGGAGAACGCGGAGTAGTTGCAGCTATCCTGCATCAAATGTATCGGCGGGCAAAAGCTGTTGGGATTGATATCATTTATGATTTAGACTTACCCCTTTCAACTATACCCATTGCCGATCAAGATATGGTCACATTACTCGGTAATCTATTATCTAATAGTATTGATGCCTGTGAAGAATGGCAAAAAACACAACATAAGCAGGCACAACTATCTTTGCAAATGTATAAAAGAAGCGGCTTATACATATTAATTTGTAAAAATAATAGTATGCCAATCCCATTGGAAATACTCGATGATTTATTTCACTCCTTTGGTAAAACAACAAAAGGAGATGGACACGAAGGACTTGGAACTAAAATAATTCTCGATGTCGTTCAAGCTCACCAAGGCTTCTTAGACTTTGTATTTAAAGAACAGGAATTTACGGTGAAAATCAAAATCCCAGCCATTCGTTGACTGGGATTTTTTGTAGCATCTTTTATAGGTATAAAGTGCTATTTCGGGACATTTCTAACTATTTTCAGGACATTCTCCCAATGATTCGTGACGTTTCTTTTGAAAATCAGGAAATACTGCCGTCAATTCGGGACATTCAATCTTTTTAAATCGGCTCTAACAGTCCCAGTTCGAGGCAAGTCTTCACTGCAAGTATTTTTTCTCCTGCTTGAAATCGAACCGCGACTGTTTCTCCATCATAAGCTATAATTTCGCCTCTTCCGAATACCCGGTGTCTAATCTCTATCCCTGCTGCTAAGTCCTTTTGTTTCCGAATAGCCTTCGGATTATATGGAATGACTGTTTTTCCTACTTTAATGTTTCTGGAAGGCTGTTCATTATTCGTAGCTTCAATTTCTGGATCGATAATTTTCCTTACATGCGAAACAAAAGAAGATTCCTGAACTGTTTCTCCGTCTCTTTCCTTATAAGAGATGAGTTCCAGATGCTTTTTCGCCCTCGTCATTCCAACATAGAATAATCGGGTAGCCTCCTCCAAAGCACTTTCATCTGTTGCCACGCTTCTTGTTTCCTCCTTAGAAGGGATAATTCCTTCCACCAAATCAATCATATAAACCCTTTCAAATTCCAGTCCCTTGGCACTATGAAAGGTCGAGAATGTCACTGCGTTTTGGCCTTTTCTATATTTTGCACTTTTAAGAACCGAGTCCAAATATTTAAGACGGCTGGCGAACTCCTCCATTGTCGATAATCCGACGGCTATTTCCTCCAATGTGTTCAGAATTCCAAGCAGATATTCTTTTCGAAATCCAAGCCGCTCACACATCTTTTCAAGCGATTTCTCATAACCTAAGCGTTCTCTTATAACACGAATGGCATGTAATGGGGCCATTCCCCTCATTTCCTGAAAGGTTTCTTTGCTTTCTGTTAAAGGCTTGACTTGATAATCCTTTAGTGGAACATTCTTTAATAGATTATCAAAGACCGAATCATTATTATGGATTTGTTTCAATGCTTCCATCTGCTTTTTACTGATATATCCGTTTAATTTCAAGTGAATTTTCTCTAGAATATCCGAGCGCTTATCTGTAAAAGTCATTCGCATGAAATTCAAAATATCCTCCACTACCCAGTGTGAGAAGAAACGATTGTCCGCATCCTTCATATAAAATGGGATCCCAGCACGGTCAAATTCATTCATTAATGCAATAGAGGACGAGTTATTACGATATAAAACAGCTACTTCCCCGTGATCATCCAGTCCCTGAATTTCCTTTACCAAATACTTAGCTTGATTCAAGTAATTAGGGAGGCATTTCATATTAATCGGTTGAAAAGAGGAATTTTCCGTAAACATATTCTTGTCATAGCGATTTTTATTTCGCTTAATGAATTGGTTAGCTGTATCCACAATCTCCTGAGAGGAACGATAATTCTGCTCCATAAATAAAGTAACGGCATTTGGATATACTTGCTTGAAATTTAATAAGTATGATGGTTCCGCTCCTCGCCAGCTATAGATCGATTGGTCATCATCTGCAACAACACAGAGATTTCCAGATTTCCGCACCAATTTTTCAATGATTGCATGTTGCACCATTGAAGTATCCTGACTCTCATCTGTAAGAATATAATCATATTTATCCTGATAGTACCGTAACAGGGAAGCATTATTCTCTAAAATCTTTTCCCCGTAGGTAAGCATATCATCATAATCAAGCAGCAGCTTTTGATGCCCTGATTGCTTAAATGCTTCATACTCTCGAAAAATCCTCTCCGCTTCAGGTACGTCCACTTTAACCGTCTTCCACTTTTCAAGTGGGATCATTTTGTTTTTGATATAGCTTATATATGTGGTCAACTCGTCTAATTGATCATCCGTTATATTTTCATCCACGATTGACTTAAAGATATTACGAAGAATAAGCTTTTTATGCAGCGGCAGATCTTGCCCGTTATTCATCGCATCTTCCTCGGAGTCTAAATTACCTTCAATTATTTGAAAGGATATCCCTTCATTTTGAAAATGTCTTCGTACTACTTCATATGCAAAGCTATGTATGGTAGAAAAATGAACTGGGGGAAGTTTAGGAAAAAAACGTTTAAAGCGGTCCTTCATATCATTTGCCGAAGCTTTGCTGAATGTGACCGCCTTGATCCTTGCGGGATTTACCCCTTTTTCTTCAATTAAATAACCAATTCGCATAATAATTGTTGTTGTTTTCCCCGAACCAGGTGATGCCAATAAAAGCAGTGGTCCTTCTGTTTGCAGCACGGCTTTCTGTTGAACCTCATTTAATGACACCCCTAACTGATGCTTTTTACCAGTAAAAAAATCTTCCTGTACCTTCATTGCAGACTTTCCCTTCACAATTTCTGTTCCTTAATTATAGCATCATCGCAGGAAATAGGCATGGTAGATCTATCCTAGCGTTTGTTAACAATCTATCAGGAAACACGATAATTCAGTCAGTTCTCTCTATAATTCAGGCATATCTCAAATTAATTCAGGCGCAACTCCAATTAATTCGGTCAGTTCTCTCCATAATTCAGTCACAACGAAAGTTATTTCGGTTCGCAACGATTATTGCTTTGTAAAAAAACGTTTTGTATAATTTAGTCAGAATATTCAATACTGTCGTAAAATAAGGGGGCATAGCATGAAAAAATATTTAATGGAATTTTTTAGGGATATCCATGTTCGGATTATGAGTGTGCTTGTTTTGGTGGGAATTGTATTTATTTTTAGAGATTTGAATGCATGGGAAACTTGGCTGGCAATTGTAATTGGCATGGCATCCTATACATTAGGCGAGTATTTGACGCACCGCTTCCTTTTTCACATGAAGCCACCAAAAAGCGAATTAATGCTGAAGTTCATTAAACGAATCCATTATGATCATCATGTCGACCCACGAAATCTAAAATTATTGTTTTTACCTGTATGGTATAGTCTGCCAAACATCATTATATTTTCACTGATTGTTTTTCTCATCATTCAAAATATAACCTTAACGATTGCTTTTGCTATAGGCATTTCCATCTTCCTTCTGTATTATGAATGGACACATTATATAGCACACAAAGAGTACATTCCGAAAACACCTTGGGGAAAACGCATGAAAAAAATACATCTATGGCATCATTATAAAAATGAAAACTACTGGTATGGTGTTACAAGCCCTACTTTCGATAAAGTCTTTGGGACATATAAGAATCAACATGAAGTGGAAAAAAGTGAAACAGCACGTAATTTGGAAAAAAGAGCGAACTAATTGAAAAAGCTTATCCCCACTTCTTATATCTAGGGATAAGCTTTAATATTTGACGAGCAAATTTTATTTAGATTGCTTTACCTGCAAATACTATATAGGAACCGCCTGCAATTGCCGGATTTTTTCCTTGTACTGTAATCACTAGCGTTCCATTTGCTGGCACTTCAATGGTTTTATTTATCCATTGTGCTAAATCGCTTTTGACCACATCTCCTGCAACATTATATACAACATAGTCATAACTGACATTTATTCCGCCTACGACTTTTACATTGCCTACTAGATTACTTTTATTCGAAAACTCATAACTTTTTCCATTTGCAATTGTGGCTCTAGTCAATGCTGGAGAGTTCCCTGTATTTCCTTTGAATATTTTACTAGATCCCCCAGTTATAACTGCTTTCTTACTCTGCCCTGTTATTATTAATTTTCCACCCGCAGGAACGGTAACGGTTGTATTAATCCACTCGGCAATTCGCGTATCTAATACATTTCCATTTTTATCGTACACCACATAGTCGTAGTCTACATCTATTCCGCCTACTACCTTTACTTTTCCCTCTTTATTGCTTTTATTAAAAAACTCATAGCTTTTTCCTTTTACCATCGTAGATCTTGTCAAAGCTGGTGTTTTGCCTGTATTTCCTTTGAATATTTTGCTAGAGCCGCCTGCTATCACAGATTTCTTACTCTGCACCGTCATTATTAATTTTCCGCTTGCCGGCACAATAACTGTCGTATTTATCCACTCTGCTATTCGTGTATCTACTACATTTCCATTTTTATCGTATACCACATAGTCGTAGTCTACATCTATTCCACCTATTACCTTCAGCTTCCCTAACTTCTTACTTGTATTGGAGAACTCGTAGCTTTTTCCTTTCACTATTGTCGACCTTGTTAGTGCTCGCAATTTACTTGCTTTTCCTTTAAATTGCTTATTTGCACCACCCGCTATTACTGCTTTCTTACTCTGCCCAGTCATTGTGACTTTCCCACCTGCTGGCACAGTAACAGTTGTATTTATCCACTCCGCAATTCGTGTATCCATTACATTTCCACTCTTATCGTATACGACATAGTCATAGTCTACATCTATTCCGCCTACTACCTTTAGCTTTCCTGACTTCTTACTTGTATTGGAGAACTCATAGCTTTTTCCTTTAACTATCGTGGACCTTGTTAAAGCAGGTGATTTGCTTGTTTTTCCTTTAAACTGCTTACTTGCGCCACCTGCTTTTACCGCTTTCTTACTCTGCCCTGTCATGATTAATTTTCCGCCTGACGGCACTTTAATGGTTGTATATATCCACTCTGCAATTCTTGTATCTACTACATTTCCACTCTTATCGTACACGACATAGTCATAGCTGACATCTGTTCCGCCTACTACCTTTATGTCCCCTGACTTCTTACTTATATTCGAGAACTCGTAGCTTTTTCCTTTCGCAATACTCACGGATGTCATCGCAGAAGCAGCATTACTACTGTTAAAAGAAACTAATAAACAAACCAGCATGGACAAAATTAAAATGGAAAAACGTTTTATATTTTTCATTCATATTCTCCTTTCAAGTGGATAAACTATCCGTCCGTAACAATTTCCTCCCATTTCATAAATAGGGAAATAATAGAATAGCTATATAATACCAGAAATGTAAGGAAGAATTTATAGGTATTTTTTCGTATTTTAGTAATATTTACAATGTTAAGGAAAATGTTTTTGATAAGGTTTGAATATAATACTTATTTTGCATAATAAAAAGCGGAACAAAAAAAGCTTGCCCCTACTACTTTATAAGCAGATGGGGGCAAGCCTCTCTCATATTATTCAAATTATTTTCTAGTTTCAATTCCATTTACTAATTTTTCTTGAGTTTTTTTAACGCTAGTGTATCTTAAGCCCAAATTCTACTTATTTGAGGAGCTGCTCCATCAAACTTTAAACAATATACGTCAGGATTGGAAAGCGCCTTCCACTCTTCAAACCCGAAGGATTGATCATAATGCTTTAACATTAAAGACATCAAATTCCCATGAGTAACGATCAAAATATTACTTGCAGAATCTATCAAAACATCTTCAATTACCTGGGTAGCTCGATTCATCGCTATCCTGCTGGATTCTCCTCCCTCATAACATATATCCAAGTCATGAAAGGAGTCTTCTAGCATTTCCATCCAGTTTTCACAATCTTCGGAGCTCAACACCCTTTCCGAAAGGCGTTCATCTTCCTTTATTTGCAGGTCCGAACTATTTGCCAAAGGTTCAATAGATTGGATCGCTCTTGTGAAAGGGCTGGATATAATCAAATCTATTTGCTTATCTTGAAAAAATTCAGCCAACATCTTTGCCTGTTGAAACCCTAGAGCGGTCAACGGTACATCAGAGGACTGTCCCTCTGCCTTGCAATGCCGTACTAGGTAAATGGTTTTAAACATACAATACCTACCTTTCAAAAGCATTTTGCGTGAATATTTATAAAAATATAAGTATTACTTAAGTTATAGCATAAATGAATAACTCTTATCTAAACTTTTTGTTTTACTTAAGGTTCTATTGAATGAAAAACAAAATCCTTTGGAAAACATAAAAAAATGTCTTTCATAAGGCGGATGAAAGACAAAATACTCCGCAAACCATGAGAAAATGTCTTTCATAAGGCGGATGAAAGACAAAATACTCCGCAAACCATGAGAAAATGTCTTTCATAAAGCCGATGAAAGACATTTTACTCCGCAAACATAAAAAAATGTCTTTCATAAGACCAATGAAAGACAAAATACTCCGCAAACATGAGAAAATGTCTTTCATAAGGCGGATGAAAGACAAAATACTCCGCAAACCATGAGAAAATGTCTTTCATAAAGCCGATGAAAGACAAAATACTCCGCAAACCATGAGAAAATGTCTTTCATAAGACCGATGAAAGACATTTTACTCCGCAAACATAAAAAAATGTCTTTCATAAAGCCGATGAAAGACTTTTTACTCCGCAAACATAAAAAAATGTCTTTCATAAGACCGATGAAAGACAAAATACTCAGGAAACATGAAAAAATGTCTTTCATAAGACCAATGAAAGACAAAATACTCCGCAAAAATGAAAAAATGTCTTTCATAAAGCCGATGAAAGACTTTTTACTCCGCAAACATAAAAAAATGTCTTTCATAAGACCGATGAAAGACATTTTACTCCGGAAACTTTAAAAAATGTCTTTCATAAGACCGATGAAAGACAAAATACACCGGAAACATGAAAAAATGTCTTTCATAAGACCAATGAAAGACAAAATACTCCGCAAAAATGAAAAAATGTCTTTCATAAAGCCGATGAAAGACTTTTTACTCCAGAAACTTTAAAAAATGTCTTTCATAAGACCGATGAAAGACAAATTACTCCAGAAAACATAGGAAAATGTCTGTTATCATCACATGTCCCTGCAGATTCGTAAGCGTGCCATCGTCTTTCATATTTGTTTGATTTTTTGTTAAATCTTTTTCCATATATTTGACCTCTTTTCGGTAAAGATAAAAGATTCTAAAGCATATTAATCAAGTAGTATAATTAACCAACTCAAAAATATTAGTCATTCTCATGAAATGAAAAAAAGCGTTTACTGAACGAAAAGAGAAAATTCTCAAACAAATTAGTACAATCAAACACCAAGATAGAGTATAATATCAAACTGATATCACGGTTAAACTAACGAGCATGATATTCTGATTAAAGTGAGGCAGTCGATGTGCCTCCAATTGGAGGGTAAAAAATGGTTCTACCTAATTTTGAAGAAAATTTACAAAAGTATGCAAGGCTTTTAGTTGCAAAAGGCATTAATGTGCAGCCCGGAGATTGGGTAAAAATGACGATAACGGTTGATCAGGCTCCATTAGCAAGGTTAATCACAAAGGAAGCCTATAGCTTAGGCGCAGAAAAGGTTATTGTAAAATGGTCAGATGATGAAATTAGCAAATTACATTATTTACATCAACCAACAGAAGTTTTAACAAATATCCCTAAATATGAAATTGAGGAATCAGAAGACCATGTACTGAATCATCGTGTAAGCCGCCTTTCCATTGTTTCAAGTGATCCTGGATTGCTAAATGAAGCGGATCCTGCTAAGGTAGCTGCCTATCAAAATGTGGCTGGAAAAGCTTTTAAAGCCCAAAGAGTTGCTACTCAAAATGATGATTTGAAATGGACAGTAGCAGCTGCTGCCGGCGCTGGATGGGCTGCACATGTATTCCCTCATCTTTCAACATCTGAAAAACAAGTGGATGCTCTATGGGATCAAATCTTCAGAGTATGCCGTGTTTATGAAGATGACCCTGTTGCTGTCTGGGATGAGCATAAAAAGACATTGAATGAAAAAGCAGCAATATTAAATGAAATTCAATTTGATGCACTACACTATACAGCACCGGGAACTGATTTAACCCTAGGTTTACCTAAAAACCATATTTGGGCAAGTGCGGAAAGCTATAATCCAAAGGGAGAAGAGTTTATTGCAAACATGCCAACGGAGGAAGTATTCACTGCTCCTGATACCCACCGCATGGATGGCGTAGTCCGCAGTACAAAACCGTTAAGTTATGCAGGTACATTAATCGAAGGCATTGAAGTCCACTTTAAGGATGGGAAAATCGTAGATATTTCAGCAGAAAAAGGCAATGACGCTATTAAGAAATTGGTTTTTGACAACGAAGGCGGTACCGGTTTGGGAGAAGTTGCTTTAGTACCGGACCCATCACCAATTTCCCAATCGAATATTATTTTCTTCAATACTTTATTTGACGAGAACGCTTCGAATCACTTAGCTATTGGTGCAGCATATCCGACTACCATTCAAGGCGGAACAAAAATGAGTGAGGAAGAACTATTGAAAAATGGCATGAACACTTCAACTGTTCATGTGGATTTTATGATTGGCTCTAACAAAATGGATATTGACGGCATTAAACAAGATGGCACCATAGTTCCGATTTTCCGAAATGGAGATTGGGCAATCTAGTTTTCAAAATAATATGATTGGGCAAGAAAAGTAAATTTCTTGCCCTTCTTTTCTTTCTTGTTTGATTCTTACATCCCTCCAAAAAATCCTCATTCCACAAACGAGTTATCTACCAAGAAACTTTGCGATCAACAGCCGCCCTAGATACATTAATAAATCATGATTCCACTAAAAATGCCTCTTTCTCAGAGCCTATTTTCTTTGTGCATTTGTTACATTCAATAACTGGTAAAGTACATAAACTCCTAAATAAGCGCCAGTAATAATAAAAGGGACATTTAAGAATATCCCATGAATGGTAGTCATGAATACCGTATTATTTCTAATCACTTCAAGAATTGCTAGGGCAGAGATATTTCCAAATACAAGTGAACAAATAAGCGCCAATATATTATAAAGGAATCGTAGGGCTGCCCATTTTAATTGGAGAGCATACATTGCTATTGGAATTATAATACTCAGCAAAATAATCAGAAACCTCATGTACCGAACCACCCTTCCCCAAACACAACAATATTTAATAGTATAGTGTGTAGAAAATTTGCAAAATATTCCACAATCAAATCTTTTATTAGGGGATGAAACAAATTTTTGGGCACATAATAAATCCTGGATGACTATAAAACGGGAGATGATTATGTTAATGGAGTTCGAGGCAAGAAATTCAACAGAAGAAGCATTATATCAATATAAGATTGGATTAGGAAATTTCACAAAAAAAATGCCAAAACTGGCGGAACAGTATAATGCATTTACACAAGAGTGCTTTAAAGAGGGCGTTTTATCCCAAAAGCAAAAGCAATTGATTGCTTTAGGAATCAGCCTATACTCACAGGACGAATATTGCATCATCTATCATACAAAGGGCTGTTTAGATCAGGGATGCACAGAAGAGGAAATTTTTGAAGCGATAGGAGTCACAGCTGCTTTCGGCGGAGGGGCTTCCATGAGTCAAGCGGTTACGCTCGTTCAAGAATGTATAGAAGAACTTAATCAACTAAATCACTAACATAAAAAGTCACCCTTTTACCATGGGTGATTTTTCATTGAAGTCTATTTCTTTAAGGAAAAAATACAAGCAGCCATTCCAAATAGTATCGCAAAAAAGAAAAGAATAGTATGAAAGGCGAAAAAGCTCGCCACCACTGGTACTAAGCTAGCTCCTTCTAATAAATTTGGAAGCTGCCTCCCTTAACCTATATAACAATATAAAAGGACAGGGAAAATGGTGTTTTAACATCATTACGTACATATAATCTAGAATTTTTGAAATGATAAGGAAGAAAACCAATGAAAGAGGTAAAGTCATGACTTTGGTACGTTTAGGTTATGTCGCAATGAGCATGGAATTAAAAAATGCATCCCCATCGAAAACAATGACTTTTTCCCAATTCCAAAAAATAAGGGACCGGGAAGCTGCCCTTCGAAAACTAGAAAGAATTGCCCAAGTAAATTTAAGCAATACACTTAGATTGCTCAGGCATAATGCCGCATCCGATATCCACTTTTACCGTCTAACCTCCCGTCTCATTCCACTTGCCAATCACGAAGAACTACTAGATTGGGACTATATGAAACCACTGTTACCTTCCTTGCGGGAGGTAGGAAACTATGCAAAGGAACACAAGATGAGAATGGACTTTCATCCTGATCATTTTGTATTGATTAATTCACCGAAGAAAAACATTTTTCAGAATTCCATCATGACATTAAGGCTCCATTATTTACTTTTGAAAAATATGGGCATTGATACAACGCATCGCTGCGTCATGCATGTTGGAGGTAATTACAAAGATACAGAGAAATCACTTGAAAGATTTGTGGACAATTGGGGGCTTGTGCCAAGATCTATTCAAAAAATGATAATGCTTGAAAACGATGATACTTCTTTTACCGTTGAAGATACTCTTTATCTTTGTGAAAAAATCGGAATTCCTTTAGTGTTCGATTATCATCATCATCTGGCTCATCATCAGAATATACATTGGGTACAACACTGGGACC
The DNA here is from genome assembly GCF_018343615.1 of Bacillus sp. FJAT-49736. Lineage (GTDB taxonomy): Bacteria > Bacillota > Bacilli > Bacillales > Bacillaceae_C > Margalitia. The sequence goes on along the minus strand of NZ_JAGYPI010000003.1, from coordinate 330,749 downwards.
GCATAGTCAAAACATGGGAGGAATCCCCTCTGCCCATTAAAATGCATATTTCCAGTCCAAAAAGTGAAAAGGAGTTTCGACACCACTCCGATTATGTAGACCCAGAAATGTTTTTTACATTTCTTCAAGAAATCAAAGGAAGCGTTCCACAAATTGATTGTATGATTGAAGCAAAGCAAAAAGATAAAGCGTTGTTCCGATTAATGAAACAAGTTAAAGTATGGCCAAATGTGGAAATCATTAATGGAGCATCCTTTTATATAAAATGATGAAAAAACTCTTCAACTATCCAAAATACTCAATTGTTTATGAAACAATTAGACTATTATTTTCGTCATTAATTTGGTTTTAAAAAAATACCATGAACCTCATTAAGATTATAATAAATATAACAACCTATAATAAAACAGCTATAGTTATATACCAAGGTTTTGAAAGGATAATAGTTTTGAAAAAAAAATCCAGAAATTTTTTATTTATCATTCCGCTTGTGTTATTAGTAATCATATATTTTCAAGCGAACAAAAATCAGAAGTCCCTTCCACATTCACTCCCAACTGGTCTCCATCCGATTGTAAAGGAAAGAACACAGCAGCTAGTTCAAAAAGCTGCTAAAAAGGGCATTAATGTTGTCATCACAGACGGGTTTCGAAGTACGGACGAACAAAATCAGCTTTATAAAAAAGGCAGGACCACCAGCGGTAGTATTGTAACTAACGCAAAAGGAGGAGAATCTTATCACAATTACGGGCTTGCCGTGGATTTTGCGTTAAAGACAACTTCCGGAAAAATAATTTGGGACACGGAATACGATGGAAATAAAAACGGAAAACAAGATTGGTACGAGGTTGTAGATATTGCCAAAAAATTAGGCTTTACTTGGGGTGGCGATTGGTTAGGGTTCCAAGACTATCCGCACCTGCAAATGGACTTTGGCTTGTCGATTAATGATTTGCAGAAGGGTGCCAGGCCGGATGAAGCAGCTATCACTGTGGATTCGAAATAGTATAAATGAAGGGAATCGAGTAGTATATAAAAAGCCGCATTTTCGATTCCCATTTCCAAAAGCCTTCGATAAGATACTGGTAGGATGCAAAGGGTTAAGGCTCGGTATTAGATAGGAAATGACTGTTTCATTTTTGAATAAATAATTACTTCCTCCTACATAGCTGATTTATTTTTCCATCAAATGTCTAAGTTTCGATTCCGTTGCAGTATTTTCAACCGGAGTGTAGATACTGCATCTTAAATCTTCATTTCCTTGTATTTGCATGGACGTTAAATTAAAAATCATTTTACCAGCCTTTGCATGCCGAAATTCGATCTGAATTTCAGGAGCAGAGCTCACTTCGCTTTCATTCCACAATTGATGGAATTCTGGATAACTTGCTTCCAAATTCTCAATAAATTGTTTGTACCAGCTATCAGCCAGATATTGACCATAATATGTACGAAAAATGGCAATAAACCCTTTTACGAAATGCTCCCAATTTACGGCTAAGCTTCTAAATTCCTTTCTGGAAAATAATAATTGGACTAGATTTCTCTGTTCTGTAGGAATTTGCTCAAAATCTATAAAAACATTTGCTGCCGCTTTATTCCATCCTACAATGAACAACTTTCTATCTGTTATAATCGTCGGGCAATATTTTAGTTCGCGAAGAATCTTTTTTAAAGCCGGGTTAATTTCGCTTTCCGTCGGATCGGTGAACTCTGGATGAATTCCATCCTCTATTGCTAATGCATATAAATATTTTCGTTCATCTCTATTTAAATGCAGTGCATCTGAAATTGCATCTAATACAGAAGCAGACACTTTAATATCTCTCCCTTGCTCCAACCATGTGTACCAGGTTGTACTTACTCCAGCCAATTGTGCTACTTCCTCTCTGCGAAGTCCAGGAGTTCTTCTTCTTGTACCCGATGGAAGTCCAACCATTTGCGGATTCAATTTTGCACGCTTTGCTTTTAGAAATTCCGATAGTGCTTGTAATCGTGTTTCAGGATTCATGTTATTCTCCTTTCTTACTACTTATCATGGTACTAATTATACTATGATAAACAACAACTTGTAATAGGATATATTTTAGCTAGAATAAAGAAAAACAAGTATTGGAGGCATAAGAATGAAAAAAGTTGTTGTAACTGGAATGGGGATTATCTCACCACTCGGGAATGATGTTAATACCTTCTGGGACAATCTAAAAAACGGAAATTCAGGTATATCTTCCATCGATACCTTCGATGTATCCAATTTGAAAACAAGGATTGCAGGTCTAGTTCGAAACTTTGATCCAGTAGAACGTTGGGGTGCAAAGGAAGCAAGGAAATTAGACCGATTTGTTCAGTTTTCTCTTGCTGCTGCTGAGGAAGCATTGGAATCTTCTAAATTACAGCTAGAAAATATAGATCGTGAACGTTTTGGAGTATATGTTGGTTCGGGAATTGGAGGAATCCAAACTTTAATAGACAGCGTAAATACATTAAACGACCGAGGTCCAGGTAGAGTGAGCCCTAATTTAGTGCCCATGATGATATCGAATGCAGCGGCGGCGCAAATAAGCATTAAATTTGGTGCACAAGGTCCTTCCTTATCCCCAGTAACCGCATGTTCTATCGGCAATACTTCCATCGGTGAAGCTTTCAATACCATTCGCAATGGGGATGCAGATATTATATTTGCTGGCGGCTCCGAAGCAGCAATTACCAATTTATCCTTAGCCAGTTTCGGTAATGCCAAAGCGCTATCTAACCGAAATGAAGATCCTGAACGGGCAAGTAGACCTTTTGATGCTGAAAGAGATGGATTTGTGATGAGTGAAGGCGCAGGAATTTTAGTCCTTGAATCTTTAGAGCATGCCCTGCAAAGAAATGCTCCTATTTTATGTGAGGTGATTGGATATGGAGCGAGTTCCGATGCTTATCATATGGTTGCTTCACATCCTGATGGGAAAGGTGCTTATTTAGCTATGAAAAATGCACTATTAAAGGCAGGGATATCTGCAAAAGAGGTAGATATTATCAGTGCCCATGCTACGAGTACCCTAGTTGGGGATCTTTCTGAAACACATGCAATCAAAAAGTTATTTGGAGATCTTGCCTATCAAATACCTGTTACAGCAAATAAATCAATGCTTGGTCATATGCTTGGTGCAGCTGGAGGCGTTGAAGCCATTGCGTTAGTGAAAAGTTTACAAGAAGGAATTATTCCTCCAACTATTAATTTAGAGTCTCCAGATCCTGAATGTGATCTAGACTATGTTTCAGAGGGAGCTCGAAAAGTGCCGCTTTCAATCGGTTTATCGAATTCATTTGGGTTTGGTGGCCATAACTCAGCCATAATTTTAAAGAAGTTTGAGTAATTTTTACAAGACACCTCGCTAAGTTATTTCATATAAGGGAGGTGTCTTAATCCAAAATATAGTATTATCCATATCTATTAATGTATTTTTATATTCAGGCTTTCTTTCCATCAAAGTACTTCACATTTCATTTATACCATTAAAAAGTGCGTTCTCCGTAAAAGGTATGAAAACTGCACCTTCTGCATCGTCCCCGAATATTATTGAGGCATCCTAATAAACAATGACAATACAACATTTAACAATGCAAGTATTAAACTAATAGTGAAAACAAGAGAAGACCCTGATGCTGCCGCCCGAGCAGGTTCATCCGTTACAACAGCTAAGTAACTATGCTCTTTTGCTGAAAAGATGGATACCATCACCGCAATCCCAATTGCACCAGCCACTTGTTGAATAGTTTGAGTTAAAGCGATTCCATCCGGATAATATTGTTTCGGAAGTGAATTCAAAGTATTCGTTTGTACATTTGCTAGTACTGCTCCAACTCCTAACATCATAACAATATGGGTCACAACCATCATCCATAGTGCCGTATTTGTCCCAAATTGTGCATATATAAAATATCCAATAGCTACTAAAATAGTACCTGGTGTAATGACTGCCTTTGGACCATATTTGTCAAATAAACGGCCAATAGATGGGGCTAGTATACAGTTAAGCAAGCTGCCTGGCAGAAGAATTAGCCCAGTAGTGAAAGCAGCAATTAATAAGGCTATTTGCATATACATAGGCAAAATAACGAGCATCGATAACATATTAAAAAACGTTATAAAGCCCATGACAACACCGAGTACAAACAGCGGATAACGAAATGCGTTCAGGTTCATCATTGGAATCTCCATTTTTGTTTGACGAAGTCCAAATAATAGAAGTGCTGCTAAACCAATAATGATTGTTCCAATTACAGTTGTACTTGTCCATCCAAGATCACCAGCTATACTTACTCCATATACAATCCCACCAAAACCAATAGTGGAAAGAATCACAGATAGTCCATCTATGGAAACCTGACGTACCTCATTGACATTAGGTAAGTAGAGAAGCCCAAACATAAGAGAGAATAATAAGAATGGAATAGTAACCCAGAAAATCCAATGCCAAGATAACGTATCTATAATCAGTCCTGCCAATGTTGGGCCTAATGCAGGACCTGCTAACATGACTAAGCCCATGATTCCCATTGCTCCGCCTCGTTTATGGGGAGGAAAAATGGTAAAAATAACGTTTTGTGTTAAAGGTAAATTAATCGCTAGACCAGCAGCCTGAATAATTCGGCCAGCCAATAAAAATCCAAATGCAGGAGCTACTGCTGCTAATATAGTGCCAATAATCGTTAAAAGTATAGCTGTTAAGAACATTTGACGTGTAGTATATTTTTGCATCAATATCCCTGTAACCGGCACTAAAATACCTAAGGTTAGAAAATACGCTGTTGCAAGCCATTGTATCGTTGTAGCACTGGCATGAAATACTTTACTTAAATCTCCCAAGGCTATATTTAATGCTGTTTCACTAAAAAGCCCGACGAAGCCAGCAACTAAGAGGGAAGCCATAATCGGACCAGTTTTGACTTGTTGTTTCGCTGCTATGTCTGAATTGATTTGTGTATTCACTTAGCAAACTCCTTCGAAATATCATTTTAGGTTCATTCCTTATTTGTCCGAGATATTTTATTTCAAACAATTAAGTGCTATCTCCTGAAATAGATCTAGATTTCTATTTTCAGCACTTATCCTGTTTCCGCAGTACACCCCCACACACTTGCGAACTAATAAATAATAACAAATAAATTTTCATATTGTCAACTTAGTTGACAATATTTATTTAAAAAAGAAAAACCTCCTCAATGTCATTCAATTGACAAGAGAAGGTCCATCCACCATTTGAGCACATTATTATTCTAGTCCCCAATCTAGCTTCAATAGATTTTTAAGCTGCTTTACTTGCTCAACTCCTATTTTTTCTGCAATTTTATTCTCAAGCTGTGATTTAAGAGCTTCGTTTTTTTCATAGCATTCATTTCCCAATGCAGTTAACTGTATGCACTTTTCTTTCTTACTATTTTCTGCATTACTAATTTCCACTAATCCTTTTGCAGCAAGATTTTGGATAAATTTATGTATGGCCTGACGGGATATTTCAACATTTTTGGTAACATACGAGATAGTTGGACGCTTCTTATATATCCTGGCCATAATATACCATTCAGAATTGGAAATATAAATTTCACTGCTATCGTTCCACGCCTTTTCTGATATTTTACGGACCAAAGTATGACGTTCACTCAATAAATCTATAAGATCTAAATTTTGTATTTCAGAGTTTGGTATCAAACCGATTCACTCCAATCATCTTCTTCGCCACTACTATACAAAACCAGGTATTTGATGTCAATTTGGTTGGCTTTTGTGGTTTGATACTTATTTAATAAATCCTTTTTATGTGAACAATAGATTTATAAACTCAAGCATTTTATTCCCATATCCTAGAGCAGCCGAGGAACTCATCATTTTCGAAAGAAAGCTTATATATATCAGGCATGGCTAATTGCTCCCAAAATTCAAATCCATATTGTCGATCAAAGTAATTCATAATTAAGACCATTATATTGCCATGAGTTCCAATAGCGATGTTGGTTCCTGCAAAGTTCTTTAATATCTTTTTAGTAGCTTGGACTCCCCTTTGCTGCGCGGTATTGTTTGATTCCCCGCCCTCCCATGCAAAATCAGGATTTCCCCAAACCTTTCTTATCGCAGTTTCAAAATCCTCCACTACTCCAGCAGCTAATTTCCTTTCTTTTAAACCATCTAAAATATGAATCTCCTTACCAGCTACAGAAGCTATTCCTTGTACTGTCTGAACTGCTCTTAAATATGGACTGGATACTACATGATGGATTTTTTTATCCTTTAAAAGCTCTGTTACTCTTGTTGCATCCTTGAGTCCTTTCTCAGATAATGGTCTTTTTAGCTCTTCTGGTGTAAAAGTAGAATGTGCGTGACGAACAAAATACAAATTTGTTTCCATAATTCCTCCAAAATTTGTTCTTATAAAGATATTACTGTCCATTACGCTCGAAATCTTATGCCTTATGATGAAAGATTATGTATTTTCTCGCAAAAATGGAACATGATCACGCGAATATTACCCTATTCTTGTGAAATGGAGTTTACTCCCGTGAATTTTCATCCTTTTTCTCTCGAAAAAGGTGTCTAATCACGCGAATTTCAGCTCTATTCTCGCGAAAATGATACTTAATCTCGCGAATTTCCATGCTATTCTCGTAAATCAGGACTTTTTACCTAAAAATTTTCTTTCAACCCCTAGTAATAGTAAACAGAAAAAATGAGCAAACAACCAACTGTTCACTCATTTTCCCAGCTAGTAACAACTAAAACCCGCTTTCCAACTCGTCTATTAAGGGCCCAACATATGCAACAGCTTTGCTAATCGGTGCAGATGTAGACATATCCACATTAGCCAGTTTCATCAGATCTAGTGGTTTTAGTGTTCCACCTGCTTTTAATACGGCCAGCCAGCGCTCTACTGCTGGTGCACCTTCCTCTTCTATCATTTGTGCAGCCGCAGTGGAAGCAGTAAGTCCTGCCGAATACGTATATGGATAAAGGCCCATGTAATAATGAGGCTGTCGCATCCAAGTTAAACCAGCACCTTCGTCCAGTTCAACGCTGTCTCCCCAGAAATCTGCTAGAAGCTCCATATTTTGTTCGCATAAAACTTTGGCTGTAATCGGTGTACCTTTTTCAGCTAAGTCATATACGCGACGCTGAAGCTGCCCTTCTAATATATGAGTAACAAAATTATGATAATACGTACTTAATGATTGGAGGATTACCCATCTGCGCATTCTCACATCGGTAGACTGATTTAAAATGTATTTGCTTAATAATAATTCATTCATGGTCGATGGTGCCTCCACAAAATATCGGGAAGGACGTGTGTTCGAAAGTATTTGATTACGTCCGGCAAGTACAAAGTGACCGGCATGACCTAATTCATGAGCCAGTGTAAAAACATTTCTCATAGAATTATTCCATGTCATCATAATATAAGGATGAGCCCCATAAGGACTGGAACAGAATGCCCCGGATCTCTTTCCAATATTATCTGCTCTATCTACCCAGCGATTATGCAAACCTTGCTCTATAATCTCCATATATTCCGGTCCCATAACATTAAGAGCTTCTAGAATAAGCTTAGAAGCCTCTTCATAAGAGATTTCAGGATTATACCCCGGATCAAGAGGAGCTTTCAAATCGCTATAATAAAATTCCTCTAGGCCTAATACACGCTTTTTTAACTTTGCAAAACGCCGCATATGTGGTGCCAATTCTTTTAAAATCGTATCTAATTGATTGTAATACATTTCTTTTGTTACTTGCTGATCATGTAAAAGCATATCAGTAACAGAATCATATTTTCGTAATCTTGCCTCGATGACCTGTTTCTTCACTTCTGTCGCATAGGTCGCAGCATAAGTATTTTTATATTGATCAAGTGTGCTCACAAAAGAGTTATATGACTTTCTGCGCAGCTCTGTATCAGGCGATTCCTCCAATTTTGCATATGAGTTAAACGTTAACGGGTATTCCTCTCCATTTTCGGTAGAAAAGGAGGAGAACCTCATATCAGATGTTTTGCTTCTTTCGTAAATCATATATGGGGAATCCAGCACTTCCCCGAAAGCAGCTAGCACTTCCTCTGTTTCAGGGGATAATCTGTGGTCCTTTAATTCTAGTAAATCCGTTAGGGTTTTTGAAAAATCCTTTAACCCTTTTTCCTGTTCTAAATACTGTTTTATCTTTTCCTCTGGAAGAGCAAGAATTTCAGAATTAATAAATGATAAACTCGCACTAACATTAGAAGCCAAAGATGCCGCAAGCGCGGAATTTGCTTGATTAATAGCATTTGTTCCATCAGCTGATTGACGAAGGCTGGCAAATGTCATCACACGAACCATTCGTTCTATTAATAAATCTCTAGCATGTAAACAATCCAATAAATTTTGAGCATTTGCAAGCTGACCTTTAAATTTCGTTACCGTCTGAATATCATTCTCTATCGCTTCTAATTCTTTGCGCCAATCCTCATCCGTTTTAAATAAATCACTCAAATCCCATGTTTCTTCAACTGGAACCTCTGAACGGGTTAATGTCTTGTTCTTTATTGAGTCCATTAAAAATTCTCCTTTCAAACAACAAATTGGGCATTACGAAATATTTCGTCTTCCGAAACGATTAGTTTTATTGTACAAGAATACTGAATGTTTGAAAAGTTTTATATGACGTATATTCCGTAATAAAATAATAAAAGCCGAGATTCCTCCCAGCTTTTAATTTAAATTACATATACAAAGTTATTAATGCTTTTTCGCCATTTGAACAACATCTTTAAACTTAACTTTCCCACTATAATTCATAACACCATTTAAGTAAATTCGATTTGCTAGATGGTTTAGGATTGTAATGCTTGCAAGAAGAATGACGATGGTAATCCCCATCTCCAAATAGCCAGCTTCTCCTGCTAAAATTCTTGAAAACGTTACAATTGGAGAAGTAACAGGGATATATGAACAAACTGTAACAAGTGTTGAAGCTGGCGCAAAAATGGAATTAATGCCAATAAAGAAAGCAGCCATAATACATAAAATAATCGGAAAGGATACAGAGCTTAAGTCTTCTGTTCGACTTACAACCGCACCAACCGCGGCATACCCAATCGCGTACAGTAAAAATCCTAATGTAAAATAAATAATAAAACATATAATAATGAATGGTGTTAAATTACTTAAATCAATATGAAACCCAAACAAGGAAAATTGTTGTCCATTAAACCAGCCTAAAGCATAGCTAACAAGAAATCCTAGTATCATCACCACTATGTCAGCTAATCCAATAACGAGCTGTACTAGAATTTTTCCATACATCATAAAGATTGGTTTTACCTTCGGAATCATAATTTCCATAACACGTGACGACTTCTCGGCAGTAATGGTATTTGCAATCATTTGCCCACGCCCAAGGATTAATATATACATTAAGAAAACAAAAATATACACAATCCCAGATGTACCGCTCGTATCTTTTAAGGCTATATTTTCAACTGAAATAGGTGCTAGTAGTTTTGCTGCAACATTCGGATCGACCCTTGAATCCTTAATGGTTTTATCAATACCAACTTGTTGGATTTTTTGCGATAAAATTGCCACTAGTTCTTGATCAGCAAACGATTTATATTGGTAAGTAAGAGCCGGTAACCCATTCTTTTCTGTTATTTCAATAATACCGTCCAGATCCCCTTGTTTTACTTGCTGCTTTAATTTCCCCAGATTATTTTTTTCCTCGGGATAAAGCTTCACTGATTTCAGACCATTATTCAGCAAATTAATATCCGTTTCATAAGAAGTAGTATTTATTAAAGCTACTTTATCCTTAGATTCTTTAGATGAGAGATGATTAAAGCCGAAGACACCAACAATTATAATCAACGTAATCAAATTACCAATGACAAATGACTTTGAAGTTAATGCCTCTTTTAAATGAAACGTAAAAACCGTCATAAATTTCCCCATATTATCCTACCCTCTCAATAAAGATTTCATTTAACGTCGGCTCCAGCATTTTGAAGTTACGAAGAGAAATGGAGTGTTCCTCGAATCGATTTAGGAGTTCAATTGCTTCTTTATCATTCGTAACTTTAATGACAATATCCGCTTGTTTTATTTCAAATGGAATGTTCCACTCGTTCAAAGCAGCTTCGATATCCTTATTGCTAGAAATGGTCAAATTGCGATATCCATAATTTTGTTTAATATCATCCAAGCGCCCTTTTACAACTGCTTCGCCTTTCTTCATTAGACAGATATATTCACAGAAGCTTTCAATTTGCTCCATGCGATGACTAGAGAGGATGACTGTTTTTCCAGCATTAATCTGTTCTTCAATGATAGAAGCTAGCATATTAGCATTCACAGGATCCAAACCGCTAAATGGTTCGTCGAGGATAATCAATTCCGGATTATGCAATAATGTTGCAATTAATTGAATTTTTTGCTGGTTCCCCTTTGATAATTCACTTGCCTTTTTAGTTTTATATTCGGTTATTTCAAGTTTTTCAAGCCAATAATCAATTGCCTCATCCGCTTGGGAACGGCTCATGCCTTCCAGCTCTCCAAAATAACGAAGTTGATCCATAATCTTGCTTTTCAAATACAACCCGCGCTCTTCTGGAAGATATCCTACAGAGACCTTTGAACGATCCAGTTCCCCTCCATCCCATGTAATTTCCCCTTGATCCGGTGTTAACAAGCCAAGCAGCATTTTAATGGTCGTCGTTTTGCCTGCACCATTTCTTCCGAGAAGACCTAGCACCTCGCCTTTCCCCAATGAAAAGCATAAATTTTGAACCGCTTTCGTATCTCCAAAACTTTTACTTAAATTTCTTATCTCTAAACCCATAATGACCCCTCCCTTTATGTTTAAGAATATTGTATTTGTTTTACTATTTTAATAGAAAAGCAACCATCCTTCTTCTGCAAGCTACGTCATTATTGTATTATTATTCTTCAGGGAAAACTTATCCTCTCCCAATGATATACTCCCTATTTCTCCACTTCGTATTCTGTTTCCCCATCCAATAACTTGAATGCTTCCATACCATGCTCCACCATTTGCCTTCTTCGTGTCATTTCATTCCACAAAACCGCCTTCCCCATTGATGTTGCAATATAGGTTTTCCGTCGATGATCGTTCGTATCATCCTGGGCAATAAAACCGGCGCTTTGCAGTTTCTTCAGTAAGGTGTATAGTGTCGCAGGTCCAATATTAAAATTACCATTTGTTATTTCTTCTATATATTTCATAATGGCATAGCCATGCTTGGCTTCAAGTACAGATAGCAGAATATAATAAGCTGGATCGGTTAACTGGTTCATATCCATCATTTTAGATCTGGACAAAAAAACACCTTCTATTCTGATGTGGTATATCCATTTTAGATATATCATTAATTGATATAATAAATTTTACCATTTTATTTGTCAATTGTTTCAAAAAAATTTAGCGTATTCCTGGTGAAAGCATCTTCATAGCGATATAGAAAGGTATAAAAAATAACCCTAAGAAATGACTTCCTTAGGGTTACTTACCTTTTTATGAAAGCAAAAGAGGATCATTCTTCCACTCACTATTTTTACAAACTTCTGTATGAATATTGCTGTTTCCTAATCCTAAGCCTCGGTTGCTTTAGCACTATTAATCGTTATATCTTTTGATTTTTTTACGTTTCCTGTTCCTGAAACAAGGATGGAACCTAAAAGGACGATTCCCGTTCCTATGACAAATTCAAGGCTAATAGGAGTTCCTATAAAAATTATTTCGGTTACAATCGCCCAGAATACATAGGTATTGTTAAGAGATTGACCTCTAGCCGCACCGATTAGTTTAATGGATGTGTAATATAAGGAATAATTAGCAGCTCCTAGTAAACCTGCAATCACGATTAACCATACTATATGAGAAGAAGCTGCTTGAAAAGCCAAAGGATAACCATAAATGAATGGAACAATGAATATGGCATAACAGAGTGCAGAGGTCATCTGTCTTATATTAATTGCATATAGAGGAGCAACCTTATTTCCTTTCATACCCCAAGCACCGATTACACCTTCCAGCCCCCAAAATATAGCAGCACCAAATGAGAACAATATTCCGATGTAAAAATGACTATCGACGTGGACTTTTGATGGTGTATAGGCAAGTATAATCACTCCGACGATACTACAAGCAACACCTATCCAAGTTCTTCCAGTCATTTTTTCCTTCAAAAATGTAAAAGCAAGCAAAGCACCTATCCCAGGAAATATAGAAGAAATACTTGCCGCATAAGTTACTCCCGCATATTGAATGCCGAGAAAATAAAAAGTCATGGCCAATGGGCCACCGGATAAGGCTCCTAAAACTAAAATCGCTCCGCTCTTTGTTTTTAACAACTTCAATACATTAATAAATTCACCTTGTACTATCATAGATAAAGTTATCCATAGCGCAGAAAAAAAGTCATGCATGAAAGCGGCTATTATTGGAGCAAGTACAATCCCCTGTTTAAAAGGTGTACTCGCTATTATAATACCAATTATTACCGTATCTATTCCCCAAGCAACCGCTGAAGTAGCCCCTAGTCCTAAACCTATTCTATTTTTCTTCATACTTTTTGCATTCATCAACTCAACCTCTTTCCAAAAGTAATTTCATTGGAAACCGGCCAAATTAATAATCAGCTTTATTATCTGATATAGCTACTAAATCAACATGTTCATCACTATAAAACCTACAAATATTTTCGATTCATTGTATGTTGACGATTGGAAAAAGAATGAGCATGCCTTGCCGCGCACCTGCTAGAAAATATAAAATGGCGCGTCGCACACGTTCCATGCTTATCCTTTTCCATGCCGGCTGGCAATGTATATTGCATTTAATTATGCAAGAAAAGTGTTTCCTTCTAAGCAAAGCAAAATAAAGCACAGGAGTGTTTGCTCTGCTAAGTATTCCTTACGGATTAGCCGCGCCTTACCAACATTAATCAGGTGTAAGACTGCTTAAAGGATGTTATAAAAAATCCAATTGAGAAAAGGGGAAAAATGATGGTCCAGCACCTCAACCTAATGTGTTAAGGAGATGTCCCAAATTCACGAATTAATTAATCTTCATTTGGTAAGATGTATAAAAACAAACGTGGAAATGCTTTCCTGGTAATAATTACCGATGATGGTTTTGTGTGACACGAATGGATAAAAAAGGAGTCTGTTATCTGAAAATGATTCAAATTGGATTCATCTAAAAAAAAAACAAGTGAACAAAGCTATCTGCACTTGAAAAGGGGAATTTGGTGAATTTCTAAAACAACATATTCTATGTTACATGTTTATACTTTTCATGTCAAATTCAGGGATGAGAGGACGATTCCTGTGTTTCTTTTATGAATACAAGAATCGCCCCTCTGTTTATTCAAACCCAGACATTATATAAGGTATCGCTGATTGGATAAATTCTTCGGGGGGAACCTTCTTTTCATTTCTTCTCCATTCTACAGAAGCTCCGTATATTCCCCAGCTTAGTATAACAGCAGTTAGTTTCAGAGCCTCATCCTCTTCTGTTGCATTTTGTTTTAGCAGCATTTTGTAAAAAGTGATTTCGAGCTGTTCCCTAATAATACGTGCAATGGTGTCTTCATAACCTCTATGACAACGATTAGATAAAGATTTTTGAAAGTTCGTGATAGCTATGAAAATACTAACAATCGATTCTTCATTGAGTTCTTTTTGCTCGAGGTTACCATTTAAATTAATCAGTAGAACTTCAGATAATACCTTTTCCAATAAGTCATATATATCCTCAAAATGATAATAGAATGTTGCACGATTAATCATTGCCTCTGTAGATATATCCTTAACGGTAATATCCTTGAATTCTTTTTTAGCTGAAAGTTCAATAAAAGAATCCATGATTAATTTTCGAGTACGTAGAATTCGGGGATCAATCTTTGATTGTGTCAATTAAAAGTCCCTCCTACTTTTTAAACAATTTCTTCAATCTGTTGTATAAACAACAAATCCAATTAACTATTGGTATTGATGGTTTTAATTATGAATTAAAATACAATTGCAAGGCAAATAAATGGATTCCTTTTCAAATATTTTTTTAAAAGTGGAAATTACTATAAACACATTTAAGGAGGAAAAATAAATTGTCGAACACTAATAATATGATTTGTGATTTAGAAACAGGTGTATGCGGAGTTGCTGGAGAGGAGGAAATGGAGTTCATTGACTTTAATCAACCGAAGAAAACAATTGATCTTTATTATGTGTCAGACCCTATTTGTTCTCATTGCTGGGCACTCGAACCAGTTCTTCGCCGTTTTATACAGCAATATGGCGATTATTTTAACTTTCATACAGTGATGGGCGGTTTACTGGAAAAATGGCATGATGGTCCAATCGATCCTGCAAACGGAATTTATAAACCAGCCGATGTTGCTGGTCACTGGAGAGAAGTTGGGGAATATTCCAGAATGCCAATTGATGGGACTTTAATGATAGATAATCCTGTTCAATCCTCTTACCCACCCTCTCAAGTATTTAAGGTTATTCAGAAAAACCATAATGATGCAAAAGCATATGAATATTTGCGCCGTGCAAGAGAAGCACTTTTCGCATTTAATCAAAATATTGGAGATAAATCCGTTCTAATAGAAATTGTAAAATCCCTAGGTCTTAATGGAGATGCAATTATAAATGAAGCCGAACAACCAATTGGACAACAATTATTGAATGAAGATTTTGGTCTTGCCAAACGCTTAGGTGTCAGAGGTTTTCCTACTATTATCATGATCAATGAGGAAAATAAAGGTGTAAAAATTGTTGGTGGCCGCCCGTTTGAATACTATGTTGACGGATTAAAACAAGTTCTAAATGCAGAAGAACTATGTCCTAAGCAACAACCGTCTCTTTCACGCTTACTTGAAAAAGAAAAACTTCTATTTTCAAAGGAAATTGAAGTGATGTACGATGTTGAAAAATCGGATATGAACACTTTTATTGAAAAAGAGCTTTCACCTGGTAGTTATCAAGTGAAGGAAATACTCGGGGAATCCTATTGCACATATATAAAATAGAAAAGGCGAAAGAAAGGCAGTCATTCCGCCTTTCTTCACTTTTTATAGAAATCTTCTTTCCATTTCTTAACCAAACGCTTTGGTGCTGCTCGTAAATATGCTTCTTGAATTAGATCAATCAATTCCTCCCAGACTTCTCCATGCGGATTTTGGATAGATACCCAACCATGATGTCCGATATATGGTGTTTTGAAAAAATGATCTTTCTGTAGCAATATTTCTTGGGTTTCCCGGTCTGACTTAAACGATAAGCGGAATCCTTTGTCGCCTTCTCCTGAAATAACGAATGATTTTCCATTTATTTTAAAGGTATTATGCCCGAAACCGTCAATGTGCTCAATAGCTTCTGGTAAAGCTAGACAGATATTCCGTAAATTTTTTAGCATTCCCTCATGGAGATTTTTTTGTACCATATTATTATTATTCCTATTTTGCATTCTCGTCTGGCTGATGAATCCCGAAAGTATTGCCTTCCGTATCAATATAGTATCCCTGCCATGCCATTCCCGGCAAAGCATATTTAGGCAAGGCGACTTTTCCGCCATTCTCCAAAATTTTAGCTTCCGTTAAATCGTAATTTTCCACTCCCATTGTACATGCATATCCATTTATAGCCTGGTTTGTTTCCGGAGATGCACCTTGTCGTTGCATTAATGCACCATTGATTCCAAGTTCCTTTTCATCGCCAGTCACAGCTCCAAAATAAGGCATTCCTGCATACTCACTCCAATCTTGAAATGACCAGCCGAATACCTCTCCATAAAACTTCTTTGCACGATCCATATCATTTACATGAATTTCAAAATGAACTAATCTCCCCATAACGTCCTCCCATTTCCATAAATTATTCATACTTCAAAGTCATTCTGTTTTTTCCTTCAAATTCCTCTCTATTATCGATAATAAAATAGAAAAATATACAGAAAGGTGCCTGACCCCCGTTACTTTAAAACGTAACTGAAGGACAGGCACCAATAATTCATTTATTCGAATCCTTCGGTAGTATCGTTACCATCTGCATCATAAGCAGTAACTTTAACAGGCATATTGACTTTCTCTTTAGCAAAAGGATAGTACCAAAACCACAGGTTATCCCGGATGTACAATCGGTTTGGTACAGTATCATTTTCACTATTAATGATGATCGTCCTTACCTTGTCAGTAGCAAATCCGCTTATCAGCGAAAATTTTCCTTTCGGCTCACTATCCGCTTGCCAAGCAATATATCCTCTATCTGCTAATTCCTCTTTAAACTCACCAAAATCCAAAGCATGAAAGGCTTTCTTTACTTCCGTGAAATCTTTATTGACAAGCACCGGCATGACTCCTATATCATTCTCACAAAAAACTAAGGTAGACTTGACATCAATAAAATCGATTTTAGCAGGAACATCTGATTGATTAGACAACTGTGCACAAATTTTATTATCTAAAGCATCAGTACTTACTTCGGAAGTGGCAGTAAATTTTTCAGAAGTAGTTGATTTTTGTTTAGAGGTAGTTTCAGGACGCAATACTATAAAGTACAGTAACACAGCTATGGCCAAACCAAGTAAAACTAAAAATACATTTTTCATCATCTTCGTTTCGCTCCTCCGCTATCCAAAAAGATGAATTTTCGATTATTAACATTATAAACCATTAAGTTATTTACGGTGTTTTACTTAGCAGAAAAAATTTATGTCTATGTAAAAAAATATTGTATGTATTGCTGCAATAGAACCTAATAGCAAATTGGTGTATCAAAAATGACGCTTCTTTATAAAAGCGCCATCCATTTTTTTTAAATAACCCATATCCCAAGTTCTCTTAGTTACTATTTTTATAAAGTCTTTTAAACGCATCATTATCTTTCATGTTTAATACTTTGTCTCTAATTTGGAATGCACAGTCTTCTATAGAGGATTCAAATGTATTAATTTCAATATCATATATTTTATGACCATGAATGCGTTCTAATTGCCATTTTGCCTGTCCGATATCTCGGTCTCCTCTTTCCTTTTCTCTTCGCTCCAGCTCATGAATTGGGCAATGAACTCCTACAAATACAACAGGATATTCATGAAGTAGGCTGACACATTCGGGTAGCCATTCCTTTTCTTCCGGGATATCCAAGATCACCGTATCAACAATTACATTTAGTCCTAAATCACTAAATAATTTAATACTATGATGCATAGCTGAAGCACTTTGGCCAAGGTACTTCCAGAAGTCACTATCCAAATGTTTCTCCGGTACCATCCCCTCATATGTATCTATAGATATATGAAAATATGGTTCCGCAAAGGTTTCCTGTAGCTTTCTGGTTAAACTAGTTTTACCAGCACTGGATGTTCCATTTAAAAAGATAATATTTCCTTTTTTCACTATAAACCGCCCCCACGTGAAAACATAAATAAAAATCGATAATAATAAATTACTTTTCAGAATAACGACTCTGCAAAAAACTGAATATGCAGTTTATTTTACGTGAATGGTTATAAAAACTCAATCTTTATTATTTTGAGTGCGGGATTTAGCCTTTGCGTTTTCATATAAAAATGGCTACTAAGACTGTAATGTTTCATTTTTATTCCACATCTATACCTCAATTTATGCGACATACTTTTTTCAAATCAATACTCACTAGTATTATTACCTTATAATTATATTAATAATAACATTTTGTAAATACTAGTAACTTTCAGCAAAATATTCTGTAAAAAACAAGCGATAGTTGTCTGGTTTTTCTAAAAGCACGAGATCCATTTCTTTCTTACTATTACATTATCATATAAAGTATTCCTATCTTTAATAGTCATCAATAACTGATATCACTTCTATAATTTCCCTTTTTCTTTAATAAATTATTTTTTATTCGAATACACTTGTTTAAATGCAAAAAGTTATGTCTCGTTGCTGGCATTAACACAAGTCCACCAATAGTCTTTTTGCTCCAATATTCTGCTATTCCTTGCGCTTTATAAAGAAGAGCATTTTCATCAAATAATCTTTTGACTCTTTTAGTTTGTACTTTTTCTTTGAAATCACCTGATTGCAATGACATTATTAATTTCCGTGTTTGTTTCCCAACAGCTATTCTATATTCCAACAATGCATCTATGTTGATACATAAACTTAGTTCTTCAATATCATTATCTGTCATTTCATTCCCGCTATGGGGGAATGATATATTCAATTTTTCGAGCCAGTTATCCTCATGTAGTACCTGTGAACGATCAGCAACTAGGATATTCATGGTCATGTCTTCAATTCTGGCAATATGCCAAAAATGCCATGCAATGGAGTTCTTTGTATCTTTAGCATAAACTGGATACCATCTAAATATATCCTCATCCAGTTCATCCAGAAGAAAATTCTCTAGAGAATGATTATCCCCATTCACCAGCTTAGTGGAATGCACCAACGCATGGTTCTTGAGAAATAGTTTCACAGCTTGAAGATGATCATTAGGATTACTAATGATACTAGTTAACAACTTATGATTTGCATTCCAAGCCTTTCACTGTTTCAAATCCATTAAATCATCTCCTATAATAATTCGATAGATAGTTATTCGAGGAGATGTTAAAAAATCCTTTAATATCATTCTACATTTTAGGAGAAGATGCATGTAAACTATCCACACTTGAGTTCAAGCAATTTCTAGTCTCCTACTTTTTTTGAATTTTCCGAAATCCATCAATAAAAGTCGGTTTTACATAATAAACAATATATATTTCTTTATTAGAATGATTTTCCTATTTATTAAACTTCTAGAAGAAAGCTGCTCCTCATAATTATTAACTAATGGCTGTAGAAGGAGGATCTTGATGAGTAATAATGATTACAATGAAGAATGGCCTGTTCAGCAATATCGTATGCCAAATCACGGTATGTTGCCAAAAAACGCGTACAAAACAATCCATGATGAAATTGCTCTAGATGGCAATGTTTATCTTAATCTTGCAACCTTCGTTACCACTTGGATGGAACCTATAGCCGATCGTTTATATGCTGAGTCATTCAACAAAAATTTGATAGATAAGGATGAATACCCGAAGACTGCAGAAATAGAGGAGCGGTGTATTCGAATTTTAGCTGATTTGTGGCATTCACCAAGCCCATATAAAACGATGGGGGTCTCGACAACAGGTTCCTCAGAAGCATGTATGCTCGGAGGGCTTGCATTCAAGAAACGCTGGCAAAACGCTCGGAAGAAAGAGGGAAAACCGATTGACCGGCCGAATATCATATTTAGTTCTGCTGTACAGGTTGTTTGGAAAAAATTTGCGAACTATTGGGATGTTGAACCAAGGTATGTTAACATATCGCAAGATTGTCGTACTATGGATCCGAAAGGGGTAATCGCTGCTGTAGACGAAAATACTATAGGGGTGGTTACGACTCTGGGGGTGACTTATACAGGCTATTACGAACCAGTCGAAGCCATAGCGAATGCTTTAGACGAACTTGAAGCAAGAACGGGACTCGATATTCCCGTCCATGTAGATGCTGCCTCAGGCGGGTTTATTGCCCCATTCCTTCAGCCGGACTTAATTTGGGACTTTCAGTTGGCAAGAGTAAAATCCATCAATGTTTCCGGCCATAAATACGGATTAGTCTATCCTGGTATTGGATGGATTGTTTGGCGTGAGGCGGAGGACCTCCCAGAGGACCTCATCTTCCGGGTAGCCTATTTAGGAGGAAATATCCCTACAATTGGCTTCAGTTTCTCCCGTCCCTGCGCCCAAGTGCTCCTTCAATACTACAATTTTCTCCGGCTAGGAAAAGAAGGATTCTATTTAGTACAAGAGGAATCATTATCGATAGCCAATTTCCTCAGCATGTCGATTCAGAGATTAGATGCTTTCGAACTGTTTACAGAACGCTTAGATATTCCCGTATTTACATGGCGTATGAAAGAAGGATATACCTCAAAATGGGACCTTTACGATTTGTCTCGTCAATTACGAGAATTTGGATGGCAAGTCCCGGCATATCCTCTCCCCCCTGATTTGGAAAACGTAACAATTATGCGAGTTGTCATTCGAAATGGATTTACAATGGAGCTAGCTAACATCTTTTTGAATAACCTAATACAATCTGTCTCCTATCTAGATGCCTTGGAGAGACCAATTCCGTATGATACTAAGAATGACATTTCTTTTCACCATACATGAAACACAGTTTTGGTATCCGCTTGTTGTTAATTTGAAGTAAGTTTTATATAGTAGAAGATAATTGTAATGAGGAGCATGAATGCATAGCTATGCCTCAAGTGATAGCAAACTTATGTATTCATCTGGATGTTGCAAAGATGTTGTTTGTGTAAAATTTGATAGATATAATGAATGAGATTAAAAATACTGAATAGTTATTAGTTGCAGACCCATGATGAGTCGAAGGTTTATATCGCATCGTGGGTTTTTTAAGGATAGCAGGATTAGCAATATAGTCCCTTGTATATGAACATTAAGCAAAAAAATATCTTTCAAGTCTGCACTAGATCCTAATAATTTTGATCTAATTACTCCATTTTCTGCTTTCATATTAAACTGTTCATACATTTCCCCATTATTTACGGGAATAAACGGTAACAGAATTTAGCACGGATTAACAATCCAATATGCTTCTACCCATAATACATATAAAGATTTAATTAGTTATTTTATTATGGTGTTTAATTATAGAATGAATAATATGAGTGGAGCCCCATTCCCCAGACGAGAAATTTGTAATTGGGTATTTTTTTGGAAACAAGATTGCATTAATTTCTTCCGATGTCATTCCCTCTTCATACATACTTAGAACGTTGCCCTGGAGATCCAACAAATAATCTAATTTTTGTTTTAAAGCAGTACGTCCATTTATCAAGTAGCCTGCATGACTGCAAAACACATCTTCAAAATCATACGTTAAAATTTTATTTAATGATGCGATTATCATAGGGATGCTTTCCTCTCGGAGAACAACCTTTGTTCTTTCTTGACAATAGAGGTCACCTGTAAAAAGCTGTCCTGTTTCTTCATTTAAAAAGGCGATATGATCAATAGCATGGCCGGGTGAGTGGATTACTCTCCATGTTGCATTTGGGGATTGGAATGTATTACTAATAGGTTCTGCTCTAAATGGTTTTCTCCTTCCCCAAAACAATTGGCGATAAATGGGGTAATCCGCCATTTTCGTGCAATATTCAATCATGATATCATTCATGAAAATGGGTAGCTGAAGCTTCTTCTGTAAATATGCTGCACACCCCGTATGATCCTCGTGAAAGTGGGTTATCACCACTTTATCAATTACAAGTTGCTTAAAGAATTCCTTAAAATACTTTTCTAACGACTTTGCACCTGTATCAATTAAAATACCATCCACGAAAAAGCAATGTACATTTAATTTAAAACCTCTGAATGCAATCGTTCCATTGCCCAGCCGTACACCATTCACTGTTTGCTGGATGAAATCCTTTTTGAATAACATAGACTCTTCCCCTTTAGCCATTCCTTTTTTACATTGTATCATGATATGAATGGTGATTCATTCATATCATTCAAGACTTTGAAGAAAAAATTTATAAAGGCTGTTTTCTCAGGCTTTGTTACTTGTGGTGAAGAAAACGATATATTATCCCTTTCTTTACTTAACGAGTATATTCATAGAAAAAGATGCTTCGAAACCAAGTCTATCTAAGGGTAGAGAGCAATATACAAAAAGCAATAATATTAGCCTTTATAAAAAATTGTTTTAGGTTTCATGACATACTAATAAAAACTAGTCCCACTTCGGAGCTTTAAGGCAGGATTTTTGTTAAAATAGTATCAATATCAACTGTGAGGTGTATAAATGATGGAAAAGCTAATGTTCATTGAAACGGGGATGGGGATTGATGTTCACGGCCAGGATATTACGAAGGCAGCTGTGCGAGCTATAAAGAATGCCATTCACTTTAACTCGATGCCTGGTATCCGTTCCGTTCTGCCAGGGAATAACTTAGACAATATGGTCGTAAATGTAAAGTTAGCCGTTCCTTGTGATAAGGATAAACTGGATTATGATGCTGTAAAAAAGGCCATTCCTTTTGGAAAAGTAACAGTAGAGGTAATGGATGGAGGGATGCTGACTACGAGTGGCATTGTCATCGAGGAAAAAGGCGATAAAAATGATAAGATGTATATTGTTGTTGCATCGGTGGAAGTCGGATACTAATAGTCTCGCACTATCATTTTGTTTTCCTAGTTTGGTTTAAAAAATTTATAAAGCCACTACTTACATATTTTTCTTTAATTGAGCTAGTTGAAACAAATCGTTTATTAACTTTATTATATTCTTTTAGAAATCTTTGATTTTTAAAAAGATTGCCCGAAACGATTATTTGATTCAACCATTTAAATTCATGATTCATTAACAAAAACTCATTTGCAATTATTGCAAATGAGTTTTTTGCATGGTTTGTTTTAATAACTTTTATAACTATTATGATTAAGACTAAGACTCGTTTATTCAACTCTCGAATACGATAGAGAATTAGAATATCCGCAACTTTTTCTGTAGGTTATTTTGAATTAGCTGTAAAAACTTATTCTGATTCGCCAACAACTGTGAAACGTTCATTTATATGTTGTGGATTTTCAATTTCATCTAATACTGCAATAGCATAGTCTGCATAGCTGATATAACTTTCACCTTTTGAATTAACGAGAAGCTGGTCCTTTCCGGATTGATAAGACCCTGTTCTCTTTCCTTCCGGATCAAATACTGCAGAGGGGCTGATAAATGTCCATGTAATATTAGATGTTTCTTGTAATTCTTGTAAGTTTCGACCTTGTCCCTTAGCTGTTGGAGCAAAAATGTCTGGAAAATCAGGTGTATCCATTACCTTAACGGTTTTATTTTCATCTACATAGAGACTACCCGCTCCACCTACAATAATTGCTCTTGTATTCGTTCCTTTTAGTGCCTCAATCAAAGCATGCCCAGCATTAACATGTGCCTGCTCTTCCCCAAGAGGAGCACCGAAGGCATTCACCACTACATCTAGCATTTTTACATCATCAGCTGTGAGGTCAAATATACTTTTTTCGATTACCCTAACTCTTTTATCGCTAAGTTTTGATGCATCCCTGACAATAGCAATTACATCATGTCCCTTTTTAACTGCCTCTTTCAAAATATGACTTCCCGCTTTACCACTTGCTCCAATAATTCCTATTTTCATTTTAGAATCCTCCAATCATTTTGTTTTATCGTTGTAACCAAAATGATTACCTGTAACTATAATAGTTACAACTAAAACGTTTGTCAATACCAAAAAATTTAGCCCTCACAAAAATAATTTGTGCACTTTTAAAAGGGAAATTCATTTGTAATAAAACTAATTACAGGTGTACTATAAGGATATAATTAATTGAAGTAGGTGAAACAAGATGTCAATAAGCAGTCGTTTTGCTGTAGGGATTCATATATTGACTCTAATTGAAATAAATAAAGACGGGGTTAGCACTTCCGAATTCATAGCTGGCAGCGTAAATACAAACCCAGCTGTTATTAGGAAAATTATAGGGATGCTGAAAAATGCAGGATTGGTAAAAGTTCGTCCTGGCATAGCCGGTGCTGAATTAGCAAAGAACTTATCTGACATTACCTTGCTTGATGTTTATAAAGCAGTAAATGTTGTCCAGGAAAAAGAATTGTTTAGCATACACGAAAATCCCAATCCTCAATGTCCTGTTGGCAGAAATATTCAAAATACCATTGCTCCTCTGCTAGAAATTGCCCAAACAGCATTAGAAAAAGCTCTTGGACATGTTACCATTGAGGATGTAGTAAAGGATATCATGGATAAAGAAAAACAGAATGATAAAATGATCAACAATTAGAAACCGACATTCAAGAAAGGAATGTCGGTTTCTTCATCTTTTATTATATATTTCTCTTGTACTCTAATAGAATATTAGACACTTAAATGGCGTCGAATATTCTATTAACATTAACGTAAGGTTTTTAATGCACCGCTCCACGCAACAACTTCATCAAGCATCGTATTTACATTATCAAGATGTAATTCTTGTGGTTTAAACTCTGAACCATTCACAAAATCCGTAAATAAACTCAAAGTTGGATGAGTGCGAACATCCGCAACTTTCTGTTCTGCAAGAATACCTCGTAAATGCTCAGCAGCACGTGCCCCGCCAGTTGAACCATAACTTACGATACCTGCTGCTTTGTTATACCAAACCTCACGAGCAAAATCAATGGCGTTTTTTAATGAACCTGTAATACTGTGATTGTATTCTTGAACAATGAATACAAACCCATCAAGGCTTGCCAATTTTTCATTCCAAGCAGCAATACCAGGCTCTGTTCCATCTGTGGTTCCCAAAAACGGTAGATTAAAGTCCGCTATATCTACAATTTCATAATTTGCATCTTCACGTTTGTCCGCTATTTCTTTTACCCATTCTCCTACTTGTGGGCTTACTCGTCCTTGACGAGTGCTTCCTAAGATAATCCCAATGTTTAATTTTTCTGTTGTCATAGTTCCTTCCTCCTTAGTTTGTTTACCAAATAATTTTTCAATAAAACCCAATTTACACACCGCCTATTAAAAGTTTATTTACTTGTTTCTCTTCGAACGATTGGAGCAATTTCCGTTGCTAGCAATTCAATACCTTCTGCTACACTCTTAAAAGGTTGACCACCTATATCTAATTGCGCCAAGAAACGGTGGTGCCCAAAGAGTTCGTATTGTTGTAGGATCTTCTCTACGATTTGTTGTGGACTCCCGACAAACAATGCAGTCTCCGGACTAGCCATTTGTTCGAAGTCATCCCTTGACATTCTTGTCCCCATTCCACGCTGACGGTTTACATAGCTCCAATAATTAGAGTAAAAAGGATAAAACTCGTCCTTTGCTTGTTGGGTTGTCTTAGCAATATAAGCATGTCCGGTTACCCCTACCTTCAATGCTTCAAGTGAGTGTCCCGCATCCAGAGCAGCTTGGCGATAAAGATCGACAAGTGGTTTAAAACGTCTCGGATTACCGCCAAGGATAGCTAAAGCCATTCCCACCCCAAATCTCCCTGCACGTACTGCACTCTCTGGTGTACCACCTACTCCAATCCAAATTGGTAGTTTTTCTTGCACTGGTCTTGGTGAAATTTCCGCATTCCTTAGAGAAGAACGAAACTTACCCGTCCAAGTGACAGTCTCATGTTGAGTCAGTTTTAATAGTAAGTCCATATGTTCTTCAAACAGTTCATCATAATCATTTGTACTATAACCGAAAAGAGGAAATGATTCTATAAACGCTCCCCTGCCTGCCAGGATCTCAGCTCGGCCATCTGATAGTAAATCCAATGTAGCAAAATCTTCAAATAGACGAACAGGGTCAAGCGTACTTAAGACACTTGTTGTACTTGTTAATCTAATTCTATTAGTTGCTTGTGCAATAGCAGCTAATAGAACCGCGGGAGAAGAAGAAGCATAATCCAGTCGATGATGTTCCCCTACTCCAAATACATCTAGTCCTGCCTCATCAGCAAGTTTTGCTGCTTGAATGATTTCTTTAACTCGTTCCTTTGCGGTTATCGTCTTGGAAGTAAAGGGGTTTGGACCAATATCCGCAAGAGTGTAAATACCAATTTCCATTCCAGCACCATCCCTATTAGCCAATCGGATCCCTCCCATCTTATACAGCTAATTCGATACGATTTCCGGAAGGATCAGAGGTAATATAATGATTGTTTTCTTCTAATACCTCCGCACCAATTTGCTTCAAATTCGTTACTGCTTGGTTCCGGGCTTCTTCATTATCAAAAATGAGTGTAAACGATTCGAGACCTACACTATTTTTTGCAGGAGCTTTTGCCCCTACACCATTCCATGTGTTAACCCCTACATGATGGTGATACTTTCCATAGGAAAGGAATAAGGCCTGCTCTCCAAAGCGATTGACTACATCCATTCCAAGTCCTCTTACATAAAATTCTTCTGTCTTATGGAGCTCTGAAACGTGTAAGTGAATGTGCCCCATTACCGTTTCAACAGGCATTCCTTGCCAAGGCTTATCCGGCGTAGCAAATTTTAGCAAGTTTTCAAAATCTAATGGATCAACAGCCATGTCCACTTCTTCTCTATTCCAATTCCATTCAGAAGGTGCCCGATCACGATAAATTTCAATCTCATTTCCGTCTGGATCGTGTAAGTACAATGCTTCACTAACAAGATGATCTGAAGACCCAAAGCGAATTCCTTTATCTATTAAATGAACGACAATATTGGCTAAGGCCGATTGATCTGGTAATAGAATCGCAAAATGATATAAACCAGTAGTTCTTTCTTGTTTTGGTATAACATTTTCAGGTTGTTCCAGTGATAAAAAACTTGTTTTTCCATCCGTTGTGAGTTTTACTGTTGAAGTGGTTTGTTCTAAAATATCGAATCCTAGGACATCTTTATAAAATTCTAATGAACGTTGTAAATTTTCCACTTTAACTTTTACATGCCCAACAAATGTAATTGGTTTCGAGTGATATCCCATAGATAACCCTCCTAAAGTAATTTTTTGTATCTTTTTTAGTTACTTTATGTAAGTTAGTATAAATAAATAATTAAGTTATGTCAAGTTATTAGATTTATTTTTGTAATCCAATATCCATTTTGTTATTACTACACAATAGAAAAAACAGACCGCGAAATCGCAGAAAAATTTATACTACGAAATCATGGTCCGTTATGGGAACTGATCAAAACACTCTTTTAGATGTTGTATAGTCTTTTAAATTCAAAAATCTCATCCACAGCCTTCTGAAACCCAACCGATTTTTGAAAGGATTTTTTCATTTTTGTCGCAGCATTATGGAAAGACTGCCGTTTCAACACATAATCTGCAGATTCACGCAATTGATTGGCCGTCAGAGTTTGCATCTGCAATTGTATACCTGCTCCTTTCTTAACAACCTGACCCGCTATGACTGGTTGATCCGCACTTTGCGGGAGGACAATTAGAGGAACCCCATAATAAAGACCTTCGTGAACACTGTTCATTCCGCCATGAGTAATGAATAATTTCGTGTATTTCAGCACCTCCGTTTGGGGAACGTAATTTTTTACAATGAAGTTTTCCGGTATATCTCCCAAGTCAGAAGGTCGAGTTTTTTCTCCAATGGACATGACCACCGTATGTTCTGAGTTGCCGAATGCCTCGAAACATAGCTTATAGAAATCACTTGCTTGATTAAGGATAGTACCTAGGGATATGTAAATCGGCCACTTTCCTTCGATATTAGCAAAATTAAAGTTTTCATGTTTGCGTCTGGAAGGGATGGATGGACCTACAAATTTATATGTTTGATCGAATGTTTCCTCAAAGGGTTGGAACTCCCTGGTAGTATAGACGATAGTAAGTGGAGCTGGATTACAATAGACTTCATAAGGCGAATGGATTTCCACTTCATATTTCACTTTCAACAATGCTGTTAGCCTTTGAAATTCTGCAAATGTTTCCGATGGAATATTTTCAGCAAGCTGTTTGAACATTGTTCCGAATGAATCTTCTGTCTCTGCAAAAGTAGTACAAGAATTGATTGCTGGAAGCTTAAGAATTTGTGCAAGCAATTGCCCACAGCCAAACATGGAATCGTGGATGATGTAGTCAAAGCTCTCTCCTTGAATTTGTTCCAGAACACTAGGTATCATAATATCCGCGGTATGTATGAGACCATTGATTCTCTCAAGTACATTATTTCTTCCGCCTGAGATAAAGGCATTAATAAATTTTTGAACATCAAAGGTTTTTACTGTTGCCCCTGTGTTCTCCATACGCTCGCGAAAATCCTCTATAGTGAAATAAACAACCTCTTCGCCGCGCCTGATCAACTCTTCGACCACTCCAATGGTTGGATTGACATGTCCTTCCGAACCGCCATTAATAAATAAAACTCGTGCCAAAATAAACACTCCTTGCAACTAGCTAGTTAATTTTTGATAGGGATAACTTTATAATAGTGATGTCTCTATAAATAAGATGCCGAATGGTATTAAAAAAATAGTAGCAAACCAACAGGGTGGTTTTGCTACTAATGATAGTCTATTTAAATAACATAAACAAAATATCCGATAAATATTATACAAAGCACATACATAATCGGATGAATTTCCCTTGTTTTCTTCATGGCAATCATGCTAATTGGATAAAGAATGAAACCAAGGGCAATCCCTGTTGCAACACTATAACTCAAAGGCATCATAATAATCGTAATGAAGCTTGGAATAACGATGGCTAAATTATTCCAGTTAATCTTGCTAATTTCAGTTGCCATCATTGCCCCGACAATGATAAGGGCTGGAGCTGTAACTTCGGGAGTGACAATGGACAGGACAGGCGAGAAAAATAATGAAATAATAAAGCATGCTGAAATTATAATGGAAGTAAAGCCTGTACGCCCCCCAACTGCAATTCCAGAAGAGGACTCCACCATTGATGCAGTTGTAGATGTCCCCAATACTGCTCCAATAACAGTAGACATAGAGTCAGCAAGGAGCGCTTTTCCTGCATTAGGAATCTGGTTATTCTTCATTAACCCTGCTTGGCTCGCAATAGCAATTAATGCACCTGCTGTATCAAAAAAGGCAACAAACAAAAAAGTAAATATAACAGCAAGTACTTTTGGAGAAAAAATGTCATCCAGGTTTTCGAAAACCACACCGAATGTGGGTTTCAGACTTGGTATTTTCCCTATGATTGCTTGAGGTGGGTGAATAATGCCAAATGCAATACCAAGGATGGTTGACAGCACCATCCCGTAAAAAATACCACCCCTTACTCCTCTATTTAATAGAATAATCGTTATAATAAATCCAGCAATCGCGAGTAATGTTGGGGCAGACTTAAGATTTCCAATCGCCACAAATGTCGAATCATTTGCAGTAACAATTCCGGCATTTTTTAAACCGATAAATGCGACGAAGAAGCCAATTCCTCCAGCAATGGCATGTTTTAAATCCTGGGGTATCACATTAATAATTTTTTCACGGATTTTTAATACGCTTAAAATCATAAAGATTATTCCAGCAATAAAAACGCCCGCAAGCGCCGTTCCCCATGGTATTTTCATACCAATGCATACAGTAAAGGTGAAAAAAGCATTTATCCCCATACTTGGAGCAATGCCAATTGGATAATTTGCAATTAAACCAATTAAAAGAGATCCAATAATAGCAGATAAAGCAGTTGCCGTGAATAACGCTCCTTTATCCATTCCGGTTTGACTTAAGATGACCGGGTTGACAACGAGGATATAGGCCATTGAAAGAAATGTTGTAATTCCTGCTACCATTTCCTGTTTATAAGAAGTGTTTCGTTCGGAAAATTGAAAGTAGTTTTTCATGATGTGACCTCCGAATTAAGTAAACGATCAAATGCGCAAGCGCCAATTTTATAATTCCCTAAAGAATGAAAAAATCCCCCGGTATACTGCCGGAGGATGCTACAAAGGTCAATAAAAGTCTTTAAAACACTTTATCATTGCCCCTTGTAGACAGGCTATTTACGGCAGCCCGGTAGAAACGTTCAAGCCATATTCTTGAACATATACAAGGTAAATCATTATAAAATTAATAAAGAAAATAGTAACAAGGATATTTTTTTTAGTCAATAACCGCGCCCATATTCAGTTAATTAAGTTTTTTCCTATATATACTTTTAATGGATGTTAGAAATGAATCATCTTTGAATCAAGCTTTTTAGCATTTTCCCAATGGAATTTTTCAGCCTTCATGATGAGTTGCTCTCATGCCTATGACATGTGGCAATATATGGCGACAAAAGGCTATTATCCTGTTGAAATTGCAAGTCAGGCACACATCAGCAAAATTGGATCCATGTATCAAATTGTTCTAGAAGATTCAGCCCAATTTCAACAATACATGACTAACTATCAAAATCCTGTGATGGGGAATAGCGATCAGCTTTGTCAATAATCAAGAAGTTGGATGACTTATTTAAAGCATCCAGCTTTATTTATAAATAAGCCCTTTAATATGAGCAGTCCTCCATTATTCCCCCAAATATTCATTTTTTCACCTAACTTATTTCATCTTACTCTGTAATAATGGTTGCACTAGCAGTGGAATGTTCCAACTAGCCCATTTCTATCTATAATGTAATCTTTATTTTTAAAAACTATTGGTTAGTAGAATTTATTACCTGTAAATCCTTTTTCCCACATCTAAATTGTATTTCACATTTCCGGCTTTATTAGACAAAAATTTGATATAATATAAAAAATGGAAAAAAAGGGAGAAAGGGAAATGTCAGAATCATTTCAAGTTATTAGTTTTGTTGAAAATGAAAATATAAAAATTGAAATATTAGAATATCAAAGTTTAGGCGGAAATGATAACTTCTCTGTTGCTGAAAAATTATATTTTGCTCAAAAGTCCAATATCAAATTAAGACAGGTCAGGATTACATTAAAAAACAGCTCATTAACTGCAGAAGCTGGTGCTCTTCAGATTATGAAAGGGAATATTACATTAAAAAGCTTAGGGGGAGCTGGCGCCAAAGGATTTTTAAAAGGACTCGCCTCCAGTGTGTTAACAAATGAATCGGCCATTAAACCTCAATACCAAGGCAGCGGGGTTATTTATCTGGAACCTAGTTTCAAACACTATATGATTTTTGAACTAGATAATGAGGAAATCATTGCGGATAAAGGTCTTTTTTATTGCTGTGAATCTAGTGTTTCTGTTTCTGTTCAGGCAATGAAAAATATCTCCTCCGCCTTAGTTGGAGGGGAAGGACTCTTTCAAACAAAGGTATCCGGCAGTGGTTTTTGTGTTTTTGAAATACCTGTTCCAGAAGAGGAACTTGTGGAATTTGAAATTCAAAATGAAATGGTTCAAGTTGATGGGAACTTCACACTTTTCCGAGTGGGCAATATTGATTTTACCGTTGAAAAGTCGACAAAAAGTATCTTCGGTTCTGTTGCTTCTGGTGAAGGATTACTTCAAACATTTAGAGGCACTGGGAAAGTCATTATTGCCCCGACATTACCTGTATACAATAGCTTAGCCAATGTATTTACCCCAGTTCCACCAAAAAAATAAAAAAGCGGCATGAATTGAGTAAAATTAATATCCCAAATAAACTTTTTCATAATACCCCTATATGTGCAGAATATATAAAAACTCATATGCAATGGCATATGAGTTTTCTAGTTAGCTTTGTTCTGAAATATAGTTAGATTCAGTAAATATTTATTTATTTCTCTCAAGGTTTTGATACACTGCCATCAATTCTTGTTTATTCAATTCACGAATACGATGGAAGATCGGAATATCTGCAACAGCTTCCGTATATAAGCCTTCATCTACAACATCCCTTACTTTTCCTGTCAGCCATGTTTGCACATCTACACCATCAACGATTTCCTTTCGTCCTTCTTCATTGATACCACTTGCATAACAACTTACACACGGAATGGTTAATTTAAACACACCATCATGCAAATTATCCTCTGATATGACTTTCTTTCCTTTACAGAATGGACATGGATGGCTTTTTTTAATTTTATTAATTGGGGTAACTAATTTTTGATAACCAAATACTTCAAAGACATAGGTAAGTTTTTTATATTTTCCATTGGTGAAATACTTGTCTATGATCGTTTCTCTTGTTTCATGGACATTAGGAAAATCACAGATGGTTATTTGATTTTTGCTGCTAATAGATTCAATATTGTCTTTGATTATGTTCCAGAATGGCAGGGCATTTTGTAAAACCACCTCATAGTCAGCAAAGCTTGCTAGTTCTATTTCAAGCATTTTTAGGGCTACTTGCGTTTCCCTAGGTAATAAGGAGACATCCTCCGTCAGTACCATATCACCACCAACAATGGATCTTACTTTTTCTAGTTCTGGCAGATTTCCTACTGTTTTTATGACCTGATCAATTGGTTGATTAATAATTTCCCGAATATCAGTGTCACCAAAAGTAAGCTTTTTATGATGGTTAAGCACAGTTCCTTGACAGACCGGGCAGGTAATTGTCTCTTTGGATTCTTTTATCTGTTCTTTAATAGTGGACTTTGAAATGGCCATATACATTCCTATGATCTTATTAAAGCCTTCCCATTTTCTCCTCGTCTTGCCTGCTTTATCATAAAAGGACTTTTCCCAGTAACCATATAAAAAGGTATGCTTTTCCGCCTCTGTCATCTCATCATAGCTTTTACTAATATCTTGACCTAGTTCCTTTTTGATCTCATCAAAAAGGAATTGCAGTTTAGGATATTGGTAATATTTTAATACTTCCATTACATCTGGATGTAGTAGTCCATCCCAGAATGGTACATTTTTATCTTGAATGACCACATCCATATCAAATTTCCCAATTACTCGACGACCAGAGCAAGATGGGCAATGATTTTCTTGATTATAGAAGTCGAAGCTTCTAGTATCTTTATTGGTTGGATGCGCAGCCACAATATGGTTGATCAATCCACCGATTTCATAGAGAAAACTATATTGACTATACAAGTGCCTTTCAAGATCGATGGCAATGACAGGTGCTATTGTATCTGATTCAAATTCCCCATAAATCAATCTGGCCATGGATGATAAGCTTTTCAAGATACCACCTTTATAAATATTTTCAGCATCTTTGAAATAGCCAATGTTATTTTCTTCTAAATAGTTAACTCCATTTTTTGGCTCTAGTGTGGAAGAAATATGTACTGATGCAACACCATTTGTACTCTTTTGTTGACTAAAATAATCATCATGACTAACTACATCAAGTTGCTCGACTGGTTCCAGCTGTCTTTTGCCAAAATCAATGATAAAATCAGAGCTTTCCATCATATAGGCATTATGCTCAATCATCATGATGCTGACAGATTCATCCTGTAGAATCTCTCTAATGCTATCAATGAATTGATTTAAAATATTTTGTGAAAGGCCTTTTGAAGGCTCATCAAAAATAAAAAGTGTATGTGGGTTTCTTGAGTTGGCAAATAGCTCCGAAACTAAATGGACACACTGAAATTCACCAGTTGATAAGGACTGTGTTTTTCGTTCCAATGTCAAATAGCCAAGTCCAAGTTTAATCAACATGCTCAAGCGTTTATGAGCAATGTCTTCATTTGGAAGTTCATCAATAATATCTTCAATAGATCGTTCAAAAATATCATCAATATCTTCACTATATTTTGTAAGTTTCTTTTTAATATCAAGAAACGTCGCGACGGTTGAGCGACTCGTAATCGATTGATTTCGATCCTGCCCAACCATGACCAGTTTATCCTTTGGATACCGCTTTTGAAAATCTTTGGTGATACACTCATTGACAAGAGTTGATTTTCCGCATCCAGACTCACCTGTGACAGTTACAAGTCTATTTTTGGGAATCTGGATTTCAGCCATTTGAATATTACGGCAATAGAGTTCCTTAAATTGATAGTATTCAGTTGGCATTTTCAGATTTCGTTCCCCATAGATTGGTTTTGGACGTGGTGATTCCTCCACAATTTTACCGCCATACTTACCGCTGCCAGGTCCAAAGTACAATGAGTCATCCGTTGATTCCAGCACTGTATCAGAATGATCTATGAGCCAAATTTGATTCTTATAGCCTAATTTTTTTATTTGCTCTAAAATTTTCACTAATGTCTCGTGATCCAGACCAACAGAGACTTCATCAATGATAATCACGGTATTTTCACTGGCAGCCATAAATTCTGCCAAATAAAGACGTGTTAACTCGCCACCGGACAGTGTACCCATAATGCGATTCAAGGTTAAGTAACCAATATTCATATTAATGATATTTTGGAGAATAAGTTGCTTCGCTTCACTTATCTGTAAATCCTCTGATTGTGAAAGAATCTTTTCAATGCTCCACTCGTTAATATCGGAAATACTATATGATTTCTCTAATAATTGAATTTGTTTTTGCTCCACTTCTTGATTAAAGCGCTGTCCCTTACACTTTGGACATTCAACATTTTTGGTAGTTCCGCGTCCTTTACAAGCGGGACACCAGCCTAATTCATTATTAAAGGAGAAACTTTCTGGAGAAAGATGAAACTCTTCCGCAAACCTCTCCCGAATCTCCCTAAAAACGCCTGTATGGGTACCAATAGTTGAACGTGGATTAGAAGAAATCGATGATTTTCCTAGAAAAAGAACTAAAGGCATATCTTCCATCTTAATGGCACTAAAATTCGTTTCCATTATATTAGAAAACATATACTGATAATCAGCTTTAGGTAATAAGGAAACGAGTCGCTTCTTGGATTCTTCCCCAATTGCCTGACAGAAAGTGGTTTTGCCTGATCCAGACAAACCCGCGATTCCTAACGATTGATCTTCCGGCAAAACAGCGTCTAAACGGTTAATATTATTGGCAATTAATTGATTTATTTTCATATTGTTATCCTCTTAAATTAGAAAATTTTATCTTTCTAAATAAACGGCCCAGTCCTATACTGAGCCGTTGCTTTTCTTGTATGTTCATTTCACAGGTCTGTTCTTACATTTCGTTTAACATTGTTTTAAGTTGTTCCACCATATTCACCCAACCATATTTAGCACCATTGAACGCTTGGTCCTCTTCTTCAAATCCTGTATGTTCTAGATGTAAGTAGGTTGTTCCATCCTCTTCCTTCAAAGTCCATGTGACTACAGTATTAATCGGGCCTCCTACCCATGTGTATGATAACTTATAAGGTTCTTCTACAACTAATACTTCACAATCCACAATTAAATTCCATTGGTCATTTCGGAATTGATATTTTTCTCCTACAATAGGTTTAAAGTTATTTTCCATTATCCATTTTGCAAGATTATCCGAATTTGTTAGTGCGTTCCATACCTTATTAATTGAACTATTAATCTGAAAATCCAACGAAAATTCTGCCATTATTTTTCCTCCTCTAATAGTTTTTTTAAAAGTACTATTCTATCGTTCCAAAACTTTTCGTAAAAGGACACCCAATCTTTAATTTCCTTTAAGGGAGCTGCATTTAATCGATACCTTGTTTCTCTTCCAACCTTACGATCTGCAACTAGACCAACCTCTTTAAGAATAGCCAAATGCTTAGAAACAGCAGTACGACCCATTTGAAATTGAGAAGTTAATTCGTGAAGAGGTAGCTCCTCTACATCTGCCAACAAACGCAGTAATTTACGTCTTGTCGGGTCAGCGATGGCTATATAAACGTCACGCTCGTTTTGTTTCTCGCTCAAATTCACCGCCCCTATTAATAAGACACCAATTAGTGTCTCAATTATATGACACTTATTGGTGTCCAGTCAATATTATGTTGGTCATAACTTACCTAATCTATTCATTATTCAGCACAACATTATTTTTATATCTTTATGTTACAAAATGTAGGAAGAGGTACTAGTACCAAGTATCCGGAATATAGCGTTTAATAACAAAGAGGACTCACCTTGTGTTATCAGATGAGTCCTCTTTTACGACGCAATTATTCAGAGGTAGGTTTTTTATCTTTTCAAAAAGATATTGTAGCAAATAAAATAAAAATGATTTACAAAAGAAATAGAGGAAGAATTGTGTGTGGCTAAAACGGACCAATGTATAATACTTTATTTTCTTTGAAACATAAGTAAATGGAAAGGCAAAAAAAGCATTCACAATCGCATTGATTAAAACGAAATAGGTAAATTTTCCATATGTCCATTTTAATATCCACATGGACCCAATCAAAAACGGTCCAATATTAAAAGGGAACTCATTAAATAGGTAAGAGTTGGGTTTTTTATAAAAGACCCACCATTTTCTTTTTTCGGCGATTATCACATTTAAAGCTTCTATAATTCCTATTAGAATGGAAACGGGGAAAAATCTTTTTATATTTTGCAGCCCTAAAAAAGGCAATGTTGACCATGAAAACAGGACCATCATAACATTAAGGAACTTTTGCAATTTTATTGACATGGCAAGAACATCCTTTTCTCCTGTACTCTCATCCCTTCTATGTTAAAATAACCAGATTTTCTCTTTATATGTACTCACCTTTTCATCATTACCGCTGCTGATAACCATTAGTTCATTATAGCTTAGGTTCTCAAAACATAGCGGAAACCTCAATTATACAAATAGATACAAAAAAAAGAGCTGCCCTAGCAACTCTGAAATTCTGCTTTGTTACACTATCTTTTGTCAGGCCGATTCTTCATAATATAAATAATCTAAGGTTCTTTTCTTAAAATTTGTTGCTTCTGAAGAGTGGCATGAGCTAAGACTTAATTAGGATTTATTACAATATACAAAAAGCAACAATCTATATACGAACAGCCTGAGCTAAAAAAGAACAAAGAAAGCGATGCATTAACAAACTACATTATGCATTCGTTTTTTATTATCTTAATGGATGGTTGTTGCTTTTGTACTTTTGATCCTTGCTCTTTGGATGCAATATTCAATAAGGAATAAATTCGGTACCCAAGCAATCCATGCAAGAATTTGATACGCATGGATAAAATCACCATGAAATAATGCAAGTAATGGTCCCAGATATATCCTTAACATAACACCGGCAAATGTTAACGAGTAACTTCTCCACATCCAGTGTTTATGCTGTATTACATTTCCGCGGATTATCCACATTACTGCCATTCCAGTAGAATACAACCAAAATAAATCCAAAAAGAAAAAACCAAAGCTTGCGACCCATCTCCCGGATGCAAAAATAGATAGGTATATATTTACCATCCCGCTGATAAAAATAGATGCTACATAAACTTTTCCCAGCAGCCGATGTATACGAACTCTTTTTCCATTTTTATTAGCAAATAGTTGAAATGGTCCAATGACGAGAGCAAGACACGCAGTAATAATATGCATATACAAAACATAGACCCATGGAGTTAAATGAAAATTCGGACTTTTAAGTTTATATTGAACCAGGCCAGCTAATTTCGGACTATAAAAACCATATTGTATGATAGCATATGCAGCCGCTAGTACTGCAAATATAGAAATAGTTACGATTCGTATTTTTTTCATCATGATCACCTCTTAAATCCGGGTGGTATACTCCCACCACCCGAAAATAGTTAGATATTGCTGTTTCTACTTAAAGAATTAAACATAAACATCAATAAGTCATTTCCATCAAATCCCGACTCAGAAGGTGAAACAATTTTTTGCACCCTCATCCCGTAAGAAAGAATCATAAACATCTTCGCAAACTTCTCTGCATCGATCGTTAAAGGAATAACTCCTCTTTCTTGCCCAACTTCAATCCAGCGTTTCCCTGTTTGAAAAGAATACACATATAAATCATTTAAAATCTTCTCTATCGAAGGATTATCTGTTTGGCTTAATAAATAAATGAAAATGGTATTAGAAACACTTTCATCACCACTATTGTTTAATAAAGATTTCGCAATGACTTGAAATGGGGGAATATCAGATTCTCCATTGCTCATTGCCTCTCTCACAGCATGTTGAAATGCTTCATTTGTTTCTTCAACTTTTGCTTGCAGAATCAGGCCAAGTAATTCATCTTTACTAGATACATAATGATAAATGGCTCCTTTCGATAGCCCCGTATGCTCAATAATATCCTTTAAAGTAGTATTTTTGCAGCCTTTCTCTTGAATAAGCTTTTCGGTCGTTGATAATATTAATTCAAAGCTAGGATTTTTGCTGAAAGATTCTACCAATTTTGTTTCTCCTTTCTATTTTAATTACTGGATCAATCATGATTTGCAGCTGATAGTATCGGTTGTGGAAAGCGTATGGTTAGCATAATGACTTTTCCAATTAATATTCCAGCGATAGAAATAAGGAAAGGTACATATGCATAATTTCCATTTAAGTGAACCGGGATATCCAATAATTCTATATAGGAAAATTTAATGAGATACCTAATAGGAACGGATACCAGCCAAATAGCTAATGTTACCCATGAGCCTGCAACCACCCATTCATTCTTTTCACAATAAACGTTTACAAATTTTCCTTGGAATAATCCAACTATCGCTCCAAGGGAGAAAACGATGACCATTCCTATCCCTTCTCCTATATCAACACCTGCTTTAGAACAACTATATAGGGCATATAAAAGTAACAGGATTGGAAAAGTAAACATACTCCTTCTCAAAGGCTTAATCCTTAATTGACTCCTAACTATGACAAGCAAAATAAGAATAGCAATATAAAAATTAGACATTACTCTATCCCCTTTCTAGTATAAACCAACCGTCGGTACGATTTCACAAAAAATGATTTATTAGAAATCGTTGTTGTACCTGTTTTTAATAGTGCCCGATATTTAACATACATTGCTGTTCTCCATAAAAATGTGTAAACAACAAGAATTCCAATATACAATGCAAGCATTAATTCAATGTCCGGCTGATACGTATGACCTACAAAAATTGGATGCGTTTGAAAAATATTTGTGCGAACTAAATATCTTACATACGGAAAACCAAACAAAAAAATGTAAAAGAAAAGATTTGGTTTAAAGCGAATAGTACCATCACTTCGTTTCACAAAGGTTGTAGTAAAAATATAAGGAAGAGCCGCTGCAATACCTAAAATGACCATCCAAATTATTTCTTCCTTCGATGCTCTCGTCAAACAGTAGACAATCCACGGAACAGGCGCAAACATAAGCCAATCCCCTAGTAAAAGCTTTAAACCAGAACCAGTTACATCTCTTCTCGTTTGAAAAAATTGTTTTAATGTCACCCAAATAATTAAACCCCAAACTCCATAACCAATTAAATCCCATTGATATTGTGTCATTATTTATCTTCTCCTTTATTTCCAGACCGCCAGTCGGTTTATTTATATTCTTATCATAAGTACCGACCGTCGGTTTGTCAAATGTTTTTTTCATTTTCTCAAAAAAAAAAAAAAAATAAACAGTAAATAGCACTGTTCATTTTTTGCCAAAGACTTTATTTAAGTACTGCTTCATCAATGTATTATCTGATCAAGTTTATGCTTTGAATATCTACGATAATAAATAGTCCATAGAATTACTACAGCTAGTATTCCATAAAAGATGATTGGTGAAACCGCAAGGAACGCGGTTGTAGATAAAGAAAAAACTAAATAAGCTTTAATCATTGCTTCTAAAAGCAATGATATTCCCCATACTATAGTAATAAATCGAATCACAAAACGAAAATAGTCGTAATCCCAAAACCTT
Organism: Bacillus sp. FJAT-49736; assembly: GCF_018343615.1. Classification (GTDB taxonomy): domain Bacteria; phylum Bacillota; class Bacilli; order Bacillales; family Bacillaceae_C; genus Margalitia. The sequence continues at coordinate 291,508 of NZ_JAGYPI010000003.1, read as the reverse complement.
TCATAATCATTCGTAGTGAATCGTTTTGCAAAATAATAGATTAATGGTTTTTGCAAGAACAAAGATAAGAGAAAAAGCATACCCATAATTCCAGTAACAAACGATTCTCGTAGTAAGATAATTTTTTCATTGCCACCAAATAAAAGTGCTATTATTCCCAGTAAAAATCCAACTAACATAAAGCAATTAAATACATCAATCTTACGATTTTTGCAAAATCCATAGATAATATCAAGTAGTGGTATAATGGTCGCTATAATCAAAGAAAACAAATTAGAATAATATGATTTCAATATAATATAAACAACAAACGGTAAAACTCCATTAAGTAATATTGTACTGATAACACTTTGAATAATCGATTTCTTCGTATACAATGGCATACCCCTTTATCTATACAGGTAGTGTTATGCTAAATCTTTTCTAATTAAAACGTCCTACTTTTATTTTAGTTCAACGAACATCAATATCCTACAGAAAAAATCATCCTTCCTTTAACAAAACATAAAGGATAGATGATTTTAAGGAATCATTTATATAATTGAATTAAAGCTATCTAAGAATCAAGAAAGATAAAATAAGTGAATTGTGTTAATTAATCTCTTTCTCTTGCCCTCTGTGTATCTCTAATATTTTTTTGAACGGTTATAGCTGCAAAAATACTAAGAACATATGCCATACCATAAAAACCCTTTTCGCTTAAAACAATACTTCCCGCATTGTATAAACCGATGGACATTAATAAAATAGATACAATAAGTGCAATCCAACTAATACCATAATAAATATTTGTAACAGGTATTCCCTCATCTTTATCTCTAACCGCTTTTTGTAAGGATACAGCTGAATAAAGTCCGAATACTAGGACAGCAAAGTAATATCCTTTCTCGTTCAGTTCCATCGTTGCATTAAACAAACCTATGAGGTAAGCCGCAACACCTACTAACAGCGCTGCCCAAGAGGCGCCTTTAAACGCTGGAGTCGGTTCTCCATCTTTTCTTTCTGTTTTCACTCTAGGTTCATTTTGTTTTTTCTTATCCATTAAAACTTCATTATCAATAGACATCGAAAATCCCCCCTTATTTTCATATCTAAGAAAAATGGAGCACCAATAATGCATTATTGTGCTCCTGTTCTCATCTATTATATAGGAAATTATTCAAAATAGTATATAATTTTACTCTATTTCCATTTTTCATTTTTAAACAATGGGGACGGTTCTCTCATGTTTCCTAACGAAACATGGGAACCGTCCCCCCTGTAAAAAATATTTTCCCTAGTAAAGCTTAGTAAATTCCCACTGCATCAAATCCAGAATTTGCGGCAGCTTCTTCCGCGCTTCCTTCCCCATATAGATCAATTGCAGATTGAACAATTGCTCTTCGTGCGTCACTAAAATTGGAATTTGGAGTTAAATAAACAGATATTGCTCGATAATAAATTTGTCCTAATTTCTTTCTTCCAATCTCTTGACCAATTAAGTATGCGGCATGGTTCGTAATGGAGGAGTTCACATGGACACCGCCATTATCTACAGATTGCGGCATATTGTAATATTGACTCATATGTGCCGGATAAACTCCGCTGCCATACGCAGCTCGTTGTGCATTACTAACAACAACACTATTCGGATCACTCATGCTACGCAATCTCGTAACACCATTTGCTTTAGCTGCCGGCGCCATAATATCCTCGCCTATTTCCCAATCTTTATCATCCACGAGTGCACCAAAGACATCGGCAAATGATTCATTAAGTGCTCCAGGTTGATTGCGGTATACTAGATTTGCTGTATGAGTGATAACACCATGTGTCATCTCGTGGGCAGCAACGTCAAGACCTGCAGATAGTGAAATAAAGAACTCACCATCTCCATCACCATAGGTCATCCAAGCACCATTCCAGAAGGCATTATTATAATTTTTATCATAGTGTACATAGGAGTTAATAGCCATCCCTTTCCCATCCAGGGAATTTCGGCCATGTTCCTTCAGATAGTATTCATACACCTTCTCGGAATTATAATGTGCATCTACCGCGGCTCTATCATAATCCCCAATAAAAGCAGCAGAATTCCCAACATATAGGGTATCATTTTTAGTATTCGTATCATTTTTTGAATCATAGGTAAATATGCCTCCCAAATTCTCATGTACGACATCTGCTAACGCAAACCTTGTTCCTGATTTGGGTTCCTTCACTTGGGAGATATGTAAATCCCTGTGAGCACCATGCACACCTTTTCCAACACCATTTTGTGGTTTGAATTCATCAAGATCCATTATACCGTTATACTTGTCAATAACTTCTCCCGTTTTTGCATCCACAAAGACAAACCAATTTCCAGGTTCATCCCCCATAAAGTTAACATTCACCTTATAAGCTGTATGATTTTCCCCATCAAAAGGATATACCACAAGCTCAGTTGTTGGATCATATGTCAGCTCATCAGGAGCATCGACAGAAGTTAATGCGGCCTTTAGTGCATCATCACTACTTAAAGAAGTGGTAGTGTCCACAGCATCATCATCAATCGTCTGATTAATTCGTCCATTGATGGATACTACTTCATTATTCTTATTAAAATGTACAATGACTTCTGATCCTTCTACGTAAAGTCCATTTATTGTCTGATTAAAACGTACATGAGTCATACCAAGCTTATCTTTTTCTGTACTTTTTACTTTTAGATTCTTATCTGGATTGTTTATTCCGGTTTTACCTTCGTTTTTCTTCAAGTAATTTAATGCATTAGAAGGAGTACTAGAAGAGAATTTCTCTGCAAATCGCTCCTTTACAAATAAAGGAACACTGGCTTTATCATTCCATTTTTTAGCAGCTTGTACACTACTTACCATCTCTGTATCAACGGGCTTCGCCAATACATTACTTAACGGGATAGAACCTACCAAAATCACTGAGGACAGAGCTACAGGTACAATGAACTTTTTCTTCAACACTATTACCCCCTTATTTTTTACTCACCATTATTATAAATAATAGAACAATAATTCGCATGAATAATTGGAATTATTTAAATTTTTAAATTAATAGAAAGAAATTCCTATTTAATAGGTTGAGATAGGTATTATTAACCGCATTATTTCTAAAACAATAGGGACAGTTCTCCCGTTTCTTAAAAAGAAACAAGAGAGCCGTCCCCTTGATTTGGTGTTTTATAGAAAAAAAGGGTTAATAGATGAAACCCTCTTTTAAGTAAATTGTATTTGCATCTTTGCATTATTTGAGTGTGCGGATCCAATCTCGTACTAACTCTTGAACCAGGTTTCTTTTTTCAATTTGCATCAAATGACCTGTATTGTTTAGGATCGAGAAAGTTAAATATTTGAACCTTTTTAGAAGAGATAAATGATCCATATACCCACAGATGGCATCCTGTTTTCCTAAAATCATTAAAGATGGTTGCGTAATTTCTTCTTTATTTTGTAGAGGTGCTTGTTTCAAAAAATATCCTTGTTCTCTCCAATTGGATTGTAGAAATTCACGATTAGCCAATAAGCGTCCCGGTTGTATTTCTTTTAAAAATAAATCTATGTAATCCTCTGTCTGATTTACCAACAAAGTATGAATTGACTGTTGGATATCTGAATCGAGGGCTTCTATTAAATGATTGTCTCTCTCTAATATCTCCTTGTGAGGAAGTCTTCTTTCTATCAAATGGAGAGCTGGGGCTAATAGGCAAATTCCCTTAACAAGATTAAGTCTCTCACTCATAATTCCTTGAGCCAAGTATCCACCGAAGGAATGTCCAAGCAAGGCGAAAGAACGGTTATGAAAGGTAGAACTAATAAATGCCAGGATAAGATTTAGCATATCTTGGGTAGATTTTATATCATTTACTTTATTGCTATTGCCATGAGCAGGAATATCGATATAGACACGCTGCCACCCATCAATGGAATCAAATAGCGGTTCGATCCACGCTGCCATAGATCGATGATCTGTTCCCATCGCATGTAAAATAATTAAGGGCTGACCTTTTCCCTTAATATCATAAAACAAGCATTCATTATTTAATAAGAATTCCATAGTAAATCTCCTGTGTAAACATAATTGTTAGTCATGGTTTGATAGTGTAATAATTGTAAATTGGCTATCTGATAATATTCCATAAAAAAAGGACTTCTCCTGCTAAAGGAAGGTCCTTTTAAATATCATCTATTAAATAGGGCAGAATAACCCTTTCCTTTATGAGAAACAAATTAATCACTTTCTACCAATGTATGTCTCCCGAATGATGGAATGTGCAAATAACATATTAAAATTCTTAATCACAAATAAGCTTAACAACTACATCTGTTTTAACAAATAATCACATATTTTGCTGGAACTAAGTCTAACCGCTACAAAAGGGGGGTGGACTCCTCTGGAACCTTCAAGCGGAATGCCTAGCCACAAGACTTTCTCGTCAATCATCACAAACGGAAATGGAAAACCTTCGTCCAGCCATACATCGCAGTTACTGCACTTTTGTTTAGAAATAACGGTTAGTTTTACTCGTCTTCCTCTATTTATTAACTGCTTTTCCCATTCTTCTGTTAACATAGTTCCCTCTGGCAAGGAGATGGTAATCGAATACTTTGCCGACCTCAGGTCTTGAAAAACAGCTTCCACTTTACGAGCATGCATCCATTTTAATTTTGAATGTTGGTTTCGAATCCATGAACCAATATCTTCCGTTGTGACCGTTTGATTGTTCTGGACCTGATGGTCAACCAGTTGTCGCAATGTTTTTCCCTTATAGAGATGTCTTTCGATAAAATTTCTGTTACTGATGTGAATAAATTTCCCTTTCGTCCTCGTAATAGCTACATTGATTAATCGTTCGCTGTCCTTTCCAGTGATTAGCATACCAGCACGATTTTGCGGGGCACTATCGACTGTGTCAAATATCATCACATCTCGTTCACTCCCCTGAAATCGGTGGACGGTGGCTGCGATAATATCCGTCTCGCTACGCTCTTTGTCATATATTTCTTCAAGAAGCATTTCCATAAGATTCGCCTGAGCACGATATGGGGTGACATACCCGATGGATGCAACTCCTCCCTTATAAGCTTCATGAATCAATTGAAAAGATAGCAACAGCTGCCACAGATTAAATCTGGAATTGGTTGTTCTATCATTTACACAATGCAAGCCCGTGAAACTTGTATCCAAGAGCACCGAAGCTTCGTCTTTAAAAGGTGCAAGGCAAGTGATGTTATTTCTGCTTTTATATACACTTTCATGATCTCCAACCAGTGAATGATAGATGTACCGATTAGTAAATGCCGAAATATCCGGGTGCATCCTGCGCTGTTCCTTTAATAAAAAGAGCTGTGGATGAAGCTTGCCTTCTTTCAGCCATTCCACGACTCCAGCCTTATGGAACACATCCTCTTTTAGCCATTTTTCCACAAGCGGATGCCGACTGGAAGCAATCGGTGGTAATTGCTTGAAGTCACCGCAAATAATCACTCGTTTTCCTAGGCTTGCAGCTAAAGCTGCCTGTGGTACATATGCCATACTTGCCTCATCAAGAATAACGATGTCATAATCTGATTCATATACCGCACTGTCACTTGCCGCCTTTGCCAGTGTCGTGCCTACAATGAATGCCTCTTTAACTAATTGAATTTCTTTCTTCCGGATTTTTTCCAGTAGCCTAGAAAACTTCGTTTCTAGTTCCAGTAAATGGTCTGAATCTCGTTTGCTAAAAGAATTAGCCAAGTCTTGCTTTAAGTGGCGTCTTTCCTCCACTAGTCTGTGCCTATCCTGCGCAAGGAGTGGGTCTTGCTTTTCAATAAGAAGATTGGTGGTAATTTCGTGATGGGCCGATAACGTTTCCCCGTTGTTCCCCCCATAGCGAAGCACATCCCCTTCTCGGAATCTTTTCTTCCTTTTAATAAAATCAGTCAATTCCCTCATTAATACATCGACAGCTTGATTGCTATGCGACAAAATCAAAACTCTTTTCTTCTGAAAATATTTATTTGCTGCAGTTCTAGCCAAGATGTATGTCTTACCAGTTCCCGGTGGCCCCCAGACGAAGGTGGTATGATTGTACTTTGACCTCAAAATTAATTCATGGACATTACTCTTGATTTTTTCCTTAGGATGCTTGACTTCCATGGAAGGACTCATCAATCTCTTCACTCGCAGCCGCTTTTGTTTGCTTTTCTTGATTTCATCCAAGCGCTCCATTAATTGTTCAAGTAATTCCCATGGGTCATGCAGCAAATAAGCATCCGGGATCAGAGCGCCAAAGTTCCGTTCTAATGCAAGAATAATTCCCCGACCTTCAGAGGAAAGCACTTTCCCACTAGTTTTCATCGTTCCCCATTCCAATTTTATAGATGAACCAACTGGTATCTTTAAGGAGATTGCAGTATCAAAATAATAGCTATAGGGACCATCATTTGATAACAACCTTCCATTTGTAACAGAATAGCGACTTCCACCATATTTTTTTAAGTGATTAATTTCTTGTTGCAGAGCTTGCTGCCATTCTTTGATATATGTTTTAGTTGTTGTCATTTGATTCCCCTTATCATTAAAAAAAGAGCCTGTTACCGACAGAGAAATATTTAAAAGTTACAAGCACTTATTTAACTTTAAAATTATTTACAATATGCTCCGAATTGTGATGGTACATATAGGTTATTATTGAGTATCATGATAAAAAAAGGAAACCCTTCATAACAATTTGTATGAAGGGTTCTTTATTTATAAAAGTTTATAGTCGTTAAATTATGAAAAGACAAGCAAAATAATCATGTCCAATCCATTGAAAAAAAGGAGATTCCGTGGTAAATTTATATAGATAGACACTATATAATTAAAATAAATGTATAGTATCCCTTATTTTAATTATATATCATAATTTGTCGGTAGTCAACCCCTTATATCTAAAAAAAGGAGTGTTTGCTATGAAATTAGAATTGGAGCAAGAGCAAAAACAAGTCGACAGTGTAATGCAAACAATTAAGGAGCAAATCAGTAGATTAGAGGAAGAAACGGACCAGCGTCGAAATGAAGTAATACACATCCGAAAGCACTTCTGGGATGAAATCAAGGTGAATATTGATACTTTCGATGACTTTCTAGAGACCATCATTGGCTTAAGACAAGAGGCTCAGGCTCTTTCCGTAAGTCAAAGCACCCATAGACATGCATCGAAGAGATTATCTGTACTCCGTCGTATGGAGGAGGTTCCCTACTTTGGTCGAATCGATTTTCTAGAAGAAGGAACTTCTCCCGAGGAACAGATTTATATTGGAATCTCGACACTTACAGATACAAGTGGCGATAATTTCCTTATATACGACTGGAGGGCGCCGATTTCGAGTGTCTACTATGATTACCAGCCCGGTCCAGCTAAGTACGCAACCCCTGGGGGTGTAATCCAAGGCGTATTGAAGAAAAAGTGGCAATATCTTATCCGCGGCGGCGTTCTCCAATCTATGTTTGATACGAGTCTGACCATCGGAGACGAAATTTTGCAGAATGTACTGGGCAATGGTACAGACAAACATATGCACAATATAGTAGCTACCATTCAACAGGAGCAAAACAGGATTATTCGTCATGATCGCGGAAGACTGCTTATTGTGCACGGTGTAGCTGGGAGCGGAAAGACATCGGCTGCCTTGCAGCGCATAGCTTATTTGCTATACAAATATCGTGATAGTTTGAACGCTGATCAAATTATTCTTTTTTCCCCAAATACAATGTTTAACAGCTACGTATCCAATGTGTTGCCCGAGCTTGGCGAAGAAAATATGCAGCAGGTCACATTCCAGGAATATTTAGCGCATCGTTTAGGTAAAGAGTTTCATGTTGAAAATCCATACGAGCAATTGGAATATGTGCTAACTGCAGCAAATACTCCTCCTTATAGGTCAAGGATAGCTGCGATTCGCTTTAAGGCATCTAACCGTTTCTTTGAGGCAATCCAATCATACAGGCAGTCATTAGAATTATCTGGAATGCGATTCAAAGAAATTACCTTTAGAGGTAAGACAATAATTGGCGCACAACAAATTGCAAAAAAGTTTTATAGCGACACCTCTCTTCGCTTCCATAACAGACTTGAAATGTTGAAGGATTGGCTAATTAAACAAATAGACGAAGCCGAAAAGGTAGAATGGATTAAACCATGGGTACAGGAGGAAATCGAGCTGCTAAGTAACGAGGATTACCATAAGGCGCACACCTACTTAGCGAAAAAACGCGGCTATAAAGGGGATGCCATTGCCGATTATGAGATGGAGCCAAAAGCTCTTGCTCGATTGATTGTTCGCCGGAAGCTAAAGCCGTTGCGAAAACGAATTCGAGCTTTTCGATTTGTTGACATAAAGGGAATATATAAGCAAATTTTTGCCGACCCAGGGTATATCCAAAAGTGGTTGGGGGAGGAAACACTCACTGAGTGGACGGATATTTGTCGATTGACCCTGGAAATGCTAGACGCAGACAAATTATTTTATGAAGATGCCACCCCATTTTTGCTTTTGAAAGAGCTCATTCTAGGATTTCAGACGAACAGTTCCATTAAACATATAGTTGTGGATGAGGCACAGGACTATTCCCCTTTTCAATTTGAGTTTTTAAAGCGTTTATTTCCTTCTGCAAGAATGACTGTGCTCGGCGACTTTAATCAGGCAATATTCACCCATGCCAGCGGAATGGTTGATTTCCGTACACTTACCAACTTATATGGCCCAGATAAAACGGAGGTAATCAACCTGGCAAGGAGCTATCGATCAACTAAACCAATCATCGAATTTACACGTAGGCTCGTCCCAGACTGCGAGCGGATTATCCCTTTCGAACGCGAAGGAGAAAAGCCTGTGCTGACACAATTGTCCCATCACGCTGAACTCCACCAATCCATTATATCCAAAGTCGCAAATTTACGAAGTCTTGGCTATAATACTATTGCAATAATATGTAAATCAGCTGAGGAAAGTTCTAATGCATATGAAGCCTTGTCCAACATCGATGAAATTAAGCTTATGAAGAACAACTCCATTGAATATGAGCAAGGCGTTGTAGTCATACCATCTTATTTGTCCAAGGGCATAGAATTCGATGCCGTGTTAATTTATGATGCGTCAAACCAAGTATATAGCGATGAGGGGCTGCGCAGAGTTTTCTATACCGCCTGTACTAGGGCTATGCATTATTTGCAGCTGTATAGTGTTGGAGATCCAAGCCCATTTTTGCGAAATGTTTTACAGGAAAATTTTAATCAAGCTTGATATTTACCTTATTTGAATGAGCGCTTAACCAATATGAGAATAAATTTAACAGCAGAAAAATGCGTAAGTTATTTAGTTACTACTTATCTATTTTCTGCTGTTTTTTATAAATAAAACAATATAGCTCTCCTAAAAAGTTAGAGAAGAGCCCCCTAAATTAGCTCCTAATTCGTTTCTAATAAGTGCAACACGGTGATTTTTTCAGAACTTGAACTGCAGCTATCGATAGTAACTTCTAAGAAGATTCTGTTTTTATGCCTCTTTTCAACCAATGGCGGTACCTGGTATGTACCTAGAATACTAAAGAGAGTTATCTCCTGTATTTAATTGCTAATCCTTTTAAAAAGTTTCTAGCGAAATTATCTCCGCATTCTTTATAATTCTTATGTCCTTCTTTTCTAAATAAAGCCCCAAGTTCTCCTTTTGATACCCTCAGTCCAGCATTTTTGAAAATATCCAATATATCATCAGTCGTTAAAGTCAATGCTATTTTAACTTTCTTTAACAGAAGATTATTCACGTTTTCACTCGTCTTTAATGGAGTTTCTTGTGGATTAGACTGTCCAGGCTTCGACTCTTGTTTTCCTCTTTTATAAATAATTAGACCATTTAAAAACGAGTCTAACATACTGTGTGTACATTTGATTTGATCCTCATTCTCATAATCATCTTCATCGTATGTCTTTGTAAGTATCTTGACCACTTCTGGTACAGATACCTCTACGCCACCAAGTTTAAAAATCTCTGCCATCTCTTTATTTTTTAATTCCAATGCATATCTTAATCGAATTAATATATCGTTATTATCCATTAGTAGACCTCCTATTTATTAAAAATTCCATTTACTTGTGCCATTTAGAAATTAATGACTTGAATACTTTCCATATATTTTGACATAAAAAACGAAAAAAATATAATTTATCTTTCATTGACATATTAACTATGTAAAATTTATCTTCAGAGAAAAAAGCAGGTTCCTATGGTTAGGATAAGACCTGCTTTTGCCCCTTTACATTCACAGTTACTAATTAAAACCATTATTTCGCTTTTAATGCCCTAAGTTTCTCCTTATAGAACCCCTTCACAATTAACCAAAATGCCAAACTTATTTCATAGACTCCAACAGGTAATGCAATTAGTCCTTTTACAGTTGAATATGGTTCAACTAGACCAAACATTTCTAGTAAACCCGCTAGGAATACCATTAAAGCAGTAATCATACCGAATAGTGCTAACGGCTTTGGCACGATAGCTGTTCGAAAAAGTAAATAACTATATAAAACTGTATTTAAACCTAACATAAAATTCGGACCTAACAGTGTAGTCCAACGATAAAGAGACTGTAACATGAAACCTATAGATGAAAGATTATCTACATTTGTAAAGTTTCCTGCTTCATATTGTATACTAATACTCCATAAACCTAATATACTCACAATTCCTATTGCAATAAAAACAGCCTCCATAAATCGTAAACAAAGATACCCTAATGCTATGTGTTCATTCCAACCACGAAGATAAGGGAAAAACATCACTGCTGTTCCAATTGCTGTTACTACGAGTAATAGGTCATTGATCGCACCAACCAAAACTTTCGTTTCATGTCCATTTGCAACCGTCATATACCATTGTTCTGACAAAACTGGTTGATATAAGACAACCGCTATTATAGAAGTAATAGCCGCAACAATATAAAATACTCCTATAATCATCCCATTCATTCGGTCTCGTGTCATTTTTTTACCTCCTTGAAATAATTACTTTTAAAAGCCCATATGTTAGACTAATTAGAAAATACAAAAAAAAAAAAAAAAAAAAAAAAAAAAAAATTACAGGTGATACAATGGAACATTATGAAATTATTGCAAAGGCTTTAATTCATATTGAAAATAATTTAGAACTCCCGCTATCACTGGATTCAGTTGCCAATAGCTTCAACATCTCTAAATACTATTTTCATAGACTTTTTTCTGCTATGATGGGTTGTTCATTAAACCAGTACATATTATCCAGGAGATTAAATTCATCCGTAAAATTAATTCAAAACGAAAATCTATCACTAACAGATATTGCGTATCAACTAAACTTCGGAACCCCATCATCCTTCACCCGCGCGTTTAAACGCAAATACGGTATAGCTCCAAGTTCACTCAGGGAAAAAGATGTAGTGGTACCTATTGCGCCAATACCATTAGTAGTGAAAAGACCTATAAAAAACATCAATGGTGATATTGTTACTGATTTCACCCTTACACCATTCGAAGCCATTCAAGTTTGCGGCATTGCCTTTGAAGTGGATCTAGCAACAGATGATTACAAGACAAAAATTCGCTCTCACTCCAAAATGCTGTTAAACAACATCGATGAAACCATCAGTGGTCCATGTTATGTTATCTATTCTAATTGCCAACCAAATTCAACTCGTTTCAAAGTTTTATTTGGTATTCCACATGATTTGCAGATTGATAAGCCCTATTACTTTAACATTGATGTACCCCAACTCTTTTGCGCTAGATTCAAATATCTTGGTGATTTACTCGAAATAGGAGATGTACTCGCCACTGACTATGCAAGATTTTTAAAAATCTCCAAACAAGAACCCGAGAATTAACATATTGAGCTTATTCAAGTTTTTAATAATATTCACGCCCTTGATTCTGACTATCACATATACGTTCCAATACAAAAACTACCTATAGATTCAGATGTTTAGTGGGATATTTCCACTTTCAAACTCCTCCTATCTTATTACAAACTTAGTAAATGCCACTTGTTAAGGTCCAAGAGTAACAAAGTTTACGAAAAGATCCTTGATAAAAAGATAACATTATGTACTTAATAACACTTTCCAAATCTTGCTGTAATTCGTTCTACGAAACCAAAGAAATATTCTCCAACCTAAAAAGGCACCTCTTTTGAGATGCCATTAGTCAGCTATTCATTGATACAATTTGTCTAAAGGGGGTCACGCTCGGCTCCCTTTTTAGATTTTTTATAAATTCCTATTCCTTGGCCAATATTTCCGGATCCTGGGTTAGCTAAGGTGTTTAAAAATTCTTTACACAATTCAATCTGACTTTCCCCATGTCCTTGCGGTTCGGTTCCCGCATCCGCATGACCAGCTCGATGGCTTCTTCCCTTGACTTCACATCCAGCAGAATGAACCCGGCAATCAATTCTTTCATTTCCGTAAACGGACCATGTCTTGAGCCTTTCTTTGTTAGTTTTTTTATTGCAAACTCCATTACAATTTAATACGAAAGTATACTTTTTCATTATTTAATTTAAAATTTCGTTCATTAATTATTCTTGTTCTGTAATTTTAATAAAGTTCTCACAAATACAGTTAATATTTATGCATAGGACTAAAATAGGTATTTTGAAATGTTTTTATTGCAATGCCAAAGGATTGATCTTTACGGAACATCATAATTAAATATCTCGAATCCCGCTATTGATACATTATTCATTAGTCAAAAGCGGGAATAAATTTGAATTTTTTTCAAATTTATAGCTAATTTTGTATAATTTTGTTAGAATAATAGGTATTATTCATTATTACAATGGAGCTACAGTGTCTTCATTAAAAAAGCTATTATAGTGGTCCTTAGCTTTGGATTTTTAGTATCACTGTGGTTTCCTAAATTGTAAACAAGATTAAAATTACATACATATTGAGGGGAAAATATAATGTTTCGATCTAAAAAACTATTAATTATACTAGCAACAATATTCACTATCTCATTTTTTCTTCAGTCAACTATAATAGCTGATGATAATGAAGGATATGAAGGAAATGACGAGATAATCCATGGTTATTCCTTAGTTCAACCTGTAAATGTTTATGCTGGCACCTCAAGAGAGGCTCCCATTCTAAAAAGCTATGATTATAACCATCCTCTTGTATATCATCCTTATTCAAGTCATTGGTATGTAGCAGTCGTAAGTATTAATGGAATTATGTATAAAGGCTATATAAATAAAGATGATGCCGGAGATATTAGTGAATCACAAAGTGTTAAAGGTGTAACAGTATGTACAACAAATGTTTACAGTTCTAACAGTATCGATTCCAGCATCATAAATAGTTATGACAAAGGAAGTATCATCGAATATCGGAGCTACGATCAAGATTGGTATATGGTTACAGTTAATATCAATGAAGAAGAATATACAGGATATATTCCAATAAATAATGTTGAAACCATTGTTAATAACCCAATCGTAGGTAGTATAGGGGTAATAAAGTCTACAAAGGTTTACTCAAAACCATCTATAGATGCCAATATAATCAAAAGCTATCAAGTGGGAAAACTTCTGCGTTATCGTACATTTTCAAAAAATTGGTATGAAGTAACCAGCTATATAAATGGGAAGGCACAAACCGGATATATTTTAAAAAAAGATGTAAATAAAGTTCTAGAAGGATATGCCGTTAAGAACCAAGCTAAAGTGTATAGTGACACTTCAAAGAACTCCAATATATTAGAAATTTACGAGAAAGGAAAATCTCTTAAATATCGGCCATATAACTCAAATTGGTTCACTGTAACGGTTAATGTAAATGGGGAGAATCAAACCGGCTATATTCTTACTAGCGATGTGAGTCCATTCGCTCCGAGTATACAGTCTTCTGCCTTAAAAAGCCCAACATATTTATATAGTCAAACATCTAGAAAGTCCTTAAAATTGAAGAGTTATAAAAAAGGGGACCAACTAAAGCTAACACATTATGATGATAAATGGTATCAAGCTATAGCTTATATCAAAGGAAAGAAAAAAACTGGCTATATACATGTAAAGGATGTAGGGACAATTCCTGTTAAAAGGGATCCTGGATATAATATTCCCATTTTAATGTATCACCAAATTGGAGAAGATCCTCAGCCTGATGAATATGGTAGGTTTGTTACTCCCAAAGATTTCGAGGAACAAATGGAATATTTAAAAGCAGCAGGATATACACCTATTAATTTCGATGAAGTCCAAAACATAAAAAATATTAAAAAACCAATTATAATAACTTTTGATGATGGATTTGAAAATAATATTGTTGCATACTATATTTTAAAAGATTTAAGAGATGAAACTTTTAAACCTAAAGCAACATTTTTCATCATAGGCTCTGAAATTGATGAAAATGATTTTCTTTCTTTAGAGCAAATAAAAGAAATAAGCGATTCTGGAATTATTTCCATTCAAGCACATACAATGACACATCCATTTTTTAATGATAGCGAGACCGCCGGTAACATCGATTTATTAAAAGAGATTAAGGATAACAAATTTTTACTGGAGGACATTACCGGGAAGAAGGTTACTGCAATTGCTTATCCATATGGCAGTTATAACAACACTGTTATTAATGAAGTGAAAAAATATTATGATTTTGCTGTCACAACGAAACAAGGAATTGCAAATACAAATGATAGTCATTATGAATTACAAAGAGTGAGAGTAAGTTTTAACACTACATTACAAGACTTTAAACAGCTAATTGTTAAATAGATAAAAAATAAGGTTGTCAAAGAGCTCTTATCTTTGACAACCTTATTTATTTCTTCATTTGGATTATGGAGAATTACGATTGATTTCCTTTAAACGAATCATTCGCAGTGAAACACTCATATCACTTTACCTTACATTAGGACACTCCTACTTCCCCTGTCCCTCACTCAAAGTTATCGAGCATTGCACGCACTTCATCTGTTGACTTTGTGCTCATCAAATGATTTCTTAATTCACTCGCCCCTCGAAATCCTTTTACATATATCTTAAAAAATCTATGAAGAGCACTGAATGGACGTGTCTCTAATTCATTTGAATATTTATCATGTAGATCAAGATGCAGTCTTAAAAGATCAAGCAATTCCTTACTGCTATGATCCTTGGGCTCTTTTTCAAAGGCAAATGGATTTTTAAAAACACCACGCCCAATCATAACTCCATCAACACCATATTGATTAGCGAGCTTCAAGCCAGTTTGACGGTCAGGAATATCCCCATTGATCGTCAAAAGTGTATCTGGTGAAACCCGATCACGAAGTTTCTTGATCTCTGGAATCAACTCCCAATGAGCATCTACTTGGCTCATTTCTTTTCTGGTACGCAGATGTATGGAAAGATTAGCGATGTCTTGTTTCAATACATGGGTTAGCCAGTCCCACCACTCGTCTACCTCCGTGTAGCCAAGCCTTGTCTTCACACTTACAGGCAATCCTCCCGCTTTTGACGCTTGTATTAGCTCTGCAGCGACTTCTGGTCGAAGGATAAGGCCGCTTCCCTTCCCTTTGGATGCCACATTAGGTACAGGACAGCCCATATTGATATCCACACCCCTAAATCCAAGTTTCGCCACACCAATGCTCATTTGCCGAAAATATTCGGGCTTATCCCCCCATATATGTGCCACAATTGGTTGTTCATCTTCTGTAAAAGTCAATCGTCCACGCACACTTTGGTTGCCCTCTGGGTGACAATAACTCTCCGTGTTTGTAAACTCTGTAAAAAACACATCAGGTCTAGCTGCTTCACTTATTACGTGGCGGAAAACAACATCCGTCACCTCTTCCATTGGTGCTAGTACAAAAAACGGCCGTGGTAATTCGCGCCAAAAATTATCTTTCATATTCAAAACCTCTCATTATGGTACTTAAGGACATACCCTTGTCCCCAAAAATAAAAAGCAAAGATGTCTCTGTTCCTTTTACACTTATATTATGCCTAAGCACTTTTTTATCAAAGCCTAGTTTTTTTTCTTTATACACTTTAATATAAACCAATAAAAAGTGCAAAGAAAATTGAGTAGGTGGAGGTTAATGCGTTCTGAGGGCAGTTGGATTGTCTAGGTTCTACTACATATTATTGGAAGCTCTCTCCCAAAAGATGGGTGCACGTCATATACCTGTCCCTACCTAAAATGCCAAATACCGAGTTCTTATCGAAACCCGGTATTTTATTGGATTCTGCTTAGAAAATAGAAGATTTATTGTTACAAATTTGTTGTTATTTTTGCTACACACTCCACATGCGCCGTCTGCGGAAACATATCTACCGGCTGCAAATACTCTACCTTATACTTCGAACTCAACACCTGTAAGTCCTTTGCCAAAGTAGATGGATTACACGAAACATATACAAACGTCTTCGGCTTCACCTTCAAAATAGTGTCTAAAAATTTCGAGTCGCACCCGGTACGTGGCGGATCGACCACTACAACATCTGGTCGCCATCCTTCTTTCACCCATCTTGGCATGAGTTCTTCCGCTTTTCCGGTAAAATAAGATGCATTTTCGTATCCGTGCTTCTTTGCATTTTTCTTAGCATCTTCAATTCCCTCAGGGATTACATCCATACCGCGAATTTCTCCCGCTCCATTTGCCAACCAAAGGCCGATTGTTCCAACTCCGCAATAAGCATCTACTATTTTTTCTTTTCCTGTTAAACCAGCCGCTCTTTTCACTTCATTATATAGCTTAACGGTTTGAACCGGATTAAGCTGGAAGAATGCACGTGCCGATAACTCGTAAGTGAATTCTTCTAAACGCTCCTCCACTATTTTTTCACCGGATAAGTGAATCGTTTCATCGCCTAATACGATGGAGGTCCGTTTCGGATTAACATTTTGCATGATGGAGACTACTTCCGGCAGGCGATTCTTGATTTCCGAAATAATGGCCTCCTTGCGCGGCAAGTCCTTTTTTGCAGTGACAAGCATGACCTGAACTTGTCCTGTTTCAACACCGACTCGGGTTACAATGGTTCTCACAATGCCTTTTCTTGTTTTTTCATTATAAATAGGGACTTTGAAATCCGCTAATATTTGTTTAACTACATTCGTCACCTTATTCGTAACGGGCTGTTGGACTATGCATTCTGGAATGTTGATAAGTCTGTGGGAATCGATGCTGTACATTCCGGCGATGACTTTTCCATGATCTTCTCCAAGCTGGAATTGGCTTTTGTTGCGGTAGTGCCAAGGATTGTCCATCCCAATTGTTTCACGAATATCCATTTCTTCTATATTAAATCGAGTGTGTCTTTCTAGTGCTTGAATCAAAATGTCGCGCTTTTCTTTCAGCTGCTGTCCATATTCTAAATGCTGAAGCTGGCATCCACCGCATTGTTCATAGACGATGCATGGCGCTTTTACCCTGTGTTTCGAACGCTTCCGCACTTTTTTCACAATAGCCTCTGCATATTTCGGATGGGCCTTCGTAACTTCTACTACTACCTCTTCACCTGGAAGTGCGCCGGGTACGAAGACTACTTGCTTTTTGAAGTAGCCGACTCCCTCTCCGTTAATTCCCAAACGTTTAATGGTTAAAGGGAATTGCTGTTTTTCTTTTATCAATAAAGTTTTCTCGTTTTTCAACTATCATCACTCCGCCTGTTTCAATGCTTATGTATACTTTTTCGTTCCTTAGTTTTTTTGTATTATATCATATCATCCTTTTGAATGTTCAACGGCGCACAATACTTACCAATATGCACCATCTCCCCAATTTGGAAGACAAATATGTTATAATATAAATACAAGAATAATATAACATACAAACAAAGGAGCCTTATGGATAAAAATTTCTTATCTGAACAAATAGGTCAGCAATTACGCTTTTATCGCAGGCAGCGAAAGCTCTCTTTAGATGAGGTTGCAGAGCTAACGGGAGTCAGTAAACCAATGCTCGGACAAATCGAACGAGGTACATCGAATCCTACGGTTGCGGTGCTTTGGAAAATTGCCGCTGGCTTACAGGTACCGATTGCCTCCTTCTTAATGCAAAACCCTTCCATAAAATATCTTCGGATGGAGGATCAACCATTTATAAAAGAAGACAATGATTTATTTGAGACATTTAATACTTTCGCTTCTCCCGGTATACCTTTTGAGAATTACCGTATCAGAATACAGCCTGGATGTACTCATCATTCTGAGGCAAAGGGAATAGGTGTTACCAAAATTGTCACAGTCTATACCGGTTGCCTGTTAATTAAAATCGGCGAGGAACAATATTCCTTAGAAAAAGGCGATGCTATTTCCTTTTCTTCCGATATTCATCAAGAGTATCGAAATACAATGGATGAAACATGCGAATTTAATATGATCATTCATTATTCTAATCCACAATTATTATAGAGGCTCTTTTCTTAAGAAAAGATGTCCCGAGCTATGGCTAAATACACGAGAAACAAAAATCTATACAAAAACAGCATTTATAAAAAACGAAAGGGTGATATGGTTGGCAACAGCTATTGAGACTTTATACTATTTAAATAATCCTGAGAGAGATATCACCACAATAATAACCGAAACGCAATTGCGATATGAAGACATTATTAAAGAGGTCTTTGGGGTAGCATGTGAAAGTGACCTTATAATGATGATTAAGTTCAACAAAAAGTTCAGGGACAGTATTTGTAATAAATATGGTGTTACAGAGAGCGAGATAAGTTTAGACATGATTTTTCGTATTGCAACAGAAGAAGATATTAAACATTATACAGAGCATTAAAGAAAAGACCTGTCCCTTAAACAGGCCTTTTTTGGTATTTAGGAACCGAGCAGCGGATTCTTGATCTTTTCCTTCATCATATAATAATCAAGGCTTTCAAACCGGTAACCGCGTTCCTTTAAATCCTTGATTACCTTTTCCAATGCATCTGCGTTATCCTTTGATACAGTGTGCAGAAGCATTACAGCTCCGGGGTGAATCTGTTTCATAATACTATTGTAGGAATATTCCCAGCCTTGCTGTTGGTTAATTCTCCAATCCAAAAAGGCAAGGGACCACATGACATGCGTATAACCTTCTTGATAGGCGACATCCATTGTCCGTTCACTTAATATCCCTCTTGGGGGACGTAGATAATGCATTTCCTTTTGCTTTGTAATGCGTGCTGTTTCCTCTTTTACCTTTCTTAATTCCTCCCTTATCTTATCATCCGAAATTTGCGTCATATCAGGATGGCTCCAGGAATGGTTTCCGATTATATGTCCTTCTTTCACCATTCTTTTTACTAATTTAGGCTGTGATTTTAAATAATGCCCTGTTACAAAGAATGCAGCCGGTACTTTTTCTTTCTTCAGCACGTCTAAAATCTTTTCCGTATACCCATTTTCATAGCCATTATCAAAGGTCAAATACAATATTTTATCACTGGGATTTCCTTTATAAAAGGCATTATGTTTCTTTAAGAGATCATCATACTCCTTGCCGGCATCTGCCTGCTGCTCATTTTTCCCTTTGGTAAATCCCCAATGAACAGGTTTATTTGGAAATGCATATGTAGGATAAGCTGAAGCTAAAATAAGAAAAACGGTTAAAGATAGCAACCACCACTTTTTCATTTTGGCACCTCTCTTTTTTACTATTTTTTTCATTGGAAATAGAACTATGCCGGTTAATAATTTCCAAATCTATTCTCCCTGTGGATATTGCTTCAGTTATTCAGAAATTGTGGATGACTATGGATAAAAAGGTGGAAAACTAATAGAACTTAACGAAATTTTCAAAACATAGCTGTGGATAGTTTGATTTTTGTGGATAAAATTATCGTAAATGGAGAATATGTTGCAAAATACATTTGGCATGCTTAGGGAATCACTAAAAATGAGGTGAATTCCAATGGTGAAAAAGATTTTTTTAAGTTTTCTACTTCTGTTTTGTCTGACATCAACGGTATCGGCTCAAACCCATAAACAAGTTGAAATTTTCGATATTGAGCAGGAGAGGGTTGTTAAAAAGGTGCCAGTAACTCCTGATATTCGAGAAGAGGTAAAACAATTGATCGAGAGAACGACAAGTGTATATCCGAAAATAAAGCCAATACCCAATAAGGGTTTTATGATAAAAGTTCCGTTGCATCCAGCTGTTCATATTCAAAATCAATGGCTGCGTGGAAAAGTGGATCAAGTTATTCTTATTTTTCCGCCTAACGAACACCCCTTTTATTTAGTTATGGATAAAAGACATAGACCCCATTTATTCAATATCGAAGGGGAAACAGATACTCTCTTAGAAATGCTCGATTATGAACCGGAGGCATCAGAGTAAAAAAATTCAAAAAAAAACGCTTGGATCTACACTGTGATTAACTAGTTAGTGTATCCAAGCGTTTCCTTCATTTCTTATTTAAAAACAGGTTCTTTAAACTGAGCTAATTTTTCTAATGATGATTTATCTACATCCGCATGTAAGCTGTTGCCGTGGGAGTCCATTGTAACAACTGCTGTAAAGCCTTCAACATTTAGATGCCACATTGCTTCCGGAATACCGAATTCCGTTAAATCAACGCCGTCGACTTTTTTAATACAGTCTGCATAATATTGAGCAGCCCCGCCAATAGCATTTAAATATACTCCACCATGTTCTTGAAGAGCAGCAAGTGTTTTTGGTCCCATACCGCCTTTACCAATGACAGCGCGAATGCCGAATTTCTTCATGATATCTCCTTGATAAGGCTCCTCACGAATAGAGGTTGTAGGGCCAGCTGCTTTCACTGTCCAGTTGCCTTCTTCATCCTTGGCCATGACTGGTCCGCAATGGTAAATGACATGACCGTTAAGATCAACAGGCGCATCATGGTCTGTTAAATATTTGTGGATAGCGTCGCGGCCAGTATACATACGACCATCAATGCGAACAACATCGCCCACTTTTAATTCACGGATTTGTTCTTCTGTAATAGGAGCTTTTAAAGTAACTACTTTTGTTTGAGCTTGCTCTTCAGAGGATGCTGCTACTTCTTGGTCTGCTCCATTGCCAAACTCAATTTTTTCTCCTTCTTGATATAACCAATCTTGGATTTCTCCAGTTTCAGGATTCACTTTTACACCAAGACGGCGGAATGCCCAGCAGTTATATGCAACCGATACGAAGAAGCTGGCAGGAATACGGTTCATTACCCCAATTTTACAGCCTAACAGGGTTGTTTCACCGCCGAATCCCATTGTACCTATTCCAAGTTTATTAGCATTTTGCATAATGTAATCTTCTAATTTACGAAGATCTTCGTTTGGATTAACATCCTCAACCGAACGGAATAATTGTTCCTTCGCAAGATCGTACCCAGAGGAACGGTCACCTCCGATTCCAACTCCGATAAAGCCGGCGCTGCAGCCTTGACCTTGTGCTTGATATACAGAGTGTAGAATACATTTGCGGATGCCATCTAAGTCGCGTCCTGCACGTCCTAAGCCTTCTAATTCACATGGCAAGCTGTATTGAATGTTTTTGTTTTCACAACCGCCACCTTTTAGAATTAAGCGCACATCAATATAATCATTTTCCCATTGGTCAAATTTGATAACTGGTGTGCCACCGCCAAGATTATCTCCGCTGTTTTTTCCTGTTAAAGAGTCAACAGAGTTTGGACGTAATTTGGAATCCTTTGTTGCTTGTGCTATCGCTTGATAGATTGCTTCTTTGATTTTAATTTGGTTAACCCCAACTGGCGTTTTAATTTTGAAAGTTGGTAATCCTGTATCCTGGCAGATTGGAGAAATATTTTCATCCGCCATTTGGATGTTATTTGTAATCGTTCCTAAGCTTAATGCTGCGCGAGTGCCAGCGCTTTCACTTTCCTTCGCCTTTTTGACCGCACGGCGAACGTCTTTAGGTAAATTTGTAGACGTTTCCACTATAAGCTGGTACATGCTTTCCTGAAACTTTTCTAGGTTCATTTTCTTCTCTCCCTCTCGTGCCTGTTTCTTTATATGTCTATATTCGATATTCGCCTACCATTATACTCCTATCAATAGATGAATTAAAGACTTTCAAAACGAAAAAAGGCCAAACCATTTGTGGATTGACCTTATTTGTTAAATTGTTCGCATTTCAATTCCAAATCGTCAATCATCTGGATAAGACGATCAATGTCTTCCAAATCCGTTTGTTCCGGATCCATGGAATCTATTACCTCAAGAAACATATTAAGACGATGCTTCAAATATTCTACCTGAGATTCTTTATCATGTACGGCGTTTCCCATGCTGTCTCTCCTTTCGAAAACCTTCTTTTATCATAACAGAGAAATATAAATGTGCAATTATTAATCAATATTTTGACTTTGGAGGCGTTTTTAATCGGTTCTGGTGAAAAACACGGCCCGAATTTTGATTTAAATGGCCCGATTTGTGCTCTTAACGTCATGAAATTGTTGTCATATAGCCCGAAATTCTCTAAGAATGGCACGAATTGTATCTTTAGACCTACCTAAAGAGAAAACAAACTAGATGTTTTAGATCTATCCATTAAGTAAAAAAGACCAACGAATTGGTCTTCTAGATCCTCGACTTACCTTGGGTGATCCGATGCCATGAAACCGAAAGAAACATGGTCTTGAACCGGAATCCAGGCACCTATTCCTTGTGAGGTCACATTTTTAATCATAATCTTCTTTTGTTTTCCTTTTATAACTAGATATACCTCACCATAAGTTACCTTCCCTTTTTCATTGATAGCCGGGGCATATCCATACAGATATCCAAGCCTTTTTGGAGGAATGTTATATACTCGGTCTTTCTTCGTTCCCCCTCCAATGATCGTTTCAAAAGCAAGTGGAAGTTGTGTAGTGTTCATTGCCTTCAGGAGCATCATTTTTTTAACATCATCTGCTTTGGCTACTTTCGCAGTAAGTCCACCCTTCACAATCTTTTGCGCTTCTTGAACGTAGTGAATTTGATAGTTGGATCTCCCGCCTCGATTGTCAAAGTAATTTGTATTTATTTTTTGGTATTGCCAATTAGGTGATGTTTCCATGGATTCGTAATTTAATGGCCATTCTCCTAAATAGATCGTTGCTCTTAGACCGATGGATAATGGTGAATTATTTACGGATGATTCATTTAACATTCTGATTAAGTTAGGATTTTCAATCTTCACCTTTGACGTTTTTAAAACCTTTTTGGTAAACTCACTTGGCTGTAAATAAGGAAGATCCTGTGTCGCATTAGGGTACGTATTTTCCTTCGTAATATCTAATACGGAAGGTGGAACCGCGATTTTCTTTAATCCTTTAGATGGTTGACTTGCTTTATTGGCTAATGCGCTAGGCGAAGCGGTTAGGAATATTAATAAAAACATAAGTAAAAACCTTTTCCATTTCATTGTGAGATACTCCCTTCATAATGATGAGTTTTCATTTGTTTTTAATCTTTCCAGACCATATATTTCTTATCCATCGTTAATTAATTTTTTAAAAAACCACCTAGCAATATAAACTAAGTGGTCACGCACATTACAGCAAATAAAACCCTATTCCCATAATAATATATGCTGCCAAAAGGGTCGCCCCTTCGAACCAATTCGTCTCCCCGTCATTTGCTAATATAATGGATAATAGCACGGCGGTCACCATTGCTACTAGCTCCGGCATCGTAAATACTAACGGCATAGGGTTGAAAAACAACGATACAATCACCAATGCAGGAGCTACAAACATAGCTATTTGCAACGTCGAACCAAAGGCAATTTCCACCGCTACATCCATCTTATTTTTATATGCCATTAAAATGGCTGAAGCATGTTCCGCAGCATTTCCAACAATAGCGACAATGACGATACCGATAAATAACTCGCTCCATCCAAAGCTCTTTGCTACAGATTCAAAGGTATGCACTAGATTTTCTGAGATATAGGCAACCGCAATGGTTGAAAGAAATAAAATGGTAATGGCTTTTCCTTTTTTCCATTCCGGTTCTTCCCCTTCCTCCAATTCCGCTGCTTGCGGATCTTGATATATTCCCCTATGGGTAACTAATTTAAAGAATAGGGCAGCCAGATATAGCAAAATTAAAATAATCGCAACACCTACACTCAAATGAATGGTGTTTGTTAAATTTAGGTTCATTGAAAATACTTCCGGGATGACAAATGCTACAATAACCGCAAAAATGAGCAGTCCTGAATTATGCCTTGCATCATATACATTAAATTTTTGCCGTTTAAATTTTATTCCGCCAACTAAGAAGGCCATTCCAGCTACCAAAAGCAAATTGCCTAATACAGACCCGGTTAAGGAGGCAAGTACAACTTCATTTAATCCAGCTTGAATGGAAAAAATCGAAATAATTAATTCCACAGCATTGCCAAATGTCGCATTTAGAAGTCCACCAATTCTAGGGCCAGCTACAATAGCAAGACTTTCCGTCGCTCTCCCCATAAAACTTGCCAATGCAATGATCGTTAAGCAATAAATGATAAACATTATAACACTTGGCCAGTGAAGAATTGCCCCCAAAACCGAAATCGGTACTCCGATAAAAACCATTAACGCAAAGATTTTATTCATGAGTGCCTCCTTATAAGAGCATTATTACTATTATGTTAACCTCTAGTCAGATTGAAAACACAGGAAAGATATTCTCCTTCCCCAGCATGTCTACTTTAAAAGATATGAAAAAAGTAAAAAAAAATTATGGAAATTAAATGTAATAGTAAGAATTTTGCTGAATTTTCATTTCAAAGGCTATACATTTTTTGTTATTATGTTATTTAGAGCTTGCTGCTTTTCGTAATTGGCTATACATTCTAAACCAACCTTATAGCATTTTTTCTATACAAGGTTTCTAATCAATTCGAAAAGAGCCATAGGGAATAAATAAAGAAAACACCGAGGGAATACATATGGGGAAAAATAATTTTAGATTTTGGATATTAGTTAGTATTGTTGCAATTTCAGGATTTTCACAAGGAATGCTACTCCCTTTAATATCTGTCATTTTTGAAAAAGGCGGTTTGTCCTCCTCCTTAAATGGGATCAATGCAACTGCGTTATATATTGGAACATTAATTGCGTCCCCATTCATGGAGCAGCCACTAAGAAAATTCGGCTACAAACCAATCATCCTATTTGGGGGATTAGCCGTCATAATTTCATTAATATCTTTTCCGTTATGGAAATCATTTTGGTTTTGGTTTTTTTTACGTCTTCTTATCGGAATTGGCGATCACGCTTTGCATTTTGCCACTCAAACATGGATTACGTCATTTTCGTCACCAAAGAGACTGGGGCGCAATATTTCATTGTATGGATTATTTTTTGGAATTGGATTTGCGGTTGGTCCATTAATGACTCCCCTTGTTAAGGTGAATCAAGCATTGCCATTTATCGTATCTTCATTACTTTGTTTAATTGGCTGGTTATTTATCTTTTCCTTAAAAAATGAATATCCGGATCAAGATATTGGGGTCAACTCCTTTTTTAAAACGATCAAAAGGTTTTCGTCGGCTCTTAAATATGGCTGGATTGCCTTTTTACCACCATTAGGCTATGGCTTTCTTGAATCTTCCTTAAATGGAAGCTTTCCCGTTTATGCGCTGAGAAATGGAATCGATGT
This sequence comes from Bacillus sp. FJAT-49736, assembly GCF_018343615.1. Classification (GTDB taxonomy): domain Bacteria; phylum Bacillota; class Bacilli; order Bacillales; family Bacillaceae_C; genus Margalitia. The sequence continues at coordinate 265,903 of NZ_JAGYPI010000003.1, read as the reverse complement.
TAAGAATGTTTCGTTTTTATTAGCTGCTTTTGCTATTGGAGCTATTGTATTTCAACTGCCTCTTGGAATGTTGAGTGATAAGTATGGACGTCGTAATATTCTCATCTCCATTCTTTTATTAGGTAGTGTTTGTTTTACAACCGCTAGTTTTTTAGAGGACTCTCATACAGGACTTCTGTTCTGTATTTTTATAGCAGGTATGCTGGTAGGCTCCACCTTCTCGTTAGGAATATCTTATATGGCTGATTTGATGCCAAAAAATCTACTACCTACCGGTAATTTAATGTGTGGGATTTTTTATAGCATAGGAAGCCTTGGCGGACCATTTATTGGGGGACTATTTATCCAATTTTTCCATGGAGTCAGCTTCTTCCATATAATTAGTTCATTATTATTTATTGTGTTTGTTATCATATTCACTTTTGGGCAGAAATCTCTAGTTGCTGTACGTGAAAAATGAAAAGGGTGGCCAATCGCCACCCTTTGTTCTATTTAATGATATCCGTTTTGCCCATTTGCTGAACCGGATGTTTTACCCTTCGGCTTTTGATTTTTGTTCTGCTTTGTTTTACCCATTCGTATCCCCTCTTTTCAATTATTTTGGACTTGCATTTTATAGTTTCATCATCTGTTTGAAAAGCTTTCATGGTATCTTTTGGACAACGGAGGATTGTTTAACAACTTTTTTTGTTATTGGTTAAAATCGCATTTACTTCTCCGCCAATCATTAATATAAAACCTGTCAGATAAAACCATAAAATCAATACAATAATACCTCCAAGGCTGCCATATGTGGTAGAATAATGCCCAAAGTTTCCGACATAAAAGGAAAAAGCAAAGGAAACAAAAGCCCAACCTACTGTTGCAATCACAGCTCCGGGAATGACCGTTAAGCATCTTATTTTCTTATTAGGCGTCATATAGTAAAGGCACATAAATACGACGAATAAAATGACCATGCTAATGAGCCACCTAAGTCCGTTCCAAAAATGTGCAAATTGATCAGAAATACCTAAATAGGAAAAGATATAGATACCAAAAACCTCTCCAAATATCGGTACAATTAATGCTATTAACAAGACAAAAATCATTGCGATGGTAAGCAGAATAGACAATCCTCTTGTAATGAAAAAGGATCTCGTTTCTTTTACTTCATATGCTCTATTCATCGCTCCGATTATCGCATTCATTCCTAGCGATGCAGACCAAATAGTTGCAATAATCCCAAAGGATAATAATCCCCCATTTCGATTACTTAATATTTCTTGGATATTTTCTCTAATCATAGCTAGTGTTTGTTTCGGAGCGAAATCGCGAATAACATTTAATAAATCATCTGTCGTTAATGGGAGGTATGAAAGCAGTGATACCATAAATAGTAAAAGCGGAAACAAAGATAGCAGAAAAAAATACGCTAACTGGGCTGCCATTCCGCTTAAGTCATTTTCGTCGATTCTTTTCCATAGCATTTTTATGAACTGTATTCCATTTTTAAAGGTAAAAACAGCCTTTCCCATTTTTTCACCTCAACATTTTGGACCAAGCTTATTTTTATTTTCCCTTGTTAGAGCTATAAAAAACATCATATAGATAAATAATCTTAGTAATTTCCATTTGACACCTTTATCGTTTCGTGAAAATATAGAAATAGCCATAAAAGAACGTAACCAGCGCCTATTGTAATTACGGTTAAAAATACATTACATAAAAAATATAGGCACGGAGAAAAGCACTAATATAATCTAACAAAGAGAGGATGTTTTTCATGAACCTTACCGAAAAAACATTTGAAAATATTGAGTATATGATTACGCAAATTACGACTAAATTAAGAATGGTGAATGCTGATGCCATTAAAGCGACAAATTATAATGAGGAAATGTATGATGACCTACATGACATTTATCAAATGGTGATGAAAAAAAATACTTTCAGTCCGAATGAAATGCAAGCGATTGTAGAAGAATTAGGAAGCTTAAGAAAATAATCAACGGAAATAGAAAAACGGCATCTACAGAAAGATGCCGTTTTCTTTTAATCCTCTTGATCAGTAATAATAATAAGCCCATTATTTGTTACTGCAATGGTATGCTCATATTGCGCGGAAAGAGAACCATCTCTTGTGCGTGCAGTCCAGCCATTGTTATCCATTTTCGTTTCGTATCCACCAATGTTAACCATCGGTTCTATTGTAAAAACCATTCCTTCTTTAATGCGAGGTCCTTTACCTGGAAGTCCAAAATGAGGAACCTCTGGCTTTTCATGAATAGTTGGTCCAATTCCATGGCCGATAAAATTACGGACAACGGAAAATCCTTGCGCCTCGACATATGTTTGAATAGCGTGACCGATATCACCAATACGATTCCCTACTTGTACTTGTTCCATTCCCTTATATAAAGACTCTTTCGTAACTTCCAGCAGTTTTTTGGCTATCGGGCTTATATTACCTACCGGATAACTCCATGCGGAATCTGCCAATGCTCCATTAAGGTTGACTACCATATCAATGGTCACGATATCGCCTTCCTTGAGCGGTTCCTTTCTCGGAAATCCATGACATATTTCATCATTTATGCTGGCACATGTCGCGTATTCGTATCCCTTGTATCCCTTTTGCTCCGCTGTGGCTCCATTTTCTACTAAAAATTGATCTACAAACTCATCGATTTCCCAAGTTGTTACACCAGGCTTAATCATCTTTGAAATTTCTTTATGAGTTCTTGCTAATAATTCTCCTGCTTTTTTCATCATATCTATTTCACGTTGTGATTTTAAAGTAATCATCTCAATCTTCCTTTCACACTATTCCCTGGTCCGTAATTTCACAGTCTATTTCATTAGCACTTATACCTTACAGTCTCAGGGTACTTCTTAGTAAATTGATTAATACCTCTGTTTACCTTATCCAGGTGTATCAGCATATAGCTGATTATATACCTATATGTATGTGCTTCTTACCTTGTTGTGAACTCCCTCTAATTATCATAACCCTATTACTACTCAATGACAAAAAAATTCATCTAAAATGACAAAAATCTATTTATTTCCCGAGAAATCAAAAAAATGTTAGATAATTCCGCGAATTAAAGTTTTATGTCGATTCTATAAGGACTGAATGAAAAAAAAGTAGGTTTGCAAGGCAAAAAGAAAAAAGCTTTCTGTACCATTGTACAAAAAGCCTCTATTATTGCTTGGACAAATTTACCCTTGGCATAATTAACACTTCAACACGTCTGTTTTTTGCTCTTCCTTCAGCAGTACCGTTGCTAGCTATCGGCTTAAATTCTCCATAACCTTTGATGCTAAAGAATTTCGGATCTAAGCTTTTATTTTCTAAAATAAGCTTCATAAAGTTCATGGCCCTCATCACGCTTAGCTCCCAGTTAGATTGAAAATTGGCGTTATGAATTGGTACATTATCCGTATGTCCGCTAATCATTATATTTCGAGGGGGATCCATTACAAGTAAGTTGGACAGTTCTTTTGCAGTATTCACATCTTTATGTCGAATATCTGCTCGACCCGATCCAAAGAGAACGTTATCCCTAATAGTTAATAGTAAACCTTCATCTGTTAAGGAAGTAGCAAATTTACCTTCAAGCTTTTTTTCCTTGATATAAGCATTAACCCTTGCTTGAAGCTCCTTTAACTCCTCTTTATCTTGATCCTGCAATTTTTTTAATTCCTCATTATTAACCTTTGTATCTGGGGCAGTTACCTGATCTTTCATTCCCTCATTTGTTTTGGTACTGTCCTGTGGAGCAGGCTTCGTATAATTTAATACACCATTACCACTAGCAAAGATTCCATTAAATACCTTGGATAACTCTTGAAGCTTTTGTGCATCAACAGAACTAATGGAAAAAAGAACAATGAATAGCGCCAATAATAAGGTTAAAATATCTGCATATGGCAGCAGCCATGCTTCATCAATATGGGAATCATCGTGCTTCTTTTTTCTTCTACTCATTTACTACTTCACTGCCTTCTGAAAGAATCTTTTTACGTTCTTCGGCTGGTAAATAAGAAGCAAGCTTTTGTTCAATTACCCTTGGTGCTTCTCCTTCGAGAATGGATAGAATACCTTCCAGCATCATTTCTTTAATCTTTACTTCTTTTTTCGATTTTTGTTTCAACTTGTTAGCAAAAGGATTCCACAGTACATATCCAGTAAAAATACCCAACAATGTTGCAACAAAGGCTGCGGATATGGCATGTCCCAATTCAGCGGTATCATCCATATGTGTTAAAGCAGCAATCAATCCTAGTACCGCACCTAATACTCCTAGTGTAGGAGCGTATGTTCCAGCTTGAGAAAATATCGCGGCTCCTGATTGATGGCGCTCCTCCATTGCATCGATTTCTTCACTCAGTACATCACGAATATATTCAGCACTTTGCCCATCAACAGCTAGACTTAGACCATTTTTCAGAAATGGATCTTCCAATTCTAACAGTCTTCCTTCCAGTGCCAACAATCCTTCTTTTCGTGCTAATTGAGCCAAATCGGAGAATAAAGTAATAATGGATTTAGCCTCCAATAATTTCTGCTCTGTAAAAATAATTTTAATTAATTTCGGTACCTTCTTAATTTCACTCATTGGAAAAGCAATGGTAACAGATGCAATTGTTCCTGCAATAATGACTAAGATCGCTGCCGGGTTCATTAGTACGGAAGGGTTAACTCCTTTTAATACCATTCCGACTCCAATTGCAATAAAGCCTAGTATAATTCCTATAATCGATGTTTTATCCATAGTATTCACCCTTGTTTATATCACTTCTCTTTTTATATCGGCTAACTATGCAATTTGTTAAGGGACTTTATATGGAAAGTTCGACAAAAAGTGATTTTTCTTTCTATATAAATTCTTCGCATTGTAATACATAGAAGTTTTCGTTGCTTTTTTAGACAAATATCCTTGTAGCGACCTTACTTTTCCTAATAGAACCATATCCCTCCTAAGAAAAGATGCCCCGAGCTATACTATATTAGGATTAATAACAATAAAAAAAGGACCCAACCTGTGGTCCTCTATAATAATTTATTTTCAATTTTTCTTTCATAGTTTTTAAAAATGGACGAATTTGTTTTTACGCCTCGTTTAGATAGCACACTATTATATTTCAAAAGCTTTTCATTTAGCTCTTTCGTTAGTTCCTCTTGTTGCTCATTATCCCCACATTGTCGGATTAAATCTTGAATGGACATCATTTCTTTTTTCAATGAAGTCTCTTCTTGTGTAAACCCAGCATTTTTCATAATTCGATATGCCATTCTCAAATCTTCCGGTAGATTTGCAAATTCATCTTCAGGCAAAGGCTTCCCCATTCCAGGAAGATTATCGAAATCACCATTTTTGTAGCCTTCTTTAATTCGATGCTCCGTTATTCTAAAAAAGTCCATAAGGTTTCCCCCTTCCGACAGGTATATCATTATTATATCGAAAAAAAAAGCTATGAATCACTTCGTATTAAAAAATAATTGACAATATTCCAACACTTCCACCATCTATTTCGTTTGGATATTTGACCTTAATAGGGGAAATCTAAACATGAATGAATTTTCAAAGGAGGAGAAGTATGGCTCGCGGCAATGCCTTTCATCATAAGAAAAAAAGCCATCCCGGTGATTTTCCGCAAAACAGCATAGCTGAAAAGCATCAAAAAGAAAGAATTGAAGACGAGGAATTTATTGTAACGCAAGAAGCTTTTAAAAATCGTGTAGAAGAAGAATAAGAACAAATACTCTAGCCGAAGGCGATGTGGCAGGACGTAGACAATTTTTCCAATAACTTATACAGAATCTCAATTTTTATAAAGATAAAAAAGCTTGAACATCCATATTTCAGATGCTCAAGCTTTTTTCGATTTTCTATTTTGCAGCAGCTGGTTGTGCACTAAGATCCATGGCAGGACCGAAGAATTCATAACGAATGTTTTCTTCTTTTACACCTATTTCCTGCAGCATTTTTACGATATTTGTCAAGAATGGAACAGGTCCGCAAATATAGCATACAGTGTTTGCATCTACAATATTTTGCAGGAATGCTTTTGTAATATATCCTTCAAAGTGATGATTTCCATCTTTATTAAGCGGTTTTTCATAGCCAAAGAATACATGGCCATTTTCTAATTTATTAATATTCTCTACAACGGCATCTTTAAATGCATGGAATTCCTCATTACGGGCTGCATGAATATAAGATACTTCCCGTCTAGATCCTTTAATAGCGAGAGTTTCCAGCATACTCATCATTGGTGTTAAACCGACACCTCCACTGATTAAGGCAATTGGTGCGTCTTCGTTTTCCTCTAGTGTAAATACACCTGCTGGAGCACTAATTTCAAGTGTGTCTCCTTCTTTAATGTAATCATGTAGGTAGTTAGACACCTTGCCGTTAGGATCGAAGTCTGCTTCTTTTTTGACAGAAATACGGTAGTAATCATGACCAGGAGCACAAGACAAGCTATATTGACGATTTAATATATATGTTTCTTCTGGAATTTTTACTTTTACTGTGATGTATTGTCCCGGTATAAAGCTGGGAACACCCTTACCATCTCTTGGTCTTAAATAGAAAGATGTGATAACGTTGCTTTCCTTCACCTTTTTCACAACTTCAAATTGTTTGAAATCGATCCAACCATTATCTTGTTTATCTGCTTCTTCGTACATACCATGTTCAATGTCGATAAACACTTGCGCAATCGTACCGTAAGCTTCTCCCCAAGCATTAATAACTTCGTCCGTTGCAGCATCGCCCATTACTTCTTTAATTGCCTTTAATAAAAACTCTCCAACAATAGGATAGTGCTCCGGCTTAATTCCTAAGCCACGATGTTTGTGTGCAATTTGATTTACGACTGGGACGATAGTTTCTAATTTATCTATATATTTAGCTGCAGCTAATACAGTATTTGCTAGTGCAGTTTGTTGACGACCTTGTGCTTGATTAACATGATTAAAAATGTTTAATAACTCAGGATGTGCTGCAAACATCATTTTATAGAAAGTAGAGGTTACAGTAGTTCCATGTGCTTCTAATGCAGGTACAGTGGATTTTACAATATCAATTGTTTTTTGTGATAACATGGTTATCTCTCCTTAAAAGATATATTTAAAATACATATTTAATTCACGTATATAAAGTAACTCGTTCTGAATTCAAAAGCAATATTTTAAATACATCTTTAAATAAGTTGTCACAATTTTGGACAGTAATTGAACATGAAGTTATAATATTTACAGCGGGCTGTTTTCTAAAGATTGTTGCTTTTCATAGCTGGTTATAAACCATATAGTAGACCTTGGTTTGAGGAATCTTTTCTTAAAAAGTTTATTCATTTCTAACCAGAATCAATGGATGTTAAACATTTTGCATCTGCAACATAACGAAGTATAAGAAAAGAGCCTTACAATAAAGCCAACAGGTGATGTATATGAGGTTAACCAATTACACAGACTATTCTTTACGTGTTTTAATATATTTGGCAGCTCAGGAATCTTCTAAGCTCTCTAATATTAAGGAAATTGCAGATATATACGGAATATCTAAAAATCATTTAATGAAGGTTACCCACGATCTTGGGAAAATGGGTGTTATTGAAACGATTAGAGGGAGAAATGGTGGAATCAAACTAGCTCTTCCACCTGAGGAAATTAATGTTGGGTCCATTATTCGTAAAACAGAGGATGATTTTAAGGTAGTGGAATGTTTTGATAATGGTGCATGCATTTTAACCCCTATATGTGGTTTGAAGCATATGCTTCACAAAGCCCTTTCTGCCTATTTTGAAGTTCTTGACGGCTACACATTAGCAGATATTGTTCATAACCCAACCTTTTATCGACAATTATTTGAAGAAGGCACTAAATAGAGCCTTCTTTTTCTTTTCAGTAGTGTTGCTTTAAAAATCTTAACCCTTAAGATTACTTGTCTCTAAAGGCTCTATTCTTAAGCTTTTTTGAGTTTATAGACGTATACCATATAATAGTTATCCAATACTAATTAATTTTAGAAGCTACCCCAATACTTACACCGCTTAAGGATTTTCAACTATTTACGAAAAGTATCAATTATTCGAAAGCAGTTTCTTTTAAATACTCGATTAATACATGTGCTTGATTATGTTCATTATCCTTGGCAGAGTATAATAATGTGACAGTTTGCTCCTTGCCTAATCTAATAAGCTCTTCTAATTCTTCAGGATTATTTTCTTTCAGCTCGTTCTTGTATTTGATGATAAAGTCATCAAATTTTTGAGATTCATGATGAAACCATTTCCGTAGCTCATTACTTGGTGAAATTTGAAGTGCCAATTTCACTAGGAGCTACATTTTTAAACCAATGATCTAGCTTGGCTTTTTCCTTTGAAAGACCTCTTGGCCATAATCGGTCCACCAGAATTCTAATTCCATCATCACGGCTCGGTTCTTCATATATTCTTTTCACATGAAACATTTTATAGACCTCCTATCCTCATACATATAATATACAGAAACCCAATATTTCTATAAACCCAACTTGCTTGCAATCTCTTGAGGGATTGTTAAAATAGAATAGAACATTCTGAAAAAAGAGGAGACTACATATATGACTACATTCCAGGAAAATCTTGAGAAATATGCTGAATTAGCTGTTAAAGTCGGTGTTAATGTCCAACAGGGACAGACTTTAGTAGTGAACGCATCCATTGAAGCAGCAGAGTTTGTACGACTTGTTGTAAAAAATGCATATGAAGTTGGCGCAAAGGATGTTGTAGTTAACTGGAACGATGATGCTGTTTCCCGTTTTAAATACGACCTGGCACCTGATGAAACATTCAAGGTATATCCTAAATGGCGTGCACAAGAAACAATTGAATTAGCGGAAAACGGAGCTGCATTTATGTCTGTTGTTTCTGCAAGTCCTGATCTCTTAAAGGGTGTTAAGCCAGAACGAATTGCTAACTTCCAAAAAGCTGCCGGCCAAGCATTGGAACAATATCGTCAGTTCATTCAATCCGATAAAGTGAGTTGGACAGTTGTTGCAGCACCATCAAAGGCTTGGGCAGAGAAAGTATTTCCTCAGGCTACTACTGCGGAAGAAAGCGTTGAAAAGCTTTGGGATGCTATTTTTAAAGCAACTCGCTCAGACGTTAAAGACCCAGTTCAAGCATGGAAAGATCATGATGTAACATTACATAAAAAAGTAGAATATTTAAATGAAAAAGGATACAAAAAACTACATTATACAGCACCAGGAACAGATTTAACGGTTGGACTTCCTGAAGGACATCTTTGGGTAGGAGCAGGCAGCATTAACGAACAAGGTCATGAATTTATGGCTAACATGCCTACGGAAGAAGTATTTACTGTTCCACAGAAAGATGCAGTGGATGGATACGTTTCCAGTACAAAGCCATTAAGCTATGGCGGTAATATTATCGATGAATTTACCATTACATTTAAAAATGGACGCATTGTAGATGTAAAAGCAAAAGAAGGCGAAGAGATTTTAAAGCAGTTGGTAGAAACAGATGAAGGATCTCATTATTTAGGTGAAGTAGCCCTAGTACCACATAATTCACCTATTTCACAATCCAATATTCTTTTCTTCAATACATTATTTGATGAAAATGCATCCAATCATTTTGCAATTGGAAGCGCATATGCTTTCTGTATTGAAGGCGGCAAGAAAATGTCTAAAGAAGAGCTTGAAAAGCATGGCTTAAATCAAAGTATTACCCATGTGGACTTCATGGTGGGTTCTGCTGAAATGAACATCGATGGCATCAAGGAAGATGGGACAACAGAACCGATTTTCCGTAACGGAGATTGGGCATTTTAATTTAGTTCCTTTTTTCCATAGACTATGGATTAAGAAACCTCTTACTTATAACAGTAGGAGGTTTTTTTACTTAATTTTCCGCCTATTTTGACAATAGGTAATTTTTATTCCATTATATTGTTTTCGGAAAATTTTTCGTATATGATATTGTAATGGCTGTTTTCTCCAAATAATACAAAAATGGCTTAACAGATAAATTCGAGGTAACAACTATGAGAATACGCGATTGGGATCAAAACTTAAAAATTCGTTTAATTGGCGAATCGATGATGAATTTAACCTTTTGGATGTTCTTTCCGTTTTTAACGATTTATTTTACAGAAGCATTCGGAAAAAATACAGCGGGAGTCCTTTTAATTGTTTCACAAGTTTTTTCAGTGATCGCCAATTTGCTGGGCGGATATTACGCAGACCGGTTTGGCAGGAAGAAAATGATGGTGATCGCAGCTATAGGTCAAGGAACTTGTTTTTTAATTTTTGGTTTTTCAAACTCCCCTTGGTTTGAATCACATTTAATCAGCTTTTTTTGCTTTTCTATTGCAAGTATGTTCGGATCCCTTTATTATCCGGCTAGTCAAGCAATGGTTGCGGATGTTGTAAAGGAAAAAGATCGAAGTGACGTATTTGCCATTTTTTACACCTCTACAAATATCACCGTTGTCATCGGCCCGATATTAGGAGGAATCTTTTTTACTAATTACCGTTTTGAACTATTAGTAATTGCGGGAGCAGTTTGTATATGTTTAGGAATGCTCTTACTAAAATATACAAGAGAAACCTCACCTGCTTTATTAAATGGTAAAAATACATATACGGAGAATAATTGGTTGGAGATTATTATTTCTCAGTTTAAATCATACAGTATTATTTTAAAGGACCGGATTTTCTTGCTATTTATCATAGCAGGTATTTTAGTTTCGCAAACCTTCATGCAGCTGGATCTTCTCTTCCCAGTTTTTACAAAAGAAACAGTAACAAAAGCAACCCTTTTTGACTTTGGTACTAAGCATATTTCCGTTACAGGTGAGCAATTGTTTGGAATTATACTTTCCGAAAATGGTTTTCTTGTAGCATTATTTACGGTTATTGTTACGCGCTGGATGGCAAAATATAAGGAAAAATATGTGTTTATGCTATCTTCCATTACATATGCGCTATCTATTTACTTCTTCGGGCAATTCCCATTTGTGTGGGGCTTTATCATCTCGATGGCTATTTTCTCCTTTGCCGAGTTAATGGTAACAGGAATACAACAAAGCTTTATTTCTAAGCTTGCCCCTGAAGAAATGCGCGGCCAATATTTTGCAGCAGCAAGCTTACGATATACGATTGGCAGAACAATTGCTCCTATCTCCATACCGTTAGCCTCCATGTTAGGGTATTATAATACGTTTATCGTATTGGCATTCATATCTATTATAAGTGCCGGATTATATGGTCTTGTATTTCGACAATTTGATATTCAAAGAAGTAAGCAAGCTTAAAGGGTTTGCTTGCTTTTTTTTACAGTCATTTTTTCATTGTTTTTGTTAAATAATACAGACAGATGAAGAATTTATAGGAAAGAAGTGATTGTTATTCTTACTTCACAGCAATTATCTCACTTCCAATCTGTGCTGCAAAAAGCTAAAGATGAGCTAGAGCATCAATTTCAGTTAAACGATAATTATGGTTTAGAGGATGGACATCCCCATGATGCTGTTGGAGAACTATCCAGTTATGACAATCATCCCGGTGACGAGGGAACAGAATTGTACGAACGGGAAAAGGATATTGCCCTAAATGAGCATAGTGAGTATGAATTAAAAAATATTGAACGTGCCCTAGATGCAATTGAAAATGGCGCCTACGGCAAATGTAAGGAATGTGGAAAGGAAATTCCACTTGAGAGGCTCGAAGCTATTCCACAGACACTTTATTGCATTGACCATACCCCCGATCGGACCGTTTCAACAAATCGTCCAATCGAGGAAGGTGTATTAATGCCTCCTTGGGGAAAATTCAACTTTGATAACAAACTAGATGAGTCCGAAGCTTATGATGCGGAGGATTCTTGGCAGGATGTTGCGAAATGGGGTACATCGGAATCCCCTTCTGATTTCGTAAATCCTCCCGATCACTATAATGAAATGTATATTGACTCTGATGAAAATGTTGGTTATGTAGAGGATTTTGAAAATTTCGTAGGAACAGATATGGAAGGGAAAAATCATTATATTTTCCGAAATGAACAATATAAAAAATACAATGATGTGCTGGAAGAGGAAAATATCATGACGACTTTTGGAGATTTACCAAGATACGAGCATGATCCGTATGTGGAGGATGAGGATGAATAAAATAACGCCATATAAGGGTTATACCTTATATGGCGTTTTTCTATTATTGAACTTTCGAACTTTGCTTTGTATCCAATGCAATGGATTCATCCGAATCCTTTAGCCATGCTGCCATTGCTTCCATATCAGTAGAGAAAATGCGATCCTTTATGATACTAGGTACAATTTGGCGCCCTTTTTCATAATAGCTTTTTGTTGCACCTGCCATTTTTTCCACTCCGCGATACTCTGCGCCCTGCATTGCGCAGATCATTTCAATAGCCAGTACCCTTCTTGTATTTTGCAAAATCTGATAGGCGTGCCTCGCCGCAATCGTTCCCATGCTTACATGATCTTCTTGATTTGCCGATGAAGGAATGGAGTCCACACTTGCTGGATGCGCAAGCGTTTTATTTTCCGATACTAACGATGCCGCTGCATATTGCATGATCATTGCACCGGATTGCAAACCAGGTTCAGGACTTAAAAATCCAGGTAAATCATTTAATTGTGGATTGACTAATCTTTCAATTCGTCTTTCCGAAATATTAGCTAATTCCGCCACTGCAATTTTCATAAAATCCATTGCAAGAGCAATTGGTTGGCCGTGGAAGTTTCCTCCGGATATTACTTTCTCACCATCATTAAAGATAAGCGGATTATCCGTTGCGGCATTCATTTCGATTTCGAGCTTTTCCCTTACATAATCTAATGCTTGCCATGATGCTCCATGCACTTGCGGAATACATCTTAATGAGTAGGCATCCTGTACTCGTAACTCCCCTTGTCTGGTTATAAGCTTGCTATCAGTCAAATATTCACGAATTCTTCTAGCTACCTCTACTTGTTGGTAATAACCGCGTGCAAGATGAACATCCTCATCAAACGCATCAATAATTCCCTGTAGCGCTTCCATGGTAATGGAGGCAATTAGTTCACTTTGTTTTGCTAATTTCTCGGCCTCCAGGAACGCTACGATACCCATTGCAGTCATTGCTTGAGTCCCATTTATTAAGGCAAGGCCTTCTTTTGCTTGAAGTGTAATAGGAGGAATACCTTCTTTTTCTAACGCTGTCCATGCACCTGTACGCTCACCCTTATAGAAAACTTCCCCTTCTCCCATTAATGCAAGAGCTAAATGGGATAACGGAGCTAAATCGCCGCTTGCTCCCAATGAACCTTGTTGCGGGATCACTGGATGGATATGAGCATTTAATAAATCTAGTAGGCGATGGATTACAACTGGACGTACTCCAGAAAATCCCTTAAGCAATGCATTGGCACGCAATAATAACATTGCTCGCGAAACAACCTCAGGGAATGGATCCCCTACGCCACAGGCATGTGAATGAATAAGATTGAGTTGAAGCTCCTCTACATTCTCTGAATCGATAAAGACATCGCTGAATTTTCCAAACCCTGTCGTAATACCATAAACTACTTTCTTTTCTTCAACAATTTTCGTCACTGCTTCATGACTTTTCTGCACTCGCTCCATGCTTTCAGGAGAAGCAACGACAAATTCTTTGTTAAATAAAACTTCATTTACTGATTTAAGTGTTAATGTATTTCCTGTAAGCTCCATGTTTACATCCCCTTTTCTTTTGACACAGTAGCACACTAAAGAAAAAGGCTCGACCACTGGTATCATGTGATCAAGCCTTTATTACACCTATTTTTACATGGAAGTGTCTTCTCATAGGTACTCACCTTTTTTCATAAACTCACTATTATGCCTTTTTATAAAAAAACCATTTCTAATTACAGAATACGTTCGCGGAAAGTATTTTGTCAATTAAAAATGTTCCATATTTTAACAAGTTATTATATTACTGTGTTAGTATAAGAAAGCAGACGTGCAAATATTTATAATGTATCTGCATTTGTATATAATAACGTTAAATAAACTATTGGAGTGACTTTGATGAATGATAAACATTCAATTTTCATGCGGGAAACATTAACGGTTCAAATGAGACAAGTTTTCCCTCCCGATACTAATCACCACGGAACTTTATTTGGTGGAAAATTAATGGCTTATATCGACGAAACTGCCGCTATTGCTGCAACTAAATTAGCAAGAGGTCCAGTTGTAACAGCTTCAACAGATTCAGTCGATTTTATCAAGCCTATTCGTGTCGGCGATGTGGTTACAATAGAGGCGATGGTTTCTTGGACGGGCAGAAGCTCCATGGAGATTTTTTTGAAAATCACTTCAGAAAATCTTCTAAAAAAAGAGAGATCCGTCGCAGCTCTGTCCTTTTTAACATTTGTTGCCTTAGATGAGCATGGAAAACCAACACAAATTCCATCTGTTATCCCTGAAACGGAAGAGGAAAAATGGTTAAATGAAACAGCCATTAAAAGAGCAGAGCATCGGAAGGAAAGAAAAAAGGAAAGCGAGGATTTAGCGCGATTTTTCCAAAAGGGACATTAAAGATTCTATTTCAAAACCTCACCCTCGAAGTGAGGTTTTATTGTTTGCAAATTTTGATAATAAATACTAATAATTTTAAAATTTCATCGTTACTTTTCAAGTATCTTCCTCTTCCCTTTTTTAGGTATTTCGTTTGGCAAAGGATTAAATGTGAGCTATAATACAGGATATCATTTTCATAAGTGCTGTTTCGCTTAGATTATTACTATATATTAGATAAATAAGCTATTATTTCGGCCAACTTTTCTTAAAAACTTTGGATGAGATTTTTACCTACAAATGCAGTAAGGTCAAAGAAAAGAGCCTAATAGATTAAAAGGAGACGAATTCATGTCGAGTCAATCCTTTTTACAAATGAATACTATCTTCATTAGTATACTCATAGAATCATTGCCATTTGTACTCCTTGGAGTACTTGTCTCCGGTATCATTCAAATGTTTGTAACCGAAGAAATGATTTCTAAAATCCTGCCAAAGAATCGTTTTTTGGCGGTCCTTGTTGCAACAGTTATGGGTGCACTATTTCCAGCCTGTGAATGTGGAATTGTTCCAATTTCGAGAAGATTGATGTCAAAAGGTGTTCCGCTACATGCTGCGATCAGCTTTATGTTGACAGGGCCGATTATTAATCCAATTGTTTTGTTCTCTACCTATATCGCCTTTGGAAATAGCTGGAGAATGGTCTTGTATCGTGGAGGTCTTTCCTTTGTTGTTTCTGTAATTGTTGGATTTATTATTTCTTATCAATTTAAAACCTCTCAACTAAGGGAAACAATGGTTCATGATCACCACCATCACGGACATGGCTTTAAAGGAAAACTAAAAGGTACTATTCAACATACAATTGATGAATTTTTCTCTGTAGGGAAATTTCTAATAATAGGAGCTTTAATAGCGGCAGCAATGCAAACATATGTGAAGACTTCTACTTTAACTTCCATCGGCCATGGTCCAATTTCTTCCCATCTTGTAATGATGGGACTTGGGTACGTGCTATCAATCTGTTCAGAAGCAGATGCATTTGTAGCATCCTCGTTCCAAAGTACATTTGGTCTTAGCTCTATTGTTGCTTTTTTAGTATTTGGTGCAATGTTTGATATAAAAAACACCCTAATGATGCTACAGGCGTTTAAACCTAAATTTATTTTGTTCTTATTTATATATGTTGCGTTATTCGTATTTTTAGGATCGTTAGTCATTGGACAATTTTCATAAGAAAAGCGCAGGCGCCACAGCTTTGGCGTACGGATTTTGGAGTCTTCGACTGAGATAAAGAAAACACGACGAGGAACGAGTCGATGTTGACTTATCGTAGGAAGGAGAAGTAGAAATCCGCCAGCCGATAGGCGCTGTAGTCAGACAGAGATTAAACTCGTATATTATTTTTAAATAAAAAACTTGTTTTTTCTTTTAGAAAGGAAAATGTGAAGCATGCTACGATTTTTTATTTTACTTGGTTTCTCTTTTCTCTTTTTACATTTACATGCGACTGGATCCATTAGCAAATACATTAATATGAAATACTCTTACATTTCCTTTATCACTATTTTTGTGCTCTTTTTCTTAACCATTGTCCAGCTCTTCTTTTATATAAAAGGAGATAAGGAAGCGGAAGAGCCTTGTGAGCACGGTTGTGAACATCATCACCATCCAAAAACATGGAAAGAATATATTATGCTCCCGGTACTTATCTTTCCGATTTTTTCTGTTTTATGTCTGCCGGTGGCTACGCTCGATTCCAGCATTGTAAAAGCAAAGGGATTTAATTTCAATGTATACAATGACAAAGATACATCAGCTATTCATGAATTTTTGCAGCCCGATTCCAGTGTATATTATGGTACGGACGGCTATGATGAATTAATGGATAAGTCCAAGAAAAAATTCAGCAAGCAAGGGAATGAGCTCATTCTTAGTGATGAGGATTGGCTGCAAGGAATGGAAACCATCTATCGATTCCCAGGGGACTTCATGGGCAAAACTATTCAGTTCAGAGGCTTTGCATATAACGAAGATAATTTGGCAGCAAACCAAGTGTTTATTTTCCGATTTGGTATTATTCACTGTGTAGCAGATTCTGGTGTATTCGGCATGCTAGTGGAATTTCCGAAGAATGTTCATTATCATAATGATGAATGGCTCCAGGTCAAAGGTACCTTGACTTCGGAATACTACCAGCCATTTAAGAAAACGATTCCTGTCCTAAAGGTAGATAAAGTAGAATCAATAGCTGCACCGAAGGATCAATATGTGTATCGAAATTATTAAATGCTCTTTCCATAAAATTTATTACTTTTTCAGATAAAACTGTTAGCAACGACCTTTTTGTTAGGAATGAATATTTTTCGGTAGGCGTTTGTGAATTTAAAAGTGTCAATCTCACATGAAACTGAACGAAAAAATAGGATTAAATTCTAGCAGAACTTAATATATTTTAGTATAGGGTATACAGCTATCATGTATACCCTATTACATTTTTACAAAACGTTTAAGATTGAATGACAGTGTGATAGCTACTGAAAGCTAATGTTTTATCTTGATTCTTCTTGCAACAGTCTTAGCAGGAATTATTTCTTTTCTTTACATTTGTAATAATTACACCTTGGTATAAATTGTATACTTTCTTACCCTCATAAATCGTCTATACTTAATGGAAGATTTATATGAATGACAAATTATGTAGTTTTTCGTCAATGTTTGCTCTCAATGCTTTATTGAAAAGAAAGCATTTATTTAATAAGGGAAAGGTGAATAAGGAATGTTTTCAAATGTTGATATTGGAATTGATCTAGGTACCGCAAATACACTTGTATATAGTAAATCAAAAGGAATTATATTAAACGAACCATCCGTAGTGGCAATTAATACAGATACAAAAAAGATAATGGCTGTAGGCACGGAAGCCAAAAGCATGATCGGAAAAACTCCTG
Source organism: Bacillus sp. FJAT-49736 (assembly GCF_018343615.1). Classification (GTDB taxonomy): domain Bacteria; phylum Bacillota; class Bacilli; order Bacillales; family Bacillaceae_C; genus Margalitia. The sequence continues at coordinate 248,382 of NZ_JAGYPI010000003.1, read as the reverse complement.
AAAAGGTAGTAGCCATTCGCCCATTAAAGGATGGGGTAATTGCTGATTTCGACATTACTACAGAGATGCTAAGAATTATCATGAAAAGGATCAGCAAACAGCTTGGCATGGCAGTAAGAAAGCCAAATGTCATTGTTTGTACGCCTTCTGGGGCTACCTCAGTGGAGCGAAGAGCAATTCAAGATGCTGTAAAAAACAGCGGAGCCAAAAATGTTCATTTAATTGAGGAACCCGTTGCTGCGGCTATTGGAGCTGACTTGCCAGTAGATGAGCCTGTTGCCAATGTAATTGTAGATATAGGTGGAGGAACTACTGAGGTTGCGATTATATCCTACGGCGGCGTAGTTACTAGTAAAACGATAAAAGTCGGCGGAGATAAAATGGACGAGGATATTATTCAACATGTCCGAAAAACTTACAATCTATTAATTGGTGAACGTACTGCCGAGCAAATAAAAATGGAAATTGGATATGCGTTAGTGGATCATGATGAAATATCTATGGAGGTACGTGGCCGAGATCTAGTGTCCGGTTTACCAAAAACTATTACACTTTACTCTTCAGAAATTCAAAACTCGATTCGGGAATCTCTTTTAAAAATACTAGAAACAATCCGTTCCACTTTAGAAAACTGCCCGGCAGAGCTTAGTGGAGATATTGTGGATCGCGGAGTTATTTTAACAGGTGGAGGTGCACTCTTAAACGGTATGCAGGATTGGTTATCTAAAAGTATCATCGTTCCAGTCCATTTAGCACCAAACCCATTAGAATCTGTTGTGGTAGGAACCGGCAAATCATTGAAATTTATCAATCGATTGCAGCCTATGGCAAAATAAGATTTTTACGTTCCTAGTTCATAAGGCCCGATTCGCGAGAATAAGTTAGATTTTCGCGAGAATAGCAGTCTATTTCACGAGAATATAGTCAATTTTCGCGAGAATAGCAGTCTATTTCGCGAGAAAAGGCTGGTATTTACAAGATTATGATTGGTTTTGTGAGGGGTAATCTTAAGTTTTTGCTAGAAAACCCCTTTATTTCATGAGAATAAGATTAATTTTATCAAAGATTACCCATGCACCTCGCGAGATACAGATCCTTTTTCACAAGACTACGCGCATGTTTCGTGAGGTTTAGCTATCCATTGCTAAATTCACATGTTTTACAAGCAAAAATACACTAGCACGATTGAAATGAATAGCGATTGAACATAATAATATTGGGTGATAATCATGCTAAGTCATGAAATTGAGAATACTTTTGATGTCTATGGATACCATCAATATTATCAAAACATCAAAACAGCAATCGAAATATCCGGTCTTTTAGATCATGTTGATCAGTATACATTGGAAAAATTTTTTGATACCTTTGATTTTCAAGATTATGACCGATTATTATTTGATGAATTTCGCTATTTATTTTGGATGTTTCAAAAAATATATGGATAATATTCATGAAAAAAGGGAGCATACTCTGCTCCCTTTTCCTTATTGTTGTTCTGTTTTTCCTTTATTCGATTCTGAAATAGTATCCGCCAAATGCTCAATACTACCACGAACATTGTATTTTCCAGATAAGTTTTCTAACAGCTCTTTTACATCTATACCGGAAGATGCCTTAAGCGATTCCTGTAGACTGGACATTAAGCTTGTAGCGTAGCCTGTAACTTTATTTGCTCCGCCTTCACCACCAGAGCCGCCAGTATCCACAACCGTGATCTTATCAATATTGCTAAGTGGACTTGCCACTTGTTTTGCATATTCAGGAAGCATTTTTAAAATCATGTCCATAACTGCTGCCTGACCGAATTGCTCGAACGCTTCTGCAATTTTGCGCTTCGCTTCTGCTTCCGCAAGCCCTTTTAGGCGAATAATATCTGCTTCGGATTCCCCTTGTGCCCTTTGCGCTTCTGCTTTCGCCAAACCATCTATGCGAACTTTTTCTGCTTCGGCCTTCGCCATCGATTCAATACGATATTTATTAGCATCCGCTTCCGCTATTTGCTTCGCTTTATCAGCTACCGCAGCTTGCTCCACTGCATAACGGTCGGCATCTGCCTTCTTCTTCACTTCAGAGTCGTACTGACGCTCACGACGTAAGATTTCTTTTTCCTCTAGTTCAATTTGTTTTTGACGTTCAATAATTTTAATTTGCATCTCTTGTTCCGTTACATCCTGCTTCGCTCTTGCTGTTTCCAAGTCATAGGCTTGGTCTGCACGTGCTCTTGCAATATCCTGTTCACGACGGAATTCTGCGATTTTTAGCTGATTAACTTTTTCTGCTTCAGCAATTTCCGTTGCTCTCTCCAATTCTGCCTTTTGCGCTTCCTTAGAAGCTTCAGCCCGCTTAATTCTCGTTTCCTTCTCTGCCTCTGCCGTTGCGATATCGGCATCTCTTTTAACCTGTGCAATTCGTGGCTTACCTAGTGATTCTAAATAGCCATTCTTATCTCTTACTTCCTTAATAGTGAACGAAACGATTACTAATCCCATTTTCGCTAAATCCTGCGAAGCAACACGCTGCACTTCTTGGGAGAATTTATCACGATTTTTATAGATTTCTTCTACCGTCATCGACCCAAGAATCGAACGTAAATGTCCTTCCAAAACCTCTTTCGCCTCATTCTCACGATCTTGCTTTGTTTTTCCTAGAAATTGCTCAGCGGCAGTGGCAATTTCACCAATGGACCCGCCAATCTTAATAATTGCTGTTCCATCAGCCATGACCGGAACACCTTGTTCTGTATATACCTCTGGTGTCGTTACTTCAAGCTTGCTAGATAATAAGCTAAGTGGCTGTGATTGTTGAAAGACTGGTAGTACGAATGTACCGCCACCACGAATAATTTTTATTTTATTTCCTGCTTCATCTACATGAACATTTTTTCCACCAAGATAGCTTCCTGTAACGATTAATGCCTCATCTGGGCTTGCAGTGCGGTACTTAGAAATAAACAATCCGATTAATGCAATTAATAAAAAGACGACAATTGCTATGACTACCCAAATTCCGATCATACCTGATTCAAACATCTTTTTTCCCCCAATCTCTTATTCTTCATAATGTAAATGATTATTTTCATAGGAAACTACATAAAGTACTCCACTTTTCACCTCAATGACAAGCACCTGCTTACCTTCCTCTATTGGATTATTGTTTACGCCTGTTGCCGGTTTGGCTATGGTTCCGCTGTTGCTTTCAATCACCACTTCACCAAACCCATCCTCAGGGATTGAAATAATAACCTTACCAATTCTGCCTTTTAGTGATTCTTCCGTGTAGGCAAGCGACTCTTCAGCTGAGGAAAGTGGAATGAGGACAAACATATTTAACAGTGAATCTAAGATGAGAGCAATGATGGCCGAAATTGCAATAATAAGGCCGCTTGAAATAGAAGTAGCAAGCTCGAATATATACCCACTTGCTGAGAAAAACGTAATGAAGGATAGTACTAATGTCGGATGTAAATAACTTACTGCTTCCCCAACACCATGCAGGGCATCACCAAAAAAAATGTAAAGAATGGTTAAGACACCTGATACAATTAATAAGATTAAATAAATAGTTTCAATTGGTGTTCCAAATATCGTCATTCTCATCATTCCTTCAGAAAAACTTAATCATCAATAACTCCCTATTTATTAAATTTCTCCTTTCTATATTTTCTTACTAATACTTACGGAACTACTAGAACTTTAGTTTCATATTAATTCAAAAAAAATTCTGCCTATTAGTTAGGCAGGGAGACTATATAAATAGCTGGGTATTTTTCCGATAGGATTTTCCCAATCGATAATAATGATCCACAATTTCCTGATTTAGCCCCTTAAATTTTTCTGGTACTGGCGGAAGAGCATCTGCCTGCTCCTGTTTCCATACAGCTTTACCAGGCTCTACAAAACGTCCGTCGGATATTTTCACATCGTTAGTAATCGTTGCTCCATGCATAATCACACAGTTCCTACCTATTGTGGCTCCATATATTGAAACTCCCTCTCCAATGAAGGTATTGCGGCCTATATACAATGGACCGTGCGGTTGGGCATGATGGAGAATACTTACTTCCTCTCCAATGTATACTCCATATTTTTTCCCTTTGACATCAACATGCTGGTTCGGATGACAATGGATAACGACATAATCTTGAATATTGGACTTTTTTCCAATAAAAAATGGTCCTGCAGAATCGGCACGAATAAGGTTATTCCAGCCAACAATAACATCTTCTTCGATTTGCACATCACCAAATATATACGAATTCGGTCCCACCACTGCATTTACACTAACCTTTGGATACTCTGCATTTGGATTCTCCTCTATCGGAGGATTAAAAGAAAGAATTTGTCTTTGAGGATATATTCCTGGTTGTTTATATTTTAGCGCCTCATCCCCTGCAGGTTGCTGCTGCCTCATGACTGGAGGATACGGATAATATGGGTAGCCTTGATAGTATTGCATAGGAGGTCCCTCCCCATCTTGTATAAATGTATCAATACATGATTATTCGCAGAGGAAGAGAAATATTCGCTAATATTTACATGGCCATAATCGGTACAAAAACGGATTTCCCCTTATGAGCTTGCCCGTGAAGACCCACTCCTTTATCTGTCACTAAATGAGCTTATTCCTGACGCTCGATTCGCTATTTTATCAAAAAGTCGTGATTTCCATTTTTCTAGACATGGTCTACAGTGTCCTCCAAAGGAATAACTCATAATCATTTATTGCAAATAACGGATTCCTTGTCCTGAAAAGACAAAAGCGCATCTTTCTATATATAATTTAGATAAAAAAAAGCCGCGTCCGTTATGGACATGGCTTTTTTTCAATAAGTACCAGTATTTATTCGACAAAAAATCTCTTACAGTTTTTCAACTGGAAAATTACGCAAGAGCGTTCTCTAAATCTTCCAGAAGATCCTCTATATCCTCTATCCCAACTGAAATACGGATTAGTCCATCTTCAATACCTAATTCATGTCGGCGTTCTCTTGGAATAGATGCATGCGTCATTAAAGACGGAATAGATATCAAGCTTTCTACTGCTCCAAGGCTTTCAGCCAAAGTAAAGTAATTTACTTTTTTCAGTACATCCAAAGCTTTTGCCTCAGAATCTACCGTAAATGAAATCATACCTCCGAAGCCTTCCGCTTGTTTGGTGTGGATATCGTGGCCAGGATGATCCACTAAACCAGGAAAATATACTTTTTGAACATTTTTATGTTCCAGCAAAAATTGAACAACTTTTTTCGTGTTTTCTTCAATCTCTTCCATGCGAATTCCAAGTGTTTTAATCCCGCGAATCAATAGCCAGCTATCCTGAGGTCCTAATATACCGCCTGTTGAGTTTTGGATAAAATGAACATCTTCCCCTAATTTGTCATCCTTCACTACTACTAGCCCTGCAACGACATCACTGTGTCCACCAAGGTATTTCGTCGCACTGTGAAGGACGATATCTGCTCCAAGCGAAAGCGGATTTTGCCAGTACGGAGTGCTAAAAGTATTATCAACAATAAGCTTTAGATTATTTTCTTTTGCAATTTCGCTTACTGCTTTAATATCAGTAATTTTTAGAAGCGGATTTGTTGGAGTTTCCACATAAATCGCTTTCGTATTTGGCTTAATTGCTTCTTTCACTGCATCCAAATTGCTTGTATCGACAAAAGTAACTTCCAGATTAAAACGATTTAATACTTTTGTCATCACGCGGAATGTCCCGCCGTATACATCATCCGTTGCAATAATATGATCGCCTGCTGAAAACAACTGGATAACAGCTGTAATTGCTGCCATTCCTGAACCGAAGGCAAACCCACGACTACCTTCTTCAATATCTGCAATAAGCTTCTCTAACGCTTCACGAGTTGGATTTCCTGTTCTGGAATATTCGTACTTAAAATTCCCTACACCATCTTGCTTGTAAGTACTCACTTGATAGATTGGTGTGGAAACAGCTCCAGTATAAGGATCACGGCTAATTCCACCATGAATAAATTTCGTTTTTTTCCTCATGTTCATTCCCACTTTCATATAGGCTCTTTTCTTAAACTATGCTGTTTTGTAAATAAAAACTTTTATAACATTTGCGAAAAACAACAATCTATACAAAATCAGCCTTTATAGATTTTACTGCTAATATACCGCTCACTGCTATCTGGAAAAATGGTTACGATATTGGTTCCTGGTTGTGCTTGTGCTGCTTCACGCAAGGCTGCTTCCATTGCTGCACCGGAAGAGCTTCCTACTAATAGACCTTCTTGCTTAGCCAGCTCTGCCAAGCGAGTGAACGCAATATCATCCGGTATTGTATGAATGGCATCGAAATAGTTGCGATCCATAAATGGTGGCAAGAATTCCATACCGATTCCTTCCGTTCGATGAGGACCTGACTTCCCACCATTTATAATAGATCCTTCAGGCTCCACAATGACTGTCTTCACATTCGGAAGCCTTTCCTTCAAATAACGGGAGGTGCCCATGAAGGTTCCACCCGAACCTGCACCAGCAACGAAAATATCAATGCTTCCTTCGAGTGCCTCATATATTTCAGGACCAAGGCTCTCGTAATACGTATCTGGATTCGCAAAATTTTGAAACTGGCCTGGGTAAAAAGAATCTGGTGTTGTTTCCAATAATTCCTTCGCCTTAGCAATCGCACCTTCCATACCTAATTCTGTCGGTGTATTCACCACTTTGGCACCCAAAGCTTTCATTAAGGTTTGCTTTTCCAGGCTGAATTTTTTCGGAACGACAAAAATTGCCTGAACCTCAAATTGAATCGCTGCAAGGGCAAGACCTATCCCAGTGTTTCCCGCAGTTGGCTCAATAATGGTTCCGCCCTTTTTTAGCTTCCCTTCGGCAAATGCTCTCTTTAGCAAATACTGTCCTAAACGGTCCTTCACACTTCCACCCGGGTTAAAATATTCAAGCTTAGAAAAAAGACGGACACCCTCTGGTAATGGGAAACTAGTAATTTCTACCAATGGTGTATTACCTATTAATTCATGCACTCTTCGCGCGTATTTCATTATTAATACCTCTTTTTATGCAAAGATTTCTGTCCATTCATTTCTCTTAGATAGCATTTTACGTGCAATCCCTTGTGCTCCTTCTAAGCTATGGCTGGCTGCCCATCCACATTGCACTTCATTGCATGCCGGTACTTCTGTTGCGGAAAGAACATCATTTAATGTATTCTCCAAAATATTTAATACTTCCTCATAATCATCATGATTAATTAATGATAAATAAAAGCCTGTTTGGCATCCCATTGGGCTGATATCAACAATCCTATCTGTATGGTTACGGCTAAACTCTGCCATCATATGCTCCAATGAATGTAATGCCGGCATCTCCATATGTTCCTTATTTGGCTGGCAGAAACGAATATCATATTTATGAATGACATCTCCATTTACTCCTTCTTTCACTCCTGCTAAGCGTACAAATGGTGCTTTTACCTTTGTATGGTCTAAATTAAAGCTTTCTACATTCATTTTCTTTTGAGTTGTCATGATTCATTCTCCTCCCTTTTTCTGGGCATCCATCAACCAAACAAATGGATTTAATTTTATAAAAGAAACTTCAAAACCATATTTCTCAAATATATGTTGTAATACAGGAATGGTTGTATAGTATTCCCGCTGTAAATCTTCTGCAAGTCTATGAAAATTCCTTTTCAAGGATTCCCGAATTTTTTCCTGTTTTGCTTCCTCTGTTGAAAATACTGTATCTGCAAAAACTATTCGTCCATCTTTTTTCAATAATTCGCTATATTTTTGAATGGCCGTTTCCTTTTCAGCATCTGTTAAATGATGGAATGCATAGGTGCTTACAATCGTATCAATCTCAGCATCTATTTTTGGAAAGTCCAGAAAATCTCCATCCAAAAGTGTGATATTTTTCAATTTTTGTTTGGCAATGGTTCTCATACCTTCTGATGGCTCGATGCCAAAAACATTCAGTCCTCTTTCATTTAACATAGCTGTTAAATTTCCTGTACCTACTCCAAACTCCAGCACGGTACCGGTGGATTTTTCAGCAACGGTCTTAAGGATTTTATCATAATCTATAAAAACTTCTTCATATTCAGGGTCATGTCCGGTAACAGTTTGATCATAAGAATGGGACCATTCATCAAAAAGCTCATTGAATTCCCTACCCATCTTAATTCCCTCATTTCCTATAAATTAACTCAGGATTAACTTTAGCATGGTTTTTATAAAAGTGCAATAATGAATAATTGACACGAGATAGTACAAAAACACTCTAGTGTTCTAGAGTGTTTTTGTATTACATTTAGTATTAATTGAACAACCATTACCAGTCTTCCCAAAGACCTTTTGTATCAATACTCGCGAGGCGAACCCATCCATTTTGAACTTTTTCTTTAAAGACTGAGTTATTCTCTAATAGTCGTTTTACATATTCATTAGGTGCTTGAATAACAATTAATAAACGAAGAGGAGAATGAAAATAATCATCATCTGATTGCATGACGGATTGCCATGGCAATCCAGCTAATAAATCACTTGCATTCCCTTGCATTACACCTAGACCTGAAGTGATAGTTTGAGTTGTTTTATTTCCGCTACCGTAATAATGAGGTGCTACGGTTGAAGCGTAATATTGCAGATTAATCCATTGAGCAACCGTACCAGCACCAGCAATAATATTACCTAAGATCTCACCATTTTCATCTTGCTTCCAATCATAATTATGAAGGAAAGCCCTGCCTTCTAAATCACAATGATAAGTAAGTTCACGTTGTCCAATGATAAAAGCGGCATTACGAGCTAAGCCCCATTCCGGACGTACCTCACTCCAATCATGTGCAAATCGCTTTGCTTCAAACTTTGGATTTTTAAGTTTTGATTGAAAATTTGGTAATTGGGATAAACGCTCCGCATTTGCATTATAGCTTACTTTCGGCAAAATAGCTTGGATTCGATCAAATGCAACCTGAGCAGATGTTGAAAGTTCAGGAACATAAATCCATTGTAATTCATCCATAGAAGTTATATGCTCAGCGGCAGCGAAAACCGTATCTTTTGGAATTTCAATTCCTTCTGTAAAAAGTACTTCCCGGACCTCCTGAAGGTTGCATAACATTGCTAAAACCTTTGCATTAGTACCACTTGATGCCCCGCCACAAGCACCACAGTCAAGCGAGGAAGCATAAGGATTATTAATGCTCCTGCTACCATGTCCACAAAAAACGACTAGTGGAGAGAAGTTTTTTGTTAATCCCATCATTTTTAGAGCTTGACGTGCATATTTAACTTTCTCTCCATTCGTAAAACCAACAGGCAACCCCTCTTCTTTTTCATTAACATGATTAAGTGTGAGTTTTGTTTCCGGTTTACGCAACCAATTTTCACGGAGATTACGAATAAACTGATCTGTTGTTCGAGGAACAAAACTGCGTGTTAACATTTGTAGACTAAGCAAAGGTCCGCTTACTTCTGGTAAGATTAAGTTCGCAAGTAAATTATGCTTCATCTTTTTAAATGTATGACTTAACGAATTTGCCGCAAGTTTACGCTGTTGGTATGGTTTAAGTTCCTTTTCAGCTGCAATCTCTTTTATTTTATGTTCTGGCTTAAGGATAACCGGCAACGAGGGATGGCTATGTTTGCTGCCAAGTTCACTAGTGGAAATTGGCAACCCGAAGAATCCAGCAATTCCAATTGTTTGCAATGGACCTTCTTTTTCAAGGTGACGACGAAAATGCTCTGATCGCCCATCAATACAGAATGCTAACTGAGCTAATGGAGCTTCTTTAACATTCATGCGATGACGGTTAGAAAAGATCTTCTCGCTTAATTGATCCATGTAGGTCTGTTCCCATGCTTCAAGCCATATTTTCCTGCTAGTCATTTCATTAAATTGATGGGCGAATTTTAGATATTCAACCTGATTAACGGAAGACATTCCTTTCCATTCTTCTATAGAAAGTTTTCCCCAATGAATCCAGGATGCCAACATGTGAACAGAGGAAACCTTTTTTTTCATTCGTTGATTAGACAAAGGTAAATATGGTTTTATGAGAGCCCATTCCATTGAAATTCGAATAGCTAAATATTCTGTTAAGAGTTCCTTTTCATGACTGGATTGCTGTGAACGCCATAATATCATTCCCGCCCATCCAGGTAATGAAAGCAAATGCCCTTCAAGATAATTTTGAATGTCTGATTTTGGAATTTCAAGTAGCGATAGCGCTACTTCTAAAGCCGCTCCCGCGTCCTTTGGCCATTCCTTCAAACTCTTGCGCTGACCTTTACTGATTGCAGGGTCATATGAAATAAGCTGTTTCCACGTCTGATAGAATCCCTTTTCACGAAATGGCATAGTCCAAGTTGCCTGAGATTCATCCAGGTATAACTTACACCATTTGATGATGTGATAATCAAGAATATCCCCCAGTTTCTCCCCACCCTGTGGTTCTATTATCATACTTAAGGGCTGCACAAAAACCTTTTCCAAGCTCTCATTATTCCATTCCTCAATATTCTTACTCAACTTCTTTATCTCATGTGATGATAGAAAATTAGAAGGTATTTCATCTAATTCTAAAGCAGCACGACAATAACGTTCTATAACCTTCCGTGGTATATGAAAGGATTGCGCATCTAACCAACGCTGTAGTGCCTTTTCTACAAAAGCCTCGTCAATCTCCCCTTTTCTTCTTGCAGATTGGATCATAGATGCACTTGGAAATATATCGATACCGCGTGCATTCTTTAACCAACCTGCAACTTGTTCAAAAGATAGTTTTTCGAGTCCCATCCACGGACTGCGTGCTGCAAAAGTAGAAATAGGCCAAAGTGGTGCAATAACTCGGCTTGCAGATTCAACTAAAGCATTTATCCCACTTTCCTGAAAATCTATATAAGCATTTTTCTTTTTTATTTCATTTTCATCTACAGATGTTCCACTCATCATTTATTACCTCCGTGAGATAAAAATTTAAGGTAGTTCGGATGACTTTCTACTGCTTTTGGTTTTGCTTCACCTAATCGTACAAACCAAAGATACAGAATAGAGAAGAAAACAGAAGAGTGTTTGCGCATACCCATCCTCATCACTGTACTACCAAATAACAGGAGACATACTACAATAATTAGAATCCACATTGGAATTTGATTACTTTGATAAGTAGGAGTTGGCAACCAATGATAGAAGTAGTTATGAATGATGAAATAAATAATTGTAAATCCCACCAAAAATAATAATCCCGCTATTCGACCAATACTTCCCTCACCAAAAGCTACAAGTTGTTTCCAAGAAACGGACAATGTCCATCCAATGATTAGCGCACTTATGAATTGATATCCATTTTCCATGCCCTTAAGCCAAAAAGAAACTCCAACAATAATACCCAAAATAGGTCCTAGCATAGTCCATAAATAGGATGACGTTTTAATAACATGTGATGACTTTTCAATACGAGTGCCTAATGAACCCGCCTGCAAAAACAATGTCGCTTTAAACAGCCCATGAAAAATAAGGTGGAAAATAGCTGCTGAATAAGCACCTAATGCGCACTGAATAAGCATAAACCCCATCTGCGCAATAGTAGATCCAACTAACTGCCGTTTATAGTCTACCTGTACTAAACTAATTCCAGTCCCAATTACTACGGATATACTTGAAAGGAAAAGTAATACTATTTGAGCTGGATTGTCATGAAAAAGAGGTGAAAATCGAGTTAGTATAATTCCACCCGCATTTACTAAACCAGCGTGCATTATCGCAGAAACGGGAGTCGGAGCAACAACTGACTCTAATAACCATCGTCCGAATGGCCATTGTGCTGCCGGAATCATCACACCTAAAACGAGCAATAAATTAATTCCTATTTTTTCCCAATATTCGAGATGTGCTAAACTTTCGTTTGTTAAGGCTGATGATAACTGCCATTGTCCAGTTGCATAAAATAGCCAAATAATCGCTAATACAATCGCAACCCAACTTATTGCAAATAATCGAACAGATAATGTAGCTGCTTGGCAAGCCACTTTCCATCCTCGATTTAACCTAATAAGTAAAATTAATCCTATAAGAGTAAGTCCCCAACATATCGTCATTAGGCGTAAATCACCACTTAGCCAAGCAAGTGAAGCAGATCCAGTAGTGAATGTAAAAAGTATAAAATATTTTCGGTAAGATTGATCTCCCATTAAATAACGAACAGAGAAACGTTGGATAATTAAACCGAGAAAAAGAACAAAAAAGGCCATTAACCAAGATATAGAATCCAAGTACCATGGACCAATAACTCCATTAAACTTATTGTTAATTAGCGCAAATAAGGAAACTAATGGAGGTAAAGAAATAATTCCAATATGAATGCGAACAAAATTTAAAGGCACTCGAGAAAGCAGAAATACTAATCCGCTTAAACAAGAAATAGCTAGCACACTAAAATATATAATAAAAAATGATGACATACTTAAGGATACAAACATCAAAAACTCCTCCGTGAAAATAACCTTTACATATATAATCCCTTTTAAATACGTTCATTAATATATAAAATAATACTTATTAAATAAAAAAACCGACAATTTCAAAACAGCAATGATAATTAGAATCATTGGTATTTTGCAAATTGTCGGTTTCCATTCAACTAACAAGACGTTTTTTGAAGAGCTACCTTTTATGAACAAGAATTAATTATTGTATTTAAAGAAAAAAATGGTATAATCCCTAATCTAATTACTTATATTAGGAAAATTACCAGTTTATGTTATTCTAAGATTAGAAACTTTTTCATTCCATCAATATTATATATTAAGAGAATGCTAAAGTCTATTTCAAAAAAATACCGCGAAATATTTACTTACTTATAAGCGTATTCCATATCATATACATTTGTCAACAATTAAGACTTAATTTGGTTTTATTGCTGTTTTATATACAACGTTTTTTCAAAATCATTAAATAATTTAAATACCATTAGTCGTTCTCCGGTGCGGGAGCTTATATCCGTATGGAATCCTTTTACTTTCTCACCAGTAATCTTTAAAATAATTGCCTTAAGATCCTCTATCCCTGATTCCACTAGCTCAGAGCGTGTTTTCTTAATAGTCAACATCCCATCTTTAGTTTCACAAACGGAATATTCAGCTGGTGTTAAAATTCCTTGTAAATTTATTATGATCATATCCCGTAATATATCTGTTTTAACGGATATGGATCCGCGGCCAAGGTAGTCCTTTTCCCATTGAGTAATTGCTTTACTTATTTCCGACTCAATAAAACCTTTTGACATACTCATTTATTAATGGATCCTCCTAGTCGCAAATTTTTAGGTTAACCATTACATTTTAATTTCTTTCTTTATGTTGGTTGATTCCATTTAAAATATATTCAAGATAATTAATAATATTGGAATTGCGATTTTTTATAATTTCTAGCATTTCTATGAGTTCAAGAATTTGTCTTCTCTGTAAATTGGCAAGAATGTATTCTACAATTTGATTTCCAGACATCTTCACTTGCAGCTTTCGGTCTACTATAAAGTTTAAACTATTTGCCGGAAATATATATGATTTTAATTTTTCTTTAATTTGATTATAACTATATTTTTCTGATTTTCTGTCTAATATCATTTTTTGCGAACCCTTCCATAACTATCAATCCTTTCATAAACATATCATTTTTATATAACTCATATCAATATTTTTCGCCAATAACCCGTATATTTCGACAAATGAACAGAATTTTTTAAACTATTAATTTACATTACTATTTGTTATAATTTTGTTATTTACCGATGAAGGAGCTTGTATATTGTTACGTTGTTTATCAGCATTTCTGTATTAATTGTTCTCACTAACAAACAAAATACAGAAAAGAGGGAAAATATATGATATATGAATTATCGTACGAAGATTTTAATAAGGTTAAGAGAATATTTCAAAACGAACAGTATCACCCTGTTATTAATGGTGTGATAAATGGAATGAACCGAGGAAGAATTTTTGTAAATAACATAGAAAATCCAACAGCTGTATTAGTTTGGGCTATTAATGAAATGTTTTACTTAGCAGGAGATAGTCAAGATATTATTTTTCAACATTCATTAGAAAAGTATATTATCGATATCATTATACCTGCTGCCATTCAATTAGGAGAGGATTATTTCAATTTGGAGCTTTACCCACATAATGAGTGGGCACCTGTATTACCATCTATTTTCAAAAAAACAAATTTGCAGCAGGGAGAACGCGTTCCATTTACCTTTCATAAGGACCAATTCCATAAACTTTCTTTAAGAAAGACAGCACCATCTGGATATTCTTTGAGGAAAATTGATTTGTCCGTCATACAAAAAGACTTATCTAATATCATAAAAAATGAGATTCTAAAGTTTTGGGATTCACTACAATCTTTTTTGGATAATGGGATTGGTTATTGTGTTCTTAACAATAATGAAGTAATAGGAACTTGCATTTCTGTATTTGTCAGTGAAAATGAATACGAAATCGGTATTAATACTTATCAAACGGAACATCGCGGGAAGGGTCTTGCAACTTTAATGGCTGCATCCTTTATTCAAGACTGTATAGCAATAGGTGGAAATCCCCATTGGACAACAGAGTCGTTCCGCAGGGATTCCATTGCAATTGCAGAAAAACTTGGTTTTGAAAAATTGGAACATTATCCGGTTTACTTTTTTCCTTTTTAAGAATGGCTCTTTTCTTAAGCTTTACTGCTTTTTTAAACGAAAATCTTAAAAAGCCACCCTTCTTTGGTTATGAATGAATAACTGTCTAAGTCTATATTAGGATTTATAAAAATATACGAAAACAGCCTCAAGAATAAAAGACAAGGGTTTCCCTTGTCTTTTATTCTGCCATAATTTGAAAAAAAGTAGTTAATGATTCAGCTGGTTTTAAATATACTAATTCCTCTTGTCGGTTCAATTCCCCTGATCTAGCCATCCACGGTTCGACGCAAACAAATTCCTTTCCTTCTTCTGTCCAGCAAACCACATACTTAAATTCATCGCCATATTCCAATGAAATCCTTTTGCCTGCCTCTTGAAGATTGAATGCTATTTCGGTTTTTTTAGTGTCCAAAAGCATCAGGGATTCTTTTTTGTCTGTTAAATCGATTATTCCCCTAAATGGTTTTTCTTCTAGATCGTTATAGTCTAAGTAGGCTTTTGCATCCGAATCAATCGTTAATGCTTTCTGAGATGTCTTAAAATATGGATGAAAACCAGAGTAAAATGGCATTTCTTCATCCGAAAGATTTTTATATTCTTGTTCGATAATTAATGTATTCTTTTTTAGAATATATTTATAAATAACTTCAAATTCAAAAGGATAAACTTTTTTTGTTTCCTCATTACTCCTTAAGCATAGTTTCATGGAAAGCTCCTTATCCTTATTTGTTTCCACTACCTCCCATGGGAGATTTCTGGCAAATCCATGATTTTTCATTTGATATCTTCTGCTATTCAATTCATATTCACCATTTTCCAGTTGGCCGCTGATTGGGAATAAAATTGGGATTCCACCTCTTATATTTGCCTCTCTATTAATTAATGTTTCCTTATTGAGATAAAGGATGTCTTTACCGTCTATTACTAATTCCGTGATTATTGCACCTCGTTCGGGAACTACTTTAATATAAGATTTGGAGTCCTCATCACTTAATTCATACACTTTTAAACCTTCATTCACATATTGTTTGATATTGTACATGATTGTAATCTCCTTTAGCGAGGTTATTGATTCCAACATCTATTATGTCATATATTAATAAAAGATTGCATTCGTTATAAAGGAGATTCCAAATGAAGAAAAATAAAAAGCAAATTATATTTTTTCTTATTTCCATTCTGTTTATTTTAGGCGGCTTATTTACTGCATTGTATTGGATGTCACATATTGATCAACTAAAAAAAAGTGAGGAAAACGGGGTAAGTATAGTAGTTACTAACACAGTAGGTGAAGTACCTAGGCTTTAATTTTCTTAAGTATATGGATTTTTCTTTCATCTGTATTTGAAATTGCATTAACTAATAGTAATAACCTTAAGGTGGGAACAATATGTGGATTTATATAGTTCTTGCGATTGTCATTATCTTTCCCCTTATTTTCTTTAGGGTTTCATCTAATACAACTAGGCAAGCAAATAAAGATTTACAGAAAAATCCTTATGATTACTGAGTTACTCAACCACCCCCGCCTCCCTGGTCCGGTATATTTTAACCTCTGCACCTTTTTAGTGCCTTTTTAAATGATATAAATGTGACGATTTTGTGTCTCATGATATTCTCATTTAATTTTCATGTTTTTTTAGGGATTGGGGGTTAAGATGTAATTGTTAATAGGACAAGCTAGTAATTTTCCTACTTGATATGGTCCCCTCCATTATCAAGTAACCCCCTTATTTAAATACCCTAATCCTTGTTCCGGCTTTTATAGCCGGAATTTTTTTTATGGGTTAAAATGAAAATCAAAAAGGGGTTACACCAATGTTAAATTACAAAATAATGTATGAAGCACCTACACCAGAGGAATATAATGTACTGAGAATCAATGCTGGGCTAAGTTCTAAAGACATTGATGCTTCTAGAACAGGTTTACAAAATTCCGTTTTTGTTGTTACGCTGCTATTAGATGAAAATTTAATCGGAATGGGAAGAATCATTGGTGATGGAGGATGCTTCTATCAGATAGTGGATATTGCAGTCCACCCTGCTTATCAGGGGAATGGTCTGGGCAAAGTAATTATGATGGAGATTACAAAATTTTTGGATAAGCATGCACCTGCTCAGTCCTACGTTAGTTTAATTGCAGATTCGCCGGCAGATAATTTATATAAGCAATTTGGATTTGATTATACAGCTCCATCGTCTGTCGGAATGTATAAAAAGTACTAAATATAAAGGTGTTCCACTTATTGGTGGGACACCTTATTTTCATTTAAAATACTTTCTTCTAATACTTCAAATTTATCACCGTATACTTTTGTAATATGATTTTCTCCCCACGCACACAGCGAATCCAAGATGCTTTTCAAGCTCCAGCCATACTCACTTAATTCATATTCTACTTTTGGAGGAATTTGATTATATATGATTCGATTAATGACACCATCTGCTTCTAGCTCTCTTAATTGTTGTGTGAGCATTTTTTGAGTAATATGCGGCATCAATCGTTTTAATTCACTCGTTCGTTTTTTTCCATGTGTTAAGTGACATAGAATAACACATTTCCATTTTCCGCCTATAACTTCTAAGGTCGCTTCAACCCCGATGTTGTACTTCTTTTTTGACATATTTTCTCCTCCTTTTGTTATAGGAACTTTTTAGTTCCTATATAACCTACAGGTATCTATATAACTTTAAAGTACGTACTTCTCATACTGTTTTATATATCCCATAATAGCATTTGCCGGCGAAAAAGTTTACTTTTATTCTTATCCATTTACACCATTCTAAAAATACATTCTCGAGGAGGAGGAAAATGTCCGTAAATAAAAGACGAAGTACATTCGCATTACTAGCATTAGCAGTAAGTGCATTTGCAATTGGAACCACCGAGTTTATCAGTGTTGGTTTATTGCCGTTGATAGCGCACGATTTAAAGATATCCGTGACCACTGCAGGATTAACGGTTTCACTATATGCGCTTGGAGTTACATTTGGAGCTCCCATCTTAACATCCCTAACCTCGGCGATGTCACGCAAAGCACTATTACTATGGATCATGATTATCTTTATCGTAGGCAACAGTATTGCAGCCTGCGCTGGAAGTATTGGAGTATTACTTATTGCACGAGTAATTTCTGCGTTCTCACATGGGGTTTTTATGTCCATTGGGTCAACCATCGCAGCCGATATCGTTCCCGAAAACCGGAGAGCAAGTGCCATTTCAATTATGTTTTCCGGTCTAACAGTAGCAACAGTGACAGGAGTTCCTTTTGGTACATTTATCGGTCAGCAATTAGGTTGGAGATTTGCTTTTCTTTTAATCGTTATGGTGGGTATTATTGCCTTTATTTCAAACAGCATACTTGTTCCCTCTGACTTGAGAAAATCTGAGAGAACTACTTTTCGGAGCCAGTTAAATCTCATTAAAAATGGTAGGTTACTATTGGTCTTTGCTATAACTGCTCTAGGATATGGAGGTACTTTTGTTGTTTTCACCTACCTATCTCCATTATTACATCAAATAACTGGGTTTAGCATGAATTCTGTTGCCATTATCTTATTGGTATACGGGGCAGCAATTGCAATCGGCAATATCATTGGAGGCAAATTATCTAACCGTAATCCATTAGAATCATTGTTCTATATGTTCATTGTTCAAGCCGTTGTTTTATTCCTATTAATGTTCACTGCGCCTTTTAAAATTGCTGGTTTAATCACCTTATTTTTTATGGGATTGATGGCTTTTATGAACGTACCTGGACTTCAAGTATATGTTGTTATGCTTGCAGAACGATTTGTCCCCGGTTCCGTCGATGTAGCATCAGCAATAAATATTGCTGCCTTTAATGCGGGAATTGCAATTGGCGCTTATCTCGGCGGCCTTATCACTGATTCAATAGGTATGATTCATACAACATGGATCGGCGCCTTAATGGTATTATTCGCTGTCCTTTTGACAGGATGGAGCAGAAAGCTTGAGAAAAAGGATGAGCAGTTAAAAACTACTGCTTTTTAGAAACTTAACCTAATTGGAGGAAAATATAATGATTAAAAATTTACAAGACACAACAACATTGCATAATGGAGTGGAAATGCCCTGGTTTGGACTTGGTGTATTTAAAGTGGAGGAAGGACCAGAGCTTATCGAAGCAGTAAAATCAGCGATAAAACATGGTTATCGCAGCCTCGATACAGCGGCTATTTACGAAAATGAGTCTGGTGTAGGTAAAGGAATATTAGAAGGTTTAAAGGAAACAGGCTTTTCAAGAGAGGAATTATTTGTTAAATCCAAGTGTGGAATGCTGATTTAGGATATGAATCGACTTTAAAAGCATTTGAAAGAAGCTTAGATAAACTTGGATTAGATTATTTAGACTTATATCTCATTCATTGGCCAGTGGAAGGCAAATATAAAGAAACATGGCGTGCATTAGAAACCCTTTATAAAGCTGAAAAGGTGGCCATTTGGTCACCTTTTCTTTATTTCCGCTTAATTTCCTCATACTTCTGAAACCATTCCGGAAAAGCTTTTTTAAATTGTACAGGTTTAAATTGACCGCTTTCCTTTTTTACAACAATATGAGTTGTCGTACCCTTTGCACAAGTTTCTCCGTCCCCATTTATTATTTGGAAACCATAGACGGTTTTTAATCCCTGGTTCACATCCACCCATGTCTTTACAAAGACTTTGTCTCCAAGTTTAACAGGCTTTTCATATGTAATTTCCAGATTATATACCGGCGCATAATATCCTGCCTTTTCCATATCCAGATAATTATAGCCTATGTCCTCAATCAGCTTCGTTCTCCCTAATTCCAGCCATTTGACATAATTTCCGTGATAGATTACTCCCATCATATCTGTATCGGCATAAGAAATTTGAATTTCCTGCGTAGCCACATACATATTATCCATTCCAATACTTCCTTTCTTGTCTAAATAGCATTTACTGATATTGTAAACGATAGGATGATAATGTTCTATTAAACGGAACCATATCAAAAACAGATACAATAATGACGCAATCCCTAACTTTTATTGATACATGTAGAAAATATTGGTTTTAATTGGTTTTACTTTCAAATTGGCCCATTAATTACTTGTCGACACAGTTCGACAAAATTCGATATAATACAACTACGATAGATTTTGGTTGGTGAGTCACTTTTAGTCACTTGCCCACCCTAATTTTTTCACCGAGTTTTTGTGCTCGGTGATTTTTTTTGCATGGTTTCAGCCAAAAATAAAGGCAAGGATCTCTACGCAAATAGAATCCTTGCCTTTATTATTGTAAAATTACGGCCCCGAGAGGACTCGAACCTCCGACGCACGGTTTAGGAAACCGACGCTCTATCCGCTGAGCTACGGAGCCAAATTAAATGTGCACTAAATATTATACAGCATCCTGCCCATTTTGAAAAGAGTCTATGCCTTCATTAGACAATGGATAATGAATAAATAAAGGATAATAACGAAGTATATCGAACATGAAAGGCAGGAGCTAATTTGTAATCAACTTATGTATAGATTACGAAAAAGGATAAACTTCCATCACGATAATGAAAATTAACATTAATACTATGATTGTTATTAAAGTCCCAAGTAAGAATTTTTTCATAGATGATAAATCCTCCTCATTTCAATAATCAAATCTTATCAAATTCATATAAGACTATCTATACATTTTGAATACGTTTTTAAAGAATATTTTTTTAGAGGTGAACGATCATGAGCTTTTCTATATTATGTGGTGAAAAGGTGAAATTATCTGCATTAGTTGAGGATGATTTACCTAAAATATTTAACTGGTATCAAAATCCTGCTTTTCTTCGGCTATTTGACGCAACTCCGGCGCTGCCGCGTAGTATGTCATCACTGCAAAATTGGTTCAAAAGCATTGCCTCCTCGACCAGAGATTATATTCTTTCCATAAAAAGAGTTGAGGACGACCAATTAGTTGGCATTGTCGAGTTGGACGGAATTCTGTGGAATCAACGTGTAACTGGTGTTGCTATTGCTATAGGTGATGAAGAAAATCGCGGGAAGGGATATGGAAGAGAAGCTTTAGAATTGACCCTGCAATTTGCTTTTCATGAACTAAATTTAAGGAGAGTTCAGCTTACAGTATTTAGCTACAATCAGCAGGCTATTCAGCTTTATAAAAAACTCGGTTTCACACATGAAGGTACATACCGTGAATTTATTAATCGAGATGGAAAAACGTATGATATGCTTTTATTCGGACTATTAAAGCATGAGTGGGAACCGAAATTTAGCAAAGTCTCCTCCTAATTTTCCGGAAAGATTCCCATTGCTTCAGCATATTTTTTAATAGGGCTGTTTTTCGCATTGATTGTTTAAAATCCAAAAGACGATTTTAACCTGTTGCTTCTCGATTATAGATAGAATTCCTAATATGGTCTTAGTCTCAGAGAGTTATTCATTCTCAAAGAATATAAGAATGTTAATTAGGTTTTCATCTCCACAAGCAACATAGTGTAAGAAAAGAGCCTTTAATAGAGCGTCCTATTTTTTGAAAAAGGGGATGAAAATATGGCTGAGGCTTGGATTATTACTCTTGGTGTTCTCATTTGTATTATTGGATTTGCCGGATGGACTTTTGTCTTTGCTTTAAAGTTAGTGCTCAATATGGAGGATGCTGTAACTATAGACCCCGTCCCACCTCATACAGACAATTTTTCGTCATGACACCTTTACAGGTGTCTTTTTCATTTTTACCAGGCTCTCATATATGGTAATATTTTATTATGAAAAATTCCCTAAATTTATTAATAATCTTGGCTGTTTTCTTATAGATTGTTGCGCTTCGTATATTATTACAAACAAATAGTTCGGGGCATCTTTTCTTAAAGAATTATCGTTCTATACCGATGTTTATTAGATTATTGTCATAAATAAGCAACAAAGTTAAAAAAAGAGTCTTATCTAGGAGCAAACTGGGATGACGTATACAAATTATTATGAGGCACTCACCTTTCTATCTTCTTACAACGGCAGGACAACACGAAGAGAAAAAGGATATCATCATAAAATAATGAATGAATTGCTGGATTTATTTCATATAGATCACACGGGGTTTACATTTATACAAATTACCGGTTCCTGTGGCAAGGGGAGTACCGCCCAATTCATTTCAACTATATTGACACATCATTCTATAGAGCATGGACTTTTTACTGGCCCGCATCTTCACAAGTATGAGGAAAGATTCGCTATTAACGGTTCCTTGATTGAACGTGAGGAATTTGCCTTCATCGTTCTTGATATTTGTGAAAAACTTAAAAGTTATCCTCTTAAAGATGATGTAGGGCATATGCATATTATGATTTTGATTGCTCTTACTTTTTTCCAGAAGCATGGGATTAAGCTTGTTGTATTTGAAAATGGTGTTGGAGGAAAAACAGACCCTTCTAACATTTTTAATCCTTTGATTGCCGTAATAACCGAAATTACTATGGACCATGCTCATTTACTCGGATCGACTATAGAAGATATTATTATTGATAAATCTTGTATTATTAAGGAATCCACAAGATTCGCCATATGTGGAATGAATAATGTTCAAGCACGAAACTTTCTGCTTAAAATAGAACATCATTGTAATGCTAAATTCCGCTACCTTAATCGAGATTATGGCTTTATTTCGAAGGTAAATGATACTAGTGGAAGTGTATTTGATTTTAAGGGCCATGATTATTACTTTAAAAATCTACGTACGAGGCTACTCGGTGAACATCAGGTGCAAAATGCAAGCAATGCCTTAGCAGTTATAGAAGCATTAGCTGAATGCGGTTATTCTTATGAGAAAGAGCTCTTGACTCGCGCTATCAATCAAGCCTCTATGCCATGCCGAATGGAAATGCTTCATATTAATGGTGTTACATATTTATTTGATGGTGCCCATAATTCCTTAGAGCTACGAACACTTAAGGAAAGCATTGACACATTAGGACTTCACGTCTCCAGTGTTTTGCTATCCATTTCATCTAATAAGGATGTGGAAAGAATGATAAAGAATATTTACTTTGAAAATGCTTCTTATATCATTACGCCGCACCTATTTACTGAAAGAAATATAAATCAGGAACTAATGCTGACATCTTTAAAACCAATACAGGATATACGTCATTATTATTTCCAGCATATTAAAGATGCATTGGAGCAAGCATTAAAGCAATATGAAAGAAATCATATTGTACTGGTAACTGGTTCATTATATCTAGTTGGTTATGTCAAGGATTATGTACTTAATGAGGGATAAAAATGCCGAAAATCACCACCATGTTAGCTGCAGAAAATTTGATATACCAGTCTTATTTACGGGCACATCCCAATATACAGGAGACTGAGGATGCTAAGGTCCGATTACCACACTTGACCAGAAGACTACTAGACATGATCGGTTCTCCTGAAAGTGGTCAAAGGTTCGTATTAGTAACCGGCAGCAAAGGAAAGGGCTCGACATCCATGCTGCTTGCCTCATTACTTCAATATCATGGATTAAAGGTCGGACTTTTTACATCTCCCCATCTAGTACAATTTAATGAGCGAATCCGTTTGGATGGAAAGCCAATCTCAGATGTAGATTTTATACGCCTTAGCAATAAATTGCAGCCTGCAATTAAGGAAATAGAAAAGAATCTATCCTCCACAGAATATCAAGGTCCTGTAGGTCTCGCTTTAGCCATTGCAGTAATGTTTTTTCAAGAAAATAACACAGATATTAATATTATTGAATGTGGACGGGGAGGTACATTTGACGATACAAATGTGCTACAAAATGAGTATGCGGTTATTACCCCTATTATGGAAGAGCATATTTCGCAATTAGGTCCTACTGTTTTTGACATCGTAAAACACAAGCTGGGAATAGTAAAAGACAGTACAAAGTCCGTGATTATCGGCAAACAAGAGCCCTTTATAGAAGAATTTATGTCACGGGAGTTGCAATCCTTTTCAGGGGAAACTTTTCTATATAGTGAGGATTATGAGGCAAAGCAAATAAAGGTGGATAAAAACGGTACATCTTTTTCCGTCCACTTAAAGGAAAGAACCTATTCAGAAATGATATTATCGCTGCTTGGATCCTTTCAAGCCTATAATGCCGCAGCCGCAATAAAAGCATGCGAAGCGATTCTTCGACAGCCATTAAATGAAAAGAGGATCCAAAATTGCTTCCTCCAACTAGAATGGCCGGGAAGATGCGAAATCATCTCTCACAACCCTACTGTTATTGTAGACGGTGCCATTAATAGAGAATCTGCAAAATACATCCAAGAGGTCATTCAATCATTTGGGAATAACGAGGTAATTTCCATTGTTGGGGTTCCAGAGGATAAGGACTACAAAGGTGTCATCGAAACAATTGCTGCTATTTCCAAAAAGGTTATTATTTCAAAACCAGACATCAGCCACCATACATTTCCAACGGATGCTTATTCCTTTGCAAAAGCGATTCATAAGAATGCCTCAGAAACTGAATGGCTAGCGGATGCAATAGATTTAATAAGTAACGATCATTTTGATATTTTACTAATTATTGGGACACAAACTTTTATTGGTAATGCGAAAAGGATCTTCATTAAAGCTACTTTCAAATAGATTGTTGTTTGTTGGATATTGTTATAAGCCCTATATAGTCTTAATTCGGGGCATTTTTTCTTAAACTGCCAAACGCCGCTAAGGAGTTACTAGGATTTTTGTCTGAAAAAGGAACAAGTATAGAAAAGAGCCTTTATAAAAAAAATGGAACCAGCAGACTAAAGCGAATGGTTCCATTTTTGAATATCTTTAAACCCGAGCTCTTGTGATATATTCTCAGCGGTAATGGCAGTCATTTCTTTAATAAAGTCCATATTTTCCCCTTCAAATCTACTCGTTGGACCACTTACCGCCAAAGAGGCAATCACCTTTCTTTTATAATCATAGATAGGGAAGGATATACCAATGGTGCCGATATCCTGCTCTCCATAGCTCACAGCATATCCTTTTTCCACTATTTGCTGTAATTCTTTCAAAAAGGTAAGGGAATTTATTTTTCTATATTGCTGTATTTCTTCTAGTGAAAGATTTTTTCTCTCGTCTGACATATAGGCTAGTAATAATTTCGGACCTGATCCGAGATAGAGCGGGGACCGTTTTCCTATTCTGGTATGAAGCCTTAACGCCCGCGTGCTTTCTACCTTTTCAATATAGACTGCCTCATTTTGATTAGAGATAACTAAGTGAACCACTTCATTAATTTCCGAAGCTAATTTCTTCATATGCGGAAGCGCTATTTTGCGGAGTTCAAGCTGATCAGCTACAAGAAACCCAAGCTCCATAAGCTTCAGCCCTAATTTATAGCGGCTATCATTCTCTGATTCTTTCGTTTTTGCAATAAAACCACTGTATTCCAGCGAAGCTAATAAGCGATATACGGTTGACTTCGGTAAGCCGACCTCTTCCGTTATCTCCTTTAAGCTTAGCTCTTGCCTACTATCCGTAAATAGGTCAAGCAAACTCAATGCTTTGATAATACTCTGATTCATTCAAACCTTCCCCTTAGACATTCCATAATAGGTACACTTAGTTTGAAATGGTTTCATGCTCTATAATAATTACATCTCGTTTAGCCATTTCATCAATATATGCTTCTCCAGGAACTATTCTTTCAGGGGCGAAGACGCCTTTTTGTGTAATTAGACCATCGCCTATCATTTGGGCCACAACAGATATGGTATTAGCTGTAGCACGTGCCATTGCTGTAACTTTATTCACACGATCCTTGTAAGTTGTCATCTCATATTCATACTTAGCATGTTTGCCATTCTGTGTTCCTTCCACAATAACTCTCAATAAAACCGCATCATCTTTTTCCCCTAATTCTACAATTGGTTCCAGAACCTTTAACAGTACATCACGAGGTTTAATTTCTTGTCCTTTTACCTCGACCGTATAGTCATTTCTAGTTAAATTTAAATCTACCAGTAGCTTAAATTTTTCAGCATGCCCCGGATAGCGGATAGTCTTATATTCTAGCGATTCAAGATATGGATAAGATGATGATAATGTAGAGGTTCCACCTGCAGTATGGAATGCCTCAAGCGGTCCAAATTTTTCAAAGTAAACGGTTTCGATTTCGGATAAGGACGGTATTTCCTGTACTACTCCATTACGAATAATTAAGGACGGATCGGTATAATGATCGCAAACTCCCTCCATGGAGAATACATGATTATACTCCAGCGGCGGCTCAGGACGTACTGGAATGCCACCTACATATAGTTTGATGGATTTAACATCATCGAGCTTACTGGCGCCATATCCGGATAAAATGTTAATCATCCCTGGTGCAACACCTAAATCAGGAACTAGTGTTACACCTGCCGCCCTCGCCTCATCATGCATTTCCAATACCCGGTCGGTCGCATGCCCAATATGCCCGCCTAAATCTACGGAATTGACCCCTGCCTCTATAGCAGCTTTAGCAACACTTACATTAAATGAATAGAATAGTGCATTGATAATAACATCATAGTTTCGGATAAAATCTGTTAATTGTTCATAATCAGATGCATCCAAATATGCGGCTGATAATTTACCTGAATCCAGTTGTCTGCAAACCGCTTCTGCTCTGTTGATATCTACATCTGCCAAGGTTACCATTTCAACCCTTTGACTATTTACCAAGTCCCGTGCAGCCTCTTTTCCCATTAAGCCTGCTCCTAACACCGCTATTTTCATTGCTATTCCCCTTTCAAAATTTTATAGAGACAATTATGGAATGATCTGATTAATTATGGCTCTTTATATATTAATTATTGTTTACCGTTTGTTGTTATTAATCCTAATATAGACTTAGCTCGGGGCATCTTTTCTTAGGAAGGATATGATTCTATTAGCAAAAATCAGGTCGTTACTAGGATATTTGTCTAAAAATGCCACAATGTTTAAGAAAAGAGCCTTTGTTATGTCTGTTTCCGTATTAATTGTTGTTTTTCGTATATTGGTATTAATCCTAGTATAAACTCAGCTCGGGGCATCTTTTCTTAGGAAGGTTATGATTCTATTAGCAAAAATCAGGTCGTTACTAGGATATTTGTCTAAAAATGCCACAATGTTTAAGAAAAGAGCCTTAGTTATTATCTATTTGCGCTCTTTGCAGCTTGCCACTGAAATCGATATAGACGCTCTTCCATTCTGTGAACACATCTAATGCAGCGACACCGGAATCTCTATGCCCATTCCCTGTTCCTTTTGTCCCTCCAAATGGTAAATGAATTTCTGCTCCAGTAGTGCCGGCATTCACGTAGACAATTCCAGTATCTAGATCACGCTGGGCAGCTAAAGCTTTATTGATATCTCTCGTGAATATGGAGCTGGACAGACCAAAAGTAACGCTATTATTCACTGCTATTGCTTCCGTAAAGCTTTTCACTGGAATGATCGAAACGACCGGTCCAAAAATTTCCTCCTGAGCAATTCTCATGTTTGGCTCTACGTTAGTAAAGACGCTCGGCGCATAATAATATCCGTCTTCATGTTCTCCATCATTTAGAACATAGCCTCCTGCAAGCAAAAGAGCCCCTTCCCCTCTGCCGATTTGGACATATTCATGTATCTTTTGCAGCGCATTCCCATTTATAACAGGACCTATTTTGACCTCTTCATCGAGTCCATTTCCAATCTTTAAGCCTCTCATTCGATCCAAAAGTTTTTCTTCGATTTCTGACTTCACATTTTCATGAACAATAACCCTGCTACAGGCAGTACAACGTTGGCCACTCGTTCCGAAAGCACTCCATAATATTCCGTCTACCGCTAAGTCTAAATCTGCATCATCCATGACGATGATGGCATTTTTCCCACCCATTTCAAGGGATACACGCTTAAGCATTTTCCCGCATTTCTCTGCTATTGTCCTACCTACCTCATTGGAGCCTGTAAAAGAAATAACATCGATATCCGGGTGCTCGACCATTGCCGTTCCTACCTTTGAGCCTGATCCGCAAACCAGATTAATAACCCCTTTTGGTAAACCGGCCTCTACAAAAATATTAATCAATTCTCTGGCCATTAATGGAGTTTCCGTTGCAGGCTTCCAAATTACTGCATTTCCCGCAACAATTGCCGGAAATGACTTCCAAGTTGCAATGGCAATTGGAAAATTCCAAGGTGTTATAATACCAATAATTCCTACAGGGACTCGAATGCTCATAGCAAATTTATCCTTTAATTCGGAGGGGGTAGTGTTCCCAAACAGACGTCTTCCTTCGCCTGCCATATAGAAGGCCATGTCAATTCCCTCCTGAACCTCTCCGCGAGCCTCCTCAATCACCTTGCCCATTTCCATTGTCAAGATACGAGCGAGCTTTTCCTTTCTTTCTTTTAGTAGAAGTCCCACTCTATATAAAACTTCTGCTCTTTGCGGTGCCGGAACAAGCGCCCACTCTCTTTGCGCTTTTTTCGCCGCTGCGACTGCTTTGTCCACATCTTCTGCCGTGGATAAAGATACTTCTCCAAGTGTTTCTCCATTTGCAGGATTTTTAATAGGTGCGTACTGCTCCTTTTCCGAGATTACCCATTCTCCATCTATAAAATTATCCACTGTTATTCCATTTACTAGTTTTTTAGACATACCGTCCTCTCCTTTCAAAAAGCTATTTTTGTGATCGTATTTGCTGAATAGTTTTAGAAACGGAAATTTGCTCCCGATCCATATCGACTTCAATCACTGTCGGCAAATTAGATTTCATCGCACAGAGTATTGCCTCAGTAAACTCTGATACTGTATTCGCTTTAACACCGTTAGCATTAAGAGATTTTGCCAAAGCAGCAAAATCAATACTGCCCAACTCTGTGCCAATTACCTTTTCAGGATAGTGAATTTCCTGATGCATACGGATTGTTCCATACATACGATTATTAAAAACGATACTAATGATAGGGACATTGTATCTTACAGCAGTTTCCAACTCCTGCACCGTCATCATCATTCCTCCGTCACCAGATAAGGACACCACCACTCTATTTGGGAACGCAATAGCAGCACCGATTGCTGCAGGAAGGCCATATCCCATAGCGCCAGAAGTTGGTCCAATATAGGTCTTTTTGTTTTTAAAGGAATAGTATTGGTGCAGCCAACCAGCAAAATTGCCTGCATCATTCGTTATGATTGAGTTCTCTGGCAATAATTTTTGCAGTTCTTGAATTACATCCTCATTGGATAACTTTTCACTATATGGTCTCTCTTTTAAAAGCGATGATCGTTGATACCTTTCATTACATTTCGCTGTCCATTCCTTCCAGATAGGCTGAATCTTTAAGGATATGAGCGACGAAATGGCCTCTTTTGCATCTGATACAATTCCAAGACTAGGCTCGTATACCCTACCGATTGTTTGGTCGTCTATATCGATATGAATTAATTGTTGTTCTGGACTTAACAAGGAATAGTCCTGTGTAGTTACTTCTGAGAGTCTTGTTCCAATTGCCAAAATAACATCTGCCTCTTTCGTTGTTGCCAGAATATCTTTTGGAGTTCCTAGTCCTAAATGTCCTGCATATAAAGGATGATGGTTTGGAAATACATCGTGGCGGCGAAAAGCTGCCATGACTGGTAATTTAAATGTTTCAGCAAAATTTAAAAGCTCCTCTTCGCCTTCGGAGGCTATGATCCCACCACCAGCAATGATTAATGGCCGTTCCGCTTTTTTAAGTATCCTCTCCACTTCACGAAGTTCATGCTGACTAGGAGATGGCCTTGATTTTTTCACTTTAGGATGAAAGATCATCTCCGCTTCTTGCTTTAGTAAATCCTCCGGCAATGAGATCACGACAGGTCCTGGCCTTCCGGTCTGAGCAATTCGAAAAGCTCGTTGTACAAGCTCCGGTACCCGATCTGCATCTTTTATTTCAACCGTCCACTTTGCGATATGCCCGAAGAATTGATCCAGGTCAACCTCCTGAAAGCCCTCTCTTCCGCGAAATTTACTGTGCACTTGACCAAGAAAAACGACCATAGGAGTGGAATCCTGATATGCTGTATGTACACCAATGGACAAATTCGCTCCACCAACCCCACGCGTCGCCATTACCACTCCAGGTTTTTTCGATGCTTTTGCATATCCTTCTGCCATAAAGGACGCTCCACCCTCATGCCTTGCTGTAATCAGTTCAATGGATGGCTCATCATAAATAGCATCCAAAAGAGGTAAATAGCTTTCACCAGGTACACAGAAAACCTTTACGACTTCTTCAATCCTTAAACATTCTACAATCGCCATGGCACCGTTCATTTTTTTAGGTATTGGTGACATTCGCCTTCACCCCAAATGAAAAGGTTTCTATTCGTTCTACTGCCTTAAATTGTAAGCTTTTCATTCGTTCTACTGCCTCGAATAACCGAGCTGTAGGAACGGTTAAGGAGACGCGGAAATACCCTTCTCCTGAAGGCCCAAATGCATTACCGGGTGTAACAATGACACCTGCTTCCTCCAGAACTTTCTCGGCAAACCCCTGGGAGGTATACCCTTTCGGAACTGGCGCCCAAATAAAAAAGGAGCCACGTGGTTTTTCCACATGAATGCCAATGCTTTTTAATGCTTCTAACATTCTTTCAAGCCGGTCATTATATACCTGATTATTTTGTTGGACGGTTGTAAAATCACCGGTTAAAGCAGCAGCAGCAGCTTTTTGAATGGGAAGAAACTGACTAGTATCCATATTGCCTTTTACAATGGATAAAGCACGGATAATATCACGATTTCCAACTACATATCCTATACGCCAACCTGCCATGTTAAAGCTTTTGGACAAGGAGCCGAATTCGACAGCAATTTCTTTCGCTCCCTGCACTTGGAGAATACTTGGAGCCTTATAGTCGTCAAAGGTTACCAAATTATATGCAGAATCATGTACAATCCCAATTTGATTTTCCTTTGCGAAGTGAACGGCTTCTTCCAATACATCGAGTTCCACAGTTGCCGCAGTAGGATTACCGGGATAGTTCAAAAACATTAGCTTTGCTTGATTCTTATGTTCATCGGATACTTTTGAGTAATCCGGGCGATAGCTATCGGTCGCTATTAACGGCAGGTCTACACATTCTCCCCCGGAAAGATAGGCTGCCGTTCGATATACAGGATAACCGGGATCTGGAATTAACACGACATCACCAGGATCAATCATTGCCGGGACAATATGGGCTACCCCTTCCTTGGAACCGATTAGAGTCAAAACCTCTGTATTCGGATCCAATTCGACTTGATAATGGCTCTTGTAGAAGGCTGCCACTGCCTCCCGAAACTCCTGACATCCTGCATAACCGGAGTATTTGAAATTAAGCGGATTTTCCAGTTCTTTTTTGAGCCTTTTTACGATAAAATCGGGTGTCGGCAAATCCGGTCCCCCAATTCCTAAATCAATAACATCCACTCCCTTCTCTTGAAGACTTTTCTTTTTTTCATCGATAACCGAAAACAAATACGGCGGCAGTCCTTGTACCCGCTTTGAAACAAAAGACATATCCATTTCCCCCTCTCCACTCCTTTTCCAGTCATTTCATTATATGAAACTATGTTTCAAATATGCCTTATGAGATAAAAAGCTGATTAATACAAAAAAAGAACCCGTGAATAGTTCACTGGTTCTAAAAGTATTAATTATCCTCCCATCTAAGAAAAATCCAATAATCAAGCATATCAATTCGAAAGGAAGCAGGGATGAAGACAAATTCCTCTTTTATATTTTGTATGTTGGGAAATTTTGAAGCAATCTCTCGAAATGCCCTGCCCAAAACCTCTTTTTCTTTCTCTGTAGGCTGATCATCAAAATAAGCTACCCAAAGCAGAGAATTGTAATCATTTCTTACCGTTAGCCCTCTTAATTTTTTGGGAATAGCCCCGAGTAATACTAATTGCGAGGTTAATAGTAACTCATCTTTATCAATAGACATTTTCATCACCTGTACAATATGGATTTTTTTATTTAGTTCACAAAGGTGGATTAAATTCCTTTTAGATTAATATGATTGTTTGATAGGCTTTCGCATGATGAGGCTGACGCCTATTTTTTTGCAAATAGTTACATAATGGAGGAGCATTAGCAGTAGAGTGCTTGTATTCATGGCAAGAATAATTCCGATCATTTGATAATGTGGATTAGAGCCTAATATATAAATCATGGCAAACATGACAAGTGTAGCCCAAATATAGTGAATAAGAGAGTCTGTTATCAGCCCTATTCCAATTAAAAACGCCTGCAATGGTATGACAAAATAGTGAAATAAAAAATATGGCCATAAAAGTTGCAAGTAAAGCGGCGCTATAGCGGATTTGAAAAACATATGAGTTAAAGGCTCAGCAAAGTAATGGAAAATAAAGATGGCGGGAACCCCATAAAGAAAGGTCATAAACATTACTTGCTGCAGTAGCTTTTGCATTCTAGCATAATCCTTTTTGGCATACGCTTCGGAAACGGTCGGTATTAGTACAGTTGAAAAGGAATGGGCAATAAAGGCTGGAAAATAACCAATACTAAATGCGATCCCTGTTACAATACCGAAATGTTCCAGTGCAACAGTTCCGGAGAGGCCGGCTTTCATTAAGGCCGCTTTAATTAAAAAGGGTTGGATAGCATGTGCTATCGAATGGGATATTCGCATTCCTGTTGTCGGCAAAGAAACAGCCAGCAGGCTTTTTCGAACATTTTTCCCGCTTAAGCGGACATTACTCTTATTTTTCATTTGTTTTGATTGAACATAGAATTGCTGTAAAAGGTAAATAAGAACAACAAATTCACTTCCTACTAATGCACATAGAGCGATTAAAATAGATACCTGAAGATTGAATTGAAATAAATGATAGATGAATACGAGTAATATTAACTGAGCAACCTTCCGTGTGAAATTTGCTATGGCAATCTTCCCCATTTGCTGTACACCCATGAAATATCCACGTGCAATGGAAGAAAAGGATGTAATAGGAATCAGTATAATAACTAGCAGGCGAATATATGGGTGGTATTGATTAAAAACCGGGATAATAGGCAGCACACAAATCGTTACAATTGTTAAAACAATGGTGAAAAAAGCAGCAAATCGGATGCCGTGACGCAGCATGCTTGCATGATATTTTTTATCCTTCTCTGCAATATATTTGGAAATAGAAATCTGCAGCTCCATACTTGCTAAAACAACAACAAAAAAGACTAAAGGCAGTATGGACATATATAAGCCCATTCCCACTCCACCAAGCTCTTTTGCGAGCACCATATTAACCAGAAGTTCAATACACTCTCCCAAAAAGGCTACGACCGCTAATAAAAATATTCCTCTAAAAAAAGAACTCATACTGTCTCTCCTTTTAATACGATGTCCAATAGTAAAAGATATGAGACAAGTCCTCAGAATATATGTAAAGATTTATTTTTATTCGGTCAACAGGAAAAAAAGCCATCGCTGTTTGACGGCTTTTCCATATTTAATACTAATTGTACAGCTGCATTTATTTTGTCTTTTTCTCTTGAAGCTTAAAGAGAAGTTCGTTAGCCATTCTTTTATTTAGCTTTAAGGTTTCCTTAGTTCTAATTTCACTTGCATATTTTTGAATATTTCCTATTTGTGTTTTTGTAGGCGGCTGTGTTTCTATTAATCTTTCATAGTTTTGATAGGCTACTTTTACCGCTGTTTCCGGAGATAATTGGTCTATCGTTTCGTAAATTGCATTAATTGCATTATCGTAGCCTATTCCAAATCCGCCGTCAGTACCAAATAAAAATTTATTTGGGTACTTCTCTATTAATGGAATAAAATCTTTGATTTTGTACGAGCTAGATTCGTCATATTCTGTATAGCCTGCAAAAAAGTCTATATACAAGTTGTCATAGTTCTTCAATAGGTCCTCTATCCGCTCCGGAGTATTAGCAACATTTGCATGTCCAAAGATAATATTTGTGTGGGGATGCTCTGTCAAAGCTCGTTTTAACCCCTCTATTGGTGCTCCGCCTGGAGGATCGATATGCAAGAGAACCGGTACCTTGTATTTGGCAGCTAGATTGTATATTTCCCCTAAATTTCCCGAAGTTGGATCCTCTCCTTTCCACTCAAGATTGGATACAACAGGTGAATAGGTGGATGCAGCTGCGAGTTCACCAATTGCAAGATAGCCCTTTTCCAAATTATCCTTTGCATATTTAATCCCATCCTTACTATAAATATTGACACCAGCAAAGGAAGGATAGACGAGATCGGGACGCTGTTTATAGTCATCCCAGGCTAATTGATCGGTATGTATAGCTGCATATTCTGAAATATTTCCAAAAAGTACGGTTTTGTCCACTCCTAATTGTTCATATGTACTAGTTGGAAACTCAGATGCTTGATGATTATGGACATCTATTAAAGGCAAATTTTTGTACACCTCGTACAATGGCTCCCCTGTTTTTTTATTCTTCCGCATTTTCTTTACTTTTTCCGACATTTTATTGTCTGGTTCATAATCTGTTAGAACTGATATTTTTATCGTTATCTTTTCTTTTTTGTCCGCCGGCTTGCTTACCGGCTTATTGCTCTCACATCCAAACAATAGACATACAGATAACGATATAACTAGTGCACCCTTTAATCCGATTAATTTCATCCTCTTTCCCCCCTTGTTTTTTTCGCAAACGTTCCCGAAATTAATTATTAGAAACTACATTAATTTTCAGTTTATTTAAATAGTATTATATGTTATGATAATTTGTAAATAACCTTTTTAAAAATTTATATTTGCATCAATGTTGGGAACGTTCCCCAGAAAGGAAGTTTTTGATGAATATTTCCATAAAAGATATCGCAGCGAGGACCAATCTTTCAACAAGCACTGTATCTCGCGCCTTAAATTCTCAATATGGTGTAAGTAAAAAAACGCGTGAACAAGTATTACAAGCAGCGAAGGAACTAGGTTATGTACCAAATTTGTTCGCAAAGGAATTAGTACATAGTAAAAGTAATTTAGTTGGACTCTTAATTAAAGATAGTACGATGGGGGAAGCACGTCCTGCCTTTTTCGAGATGCTTCCTTATATCAACAAAACACTTGCTTTGTATGGAAAAAGTACGATTATCGCCTCGATTAATCCATATAATATAGAAGATAACGAAATAGAAACCATTATAAAGACAAGAAATCTGTCGGGAATTATTGTATTTTCCGGTCTTCAATACCGCTCAGTATTACAACAAATCAGGAAATCTTCTGTACCGGTTGTGATTATTGAAGAGGATTTACTTTTGAAGCAATGTTCTTGTATTGGAACAGACGAATTTTATGGAGCCGAGCTGGCAGTTAAACAACTGTTTCAATTGGGTCATAGGGAAATTGGTTTTATTAATGGGCCGGAAAATATCGGAATATGTAAAAAAAGACTTGCAGGCTTTCGAAAAGCATTGGAGAGATTCGGGCTCTCTTATAATGAGAAAAGAATCATTCACAGTGATTTTTCCGGATACGGCGGAGGGCAAAGTGCATTAACTCTGATGGATAAAAATCCACAGCTAACCGCAATCTTTTTTGCAAATGATATAATGGCAATGGGCGGAATTTCGCTTTTAACCGAAAAAGGCTGGAATGTTCCAAATGATATATCTGTTATTGGCTATGATGGTTTATATATGACTCCTTATTACAATCCATCCCTTGCCACCATCAAGATTGATAATCAGGAAATCGGAATCAAAACGGCCGAACTACTGTTTGAATTAATAAATGGGGGAAAAGGCAGATCTATATTTATTAGGCCTACCTTTCAAAATGGAAATTCTATTATTAAAAAACACCATCTTTAGTGTATCGCTGGGTTAGAGTGAATCAGGATTAGTTAAGTGGACCCTGACTCCGATATTTATGATAAAAAGGGCTATTTCCCTATGTTTGAGGACATACGTTCCTTTATTTTGTGTAAAAGTAGTATCCACATTATAATTTTTCGTAAATAATGTACTCAGAGTCCATTAAACCTTTAAATTTTGGTAATTAATTTAGATTAGCGGATCCTGTTTCCTCGAAAAAGCGTAACACTTAAGCAAAGGTTCCTCAAGGCTACTATTCGCAGCCCTACTAATTAATGTCATATTCTGTATGGTGGAACTTAAGAACTCACCATCGTCCCACCGTTCACGTGAATAACCTGCCCAGTTACATAGCTTGAGTCATCTGAAGCTAGATATACATATGCAGGAGCTAGCTCATATGGCTGCCCTGCCCTTTTCATCGGTACATCTGCGCCGAACCGGGCAACTTTTTCCGCTGAAAAGCTAGATGGTATAAGTGGTGTCCAAATTGGGCCAGGGGCAACAGCATTAACCCTTATTCCCTTCTTTGCCAGGTTTTGCGAAAGTGCTCTGGTAAAGCCAACAATGGCTCCTTTTGTTGATGTATAATCTATCAATGTTTTTTCTCCTTCATAAGCTACAACGGATGCAGTGTTTATGATGGTGCTCCCCCTTTTCAAATAAGGAAGCGCTGCCTTTGTCACATAGTAGAAGCTGTAAATATTCGTTTTGAATGTATGATCCCACTGTTCACTCGTAATGTCTAAAAGACTTTTTTGGGGATATTGTACACCATGATTATTGACGAGAATATCAAGCTTTTTAAATCTTTTAATCGTTCTTTCCACTACATTCCTGCAATGATTTTCATCCGTTAAGTCCCCTACGATCAGCAAGCATTTTTGTCCCAATTCTTCAATTCTTCTTTTTGTTCGAAGAGCATCCTCATCTTCATAGGAATAATAATATGGAATAACAATGTTTGCTCCTTCTTTTGCGAATGCAATAGCGGTTGCCGCTCCAATTCCACTATCTCCTCCGGTAATAATCGCTACCTTGTTTTTTAATTTGCCGCCTGGTTTATATTGATCACTTTCGATGATTGGTTTTGGATTCATTAATCCTTCGATTCCCGGCTGTTTATCCTGATGCTGAGGCGGAAACCTGTTTGGTTTTTTTGGTCGCCTCACTCTCGTTGGATAATAAGAATAATAAGGATACATTGGATACATAAACATCACCCCATAATTAGGCATTTACCATTTAGTGTATTCTTATATGCTCAAATGGTGTATTAGGATCTATGCTTTCATGGGTGGTTATCTCCATTTCTTGATTAATAAAAAAGAAAGGATCCCTCATAAGATCCCTTCTTTTCCTACTTTTTTATTATAGGGTTAAAATAATCGGTTTCTCCTTTGTTACAATCACGGTATGCTCTACCTGTGCAACATGACTGCCATCTGGAGTTTTGTAAGTCCAGCCGTCATCCTGCTCTTCCACCTCTTCTGCTCCGGTAGAAATAAAGGGTTCAAAGGCTATAACCATACCGTCTCTTAATAAATCATTATCCCAAGGCTCAAAGTAATTCATTATGTAATCCGGCTTCTCATGAAGCGCCCTGCCGACCCCATGGCCAGTTAAATTCATAATTACCGTGAATCCGCTCCTTTTTGCCTCGTTCATTACTGCCTTGCCGATTTGGTTTTGCTTTGTACCTGCTTTAATTTTTTCCAAACCTTTCTGGAAAGCTCTTTCGGCACAATCGCAGAGTTCCTGTAATTTTGGATCACCATTTCCAACAACAAATGAAATTCCAGTATCTGCATAATAGCCGTCTAAAGAACCGGAAACATCGATATTGATTAGGTCCCCATCACGTAGGACTCTATCACCTGGAATACCGTGAGCAACCTCATCATTAACGCTTATACATGTATAGCCTGGGAAGTCATATTCTCCTTTTGGCCCAGATATTGCACCATTTTCCTCAAAAAGCTTACCTGCTAATTCATCAAGTTCCTTAGTGGTAACCCCTGGTATTGCCTTCATTTTCAACTCGTCACGTATCATTGCGACAAGTCTGCCTATTTTTTTTAACCCTTCTATGTCTTGGTCATTTTTTACAATCATTTGTCAACCTCCTGATTCTTTCTATGAAGATATTGTAGCAATTCGTTGAGATTTAAAACATAAAAAATATAGTCCCTATCTATTATAGGAAAAAAGTTGAGCATTTCAAAATCTCTTCTCTATCTTTTGTAACGTAATGTAATACTTTTGTAACACTTTTTAAAATAACTGTAACTAATATTTCGACAATTTTCTGATATATTAAAAACATCGGATAAAAGAGTATTCGTTTACGAAGTTAACTAGAGATAAATTTCTTAATTAATAATAAATTATACACTTGAGGTGACCCTGATAAATGAAACGTATCACACCCCTTCTCGTAGCACTATTATTAGGACTTGTATTTTTACTTCCGGCAAAAGAGGCTGCTGCAGCATCCTCATCAAATGTTATTAAAGAAGCAAAAAAATACATAGGAACACCTTATAGATGGGGTGGGACAACACCAAAGGGATTTGATTGCTCTGGATTTGTTTCCTATTCGTTTCGAAAAAACGGTATTATATTACCTCATTCAGCAGCAGATATGTTCAAAAAAGGAACTTCTGTTAGCAAATCAAATTTAAAACCAGGTGATCTCGTATTTTTCCGTACATATTCAAAGGGTGCCTCACATGTTGCAATATACTTAGGTAATAATAGAGTAATTCACTCTGCTTCAAAAGGAGTAAGGATAGACAATCTAAACAGCGAGTATTGGAAAGCAAGATACTTAGGCGCGAAGAGAATATAATAGATTTTAAGAAAAGTAGCGAATTCGCTACTTTTTTCTTATATGAGTAACAGCTGACAGGTTGCCCCGTCAGCTGCTACTCATTCTTTGCTCCATTAGTTCTAACTCCTGATAAATTTCCTCTCTTCTCATTTCCAGTTTATCTATTTCATTATGAAGTTTTTGCAGATTTTCTATTTCCATTTCCTTTTCCATTTGCTTGTGGAGGGAACCAATTGAAATCTCAATTTCTTCAATTTCCTTTTCAAGAATAGGTATTTGATTACTTTCTTTTTTCACTACTGTTTTTTTAAGATTCTCCCGTTTATTTGATTCCCGTACTACTTGTTCTAGGTTTGGTCGAAGCGCCTCCATTTTCTCCTTCGCCCACTGATAGTTTCCGTCAAAATGGTGAACCATTTGATTTTCTATCCAATAAATTCTTCCAAACAGGCGATTCAAGAAATACCGATCATGGGATACTGCGATAATCGTACCCCTAAATCCTTCAAGGGCTTCCTCTAACACTTCACAGGAATCGATATCTAAATGATTGGTTGGTTCATCAAGAATAAGCACATTTATATCCTTACACATTAATTGTGCCAAGCGAAGCCTCATTCTTTCCCCACCACTCAGTTGATTTACTTTCCGGAAGACTGAGTGACCATAGAAGAGAAATCTGGCCAATATATGACGTGCCTCCCCTTCTGTTACAGACACCTCATTTCGAAATTCATCTATGACTGAATTTTTCATCTCGGTATCATATACATGCTGTGATAAATATCCTATTTTCAAATTGCTACCAAGGCGTATTTCACCTATATCAGGACTTTCCTGCTGTAACATCATTTTAATTAAAGTAGACTTTCCGGTTCCATTTTCTCCAATGATTGCTACTCTATCCTTATAATGAATTTGCATATTCACGTCATCAAATAGTAGCTTTTCGTCATAGGTTTTTGCTATTCCCTGTAAAGAGATAACATCTTTTCCACTTCTATCTGCATGATCAAACTCTACACTTATTTTCTTCGGATTTATATTTGGCTTATCGAGCTTGACCATTCTTTCTAATGCTCTTTCCATATTTCTGGCACGTTTATGCAGACCCTCATTAGGTGGATTGGCGCGATTTGCCCATTCTTTTAGTCGTTTGATGGCATCCTTCATTTTCTTTATTTTCTTTTGCTGTTCCTGATAGGCTTGAAATTCCAAAAGCATTCTTTGCTCTTTTTCCTTTACAAATCCAGAGAAGTTAGTATGATAGACAGCTACTTCTCCGTCCTCTAAATCCACGATTTTATTTGCAACCTCATCTAAAAAGTAGCGATCGTGGGAAATGACTATCATAGTACCCTTATATTCCTGCAAAAAGCTCCCTAACCACTCTACTGCCTTCAAATCCAAATGATTCGTCGGTTCGTCTAGTAAAAGAAAATCTGGATTTTTCAATAAAATAAAGGCTAAGCCAATTTTTGTTCTTTCACCGCCACTTAATTGTTGGAAGTATTGCGGAAGCAGGCTTCCAATATTTAAACCATTTGCTACCCGCTCTATATTCCCATCGATTTCATACCCGCCATGCTGGATAAAATGATCCTGAAGCTCTCCGTATAAACCCATATATTTTTGCAGCCTAATCGGGTCACTTTCCTTTCCCATTCTCTCTTCTAATTCTGTCATTTTTGCCTGATTATCTAGAAGAGATTGAAATGCTGTTCTTAAAACATCTTCCACCGTCATTTCCTTTGAATAATCTGGAATTTGTGCTAAATAACCAACTCCAATTCCTTTTTTCCAGTGCACCTGACCTGAATCATACTCCTCGATCCCAGCCAGAATTTTTAACAAAGTTGTTTTTCCGCTTCCATTGCGGCCAACTAGTCCTATACTATCCTTCTCCTTAATCTCCAGGCTTATATTTTCAAAAATAGGATTCCCACCATAAGATTTACTAATATCTTGAACACTGCAAACAATCATTTTGTTCACTCCAATTCTGTTTTATTACACACAAAAAAGCCATAGGAAAGTAAAATCCCATGGCTATCGTTCGAAAAATAGGTTAATTAAATAACAAATAAAAAAGGGAGAGCAAGAAGCCCTCCCATTTACCGAACTATAGAAAAATGGATATAGAGATTTTCTCACCGTTTTATTTTCGCTATGCAGTTGCTAAAAAAGGGCATACTTATCCCGTTGACAACTACAGCATGAAAAATCGCACGGCAAATGTACATATATTCCATCCATTGCCCGCGAACAAAAACGGCTTGATTCATCTCTATACACCACCTTTCCATCATAATAATTATTGTTATAGTTTCAATTGTTAAATCCAAAAGCTGATTCTAACCTGTTGCTTTTCTTAAAAAGAAAAATATCTCCTTACCAAATAAGGATATTAAATGTTTTCATCTGCAAAAGCAACAAGTTTTAAGAAAAGAGCCATATTCATTACTATTTTAATTTTTTTGAACATTTATTGCAAGCCTAATGTTGCAAAACCTGTTCTAATACCCTTTGAACATTATATCCATCTTTAAAGGATACCATTCTAGCTGGTCTCCCCTCTACTGCTTTCACTATTTCAGAAATAAGATCCTGATGTTCTTCGTTTTCTATTGCTTCAATGGAAAATGAAGATTGTTCTGTAGTTTCCCCTTCAAGCTTAGCCCAATTCTTCAATGCTAGCGTTCCCTTATCTCCATACAGCTTAAAGGAAATTTCTTCTTGTCTGCCAATGCCGCTTAAGCCATCCATGACTACTGGGGTACCGTCTTGTAGGGTTAACTTGGCAATGACTCCCGTTTCACAGAGTTCAGGACTACTTGGATAATCAATTAAAGATGTCTCATATGTAATTTTTCCGAAAAAGTTTTGCATTACTTGTATATAATGCGGGGTAATTTCGCGGATAAAACCACCTTGCTCCCTGCCTGCAATCCACGGGTTTTGCTGCCATTTGCGTGGCCACTCTGAAAAGTGCATTTTTAACTCAACACGCTTCAGTGTCCCGATTTCTCCATCCTTCCATTTTGATTTCAATGTATGAACAGCGCTACTGTATGCTAACGGAAAATTAATTGCGTTAACAATCTTTGCAGTTTCCGCAATATTAGCCATTTCCTCTGCCTCTTTCAAGGAGTTGGCCAACGGTTTCTCACATAAAATATGTTTGCCTGCCTGCGCCGCTTCGAGTGCAATCTGATGGTGCAGCTTTGGTGGGACTGCAATATATATAAGATCAATAGAAGGATCTAAAATGATTTTATTGTAATTAGTATACGTTTTCACATTTTCCAACTTTTCTTGTAGTTCGTGCAATCTTGCCTCATTCGTATCACAAATAGAGGCAACAACTGTTTTTGGATGCTTAACAAATTGCCAAAGCAGTCTTTCGCCAACAACTCCCAAGCCGATAATTCCCACTTTTAAGTGATTCTGGTCCATATTTGTACCCCCTTTTTACTCTATTATTCTCCGACTTTTTGAAAACGTCAAATTTTTAGTTAATAGTAGCAACCTTATTCTTCAGCTTTTCTTTTCCACGTTTTAATTGAGTTTTTACGGTTGACATCGGTATCTCACTGTTGTTTGAAATGTCCATTATAGTGAAATCATGGAAATAATAGAGCAAAATAGGGTTTTTATAACGGTTCGGCAGTTCGTTTA
The DNA here is from genome assembly GCF_018343615.1 of Bacillus sp. FJAT-49736. Classification (GTDB taxonomy): domain Bacteria; phylum Bacillota; class Bacilli; order Bacillales; family Bacillaceae_C; genus Margalitia. Next base: position 206,359 of record NZ_JAGYPI010000003.1, on the reverse strand, counting down.
TTTTTTTCATTAATTCCTCATGCAAACATTTTTCCATTACCTTCTTTTCCGTATCATCTAGATAGTTTTCATCCGTATCTTGAAATGATTGAGAATGCAAATATCGCTGACGTACATTGTCCTTCTTCCATTCATCCTTGCATTTATTTTGAGCAATTTTGAAAATCCAATTTTTGAGGGATGCTCTTTTTTCAAAGCTTTTATAATGAATAAATGCTGAAAGCAAAGTCTCTTGATAAATATCCTCTGCCAGCTCCCAATGCTTCATAATCGAATAAATATAATGTAAAAGTGCTTTTCCGTGTGCTTGAATAAATTCCTCTAATTCTATAACATTATCGCTCTTGCAATCAGACACTATCATACCAATTCTCTCCTAAATCTTCATATTCTCGTTCATTATATGGAAATAAGCTTAAAATAGAAAAAAAAGATTCTTAAGTTTTCTTTAAGTTTTGCTTAGAAATTATTAAGTTATTTCTCTATTAATGAACGTCTCTAAAAATAAAAACCCTACAGTTTGATAATTGTAATAAAAATATCACTATCTATTATTTTCATCATGAGAGGACGGTAGTAATTTTCCATAAGACTTAAGTCTTAGAAAGCAGGGGCTGTCCAAATTTTCCTTTCATTTCAAAAAAATTATAGTTACATCCTACGCAGCACTCTTATATAATTTCATTATGCGAAAAAAAACAACTGAAAAAGGTGTATATAAATATGAGTATCTTAACTGTAAAAAATTTAAGTCATGGCTTTGGTGACAGAGCGATTTTCAATGACGTGTCCTTCCGTCTTTTAAAAGGCGAGCATATCGGTTTAATTGGCGCAAATGGTGAAGGAAAGTCAACATTTATGAACATCATTACGGGTAAGCTGCAGCCTGATGAGGGTAAAGTAGAGTGGGCAAAAAAAGTTCGAGTTGGGTATCTTGATCAGCATGCTGTCTTAAAAAAAGGGATAACAATCCGCGATGCATTAAAAGGAGCCTTCCAATACCTTTTTGATTTGGAAGCGGAAATGAACGATATTTATACGAAAATGGCCGATGTGACGCCAGAGGAGCTTGAAGCATTGTTGGAGGAAGTCGGGAATATTCAAGATACCTTAACTAATAATGATTTTTACATTATTGACGCGAAGGTCGAAGAGGTTGCCCGCGGTCTTGGTTTGGACGAAATAGGTCTTGAGCGGGATGTTCAGGATTTAAGTGGGGGGCAAAGAACGAAAATCCTGCTAGCGAAGCTACTATTAGAAAAGCCAGATATCTTGCTTCTAGATGAGCCAACTAATTATCTTGATGAACAGCATATCGAGTGGCTGAAAAGGTACCTACAGGAATATGAAAATGCCTTTATCCTTATTTCCCATGATATACCGTTTTTAAATAGTGTTATCAATCTTATTTACCATATGGAAAATCAAGAATTAAATCGCTATGTCGGGGATTATGATAATTTCCTTAAAGTTCATGAAATGAAAATGCAGCAGCTCGAGTCTGCTTATAAAAAACAGCAGCAGGAAATTGCAGAATTGAAGGATTTTGTTGCTCGAAACAAAGCTAGGGTATCCACTCGAAATATGGCGATGTCACGTCAGAAGAAATTAGATAAAATGGAAGTCATTGAACTTGCTGTAGAAAAACCAAAACCAGAATTTCATTTTAAAGATGCCAGAACATCTGGAAAGATTATCTTTGAAACATCAGACTTAGTAATTGGATACAATGAGCCCCTTTCAAAGCCACTCAATTTACGCATGGAGCGTGGTCAAAAAATTGCACTTGTCGGGGCAAATGGTATCGGAAAAACGACCCTATTAAAAAGCATCCTGGGTGAAATCAAACCAATTTCCGGATCTGTTCAATTAGGGGACTATTTATTTACCGGGTATTTTGAGCAGGAAATAAAGCAAGCAAACTATCAAACTTGTATTGAGGATGTTTGGAATGAGTTCCCTTCTTTTACCCAATATGAGGTTCGGGCAGCTTTGGCAAAGTGCGGGTTAACTACTAAACATATTGAAAGCAAGGTGGAAGTGCTTAGTGGTGGAGAAAAGGCGAAGGTTAGACTATGTAAACTCATTAATAAAGAAACAAATATTTTGGTCTTGGACGAGCCAACAAACCATCTTGATGTCGAAGCCAAGGAAGAACTTAAGCGTGCTTTAAAAGCATACAAAGGAAGCGTTCTTCTTATTTGCCATGAGCCTGAGTTTTATCATGATGTGGTTACTGATGTATGGAATTGCGAATCTTGGACAACGAAAGTATTTTAATAAGGCACTTCTCTTAAACTTTGTTGCTTCAAGTGACGCAAAGTCCTTACTTTGGTTTACATTCAATAATCAACTTAAGAAAAAGTGTCCCCAAAACCAGACCAAGTCTTTATAGAATAAAAAATATATTGTAAAGCAGTATTCTGATTTAAACTGCCATTAATATTTATCTCCGTATTTTACGGAGTTTTTTTTATATCATACATTCTAACTATTCATATAATTCTATATAATTAGTTAAAGGAATAGGAAAAAGGGGGGGATAAATTGACATTTTACGGATTTGTCTTATTACTTCACATTATAGCTGCAGTCGCAGGATTAGGAGCAAGCTTTGCAATGCCTTTAGTGATGAAATATCCTAAAACGTTGGAACAGGCGAAATTTTCCTTGCTTTTAAACAAGCAAATTGAAAAACCTGTAAAATTCGGAAGTATTGGGCTGCTTGTTACTGGACTCATTCTTGGATTCATTAATATGGATCTTTTCCAACACGGCTGGTATATTGCCTCCATCATAATTTATATTCTTGTACAGCCAATCGTTGCCGGCATTCTTCCAAAGAAACTTAAACAAATGGAACAAATTCTCGATGAAAATGAAGGAGTAGATATTCCGGATGATTATGAGGTGTTGAATCATGGTCTACGTCCATATAATTGGATAATACATGTAGCAGCCATTGTTTTAATTGTCCTAATGACCGTTAAGCCATTTTAATATAGGATAACTCCTATTCCTAGCTTATTTTCATCATTTAAACTATAATACGTGAGTTTCCTTAGATATTTACGGACTTCTTAGTCCGTTTTTTTATTCCTACAAATAATTCCATATTTTTATAAAGTTTGTATATTTCGCACAATTATAACATTTTAGTATTACTGCAATTTTCCTTTACCTTTTATTTTTGTCATGCTAATATACATATCGGAGACATAATTGTCGAACAATTCAGTTGGGAGGATAAAAATATATGAAAAAGCAATGGTTAATCGCTTTAGGACTAGCTCTTGTGGTTGTATTTACAGCAGCTTGCTCTAATAGTGATTCTTCTAAATCAGATTCGAAAACAAGTGACAATAAAAAGGAAAATGCAACAAATGAAAAGTCTGACATGATGCAATTTTACATGGATCTTGTCAATAAAATTAATGCAAACGATTCAGACATTAATGCATATGAAGCAGCATTAGCGGCAGATCCACAACCATCCGCAAAAGAACTTGCAGATTTACGAGCTAAGGCAGCGGAAAGTGCACCTAATGTTGTAACTAGCATTCAAGAAGTGAAGATTCCATCCGGATTAAAGGACAATAAATCCGATCTTGAAGCAGTTTTAAAAGATTTAGAGGATTCCTATCAATTAAAAGCTGATGAATTGAAAAAAGACAAGCCATCACTTGATGCTGCTAACGAGAAGCTTACTTCTGCTGATGAAGCATTAGGAAGCTTGTTAGATAAAGTTGGTTTGGCAAAAGCTAGCATAAGCAATGACGTAAACTCTTAATCTATAATGAAACAGCAGCCATAATGGCTGCTGTTTTTATGTTATTTCATTTTAAAATCACCGGAAGACGTCCTGACTTTAAGCTTTATGGTCCCGGTAGAAATCTTTCCGACTATCACATTCTCTGATTTTACAGAATATCGCACATCCTTTAATTGTACCGTTCCACTTCCTGAATTACCTTTAAAATTAATATTGAATGGGAGCTCCTTTTGAGGTGTTTGTACTTGAACATCACCACTTGAGGTTTCAACCGAGATCTTTTTAATCTTATCATTTGGATGAATTTCAATATCGCCAGAACTTGAATTTACATCTACAATCCCTGCAATACTCTCTAACATTATGTCCCCGGAAGAGCTGGAAAAACTAGCAAGCTTAGAATCTTGCATATTCGTATTAATATCACCGCTAGATGTTTCTATTGTCATTTTATTATCAACTGTTCCCTTTTCTATTCGTATATCGCCAGAGCTTGATTTAACACCTAAATGTTCTGCGTGCAATCCTCTTGTCAAAATATCCCCGGAGGATGTCTTCACAGAAATAGACTGATACATATTTTCAGGTAAGCCTATAATGAGCTTTGTTTGACTTATGGCCATTAAACTGATGTTAAAGTAATTCTTTCTTTTTATTGCAATTTCAACTGTACCGTCTTTCTTATCCACATTAAGCTCAAAATGGTCCTTCAAATTTTTACTTAATTTTCCGCTCAGTTTAACGGTAATATCCTTTTGTTTAGAAGGAATCACCATTACATCCGTGGAGGATGATTTAACTTCTATTTTGTTTACGTCACTTATACTAATGGTTTTATTTTCATGTAAATGTATGGTTTGAAACGGATTCTTTACGGCAAAAGTTGCAATTGAGCCAATGAGCCCAATAATAATAAGTATCAATCCGCTGTATACAATTTTTTTCACCATCTGCTACCTCCCTAATATGACCCGTATATTAAATTGAATATATTTCACAATACCCTTATATAGGAATTTCCCCACATATACTGCAGCAACACCAAGAATTAAACCGATTCCACACAAAACTAGAGTATTAAACATTTCAAAGCCAAGCCCGTCGTATTCTCCAATAAGCGCTGAATACACAGTCAGCAAAGGAGAAAGGGTAAATCCAACGGCCATCGCACATACCCCAATGTATATCCCGATGATTCCCATTACAGGTCCCAAAATAAAGACGAGATTAAAGAACCCTAACCCGATCGAGGATAAAACTGTACGAGTAATGCTAGGTGCTTTTGCGGAGTTATCCACTTTTGATATTTTATAATCTGCTAATAAATCTCTCGAAATATCGATTGGATCACCAAGCTCATCGATAATTTCTTGCTCGCTCTTCCCACTTTCAAGACCAACAGCAAAATGTTCTTCAAAATCATACATAATATCTTTACGATCCTGTTCCGGGATGTTGATCAGAGCAGCATCAAGTTGTTTAAAAAATTCATTTTTCCCCATGATTCGTCCCCTCTTCGATAAATTGGTTAACCGCCATTGAAAACTGGCGCCATTCCCTTATTAGCTCGTTCATATACTCTCTTCCGCTTTGTGTAAGTGAATAATACTTTCTTGGTGGACCTTCAGATGATTCAGAAAGGTAGGTGGTTAAAAACTCTTCCTTCGTTAATCTCCGCAGTAACGGATATAATGTTCCCTCCGCTACTTCTATCTTATTGGATATGTTTTGTGCTAATTCATAACCATATTGGTCCTTATTTGAAATTAATATTAATACACATAATTCAAGCACACCTTTTTTAAATTGAACATTCAAAATTTCCACCTCCTGAATATTAACCACTATTAATTAATATTCAATAGTTATTTGTAACTATATAATAATCGATACTACTGAATATTGCAAGGTAGTAAATGAAAAAAAATTGGATACATACTCGTATCCGATTTTTTTTATTTACTATTCATAATTTTCCCTGCCACCAATTCCTTTTTATGCAGATCTGCATTTAGTTCGCGGCAAATTTGCTTAAGTTTCCGCTCCTCACGCTCCGTTACGATCGATATTACCGTTCCAGATGCGGAGCCCAATCTTCCGGTTCTTCCTGAACGGTGCACAAATTGGGAGAGACCTTCCGGAAGTTCATAATGAATGACATGGGTCAATCCTTGCAAATCCAACCCCCTTGCCGCGACATCTGTTACGAGCAAATACTGAATTTCTCCTTGTTTGAATAACTTGATTGCTTTTGCCCGCTCTTCTTTTTTCAACTCACTATGAAGCTGTCCAACTGAAACTCCCTTAAATTGGAGTTTTTCTGCTAAGACAGAGAGATTTCCAATATCCCTAACAAAAACCAGAGCTTGAAATTTCTCCGCAGCACTAAGCTTTCGAAGTACATCTATTTTTTCTCGTGCATCACATAAAAAATATTGGTACTCTACCTTAGGAGATTCCTTAACAGTAATATTGATTAGCTCCGGTTTTTTCATCATTGCACTTGCCTTCTGAATCGCTTCAGGTGATAATGTTGCAGAGAACAACACCAGCTGGCGGTCACTCAAAGTTGATTTCACAATATTAGAGATTGCTTGTTTATTTTCAGGCAGCAATAGCTGATCCCCTTCATCCATTACTAACAATTTCACTTCATGCATTTTTAACTTCTTTTGCATGATTAGTTCATTAATTCTCCCAGGTGTTCCTATTACGATTTGTGGTCTTTTCTTCAATTTTTCCAGCTGACGTTTTAAATTAGCTCCTCCGATAAAGGAAGCGGCTAATATACTCGTACCTTCTGCCCACTTTTGAGTCTCCTCAAGAATTTGCATCACCAATTCTCGTGATGGGGCAAGAATAACGGATTGAACACCTTTACTCTCTTGATTTATTTTTTCCAGCAACGGCAGCAAATAAGCAATGGTTTTACCTGTACCAGTTGGAGAACTGGCAATAACATCTTTACCTTCTAATATATATGGCATTGCTTCAAGTTGGACAGCCGTTAACTTCTCGTAACCTGCCTTTACCCAATTGCTTTTAATAAAAGCTTGATATGATTCTAAAAATTCGTTCAACATATTTTCTCCTTTTACACCGAAAACTTATATAAGCTATATCATACACTAATATTTGCAAACAAGACAAACCCCTAGCCAAATATGGGTAGAGGGATGAATAGTTTATTTTATTTCTACAGTTGTTGTTAATTCAGGAGCTTTCCTTGCCTTGGTTGCTTGCTCAAATGCGTAGGATAATTTTAATAATATTGGTTCACTGTAGGCTGTACCAGTAAAGGTAATGCTGACAGGTTCACCATCCTTCGTATAACCAGCTGGTACCGTTATGGATGGATATCCTGCCTTAGCTGCAATGCTTGCTCCAAAAAACTGCGGAAAAATAATTGCATCTACTCCATGCTCCTGTAATGCATAATCAATTCCTTGCTCCGTGGATAAATAAATATCCTCCTCAAGGGCTTGTACATAATCTAATTCTGTTAATGTCCCACTCGTTGCTTCTGATTCTTCTAATACAGCTTGTCCATATTTTAACATTGCTTCCGGGTCTTTTTGATTAAATTCAATTAAATCCTTTAGCGAACGTACTGGAAGACTAGAATCGATTTGGCGCAAATATGCATTTACATCTGCCTTAAACTCATATGTTAAAACATCGTACTTCCATTTTGCCTTAGCAGAAGGAATCGAAATATCCGATAACACAGCACCACATTCAGCTATTATATCTAATGTATGATTAATAATTTCCAGCTTTTCTTCATTTAAAAACTGGAAGTACCATTCCCTTGCGACCCCAATTCGGGCACCGTTTAGACTATCCTTTTGTAAAAAGGATGTAAAGTCAATATCACTTAATTTTGTATTCGTTAAAGTAGCTGCGTCATTGGAATCTTGTTTTGTCAAAGCGGATAAAAGAATAGCAGCGTCCTTTACAGTTCTTGCCATTGGACCGGCAGTATCCTGACTATGCGCAATTGGAATGATACCGCTCCTGCTAATAAGTCCAACTGTAGGCTTTATCCCGACTAGAGAGTTTTGCGTTGCTGGATTTAAGATCGAACCAGATGTCTCTGTTCCAATAGCTGCTGCCGCAAGATTGGCTGCAATCGCAGCCCCGGATCCGGAACTGGAACCTCCTACATCAAATTTTTCAGGTCCATAAGGATTTAGGACCTGCCCACCTCTGGAACTATATCCGCTCGGCATATTGTTTGCCATAAAATTGGCCCATTCTGTCATATTCGTTTTACCAAGAATGACAGCGCCTGCTTCTCTTAACAATTTTGCAACAAACGAATCCTGCTTGGCAACCGAATCTGCCAATGCCAAAGACCCTGCGCTCGTATGCATTTTATCAAAGGTATCAATATTATCTTTAATCAGTATTGGAATGCCATGAAGTGGACCTCTTGGGCCTTTGTATATTCTTTCTGCGTCTAAACCAGCCGCAATTTGCAGTGCATCAGGGTTGATTTCCAGTACAGAATTTATTTTCGGACCGTTTTTATCAAATTGGGCAATTCTATCCAAATACATTAAGACTAGTTCCTTTGAGGTTATCTCGCCGTTTTCCATCTTCTCCTGCATTTCATCTATGGTTGCTTCTATTAACCAGTCCTGCTGAATTTTTATAAGCCTCGGATTTTTCATCAATACATTTCCCCTTTAAAAATTTATTTCTGTTTATATTTCTAGTCGACTTGTATTAATCCCTTTTTCCAAATAAAAACAAAAAGGCCAATAATTCTTGAACAATCATTGGCCTACATAATTACATTGGCTTCCATTTATAATTGATTGTTTTTACTACCTTTTCTTGGACTCTCTCAGAACTTTGTTTTCTTTCAACAGTTCTGTTCGTTAGATGTTTTCTATTTTCTTCCCTGCGTTCACGCCTAGTATTTCGGGTTCGTCTAGTTCTTCTAGTTCTTCTAGAATCTCGCCTATGTTTGCGATGCGTACTGTAGCTTGTATATCGATCACGATCACGCTTCCGGTCTCTTATTTCTTCAATATCTATGACCACGGAAGAATCATACTCGTTATCTATTGACTCCGGAGCAAGCATTGCAGTCTCCCAAACTTCCAATACCTCAGATGCCACTCTATCCCATGTATATTGGGATTCTGCAAGTTCTCTGCCCTTTTCCCCCATTTTCCGCATTAATGATTTGCTGGACAATACCTTAGAAATTTTATCAACAAATTCATTTGGATCGTCTGGATTCTTGACAACAAAGCCGTTTTTTTCCGACTGGATTACCTCTGGATTCCCTCCCCTTGCTGTCGTTATAATCGGCAGTCCTGCGGCCATGGCTTCATAGTGAACTCTTGCGAGTGGCTCCTGCCATCTGGAGGTGCACACAAATATATCACTTGCCGCATACCAATTCTGAATTTCACTTGGCGCCACAAAACCAGTCGTTATCACCGGAACCGGCGATCTATTAGCTAATGCCCTCACATATGCTACATAGTCCGTAACATCATTTTGGCTAAACCATTTGCTTCCGACAATGACAAGAGCTAAATCGTCAAACTTCCGCGAAAGCTCCGGTAATGCTCTTACTAATCGATCTACCCCTTTATTATTGGAAAGCCTTCCGGTAAATAGAATAACCGTTTTACCTTCTAAATCATGTTTTCTCCGGAGATTTCTTCGGATATCCTGCATTTTTGCATGATCACCAGGCAAAAAGCGCTTTATATCTACACCGGAATAAATAGGACGAATCTTATCTGCAGCCTGGGGAAAATATCGCTTAATTTCTTCGCCAATATATTTACTAATGGTAACAATTTGGGCGACTTCCCCAATTACTGCTGATGCTTCCTCGGATTGAATTTTGTCAGGCTTAAACATATCATTATGCATGCTTAAAGTAATCTTTGAATGCGGAGCTACTTTTCGGATTGGAAGAACAAGACGGGGTCTATTAAATATATGAATAAGGTCAAAATGGTTCGACTCGAGGAAAGAAATAACTCCTTCTCGATATATCTCAAAAATCTTCCCAGGAATTCTAACATAATGGATTCCATCAACCGTTTCTTCAGAAGGAAGGGAGTCATCATGAATGCCAAGTACCGTAATATTATGTGAATTCCTTAAATACGGGAGTATTCCGGATATATAGGTTTGAATGGCTCCACCCAATACGGGAGGGACAGGTAGCTTTTCCGTGCATATCATTAATATTTTCATTATTACTCCATCCCTTTCCAATCATCTCTTAATTCGTTTAAAACCGTCCACTTTGTTTTCTCAAGGTCCACTATATTCTTAATAAGAATTTTCGTTTCATTATTTAAAAATTGCTCCGGTTCATAAACGACCTCTTTTATATTTTTATAAAACTCATTAGGAAGGGATAAATCGATCATTAATATATCATATAAATCTCTTGATATCGGATTTTCCTCATGATACGCAAGGATCATTTCCCTTATCCAAGTTTTATCCCATTTTTGCAAATCAGCCATAGTACCGCTTACTAGTTTTCTTAAATCTCGAATCGGCAAATCATATGCAACACCATCTAAGTCAATAATCCACATTCCTCCTGGACCTTTTTGTCCATTGGACCATCCATAATCCTGATGAACCAGTCCCCATTCTTTATTTCCAAGCTTAACCATGTCGAAGTAGTTCGATTCTTGAAGCGCCTTTATTCCGTTCTCGGCTTGTCTTTCGAATTCACCAACAACCGATAGTAAATCAGAACTAGCCGGCATTTCATGGTAGGCACTCGCAATATTGCGGAACCAATCCATTTTGACCCTAACCTTTTCATAATTACTAGGCCATTTATATAATCTTGAGGCAATTTCGGCTTTGTGCGGTGGAACATATCCTTTCGTTAACCGATGAAACTCACCAAGTGCTGCACATAACATTTTTGCACCGTTTAAATCTTTTGATACAGGCTCCAATGGCTCAATCCATTCGGCAACAAACCACAATTTACCCCCGGCTTCTACATACTTTCGTCCATCCTTCGTTTTAATAATCTTTGGTACCCTAGCCTTCTTGACCTCTACTAAGTATTCCTGTGCCCCTAAGCTAAACATACTTCTAGTTGGTCTGCGATGAAGCAGCTTTAAGCTTTTTGGGCCAGAGCTTGTTGCAAGCTTCCAGATGGCACCACCTTTATCTGGTTTAGTTGTGACGACATTCATACTCTGAATGGAAAAATCATAGTTTTTCAGAACATTTTTTCCTAGAGATTCGATATAATCCGGCACGTAAAATTCATCGGAGCCAACTTCTTCCACCCACGGCTCAATCCTATTCTTCTCCATTATTCTCCTCCTAGATTTACTTTTGACTCTTTTTTCATTAGAGATATTAGCACCTATTAACAATATTTTTATGTCTAAAAAAAATAATTGTATAGGTAGTTCCATCAATTATGCCTCAATAAAATGTGCAGTTATAATAAGCCTTCTTTAAAAAGCTTGGTCTCCAAGCACATCTACCCAGGTACCTAAAATAAATTTTCCTTTATAGGTAAATCCCACATACTCTATGTGTCTTTTCATCATAGAAAGTATAAACGGCTATATTGGCCAGTTTGGAATAAGGAGGGGAGAGAATGATTCGAAAGGCTATTATCCCTGCTGCCGGGTTAGGCACAAGGTTTCTCCCTGCAACAAAAGCATTGCCAAAGGAAATGCTCCCGATAGTAGATAAACCAACCATTCAATATATTATCGAAGAAGCAGCAGCCTCGGGAATTGAGGACATTATTATTATTAGCGGCCGAAGTAAACGATCCATCGAAGACCACTTTGATAAATCGTATGAATTAGAAGAAACTCTTCTAAAGAAAAATAAATTTGGTCTGCTGAAAAACGTCCAATCTATTTCAGAATTAGCAAATATTCATTATATACGCCAAAAGGAACCAAAAGGCCTCGGAAATGCAGTTTATTGTGCAAAAAGCTTTATTGGTAATGAACCGTTTGCAGTTCTTTTAGGTGACGATATCGTAAAATCAAAAAAGCCTTGTCTAAAGCAAATGATAGAAGTATTTAATCGTTACCAAGCATCCATCGTTGGCGTTCAGGAAGTACCAATGGATGAGGTATCAAAATACGGTATTGTTAAACCAAATGGCTGTGTAATTAATGAAGAGATTATTAATATCGAAGAATTAATTGAAAAGCCTAGTATCGAAGAGGCACCATCTCGTTTCGCTATTCTTGGAAGATATATATTAAAGCCGGAGATCTTTGATATTTTAAAGGATTTAAAGCCGGGCTCCGGTGGAGAAATCCAATTAACGGATGCCATAAATATTTTAAATCAATCACAGGCGGTCTTAGCTTTTAATTTTCAAGGAAAACGATATGATATCGGGGATAAAGTTGGATTTATTCGCGCTACAATAGACTTTGCACTCCAAAGATACGATATGAAAGAAGAGGTTCTTCAATATTTGTCCGAGGTCCTTCAACGGGAAAAATAAATATCAGAATATCATTCTATTACATTACTAAAGTGTCTTTTACTGAATGGGGGTGAACAATTTGAAAATAGGGATTATCGGGGCAGGTTATGTTGGTACCACTACGGCAATTGTTTTTGCAAAATACGGCTATACTGTAACAGTCATGGATATAAACGAGGATAAAATTAAAAATTTAAATAATTCCAAACTCCCTTTTTACGAAGAAGGTTTGGAAGAGCTACTGCAAGCATTCCTATTCAACAATAGACTTTCCTTTACCACTAATATAACAAAGGGTATTCATGAGTGCGATATTCTATTTCTGACGGTAGGAACCCCCTCAACAGAGGATGGAAACGCTGATCTGACCTATGTGGAGGATGCGGCAAGAAATATCGGGAGATTCATGAATGATTATAAGACCATTGTCATTAAAAGCACCGTTCCAATAGGCACAGGAGAGCGGATAAAACATGTCATAAAAGAAGAGATGATTAAAAGAAATCAATCTATTCCTTTTGATCTTGTTTCAAATCCAGAATTCCTTCGGGAGGGAAAAGCATTATACGATGCTTTATATCCTGAAAGAATTGTAATAGGCTGCGATACCGATAATGCAAGGGAAATAATGAGAAATTTATATAAAAATGTTGAAACAACCTTCCTATATACAACCATTAAAGAAGCAGAAATGATTAAGTATGCCTCTAATGCTTTTTTGGCCACGAAAATATCCTTTATGAATGAATTAGCAAGATTATGTGAAAAAAAAGGTGTCAATGTTAATAAGATTGCAGCAGGAATGGGAATGGATAAGAGGATTGGCCCTGATTTTCTGCAGGCAGGAATTGGGTATGGAGGTTCGTGTTTTCCAAAGGATATAAAAGCAGTGCTAGCATTAGCCGCTGATTGTGAAGTTTCCATGAATATTTTACAAGCTGTTTCATATGTGAACGAAACACAAGTCGAATGGTTCATGGAAAAAGTTAAGCAGGTAGTGGGTAACCTTTCAAACAAACGTATTGCAATATTAGGTTTGACCTTTAAACCGCAAACGGATGATATAAGAGAAGCACCCTCTTTAAGAGTTATCGATTTCCTATTAAAAAACAATGTATCCATCTCAGCCTATGACCCTCAAGGGGCAGAACATGTTAAAAAAATTTATCCTTCCATTACTTATTCATTAACCCCTCTCGATGCACTCAAAGACGCTGATGCTGTTTTCATCTTAACCGAATGGAATGAAATCCTCGAAATAGATTGGCAGGGTGCAAAATTTCTAGTTTCTAGACCACTAATTTTTGATGGAAGGAATGCTCTTGATTCATCCAAATTATTGCAATTAGGATATCACTACTTTGGAGTAGGATTATAAAGCGCAGGAGTATAACTTGTTTCAAAAAAGGAAGTATTTTAAGAAAAGAGCCATTAAAGGGGACACTTATAGTGCATCAAAAAGAAAAGTTTATATTTATTACCGGCTGTGCCGGTTTTATTGGATTTCATCTATCCAAACGCTTATTAAATGAAGGATTTCATGTCCTTGGAATTGATAATATAAATGATTACTATGATCAAAGCTTAAAATATGATCGCTTAGAAATATTAGAAAGGGATATGAATTTTGTTTTTATCAAAGGTTCAATTGAAAATCTGGAATTATTAAAAAGTCTCTTTAAACAGTATGACATCGACAATGTAATCCATTTAGCCGCACAAGCAGGAGTCAGATACAGTCTAAAAAATCCTCATGCTTATATTCAATCTAATCTTGTTGGTTTTGCCAATATTCTTGAATGTTGTAAAGAACAGAAGGTAAAACACCTAATCTATGCTTCCTCTAGTTCAGTCTACGGCAATAATAAGCAAACACCTTTTTCTGTAACGGACCGCGTTGATCAACCAGTTAGCTTGTATGCAGCTACTAAAAAGGCAAATGAACTAATGGCATATACTTACAGTCATTTATATCAGCTTCCTACAACCGGCTTACGATTATTTACAGTTTATGGTCCGTGGGGCAGACCGGATATGGCTACTTTTACCTTTACTAACGCTATTATTAAGCAAGAGCCATTAGATTTATTTAATTACGGTAATATGAAAAGGGATTTTACTTATATTGATGATGTAATAGAATCGATATATCGACTAATAATAAAAGGGCACCCACAAGAGTATGCCCCTCCTTATATAATTTATAACATTGGGAACCACCGCCCCATTGAACTGCATTATTTTATTAAAGTATTAGAAGATAACATTGGAACGAAGGCAATAAAGAACTTTTTACCAATGCAGCCTGGTGACGTTCCTGAAACATTTGCGGATATTGAGGATATTGCAAAATTTATAGAGTATCGTCCACAAACGGATATCAAGGATGGGATGAGTAAATTTATAGATTGGTTTAAAGAGTATTACAATATCTCATAAATAGTTTCTACTACACAAACAATATAAACAAAAGAGGAACCTTAGTTGGCACAAACTAAGGCTCCTTTTATTATAAGAAGATATTAAAAATCGCATAAACTTCATCAGACATAAGGACCCTGACCATACAAAATAGTAGCTATTTCGATGACTTCCAGTTATAACTAACGGATTTAATGACTGTTTCACGCTTTACTCTTGAATTTCTGAACGATGTATTTCTGGATCTATTATCACTTTTTTTATAATTATTATAATTACTGCGGGTGGATCTTCTTCTTCTTGTACGATGACTACTACTGCTGCTTGTGGTTCTTCTTCTGTTCGTACGGCTACTGCTACTTATCGTTCTTCTTCTGTTCGTACGACTACTGCTACTTATCGTTCTTCTCCTGTTCGTACGGCTACTGCTCCTTGTTGTTCTTCTCCTGTTCGTACGACTACTGCTCCTTGTCGTTCTTCTTCTGCTCGTACAGCTACTGCTCCTTGTCGTTCTTCTCCTGCTCGTACGGCTACTGCTCCTTGTCGTTCTTCTCCTGTTCGTACGGCTACTGCTCCTTGTCGTTCTTCTTCTGCTCGTACGACTACTACTTCTTGTCGCTCTTCTTCTGCTCGTACGGCTACTGCTCCTTGTCGTTCTTCTTCTGCTCGTACGACTACTACTTCTTGTCGCTCTTCTTCTGCTCGTACGACTACTACTCCTTGTCGCTCTTCTTCTGCTCGTACGGCTACTGTTCCTTGTCGTTCTTCTTCTACCCGTACGGCTACTGCTCCTTGTCGTTCTTCTCCTGCTCGTACGGCTACTGCTCCTTGTCGTTCTTCTCCTGCTCGTACGGCTACTGCTCCTTGCCGTTCTTCTTCTGCTTGTACGGCTACTACTCCTTGCCGTTCTTCTTCTGCTCGTACGGCTGCTGCTCCTTGCCGTTCTTCTTCTGCTCGTACGGCTGCTGCTCTTTGCCGTTCTTCTTCTGCTTGTACGGCTACTACTATTCATAGTTCTTTCCCCATAAGTAAAGGAATTTCCTCTTGCTGATGTTCTTTCTATCATTAAAGGATGGCTTTCTACTGATGTAGTCCTTTCCATAGTTGTTAGGTCCGTAGCTCTTCCACTACTTAGACGATAACTGCCTCTTACAGATTTTCTATTCATTCTTAGACGGTAGCTTCTTTTAGTTAATCTATCTTTAGTAGTAAGGCGTTTCCCGCTAGTTTGCCTATGAACATTAATACGGTGGGAACCCCTACTTTTTGCAGCTATTTCATTGTCCTCTCTGTTTCTCCAAGAACCGCTCGTATCTCTATTTAAACCAGAACGTATTAAGGTAACCACATAGTTTTCACTGCTGGATTCGAGCTCATTCATTTCGTTTGCTCCATCTATTAGGCTAATTTGCATTTCCACCAGATCATTAGTTTGTTCTTTAAGAAAATCATTACTTTGCTCTTGTTGTAAATCATCGAATTGATTTTCTAGTTGACCATTTATAAGCTCTTCAGACTGTTTATCCTTTGCGGCTTTTAGTTGTTTAATTTCTTGATCTTTTGGATGATTCCTATTTCTAGTCTCCATTTTGATCCTCCTTGTTACTTATCCATTAGGGTTATACATAATGTATAGTACGTGTCTACTAATTTCTTGAAACAGGATAAATAACTATTTATAATTATTTCAACTAAAGCCCACCTCATAAGTAAACATTTTGGTAATGCTATATCAATTCTCATTTTATTAATCTAGGCTTTTTAGTTTGGAAATTAAATATTGGTTTCTCAAGTGGATAAATTCTAATATTAGATTAGGTTCTTCCTTGAATTTTTCCAGATCATCTTTTTTGTAGGGATCCATCGGAATGTATGGCTCTATCAGCTGAAACAAATATTCAATTTTTGGCCGCAGATAGTCAACGGTATATTGATTCGTCAAAAATTCTGCAAGCATACTTCGGTATTTTTTTCTGAATGCCGTTACATCTAAAAGGCGTGCAGTTAATGTATTATAGCCTTCAATCCGAACATAATCCTCCTCCATATACTTTCCATTTACATCTCTGCCCCATGTTGCATCATAATCCCAAGGAATAATTTCAAATAATCCTGTATCTCCATTTCTATATAATGCATAGTTATGAACAAAGCCATCATAATTCTGAGTTAAAACTACTCCTGCTAGCCAGCGCAAATACTTCTCAACATCTAAATGATGAATGATTTCCTTTTCAAACTCTTGTTTTAATAGGGTATTTATAACAAAAATAAACTGCTGCAGATGATAATCGTCGCTCTTATTACCGCACTTCCTTTCGTATCCAAGTAATAGCGACTTTTTTGTTTCTTCATCTAAATCACTAAGTAATGAAAAATTTGCGTCCCCATCAACCGCATAAAAAATGGACCCGTTTGGAAGACCCCTTTTTTTCAAAAAGTTTTCATCTACAGACTCTAATTCAAGATATATTCCTTCTTTTCTGCCATTTAACTGTAAAAAAATGAATTGTGATTCGGGAGAGAGAACTCCAATGTCGGAGAAAAAATCGAGAGAAAGTTTATTTCTAATCATAGAAGGATCTTTATACTCTGCATTTAAGTGAATTTCCTTTTTGCCCTGATAATTACTAGGCTTATAGAAGGAAACATTATAGGACTTTTTTGCAAACTTTCTTATATGTGAACCCCTGTATACAATATCAACATCAAATTTTCTTTTATTAATGGTTAACTGCCCCGGTACAGGTTCCTCATTCCAGATATCCTTTTTTAACTCCCTTAAATCGAGGGGGTGAACATATAACTGATATTTTGGCAATTTATCTTTTCCTGTCAAAAGAAACACCTGCCTTTTTATTTATGGCTGTTTTTGCATGGAGTGTTAAAATCCAAAAGCCGATTTTAACTTGTTGCTTGTCGTATTAATAAAGATTTTGCTAAGGGGCATCTTTTCTTAGAAGATTAATTCATTCTGAAAAAAAGAATGTTAATATGGGTTACGCTTTCAACAGCAACATAGTTTTAGAAAAGAGTCTTTATTATTCGTATGAAAAAAAGGCAGTCTGTGACACATCAATCATTTATCTATTTTTTTAAAATATAAACAAATGTCCCATACATTTTTGTAGGATACACGTACCATATAGCAATGAAAGATATAAAAGGAATCTTTCAATTTTATAAGGGATTCAAATCTTTCAATGCCCAAAAGGAGGTTAATCATGGACAATTTCAGTTCGGAAAGTATTCAAGAAGCTGTTGAATACGCCCAAAATGCTGGTTTAGGAGAATTTATGCTCCAGGATCCAGGTTCTATGCGCGAGTCAAGAGCATCTAGCCGTAGAAGCTCTTCTAGTAGTACATCTCGTAGAACTTCTCGTCGTAGCTCCTCACGTCGTCGAACTTCTCAGCGTGGCAATACTCGTCGCAGCTCTTCCCGTCGTCAGACTTCTCGTCGCAGCTCTTCCCGTCGTCGGACTTCTCGTCGCGGCTCTTCCCACCGTCGGACTTCTCGTCGCAGCTCTTCCCGTCGTCGGACTTCTCGTCGGAGAACTTCCCGCCGTCAGACTTCTCGTCGCAGCTCTTCCCGTCGCCGGACTTCTCGTCGCAGCTCTTCCCGTCGTCGGACTTCTCGTCGTAGCTCTTCCCGTCGTCGGACTTCTCGTCGCAGCTCTTCCCGTCGTCGGACTTCTCGTCGTAGCTCTTCCCGTCGTCGGACTTCTCGTCGTAGCTCTTCCCGTCGTCGGACTTCTCGTCGGAGAACTTCTCGTCGGAGAACTTCTCGTCGTCGGACTTCTCGTCGGAGAACTTCCCGCCGTCGGACTTCTCGTTTTAGAACAACCAACAGAGTCGTTAAAGATGGGAATATGTGGTCCGTAACATTAGTCAGAGAAGATTAAAATATTCTCTTTAGTCAGCGGGGGTTAAATCCCTGCTGTTTGCTACTCTAATTTTAGACATATTAATGGGCAGTATCGTACCTTGCTTCAAGATTTTAGAAGCAACAGTAATACTGCCCATTGATATTTTGTTGATCATAATATATTAAGAAACCTTTTCCTATGTACCATTACCTTCAGCTTCATTCCCATGTAGAACAGGCAATTGAATTGTAACTTTCGTTCCAGTATTTAACTTGCTCTCATAATTTACTTTTCCGTTCATCGTTTCAATAATTCTTATCGATACTGCAGTACCTAAGCCAGTACCCTTTTCTTTCGTTGTATAAAAAACGGTTCCCATTCTTGAAAGCTGCTCTTGCGTCATTCCTTTACCTGTATCGGAAATTTCAATATAAACATAGTCATTTATTTGCCTTAAGCTTACAGATACCGTCCCACCCTGCGGTGTTGCTTCAATTGCATTCTTGATAAAGTTTACAATTGCCTGCTTGAGACGATCTTTATCTGTAACAACAGAAGGATTTTCCTCAATATGATCTGCTAAAACAACTCCTTTTGTGACAGCTAAAGATTGAATTAAGGTGATAATTCCAGAAGTGAAATCGCCAAGCTCAATTTTTTCTATTTTACGGAGCTGCGGCTTTGCAAAATTTAAGTAGTCGCTAATAATTACTTCTGCTCTATCTAATTCACTCAATACTAATGTTAAGTATTGTTGATTTGCTCCTTTTTTTTGCTGCTTCATAAGCTGTAAAAATCCTTTTACTACCGTTAACGGGTTCCTAATTTCATGAGCAATGGAGGCAGCGAGCTCACCCATTGTATTTAATTTTACCGTCTTTGTCATTTCCTTTTGCATTATTTGTTTCTCAATCATTCTTTCATGAAGAGTGGCGGAGACAGCTATTCCCAATATTTGAACGGATCCGTAAGCAACAACAAAAAGAAGAGAATTTATTTTCGTTTGATTAGAGTACTCATTAAGTAAAAAATGACTGTAAGTAATGCATAACTGTACTATTGCAGCCCATATTCCTACTATTAGGGCTCTTTTCACTCGATTTAATTTACTTATATTCCAATAGTTTTTATGGAGGTATAATGGCAAAATCACGGAGAAGATCAAGCATATATAGGCGATCACTAATCCGTCTCCGCCAGTTATTGTCCTTTTTAACAGTATGACAAGAAAAACAATCAGTCCTGAAATAGGACCTTCATACAGAAGAGCAATAGCTAACGGGGTATATCTCAAGTCCCAAACCATATTAAAGGCAGAAAAAGGGAAGGACATAGCCAATAAAGCCGTCAGTCCATTGATTACTCCAAATAAATATGGAGAACTTCCTATTTTTTTATTTTCAAAAAAAAGCGTATATATATGTACGGGAATTACAATAATTAAAAGCTGGAGAATAATTATTTCAAGGATCATATTGTATCCTTCCCTTTTAAATATTTATACGATACAATACGACAATTTGTGGGAAAAATCCTTTAATTTATACAAGTATTTACAAAAAAACAATCGGAAGTTGATTGCAAAAAGCCTAAATCACTTCGCGATTTAGGCACCAAACTATACGATATCCTTCTTATGAAACAAGTTCACCAAATAATGACGAATCTTCTATCTTATCAAGTAAAAAGCATGATTTATTCTTACCAAAGAGCATTAATCGGTGCAAAGGTCTTGTCATGGAAACATACAATAGCTTAATATCGATTTCATTTGCTTCAAATGCTTCATCCATAGTGCAAACAATTACAACATCGAATTCAAGACCTTTGGATAAATGAGAACTAACAATGACCACTTTATCTTTATTAATTTCTTCATTTTCCTTCAAATGCTGGATAGGTAATTTGGAATATTGACCGAATAGCTTTACTAACTTCTTACATTCATTATTCGTCTTACCAATAACCGCAACCGTTTTAAGTCCATCAAGATACATTTTCTCAATCTCAGAACATATCTTTTCAATAGTTGTTTTATCTGATGATGTCTCGATAAATAATGGCTTGTGACTATGGCGAACAACCGGCTCCACTGTTGGAAGCTGCAATTGCAGAAGCTTTAATATCTCATTTGCTGCGTTCATGATTTCAATAGTAGTTCGATAGCTTTTTTGTAATGTTTTATAGCTTGCCCGAGGAAATATTTCTTTATAGACTATACTCCAGTCATTGATTCCTCGATAGGAATGAATTCCTTGAGCAAGATCCCCCACAATGGTGAACATATCTGTTTCTAATACACTTTTAAGGGCAAATAATTGAAAATAACTATAATCCTGTGCTTCATCAATGACTACATTTTTTACACGCAGCATCTTATCAATACCAAATAGTTTTCCCTGTAGATAAAGCATCGCCGCTAAATCCTCTACTTCGTAGCTTCGCTGTGCATATAGAGAAAATTGATAGTTACAGAAGAAATCAATTTGTTCTTCACTTAACATTCCAGATGCATATTCTGAGAAAACTTCAGGCTTTGTTACAAGCTCTCTATAGTAGTGGAACAAATCATATTTAGGGATTTGCTTTATATAAGTATTTACAGCTGTTTTTACTTCTTTTTGAATTTCCTTTAAAGCTTCATCCTTTTTATCTAGCGCCTTTGAAACATATTTGCGCCTAGTGTTAGGATCAGCTTTACTATACAAGGCTTTTTCCAGTTTATTATCATAAAAATTAGTGATTCTTTCAATCATTGTCTTTTTCTCTGTTCTTACATGATTCTGAAGAACCCGCTTAATTTTTTCAACCCTTTGATAATATGGCAGATATTCATACTCGTATGTCATTAATTTTCTTATTTTTTTGGCACTGTAAAGCCGAAATTTCGAAACATAGAAATCTTCTTGAGGAACCAGTGTTTTCAAGATATCCTGCAAATAACGATCAATAATATCCCGAAATTGCAATGATCCTTTAAAGGCGGAAAGCCAACGGGTCAACTCTGGTTTTTGGATCTCACGGTTCATAATTTTAAGCAGTTTTTCATCTGGGTGAGTTAATTTTATCTTTTTTCCGATGCACTTTAAAACATAATCAACGAAGGTAGTTTGATGAATATTCTCCACTCCCAGCTCTGGGAGCACTTCTGAAATATAATCGATAAATAATCGGTTTGGGGCTAAAATCATTAGCTGATTTGGAGTGAAATGGTCGGCATAGGTGTATATAAAATATGATAAACGATGCAATGCAATAGTCGTCTTTCCACTTCCAGCTGCACCTTGGACGATAATTGGCTTGTTAAGATCAGCACGTATGACATTGTTTTGTTCCTCTTGAATAGTAGAGACAATTTCTGTAAGACGATTGCTGGAGCTGTTTGCTAGTGACATTTGGAGCAATTCGTCATTTGTGGTTAAATCTATATCGCGAATATCTTCCAGCTCACCATTTTCAATGATAAATTGACGTTTTAGCGATAAATAACCTGAGTACTCTTCTCCTTCTGCTACATAGGATACATCTCCTAATCGTCCATCATAATAAAGATTTGCGACAGGAGATCGCCAATCCACAATAATTGGCATCTGCGTTTCTTTATCAAAAAGAGAAACCTTTCCTATATAGAGGATTTCCTCTTGATTTGTTTCCTCCCGCAGAAAATTTATTTTTGCAAAATAAGGTTTGCTTTCAAATTTCCTCAATCTTTTCACTTCATCGGCCGTTCGCCTTAACAAATTAGAATTGGTCAGCATACTCATGTAGCCAAAACTGGAATCCTTAAGATCCATTCCTTCCAATGCTTGCTTCATATTTTCTTTAAAATTTTCTTCATTTGATTCCGAAGCTTGAATCACAATCCCCATATATTTTTTTGTAAACGCCAAACGCTCAAGCTCATCTTGATAATCGGGGTGACCAGTATTAGGCATAAAAAGCCTCCTTTCTAATTATAGTACGCAAAAAGGCCATGAATTCACAATAAGATTCATGACTTTACACTCTTTACATTTTTTAAGACGTAAAAATGATTATATTACATTTCCACAAAAAAGTCTAACAGTTTGTATAATTCTTTTAATTTAATTAGATGTATAGTTTTGCATTATTTAGGTGAAAACTATACGGTGAAATTTATTTTAAATGGATATTTACCCTTTATGTTCCGCTTAAAATTTTCAGAAAGACTGTATAAAAACAAGTTCTATCTAGAAATACTATGAATGGAAATGAATAATGGAAATATCCGTGTTGGAGGTATTTGAATGGTAACAGGTAAAGTTAAGTGGTTCAATGCAGAAAAAGGCTTTGGATTTATTGAGGTCGAAGGACAGGACGATGTTTTTGTTCATTTTTCTGCCATTCAAGGCGAAGGCTTCAAAACACTTGAAGAAGGGCAAACGGTCACATTTGAAATTGAACAAGGCGCCCGTGGACCACAAGCAACAAATGTTCACAAGCAGTAAGACCAAAAGACTCCATAATATTTGGAGTCTTTTTTGTTTAAGAAAGAGGCGCATCCTTTTCTTTTTATTTTACAGCAACACTATTATTTTTAATATGTTGTAACACAATTAGTATACCGCTGAAATATATTTGTCACATTTGAATGGTATTCTTTTCTTAAGACAAACAAAAAGGAGCAAAGAACTTGAAGAAATTTATTCTTACTCTTAGTACATTGCTTATAATAACGTTTGGAATATCAAACGGCGCATTTGCAGCCTCTAATACATATACAGTAAAAAAAGGCGATAGTTTATATATCATAAGCAAAAAATACAAGATTTCCATTGCGCAGTTAAAACAATGGAATCATCTTTCTTCCAACACCATACATATTAATCAAAAATTAAACATATCAGCACCTAAGAGCACAGTTAGTACAAATGCCGCAAATGCAAAAGCCTCTACATCGAAGGTATTAACGGTAACAGCTACAGCATATACAGTTAACTGTAAAGGATGCGGAGGATTTACAGCGACTGGAATCAATTTAAAGAAGCATCCAGATGCAAAAGTCATTTCTGTTGATCCTAAGGTAATTCCCTTAGGCACTAAGGTTTATGTAGATGGATACGGATATGCAATTGCAGCTGATAAAGGCAGTTCTGTAAAAGGCAATAAAATCGATGTATTTTATCCAACTCTTAAACAAGCCTATAAATGGGGAAGAAAAAAAGTAAAAGTAAGGATTATAAAATAGAGTAAAAGCAGCTGAATGGCTGCTTTTATTTTTTTGCTTTGTTAAAATAGGAACTATAAGAATTGTTCCATAATTCAAAACAGAGGGTGATCCAATGAAAAAAAGAAAGTTAGTGATTACGCAAAATATTCAATCATGCTATATCGATGAAATGAAAAAAATAATTCCAAATTGGGATATTATCGTGGGAAAGGATTCATCAGCATGGATGGACCATCTCCAAGATGCAGAGATAATCGCAGGCTGGAAAAAGGAAATAAAAGAATACTGTATTGACCAAGAATCTAAGCTGCGCTGGCTTCAGAGCTGGAGTGCAGGTGTTAATAGCTTTCCATTAGATAAAATGGCAAATAAGGGAATTATCATTACCTCCGCAAGCGGTGTTCATGCCTTTCCAATCTCTGAAACGATCTTCGCATTAATGCTTGGTTTAACTAGAAAAGTCCATACATATGTGAAGAACCAAATAAATAAGGTTTGGCATCATGCCAATTTAAGCCTCGAAATGCATGGAAAAACAGTGGGGATTATCGGAGTAGGTGCAATCGGAAAGGAGACTGCCAAAATCGCTAAGGCATTTGGAATGAAGGTTATCGGAATACGCCACTCAGGCAGACATGAAGAATTTGTTGACGAAATGTATGCCTCTTCCCAATTAAACAATATTCTACCCCAGTGTGATTATGTAGTTGTTACCTTGCCTTCTACAAATGAAACCTATCACATGTTTGGAAAAGAACAGTTTTCATTGATGAAGCCATCCGCCTTTTTCATAAATATTGGCCGAGGAGATACTGTGGTAGAGAAGGATTTAATAGCAGCATTACTAGAGGGAAAAATTGCTGGGGCAGGATTAGATGTATTTGAGAAGGAACCATTACGTGAGGAAAGTCCGCTTTGGGAACTTGAAAATGTTATTATCACTCCACATACATCTGGATCAACTGAAAATTATGATAGAAGAGTAATAGAAGAAATCCTTCTCCCTAATCTACGGCATTATGTAAAAGAATTAACGCCGTCCATTAATATCGTGGACTATAAAAAAGGGTATTAAAGAAAAAACACCCCCCGGTGTTTTTTCTTTAATACAGTGTAAATTTTGAAAGTGTATGGTTTAATTCGGATGTTAGAGCACGAAGGGAGGAAACTTTATCCACCATTTTTTCCGATGCTGAAAGCTGTTCAGCCGTTGAAGCGGATATCTCTTCACTCCCAGCAGCCGTTTGCTGTACTACCGCACTTATATTTTCTACATTGGATAGAACCTGTGATCCCAATTTTTTAGATAAAGACATTCCTGTAACTAAATCTTTTATGTTGCCAGATATCCCTGCAACCTTTTCATTGATTTCCACAAAAGAACGCAAGGTTAAATCCATTGATACAGATTGTTTCCCTGCAATTGCAACCCCTTCTTCTACTGAATGCTGAACATGTTGAAGCCCATCCTGAATTCGATTTACCATTTCAAAAATTTGTTTTGTGGCACTTGCTGACTCCTCAGCAAGCATTCTTACCTCGTCAGCCACAACAGCAAAACCCTTTCCTGCTTCTCCGGCTCTTGCCGCTTCAATTGCTGCATTTAAGGCAAGCAAATTGGTCTGATCCGCAATACTGGAAACACTTCGTGCCATATCTTCAATTTTTGTAGTATATAATACAAATTTTCTTGTGGCTTCTTCTATTTGCTTCGTAGCATCCACATTTTCCTTCATTAATATTTCTTGCTCCGTAATGGCATTTTGGCCATTTTCTATTGATTGGACAGCTTCCTCATTATATTTGGAGGATAAATTAGTAAGTTCTACATTCACTGCAAATTCATTGTCCATTTTTTCAATTACTGCCACTGCATCCTGCAAATCATTGGATATCGTCTGGGTTCCAGTCGATAATTCCTCCGTAGATATTGCTACTTGCTCACTTATCTCTTTTAGCAAGAAGTTTTCTCCTTCTATTTCTTTCGCATAGATTTCTACCTTTTCACTAGTTAATTCCACTGCATGTATAAGTTCTTTTAAATGTGAAACCATTGCTTCAAACGATTGATTTAACAGTCCAATTTCATCGTTAACTTTATAGTTGATATTGTTGACTACAAGATTTCCTTTGGCAATTTCCCCCGCATTTTCTGAAAGCTTTCTTAATGGAAGGGTAATAGACCTAGTCAACAAGAAACCAATCGATGCGGAGAGTATAATTAAAATGACACTTCCAACTATGGCAAATGTAATAATATTGCCTATTTGCTGCTTTTGGAGGTCTTTTAAATAATCATAATAATTACTAGTGTTCAACTTTAATAAATACAAATCATTGATAATACCCTCTGTACGAATCGACTGTCGGCCAGCTTCTGCAGAATTATGCTCATTTAAAGCTATAGTTGAATCTGATTTTAGTTCCTTAAATTTAATAAATGCCTTATGGACCGTTTCTATATTTGAGTCGTTCTCTAACAAGGATTGTACCTCTGCAAAATCGGACTCTGCATTCTTTATATCTGCTAATCCCTTTTGTTTATTAGCATCCGACATATTATAAGAATAGTTGCTTAAGCTTTGCTTTACTGTGCCTATTTGCGAATCTAGCTTCTGAACAGATAGAAGTATATTTACATAGTCTTGATTGGATGACTGTACAGTCAGCATTTTTATAATGATATAGACAATCATTATGATTGCAATAGCTAAAGTAAAAAAAGAATTCAATAATAATTTACTTTTTAATTTCATGCTGTCCCTCCATGATGCACTATTTGTTAATAATTGTTTTTATTTCTTCGCTTGAAAGCTTTTCTTTTAAACTATCTAGTGTTTGTTGATCTTTATCGGATAAATGAATGACTCTTATTGGAGCTAATCCAATACCATTTTCCTTGAGGCCCAATTGAATTTGTCCTTTTTGAAGACCTTTATGGTCGACCAAATTTTTTGCTACTTGATAAAGAGCGATATCAATATTCTTTTGCATGGACGAAATAACTGCTTTCTCCGCATAAAAATATTGATCGCTATCCACTCCGATTGCATATTTATCATATTCTTCCGCCGTTCTTAGTACTCCTACCCCGGTAAAGCCTGCAGCGGCATATAATACGTCCGTACCATTATGAATCATTTTTCGTGCAATCTCTGCACCAAGCTTATCATTTCCGAAATCTCCTGCATAAACAGATTCCACTTTTATTTTTGGATTAATAAATCTAGCACCCTGCTTAAAACCATTTTCAAATTTATGAATGAGTTCAACATCGTCTCCTCCAATAAAACCAAGTTTATTAGATTTCGACGTTAATGCTGCAAGGGCCCCTGCCAAAAAGCTTCCTTGGTCCTCCCTAAAGGTAATCGATGTAACATTCGGCAGCGTTGAAACAGAATCAACTAAAATAAATTTTTGCTTAGGATACTTTTTTGCTACCTTTTCTAAATCAGCTTGAACTGCAAAACCAAGACCAATAACAACATCATTTCCCTCTTTTACTAATTGCTCTATACCATTTTCATAGGTTTTACTATCCTTTAGTTCCCGGTAGTCAAATAGAATACCCAATTCATCTCTTGCCTTACTTAATCCATTAAATGCCGCATCACTGAACGATTGATCGCCTAAACCAACATCGGACAGCATGATGCCGATTTTTATCTTTTTGGCCTGCTTTTCGCTCTTTTGCGGGGCAGCACAGCCTGCTAATAAACATATAATTATAAGAAAACTAGTTAGTTGCTTTATCTTCATGTTCTCTCTCCCAAAGATGTAATAGTGATTTAAATCATATAAATCCTATTACTTATATCGGTTATATCCTTCATTAATTTAATTTCTTAAAGTATCTAAAGCAATCTTCCATTGGAATAATCTTTTTAGCATAGGGAAAGGGTAATCCAAAATAAAAATAATTAAACACCCCTCCACTTAGAAAATCGGAGGAAGGATATAAAAAAAAGCTAGTCCATAATTTTTTTGTTCATTTACATCTTTTTATTCAGTAAAAATGGTTTATTCTTTGCTTATTGGAGGCGAAATACATGAATGAGCTAAATGGTGTCTTTGCAATCATTTTGGCGAGTGGTCAATCCAGTAGAATGGGAACCCCTAAGTTGTTATTGCCATGGCACGGACTAACAATAATGGAACATACTCTTCAAAAGGTCTCCATGCTCTCTTTTGAAGGGATAAAAGTCGTCATTCCAACAAAAAATGAAAAGTTAAGAGCGATTACATCTATGTATCCCTGCGAATCAATTATCAATACTTCCCCGCATTTGGGAATCGGTCATAGCTTATCTTTAGCAATCCGCTCACTCCCTTCCACAACTAAAGCAGCGATTGTATTCCTTGGTGATCAGCCTAAAATACATGCAGATGATATACAAGGGGTATTGGGGGTGTTTAAGCAATTACAAATTCGTCATTCAGATAATCCAAATAAAAGCATTATTCAAGTAAAATACCGTGATGGCAAATCTGGTCACCCCATTCTCTTTTCTCCTCACTTTTTTCATGAATTGATTTCGTTAGAAGGTGATCAAGGTGGAAAAGGTATTATTCAAAAAAATGAGCAATTTGTTTACCAGTCGAAAAGCGTAAACAATTACCCTAAAGACATTGATACACCAAACGATTATCACCAGTTAATCAACGAAGATATCTGTTAGCGTACAAATTAAAAAAATCCCCTGCTTGATACTGTTAGTAAGTATAACTAATTTTAACTTTTGAAATTAATTTTTATGTAAGGAGTCCAATCCATAATCGAGAAACATACATAGTTTATTAAGGAATAAGCCATGGGGGTGATATTGTGGATGGTGCAGGTTACGGTGCAGGTTTTGCACTAATTGTCGTATTGTTTATCCTTCTGATTATCGTAGGAGCAGCTTACGTTTACTAATCAGTAAGTAAACATTTTGAAAGGAGGATCTTTATGTTTGGTCGTTGGGGATACGGATATGGTGGCTACGGTGGATATGGCTACGGTGGCGGCTATGGCTATGGAGGAGGATTCGGTTACGGCGGCGGCTTCGCCCTACTCGTCGTATTGTTTATCCTTCTAATTATCATTGGTGCCGTCTGCTGGGCTTAATTGTATCCACTTTTAAGCTAACTAAATCTATGTAGTAGTGAAATAAAAGAGGCTAACTATCATTAGTTTGCCTCTTCTCTTTTCGAGGCTCTTTTCTAAAACTTTGTTGCTTTCGTTAACGAAAACCTTATAACAAACCTTATTTAGGCATGGAAGCATCATCTTAAGAAAAGTTGCCTTCGAAACCAAGCGTACATTTGTATGGACAAAGATTTGGAAAGAAACAATATATACGAGAACAGCCCTTTTGAAACTTAAGGGACAATTCATACCACTTTTCTAACACATATGTTTATCCCATTTTCCTAACATATTTAGTAGACTTTATAAAGTAATTCCTCGGTCTCTTGCAAACTTGGCTGCTTCCCCCCTTGTTCTTACGCCGATTTTTGAATATAAGTTAGATACATAATTTTTAACCGTTCCCTCACTTAAAAAAAGGGCTTTTGCAATTTCACTATTTGATTGGCCTGCTTCCATTCTTTTCAGGATATCCATTTCTCTATTCGTTAAAGGCTTTAAATCCATGAAGGAGGTATTAATGGCTAAATTTCTCTTTGCCTTAAATTGAATTTCTGGAGTATATTTTCTCCATTCCTTACTCCATTTCTCCGGTTCAAACTCGCATTGATAAATCAATCGAATTGCATTGATTAACAGGTGTGGTGGAACCTCCTTCAAAAAACAGGAAACAGCTCCGGCATGAAGAGCATCTAGAATCCATTCATCATGATCAAAGGTTGTTAATACTATTGTTTGTGCTGTTTTCGATAAAGCTGAAATTTTTCTCGTTGCTGATACACCATCTAGGTCCGGCATTCTCAAATCCATTAATACTACATCTACGGGAGATTCAGAGAACATATTAAGAGCTTGTGCTCCAGTTGCTGCTTTCCAAATTACTTTCATATCCTGCTCTAAATCTATGATAATTGCTAAGCTTTCTCTAACTAAAGCCTGGTCTTCAGCAATACCTATTTGAATCATAGTTTTCCCCCTTTATCTTTGATACGGAATCGAGATATGAATAGTAGTACCATAATTTGTGGTGCTTTCCATCTGTAATTGGGCATCTATATTTTTGGCCATTTGCCTTATGGAAGAGATACCAATTCCATTTTGAACGCTACCTTCCACCAATGAAAAACCCTTACCATTATCGCGAACAGTTAAGCTAAGCTTTGACGCTTCTATTTGAGAAAATATGTAGATTTTCGTGGCTAGCCCATGTCTTATAGCATTCGTGACAGACTCCACAATGAATCTTGAAATGAATTCACTTATTTCAACAGGACGATGAAAGTGAGTCCAGTTAATTTTTACTGACTGATACTGGATATCAATTTGAGTAATCTCCCTTAGTCTTTCCAGAGAATCAATTGTCCATTTAAACCATTGATCTGGAGTTTGCTTTCCTTCATTCCACTGGTGCACGGCTCTCCTCATTTCATTTAATCCTTGCTCTGCTGCTTCCCTTGCTTTCATAATATAGGTATCCTTTTCAGAGCCATCAATGGCAGCCGCAACATCCATGGCCCTTATTACCGCCATCCAATATTGCCCCATTGTGTCATGTAATCGTTGACTCATTCTTACCCTTTCTTGGTCTCTTACCATTTGCTCTCTTTCAAATCCAGAAAGTGCAATTAATCTCCTAGATTTTTCTCTTTCATGTAAGAATCCATTAATAATAGATCCATATAATAATAGAATCATAAATACCATTATCGGCACCCAAATATTAGTGCCTGGAACGCACCACCTGAATAAAATAACCTCTGCAACTGTAATAACAAATATAAAAATTCTATCCAATAATCTTAAATGCATGGATGTCCTGATTAAAGGTGAAATGAAAGCAAAAAGTAATATATAACCATTTAACAGAACCACCCAAAGGCTTATGGAAAACATTTCAATCCATACACCTGTCCTCATACGCCGAACTAACTCATCCGGTTTTTTCCACAAATCCCACGTTCCCCAACTAATGACAATAATCGTAATAATCCACTTACCAACACTAAGAGCAGCATGACTATAAATAAAATAAAAACAAAAAATCGTGACATAACCGAGCAACCGTATTGCAACAAAAAACTTATTCATTTGTTTCTCCTGTGAAACTGACTTTTTTATGACCAAGGTCAATTTTTATGTGACTATCACTATTATTATACTGAATTTATCAAATATTGATAATTTCATTTGAAAGGATGAAAAAAATGAATACGGAAGAAGTTAACACACTTGCATTAGAAATTATGGAGAGAAAAAGCGTGACAAATTGGACCGAGCAGCAATGTTCAAGACATACATGGGATTTACTTATCGAGGCAGCACGGAGATCCCCTTCCTCCTGGAATCATCAACCTGCTAGATACATTCTTTTAGACGAAAAGGAATCCATTCTGAAAATAGAAAACGCCTTGCACAGAACTAATCGATGGGCATTAAAGGCGGCGGGCCTCATTGTTCAAGTTGCAAATCCGGAAGATGATGATCAAATTGCAGGGAAAGATTATTATTTATATGATTGTGGAGTAGCCATGATGAGCATTATATATCAAGCAACTATTATGGGAATTACATGTCGGCAGATGATTGGTTGGGATGAGGCAGAAGTGAAACGGATTCTACAGATTCCAAAAGAGTTCCGAATTGTTGTGATTACTGCTATTGGGTATCCTACTAGCTCAGGTTTAAGCAAAATAACTAATGAGCTAAAAAGAAAATGTACGGGTCAAGACAAACGTTATCATCCTAAGCACACATTCTTTTGGGGAACATGGAATGGGGGCAACAAAGATGAAGGAAGATAATATTAGGTTAAATTCATCTTGGCTTTCACCTAATGTCAAAAAGAAGGTAAATCATTTACAATTTAACACTTATATGATTGGATTATTACTTGTGTATACATTGGAAGACTTTTTTTCTCCCTCGATACAATGGATTTTTTCCATTTATACTATTGTAGCTTGGGTAACCATTTTTACAATTGATCCCTCTAGACTTCCTGAGGCAGTAACAAGTAAAATCAAACAAAGAAAGGCGAAGAAATATTTTATTCTGTTTGCTCTACCATTATTTTTGATTATCTTAATCCTTATGTTTATCCTTAAGGTTCCATTGATATTGCCGCCTTTCACATTTGGCTATCTGTTGAATGTTATCATTCAAGCGTGTTTACTTGAAGTGCTTTATCGTAATATTTTGCAACCAAGGTTTAGACAGCTGGGATATAGTAGCACTGTTTCTATCTGCTTTCAAAGCATATTATTTGCTATTATGTTGTACGTTCACACATCATCCATTATTATCACTGCAGGGTCTTTTCTAATCGGGATAATAACAGGTTTAATAGCCTATTTGACTCGAAGTATTCGTCTTAACATAGTTATAATGATTATTTGGATCCTATTATTTTTCAACCCATAAAAAACTTACGATTTCTATGTAACATCGCATCTACGGTGTTACATTTTCTTTTGAATTGAAGAATTAAGAGTATCGAAATTTGTCAAATCCATAGAACCATTGTCGAAAGTGTTCCAATTTTCGCCAGCATCCCTCATAATGTTACATATGTCCTAGTACTTTTGTATCTCATTGATTTTTGTAATTTATAAAAATAATTTGATGGACATATTTAAAATTCATCTTAGCAACCCAAATCCTAACTAGAGAGAATTCCATTGTAGGAGTGGACAAAAATGAAAAACTACTACAGCCTTCTAGATTTATCAAATCAAATTGATCATTTACGAAAACAAATGATTGAAATTGGTACAAAAAAGGGCCTTAAAAGTCCGGAAACCTTATTTCAAAGCCAGGAGCTGGACAAGCTTATTTATGCCTATCAATCATTAACGAAAGGTTTTCGTGAGCCTTCTAAGACTAAGGGAGGAAATTAATAGACTTGCCACTTAATGGTATGGAAAGAAAACACTTACTATGTTAAGTTAGTAATAATAGTTTTCCATTTTGGATTTATTTAGGAGTATTTTATGAATTTCTTAAAGAACTTACTTGCATTTGCTTATCATCAGGCATTATCCTGTATTTTTCCACTGGTTATATTCCTTACCTTAGCCTTGTCAAAGTTTATCTCCATTCCTTTTCTTCACCGCTATGATTTCATATTATTAATCTGTATATTAACGCAAATTTTATTGCTTGTAACGAAGATTGAGACAATTGATGAATTGAAAGTTATTTGTGTTTTCCATGTTATTGGTTTACTACTGGAGCTTTTTAAGGTACATACAGGTTCATGGTCTTATCCTGAAAAAGCATGGACTAAAATTTATGATGTCCCGCTTTACAGCGGATTTATGTATGCAAGCGTCGCAAGTTATATGTGCCAAGCATGGCGGCGACTTGATATAAAACTATATCATTGGCCGCCATTTGCTATTGTTTCTATTCTTGGTTTCTCTATTTATCTGAATTTCTTTACAGATCATTATATAATGGATTTTCGCTGGATTATAAAGTGTTTCATCATTATTCTCTTTTTCAAAACATATGTTACTTTTAAAATAAGGAATAACGTTTTTAAAATGCCCCTGGTCCTTTCCTTTTTACTAATAGGATTTTTCATTTGGGTTGCTGAAAACATCTCTACGTTTTTCGGAGCCTGGCAATATCCTAATCAATCAAACGGCTGGCATCTTGTTCATTTAGGAAAAATCAGCTCATGGCTATTGCTTGTAATAGTAAGCTTTATTGCAGTTGCACAGCTAAAGCATGTAAAAGCCCGAAAAAAATCATGAAAAGAAAAGAAGGAGCGATATATTATACCGCTCCTTCTTTTCTTATATCATGATCATTCTTTATTTCTTTATGTTGAATGGTTACATCTTCCAGCAAATGTCTCACAATTCTCTTTGCTGCTTTACCGTCTATATGATCAAAAAACCTGTTTCGGAAAGCTGTTACCCTCTTCAAATCAAAATTACCTTCTGCAATCCATTCCGTTAGCTGATTCGTTTCTGTGAAGAATGGTCCTGGTATGATATCTAAATAATCATAATAGAAATCTCG
This sequence comes from Bacillus sp. FJAT-49736, assembly GCF_018343615.1. Taxonomy (GTDB): domain Bacteria; phylum Bacillota; class Bacilli; order Bacillales; family Bacillaceae_C; genus Margalitia. The sequence goes on along the minus strand of NZ_JAGYPI010000003.1, from coordinate 172,474 downwards.
TTCACTAATATATTGCTCCAAATCATCCGCAAAAAAAGCGATAGGGCGCCCAAGCAAACTAAAATCAAAAAATACGGTAGAATAATCCGTAATAAGGATATCCGCTAATGATAGCAATTCTTGGATAGTAAAGGAATCCTTCAAATGATATGCAAAATCACGCTCATCGTCCGCAATTTCTATGCCATCCTGCATATATGGATGAAGATGGATAAGCAATGCGTAGTTTTCCCCTAGCTTTTCCCTCATCTCTCCTATATGAAGCGGACAAGTAAATGCATCTTGATAGTGGCTTTTCCCGCGATAGGTGGGTGCATATAGCAGCAGCTTTTTCTGTCTTAATTCTGGATATCTTTCATAAATTATTTTTTTTAGGCTTTCCCTTTTATTCTCTGAAAAAAAATAGTCTGTTCTTGGAACACCAAAAGGATAGATTTGCTTTGCCGGCATTCCAAAGGCCTCGCTATAATATTTCACTACCTCCGCAGCACTTACGTATACCCTTGCATAGTTAGAATGGATTTTAACATGCCTTAAATATTTTTCACTCGGGCCAAAAGGCTTTCCAATAGTACTTAACCCTACCTTTTTTAACGCCCCGGAGCCATGCCAAAGCTGAATAACTTCCGTTCCCTTTCTTGGTTTAATGACGTAGACAGGAAAGTAATAATCATCAATAATAAAAAAGCGAGATGTTGCCATTTCATACATGGCCTTTACTAAATGAAAAAAGTAGTCAATCTTTCCTCTTATGGAGCTATGAAACTTTTTAAATACAAAATGATAATGATAGTCGGGAGACTGTCTTTGGAATTCCTCCCAAACAAAGTATAAATTATCCTTAAGAGTATCAGACCGATACGATGCAAAAGTGATCTTCTGTTTATTTATTTTTAAAAATAAACAGAAGCAAGAGTAAATGCTTTTCATAGTATATTTTACAATAATAGTAGGTATTAACCTCAACGATGACATTTCAGGTACCTGCCTTTCACTAGAAAGAAGCATCCGTGCCTGTGACATGAGTATTGCGTGTTTTACTTTTTACTATATGGTTGTTAATAAAACTCACTTGTTTTTCTAATACCTGTTCTTGATTTTCCTTTGAATAAAAAATGTTCAGTACACGCTCTCTCTCTTCACGGTATTGCTCTGGTTGTTCCATCATGTCCTTTAATGAATGAAGGAGTTCATGGAATTCCTTTGGTTTCGGCCCTGGAGTTACATCAAAATAATCAAAATACATTTCGTTTGATTTTTGCAAATACATTTCTAAGTCATAGCAATAAAAGACAACTGGCCGATCCAATAACAGATAATCTGTATAGCAGCTTGAGTAGTCCGTCAGCAGAATGTCCGTATACTTCAGCAAAAACTGTGGATCATACGATTTATTGCTTACATCTATAATATTCTTGTATTTTTTTGAAATACTACCACTGCTGTACATATGTCTTTTCACGATAAAAAGATAGCCCATTTTTCCACAAAATTCATCTAGCTTCTCGAAATCAAATACAAGATTAATAGGGGTATCTAATTTCCCAAAATTACGGTGTGTCGGCATATACAAGATTACTTTGTTATTTTTTATATAATCTGGAATTTTCTCGTCCTCTTCTGAATCCTGAAAGAAAATATCATTTCGAACTTGTCCGAGCTCGATTACGTTCTTTTTATCTACCAAAAAGGTTTCCGGATAATAGGAGGAAACTCTCGGGCTCGTGGAAACAACATAATTGACTCCCGCTGAGTTGGTTTTTAATACTAATTTTCCAAAGAATCGTTTTACAAAGCTACTGTTATGCAAAATCTTATAGGAAAATGTTTTGCTGTGAGCCCCCCAGACCTTCTTGAGTCCAACTCCATGCCATGTGTTATAGGAAATGGCTCCCCCTAAAAGCACTTTAGAAAAGTCATCATTAATGGAATGGGAATGAATGACCAATTTTGCTCTAAGTTGATAATAGATTCCCTTTAAGGAATGATGCTTATAGGAAGTAAATCCTTTCTCATTAAGCTCCTTTACCACTTGCTGGCTTTTAGTAATCCAGATACATTGATAACCAGGGTTTTTCACCATTTCTAAAAAGAGATACTTCGGATTCCCTCGAAATCCCATTCCATTTTCTGCACCAAATACGATGATTTTTTTCGATCTTGGAAAAAGCTTTGATGCAAAATATAGAATGACAACGATTGTGCGCTTTAACAACAGCTTGAATTTACTATAGTTTTTATTTACGGAAAAAAGAATTAATACTAGTAAAATAATCTGGATAATATTAATAATCGCTTGATTAAAATGCATTGTTACCGCCTCTCTAAGTTGAAGATTACATTATTTGTTCTGATAGTTCCTTTGTATCTGCAATTGTTTCATTGATTGGCTTTGTAACCTGTTTGCGAACAACAATATTTTGCCCATCCAAACAAAGGCCGGTTTCCGAAAGGAGATGATCGACTACTTCCCCAACATGCTCCGGCTGCATAATGGTACTTTGATCTTCGTCTGGTGCAAGTACTCTTCTTAGTTCTGTTGCGCATCTTCCAGGAGAAATACAATATACTAATATTCCATACTCTGATAATTCCTCCGATAATGTTTGCGACATGCTGATAATCGCTGCTTTGGATGATGCATATGCAAGCCAACCCGGACGAGCAGAGCTTCCGGCAGTGGAAGCGACATTCAAAATTTTCCCGCCTGTTCTCTTCATAAACTTGACTACTTCTTTTGTTATATAGAATATGGAATGTACGTTAACTTTATAAGTAGTTTCCCAGTTTTCAATAGAAGTCTCCAATAGAGATTTAGGTTCCGCGTAGCCAGCAACATTTAGCAAATAATCGATGGAACCAAATCTAGTTCCTACAGACGAGATTACTTCTTCTACTTCCTGATAATTTGTTAAGTCCATAGCATAGCATTCAATATTTTTTTCTTTATTCATTTTACTTGCTGTTTCTTCCAGCCCATCCTTTGTTCTAGAAATAAGAATAATATTTGAAATATCTTCTCTTTGACTGAGTGTAACCGCAATCGCCCTGCCAATTCCTCTGCTTGCCCCTGTAATAACACATGTTTTTGACATCAATTATCCCTCCATTAATATATACTCTTTATATATGATTTCCGCTATTTTTCGATCGATTGGTTTGGTAATTTTGATATTATAATCACTTCCGGCAAGCACCCTGATATTGGAATGAAAATAATGGAAGAAAAGGCTAGCATCTTCCGTGAAATTCATTCCTTCTTCCTTCGCACATTCATGTGCATACAGTAGTTTCGGTTTATTAAATTTTTGAGGCAATTGGACATTAATCAGCTTATCTCTCTCCAAATTATTCTCAATATACTCCTCCCCCTCTAAAACAGTGAAAGGAATATCCAGCCCATAAATAGCATTCTCCACATCTTCGTATATCAATTTTCTAAATTCCTCTACAGTGACAAATGGTCTTACTGCCTCATGAATGATAACGCTTTCGAACTTTGTTTCCAAAAGTCCCTTGTAGACAGAATCCTGTCTTGTTTCACCGCCTTCAATACAATAGATAGGGGTTGTAAAACCATAGTGAAAAATAACCTCTTCTGTTTTCTCAATAAATTCCTTCGGAGAGGGAATAATAATTTCTTTTATTTCCTCCATTAAATCAATTTTTTCCAAGGCATGAACTAGAATTGGTTTTCCACCAATTAACAAAAATTGCTTTGGAATATCAAGCTGCATCCTCTTGCCAACGCCGCCTGATAAAAGAATAAAGCTACACTCTTTCAAGAAGTTCACCTCGTTTTATGCAAATTCTAAAAATCAACTAAATTCAAATAACTTTGAAAAGTATTATACTATAAAGAAATGCTGTAATGGAATAAAAATTTGTGAGTATCTACCTACTTACCGTGAAGATGAAATATGTATGATATAATAAGAAAAAAGTGGATATTTTATCCATAAGCAGTGAAGGGTTCTACAGAAAAAATCACTTTCAATTTAGTTACAATGATTTACTAAAAGGAGTGGAAAATTTGAGGAGTCAAAATAGGTTTGTAGGCTATGTAGGCACATATACAAAGGGAGACAGCAAAGGAATCTATTCATTCACCTTAGATGCAGAAAATAAAAAATTGAGTGATATAAAACTCGTTGCTGAACTCGCTAATCCTACCTACGTCGCTCTTAGTAAGAATAACCAATTTCTTTATTCGGTTGTAAAGGAAGGAGAAAAAGGTGGAATTGCATCATACTCGATTTCAGATGACTCAGGAGCTCTGAAGCTAAACAATAAAGAATTGTTACCAGGGGCTTCCCCTTGTCATGTTAGTACCAATAGCAATAACCATTTTGTTCTATCAGCAAATTATCATAAAGGTACCGTAGAGGCATACATTACAAACGATGATGGTAGTATTCAACCTGCATTTTCTATTATTGAACATCATGGTTCCGGTCCGAATCCGGAGAGACAGGAAAAGCCTCATACCCATTATGCTGGCTTTACACCTGATGAAAAATATGCTGTTGTGATCGATTTAGGAATTGATGCATTAATTACTTACAAAATAGATGATAAATCTTTAACGGAGGTTTGCAGTTTATCTGTTAATCCCGGCAGTGGTCCAAGACATTTGGAATTTCACCCAAATAGGAAATACGCTTATTTAATGACCGAGTTAAGCTCTGAAGTTATTGTTCTGGAATATAATGTAGAGGATGGAAGCTTTAAGGAATTGCAATATATATCTGCTATACCAGAGGGCTTTACAGAAAACAGTCAAGGGAGCGCTATACATGTTACCACTGACGGCCGCTTTGTATATGCTGCTAATCGCGGGCATGACTCGATTGCCGTTTTTAGCGTTCACCAAGATACAGGAAGGCTTACTTTTGTAGAACATGTTTCAACGGAAGGTTCTTGGCCGCGAGATTTCGTCTTAGATCCCACTGAGAAATTTCTCGTTGTCTCCAATGAGGAATCTGGAAATCTCGTTCTATATTCAAGAGACATTGAATCTGGCAAATTGACCCTATTACAGTCTGATATTTCAGTTCCTTATCCAGTTTGTGTGAAGTTTTTTCATTATAGTATGTAAGAAAAGGCAGCTTAGCAGCTGCCTTTTTCCAATTATTCCATGATGTTAATATATAGGTTGTATTTCCTTAGCTGCATCAAACATCCATTCAAATTGTCTTAGTCTAATCTCAAACAAAGTTAAAGGGTCTTGATATTTTTGAGGATTTGCTCTTAGATTTTGCAAAGTATTATGCTGGTTATTTATTTTTTCATGTGTTTGTTCTATAAGTTGGTCCATCATTGTTAGCGGCTCTTTAAAGAACATAGTGATATCTCGTTCTAAGCCCTTTTCAAACAGATCAAATTGGTGCATAAATTTATTGGCGATAATGACGGAAGTTTCGTAGTAGTCCTCATTTTCGACCATGTTTTTATACTTCGTATAAAGCATCGTTTTATTTTGCTGAATGGCACCAAACAGCTTTCCTGCACCCTTTAGTAAAAGTTGAGTTGGGGTATTTCGAGATAAAATATTAATTTTCTCTAGCCTTACGGAATTGGTCATTCGATCTGCATCCCGGCTCCAGTCATCTATTACCCGAAAATCAAACTCTAATTTTAATTTTGCTTCCCCATACAGATGGTTGAAGCCCTCACACATTTCATCAAGATATTCCTTGCATTGATTGAATTCCCCTTGGGAACGTGAAATCCATTTTTTCAGGTGGCCATAGTATTTTGGTAAAACATCTTGATAAAGATAGTCATGAACTCTATTATTCATCTCATCATTAAGCTCACTATGAATTCTTCGGAAATCGCTGTCCTCTTTAATAAAGTCCGTACAACCCTTCAAAATGGACGGAATGGTACTAATGATTTCATTTCTAATTTCTTCAACAATAATTTGATACTCCGTTTGTATCTGCTGAGTCTTCTCACCCTTCAGATCTTGAAGCTGATGACGTGCACCGCTTAGTCTGCCAACAATATCCTCTTTCCAGCTAATTGCTTCCACCATTTCGTTTTCCATTTTTACTCGTTTTTCTAAAAGCTCTGAAATCAAATGACGGATTAAATATAAAAGATTCTCCGTCCTTCCCTGCTCTCTATTTACCGAATGTATTGCCGTCTTTATAAATTCACTTAATTGGCTTAATTGCTCATCACTTTCATATACGGAAGAATACGGATACACCTGTGCACCCGGAAAATACTCGGATAATCTTGACTCCGTTTCTTCTATTATTCTATTAACTTCTCGCTCACTATATATGGTATCAATTTTATTTAATACAAAGTGTATTGGGAGGCCAGGCATGAATTTTTGAATTTGCAATAAAATATCACATTCTTTATCTGTAAAAGGAACATTCGCATTCAATACAAATAATAGACTATCTGCGAGCGTCAAATAGTGGAAATAATCATTTCTACCCTTTGAATTCCCTTGAAAACTAGGTGAATCTATTACGGCAATCTCATTTTCACTTAAAAATTTGTTAGGCATTTTGAAATCAATTAACTTCATTTGAAGTTGAGATGCAGTGGAAGCCTGAAAATCGGAAATGTCTGCTATTTTTTCTACACTTTCCTCTCTCACTTCCTGGATATCTAATACATCGCTATTCTTAAATAAAACAATGGATGATGTAGATGGCTTTAAAATATTTCCACCAAGAATGGAGTTAATAAAGGATGATTTACCATTCCCAGTTGGTCCAATAACCATTAGGTGATGAGCATCCTCATCCATTAATTGTTGTACCATCCATTTCGTTCTTTCTGATACTTCCAGCTCATGATCACCTGACCATCTAGCAATAGCTTTAAATAGCCGTAGACTATGTGTGAATACCTCATCCGCACTTTTTGCCTGACAAATATTGTACTCCGCATCTGATATAACAGAAGGATCCAGGCTGGATGGATACACTTCATTCCATGCTAAAATTGCAGATGCTACAAAGATTTTATCCGATGAACTTGATATTTTTAGCCAATTTGTTATAAGGTCAGGAACGATTCCTGAAATTTCTTTTATAAAATATTGACCTTCTAGTAAGTGGAAGTAAGTTTCTTTATATAGGGAAGATATACGACTGTTTTCCTTCAATTCCAAATCTAAAAGGATACTACCAAGCATATTCAGCCACTCTAAATAGCAATCTTCCTCGCTATAACTTTCCCAAAGCGATATGAGAGTTTGTTCAAAGCTGCTTTGTTCCACGTCGTAAACCGCCTTGATGAAATCTCTGAAAAAGTTTGGAGGATATGTTGTCGTCCACCCCTTTTTTACATATCTAACGACACATTGAAACCATGTAATAGACTCCGTTCGTATCGCTTCACTTACAGCAAGCTGTACAGCATCCTGTACCATTTCCTGTTTTTCATAAAAAGCACGGGCGATTTCTGTAACATTCGGATAGTCAGGATTCAAAGAAACGGCTTCCTTCAATGTCCTGTCTGCCAAATCGATTTGCCCCTGATTTATATATAAAGAAAAAAGCTGCAGAAGAACTTCCATTTGCAGAGTAGTTGAGTCTGATTTGATTGATTTGTAAATGTCCTCAGCATCCTTTGCTAAACCAAGTTCCACATATGCATCCGCCATATTTTTTCTAGCCCATGGCCGAAGCTCATTTTTTATGTTTTCCCACTTAAATATTGCTGCCTCAAAATCTTTATAATGAAAATATAATTCTCCCTGGGCATAACGAATATAAGAAAGGTCCGGCAGCTCGTTTTGCTGCTCTAAAACATATGCATCTCCAAGAACCTGGATCGGCTCTCTTTCTTCTTTTTCATTTATATATGTAGCCTTATAATAGGTTTTATGAATCAAATATTCCTCTAATGTCATTTTTTGAACCCCCGGTGTACTATTTTTTTGTGTAAATGCAAAAGAGTATTATCTAGAGGACTGCTCCAATTCTATCTTATTATTGTAACAAAGTACTTTATGCGTTTAATTTCATTTTCCTTTCAATTGTTATACAGAAATATGTCTGTTTCATAACAAATGCACAAGACAAAGACTATTTTTTTCAAAGTTATCACTGGGTTAGGTACCGAGCTAGCTTTAAAAAAAATAAAAAAGTATGCCATCTTCGGCATACTCATCTATCTTTGGTAATTTAATTCCCAATGTATTCCGTATTTATCCGTTACTTTCCCATACAGAGCATTCCAAAATGTTAACTGAAGCTCCATCGTTACTTTCCCGTCTTTAGACAATTTCTCATATACATTTCGTATTTCCTCTTCACTTTCAAAATCGATGCCCATGATTATATTTGTTCCTTTATTGGATTCATTTCCAAATATGTCATTAAAGTAGATGGCATAGTTTTCATTAAGATGCAATTCCGCATGTATATATTTCCCTTCATGCCCTTTAAACATTTCCACTCCATCTGCAAGCTGAATGTTTTTAATTTCTGCATTAAAAACTTCAGCATAATATTCTATAGCTTCCTTGCAATTTTCAATAATTAGTCGAGGGATAATCTTGTTCATCGTTCTCCTCCTTGTATTCTCATACAACAATAATGTCTAAAAGCAGTTTTCGAATAGATTGTTAAAATCCAAAAGCTGATTTTAACTTATTTCTTTTCCTGGATGGTTATTAATTCTAAGGCAGTATCAGCCCTGAGGCATCTTTTCTTCAAAGGGTTAGTCATCCTGATAAGATGCTTTTCTAAAAACTATCTTATAAGAAAAGGGCCTTGCTAAAAAAAATTATATATTTTTTAGTCATGAAAGACAAAGCTCATCTTCCCTTTTCTATTTACATTATCTATATTAAAAATAGGAGGGAAAGAAAAATGGAGAAAAAAATTGCCATTGATATCTGTAAGCAAATCGATCATTACCTAAAAAAGCCAACTTCTTATGAAATCAAAAAAATGGAAGTCGAGGATGGAATTATACATGGATTCCATCAATGGACAAATGGAAAGCATATTATTGCGGGCTATCATATATATAAACCCGACGAACCTGGCTATTTTCTATTATTTATAGATTGGCATCGAAATGACCGATATTATTTAGTTATTTATCCTCAGAATAAGTCAACAACCTTAGCGGAACTGCAAAATATAAGTATACTTAAGAGCAAAACGGTTATTACCTGGAGATATAATCCTTTAAAGCGAGACGGTAAAAATCAGGAACGGAAGGCTTATTTTAAACAATTATTCGGGTCTACGGACATTCAAATACCAATCCCGGAAAACTTACAAGAAGTATCTCCATTTTTCGATCAACTGATTTTATTATGTCAAAAAAGAATAAGGGCAGATCGAATAGTCGATATATTTGATTGTTAAAAATAATTTTCTCACTACCAAACACGATATGTTAAGGAAAATTGGCAGGGGAAGTGTCATCTCACTTATGGCAGCATTCCCCCTCTAATACCCTCTTACTATTTCATTAATCCAATCCTGCTCCGAATTTCTTTCATAAACGGAGTGCTTTTTTGCCTTGCCTTTTCCGCACCAGCAAGAAGAATATCATTAACCTTATCCGGATTTGCCATAAGCTCATTGTATTTTTCACGCGGCTCCTCTAGATAAGAATTCATGACTTCGAATAAGTCCTTTTTAGCATCTCCCCAGCCGATGCCGTTTCCATACGCTTCTCTCATCTTTTGGATTTGTTCAGGAGTAGCAAATTCCTTGTATAAATCGAATATAATAGATTGGTCTGGATCCTTCGCTTCATTTGGCGGAGTCGAATCCGTTTTGATTTTTTTAATTAATTTGTAAAGGGTATTTGCATCTTCAAATAATGGGATAGTATTGTTATAGCTTTTGCTCATCTTTCTGCCATCCAACCCCGGAAGAACAGCCGTTTCATCATCCACTTTAAAATCAGGTAAAATGAATGTTTCTCCATAATTTTTATTAAAGTATTCTGCAATATCACGAGCAATTTCAACGTGCTGAATTTGGTCTTTACCAACTGGAACCATATCCGTTTGAAACATTAAGATATCAGCCGCCATCAAAATTGGATACGTAAATAGTCCCATGTTAACACCGTCATCTACTTCCTTACCTGCCTGTTTATTTTGCTCAACGATTGATTTATAAGCATGCGCGCGATTCATCAATCCCTTTGGAGAAAAGCATGCAAGTATCCAAGATAGTTCAAAAATCTCCGGTATATCCGATTGGCGATAGAATATTACCTTCTCAGGGTCAAGCCCAAGTGCTAACCATGCTGCTGCCACACCAACAGAAAGTTTGCGTAGCTCCTCTGCATTTTGCGTTTTTGTTAGACCATGATAATCTGCCACAAAGTATATCGGCAGGTATTCTGGATTCTTCGCTAATTGCAGTGCTGGCTTGATTGCACCAATATAATTTCCTAAATGAATCTTTCCTGTTGGCTTAACTCCTGTTAATACTGTCTTCATTGTAAAACCTCCTATAATTTCGAAACACAAAAAGGGCCCCCATCCAAAAAAGGACGGGAAGCCCGTGGTGCCACCTTCATTCGTCTATCCAAACAGATAAACGCACTTAAATCGCACGGAAATATTTATTTCGATGCGTTGTCTCTTTTAACGGTAAGACCTATCCGCTAAGCCTACTATTAGTTCAGCCCAGAAGCTCGGAAGCCCATTCAGTAAAAGTCCCACACTGATTTTCACCATCCATCAGCTCTCTAAAGTGTTTCCTATACTTACTCTTCTTCGTCATAGCTACATATTTTCTATCAATAATTTTACGACTTTTCCACGAAAATTACAATACTACATCCCTTTCCATTAATAAGGCATTGCATCGGTCCATTAAAAAGGTGAGAAAGCTTAAAGAATCCGCAATTTTTTCTTCTCGATTAGGATAATAAGTCTCCCCTACTTTTTCGCGTATTCGAATCGCTTCTTGTATGATATTACTCCATTTACTTGGAAGCTTTGTCAATGCATATTTTCCTGCTCCTGCCTTCGAGATGATTTTCTGTTCATTTATTGTATAATATTGTCTTAAAACGCCCAAAATAGACCACTCTATTTCCTGATCCACTAAATCATCCGGTATAGTGGTGAAATCGATATTTCCAATCATTTCCACACGGTTTTTCCAATAGGAATTCATGTTTTTATCAACATATTGAACCAAATCTTCCTCTGTTACCTCTATTTTTAATGCTTCAATAGATCGGCCAATGACTCGTATTCCATGATATTTTAGTGTCCACCACGTAATGGGATTAAGATTAAAAGCATTAGTTGGATGCATCTCCCCACCATTATAAAAAGGTGTAGGGCTATTTTCATTATTTTTTCCAATGTCCATCTGCTGTACATACATTCCGTCCATTTCCGGCTTCCTATATTTCGCAGCAATAAATTGATGAATTTCCCCCAGCGCATAAATCTCTTCTTTCTTTAAGCAACGATTTATCACAGTTATAAAATCTATATCACTGGAATCATCAAAAGAATTTAGGGCAACCGAACCATGAAGGTAAATTCCTTCTATGCAACTAGGAAGTTGTTCCTGAAGCAAATCACTATAATCTTGCATTATACTGTTAACAATTGTTGGTATCATAGAAGCCCCTTTCTCGGATCCATTTCGTAAATATAATGAATGATCCTTTTTCCCATTTTAAAGCCAGATTTCTCATATAATTGTATTGCGGAAGTCGGATTATTAGCATCGACAGATAAACGAATGTGATTAATATCATGTTCCTGCATTCTATTCATTATCTCACTCAGCAATGCCTTACCTATTCCTACTCCTTGATAATCCGGAAGGACAGCTAATGTAGAAATAACTCCGCGTTGTGGTCCTTCCTCCTTTCCGCAAATAAAACCAACAGGTTCCCTTCTTTCATTTAAGCAAAGAATATAGAAATCCGGTGAAAACTCCAGACTATTAAACTCAAAGATTACATTTTCCTTTTGAATTTCACTTTTATTTTTTCGCCATGAAAAAGCTTCGTTATCTATTTTTGCCCAGTATTCAGCATCTTCCGTGGTTGGCCTTTTAAAGGAATACCCCTTTGGCAATACAGGCAGTGGAATTGGAATATTAGATTTCCTCCAATTATAGGAAAGCAAGTCCGTATACTTCGCCAGTTTAAATTTTATTGCTAATTGATTCTGGCCATCTATATTCAACCAAACCATATGATTGTAGATTATTTTGATATTTTCCTTTTCAGCTCGCTCTTTTAAGTGCATTAAAGTGTGTGTTAAGAGCAAAGAACCTATCCCTTGTCTTCTATACTGATAATGAACGGTTCCATAACTATAAACATTAATAAACTCATCACTCTTGATAAAGCATAAGGATTGATATGCAATTACTTTCTCCCCGTCCAAAACAACAAAGGTATTCTCCCTAATCTCTTCACCTGGCTCATCTAAGAATTGGTTAAATTCTTCTATTGTTGTTTTGTGTTTTATATTATGATAGCTCGCATTTTCATTTATTAGTTGCACTGTTTTACTGGTATATGAGTTATGGAATGGCCAAACATTTGTTCCAACCATACATGATTCTCCCTTTATTAAGATCTCTTAAAAAATTTTACACATCTCTTTATTTAATTTCTTTATCCTTAACCATATTCCTTCTAGAACTGGTTGTACTTTAATACAATTAGAACTCTAGACTTTAATTGCCACAGCAAATTAGGTCTTTAATCATACCTTCAATCCAAAAAGTAGGAATTTATACTTAGAAACTTAACTATCTCTTAATCGTAAATTTATCTAACCATTTAAATTTGGGGGAGAAGTAATGAATCGTAAAAAAAGAACTTTTTCATCCTTATTCAGTTTATTGAGCTGTATCTTTATCCTGTCCGCTTGCAGTATTGCGAAACCTAGTGATTCAGGTACTAAAGCCTCAAAAGTACAGGAAAATAAATATGAAAAGCTTGTCGAGGAAAAAAATAAAGAAATGGAACTTGAGCCACTCGAGCTGACTTCCTATAGTAAAGAAATTGGCGCATCGCTTATGAATCCGGAACATAAGAAATTTGCGGTGAATGGAAAAGTTACAGTGGAAGGTGCTATTGAAAAGTACACCCAATTAAAATCTGAGTATGCTTGGATTAAAGTTTATTCTAAGAATGGTGGTCCTGCTGGGGATCAGTATGAATATTACGCACCTATTCAAGAAGGGAAGTTCAAACAGGTTATTCACTTTTTTAATGGAGAAGGAGAATATCGTATACTCGTTCAACTTCCTAGTACAGACCGCGAAAATTATTACTATGATACGGCCGAATTTGAAGTTGAAAATGTAAATCCTCAGCCTCAACGGGATGTGACGTATACTCCTTTTGGACAAATGGCCGGACTAAACATCCATTTAGATTCTAGCTTTGTTGAAGAGAATGGGATTTTCAAATTAACAGGAAAAGCAGGAGAATTAACAGACAAGGATACCTTGATGATTACCCTTAGTAAGGATGCACAAACATGGAAGCAGATTGTTCCGATCAAAAATGGAAAATTTTCATACGATGTCCCTTTATATTATGGTCTAGGGGTACACAAGCTTGAGGTATTAGTTCCAGATAAAGAACGTGAACATTATTATCAATCTGCAACAACGATTTTAATAGATAATAAGTCTGACCAGAAAATGGAGCCAATCGAATATACTACTACTTATTCAGAACGTGGCGTAACACTTGAATATCCTCTATTTGGAGGGGAAGAATCAGAGGAAACCTTTAACATTAAAGGCTCCATTGACCCTGATGCAACGTTTGCCTCTAAAACAACACATATTTATATCTCAACCAAAAAGGGGGAGGATGAAGCCTTAGATGTCATTCCTGTTAAGGATTTTAAATTTGATGATTCATTTTATTTAAGATTTGGTCCAGGAACATATAAAGTGACGATAAGTGTACCTGAAATCAAAGAGGAAAATAGTAGTTACTTCCGATATTTTGGTGTTGCAAGTTTTGAGGTTACCTCAAACTTCCCTAAAGATGAAAGGAATCTTCTTCCTTCACGTGGAGTTCAATCAGATGCTCCCCAAATCAAAGAACTGGCAGAGGAGCTTACAAAAGGTAAAAGTTCAAACCGTCAAAAAGCAAAAGCCATCTATGATTATGTCGCGAAAAATATTCGTTACGACGTGAAGAAATACAAGAATGCAGAGTTTCAATGGGATGACAGTGCTTTAAAAACACTCGACTTAAAATCCGGTGTATGTCAAGATTATGCCTATTTAACGATTGCGCTACTAAGAGCTAGTGGTATGGAAGCTAGATTTGTAGAAGGAATGGCTGGTCAGCTGTGGCCAGAGAAACACGCATGGGTAGAAGTGAATATGGACGGCAGCTGGTTGACAATGGATCCAACATGGGGGGCAGGCTATTTAAAAGATGGCCAGTTTGTTCCTAAATTCACAGCAACATATTTTGATCCTGACATGAAGGAATTTAATAAAACACATACTCGTACAGGTGTAAGTTATTAAGCATATGTCAGCTGAGAAGGCAATCATCCTATCTATTTAAAAATCTTTATTATCAATAATTTAAGTTTACTAATGCTCTTAAAACAGTAAAATAGACTTAACTATGTTAAAGGTGGCATTCGTATGAGGATAGAATCCAGTTGGGTAATGATGAATGATAATATCGAAGTTTTTTTAAAATCATGGAAACAAGAAAACCTTCCTCCATACGCCATTCTGCAATTATCCCACGGCATGGCGGAGCATATTGAAAGATATGATGAGTTTGCAAGATTTTTAGTGTCAAAGGGGATTTTTGTGTACGGTAATGATCATCGCGGCCATGGTCACACAGGTGAAAAGGCTGGGTTGCACGGATATTTTAGTGATGGAGATGGATTTGAAAGGGTTGTCGACGATCTTTATGAAATAAATCAAGTTATTCAACATGACTATCCGAAAGTCCCGATATTCCTATTCGGACATAGTATGGGGTCATTTTTGGCAAGAAGATATATTCAAAAGTACGGTGATTCCATTAAAGGGGTAATTATATCCGGTACCGGAGGCAGTGCCGGTTTGCTTGGCAAGATTGGAAAAATGCTAGCACAAAGAGAAATGCGGAAAAATGGTCCTACAACACCCAGTCCTCTGATGAATCGCCTTACTTTTGGCAATTACAATAAAAGCATCTCTAACCCAAATACGGAGTTTGATTGGTTGAGCAGCGACTCATCCGCGGTCGACAAATATATAAATGATCCTTTCTGTGGTTTTGTTTGCAGCTCGGGATTTTTCCATGATTTAATATCAGGAATAGAAAAAATCCATCAAAACAGTACCATTCAATCTATACCGAAGAATTTGCCAATTTTTATTTTTAGTGGAGAAAAAGATCCTGTGGGAGGAAATACAAAGGGTGTTAGGAAAGTCATTGAGCAATATGAACGGAATGGATTAAGAAACATTGATAGTGTCTTCTTCAAAAATGGTAGACATGAGATGTTAAACGAGGTAAATAAGTTGGATGTGTTTGTTGCTATTCAAAATTGGTTATTTCAACAATTAGAGCAGTCTAATGAAATAAGCGGACACTGATTCCGTTATTTTCTCTAAATACTCCTAAAGAATGATTAAGAGGACACGGGATACGTTATGTACAAAAAAAACAGAGAAAAATCATTGTTTTTTGTAGTATAACGAATTCTGTGTCCTCTAGCATTTAATAAAAAGCCTTTTAGTCACAAATAAAGGATCTGGTTTCCTCATAGCCTAGAGTGAGCTCAATATCCCGACTATTTCTTCTTACGAGCTGAATTTACAAAAGCAAGGATTGCAAGAACTAAAGCCACTATAGAAAGAGTGAAGGCGGTAGAGTCTTTTGTTTTCGCTGCCGGTTTTTCCGTGCTGACTTTTTCATCTGCTTGGTGGCTATGTGCTGCTGGTTGAGTTACATTAGCATTGGAAGTTGTAATGTTTGTGATGGAGTGTGGCGTATCTGATTTTTCATCACCAGTCCATTCTACAATTGATCCATCTTTATAATATTGGAATGCATCCCATGCTGCTGTTCCTTCTTTATCAGGGTTTTTCGCAACAAAATTAAATTGCTGGAATTGACCTGGCTGGATTCCTTCTCCTGTAGCTTCCCAAGTAATGATCGTTACCTTACCGGATGAATCCTTTTTCGTTGTTACCTTCCAGTCAGGAGTGGGTTGGTATTGCTCAAACTCTACCCCGTTTGGAATCTTAAGGGTAACTTTTGTAGTAGGAACTTCTTTTTCAACCGGGATTTTGATTGTGTAGGTTTCCCATGCGCCTGGCGCTGAAACATTTGGCTTAACTGTTACATGGGCGCTTGCTATCCCTGCAAATAAAAATAGTCCTGCAATAGTTGGTACTGCTATTTTCGATATTTTACCGATTAACTTTTTCATTTTATCTTCTCCTTTATTGACTTCCCGCTGTAATTGTGAAGTCTTCATCTATACTTTGTAATGATTTTGTAATTCCATGAACATGAACCTTCCATTTTCCTGCCATACTTAAAACGCCTGTTACGGGTTTGTTGCTGGTAAGATCTTTTCTTGTAAATTGAACTGTATTATCCCCCATATCCATATCGAGGCAGGTTAATGTTAATGTTATCTGATCAAGGTTTTTAACCTTTGCCCCTCGTTTTGAAATATCCACCTTAAATTCATTTTTGCCAATTTTATTCGGTGTAATATGAAGGGTAATAGAATAGCCATCTTCTGTCATCTTAGTTTGCTGTACATCTCCTGGAGCCGCAAGTCCCGTCGGCAGATTGGTCAGTATGGCCGCTAAGATAAATACTATAACTCCAAAACTGAATTCTAGCCATATTGTCGGTCCTAGAGTTTTGTTTTTACTTCTTCCTCTTAGGAAATTAAACAGTGCAAGCCCAATCATAAGCAGTAAGAGCACGCTTTTGGCAATAATAATTTGGCCATATGCTGTAGAGATGAGCGCGTTCAGCGTAGGGATAAATTGAATACTCTCATATATACCAGTTCCCACTATCACAGTTACAAAGGCTGCTCCCCAATAGGAAAACCGCTGAATGGTTAACCAATAAATCAACTCATTATCTTTTTTTCGAAGCAGAAGCACCATTGCCAGCAAACTACCAATCCATAGTGCCGCTGACGACATATGGAGAAAGTCCATTGTGATTCCAATCCATTTATTGGATGAGGTTGTTGCATGACCGATAAAGGACTTGGAGGCTAAAATTGCTAGGACTGCTAGAATTCCTGCATATGCCCACTTTTGTTTTGCACTGGAATGAATGATGTAATAGGTTATGAAATATAAAATAATCATCAATGCTATTTGCAGTATCCACACCATTCCAAAAGATGTACTCTTCAGAGTTTCCAGTAACATAGAAAAATTAATAGCTGACGCCCAGTTTACTCCTGCATCTATCGTCGTTTGTAGTGGCAGACTGAGCACAATGCTGATAAACATCCCCTGTATGGAATATCTTAAAATCCGCTTGCTCGTATTGGAAAAATAAAATGGAGTGCCTTTATATACATACAAGGAGAAAAAAAGACATCCGATAAGTAACGAACAACTTATATAAAATAGCCATCGAATAATAATCATATCTGCGTGTGGTGTATAGCCATTTGTAGTTGCTTGAGAAAGTCCAGCACTTCCACCTGATTTCCCTATTTGAAAGGGGATCGTTCCATTGACAGGATGACCATCACTCGAAATGACATTCCATTGAATTGTATATGTACCATCTGGCAAATCAGATTTTAAGCTTGCTTCTAAAATAGCTTTACTTTTTTTATTTATGTGGGCATTATTACGATCAACGCGTTTTCCGGTTTGGTCCAATACTTTTAAGGAACGGAAGCCAGGTTGAATTTCCTCATCAAATTGAATGCTAACATCTTTTGGTGCTTTCTGTAAAACTTCATCCTCTTGCGGTGTAGATTTTACTATATACGCGTGTGCAAAGGATGGATGCGGAATCGAAAATAACATGATAAAAACAAATAAGATCCATTGCAACGCTTGTTTTATCCTCATACTCTCAGTCCCCTAACAATATCTTGACTCAAGAAGAACAGTGGTCGGAAGGTGGATTTTTCATCCGATTTTTTAATTGAGTAATTGCCTCCTCAAATGTAAAGACAAGACCGCCAAACCCCTTTTGAAATTGTTCAATCTGTTTGTAAGATTCAAAGACTATAGCCTGCGGCCTGCAGCAATTCATTTGAAAATCTGCACCTATTAAATAATAGGCAACCTTTGCACTAATCGTGATACCACTTAAGAAATCCTTGCAGATAATTTGGGAAACCTCTTCTTTGATATCCTCATATCTAAGCAATCCACAATGCGGGCAGCAAGTATGTTCAATGGTTTGCTCTAAGGTGATAATTTGCATACTATGTCTGGTATTTGCTTCTTTATAACAATAAGTGCAATTTTGAGAATGCATTGCAGGCTTGCGTGTATAGGAAATGCCCTTTGATGTCTTTATAATTTTATTTTGTTCAATTAATGGTTTAATATCTCGATAAATGGTCATTTCTGATACATTTAGTCTTTTACTGAGCTCGGAGACGGAAATAGTTGTTTCTTTTTCAAGCCATGTTATGATTTGTTGCTGTCTTTGGACAGGTAGCATAGCAGTCCTCCCATATTCATGCTTATGTTATACACTACTTCTTTCAAAATAAGATATCAACCCATTTTATGTGATTAATTGTGAAAAAATGTTGTATTTTTTCAAATATATTTGTGAAAAAAGCTATGCACCCGGGCATAGCTTTCATCCTTTACATATCTACATTCACAACAAATGGAGCAATAAACACTTTTCCGTCTTGCTGGAATTGTCCCCAGATTTTATATACACCTTTTTTTGGAAAATAAATCATGAACTTAACACTTGATCCTGTTTTTTTAGTGGTCATTGGATGTATATGCAAATATTCCTTTAAATCCTTGCTGATTGCAACAGCATGTCCCATTGCTCCCATGTACGGCTCTAAATCTGTAATTGGTTTATTCGTATTGGCGTCCCGAATGGTAAATTTCATATCCAAATCCATTCCCGCCATAATATGATCAAACTCTAAGGTTACCTTTTTCCCATCAATTACTTTTGTCATATGCTTGTCCGGTTCCATGACAACTGGTGCAGGCGGATTCCCCTCAACATGAATCCAATGTCTTTGGACACCGTTATCCTCAGAGCCTGTTGGGGTAAACTCTGTAATGATATTATAGTCTCCGCCTGCAGGCAAAGAAGTCGTAATATCGAACTTTCCATTCCCCTTATACTCTGGATGAATATGAGTAAAATAGGATAAATCCTTGCTTACAATAATCATATGCATTAGCTTTTCATGAACCCTATCAAATTTTGGTATGATTTTCCCTTTTTTATCCTTAATTACAATGGAAATCGGAAAATCCTGGTTGGCCTGAATTTTTTCTGGAACGGTCCAATCCGCCTTCGTAGGTGTTACTTTTCCTTGCATGGAGCTCATATTATGATTTTCCATTTGCGACATAGGTACATGAGCAGCACCTCCACAGCCTGATAATGCAACTGTTCCAATTAGTAGTAGTGAAATGATATAGCGTTTCAGGTGGCATTCTCCTTCCTGAATGATTATTTTTGTCCCATTACATTATAAGATTGAGAGTTAATAAAGTAAAATCACCACTTCAGGAAAGCATTTTTAAAATACTTTCCCAATGAAGTTTATACACTTATTCTTTTCCTCCATAAAAACAGGTTTGCAAGTAGCATAATGAGAATAAAGACATACACACCGAAGTTAAACATGGTACTGATATAATGTAATCCCGCAAAAGCAGCTATCGGAATCATCAGCACAAAAATTTTCCAGCTTTCTGTTTGACCTACCGCCTCAAAGCTTTCGGAAAAAGGAATAGTCCTTTTCAAAATAATAAAACAGAAAATGGTATAAAAAGAAGCTATTAAAAACGCTAAAATTAAATCTGGAATGACTCTTGCTCCAAAAACTACAATGAACAGGATACAGAGCACTAAATATAATGGTAGATATAATCTTGCTAAAAATGCCTTTAAGGTCCCTTTTAATAAAGGAGATAAAGAACTGAGCGGCACTGTTTTATAGATCCAGGCTCCTTTATATTTTCCGGAGAATTTCAACATAGTAATGACGCTCGGTATAATAATCATGGTAGAGTAAATTGTCAAATATCCCTTTCCGGTAGAGATGCTGGAAAAGCCTCCATCTCTGAGAGAATTAAAGAGAAAGATGAATGGCAAAATGATCGCAAAGCCTAAAGATGGGTAAACTCTTAGCTTAAAATCGCGTTCGTTTTTCATCATTAAACTTGCGAAACGAAAAAATGCCTGTTCTTCCTTTCCTGAACAAATTGTATTGATAATTAGGCTTCCAAGTTTACTACGCTTCTTCTCCTTATTCACACTATAGCTGGCAAGCTTTTGCAGATTTTTCTCAAAGGATGGAACTAAGCGTAAATAGATGATAAAGGACACAATTGGAACAACGATTGCAAGAATAGCGAAGATGACATAGTAACTATGAAATTGTCGGTTTAAAATCAATTCATATGGCGCACCAAACCACATTGGGATAATAAATACCTGCCACCATTTTGGTGAGAGTACAACATCGAAATTTATAAACTCAAAGGATCTTCCCAGCACTTGATAGCCAATCATGATGGAAAATGACAAACCAATTTGTACATAGTTAATAATATCCTTTAACTTTTCCCCATCAAAAAATTTCAAGATCAGCATATATATCAAAGCAGTTATTACAAGAATAAACGCTTCTAATAACATAATCAGAATGATGGATAAAAGAAAGAAGAATACCCCATGTTTAAAAAGTCCTACTAATAATGGAATGGTAACAATCGAAGCAGTTAGGAAAAATAAATAAATGAATACATGCATCATTTTGGCAGCACTAATCGTTTTCTTATCAATTGGTCGTGTATGTAAAATATTTTTGTCCCTAATATCGAGCAAAACCGCTGAAAAGTCAGAAATCATGGATGTCATCACGATAAACATGACAAAACCGAACATGATGCTCATTTGAAAAAGATAATTTTCCCCCATAACAATGAAAGGAATCGTAAATAATCCAAAGAAAGCATACATCCAAAGCGATTTTAGAAAACCATTTCCCTCGTTTTCAGCAGCTTTCTTTTTCTTCTTCTGTCCTTGTTGAGTAAAGATGGTCGGAACCCTGCGCTGATCCATCATGAGTTTTACCTGCAGAATTTTCCTCATCGCAGGATAATCGACTCCGAATCGTTGAAAAACTCCACTAAATTTGTCTATAACCTTTAATGTCCGAATATCTCCCATCTCTACACCTCTTGAACGACGGATACAAATCTTTTTCCGATATCCTTATGTTCATGAAAATCAGTAAGCTGATTAAAGATTTCCTCCAGCGTTCCTTCCATATTTTGATTCTTAAGTTCCTCGAAGCTACCGTCGGCAACTATGTTCCCTCCGTGCAGCAAGATAATCCTGCTACTGATTTTCTCAACGACATCCATAATATGAGAGGAGTAAAAAATCGTTTTGCCTTGAAGAGAAAGTTGAGCCAGGATTTCCTTAAAAATCATTACGCTATTGGCATCTAAACCATTAATCGGTTCATCCAAAAATAAGATATCCGGATTATGCAGCATACTCGAGATAATAAGGAGCTTCTGTCTCATCCCCTTTGAATAGGAGGCAATTCTTGAGTGATACACTTCCCCTACTCCGAATAATTCCATTAAACTCTTAGCCTTGTAATCTGCAAGCTCAAAATCCAACCCGTAAAGCTCTCCAATAAAGGTCAAGTACTCATGACCAGTCAAATTATCATACACCTCTGCAATTTCAGGCACATACCCAATCCTTTTCTTGTAATCTATATTTCCATCCGATATATCTCGTCCAAATATTTTAATTTCTCCGGAATAACCTTCCTCAATACCGAGCAACAGTTTTACCGTCGTGCTTTTTCCCGCTCCGTTTGGTCCTATGTAACCAATAATCTCTCCACGTTCAACCGTCAAATTAACACCCTTTAAGACTTCTTTTGAACCATAATTTTTACGTAAATCACGTATGGTTAAAACTTCTTCCCCCATCTTCATCACCTGCGCCTTAGTAGATATATTCATATTTTAGCATATATTTCCTAATAGATGAGGAGACAATATAAAAATCGGGTTGGCTATCGCCACCCGATTTTATTGAACCTTCACTACAATATAATCAAAAGGTTTGTTATTTAAATACACGTATAAGCACCATATTCCGGAGCTTGGAAAAAGCATGTTGCATGGGGTATGTTGATCTGCCCCATGGATCGGGCCTAATAATGGGCCGCCTTCCCAAACAGCTACTCCTTCACTATTTAATACTTTTGTAATCGTTCCGGACCCTTTCTTCATTCCCACTATTTTTACATTACCTTGTAATTCATTTGCATTTCCCCAAAAACCCCATAAATATTTACCATACTGTTTTGCAGTAAAGGTAGGATACATTACGCCAAGCTTTCCTTTTTTTCCTATCATTTTGGTACTTTTATCCGAATGAAATGTCGGACTCAAAGTCCAATCCACATTATTAAAAATTTGATTGTCATAGAAGCTAGTGATCTTTTCTTTATCAGAAAAAGTGCTCTTCAATACATTTTCCCATTGTGTTTGATGTTTAGATAAATCTCTCAATTTCATACCATAAAAGTTTTCTAATTCCTTTCTCGTAGCCTGAAAAGAATGTATACCTTCTTTTGTTTTAACATCAAAGGTAACCTCGTCAACATTTTGTACTAAAATAAACAATGTCGTCGCATTATACAGGAATATTCTTTCGCCATTTTCGTTTTCCCAATACGTTTCAAAATCCTTTGTCCTTCCGGAATACTGTGCATGAATTCCGTATGGTTCCTGTTTAGTACTTAAGGATACTTCCTTTAGAAAATTCTTGCCGGGTAATTGACGGAGGATTCCCACGACTGCACTGTTATCTCCTACATAACTTTCTCTAAATGGAATAAGTTTTTCTATTTCAACCTTATCCTTTTGATCGATAGATAAAGAGAAAGCATTTGTATTTGCATTGTGATCTGGCTTTAACAACATGGTTATCATAGCAAAACTAAAAATAATGAAAGTCAGGACTCCTGCCAGAGAAAAAATTATTTTTTTCGTATCGAACATATATGTTTTTCTTTTTTCCACATAATGTGCATCCTCCATTAAAGAAATTACCATTTTATTTTTCACATCTGTTTTAAGCACAGGTTTCGGTAATTGCTTTACTTGTCTTTCAATGGAGTCTTCATTTGGATGGTTCATCATTAGTCCCTCCCAACTGCTTTTGTAAAGCTTTTTTGGCACGATGATAGGTGGAGCGTACCTTGTGTTCATTCCAATTTAATATGGAGGCTGCTTCCTCTGTTGACAACTCATTGATTCCTCTCAAAATTAAAATATCCCTGTAACTTCCTTTTAAGGATTGTATGGTTGTATACAAACGTTTATTTTGTTCGTTTAATTCCAGAAAAAAATCAGGTGTTTGGTAATCTATAGGTTCTCGATTCGTCTCATTAGAATGCTCTTTCCACTTATTTCGTTTTCTTCTTCTGATTTCATCAATTGCCACATTTCGGGCAATACTAAATAACCATGTCTTAGGACTAGCATTTCCTTGAAAAGAGCCCAGTCCTTTAATTGCCCGAATAAACACATCCTGTACTAAATCTTCCACATCATTAGGACGGATCCGGTAAATAAAGAATCGATAAATATCGTCGCTATATTGATGAAACCAATCGGAAATTACTTGTTTTCTATCCACATTCTCACCCTCCGTATTGGTCTTCCTATTCCATTAGACGAAATGATTTTCTATATATCGCAGTTCTTCTTAAAGTTTAGAGAAAATTTATTACCATATTGTCTAGGTCCAAGTGAAATTAGCACTTCAAATTTTACCAAGTGAAATTAGCACTTCAAATTTTACCAAGTGAAATTAGCACTTCAAATTCTACTAGTGTCGATCGGCTAGCGGATGTACAAGGTGCTTGCGCTTTTCCTATTATAAATTGGATTTATTTTCAGAATGAAATTATGCAATTCTTGTTATAATGTAAAAATATAAGGAGAGAAGCACTATGAAATGGTTTAAATATATATTAGTTCTTTTTATCATCATTGCTGCGGGCAGTGCTTTTTGGTTTTATTATCCACAATATCAAATTCACAAACTGCAAAAAGCAGCTGCAGTTTCTATAAAAGATCATAAACAAACTTCCTATATTCAGTACTTTGCCAAGATGAAGCCAAGCAGTATCCATCATTTAGCGATTGGGGATTCAGTGATAAAGGGAGTTGGGGCAAATCAAAAGGAAGATTTTATCACAAGGTTTTCCAGCGAATTAAGACAAGCTACCCAGAAAACCGTGATTTCGGATAATGAAGGCATACCTGGGATTACTAGTACGGAGCTTAATCAATTTATACAACATGGCAAGTTTAATCAAGAAATTAAAAAGGCAGATATTATCACCATTAATGTAGGAGGAAATGATATTCTCCATTTAGCAAAACAAAAAAATTTTTATCAAGCCATACAATCCTTCAGTACTTTGCAAAATGATTTTGCGGAAAACTTAACTCAAATAACGAAGCATATAAAAAAGCTAAATCCTAATGTAACAGTCGTATACTTGGAATTATACAATCCGTTAACACCTAAAAATCAGTTTTATGGTTTCGCCAGCAAATTACTGCCAAAATGGAATATTAACATTTATAAAGCTGCGAATTTGTCCCCTTCCTCAATCGTGGTGAAAACATCAAAAGTAATTAATGATAAGCATCTCCAATATTTATCTGCTGATGGGGTGCATCCAAATTCAAAAGGATATTTTGCCATTTCGCAGGAAATGTTAAATGAATTCAAACATACTGCTAAACCAAAATCGATTTAATACCAAAGGGCGGGATTATTTTCCCCGCCCTTTTACATGAAAGTACGCTCCAAGCAGTTTATGTAATGGAATAGAACGATCTCCTATAAGCCTTAGTAAAAACGGTCCCTCCCCGTGTTCGTTTACATCATCGTAAAACTTCCAGCTCTTATCGAGAGAAGCAAAGGTTAGATTCCCCCCTTGCAAGAAAAGTTGAATGCATTCAGCCTGGAGCTCCTCATCCAGATAAGGCTCACTTCTTTTCAATCCAAATAACTTGCTCCACTTTTCGGTTTCGTTTTCCACATTATCGACGGCAATGACTAAATCCTCTATCTCTACTTTCCCAAGAGGATGCGCATTTATTTTTTCATGTAAATCCTGAAATCGTTCTTCGTCGCTTTGCTGCCATTGAATAATAAACGGGAAAGGCAATTTCGATAGTTCATCCTTTATAAAAAGCATTTTCCAGCGGATTGTTACACCATCATCCCTTGTTCTTTCACCGTTCACAGGTCCTTCTATTATATATCCAAGTGTTTGTGCATGCTTAGCTACCTTTTCTATATTATTCGTCCGCAACGCAATTCTATTAAATCCTTGATAATGGGGTAAAAGAGTAATTGCCTGCCTTGTTAAATCATGATGCAATGCGGCTTCTTCTGCTATCTCCCGTTCTCTAATTCCTAAAAACTCAATATAGCTAAGCCCAAAATACGCTAAAGAATTATATGTTCCCCATTTTTCATGATTACCGCCCATAAATGCTTGAACACCAATATACTTCATTTCTTCCGCTGCTTGCACCGGATTTTGAACAAAATGGACTAAGTGATCAAATAATAGATTCATATTAACCTCCTACCTAATTAATACATACCTTTAAATTGCAACAAGGTTATCAGCCGAAGCAGGAAATCGAATTTCGATGGTTGTACCTACGTTTACTTTGCTGGATATAAACAGATTTCCTTGATGTCCTTCAATGATTTTATAACATGTCATTAAGCCAAGACCTGTCCCTTTTTCTTTTGTTGTATAGAACGGTTCCCCTAACGATGGAATGCGCTCCTCCGGAATTCCTATCCCCTGGTCCATAAAAAATATCGAGACGCTGTTTGCTTCTGGACTTTTTGCCACTATTCGAATTATCCCACCCTCCGGCATCGCCTCAATAGAATTTTTTATTATATTTAAGAAAACTTGTTTTAACTGATTTTCTTCTCCTAATATGTATGGCAGGTTTTCCTCATAGTCCATTTCAATTTCGACATTTGCTAATATGGATTGTGTGTTAACAAGGGTGGATACATTATGTAGAAAAGCGGCAATATTAACCTTTTTGAACTCAACGACTGAAGGTCTCGCCAATACGAGAAATTCCCCTAAAATATGATTAATTCTGTCGAGTTCTGAGAGAACGATATCATAGTACGATTTTTCCTCCGTATTATCTCTAAATAACTGTATAAAGCCTTTAATGGAGGTTAAAGGGTTTCGGATTTCATGCGCAATTCCAGCCGCCATCTGACCTACGAGAGCCAGTTTTTCTGATTTTTGAAGCAATTGTTCTGTTTGTTCCTTGCTTTCCGTAATATCCTTATAAATGGATAAAATAGTGGGCATATCCTCATAGTCCATACATACAGATGTTTCCTCAAAATAAATAATTCTTCCATCCAAACATTTTAATTTCTGATTAGTGGTAGCAACGGAACCCTTTGTTTTATGTAAAAGATTATAACTCGCAATTGCATTATCCTTATTCTTCTCATCCAAAAAATCAACTATCGATCTACCTTTTACCTCTTCCATTTCGCTAGCTCCAATAAGTTCTAAGGCAGATTTGTTTGCATATAGTATTTTGTTATATCGGTGAATAATAACGGATTTAGGAAACAATTCCAATAACTGCCGGTAATTTTCTACAGTCTTTTCCTTCTCCTTCGCATATAGTCTTAATTTATCAAATTGCCAGCCAACAAACCAAGCTATAACGGTTGCAACCGAACATTCGCTTATTGCTAATAACGGACCATCACGAGAAAAGAAATATTCAACTACGGAATACAATAAAGAAATACTAATAAGTATAATTCTACCAGTTTTTTTCATAGAGTACCCCTTATCTTTTAATATAATCCAATTATACCATAATCATTTTAAATTTTATGAAAATTGTAAATTAATTCCCCTTATCAAAAAAAATAGAGGGAATAATCCCTCCTGTAAATTTCTATTTAGAATTAATATTTACTAGTTTGTTATCCATTTACCTCTTCGGCTTTCCAATAATATTCGCTAAATACTTTTGCAAAAGCATCGACTGCATTATATAATTCTTCTAAATTATTATCGACTCCACCAAATTCAAGCAATATGGAACGATTGGAGAGATCTTGGTTGTACACGCCATTGCCATCACTTCTAGTTTTAATAAAAATCCCCCGACTAATACCCGGAAATTGCTGTTCTAATTTAGTATTAAGTTCCTTTGCGTAATTTAAATTTTCTTTATAGTTACTATTCTCTTTTCCAACAATAATATCGATCCTCGCATATTTTTTTCCACGTATTTCAGTAGTAGTTATTGATTTCCTTTGTGAGTCCCTATGAATGTCAATAAAAAACTTTGTTTCCTTATCCTGAGCTATTACCTCTTTAACATGTTCACGCGAAAGATTATAGGCATTACTCGCTGTCCAATTTTTCGCTTTTAACTCAGCGCCCATATTACTAGTATCGTGTTCCGCACCTATTCCCTTATTTATTAATTCTTGAGTTAATCTAGCACCTACAGCTACTACATTAATTTTATTATTTGTACTTGTCGCCTCATCAGGAATTTTAGCACCTTTAATGAGTGGCAAAAATGCTTCCCAACTATGTGTATGATAAATATATACTACTTTTTTTAAGTTACTTTTATCCGTTTGACCTTGTTGATTGTTGTCTGGAGGGTTACTTTTCTCATCATTTATGTTTTGATCATCAGCTATTTGACGTTCCTTCGTAATATCATCATCTGATTTAGGAGGAGGATCGAATGGAAGATTCGTAAGATTTGTCCCCTTTCCAGCAATAGCTATTTCCGTATTATATATATCCAGTCCAGGTATTTCACTTCCAAGAAGCGTAATAGATTTAGAGGGATTGATATTTGTCACTAATGTAAATAAAACCTTGGAAAATGAAATATCAGCACCTATATTCTTATTTGCAAACAAAAGGTGATTTTCACTTTGCAGCATATATGCAAATACACCTGAATAATCTAGCTTACTCATCGAATGTTTAAGGGACGTTGACGAGGGACTGATAGGAGTCTTCACTAAACATAAAACGAAAAGAAAAGAAAATAACACACCGACAAATATCCTGCTTAAAAACACGACAATATGGATGGGTTTATCATTTTTTTCAAGCATTTGTCTACCTCCTATTACTAGCATTCTATGAGAGTAATTTGAATGTTAGAATCTAATAGACAAGTTTTTTAAAATATTCCGTTCTTTTTTCCCAACTAGAATTAAATAGAATTACAATCAAAAGATCACGAATTACAGAATATCCTCTATATAGCTCATTCCTATTGCTCAACGAGGAGGAAAAAATGAAAATCATCAAAAAATCCGGTACAGTCTTCTTCATA
This sequence comes from Bacillus sp. FJAT-49736, assembly GCF_018343615.1. Lineage (GTDB taxonomy): Bacteria > Bacillota > Bacilli > Bacillales > Bacillaceae_C > Margalitia. Next base: position 143,837 of record NZ_JAGYPI010000003.1, on the reverse strand, counting down.
ATCATTAGTTCTTTATGTCAGACTGCTTGTTCTACTTCAAACTCTGAGAAAAGTGAGCAGCCAGAAAAAGAGTATATGACTGAGGTCGCGCATCCAAAGGGAAATACCACTTAAATGTAATAAAAAATGAGGGGAAGAATTTAGGTCAAAAAGCCACTTACGGCTTTATTCGACTTGCCATTCCCGATGCAAAATGGGTATATGATTTATCCAAACTGGTACAAAGGTTGTCATACGTAGTTAGATTTATACGAACTGACCCGTACCTTTATGGTTAGTTACTATATTTACGGGCTTCCGTTAAACTATATAGCCTTTGTAAAAGAAGATCCTAGAATCAGTAACCTTTATAAGTAAATATACCGGAAACTGATCCTATATTATGAGATATAAGGTTTACGAAATCACTACGATACACGAAAACATTTTTATTTAATAAGCATGTTTTTGTTTAAAGATCTGGTTAAAACTATTCCTTATTTGATCTTCTTCTAATTTTGTACCGATTAATATAATACAAGATTGGTATTTTAAATGATTAGGAATCTCCTTGCATTCCACTGTTCCAGATGCAATCTGGAATTGATATCCTTGTTGATTATTCGCAGTGTAGAAAATCCCTTTTCCTCTTACTACATTAGTAGGGAGTGTCAACAACCATCTCTTCAAAGCGGATGGGTTCATGCAAGGAACATCTTCTATTTTAAATGTTTGAAATGTATGCAGATGATGGTGATGTGGTATATGACTATCTTCCTGAGAGCGTGAATTTTCATTAGTAGTATCATTTCTATTTTGAAATAAACTTTGGCTGTCGAAATTTCCATATACCATTTCCATTATCCTTTGATTTTCCTTTATTTGATTGCGGAGTTTCGCTAACACTTTTTCTTTTTTCTTTTGTTCCACTAGATCCACTTTATTCAATACGATTACCGTGCTTGTCCGAATTTGTTCTTTTAATAATTCCCTAACTTCTTTTGAACTAGCGAAAATGCTTCTATATTCCATATACATACTCGCATCTACAACGCTAATAATTGACACAAGCTCAAAATAATTTCTTAAACGTTGATCGGCAAACGCCTGAACAATATCTTTCGGATTGGAAATACCAGTACTCTCTATAAATAAAACATCCACTTTATTTTCTTTTTTTAAATAGAAGGACAAACTTCCTATTAAATCCTCTTTTATTGAACAGCATATACAGCCGTCTAGTAACTCTACTATATTTTTTCCGTTTGAAAAAGATGTCTTTCCACATTAACACTTCCTACTTCATTCAAGACAAGTCCCGGTTTTAGCTGGTATTCTTTGCAATACTTTAACATTTCCAATAGTACAGTTGTCTTACCGCTTCCCAAGAACCCTGATAATAAATATACTGGTATTTTCTTATTCATTCGCATTCTCCTCCTTAAAAATAATCTTTTTCTATATTATACTCATAAATCGTAATCATTATGATTATAAATAATAAAAGCTATTGAGTTTTATACATTTAGAGAGTAAGTAAGTACTGAAAGTGAAAGATTCTCATACTCTTTAATAGAGACATCTATTTTAGTTAGGAGGTATATGGATGAAAGCCATACTGTCTAGAAACTCAAAAATTACCATTGTTCACTTAATTTTTCTATTATTAATTTATCTATTCTTCTCAGCAGACCATATAAATAATCTAGGAATTATTTCTCTCATTCCTAATGAATTATTTAATGTAAACACGATATTCCTTAGTATTATGATAGAGGCAGTGCCCTTTATTTTAATAGGTGTCATTGCTTCAGCAATCATTCAAACCGTAGTATCTGATCATTTGGTTCAAAAATTATTACCTAGGCATGCTTTTTTAGCGATGTTACCTGCAACTTTACTAGGAATCATTTTCCCTATTTGTGAGTGTGCAATCATTCCTGTCGTACGGCGATTAATAAAAAAAGGGCTGCCACAGCATGTAGGTGTTGTTTTTATGCTTTCAGTGCCCATCTTAAATCCCATTGTTTTCCTATCAACCTATTATGCTTTTCCAAATAATCAAGTTATTTTATACGGAAGAATGGTACTAGCTTTTCTAGTGATATTACTTATCGGGTCTATTGTATTCCTATTCTTTCGAAATCAGCCGATTTTAAAGCACACCACAGAACGAAATCAACATACTTCAACGAATAAAATGGGACAATTCTTTAAACATGTCAGTGATGAATTTTTTGATACAGGTAAATACCTATTGGTTGGTGCACTGTTAGCCAGTCTGTTTCATACGTTTTTAGATCGAAATCTTCTTGTTTCAATAGGAACCGATCATATAAAAGCACCTGCAGTAATGATGGGGTTTTCATATATATTATCTATCTGCTCCGAGGCAGACGCATTTGTCGCTTCATCATTTAGCAATTCCTTTGGTGTTGGTTCGATCATTGCTTTTCTTGTTCTGGGACCCATGCTGGATCTTAAAAACACGATAATGCTGTTTGCTTATTTCCGTTTTAAATTTGTCGTAATTTTCATTATCATAACCTGTTGTATTGTTTATATAGCATCGAGGTTATATGAATATATTATCTGAAAGGTGGGGAGTAGTATGAGCTTGCCGCGGGCTAAATTTCATACGTATTTCAGGGGAATCATCCTAATAGGGCTTAGTTTATTTTTCTTAAAATTATTGCTGACAGGGAAAATCAGTTATTTTATCTCTCCTAAATTATATCCGTTTTTATCCATCACCATTGGAATATTAATCATTGTAGGAATCATTCAGATTTTTATCGGAACATCGGATGATGAGGAAATGCTTTGTGACTGCTGTGAAGAACATCAGCCACCAAAAACTACATTCCGTTCTGTGATCCTGTATTCTCTATTTATTATACCTATCATTTCAGGATTTCTGTTTTCCAATCATACTCTTGGGAGTTCTATTGCTAAGAATCGTCAAGTTCAACTCACAACATCGAGTCAGGATATCAAGCAGAATCGCCCTTCAAACGTTGTCAATAAACAGGAAACACAAACAAATCAACAGAATAATGGTAGTAATAAAAACACCGTACCTAGTTCAACGCAACAGCAATATATAACTCAAAAAGAATATGATCAACTCCAACATTCCATATTCCAGGAAAACAGCATCATCATTGATGATAGTAAATATGTTCCTACCATTGGTCTGATAGAAGAAAATTTTAATAAATTAATTGGAAAAGAAATCGAAACAGTGGGCTTTGTTTATCGTGAAAAGAATTTTTCCAACAATCAAATCGTAGTGGCAAGATTTGTTATTACATGCTGCATTGCGGATGCATCGGTTTATGGAATTATGGCCAAAGGGGATTTAGCCAAATTTAAAAATGATACATGGGTAAGATTAAGAGGGAAATTAAACAAAACTACTTATCAATCCTCTACAATTCCTATCTTATCTGTTACATCTGTACAAGCCATAAAAGAACCGGCTCAACCTTATGTATACGATATTGGCATAAAAGTAGACTAGTCAAAAGGATGACTAGTCTATAATTTTTACCATCTTCTTCTTCGTTTCTTTAATCTAATCATATGGATAACGATTTTTTGAATGCTAAATCCTAACAAAAGGATTATAACTAAAAGCAATGTAATCGTTGCACCAGGTGGAGTTCCAAGATGATAAGAAGATACTAATCCGATAAAAACACTACCCAAAGCTACAAGAATGGCTGTGATAAAAACATATTTAAAGCCTTTTGCTAATTTGATTGCAAATGAAGCAGGGAGCACTAATAAGGCAGAGACAAGTAATACGCCAATAGTTGGAATAATAACTGAAACTGCCAGACCTGTTAGAATACTAAAGGATAAGGATAATAGATTAATATTAATTCCACTTGTATAAGCTGTATCTTCATCAAAGGTCATTAAAAACATTTGTCTCTTGAAAATAAGGAAATACAATAGTACTAGTAATGTTACCCCTACCAAAACATATACTTGCTCATTACTAATTGTAACAATCGAACCAAATAAATACTGTTCTATGTTTGGGCTCATCCCACCACTCGTTACACTCATTAAAAACAAGGCAAATGACAGCCCTGCCGCCATTAATATAGCAATCGAAACCTCTGAATAGGAATGATAGGACCTACGCATATATTCAATCCCAATAGCACCAATAATAACGACCAGCATACTGGAAAGAGTTACGTTGGAATGAATAAAGAAACCAATCGCCACACCTGCTAAAGAAATATGGGATAAAGTATCCGCCATTAATGCCTGTCTTCTTAAGACAAGAAATATTCCGATCATAGGTGCGATGATAGCAATGAGTCCGCCTGCCCAAAAGGCACGCTGCATGAACTCAAGGTTAAACATTTCCATTCTCCGTGTTCCCCTTTCTCTAGATGTATTACTTTATCGAAGTTTGTTCCTGCTTCTTCTCCATCATGTGTAACCATTACTACAGTTCTCCCATGCTTTTTCACCTGATGGTTCATGAACTGATAAAAGCTAATCCGACTTTCATAATCCATTCCAGTGGTTGGTTCATCTAATACTAGAAGGTCAGGTTCAGTGGCAAGGACTCTGGCAATACAAATTTTTTGCTTTTGCCCACCAGAGAGAGCTCCAATTTTTTCATTTCTATACTCCCACATTCCTACCATTTTCAATGCATTTTCTACTAGTTGATGATCTTTCTCCGTTAGCCGTTGAAACCACTTTTTATCTTGAAATCTACCAGAACGAACCAATTCAATCACCGTACTAGGGAAACCAACATTGAAGGATGCAATTTGCTGGGGCACAAAACCAATTTTCAATGGCCTCCCAGAGTCATTCTTTTTGCTTAAAAATACGTTTCCTGACCATGGTTTAATCAATCCGAGCATCAGTTTAAGCATGGTTGACTTAGAGGCTCCATTAGCACCAGTTATTCCCACAAATTCTCCTGATTCAATTTCAAACGAAACGCCATTTAATGTTGGAATATGAGTATAGCCAAAAACAATATTTTCTAAGCTTGCTAGTTTCATATTTTTTGCATCCTTCCCTTAAGAATTAAAACTAGCGCCAAGAAGGCGCACTAACTTTACTCATTCAATGTTTGTTTCAGACTTGCTAAATTTTCTTCCATTACAGATATATAATCCATTCCTTTTTTTTGATCCGCTTTACTTAATCCTTCTAACGTATTAAGTACCTTTGTTTTTGCCCCTATTTCTTTTGCGAGCGTATTGGCAACTTTAGGCGAAGCCAACTCTTCATAATAAATTACTTTTAGATCATGCTTTTTTGCAAATTTTTTCAGCTCAGCAAGCTTAGCAGGGCTAGGTTCTTGATCTGGAGATAACCCAGCAATGGGAACTTGTTTCAGATTATATTCTTTCGCAAGATATCCGAATGCAGCATGTTGAGTAATAATTTCATTTCTTTTAACATCTTTTAATTCCGAACGAAATTTATTATCTAGTACCTGTAATTTATTTATATAATCTTTACTATTTTTTTCATAATAGCTCTTGTTTTTAGGATCTGCTTTTACTAAGGCTTTCGTAATAGTTTTTACTTCTTGTTGTGCAAGTGCAGGGCTTAACCATACATGTGGATCCATCTCTTCTTTTCCATCTGTTGAATCTTCATCCCCTACACCTTTCATTAAGGTAATATCATTGCTTGCTGCAACAAACGTTGGACCGCTTTTACCTAGACTTTTCTGGATATTGGGTACCCATGTCTCCAAAGAAGCACTATTATAGACCAATAGCTTTGCCATTTGAATGTTTGCGACATCCTTTGGGGTTGGCTCCCAATCATGCGGCTCGACATTCGAAGGGATTAATAGCTGTACATTTGCTTTATCTCCGGCAACGTTCTTTGTAAATTCATACATTGGATAAAAAGTCGTAACAACTTTCATTTTATTATTTCCACTGTCTTTAGTACGATTCTCATTCCCGCTATTTGCACATCCCGCAAGCAGAAGAATAAAAGTACTAAGGAGCAATAATATATTAGCTTTTTTTAAATGTCTCATTTCCATTTCTCCATTCTATCACGATATTTGAAATTATAAAAGTGTAATCATTCCGATTTAAATTTCATACCTTATTTCCTTCGTCTCTATAAATTACACCCCTTCAGTCATAATCCATGTAAATGGATCTTTCAAACTACCCCAGTCTGTCTTCACTTCTTCATTAGTTAGTAAACATTGATCCAAAGATGCCTTAATTTCGTCATGATTCATATCAATTCCAATTAACACAAGCTCTGTTTTTCGATCTCCAAATTGCGGATCCCATTCCTCTAAAAGTTCTGGCTCACTTTCAAAATAATAAGATTGTTCCTGCTCAGGAAGAGAAGCAATCCAATATGCAACCGGACTAAGTTCAATGGAAGGCCCAGCTTGTGATAACAACAAAGCTAAATCGTTCCTTGTAGCACACCATACAATTCCCTTTGATCTGACAATATCAGCAGGAAGATTCTCTATCCAAGTATTAAATCGCTCAGAATGAAATGGGATGTTGCTTCGATAAACGAATGAGCTGATCCCATATTCATCTGTTTCGGGAATATGCTCCTCCGCTTCCAATTCTTTTAACCAACCAGCAGACTGGCTTGCTTTTTCAAAATCAAACAGTCCGGTATTTAATATTTCTAATGGATTCACTTTTCCATGTTCAATTCTAAGTAGTTTTGCTTCCGGTTGAAGCTTTCTCAAGAAATGCTCTAATTGTTCCAGCTGATCATTTTCAAGTAAATCACACTTATTCATAATAAGGACATCACAAAATTCAATTTGATCAACTAGTAAATCCGCTACTGTTCTTTCGTCTCCCTCTCCGGCATTTTGCATTCTATCCAATAATGAATCACCTGAAGAGAAATCCTTCCAAAATCGATTAACATCGACAACCGTTACCATTGTATCTAATTTACATAGATTTGTTAAATCAATTCCTAATTCTTCATCTATGTATGAAAAGGTTTGAGCAACAGGTACTGGCTCACTAATACCCGTAGATTCAATCACAATATAATCTACTTCTCCATTTTGAGCCAATTTTTCTACTTCAATTAATAAATCTTCTCTTAAAGTACAGCAAATACAGCCATTGGATAATTCAACAAGTTTTTCTTCTGTTCGGTGAAGTCCACCTCCTTGCTTGATGAGTTCTGCATCAATATTAATTTCACTCATGTCATTGACTATGACAGCCACTTTCAAGTTTTCGCGGTTCTGCAAAATATGATTCAAAATCGTTGTCTTTCCGGCACCTAAATATCCGCTTAGTACTGTTACAGGTATTTTTTCCATTATGACATCTCCCATTCTTTTCTCTTTCTATCTTCTTAAATGTAATGATTCCGATTTACTTTTCAAAAAGAATTTATTCCATTTACTATGAAATATCGAAATACTTTAAAACGAATCCATTACGATTTAGTTTTTTTACAAACCCACATCCATAATATGTATTAGTCCCTTTTAATATTCATGATATTTTTAGTTTGTGGTAAATCGTAATGATTACGTTTTTAAATTTTATCCTAAAGCTTATCGTGAGTCAATACTTTTCACTTCACACAAAATAAACCAGTGCAGCGAAAGGAAATGGCTATGCACTGGTTTCGAAATATTAATGTTTTTTTAATGCTTTTAAAACAACCGCTTCCCCTTTAAATGAAACAACGCAATTATTTTCTGCTTTAATTGCAAATTTAACTTTTATTTCATCGGAAGCATTCAATATATAGGAAGTTAATCTATCTTTTTCAACATCCAATAGATTCATCCGATTACACCATGGTTCAAAAATAAACACTTTCTCAAAGCGGTGCCATTCTTGCACTTCAAAGCCACTTTCTTCTAGCATTTGTAACCATTCGGACTTTTTCCAGGCACGAAAATGGCTATAGTCTCGTATTTTTTCAATCGTGTTATAAAATTCATCAAAAGCGATTGCTTCTGGAACAACATTATCATCTAACAAAAATTGACCATTTCGCTTCAGAACTCTGTTTACCTCTGAAATAAATGCTCGGATATTCGGAAAATGATGTGGAGCAATCCTACAGGTTACAATATCAAATACTTCATCAGAAAAAGGTAAATTCTCCGCATCCCCTTCAACGAATTGAACATTTTTATGCCCATTTCCAAGGATAAACTTTTCAGCAGCTACCAGCATTTCCTTTGTTAAATCGAGAGCTGTGACACTTTTTACATTTGGAGCGAAAGCATTTGCAGTATGCCCGCCACCAGTTGCAATATCTAGCACTTCCTCATTTCCTGTTATGCTTGTAATATCTAAAAGTTTCTGTAGATCTTTTCCTTCCTTATGCAATTTGCTTTCTACATAAGACTCAGCACTTTTTCCAAATTGTTCTTTAACATCCTTTTTTGTTTGACCCATCTTTATCCCCTCCAGCTTTCATGCCATACCTTTACTTTAGTACACGGAGGCAATAACTAAAATATTTATTATTTTATGATTTAACATAAGTAAAAGTTATCAATAGATTTCCTTTAAGAAAAAACAGAGTGAATTATCTGCATCCAGCCGGAAATAGGTTCGTCTATAGCCAACTTTTAAGTGAATATGCCACAATATGTGGAACATCAAATAAGTTTTGATCGTTTAATTATACATTTTGGGACAAATCTCGCGAAAGCAAAGGTTAATCTCGCGAATTAGGTAGCTATTCTCGTGGAAATGAATGATATTCTCGCGATTTTACCAACTAATCACGCGAATCAGGACTAATTACCTAAAACAAAAACCCATTCAGCACAACTGCAATCCAAGGATTCTGTAATTTCAAACGATAAACTTTTATTGGGTAATCTAATACAAAAAAAGTCAGGCAGATGCCTGACTTTCAATTCGAAAACTGTGATTTATATTGGCTGATAACAAGGTCCGGCTCTTCTCCTTCACCCTGCATTTGTCGCAATCGCGCTGCCTTGTTTACCTGTTCATCCGCATGGTAGCTGGAACGAACTAGCGGTCCAGACTCACAATGCTTAAAGCCTTTTTGAAGTGCAATTTCTTTCCATTCTGCAAACTCCTCTGGACGAACGTAACGCTCGACTTTCAGATGCTTCTTCGTAGGTTGTAAATATTGTCCAATCGTCATAATGTCAACTTGATGCGCAAGCAAATCATCCATTGCTTGAATAACTTCTTCTTTTGTTTCTCCTAGTCCAACCATTATGCTTGATTTGGTCGGAGTATGAGGACTAATTTCCTTCACTCTTTTTAACAATTCAAGAGAGCGTTGATAGGTTGCCTTGGAACGTACACGTTTTGTTAAGCGTTCCACTGTTTCGATATTATGATTAAAAATATCCGGCTTTGCATCCATTAGCGTCTTCAGGCTCTCATAGTCACCTTTCATATCTGAAGGCAGCACCTCTACTGTACAAGAAGGGACTCTTCTCCTTATAGCACGAATTGTTTCTGCAAAAATAGCCGCTCCTCCGTCCGCTAAATCATCACGTGCAACCGCTGTAACAACACAATGGCGCAACCCCATTATCTCAACAGATCTAGCCACTCGCTCCGGTTCTTCCCAATCTAATTCTGTTGGCAATCCTGTCTTTACTGCACAGAAGCGGCAGCCGCGTGTGCAAAGATCTCCAAGGATCATGAAGGTCGCTGTTTTCCGAACAGCCCAGCATTCATGAATATTGGGACATTTCGCTTCCTCACATACAGTATGGAGCCTTTCTTCCCGCATCATTTTTTTCAGTCCTGTATAGGTTTTATTCGTGTTTAATTTGATTTTCAACCATTCTGGTTTCCTTAAGTATTCATCATTTTTATTGACCACTATGATACACTCCCTATCGATAAAAGGTATAACTTTCTGCAGCATACTTTTCTTCCATCAACACTCGAGCTTCATCGATCATTTGTTGCGGTGGTTCATATGTATTAAATTCGATATTTAGCCCTTTTCTAAAGCCGTCTTTAAAGGCATCCTTTACCTCTTCGATCGTTGTTTCTCTTCCTAATATCCTATTAATGGATATCGCTTTTTCTTTGAAGGCATTTTTTGCTCTTAGCTTAACTTTTTCGCTTGGGAAGATAAAAAGATTGTACAAATCATCTTCATCAATAACCATCGGAATAGAGCCATGCTGTAAAATAACCCCTTTTTGACGTGTCTGTGCACTGCCTGCAGCTTTTTTACCGCCAATCTCCAATTCATACCAGGATGCCTCTTCAAAGCATACGGAAGTTCCTGTTTTGCCTATTGGTTTATCTGGGATAGCCAGCTCAGCTGAAATACCAAGCAACCGATAGCCTTCTAACAGTCCTTGAGAAAGGACCCGATAGGATTCAATAATAGAAGGAGACATCAACTCATGTTTTTCATCAATGATAATAGAATAGGTTAGCTCCTTATCATGGAGAACCGCTAGTCCACCTGTTGGACGCCTGACAATTCCAATTCCCCGTTCTTTTGCAGCATTAACATCAATTCTTCCTGCCGTTTTCTGAAAATGGCCAAGCGACAAGCCCGCCGGATTCCACTCGTAAAAACGAACAACAGGGGGGATTTCTCCTCTACTATGCCAATTTAATAGAACTTCATCAAATGCCATATTGAATGCTGGAGAGTTAATTCCGGTATCAAGAAAAAGCCATTTTTCTCCCACTGTAAAACCAGCTCCCATTTTCGATTATCCCTTTTCAAACATTTTTAGTTTAACATTCTAATTTCCATTGTCAATGAACCTTAAGCCCCCCGAAAAAACCAATAATAAAACCTATAGGAAAGTAAAAGGGTGAGAGTAATCGATATCCATGATAGATACCATTTCCAGTGGGTATATTTAATGAGGTCTGTAAAATGTAAAATCAAAATTTCCATAATCACTAGAATAGTTGAGTAGAAAATAATATAAATCATTTTCATCCAGAAGCCTTTTTGTACAGGGTAATGAATATTAAATAGGATACTAATAACTGGGAATGCCAGAAATTCAAATGTAAAGCTTGTCCGAACTGCATGAGCAAAAAAACGACTGGGATATTCAATCCATCCTAATTGAACAACGGCTAGTCCAAGCAGCCACCCTGGAAGCTGCATAAATGAAAAACTAATATATGCCTCTCGTATTTTACTTTTTGGAACAAAGATGAAAAGCAGCAGAATGGAAATAATCCAAACCGAGGATTCAATCAATGTGTTTATATTCATAGCTTATAGCTCCACCTTTTTGGTACCAATAGGCTTCTTAAAAAACCATTTTGTAAACCATAACGCTCCTACATTAAAAATAACAGCAGTGATAAAATGATTAATGAAATTCCAATGAATGTAGCGTTTCAAATCCGTGAAACTTACTACTGATAAATCATACAAACTGATCATAAAAGCAAAGGCAATTACAAAAAAGCATTGAATATTTCTTTTTTTCTTGTGTGGAAACAAAAAATAAAAAAGTACAGAAATAGCTGGATAAATAATAAAATCATTAAAAAAGTTCTGTGACGTTGCTTTTGGAAATAATCGAAAAGGACTTTTCACTATATCATATTGAGCCAAAACCACTCCCGTGACCCATGTTAAAGTTTGCAAAAATGTAAAATTGACACAAGCTTCCCTAATTCTTGTTTTCGGAACAATAAAAATCAAGAGTAGTATTACAATCATTTTGGTGATAACAATCCACATAATATTGATGGAAACACTCATAGACCATCACTACTTTCTTTTATTTATTACTATGTTCATTTGTTCACAGAAATATTAGAAAAAATATCCTATCGAACCAATTATAAAGGAAGACAAATAGATATTCGTTTTACAAATAATAAGTAATCCAATATGATTATTTTTAATAGGCACTTTTTCATAAAGATTGTCGCTTCTAGTTGATGATTGAAATCTTTATGCATTTGGGCCATCTTTTCTTAATGCGATGATTCCTAACACATATACATGATTTTTTCCTATACTAATCAACATAGTTTAAGAAAAGAGCCATTAATAAATACAAAGTAAGAGGTCGGGAAAATGCTTCAAAAATTTGGATTTTCACAATATGAAAGTAAAGTATATGAGGTTCTTTCTGCTAGCAACGAGCCGCTTGATGCTACCTTAATTGTAAAATATTCAGGCGTACCGAAGGCAAAGGTATATGAGGTACTTACGAGAATGATTGAAAAAGGAATGGTATTGGACTCTATTTCTGAAAAGAAAAAGCTTTATACTGCTTTACCATTAAATACTGTTATTGAGATGCTGACTAGAGAGTTCCAACAAGATTTAGAACAATTAAAGAGACACACATATCAAAAAAAGTTAACAGATGATAGAGTTTGGAGTCTAAAGGTAAATTCATCGATCCTTGCACAATGTAAGAAACTGCTACAGAACGCCGAACAATCCATCCGTATATCCGTTTGGCAGGAAGATTTCCATGAATATTTACCAATATTGTTAGAGAAGGAACAATCTGGTGTAAAGGTAGAAGCATTAGTAGTTGGAAATGTGGATGCCCCTTTATCTTCCCTTTTTGTTCTGTCTCCCAATGAAGAACATCGTATGTTGGAGAAAAACCGTCTGTTTATTATTGATGAGGAAGAAATCCTGTTTGCAGGTGTTGAGGAAGATGCATGGCAAGCCATTACAACCAAATCCAAACCATTGGTTAAATTTTTTGCAGAGTTTTTTTATCATGACGTTGCTCTTGCCAAAATAACCAAAAAATATGAAGAAACATTAATGCAGGATGAAGAAATCAAAGGTTTGTTGATGAGGCTTCGGTATTAGCAAAGTCTTTTTTACTTTTATTTAGGTAATATTGACGATCCGCTTGCAATTGAAAGAAAAAGGATTCTTATATTATCATAGTTCACATTTTTTGGAGGATACAGGTTCCGTTATTTCATAAAATTCTCTTGAAAACATCTGATTTTTGCCACGATAACGGATCCTCGGTCCTGTTCGAGAATAACTTGTTGCCAAATAGAAAAGGCAGAGGATACTACCTCTGCCTTTTTGCTTCATTCTATCATTAAGCTTTATGATTTTCATTGCTGACATTAACCCTTCTAGTAATAGAAATTACTGCACAAATCAACGCCAGTACAACAAACAATCCACCAAAGGAAGCATTGTATTCAACTGAATATTCATTAATAACCATTCCTCCAAGAACAGAGCCAATCGCTATTCCAAAATGCAGAGCTGAATTATTTATGCTTTGTTGTATATCAGATGTTCCAGGTGCCGATTCAATTAAATAATTTTGCTGTGCAGGTGTAATGGCCCAGCTTAACATACTCCAAATCATCATCATAATGACAAAAAGAACAACTGAAAATGTCACTTTTGGAAGGATAAATAGGACAATAGAAAATATGGCGATAATGGACAATATACTTTTCTTCGATCCCCATCTATCCGCCATCCAGCCACCAACCCCTCCACCGAAAACAGCGGAAACTCCGAAGATAAAATAGAAAATGCTGATCCATGTTGCATCTAAATGTAAAACGGTTTTTAAAAACGGAGTAAGATAAGCATATAGAGTTAAGTGCCCCGTAAGGAACAACAAGGAAGTTAGTTGTGCGAACAATATTTTCGGATGTTTTAAAGTTTGGAATTGTTGGCGTAAAGGCATAACTGGCCTTGGAGCAATTTTAGATAAAAACATAGCAACTCCAAGCATCGATACCAGTGTCAGAACCGCTATAAATAAAAATGGCGACCTCCAGCCTAAATGATTTCCGATAACAAGTCCTACAGGCACTCCCAAAACTAAAGATCCACTAACGCCCATAAAAATGATCCCTATCGCTCTTGCACGCAATTCTTTTTTCACAATGCTAGAAGCGATTGTTACACATAGAACCACTAAAAGGGAACCACTGGCAGCGGAAATGATTCTTGATAGGAAGAGCATCGAATAATTGGGACTTAAAAAAGCAATCATATTTCCAAAAAAGAATATAACTAAGGCACTTAAACATAATTTTTTCCGTTCAATGCGTGCTGTTAAAGTCAACAGTACCGGACTGGCAATGGCAAAAACAAGCGAATATACCGTTATTAGTTCCCCGGCTTTCCCGATAGAAATAGTAAGACCATTAGAGATGATATCCAATATCCCCCCTACAATAAGCTCTGCCATTCCAACAACAAATGAAACTACGGCTAATATATATACACGAAAATTCAATTAAGTACCTCCATTCTCTCTGTAAAAAAGTTACTACTACGATAGTAACCTCATAAAACTACAAAAATCAAGAGAGAATTTTTTACATAGAGAATCACATAATTAATGGTATAAAAAGATGTATAATCGCAGTCCGGAAGAAAATACTTTCTAACAAGGAGGCTAATGTTCTATGACCAATCTTTTCGAATCTGCCCTAAACCATTTTCAAACTCTTATCGATCGGGAAAATAAAAATCCCCTCCATGTTGGTGAAGTGACGAATCTCTGGGTTTTATTAACGATGATTGAAGAGGGGATCTGCATTTATCAGATTGGCTTAAACACAACAACAGACGCAGATTTAATCCATGCTTTCATTAATGGGGAGCAATCATCAAAAGATATTGCTCAACAATTACGTGCTTTTTTTAAAAAAGAAGGCGTACCTTTACCGGAAACATCTGAAGAAAAGCCAAAATCCGACCCAAACTCTATCCCACTTGGTGTCAAGCATACCGACGAGGAACTGGCAAACTTAGTATCTGTAAAGGTTGCGGCGCAAATTACATTGCTCGGACAAACATTGGCAATGGCGGTCAGAAGCGATGTATGTGAGCTTTTATTAAAAATTCAATATGAAATATTAAAGTACGGTGCCTCTTTCAAAACATTAATGAGAAAAAGAGGGTGGATAAAAGTTCCTCCCTATTATTACCCGCCAGGAGCTCCCATTTATTAGGGGAGCTTCTTTTCATTCACTAGAGTAAATATTCTGAAAATGTTATTGAATGATAAACTAGATTAAGCTATATTTATATAATATTATTGTTACTACTGTGCATTACTTAAAAAAGCTAAGAGGGGGTGGAAACTTGCGGCCAATTATTCTTGGTATTTGTGCTGCTTTCTTTTTTGCATTTACCTTTATATTAAATCAAGCGATGGACTTATCCGGAGGAAGCTGGATTTGGAGTGCTTCGCTCCGATATATTTTTATGGTGCCATTTTTATTATGTATTGTAATGCTGCGGGGAAATCTTCGAGCTCTTTTTAAAGAGATTTTTACACGCCCTGGAAGCTGGCTGCTATGGAGTTTTGTAGGATTCGGACTATTTTATGGACCTCTATGTTTTGCAGCTGCCTATTCACCAGGCTGGCTAATTGCAGGAACCTGGCAAATCACTATCATTTCAGGAGCACTTCTTACGCCGCTCTTTTTTGAAACAGTACAGACTATTAAAGGGCCAATAAAGGTGCGGGGCAAAATCCCATTTCATGGTTTGTTTATGTCTCTCATCATTTTATTAGGGATCATTTTGATGCAGGTTGAACACTCCAAGCATGTATCGTTGAAAAATGTGCTTTTCGGAGTCCTTCCCGTCTTAATTGCATCCGTTGCCTACCCACTAGGTAATCGAAAAATGATGGATATTTGCATGGGCCGTTTAGATGCCTACCAACGGGTGTTAGGTATGACATTAGCAAGCCTTCCTCTCTGGTTTGTATTATCTATATACGGCCTTTTCACAGATGGTTTGCCAAGCCCTAGTCAAACCCTGCAATCAGGATTGGTTGCTCTTTGTTCGGGAGTATTCGCCACCGTATTGTTTTTCAAAGCTACCGATCTAGTTCGAGGGAATATGCAAAAGCTTGCTTCTGTAGAAGCTACACAATCTATGGAAGTGCTTTTTACCTTAATTGGCGAACTCCTTTTCTTGTCAATTCCAAATCCATCCATTATGTCATGGATAGGTATGGTTGTAGTGATTATCGGCATGATATTGCATAGTTATGTGGCACAGATTACACGTAGAAATAGCTTGTCAGAAAATATTTATTCTGCAGGAAATTAGAATAAGTATAATGGATAAAACTTTACCACCGTTATTTTTTCAAAACGGTGGTTTTATTTTGTACTTTTTACCCATTAGCTCTGTTTTTTCCTTTACATAGATTGTTTAAAATGCGGGAATAGTAATTTTAAATTAAGGAGGCTGAAAATATGAGTGACCATATGGTTGGTTTAACTGCTCCCGAAATAGGCGGGTTATGGTCTACATATATTAGTGAATCTATGTCCATTTGTATGTCTAAGCATATGCTAAAATACTTAGATGAAGGGGATATAAAATCTATAGTATCGGACTCATTGAATTTATCCGAATCGAGATTGAAGGAGATCCGAGACATATTTACTAAAGAGAAATTTCCCATTCCTACTGGATTCACTGATGATGATTTAGATTTATCTGCACCCAATTTGTTTTTGAATTATTTTCCATTAAGCTTTGTGTATAGTATGAGTAGTTTATCGGTGGACAGCTTCGCTTGGAGGGTAACAGGAATGGCACGTGAAGATGTTCGTATGTTCTTTTCTAATTGCTTAAATAGTTCATATGAGCTGTTTGACAAAGCAATTCGTTTGAGTATTCATATGGGAACTTATGACCGTCCTGCATTTATTCCATATCCGGATCACGTTGAGTTTTTAACACAAAGAGAACCTTTTTTATCCAAATTTTTCGAATCCGAGAGACCCTTAAACGTTTTAGAACTTACGGAAATTTTCTTTACAATTGAGCGAAATTATTTCGGATTAATTTTACTTACTGGATTCATCCAAATCGTAAAGGATGAAGAGATTAAAAAGTATTTAATAAAGGGAAAAGAGCTGACAAAAAAGCAAATCGTATTTTTGAACAATATTCTAATGAAAGAAGACTTACCTCAAGTAAGTATGGTTAATACAGAAATATCAACATCCACAATTTCTCCATTTTCAGAGAAATTAATATTAAATTTAGTTACTATTTTAAACTCGACGTCGCTAACTTTCTTGGGACACGCATTGTCCGCTACAGCAAGGTTTGATTTAACAATGGAGTACTCGAAACTTATAATTGAAATTATGCAGTATGGAAAAAAAGGAATGGACCTGCTAATTGATAGAAAATGGTTTGAGGAACCACCCCATGCTCCAAATCGAAAAAAACTTGCGGAATAATAAAAACATCATACGCTTAATAACCTTTAAAAGCTTGGCTTTATAATAAGACCAAGCTTTTAGTATGCTGTAATTATTTAGCTTCATGATTTTGTTTATTTATCACATTAATCCAGTCATTCCAAAAGGAACCGTTTTAATAGAGTATTTGATTTCTCTTTTGTTTCTTAAAATATTTACATGCACAACCTCCCCAGAACCCTTTTCAGTTACATAAATTTCAAAATCATCATGCGAGTGAACCGCCTGACCATCCACTGCTATAATTATATCTCCTATTTTCAATACATCATACGCAGGTGTTGCTTCCTTCACACGGACAATTTCTGTTCCTTTTATTTCGCCCTTTTGTATCGTTGTATGCAGGACACCAATCCAGCTTTTCCAGAAGGTCGGCCGTATATCTTCTCTAGTTTCCAGGGTACTTTTTAAATTCCTCATAAGTTGATATGTGCCGAAGGCCATATTATCCATTTCATAATGACCAAGATCTCCAATCCAAAGTCCAGTATATTCAATGGAAACTTTTGTACTATTACCCATACTCTCTAGAGTCCATATTGTTAATTGATTATCCTCGCCTTCAAATACTAGCTTTTCATTCTCGATAAATTCTTTTACCTTACAACTATAGGTCGAATTCCAGCCATAATCAAAGAATGCTTCCGCACCATTTTTTAACTCAAGATTACAATTCCTAGTTTCCCACTTGTTCCGTTCGCTTGGAATCGTTAATGCCTTCCAAACCTTTTCTGGCGATACATGAATAATTATTTCACGTTTAACTGCCGTTGATTGCCTTTCCATTGTAATCATTCCCCTTTTTCTAAATAATTTTTAAGTCTGCCTAGCTTATCGTCTAATACAAGTTCCATTTCATGCTTAAGCTTTTCAAAATGGTATTGATATACCTTTTCGTTTAATCGGTAAAAAACAAACTTCCCTTGTCTTCTTTCTTCAATAAGCTCCTCCTCTTTTAGAATAGCAATGTGCTTTTTTATTGCGGGTTGTGAAATCGGAAAGGCTGCAACCAAATCTGATTGAGTTCGTTCGTGTTGTGATAGCATTTGCAATATTCTGCGTCGATGAGGGTCAGCTAATGCCCTGTATATGTCCGTCATAAGAGTTTTTCCCCTTCCACAACATCATATAACCTTATGGTTATATGATGAGATGCTATCCATCATTTGTCAATATTATTTTTTAAAAGTTCAAAAGACGGTCTTCTTCTTTATCTTGTCATACTTAAAAATAGCCCTTTATATATCAATAAAATAAAACCCCTTTGTCTAACATTCAAAGGGGTTCATACTTACGCATATAGATTTATTGGAAGAATCACTTCAATAATAGTACCTTTTGAATCACTCCAAATATGGATCGTTCCTTGATGGTTTTCAATAATTTGCTTAGAAATCATAAAGCCAAGCCCAGTGCCATTTTCCTTGGTAGTGAAGAATGGCTGACCTATTTTTTTCAGCAAGTGCTCTGGAATGCCGTTGCCTGTATCCTTAAATAACATTTTTACTTTATCCGGACCGTGCTTCTTCATTTCTATCGTTACTGTACCGCCATCCGGCATTGCCTCTATGGAGTTCTTCAAAAGATTGATAAATACCTGTTTTAATTGATTTTCGTCACATTTTATCATTAGCTCTTCACATTCATAGTATGTGTTAATTACAATGTTTTTCATAATAGCATGAGTATCAATCAAAGCTTTTACATGCTCTATAATGACAACCAATTTCTTCATTTCAAATTTTAAGTCTTGAGGCTTTGCTAGAACTAATAGCTCTGAGAGGATTAGCTCAATCCGGTCAATTTCCGATCCAATGATATCAAAATAGTTTGAGTGAGTTAAAGGCTCCGATTGTAGCAGTTGAAGGAAACCTTTAATCGCAGTAAGCGGATTGCGAACTTCATGGGCGATGCCCGCGGCTAATTGACCTGCAACAGACAACTTTTCAGAGTTTAATAGAAGCTCCTGTGTTTGTTTTCTCTCCGTTATATCGCGGAAAATTATATGTCTCACTGGCCGATTTTGATAGACAGTTGAAATACCTTTCATTTCTACATCAACTTCACTTCCATCTAATCGAACAAGCTTATATTCCATAAACTCCGTCTTGTCTTCGTTGGAATTCATTTGTTCGGTAGCAATGGAATGAAAGTTAGGATGAATGATATCCAGCAGGGATTTTTCTAAAATTATTTCCTTTGTAGTAGCCCCAAGTAAATGAACTCCAGTGTCATTAATGAACAAAATTTCATTGCCTGCGGCAAGTAAGGCTGCATCTGGTGAATTTTCAACCAGGTTCCTGTATATCTCTTCCCTTTGTCTCGCTTCATCCTCAGCAGTTTTTTGAACCGTAATATCCTTTAATACACTTATTACTTCACGGACCTTGTTTGTAGCCGGGTCTTTTAATGGTCTGCATACAGACTCCACCCAAATATATGTACCATCCTTTTTTCGTAAGCGGAAAGTTGTACTGCGGCTTTCACCATTTTCAATCAATTCTTTCCTGTTCTTAATCAGTTTCTTCCTATCATAATAATGAACGATTGTATATGGATCTTTGAGCAGTAATTCCTCAGGAGAATATCCTGTAATAAAATCACTTGACTGCGATACATACAAAATATTATTTTCGATATCCGTTCGGATAATTAAATCCTTTGCATTTTCTGTTAAAAACCTATGGATTTCTTGTTCTATTCGATATATTTCATGCTTCTTTTTTAGTGAAGTTATATCCTTTGCAATACCGAAATAACCTACTACCTCGTTTTTCACACAAATTGGTAGGCAAGTCACATTTAGAAAAAGTTCATTTCCGCCATTATTGATTATCTTATAATCATTATTTTGAACTTTCCCTTCAAATGCATCGTGGAAGTTCTGAAAAACTCTATGTAAGTCTTCCACTGGAACAAGCATTTGAAAGGTTATATTCTTTAATTCCTGTTCAGAAAAACCTAGAATTTTTTTGCAAGCCGGATTCGCCTTCATAAAATATCCATCTAAATCTAAAACATAGATAGCGTCTTCATTCTCTTTATATATATTTTCATAGCTTGGCAGACTCTCATTTAAATAGTTATCTAGTAAAATTCGTTTTTCTTTTTTTAAAGCTACAATAGAACTGTCCATCTTTCTCTATTCAGTCCCTTTCTAGTGAATTTCTAGTGAATTTATCAAGGCACATTTCTTAAACTATGTTGCTTTTAGAAGAAAACTTATAGAACATCCTTATTTAGTTTAAGAATCAATAAACTTATTAAGAAATGATGCATCTAAACTAAGCCTAGATTAGGATTCATAACTATATGCGAAATACAAAAATCTATATGAAAACAGCCTCAATTGATATTCAAAAAGCAGTATTGATACATATTCTTTCAAAAGGGAATTCTCATCATCCACTATTTACCTTAATTGTAGATTTCGTTTCCTATTTAAGCAACTTATTTTCATAATTGCACACTATTTTTTTGAAAATTCTACCTTATAAATATATATGACATTTAAAAGTAATAAAGAGTAATAGGATTGTAATCAGGTCTTAACCTTCATATGTTATAACTTTACTACAGAATAGGAGGTTAGCTATGAAAATAGTTAAACGGGGCATATTAGTAATAGCTGCTGCTACACTTTGTATATCCACCTCAGAAATAGCCGCCAAGGCAAAGACAAATGCGGATAGCTTACATAACATGGAAAAAAATTTACGGAATAATCAACATGCTATTACAGAAAAAGAAAAGGAACAACAGTCCGTTAATGAAGAGCTTCAAGGTGTACAAAGCGAATGGGAGTCCATCAAAGCTTTAATTCAGAAAAATAAAGAGGATACAACAAGGATTCAGGATAATATCAAATCTGTTAACCAGATTATCGAAAAAAAGAAGGAAGAAATTGTCCAGTTGGAAGACCAGGTGCTGGCACGAAAGGGTATATTAAAAAAGCGATTGGTTGCCTTCCAAAAGAAGGGTACAGTCAGTTTTGTACTTGATGCATTACTCAACTCAGAAAGCTTCGATGATCTCGTTAACCGAATTAATGCTATTTCCACCCTGCTTTCCGCAGATAATGAAATCCTTGATCAGCAAAAACAAGATCTTAAGCAGATCGAAAAGGACAAAATAGAAATTACGAAAAAAGAAAAGACGTTAACTGCTGAACGAAAAAAACTCGCGGATAACTATGACAAGCTTCAAGCTAACTTAAATACTAAACAAAAAGTGATCAGCACTCTTCAGGCAAAATATAAAAATATTAATCAAGATATTTTAGAAGCAAAAAATGAGAAATCCAGCATTGAATCCAAAATTAGCCATATGCGGGAAAATATTCGCAAAGAACAAGCAAATGCTCAAGTAATGTCGAGGACTGTTCCGCAAAATACTGGTTCGGAAAAGCAGCCCGCAGAAGGAATCGAACTCTATATGAATGCTACAGCCTATAGTTATCAAGATACAAAGGGGCATATCACAGCATTAGGATATGATATCCAGAAAAATTCTAACATGAAATTAATCGCAGTTGATCCTAGTGTTATCCCATTAGGAAGCAAGGTTTGGGTGGAAGGATATGGCGTTGCCATTGCTGGCGATACAGGCAGTGCCATTGTTGGACACCGAATTGATGTACTCATGCCTTCCCATAAAGCAGCGGTTGCTTTTGGACGAAGAACAGTCAAAATTATTATATTAAATTAAATTAATTTTATATAAAAAACGGTTTAGCTTTATGGTTAAACCGTTTTTCTCTATCTGTTAATACGAAGCCAATAATGATTGTTTATAAAGTTCCATTTTCTCCATTGACAATATCTACATAATAAAACCGCTCATTGGCTATCCTTTTTTCACCTATAGTATGTTTAATTGGATAGGAAAATATCGGCCCATCAAACACAAATGTGTGGTACTCGCCATTTTCTCCACAGATATCTGCGTTCCCTGGATAATCCTCTAAAAACTTGTCATCGATTTCACATCCGACAAATTTAGGATTTAATTGCTCTGAATCTACACATGTTAATCTGGTATGGAATCCTTCGGCAAAATACTCTTTTATTAGTTTCTCCGGTTTCTCACCCCAAATAGGGAATATTGGCTCTAAACCAGTACCTTCCAGCATTTTTTCACGATATTCCTTCACATCCCGCAGATGAATGTCACCAAACATGA
The DNA here is from genome assembly GCF_018343615.1 of Bacillus sp. FJAT-49736. Taxonomy (GTDB): domain Bacteria; phylum Bacillota; class Bacilli; order Bacillales; family Bacillaceae_C; genus Margalitia. The sequence continues at coordinate 121,455 of NZ_JAGYPI010000003.1, read as the reverse complement.
TATAACGAATACCATCTGATACGATTTTTGAAACAGCTTCCGCCATTTTTTCTTGATATACTTCATTGCTGCAAAGGCTTGGAATCCGTACTTTTCGCAGCTTTACTCCCAACGAATCCGCCTGTTTTTCAAGCAATTCCTCCCGTACACCATGCATCGATGTCCTATTGTAATCGTCCGTTACAGTTGTTAAAAGTGAATCAATTTCCCATTTTCCCCCTTTCATTAACCTATTCATTGCTAATGCGCAGTCTTTCCCTCCGCTAAAGGATACGACGATTCTTTCTTTCATTTCTATTCCCCTTTTTCTTCTATATATATTAAATGTAACATATCTTCCTTTTTTAATGGCTCGTTTATTAAACTATGTTGCTTTTTAGATGAAAGGCATTATAACATCTTAATTTTAGTAAACAATGAATAACCTATTAAGAATAACGCTCAGAACTGACACTATTTTAGAATAAAAAACAATATACGAATCCACAAGTTATAATTGGTTTTGGGAATATAACATCTCACAAAAATATAACCTTCATAATACGATGAATCCCCCCCTTATTACACTATAAGCATTATTTCAAACACATATGGGCATTATAAAAATATTTATTAATAAGTTAGAAAAGTGCATTTAAAAAGGGGAAATGAAAATTGAAATTAACTCCAGAACAGCGAATCGAACTGCATGGCTTTAATAACTTAACTAAATCATTAAGCTTTAACATGTATGATATTTGCTATACAAAAACAAAAGAAGAGCGTGAAGCTTATATTGCATATATAGATGAACAATATAATGCAGATCGATTGACGAAAATATTAAACGCCGTTTCCAATATCATTGGTGCTCACGTGTTAAATATTGCAAAGCAGGATTATGTTCCTCAAGGGGCCAGCGTAACCATGCTAGTATCGGAAGGACCTGTTGTCGAGGTACCAAATGATTCATTCTCTGAATCACCGGGACCACTGCCTGATTCAGTGGTAATGCAACTAGATAAAAGCCATATAACCGTACACACCTATCCTGAATTTCATCCAGATGAAGGAATAAGTACCTTCCGTGCTGATATTGATGTATCAACATGTGGGGAAATTTCACCACTGAAAGCATTGAATCATCTTATCCATTCATTTGATACCGATATTATGACAATTGATTACCGTGTTCGTGGCTTTACGAGGGATAAAACCGGACATAAATTATTTATTGACCACGAAATCAGTTCCATTCAAAATTACATACCTGAAAATATAAAAAATCTATATGATATGATAGATGTAAATGTTTACCAGGAACATATTTTTCATACAAAATGCAAGCTAAGGGATTTCGATCTTAATAATTATTTATTTGGATACACAAAGGATAAACTGTCAGCCGAAGAGATTGATCATATCACTTCCAAATTGCAAACGGAAATGGATGAAATATTTTACGGAAAAAATATGGATGGTGGATTTTATTAACTTAATTGCTTTCACTCAGCGCATGTCCATTACAAAAGGGATCGTTATTCATAAAATATAATGATCCTATTTGAATGGAGGTGCTTATGAATGGGATTTTGCTGCGGCAATAGAGGTTATAGCTACGCCCCCCCTGTTGGCGGTGGAGGTAATATGTTTGTATTAATTGTTGTGCTATTCATCTTGTTAATTATTGTTGGTGCCGCTTGGGTGTACTAACATAAACTACCTCCCATTTCGATGAGGCGTCTTTTGACGCTTCATTTTCATTTTATTTCGAGATGGAAGTTTGAAGCTTTATGAAAAATATTTCGCATAGAGGGTAGTTTTTCGTATATGTTGTTACAAATTCTAATATGCACTTACTCTCGGGGCATCTTTTCTTACGAGGAATATTCATCTATTTTCGAAAGCCGGTTGTTACTTAGATTTATATCTGAAAAAGAAACAAAGTTTTAGAAAAGAGCCTTTATTAATGAAGCTACGAAAAGTAAAATACTTTTATTACAGTAAATCATATCTTACATAAATCATTCAGGCAGGTGTATTTATTTGGACATCAAGCATTTGCAATATTTTATAGAAGTAACAAAATATAATAGCTTCTCTATCGCAGCTGAACATTTGTATATCACACAACCTACCATTAGCAAAATGATTAAAAACCTTGAAACGGAACTAGGCGTTTCTCTTTTTGACCGTTCCCGCAAGCAATTAACATTAACAGATGCCGGTAAGGTTATATTGGAGCAGGCAAAATTAGTGGACAAGGCGTTTCATAATTTGGAATCAGAGCTGGATAATCTGTTAGGCCTAAAAACAGGGACTATTAGAATTGGTTTGCCTCCTATTTTTGATGCTCGTTTCCTTCTTAGTTTTATAGGTCGCTTTCATGAAAAATACCCAGGTATTACGTTTCAATTAACAGAAGATGGATCAAAAAAGGTAGAGGAGGATGTAGAAAACAATCTTCTTGATGTCGGAGTGGTAGTACTTCCAACCAAGAATGATATCTTTGAGCATTTTTCTTTCATGGAGGAAGATTTAAAGCTTATTTTGCACGCCACACATCCCTTAGCAAATTGGCAAGAAGTAGACTTAGTTCAGCTAGCTAATGAACCGTTTATTCTATTCAATAAAGAATTTGCATTGCATGATCGCATCATTTCCTCTTGTAGAAGTGTGGGTTTTGAACCAAAGATTATCTCCAAAAGTTCTCAGTGGTCATTTATCGAGGAAATGGTTTCTTGGAATTTAGGAGTATCTCTATTACCTGAAAGTTTATGCCCTCACCTGAGTACTAAGGTTCGTTCCATCAAGGTAGTCAATCCTTCAATAAGCTGGAATTTAGGCATTATTTGGGGAAAGCATCAATACCTTTCTTTTGCAGCACGTGAATGGTTGTCTTTTACAAAAGAGGAGCTTAAAAAAGGAATACTATGATGGAAGCATTTACATAGATAAAAGCTATATCATATATAAAATATAACCATTTTACTTCATGAACGTTGGGGCTTACACTTTAATAGTGAACCTAAACCTTTCTGATATTCATCATAGATCTACAAATAGGAAAGGAGCATTAGCATGATCGCTAAGAAAGTGAAAGAAAGCCGAATCGTCAATACTGCACAAGTATTATCTTGTGATTTAAATAATTATAATACATTATTTGGCGGAGTCTTAATGAAGAAACTGGACGATGCCGCTACTTTATCAGCACGCAGACATTCTAGAGTAAAGGAATGTGTAACTGCTTCAACGGATTCGATTGATTTTTTATGTCCAATTCATCAAACAGACTCTGTATGTGTGGAGTCATTTGTCACGTACACCGGAAGGACTTCCATGGAGATTTTTTGCAAAGTCATTGCCGAGGATATTATGACCGGTGAACGCAGAATTGCCGCAACCGCATTTTTAACCTTTGTTGCATTAGATGAAAGTAAAAAGCCTGTAGAAGTACCTGGCGTAGTTCCAGAGACAGAAGAGGAAAAATTCCTTTACGATACGGGAAAAGAACGTGCCGAAATGCGAAAATTAAGAAGGAAAAAGAGCAAGGAATTAGCAGGTTATATTAGTTTGGAAAAACCTTGGGATAATGATAAGGAGATGGAATGATGCTCACTTTAACAAGTATCGATGAACTGAAGGAAGCAAGTAATGCATTGATCAAGCTTCAAACGTCATACCCTTCCCTCTTCGAAAAGCTAGTGCATATAGTAGGCTTAACAAGAGCCCTGCAATTTAAATATGATTATATGGGCAACTTAATATTAGATGAGAACCCTAGCCGTTATTCCCCCCAATTTGTCCAAAGTTCTGTTTTGCGTTTATATAGAAAAGAGCTCCAGGCTTTAAAGGATGATGTCGATTTTCCGGCAGTAAAGCATTTTTTCGCCAATTTCAAGGACATCGGGTCTGCAAAATTAGGACTTTTAATATTAGGGAAATCGCCTGAATCCGTTTCTGAAGTAATTATCAAATAAGGCTCTTTTCTTCCAACGAAAATCTTAGTAATGACCAAGGAATAAACTTATTAAGAAAAGATGCTCCGAGCAATTATTATATTAAGATTTATTACAGAATACGAAAAACAACGATCTATACGAAAGATCCTTAAATAAAATCAGCAATTATTAAAATATACCGCTCTCTTAATTTCCTCGCTATTTCTTTTTGCCAAATAATATAGAGAAGATTTAAGATGCTCCCTCACTCCCCCTCTTCCGAAGCAGTGAATGAAATCGTTCACTGCTTTTTTTACTGTTATGAAGATTTCCGAATAAAACAGGACTATGATGAAAAATCTAGGGTAGTCTGATTAATGGAAAAGTAGGTAAAAAGACCCCTTCACCTCTCTTATAATATTCTATATCCTAAAAAGTACGAGGTAAAAATTTCTATCCAAGAGAGGAGAAGGAATAAATGTCAAAATTAGCTCGTCCACTCATGCTGTTTCTATGTTTGATTTTTATAACAGGATGTCAGCAAGCGGAAACAACTTCGGACCACAAAGCAACTCCCTCTTCCAAAAAGGGTACAGAATCAAAGGAAGAAGAGAAATTAACCTATAGTCTCATAGGTGAGGACATGGAAAGTGAGCCAGGTGGGAGTCTTTATCAAAAATATATTGCGGAGAAAGAATTCGCAAAAAATAATGAATATGCTCAGGCGGAATTGAAAGCAATTGATGAATACATACAAAATATTAAAAATGAAAATACAAAAAAATGGGGGACCCAACAATGGTCAGAGTCCCTCATTACAGCTTTTCGTACTGAATATAAAAAGACGCTGCAGCCCATGAAGGATTTTGAAGTTAAGTATGATAAGCTAAAGCTGCCTGATGGCAGACTCCTGCAAGATGTAACGGAGAAAGAGCTAAATCAAAGGCCGGATAAAGTTAACATCGCTCTATTGCTTGATGCAAGCGGAAGTATGAAATCGAATGTTTCCGGCGGGAATAAAATGAAGCTGGCCAAATTAAGCTTGGACAGCTTCGCCAAAAGCTTGCCGGAAAATGTTAATGTATCTTTAACCGTTTTTGGTCATAAAGGGACCGGTTCTGATAAGGATAAAAAATTATCTTGTGGCAATGTTGAAACTGTTTACCCACTAACTTCCTATAACACAGCTAACTTTTCTAATGCACTGAACAAATTTAATGCGAGCGGATGGACTCCGCTTGCCTCTGCAATCGAAAAAGCAGAGAAAGAATTACTTACAGCAAGTAATGAAAAAACGAAAAATTTCATTTATGTGGTCAGTGATGGAATAGAAACTTGCGGCGGGAACCCTGTACAGGCAGCTAAAGAAGCAAAAAGCTCCGAAATGGATGTTCAAATAAATATAATCGGATTTGACGTGGATGGGGAAGCTGACCGCCAGCTTAAAGAGGTTGCTAACGCAGGAGGCGGACAATATACATCGGTGAAAAACAAACAACAGCTAAATGAGGAAGTAACAAAATCATGGAAAGAAAGAATCGGAAGTGTTACATGGGCATTCTGGGCAGTCGGAAATACAAGCAATCTAGCATTTGAACAGCTCGGTATGGCAAATAAACTTCAAGATCTATACAGCAAAAGCATAGATTCACGGAATCGTGAGTTTGAACGCATGAACAATGCTTTGAATAAGTTATATGAAGACAATTTAATAGATTCCAATACAAAAAGGGCGATTGATGATATTTTATTTAAACGGATAGATAATATGAGAGAATATGCCGATAAAGTAGAGCGGACAAAGCATCAGGAAATAATCGATACAGGAAAACGCCTGCAACAAATAGTGGATGAATTAACGAAGAATCTTAAATTTTAAATTTTATATTTAATAGAACACATTACATCATGTATAACATTTAAGTCATTTATAGACTGGATTTCTGGAATATGATAATTAATATGAATTTTCATCTATTAGGAGAAGGAGATAATTCATGGATAATCAAATAATCGTTGGGGTAAAAGGGGTTATAATACAGGATGGTAAAGTTCTAATTATTAAACGTACTAATCAAGCTCATTCCGGCGGTGGTACATGGGAATGTGCTGGGGGAAAAATGGAATTCGGTGAGGATTTAGAGAGTGCTCTTATAAGGGAAGTAAAAGAAGAAGTCGGCTTAGATATTCTTGTAGAACAAATCCTATACGCAACAACATTTCAAACCTCTCCTTACAGACAAGTCGTAATTGTAACCTATCTATGCAGCTGTAAAAATACAGAGATTATTCTATCACATGAGCATTCCGATTACTTATGGGCAACATATGATGAACTTAAAAGATATTTGCCAAAAGGAATTCTGGCTGACTTTGAAAAAAACAGTGTGTTTTCCCTACTAGAATCATCAAGGTAGTACTTTTACAAAGGCTCTTTTCTTAAACTTTGTTGCTTTTTCGAAAGAAAATCTTAGTAATGGCCCAATTTTTGATAGCGTAAGGAATAATCTTTTTAAGAAAAGATGCCCCGAGCAATGACTATATTATCCATTTATTACAAAACACGAAAAACAAGATTCTATAAGAAAACAGCCTTTACAAAAAAAGAGCGAAACTAAACTAATAAAGTTTCGCTCTAATCACCAACATTATACAAATAATCCTGTTCCAAAAGCACTTGCATCTCGACTGCAGGAATGGGCTTGCAAAAATAATAGCCTTGCCCTAAATCACAGCCACTATTCTTAAGGAAAACCACTTGCTCCCTTTCTTCTATACCCTCTGCAATAACATCAAAATTTAAGCTATGGCCCATATCAATAATAGACTTAATAATAGAACCCTGATTGGTTTGAGTAGTAATATCGTCCACAAATAACTTGTCTACCTTAATTTTGTCAATTGGAAGCTGCCTTAAATAGCTTAGTGAAGAGTAGCCTTTGCCAAAGTCATCAATAGCAATTTTTATTCCGATTCGTCTTAAGCGATTCAAAATGGCGATTGATTTCTCCATATCCTGCATGATACTTTCCGTTATTTCTAATTCAAGCCATTTTGCGTCCATACCGGAGCTTTCAATTAGCTGTTGTACTTTTGTAATAAAATCATCATCTTGAAGCTGCCGAACAGATACATTCACAGCTAGCTGCATTTCTAGAACCTTATTCCGGGACCAATTCATGAACTGATTTAGGGCGTTTTCCAACACCCAATTTCCAAGAGGAATAATTAGTCCTGTTTCCTCCGCAATTGGAATAAACTCACCAGGTGAAATCATCCCTAACATCGGATGCTCCCACCTAACTAATGCCTCAACACCGACAATTCTACCAGTATTCAAATGAACTTTAGGTTGGTAACAAAGGAATAATTCATTTTGAGCAATTGCTTTTCTTAGGCCATTTTCTATCTGCATCTTTCTGCTTGCAAAACCATCAAGCTTTGAAGTATAAAACTGATATTTCCTTTTTCCTATCTCTTTTGCTAGATACATTGCAGAATCAGCATGTTTGATTAACGTTTCTTGATCCCTGCCATCCTCAGGATACATACTTACCCCAATGCTGGGTGTAATAAAAAACTCTTCCTTTTCAATATGAATAGGGTTGGAAAACTCCGTTAATATCCGTTTCGCAATTTCGGAGGCCTTGTCCTTGGTCGCATTTTCCAAAATAATAATAAACTCGTCTCCTCCCTGCCTGGAGACTATCCCTTCACTCTGCACTGCTTTTAGTAGAAATTGCGTAGCTTTCTTTAATAATAAGTCACCTGCAGTATGTCCTCTTGTATCATTAATCATTTTAAATCGATCTAAATCTAAAAATAGAATAGCTAATGTATCACAATTGGATTGCTGAAGCACATTATTTAAATAACGCCTAAACATGTTCCTATTTGGAAGACCTGTTAAGGTATCATAATAAGCAAGGTTTTCAATAGTCTTTTCTACTTTTTTGCGTTCTGTAATATCTCTTCCCACCACATGCCAGGCATTTCTGCCTTCATAAAGAATCGGCATCATAGACATCTCAACATCTATAGCTTTCCCATCTAAACGCATAACCTGTATTTCAAAGCGATAAGTGGATAGTTCTTTATCCTTCGACTTTTTTAATCCAGCAAATAAATTCTTCAAGGATTCCGGAAGGATTAATGTTGAAATCTTTCTTCCTATTAATTCATAAGTGTTAGAGGCACCAAGCATCTTGCAGCCCGTTTCATTTATATAAGCAATTTTATTTCGACTAACAACTAAAATAAGATCAGGAGACAATTCCACAAGACTACGATAACGATCTTCGCTTTCTCTGTGATTGGTTATATCAAAAAGTACACTTGTGAACTCAGCCAATTCCCCACTTTCATCCATTTTGGGAATTCCTCTATCCTGAATCCAGCGAACTTCTCCGTCAGGACGAATTATTCGATATAGTGATGTAATTGGTTCTCCAAGCTTTAGTATTTCTGCCCGTGCTTCTATTTGCGGCATATCCTCGTGAAAAATGACGCTCTTCCATAAATCGTGATCACGATAAAACTCGTCCAGAGATCTTCCGTATAATTTTTCAATACCTGGAGTGATTAATAATGTGTCTGAACGTAAATCGTGGAACCATATCGCAACATCCAGTGTATCAAAAATATTTTTCAATTTACCATTGCTATTTTTTAATTCCATCGACGTCTTTTGTATATCTTTTTCTAATAAAAATAAAAAGACAATCATTCCTACAGTTAGCATTAGTTGAAACAAATGAAAATACCATCTTTGCTGTGGGTGAAGAAATGATTCTACCTCATAAAACAATTCGGATGCTAGAACAAAAAAACTGAAAATAATTACTTTCTGCCTAATCTTTATCATTCATATTTTTCTCCATTAGAATTTTATTACTAGTTCAATTTATCACTATTTTAAATAGGCTTTCAATAAAAGAAAACTTTGGAAAACATACCTTAAAGTTTGTAATTATTCTTTCTCATAATGGTATAATTATCCTAAAAAGGGGTTTATCATTCGATGGATTCAATTTTGCGGTTGTATAAAATCATTATCGGTTTAGTGGAATTATTTTTCGGCATCCCTTTTATTGGCGGTCTAGTAATTATTGCACATGGATGGTCGCCATTAGGTTTTTTAATCGTATTCCATTTTATCGGTTTAATCCTATCTTTTATCAGCTATAAATCAAAAGCAGCCTCTCTTTTTGGTATTGTTGGAAATATCATTGCCTTTATTCCGTTTATCGGAATGGTCATGCACATTTTAATTGGATTGGTGAATATTTATCAAGGGATACGGGATAAATAAGCTATTCATTTATGCTTGAGAAAAATAGAAAAGAAAATGGAAAGAGCGTCGCTCCTTCCATTTTTTTAAGCCCACCACATATCGGCAGGTGTTTCTTCAATTAGAACAGATTGCAGATTTTTCACAGCACGCTTGAAACCCTCTTCAATGGACATAATTGGATCTTCATGCTCAATGCTAACAACGTAATCATAACCATATGTGCGAAGTGCACTCATCATATCGGACCATTCCTGAAGGCTATGCCCGCATCCGACAGAACGGAATGTCCATGCTCTAGTTCTAACCTCACCATATGGCTGCATATCGGTTAATCCGTACATATTCACATTATCCTGATCAATGTAAGTATCCTTCGCATGAAAATGGTGGATGGCATTTTCTTTCGCAAGAATTTTAATCGCTGCAACAGGATTAATTCCTTGCCACCAAAGATGGCTTGGATCCAGATTGGCCCCTATTGCATCACATGTTGCTTCACGCAATTTCAACATTGTATATGGGGTATGTACCAGGAAGCCTCCATGTAATTCCAAACCTATTTTTACATTATGATCTTTCGCAAACTGCCCCCACTTCTTCCAGTATGGGATCAACTTCTCTTCCCATTGCCATTTTAATACGTTTGAATACTCATTCGGCCATGATACTACCGGCCAATTTGGATATTTTGCACCCTCATGATCACCAGGAGTTCCGGAAAAACAATTTACAACGGGAACATTCATTAAAGAAGCTAATTGTACCGTCTTCACAAACACTTCATGACTTTGTTTCGCAAATTCTTCATCCGGTGACAATGGATTTCCGTGGCAGCTGAATGCGCTTATTTCTAGTCCACGTGAAGTTACCTGCTGCAAATACGCATCTCTTTTTTCCTTGTTTCCTAACAGTTCATCCAATTTACAATGATCATCGCCTGGATAACCGCCAGTTCCAATTTCAACTGCCGTTAACCCTGCGGCTTTTACATAATCCAGCATATCTGTAAAAGACTTATCTGAAAATAAAACTGTGAAAACACCTAATTTCATCTATATCCCATCCATTCCTTATAGTCGAATGCTTTTCTTTTCTTCACTGCTTTTATATAACGCTTCCATGATTTGCGAAACAAATAAGGCTTCCTCTGGCTTTACAACTAGTTCTGCGCCTTTTAGGCATGCGTCTGTGAAATTCCTCGCTTGGCTAACTCCCGGATCCTCCTCACTTGGTATCCAGGCTGCTTCACTATTAAAAAGCATGCCATGCTTTGCATAATTCAACTTAAGTGGAAAGACTTCCAGTCCACCTTGATCCCCTGAAATACTTACGCTTTCTTTATCCTCTATAATATTGGCAGCCCATGATGCTTCAAGAAGAAGCGACGCTCCATTCTCAAAACGAATATAACCAGTAACATGATCATCGACATTGAAGGTTTCATGGTCAAAACTCCCCCATTGATTTACCTGTCCTGGCTGCGTGCTCAATGTATTGTATGCTGTTCCCGTTACTTCCACAGGCCTTGGATTCCCTATTAACCAAAGCGAAAGATCCAGCAAATGGCAACCATAGTCAATTAAACTGCCGCCGCCCTGCAGCTCCTTATTCGTAAAAACTCCCCAACCAGGGACCTTTCTCCTTCTCAAGGCTTGAACACGAACGACAAGAGGGTTTCCAATTTCATTAGCCGCCATAATCTTTTTGGCTGCTTGCGATTCCTTCATGTAGCGATAGTGAAAGCCAACGCTCAAGACTTTATTTGCCTTTTTCGCAGCATTTATCATCACTTGACACTCTGCAGCTGTCATGGCCATCGGTTTTTCACAAAGAACATGGACACCAGCTTCTAATGCACAAACAGTTATTTCTGAATGAAATTTATTGGGGGTACAAATTACTACTGCATCGACCCGTGAAAGCATATCGCGATAGTTCTCATAGGCATAAGGAATGTTGAATTCCTCAGCTACATTTCTGGCACGTTCAAGATTTACATCACTTAGAGCAGTAATAGTTACTTCATCTTTTAGCTGGGCAAAAGCCGGTATATGACGCCCCACAGCAATTCCTCCAGCACCAATGATACCTATACGCAGCTTACTCATATTAACACCTCGTTTATTAAAAAAAGCCAAACCACTAGCTTTCTAATCTATACATCATTTAATCCTTGTTATTTTCCCGGATGCGCTTGATTCCAAAGCAGCCAGAATAACATTCAAAGATTTCATTCCTTCATAACCGCTGATTGGCACCTCGGAGTCCGTTAATATACTTTGAATAAATTGCTCAATCACATGGGAGTTGCTTTGTCCGCCATCTTCATTGGATTGGATTTGGCCTAATGTATGCTTCTCCACTTCGCCATTTTTGTGTTGAATCACAAGAGAATAATTTGGATCCTCTTCTAAGCGAAGAATAGCGTTCTCGCCGTATATTACTGTTGAATTATCCTCTTTTGATACATAGGACCAACTAGCAGCAAGTGTACCGACAATTCCGCTTTCTGTTTTTAAAATACAAACGGCATTATCATCTACTGTAGAGTTGTCCTTTGCTATTGTATCGACGAAAGCGGCTACCTCCGTAATTTCTTCGTTTAATATATATCGGAGTAAATCTGTCTTGTGCACACCAAGGTCTCCCATTGCTCCAATAAATGCCTCTTCTTTCTTAAAGAACCAGCTATTTTCCCCATCCACGCTCCAGCCTTCAGGACCGCCATGTCCAAATGCTGTGCGGAAGCTGTAGATTTTTCCTAATTTCCCTGATTCAATAATCGCACGTGCTTTCCTATGTGATTCAACAAAACGCTGGTTATGTGCTATCATCAGTTTTTTTCTATTATTCTCAGCAGCATCTATCATTGCCTTCGCTTCTGTATACGATGTTGCCATTGGTTTTTCACAAAGAACATGCTTTCCCGCTTCCAAAGCGGCAATGGATACTGGCGCATGGAGATAATTGGGCGTACAGACACTCACCGCCTCAATTTCATCATCAGCTAACAGTTCTTCATATTTTGTATAATATTTTGTGCCATACTTACTTGCCCGCTTCTTAGCTCTTTCCTCCACAATATCACATACTGCTACTATCTCCACACTTTCATTCGCAGCATATTCCGGCAAATGCCGATGAGTCGCAATACTCCCACAACCAATAACGCCAACCTTCACTTTTGCCATCATTGCATTCCTCCTAAAAATTTTAATCTACTTACATTTGAAATTAGCAAATTGGCTTTTTTACTATTTTTTTGATATTTTTTCAAGTGGCTGGGCATTCCCGTACACTGGTCTGGCACGTTTAACAGGTGCCGCCCATTTTACTGCATTGAAGATGACTCTTTGAATTTCCTCATTATGATAAGTAGGATATGTTTCATGCCCCGGTCTAAAGTAAAATATCCTTCCATTCCCACGACGATAGGTACATCCACTACGAAACACTTCTCCACCTTCAAACCAGCTTAGAAAGATAAGTTCCTCTGGTGCAGGTACGTCAAAATGCTCTCCGTACATTTCTTCTTTTTCCAATTCAATATACTCACCAAGTCCAGCAGTAATCGGGTGGCTTGGGTCAACGATCCAAAGTCTTTCACGGTCATCCGCTTCACGCCATTTTAAATCACATGAGGTTCCCATTAATTTTTTGAATACTTTTGAGAAATGTCCCGAATGCAGAACAATTAGACCCATTCCATCCAAAACACGTGTAACAACCTTTTGAACCGTCTCATCAGAAACCTCCTCATGTGCCGTATGCCCCCACCAAACAAGAACATCTGTATTTCTTAGCACCTCATCGGTTAATCCATGTCCAGGCTCATCTAATGTTGCTGTTTTAACAGCAACGCCAGCTTTATCAAGAAAAGCAGCAATCGCTCCATGAATTCCATTCGGATAAATTCCTGCCACTACCGGGTTTATCTTTTCGTGGCGATTTTCGTTCCAGACTGTGACTTGCAGCAATAAAGACATCTCCTTTAAGCTATGAATCATGCTAAATATTTTAACTATATAAAAGTTTTAGAGCACATTAAGTATATATGTCTCTTATATGAATGTATGCTATGGTTGTTTAATAGATTAATGAAAAAATGGAAAGATTTACTCTTTCCATTCATTTCCCTTTCTCGTTAAGAGGAGCGCACGACAAGCGATCAATAATTTTGTGAGGAATGATAATTCGTTCAGGCTTTTTGTCTTCATTTTCAAGAATATCAAGGAGGGAAGCTGCAGCCTTATACCCTAATTGAAAAATGTTAATATCGACACTAGTTAATGGAGGAGTGGAGAGCTCAGCTAGCATAACATTATTAAAGCTGACAACAGATACATCATCTGGAACAACTATTCCTTTTTCTGATAGCATACCTAGAACTCCAAGCGCCATTAAATCATCCATTACAACGAAGGCCGTTGGTGGCTCTTCTAATGCCATCAATGCTTCTACAGCTCCCCTTCCGCCTTCCTTCAAAAATTCCTCATGTATAATATAATTTTCTCTTAACGGTATATCCGCATTTCGCAGTGCCTTCTCATAGCCAAGCAATCGGTCCGTTGTCATTACTAGGTTCAGGCTACCACCGATAAAGGCAATACGATCATGCCCTAAATCTATTAGGTGCTTCGTTAACTCGCCAGCGGCACGATAATTATCGTTATCAACATGGGAGATTTTATCTTCATATTTATATGGCTTTCCAACAACGGTAAATGGAAAATGAGATTCATAAAGATATTCGACTATTTTATCATCCATACTAGTGGATAATAGAATAATTCCATCCACACGTCTGCCTTGCACCATTTCTACAACACCATCAAAAATTTCCTCTTCATTCATACCGGTAGAAATATAGAGACCAAAGCCTTTTTTATGAGCCTTTGTGCTGATTCCTCTTATTACCTCTGGAAAGAATGGGTTTTGAAAGGCTTTATCTGCTGAGCTTGGCATGATAATCCCTAATGCTTGTGTGGAGCGGGCAGCTAGACTACGAGCGTTAAAATTAGGATGATAACCTAGATAGTCCATGGCCTCTCTTACCTTTTTTTTCGTAGATTCACTGATGCGCGGATTATTGGCAATGACTCGTGAAACTGTTGATGGTGCAACTCCAGCCATTTTTGCTACATCCTTTATTGTAACTGTCATGCTACCCTCCCCTTTCCTAAATTAGTAATTTATATCGATAGTTGAAATAAAATCGTTCTCTTTTGCTTGTTAAAGTTCGTCACAACCGACGTGTCATTTAATACTATTTCAACTTCTTCATCCAAGCCATGAATCATAAACTCAAGCATATTCCAGCTTGGCTTGTATCCATTGTGTAAATCTTCCATCATAATTGTAATCGTTTTATTATTAAAATGACAGACAATTTCTTTCATTAAATAACTGCCATTTTCGTAGTCAAATGTTTTGCCGTCATCCTCATAAAGCTTATAAACACTAATACCATCTGTTTTTTTATATATGTGAATATCCAGCTTATCCATTGGTTCAGAGGTATTCTTTATAGTCCTTCCATGAGGAAGTATAGCTCCCTCTTTCACAAAAATCGGTAATGTATCTAACGGTGCTTCGACCAAGAAATGAGCTCCGCCTTTATAAGACTTACCAGTCCAGTAATCAAACCAATTTCCCTCCGGCAGATAGATGACCCGGTGGAAGGTAGAAGGTTTCAATATTGGCGCAATGATAATATTTTCACCTATTAAAAATTGATCGGACAAGTTAAATGTATTCTCATCCATTGGATATTCCATTAGTAATGGCCTCATCACCGGTAGACCTGTCATACTTGCCTCATGAAATAAAGTATAGAGATGGGGCAACCATTTATACCTTAACTGAATATACTTTTTCACGATATTCTCTATATTTGCTCCGAATGACCATGGCTCCTGCCTGACCGTATCAAGTCCGCTATGATTGCGGAAGTAAGGAGTAAAGGTGCCAAACTGTGTCCAGCGCGCAAGCAGCTCCCCAGAGGCATCATGGGCAAATCCGCCGACATCTGGTCCGGTAAAAGGAACACCTGAAATACCAAGATTCATGCACATTGGCAGTGCCATCGCTAAATGCTCCCAAAAGCTTCGATTATCTCCTGTCCATACCGCACCGTAGCGTTGAACACCGGCATATCCTGCCCTTGTAAGCAAAAATGGCCTATTACCCTTATTTTGCTGTTTTAACGCATTATAAGTGGCTGCTCCCATTAATAAACCATATACATTGTGCATTTCCTTATGGGTTTTCGGATTCCCATCGTTTCCATGCATCACCTTAACATCCATTGTCTTTGTTTCATTAAAAACAGCGGGCTCATTCATATCATTCCATATACCCTCAATTCCTAAATCCGTATAGAAATGATGTTTTTCTCCCCACCATTCCCTTGTCTTTGTATTAGTGAAGTCAGGGAAGGCGCTATTTCCCGGCCATACATCTCCATGATAAATGGTGCCATCAATATATTTACAAAAATGATCACCGTAAATCCCTTCTTGATATGCATTATATTCCGGATCCTCTTTTACTCCAGGATCCACTATAGGAACCACATGAATTCCTGCTTCTTTCAAATCGGCAATAAGCTGCTTAGGATTAGGAAATCGTTCTTGATCAAATGTAAACACACGGTATCCATCCATGTAATGGATATCAAGATAAATTGCATCAACAGGTATTCCTTTCTTAAGGAACGCTGCAGCTAATTCGCGAACCTCCTGCTCTGTTTCATAGCTATAACGGGATTGATGATAACCAAGAGCCCATTTAGGCGGGATTGGCATTCTTCCAGTCAAAGATGTATATTGCATGAGTACATCCTTCGGTGACGGACCAGCTAAGACGTAATAATCTATTTGTCCGCCTTCCGCCCAAAAAGAATAGGTATCTTGCTCACTTTTCATATCAAATACTGTTTTATGAGTATTATCGAAAAAGATTCCGTGTGCCTTTCCATCCCGAAGTGTCAGGAAATAGGGGATAGATTCATATAAGGCATCAATTTCAGGATTATGCGGCGCATATACATCACTATTCCACATCGTCATCTTTTCACCGCGTTTATCTAAAAAACTTGTTTTTTCACCAAAGCCATAGAAGTGATCATTGGCCAGCATATCCTTATAGCAGATGACTTCCCTCTTCTCATTGAAGCCCATTCCGCGTTCACTTTCCCCTACCAGTAATCGACCGTCAGCCGTAAAAATATTGATTCGAAGAGGAAATTTTCCAATAACAAGCAATAGTTCACCGCTTGATATTTGGATTTGACCACTTTGCTCCTCCAATTGAAGATCAACAATACTTGGTTCCGCTATTAATGCAAAACTCGAAGTCATGAGTGGTTTTTGAAAAGGATTCATGACGATGCGAACAATATCATCTCGATAAAATTGGATGTGCACATTTCCTTGTTCACATTTTAATTCTATTAAATTTCCATTTTGTTTATATGACTCCAAATGGCCGATATCACGGTATGGTGTATTTTTTAGTTGTTTTTTATTTCCTGGATGAATAGCAAAGCTAGTATCTTGCATGCTGTATACCCCCTATATTTGTGAGGCTATTTTTGTATTCATTGCATAATCTCAGATAAATTTTTCTTCTGAAATTCACCTAGATTATTAACCTTTTGTTCCTCCAGCTGTTAAACCGGAAATGAGATACTTTTGTAAGGATAAGAATAATATTGAAATCGGTATTGCAATCAGCACAGCTCCCGCTGCGAATGTTGTAAATTCATTCCCAAATTGCTTTGCAACTAATTGATAAAGTCCAACAGCTAATGTGTAATTATCCTCCGTCCGCAATAAAACTCCTGCTATGATAAAATCAGTAAATGGTGAAATGAAACTAAATAAGGCAATAACCGCCAATATTGGCTTTGCAAGCGGCAGAATAATTTGCCAGAATATCCGAAAATGTCCTGCTCCATCCATCCTCGCTGATTCATCAAGTTCTTTAGGGATCGTATCGAAGTATCCCTTTGCCAGCCATGTATTCATCGGTAGCAAACCGCCAACGTAGAACAATACTAAACCAAAATGCTTATCAATTAAGCCAGTTTGTAGTGCTAATACATAAATGGCAATAAGAGCAGCAAAATTTGGAATCATTTGCAGGATTAGAAAGGTCATTAAGCTATATTTTCTGCCTTTAAATCGATATCTCGAAAAGGAATAGCCCATTAGCGCAATTAAGAATACCGCTAAAATCATCGTAAAGAAGCAAATTTTCAACGTATTCCAATACCAGATCAAGTATTTGCTTTTATCGAGGTCAAAGAGCTCCTTATAATGCGCAAATGTAGCATGCTTCGGAATCATGGAGGAACCGGATAAGCTATCACCGGGATTCAAGGAGGATCCTACAATCCACAACACTGGATAAATAATAATCACTGCCACAATTGCCAAAATGATATATGTTATCGTTAAGCGAATGAATTTTTGTCTTTTCATACTCATTTACATCATATCCTCTTCTTGGAATGATTTCGTTCTTCTAAACTGCCAAATTGCTACGCTTATGACAATAAAAGAAAGTATAAGAGTAATGGCAGCAGCTTTTGCGTATTGCTTTGTTTCCAGTGTTAAATTGTAAATCCATGAAATCAAGATATCGGTGCCTCCAGCCGTTTGTCCCGGAACAGCCGGACCGCCTCCGTTAAATAGATAAATAATGTTAAAGTTATTAAAGTTAAACGTATACTGGGTAATCAATATCGGTGCCACAGCATATAAGATCATTGGCAGTGTAATTTTTTTGAATTGCTGCCAGACGCTTGCACCATCAACCGTTGCAGCTTCATATAATTCATCAGGAATGGATTGCAATACACCCGTTACCATTGCGAAAATAAAAGGAAAACCAAGCCATGATTGAATCATAATTAAGGCAACCTTGGTCCAAAATGGATTTGTTAACCATGGAATCGGATCAATTCCAAAAAATCCTAATATATCATTATTAATCGTTCCAAAAGTATCATTGAACATCCCAGCAAATACTAGAATCGAAACAAATGCCGGAACTGCCCATGGCAAAATTAAGATTGTTCGAAATAGCTTTTTGAATTTCAAATCCTTTTGATTGACGAGAACGGCTAAAAATATCCCAATTGCAATTTGGCAGGTCGTAGCAACAAACGTCCAAATCAGTGTCCATGAAAAAACATCAATAAAGGTAGATCTCCAAATATCGAGCTTTACAATATCAATAAAATTCTTAAACCCAACCCAATCTACCAGCTTGGCTGGAGGAGAATGGTATAAATCATAATTTGTGAAAGCCAATAACACGACAAACAATATTGGAAATATAACAACAAAGATTAATAGGAACATTCCAGGAGACAAAATTAAATAGGGAAAACCTTTATCCACCACGTTTCTATATTGTTGATTTACTGTCGTTAGTTCAATGCCATTGTCTCTCTTTTTTCCATTATTAAAAGCATCGTAAAAGTTAAAGACATAAAGACCTAATCCAAATACAACCACTATAAGTGCAAGAATTCCCTCTATTAAGAGAAAGATAGAGTTATCTCTCGGCAGTTCTGTTCCTAATGTAACAAGTCCCCATAATCCCATGTTTAAAAGGTCTTTAAAGGCAACAAGAAATGCACAGGAGAGAATGAATAAAACAATACCCTTGATGTATTGCCGATTGTAAAATTGACCGAAGCCAGGAATTATAGATAAGGCAACTGCAGATTTTTGATGTTTCGACTGACTTACTTCCATTGTACGTATGCGCTCCCCTTTCTAAAAATTATGCAATTGCAATATTAGCATCTCGAGGTTAATACCAACCCCAAAATGAGCTTTAAATGCAAACCTCTTTTTGGGGTTGGCATTTACATATTTATTAACCGGAGCATGAATATAAAATTTGAAGCAGCGCCTCAAGTAAGAGGCACCGCTTATCATTGCAGTTTAAAAATATATCTTCTGTCAATCGACACTTAGTCCATAACAAATAATATTCTTTATCTATTATTTAGTGGATTCGATTTTTTGATTAATTGTCTTCACTGCATCATTCAGTGATTTTTTAGCATCTTGTTTGTTCGTTGCGATTAATTGAAGGGAGTTTGCCATCGGTTCCCATACTTGACCCATCTCAGGAATATTCGGCATAGGTACTCCACGTTCTGATTGAACCGCAACTGCATTTGCACCTTCATTATCTTTAATAATAGGGTCTTCCATTATAGATTTAACGGGAGGAATTTCTCCTGTTTTTTCATAACGAATTTTTGCATTTTCCGGATTTGCTAGCCACTCTACTAATTTCGTAGCCCACTCTTTGTTCTTAGAATAAGCGGACACTTGCCAGCCCTTTACACCCACAAAAGTTTTTGGATATTCTCCGTTAGGCAGCTTAGGCAGTGGTGCAACACCAAAATCAATTTTTGCATTTTGAAGGCCTTGGAATGCCCATGGACCATCCATTTCAGATGCAACCTTTCCATCGTTCATTAAACCATCCTTTGCAGAACCGCCGCTTTTACCAACGATTCCTTTCGGGAATAGCCCCTCTTTGTACCATTTACCAATATACTCTGCACCAACAAGTGCCCCATCATTATTTAATCCAATATCTTTCGGATCTAATGTGCCATCATTATTTTTAAATACGTATCCGCCGTTACCAGCCATAATTGCATTAGCAAAATAGAAATTATCCCAAAGTGCTAAAAATCCGTATTTTCCATCTTTTGTAAAATATTTCGCAAAGGAATATAGTTCATCAAATGTTTCCGGTGCTTTCTGCATATACTTTTTGTTGTAAATAAATACAGGAGTTTCCGTTGCCTTTGGCAATCCATATAACTTACCATTATACGTTTCTGCTTGAATAGACGATTCAGTATATAAATCAAGAACAGATTGGTCTACTTTCAATGGCTCAAGAAGACCTTGTGTAGCTAAAGCACCAAGTTGATCATGCGGAAGAGTTAGTACGTCTGGACCTGTTCCAGCTGGTCCGTCAAGCGGTAGTTGTTTCTGCATTTCATCCGCCATACCAAGTTCTTTGTATTCTACTTTAATACCATATTTTTCTTCAAAGCTTTTAATAGCAGGCTCTAATGCAATACCTCGCTTTTTATCTTCCCAAACAAGTAATTTTTCCGGCTTCTTTGCATCCTCAGCCTTCTTACCCCCATCAGGCGAAGTGCTGCTTGAATCCTTTGGTCCACAGCCTGCTAGCATTCCAGTAACAAGCATAGGAGCTAATAATAAAGATAATGCCTTTTTCAAATTAAATTCCCCCTTGTACATTCAATACAATATTATGAAAACGTTTGCACCATCATTATATATCCTTACTAATTTAAAAAGCAACCGTTTGCACAAATATTTTTTTTGTGCTATTTTTACAAATAATAATATTTAGAAATTTCGAGATTAGGAGGATATAAGGTGCAGCTGGAATCCATTTATCATCGTCCCAAGGACAATTATGCCTATGCCTATAATGAAAACACCTTGCATATTCGTTTAAGAACGAAGAGAAACGATGTAGAGCAGGTTAGTCTACTATACGGTGATCCGTATATGTGGAATAAACAGGGATGGGTTTTTACCTATAAAGAAATGCACCTAAGTGGAAGTGATGCTTTATTCGATTATTGGTTTGTAGACGTTTCTCCTGAATTTCGGAGAATGAGATATGGCTTTGAGCTTAAAAGCGGTAATGAAGCGATTTATTTTGGAGAAAAAGGCTTTTTTGCAGAGGCACCTTTTGATGATGTTGCATACTACTTCTGCTTTCCCTTCTTAAATCAAGCAGATGTCTTCCTTGCGCCCGATTGGGTGAAGGAAACAGTTTGGTATCAAATCTTTCCAGAACGCTTTGCAAATGGAGATGCATCCATTAATCCTAAAGGGGCGCTTCCTTGGGGAAGTACAGAACCGCAAAATGACAATTTCTTTGGTGGGGATTTTGAGGGAATCATCCAAAACATTGATTATTTAGTAGAGTTAGGTATTACCGGTCTTTATTTCACCCCAATTTTTAAAGCCTACTCAAATCATAAGTACGACACGATTGATTATATGGAAATTGACCCACAGTTTGGCGATAAAGCAACCTTTAAACGTATGGTAGATATTTGTCATCAAAACGGAATCAGAGTTATGCTTGATGCTGTTTTTAACCATAGCGGGTTTTATTTCGAACCTTTTCAGGATGTATTACAAAACCAAGAGAGATCACAATATAAGGACTGGTTCCATCTAAGAGAGTTTCCTGTCCAATCAACACCTGTTCCAAACTACGATACCTTTGCATTTACAGAGCAAATGCCGAAACTAAATACGGAAAATACGGATGTAAAGAATTACTTATTGAACGTAGCGAAATATTGGATTGAAGAATTTGATATTGATGGCTGGCGCCTTGATGTGGCAAATGAAGTCGATCATGCCTTTTGGCGTGAATTTCGAAAGACGGTAAAAGCAGTGAAGCCTGATGCCTATATATTAGGGGAAATATGGCATGATGCTATGCCATGGCTTGGCGGTGATCAATTTGACGCTGTAATGAATTATCCATTTACTCAAGGAGCCCTTGACTTTTTTGCCAAAGGAAAAATAGATGCCGAGGAATTTAAGAATGTTCTTATGAGTGTCATTCATTCCTATCCTAAGAATGTGAATGAGGTTGCATTTAATCTCCTTGGAAGTCATGATACTCCTAGAATATTAACGATAGCAAACGAAAACAAGGACAGGATTAAGCTGTTATTATTATTTCAACTGTCCTTCACCGGGACACCGTGTATCTACTATGGCGATGAAATCGGCATGACAGGCGGGCAGGATCCGGGTTGCCGTAAATGTATGATATGGGATAAGAAAAAACAGGATCAGGAATTTTTAACATATGTGAAAAAGCTAATAAGGCTTCGCAAGGATCACCCTGCACTTCGTACTGAAGCGGAATTCCGATTTATCGAAGCAGATAACAAGAAGAATTATATTGTTTATGAAAGACAATCGGAAGAAGAAACAATCCTATTTTCATTGAATAATAATGATGAGGAAATAAGGATTCCATCTCCTGTTGAAAAAAGTCATAAAATAAATGATTTGTGGAATGGACAGCGTATAGAAAATGACACTGAGCTTGTTTTGCCGCCGTTTGGGTTTGCGATTTGGAAGATAAATAAATAATCATTAAATAAAATGGAGAGAACTTTCCCCTCCTGTTTTTGTTAATATCTAAATAGTATTAGAGTGCAATTTCAAGAATTCTCCTCCCTAACTATCTCGATTAATAAAGCGATTGGTCAACCAATCGCTTTTTTATTTCTATTGTCTCTTTCCGGTATAAATCAGTATCGCATCCCGCAGAAATTCCGCCGCACCTGGCTGTACTTTATCGTAATAAGCAGCAAATCTTTCATCATCGACATACATTTGTGCCAATCCTGCATGGGCTTCCTTGTTGTAGCTGGACCAAGTGTAACATAACCAATCCCGATGCAATTCAGCAGTTTTTTGGGCTAATTCACTGGCAGGATCATTCGTACTTATTGCTTTCTTTAAAGATGCCAAGACATTTTCGCCCAATTTCTCAAATTGTGCATACTGCTCCTCGGTCATGCCTTTGATTTTTTCGTTTGATTCATCTACTTGCTTATTTCCGTATTTTGATCTAATTTCTTCCCCATATTTCTTTTCGTTATCATCAATCATTTTTTGCTTAAAGCCTTCAAACTTTTCTATATCCGCCATCGTTATTTTCCCCTCCGTTACGGCTATTGTTTTATCAACATTTGCAATTAATTGATCTAGCTGTTTACGCTTTGCCAGAAGTTTATCACGGTGTTCCATCAATGCATTCATACGGTTAAATGACGGATCAGTGATAATATTTTTGATATCTTCAAGGCTAACTCCAAGTTCTCTATAAAAAAGGATCTGCTGGAGACAGTCAACCTCTTGCTCCCCATAAATTCGATATCCAGATGAATTGATTCTTGCCGGCTTAAGAATACCAATCTCATCATAATAACGCAGGGTTCTAGTACTGATACCCGCCAGTTTCCCAAGCTTTTGCACTGTGTATTCCATGTTTTTCACCTCCTGACAACTTCAATATACACCTTTACGTAACGTTAATGTAAATAGGGATTTTAATAAAATTTTTTACATATATGAGATACCTTTTGGAATAAATATCAATTGACTAGATGAAAAAAAAATCATATTATTATATCTTGTGTACATGTATGTACAACGTGGTTCGAAACCATCCCACGATAAAAAACTAAGGAGAGAATTGCATATGAAGGTAAAAACACTAGTAGTAAACGGAATAGTGGCTGCGTTATATATTGCCATATCTTTTTTTGTTCAGCCATTTGGATTTACGAATATCCAATTTCGTGTTTCCGAAATGTTTAATCATTTAGTTGTATTTAATAAGAGATTTATTTATGGTGTGCTTTTAGGGGTATTTCTTACCAATCTATTTTTTTCACCAATGCGTGCCTATGATCTTGTGTTCGGCTTTGGTCAATCCGTTATTTCCCTACTGATTGCGATTATTGTTTGCCGATTTACAAGCAATGTTTGGACCCGCATGATAGTAAATACAATTGTCTTTAGTATTACCATGTTTTTTATTGCAATCGAGTTGCATCTAGCAGCGCATCTTCCATTCTTATTTACATGGTTAACAACTGCAATTGGAGAATTTGCCGTCATGGCTATCGGAGCACCAATTATGTATCTTTTAAATAAGCGAGTTCATTTCGAAAAAGTAATCTAGGTGCCCAGCATCAGAAATATTCAATTGTCCACTGTACGCGGACATATCTATAAAAAAACCGGCAGCGTGAGGCTGCCGATTTTTTTATGTCTTGATCTACATTTGTTGAGTTGCTGTTGATGTCATATCTAACGTTTTCTTTCTGCCGAATAATAATGTATAGACAATGAGCAAGACTATTAGACATACAATAGAAAAGCCATAAATGAAGTGATATCCGGTATAGGATGCCAATATTCCAAGTCCAGTTGAACCAATAGCCATTCCAAGATCCATTGAGGAGAAGTACATAGCATTTGCCGTTCCTTGTTTATCTTTTGTTACGAGGCTAACAGCAATTGCCTGCAGTGTTGGTGTAACCGTTCCATATGCAATGCCATAGAAAAACCCTGCTAGAAGTAACGTCCAAGAGCTATGAGTAACTGCTAAAAGTAACAATCCGACTATTCCACATAAAGTAGCTGGATAAACTATTAATTTGTGGCCAAATGTATCATACAAACGACCCGATAAAGGGCGGACAATGATCATTACAATAGCCATAATTAAGAAGAATAACGATACAGATCCGCTAATATTCTCTTCTTTTCCAAGCTCTCTTAGAAAACTAATAACCCCACCTAATGTAATCGTAAAGAATGCAGTTAATATACAAGGCACAAACGCTGTTTTGTCAAAGGCATACTTTTTGAATGCGCCTTTTTCCTTTTCTTTATTTTTCGGTGCTTGCGATTCAGGCTGTTTAATAAAAAAACTGAAAACTAATGTAATAACAGCTGCTGCAACGGAAATAATCAATAAGATATTAAATGAATAATATTGTAGAACGGCTAAGCCCAGCATTGGCCCCATGCTTGTTCCAACACTTGTTGCTAAACCGTAATATCCTATACCTTCTCCGAGCTTCTTTTTTGGAATGATATTCGTAGCCATCGTAGCTAAAATGGTGGACATGATTCCAAAACCAATCCCATGAAAAACTCTTAATAAAATTAAGAAAGAAATAGAGTCTTGTCCGTAGCTTAATCCAACTGTAATTGCTACAAATCCAAAAGAGAAAATACTCAACCTTTTTATATTAACCTGATGTATTAAAAAACCAATTAGAGGACGTGTGATGATGGCCGCTAACATAAAAACAGTCGTCATCAATCCCCCTTCAGTTGGATTATGCTTTACTTCCGTAATAAAGGCAGGGTAACCCGCCGTTAATAATTGTATACATAAAAAAAATAAAAAAGCCATCGATACAATGGCTACAAATTGTTTTGTCCACAACTTAGGTGTTTCATTCATTAACAATTCCTTCTTTCTAGTTGTTTTCCTCATCCAGTAATAAATCGATATTCCTTTCAAGAGAAAGTAGTACTTCTTGGTAAATTTCAATTGATTGTTCATCAATACCATTGATAATTTTCACAAAGATTTCCTCTATAAAGGGAGCAACCTTTTTCGCAAGAGCTTCTCCTTGATCCGTAATGGTAATAAGAAAAGAGCGTCGGTCGGCTGGATTAGAAACTCTCTTTACAAATTGATGCTTTTCCAATAAGTCGAGAATTTTCGTAAGTGTGGCTTGATCTTTATCCGCTAGCTCTGACAATTCCTTCTGAGAAATATGGTCTGTTTCACTTAACGTTCTTAACACACTCCATTGTTCCGTGGTAATGTTAAACGGCTTCAAGTTCACATTCAAAAATCTGCTAATTTTCTTACTGGTCCGCACCGAAGCGGAGCCAATTGCCTTATCTTTTGAAATTGAAATCATCATATAGATGGTCTCCTTTAAAATTATATATCTAATTATACACCAACATACTATATGTGTAAATATAATTTGTATACAAAGTATTTTGATGGCTGGCACACAAATAGATATTTCCATATGCGTATAGAAAATATACTGTTGAGTCATCATAGTTTATGAAATTCACGCAATGCTGGTATGTCCAGAACATGAATGAAGAGAGGGTGGATTGGATTGGCTAATAATTATACAAAAAAAGGAGCTCCATCTACCTTTTCCAACAGTAGGCCATCTTTTGGTATTGCTTTAAAACAAGCATTTGAGGTAAAAGAAACCCCTTTTCCATGGATAAAAGCTATTAGTGCAGGAATATGTATCGCATTACCAGCCTTACTCGGACTAATCCTGGGGAATTTACATATAGGGCTTATTGCCGGAATTGGCAGTTTTACATATCTTTATGTTTTTAATGAACCTTATGCCAAAAGAGCAAAAAAGCTTGGTACTGTTATGGTTGGAATGTCCCTGTCTGTTGGACTTGGGACACTTCTTGCCCCCTCGCAGATTGCATCCGCTATTATGGTTGGTATTATCGGGTTTGTAGCTACTTTTATCTTCGGTGCTTTAAAAATCCCGGGTCCTGCTGCTATTTTCTTTGTATTAGGTTTTACCATGTCGACCGGAATGCCGTTAGACCCGTCACAAGCTGCCTATAGAGCAGGACTTGTCTTACTTGGCGGAGCTATCGCTTGGATAATAGGTATGCTGCCGGTCATTTTCCATCCACATGGCCCTGAAACTCTTGCCGTTATAAAAGTTTATCAGGAGATTGCTAATTTCATCGATTCTGTTAGTACAGACCAATATGATTCCGCTAGACATAAAACAGTACTAGCATTAAATTCAGCAAAGAATACATTAACAGAAGGGTACATATCGTGGAGAGTTTCAGATCAGTATAAAAGATTGGTTCTATTAAATGACCATGCGAACAATATTTTTTTATACATTTTAGAACATACAGACGAGAATAGCGAAGAGCTGCCAAGAGAGTTAAGCAAGTCTGTCAGAACACTTATTAAATCTATTGAGCAAAAAAATATAGAGTCCATTACACGTATACAAGTACCTGACCAAATAGATGAAACGACCATGAAGTTATTTTCAAAAATTTATGATGCAGATGCAATTTTGAATGAGCCTATAACCAAAATAAATAGTGAAGTGAAAATTTCAAAACTATCCTTAAAAACCCTTTTAGGCGGGGCCTTTGATAAAAACTCGATGGTTTTCCATACATCGGTAAGATACGGAATAATCCTTTTAATTGCGGCTTTAATAGCCAATTATTCTCCATTTAACCGGTCCTATTGGATACCACTTTCCTGTGCAGCTGTCATGTCAGGAGCTACGATTATGTCTACATTTCATAGAGCCATACAACGGTCGTTTGGAACCGTCATTGGGATTTTAATTGCGGCTTTTGCATTATCTACTCACCCTCAGGGGATTTTAATTGCCTTTTTAAACATGATTTTAACATTTCTAACAGAATTATTTATCGTTCGCAATTATGCAATTGCTGCTTTTTTTATTACACCTAATGCTTTATTAATGGCTGAAAGTTCGTCACCACTTCAAAATGTATCCTATTTTGCTACAGCGAGAGTTGAGGATATTATTATTGGATGTATGATTGGTCTGATTGGAACGATAATAATAGGTAGAAGACGTGCCTCCACGCTTCTCCCTCATATTATGGCGAAAACTATTCGCAGCCAGGAGCAATTCTTTCTGATGTTGTTTTCAAAATGGGAAAGTAGTTCAGAGTCAATAATCATACATGCACAGAACAAAATGCATACGAATCTTACCAACTTAAAAATTGTATATACAACTGCATTAGGAGAAATTCCTATCAATAAAACTGCACTGGAGGTACGTTGGCCGTCCATTTTTTCTATCGAACAATTAGGCTATCTTCTTGATGCCTGCTTAAAGTTTGAAAAGCGACCTATTTTGAATGATGCTGTTCTTTCGCAATATTTGCTTGTTTTTGAAATGATGGCAAAAGCGGCAGAACTATCAAAATCGCTTCCTAATAAGGATATTCCAAGTATCCCAGGTTTCGCCAAGATTCCTAAAGAAATTAGCGACCTGCAAAATGCACTTCAGGTTAACGAAAAAGCATCTCTTATATAACTTTTATTCAGCATAGTATTTATCATGGAAACTGGAGGAAAAAGATGAAATACGTTATCGCTATTATAGGTTTGATCGTTGTGCTAGGACTAGCTTTACTTGCAAGCAACAATAGAAAAGAGGTTCGGTACCGCCCAATTATTCTGATGATTGTCATTCAAATCATATTAGCGGCACTTTTATTAAATACTGAAATTGGTTTGATATTCATTAAGTGGATTGCAAATATTTTTGTTAAGCTACTGGATTATGCGGGGGCAGGAATTTCTTTTGTGTTTGGCGGAATCGCCAATAAAGGAGAATCGCCTTTCTTCTTAAATGTCTTACTTCCAATTGTCTTTATTTCCGTATTAATTGGGATATTCCAATACTTGCGTATCCTTCCTCTAATTATGAAAGGCATCGGATTAATCCTTAGTAAAATTAATGGTATGGGGAAATTAGAATCTTATAATGCAGTTGCCTCGTTAATGGTTGGCCAATCGGAGGTTTTTATTACCGTAAAAAAACAACTAAATCATTTACCGGCTCACCGTTTATATACTTTATGCGCATCCGCAATGTCAACGGTATCTATGTCCATCGTAGGAGCTTATATGACGATGATCCAGCCTAAATATGTCGTAACCGCTCTCGTCATTAACTTATTCGGAGGATTTATCATATCATCCATTATTAATCCATATACTGTTGACAGTAATGATGATATTTTGGAAATTCAAGAGGAAAAACAGAGCTTTTTCGAGATGCTTGGAGAATATATTTTAGATGGGTTTAAAGTTGCTGTTATTGTTGGTGCAATGTTGATTGGATTTGTAGCGTTAATGGCAGCTATTAATAATGTTTTTGATTTGATTTTCGGCATCTCCTTCCAGCAAATTCTTGGGTATATCTTCTCCCCGTTTGCCTTTTTAATGGGGATACCTGGCCCGGAGATGGTCCAAGCTGGTGGAATTATGGCAACAAAGCTTGTTACAAATGAATTCGTTGCTATGATGGACTTGACGAAAATTCAATCAATCTTTAGCCCAAGATCGCTCGGTATCATTTCCGTCTTTCTTGTATCCTTTGCCAATTTCTCTTCCATTGGAATCATTTCAGGAGCAGTGAAAGGCTTAAGTGAGAAACAGGGAAATACGGTAGCTCGGTTTGGTCTAAAATTGTTGTATGGCGCTACTTTGGTAAGTGTGCTGTCGGCTATTATCGTGAGCTTCGTTCTATAATTAGCAAAGGAGATTCAACCTTTGGTAATGGAGATGCACCTAATCTATATGAAAACAGTCTTAGCAAATAAAACACCTGCCTATAAAAATAAGACAGGTGTTCAATTGTTTAAAAAGTACGCATTACATGAAGCAAATATTCTTTGCGATTTAATGGATTAAAGTCCGCTCTTTTTCTTGTTGGGCACTCTTTTTCCATTCTTCTATAGCCGCATGGTTTTGTCACCAAAACTCCTTCGCCTTCTGTAAAAGAATGTAGCCCTCTCTTAAAATTATCTGTTACCGCCATTGGTAAAGTTCCTGTTAAAAGAAACATCTCTTTATGAGGAACTGGCTCCTCCATTTCTGCCTGAAGTGCTGATAGCTTGAACATTGCTTTGCTAAGTGCATTTGCAGGAACCTGTAATTCAAATTGATTAATTGGCTCTAATACACTCGTCCCAGCATCTACAAGCGCCTCCATCAATACAAGTGGTACTAATTTTCTAAAATCACTTGCAGTTGTAACAGGACTTGCATACCCCGAATGGGTAAGAGTTATGATAATATCAGTGACCTCCCACCCGTACAAACCCTGCTTTAAAGTATCATAAACCGTGTCTTCAATTGCTTTATGAAAGGCAAGAGGCAAGGATCCTAGTTCAACCTGCAATCTGTAAGTCACACCACTGTCTGAATCACCGGGTTCAACACGAAATCCAACAGTCGCATAAAATGGATTGCCGGTTGACCCCATTATTTCAGTTGCATTGCCAATCCCTGTTGGCTTTTCTATACAGACAATTCTCGTTTCTGAAAAAGAAACTTCCAGTTTGTATTGCTCTTTTAATGTCGTTTCGATTACTTCTTTTTGAACTTCACCGAAGAGTCGAATATAGATTTCGTGATGAAAATCATCCTTTAGGATTTGAATCAATGGATCTTCTTCGGATAGTTCCATTAGGGCTTGATATAGCTGATGGCTTTTCTCTTCTTGTTTTGCCTCAATTCGTGTCTCAAGTTGTGGTGTCGCAAAATGAATGTCAACGATTTTTTCGGACCACTCCCCAACAACATCGCCAATCTGAATATCTTTCAAGCCCCATACCTTACAAAAATCTCCCGCTACTACTTTTTGTGTCTGGACACATTGTCCCTCGCTAAATAGTTGAAGCTTTTTAATTTTATCCGAATACGATTGGATTTTACCATCAAGCAGTTTCCGATTTAGGTCCACATACTCCCTTACATTCAAAGTTCCTGAATAAACCCTTACGTAGGCGACTTTTTCACCGGATAGCTCCCGTTCGATTTTAAATACCGCACCGGATAATGGAGCATCTGGGTGTCCATTATCTGCAGGAAACATTGTAGCTACTCCATCTAGTAGTTCACGTACACCGACACCTGTCATGGCTGAACCGAAATAGATAGGATAGAGCTTTGCTTCTTTTATCTGATTCAATAGAACGTTAACTACTTGACCATCTAATATTTCGTCTCCGTTCACATATGATTCAAGTAAACCATCATTATTCATTGCTACTAATTCAATCGTTTCTTCAAGAAAATCCTTTTCAAAACATTTCTCTGAAATTCGCGCTTCCTTTGTCCCTATGTTCTCAACCGTATATAAGGGGATAACATTTTCAACAAGTTTTTCCTTGATATTTTCTATTAATATATTGGACTGTGCCCCACTGCGATCAATTTTGTTAATAAAAATGATGGTAGGAATTCCGAGCTTCTTAAGAATAGACATTAAAATCTTGGTTTGTGCTTGGATCCCCTCTACGGCAGATATGACAAGAACTGCCCCGTCAAGAACAGAAAAAGAGCGTTCCACTTCAGCAATAAAGTCAGCGTGTCCTGGTGTATCAATAAGATTTACTTTTATATCCTTCAACAAAAATGAAACGACTGATGCCTTAATCGTAATGCCTCTTCTCTTTTCTAACTCCAGCGAATCTGTTTGGGTATTTCCTTGATCGACTTTGCCGATCTCTTCAATTACATTGGTTTCAAATAAAATCCGTTCAGTCAAACTCGTCTTTCCAGCGTCTACATGCGCTACTATTCCAATATTTATGATATTCATGAATTAATATCCTCATTTCGTTTATCATTGTCATTTCCTCATTTCGTTTGTTAAATTTCCGCACTATAATCACTCCAATCGATTTAATACACTTATTATATATTTTTAGGAAAATCATGTAAAACCAGTTATTGCGATAATAGGCACTTTTATGAATTATCAGAACCCCTATAATCCACTCATTTTCCAATACGTTTAATTCCAATATTTTGTAACCTTTTCTCTATATAGACGTCTATTAAGAAAATAAATCTCGGTTACCTAAAGCATCATAAAAGGATGTGAAAAATAAATGCGATTTTGGAAATCATTTGTTTTAATATGCTTCTCCATGGTTTTGCTAATTGGATGCAGCAGTAATAGTGAATCATCTAAAAGTAGTAGCAAATCCTCATACGATGTTGCAAGTAGAGCAAAAATGAACGAATCAGTAAAGCAAGACAGTGTAAGTAAGACTGGCGCAAAAAAAGAAATAAATGTGCTGCCTCGGAAGGTAATCTATAATGCAGATCTGGAAATGGAAGTAAAGCATCTTTCTAAAATTCAAGATCAAATTAAGGAAATGGTTGCACAAATGGGTGGATATATAGTCCAACAAAGAGTGATACAGGGGTCAAGAGAACGGCAGGACAGTTATCTAACAGTAAGAGTACCGCAGGAGCATTTTCAAGAATTTCTAAACAAGATAAAACCTTTAGGAGTTAAAGTCGATAATCAAAACATTGACGGGAAGGATGTAACGGAGGAATACGTTGATTTGCAATCCCGTTTAAAGTCGAAGAAATTGGCTGAAAAAAGACTTATCCAATTTATGAACGAAGCAAAGGATACAAAAACGTTACTAGAAATCTCTAATGAGCTATCAAGAGTGCAGGAAGAAGTAGAAACCCTTGAAGGACAAATTAAATATATAAACAATCAAGTAGACTTGTCTACCATCTCGATTAATCTTTACGAAAATAAAGTTATTGTGCCAGGTCTGGAAAACAATCAATTGAACACTTGGGAAAAAACGAAAAAGCAATTTATGAAAAGCATCAATTTTCTTATTTCATTCTTATCAGGGTTAATTGTTTTTATCATTGGTAACCTTCCTGTTATCCTCCTATTAGGAGTAATTGCCTTCATTGTCTTTTGGATTTGGAGGAGACGGTCTAAAGAAAAATAAAAAGAAAGGTGAGCAGCGGTGTGCTGCTCGCCTTTCTTTTTGGAAACTACAATATTTTACTTAAAAATGCCTTTGTTCTTTCATGCTGTGGATGGTCGAAAAGTTCGGTTGGAATATTTTCCTCCACAATATATCCTCCATCCATAAACAATACCCGGTCACCAACCTCACGGGCAAACCCCATTTCATGTGTTACAATTATCATCGTCATTCCCTCTTTAGCCAGCTGCTTCATAACCTCCAAAACTTCACCGACCATCTCAGGATCCAGTGCGGATGTTGGTTCATCAAACAGCATGATTTTTGGTTCCATCGCCAAGGCCCTTGCGATGGCAACCCGCTGCTTCTGACCTCCTGATAAGGAATCGGGATATACATCCGACTTTTCCATAAGACCCACTTTTCCTAGTAGCTCCAATCCCTTTTGGCGGGCTTTTTCCTTATCCCATTTTCGTACATGGATCGGTGCCATCATGATGTTTTCCATAACGGTTTTATGGGGAAATAAATTAAATTGCTGAAACACCATTCCCACTTCTCGCCGTATTTCATTAATATCTGTTTTGGAATCAGTAATATCCGTTCCTTCAATATATACATGTCCACCAGTAATGGTCTCCAGTAAATTAAGGCATCTTAAAAAAGTAGATTTCCCTGACCCGGAAGGTCCAATGACCACGACTACTTCCCTTGACTTTATATTCACACTTATATCCTTTAATACTTCATTTTTTCCAAATGTTTTTTTAAGGCTTTCTACTTTAATCATTCCGTGCTCACCCTTCTTTCTATATAATTAACCAAATATGTGAGTAGGAGTGTTAAAACAAAATAGATGAGCGCAACCGTTAAATATGGCTCCCAAGGGCGGTAATACTGACCTTGCATGGCACGTCCCCAATACATTAATTCAGGTGCCGCAATGACAGCCCCGAGGGAAGAATCTTTAATTAATACGATAAACTCATTTCCAAGCGGAGGAATCATTCTTTTTACTGCCTGAGGTAAAATGACAAGGCGCATTGCTTGCCTATGAGTCATACCAAGAGACCGCGCCGCCTCCATCTGTCCCCGATCAATCGATTGGATCCCTGCCCTGAAAATTTCTGAAATATATGCCCCTGAATTAATAGAAAGTGCTACAACTAATGCAAGGAACGCATTTGTTTTACCTGTTAATGTTGGGATTACTGCGAAATGAACGAGGAGAATCTGGACAAAAAGTGGTGTTCCCCTAAAAAAGTTAATATACCAAACAAAGGGAAACCGAATCACCCTATTTTCTGACATTTTCCCAATCCCAATAATGAGACCGACAATGGTACCAAAAATAATCCCTAATATAGAAAACTCTATTGTAATAAGGGTTCCTCGCAAAAAATATGGCATATATTGTTCAACTAAATCAAAACGAAAATCCATATGGAATCTCCTCCAGAAAGATAAAAATTGCGTAACAGTTAGGTTTGCTACGCAATTCTAGGAATGTTTAGTATTGTTTTTGTAGTGCAGATATATTTGGCTCGGTACCGAATGCTTTTTTGTAAAGCTTAGCATAGGTTCCGTTTTCCACAATCTTCTTTATTGCCTTATCAATATCGGCTTTCAGGTTACTTCCCTTCGGTAACATAATTCCGTAGAACTCAGACGGAAAAGAAGTATCTGAAATGACTTTAAGGTTATCTTTTGGATTATTTTTTGCATATTCCTCGACAACTGCATTATCAGCCATAACAGCATCGGCTCCGCCTTTTAATAATTCCATAATCGCCAATACGTTGCTTTCGAACTTTTTAATATTTCTGGAGTTCTTTCCTAATATTTTTTCCGTTATTGCCTGTCCTGTGGTACCATTTTGGACTGCAACTGTCTTACCTTTCAAATCATTCCCGCTTTGTACCTTACTATCCTTTGGAACCAATATTTTATTAATAGATTCAAAGTATGGGACGGAAAAATCATATGTTTGTAATCGGTCCGCATCAATGGTAATAGATGAAATAGCAGCATCCGCCGTTTTACCTTGAATTTCAACAAAGAGCGGGTCCCAGCCAACATTGACCAGTTCATAATCATATCCTGCTGCTTTCATAATTGCATCTAAAATATCTGCATCAAACCCAACAATTTTATCCCCTTCCAATGACTCCATCGGAGCATAGGAGGCATCTGTTACAATTCTTAATTTCACCCTCTCCTGTTTCTCGTCTTTATTTCCTCCCATAGAGGACTTTTCACTTGTCCCACATGCGGAGACTAGCAAAAGTAAGCCAATCGCCAATGAAGAAAGGATACCTTTTAACGCCTTATTCTTCATAATCTTCCTCCTAGTAATCTATTTCCATATTCATCTATATTGATTTCATCAATAGATTAGAAGAGGGAATGTTCGTAAAAATTCTAGCCTTTTCTATCTAATATTCTATTTTTCGTCAACTATTGACGTTCCCCTCGGCGGTAATACTCCTTCCTTTCATTATCAGGAACCATACTTCCTCCTGTCGCCCATACAAGATGATAGGCATTTTCCATCTTATCTTGTAATTTTTGCACAGATATATATTGTAATCCCACCATTTTTTTGAATATTTGTATAGGACCAAAAATTCCTGCAGCTGCGGAAGGCTCGAGGTAAATATTTTCGGCATCAGCAAGGTCATGCAGCAGTGTGAAAAGCCTTTGATCCTGAACTGTGTAGCAGCCGCTCAGCATATGACCAATTGTATTTCCAACGAAGCTGGAGGGCTTTCCGACTGCTAATCCGTCTGCAGCAGTATGATTATCGAGTCCAAAATCAAATACGGAAACCTTATCCTGAAGGCCCGTCATTTGACCAATAAGAAAGCTCGGAGAATGGGTTGGCTCTGCAAAGAAGCAGTGAACATAATGACCAAATGCCATCTTTAATCCAAACGTAATTCCACCTGGTCCCCCACCTACTCCACATGGAAGATAAACAAACAATGGATGATTCTCATCGACTAAGATATTTCTTTCTTCCAGCTGCTTTTTTAAACGTGAAGCAGCCACAGCATAGCCTAAAAATAAATCCTGAGAATTCTCATCATCGATAAAATAACAATCCGGATCCGCTTCCGCTTGTTTTCTTCCTTCTTCCACTGCTTTACTGTAATCGGTTGGATATTCGATTACATCTACCCCTTTGCTCCGCAGCAAGTCCTTTTTCCACTGTTTTGCATCGGATGACATATGGACCGTCACTTTGAAGCCAAGGCAGGCGCTTATAATTCCTATACTTAAACCAAGATTACCAGTAGATCCAACTGCTATTTTTTTCGAAGAGAATAATTTCTTACACTTTTCTGTACGAAGGACTGTATACGAATCCGAAGTTTGTAAAAGTCCATGTTTGATGGCAAGCTCTTCCGCATGTTTTAGAACCTCGTAAATACCACCTCTTGCTTTTATGGAACCGGATATTGGCAGGTCATTATCACACTTTAATAGAAGCTTACCGCAAATATTCACTTGATAGCTTTGCTCCAAGGAGTTTTTCATATTATTAATTTCCACAAGCGGTGATTCAATGATACCCTTCATTTTTGCTGTCTCAGGGAATACAGACTGAATATATGGTGCAAATCGTAGTAGTCGCTCTTCGGCATCTAAGATGTCTATACTGGTTAATTTAGTATTATTTTTCTTCTTGCCGTATTCTCGATTTATCCATAAAACTTCATCCATTTTTAATAAGTTATGTAATAGCGGATATTCTTCTATCCATTCTGAAATAGTTTTACCTTCTAATAGTTTTGTAGACATTCAGAAAACCTCCCTTTTTCAACTTACTTTTATTATATAGGGCTAGTGAAAAAATACTCGTCATATTATGTCTTTTTCTTATTTTCTTTCATATAATTTTACTAATTTTCTGATTTTTAAAAGGAGGGTATTCGATTGAAAAAAATAACTCACCGTGTTAGCGAAAAGTTAAGTGAAGCTCATACTCTACCATCCTGGCTATATACAAACCCTGATGTGTTAGAGATAGAAAAAAAGGAGATTTTTAGCAAGACATGGCAATATGTTGGTCATACCAGCCAATTTACTAACCCAGGGGATTATATTGCGACCGAAGTAGCTGATAAACCAATCATTGTTATTTGTGGACAGGATAGGGAAATC
Organism: Bacillus sp. FJAT-49736; assembly: GCF_018343615.1. Classification (GTDB taxonomy): domain Bacteria; phylum Bacillota; class Bacilli; order Bacillales; family Bacillaceae_C; genus Margalitia. The sequence continues at coordinate 84,868 of NZ_JAGYPI010000003.1, read as the reverse complement.
CGAGCCTTTTATAATGTTTGCTCACATCGCGCCTCGAAACTAGTGGAGGGGGAAGGAAATAAGCCGCTCCTCGTTTGCCCTTATCATGCATGGTCCTATTATTTAGATGGAACTTTGAATAAGGCTCCTAATATGAAGGGAGTGGACAATTTTGATCATCAGGATTTTTGTTTAAAAAAAGTAAACCTAGAAATCTTTGAATCCTTTATATTTGTCAATCTTGATCCAGAAGCACTCCCGCTTGCCACTCAATTTCCAGATTTATTTCATCATGTTAAAGAAAATAATCTTGGAGATTTGAAAAAAGCTCGCGTAAAGGAAACGATTTGCAAATCAAATTGGAAGATTGGCATTGATAATTATCTTGAATGCGATCATTGTTCCATTGTCCATAAAGCACTCGTTTCAAAGGTTGATATGAATCAATACGAATACGTGATGCATGATAACTATTCCTATCAAAGTACCCCTCTTAAAGGAATGAACAGTGATTTTCCTTTAGGGAAGGGAGGACGATATTATTGGCTGTATCCGAATACATGGTTTTCCTTTGACCCAGGGCCTGCTAATCTATCTATCCATCAATCCATACCGATCGATAACAAAACTACAAAGTATGTATACACAACTTTTTTTATGACGGAAGAAGTAACCCAGGAAGAAGAAGAGCTAATGGCCATTGACCAATTAGTTCGAAAAGAGGATTTAGATATCTGCGAGACCGTTCAAAAGGGAATCGAGACGGGGGCATATTCACAAGGCAGATTTTCCCTTACTGAGAATTTAGTACATCATTTTCACTTACTTTTACAACGTGATTTAGAAAAGGTTTTACCTTTAGCAGAGGGAAAATAAATCGTACTTTTTTTGTAAGCGCTTCCTGAATAAAAATAATGTATTGGAAGATAGGTGAAAGAATATGGGCCATGAGAATCAATCGAAATTGAAAAGAACAATGAAGAGCCGGCACTTATTCATGATGTCCTTAGGAGGCATTATTGGAACTGGGCTATTTTTAGGATCAGGCTATGCAATCGGGGAGGCGGGTCCTGCTGGTGCCATTTTGGCTTATTTAGTCGGTGGTCTACTTATGTATTTAGCAATGGTATGTCTGGGAGAATTATCAGTAGTGATGCCGGTTTCAGGATCCTTTCAAGCACATGCCACCCGATTTATTGGTCCTGCAACAGGTTTTGTCATTGGGTGGATATATTGGTTAAGCTGGGCATTATACGTTGGACTTGAATTTGTAGCTGCCGGCGTTCTAATGAAACGCTGGTTTCCTGATGTCCCTGTCTGGATCTGGTGTGCATTATTCGTTATCATTCTTTTTTCCATTAACTCGCTTACTACACGCAGTTTTGCTGAAACAGAGTATTGGTTTGCCGGCATTAAGGTGCTGACGGTAATACTCTTTATCATCATTGGCTTTGGAGCTATTTTCGGCGTTATTCCTATGCATAGTCACCCAGCTCCTTTTATGTCCAATTTTATCGGGGATGGATTATTTCCAGCTGGTATGGTGGGGGTTTTCATTTCGATGATGACCGTTATATATGCCTTTCAAGGCTCAGAAATTATGGGTGTTGCTGCAGGGGAAACAGAAGAACCGGAGAAGAATATCCCGAAAGCAATTCGTAATATCGTATTCCGCGTATTAATTTTTTATGTTCTTGCTATTTTTGTCTTATCTGCTCTCGTCCCTTGGCAGAAAGCAGGAGTATTGGAAAGTCCGTTTGTCACTGTATTCGATATGATTGGGATTCCATATGCTGCGGATATCATGAATTTCGTCATTTTAACCGCTATCCTTTCCGTAGGTAATACTGGCTTATTTGCATGTACCAGAATTTTGTATTCTCTTTCCGAAAGTGGGATGGCACCATCCATTTTCGCAAAGCTGAATAAACGTGGTGTTCCATCCTATGCATTATTAATAACACTTGGATTTGCATTACTTTCCTTATTAACTAGCATTGTGGCTGCAAATACCTTGTTTGTCGTCTTACTAGCCATAAGTGGTGTCGGGGGAACACTTACTTGGCTAGCAATAGCAGTTGCACAATTACGCTTCAGGGGGAAATTTGTAAAGGCAGGAGGAAAAATGGAGGATTTAAAATTTAGAGTTCGGCTATATCCTTTTTTTCCTATCCTTTGTATTGTTATGTGCCTGGCTATCTTTGTTTTCACTGCATTTGACCCAACGCAGCGAACTTCACTTTACTGGGGGTTTGGATTTGTTCTAGTTTGTTATTTATATTATTATTTTGTTTTTACAAGAAGAAAGATGAACCATTCAGATATGGAACCGATTCCGTTTTCAGAGGATGAAATTTAATACAAAAGAAGAAAAATAACGTTTTGATATTCTTCTTCTTTTTCTTTAGGAAATTGAAATTGATAGAGTTGGTCTATACCCATGATGTATTTTTTGGGGAGAATAAGAAAAAATGAATACTTTTATTCTAAGCAAAAAAGAACATAAAAATCAGGTTGTATACCTCCATTCTATGTTCTTATATTGCTGACTTTATTATAGTCCTACACATAAAAAATACTTTCCAGCACAGACATTGGGGTCTCGTATTGATAACCGAATTCACTGCCTGTGTAATAAAATTGAGGATTTTCAAGATCTCTCATCATAACTCGCTGTTTTTCTATTTCCATTGCCAGCTGGTCAGCAGGGTCTGAAGGAACAAGGTGCAAATTCATTTTCGCTTTTTTATATTTTACCGAAATAGATGCAATTTGCTCTCTTTCTTTCATAATAAAAATATCATTTTGTTCATTTGCAATTGCGGAGAATTCAAGGGAATCATATGCCACACGTATAGTATTTTGATCCTTTTTAACGACAAATCCTCTTTCTCTGAAATAGTCTTCAAAGGCATATAAAAACTCTTTCACTTTTAATTTTAATCCAGGGAGGATGTTATTTTCAAAATGTTTGTGGTTTATTTCCTTTAAATTGGACAGTTCTACTTGTAGGTCTTCTAATTTGCTCATCATCTTAACTCCTTAATCTAAATTCCTTTTTGGAATCCTGAGGGGAATTCTTTTGAGATTTCCATAGATAATATAGCAAACTTGCTCTTAAATAACAATTGGTGTCAGACACCTCTGGGTGCCTGACACCAGTTATCGATGCTCCTCTTCCTTTTGATTCATCATCAAAAGAGTTAGTGGTTTGTCGGACCCTGTCATTAATTTATAAACATAGGAAGAGGTGATCTTATAGCCATTCTCAATTTTTTCAGCTAAATAATTCGTTCTTTCGAATAATATGGAACGAATATGGTTAATTTGTCTTAGAATTTTTTCTGTTAATGCTTCTTGGTTATCCAATCGAGTTAATAATTCATTTTGAATATCTTCCTGCCTCGAAAATTGCTCAGACATTTGCTGATGACGTTCAAGCTGTTCGTTTATTTTTTGCGCAAGAGCTTGGTTAGATGATTCATATTGTGCGAGTCTGGTCATTAATTCCAGGTTAGATTGACTTACGATATGGATTTGCTCTATCATCTTCTGTTTTAATTGATCTTCATTTTCTATCATACCTTGCAGCTTTCTATTTTCATTATCTAATTTTATTAGCCACTCCATCACATGACATTCAAATTCCTTTTGTTGTTGGTGATTCTCCTGTAGCTCCTTTAGCTGGCCTCCGATATCTTTCCATTGATGTATTTGATTACTCTCCTGTTGTTGATGTAGATGTTTTAAATCATGAAAGGAAACCTGCAATGATTCGTAAGCCTCTTTCTGTCCTTTAATTACCTCTGATAAATAATCTATTTTCGCAAGCCCTTGATTTGATTCATGAATATTGCCCGGATTATGAAAAACCTCTGGATGATCATTCTTATTAATAAACAATCCCACCTAAGAAAACACCTTCCTTTCTTTAAGAATGTAATATTTTATGCGGTGAATCTAATTTCGGAGACATTAATACGGTGGATTTCATTGGAATGAAATAAATAACAGAAAAAACAAGTAGCCTTGGACTCTCTTCCTAGGCTTAGTTTCGATAAATACTTTCGTATATGGAGCAACCGATTTAAAATCCGAACGAAACAATGTGTAAGATTTACGATTTATCAAACTACAAAAAGAAGAAGAGAACCTTGAAGAAAGACATATGCAACTTTTGATAAGTTTTATCGTATAGAAGATATGAGAAAAAAGGTTAAATAAAGAACATAAGGGAGGGAGTAATAATGAGTAATACATATCTCATTATCATTAATCTGTTGGCAACTATTTTTATCCTATATCTAATTTTCCAATTCTTTCGTGTTCGTCGAACAAGAATTAAATGTGAACCAGTCCATGAGCGAAGTTTCAGGGTAAAAGGAACGGGAAAATGGTGGCATACTCGTATATATATTATTGTCTTAGGACTGTATATGGTTCTAGTACTTTTATCGCTTTGGTTTTTTAATCTACGAACTTTGCTATTTCTATATGGTAGCACAATGGCAGGTTATTGGTTGTTTCCGACATTATTCCGCTATGGAAAGATTGGAAAAAAGGGAGTTTCGATTGCAGACATTTTTATTCCATGGGAAGATGTAGAAAAGGTTAAATTAGAGTGGTTGCCTTTATCTCATAGTTATTACCCAAATGGGGAATTAACCCTGATGAATCAGTCACATCAAAACTATACCATCCTGATAGAAAAAACGTGTGAAAAGGAAATTTGCAATCTTCTTGAGAAAAATAATCTCGTTACTATCACTACCTAAAACTAATAAGGGAGATTCCCCATTGGAACCTCTCCTCTTCATTATTGAGCAGTATATCTTCCATCAACGATTACGTATTTTATAAATTATCCAAGCAACAATACTTGAAGGTAAGGTAAAGAAATTCCCCTGCAAATTATAGGTTAGCTGTTGGTCTTCAAAAGACATGTCATCAATGATTTCCTCATTTGTTTGCTGGGTTTTCACCTTCTTTTCCTGCATTTCTTTAATATAATTGTATTGCAAAGGAATCATGGCAAGAAAATATAAAACTAATACTGAAATGATCACGGTCAATATAATACCCATTACACTTCTCCCCCTATAAAAGGATTTATTAGTATATATACGATTGTAATATAGATTTGTTTCAAAAATTCAAAAAACTGTTAATTCCCTCCACATAAGGACAATTTCCCAATTTATCCATTTGTGGTGTCTGATCACTAGATAATAACATTATGGTATAATGATTGTAAGCGCTGTAGTTTGTTGTTTTTTATTCAGCATTGATAAGAAAGGTGTAGATCAACGTGGATCAGCAAACAGTTCTGTCCATTATGGAAGTTATGCAGGATTTGGTTCCCAAGTATACTTCTATAGCTGTGACGAATAGTCAGCAATATATATATTATCAGCCAAGTAATGAAATCGATTTAAAAATAAAGCCCGGTGACAGGATTCGTGAAGGCACTGCATCATTTAAAGCTCTATCGATCCACCAGAAGATTTCTGATTACATTGAGAAGGATGTTTTGGGTATTCCCTATTTTGGTATATCTGTCCCGATATTTGATGGAGAAAGAGTTCAAGGCTGTGTGACGGCCATTTTACCGAAAAGGCCGCTCGAATTTCCAACCTCTTTTTTAACGATAAAGGCGAATGATCGTTGGTATCCAGTCCCATTTAAGCAGGTAATGTTTTTAGAAGCCTTAAGTAGAAAAACTAATATCCACACAGAAAATATGGTGGGTGTGCATAAGTTAAATTTAACAGAGTTAGAGTTTTATCTTCCAAGCGATTTGTTTATCCGGTGTCACAGGTCGTATATTATTAATATTCATTATATTGCGGAAATCCATCCTGATTCTCATTCAACCTTTTTGCTATTAATGAAGGATGGAACTAGAATACCCGTTAGTCAAACGTACTCCAGTCAATTTCGCAAGATACTTCACTTTTAAACAGTTTGTATTACCTAATACAAGCTGTTTTTTTCATCCGTCCTTCCTGCCTCATGTTAGAAATTTTCTGCTTTAAACAGCAATAAAGCCCTTTCATACCAAAACTAATGAATCCTTGTTCATTAATTGATAAAATTTTTAAAAAGTGAACAAAGGGTGACCTTAAATGGAAATAAATACTTCTAAATATATAAGAGATGCTCGTTTAATAGACCGGATTGTATCAGCAAAAGAAGCAGCTTCCTGGATAAAAGACGGTATGACATTAGGCTTAAGCGGCTTTACAAGAGCTGGAGATGCTAAGGCAGTTCCGACAGCATTAATTGAAAGAGCAAAAATGGAGCCTATGAAAGTAAATATTTTCACTGGGGCTTCCTTAGGTTCGGATATTGATAAATTAATGGCGGAAGTTGGTTTAGTGCATAAACGATTGCCATTTCAAGCCGACAAAACGATGCGTAATAGCATAAATAAAGGAGAAATGCTTTTTGTAGATCAGCATTTATCTCATATGGCAGAAGCAATTCGTGCAGATGTTCTTAATCCGATTGATTACGCAATTGTGGAAGCGGTTTCGATTAGTGCGGATGGCATGATTATACCTACTACTTCAGTAGGAAATTCCTCTATCTTTGTTGAAAAAGCAAAGCAGGTTATTGTTGAAATTAATACTGCCCAGCCACAAGGTCTTGAAGGACTTCATGATATTTATGAACCAGGAAAGCAAGGGGAAAGAAATCCTATTCCTCTAACAAAGGTCAGTGACCGAATTGGGACGAATGGAATTCCTGTAGATTTGGAAAAAATTGCTGGTATAGTGTTTACACATCAAATTGATTCTGCTTCGACCATCGTTCAGCCAGATGAAGAAACACAAACAATGGCAAACCATTTAATAAATTTCTTAAGAAAAGAAGTGGAAGCAGGCAGATTGACGAAAAAACTGGCACCATTACAATCTGGAATTGGATCGGTAGCAAATGCTGTATTACACGGTCTTGTAGAATCAGAGTTCACTGACTTAGAGGTGTATTCCGAAGTCTTACAGGATGCGGTCTTTGATTTAATGGATGCAGGAAAAGTAAGCTTTGCTTCCTGCTGCTCCATCACACTTTCGGATGAAAAAATGAAACAGGTCTATACAAATCTTGATCAATATAAAGACAAGCTTGTTTTAAGACCACAAGAAATATCAAACCATCCTGAGATTATTCGCCGTTTAGGCTTGATTTCTATTAATACAGCTTTAGAAGTGGATATATACGGAAATGTCAATTCTACCCATGTCAAAGGCACTCATATGATGAACGGAATTGGGGGTTCTGGTGACTTTGCCAGAAATGCAAGGCTAGCTATTTTCGTTACGAAGTCGATTGCCAAAAACGGAGATATATCTAGCATCGTTCCTTTCGTTCCACATGTGGACCATACCGAGCATGACGTGGATGTTATCGTGACAGAGCAAGGCTATGCGGATTTAAGAGGATTAGCACCTGCAGAACGTGTACAACTAATAATCGAAAATTGTGCACATCCTCTATATCGTGAACAGCTTCGCGAGTATTTTGAGGAAGCAAAAACATTAGGCGGCCAAACTCCACATATACTTGAAAAAGCATTCTCATGGCACATCAATTATCAAAAGAACGGAACAATGCTGCAAAAGGTAGCAGAGCTTGTGTAAAGAATAGATTATGAACCTGCCTCCGAGTAAATAAAGAGAGGTAGGTTTTTTATTTTCATCGAGACTTTCTGTTAAAGTGAATAATTGCTATTTTACTGTACCTTTAACCAATTTCCACCCCCACCATAAAGTCCACAAAAATACCGGGCCGGATGTAAGAGGAAGAAGAATTAGCCCTGCCTTAAAAAAACAAAAGGTTAGAAATATTCCTGCAGTACCGATGATACCACTGTAAACACAACTATTTTTAAACCAAACCGAATACGGCTTTCCATTAGGCTTGATTCCCAAACCATAAAATATAATGCCTATCCAACCGCAGGCAACTGCAATATACCCTGCTAATAATCCAAAGGAAAAATTGGCTTCCCAAACCTTCACCAGCATTTCCTGCTGATTTTTCAACACTTCCTCCCCAATAATCGGTAATATTGTTAATTCCGCCGTAAGTACGATAATCCATAAACTTAGTGAAATATAAAACATTGCCGAACCTATTTTACTAAGAGACGTTTTTTCCATGCTGATAAAGCAACTGCTTCCAGCAAGCCCCCCCAACCATAAAAACATCCCGATCAACATCAATATATGATCCCACATCCAGATACCGGAGTGATTAAACTCATGAAATGCTATTCTACCAGCATATGGATTAACTAAAGGAGGATGCAGGATCGTTGCAATTAAGATAAGTATTCCACCAATGAATATAATTGTCCCTGTTAAACGAGTCACATTACTTCCCTCCGTATTGGATATCTTCCCCAAACAGAAGGTAAACAATACAATACTCCAACTTTAGTAAACTCCATACTTGTGCACGACAGTCAAAGGCCAGCCATATGATGTGATAAGATGCTGCAAAATCCTTTTCTCTGGAAAGACAGGTGTTATGAAAATGAAATCATCTTCAATAAGTATCTCACCTTTTCAAAACCTACAGGAGACAAATATGTCCTTTGAAGATGTCTTTCACCATATATTAAAGTTCATGGAACAAAATCCAAATGGCCATTACCGGTTAATGATTGGAACCGATTCACAGGTTCATAAATACCATACCATTTTTATAACTGGCATTGTCATTCAGCACGAGGGAAATGGTGTGTGGGCTTGTATTAGAAAAGTTATGATTCCTAGAAAAATGCTTCATTTGCGTGAAAGGATCTCCTACGAGCTTTCTCTAACCGAAGAAATTGTTGCTTTATTTACAGCGGACCATAAAACTCAGCTAATTAATCTTGTACTCCCATACATCTATGAAGGAGCTACTTTTACTATGGAGGGACATATTGATATCGGTGCTGGTAAGAGAAACAAAACAAGTGAATTTGTAAAAGAAATGGTTGCAAGGATGGAGTCAATGGGAGTGGAACCAAAAATTAAGCCAAATGCTTTTGTGGCCTCAAGTTATGCAAATCGGTATACAAAATAAAAAAAGGCAACTGTAATTGTTGCCCATACCATTTATAATTTTCTTATGATAAAAGAGTCTGCAAGCAGCTCCCAATTTTGCGGGAATGGATAACCTAGGACCCAATAGCTTACACCCCTAAGTCCATAGCGTTTTACAAGGTTGAACTTGGCTTCGGCACTTCTGGCATCCTCAAACCAAACCTCATGATTTCGTCCTTCATTATCCGTATATCTAAAGTACGGTGACTGTGTTGTCTCATCATATTGAATATGAGCGTTATAATGAATAGCTCTTCTAATGGCTTCCTGCATATCAAATGTTTCCGCTTCTTGACCTTGTACATGAGGTAGGAGCCAATCGCGCGCATAAATTTGAAATCCCATGAAAATTTTATTAGCAGGGATGACGGACATAGCATAATCTACGACACGCTTAATTTGATTCAACGGTGAGATGGCCTGTGGCGGTCCTTTTCTATAGCCCCATTCATACGTCATCAGTACAACGAAGTCAAGAAGTCTCCCGTGAACGGGATAATCATGAGCCTCCACCAGCAGCCCCTTTTGATTTGGACTAGTTTTTGGGGCAAGCGATGAAGAAACAAAATAGCCTTCGCGATGAAGACGGTCTACCGCTCTTTCAAGGAAATGATTATAGTTTTCTCGGTCCTCAGGAGATACATTTTCAAAATCGATATTTAATCCTCGATATCCTTTACTTTTCATCGTATTAATGACATTTGTTAGTAGTGTTTCGACTAGGGTTGAATCCGAGAGAATAGTATGTGCAAGGCCGGTTCCTGCTTCCGTCGGGGAAAAATTGGTGATACACATCATCGGAACAACTCTGGCTGCTTGTGCGGCTTGAATAGTAGGATTGTCATCAAGGGGCTCTAACGTACCGTCTTCTTTCATTCTGTAGCCGAAAGGGCTGACGTATGTTAAATCATAGGCAACCTCACGTACAATTTGCCCCCCCGTTTGGCCATATACATTGGTAAAACCATTAACATCGATAACAGGCTTTGGCTTTTGAGGAATTCTTAGCATCCATCCTGGATATATTCTTGATGGGTCTGTAAGTCTATTGATTTGCATGATAGCTTGAACAGTAGTTCCATACCTACTTGCAATCTCATTCAAATTTTCATGTTCTGCTACCCGATGAAATACAACCGGAATGGTTAGTCGTTGACCTTGATAAATATTGGATGGATTGGTTAGATGGTTGATTTGCATAATTTCATTTATGCTTGTTCCAAATTGATTTGCAATTTTTGCAATAGTGTCTCCAGGCCGAACTCTATACCGAAAATAAGGTTCTGGTATTAAAAGCGCCTGACCAACTACTACTCTATTCGGATTTTCAAGTCCGTTGATCTGAATCATTCGGTTGGCGCTGACTCCATATTGACGGGAAATTTCCCAAATAGAGTCCCCGCTTTTTACTACATGGATTCTCACATTCCAACCTCGCTTTCCTGAATTATCGGTATATTCTATTCGATAACAGGGAGTATTATGCTTTAATGCTTTCGGATAACCACATTCCATATGTGATGCACCAAATCCTCAAGTTATTAGATAGGAAAGAACTTAATAAAAAGCAAACGCCTATTTCATATTTTTCCCCCTCCTGTCATTCATTCCTTTCGCCCACAATATCTTTTAAATGAAAATAATTGAAAATTAATTACCTTCCTATATTTTCATTATCCATTGACATTTTGCTTTTCATTTTTGATAATGCTAAAGTAATAATTTACTAATGAGGAGTCTTTTCTATGCAAACCGCATCAAACCCTAGATCTATTAGCCCGGACTTTGATCCATGGGAAGCTTACTTGGATGTAAAAGAACACGGGCGCTTGACATTATCTAATATTGAGTTTACCACCACCACCTTATGCAATATGCGTTGCGAACATTGTGCTGTCGGCTATACTCTTCAGCCAAAGGATCCAAACGCATTACCGTTCAAGTTATTAGTCCAACGCTTGGAGGATATACCCTATTTACGTGCATTGAGTATCACTGGTGGAGAACCAATGTTTTCAAAGAAATCTATCGAGAATTATGTTCTTCCTTTATTACAATACGCACATGAAAGAGGCGTTCGTACACAAATCAATTCTAATTTAACCCTCGATACAGAGCGCTATTTAAAAATCGCACCGTATTTAGATGTTTTACATATATCTCACAATTGGGGAACTGCAGATGAATTTATCGACATAGGCTTTGCAAATGCGCTGAGAAAACCAACTCGTGAAAAACGAAAAAAGTTATTCGACCAAATGATTGAGAACAGCCGAATCTTGGCGGAGGAAGGTGTTATGGTCTCTGCAGAAACAATGTTAAACAAAAGAACGCTTCCCTATTTGGAGCAGATCCATCATCAAGTAGTCGAAGAAATGAAATGTGCCAGACATGAGATTCACCCTATGTACCCAAGTGATTTCGCTGAGAATCTCGAAGTACTTTCATTGAATGAAATGCGCGATGCCATACATCATTTACTCGATATTCGCTCAAAGGACATTTGGATGTTGTTTGGAACACTTCCATTTTATCCATGCAGTATAAACGAGGAAGACCTGAAATTGCTTCAAAGATTATACAAAAGTGAAAACGTAACGGTTCGAAATGATCCGGATGGACGCTCTCGATTAAATGTAAATATTTTTAGCGGAGATGTCATTGTTACTGATTTTGGTGATACAGCACCGCTTGGAAATATCCAACATGATACACTTCCAAGCATGTTCGAAAAGTGGATGGAGCAGCCAATTGCAAAATCTCTAGACTGTCATTGTCCCTCTGTCCAATGCCTAGGTCCTAATATTCTGGTGAAAAATAAATACTATCCACAAACCAATTTTACTGTGAGAAAATCTAGACTATGAAAAAGAAAAATGGAGCTTGAATATCAAGCTCCATTTCTTAATTTGCTTTTTTCAATTGTTTGCTTCGCAGCTGACCACAAGCAGCATCAATATCCGTTCCATGCTCTTGTCTTACAACGCAGTTAATTCCGTTTTTCTTCAATGTATCATAGAATTCCAAAATGGATTCTTTGGAGCTGCGTTTATATTGAATATGCTCACTTACTGGATTATATGGAATTAAGTTCACATAAGCAAGATGACGTTTATCCTTTAACAGTTTGGCAAGCTGTAGTGCTTCCTCTTTATGGTCGTTTACATCATTTAATAAAATATATTCGAAGGTAATACGGCGATTAGTTTTTTCTAAATAATAATCAATTGCAGGCATTAGCTTCTCTAAAGGATATGCACGATTAATCTTCATAATTTGTGTACGAAGCTCATTGTTTGGTGCATGTAAGGAGATTGCTAAGTTTACCTGCAAATCAAGATCTGCGAATTCATATATTTTTGGTGCAAGACCACTTGTTGAAACCGTGATATGACGAGCACCGATTGCAAGACCCTTTGCATTATTAACGATTTTCAAGAAATTTACTAGGTTATCAAAGTTGTCAAACGGTTCACCGATTCCCATTACGACAATATGACTGACCCTTTCGCCTTTTCCAGCTTCGTCTAGATGCTTTTGCACCTTCATAATCTGCTCAACAATTTCACCGCTTACAAGGTCGCGGTTCTTTCTGAGAATACCGCTGGCACAGAAGGAGCATCCTATATTACAGCCTACCTGCGTAGTTACACAGACGGATAGACCATATTTTTGTCTCATTAATACCGTCTCAATTAAGTTTCCATCCCGTAATTGAGAAAGAAGTTTCACTGTTCCATCTTTTGATTCTTGCTTAATTTGGATGTTTAATGTTTCAATTTCGAAATGTTCTTCCAACAATTGAAGACAATCTTTATTAATATTTGTCATTTCCGCAAAACTTGTGACACGTTTTTGATATAACCATTCCCACACCTGTGTAGCACGGAATTTTTTTTGGCCATGCTCCAAAAGCCATTCTGTTAACTGTTCTATTGTTAATCCGTAAATGGATTGTTTATTCATATATAAAACCTCTTTTCGAGAGCTTATTTTTTTGCAGTACTATCTATTTTAACATGATTCTATGATGAATTTCTATTATCTTTCAAAAGTCTATTATAACAATATTTCACGGAAAATAAACACCCCAAATGATGATAGGAATGGATGATTGCACCAGGAACAAATGTGTTCGTGCTACGATACTCTATCGTACTGATTTCATAGTCATAGAAATAAGGAAAAACCGTGATAGTTCAGATGCTGTTGTCCGGCAAGAAGGAGAAATCCATTAGGTAATTGGCTTTTTGTCCAAGATGCAGACCATTTAAGTTGCATGAATGGTAGATTTTTTCATAAAATTGACTAAAGTATAAAAAATGAAAAGAGGAATTTCGTTATATGCGTATTATGCCGATTGAAAAGCGAAATGTTTCATCCAGCAGATTGGTTTTTGGCTGCATGGGATTTGGAGGCGGCTGGGATAATAGCCTCATTACTAAAGAAGATATTATAAAAGGGGAAAAGTCCGTTGATGCTGCCCTCTCAGCAGGAATAACAATGTTTGATCATGCCGATATTTATACCAGAGGCAAAGCAGAAAAAGTTTTTGGCGAAATATTAAAAGTACAACCTGAATTACGTGAGAAAATCGTGATACAGAGTAAGTGCGGCATTCGTTTTCAAGATGAGCATTTACCTGGAAGGTATGATTTTTCCAAACAGCATATCTTAAATTCTGTCGATGGAATATTAACAAGACTTGGTGTCCAGTACTTAGATGTGCTGTTATTGCATCGACCTGACCCATTAATGGAGCCGGAGGAAGTGGCAGAGGCCTTTGCACAGCTTGAACTTTCCGGAAAGGTTCGTCATTTTGGGGTTTCCAATATGAATATGGGGCAAATTCAATTACTTCAGGCCTATAGTGATGTACCGTTAATTGTCAATCAACTCGAAATGAGCTTACATAAATTAGACTGGATAGAACAAGGAGTCCTCGTAAATCAACAGGCTGGACTTGGCACACGATTTGCAGAAGGCTTAATGGAATATAGTATGGTAAGTGATATCCAAATACAAGCTTGGTCTCCATTGGCAAGAGGGATTTATACTGGAAATGAAAGCTTAAGTTTGACAGAATCAGATGTGAAGACAAAAGATTTAGTTATAAAAATGGCTCAGGAGAAAGAAACCACCCGAGAGGCAATTGTACTTGGCTGGTTAATGCGACATCCGGCAAAAATTCAGCCAGTGATTGGTACGACCACCCCTGAACGTATAAAGAATTGTGAAGATGCCGTACGTCAGTCTGAATTGATGACAAGGGAAGAATGGTATTCGTTGTATGTTGCTTCCCGTGGGAACGCAATGCCTTAAATTTCTATTTAGTTCGATTTTAATTGGATTAAGATAGTTTTTTTCGTGTGAGCAATATTTGTCAAAAGTCATAAAAAGAAAGGTACAAAAAAACTCCGTTGCATTCTACATCCCCGCAGCGGAGTTTTTACACATTAAAGTGTAACCGTTATATCTTGTTGTTTCCGACGTTTCATGTTTGCCATCATCATTTTTGCAGTACAAGCACAGAAGTAGATGATGGATAACACTTGAACAAATATCCATATGTTTTCAACATACTCGATTTTCCACGCACCTGTTAAGGAAAAAATCGAAGGAATCGTTAGTGTAATCCATGACTGCACAAATGCTATTTTGCCAATATAACTATCTATTTTTTTATTTTGCGCCATGGATAAAAAGAATAAAAACCATAAATATGCCCACATTCCCCATGTTATAGTGTTGATGATGTCATGATCATGAATAAGGTAAATCCCCATATATACAACGGCTATAATTGCTACCCAAAGGGAAAACCAACCTAGTCCACTTCCATCTATTCCAGTAACATTAATGATTCCAACAAAGAGAAACGTTAATCCGAACAAGAATACACAGGCTAAATGAAAAATCGTCCAATGATTTTGATCTGATATTGCAATTAAATATAGTGGGAAAACAATCTGTAAAAAACCTACAAACAAATTAAATACTCCTACACTCTTTTTATCTGCTTTTCCCAGTAACATTAAACTATTTAAAAATAATGTTGCTCCAGATAAAAATAAACCGACATTACCCATATTGAATGCAGTTAAAAACATTGACGTTCTTCACTGCATTATTTCACCTCGCTTTTTTATTGTTACAACACTCGCGCTTTTAAAAATCAAAAAGAAAAAGCAAATCCTACGATTCGCAGGAAATGCCTTTCTCGCTTTTACAAAAGATAAACATAAAGTTTTTCATCAACAAATTATTTAACAAGTTTAAAATTGTCTAATTACAAAATAAAGCTGACAATAATTGCTGATAAAACACTTACCAATGTTGCTCCGAACAGAAGCTTTAATCCAAATCTGGCAACTGTATTTCCTTGCTTTTCACTTAAGCCTTTCACCGCTCCTGAAATAATTCCAATAGAGGAGAAGTTTGCAAAAGATACAAGGAAGACAGAGATAATTCCAAGAGAACGAGGACTTAAACCAGATTTAATTTTGGTTAACTCTATCATGGCCACGAATTCATTAGTCACAAGCTTCGTTGCCATAATGCCTCCTGCTTTTACTATTTCCGCTCCCGGTATACCCATTAAAAATGCCACTGGTGCAAAGATATATCCTAAAATTTGTTGGAAGGAAACGCCGAAAATTAAATCAAACACATTATCAATGGCTGCCATTAATGCAACAAAACCTATCAGCATTGCACCAACGATAATCGCTACTTTAAATCCATCTAAAATATATTCTCCAAGCATTTCAAAAAAGCTTTGTTTTTCTTCTTGAATCTCTAATATATCTTCTTTGCTGTCTACTGTATATGGGTTAATGATGGAAGAAATAATAAACCCACCGAATAAATTGATAACTAAAGCTGTAACGACATATTTTGGCTCAATCATGGTCATATATGCACCAACGATGGACATAGAAACCGTGGACATAGCGGATGCACATAAAGTATACAATCGATGCTTCGGTAAATGATGTAATTGTTTCTTAACGGTAATGAAAACCTCTGATTGTCCTACCATCGCTGAGGCGACAGCGTTATACGACTCTAATTTTCCCATTCCGTTAATTTTACTAATCAATAGCCCGATCCATTTCATGACAAAAGGAAGGACTTTAAGATATTGAAAGATACCTATTAGCACAGAAATAAAGATAATTGGCAATAAGACATTAAGGAAGAATGGAGCTTCCCCTTTGTTAGCAATTCCGCCAAAAACGAACGATACACCATCGTTTGCATATTCTAATAGCTTACTGAAAACATCTGCGATTCCCTTAATAATAAGTAAACCAAATTTAGTATTTAATAATAAGTACGACAAAGCTAACTGAATTACGATCATAATCGCAATCGGTTTATATTTTATCCCTTTACGGTTATTACTCGCCAAAAATGCTAGTCCGAGGACGACGATAATACCTAGAATAGAAATTAAATATTTCATGGTTGTCTTCTCCTAGTTGTAAGTTTAGTTTATATGATGACGTTTACAAAATGATTGAAATTTATTTGTCTAGATCTTTTTTAGAAAAATAACCGGGTAAAAGCTCATCAATAGAAGTTTCTACATAATCTCCACGTAAATTTGCTAAAATAACCTTCGTATTTGCATCACAGAATTCTGCAATAACTTGTCGGCAGGCACCACAAGGAGAAACAGGGCCTTCCGTATCACCAACAATTGCAATCGCTTTAAATTGCTTGTCTCCTTCTGATACTGCCTTGAAAATCGCTGTTCTTTCTGCACAATTTGTCAAACCGTATGAAGCGTTTTCAATATTGCAGCCATGATAAAGCTTATTATCATCTGTTAGTAATGCAGCTCCAACCTTAAATGATGAATATGGAACATATGCTTTTTGCATTGCTTCTATCGCTTGTTCTACTAGCCATTTCACATCCATACTTCATTCTCCTCTCAGGAAAAATTTATTAATGTTTGTCGTCAATTGAGTTTGAGTGGTGGTACAAATCGAATAAATATGTACCACCACCTGTAGTGATGTACCAACAACACTTTAACTTTATAATTAATAAGAAGATGTTGATGTTTGACCATTTACAATGGCAACACCAGAGCTTGCGCCAATACGTGTAGCACCTGCATTGACCATATTTTCTGCATCCTCTAAGCTTCTCACACCACCAGAAGCTTTAACGCCAATCGTTGGTCCGACAACCTTTCTCATTAATGCTACGTCCTCTACTGTTGCTCCACCGGTAGAAAACCCAGTTGATGTCTTCACAAAATCCGCACCGGCTTTAACAGATAATTCACTTGCTATTTCCTTTTCTTCGTTTGTTAAAAGGGAAGTTTCAATAATTACTTTTGTTAAAGCCTTGCCTTTTGCTGCTTCCACAACTGCTTTAATGTCTTTTTCCACTACGTCAAATTGCTTGTCCTTTAAAGCACCGATATTAATAACCATATCAATTTCTGTAGCACCATTTTCAATGGCGTTTTTTGCTTCAAAAGCCTTTACCTCGGTTGTAGTTGCTCCCAGTGGAAACCCGATAACAGTACAAACTTTAACCGGAGTATCTTTTAAAATTTCCGCAGCTGTTTTTACCCAAGTTGGATTTACACAAACAGAAGCAAATGAATATTCTTTTGCCTCCTCTGCTAACTTTTGAATTTCTGCCTTTGTCGCATCCGCTTTTAATAAGGTATGATCAATCATTTGTGCTAACGAGCCAGTCATATCAAATACTTCCTTTCTATATATGGTTGTTCGTATTTATCTTTAAATTGATTTTTCATTTAAAAACTTGAAAACCTTTACACAAGTAATATATCAATTTAATGAACAAATGTAAATAATCATTTGAACAAATGTAAAATTGTAAATTTTCCCAGATGAACAAAGGGGACAAATCTCTAGTTTCATTTACGAAACAAGAGATCCGTCCCCATGTTTATCAAGCAAAAACTTAGCTGTAAATTGGTCAATCACGATTACATTGGCATATCCGCCTTTGAGAGCACCATAAATCCCCTCCATTTTTTGCGGTCCACCGGCTACTAGGATAGAATATTCTTTTTGCTTTAAATCCTTTAAGTCTATACCTAATGTCCTGTTATTTAAGTTTTCATTCAAAATGTTACCATCTTTATCAAAAAATCTGGAGCAAATATCTCCAGCTCCTTTAGAGCATATCATGCGAGTATCCTCTTCTGAAAAATATCCGAGTTGGAATAGAAGGGACTCTGATTTTGTTGGTCCAATTGTGAATACTGCAATATTCGCCTCTTTCCCAGTATCCAGCACTTTTTTTATATGTCGGTCAGCTTCCATCGCTTGCTTTACGACAATATGATCAACTATAGCCGGAAGTGGCAAATGTATAGGGTTTGTATTATATGCTTTTCCAAACAGATATAAGATTTCCGAGGAATAGTTGTTTGTTTCCGAATGACTAATTCCACCTTTTAATTGAACAACCTTCACATCTTTCACAAATTTTTGCTTAAGGGAAATGGCAACATGGTATAAGGTGGTTCCCCAGGTAACACCGATAATATCGCCATCTTTCACGATATCATGCAAATATACAGCTGCTTTTTCCCCTATATAGTTCTTAATAATATTGTCTTCATATTGAGGGACTGACACAACAATTGCTTTTTTTAAGTTGAACTTTTTTTCAAGTTGAACGGATAATTGTTCAACATCTTCATTTGGATCCATAATTTTTATTTGGACTATTCCTTCGTTCTTTGCTATTTGTAATAGTCTTGATACAGTAGGTCTCGAAATCCCTAATTTATCAGCAATCTGATGTTGATTATAATCTAGTAAGTAATAAAGCCTCGCAGCCTCAATTACCTTTTTAAGTTTTTCTGGTTCCATGCCCATCCTCCAGATTTGAACGTACTTTATCTTTATTTTAGCAAACTATGTCGAAAGAATGAACATCTGTAAAAAGTAATTCTTTTATTAGTTCAGGAAACCTTTGTGAATATCTTATAGGAACAAGGTTGAGTACCTTCTAAAAATTTCCCCTTGATTATTTTTCAAAACATGATATATTTGTTATCAATTACTTTATTGCATAAAAGCTTAAAAGCGTTTAAGTGTAAAAGTTAATAGTTTTTATTCCAAATCACGACTTTAGTAATTCTATTGATTGCAGCAAATAGAGACTGGATGGGGGGCTGAAAATCCAGGCGACAAGCAGAATGAAATACACCGTGAAGAAGTTTTGGAAAATAAAGAGTGAATGATGAACATCATTAACTAGGGTGGTACCGCGGAGAGTCTTCGTCCCTAATTGGGATATAGAGACTCTCTTTTTTATATTTTTATACATCAGGAGGGCATCAATATGTTTCAAATGAAAAAAGCTTATACCCCAACCATAGTGGAGGCACTTACCCTTGCCATTTTAATTGTTGGGTTGATTAGTATCAGCATTATTAAATTCTCAGCAGCTCCGCATATCCCGATTTTATTATCGATATTTTTATTAATTATTTATGGCTTTATCCAAAAAGTTCCCTTTAAGAAATTAGAAGAAAGTATGGTTAAAGGAGCAAAGACTGGTCTGCCAGCAATATTTCTCTTTTTCTTAATTGGATTATTAATCGCCACATGGATGATTAGCGGGACAATACCTACTCTAGTATTTGGAGGATTCCAAGTAATAACTGGCCATTTTTTCTATGCCATCGTCTTTGTCCTTACATCAATAGTCGGCATTGCAATTGGCAGTTCCTTAACAACATCGGCTACTTTGGGAGTTGCCTTTATCGGAATTGCAACTGCACTTGATGCATCCTTGGCGATTACTGCAGGAGCGATTGTATCAGGAGCGTTTTTTGGAGATAAAATGTCTCCATTATCGGACACAACGAATATTGCATCGACCATTATGAAGGTGGATTTATTTGATCATATTCGCAATATGGCTTGGACAACCGTTCCGGCTTTTATTATTAGTTTTATGATTTATGCTTTACTTTCACCGAGTGCAACAAATGTTGATTTTAATCGAATTGCAAGATTACAAGAAGTACTTTCTGAAACACAATTAGTCCATTGGTACAGCTTACTTCCTGTTGTAGCGCTTGCCATTTTTGCCTATAAAAAGGTTTCAGCTTTCATTACGCTAGCCTTTAATTCTATTTTTGCAGTTATTCTTTCTTTTTTTCACTTCCATCCAACTGGAAAGGAATTGTTTCAAATTCTCTTTAATGGCTATGTTTCTTCTACCGGAAACAAGGTCATTGACAGTTTGCTCACTAGGGGCGGATTAAATAGTATGATGTTTACCATTTCTCTAGTCATTCTGGCATTATGTATGGGGGGACTTGCCTTTACCTTAGGAATTATTCCAGTATTGTTACAATCACTGGGAAAAGTATTAACTAAGATTGGAACTACTGTAATGGCAGCTGCTTTAACTGCAATAGGGGTTAATATTTTTATTGGGGAGCAATACCTATCAATTATATTAACAGGAGAATCGTTCCAACGGCCGTTTGAGCGTCTTGGTTTGGCAAACAAGAATCTCTCAAGAGTGTTGGAAGATGCAGGTACCGTTGTGAATCCGCTCGTGCCATGGAGCGTTTGCGGAGTGTTTCTAACCAATATTCTTGGGGTAGATACCCTTCATTACCTTCCATTTTCCTTTTTCTGTTTGCTTTCTCCGATCCTAACCATTCTATTTGGTTTTACGGGAAAAACATTGACCATTAAGGAAGAAGAGAAACTAAGCGCCTAATGCTCATAAATGCTGCTTGTATGCATTAAATGCATTGTAAGCAGCATTTATGTTTATTTTTTATTCCTTTTATATAGATCCATTGTTTTAAAACCTTCTGACAGAACCTTCTTCATTTCCGCCAATCTTTTCTCTTGTGTTTCTTTTCTTTTTGCACTGTAAACATATCGGGCCCAGTCCTTTTGATAGCCTGGTGTTAACTGATTAAAAAATTGTAGGAGCTCTTTGTTTTGATATAAATATTGCTGTATATCCTCTATATTCACAATATAATCATCAACACATTGGCTTTTGGCGCTACTTGCTTTTGTGGTTTTCTTTCGTCCACTCTTTAAACCTACTACTGTAAAAACCTCATTTAAACTAACCATTCTAGAAAACTTTAGATTGCTGTCTGGTATATACCCCTCTTCATCTAAGGCAATTTCCTGTAAAAAACGGTCTCGGTCTATGTATTCTTTATATTGCGGATTATTCTTTTTCGGATAAGCAATGTATAAATATCCACTTTCCTTTACAAGCTGCTTTCCTATCACATTCTGAAGCTGCTTATGGAAATCCTCAATACTAAATACAAATTGAAAGATTACATCATATTGTTCCTGCTTCACTTCAGGGTCATATTTTAGTTCATCAAAATCATGTATATCTTCTGGCTTATTTAGAATGAGCTTTGTGGGGTATTTTGAAATATTCAATTTTTCAACTACGGTTTTTGTTTGGCTCATATTCAGTTCATTTCTCCTTGTAAATACAATGTTCACTATTTAGTTTATCATTTTTCAAAGGAAGTAAAATGATTCGGTGCTTGTCTACGCCTCATCTCACATCCCTTTCACTTTTGGTCCTAAAAGGGAACGAGCTCACGAATTAACTACATTTGAATCCAATCGATATCCTTTTTAAGCATACTCTGTGTGAAAATTTCATTTGGTTCTGTCGCTTGGTAGTTGTACAGCCAATTCACCTCTGGAGGAAGACTCATTAAAATGGATTCTATTCTACCATTCGTATCCAAGCCAAATTTTGTACCGCGGTCACATACTAAATTAAACTCTGCATATCTTCCTCTACGAACTAATTGCCATTGTTTTTGTTTTTCTCCATATGGCTTATCACGGTTATCTTGTATCAGTCTTGAATAAATTGGGGAAAATGCAAGACCTACATCCTTTGTAAAAGCAAATCGGTCCTCTATTGAGATCTCTTCTGTACTCTTCAATTTGTCAAAAAAGATGCCGCCGATACCGCGAGTTTCATTCCGATGCTTTATAAAGAAATAGTCATCGGCATTTGTTTTAAAGGTAGGATAGTAGGATGGATGGTGCTTATCGCAAATGAATTTTACGTATTGATGAAAGTATTTTGCTTCTTCTATATTGATGAAAATAGGAGTTAAATCAATTCCTCCCCCAAACCAACATGTCCCATCTGCAATTTCAAAATACCGAACATTCATATGAATGATTGGAACCATAGGGTTTTTGGGATGCATTATGACCGACACACCTGTTGCAAGAAAGTCTTGCCCAGACTCGACATTTAATCCTTTTGCAACTTTTTCCGATAAAGGTCCATGTACACTGGAGAAATTCACTCCTCCTTTTTCAATAACATCACCATTCTCTATAATTCTTGTTCTACCCCCTCCACCTCCGGGGCGTTCCCACATCTCCTCTTTAAACTTAGCCTTTCCATCGCATTTCTCTATATCTTCTGAAATACTGTCCTGCAGTTCCATGAAAAAGGTACGGATCATATTCTTGTCCAATTTAGTTAAGATGGGTTTCATTGTACTGGTTAAGTTTCTTTCTCAAAGGAATTTTTTTGATATAACAAGGTGCATCTACAGGAGAAATTAAAAGACCATCTTTTAATAGGCACCTCGAAGCATATTCAAGTTTAGAACTATTCAAATTCCAAAAGTATTACTTTTGGAAAACATCCTTATCAAAAAAATAACTTAAACCAGCTCTCCCCCCTTTCAATAATATGTATATACCACTTCTTTCTACAAATATTTACAATGTCCTCTTTATTTTTCAATTTTTGTTATTTTCCTACATTCCGAAAGTTGTTCAGATATCCAGTTTGTAAAAGAAAGTTACCAACTTGGCTGAAAATTCAGGTAATATAATAGAAGAGGTGAGTTATATGGATTGGATATCCTTTGAAAAGTCAGTTATAGCTAGAATGAAGAATGAGCACATTCCTGGTGTGGCCATTGCAGTTAGTGAATATGGCAGAACTATTTATGAAAAAGGGTTCGGTGTACTAGATTTAGATACTCAAGAGCCTGTAACACCTGATACTATTTTTGGTATTGCCTCTGTAACGAAGTCTTTCACAGCACTTGCAATATTAATATTGGAGGAAGAAGGAAAACTTTCAATAGACGACCCGGTTACTAAATATTTGCCGCATTTTTCTGTACCAACCATTGAAGATATCGATTCTGTTAAAGTTCATCATTTGTTAACTCATACGACAGGCTTAGCACCACTAAGACGAAGAGAAGAATTGAACAAGCTTCGAGAACATCTTGTTTATTTATCAGATGAAACTCATGAAGTATTAGGTAGACCAGGAGAATATTTTAGTTACTGTAATGATACTTTTATACTATTAGGAGCCATAATAGAAAAGGTAACCGGTTGCTTATTCAGGCGTTACGTTACAGAGCAGTTGTTAAACCCACTGAAAATGTATCGTTCCACCTTCAGTATCGAGGAATTGTCCAAACTTGATAATGTCTCTACTCCATATATTTATTCGGACGGTACACATAAAAAACAGCCATGGCCTGTTCTTGGAAACTATGAGGTAGGCGGGGGCATCCGATCTACCATTCGTGATTTATTAAAGTATGGAGAAGTTTTTCGTGAGAAGGAAGTCAACCTTATTTCTAGTGAGCAGGTTAAAAAGATGTACACTCCTTACATTCCAATTGAAGGTATTTCTTACTACGGCTATGCTTTACATATAACCCCGAACTACCATGGAAGTACGCTAGTCGAACATGGAGGCGGACAACCTGGGGTTTCTTCTTGTTTCGGTTTTGTTCCCGAAAAGGGGCTAGTTGTGGCAGTACTGTCAAATGTCTCCAACATCTCTGCCGGAGATATTTGGCTGGAAGCAGTCAACACGGCACTCGGTATTCCACTTAATGAGAGAAATCGGGGTGAGGATACCGTTGACCAAACTACGGATGAACAATTAGCGAAATTTGTTGGTATATATCAGTCTAAAGAGGGTTCTTGTTTAGAAATTATTTTAGAGAATCATAGCTTAAAAGCTGTCATTGGAAATGAAACAATCCCTTTAAGAGTTGGTAAAAATGACACCCTTATTATGAAGAACGGCAAAACTATAAGCTTTTATTTTAAGGAGAAGAAAGAATCGTGGGCAGCCTTCTTTGGCATGAGAATGTTGTTGAGGGTTAAATAAGAAAAAAAGTGCCAGGCACCAAATGAGGAGATTTTATGCCCCGTTTTTGGTGCCTGGCACTCTTTATTGACATTCTTTTTGTTAGTTATGCATTACCCACACAGAGCCTAATACGATAGTGAGGGCAATGATGATGCTGTATACGATGTTTCCGACTTGAACAGCGGAATTTTCGCTTTCTTTAATATGCATAAACATGAATAGCTGCATCCCTGTTTGCATGAACGCAAGAATCCCAATAATGCTCATTATTGCGGGTCTTGGGAGACTTGTGTGTAAGGCGACAATCATGGCTAATATGGTCATAGCCAATGATAGAAGGAAACCAATAATGTGTCCGATCGGATATTTTGAATGTTGATGTTGTTCCATTATTGAATCAGCCCTCCTAAATAAACGAATGTAAAGATGAAGATCCATACGACATCAAGGAAATGCCAATAAAGGCTGATGATGAAGAATTTTCTTGATGTAACCGGATTTAAGCCTCTCTTGACCAATTGAATAATAAGCAATATTCCCCACAAGATACCCATTGAAACGTGTGCACCATGTGTTCCAAGCAATACAAAGAATCCAGAAAGGAAACCGCTTGTTTGAAGAGTAGCTCCCTCATGTACATAGTCTATAAACTCATGCAGCTCAAAATAAATGAATCCCGCACCTAAAAGCAGTGTAATAATGAACCAAGTTAGTAGGCCCTTCTTATTGTTGTTTCTCATAGAGAAAACGGCAAGTCCGCAGGTAAAACTACTAACTAATAAAAGGATGGTTTCAATCATGACATCCTTAATCTTAAATAAATCTAACTGATCAGGTCCTTTTGCTGTCATACCTGACATGACAAAATAGGTAGCGAAGAGAGTCGCAAACAGAGCAATCTCTGCACCTAAGAAAATCCAAAATCCAAATATATTTAATCTGCTTTGCTCTGATTGGTATTCTAACGGCAATGAAGTGTCTAAATGTTCACTCATCCTATTTCACCCCTTGCTGCTTCTTCCGTTTCTAAAATTTCCTTCACCTCTACATGGTATCCTTTATCAGGATCGAAGGAACGCCATGCAAGACATCCTAAAATAATGATTAAGCCTATAATTGCTAGCCACCACCATGAGAAGACAAGTCCGAACCCTCCAAGGCCAAAGCCTACAGCAGCGATAAATGGCATTCCTGTATTGTTCGGCATATGGATTGGTTTAATATCTGCTTTTTTCATTGCAGGTTTACCTTTTTGTTTCATATTCCAATATGCATCTACATCGTCCACTACAGGAGCAACAGCAAAGTTATAATGTGGAACTGGAGTTGGAGTAGCCCATTCTAATGTACGGCCATCCCAAGGATCTCCTGTTACATCACGTTCTCCATGGCGAAGACTATATATAATATTCCAAACGAGCACTAAGAAGCCAATACCCATAAGGACACCACCGACAGTTGAAACGATGTTTAAGCCTTCCCAGCCAAGTCCAGCTTGATACGTATACATACGACGTACCATCCCTTTTAAGCCAAGAACGAATTGTGGCAAGAAACAAACGTTAAATCCAACCATCCATAACCAGAAGGTAATTTTCCCAAGTCTCTCGTTTAACATATGACCAAACATTTTTGGATACCAGTAATGTAAGCCAGCAAAACAAGCGAAGGCAACACCAGGTATTAATGTGTAATGGAAATGTGCAATCAAGAAATAGCTATTATGATATTGATAATCCGCAGCTGCCATCGCAAGCATTACCCCAGTTATCCCACCAATAAGGAAGTTCGGGATAAAAGCTAATGACCATAGCATTGCTGATGTCATTTGCATTTTTCCTTTTCTCATTGTAAAAATCCAGTTAAATAATTTAACACCTGTAGGAATCGCAATCAGCATGGTCGAGATAGAGAAGAATGAGTTAACTGCTGCCGTATTCCCCATTGTGAAAAAGTGATGCACCCACGTAAAGTAACTAAATAACGCGATGGCCAACATAGAGAAAACCATTGATTTATAACCAAAAAGACGTTTTTTCGAAAAAGTACTAATAATTTCTGAATAAATTCCTAACGATGGTAATAAAACGATATACACTTCAGGGTGTCCCCAAATCCAGAATAAGTTGCTCCAAAGCATTGGCATACCGCCAGCTGCCATCGTAAAGAAATGAGATCCAGCCAAACGGTCAAACGTCATTAATGCCAATGCAACAGTTAGCACTGGGAACGCAAAAATAATAATTACACACATGATTAATACCGACCATACAAACATCGGCATTTTCATCATAGTCATACCTTTTGCTCTCATTTTTAAAATGGTTACTAAGAAGTTAATTCCGGTAATAAGAGTACCAATACCTGCAATTTGCAATGCAACTGCATAATAGTTGTTTCCTACCCCAGGGCTAAATTCTGTTCCTGCAAGTGGAAAATAAGAAGTCCATCCAGCTGTTGGTGAACCACCAATGATAAAGGAAATATTAAATAACGCACAACCTGCAGCAAATGACCAGAAACTAAAAGCATTTAACATTGGATAAGCCACGTCGCGTGCCCCAAGTTGTAATGGAACTGCGATATTAATTAATCCCATTAAAAATGGCATTGCCATGAACAAAATCATAATTGTTCCATGTGTTGTAAAAATACCATCATAATGGTTTGCATCTAATAATTTTAAGTTAGGAGCTGAAAGCTGTGCCCTCATCATTAGAGCATCGACACCACCGCGGAATAACATTAATACCGCAACTAAAATATACATGACACCAATTTTTTTATGATCAACGGTTGTTAGCCAATTTTTCCAAAGCCATTTCCACTTTTTAAAATAGGTTAAGTAAAACAGGATACCGATCATCGCTAGGGCAATCCCGGCTTCTGTTACATAAATAATTGGTTCCCCTGTGACGAAAAATTCATCAAGCTTCATAGGTTTTCTCCTCCAATCTTTCTAGTGTTTATGACCTGACATGTCCATATTTCCCATATCCATATTGTCCATATTGTGATGCTTTTGATTGGTTTCCTTTTGATCCAGCATTCCATGTTGATGTGGTGTAGTGACCCATGGCAAATGTGTGCCTGTGAACGTCATTCTACCAACAAGTCCTTCTTTCAAAAGGTTATTATAGTCACTTTTTTTCATTTTTGAAGCAGTTCCTTTTACATCTTTTACCCATTTATCAAAATCTCCTGGGGTTTGAGAAAGCACTTCAAAATCCATATGCGCAAAGCCTTCGCCATTAAAGTTGGAATTTCTTCCTTCATAGGACCCTGGTTTATCTGCTAAAAGAATCAATTGCATAGAATGGTTAGGCATCGTGTACTTTTGACCACCTAATTCGGGTACCCAGAAGGATGCCATTGTTCCAGCAGAAGTTAATTGAAATTTAACAGGTCTACCAGCAGGTATATTAACATAGTTAACTGTTTCGATATTTTGTTCAGGATAACTAAAAATCCATTTCCAGTTAGCAGACGTTACATTAATTACGATTGGTTTCTTATTTTCATACCCTTTTGGCACTTCCTCCAACGCATAGTTGGCTTTAATAGTTGGAATCGCAACCGCAATGATAATAACGACTGGTATTGCTGTCCAAATAATTTCTAACCATTTGCTACCATGTTCATCTGGTGGAACATAGTCTGCAGCTAACTTTTTCGCACGATATTTATAGACCATGTAGATAAACAGTCCCAGCACAACCACTAAAATAATCATCATGAGCCAAAATGAGTAAACAATAAGATCATATTGTTTCTGAGCAACTGGCCCTTGGGGATTTAAGACTGCTATTTTACTAGTGTCACATCCACTTAATAAAAATAGTGAAGATACAAATATGAACAATAATGATTTCCAAGGAAGTTTTTTTGTTTTCAACCTTTTTCCGCTCCTTCCCAATCCAATAATATGTGTACTAATTCACAATATCGAATAGTTAAATTCGTTGTTTTAATGCATTCTTTATAATCCTTTAATTCTTTATGGTGAAATTGTACTCCATTCTCCTCACTTTTGTGCACAACTTCACAAAGTCGACAATAATTCTCCATTTTACGTTCAATAACTTTTCATAGAGCCGTCACGAATATCCTCACATATTTTATTGACACAACAAAATTGGTCGTATTATGGGAATCTAGGGACGTGATGGATGTGGTGCCAGCTGGATAGACAATTATGATGTAGAAGCTGTTGTTTCATCGAATACCGTGTTATTTGTTTTTTTACTTCCCGTATTTTAACAAAAAAAACCTGTATCTATTTTTTAGATACAGGCACTTGTTGAAAAAATCTTATTTTTTAACTTTACACCGTAATTACCTTTGAGAATTCCTCTACTAACTCTTTAAACTGCTTTAAAGCATTTTCAACTGGTTCTGGAGAGGTTAAATCTACACCCGTCTTTTTTAATAAGTCGAGTGGATATTCGGAACTTCCGCTCTTTAAAAATTCCAGGTATGCTTCCTTCGTCTTGGAATCCCCTTCTAAGATTCGGTTTGCAATATGGACCGCGGAAGCAAATCCGGTCGCGTATTTGTATACATAGAATGGGCGATAAAAATGAGGAATTCTTGACCAACCGTACTTTACTTCCTCATCCAATACGATTTGATCACCATTGTACTCCTTAAATAATTTCTCGAACACCTCATTAAACAACTTGGCATTAAGCGGATTGCCTTTTTCCGCTAGCTCGTGTGTGATTTTTTCAAACTCGCCAAACATTACTTGTGTAAATAGTGTCCCCTTAAACTTATCAATAAAATGATTTAGAAGATACTGACGTAGCTTTTCATCTGTTTCCTTATTCAACAAATAATTAATCAATAGCACTTCATTAACGGTCGATGCAACTTCCGCCACAAAAATACTATATTTGGCAGTATTTTGCGGCTGTGTTTTATGAGAATAATGGCTGTGCATAGCATGACCCATCTCATGTGCTAACGTAAATAATCCATCAATATTATCTCGATGATTTAATAAAACATAAGGATGAACTCCATATACCCCCATATTATAGGCACCAGAACGCTTTCCCGGTGTTTCGCGAACGTCAATGTAACGCGCATTCTTGAAAGAGGCAAGTGTGTTGATGTAATCTTCACCAAGCGGGCGTAACGCATCAATCATTGTTTCATAAGCATCTTCAAAAGAGATTTCTTTTTCCACGCCTTCCACTAATGGAACATTTAAATCATACTGGTGCAGTTCCTCTAGTTCGAGCTTTTGCTTTCGAATTTCCGTATATCGGTGAAGTGATCCTAAATTGGCCTTTGTAGTGGAAATTAAATTTTCATATACTTCTTTGGACACATTATCCGCAAACAAAGCCTTTTCTAATGCAGAAGGATACTTCCGCAGCCGAGAGACCGTTACATTATTTTTGATAGCCCCTGAAAGTGTTGACGCTATTGAGTTCTTCAAATGGACGTAAGGTTGATAGTATGCCTTATACGCTTCTTTACGCTTATTTCGATTTGGATGCTCTATTAACTTTGCGTACATACCACGAGTTAGCTCAACTTTTTCTCCGTCATCATTTGTCACCTCTCCAAATTTAATATCAGCATTATTTATCATGCCGAATGTGTGGCTAGGCGACGAAAGGGCTTCCCCCAACTGTGATAGAATCTCTTCCTTTTCCTTGGATAGCACATGCGTTTTATAACGATATGCATCCAATAAATCCTTTTCATAATATTGAAGTCCTTTTTCTTGTTTCATAAAGTTCTTCAAAATCGATTCCTCTAATCCCAATAAAAAGGGCATAAAAAAGGATGTGGCTGCGTTCACTTTTACACTAAGCTGCTTAGCTTTATCCAGCAGTGATTGTGCCTCCGTATCCCTAGTGTCAATATCAACGTATAACATTCCATAAGCAAATACTTTCCCAAATGTGAATGATACTTTTTCACTCTCTGATAAATAGGAGTACAATGTTTTTCCATCATGAATATTTCCATCGAATTTCTTTAGTTGCTCTGCTGTTTGCTCTATAAGTTCAACATCCTTCTGCCAATCCTCTACGGTTGGATAGATATCCGCAAGATTCCACTTTTCTCTATCGTCTACTTCTTCCCTTGATTTATATGTAGTCATAATCACATCTCCTTAATATAGGGCATACTAATAAAAAATATTTAGGACGCATCGCTTGACGGCAGTTTTTTCGAGACTAATGATGAGCGATAATAGCTCGAGGTGATTTCCCCGGCTCTAATACCCGTTTTTCGATGAATTTCAGTTAAGTCATGTAATTCAAATTCTTTGGAAAGACTTATCATTAGTTCCGCGCATGCTCTGGCATCATCCAATGCATTATGATGATGAATAAGATCAATTTCATAATGGTTACATAGAGACTTTAATGTATGACTGGATAACTCTTTTAAAAGTCTTTTGGATAATTGGTAACTGCAAAGTAACTTACTTGAAACCGGAGTTACATCATAACGATTTAAATTATCCCTTAAAGCATAACCATCAAAGGGAAGAAAATGAGCAACCATTACCTGACTTTCTATTCTGTTTTTTATAGTTTCGTAAAAGATATTAAAAGTAGGTGCCCCTTCAACATCTTCGGGATGAATTCCATGGACAACAATATTGTGATAGTCAAAAGATTCCTCTGGATCAATCAAAGAATAGACCGAATCGACGATTTTCCCTGATTCCACAAACACCATTCCTACTGAACAAATGCTATGTCTATTTCGATTAGCTGTTTCAAAATCAAATGCGATAAAATTTTTCATTCGTAACTCCCTTCTATTCTGCGATAGAATCTTTAAAATAATCTTAACCTTTCGTGTATAAAAATGACAAGGATAAGGAATCGATATTATTACATATTAACAACGGATATTTCCTCTCGCGATACGCCTTAAAAAAATCGTAAAGGAATCTACCTTTACAGAATATGGATCAATCATTTTACCTTCTTCAACATTTGATCCATCCAAATCGCTATTTGCAATGTAGTAGCATGATGGAATTTTTGTGGATCATACCCTGTTATTTCCTTTATTTTTTTCATTCTATATAAAAGAGAATTTCTATGTATATAAAGGCTTTTTGCCGTTTCACTTAGATTAAGGTCATTTAGAAAAAAATGTTCTAATGTCTCCATTAACTTATCTGACAGGCTTCCAATTATTCTTTCAGAAAATTGCTGTTTATACCATGGATCTAGCTGATCAAGTAGAACCTTTGATTCTATATCGGAATAAAGAATAAATTGTTGATCTTTACTACCTAAAGCAAGTGCTGATATAGATTCCTCATACGAGTTCCCTATATAGGAAGTAGAATCAACGTTTGAACCCAAGCCTATTCTGACGAATACTCCTTTTGAATGATATCGATCCACTAGCGTTAAAAGTTTCTCCTTCACCTTTTTTTCTGATAAATAGGAGTTTAACAGAAATAGCCGATTCGTGCTTAAAATACCCGCTAAAGTATGTTCAGGATCAAAGCCCCCTTCTAATAACTGAACCAACTCTCTAGGGTGAAATTTTTCTGAATTAACCTCTACCGTTGATACTTGAAAAGGTGGCTCCAGCTTCACACCAATTAAATGAAGCCTTTGTTGAACGGACTCCCTATTGGAGGAGTCCTTACGTAAATCCTCAAATACAAGCTCCTTTAATCTTTGTTTCCATTCAAGCTGTTCTATCATAAAAGACTGCTGTATCATCATTTCGGTTATCATTTTTACAAGTTCGCTGAACTCCTCCATCTCGTCAGGATCGCCGGTTATACCAATTACACCAATGATCTTTTTCTGGAATTCGATAGGAAGGTTAATTCCAGGACGAGCCCCTTCCCATTGATGTAAATCTTTTTCATAAATAAATAGAGGTTTGCCGGTACGCAATACTTCCATTGCTCCGAAGTGTGCAGTGTCCATGCGTTTACGATCACCTGAAGCGATAATGACTCCTCTTCCGTCCATTATATTGATATTACGATGAAGCCTAATTGTAGTTTGCTTAACAATTTCCTCTGCAATTCCCCTTGTTAACATTTTTATCATCCTTCGTTTAGTTTTATATATTATAAACAAAATATCATGCAAAATGGTATGGATTTTTCGTATATACTATACGATGAATGCGCATTGTTTGAAGATTATAATAATTATACAAGTTCTTTGTAAGGTGGTTCTCAAGATGAAAATTATTATTGCACCAGATTCTTTTAAAGGAAGTATGACAGCATTTGAAGCTGCGACTGCCATCGAACGAGGAGTTAAGAAAGCGTTCTCAAAGGCAGATACCATTGTTGTACCCGTAGCAGATGGTGGTGAAGGCACGATGGATAGTTTAGTGACAGCAACAAATGGGAGAAAAATAGAGACAGTTGTAAAGGGACCACTTATGGAAGACATCAAGTCTTCCTACGGCATACTTGGTGATGAGCAAACATGTGTTATCGAAATGGCAAGTGCATCTGGACTAAATCTAGTTGAACCCGATAAGAGAAATCCACTATGGACTACCTCCTATGGTACAGGGGAGCTCATAAAAAATGCATTGGATGATGGATGTAGAAAATTTATTCTCGCAATCGGTGGAAGCGCTACCAACGATGGCGGAATTGGAATGCTCCAAGCCTTAGGAATGAAATTATTGGATTCTAATGGCAATTCTATTCGTTACGGAGGTGTTGGTCTTTCACAGATTACGGAAATTGATCATCAAGATTTTGATGCTAGAATAGCAAATTGTGAATTTATCATCGCTTCCGATGTTCAAAATCCTTTAGTCGGAATAAATGGTGCGACTCATGTCTTCGGTCCACAAAAAGGGGCTACACCGGAAATGCTTCAATTCCTAGACTATCATTTAACAAAATGGGCTGATTTAGTGGAAAGTAAAACAGGGATTCGATTACACGAAAGGCCAGGAGCTGGTGCAGCTGGTGGGATTGGCGGTGCTTTTCAAGCCTTCTTTCCTTCTACAACACAAAGAGGAATTGACCTTGTTATAAAGTATACAGGATTAAAGGAAAAATTAGACGGGGCGCAATGTGTTTTCACCGGAGAAGGACAAATTGATTATCAAACTGCTTCCGGCAAAACACCCATGGGGGTCGCCCAAATAGCTAAGCAAAAAAGGATTCCAGTCTTTGCGCTAGCCGGTTCTATCGGTAACGGTATTGATGAATTATACCAATACGGAATCACTAGTGTACACAGCATTGTTCAATCTCCAATGGGACTAAAGGAAGCAATGGAAAGGGGGCCAGAATTATTAGAAGCTACTGCTGAACAGGTGATTCGTACTTTTTTTGCCTGAAATAAAAAGTGCATTCTTTTGTATTAAAAACAAAGGGGAGGGTATTGTATGTTATTTCTTGTTTTAATAATTGGGGTATTATTAATTGTTATTGCTACAACTTTATTTAAACTTCATCCATTTCTATCATTATTATTGGGAACACTCTTTGTAGGCTTTGCCTCTGGAATGCCTTTGACTAAAATTGTTGAAAATATAAACGGTGGTTTCGGGGGCTTAATGACAAGTATTGGACTTGTAATCGTCTTCGGAACAATTATTGGAACCATTTTAGAAAAATCGGGCGCTGCTTTACGGATGGCAGAAGTGGTTCTTCGTGTAGTTGGGCCAAAAAGACCGCAGCTAGCGATGAGTTTAATTGGATATATTGTATCTATTCCTGTATTCTGTGATTCCGGATTTGTTATTCTATCAAGCTTAAAGAAAGCCTTGGCTAAACGGGCAAAAGTAACAATAGCATCAATGTCTGTAGCTTTAGCAACAGGCTTGTACGCGACACATACGCTTGTACCTCCGACACCTGGTCCAATTGCAGCGGCTGGAAATATCGGTGCAGAAGGATATTTAGGGACAATCATATTAATTGGACTAATTGTCGCTATTCCTGCAACGATTGTCGGATATTTTTGGGCAGCAAAGGTCGCAAAAAAAATTGAGGTTCCAGACGATGGAAATGAGGAATTGGATTATGATGAAATCGTAAAATCGTTTGGTAAAATGCCATCTGCATTCCAAGCCTTTTTACCTATTATTCTACCAATTATTCTAATAGGAATTGGTTCGATCATTACCGTTTTAGGCGGTAAGGGAAATATTTCCGCCTTCTTTATTTTCCTAGGACAACCTGTTATTGCTTTATTAGCTGGAGTTATTGCAGCCTTTACTTTATTGCCAAATTATACCGAAGAAACATTAACAAAATGGGTTGGTCAAGGGCTTTTAGATGCTGCTCCCATTCTTCTAATTACCGGAGCTGGTGGTGCGTTTGGGACTGTAATTAAAAATACAGGAATTGCCGATGCGATTCAAGGTTGGGATCTTGCGAATGCTTTCAGTGGCGTATGGTTCTTATTGATTCCATTTATTATTGCTGCTGCCTTAAAAACAGCACAAGGATCTTCTACTGCAGCGTTAGTCATTACTTCGTCATTAATCGCTCCATTGCTTCCTGTGATGGGAATTGCAGGGGCGGTACCACTTGCTTTAGTAGTAATGGCAGTAGGAGCAGGCGCAATGGCAGTCAGCCATGTAAATGACAGCTTCTTCTGGGTTGTTACCCAATTTAGTGGTATGAAGGTAACTGATGCTTATAAGGCGCAAACAATGGCTACATTGTTGCAGGGTGTCGTTACAATTATCTTTACGATGATTTTGTGGGTAATACTTGTTTAAGTTGTTTTATAAACCTCATTTACACTATTGATTTACTAAAACAGCAAAAAGATATAAAACCTCCAATGAAATGGAGGTTTTATATCTTTTTCTTGGCTACATTCATTTAAATATTTCTATTTCGTTTATTTTATTTTCCTAAACGGACAGAATCCAATTACCCATATCATTTATCACTTGTTTGTCCACATGCTGAGCAACATTATACTCTTTCTTCGCTTTTAATATCGCTCCATACACGGAAGGCATAAACATATGATTCAAGTTTGGATAAAGCTTAAATTTTACATTCGGCTTTTGACCTAGAATATTTTTATACCCATTAAAATCTTTTTCTATAGATACATGAAAATCTTTCTCACCCTGCAAAATGAAAACCGGTTTATCCAATGACTTGAGATATTGAATAGATTGGTGTACACCCATTTCTTTAAAGTAGTATGCACTTACATGTTTTCCAATAACTAATGTTGATTTCGCTTCTTCATCACTTAGATTATAGATATTTTCAAACTTCCTTGATAAATTTGCTATTTGCTTCCTCGCAATTATCTTCAAAAATTTATTTAGGGAGTCTAATACAGCATCATTTTGATCCATCATAATTTCTTCCAGATTGCGCGGTGAACCAGCCAAAATAATGATACCGGCAAAATTCCCACCTTCTGCATCAATACGAGGAGCCAACATCCCACCTAAACTATGACCAATAATAAATATTTTATTAGAGTCTATACGTTCATCTCTTCGTAAGAATTCAGCTGCAAGTACGGCATCTTCGATTGTTTCTTCTTTCACCGAAATTCCAGTGTGATTTTTCATTTCTTTGCGGTATACGAAGGTTCTCTTGTCATAACGTAACACGGCAATACCTTTCTCAGACAGACCTTCCGCAATATCTTTGAAAGGAACATTATTACCTACTTTTGCATCCATGTTGCTTGGACCTGATCCTTGAACCAGCACCACCGCGGGCAACAATCTATTAGTTTCATTTGGGATGGTCAATATCCCATTAAGGGGGTACTTAGTTCCCGCACCTATCACAATTTTCTCATTCAACATTATATGCTGCCTCCTCAAGAATTTTCTAGCGTTCTTTCTTAAGTACGAATCTATACCAATTCTTTTCTTTTAAAAATAAATACTCCAGATGCTAGAAAAAGGCCAATCAATAGAATTGTTATGATAGATGCCCCATACAGCCCCTCCGGGATTGCTTTTGTTTTTAACAATTCCCCTGTATATTTTGTCAGAAGAGATGGCAGCCATAAGAGCTTATTGGCAAAAAAGGATGCACCTGTGCTTAGAATAATTGTTGATGCTAAGGTTAAAAAAGCATTTAATCCAGAGGATTTAACTATACTTCCAAAGAAAAAAACTAACGTAACGACGAAGGTTAACCAAATTCCATAAAAGAAAAAGGCTTTTACTGCCAAGCTCACATCAACCTTTTCAAATAATTGATAAGTATAATACCAATTTGCCAGCATACCAAGGAAATAGGATACCCAAACTACCAGCATTGCAGATGTCCATTTTGCTAGAATATATGCGATAAACGAAACAGGCTTAACGAGAATTAGAGATGCACTTCCACTTTTCTTTTCCCCCGGTATAGAGGCCATAAAAGCTAGTACAACCACCAAAATTCCAATCACATTAAACTGCGAATCAATTGTTCCAAATAACACTTCTGAGGCGGATGGCGTCGGCAGTTTGATAACGGCTCCCTCCGGAAGATTCCCACCAGACTGAATGATTTCCGGTAAATAATAAGTGGTTATTGGCTGAGTTAAACCAAGTAGAAGAAACACTAATGGCATCCAAATCCATTTATAATTCCTCCATGATTCAACACATTCTTTTTTCAAAAAAATAGAAAACTGTTTCATCCCTTCACCACCTTTGTAAACACCTCTTCTAATGTCAATTGGTTCACTTCAAATTTTTCCAATGGCCAACTTTCATTAGCGGCTAGCTGAAATATTTGCTCTCTTACCTTCTCCATTTCAGAAACGGCAATGAAAGCATTATTATCATCGATATCTACGGATCCTATCCATTTCATCCCTTCCAATTGAAGCAAGAAATCTTTCGGGATTTTTGAAAAGGAAAGCCTGATTACATTATCGGTATAGCGTTCCTTAACCTCTTCCAATCCTCCACCCTCTATCAATCTGCCATCATTCATAAAAAGAACAGAATCACATACTTCCTCCGCATCATTTAGTATGTGGGTTGAAAAAAGGATGGTCGTCTCTCTTTTCAATCTTCTCATTAGCTCTAAAACTTCTCGTCTTCCAAATGGGTCTAAAGCAGAAACTGGTTCATCCAAGAGCACAAGCTTCGGCTGATGAATAAGAGCTTGTGCAATACCAAGTCTTTGCCTCATTCCTCCTGAATATCCACCTATTTTACGTTTGTATCCATCTTGAAGGCCAACAAGCTCAATTAGCTCCTCCACCCTTACCTTTATGGTAGACGCATCGATATTAACTAATTGTCCAGCAAAAGTTAAATATTCTTCACCCGTCATCCATTCATAGAAGGCAGGATATTGGGGCAAAAAACCTATTACTCCCCTAATGTCATCTCCTGATTTTTTTAATGGAGAATGAATCGTTCCTTTACTCTGTTTGATTAATCCCGCAATCATATGCAATGTTGTTGTTTTACCCGCCCCATTTGGGCCAAGTAATGCTGTGCATTTTCCTTCTTCAAGAGAAAAGCTTACATCCTTAACTGCAACTTTCCCTTTAAATTCTTTTGTAAGATTCTGTACATCTATGACCTTCATTTATTTTTGTTTCCTTCCGATAACAAAATAAAGAATCGGTCCTAATAGGTTAATAAAAATAACAATAAGTGCCCAAAGCCACTTGGGCCCTTTTGTGCGATCTATACGAATAATATCCACTAAAGCAATTACCATTAATAAAACTTGAATGACAACAATTGGTGCAATTAGACCCCAGTTAATGTTTTCCATTTCTTCTACCCCCAAATTTTTATCTGTTATACAAGAAATATAACAATTATAAAAAGCAATTACAATATGTTATTAAAAAATATTTTTAAGGGGCTATATGCCAAAACGTTTTTGCGCTTACCTACCCTTTACAAATATACAAAAAAAGTACCCTTACCAGGCGGCAAAGGTACTCTGTATATATCCTTTATTTTTTCGTAATCTCCAACAATATATCCATACCACCGGTAACTTGATGATGGGTTGAAGGTTGATTCATTGCGAATTTTTCACCGTTTATTAATATAATCGGTGTAATGACTTTATATCCTAAACCTTTAATTTTTTCCACATCATAATCAGCCAGTACACTACCTTTACTTACTTTGTCTCCATCTGAAACCTTAATGTCAAACCCATCTCCAC
Source organism: Bacillus sp. FJAT-49736 (assembly GCF_018343615.1). Classification (GTDB taxonomy): domain Bacteria; phylum Bacillota; class Bacilli; order Bacillales; family Bacillaceae_C; genus Margalitia. Next base: position 46,504 of record NZ_JAGYPI010000003.1, on the reverse strand, counting down.
CTAGATTGACTGTTTCCAGACCCATATGAATTAATATTTCCGCCCCTTCTTTTGAACGTAACGTAATAGCGTGCTTTGTTGGAAAAACATTAACTACTTCTCCATCGATTGGGGAATACAGTGTATTTTTCGACGGAATGATCGCTACCCCATCCCCCATCATTTTCTCTGAAAAGACTTGATCCGGAACTTCTTCTAAGGAAACTACCTCACCGGATAATGGTGCCATAATCGTTATCGCTTGTTCGCTTTTTTTAAATAGTGATTTAAACATGTAACTTCCTCCAATCATTCGCACAAGATATAAAAAACGATTCCTATTCTAACGTATAAAATCAAATTTGAAAAATGTTATACATTAACATTCGCAAAAAAATCTTATATATGTATTACTATCTTCTGCCCTTTTTCCACTATCCAAATGAAATTTCATATCTTTTTTGAAAACGCTTTAAATTCTTGTTGAATTTCGTCGAAGTCGGTATTATACTAAACGTGTAAATAATTTTCATGTTAGGGGGTAATTTGATGAGTAGTTTCTTCGAAAAAGCTCAGCAGTTTGGTAAATCCTTCATGTTACCGATTGCAGTATTGCCAGCTGCTGGTCTTTTATTAGGGATTGGGGGAGCGTTATCTAACCCAAATACCATAAAAGCTTATTCATTTTTAGATGTATCTTGGCTACAGTCGATTTTCACAATTATGTCAAGTGCAGGGAATATAGTCTTTGCCAATCTTGCTTTACTATTTGCTGTAGGTATTGCAGTAGGATTAGCAAAATCAGATAAAGGTACAGCAGGTCTTGCTGGTGTTTTAGCGTTTTTAGTTATGAATTCAACTATGTCAGCTCTACTTACTATTACGCATAAAATGAATACTGAAAACCCTGCCGCTGCAGGACAAGGAATGGTTCTTGGAATTCAAACGTTAGAAACAGGTGTGTTCGGCGGGGTTGTAGTCGGTATTTTAGCAGCTTGGCTACACAATCGATATAATAAAACTCAGCTTCCGCCGTTCTTGGGATTCTTTAGCGGATCACGATTTGTTCCCATTATTTCTTCTTTTGCGGCTATCCTGTTAGGTGCCGTTATGTTTTTAGTTTGGCCATTCATCCAAAGCGTGATCTTTAAAATGGGTGGTATTGTACAATCAACAGGTTATATTGGTACTTTCTTTTATGGATTTATTCTTAGATTGCTTGGTCCATTCGGTCTCCATCATATTTTCTATATGCCATTCTGGACTACAAGCTTAGGTGGTACTGCTGTTGTCAGTGGTCATTTAGTGGAAGGTACACAACGAATATTCTTTGCACAATTAGCAGATCCAAATACGCAGCATTTTTATATCGGAACTGCACGTTTCATGTCCGGACGCTTCATCACGATGATGTTTGGTTTAATCGGTGCGGCTTTTGCGATTTATCGTACTGCAAAGCCTGAAAACAAAAAGAAGATCGCTGGTTTAATGGGTTCTGCCGCATTAACTTCTTTCTTAACAGGAATTACAGAACCACTTGAATTTTCATTCTTATTTATCGCACCAGCACTTTATGTATTACATGCATTTTTTGATGGTTTAGCATTTATGATGGCTCATATACTCCATATTACTATCGGACAAACATTTTCTGGTGGATTTATTGATTTTATATTATTTGGAGTTTTACAAGGTAATGCGAAAACAAACTGGGTACTGGTTCCAATCGTTGGAGTTGTTTGGTTCTTCCTATATTATTTCTCCTTCACCTTCTTCATTAAGAAGTTCAATCTTAAGACACCTGGACGCGAAGAAGCAGGAGAGGAAACTGTTGCAATTACCAATAAGAGTGAACGTGCTCAAACTATTATCGGTGCATTGGGCGGAGCAGACAACTTAGAAAACGTTGACTGCTGTGCAACTCGTTTGCGGGTTACAGTAAAAGATGAGAAAAGTGTAAATGAAGATATTTTAAAGAAAACCGGTGCTAAGGGTGTTGTTTCTAAAGGAAAAGGCATTCAAGTAATATACGGACCGGACGTGACGATTATTAAAAACGAAATTGAAGAAATTGTAGGTGGATAAAAATGTTAAAGACCATAAAAAAAGGGCTAGTCGCTTCTTGTCAGGCACTTCCAGATGAACCACTTCACAGCTCATTTATTATGGCAAAAATGGCTCTAGCAGCAAAGCTTGGTGGTGCTGTTGGGATTCGCGCAAATTCCAAAGAGGATATTATTGCAATTAAACAAGAAGTTGAGCTTCCTGTTGTAGGAATAGTAAAACGAGATTATCCAGATAGTGCGGTTTTCATTACAGCTACAAAACAAGAAGTAGATGAATTGCTTGAAAGTGGATGTGAAATGATTGCATTAGATGCAACCTTAAGAACTAGACCAAATGGCGAAACTCTTGAAGAGTTGGTAGATCATATCAGAGCAAAAAAACCGGAAGTAGAATTAATGGCTGATATTTCTACAATTGAAGATGCTGTAAACGCAGAAAAATTAGGCTTTGATTGCGTTTCAACTACTCTATACGGATACACAAATGAAACAAAAGGATGTAAACTATATGATAATGAGTTTATGTTTTTGAAAAGCATCCTTCAAACTGTGTCTATCCCTGTAATTGCAGAAGGAAATGTTATTACTCCCGAAATGGCAAAACAGGTCCTTGATATAGGGGCACATTCAGTCGTTGTTGGTGGTGCTATATCCAGACCACAGCAAATTACCGCCCGTTTTACAGCAATGATTCGCGATAACTAATGACCGTTTAGAAGGAGAAAGGAGTTATAAGTGGCATCACTTTTAAAGGATATTCAGTCTAGATATTCATCTTTTTCAGATAAAGAAAGACAAATAGCAGATTATTTGCTCTCCTCACCTGAGGAAGCCTCTCAAAGTCATATCAAGGAAATTGCAGAGAAGACGGGAGTGTCTGTCGCTTCCATTACTAGATTTGCTAAAAAAGTTTCCTGCCGTAATTTTGTAGAGTTAAAATTAAAGCTAGCCAGAGAGAATCATGTAGATGAAAGTTCAGATATAGATGAAGCATTACATCATCAATATATTGAAATGTTCCATGATATCCAATCTTTATCTGGAAAAGAGTCCCTTTCTCGTGTTCTATCCTTGATTAAAGAGGCGAATCGAATTTTCATATATGGGTTAGGGAGCTCGGGACTTGCTGCACAGGAACTTAATTATCGTTTGAGTAGGATGGGATTTGTTGCGGAGGCAGTGACCGACCCTCACTTAATGATTATAAGGAGTGCCCTTCTGCAGGAAGGAGACCTATTACTTGCATTTTCGCGCTCCGGTCAAACAAGAGATTTATTAATTCCAGTCGTAAGAGCAAAAGAAAATGGAGCGAAAATCGTTTCTTTCACTGCTTACGGAGACACCCCATTAACAACATTATCACATGAAGTATTATGGACTGTTCATCCAATCCGAAATGGTTATTTCTCAACAGGACTAGACCTAAGTGCGTTATTCTTAATAGACCGAATCACTGCCCACTTCCTGCAAGATCCAGTAAGGCACAAAATATACATGGATACTGTTTCGGTTATTTCTTCTTTATCACATATAGATAGGACTTGACCGACTTTTCGTGTCATTTAATAATGTCCTTAAAAAATAACTTCTCAAACGAGGAGTTATTTTTTGTTTCATCAGGCTTCACTTCTTGATATTGTGTTTAATCATGCAAAGGAGCTGATAACATGATTAGGTCTATTCGTTTGTCTCGAAAACATTTGCTGCTCCATAATGATATTGGTGAAAACCCCGCAAACCGGGCCTGAAATTAAAAGAATAAAATTTGGATTATTGTCTATGCCCGTTTCGGGCAGAATCGGCCTTTGTTCATTCCCGCTTTCCCAATTCATCCTCTTTTCCGGGCACATTCAACCTCTGATCGTTCCCGTTTCTTACTTTGGCTATGGCCAAGTTCGCTGCCATCAATCTATCTATTGAGTCGAAAAAATCAGGTCATATGAATATCTGTTCCATACTGCATTAATTGCAGCTTCTTGGCAACAGCTTGGGATGAAAAGTTGTCCCACGAGGTGCTGTATAATGCTATTTTCCCTTGAGCTTGGACCTCATTTGCCCATGCATTTGCTACCTCCATTCCAAAACCATTTCCGCGAAATTCTTCCAATGTATATAAGCTTGCCTCTGCTGCCTTTGAAGTCTGCCTTGCGCTACAGCATATAGAAACAGCTTTATTATTTTGGACGATTGCATAACATGGTTGCTTCAACTCAAATTCTTCATATGTAAATGGGAAATTGGACAATAAAATATTTTTATTTTCAGGAGTAACTTTTATCGCTCTTGTTTCCCTATCTTTCACATTCTGAAAAATATATGCGGGTCCTATCCACACTGTGCTTAACTCCTGACTTTTGTTAAGTATCCGAATGATATCAGCTATTGAAGGAATGTGACCTGTATTAATAACTTGCTCTAATTCTTTTATCACCTTTACATCAAGGGTATTTCGATATCTTATTACGCTTCCATTTTTTGTTCCACCCATAAAAAAACGCGGTGCATTATTGTGAGGTGGTTCGTTCACAAAACTCGGGTTGTTTTTGAAAGGAACAACTTCATAGACTATAAACCTTTCCCTTCAATCCAATATACTTCCCTAATATTGATTTGCTGCCGAAGCTTTCTTACAAGTTCAACAGGTAACTTTCCCTTTTCAAACATTTCTTGGAGTGCATCTCTTTCTGCTTGGAATGCTTTATTTTTCAACTCTCGTTCATAACGCTCATTAATTTTCGAAGTGTGTTTATCTTTTATTTTCTTTAAAATCAATATCCATTCGTTATATTCCCCAATCACTAAATAGAGGATATCTTTATTTTCTGAGGACATCTCTTTCACCAATTGGTTGATTGCTGCTTTTGCCATTTCTATTTTTAACTCCACCATTTTTTGATATTGCTTCCTGCGCTTTTGTAGCATCGTTTCTTTTTGTGGAGATAAAACATGTAAGATACGGATCAAGATTCTTTTTATCGTATTCCCAATTACCAAAGCTCTATATTTCATTTGGTTTGTAATCGCCATTTCCCTTCGGTGAATATGTTCTTGGCAAAGATACGCTGTTTCCCGGTCAATTTCTTTATTTTTTCCTAGTTTTGCAATGTATTGAGACTCAGCCTCTAATGCCTTCAGCCGAATTTGTACTTCTGAGTTTTTGACAGCATTTGAGCTTTCTTCTTCATTTCCAGATCGAAGCTGATGTATTTTTTTATTATAAGATGTAATAATGGACAAAGCAGATGCACGATTTTCATCATTCATACTATTTTTTATGGCACGTATTGCTGCAATACTCATTTGTATAAGCGCCCAATTCTTTATCTTTTCCTTTTCCACCTCATTTTTATCTCCATCGGATTTCGCAATCAAAGGTAAGAAAATACTTGCAATAATCAGTGTTAAAAGGATAACACCTGCCGCTATAAAAAGTATAAGAGACCGTTCGGGAAACGGGCTACCATCCTCTAAAACATACGGAATCGAAAAAGCACCGGCCAGTGTAACCGCCCCTCTTACACCACCTAATGTTGTAAGGGCTATTTGTCTGAAGCTTAATTTTGCAATCCTTCGTTTTTGAATCCTCAAGCTAATGGATCCCGATAAAAAAATCCAAACAAAACGTAGGATTAATAATGCGGCAGTAATTAGAACTATGTATTTTATTGCTACAAAATTATTAAATAACGGATCCTTAATGATCGTACTTGCAACACTCGGAATCTGAATTCCGAGTAAAACAAATACCAAACCATTCAAAACATAAAGAATGACAGTCCAAGTACTTTTGGAAACTATCTGTAGATCCACTTTAGGGGACTTTTCATGATCCTTTTCTATAGCATGGACAATACCGGCAGCAACAACTGCTAATATACCCGATAGATGGAAATGTTCTGTAATCAGGAAAATGACAAATGGAGTAAGAATTTGAATAAGCATATGTACCGTTACATCTTCCATCCCAAAATGTCGTAACAGCACCCTGATCCTAATGATGATATATGCCAGAAAGGCTCCGCCTATGAAACCGCCAATCGCAATAATAACAAAGCTTATGCTGGCATTTAACAATGAAAAAACTCCCGTTACCATTGCAACAATGGCAAAATTAAAAGCAACAAGTCCAGATGCATCATTCATTAGTCCCTCTCCTTCAAGGATATGCAGTATAATTTTTGGCATTTTCACCCGACTTGACATCGCACTTACTGCCACCGCATCTGTCGGCGACAGGAGTGCTGCTAAAGCAAAGGATGCAGGTAGAGGAATCGTTGGAATAAGCCAATGAATAAAATACCCTATTATAAATACTGTAATGAATACAAGACCGAGTGCCATTAACAAAATAGGCGTTTTCAGTTTCCACAAAGTAATTCGCGATGCATTTCTTCCATCATTAAATAGCAGAGGAGCAATAAATAATACTAAAAATAACTCGGTTTCCATTGGAATATGGATTCCGAATGGAATGATAGCAATCATTACCCCAAGGGCAATCTGAATCAGCGGAACAGGAATGAACGGAACAAGATGATTCAATACATTAGAAAGTCCAATTATTGCCAATAATAGTAGGACGATAAAGAAATTTTCCATTATTATATTCTCCTTTCCATTTTTATCATTCGAAACACTATGTTTTATTATTCCTTTGAAAAAACCAGTCAAAATAAATACTGTCGCATTATATGGCTACCAATGAAAAATCCCGTTCAGAACTTTTCTGAACGGGATTTTTTATTGGTATAACAAAACTAATCATTCTTCTAGTCTAATTTTAATCCAGTGTCTTTCTTCATTAACTTCAGAACAATTAAATAAATAATTCCAATTCCTAACCAAATAAATCCTAATTTTTTTGAAAGCGGATCAAGATTAAGCCATACATACCCAATAATAATGAACCCTATTAATGGCAGGAACAAGTGCTTCATATAATCCTTGCTTCCGCTTTTTCTTAAAAAGTAATACATGACGGATACATGTAAAAATAGGAATGAGGATAATGCCCCAAAGTTAACAACCGATGACAGCATCCCTATTTGTGAAGCAAATACAGCGGTAACGATAACGGATAAAATCGCAATGGCAATGGTCCCTAAATAAGGAGTTCGATATTTGGGATGAACCTTCGCTAAGAACCCAGGTAATTTCCGGTCTCTTGCCATACTATATAAAATCCTTGAAATTGCTGCTTGGGCAACTAACGAGTTAGCAATTCCCCATGAAAGTGCGGTCGCCAAGATTGTTAAATATTTGAGCCAAGTTCCCCCTGCTACTTCTGCGATTTGATAAAAAGCTACATCTGGATTCTTGAAGCTTTTAAAATCCGGCCAAATGAGTGCGGCCACCCAGGTCTGAATGATAAATAAGGCTCCAACCGTCAATAATGCGTATACACATGCTTTACCAATGGCTTTACTGCCTTCTTTCGTTTCCTCTGCTAATGTAGATATCCCATCAAATCCCAAGAAGCTAAGTACAGCAATCGAAACTGCACCCATTACAACACTCATACTGAAATGGCTCTTATCATACAAAGGTTTGATGGTTATTTCAGCACCATTTACACCTTTTGCAATTGCAACGATGCCAACAATGACAAAGATAGCTAGTACAATTAATTCTAGGATAACAATAATTTTATTTGCTTTAGCAGTAAATTCAATTCCACGTATATTAATCACTGTATTAATTGCGATGAAAAGCAACACCCAGACAATAAGTGGGATTCCTGGAACCATATCATGCAAGGCAGATCCACTAACTAGATATAAAAGTGCCGGAACAAAAATATAGTCAAGTAAGATGAGCCAGCCTGCAATAAATCCAACTGAATCATTAATCCCTCTTTGAGCATAAGAATAGACCGAGCCGGCAATTGGAAATGCTTCAGACATACGCGCATAACTAAAAGCGGTAAAAATCATTCCGACCATCCCAATTAAATAAGCAAGTGCAATCATTCCATTAGAGCCTTGAGCTACAGATCCGTAAATCCCAAATGGCGCAATGGGAACCATAAAAACCATTCCATAAATTAATAAATCCCAAAACGAAAGAGAGCGTTTTAATTCTTGCTTATAGTGTGGCTTTTGTATCGGAGTTGCAAGTTTCTTTGCTTCCATTTGATTTCCCCCTTAGAAAACTTTCTCTATGCCCAGACTCTTTAAGACCTCTTTGGATAAATAGCATCTTGCCGTTTTCAAAGGATCAACTATTTGGCTTACCTGCACTTGACCAGCAGCACTTAAAAGCATAGCTGTTTCTTCTATCGTCATATCTGTTCTTTTTAGCAAGTAATCCACCATTTCTTCTACAGCTGAATCTGCAGCTTCATCCAGTGTTTTCTTCGAAACTAAAAAGGCAATGCCATCCTCATTTTCAACAAACGGTGTACGAAGAGACTCCCCTTTGATAACGGATAATGTTACTGTTACTTTTGCAGGGATTTCAATTCCTGATACCCCCACTTCGCCATCCCCCATGGCTGCATGTAAATCTCCTAGAGAAAATAATGCTCCCTTTTGAAAAACTGGAAAATAAACCGTTGCATTTTCCTTGATCAAAATAGTATCCATATTTCCGCCATGATCACCAGGTGTTCCACAGGACACTTCTCCTTCTTTTGGTGCTACGCCAATTACACCGATCATTGGATTCAGCGGCAAATGTATGTTTTCATTAAATATCGCTCTATTGTCCTTAATTGGCACCACTTTAATAGAAAAATTCGAAATTCGTTTGCCCATAACCCCTAAATCAGGACCTGTCACCATAACTCCTTTTTCAGCTAGTTCAATTTTTTGAATATGCACAGCAAGAATATCTCCCGGCTCTGCTTCTTCTACAAAAACCGGACCTGTTGCGGGATTAATTTGATTCCAGTCAATCGAGGAATAGTTCGTGGTTTCAGATGTAATTTGATTTAAAAAACAATCATATGTTTCGATAATCACTTTACTACCTGACTTTACCCGAATAGCAGGCTTGTGTTTGCTGCTCATTTCATAGATATAAGATTCACGTGTAAGCATCTCCATCATTATCATCCTCCTTATATTTTAATTATAAGAAAATTTGGATAATGGAGTTGCGTTATCTTGACTTATTTTTGTGATATGTTGCCTATTTTCGAAATATTATATAAATACATACCTATCATGCTGAAAATAGAAGATATTATCGATACTTTAACTGCTAATAAAAGACTATGGCTCACAAGATATACAAAAATACCACTCATCCAAAAAGCAAATAAACATATAACAAGCCAATAAGTATATTTCTTATCCCCTCTACATATGGCCAGTAAAGGAAAGGAAATGGTTATATAAAAGAGAAGATAACCGATAAAAATCATTTTAATATAGCTTACGAGCCAATATTGGCTAACAAAAACTAGTATTGTGAGGACAATAATTAATAAGTACATTACCCTTATTTTCTTTGATGGTTGCCATTTAGTATGAAGAGATTGAAGAAAAATAGATGCCATTGAATATATGGAGATGGCAACTGAATGCGCAGCACTAACAAGCCAAACTAACACAATCATGAGTATAATCAACCGCGATGGAATTTGTAATAAACCTTTGCTAAACAAAAGGAATGTACCGGGATGATGTTTACTTACAATATAAATTCCGTATATTAAAACAGAGGCTGGGATAGAGGCGGAGCAAAAAAGTGATAATTTAAGAGACGGATTACGATAATTTTCTTTAATAGACCGTAATACCTGCCATTGAAATGAGTTGGTTAAAAGCATACCGTTAAAAACAATTGGGATAGCAATAAATATTATTATCATTTCTTGCAATTGTAACGTGTGATGTTTCTCAAATGTAAGATAGGATTCGAAAATGGGATGAATTCCATCCTTCAAAAATAAAAACAAAGGTACGAATAAAAAAGCAAACCCACATAGCAATAAAAGGATATAAACCGTTCGATAGATAGTGAACATTCCACCTAATCCAGCAAAAATAACACAAAAAAGAAGTAATAAAGCAACAAAAATGAATGGTTGTTGAGGAAACCATACTCTAAACACATTATTGGCCAATGAAAGTTGGAACAATAAACCTTCTAAATTTGCAAAGATAAAGAGTGGTAGAAAATAGCTAAATCCAATTTTTGTGAATTTCTTCTGATAAAATCGAATCAATATAGGTTCATGAATATTTTTCACTTGAAATCCGTTCAAATAATAAGACAAAAGTAGATACATGCATATAAAAGAAAACATATAGTATCCAATGCTAATAAGCATTCCAAAATGAAATAAAAAATAAATAGGCATAAATAAAGAAGATGTTCCAAAGAAAGAAACCCACAACAATACCGTAGCGTGCTTCATACCATATTTTTTTCCAATCATAAAAAACTCGAGTGGCGAACGATGCTCTGCCACCCTATTTAAATTAAAAATAATAACTCCTGCGGCTAAAAATAAAATACTATACCAATCAATCATGAGAAAAACTCTCCTTATATTGGCGTGGGGACAATAATACCATCTTCTTAAACGTAGAACTAAAATGATGCAGACTAGTAAATCCAACTTCCTCCGAGATTTTTTGAATTGTCCAATCCGGATGTTCCTTTAAATGCTTTTTTGCTTTTTCAATGCGAAGGGAAACAAGGTATTCCTGAAAACTCATCCCCAATTCTTCTGAAAACTTTCTGCTTAAATAAGTAGGGGACATATGAACTTCTTCCGAGAGATCCTTTAAATTTAATTTTGAACCATAGTTTTTATGTATAATATTCAACACTTGTTGGACCACCGGCGAAACCTTTTCTAGATATCCAAATTGCTCCTTAAATCGGTCCAACGCCTGATAAAACTCCTTACTAATAACAGGTTTCACGATATAATCAAAGACATGTAATCGAATTGCCTGCTTTGCGTATTGAAAAGTCTCATAAGCCGTAATCATCATGCATTCTGTCTCATAATGCTCCCTAATGTACAAGCAAAGATCTAAGCCGGATTCACCTGGTAGATGTATATCTAAAAGTGCTAAATCAATAGATTGATTTTCAAGAACTCTCTTTGCTTGTGCAGCATCTTCTACCTTAATAACGGACCAAGATGGATATCTTTCATGTATTAAAAAATGTAATTGTTCCAATTCTAACTGTTCATCATCTACAATTAATATTTTCATCTTTATCCCTCCGGCGTATATGGCCAAACCGCTTTAGCAATCGTGATATTATTCTTTCTTATTAAAGAAACGTCCGTATATAAATCAAAAAGTAAAGATAAGCGTTTTCTAATATTCTCTAAACCTACTCCTAAATGGCCACTCTTTTCTACATCTATTCCAGGTCCATTATCACTCACAGATAAAGTGACCCAACTTCCACTTCTCGCTAGGGAGATGACTAATTGCTTCGTCCCGCTTTTTTTCTCTAACCCATGTTTAAACGCATTTTCAACAAGTGTCTGTAAAATATACGGCGGTAAACAAGTAGATTCTGCTTTTTCATCAATTTGGTACTGAATATGCAAATGATTACCAAATCGAATCTTCTGGATGGAAATATAATGAGATGTATAGGTTAATTCTTTTTCAAAGGAAACAAGCGATTCCTTCTCCACATATTTGTAGCGGATAAACTGCGAAAACTCTTCCAAGGCATGACTTACATCTTGAATTCTCCCTAAACGACTTAACGACAACATGGAATTTAGCGAGTTAAATAAAAAATGTGGCTGAATCTGTTGGCTTAACTGTAAATACTCAACACGATGCAGTTCCTTTTCCATTTCAATTTTCTTATTTTCTATCTGTAAATAATCAAACTCTTTTCCGAAAAATCCTAATAATAGCAATATGACATAGCTCGCAATCGGTATTCCTAAACCACATAAAATTAATATGGTAAAAACTGATTCATTCATAATGACTCCTTCATAATGGAGATTCCATTTGCAATTTTATTTAGCATATTATTATAGATTCAAAATATAATAAAATTCTAATTTTTACAAATGTTAATTCTATTATTTAAGAAGATGTTTGCTTTATTAAAACTCCTTTCATAAGCTTTGTTTCTTTTATAGAAGACAATCTTTATAACAGAGAATGAATAACGTTCTTAACAAAAGATGCCCCATAATAAGGCTAAATCAGGATTTATAGCATTATAAGAATTGCAACAACTTATACGGACAAAAACCTTATTAATATAATAAAAAGACTCCGAGTCCTAGCACTCAGAATCCTTCATTCGGATTATACAATTGCCCTTCCTGCTATTTTGAATTCACACCTCTAATATTCTTTACAGCTTTCTCTATTCTCGTTAACCCTTCTTCCAAAATAGAACGCCGACATGCAATATTCATTCTAACGAAGCCATCTCCGCTTTCCCCGAAAATATACCCTTGATTCAATGCTACCTTTGCTTCTTTAAGCATAAATTGTTCTAATGTTTTCCTATCAAAGCCTAGCTTTCTGCAGTCAATCCAAACTAAATATGTGCCTTCCGTTTGAATTACTTTTAATTCAGGGATGTTTTTCTGAATATAGTCGGTTACAAAGTCTAAGTTATGGCCTAAATAGTCAAGCAATTGTTCCAACCATTCATCCCCATAGAGATAAGCACTCTCGGTAGCAACAAGTCCAAAAGTACTTGTCATGCCAATTAAAAGTGATTCTAGTGTGTTGGTAAATTGTTCTCGAAAATTGTTATTCGGGATAATAATATTCGAGGTTTGCAACCCAGCAAGATTAAAGGTTTTACTGGGTGCTGTACAAATAATCGAGTGATTTGCAAATTCCTCAGAAATAGAGGCAAAAGGTGTATGCTGATTTCCCTTTAAAAGCAAATCAAAATGGATCTCATCAGATACGACAAGAACATTATGTTTAAGGCAGATTTCCCCTAACTGCATCAGTTCCTCTTTTGTCCATACCCTTCCAACTGGATTGTGAGGACTGGAAATAATGATCATCTTTACATCAGAATCTATTTTATTTTCAAGATCTTCTAAGTCCATTACATACCGCCCATCTTCAAATTTTAACGGGTTCGGTACAATCACTCTGTCATTCTTCTCCACTACATTGGCAAACGGATGATAAACCGGAGGCTGAATAATAATTTTATCTCCCGGCTTTGTAAAGGTATTAACGATCATCCCAAGGGCTGGAACAACACCAGGTACATGAATAATCCATTCTTTTTCTATCTCCCAATGATGTCTTCTTTTCATCCAACCAACGATTGCTTCATAGTAAGAGTCATCCCTAGCTGTATAGCCAAAAACACCATGCTCTGCCCGCTTTTTAATCGCTTCTATTACGGGTTCTGGTACCCTAAAGTCCATGTCTGCCACAAACAAAGGGATAAGATCCTTTTCTCCAAAAATATTTTCTGTTTCATCCCATTTCACAGAATTTGTATTTAATCGATTTATTTCTTGGTCAAAATTGTATTGCATCTTTTATCCCTCCATTATGCTTTTTTCCTTTGATGTTTTCATATGTTTAAGGCGTTGTCAATAAATTCGAAATATACAATTAAATATTATATCTAAATTGAACTTTGACAAGTGCATGAATTTCAATCTCCCCTGGTTCAATCGGTGTAGAAGTACCAGTGGCGAATTTTTGAAGGGGATGCGGCAATTCACTTATCTCTTCCGTAATTTTAAGAGGAATTGTGTCAAAATCAATATTTAGCGTCTCGGATATCGTCTTCGCCTTTGCTAAAGCATTTCTTAAAGCATTACTTAAGGTTTCTTGGTAATAAACCTGCTGATTTTCTAAAGAAAATTGTATATTCGAGACGTGATTGACTCCATTATTAACAGCTAAATCAATAATTTTACCCGCTTGAGTGACATTTATTATTTTTACCATAATGGCATTACTTACTTGGTAGCCTCTAAAAACTTGTTTTCCTTCCATGTAATCATATTTAGGGAAAATATTATAAGATGCTGTTTGTATATTATCTTTAGGGAAGCCAGTTTGTAAAAGGGCTTGAATAACCTGGTTCATTTTCGCAGCGTTTTCCTGCTGAGCCTGAGATAATAATTCATTTTCTGTCATAACTTCTAAATGAATCCGTACTGTATCTGGCCTGCAGAGAAGATTTGCAGTCCCTATCACAGTCATTATTCGGGGAGCCTTATTTCTGTATGGTTTTTGATTTGAGGGATAGTACATGGACAATCCTCCTATTTTGTTTCTTGTTTTATAAATATGCTTAAAATAGGAGTGATGGAAATAAATTTTCTATATTCATGTGTTGCTCCTCTCCGAAGTTCCAAGCAACACTTTATTAAGATGAAATAAGCCAAACCCGGTTGTCTGTGGGCTTGACTATATTTTTACTGTAGTACTTCCTTAGGAACCCATCCTACGATTCCGTTATTCTTTATTAATGCATATCCTGCACAAGTATCATCCAGTACAGAAATGATATCTCCCTTTTTTACATTTATTTGTGCACAGGATACTTCTTTTTTTACTTCAAAACCATTGTCTGTTTGATGGATATATTCATTTTTTACATATACCTGTTCACCTGTTTCTACTTGTTGGCACAAGGTAAAATAATCTCCTCTTTCCAGAGGTAAGATGCGATAGTCCACATAAGAAATGGACCCAGTCATGACAGTATCAGCCTCAAAATCAATTACAGCATTGATTTTTCGAAAATGATCGACGTATGTATAAGAATAAATATTCTCTGAAGAACTTGGTTGAATGATAAAGGCATTTAATTGCCCTGAATTTTTTACATTATTACCGCCGTCAATGGCAATTATTTTTTTCTCCAAGTCGATAATAGGATTGTTGGATAGTATTTTGCTAGAATAATTCCCAACAGGCCAATGGCCTACTATAACGTTTTTATTTGCACGATGGGACTTATATAAAAATTCCGGAATAGATATGGCATTATCCCTATCTGTATCTTTCCAGTTATCAATATCCTCCAGTCCGGCGTGAACAAAAATATATTGATCCGTTTCTATTGCTGTCGGCAGTTCGGACAACCACATGATTTCCTCAGAAAAATGTGTTAATAATTGCTCCTTAACTTCTTGTATACTAGTGTCAATTGTAATAGAAAATTCAATCTGCTCTAGCCATTCGTTCATAATCGAATGCTTTCTGGCACATAAATAGTTTATTAGCTGCGGATTTTCATTAAGAAGCTCTTCTACTAACGCATCACAATTGCCTTCTATTACATGAACCCTTGGATTCTGTGCTGCAAGCTCTATCACGTAACGAACAACCCCCGTGCTATTTGCACCTTTTTCACAAAGGTCACCATTTATGATAAGATAGTCTTCTTTACTAAATTGCACCTTATCTAAAAGCTCTTTAAAAAGCTCTAATTCTCCGTGAATGTCGGAGATTACGATGATTCGGGACTGATCTTTAATAGATAAAGCTTTTATTTTATTCAACAGAATTACTCCTTTTTCTTTGATACTATAAAATAATTCATTCGACAATCTTTTTGATATTCCTTTTTCATGAATATAGAGTTCTTTGATGAAGCTCACTAAATGGTGAAAACACTAGTTAGCGATTTCCTAACATAATTGTAAAAATAAATAAAAGCCATGTATCACTGCTAAGACACGGCTTAAATATTCTCATTCATATAACATCGAAATTAATTTCGTCTATGTCGGTTACCTTTTCAATGCCTTCATCTTTCCATTCTTCTCATCTCCATCCTTGTACTCAAATAAACCAATATGATTTCCCCATGGATAAAAAACCCATTCTAATAAGAATGAGTTTTTTATGACTTCTTAGCATTCCAAGTTCTACTTGAATTAATCTTATTCCAAAACAGGCGCCAGTTTGTCTGAGGTTATATTAGATTTTGCCAATCTCTAACACTGCTTGATTACACTATTATTCATTAAACATTTTGTTTAGAGCATCAGCGTTTGCCATTACTGCTTCCATTAAGTTATTATCTGAAACAATTTTGTAATTACCATCTTTATCTTTCTTGAGATTCAGTGTTACTTCACGGGTGGACATTGTTGCATTTTTATCCGTCATATCCTTAACAAGAGTTGTTTCCATTAATTTTGTCATTTCATCATCAGAATTCTCACTCTCGCTAAATGCACTAGCAAAAGCCATAGGCATTACTTCTCCTAGTGCCTTTGTTATAGCCATTTGCATATCAACAGATGTAATCTTCACTTTCACTTTCGCGGAATTATCATTAGTCGATACAACTACAGGCTTTTCAAATTTATAGTTTGATGCCAATGCTTTAAATAAAACTTTACCATTAATTCCATCGTTATCTTCGTTAAAATTCTTCAAATTAAATTCCTGATCTGAGGAACTTAAATGGACGTAGGTAATTGCTTTTTTATAATCACCATTTTTAATAGAAGTTAAAAAATCATTAACTGTCTCCTCTGGCTTTGGTCCGCCACACCCAGCTAATAATCCAAATGACACACAAAGTATCATTATTGCGATGAATAATTTTTTCTTCATTAATTATTCCCCCCAGAAATAATCTCATTATTTTTTAAGCAGCAAGTGTAATTATAGTGAATAAAAGGAATTTGGTAAACAGAATTTATAATAAAGGGGTTTCCTAATTAACCCAATAGGAGTAATAAGTGGAAGGGTAATTGATTTGGGTTCACTCTCTAGGATATAAAGAAAGAATAATAAGAATGTAAAATTGATAAATTTAAGAATCTCCTTAATTCGAATACGCCCAGATGTGATGTACCCATGGATACTTTCAAGTTGTTAATGGATAATATCATCTTTCTATGATTGCTACTTCTATTGAACTGCGAATAGTTAGTAGAAAACGCAAAAAAACGGCAAAGAAAAACTAGCCCTCCACCAAGCAAAGGACTAGTTTCTATTATATATATTGCTTTACATTCATTTCTCTATACTTTAAATTGGTTTGCAACATCCAGAAGTTCCTGAGCCATATTTGCTAGTAGTTTAGTTGCTGCACTTACTTCCTGCATAGAAGCGGTTTGTTCTTCCGTTGCTGCCGCCACCTCCTGAGTATGTTCAGTTGTTTGATCAGTTATGTTGCTTACATTTTTTATGGATTCAACTAGTGAATTTGTATGATGATGAATTTGTTCAATTGACTGAGATACCTCCAGCATTCGCTCGGTGACATCATTAACGGCCAATGAAATATCTGCAAATGATGTTCCTGCATCCCCTACCAATTCTGTTCCTTTATGCACTGCATTCCCGCCGAAGTTCATTGATTCAACAGCCTTAAGAGTATTGGCTTGAATCTCTTGAATGATTTCTCCAATTCGCTTTGTTGATTGGCTGGATTGCTCCGCAAGCTTACGAACCTCGTCAGCCACAACTGCGAAGCCTTTTCCGTGTTCACCTGCACGGGCTGCTTCAATCGCTGCATTTAAAGCTAGTAAATTAGTTTGGTCGGCAATTCCATTAATAATCGTAACAATTTCCTCAATTTCCTCAGATTTTTTACTTAACATGGTAATGACTTTGGCTGTATTCTCCGTATTCGTTGTGATATTTTCCATTTGTTCAATGGCTTTACCAACGATATCACTGCCCACCTGTGCTTTTCCAAACATCTCTTGCGAAGAATGGGCAACTTTTTCAGCACGGGATGATATATCATATATATCCTCTGAAATCTTACTAACTAACTGATTCGCTTGCTTGACACTTCCAAACTGCAAATCTGCGCCAGATGAAACCTCTTGTATAGAATCAGCAATTTGTTCAGAAGCTTTCGAGGTTTCATCGGCATTAGCACTAAGTTGCTCAGATGAAGCTGCAACTTGTTGGGACGTGTCAATTACTCTTCTTACAAGATTTTTTAAATTAGAAACCATTGCGTTAAAGCTTTTTGTAAGTTCTCCCATCTCATCCTTCCGATTTTCTCTTATGGCTTCAATCGACAAATCACCATCTGCTACTACTGCCATTCCGTTCCGCAAGGATGTCAGTATTTTATTAAAGTTGCGAATGAATAGGGTGATTGCAGCAATACCGATTAATAAGAATATAGCCGTTACTATAATAGTAGTATTTCGAACACCATCCCTTATTAAAATCGCTAACTTTTGCATATCAAAATCGAAACCGACAACCCCAATAATTTGACCATTTGAATCAGTAACTGCTTTCGCCAAAGTAATAGTCGATTTCCCAGTGCCGGTATCAATATATGGTTCTGTCCAAATGACTTTTCCGTTCGCCTTTTTTGCTTGTATATACCAATCCCTTTGTCGTGGATCAAATTGTTGTAAATTCACCTGTTCAGGAGGGATATTAGATAAATAAAATTCTCCATTCTCTGTAGCTAAATATGTATTTAAGAGATATTCATGTTTGTTTTCAAAATCTTTAAAAAACTTTTGATAGAACACTTCCTTAACTGGATCATTTACAGTTGGCATGTTTGTAAATTTTTGCGCGGAGGAAGCAGTAAAATTATATGTTTGAAACTGTACTTGTGACTTAGAACTGAAATTTTTTATTAGATCTTCATGTTCAATAAAAATATTTTTAAATTTTGTTGAAAACTTCTCCATATCCCCCTTTTGAATTACAGCATGCTCCAAAATACTAGTCTTTTGATAAAACATGAATCCTACAATTACAAGTGGAACAACCAATAGAAGGAGCATTAGTGCCGGTAGCTTAAATTTAATAGAATGAATGAACTTCATTGTCTTTCCCCCTTTTCAAAAAAAGATGCTGAAAATTAATATCGATGTTTTTTACAAAAAAGTCATCATTTTATAAATTTTCAAAATTATTATAAGTATATAGTACCATCTACTTTAGGTTCATTCAACAGAATTCTTTAAAAAATAACATATATCGACATTTGTGACAGCCTACCACATGGTGCTCGGCACCATTTATGTTATAAAAAAAAGCACCTGACAAGGCGCTAAATTGATAGTTCAGATTATATTTCTTTTATTAAACCCTCTTTTTCCGTTTGTAAAAAGAACTTCGTCACGAAAAAACCAGCGATGATTATCACCGTTGTTAAAATTCCCGCTTCCGGCCCAAATGCCCCTCCAGTTAAAATTGTGTCGTGAATTTTCGGCTGAAAAATGCTCGAGGTGTTTGTTCCGCTTACTTGAAATCCCCAGACATTACCTTGAAAGAAATTCCATGTCAGATGGTATCCCATTGGCATCCATAGACGATTTGTTTTTAAAAACATATACGCAAACAACAGTCCAATCAATACTATATTAATGAGGCCCAGGGGCTTGACGTTATCGTTTAAAATGTGAGCACAGCTAAAGATAACTGCTGAAACGATGTATATGACAATTTTTGAATGAGTGGGCCTTAATATTGAAATGATGTATCCACGGAAAAATAATTCCTCATTCAAGGCGACAAAAATAAACGTAATTAGTCCCAAAAGCAGTGACCATGAAAAATTCAACTCGAAATGATCAAAATAAATTTGCCCTGTAGCCCATAAAATAAGGAAAACAATTGTAATCGAAGCAAATCCTAGAATGAGACCAAAACCAAGTTCTCTCTTACTCTTCCAAAAATCCGTCCATCCCATCGCTCTCATGGCTTGTTTGTTGAATTTTGTCATAATTAAAACGGTTAACAGCACTCCAAAAAAAGATGCTGCTCCCGACAATAACCCTGTAATTGGATCGTCCAATGAAAGGTCGGCGACAGCTTCTAATGGAGCATCTGAAGTAACAATGGCATAAATTAGTGCCGGAATTGATAGGATTGTAGTCAGTACAAGCATTAAAATTAGAGAAATTACTAATTTAATAATAATTCCGCCAACCATACGCAGCTTACTTTTTCCTTCCAAAATATTTCCTCCTCGTTTGATAAGCCTTCAATCATTTTACAGGATATCAAACCGATTGAAAACTTAGAATGCGGGTCCACTGCCTTTGTTGCCTTTAACTTAATTGGTTGTGAACATCAGTCAAAACTCCATTATAAGGAGGGGCTGTTAAGCTACCAAAGTGAAAATTTATCATTCTGATCTCCGTGGATACGTCACGTCCAATAGAAGAAAATAAGGTTAAATCAATGCCGATCACCTTAAAACCGCAGAGAACCCCAAATGCAAGTTGGAAGGAACCGACAGTGATTACGAAAATGCCATAGATACATACAAATAAAGCCATCGTCAAAAACGGTGGCTCATTCGTTCTTCATACTGTTAATTTTTCTTTTGACCTCATCTACATTCGTATCGCTATAGATTGCCGTTTCGCGTCCGCCTGTCGTACTTGCCAGCCATTCTTTTACTTCATTGTAGGACATCCCTGACTGTGCATTTTTCCTCTTTACTTCATCAATGTTCGTTCCGGCTACTGTAAATGAATCGTTATTTTTCATAAAAAAGAAACCTCCTTGCTGTTTGCTATTATTGTTCTCTGGAGGTGTCATTTTAATCATGTTAATGTTATTTCTTCTAGGTAGGAGAGCAAATGTATATTTCGAATTTATTCTAACCTTCTCCACAGGCAACCGATTTAATCTTTTCAATTATCCGCTTGCGAATGGACATCTAAATACACTAGTACTTTCACTTATGCTATATCAAACTACAAAAACTATTCGCTCCACCCTGGTGCCGGCTGATGAACCCAACCATTAGAAGTACCTGTATTATCAATGGATTTTATCCAATATTCACCAACTTCTTTATTAAATAAGATGAGATTTTTCTTATCTGCGATAATTAATTCATAATTAGCTTGCTCTTGCTGAGAAACCGTCACTTCACCTGTCCCAGATGAAAATTGGATATCCCGTAATCCACTTGAAATCCACCATGCACTTATAAGCAAACAAACCCCAAAAAAGATAATAGAACCCGATAGATAATTTTTAGTCATTTCCCAATCCCCTTTAATAAATATTTATACTTTTTATACGTATTAACCGGATTCTGGTTTCTGTTTTGGATAAATATTATTTATTTAACTGACAAGAGTGGCATTTATCTATACTGCTACGCAATCCCCATTTGCTACTGTTCAAGCATCTTCTCCAAAAGAGGAATAATCTGATTTCCCTGTGAGAGATTCCCCTTTATCCAATCTAGTTCCACTGAAACAAGAGTTTGGATTTGCTTCACAGCATTTTTGTGTTTATCTGGTGTGATATGTTCAAAAATTTGTTGTAACTCCAGAACCAATTCTGCCGGAAGCGATAGTTCTACTGTCTTCAGCCCTAACTGCGCCCGTTTCGGTGCGTACTTATGCAAAAGCACCCTTGCTAAATGATGCATGACATTTGTTAACATTTTCACCGCCCAAATGTCATTGCCCCTCGCAGCCGTTTTTGAATATTGAAACATAAACCAAGCGACATCATTAACATCATCACGATATTCATTATCAGAAAGTGTTAGCGTCTGCGTTTCCGTGAATCTTTCCAAAAGATGATTTGGGTCATACAATACTCTGAAGTAATCCTTTTCTACGAATGAATCAAGGGTAACAGTAAACATATCAATATGTAGCATATCATCATACACTGCAATAATTTGCGGTGCAATAATGAAAATATCGTCGTAAAAAAGGATATCCCTGTAAGTATATAAGTGATCCAAACGCTTTTCTAAAAAAGCTTCTTCATCCTCCTGATTAACTAAGCAATACAAATCAATGTCAGAATGCTCATCATAATCATTTCGCCCCATCGAACCTTTCAGAAAAATAGCTTGCACTAATTCATCCTGCTTCAAACTTTTCACAATCTTTCTTACAGCTAAATCCTGTCGTAACATATGAAAATCTCCTTTCTAAAAAAAATTCGATAAACAAAATGGATATTCCTCTTTCGGAAAATTTGTAAAGCTTCCTTGACATCTTACCCCAATGTAAAGTAAGCTTTACTCAAAATATGTAAAGCTTACTTTACAGATTCTTTTTCTTTAGGAGGTTCCATGGATAACCGAATTAAAGAACTACGTAAACTATTCAGCATGACCCAAGAGGATTTATCGAAGAAGGTGGGAGTATCTCGGCAATCGATTATTGCTATTGAGTCAGGAAAATACAATCCATCATTAGAATTAGCCTACAAAATTGCCAAGACCTTTCAATGTAAAATTGAGGATGTATTCTTATTTTAGAGAACGGGGGATGGGATTATGGAAATTTCAGTTGGAGGCTTAGTAGGCCTATACGGGGGATTATTAATCGGCGGATTTGGCTGGTGGTTCGGAAGAAAGATGGCTCATAAAAATCGTGGAATAGATGAGTTATATCACCATATTTGGCAAAAAGCCAGATCCTATTCATGGTTTGCAACGATAGCAGCCATATATATTTTGTTTTCCATCTCTGCTTTAGGAGTTCCATTGAAGGTCCCGATGGTTCTTGGTGTATTGTTGTTAGTTCACTTAGGAAGCTGGGCGATAATTGGGATGGTGATGAATTTTAGAATGAACGTTATTCCGAAGCCTGTTAACAAAGCAACCAAGATTGTATTAGGGGTCACCATCATTACAATATCCATTATTATTTTCACTACCATGTCCTTAGTAACACAAAATTGGAAGTTCTTATTATGGAGTATTATTCCAAATAGTTTGGGGATATGGTCTATTATTCAAATTAAAGAAAAAGCGGAATAGCCTGTTTGTAAGCTACCTCCTACTTAAGAGCACCTGAAGCAACTGCGTTGTGTACTGTTGCTTTTGTTATAGTGCCTGGCACCATACAGTGTAACAGCATATCTCTTTTAGTCTGGTGCCTAGCACCACATTGAAGCAGAAAAACAATGCCACTCAATCACTAGTTGAATGGCATTCAACCATCTGTTGATAGTTTAAAAGAGGTGAAAATGTTACCATCATATTAAGCAGTGCGCACTGTCAATTGACTCAGGTGGAGGAGATAAGGATGCTTGACACTCGTAAGATTGGGGTATATATTTCAACACTACGGAAAAAGAAAGATATGACACAATTGGAATTAGCAGATCAACTAAATGTAAGTCATCAGGCAGTATCCAAATGGGAGCGAGGGGAATCACTACCAGATATCGGAACATTTCCGATGCTTGCGCAGATTTTCAATGTGACCGTAGATAACATTATGAATGCTGGAGAAACGGTGGAACATCGTAAATATCAGCATATCGGTGAAATGTTTGGTGAAATTTCTGTTGGCAAAACAGATGAAGTAGCGAAGATGGTTAATTCCGGGAAGGTTAGCTTAGAAGAATTCGTAGATGTTGCTCCTTTGGTCAAGGCTAGTATTCTCGATAAGGTAACGGAAAATTTGGATACTGGTGTATTTAATTTAGACATGATCATGAGACTTGCCCCATTTGTTGGATCGGACATTTTAGATGAGTTAATTCAGCAAATGTCATCAGGTGAAATGGACTGGGATATCGTTACAAGTATCGCTCCATTTTTAAGTAAGTCTGCCTTGCAGCAGTTAGTGGATAAAACAATCGTAGATTCTTTACCTATCCAAGAAATAACGAGAATTGCTCCATTCCTTGAAAAGGATTATGTTGACAAACTGGTACAAATGGCCGAGGAAGGATCCATCAACTGGAGTTATGTTCAAGCATTAGCTCCGTTCATTAGTAGGGAGCGGTTAAGTGACTTAGTAAATCAAGTTGCCGATGGAAAGCTAGATATCAATCAAATTATGACCCTTGCACCTTTTTTAGGGAGAGAAAATATAGAAACATTATTACAGAAAATTGGAATAGAAAATATGAATCCTGATACACTTGCAATGCTTGCTCCTTTCATTAGCAGAGAAACGATAGGTAGTTTAATAAAAGAATTAATGAATCAGAGAAAGTAGTTTGGATGGATGATATTATTAGCAGCGCTTTTTATGCGCTGCTTTTTTGCATTTGACAGATATTGTGTAGACCTTCATTTTAAAAAAAAATTCATTTTCCCCTTATAAAAGAGTATTTTTTCTTTCTCCCGAATATAAAAATAATAGAGTGTAAAAATTGAAAAATGCTCATACTATACGAATGGGGTGATATCCGTTTTGAAAAGAAAAAAATATATAAGTGTTCTCATCGGAGTTTTTCTTGTATTCTTCCCAAATATCCATGTAAAAGCCCCACCGGCTCAAGCTCATGTTCAAGCAATGGAACAAAATGGCGGGCTACAGAATCAGCTTGCTCATTTCCTTAATAGTGAGCCAAGTTTAAAGGGTGCCATTGCCGGAGTTAGTATCCGCTCAGCTACAACCGGTCAAATTGTATATGAGCATAATGGAAATATTCGCTTACGTCCCGCATCTAATATGAAGCTATTAACAGCTGCTGCAGCCCTCTCATCCTTAGGGGAAAACTATCAATTTACGACAGAAGTTCTTACTGATGGCAAGATGAAAGGTGATATGTTAAAAGGAAATCTTATTTTAAAAGGGAAAGGTGATCCTACCCTTTTGAAAAGGGATTTTGACTCTATAGCAGATAGTCTCCAAAAAAAGGGAATAAAAGTAATTCAAGGTGATCTCATAGGCGATGACACATGGTATGACGATATTCGTCTGTCTACTGATCTCATGTGGAGTGATGAATCAAGCTATTATGGGGCACAGATTTCCGCTTTAACGGCTTCACCTGATGAAGATTATGATGCAGGAACAGTGCTTATCGAGGTAAAACCAGGGAACAAAATTGGCTCCCGTGCAATCATAAGCATCACACCTCGTTCAAACTATGTGAACATTGTCAACAATGCCGTAACCGTTTCTCCAGATAGTATAAAAGAAATAAAAATTGTAAGAAAACACGGTTCCAATACTATTTCCATTGAAGGGGTAATTCCTTTTAAAGCTGCAGTTTCAAAAGAATGGGTAGCAGTTTGGGAGCCAACTGGCTACGCCCTCCGCTTATTCAAAGAATCGTTATCGTCTAAAGGAATAAGATTAATCGGAAAGACAAAAACAGGTGTATCTCCTATTAATGCACATATAATAACAAAACATCATTCTATGCCCTTGAAAAAGTTACTTATTCCGTTTATGAAATTGAGTAATAACGGACATGCCGAAGTATTGGTAAAGGAAATGGGAAAAGCAATAAAGAATGAAGGCAGTTGGGATAAAGGGCTCGAGGTGATGAAAGGTCAATTATCAAAACTGGGAGTACATCCAGATACCCTTGTGTTAAGAGATGGTTCTGGAATCTCTCATATCGATTTAGTGCCAGCTAATGAAATTTCCAAGCTATTATTCGAAGTTCAGGATAAAAAATGGTTCAAATCCTATATGCAATCACTTCCTGTATCAGGAGAAATGGACAAGATGGTTGGAGGAACATTGCGGTACCGGATGAAAGCAGCTTCCTTAAAAGGAAAGGTCTTCGCTAAAACTGGCTCGTTATCCACTGTTAGCTCCTTATCAGGGTATGTAAAAACCCAAAAAGGTGATAAGCTGATTTTTTCTATACTTATCAATAATATAGTCGACGAATCAAAAGGCAAAGATATCGAGGACAAAATTTGTGCATTGCTTGCGAATCAGTAGGGAATGGCTACCTGGCTATTTTCTACTGATTTTCATATGTGCCTTGCTCCATTTTCACAAGCTAAATGCTTAGTCATCGAATATAGAAGGTATATAATAATAGTAGAGTTAGTTATTAAAGGAGGATGTCTTATGTTCCAAAAAATATTAGTAGCAGTAGACGGCTCTGAAATGAGTAAAAAAGCAATCGACGCAGCTATTCACCTTGCGAAGGAACAGAAGGCTGAGATTACTTTAGTACATGTGGAAAGAAATATAAATATACCAATGGGAATGGAAACTGCCTCTGTTGACTTTATTTATGAAACCATTAAAAAGGAAGGCGAAAATCTTTTAATTGAGATGCAAAAAAACGCTGTTGCTGAGGGTGTACACACTAAAACGGAATATCTTCAAGGTGACCCTGCTTCCCAAATTATCCACTTAGCAGAAAAAGATAACTACCAATTAATTATTATTGGTAGCAGAGGATTAAACAACATAAAAGAAATGATGTTGGGAAGTGTTAGCCACAAAGTTTCCCAAATGTCTCATTGCCCAGTATTAATTGTAAAATAATGATTAGAATACAGGGAGAGCCACCGTTCTCCCTGTATTTTATTTGCTCTAGGAGGAAAGAAGATGAAAATCGTTGGTATATCAGGCGCTTTAGCAGGAGGTAAAACTTTACAAACCGTTCATGAAGTATTAGCTGCTGCAAAAAATATCCACCCTGCCATTGAATCCGAATTAATTGATTTACGAGAATATGAAATAGAATTTATGCGCGGTACTCCCCTATCTTATTACAATGACGATACTCAAACAGTTGTCAATAAAATGCTACAGGCAGACCTTTTAGTAATTGGAACACCAATTTATCAAGCATCCATTTCAGGTGTTCTAAAAAACTTATTTGACCTTTTACCTATTCGTGCATTTAAATCAAAAGTAATTGGTTGTATAACCAATGGCGGATCATTTAAGCATTTTCTAGTTACACAATATCAACTAAAGCCTATTTTGCACTATTTGGAGGCAATCGTTGTTGCAAAAGATGTTTTCGTTCATAATGACTGGTTCGACATAGAAACTGGTGAAATTACGGAAAAAGATGTTCTGAGAAGGATACATGCTCTTGCAGAGGATATGATTCATTTACATATGAAAAAAGAAAGTTAGCGAACAAGTAATATACTGTCCGCTAACATAGTTCTACCATATTCTTTCATTAAACGTTTGATTAATTTCATTTTCTTTCTTATGTCTGTAGGTTCCACCGATTATATATGTCTACAAAATTTTGTCCGCTTGCAACCTCTTTATATCTTTATTATTTCTTCGTTTTTTCTCGATGCCCCCACAAGCGACGGTTTTTCTTTATCATCTCCTTATGGACTAATTTCCTAATTTCTAATTGTTCATGTGTAAATAACATTTTTAAAACCTCCATTAAATTTTTTGTATATATTCAGTTGCATATTTAAGTTAGATATATTTTGTTTCTTTTCTAAGCTCTATATTAATCTTTACCCGATAAAAAGGAATCCACACATTGATTGAAGTTTTTTCGAACTTTAGTCGTATTCATATCGGGCTGCAGATGGAGGTGAAATGTTAAACAATGCGGATAAAAGACGTCATTAAAAGCATTTTAAAAATCAAATAGCAATAATCACCGATGAAATTATGTTAAAATGGGGACTAGAATATATTGTAAAAGGGGGCTCCATAATGACTGAAAAAGAAAAAATGCTGCAAGGGGAAATGTATATTGCGGCAGATCCTGAATTAATAAACGAACGGGAGAACGCGCGAAGATTGACAAGAATGTATAACCAAACTTTAGAATCCGATATAGCTGGTCGCGAAAAACTTTTAAAAAAACTATTCGGAACGGTTGGAAAAAACATTGTAATCGAGCCTGCTTTTAAATGCGATTATGGATACAACATTCATGTCGGGGAAAACTTCTACGCTAATTTTGATTGTGTAATACTAGATGTTTGTGAGGTTCGAATTGGAGATAATTGTATGATGGCACCTGGCGTACATATATATACGGCCACTCATCCAGTAAATCCTTTTGAGCGAAATTCAGGAAATGAATATGGAATACCTGTCACGATTGGAAACAATGTGTGGATTGGCGGCCGGGCAGTAATTAATCCAGGAGTGAAAATTGGAGACAATGTTGTCATTGCATCAGGTGCAGTTGTTACCAAGGATGTTCCAGATAATGTGGTGGTTGGTGGAAATCCTGCCAAAGTGATAAAAGAAATAGAGCTTTAAAAGTGGTGGCATTAATACATTTGTAAGATGACAAACGATCCCTTCTCACACTTAAACTCTCCTCTTAGTTTCATTAGCCAATTTTATATAATCACCATTTTAGAATCCAATAAAACATTATTTCACAAAAAAGCCATAGAGGAATATCTTCAGGAAATTGCCTTGTCCATTGCAAGCGAGTGTTATTGGTATTTATTGGATCCACAACGTGAGCAGGAAGATGTTTTTCCCTGCTCTTTATTATGTAGAGTTACTTTTTTATCCAAACCAGAAGTGGCCCGAGCGATGACCATCCTGATAATTTTGCTGAAAAAAGATCGTCTCCATGCTCATAACCTACGATAGGAATACCAGGAAATAAAGTGGAAATTATTATTGGAATCTCTCTCCATAAGCTTTTATCGTGATAATTATTTGAGAAAACATTACTAATCCCTACAACATCAGCATTGAAATTAGCAATAAAACCGGATACCCCATCATTGTTTTCATGTAAAAAAATCTTCACATTATCCTTTCTTAAAAGATCTGACCTTATTATGTTTGTAAGGCTACATGCTGCCGTCCATTTTTTCAAATCCGTTTCAGACGTGATTTCTTTCCATCCTACAGAGAGAGAATCCTTTTCTAAAACGGGAGCATGAAAGATCCATTCAGCCGCAAATAATAGCTCAAACCCTAGTGTTGTCATGTCAAGCTTTGCATAACTATCTTTAATGCTGATCACATTTCCTTTTCCTACAACTTCCTTTATTACTTCTAATGCAGTGATTCTACTCACAGTTATGACTTCAGGATAATAGGTTGGAGCCTTTTGCCGAACACTCCATATATTTTCTTTTAAAAAATGTTGAATACCGTGTGTTTCACAAATGGTTCCACACCATGATACGTTATTTAATACAGCTTTTTCTAATATATTGTTCAAGACCCTGTCCCCTTTTTACTCAGCCTTTCCGATCGAAAACCCATCAAATAATGGACCTCCATATGGCTCCAATACCTTTTGGCTTAGTTGAATTACCCTGTCTTTTTCTCCCGTTTGATAATACATATCAAATGCCTCAACAAAATCGTTAGTAAAACCTTCATCATAATGTTTTAGTGCACGGACAATCCATTTTGAAGTGCCTATCCACATCCTATTGGTTCTTAGCACAAATTCATGAATAAGATTACTAAGCGTATTGGCAATGAAGATTCCCTCTGCCCGATCATGACACCCAATAAAATCGTCCAATACATCTGTAATAAAGTATTGCTTTACTCTAATAGTTTCCTCGCTCCATTCTTCTGGTCCTTTGTCTAACACCAATTTCGCTTCCTCTTTAATTGGAGATATTACTCCATCGTCTTTAAGTATAATTCCTTCCGCTATCATTCTTTGCATAGATGGTTTAGCTCTTCGATAATCCATCTCAAAAAATTGTTTGTAAGAGCTAATACTATGAACAAATACCTCTATAGGCCATCCATATTTAATCAGTGATTCTCGATAAGATGAAGAAATGCTATTATCCAATACAATAATATCCAAATCTGACGTGTCCGTTTCCTCTCCCCTGACTACACTTCCCGCCAATAAGGCTCCTTGACAGTTAGGAAAATGCTGGTCTATGAAGTAGGTAGCAGCTTCAATAGGCTTTAGCCTTTTGGCAATGTCCATTTCGCTTTCCCCCTTCTCTGATTAATTCATTATTTTCTACAAAGTTGTGGATTCCTTTTGGATAAGCGTTTTTTACCTAAAGATTGTTTTATATATTCTAATATAGACTTAGTCTAAAGCATCTTTTGTTAAAAGAACTTAACCTACCTTAGTTTGGTTGTTCATAAAGTTTTCCTCCAAAAGCAGTTTAGTTTAAGATACAAAGCTTAGGATATATAAAAAGCTGCCGAAAAGGCAGCTTTCATTAGTTCTCCTTGCCAAAATATAATCTATCTCGATACTTTTAATTTTTATACCATTCTATTACTTCAAATTTCTTATCCATATTAACTTCATACTTTTCATTATTCGTTCCTGTTACTTCATATATTCTGTTGTTTCCTAATTCTGAATTAAAATTCAACATATTATAAAAAGTTTTATACAAGGAATTGTGATTATTATCTAAAGGAAACATGCCTTGTTTTTCTTGATAATCATATCGTTTTTGCTTATAAGTATAGGAGGCAAGCTCTGTCTTTTCTTGCTTTAAAGCCTCGTTGATATTATTCTCCATAATTATTTTATTTTGTTGATGGGCGAAAAAGACAAAACTAATGATAAAAATGACCGCAATTACTAAGACAACATAGCCTAAAAAGTTTTCCTTATTTCTCTTGTCCACTTTAGCCATATGCAACCCCCATTAAATTTTTTCCAATCAAGGATTTTTCCTATTAAAATCCTATTCACGCAAACTCAAAATATGCTTTTGTTTGCCCTAGTATGGAAAAAGAGAGGTTAGGGTACCTACGTATGGCGTCACTGATAGTAACAATTTATCCATGTTCAACCAGTCCCATTTTTTCTTTTAATAAGAAAAAGATATAAAGAAGCACGGAGATGAAAACAGCTATCGCGGCGGCTATATAAATGCTACTGTAACCAAACAAGTGTCCGATTTGACCAAACACCATGGCTCCTACGCCAACACCTAGATCGAAAAATGAAAAAAAGGTTGCGTTCGCCATTCCTCTCCGGTTTATCGGTGCTTTTTCAATCGACCACGCCTGAAGGGCAGGCTGAACAGAACCGAAGCCAAGACCGTATAAAACCGCCGCCGTATAAAGAGCCATACTATTAGGAAGCCAAGACAGCAAGAGCATGGCAGCTAATACTAATAAAGTCCCTGGTATAAATACAGCCTGATGTCCTTTGCGGTCATATAATTGACCGGCAAAGGTTCTTGTGACCATTAATGCAAGGGCATATAAAAGAAAATATACTTGAATTCCTTCTATATGTTTTTCAGCCGTATACAAAGGTAGAAAAGAAGCAATTCCGCCAAATGTGATGGTAAGGAAAAACAATAAAATAGCAGGCTTTAATGCGCTTTTTTCATAAAGGTCTAGCTTCATTTTCGCCTTCTCCTGTTTTCTTTCCACTTTTTTATACTTAACTCTAGAGGATAGCATTAAAGCAACTAGACCTAATCCTGCACAAATTAAGAAGAAATATTCGAATGATACTATGTCCGATGCTGCCAAGGCAAGTCCGAGGGATGGACCGAATGCAAGTGCTAAATTTCCGGATAAGCCAAAATAACCCATTCCCTCTCCTCTTCTGGATGCTGGAATTAAATCTGTTGCAATCGTACCAGAAGCCGTAGTCGAAAATCCCCAGCCAACCCCTTGAATTACCCTCATTAAAAACAGCATGGAAATACTTGCAAGAAACCCAAAGGATCCAACAGAAAGAACAAATATCGCTAAACCAATTAAGTATACAAATCCCCTTCCCTTTGCTTCCAGCAAATTTCCCGCAAACGGGCGCAGTAGTAAAGCTGAAAATGTAAAGATTCCAACTACATACCCAATTAATTGATCATTACCGCCTAAATTTTCTACAAAAAGGGGTATCGTAGGCAGCGTCATTTGGAAGCCAAGAAAAATAAAAAAGTTAGCCAGTACAATAAGAACAAAATCCTTTGTCCATATCTTTTCCTTCTGTCTCGACATCAGCGGTTCGTCCATATTAACTAAAACTCCCTCTCTTAAGATAATAATATTTTATTCATCCAGTATTGTTTTATTAACGGCCAGTCCATTGAGTAAAAAAACTGCTATCATAATAGTCCATACTAATGTAATATATTTTTAAATAAATTACGAATAATTTGCAATTTTATACCTTTAGACTGACTCTCTTTGTTAGAAATTCCTCTATATCTTATAGAATCAGTGATTTTCTATACATAATCATAAACTTATAAAAAGGAGCAACAAAATGGAATTACAAACACAAAGGCTAAAAATTATCCCTTGTACAGACGAATTAATATCAATTATTACACCAGATCAATACGACATTGGCCCGCATATCTATAAGTACCTAGACAAACTTAAAGAGGACTACTCCCTTTTTGGCTGGGGTGTGTGGCTGGTAGTCAATAAAGAGGAGAATACTATAATTGGAGACATCGGTTTTAAAGGAAAACCAAACTCTGAACATACAGTGGAAGTTGGATATGGAATTGTTCCCTCTGCTCAAAACAAGGGATATGCGACGGAAGCAGTTAGAAAAATTATCGACTGGGCATTCACAAATGATGAGGTAGAAAAAGTAGTAGCAGAGTGCCTTATTGATAATTATGCTTCTATAAAGGTGCTAGAAAAATTAAAAATGAATAGAACAGAAGCAGTAGATGGTATGTTCAAATGGGAATTAAAAAAGAATCAGAAATAATTCACTAGTATTATTCAAAAAGCTGGAGGTAATACCTCCAGCCTTTTTAACTTTATTTTTTTCCACCGCTAAGACATCTCAAACTATTTAAAATAACCAAAATTGTACTTCCCTCATGTCCTACAACTCCTAACGGCAAATTCAGGAATTCAAAAAAATTAGATGCAATTAAAATAATAATTACTGCAATAGAAAAAATGATATTTTGCTTGATAATCCTATTCATTTTTCTGGATAGACGTATGGCTTCTGCAATTCGGGATAAGTCATTTTTCATCAGAACAACATCAGCAGTTTCCATTGCTACATCGCTGCCTTCTCCCATTGCAATGCCCACATTCGCCGTTGCAAGTGCCGGGGCATCATTTACACCGTCCCCAACCATGGCTACATTTCCATACCGCTCTTTAACCTTTTTTAAAGAGGAAACTTTGGTTTCCGGTAAACATTCGGCAATGTATTCGTCAATGTTTGATTGACTGGCGATGTTTTTAGCAGTATTTTCACTATCCCCTGTTAGCATAATAGTGCGTATTCCTTCATTCCTTAACTCTTTTAAAGCATTTTTCGTTTCGTTGCGTACCATATCCTGAAGGGAAATTACGGCTGCAATACCAACTGAATCCTTCACATACACAACAGTCTTCCCATCCATCTCAAGCTTTCTGGAAATACCGTTTTCGAAATCTAATGCTTCTGACTTTCCAACGAAATCCTTTTTGCCAATCAGCCATTCTTCATTATTTAGTCTAGCCTTAATGCCCCATCCTGGTACATCTTCCATTTGTTCAGGATGTAGGAGCATCGCATGATTGTGCGATTTCCAAAATCGAACAATTGCAGTGGCTAATGGGTGATTAGATTGATTTTCAATAGATGCAACTAAATGCAATAGTTCCTGTTCATTAATATCCGTACGCACAATTACATCTGTTACTTCCGGTTTACCTGTTGTCAAAGTTCCAGTTTTATCAAAGGCAATAGCTTGCACATGACTTAGGCTCTCAATATGAACGCCACCCTTAAATAGGATCCCTTTTCGTGCACCATTGGAAATTGCCGATAAGGTTGCAGGCATAATCGATGCAACAAGTGCACATGGAGAAGCTACCACTAATAAAATCATCGCTCGATAAAACGTCGTATTCCAGCTCCATCCAAATACGAAATGAGGAATAAACATCATTAAAACAACTAAAAGAAGCACAACTTTCACATAAGTTCCTTCAAACCGTTCAATAAAAAGCTGTGATGGTGACT
Organism: Bacillus sp. FJAT-49736; assembly: GCF_018343615.1. Classification (GTDB taxonomy): domain Bacteria; phylum Bacillota; class Bacilli; order Bacillales; family Bacillaceae_C; genus Margalitia. The sequence continues at coordinate 13,014 of NZ_JAGYPI010000003.1, read as the reverse complement.
TTTCACTTTGTGCGGACTGTACAAGCTGAATAATTTTTTGAAAAACTGTTTCACTTGCTGGCTTAGTTACCTCAACCGTCATCGAACCATTCACATTAATCGTTCCTGCAAAAACTTCTGCTCCGACGCCTTTTGTCACCGGAATCGATTCACCAGAAATAGTAGATTCATCAATAGTAGTAGTACCTTTATTAATTTTTCCGTCTGCTGGAACTCGCTCACCTGGTTTGACTAAAATCATATCTCCTACTTGGAGCACAGATACATGAACTATTTCTTCGTAACCATTCACAACCCTAATTGCTGTTTCCGGCTGCATTCCTAATAAAGAGGAAATCTCCTTTTGACTCTTATTCGTTGTATAAGTTTCAAGAGCACCACTCAATGCAAAGATAAAAATCAACATGGCTCCTTCCGTCCAATATCCAATTATCGCAGAGCCAATGGCAGCGAAAAACATGAGCAGTTCAACATTTAAGTCTTTATTTTTAATTGTTTCTTCGATCCCTTCCTTTGCTTTCGCATAGCCGCCGATAATAAAGGCAGCTAGATAAAAAGCAATCGAAAGTGCTTCATGATTCCATTTGGAAAGCAACCACCCTGACAAAATCAAAAGACCACTTAAAATTGCCGCAATGAGCTCCATATGAATAAAAACTTTTTCAAATCGCGGGGAGGAAGAAACTAACACTTTTTCATTATGTGTTGTTGCAAGCTGACTTTGTGACATATTACACCCCCATATTAAAGTTTTTTCTTTATCTTGATTATCATTGTTTTCTTTAAAACTTATTTATAATAATTATTATATAATACATACTATATAACCGTTACTGAAATGTCAATACTAATTGAGAATATTTTCACCTAACTGAGAATGATTATTAATACCACTTTCAACAAATCCCAAAAACGCCTATTTTTCATTTCAGTTGAAAATGATAATTATTATTATTTAAATTTAATTATTAACCAAACAAAAAAAGTGCTGCATCACTTGGACGCAGCACCTTCCTTATCAAAAATTAGTGTTTTCCACTTAATCGAGTTATCAATCATAATTCACCTTAGACCCATTTCTTTTGGAATGCTGAAATACTATCGTATTCCTCCTGCATCAGTCTTGTCAGGCGAATATAAATAGGAGTTAAATCCTGGTATATAGAGACGTTTTCACTATTAGGCGTATGATGATGGATGGCACCAACCATTTCATCTGCAACTTTAAATGAATTGATTTCTCCAAGACTATACAAGCCAAGTATGGCTGCACCAAGGCAGGAGCTTTCGAAGCTTTCCGGGATATATACCTCATGATTAAAAATATCTGCCATCATCTGCCTCCAAAGCTCCGATCTTGCAAAGCCTCCGGTAGCTTGAATTTTATGGGGTTCTCCTATTAACTCAGACAATGCTAGGAGGACAGTATACAAATTAAAAATAACGCCTTCTAGTGCTGCTCGAATTAGATGTTCTTTTTTATGATGCATCCCCAATCCAAAAAAGGACCCACGAGCATTAAAATTCCAAAGCGGAGCTCTTTCGCCTGCTAAGTAAGGATGGAAAAGCAGTCCATCAGATCCTGGAGTTACCCTATCTGCAATTTCAGTTAAGACTTCATATGGATCCTTTCCGAGTCTATTCGCTGTTGCTACCTCAGAATCAGCAAGCTGGTCCCGAATCCATCGAAAAATCATACCTCCATTATTAACCGGTCCTCCAATCACCCAGTGGTTTTCTGTTAAGCAATAACAGAAGATTCTGCCCTTTGGGTCCGTAATCGGCCTATCCACCATTGCACGGATCGCTCCGCTAGTACCAATGGAAACAGCAACTACACCTGGGTCAATAGCATTCACACCCAGATTAGATAAAACTCCATCACCTGCTCCTACTATAAATGGAGTGGAAGGCAAAAGATTCATTTCATTAGCATAAGCCTCATCCAAACCAATCATTTGATATGTTGTCGATACTGGTTCGGAAAGCCTTTCCGGGGTCAAACCTGCAACGGATAGTGCTTCACTGTCCCATCTCAATGTATGTATATTAAACAAACCTGTAGAGGAGGCAATAGAGTAATCAATCACATATCTGCCAAATAACTTATAAAAGACATATTCCTTAATGGAAATAAATTTATCCGCACTGCTAAATAATTCTTTAAAGTCGTTTCTTAACCAAACTAATTTGGAAAGAGGGGACATTGGATGAATAGGGGTGCCTGTCCGAAGGTAAATCTCATGCCCATTCATTTCTGATTTTATTTTGTCTACCCATTCAGAGCTTCTATTGTCCGCCCATGTTATACATTCTGTTAATGGCTTCCCCTTATTATCCACAGCAATAACACTATGCATAACCGAACTGAAGGAAACGCACAGAATATCCTGCTTTGGAACGCTGCTTTTTTGAATTGCTTTTTTAATTGCATTAATAACGGCTCTAAAAATTTCCTCAGGGTCCTGTTCCGCTGTTTCGGGAGTAGGCGAATACATTGGATATTCGATACTATGATTGGAAACTACTGTCCCATCCTTTGAGTATAAAACTGCTTTTGCACTAGTGGTTCCGATATCCACACCTAATACATACTTACTAGTCATTTCTTTTCCTCCTTCAACAACATTATTGCTTACCTCACGCAAACGTTTACAATAAAAATGTTATTAACATCTTAATTATGCTATACTCCAAGTAGGAATGCTAGAAAGGGAAATAATAATGAATCAAAATTGTTTGCCGACCATTAGGTCTATCTATTCCAAGCTTAGTGAAAAAGAAAAGAAAATCGCAGATTATATTCTTGAAAGCCCGGAGTCTGTCATTCATCAAACTATTAATGAAGTGGCGGATCATTTAGCTCTTGCGGATGCAACTGTCTTTCGCTTCTCCAAAAGAGTCGGCTTTAAAGGTTTTCAGGCTATGAAAATAGCACTCGCGTCGGAAATTATTAATTCCGAGCCTAAAAATACTATTTCGAAAATAAGTAATCCATCCGAATTAATATTTAAAGCGACTATTGCTGCGCTTAATAATACCTATGAACTATTGGATCATGGTTCCATTTCTAAGGCAGTCGATATAATTCTTCACGCAAAAAGAGTACAATTTTTCGGAACAGGATCCTCCGCTAACCTTGCACTAGATTCATTTTATAAATTTTCCCGTGCCGGAATTAATTCCTCTGCTTTCATAGAAACTCAATTTCAATTAACAACCGCTGCTCACTTATCTAAATATGATGCAGCAGTTGTTATTTCACAAGCAGAAGATAATCATGAAGCTATAGATATATTCGAGACTATTAAAAAAACTGGTGCTGCCATTATCAGTATAACAGATTCTTCCAAATCACCTATTAACTCAAATGCGGACGTTGCTCTATATTCCTTTACAAATGAAATAAATGAACCAGGAATGCTTACGTTAAGAAGTGCCCAACTAGTGTTGCTAGACGCTCTTTATATGAATGTGGTTTCCCTTATGAATAAGAATCGTTAGTAGCCCTCATACATTAGTAGTTCACCGAAGAAAAATTTGAGGTGACTTCTAGATAGGATTTCATATCTGATTAGTGACATATTTTGCCGGCAATAATGTCCTTGACCCACCGGGTGAAAGACATTATTTCGGCTTTTTCTTATGGAGAAATGCTTACATCTCCTTCATGAAAGACAAAATTCCTGTAAAATCCTTGAAAATGTCCTTCATTACCCGGATGAAGGACAAAATTCCGGCTTTATCCTTGGAAAATGTCTTTCATCACCCGCATGAAAGACAAAATCCCTGTAATATCCTTAAAAATGTCCTTCATTACCCGGATGAAGGACAAAATCTCTGTAAAATCCTTGAAAATGTCCTTCATCACCTGCATGAAAGACAAAATCCCTGTGATTACCTCTGAAAATGTCCTTCATCACCTAGATGAAAGACAAAATCCCTGTAAAATCCTTGAAAATGTCCTTCATCGCCCGCATGAAAGACAAAATCCTACTATATCCTTGAAAAATGTCCTTCATCACCTGCATGAAAGACAAAATTCCTGTGATTACCTCTGAAAATGTCCTTCATTCCCTGGATGAAAGACAAAATTCCTGTGATATCCTCTGAAAATGTCCTTCATTACCTAGATGAAAGACAAAATTCCGGCTTTATCCTTGGAAAATGTCCTTCATCGCCCGCATGAAAGACAAAATCCTACTATATCCTTGAAAAATGTCCTTCATCACCTGCATGAAAGACAAAATCCCTGCTTTATCCTTGGAAAATGTCCTTCATCACCTGCATGAAAGACAAAATCCTTGTAAAATCCTTGAAAATGTCCTTCATTCCCTGGATGAAAGACAAAATTCCTGTAATATCTCTGAAAATGTCCTTCATCACCTGCATGAAAGACAAAATCCCTGCTTTATCCTTGGAAAATGTCCTTCATCGCCCGCATGAAAGACAAAATCCCTGTAATATCTCTGAAAATGTCCTTCATCACCTGCATGAAAGACAAAATTCCTGTGATATCCTCTGAAAATGTCCTTCATCACCCTTATGAAAGACAAAATCCCTGTAATATCTCTGAAAATGTCCTTCATCACCTACATGAAAGACAAAATTCCTGTGATATCCTCTGAAAATGTCCTTCATCACCCTTATGAAAGACAAAATCTCTGTAATATCCTTAAAAATGTCCTTCATCACCTGGATGAAAGACAAATTCCCTGCAAACTTTTATAGCCGAGTCACTGCACCCATTTCTTTTGAAAAGCTGCTATCCTTTGATAATCCTCATGCAAAGCTCTTGATACATGAATAAAAATAGGTGCTAATTCTTGATAAACAAGAACATTTTCCTCAATAGGCTTATGATAATGACTTTCTCCTACCATCTCGGAAACAACCTCAAGGGAATCGACCATTCCAAGGCTGTATAATCCTAAAATTGCTGCTCCTAAACAAGAGCTTTCAAAGCTTTCCGGTACGGATAGTTCTTGGTTAAAAATATCAGCCATTATCTGTCTCCATAAATGAGATCTTGCGAATCCTCCAGTGGCTTGTATTTTTTTCGGTTCCCCAATCAACTCTTTCAAAGCAAGAAGAACTGTATATAGGTTAAAAATAACACCTTCAAGTACTGCCCTAATCATATGCTCTTTTTTATGATGCAGGCCGAGTCCGAAAAAAGAGCCTCGTGCATGTGCATCCCATAAAGGAGCTCGTTCACCAGCAAGGTAAGGGTGGAATAATAACCCGTCTGCCCCTGGATTCACTTTTGCTGCTATTTCGGTTAATAAATCGTATGGATCTATTCCTAATCTTTTTGCCGCTTCCATTTCTGATGCACCAAGCTGATCTCTTAACCATCGGAATATCATTCCTCCATTATTAACTGGTCCTCCAACTACCCAGTGGTTTTCAGTTAAAGCATAGCAAAATATCCGTCCTTTTGGATCCGTTACCGGCTTATTTGTAACTGTACGAATCGCGCCGCTCGTCCCTATCGTAACGGCGATAGATCCTTTCTCTATTGCATTGAGACCTAGATTGGAAAGAACTCCATCACTTGCACCTACAACAAAAGGTATATCATTCTGAATTCCTATTTCATCAGCATATGATGAATTCATTCCTGTCAGGCTGAACGTTGTAGAAACAGGTTTGGACAATTGTTCCCTAGTAACTCCAGCGACAAGTAAGGCTTCATCATCCCAATTTAATTTTTCCAGATTAAATAAACCAGTTGCGGACGCTATAGAATAGTCCACGACAAATTCGCCAAAAAGTTTGTAAAAAACATATTCTTTTATGGAAATAAATTTTGAAGCACTATTAAACAACTCAATCTGTTCATTTTTCATCCAAAGTAGCTTGGATAATGGGGACATTGGATGGATGGGAGTGCCAGTACGGAGATAAATTTGATGTCCATTCATTTCATCCTTTATTTTATCCGCCCACTTTGTACTGCGATTATCAGCCCAAGTAATACATGGTGACAGAGGCTTTCCTTCCTTGTCAACAGCAATTAAGCTGTGCATCGCTGAACTAAAGGAAACACAGACAATTTCGGATGAAGAAACTTTGCTTGTAGCTACAACCTCTTTAATCGTCTTAACAACTGCACTCATTATTTCTTCCGGATCCTGCACGGCAGTTTCAGGAGTAGGAGAATAAAGCGGATATTCAACGCCGAATTTCGAAATAATTTCTCCTTTATCAGAAAATAACACTGATTTTGTACTGGTAGTTCCGATATCTACACCGATGACATACTTTGAACCCATTTCTTTACTCCTCCTATAAAAGCATCCAATTATATTTTGCAAAATAAAAAATTTTTTCTATCTTAAACAAGAAAAACTGGCTTAAGGTATAAACTAACCTTAGCCAGTATAAACATATTAGATAATTGCATTTAGTACTAACGCAAGACCAAAAGCAACAAATGATAGAATAGTCTCTAACACTGTCCATGTTTTTAATGTTTCCGGAACACTTAGGCCAAGATATTCTTTTACCATCCAGAATCCGGCATCGTTAACATGTGAGAACATTAAGGAACCAGCACCGGTTGCTATTACTAATAATTCAAGGTTAACTCCAGTCATATGCTGAATGATCGGTGAAACAATTCCTGCCGCTGTTGTTAGAGCAACAGTAGCTGAACCTGTAGCAATACGGATTAAACCGGCAATAATGAAGGCAAGGACTAATGGTGATAACGAAAAATGCTGTGCCATTTCACCGATTGTATTACCTACGCCACTATCAATCAATATTTGCTTAAATCCACCGCCGGCTCCAATAATAGCAATGATAGAACCAACTGGTAGGAAGCATTCCTCAACCAAGGTTTTCATACGATTTTTATTCAAGCCTTGACGGAAGCCAAGGAAATACATAGCTACAAACACGGAAATCAATAAAGCAATTAATGGACTTCCGATAAAAGTGAAGAACTTTTTCATACCATCTGAGAAACCGAAAAATGGAACAATTGCTGAAAAAACCATAAGAATAACTGGAAGTAAGATTACAAAAAAAGATGTTCCAGTTCCAGGAAGATTCTTCTTTTCTTCCACTTTAATTAGTTCTGGTTCGTTTTCCGGTATAATACGCTTACTAATCCATTTTGCAAATAATGGTCCCGCAATAATAGCAGATGGAATCGCAATGATAAGTGAATATAAAAGAACCTTACCCATATTTGCGTTGTAGATACCAATCGCTGCTACAGCACCTGGATGTGGTGGAACTAAACCATGTGTAATCGATAAACCCGCTACAGCTGGTAACCCAATAAGCAGAAGGTTTTGCTTGGATGTTTTGTACATTGAAATAACCAATGGAAGAACAATTAAAATTCCCACTTCAAAAAACACCGGAATACCTGTAATAAATCCCGCAAGAAGCATTGCCCACGGTAATCTCTTCACACCGAAAGTACGGACAAAGAAATTAGAAACCTGTAATCCGGCTCCTGACTCAGCCATTAGCATTCCTAAAATCGTACCAAGGGCTAAAATGCCAACTAAGTGACCTAAGGTGCCCCCTACCCCTGTTTCGATTCCAGAAACAATCTTATCTAGGGATAATCCTGAAAAAATAGCCAAAAACAAGGTTGCAATGGTTAAACTAATAAATGCATGCCACTTAAACCATGTAACTCCAATAATAACAATAATAATAGATAGAAGTGCTACAACTAAATGTGTCATTATTTTCCCCCTCCTCTTTCTAATACAAACAGACATTGACTTCACTTTCATTATTACCAGTAGTGGAAACTTTAAAATGAAAGCACTTTCAATTCTAAAGCTTATTATACGAAAGAAAATTTCTTTCATCAATACTTTTTTGAAAATTTTTTTCTTAACTGAATAATAGTGAAAATGGAGCAAACAAAAGCAGAAAAAGACTTCGACATTTCGGCCAAAATCTTTTTTCTTCAAACTATTAAATTTAATAATGATATTATCGAAATGAAATGCTACTACATTACCAGCCAAAAACGTGACCGCTTTTTACAATATTTCACTAGCATCCGAAGGTAAATTTCTTATATACATAAGATATTGGGACATATTTTTATCATCATCCACGGAATATGAATATGAAAAATAATCAGCTACATCCTTTGCTAAAGTTCTAAATAACTCACAAGCTATAAAAATGGAATCCCAGAAGTTATCATAGTCGTGGTCAGAATACGTTTTTTCATACATGTCCCAATACGCTGCTGGTAGGTACTTTTTAAAATACTTCCCCATTTTTCCTGCAGAAACCTGAAAGTCCGTTTTTGTGCCAATCCACCAAGAAACCATCTTGTCTAATTCACCACGTATGATATATTCAAACATTTGCTTAGCATACGGCAATTCGTCACGCCAAATCCCTTTCGCAACGTTTTGCAGACACCACCAAAATTCATTACAGCTGCCCAGAAACATAGGCTCTATTGGTTTTTTTACATGATAGTCTATATCACTGGGTGCAGGTATGGGAGGTAGAATGTCGTCCTTATCTAATAGCGGTACAGTGAGTTTGTCTTTAGTATATCCCTCCAGCATGGATTCCTTTGTTTCAATATGAAGGTCAATACGATTTCCGTCTGTGAAGAGCATTAAATAACCGTAAGACTTATCAAAATTCGTATTCCTTCCTAATAGCTTATCATTTTTATCTGGCTCTTGAATGATCAGCAACTCTCCAAAAATTTGAATCCAGTTTGCATCATTTATAAAAGAGCCCGTTTCCGTCACTACATAGACAATATCGTAATCTTGAAAAATATCCCTTGGAACATTGGGATTGGTTCTGGAACCATTCATATACACAGCACGAATTCGTTCATCTTCCCTTGCTATTCCTAATAACAGATCAAACATTTCCTTCTCGCTTCTCACTCTTTTCCCCCTATAAATGATTTTTTTCCGTTATACTAATAATTCCATAATTATGATTGAAATCCTTTGTATTTCCTCTAATTTAATATCTGTTTAATAAAATCCTTAATAGGACAAAGGTATGATATTATAAGGGACTGCAACCATGTTATGATGGTGTTGATTGGAAGAAATTACGTTTTCAGATTGGAGAGTGAGTGGATGTACAAACGGATTTCCATGATCGTTTGTTTCGTTTTACTCTTAATGGCAGGTTGTTCAGGAACAAAAGATGCAACGAAACAAAAGGCAGGAACAATAGATAAAACACCACCAAGTCAAAAAGTTCATGAAAATAAAAACGAAGACACTCTAGCCACATACAGTGACTTCGAGAAAATCAAGGCTTATACTATACCAAAAACATTAGAAGACCTCATGAAAATGCCTCCAGGCTTATTATCCAAGGATGTCCCATACGAAAAAGAGACTTCACAAGTATGGGGCAATTTTGATATGGGCGATTACAAAGATGCCACCGTAGAAAAATTAAAGGCCCTTACAGCAGAAACAGATGATGTCGAGACCATTTTTAAAGGCATGCTATATTATTTAGGAAGTAACAGCTACCCTCAATCTATCGAGACATTAAGAGATTATAAAGGTGGGCTATATGAACCGTATCTGCCTGACCCTAATGATATTAAGACAAATAGTAACCATCCATCTACTCCTAGCAAGGCATTGATTTTGCTTGATGCGAGCTCTAGTATGCTTCTGAATGTGGATGGTAAGCAAAAAATGAAAATTGCTAAAACAGCCGTTGGACGATTCGCTAGTACAATCGGCCAACAAAATGAAATTTCTTTATATGTATACGGACACAAAGGAACACAAGCAGATGAGGATAAAATATTGTCCTGTTCATCCATCGAGGAAGTCTACCCACTTCAGCACTATGATGCGAAACGTTTTTCTAATGCGGTAGAAGGAATTCAAGCGAAAGGATGGACTCCTTTAGCAGGAGCGATAAAGACTGCGCGTGAAAAGACTGCAGCAATAGATGGATCAATCACATTGTATATTGTTAGCGATGGAGCAGAGACATGTGGTGGAGACCCAGTCAAAGAAGCAAAGAAATTCGCTGAAGAAAATAATCATCGCAAGGTAAATATTATTGGATTTGATGTAGATCAAAAGTCGGAAAGTCAGCTAAAAAAAGTAGCGAAGGCAGGAAATGGTGAGTACATTCCTGCAAATACATCGGATGATTTAGATCATTCCATAACAAAGAAATGGGTGCCTAGCATATATGATGTGATGGAAAAGCATAACTCACTCCTGAAAAATTGGGGAAGAACTTGGACCAACTTAACAGAACGAAGCGCCCTTGCAGATCGTATACTATATGCAAGCTATAATGAAAAAGATAGGTTATCTCAAGCCATTGATTTGATGAGCTCGAATAATCTGCTTTCCAATGAAAAGCTTGAGCAGCTAAGGAAATTGGTGGGGGACCATCAACAAAATGTAGTAGAGGAAATGAAAAAATTGGCGCAATCAAAAAATGAGGAAGAGGATCGAGAACTTGCCAAAATACGAAAAAAAGTGGAAGAATGGGGCAAACGAATGGAAAAGTTGCGAAAGAAATAATAAATTTAGGTGCCTAAATTCATCCAAATTGTATGTTTGAATTGAAGTTTAATTTATCTACAGTTTTTCCAAGCATAAAATATAAAGAGCGTGTTTTGATTAAAACCTGATCAAAGCATGCTCTTTTTTTAGTGGGTCGTTTATTTTTGAAATCGTACAGCTAAAGCACCTATTAGTATAGCTGTTACTCCCACTTTGGAAGAGAAAGTGAGATAACTGTATTAACATTTTTCAGTAACCATACCTTATCGTTTTCTTTTTGTACTTGTTCTGCTGACAGTTTGGCAAGTTTCATATTTTCGTCACGTTGCATCATGTCCCCCATCGTGGCATATGCACGTGCCAATGCTTCATATGCAAAGCCCAAATCAAAATTCCCAAGATTGTTGTTCAGACAAAGTTCCAAAGATTTTTTTGCATGGAATAATGCAGGTTCTGCTCTACCTAAAAGCGAATATACACGTGAAATTTGCCATTCACCTCTTGCAAAATGCAATGGTGTACCTACCAACCCCCAATGAAAACGTGAGGCATGCGCTGAATTCATCATGGTTTCATCATCTAATTCACTTCTGTCCGTTTTCTCTATTAAGTCCCATGTATGATTAAATAAATCTATTGCCAATTTCTTATGTATTTCTTTATTTAAAGTGGTTTTTAATTCTATCATGTTTTGAACTCCCCAAAGAATTGTGATAATTATTTTCGTAAATAACCCACATTTAATGGTACTACAAATGCTTTTTTTCTTCTTCAACAAAATTATTTGTGGATAAGCCTATTTCACTTATAGATAAGACATTTTTGCTAGAGAATTATTCCAGAAATAGGTGAAGTTTCTCTTCAAGCAATATACTCCACTATATTGCCGGCTGGGACTTCAAAATAACAAGCGTTTGCTTGAGTTCGTCCATCAAAATCATTTTCGTCCATGCCATCTTCCATTGATAACACAACTCTCTTAGATAGCCATTCTTTTGCCTTTTTAAACATATTAGAATGGATATTAAAAGCAAAATGATAATAATGATAATTTTCATTATCATCTTTGATAAATTCCAGTACACTCTAGCCTATTTCAAATTATCAGCTGATAAAATCTTGAATTGTAGAATTTGTTCATAAAATTGCACTGTTTGTTCAAAATTAGAAATTAGCCATTCGATTTTTTGGATTCTCACTCATATCCCCTGATTATAGTACTTTTTCCTTTAATACATTAATCATTCAGCTGCCTTTTAAGTAAACGTTCCCATTTTAGATCATTTCTTCATACATTTTGATAACTGTTTTGTGCTTAGAAAAGTTAGCTACTGTCCAATTATGCTATACCGCCAATTATTACACCGCATAATGTTCCCCAGAGGATATTCAAATTCACATTCGGAGATAAACTGAAAATCAAGCTTCCGACAAATCGCATTAGAAGCAGGGTTATCGACCGACGGGAAAGCGTGAATGTATTTATATTTTTTCTCATTAGAAGCTTCTTCTATTGCTAGCCTTACTGCTTTTGTAGCTATTCCTTTCCCTTGATAGGATGGTAGAACGCTCCATCCAGTTTCATATACACTTTCATTATTCCAAGTAGTTTGCCAATACCCCACAGAACCTACTGGTTCTAAATCTGGCAACAAAATGATGCTGAACATGCGTCCTCTATTTCCAAGCCCAAGATAGCGTTTATGTCGTTTTAAGATCTGCTCTTTACTTTCTGGACCTCCTAGATGTTGCATCATTTCTGGAGCATTTATACGAAAAAGTAAATCAAGATCATTATCCTCCCAAGGCTTAATCTGAATGATATGGTTACTTGCCTCGTAAATTTTCTTCACTCCCCCTCTATTCTCTTTGCACTTTCCTTTGAAAAGTTGAAAATCCACAAATTAATAATAGTTTTTTAATTAACCTGCATCTTTTGTCCCATCTCTTCTATTCCTTGTAAATAGATTATTATTTTTTGACCCTATAACGATACCTAATCTCTCCTTCCCCCAACTGGAAAATCTGGTTTACTTTTAAATTCTCTTTAAATGAAAATTTACCTTCTTATGCTAACCAGTCAGTTCGCAAGACAGCATACGAAAATCTAGAACTACCCCTTTGGTAAACTTTAACCACTCATTAGGGCTTTTTAATCAATTAAGTTTCGACTTCTCCAAAAATGACCACAAAATGTAGGTTTAAAATAAAGATTGATAAAAAACTCTCTTCTCTCCCATATACAATAGCAAATAGAAAACTGTTATTTTGAAATGAGATTGATCAAAATGACCGTTTACTGTTTGATTAAAGTTTAATTTTTATAATAAAGTTTGATTATTTCCTCTTCAACTAAAGCCACCGTTCGTAATATAAGGTTAGCCAGATATTTCTGGTTGACCTTTTTCTATATGGTCTTATTATAACGGTAGTCGGGGTAGAATGTCGCACCCGTGGGACTCGATCCCGTCAACTAAACTGTTCACCCCCTACTTGTATA
>NZ_JAGYPI010000002.1:928624-957117 GCF_018343615.1 Bacillus sp. FJAT-49736 | reverse complement strand
AGTAGTAATAACCTTATAGGTTAAGTTAGTAAGGGCGCACGGTGGATGCCTTGGCACTAGGAGCCGATGAAGGACGGGACTAACACCGATATGCTTCGGGGAGCTGTAAGCAAGCTTTGATCCGGAGATTTCCGAATGGGGGAACCCACTGCTCGTAATGGAGCAGTATCCTTATCTGAATACATAGGATAAGGAAGGCAGACCCGGGGAACTGAAACATCTAAGTACCCGGAGGAAGAGAAAGCAATTGCGATTTCCTGAGTAGCGGCGAGCGAAACGGAAGAAGCCCAAACCAAGAGGCTTGCCTCTTGGGGTTGTAGGACACTCTATACGGAGTTACAAAGGAACGGAGTAGATGAAGAGGTCTGGAAAGGCCCGTCAAAGAAGGTAACAACCCTGTAGTTGAAACTTCGTTCCCTCCAGAGTGGATCCTGAGTACGGCGGGACACGTGAAATCCCGTCGGAAGCAGGGAGGACCATCTCCCAAGGCTAAATACTCCCTAGTGACCGATAGTGAACCAGTACCGTGAGGGAAAGGTGAAAAGCACCCCGGGAGGGGAGTGAAAGAGAACCTGAAACCGTGTGCCTACAAGTAGTTAGAGCCCTGTGCATATTTTCCTTTGGAAAAATGCCGGGTGATAGCGTGCCTTTTGTAGAATGAACCGGCGAGTTACGATTTCATGCAAGGTTAAGCTGATGAGGCGGAGCCGCAGCGAAAGCGAGTCTGAATAGGGCGAACATAGTATGAGGTCGTAGACCCGAAACCAGGTGATCTACCCATGTCCAGGGTGAAGGTAAGGTAACACTTACTGGAGGCCCGAACCCACGCACGTTGAAAAGTGCGGGGATGAGGTGTGGGTAGCGGAGAAATTCCAATCGAACTTGGAGATAGCTGGTTCTCTCCGAAATAGCTTTAGGGCTAGCCTCAAGATGAAGAGTATTGGAGGTAGAGCACTGTTTGGACTAGGGGCCCTCATCGGGTTACCGAATTCAGACAAACTCCGAATGCCAAATACTTATGCTTGGGAGTCAGACTGCGAGTGATAAGATCCGTAGTCAAAAGGGAAACAGCCCAGACCACCAGCTAAGGTCCCAAAGTATACGTTAAGTGGAAAAGGATGTGGAGTTGCTTAGACAACCAGGATGTTGGCTTAGAAGCAGCCACCATTTAAAGAGTGCGTAATAGCTCACTGGTCGAGTGACTCTGCGCCGAAAATGTACCGGGGCTAAACGTATCACCGAAGCTGTGGATGGACACCGTAGGTGTCCGTGGTAGGAGAGCGTTCTAAGGGCGGTGAAGCCAGACCGGAAGGACTGGTGGAGCGCTTAGAAGTGAGAATGCCGGTATGAGTAGCGAAAGAAGGGTGAGAATCCCTTCCACCGAATGCCTAAGGTTTCCTGAGGAAGGCTCGTCCGCTCAGGGTTAGTCGGGACCTAAGCCGAGGCCGAAAGGCGTAGGCGATGGACAACAGGTTGATATTCCTGTACCACCTCTTTACCGTTTGAACGATGGGGGGACGCAGGAGGATAGGGTAAGCGCACTGTTGGATATGTGCGTCCAAGCAGTTAGGCTGGTTACGAGGCAAATCCCGTAACCGTGAAGGCGGAGCTGTGATGGCGAGGGAAATATAGTACCGAAGTTCCTGATTCCACACTGCCAAGAAAATCCTCTAGTGAGGTAAAAGGTGCCCGTACCGCAAACCGACACAGGTAGGCGAGGAGAGAATCCTAAGGTGAGCGAGAGAACTCTCGTTAAGGAACTCGGCAAAATGACCCCGTAACTTCGGGAGAAGGGGTGCTCTGGTAGGGTGCAAGCCCGAGAGAGCCGCAGTGAATAGGCCCAGGCGACTGTTTAGCAAAAACACAGGTCTCTGCGAAGCCGCAAGGCGAAGTATAGGGGCTGACGCCTGCCCGGTGCTGGAAGGTTAAGAGGAGGGGTTAGCGCAAGCGAAGCTCTGAATTGAAGCCCCAGTAAACGGCGGCCGTAACTATAACGGTCCTAAGGTAGCGAAATTCCTTGTCAGGTAAGTTCTGACCCGCACGAAAGGCGTAACGATCTGGGCACTGTCTCAACGAGAGACTCGGTGAAATTATAGTACCTGTGAAGATGCAGGTTACCCGCGACAGGACGGAAAGACCCCGTGGAGCTTTACTGCAGCTTGATATTGAATTTTGGTACAGCTTGTACAGGATAGGTAGGAGCCTTTGAAGCCGGAGCGCCAGCTTCGGTGGAGGCGTCGGTGGGATACTACCCTGGCTGTATTGAAATTCTAACCCGCACCCCTCAATCGGGGTGGGAGACAGTGTCAGGCAGGCAGTTTGACTGGGGCGGTCGCCTCCTAAAGAGTAACGGAGGCGCCCAAAGGTTCCCTCAGAATGGTTGGAAATCATTCGTAGAGTGTAAAGGCACAAGGGAGCTTGACTGCGAGACCTACAAGTCGAGCAGGGACGAAAGTCGGGCTTAGTGATCCGGTGGTTCCGCATGGAAGGGCCATCGCTCAACGGATAAAAGCTACCCCGGGGATAACAGGCTTATCTCCCCCAAGAGTCCACATCGACGGGGAGGTTTGGCACCTCGATGTCGGCTCATCGCATCCTGGGGCTGTAGTCGGTCCCAAGGGTTGGGCTGTTCGCCCATTAAAGCGGTACGCGAGCTGGGTTCAGAACGTCGTGAGACAGTTCGGTCCCTATCCGTCGTGGGCGTAGGAAATTTGAGAGGAGCTGTCCTTAGTACGAGAGGACCGGGATGGACGCACCGCTGGTGTACCAGTTGTCTTGCCAAAGGCATCGCTGGGTAGCTATGTGCGGAAGGGATAAGTGCTGAAAGCATCTAAGCATGAAGCCCCCCTCAAGATGAGATTTCCCATAGCGTCAAGCTAGTAAGATCCCTGAAAGATGATCAGGTTGATAGGTTCGAGGTGGAAGTGTGGCGACACATGGAGCTGACGAATACTAATCGATCGAGGACTTAACCAAAAAAAGCGATTCTCTTTACTTGATTCTTCTGCAGTATTTAGTTTTGAGGGAACAAAATGAAGAAATTCAAAAAATCCTCTTGAAAATTCATTAAAAATCATTATAATTAAGTTTGTCTTAATTAAATGAACTGCTATTATAGCAGTGAAGCAAAAGAAATAATATCCGGTAATTATGGCGAGAAGGTCACACCCGTTCCCATCCCGAACACGGAAGTTAAGCTTCTCAGCGCCGATGGTAGTTGGGGGCTCTCCCCCTGCAAGAGTAGGACGTTGCCGGGTTTAAATTTTTCCGCAGTAGCTCAGTGGTAGAGCTATCGGCTGTTAACCGATCGGTCGTAGGTTCGAGTCCTACCTGCGGAGCCATTGCTTCCATAGCTCAGCAGGTAGAGCACTTCCATGGTAAGGAAGAGGTCACCGGTTCGAGCCCGGTTGGAAGCTTACCTAATCAACATCAAGATTGGCCCGTTGGTCAAGCGGTTAAGACACCGCCCTTTCACGGCGGTAACACGGGTTCGAATCCCGTACGGGTCACCATTACATACATCCTTGGAGGATTAGCTCAGCTGGGAGAGCACCTGCCTTACAAGCAGGGGGTCGGCGGTTCGATCCCGTCATCCTCCACCATATATATATGCCGGCCTAGCTCAATTGGTAGAGCACGCCCGAGTTAGCTACGAAGTGGTGCTTCAGCGTACAGCTCGAGCCGCTACTTGATTAAGCTTCCTGAGAGCTGGACGACAGTTATATGCAGTGAAATTCAAGCAGTTTATATCTTAATATATGCCGGCCTAGCTCAATTGGTAGAGCAACTGACTTGTAATCAGTAGGTTGGGGGTTCAAGTCCTCTGGCCGGCACCAGAAGTTTTTCGGAGGGGTAGCGAAGTGGCTAAACGCGGCGGACTGTAAATCCGCTCCTTCGGGTTCGGCGGTTCGAATCCGTCCCCCTCCACCATTTTTAGTAATATTATTAAATCATTTGGACATAATATTAGTGTCTTTTTTCTTTTCATTGGGCTATAGCCAAGCGGTAAGGCAACGGACTTTGACTCCGTCATTCTCTGGTTCGAATCCAGATAGCCCAGCCATTTTTTTTTGCCTTTTTTCTGGATTCATATGACGAGGCATTATAGTACATACTACATTATGTAATCCGAGCCATTAGCTCAGTCGGTAGAGCACGTCCGAATAAACTGCGAAGCGATGCATCAGCGTACAGCTTGAGCTACAGCTTGAACAAGCTTACTGAAAGCTGGACGTCGTAGATGCACAAAGTAAGAAAACTAGAACAAATTTATATAATTATCTAATACGAGCCATTAGCTCAGTCGGTAGAGCATCTGACTTTTAATCAGAGGGTCGAAGGTTCGAGTCCTTCATGGCTCATCTTATTCTTAATAGAAGCTAAAATAACGCATAGTCTATGCGTTATTTTTTTTTGCTCCACTTTTTGCCGACACTGAATCCGTTATTTTAATAAAATGCGATCTTTGGAAGGTTTTAGAGAATACAGGATCCGCTATTTGCTAAAAAACAAGCATTAATGGTTGTTTTTTAGCTAGATAACGGAACATCTGGAGCTCTGTCAAGAAAGTGGACACCTAAATAGCGAAATATAGTGCTTGGCTTGTCTTAACTTTTTCAAATTATAGATGATACCGTGGAAGCGTCAAGCCCAAACCGCTTGACCCTTCCACGGTATCATCTGGCTAGTCGCTAAGTTAAGACAAGCCACCAAACTGCCTATCACTAATTAGGCAGAAATCTCCTTATAATATTTTTGCGCATATCCAACAGGAGATAAATATCCTATAGATCCATGTATTCTTTTACGGTTGTAAAAAAACTCAATATAACGGTAAATTTCAGTGTATGCTTGTTCCTTTGTTTGGAACTTTCGACTTTGAATTAATTCTTTTTTTAGAAGACTAAAAAATGCTTCTGCACAGGCATTGTCATAACAATTTCCTGTTCGACTCATACTAGCTTCCATTCGGTACTCCAGAAGTTGATCACGATAGTCTTTGGATGCATACTGAGTTCCACGATCCGAATGATGAAGCAAGCCTTCGGCTGGTTTTTTTGATTCATAAGCGTCCTTCAATGCGTCCATTACTAACTGGGTCTCCATGTGTCCGTAAAGACGCCAACCAACAATTTCACGTGTAAACAAATCAAGAATACTAGCTAAATATAAGCGACCTTCCCGACAGGGAATATAGGTAATATCGGCAACCCACACCTTGTTTGGGGCGGAAGCAGTAAAGTTCTGATTCAATTTATTTGAGGCGATAGGATAATCATGATTCGAATTAGTCGTAGTTACCTTGAATATCTTAGAGACACATGATCGTAGCCCTAATTCTTGCATGTACTTGCTAACAGTACGCTCATTGATAGTGTAATCCTCATCCTGTAGGAGCTTTGTGATTTTAGGGCTGCCATATATTTTATCTGAATCATGATAATGAAAAACAATACGATCTTTAACTTTATTCCTTCGCATTTCTTGTTGGCTCGGCTCATGATTCCTCCACTTGAAATAACCGCTCGGAGACACCTCTAAAACTTTACACATCTTCGTCACCGAAAACTCCGAACGATGGTTTTCAATGAATTCAAACCTTATGGTTTTGGACTGCTGAAGATGTGCACCGCCTTTTTTAAAATAGCTAGTTCTTCTTCGGTATTAGCTAATTTCCTATCTTTTTCTTTTAATTCACGTTCTTTATCTCGGAGCTGTTGTTCTAACTTGTTTAGACGTTCTTCAATTGCAATAGGTTCATTTTCAAATACTCTATATTTTGTCATCCAGTCATGAAGACAGCTTAGTGGAATCTTCAATTCATCAGCAATATCTGACATTGTCTTCTTTTTCTGTTGCTCTTGTGCAAACTTGACTGTTTCACGTTTAAATTCATCACTATATCTTTGACGTTGTTCACCCATGGAAACCCTCCTAATTATTATCATCATATCCAAATATGACTTTCGTTAAAGGGGTGTCCACTTTTTATTCTAGTTTCAATCTGTCCTCTAATATTATGAAATCGGTCTTTTTGTCACAGACAACAGAACGTGAGTCCTCTAATCGCCACCAACAATAAATTTTTTTTTATTGCTACTGAATCTAAATTTCACCGTAAACAATAATATTTACTAGTCATCATAAAACTTGAACTATTATTGTCACATTTTGTGAAGGTATCCAGATTAAGAAATGCTAAAATAATGAATTAATGAAATAATATATATCATTATTAGTGTAGGAGGTCTTAGATGGCTGAGATATTTCGGCTTTTAAAGGGTGGCAATAAATCTGCATTATTAGCTGCCATCGTGAACACAATTATTTCTATAATAAAGGGTATAGCGTTTTTTTTGACTGGCAATGTGGCAATGTTTGCTGAAACTATGCACAGCTTAGGTGACGCGGCAAATCAGCTATTTGTTTTTGTTGGTTCCGCTCTAAGCAAAAAGGCACCTACAGATCGTTTTCCAAATGGTTTCGGAAGGCTTGTTAATCTCGTGCTACTTGGAGCAGTTATAATAGTTGCTATTATGTCGTTTGAGACGATTAAAGAGGGTTTTCATCATATTTTCCACCCAACCGCATCCCAAGGGTTTATTATCAATATTGTGGTGTTAGGAGCAGGTGTTTTGTTAGAATCCTTTGTTCTTTATAAAGCGATGAAGGAGGTCCTTCATAGTCTTGATATGGAAGCAAAAGGGTTTGGAGTTGTTACACAGAGTTTGAAGCATTTAGGAAAAGCGAAACCCGCAACGAAATTAGTCTTTATGGAGGATACTGTTGCTACTGTAGGCGGTTTGCTCGCTATTATAGCCGTTATCATATCCCATTTTTCTTCCTTCCATCAGGCTGAAGGAATAGCTTCTGTGCTAATTGGAATAATGATGTTTGTGGTTGTAGGGAAGGTGTTTCTGGATAATGCAGCGGGTGCAATTGGTGAAGCAGACGAAGAAATGGAAGAAAAGATCGGAAGTATAGTGATGAATGATCCTTCCGTAAAGGATATTCAGGAGGTTACGGTAATTAAAGAGGGAGAAGAATTTCACGTTGAATTAGAAATTGAAGTTGACCCATCCATCACCGTTGCAGAGGCAGATGATATAAAGGATCGGTTAGAAGAAAGGATTTTAAAGGAAAGAGGAGTAGTGGATGTCTTAATTGAATTTGACGAGGATGATGGTGTTCCAAAATGGAAGGAAGAATCAAAAGAAAGAAAATAGTGGTGAGTCGAATAAGTTTATTCGGCTTTTTTTATTGGCGCTTTCCAGGTCTATCATTATATTAAAGAGTCATCTTATATAGTGCATATATATACAAAAAATTGTCGAGTTGAGTCATTTCATTTTCCTGTATAAAATATGTGTATAAAGGGAAAGTGAGGTACTTAATATGAAAAAAAAGATTTCGATTCTTGGCGTTCCAATGGATTTAGGGCAAGCACGCAGGGGAGTTAATATGGGACCGAGCGCGATTCGATATGCCGACGTAGTGGAGCGAATTGAAAAACTAGGCTATGAAGTTAATGATATGGGAGATATAGAGATTGGCAAGGCGGAAAGATTACATGATCCTGAATTAAATTTGCGAAATTTGAAAGCGGTTGCAGATGCAAGCGAAATTTTAGGCTCCAAAGTTAATGAAATAGTTGAAAAAGGTGATTTTCCTTTAATTTTGGGAGGAGACCATAGTATCGCTATTGGTACTTTAGCGGGAGTGTCAAAGCACTATAAAAACCTTGGTGTGATTTGGTATGATGCGCATGGTGATTTAAATATCCCAGAAACCTCACCTTCAGGCAATATTCATGGTATGCCACTAGCAGCAAGCTTGGGACACGGTCATGATGCATTAACGAATATTGGTGGCTACAGTCCAAAGGTAAAACATGAAAACATCGTCATCATCGGGGCAAGAGACCTCGATGAAGGAGAAAGAGAATTAATTAAGGATAAAGGCATTAAGGTTTATACCATGCATGAAATTGACCGTTTAGGTATGACAAGAGTAATGGAAGAAACTATTGAATACTTAAAGGAACGTACAGATGGAGTTCATTTATCCCTTGACCTAGATGGATTGGATCCTAATGAATGTCCAGGTGTAGGTACGCCAGTAATGGGTGGTATAAGCTACCGTGAAAGCCACTTAGCAATGGAAATGTTAGAAGAATCCGGAATTATTACTTCCGCAGAATTTGTAGAAGTAAACCCAATCTTAGATGATAAAAATAAAACTGCAGATGTTGCTGTTGGGTTAATGTGCTCTCTTTTTGGGGAAAAGTTATTATAATATGAAAAAAGCAGTAGAGAAAACTACTGCTTTTTTCTATTATTCTATTTTTTTATGCTTTTTTTTATTGATTCATATTGATTGAGCAATTGATCCAAATTATCACTGGCTTCAATAACCTTTTCATTATTAATAGAGGATTTTAATGCAAGTTCAATCATTTCTTTTCTTTTTTCTTCAATGTTTGTTATTATTTCCTGCATCTTCATTTAGAAACCTCCTCTTTATTCTATTTCCAGTTAATAAGAACTTTTCCTATTGAATTGCATTTCCACTTATTATTTACTGTTTATCCAATTTTGTAAAAAATAAAACATTCATTGGTAAATATTTGATATTATATAAGTATAGATATTTTTGAAACCTTTTTGCTATTCATTCGTAACAATGTATAGCCGCTAGGGCGGAGGGAAACTAGATGGAAATGCTTGTAAAAAAGAGGATAAAGCAAGTTATAAAAGGTGACCGAAATGCTTATGAAGACATAGTAGAGCTATTTAAAGACAAGGTTTTTCAAATATGTTATCGTATGTTAGGGAATCGCCATGATGCTGAGGAGATTGCACAAGAAGCTTTTATACGTGCATATTTGAATATTCAAAGCTATAAGCAGGAGAGAAAATTTTCTACATGGCTTTATCGAATTGCTACTAACTTATGTATAGATAGACTTAGAAAGAAAAAGCCCGATTACTATTTAGATGCAGAAGTATCTGGGACAGATGGTCTTACGTTATATTCGCAAATTCCTTCCAATGATCGATTACCTGATATGGAAGTCGAAAATATGGAACTTCAAGGAATCATCCAACAAGCTATTTATCAATTACCCGAAAAATATCGTTCTGTAATCATATTAAAGTATGTAGAGGAACTATCCTTAAACGAGATAAGTGAAATACTAAATTTACCTCTTGGAACGGTTAAGACAAGAATTCATCGGGGACGAGAAGCACTTAGGAAACAGCTTCGAAATTTATAGAGAGGATGAGAACGAAATTGAATACTTGTTCTAAGGAAATAATTCTCTATATGCATGAATATTTAGATGGTGAACTATCAGCAAATGAGGAACAAGTGCTTAAAGAACATTTACAACGGTGTCCAGAATGTGGAAAGCATTTTCAAGAACTAAAGAAGACGGTTGCTTATATTAAAAGCAATGCACATATATCTGCCCCAAATTATTTTACCAGGAAGGTAATGGAGCAATTACCAAAGGAAAAGCTAAGAACGGGTGTTAAGCGTTGGCTCCAACTTCATCCAATCTTAGCTGCAGCTTGTGTCTTTATTATCCTAATGGGAGGGACGGTCTTCTCTATGTGGAATAATGATCAGGAATTTTCTTTTACAAAAAAACCGCATCTAATAGTGAAGGATCACACGGTAATTGTTCCAAAGGGTGAGGTAGTAAAGGGTGACCTGATTGTGAAAAATGGAAATCTCCGAGTAGATGGAAAAGTAGAAGGAGACGTTACGGTCATTAACGGCAAAAAATATATGGCATCGGCCGGAAGTGTTACAGGAAATGTAGAAGAAATCAATGAAATATATGATTGGCTTTGGTTTGAAATGAAGGATACCGGAAAAAAGTTCGTGAATTTACTAAAATAATTTTACTTGTTCACTTATAATAAGAACCAACCATTTCGGGAAGCAATTAATAGTGTGATTGTTTCCTTTTTCTTTTGCATTTAGAAAATGTGGTATAATACTTTTTAAAGCGATAATTAATCTTATCGTTTATAATGAATGTTTTCGTTTTGAGGTATCTTTTATTAATGCTTTTTTGGTGATATTTCCAGTGTTTGATTAAAGAAAACATTAACCAAAAGAAGCCTTTATTAAAAACTAATGGAGGACGAAAGATGTCGTTTGCTAATTTCACTGTCTTAGATTATCTTTCCAGTATAGTAGACATACTCCTCGTTTGGTACGTGATATATAAATTGCTAATGGTGATTCGCGGCACGAAAGCAGTGCAATTGCTAAAAGGAATTATCGTTATAGTTGTCGCTAGAACTTTAAGTGACTTACTTGGGTTTAATACATTAAGCTTTATGATTGACAAAGTGATTATGTGGGGAGCTTTAGGAGTAATCATTATCTTTCAGCCTGAATTAAGAAGGGCACTTGAACACTTAGGACGCGGGAAACTGTTTTCACGCGGTAATGTTCAAGAGGATGAAGAGCGATCCCGAATTATTGAATCCATTGTAAAAGCGACGAGCTATATGGCTAAACGAAGAATTGGGGCACTAATTTCATTTGAAAGAGAAACGGGATTGAGTGACTATATAGAAACAGGTATACCATTACATTCAAATATTTCATCGGAACTACTTATTAATATCTTTATTCCAAATACACCATTACATGATGGTGCTGTCATTATTCAAAAAAATCAAGTTGCCGCAGCAGCATGTTATTTACCATTATCCGAAAGTCCTTTCATTTCAAAGGAATTGGGTACCAGGCATCGTGCTGCAATAGGAATCAGTGAGGTAACAGATAGTGTTACACTTGTTGTTTCTGAAGAGACAGGCGCAATTTCCTTAACAAAAAACGGTGAATTACATCGAGACCTTACGATTGAACAATTCAAACAGTTATTGGAAAAGGAACTTTTTGATGTAGATCATGAAAAACAAGCCTCCTCATCAAAGTGGAATTGGAGGGTGAAAAAGCATGGATAAATTTATGGAAAGTAAATGGTTTATGCGAATTCTTGCTTTGCTTTTAGCCCTTTTGCTATTCACGTCTGTGCACGATAATAAAAGTCTTTTTAAAGATATAAAATCCAATAAAAGCCATACATCACTGCAAATGCCGGTAGTACTTTACTACGATGAGGAAAATATGGTTGTTACAGGTATTCCTAAATCAGTAGAAGTAACCCTTAGTGGCCCGAGTAGTCTCGTTGAGTATACAAAAAGTACAAAAAATTTCAGTGTATATGTGGATTTAAGTAATGCCAAAATTGGGCGCCAGCGCGTAAAGATTAAAGTAAAAGACCTTACCGATAAACTAAAAGCTAAAATCTCGCCTGCAGAGATAGAAGTGTCCGTACAAGAAAAGGTTACGGTTGAAAAGCCTGTTGCTGCCGAATTTAGTTCTGATTTATTGGCGGAAGGATTTGAAGCTGGAGAACCATCAGTCAATCCAAAAACCGTCAAGATCACTGGTGCAAGAGATGTGATTGACCAAATCAGCTATGTTAGAGCGGTTATGAATCTAAACAAGAAGGTTGATACCGATCTGACGAGGGATGCAAGTGTACAAGTTCTCGATCGCAATTTAAATAAATTAAATGTAACAGTAGAACCTTATACCGTTGAGGTAACGGTTCCGGTGAAAAACCCAAGTAAAACAGTCCCAATTACCATAAATCCAACCGGGAAAGAAAAAAATGGGGTCGTTATCGATAGTATCTCGACAGAACCAAAAAATGTGACGATCTATGGTAGAAGCGATGTATTAAAATCAATTGATGAGCTTACATTGGATGTAGACATTAGTAAAATTGATAAAGACACTGATTTAACTATTCCATTAAAGAGTCCAAAAGGTGTAAACAAACTAGACCCAGCAACCGTAACGGTTAAGGTGAAGGTACAGGACAAGGTCGAACAGAAAACATTCTCGAACATGAAAATAAGCAGTAAAGGCTTGGATGATAAGTATGACTTAGAGTTCCTTTCCCCCCTTGGTGGGAATGTGGACTTGAAAGTATCTGGTACAAGCCAAGAGCTTAAAAGCATAACCAACCATAATTTTGATGTGTTTTTGGATCTAGCGGGGTTAAAGCCTGGTGACCATGAAGTAAGTATAGAGGTTAATGGACCTAATGACGTTTCGTGGGAGCTATCTAGTAATAAGGCGAAAATTCGCTTAACGGAAAAAAATCAAAGTAATGTATAGATAATGGATGTAAAGAAGGAGAGAACGATCTTATGGGTAAATATTTTGGAACTGACGGTGTAAGAGGAATTGCCAATACGGAGCTAACACCTGAATTAGCGTTCAAATTAGGCCGTTATGGCGGCTATGTATTAACTAAAAATGCAGAGCGTCCTAAAGTAATTATTGGCCGGGACACTCGTATTTCCGGTCATATGCTCGAGGGAGCGTTAGTGGCAGGCTTGCTTTCAATTGGAGCGGAGGTAATGCGTCTAGGCGTTATTTCTACTCCAGGAGTTGCCTATTTAACAAAAGCATTAGGAGCACAAGCAGGAGTGATGATTTCGGCATCTCATAACCCGGTTGCAGATAACGGTATTAAATTTTTTGGTTCAGACGGGTTCAAGCTTGTGGATCAACAAGAGCTGGAAATAGAAGAATTGCTCGATCAATCGGAGGATCAGCTGCCTCGTCCAATTGGGGGAGACCTAGGTATGGTGAATGATTACTTCGAGGGTGGTCAAAAATATTTACAGTTCCTAAAGCAAACGGTGGAAGAAGATTTTTCCGGAATACATATTGCATTAGATTGCGCAAATGGTGCAACATCTTCTTTAGCCACTCATTTGTTTGCGGACCTTGATGCGGATGTGTCCACTACGGGAGCATCTCCAGACGGTTTAAATATAAATGAAGGTGTTGGATCTACTCATCCAGAAAGCCTTGCTGCATTTGTAAAGGAAAAAGGAGCAGATGTAGGTCTTGCTTTTGACGGTGACGGAGATCGTATGATTGCCATCGATGAAAATGGAGAGATCGTAGATGGGGATCAAATTATGTATATTTGTGCCAAATATCTAAAGAGTGAAGGCCGTCTTAAGCATTCCACAGTAGTATCCACTGTAATGAGCAATCTTGGATTCCACAAAGGATTAGAGGAACTAGGAATTAAGAGTATTCAAACTGCGGTTGGAGATCGTTATGTAGTAGAAGAAATGAAAAATAACGGCTATAATCTTGGCGGGGAACAGTCCGGTCATGTTATTTTCTTGGATTACAATACAACCGGAGATGGATTATTATCAGGTCTTCAGCTTGTTAATATTATGAAGGCAACGAAGAAGCCATTATCTGAGCTTGCAAGGGAAATGAAGAAATACCCACAAAAGCTTGTAAATGTAATGGTTTCAGATAAATATCATGTGACAGAAAACGAAAATGTAAGGGCAATTATTCAGGAAGTAGAATTGGAAATGGCCGGAAATGGCCGTATCCTTGTACGACCTTCTGGTACAGAGCCTTTAGTTCGCGTGATGGCAGAAGCGCAATCTGAAGAAAAATGTGAAGAATATGTACGCCGAATTGTGGAAGTAGTGGAAAAGGAAATGGGATTAAAGTTGGATAATTAATATAAATGATAAAATGGATATGCATATGGGTGACCGATAATTCCCGTATGCATATTTTATATTGTAAATGTTTTTTATTGACGAAAGCATCATAAGTAAGGTAAGATAATGATGCTTTTTAATTGGAGTGGATACTAACATTAGAAGGGGGATAGTACTTAGACATATTAATTAGAAAAGCGCCAGAACTAAACGGTGAGTGTTTAGTTGACGAGGTGGAGGAATATCGAGGATTTCGGCGGGTACCTCCCGGCTGCCACACACAGTCGAAGTCTTTTTCTCAAAACACTGGGGTGACCCAGTGCACAAAGGAAAAAGAAATGGTGGAAAGATCTTACTTAATATGTAAATCTATATTTCTTGTTCTCGAGAAGAATGACCAGGAAATGATTTAAGATGATCATTATTAAAATAGGAAACTCCCAACTAAAAAGCAGAGATAAGGGGCAGGAATGCTCCTAGTATTCTTGCCCCTATATATTAGGAGGAAGATACGAAATGTGTGGTATTGTAGGTTATATTGGACTAAAAGATGCGAAAGAAATTTTATTAAAAGGGCTAGAAAAGCTTGAGTATAGAGGATACGATTCTGCAGGTATTGCATTGCAAAATGGAAATGCAATTCATGTTTTTAAAGAAAAGGGAAGAATAGCAGATCTTCGAGCTATCATTTCAGAAGAGGCTCATGCCCCAGTAGGGATTGGCCATACACGCTGGGCAACTCATGGCGTGCCAAGTAAAGGAAACGCGCATCCTCATCAAAGTACTTCCGGACGCTTTACTCTTGTCCATAATGGGGTAATCGAAAACTATTCCATTCTACAGCAGGAATACTTAAAGGATGTTGAACTAAGAAGCGAAACAGATACGGAAATTATTGTTCAGCTTGTAGAGAAATTTGCCAATGAAGGACTTTCTACAAAGGAAGCATTCCGTAAGACATTGACATTATTGGTCGGTTCCTATGCGTTAGCATTACTAGATTCTGAGGATAATGGTACGATCTATGTAGCAAAAAACAAGAGCCCGCTCTTAGTCGGTGTTGGAGATGACTTTAATGTTGTGGCCAGTGACGCAATGGCCATGATTCAGGTGACAAACCAATATATCGAACTTATGGATAAGGAAATGGTTATCGTAACAAAAGACGAAATTACCATTGAAGATCTACAAGGAATTCAGATTGATAGAGATTCCTATACAGCATCCATTGATGCAAGCGATATTGAAAAAGGAACATATCCTCACTACATGCTAAAGGAAATTGATGAACAGCCACTAGTGATGAGAAAGATAATTCAAGCGTATCAGGATATCAATGGCGAATTAATAATTGATTCAGAAATTACCGCAGCGATGAATGAAGCAGACCGTGTATATATTATTGCTTGCGGAACAAGCTACCATGCCGGTCTTGTAGGGAAGCAGTTCATTGAAAAAATGGCCAAAATCCCTGTAGAGGTCCATGTGGCAAGTGAGTTCAGTTATAATATGCCGTTACTAAGCGAAAAGCCATTATTTGTTTTCATCTCACAAAGTGGGGAAACTGCAGATAGCCGTGCAGTCCTTGTTAATGTGAAGAAATTAGGCTATAAAGCTATCACGATTACGAATGTTCCTGGCTCCACTCTTTCGCGTGAAGCAGACTACACTTTATTGCTGCATGCCGGTCCTGAAATTGCCGTTGCTTCAACTAAAGCATATACAGCGCAATTAGCGGTACTAGCAATCCTTGCAAGCGTGGCTGGGAAAGCAAAAGGAATTACTCAGGAATTTGATCTTATTCATGAGCTTGGAATCGTTGCAAATGCTATGGAAGTATTATGCGATTCAAAAGAAGAAATCGAGCAAATTGCATACGAATATTTAACTGTCACACGCAACTGCTTCTTCATCGGCCGTTCCCTAGACAACTATGTTGGTCTTGAAGGTGCATTAAAACTAAAAGAAATTTCTTATATTCAAGCAGAAGGATTTGCCGGCGGTGAATTAAAGCATGGTACGATCGCTTTAATTGAGGAAGGAACACCAGTTATTGCACTTGCTACTCAAAGTAATGTGAACTTGAGCATTCGAGGCAATGTGAAAGAAGTAACTGCTCGCGGGGCAAACCCATGCATCATTTCCATGAAGGGTCTAGAAACAGATGGAGACCGCTTCATCATACCAGAAGTAAATGAATTATTAACACCTCTTATCTCTGTTATACCATTGCAGCTAATCGCTTATTACGCTGCCCTCCATCGCGACTGTGACGTGGATAAACCACGGAACTTGGCGAAGAGTGTTACGGTGGAGTAATGTTTATTATTTAATTTGGATTTTTGATTTCGGAAAATAAAGTAGGTAAGGGATAAATAAAGTCGGTAACTTGATATTTATGTTGGTAACAGCTAAATAAAGTTAGTTACAACTGAAACCACCGATAAAATATCTATGTTTGCTTTTAAGTAAGTTTAAAGATGATCGAAGGAAAATCAGGTCAATCCTGGTTACCCTTCGGTCTTTTTTTATATGGACAGCAGATTGTGAAGAAATGCACTTAAACTAAAGGGGCAGTTTAGTTGAATAACAAAGATATATTATGTCGCTGTTGACTAAATACTACGCATTAAATAATTTTGTTCATGAATGAAAAGTGTTTTTTAGAAAAGGGGTTATACTTTTTGGTGGAAGATTTATATATTTCTTAACAGTATCATTAATAGCTTTTAATATATGTTAAAGGTGTTTAAGATTATTTTGTATAGAGGAACTGATAAAAGTATTGGTGCATAGTATTGTATAGGTATTGAGTTTCCTATTTCCTGATAGAAAGAACTGTTAAATACAAAGAAATTCAAGACAATATGTCTATATAGGTTAAACTATTTAGACATATTGTCTTCTTCTATAGCCATAACCTCCTTTGCTGTTTCTATGAAAGATAATATTATCGGTGAAAGCCACTTGTCTTTATGCCATAACATCTGTGTATATACATCCAAGTCTGAAATTCTCCAAGGAAGAGCAACAAGTTCACCACGTTCAACTTCGACTTCAGTTACTATTTCAGGAAGAAAGGCAATACCGATTCCCGAGATTGCACACTGTTTAATGGCTTCGGCACTTTGAAACTCTAAAGGAGAAATACTATCAACGTCTCCTTTCTTAAATGTTCGGTCAAACATAGTTCGATAGGGACAACCCTTTTCGTTAATGAGGAAAACTTCTCCGTGAAAATCTTCAAGCTGTAAAACATTTTGTTTTGTAAGTGGGTGATCTGGAGCGGCAAAAAAGCGAAAAGTTTCTTCCGTCAATGGTTCCGCTGTAAGTCCCGTTGATTGAATGAGTTCATCTAGTATAAAGACGACATCTGAGGTACCCTCAAAGAGCGTTTGTTTGAGTTGTTGATTTGGAACGGAGCGAAAGATAAGGCGAACTCCCGGATACCGCAAACGGAAAAGTTTAAAGACCTCTGGAAGTCGATAGGCGCAAACAACCTCGTTGGCACTGATCGTTAGAGTACCACTTAGAATTTCATTGTCATGAACGGAGCTGCGGGCTTCGTCCAATTTGTTTAGAATGTCCTGGACATGAGTTAAAAAACGTTTACCCGCGGTTGTAAGAACGAGCTGCTTCCCCAAGCGATCAAAGAGACGAACATTAAGCTCTTCCTCCAATGCTTTTATTTGCATCGTGACGTTAGAGGGTACATAGTTTAGTGCTTCAGCAGCTCGACTGAAATTTAAAGTTGTTGCAACCGTATGAAATGTATTCAGTTGGCGAAATTCCATCATAATTCCCCCTCGAACTTTCAATATTATTGAATACTACTATTAATTTTGTTCACTTTTATTGAATGTATCACAGCTTTATACTTAATAACAAGAAATACATTCTAAATGTTTGTGTTTCATTTAGAAAGGAGTGACAACTCATGGAGGATTTTGAGATTTATAATTTAGGTGATGTAACATTGCAGTCAGGAGTAACATTACCAAATGCTTTTCTTGCTTACAAGACTTATGGAACATTGAATGAAAGGAAAGATAATGTTATCGTTTATCCAACGGCTTTTGGCGATCAGCATGTTAATAATGAATGGTTAATTGGAAACGGGATGGCACTAGATCCACAGAAATATTTCATTATTGTTCCCAATCTGTTAGGAAATGGATTATCTTCATCTCCAAGTAATACGCCAGAACCATTCAATAAGGCTAATTTTCCAAAGGTAACCATCTATGACAACATTCAATTACAGTATAGACTAGTGACCGAAAAATTTGGCATTCAGAAGATTGCTCTTGTAGTTGGATGGTCAATGGGAGGTCTTCAGTCATTCCAATGGGGGGCGATTTATCCTGATATGGTGGAACGAATTGCCTCCTTCTGTGGAAATGCAAAGACTTGGCCGCAAACGTATGTGGTCCTCGATGGACTTAAGGCTGCGCTCATGGCCTCAATTGGCTCGGATTCTACTAAGCTAAACCAGTTGACTTCTGAAGACATGCGTGCAGTTGGCCGTGTCTATGCAGGATGGGGATTATCACAGACCTTTTATAAAGAAGAACTTTATCGTGAACTGGGATTTGACACATTGGAAGATTTTGCGGTTGGAGTTTGGGAAGATAGTTTTATGAGTATGGATCCGCACAACGTCCTAGCCATGTTATGGACAGGGCAACATGCAGATATTAGCGCAAACCCCATATATAACGGAGATTTTGATGAGGCTCTCAAAAACATAAAAGCGCTTACCTGCGTCATGCCAGGGAGCACGGATCTCTTCTGCACGGCGGACAATAACGAATATGAGGCTAAGCATATACCTAATGCTGAATTTAATCCCGTTGAATCCATTTGGGGGCATTTTGCCGGTCGTGGAATTAACAGTACCGATAATAAATTTATTGATGACAACCTAAAACGCTTATTGACGATTAGTACAAATGGATAGTAAATTATTTGTAAGTGGTGGAGAATGTCCAGTGGGCAACCATATTAATTTCCATGTCCAATGTGAGCAAAATTGAATAATATAATGATTATTTCTTCTATGTAACCAATCTGTTGCTTTAAATACCATAATTGTATCTTAGATGTCTTGTTATTTTTAGCGTAGGGCAACGATACTCGAAATATACCTATTAAAGAGACGATTACCTCAAAAGTAATCGTCTTTTTCTTTTACTAAAGAGCCAAAAAGCCATTACGCAGTACAAATATACTGTTCAGCAGGAAAAAACTAAAAGGATGATAATTATGGTTACCGACTTTATTAAACTATAGGGGGCAAGAGTTTAAGAGCCAGCTGCCGATTTGGTGGCTTTTTCTTATTCGACTAAAGGGGCAGCATTCCTGTAATGAAAGAAAATGGAGTTTGAACATAAAAATAACCTCTTGGTAGAATGAGAGAGTCCTGACGCTGGCCAGCAAATAGGACAAATCTCTCAAAAACCAGGAGGCTTTAAAATGAATTATAACCAGAATAAGAAGATAGCTCAAATAACTTCTCAAACTCTTATTATAGGAGTTGATATTGCGAAATTCAAGCATGTGGCACGTGCCCAGGACTATAGGGGATTAGAGTTTGGTTCACCTTGTTATTTTGAAAATGCACATGAAGGATTTGAGCATTTTCTTCAGTGGATTTCCGCTATTAAAAAAGAACAAAGTATGGATAAAGTGATAGTTGGCATGGAGCCAACAGGCCACTATTGGTTCAACCTAGCACATATTTTAAAAGAAAACGGGATTAAGTTTGTCGCAGTAAACCCCTTGCACGTCAAGAAAAGTAAGGAGCTGGATGATAACTCACCTACCAAGAATGATGTGAAAGATGCCAAAGTCATAGCTCAGTTGGTCAAGGACGGAAGATACGCCGAACCTACGATACCGCAAGGTGTTTATGCGGAACTCCGTGTGGCAAAGAAAATACGCGATCTTTTAACTGAAGACCTTCAAACAGTTCAAGGTCAAGTGCACAACTGGATTGACCGGTACTTTCCTGAATTCCTAAAAGTGTTTAAAAAGTGGGAAGGCAAGGCAGCATTACAATTCTTAAAGCTTTATGCCTTTCCCCACGAGATAGCTGAATTCACCGAAGAAGAATTGCTCGTCCATTTAAGACTCTCGGTAACTCGGAGTGTAGGACTAAACAAGATCAGGGAGTTAAAACAGGCAGCAAGTAAGTCCATCGGACTTCGACAAGGTGCTGAAATGGCCAGGCTAGAGCTGAAAACCATTCTGGCTAAGTATGAATTAATCCAGTTACAATTCGAAGAATTAGATACAAAAATAGACGGCCTACTTGATGAAATACCAGGTGTTCAACAAATGTTAGCGATAAAAGGTGTGGGCAGGGATACAATTGCCGGCTTCTTCGCGGAAGTGGGGGATTTAGGCGAATACAATCATCCCCGGCAAATTATCAAGCTGGCCGGCTTAAGCTTAAAAGAAAATACATCCGGTAAGCACAAAGGAAAAACGACCATCACAAAAAGAGGGCGGAAGAAACTTAGGGCCTTGTTATTCAGGGTTTGTATGATTCTCGTCGCCAAGAATTCCGCATTTAAGGCATTGCATGCGTACTATACTCAACGTCAGGAAAATCCATTAAAGAAGATGCAGTCCTTGATCGCTTTGTGTAATAAACTGATTCGTATCTTCTTTAGCATTGGTAAAAAGCAATTTGAATTTAGTGAAGAAAAGATGTTAATAGACATCCCTCATATGGCAGTAATAGAGAAGACGGAAATAGCAGCCTAACTTTGGTTTAGTTTAGATAAGTAGTAGTTCTGTTTTTATAGATTTGGAGACATATGAAGCACGGATTAGTCGGCAAAGCAACTAAATTACGGGCTTGGACCCTGTGGGGCAGCATGGCTGACATCCACCTCATGGAAAGGTTGGACGAAGGAATTTGAGAGCGAAGACTCTGTGAGGCATGGGAGGGTTGACCTCCATGAGTAAATGTGGACATCCACCAGTGCGGCTATATTTTTACTCATCTACCATTTTCTGCTAGGAACTGGTTAGTGGGTTATAGCTCTTTTTTCTTACTCAGTCCAAAAATATCCTTTCAAGTGAAGATTCTCCAGCTATAAAGGCATTTACCGATAGGTAAACAACTATGAAATTCTAAGAAAACATGAGTAAATCGGTGTTTTCGCTTCTTTTATTGAGGGAGTTTAGTTTAATAAGAAAAGACTAAACTACTCCATTATTAAGTTAATTGTATCATTTGCAATTCCTTCACCTAATGCTTGAATATGTAAGTGGTCAAGAAGTGATGGACGGTCAATATTCCAAGTTAAAGTAAATTGATTATCCTTATTATCCTCTTTAATGTCATAGCCAATTAGTTTTCTTTGATTCCAGGTTTCTGTGCCAGTTGGCACTAACCAAAACAAGACGGTCTCAGTGTTTTCGGCTTTCACATTAAATGTTATCTTCTTTGTTCCTTTTGGTATTTGAACCCACGTTCCTTTTTTGTGGTAATCAGTGTCAAAGCTAATTATATTAGGTGTGGCGGGTATAACCTTTTGATTCTCGACAGGTTGTAATGCTGTTAAAAGACTTAAAACAAGACACGACTTCAAAATTATCAATGGACTCACCTCAGAGATTAGTGTCTCCCTTTTCAGTATTTGTATTTGCTTGTTTAACTAACGGGTGCCTTAGTTGAATAAGATTAAGCAAGTTTTCTCCAGCTTCTAATCAAACATGAACTTGTTAAGTTAAAAATTGTGATATATGGATGATAAGTAAAATACTTTTTTATAAATGTAATCAATCGATCTTGTAACAAGTTTATTTTTTAACATATAAAATAGCATTCTTGAGTTTATAAAGTTTTACACTCATAACGGTAAAGAACTTTTTTTATAAAACATTTTTGTTCAAGTGAATTTGGTGCTAGTATAGTTCCGTGGACACAACTTAGTTAAGTGCTAAAATAGAACAACGAAAGGTTGTGTCCATATGGGAAACAAAAATACAGGCAAAAAATATAATGAAGATTTTAAAAAAATGGTCGTTGATTTATATAACTCTGGTAACTCAGCTAAAGATTTAAGTAGCGAATATGGCGTTTCTGAAGTAACTATTTATACATGGATTAAGAAGTTTTCACCTATGGAAACAGAGGATGGAACATCAATTACCTCTGATGAGATTGCCAAAATGAAAAAAGAAATGCTCCGTCTCCAGGAAGAAAATGAAATCTTAAAAAAGGCTATGGCCATATTTGCGAAAAAGTAAAAACAACTGAGTTGATAAAAGTAATTGTAGATCTTCAAGACCAACATGACACACAAACACTGTGTGGTGTACTTGGTATTGCCAAAAGCACCTTTTACCAGTCATTCAAAAAAACAGAGTCTAACCGTGAACGTGAGAACAAACAACTAACGAAAAGAATCAAAGAGATTTATAGAGAAAGTAAAATGCGTTACGGCGCGCCTAAAATTCACAACCTCCTAGAAAAAGAAGGATATAATGTGAGTGTGAAGCGTGTACAACGGTTAATGAAGGCCGCTGGCCTTTTCTCCATTGTAAAGAAGAAATTTCGTCCTCAATCTAGTAAAACGAAGGTGATGGAGCGTGAAAACCTGCTAGATCAAGACTTTACTACCTCTACTATCAATGAAAAATGGGTTGCTGATATCACATATATAAACACGCTGAGAGACGGTTGGTGTTATCTTGCTTCCGTCATGGATTTGCATTCTAAAAAAATCGTTGGATATTCATTTGGACGTAAAATGACGACTGATTTGGTAATAAGTGCTTTAAATAATGCTTTGGATACTCAACATACAAGAGAAGGGTTAATCCTGCATTCCGATTTAGGTTCCCAGTATACCAGTGAAGATTTTCAAAAGCTTTGCGAAACAAGAAAGATAAAACAATCCTTCAGTAAAAAGGGCTGCCCATATGATAATGCCTGTATAGAATCATTTCATGCCATTTTAAAGAAGGAAGAAGTCAATCATGTTACCTATTTAGACTACAAAACTGCGAATCTAGCAATATTTCAATTTATCGAAGGTTGGTATAACCGTAAAAGAATTCACAGTGGTTTAGACTACAAAACACCACAAGATATTGAAGATCAAACAAAAACAGCATAAAGCTTGTGCAGCTCAAACCTAGCTGGATATCCACCGCACTCATGGTTTTACATGGAGTGGAGGGCATGATAGCTTTGATGGCATTGCCAAGTTTTATGAAAGCTGGCTTATTGGCTGGAAAGTCATACCCGCAGAGGCTCCATGTCAAACTAGCACGATACAAACAGCTTACATCTTAATAATCACAAAGACTTAACTTTTTTGTGTCCAAGATATTGACTCAAATCCAATTAAAGTTGTATTATATGAATTAAAGTAGTACTAGGCGAATTAAAGTTGTAATATGATAATTAAAGTAGTATTATAGTTTTTTTACAAATATGACTGAAAAAAATGGCCGGTAATAAGTTAATTACATGGCTATTTTTTATGTGTTTAGTGAGAATATTTGTATACTGCCCATTCTTCAATGATGATCCCCTATTGTATTTAGGCACCTAAATATACTTAGATAGGAAAGAAATTCATACATATACCAAATGCTCTTTTATATAAAATGGGAATATTGATAGTATTTATTTCAAGGTAATTTTAGGGCAGAAAACCCTTATTGTCAGAAAGATGTTTTATTAATCTTCTACAAAAAAACGGATATCATTGTGATATCCGCTTTTTAATGTGTATATTAAACTAAAATTCATTTGAATGATTCTCTGATATTCTTTTTTTTATTTACCTTTGTATTAATTCCTAAATAGGTTTGCCTTTCACAACAAATCATTTAATACTACACTAAGTAATTTAGCGATATCCATGAAACAGAAGAGGGCCTTTTTCGGAAAAAAGTTCTTTACGTTTTGTAGAGATGTATTTGGACTAAAAAATGGCTCCCCGTTTTTTACTAACCCGCAATTGTTAAAGAGAATTCAAATGTTTTATCCCTTTAGCTGGTCCTCAATGAATTTAGATAGAAACTTCTTTCTCCCCTTCATTCCTGAATTCCTCGAATGTAGCTTTCCCGTCGTATATTGATTTTAAGTCAATTAGGTAAAAGAAGTGTCATTAGACACTTCTTAAAGTAGAGGTGAAAACCCAGGGGGAGGCTGGCTTAATCTATTATATGCGAGAGAATTGCATTTGAAATAAATTATTTATTGTTTATAAAAAATGATAAAAAAGCATAATGTGAATATTTTTTTCT
Organism: Bacillus sp. FJAT-49736; assembly: GCF_018343615.1. GTDB lineage: Bacteria > Bacillota > Bacilli > Bacillales > Bacillaceae_C > Margalitia. Next base: position 933,253 of record NZ_JAGYPI010000002.1, on the reverse strand, counting down.
CTCTTAGTCGTATGCCTTTCCAATAGTTGAAAATATTACATACTTTATTATATATAGTTGGAAGGAGGGGAATTTTATGTCTGAAGGATACGGATACGGTGCAGGCTTCGCACTGATTGTTGTATTGTTTATCCTACTAATTATTGTAGGTGCAGCTTATCTTTATTAATCCATTATAATTTCGATCAAAGGAGGGATATTTAATGGGCTGGTGTGGTTATGGCGGCTACGGTGGCTATGGATACGGCGGTTACGGATATGGAAATACATTCGCTTTAATCGTTGTATTGTTCATTCTCCTCATTATTGTAGGAGCAGTATTGTGCTGGAATTAATTAAGTAAAAGATAGATTACTTGATTATTACTTTTTCACTATGTAGAGAGGTTAATTAGGTTTAGCTACCTTTAACTGAATCCTTTATTGGATTCAGTTTTTTATTTCTCTTTTATAATAGAAAAAAGAATTTTACCACTAGTCAAAATAAATGTAGGCTTGGTTTTATTAAATATTCATAAAACACCTGATTTATCGATAAACCTGTCTTTTGGAAAAATTAGTATTTTTAATTTACTGGGATTTCGGTAATGTGGAAAATTTGGCATAAAGTAAGGAGCGTCAAAATGACACTCCTATAGATGTGGCGAAAATTAGTATGCCCAAGCTGCACCAACAATAATTAGCAGAATGAACAGAACTACAATTAAAGCAAAGTGTCTGCCATATCCATATCCGTCATAGCCCATTAAATTCACCACCTTTAACTTTATACTTTAATTTATGCAAAGCTTGTTCTTATTGAAATGGATAAGAGTGGATTGGTTTGTAGTTTTATTAAAAATAGTCAATTATACCTTTGTTATGATTATTTGAATTTCATAGATAAGTGAACCATTTGTCTATTGTTAGCAGGTTGACTGCACTAATGATGATTGAACATGAATGATTTTTAGTACATAGGGTAAAGACTTTTTTTATTATTGTTTTAAATATACATACAAATAAAAATAAGTAGGATGCTACCACCCTTAATACCTAGTCTTTTATTTTTTTTGAGTGTATTAAATATTCATAAAAAACCTTTCAGCTTAGGGTAATTATGTGCTTTTATACTAAACAGATTTAATCTATTTCCAATAAAATAATAATGAATGTAGAAAATTGATAAGTGTATTTCATTATCCAATTTAAAAGGAGTGGATTAAATTATGGGCACTATTAGTGGTAAGGAATTTATTGACCGATTGGACCAGCTTGGGAATGAAATTTGGTTTGATGGCAAAAAAATTGAAGGAAAGATTTCCGAACATCCTGCATTCAAAGGAATTATAGAGACTAAATCTTCGCTTTACGATTTACAAAAGAACCCTAATTTTGAAGATAAGATGACTTTTTTTCTTCCTGGGAAAGAAGAGCCGATTGGACTTTCCTATTTGCAGCCCAAAACAAAAGCGGATATAAAAAGAAGAAGAATAATGATTGAACACTGGGCAAGGCAAACTCAAGGAATGATGGGAAGAAGTCCAGATTATATGAATACTGTAATGATGAGTTTTGCATCCTCTGCTGCCATTTTAGTAGGCAAGGAAAATTGTTTTCCCGAAAATATTTTATCCGTATATGAAAAGGCTATGGAACAAGACCTCTCATTTACTCATACCTTTATTACTCCCCAAGTCAATCGATCCCAGACTATTTTTGGGATTCCTAAAGAACCCATTTCAGCTAGAGTAATTGATAGAAACGAAAAAGGAATAGTCATTAAAGGCGCTCGTTTACTTGCTACTCAAGGTGGCATAACGGATGAAGTAATTGTTTTTTCTACCCCTAGAGTGTTTTTTGATACAGATGAAGCGTATGCTTTCTCCATCCCTTCCAATACAAAAGGAGTAAAGTTTATTTGCAGAGAGTCTTTTGTTTTAGGAGATTCTAATTTTAACTACCCACTTAGCTCGAGATATGAAGAAATGGATACTATTATTGTCTTTGATAATGTTTTAGTTCCTTGGGACCGGGTATTTTTTTATGATAATTCTGATGCAGCTACAAACTTCTTTACTCAAAGCTCTTTCCTCGCTTTTGCATATCATCAAGCCGCAATCAGACAAATCGTGAAAACAGAATTTCTTTTAGGTATCGCTCAACTTCTTGTAGAATCAATTGATGTCAGTGAATATCAGCATATACAAGAAAAAATGTCAGAAATTATTATTGGAATAGAAACAATGAAAGCATTACTCGATAAATCAGAAAATGACGCTGAGTTAGATGAATGGGGCTATATGCGGCCAAGTGAAACTCCCCTTCAAGTTTTCAGTACGATCTTCCCTAAAATTTATCCCCGTTTTTGTGAAATCATTCAACTAATTGGGGCAAGTGGAATGGTTACTTTGCCTACCGAAAATACTTTTCATTCTGAAATAAGAGGGGATCTGGACCAGTATCTTCAATCTGTTTGTAATAATGCGGAGGACCGAGTTAAATTATTCCGTTTAGGTTGGGATCTAACAATGAGTCCGTTCGGCACTAGACAAACCCAATATGAAAGGTATTTTTTTGGCGATCCGATACGATTAGCCAGTGGCTTGTACAATTTATATCCAAAAGCTCAACTTGTTGAAAGAGTTAAATCATTTTTGGATATAAATAAGGAGGAGTGAAGTAAGGTTTCGGTTGCCACTGTTGGCAGCCTTTTTCTTGTGAACCTAAACAGAAGTTAAATTGAAGAAGAATTAATAAAAATGCCCTCTCGAGTGAGATGGGCTATTTTTGGAGATGAATTTTATGAAGAATTTACTATTGGTTTTAACTAATTAGTACAATACTTAATTTCTAAATTAACATGAAATTCCTGTAAAAAATGTGGATGACACCACAAAATAGTTGATGGCATAAGATGAATGAGAATATTTATAAACAAATGGAGGGGGTTTACAAATGAGTTTCCGATCCCTTAATATACAGCAAATGTTATATAGAGCAGACCCTACAATATATGAGAAATATGAGAACACTGCGGGACCACTTACACAATTTATGCAAACGTCATATTAATCAAAAGGTTAGAGTAGAGACGATTGATGGTCAAATTTTTGAAGGTACTATTTTAAACTGTGATAGAGGTATTTTATATCTTCGTATTGAACAACCAAACCGGTGCCTATGGGCCGTACACTCCTATAATAATGTCACTTGTTCTTTATAAATTGCTGCTTATAACATTGATGTCCATATATTGAAATCTATAAAGGAGAATTGAATTTCTGTGATAGTAAAAAAAGCTTATTAGTAAACATTTTTTATAGTATAGGGTCCGTTTATACGAACCCTTTATTAAATTTATTAACGTGAGATCTATTTAAACGTACTTATATATATTTTTTAAAACAATTACCAGAAGAAAGAAGAAGCTAAAGCAGCTCCTGTAAAACCACCTACTACTCCACCAGCAAAGGCTGCTGGTGCTGCACCATAACCATAGCGATAAGGACCATAACGTCGACCGTAACGTGGGCCATAATATGGTCCGTAACGTGGGCCATAATATGGTCCGTAACGTGGACCATAACCATACGGATAACCCATTGATTTCAACCTCCTTGAGAAAATTGTTTCACTAATCCTGCTAAAGTTTAAATGAGATAGTGAACTTGGAATATATTATGTATGTTTTAAACCCTTGTACATTATAAACGTGGATAAAACTAGTTTATTTATGTAGAAACCCATAAAAAGAATGTTGTACCTAGATACAATGACTATTTATCCAATATAGATAGAAGAAATATGTTTTCTTAAAAAGGGTAACTATAAATTAGGTGGTATTACCATTTTAGTAATATTTATCTAACGTAATACAAATGTCCAATCAGCATTATTTTCTATTCATAATATTAAGTATCCTCTGATTCAGAGCATTATCCCATAACACCTCCCAAAAAAGCGTATGTAATAACATACGCTTTTTTTGAGGTGAACTTTATGGAGGATGCGGATGATATAATTTATGTTATAACTTTTAAGCTGCTTGGACGAGAGTATTAGTTTCGATTGATTCAAATAAAATAGTTGATTGTTCATATTAAAAATATATGGTTAAAGTCCTTTTAATTAGGTTAAAAGGGACACACTTATTCAAAATACGGAGGTTTAATTAACAGATAAGGAACCATTTTTAAGAATGGCTCATGTTTAAAGGATGTGTACCGGAACAACTAAGTCGTACTGGAACTGGACAACTTGGTTCTACCGCACACAACTTGAACGTACCGTAATAAATCCTGCAAAATGCCTTTCTACAAACAAAACATTATTTTTAATAGTACTTTATAGTAAGACTTAGTTGTACCTTCTGTAAAATCTCATAAAGTATTAATGAGGCTTTAATCTATTTTTACGGTACAACCGAGTTGTACCGTAAAAATTTTTGTTGTCGTTGTTCAAGTGAATTAAAGTTGTAGAAAATGAATTAAAGAAGTACACACGAAATAAAGATGGTGCTAGTATAGTTCCGTGGACACAACTTAGTTAAGTGCTAAAATAGAACAACGAAAGGTTGTGTCCATATGGGAAACAAAAATACAGGCAAAAAATATAATGAAGATTTTAAAAAAATGGTCGTTGATTTATA
>NZ_JAGYPI010000002.1:1587-928614 GCF_018343615.1 Bacillus sp. FJAT-49736 | reverse complement strand
ATGGTGCTAGTATAGTTCCGTGGACACAACTTAGTTAAGTGCTAAAATAGAACAACGAAAGGTTGTGTCCATATGGGAAACAAAAATACAGGCAAAAAATATAATGAAGATTTTAAAAAAATGGTCGTTGATTTATATAACTCTGGTAACTCAGCTAAAGATTTAAGTAGCGAATATGGCGTTTCTGAAGTAACTATTTATACATGGATTAAGAAGTTTTCACCTATGGAAACAGAGGATGGAACATCAATTACCTCTGATGAGATTGCCAAAATGAAAAAAGAAATGCTCCGTCTCCAGGAAGAAAATGAAATCTTAAAAAAGGCTATGGCCATATTTGCGAAAAAGTAAAAACAACTGAGTTGATAAAAGTAATTGTAGATCTTCAAGACCAACATGACACACAAACACTGTGTGGTGTACTTGGTATTGCCAAAAGCACCTTTTACCAGTCATTCAAAAAAACAGAGTCTAACCGTGAACGTGAGAACAAACAACTAACGAAAAGAATCAAAGAGATTTATAGAGAAAGTAAAATGCGTTACGGCGCGCCTAAAATTCACAACCTCCTAGAAAAAGAAGGATATAATGTGAGTGTGAAGCGTGTACAACGGTTAATGAAGGCCGCTGGCCTTTTCTCCATTGTAAAGAAGAAATTTCGTCCTCAATCTAGTAAAACGAAGGTGATGGAGCGTGAAAACCTGCTAGATCAAGACTTTACTACCTCTACTATCAATGAAAAATGGGTTGCTGATATCACATATATAAACACGCTGAGAGACGGTTGGTGTTATCTTGCTTCCGTCATGGATTTGCATTCTAAAAAAATCGTTGGATATTCATTTGGACGTAAAATGACGACTGATTTGGTAATAAGTGCTTTAAATAATGCTTTGGATACTCAACATACAAGAGAAGGGTTAATCCTGCATTCCGATTTAGGTTCCCAGTATACCAGTGAAGATTTTCAAAAGCTTTGCGAAACAAGAAAGATAAAACAATCCTTCAGTAAAAAGGGCTGCCCATATGATAATGCCTGTATAGAATCATTTCATGCCATTTTAAAGAAGGAAGAAGTCAATCATGTTACCTATTTAGACTACAAAACTGCGAATCTAGCAATATTTCAATTTATCGAAGGTTGGTATAACCGTAAAAGAATTCACAGTGGTTTAGACTACAAAACACCACAAGATATTGAAGATCAAACAAAAACAGCATAAAGCTTGTGCAGCTCAAACCTAGCTGGATATCCACCGCACTCATGGTTTTACATGGAGTGGAGGGCATGATAGCTTTGATGGCATTGCCAAGTTTTATGAAAGCTGGCTTATTGGCTGGAAAGTCATACCCGCAGAGGCTCCATGTCAAACTAGCACGATACAAACAGCTTACATCTTAATAATCACAAAGACTTAACTTTTTTGTGTCCAAGATATTGACTCAAATCCAAGATGTATTACTCTCTTATATCTTTAGTAGTAAAACTAGCACTTTTAAAATAAATTCATTGCGCACATTTGCTTATGTATTTGATCAGTTTGATTTATTTTTTTATGAAGTGCTTATGGTCTACGTACAAAATTATAACTACATTTATAATCCCGAAACGATAATTACCCTGCTTTATATGTCAATTCCCTTAATACTACTATCCTTCCTTCTTCAGCTATCCTTGTTTCCTTAGTTTTAGTGAATCATCATCATTTTGCAATTTCCAATTACTAATTCATGTGTTTTGTTTCCACATATAAATTTCGATTTGAGAAAACTGAAACAAAGTAAAAAGTAAGGTAACGATAACCTTACTTTTTAAACGAAATTTACAAGTACTAAAGAGTGACAAGAAAGATGTATAATAGTTTACTAAAAAGCTCTTGTTTTTTTAAGTGCTATTTAATATTCTTATAAGGTAGTGGGGTGTAAAGGCTTAGAATTCCTTATCATGCTATTCTTTCGGCAGAAATAAGCATTGATTAAGTTAAAATTGGAATTCTCGCGTATAAATGGTGCAAGAGTTGAAGATCCAGCTACCAATTTGGTGGCTTTTTCTTATTCGACTAAAGGGTCAGTTTAGTTTAAGAAGGAATTATTTAAAACTCGTAGAATTTCGTAGTTTACACGACTAATTGATAAGCTAAAGATCCAATTAAAAGGAGATTAAAGATGAAATTCTTGTGTTTTGGATACTTAAGTCCAGAAAAAATGAATGTTTTCCCGAAAGATGAAATAGAAGCTATTATGAGCGAATGTAGCCCCCACCTTCAGAAGTTTTATATGAGTGGTCAAGTGATGATGGATGTTGGTGTGGAAACGGAAGTAAAATCCTTACGGCGAGTGAACGGAAATATTAAGGTAACGGACAACGCTTTAGTCGAGTTCGATGAGAGAATAGGTAGTGTGTTCCTAGTAGAGGCAAATGATATGGAAGAAGCAATACGTATCGCTTCTTTACATCCGACCACACAGTTGGATGCTGGAGAGGAATTAGGCTGGAGGATAGAAATTAGGCCAGTACATTATTTCGAAAAGAGTGAGTAAAAGTACGTAACCTTGTATTCCTTTAACGAGGAATGCTTTTTTTTATTGAACAAACGGGGCGAATAGTTGAACAAGGATTTATATAAGTTTTGTAGAATTGTAAAGTATAGGACAGATTGAGCTTCACCAGGTATTTGAATAGACAAATAAGGTAAACATCTGATTAACAATGATTCAATTGAAGTGTTGTAATCATTCATAAAGCTAGGGTGCTAACTTAGAAGTATGAACAAGTTTGTCAGTACCGAACAAAGACAGGAGTGAAGTTATGAAATTTCTGCTTACATCTGGAGGCATCAATAACAAAAGCATACACGACGCTCTGGTTGACATGCTGGGCAAGCCAATTGCTGACTCCAACGCACTGTGCATCCCCACTGCGATGTACGGACACCCTTGGGTTGGCCCTGGCGTCAAAGCCTGGCAGTTCATCAGTGGGAAAGAAGAGAATCCCATGGTCGACCTCGGTTGGAAGTCCATCGGCGTGTTGGAGCTCACAGCGCTTCCAAGCATCGACGAAAACCGCTGGATACCACTGGTTCAGGAGACAGATGTACTGCTGGTGTCAGGCGGCGACGCCCTTTACCTGTGCCACTGGATGCGTCAATCTGGGCTGGCAGACCTTATTCCGTCACTGAACTCAGTCTATGTGGGAATGAGTGCTGGGAGCATGGTGATGGCACCTAACATAGGGGAATACTTCGTTGGCTGGACTCCACCAGGTGGTGGTGATGAAACACTGGGACTGGTTGATTTTTCAATCTTTCCGCACCTGGATCACGAGATGCTGCCGGGAAACACCATGGCTGCCGCAGAGGGATGGGCAGCCGGGATGCAGGGACCTGCGTATGCGATTGACGATCAAACCGCAATAAAAGTAATCGAAGGAGCTGTAGAAGTTTTATTCGAAGGGAATTGGAAACTTTTCACACCTTGATCATACTATACGCCAGTTTCTTTGTATAATCTCGTGGGATAGTCGGATAGTTTGAAAATAAATAGAAACTTAATGGCGCGATTCTTCAATATAGAAGAATCGTTTTTTCTTATTCCACTAACGGGGACTTTAGTTGAATAGGATTAAGCAAGTTTTCTCCAGCTTCTAATCAAACATGAATTAGTTAAGTTAAAAATTGTGATATATGGATAATAAGTAAAATACCTTTTTTAAAATGTAATCAATCGATCCTGTAACAATTATTACAACTAGTAAAGAAGTTTATTTTTTATCATCTAAAATAGCTTTCTTGAGTTTATAAAGTTTTACACGCATAACGGTAAAGAACTATTTTTTCATACAAAAATTTTTTGTAGTGTCTAGATACATGAAAGTGACTACTTTACACTAAAGTAAGTTACTAATGTACACCAATAATTAATGTACTGAAACATCTATGTAAATCCTTAAGTAAAAAAGCTTGAACTAGGTTGAAGGAAAATCAGGTGAATCCTGGTTACCCTTCGTTCTTTTTTTATTGACAGCAGATTGTGAAGAAATGCACTTAAACTAATGGACAGTATAGTAGAATAAAGGTATAAAAAGAATGCAATAGTTTTCATTTTACTTAAAAACTATTTGCTATAAAAACTAATCATTCTTTTTATACAAACAATGACATGAATGTAGGCTTTTTTTCATAACTATATTTTTGGGGTGATAAAATGCCAAGGGTAAATTATCGAAGTTATGAACTGAGCGAAATGGCAAGGATGATGAGAGCAGAAGCTGAAGGTGAAGGAAAGCAAGGAATGTTATATGTTGGAAATGTAATAGTAAATCGGTGTGTAGCAAACTGTTTAGACTTCAAAGATGTAAGAACCATTCATGATGTAATATTTCAAGTACAAGGTGGAAATTATTCTTTTGAAGCAGTTCAAAAAGGAAATATTTTTTATCAAAGAGCAAGAACATTCGAAAAAAGATTAGCAAAACAAAATTTGAATTATTGGAGAGAACACCCAGCGAAATTTGCACTATGGTATTTTAATCCACATGGTCCATGTCCTCCAACATGGTATGGTCAACCTCATACTGGTCAATTTAAAGAACATTGTTTTTATGAACCACAACCTGGAACATGTGATAGTGTTTATATGGGTTAAGCTTACTCTTTGATTAGGCTTTTTTCATGTTCAAATATTTAAATAAAATCAATCTTTAGTAATAGTTTTATACAAGAAATAAAGATTGTGAAACATTATACTTAAACTAATAGGGGCTTTAATTTATGATCCAGCTGCCATTTCGGCGGCTTTTCTTATTGAACAAAAGGGGCAGATTAGTTGAAGAAAATGGATTGTTTTACCTTTCATTATTGTTATAAGTTTAGGGTGAAATTCATTGAGTTTAGATTATTTTCCAATGGGAAACCTAAATAAAAATAAGGAAAAGGGGATTACTGATGGATATTATTAACCCAATGGACATAATGGAACCAATTAACTTAAGTACATTTGAATTAGACGAATCGCAACCATTTACTTCAATTGAAATGGCTAAACTTTGGGCTACTTATATGGGAAACAGTATGTCCACTCAAATTTTGACGTATTTTCTTCAACATTGTGAAGATGAATATATTAGGAAGATAGTGAAAAATGCACTAACTTTATCTAAGGATTTTAAGCAAAGGGTAGAAGATTTTTTAAAAAAAGAGGGCGTTGCTATTCCAGTGGGATTTACTCAAGATGATGTAAATTTAGGTGCCCCCCGTTTATACGAAGATGATTTTTATCCGCAGTACATTAAATATGCTGCTAAGGCAGGTCTTAGTTTATATGCAGTAGCAATTCCGTTAGTAATGAGGGAAGATGTTAGGGAATTTTTCGTTTATGCTAATCAATGCACTACTATCCTATTAGGACAAATAAATAATGTTATATACGATAAAAAATTAATTGCAAAACCTCCTATTCTTCCTATACCTAAAACACCTGATTTTATCAATAAACAAAGCTATTTAAACGGTTGGTTTGGGCATGTTCGACCTTTACATGCTATGGAAATTACTCATCTTTACGATAACATTGAAAATAACAGAACAAGTAAAGCTTTATTATTGGGATTTTATCAGACGGTTAGGGACGAAAAAATAAAAGCATTATTTAAACGGGGTTTAGAGATGACTGACAAAGCAGTAAAGCAATGTGTTGAAAAGCTTCAGGCAGAAAACTTACCTACTCCGTCATTCATTGACCATCTGGTTACAACGTCAAACAATCCGCCTTTTTCCGATAAAATTATGTTATTTCATAAAGTGGACATGTTCTCCATGAAGATAAGGTCATTTGGAAATTCAATAGCGGTAAACGGAAGAAGAGATATTAGTGCATTGTATCTTAGAACTACGACTAATGTTAGCTTGTTTGTTGACGATGGTGCCAATATCTTAATTGATAAAGGTTGGTTTGAAACACCGCCATTGGCATATGATAGAACATAATTTTCAATTGAAAAGCTGAAACACCTCCAATAGCAGCTAGTTGAATGAAAAAAAGACTTTTAGAAAAGGAATAGGACAATGTGGCGAACAAAAAAGATGCGTTGTTATGGAGTATTGCACTTCCTGGGTTTGGTCAACTTCTAAACGGTAAACCATTAAAAGGTATTGTTTTTGTGTTATTAGAATTTCTCATAAATGTTCAAGCAATTTTAATTAAATAATAATTTTAAGTTTTCGTAGGGAGATTGAAAAAGCGATAGAACATACTGATTATCAATGGTTAATGTTTTATCCATGTCGTATTTTTTTGCGATGTGGGACGCATTTAAAGATGCAGAGGGAGAAACAGGAAAGAATACTTTTCTACCGTTTGTATTTTCAGCGTATTTTGTAACAGTTGGTTGTATATATTCATAAAAATTAAAGATATTTGGGGTATTATTCGGTCCTGTTTGGCTTCCAATCCTATTTGTAATACCAGGATTAATTGTCGGTTTAATAATAAACAAAATTAGTAAACAATAAGTTCCGTTCTTCAACAAACAGGGGCATTAATCCAAGAAGGATTAATGCTTTTTTTGTTGAAGTTATTAAGCTAACGGGAAGATCTGTTATAGAATGAAATTAATTTTAAGTATGGAAATAATGGAGATAATTTAAGTTTTTTTCGATACTAAAATTGAAACATTTTTTATAAAATAATATTTATTTTCTACTAACAAGTAAAATAAATTGTTTCTCGTGAGAATATCTTGACTTGAAAAGGAGGTTATAAAATGACAGATAAATTCTCGGCAATGAATTTTGAAATAATAACTGAACGGCTTTACTTGAGTATGTGGGAGAAATCAGATGCATCCTGGTATAGGGAACTTGTTGGGGAACGGGGCGTTGCTAAGCCAACTCTTGAAGCTGCTCTCAATAATGTTATCAGTTTACGCGAAAGAGCACTGGAAAGTGGTATAAGTCCACTCACAATCCGACGCAAAGATGAAGGAGATATTATTGGATATTGCGGGTTAATTATCGGTCGTTCTACTATTGAAGAGCCGGAAATTGCTTATGAACTGTTCCAAAGAGTCCACGGAAATGGCTATGCAACTGAAGCCGCATCGGCAATTATAGAAGCTGCGGTCGCCACTGGACGGCGACGTCTGTGGGCTACTGTGGGTTCTTGGAATATTGCTTCCTTTCGAGTTCTTGAAAAGATTGGTTTCATTCGCCACCATAGTACCTGGAAAGAGAATGGAGAAGAAGTTGTTTGGAACATGCGTGATCTTTAGATAACAAAGGTTTGTTTTGCGAATAAACACTATTCGATTATGAAGATTACATATATAGAATACTGAATTCCAAAAGTGAAAGTAGACTGATAGCTTTATGTAATATCAGAAACACTTGAATGAGTTACCTTTTTTATTTTGTAAGAAATATGCACATTAATTAACAGATGCTTTCCTTAAATAATAAGGGTGGTTTTTTTTGTACAAAAAGTTGCTTTTTTATATAACCAGGAGAACTTTTTCTTATTATATAAACGGTGAGTACTCCTGTAATAATTGAAAATGAATCTAAAGTTTGTGATCAAATGAACTTAAACTATTGAAGACATTTCTTTAAGGGAAGCCTTTTTTCTTATGTTACAAAAGGGGCAGGTTAGTTCAACAGTGATTTTTAACTTATGTTCAACAATCGGGCCAGATTGTTGAACAAGATCAAAGTATCTAAATTAGACTTTTAAATAGAAAAAAAGACATTCTTTTCGAAAGTCTTTAACTTGTGAATAAATTCATAAACCATCTCTTTAAAACAAAGGGAAAACAAATAAAAAAGCTTGAAAAGATTTATCATTATTTTAAAAGATTAGACCGCTAGATACCTATAATCTTTAACTTGAATTCTCATAATGGAATAAAATGAAAAATTCCTTCTTTCAATATAAAAGTAGGAATTTTTGTCGTTTTAATATCCTTAGGGTTGCTCAAAAGACTAGTTCAGCATAGTGAACTTAAAAAGAGAGACCCCCAATATAAATCCCCGTTTACTATGCGTTAGACAGACATTTTTGATTGATTGCTTAAAGGATTCGAGCGCATAACCAATGTAAACCAGACGGCAAACCCAAGATAAACTAATGTCAAAATAACGAATATGAAATGAAACTGCTCCGCCAACTGCCGGATTAGAGCAAAAAAGACAACGATGTAATGTATTAGATTTCCCAATACGACAGGTTTGTTATAGATGCCGCCGATCAGGGCAGAACGTTTAAACCAGTTCAACATTGCGAACCCTAAATATAGTCCTCCGATGATTTGCAGAAGAATCAGAGTAATGGGTGAAGGGTCAGTCCCTAATATTTTTGAAATTTCTTCGGGAATAAAGGTTCCTGCCAACCCCAACAAACCCATCATCACGGCACTACTACTCAAAAGCCATTTTGTTTTCATTTTGTTTCCCCTTTTCATCTAAACTTGGAATTTTCTAAACAGCAACCAGAGAATTCTAAACAAGGCATGTGTTAGCTTCAAACCTAGAGGCATAAAATTGCTTCCCTTTAGGAGATCGATGAAAGTTTTAGACATTTTGGGCGAGAAGGGTGTGACATCAAATGTTCATGTAAACGAGTTCTTTTATTCCATAAGAGTCTCCACTAAACACAACAATCGTTAAATTAGCCTTTATATAACCTCTGGATAGGTAATTTATTATATTCGAGGAAACTCCAATTTTTACCTTCAAGCAAGAGCTAGCTTCAACAAATTTTGACGTTCCCTAATCAAGAGCATTTCAGTAGCAAGAATGACTTTCTTTTCTCATGTTTTAGGCCATGCTGGCTTATAACTCGTTGGAGTACCACTTTTCATTCTTGCAAAATTCTTTGAATGGATTTTCTAATTAGTCCAGCTATTCAACAATCGGGCGCGATTGTGGATTAAGCAAGTTTTCTCCAGCTTCTAATCAAACATGAATTTGTTGAGTTGAAAATTGTGATATATGGATAATAAGTAAAATACTTTTTTATAATGTAATCAATCGATCCTGTAACAATTATTACAACTAGTAAAGAAGTTTATTTTTTATCATATAAAATAGTTTTCTTGAGTTTAAAAAGTTTTACACGCATAACGGTAAAGAACTATTTTTTCATACAACAATTTTTTGTGGACTAGAAAAGAAAGATGTACCGTTGAAAGTTATATCGTTTATAAAAAAAGTTGCACTGTTTTACCCCTTTGGATAATTTTGTCTAAAGGGGTATTTTTATGTCCAACAGAAAAAGCACATCTAAAATGGATAAATGGATTTAAGATGATCTTTGCAAGGTAGATAAGAGGTTGTTCCCAATTATAGGTGCTAAGCCACTTATCTTTATGGCATGATTTCTGTTGTTATATTCTTTTCTTTTAATGTATTTGGCATGGATAGAAAGGTAACTGCGGATAGGATAAAGATTCCACCTAATAATTGATAAGCTCCAAAAGATTCGTTTAACCATAGGATGGAAACAATGGCTGTGACCAGTGGTTCAATACTGGATAATAGACTTGTTTCCGTTGCACTTAAGTATTTCAAACTCCCGATATAGAGAATAAAAGAGACTGTTCCGCTGATTATCACTAAGAGCATTATCGATAACGTGTTAACCGTTAATGATTGTGCCAAATGTACAATGCTAAACTCTTGTTTGTAAATAATCAAGGCAATGCCGCCAATTAACATTCCCCATCCAATAATGACAACTGTTCCCCATTCTTTAATTAGTGAAACAGGATGAAGCGTGTAAAATGTAAAGCCGAGGGTGGTCATTAGACCAAGGATAATGGCTTTTTTTGATAACACAACATTTTCTATTGAACCATTCGTAATTAGGAAAAAGGTTCCACCCAATGCTGCAATAACAGCCAGTAATTGCATTACTGTTGGTATTTTTTTTGTTTGCATTGCCACATAGATGGTTATTAAAATAGGGCCAAGAAATTGAAACAGTACTGCTGTAACCGCATTACTGACATGGATGGTTTCAATAAAAGCGTACTGTGCGCCAAGCATTCCCAAAACGCCAAAAATAATGAGTTGAATCCAATGTCGTGGATGCTTCCAAATACCAAATATATTTTTATTAGTGAGGAACAACAGCGATAAAGTTAAGGTTCCAGCTAACATTAATCGTATAGTGAGAAAGTTATTCGATGTAAGATCACTATTTTGAAAAAGCCATTGAATCATCGGTCCAGATATTCCCCATAATGTCGCCCCGCTAATAATCATTAATAGTCCAACAAAACGATTTGTTTTCATGATGAATACCTCCTTGTTGAAAAATTTCTTAATTCCAATTAATAGAATGCTTTTACAGTGGTATTATAATTAGAAACTGACATTATGTTTAGGGTCACATTTCATTAAGATAAGGGGGCCAGATGGAATGCTGGAAATAACACCGAAGCTTGATGTGCATAGTAAAGTACCTTTATATTTACAGCTATATAATTTTATAAAACAGGAAATGGAAACGGGCAACCTCAAACCATACACTAAGCTACCGTCGAAACGGAAACTTGCTAAGTATTTGCAGGTGAGTCAAAACACTATTGAAGCAGCGTACGAGCAGCTTGTTGCGGAAGGGTATATCGAAGGAATTCCACGTAAAGGATATTATATTTGTGAAGTGGAGGAAACATTTTCTAACGAAAAACAAAGCATCGTGTATATCAAAGAGAAATCTTATGAAGATAATGTTATCTTTGATTTCACCCAGACAGGGGTTGATGGTCAATCATTTCCTTTTGCTATATTTCGAAGAATATCGAACGATGTCTTGAAGGATGAGAATAAACAGTTATTAAAGATAGGACATCCACAAGGAGAGTATGAGCTTCGTGAAGCCATTGCCTATTATTTGTATGAATCACGTGGTGTCCAAACTTCGCCGAGTCAGATAATCGTTGGGACAGGTACACCAACACTTATTAGACTTCTGTTTAAATTGCTAAACGGAAGTATCTATGCCGTTGAAGACCCTGGGTATCATCAAAGACTTGTGACATATGAAATGGAAAATAAAAATATCCGGTTGATTCCACTTGACGATGATGGGATGATGATCTCCAAATTAGAGGAAAGTGGTGCTGATATAGCTTTTGTTACGCCATCACATCAATTTCCTTGTGGAATGATTATGCCCATATCAAGACGAAAGCAGTTTTTAAATTGGGCTGAGGAAGACGAAAGACGTTACATCGTGGAGGATGATTATGACAGTGAATTTCGTTATTCAGGAAAACCTATTCCTGCATTGCAAAGCTTAGATTCTCACGAAAAGGTAATCTATATGGGGACGTTCTCTAAAGCATTACTGCCGTCATTACGAATCAGTTACATGGTCCTACCAAAACGGTTAATAGAAAAATATCATGAAAACTATTTCCACTTTACTCCTTCTGTATCCCGTCTTGATCAAGAGATCATAAAAAAATTTATGCGGGAAGGATATTGGGCAAAACATATTAATAAAATGCGAGTCGTTTACAACAAAAAAAGAAATGCACTCGTTTCGGCACTTTCGACTTATTTTCTAGATTCAGTTCAAATCATTGGTCAAGATTCTGGATTACATGTATTAGTCCGTCCGAATAATGGTATGATTGAAAAAGAACTTATTGATCGGGCAGCAAAATATAGTATCAAAGTATATCCGGCATCAGAATATGGTCGAAGTGATAATCAAACAGTGCTGTTAGGTTTTGCTGTACTATCTGAGGAAGAGATCAACACTGCCGTACAATTGTTGGTGAAGGCATGGACAAGGTAACACTCAAGTGGCTAGCATAGCTTTCTTTTCCTTTTAGTTTTATTAAGTTAAGCTTTTTTCCTCTATATATTATTAAAAACCATAGTTTAATAACAAATCAAAGTGCAGTATTACCATACTTTTAACTGATAGTGATTCGATAACTACATCAATTAAACAACAATATTTTAAACCCCGTAGAACAGGGGTGTTTAAGCTTTATAATTCAATAACTTTATGGTCATTTCATAAAAGGTAAAAACCATTTTGATTAAACTTTTTTATAAAAAGTAAGTCTAGATTCATAAATGAGGAACAGGAATGATTCGAGAGATATTCGTATAAACTGAGGAAGTTGAATATGAATTAATATCTGTTTTAATAAAGTTTGATGAAAAATAACCTCTTCGGATAAATATATCCCTAAGAGGCTATTTTTACTTTTCTGAAAAGACTTAGTGACAGGGGAGTTGCTCTAGAATGATAAGTATTACTTTCATTCTTGTATCAATGGATTACACTCAAATTAGTAATTACGCTAGATTAGGGGAGATATGTTTAAAAAGAAGATTTAGAATCATTGTCTGTATTAATCTATTGGCATGCAGATCTAAAGTCCGCTTATCCCGATAATCCCCCTATGGATGCTTACCAGAAAAAATTAATCGACTAAAAAAGCAGCCTCCAAGGCACCAGTATCTTCAAAGCCACGGAAATACTTAATCTTGCCATCTTCAACTTCGCAAACCACAGCCCAATAGCTTTCAAAAACTTTATCGGTATATCGGATCCGGTGCTTAAATCTTCCCCAAGCTAAAGCGGTGGTTTCATCAGCAAGTACCTTATTGACTTCGAATTCCTGGGTATCTAGATCTTTCTCAAACTTGGACAATAGTGTCCTTACACCCTCTATCCCGTAATAGGTCCCATAAAAATAGTGTCTATCCGACTCTTTCTCGAATGCAGCGATAAACTTGGCGTCCTTGTGTATATAATGGAGGGCTTTATCGATATCCACTAAATGGTGGAAGTATTGAAGTAACACTTGATCCGGTTTCATATAGCATCAATCTCCTATTTTAAAGTTGGAATGTTATGCATATCCTTTCATCCTATTTAACAAAATGATACCTTTATTGGATTGCTTTAACTTGGCTTGAAATAACCCCAAGATGTATAGCTTCATGCATCAGAGCGAAGTTAAACAACTCACCGGAGGACACGAATTGGAATGGGCCCATGACAAAAGGAGATTCCAGGTTTATATCTAGCATTTCGGGCGTTAGCTCTGAGAATCGGATAAGTTGAGCCTTTAACTGTTCGATCAGCACTTCCTTTGAGGGTGGTGTAGTTACCCATTCCGAAGGATTCGTTCCGGTGCCGAATAACATTTCATATTCAGGCGGAATGGTAGACTTAAATCCGAAAGATAACTTTGAGTATTTATCCGTCCAGTACACTATGTGACCTATATTCCAGCGAATCGTGTTATTGAAACCTTTTGCTTGAATGTCAAATTGATTTTCCGAAATGTCCTGAAGCTGACCAATCAAGATTTGACGTAGAACCTTACCAGTAGTAATAATCGATTTTTCCATAGTTAAAATTCCTCCCGTTAAATTGTTTTGCTTTCACATCTAAAGTGTAACTTTCTCCTCACCAAGCAACAATCACGAGATTCCGATTTAATTAATCGGTTTTAGTAATGATTATATGGAATAAAATGGGTCATATATTATAATTAATAATGAAGATGAATATTTAACAAGGGGAAGGGGAAGTAGGGGATGGAATTTAGACAGCTTGAGTATTTTGCCGCGGTTTGTAAGGAATTGCATTTCACAAGGGCGGCCGAGAACCTATGCACGACACAGTCTAATCTAAGTCAGCAGATTAAATTTTTGGAAAATGAGCTTGGGATGCCGTTGTTCGACCGCATTGGCAAGCGGATTGCGTTGACAGAAGCAGGTAAGATCTTGTTGGAACAATGTGATATCATTTTCGAGCGAGTCGACTATATAAAAGGAGCTATTACGGATCTAAAGAAAATGGAAGGTGGCAGGCTGGACATTGGGATTCTTCCTGGAGATGGAGATTTGCTGTTTGATACACTATTGATCAACTTCCACCGCACATATCCCAAACTTTCCATTCAGGTTACGGAGACCGTAGATGTGTATGAACAGGTTGTCAACGGAACACGGGATCTAGGAGTTACCATTGTCCCAACGAATCCGGATGATCGCATCTCGGTCATCCCTTTGTTCCATGAGGAGTTTGCATTGGCTATTCATTCGGATCACCCCTTTGCGAAGTCAAAGGCGATCCCCTTCGAACAATTACAGCAACTTAAACTAGTAATGTTCGGCCCCGAGCATCAGATTTCAAGGGTAATCCAATCTTGTTGTAAGGAAAAAGCGATTGTTATAGACAATTCCATTGTAACCTCAACGTTATCAACGCTTCTGTCTTTAGTCGAACAAGGGATAGGAGCGGCAATTCTTCCGCGAATGCTGCTTGATTATCTGAAACGCGATAACATTTCTGTCGTATCGCTTCTCAATCCTACACCAAGTCAGGATATTTGCATCATATATCGAACGGACAAATTTATGGGGAAAGCTGCAAAAATATTTATAGACGAATTACAGTCCTTCATTCAAAATGTAGAGAATCTTTCTAATCGTTCGTTGGGGTAAAAAAGTGTAGATCAGGGGCATGTTGGTAGAGTAATGGCCAGCTTGATCGGCTGCTTCATGAATGCTTTACAATAATGCTTGTGCCAGGAGGGCTTGGAACTGGAGGTGTTGGATGGAGGCTACAATATCCGCCGTAGTTAGTGCTATTACACTATTAGCTAAAGAAGGGTAAGGAACAGAGGTAATATTACCTTTCTTTTAAAATACGACTTAGAACTTCAAGAAAAGTACATGACCTAATCCATGTGGAACTAGGTCATTTTAATGGATAAAAGTAATACGTTAACACTCCTACTAATATTCCTGTTATGGCACCAAAAAACACTTCGATTGGCTTATGTCCTAATAATTCTTTTAGTTTTTCTCTATACTCGGCTTTCTCTAAATTTGGATTTTTTAAAGTATCAATTAATCTATTAAAATCAACTAATAATTTATTTAGAACTTCTGCATGAAAACCAGCATGTCTTCGAACTCCGGTAGCATCATGCATAACGATAAAGGATACGACGATTGCGATGGCAAATTCATTTGAATAAATACCCGAAGTTAGTCCAATTGCCGTAGTCAAAGCGATAATCGTAGATGTATGAGAACTTGGCATTCCACCAGTACTGAACATTAATTTCCACTTTAATTCCCTTGTTGTTAAAAAATGAATGGGGATTTTTACAAACTGTGCAAATAGCATCCCCAAAAGAGCAGCTAAGATGGGATAAGATAAAAACATTTTTCC
Organism: Bacillus sp. FJAT-49736; assembly: GCF_018343615.1. Classification (GTDB taxonomy): domain Bacteria; phylum Bacillota; class Bacilli; order Bacillales; family Bacillaceae_C; genus Margalitia. The sequence goes on along the minus strand of NZ_JAGYPI010000002.1, from coordinate 913,401 downwards.
TCCTAATGTTTAAGAAAATATTGTATTCAAGGACTTTTTAGGATGAGATTTATAATTAATACAAAAGATTCATAAACGAGATAAGTCCTACAGTTTAAATTAGCAAAGAAGTGCTAAGAATCACTTATTGTTTCGTTAAAGTTTCATAAAAAAATCCTCCTTTTAATAAAAGACTGAGTATATCATTAAAAATGAATTAATATACAAGAATTCCTCGAAATGGGTGATACAGTGTAAGGGCTAGGACTTATAGTTGTTTTAGTCTTACTTAGAATTAATTAATCGTTATTTAAAAAATGGTTACTTATAGAACCGGAACTGAGACATATGAAAAAAATTTTGTTATTACCCCTATTACAAATGCAATTGGGGCATCATCAAGTTGCTGAGGCATTAATGGATTTATTATAAAATCATACCTATGGAATTGCTTTAAAAAAGTCAATTTGTTAAATTTTACTAATAAAATTTCAGAAAAAATGATTACAAGTGGATATTTAAAATGGATTTACTACTTACCAGATACTTATAATCTGGTCTATAATAAATTATTCTATGCACCATCAACAAAAGAACATTCATCTAGGTGGTATTAATTCATCTTTTAAAAAAATGGAGCAATTGTTAAAGAAATGTCTCCATTTTGGGATATTCCTTTCTTCTACCAATAATATTTAATTCCTTCATAAAAAACAGGGTACGCTAATCGAAGAAGGATTAACGCACCCTGTTATGAAAATTATTAAGCAAACTGGCTGATTTGTTGAAAAAGGGACCCAAACCGTCCGAATAATTTCTGAGTTCTATAAAAGAAGAACACAATTCCAACCATTATGCGAATTAATTGTAGCCCTAATTCTTGCATAAAATATAAACTCTAACTTTTATTTTCAATTACTTAAATGTTTTTTGTTTATACCATTGAGCGGCTGCTTCGACTTCATCAATTGTTAATTGATGACCTCTATTTTCCCAATGAAGTTCTACATCAGCATTAGCATTCTTTAATAATGATTGTAACTCTTCCGATTCCAATGGGGAACAGATTGGATCGTTTGTTCCTGCCGCAATAAATATTGATTTCCCTGATAAATCAGGAAGATTAATTCCTCTTCTCGGTACCATTGGATGATGGAGAATTGCCCCTTTTAAGGCATTCTGATAATGAAATAATAAACTTGCTGCTATATTTGCCCCATTAGAGTAACCTATTGCGATGATATTATTTCGGTTAAACTGATATTTTTCAGCTGCTTCATCGAGGAAGTCATTTAACTCCTTTGTACGAAAGATTAGATCTTCTTCATCAAAGACGCCTTCAGCTAATCTACGAAAGAATCGTGGCATCCCATTTTCTGATACATTTCCGCGTACACTTAATATGGATGCTTCATCGTCAACTCTTCCCGCAACAGGAAGTAAATCCAACTCATTACCACCTGTACCATGCAGCAACAGTAAAGTTGGCTTTAAAGAGTCCTTTCCTTCTTGAAAGAAATGTTTCATCTTTTATTCTCCTTTCAAACTCTTAACCTCAATACGAGGAAGTAGTTCTTCCAATCCTTTTCGTTTATCCTCTAGCCATGGGGGTAACATGAGATTATTCCCCAGTTCAGACAGTGGTTCATCAACAGTAAATCCAGGTGGATCTGTTGCGATTTCAAAGAGAATTCCCCCGCCTTCATGAAAATAAAGTGCTTTAAAGTAATTACGGTCTAATATCTCAGTTGGAAAATATTCTGCTTGTTCGAGCAATTCTCTCCACTTCTGAAGCTGCTCCTCATCCTTGGCTCTCCATGCAATATGGTGGACAGTTCCCGCCCCCATTAGCCCTCTTACTGATGCGGACAACTTAATATCAATAATATTCCCAAGGTGTCCATCGGCCGTAAACCTTAGGAATTCCCCATCTTGACCAAGACATGTTAATCCTAAGACAGCTTCTAGAACCTCAGAGGTCTTATAAGGGTATCTTGACAATAGAGTCGCTCCAGCAAATCCTTTTATTGCATATTCAGCAGGGATGTCTATTACTTCCCGTGCATTTATTGCCTCCGCTTCTCGCTCCACTAATTCAATGTGTAGTCCGTCAGGATCACTTAATTCCAAATAAGATTCACCAAATCGAGAAGAAGATTGATAGGATATCTGATATTTTTGCAAACGACTTTCCCAGAAAGAAATAGAGCCTTTTGGAATCATATAAGCCGTTACGCCGACCTGTCCTGTTCCGATACGCCCTTTCAGTTGTTTTGCCCAGGGAAAGAAAGTAATTATCGTACCTGGTTCTCCTGTCTTATTTCCGAAGTAAAGATGATAAACTTCAGGACGATCAAAATTAATAGTTTTCTTTATCAGCCTTAATCCAAGTACTCCTGTATAAAAATCAATGGTTCTTTGCGCATCATTTACCATCGCGGTTATATGATGAATCCCTTCTGTTTTCAACATGTGAACACCTCCTTTTTACTTCGGTCTCTCCATGGAAAAAACCTCACCTATTTTCGCGTAATTTATTCCTGCCAATCTACTTACTGCCGCTAAACCTGCTGGATTGATTCTTCCATCTTCATAAATTTCCTCGTCTATATGAAATTGAACTATTTTCCCGATAATTAGGTCACAGCCTATCGAATCATTCTCTCCTAGTTCTATAGAGTATTCCAAAGCACATTCCATCCGAACCTTTGACTCGCTCACCCCAGGCACCTTGATTTTTTCACTATCAACCAGCGTTAAATCAGCTAATTTAATTTCACTTTGATTTGGTGGAAGATTAGCGGCCGTTTGATTCACCTTTTCCACGTTTTGCTCATCCACAATATGAACAACAAACTCTTTTGCATGAATAATATTACGTGCAGTATCCTTTTGTTTCCCTCCAGAACGCTGTATAGAGAGGGAAATCATTGGCGGGTTCGCTGAAACAATATTGAAGTAGCTAAAAGGCGCTCCATTTATTGTCCCATTGTTTGAAACCGACGTTACAAACGCGATTGGTCTTGGAATAATGCTTCCAATTAAAAGTTTGTAGTTTTCCCTTTCTGTATTTAAAGATGGGTCAATAGAGAGCAAAGAAAATCATTCCTTTCGAAAAATTAATCTATTTCTCTTACTTGAATCGGAATCAAAGCATCATTTAGTCGGCTTCGGTACATTTCATATTGTTGTGGCAACATCAATTTTTCACCCATTGTCTCGTATGATTCATCATGAGCGAAGCCTGGAGGGTCTGTAGCAATTTCGAATAATATTTCTCCATGTTCTCTAAAGTAAATAGCGTTAAAATAATTGCGATCTCTAACAGGTGTCACTCCATATCCATATTTGCTGACATGTTTTTGCCAATCTAATTGATCCTCGTCATCTTTGGCCCTCCAAGCAATATGGTGGACAGTTCCAACTCCCATCTCTCCGCGTCCTACAGGAGTTAATTTTAAATCGATGATATTTCCAATATCACTCAGTGAACGGAAACGACGGATATCATTTTCTTCTCCAACAACTTCTAATCCTAACACTTTTTCCAAAAGTTCTGCTGTCTTATCCGGACGGGCCGATAATAAGGTAGCACCGCCAAACCCTTTAATGGCAACATCAGGTGTTACTTCTCCAAATTGCCATGTATTATTGTCTCCTTCTTCTCTTTCGACAATTTCCAAATGAAGACCATGTGGATCATCAAATTCTAAATAGGTCTCACCAAATCGTTCTGTCTTAACAAAGGAGATATTAAACTTTGTTAATCGATTTTCCCAAAAATTCATTGCCCCTTCTGGAACTACATAAGAAGTTACTCCTACTTGACCGCCTCCGATTTTCCCTTGTGAAGCATTTGCCCAAGGAAAAAAGGTAATGATGGTCCCAGGCTTTCCGCCCTCATTTCCGAAATAAAGATGATACGTTCCTGGGTCATCAAAATTAATAGTTTTCTTAACCAATCGTAAACCTAAAACCCCTGCATAAAAATCTACATTTTCCTGTGGATGTCCTACAATTGCAGTAATATGGTGAATTCCCATTGTTTGTTTTTTCATTCTACACACGTCCTTTCGAATTTTTAAAAGTAAGATACAAATTCACTGACAGGTTTTCGATAGCCTCTCGGTTTTCTGCTTTCCACTTTTTCTTTCCCTATTGTGATCATCATAGCTACTTCGTGTTCATCATTAATACATAACAATTCTTTAACAGCTTTTGGATCAAATCCTATCATCGGGCAAGTATCCCAACCTTTTTCCTTAGCAGCTAACATAAAAAGCATAGCTGATAAGGAAGCATTTCTTATGGCATCTTCTTTATGAAATTCATGTCCCCTTGATTCATAAAAGGAGATAGTATCCGAGACCAATTGATTGTATTCTTGCTGATTGACAATCCCTAACATTTTCAAGCCTTCATAGATCTCAGGAGCTTGATTAAAGGCATTCTTATCACCTAAGACTAAAATGACCGCAGATGAACTTTTCACCTTATATTGTCCATTTGCCGCTAATCTCATTTTTTCCTTTATCTCAGGATTAATTACGACAAAGTACTTGGTATGTTGCAGATTAAACGCAGAGGGAGCCAGTTTTACAAGTTCAAAAATTTCATTAAGCTCCTCTTTAGTGATAGGAATATTATCAAGAAAGTTACTTGTAGATCTTCTTTTATTCACCAAATCAATAAATTGAGTCATATTATCAACTCCTGTTATTTGTTTCGTATTACTAATATCTCGAATTCGAGATATTTTGTAAAAAAATATATGCTTCTAATCAAATCGAAGATAAAGTTCATAATAAGTTACAAAAAGTAACTAACTATATCTTAGTTAGTATTATATAAAACTAATTTGTAAAAGTAAAGATTATTTTATAAGTAATTTTACTTAAAATGTTTTCCTAGCTTCTCAAGAAACTAACGGATTGAATTGATTCGACTCTTAGTTAAGCTGTCGCCTTTCCTCACCTCCAAAATTGCTTGGGAGCATCATTTAGTAAGAGTAATATGGTAAATGTTTAATGGAAAATAGGCTTTGTAAAATGGGATTCCTCCTATTATTACCGCGGAAAAATAAAATAGGTGCACTTAATGCACCTATCTAACTAAGAAATTACTATTTATTATTTCGCAGCCCAGGCTTCCACCTCTACTTTTAATTCAGGTCTGGCTAATGCTGCAACATATGCCAGGGTAGTAGCAGGAGGAGACTGATGATGGAATTCACTCCACGTTTTTAAGTACACATCTCTGTTGATACTTTCCGTTAACCAAATATTTATTTTAAATACATTAGTAACATCAATACCCTCGCTTTGTAGTATGGATTTAATATTTTCTAGAGCATTGACAAATTGAGTTTCAATATCCTCTGGTAAAGTCCCGTTTTTGTCATTACCTACTTGTCCAGATAATACCACTAATTCAGCATCTTTTGGGATTACGGTTACATGATGATACTGCGCAATTGGGGGTGCAACATTTTCTGGATTCACTTTTTTGATTTGCATTTTTTTACCTCCTTTAAATACAGTATACCAATTTTTTAAAAAGTTCGTAAATTCGCTGAGTGATTTAACATTATAATCATTGAATAGTGTGACGAAAGGACCATTAGAATAATTACGGATAACTGCAATTTTTTTCGTGTTTGTGGTATCTGGCTAATTTATAATGTTGTTAGCGAGATTTTGAAGTCGATTGAATTTTTTAGAGTATATATGATAAACGGAGGGTTTTGATGAATAAACTTTCTCTTCTTACTCCAAATCTTCAAAAGGATGGGGATAATCCACTATACTTACAATTGTTTTTATTCATTAAGAAAGAAATAGAAACACAAAAACTTTTAGAAGACACTCGTTTGCCATCCATTAGAAATTTGGCTGAGTATCTATGTCTCAGTCGTAATACGGTTGATCTTGCTTATCAACTATTAATACAAGAAGACTTCATTCGATCAGTACAAGGGAGTGGATTCTTTGTAAATAGAGTTCGGGAGCATAAGGAAATTCCTCGAGAATCAACCACATCATTACATAATCCCCCGATTCGTTATGATTTTTATCACAAAGCAGTAGATTATCGTGAATTCCCTTATGCAATTTGGAATCAAATTGCAAAGACAAATTCGTTACTCAGTGGTTCGGATGACACTCATTCGATGGATCCGAAAGGAGAAGGGTATTTAAGAAAAGAAATAGCCAAATATCTTTATTCGGTCAGGGGGCTACATTGTAACCCTGATCAAATTGTGATTGGAACAAGCTCTACCCAATTATTACAAATTCTTTTAACCTTAACAAACTCTAAGTCGCATGGAGATACAGTAGTTTATTTCGAAGATCCAGGATATGATGTAGTCCGTAATTTTTTCATACATCAGGGTTATGAAATCCAACCAATTAGAATGGAAGTTGACGGACTATGTGTGGAAGATTTAAAGAAGCATCAGTTAAATGGATATCTATACACTAGTCCATCACAACAGGTTCCATTAGGAAGCATGATGTCTCTAACGAAAAGAAAAGCTTTAATGGAATGGGCAGAACAAAATCAAGTTTATGTGATTGAAGATGATTTTGATTGTGCTTTTACTTATGAACATTCACCCATACCAGCTCTTCAAAGTTTTGATCAAAATGAAAATGTAATTTATCTAGGAGGATTCTTTCGGATTCTCTGCCCTGAAATTTTATGTAGTTATATGGTACTTCCCCCTCATTTATTAAAAAAATATAATTCGACAGTAGCTACCTATTCAACTCCTGGAATTTCTATTCATCTGCAAAAGCAATTGTTTACCTTTATCTCAGAGGGGAATTTATATAAGCATACTAAGAAAATGAAGATAATTTATAAACAAAAAAATAAAAGGATTATTGAGATAATTGAACAAAATTTTGGACCTACAGTTAATGTTATCGATACAGGAGCAGGAACTCATTTGGTTCTTGAACTAGTGACAAAAGGGATAAATGAGGAAGATGAGTTGGCTCAATTAGCTATAAGCTCAGGCGTTTATTTAATATCTACGAAAAAGTACCGTTACCTATATACACCAGAAAATCCACAATTCATTTTAAATTATGGTGGTTTGCAAATCGAGGAACTAGAAGAAGCAATTGTTCATCTAAAAATTGCCTGGTCAATAGAATAGAACTAAAAGAAGGGAGTCACCTTCTTTTTTTATTTTGAAATGGAAGAGGTACAGTTTAAAGAGATTTATTAAAAAATTGCACCTTTTTGAGAAAAAATAATAATGATACCATTTACATGAATTCACGACATAAAGAAAGGTGGAGCATGTAATGAAGGATTTCGCTATGGAAAATACCTACAATCTACTAAAACAGTTGGTGGAAATACCTAGCCCTGCAGGGAACACCTTCGGAATCATATCCATTATTGATGAATACCTACATGAATTGTGCATTGAAACAAAGTGGAATCATAGAGGGGCTTTACTAGTAACTTTGCCAGGTAAGGATCAGAATCATCACCGCTTTGTAACAGCGCATGTAGATACATTAGGTGCTATGATTAAGGAAATCAAACCTAGTGGTAGGTTAACCATGGATTTAATCGGTGGTTTCACTTTCAATTCTATTGAAGGGGAAAACTGCAGAATAGAAACCTCTTCAGGTAGGGTCTATACAGGCACCATTTTAATGCATCAAACTTCACTACATGTTTACAAGGATTCTGCAAAGGCGGAAAGAAATCAAGCAAACATGGAGATTCGAATCGATGAACAGGTAAGTAATGCGGATGATGTTCGATCATTAGGAATCGAAGTGGGAGATTTTATTTCGTTTGAACCAAGAATGGAGCTTACCCCATCAGGTTTTATAAAGTCCAGGCATCTTGACGACAAAGTCTGCGTAGTAATAATGCTTCAAATACTAAAGAAACTTCATATGGAAGAAATTTCTTTACCTTATACCACTCATTTCCTTTTTTCTAATAGTGAAGAAATTAGATATGGTGGAAATGCTAGTGTACCTCCAGCAACAGTGGAATATCTTGCACTTGATATTGGTGTTATCGGTGACGGCCAAGCTTCTGATGAGTATTCTGTCTCTATTTGTACCAAAGACTCAAGTGGTCCTTATCATTTGGGGTTAAGAAAAAGTTTACAACAGCTTTCCGAAAAAAATAATATTGCTTACAACCTTGATATATTTCCTTTTTATGGATCAGATGCTTCCTCAGCTATTCATGCTGGACATGATATTATTCATGGCTTAATTGGGCCGGGAGTAGATGCCACCCATGCATATGAAAGAACCCATTTATCGTCCATTCAACAAACAGCTTCCTTACTCTTTTGTTATTTACAATCCAATATGATGATAGAAGGAGGGATAGAAAATGGATAGAAATGCATTATTGTCCAGTCAAATTGTTCATCACTCTTTAGGTCTTCAAAAGAATGAAAAAGTTCTAATAGAAGCATTTGATGTAGAACGTATCGAAATTATACGATCACTTATTGAAGAAATACAAAAAATTGGGGCATATCCAATTGTAACATTACGGGATAACCAAGTAATAAGCGACTTATTATTGAATGCTTCGAAAGAACAGATAGAATTATGGACGACTGTTGATAAATATCAGATGGAAACCGTAGATGCCTATATAGGAATTCGTGGCAGTCATAATTTATATGAATTATCAGATATTCCGGGTGAAATCATTCAGACTTACAATCAGATTTACCAAAGGGAAGTTCGTTTTTTAACTTGTGTAAAACAAAAAAAGTGGGTTATATTACGATATCCTAACCCATCATTTGCACAGCTTGCCAATATGAGTACTAGAAAGTTCGAGCAATTCTTTTATGATGTCTGTACAGTTGATTACAAAGAAATGAGTAATGCGATGACACCTTTAATCGAACTCATGGATCAAACCGATATAATAACAATTAAAGGAAAAGATACCAATTTACAGTTTTCCATTAAAGGGGAAAGCTCTTATAAAAGTGTCGGAACTTTCAATCTCCCAGATGGAGAGATATATACTGCACCAAATAAATATTCAGTAAATGGATATATCACTTTTAATACCCCTTCTCCATATGGTGGGTTTATATTTGAAGATATAAAGTTGTTCTTTGAGGATGGAAAAATTGTCCGATCTAGTGCGAATGACTCAAGACGTTTAGAAGAAATATTAAATACGGACGAAGGTTCCAGGTACCTTGGTGAATTTGCTATTGGTGTCAACCCTCATATCCTAACACCAATGAAGGATATCCTATTTGATGAAAAAATAACTGGGTCGATACATTTGGCGATAGGTGAATGCATTGAAGGTTGTTCGAATGGCAATCACTCCTCTATTCATTGGGATATGGTACTCATTCAACGGGAGGAATATGGCGGAGGAGAAATATGGTTTGATGATCAATTGATTCGTAAGGGAGGGGAATTTGTCCATCCAAATTTGGTCAATTTAAATCCAGTTCAATTACTATCGCTGGATTCTAAATAGTATATAAAGCTAAGAGAAATGAATTATAGCCAAAAAAATTTCCTGTTTCTTCCGTACAGAAACAATATTTTCGAGGTGGATATGAAAAATAAGTCTCCTCGCTAATTAGACAACACAAAAATGAACTCTATTAAACTTCAAAGAACTTAAGAGCTTATTTTAATTTTAAAGATAAAAATAAGCTCTTATTTTTTAATTACCTATTAAAATTAGTTTTGTATTAAGCCCTTATTCTTTATTACTCGCGATTGCCTCCACTAAAGGCTTTAGCCAATCCTGTAAGTTTGAAAATACGAAGCCACTATTTATTGCTTTTTCATTCGTCATATACCAGGACGCAGGAATAGCATAAGGAGAAAGGATATCTTCATTTTCTTCTAATAAGATTTTGGCAGTCTTACCGGTGACATCTTCAATCAGTTTAATAAGATCAGATAATGATATTTTTCCAGTAGCTATTGCATTATAAGGTCCTTCAATGTCATTTAAACCTGCCCATTTTAAAAACTGAGCTGCCTCAGATGCTTGGATAAATGACATTTCAGCATCCATATTGATAAATCCAATTGGAGTTTCATCTACTATTCTTTCGACGTGGAAATGTAAACGCCGTGTATAATCATCCTCTCCCATTACGATTGGGAAGCGAACAGCGACAACAGGGAATTTCGCATATTTAAAGAAGACGGCTTCTGCCTGGCGTTTTCCTTCACCATAAGTAAAATCTTTACTGTCACCCATCTGAATTTCATAGTTATACGGGTTAAAATCAGGTTCACTTTTTTCCTTCCCATCTATCTCATAAGTGGAAAGTGTGGATGTAAAAACCAGCTTTTTAATTTTTCCATTAAATAACTCGCAAAATGAATAAGCTTCATTTGGAGAATAGCAAATATTATCATATACAATATCAAAAACACGTCCGTCTATTTTTTGGGATAATTCTTCTTTATTTAAACGGTCGGCTACAATATGTTCCACTTTATCCCCAAATGGATTACCTGATTGCCCGCGAGTCAGAATTGCAACATTATGTCCCTCTTCCAGTAATAGCTCTACTAATTTTCGACCAAAGAAACGAGTGCCGCCTAATACCAAAATGTTTTTCATTTGTATGTCTCCTTAAATTATATTTTGAGATTTCATAAATGACATGTATAAAGCTTTTATAATATTAATTCTCTTTGTATTATGTATATCCTTCTGTATAGCCTATATTTCCATAGTTTGCATGCTAAATAGCGGGTGCCAGATAAAAATAAATGCGTTATCTATTGATAGACAACGCACAATTAATCGTATTATTTCTCTGAACCTTGTACAAGAGACTTTCTGTCAATTGCTTCGGGTTGTTTTTCTAACCATCCATGTTTAACCATAATGTTGTAAGAAATTACACCAGCCTCCATAGCATGGGTAAATACTTTGGAATAGTTAACCATTATATCTGATCGGAGGCTGGAGCCTAATGATGCGCCATAATAACTAAGGGCTGCGTTTACTAAAAATCCCGCATGAAACATGATTAATTTGTCAGAAAATGGACTAATTGTAGAATCAGTAATCTCGGCATCCCATTTCTCCGGTATTGGTAAATGATCCTGTTTCAATATCGTGTCAAAGCTATCTGTATCTTTTCCTGCTAATTTAACGTTTTTTAACATAAAATTACGGACTTCCTCTAACTCTGCTACCTGACTAAAAGCCAAACTCAATGCTTTAATAAATCCTGTTTTCGTTGAATTAAAGAAAAGAGTGCTGATTTCCGAACTATTTAGTGGTCTTTTGTCACCAATTAAATTTGAAACGAAGCCAGGAGATTCTATAAATTTTCCCCCATGTGGGGAAGGAATGGAAGGAACACTTGAATATTTTGGATGGTTTTTTGCTAATTTCACTATTTTCTGGAACAATTCCTTAGAGGATGTCGTACATTCAAGAAAGTAATCCTGAATGTCATACTGCTCCGAGTTTGTAATAGCTAAGCTATAAGCGTTTAACCCATGTATTGTCATAATATAGGAGTAAAAAAGTAAAAATTCATCAGAGAATAAGCGTGGGGCATTAACATTCACGTCGTTTTCCGTAAATCCAATGGGGACTTGGAAATTTGCCTTTTTAAAGAATTCCTTGATTTTCGTAATATGGCCCTCAGCAAGTTGTAATGAGGATTCTAATATAGGCTTTATCTCTTGATTTTCAACAATGTTAAGAAAATATTTGTACACACATATTGCCATACTATCGCCCGTATACTGAAGCCATAGGGCGGATATTTCTGCAGCGGTTAAATTGTTTGTTTTTTCACTTCCAAACATACCCAAAGGAAATACCCTCCAACATTCTCATTTATCATTCCAAGTTTATTTTGTGGTATTCGTAATGAAATATACAGATAATCGAAAATTTTGGTTGACCATTTAAAAGATCAATATGATAAAGAAGTTTTACAGTGATGGTTATTCTCGTAACTTATAAACAGGATGATACATAGAAAATAAGTGCCTACATTAGGCAGTGAATTTCATTTACCTAACTTGAGATTTCCCTAGTTTCAAGATGAAAAAGTGATTTACATTGAGATTTCCCCTCAAGCTGAGCTAGTCGCTCGCCTCTCGCCTCTCTCTAATCATTTTTTGAAATTCTTTATTTTTCTCATTCCTTCTCTTTATTTCTTGTTTTGCAAAGATACATCACATGGTATACCTCATTGTATTTCTAATATTTTGAAAAGAAGGGTTTTAGTACCCTTTTAGCTAATATACACCTAACAGAAAACACTTAGAAGGAGATATCCAATGAAGAAATTTTTAATTGAGGGAGCAATATATGGTTTCCTTATTGGCCTCGCCATAGGATTACTTTTTGTAAAATATAAGACTATTACATTTGATTCGGGAATATATACAACCTCCTACAAGCCTATAAGTGAATATATAATTATTTTACTTAGATGTGGAGTAATAGTTTCAATATTAGGATGCTTAAGTGGATTTGTATTTTTCCAACGCAAAAAGTAAATATTGTGTTTAAAATGGAAATATGTAGAATATGGTCGTATTGTGTGCACATAAAAAAATAAGAGGATGGGAGGATTAGGTGTTTAAGACATTAAGTATTGCAACAGTATTATCAATTCGCAATAGACACAGACAAATGATTCTGTGTCATTTTTGTAAAAGCAGCGTTTGAAGTTAAAGGGGAAATTAGACGATTAAACAACTCGTTATTACTGCAACTTTATTATCATTCAATTTCGAATTTTCTATACTATACACCTTGTTATTCGGATATTATTGTAACTAAAGGGGAGGGATGTGAAGTGAAGATTTTAAAGTTGGTAGGTGGATTAGTATTATCTGCCTTGTTGGTAAGCGGCTTTGGTGTGATTCAAACACAGGCTGCAACAAAAAGTTATTCGTATTCTGTAAGTGCAATGAAAGCAAAATATGCAAAGCAGATTAAAGAATATCGAAGCATTATCTCATCCAATACTTCTTCGCTTAACGGACTGAAAAAAGAATTAAATGGTTACAAAGAATTAGGGAAAACCAAGTATGATAAAACATTATCGTCTTTAGAGGCGAAAGTAGTTAAGGAAGGCAAAACAAATACTACTTTATCCAGTAATGTAAGCAAGTTTGAAAAAGATATAAAGGCACAGAAAAATACTAAAAAAGATGCTGCATTTGGAAATACCTCTGCTTCTATAAAGAAGCAATTAGTCAAATTAAAAACGGAGATTAGTAAAACAAAAACAGAAATAACAAGTGTAGGTAAAAAGAAGAAGGCAGAAGTAGAGTTAGAGTTTGCGAAGCTAGCGATAACGAACAGGATAGATCGGGATCTGGATGCCGTTTACTATTTTAAAACAAAAATACAAGAATTGAGAGATAAGATAGAGGACCTATTGGTATCTACCCCTAGTCAATATGATGGAGATTTAAAAAAGATTGATAAGCAGCTAGTGGAGCTGGGAAAGAGTAATGATGATTTGAAAAAGGAAGTACTCACTCTTCAGAAAAAGGTAAAAGAGGCAAAATCAACGTCTGAGATAGCAAAGTTGTATAACCATGACCTTAATATACTAGCTTCAAAGTTTGAAGATTTATCGGATATGTTAATAGAACATTGCACAGAAAACTTTTACATGGTATCGGATAAAATTGACGAAGTGGCAATCGAACATCGAATTGGACACTATATGCAGCATTATGATGAAATGAACTTGTTGAAAGAAAAGCTTATAATGGCTTCAACACCAGATGAGAAAGATGCGGACGACTTAAGAAAGCTGCTATATCAGAAAGGGGTACCGTCTGTTGAACTTGATCGTGTTGCATGGAGCTACTTTAACAAATTACAAGAATTTCGCAGAACAAATTATAAAGTGGTAGAAGACGCATATGACCAGCTGCAAAAATTAGCCACACAAGAAGACGATCAAGCATTTGCAGATCAACTCACTATGGTAAATGGTTTAATAGATACATTTATATGTGATCGAAATGCGTACGCACAAAAGGAAAAAGAAGCAATTTTGGCGAAGTATGATGGAACTGGTGGAAATAGCGGAGGTACTGCGACTCCATAAAATCAGGAAAGAGACATTGATGGGAACATGAATGTCTCTTTTTATCTTTTGAAAAAATTAGAATGGTTTTCTTAGCATAAACCTATACTATGAAAATGTTTAGTTAAATCTTCAACCGAGGAAGGTCTGAGACTATAGAAGGCAACCTGACTTGAACCGTAATAATGCCTATTTATTAAGCCCGCTTGACCTAATAACGTTAAATGGTGATGAACAGTACTTTTGGCTAAACCTGTTTTTTCTTGGATGGAAGTCAGGGTATGATTACCTTTGGTCAATAATAATAATATGTCTAAACGGCTTTTATCAGCTAATCCTTGTGACTTTTTTAAAATAGACTCTAATTTTTCCTCATGAGGTGTCATTTTTTTGTATGGATAGAGAAGGGTAGCCATGCCTCGGTGGAAATCCAAAACATTATAAGGATACATATGATATTGCGGAACTAGGATTACTTCATTAAGTGTCTCCGTTGGCTCCAATACTAATCCGTTTGATACGGTATTTAATAAGTAGGACGGATTTTCTTTCTTTGCTAATTCCTCATTTTGCTTGGACCGTTGTTCCAGCTCTGAAAATAAGGTAGGATCTAGCTTTGAAAAATATTGATCATTCCATTCTGATAGAATATAAACACTTTTATCCCTTATTTCTTGTAAATTTAACGGGATGGTATGGACCCAAGGTGCAAGGCGATCATACAGCTCACCTGTTGAGATATTTTCAAACCAGGATAAAAAATCCTCTACAGATTGATTTTTAGGACATTTTGAAATGAGAAGAACAGTCCGATGCAATACTTCCCATTTTTCATTTTCTAGTTCATCTGCAAATTGCTTAGTTAATGTTTGTTTCGTCTCTTCTTTCCATTGTTTTGTCATTTCGCCGTTTTTATGTTGTTTAATATTTATATAAGTATAAAGACTGGTAATTAGCTCATATACGGGAGAATATGAAAATTGGATTTTGTACATTTTATTTCGCCTTCTTTTTGTGTAATAGTTATGTACTTGTATTCATTCCAGTTTGTGAGTGGATCTTCCTTCTTAAATAATGTCCCTTCATATAAAAAGCCAAACTAATAATTGCAAAGATCATCATCGAGAAAAACATTGGCTTTCCGCCCCACTTAGAAAGTAGGATGCCCCCAATCCAAGGACCCAAAAAGCTACCGATAGAGGTGAATCCTTGTGCCCCATAGTAGGCTCCTCTCAGATGATTAGGTGTAATTTCATCTATTTGTTCATTTTCTGCCGGAATAATTAAAATTTCCCCTACCGTAAAGATTACCATAGAAATAATAAACCATGCCCAATTGGTTGAAAAGGCAAATCCAGCTTCACCAAGAATGAAAAATCCAATTCCACATGATAACCGTTGTAAAACAGTACACTTATGAAAAAATCGAAGAATCGGTAACTGCAAACATATTACACTAATTCCATTTGTACTCATAAGAATACCAAATAAAGCGGCTCCATTACTCATCCTCTCATTTAAATATTGTGAAAGAATAACAGATATTTGACCATGAACCATCGTAAGGAGGATTCCTCCCATGATAAAAAACCATAATATGATATCTTTCCTAACGGTTGTGAAAGAGATAAGAAAAGTGGTTTTTGGACCACAATCCTTGATAGATGGACCCGTATGTATGAAACAAAGAAGAACGGTTAATCCAATTCCATATAAAAGATAACATAATGCCGTATATATAAAAGTGAATTGATTTTCCGTAGCTCCTAAAATTACTCCTATCATGGGCCCAATGATATATCCTATGTTCACAACTAGATAATGACTGGAAAATAATTTATATCGTTTCTCTTTTTTCGTTAAATCAGCCATTAGTGCTTTTGAAATGGTAGTAAAAAAGGAAGAGGATAATCCTCTCAAACTATTAATAAGAACTAAAACAATTGGATTAGCTGTTAGTACCAAAAATACGTATGACACGGACTGCACGAATAAGGAGACGATCAATAGCTTCTTACGTCCTAGTCTATCCGATAGTATACCTCCGATAATTCCACCGAATGCAGCGGTTAAGGGGGTTACTCCAACAATTAATCCGATAAGCCCGTAGCCCAAATCAGTTGATCTTTTTAAGTAGATGGCTAGAAAGGGAGCGCTCATGGAAACAGTCATGGAAATAAACAATGAACCGAACAAGAGAAAATTAACCGTAGGATGAAAATAAGAAAAAAGTAATTTTATTCTATTCACTTTGGTATTCTCCTTTACTTTTGCTTGTTCTCAAGTTTATGCTCATACGTTATATTCGATGAACATCGAATGGTAAATTCATTCTAATATTCACGAATAATATCGTCAAGAGAATTATTGAAGAAGAACTAGGAGAGTATGAATGAATAGAAGTGACAAAAGTCCTATATTGTGATATAAAAAGGATGATAAAAAATTCAAAAAACAGTTTGCAGCATTACTCGTTTTCTAATACGTTGAATAAAATTTACGCATCGGCTTACTAAGCTAATATGAATTAAAGGTGGATAATGATTAAATTTAAACAGGGAAACTATTATTATTTAAAAGTGTTACTAGGACTTATTTTGTTGGATATTTATTTAAATGTTTTTATTGCCAAGACCAGCAATATTGTTATCCAATTATTGCTTGTTATTTTGTTTTTTCCGTTATTGAAAATAATACTTAAAGCAACAAAGCTTAATTCTTTTAAAAGCATTGGTATCGTGTTTCATCAAAAATGGAAGAAAAATTTGATAATAGGATTTAGCATTGGTTTTACCTTTTGGCTAATAAAATATGCTATTGTCTATTCTTTTCACGGATTTGAAATTGTCTCAGTGAAAAATGTAACTGAATCATTGATTGCATTCTTTTTTGTTTTTTTTGCTTTTTTTATCGCTTCTTTTCTAAATGATATTATTATCAGAGGATATATTTTTGGGCATTTGAAAAAAAGAATGAATGGGAAATGGATTTTCATTATTTCCCTCTTTTTGTATGCAGTGGATGATAGTTGGAACGAAGGGTTTAGTTTATCGAACACATTGTTCTCCCTTGCAGTGGGATTATCATTGACCTATGCTTATTATCGGACACAATCGATTTGGGTAGATACTGGGATTCATTGGGGATTAAATGTTTGTTACGGAATTTTTAATGGAATGATTGGAAGTTCGGATGGAGGAATATTTGTAACTGCCTTTCATCCACATCCATCTATTTTTATAGAGTTAATTTCATATTTTATACCTTTGCTCATGTTTCTATTTCTTTATCTGCTTCGTGGAAAACTTACTGTTTTTACAAACAGTTTTAATGCGACCAAGGAATGAAAAAACGGGAACTTCTCTGATGAATGAGAAGTTCTCGTTTTTTTATTCTATGATTATATTATTTTGCACAAAGAACAAAGCTATTTAATGACTGTTCATCATGTCCGTTCGAATCATTCATTAATTCATAATAACTAATTATCAATGTTTGTATCATTTCGGAAGCTTGATTGAATTCGGGTCGTATACTATTTGCATAGCTCTTTTCCCACTGCCCATCTTGTAGATAGGTGGCATCGATAATATGTTGTTTTTCGATTTCAAAACCCGCTTGTTCTAGTAACTGTAGAATTTGTGTTTTATGGAATAGATTTTGGATATTTCCTTCATTATTTACAAAGTTGGAATACAAAGCCAGAATGGAAGCTGCACAAAAATGAGCGCGTTGAGAGATATGGGTAAAGTCAAGATCCCATTCTGCAAAACATATACGTTTGGCAACCCTGCGCAATTTTTTAAAATACTGCAGTAAATCGTCAGGTCGCTTAAAGTACCACGAACAATGGGATAATACCGCCATATCAAATGTTACGGAAGATTCATATGTTAGAAAATCCACTTCAAAGTGGAAGTCTATACGTTCTCCTAATGGAGACCTCTTAATTCGGTCTGTTGCTTGTCCCAATGTTAACGGGGCACCGTAATCGGGACTGGCAATATCAATTGCGACAACATTTCCTTTTTCTCCAACAGCATCTGCTAGTGCAGCCGTTGTATCCCCTTGACCACATCCAATTTCTAATATATGCATTCCTTTTTGAATCCCAAATGCCTTCATTAACGATAAACGATGCTGCAGCTGAATTTGTTGAATGGAATCATTTTCGAATAACTTATATTTCGATATAAAACTGGATGTTTCATCATTTATTAGAAATTCTGTCATGTTCTTGCCTCCTGTTCCTGGTAAATGCAAAGCTGGTTCTGTGTTTTTGGTGTGATAAAAGTAGAAGCTAAAGCTACTTTAACTAATGATAATTACTGTTCTAATAGACTAATCGTATAGAAATAATACTGAATAAGCAATGAGAAAAAGCGATTCTGGAAAAGGGAGAATCATACAATTTTCCATATTGACTTCTGAAGAAAAGTTGAATAAACTATTTCTAATTATCAATATAAAGGCTTTGAAGAGAAAAAGTAAAATGATGTTGTTTTTTAAAGAGAGCTCCGGCAGCTGAAAAGGAGTAAAAACACCCGTTTGAACAATGGTCTCTGAGCTTCGCACTGAACATACTTTTTGTATTAGTAGGCTGCGGCGAGTTTTGGCACTCGTTATCCATGTCACAGTATCAGAGTTATGAAAGCTCTCGTACTAGTTGAGGTAAATGATGTGAATCATTTGCGAAATAAGGTGGTACCACGTGGATATAAACCTCGTCCTTAACTTTTTATAGTTAGGGACGGGGTTTTTTTGTTTTTCATTCTAAATTAGGAGGTAATTTACATGAGTATTTTTATTGGTGGAGCATGGGCTTATGCGAACGGATCACTGCATCTGGGCCATATTTCAAGTTTGCTGCCCGGTGATATTTTGGCAAGGTATTATCGATTGAAGGGGGAAAAAGTTCTATACGTATCAGGAAGCGATTGTAATGGGACGCCTATTGCCATTAGAGCAAAGCAAGAAGGAGTGGATCCAAGCGAAATTGCGGATCGTTATCATCAAGAATTTGCAGAATGTTTTTCGAGACTCGGTTTTTCATATGATATTTATACAAGGACGGACACAGAGCATCATCACAAGGTAGTTCAAGAAATTTTTCTCGAATTGCTTGCAAAGGGGTTTATCTATAAAAAAGAGATTGAACAAACATATTGTGAGAGCTGTGAGCAATTTTTGCCGGAGCGGTATGTGGAAGGGATATGTCCTGTGTGTCGCCATCAAGCGCGTGGAGATCAGTGCGATTATTGTTCAACCATACTAGAGCCACTTGAATTGCTGGATAGTAAGTGCAAAATATGTGGAAACTCTCCAGCTGCAAGATTAACAGAGCATTTCTATTTCTCATTAAGCACTTTTCAAGAAATCTTGGAAAACTATACAAGGGAAGCGGAAAATCAGTATCTGTGGCGTGAAAATGCAATATCTTTAACAAAACGTTACTTAAAGGAAGGGTTACAGGATAGGGCAGTTTCTAGGGATTTGCCTATAGGAGTAAGTGTTCCCGTTTCCGGATATGAGGATAAAAAAATATACGTATGGATTGAGGCAGTTTCAGGATATTATTCTGCAAGCAAACTGTGGGCACAGGAAAGAAACGAGGATGACTCATCATTTTGGAATGCTGCCGCTGTATCCTATTATGTACATGGTAAGGATAATATTCCATTTCACTCGATTATTTGGGCGGGAATTTTAGCTGGATTGGACAAACAGCCATTACCAACTCATATGGTATCAAACGAGTACTTGACATTAGAAAGAAAAAAGCTATCTACAAGCAAAAATTGGGCAGTTTGGGTTCTGGATCTTTTAGAAAATTATGACCCTGATTCTATCCGCTATTTTTTAACCATTAACGCTCCTGAAAGCAGAGATGCCGATTTTTCCTGGAAGGAATTTATTTATAGTCATAATAGTGAATTGTTAGGTGCATACGGAAACTTTGTAAACCGCACATTGAAGTTCATTCAAAAGTCATTTAGTGGGATTATACCTGATAAAATAGTTTCCTCACATATACGGCAAAAAGTAGAGATTTTATATAAAGAGGTAGGCTGTAGTATAGAGGCTTTATCCTTTAAGCAAGGCTTGGAAAACATATTTAAGCTTGTCAGGTACTCGAATAAATATTTTGATGAACACGAGCCATGGAAGCAAATACATGAAAATACGGAGTCCTGCCAACAAACCCTTGCCGATTGTGTATATTTGATTGCAAATTTTGCACATATTTTGACTCCGTTTTTGCCATTTTCCAGCGAAAAGGTCAAAAAGATGCTGAAAATTTCAGAAACAAAGTGGGGACCTATCCAGTTCAGACCCCAAACTCTATTATATGCAGAGCCCCTGTTTGAACGGATTGATCCAAGGAAAATCGAGGAAGAGTTAGAAAGGTTAAATAACCAAATCGTGTAACAGTGTTAACGATTTCGATAGTAGTATTAATCAATCTTTTTTCCTTAATATTAAAGTGAATAATAATATAACAGTACTAGCAAGAAAAATCCCTGTCCCAATAGTGCTCACTAATTTTAATCGGTCTAATGGTGTCGGCGATGTATTCATATTGCTTATATGATGAGGGGAAAGATGGGAATAAAGCCATAAGATGAAGGACAGGAAGAGAAAAATAAAAGAACTGATCAAAAATTTTATCAGCACTAATCAAACACCTTCTTCCTTGAAACTGTTTTATCATTCATATTCATCTTAAGGCTAAAATATCCTTCCTTTCCCAGTTTCTTTTCTATTTCCTTTTTGCGGCTATCTTTTTCACTTTATTTACCACCATTAGCAGCACAAATAACATAGGGATATAGACATAATTTAGAATAAATCCGATGTTTGCTATTAAATTATTAATGGTATCTACATTCATTCTTGTTTTTAATTGTTGGCATCCAATAAAAATAAAAAAGCTTAAGAGCACGACCCCATATTTTTGTTTTACTTTTAATGTTCTCTTTAATATTCTGCTTGCACTCCATAATGCTATACAAATGATGGGTAGGACCACTAAGCACCAGTTGGCTATTCCAATAAACTCAAATCGTTCCACAACGGGAAAATGGATGATTTTAAAAGTGGTTAAAGTTGCCCAGACATTTTTTTGAAGCTGTTCCTGTGGGTAAAAGGCAAAGGTAATGAGCGTAACATATAAATTTAAGATGGTTGTGAAAATTAAACCGATATGGGCCCATTTCTTCGATTTGTTCGGCTGTTTAATATATGGATAATAAACCAATAGCACTTCATAGCCAAGATTGGTTAATGTCATACCTTGAGTTGCCGTTATTACTTCTTGAAAAGAGTGATTAAATATTGGTAAAAAATGACGGAAATCTGCAAAAGGAATTGCAAAACCATAAAAATAAATAATATAGTATGGAAGAATAGAGCCAAAAAAGGCGAGGCCAACTATGGTTCGAATCCCACCGTTAATAACATAAATACATAAAAGAAGATACAATAACGAAAACCATGCGGCGCTCATATCCGGAAACATCCACACTTGAACAACCTCAAGATAAGTCCTTAGAACAGTGACTACCAACAAAGAGAAATAAAAAATAAAGATTATATTGAAAAGACCCCCAATCCATTTTCCAAAGACGGTTCTGTGAATATCGGTAATGTCCCCATTCACGCTTTCTAATTGCTTATAAAGAAACCACACGATAATATGAGTACTTAATCCAGCTATAATAACCGATTGCCATGAATCATACCCGGCAATTTTGGCAATGATTCGTTGAAACCCGAGTACACCAACACCGATTTGCATGGCTGCAACGGTGAAGAACACTAGATAAGGGGAGAACTTTCTGTTTTCTGGAATTATTGGCGGTTGCATTTGTTAACCCCCGAAATTTAGCAACTAAGGAAAGCGTAAATAAAATGGAATCCGTCTATCCTCAACACTATCTTCCCCAAAAATAGGGGAAATATGTAATTTTTTCAATGAAAGGTGCTATATTCTAATTAAGATCTAAAATTTTGGTATACTTATTTGTGATAAACTGATGATTTAGATACTTTTATAAAAAGGGTGATAAAATGAAGGAGTCCAAGCAAAAAATTACTACTTTTCTCATGTTTGAAGGCAAAGCAAAACAGGCAATGGATTATTACTTATCCATCTTTGATGAATCTGAGATTAATCATATTCTCTATCAAGAGGATGGAAGTGTTCTACATGCAACCTTTACACTAAATGGACAACCCTTTATGTGTATAGACAGTTCCATTTCACATGGCTTTTCTTTTACCCCAGCTATTTCATTATTCGTGAACTGTGAGTCGGAAAAAGAGGTAGAGGAGAAATTTGAGAAGCTCTCCCTTAACGGAAAAGTGTTAATGCCATTATCCCCTTCTCCTGTTAGCAAGTTGTTTGGCTGGGTGGAGGACCAATTTGGTGTCTCCTGGCAATTAAATTGTGCAAAATAAACTTTGAATGGAAAAAGGCCAATAATTGGCCTTTTCCTCTATACTATTCAGCTTCTTCAGCGGGCATGCTCTCAGTCCCTACTGCCTCTATATTCCCCTGAGTCCTAGGCTGTCCTCTCCAAAAGAAATCCCACGGGTTTCTTCTTTCCGGCTCCGTATGCACTGGCCTTTCCTGAATAATCTCCACTTCTTTGGCATGTATGACAAGCTTATCGACATGAATAACTTTTTCGCGTTTTTGATTAGACATGTTTCCCCTCCTTTTCTTCCCACTACTGTAATGGTATTCAGGCGGAAATGAATTGGTATAGGCGATAATCTATAGTGCTATAGAAAGTGACATTAATTCCGGGAAAGCAAAAGAGTTCCTTTGAATAATATATTTCTACAACGCATAAGATTAATTAATCCTTATAAATTCAATTTGGAAAGGGTAAAAGAGCATGGATACAAACTTAACCAGAATTAATCTTGGTGATTTAATAATCGTGAATGCAGACCATTCGAGTACAATATCTTTGGGATCCACGGTTCAAATAAATAAAAATGTCAGCGCTAAAAAAAATCAGGCAATTGGACAGAAATTAGGTGATTTCAGCGGTGATTTTTTTTCTATAACAAAAATAATGGATGATGATGTATCAGACTTTGTTAGTTTAAAACAATCCGATATTGAATAAATGCTTTTATCTTAAACTCCGTCTCAAAATAGGAGGAATAATATGAACTTTGCACCAGTGGAGATAAATCTACAATATTTTAAATTAAATGCTGTTGACCATGCTGCGGTTGTAAATATGGGACCAAGTCAACACATCGATCTGTTCGTTTCTTATAAGCGAAACCAAGGAACTGGAGAACTGAATGGTGATTTATCACCTGTATTTTTCCCTATAACCACGTGTATAGACAGTGATTATATTGATACACCTTCTGTCAAAAATAGCATACTATAGGCTTATGGACAAAAAGGAGGTATAAGAATGGTGTTTTTTACACCTTTTGCTCTTAATTTGCTTGGATTTAAAATTAATTCTATCGATAATGCATCTGTAGTAAATGTTGGCCCTGTTCAATATATTGATCAATTTACTTCTTATAAGCGCAATCAAGGTTTTGGAGAACTAAATGGTGACTTATCACCAATAACGATTCCAATTGACTACTTATTAGATCCAGATATAAGTGATAGTGCCTCTATTAAAAATAGTATTGTGTAAACCGGAAAAAAGTACATTTTACGTACTTTTTTCTTTTTTTATGAAAGAATATCTTTTGAACAGAGGGGAAAATGATCCGATTATAGAAATCTATTTTTACCCAGTGCATAAAAAAACTGTCTTAACACAGCACAAATTGACAGGTAGAGAGAAAGTACAGCAGGTAAGATATAAACAAGGAGTGAGCTTTATGGCATGGGTTGAATCATTGCAGAGGGCAATTGATTATACGGAAGAACATTTGCTGGATTCTCTTACTATCGATGATATTGCAAGGCAGGCAAACGTATCAGTATTTCATTTTCAACGAATATTTGCTGTATTAACAGATACCACGGTGGGTGAGTATATTCGACGCAGACGTCTGACGCTTGCTGCAGAGGAATTGTCCAGAACAAGTGAAAAAATAATTGATTTAGCCTTCAAATATGGATATGACACTCCCGAGGCTTTCACAAAAGCTTTTCGTAGGCAACATGGTGTTTCACCGAGTGAAGTAAGAAAGGGATTGGGAAAGCTGCAATCTTATAACCGCCTGACTATTCAGGTGAGTCTGAAAGGGGTAGAACCAGTGAAGTATAGTATTGTGGAGAAGGAAGCATTTGAAGTAATTGGAATAAGACGAGAGTATTCTGTGTTGAATAATGAAAATCTGATTGAAATTCCAAAGTTATGGGAAGAGGTTAATAGGAATGGTATTAGCAGTCGTTTGTCCAGTTTGAATAATGACTCTCTCAAAGGTGTCTTAGGTGTATGTGTAGATAATAGCGATACAGAATCAAGAAAGATTAATTACTGGATTGGTACTGCTTATAAAGGGGAAAGGCCTGGGGACCTTCTTAGTATGGAAATTCCAGCTTCTAAATGGGCTGTTTTTGAAGTTCATGGGCCGATGCCAGAAGCGATGCAGAAAACATGGGAGAAAATTTTCACAGAATGGTTTCCTTCAAGTGGGTACAAACATGCTGGTACTCCGGAATTAGAAGTGTATCCTGACGATGATGCATATCAGGATGATTATTACTCGGAAATTTGGATTCCGGTAATCTAATGAAATAGTTATTTAAAGAAGAGGTAACGAGATTCCAATGTAGGAATTAGTTACCTCTATATTTTTTTTAGGCGATTTAATTATTATAAATAAAATTGTCACAGATCATCTCCTTGAATCGTCTTGAGGATAAAAGGAGGAATTCAAATGGAAAATGTAGATGTTATTGTCATAGGCTCAGGGTTATCAGGGTTAACAGCGGCAAATATCTTAGCAAAGGAAGGAAAAAATGTAGTCGTTATAGAGAAATCGAATAGATTGGGAGGGCGATCTATTACAAATTCATCACAAGGATTCCTATTCAACATTGGCGCTCACGCTTTGTATACCTCTGGTGAAGCTTTTGAGGTATTGGAGGAACTAAATTTAACTATCAATGGAGGAGATGCTAATACTCCGGCTCATGGGATATGGGAAAATAAAGTGTATCCAATTCCAACGGGATTCGGATCGCTGTTAGCTACTCCATTATTATCGTTTAAAGAAAAGATTCAATTTGCAAAACTAATGATGAAGCTAATGAACATGAAAATGGATCAAATTCCAGTAATGAGCTTAGAGGAATGGGTAGAGAAGGAAATAAAGGAACCTTTAATTAAAAAACTTTTCTATGCACTGTCTAGAACAACTACCTATACAATTGCTCCAAGTTTGCAAATGGCACGTCCAGTTATCCGGCAATTACAAAGGGCAATGAAGAAAAATAGTGTCCTGTATGTGGATGGCGGATGGGAGAGTATCGTTTCGGAACTGAGGAGAAATGCTTCTAGCCTTAAGGTGAAATTTTACTGTCAAAGTAAAGCGGTGAAAATGGAACAACATGGCCATCTTCATAAGGTTTATTGCGCAAATAATGATTGGTTTACGGCTGAACATGTCATTCTAGCCATTCCGCCTTCGGATGCTTTTCATTTAATCCAAGATGCAGAAAGTACGTCGTTATACCAATGGAAGAAGCAATCGATTCCGGTTACAGCAACTTGTCTTGACCTCGGTCTAAAAAAATTGCCGGTACAGGAGCACCAGTTTGTCTTAGGATTAGATCAACCTGTCTTTTTTACGAATGAATCGAGAGCAGGAAATGTAACGACTAGTACCGGAGTAGTGGTTCATTTAATAAAATATCATAATCCAGAGGAGCAACAATACGACCCCAAAGTGAATAAAAATGAATTAGAAAAAACAATGGACCTTGTCCAACCTGGCTGGAGAAAAGAACTTATCGCCGAGCAATTCCTGCCTAAAATAACGGTAGTCCATGATTTTCCACACATAAATAGAAAGATTATACCAGAACCGGAGATCCCTGAAATCAAAGGAGTTTATGTAGCAGGAGATTGGGCGGGGAATGAGGAAGTATTATCTGATGCAGCTATAGCAAGTGGAAAACGTGCGGCAACACATATATTGGCAAAAAATAAATTGCTAATTTAAAAAGGAGGGTTAATTTGCAAACTGAAATACTGTACCAAACGTATAAACCATTGCTTTTCTCACTAGCCTATCGAATGCTTGGCAGTGTGATGGATGCGGAGGATATTGTGCAGGAAGTGTTTCTGCTGCTAGAAAAATCAGAAGACCTTTCGAGCATTCAAAATATCAAAGCCTATTTATGCAAAATAGTAACCAACCGTAGTATCGATAAACTTCGTTCTTCCGCTAAAAAGCGGGAATTGTACGTTGGAACATGGCTTCCAGAACCTTTTGTAGAGGACTTTGCTAAAGATCCTTCAAGCTATTACGATACAAAGGAATCTATTTCAACAGCTTATCTATTATTATTGCAACAATTATCAGAAGTGGAACGTGCTGTTTTTCTTTTACGTGAAGTATTTCAATTTAATTATAATGAAATAGCCTCCATTGTAGGGAAAACTAGTGCCAATTGCAGGCAAATTTTTCATCGGGCCAATAAAAGTATAATGATTAAAAACCATTCTACCTTACAAGATAATATAGATCTGAGTCGGTTTGTAGAGAAATTTGCCGATGCAGTACAAAATGGAAATATTACAGAAATCCTTTCTATGTTAAAAGAAGATGCTGTCTACTATTCCGACGGCGGTGGAAAAGTTAACGCTGCATTAAGGCCAATTTATAGTGCAGACAAAATTGCTCGTTTCTTATTAGGAATAATGAAAAAGATTCCGGAAAATTCCACGGTATGTTTCAAAATCGTAAATGGAAGTCCAGGAATTATTTTATTAATCGATGATATGGTTCAATATGTACTTTCATTTGCAATAAAGGAAGGAATTATTGAAGAGGTATATATGGTGGCTAATCCGGATAAACTCATTCATTTAAAACATCTATAAAAATGAAAAATCAGTGAAGGACTCGTTCATTATGTTTACGTTTTTTATTGTGATAAAATGATTAAAACATTATATGAATGAATTGAGGTCCTTATCGATGCAAGTAAAAATAAACAGAAACGCAGCTAAAATTATGAACAAGATGTTAAATGATGAAGAGTCAGAAGGAAAGATGCTACGGGTCATTATTACGGAAATTCATGGAGATCACGCCCATTATGCCCTCCAATTTGATAATCCGACTGAATACGATGAAATAGTTCATACAGATAAAGGCATCGATATTCTCTTAGACAAGCGGGATGCAGAATACCTCGACGGCGTTTGGATTCAATTCTTCTTCGTACCCGAAGAGGAATTTGTCATTACCAATCCGAAAAAAGGCCACACAACACACCACCACCATTAAAATGGTGGTTTTGTTTTTGGGGTGTATTTATGGTGCCAGGGATCACTCGTGGACTATAAGCTGGTTGTCTACTGTGGTTAGACAATTTCTGCCTAGCACCATATTAAACAAGAATTAGATTTTCGGTGTTGGGGTTGGGGTTGCATAGCCTTCTTTGTATTTTTGGTCAATGTCGTTTCTGATTTCTTTAATGGACTTACCATTATGGTAGTCTGTGATAGACTGAGCTGCAATTTCCAAGCACACGTCACAATTAACTCCATGGGAATCCCATACAACCTCGCCATTTTTCTTGTTTTCATGGACAAAGCAATCATAATTATTTTTATGTCCGACACTATCTCCACAACCGCAGAAGCACGGTATTTTTTCAAGCAATTCTCTACTGGAAGCTGACGCTTGATAAATACTCTTAATAGTGTCATCTTCTCCGCTTAAAAATTTAGGCAGTTCATTCACCGAAGCAGTCTTTTCCACCATATCTCCCATTGATCCATGATTGTTATCTTTTACTACGTTAATACTATTTTCTGTACTTGAACATCCGGCAGCAAGAATTAATACGAATACTATTAGAATGCTCAACAAATACCTTTTTACCATTATTATCACCTGTCCTTATTTTAGTTTCCTAACCTGAAGCTAAATAATAGTATAGTAGCAATCAATGACCTTGTTAAAAATGACATATTAAATTCAAAAGAATTTTACAAATAATAGAACTTTTAGGAGATATATAAAGGACTTTAAACAATGGATGTTGAATATATTAAAAAGATTCATAAAATTACATAAAATAGAGGTGGTTTAGTGAAGGCGTTAGAGGATTTTATAAGTAAAGCAAGTGATATTGTATGGGGACCTGCAATGTTGATTCTTCTTGTTGGAACTGGTATTTTTCTGTCATTCCGTCTCGGTTTCATGCAATTTTCTAATTTACCATATGCATTAAAACTTGCTTTTACGCGCAGCCAAGATAAGAAATCAACCGGAGATATTTCTCATTTTCAATCACTAATGACAGCGCTTGCAGCTACAATTGGAACGGGGAATATTGCGGGTGTATCGACGGCAGTTATAGCCGGAGGACCTGGTGCGGTCTTTTGGATGTGGGTAACTGCAATTTTTGGTATGGCCACGAAATATGGGGAAGCCATATTATCTGTTAAATATCGTGTGAAAAATAGCAAGGGTGAAATGTCCGGCGGTCCAATGTATTACATTGAAAGAGGAATCGGCTGGAAGTGGCTTGCGGTACTCTTTGCCGTTTTTGGTGCAATAGCATCCTTTGGGATTGGCAATATGGTTCAGTCTAATTCAGTCGCAGAAGCATTAAATGGCAGCTTCGGAATAAATCCTTGGATCACAGGTATTGTGCTGGCAATTTTTACAGGGCTCGTTATATTAGGTGGTATAAAGAGCATCGGCCGAGTAGCAGGAATTGTTGTTCCATTTATGGCAGTTTTTTATGTACTTGGCGGATTAATCATTATCCTCATGAACATTCCGGAAATTCCACACGCCTTTGGACTAATTTTTGGAGAGGCGTTTACAGCGGAATCCGTTGGTGGGGGTGTCCTTGGAACTGCCGTTCGTTATGGTGTAGCAAGAGGGGTGTTCTCTAATGAGGCCGGACTTGGTTCAGCACCAATTGCTGCAGCTGCTGCAAAAACGGATTATCCTGGCCGTCAGGCTCTTGTTTCGATGACAGGTACATTTCTTGACACCATTGTTGTTTGTACCATTACAGGATTAACGCTTGTTATGAGCGGCAAATGGGTTGGGGCAAACACGGATCAAAGCTCGTCATTGACAGTATCTGCATTTGAAGGGTTTTTCCCGCATGTAGGGGGATATATTGTAACCTTTGGTCTGATTTTCTTTGCTTATTCAACTGTCATTGGTTGGTCCTATTATGGTGAAAAATGTGTAAGTTATTTACTTGGAGACCGTTCTGTTTTTGTTTATAGGGTTATTTTTACAATAGCTGTGCTTATTGGGTCTGTCTCTAGCCTTAAAATTGTCTGGGGCATTTCAGATGTGTTTAATGCATTGATGGCAATACCAAACTTAATCGCACTTCTTATGCTCTCAAAGGTCATCGTATCAGAAACAAGAATTTTCAAGGACGTACGAAGGCAGGAGAAACAAAAAAGAGCTCCGAAAAATGTTATTCTTGATTCATAAGTCTGAATAAGTATAAGGTAGAATCGGCTATTTACTATTTCAATATCAAGTTTTGAACATTCCAATTTTTGTTCAGTATAACAACGTAAGACTTATAGAAGAATAGGGTAAAACCATGATATATTTTTAGGTTCCACGAGATTGGTACTCGTTATCGAAATCCTCAGTATAAAGGTCTCTTATACTTGATGGTGCAGTAGGTGTGAGTATACAGTGAAGTAATGTAGTACCACGTTGATTCCAACCATGTCCTTGTCATTAATTGATTAGGGCGTGGTTTTTTATTTATCTTATACGTAAAATGGAGGAAAAGAAGATGGGAAAAAGCTTAGTTTTTCAAACAGACTTCGGTACTAGTGACGGTGCTGTAAGTGCCATGAAGGGTGTGGCAATTTCTGTGGATTCCAAGCTAAATCTGTTTGACTTAACACATGATATCCCTCCATACAATATATGGGAAGGTTCCTATCGTCTTTATCAAACAATTTCCTATTGGCCGGAGGGAACAGTATTTGTATCTGTGGTAGACCCTGGGGTTGGATCTGATCGAAAAAGTATTGTTGTCAAAACATACGATAACCGATTTATTGTGACGCCGGATAATGGAACGATTACTCATATAAAACAGAACATTGGAATAAGAGAGGCGCGGGAAATTGATGAAACAGTAAATCGTTTGCCAAACTCAAGTAATTCCTATACCTTTTATGGCCGTGATGTATATGCTTACACAGGTGCACGATTAGCGGCTGGGGTTATAAGTTTTAAAGAGGTCGGCCCTGCTTTAAATGTGGAGGAGCTTATAATATTACCTGTATTGGAACCGGTATTAACGGAAGAAGTTCTAAGCGGTTCCATCGATATTCTTGACATTCGATTTGGAAACCTTTGGACAAATGTCGATAGGCAACTTTTCGAAGATGCAGGAATTGCCTATGGTGAATCAGTAGAAGTCTCCATCTCAAATAACGAACGTCTCGTATATAAGAACATTATGATTTTCGGACGTTGTTTCTCAGATACTCATATAGGGGAACCGATCTTATATGTAAATTCCTTAGACAAAATAGGTGTTGCCATAAATCAAGGCTCGTTTGCAAAGGCTTATCATATTTCCACCGGTGTCAATTGGAAAATTATGATTCACAAAGTGCATAAAGGCTCATTTTATTGAGATAAAATGAGCTTAAAAGAGAATGATTGCTTTGATGGAGCTGAAAAGAATGAATAAATCTAATTTAATAGCCAAGGAAGGCAAGTAAAAAAAGCCAGCAAAAAGCTGACCTTTTCCA
This sequence comes from Bacillus sp. FJAT-49736, assembly GCF_018343615.1. GTDB lineage: Bacteria > Bacillota > Bacilli > Bacillales > Bacillaceae_C > Margalitia. Next base: position 882,405 of record NZ_JAGYPI010000002.1, on the reverse strand, counting down.
CGTCATGTCTATTATTGAGCAGACTCTCCTGATGGATCTGTTGGAGAAGCTGGATCCGTTGGTGCTGTCGGAACATCCGGATTAGATGGCTGTGTAGGATCTACAGTAGTTGTTCCTTTATCACTGCCAGATGCATCGCCCGTTTTATTGGATGCAGCTTGATCTGTTAATGACTTTAATCGCTTGATTTCATCGGCTGCCAATTGTTGAAGTTCCTTAATTTTTGCCTGAAGTGTATCTATTTCTTGAGTAGAAATATTTTTCTTTTTCTTATAGTTTGCTAGCAATTTATCTATTGCCTTCAATTTATTTATTTCCGATTTTAGTTTTCCGGAGTAGCTTCTATATTTATTGGAAGCAGAATTTTTACTTAATACTTTTTCGGTATCAGTATCACCGGATACTCCAAAGAATGAATTGATTGATTTCGTTATCTTATTAATGCTTGTTTCTGACGAATTAATTCGTTTTTCGATAGATTTTCCAATTTTAGATTTAACCATCTTTTTAGCTTTTGCAGCTTTCTTTTTGGAAGATTCGCCTTTTGAATGTTTTTCTTTTGATTGCTTACCCTTACCCTTTTCCTGCTTATCTTTCCCTTGATTGTCTTTTCCGCGCTTATCTTTTTCTTGCTTATCTTTTTCCTGATTACCCTTTTGTGAGTCATTTTGATTTTCGTTTTGATGCTTTTCACTATTGCCTGCCACTGGTTTTTCTTTTGCACTAGCTAAAGTAGTAGAGCCAAGCATAAGTGCAATCGCAAATGTTCCTGTTGCTACTTTTGAAATCCATTTTGTGTTCAATTCTGATATCCTCCTTTTGTTAAGGGCAGCTGGCTGGCGTGGGGATACACCCTTTAGCCCCGATAGCTTTGTGACACTAGGTTTCCCTAGTTGTACCTTTGGATTAATTTTATATCTATTTATTTTAATAGAATAGGGGCAATTTTCATATAAATAGTGTTATTTAATAAATCAGTTCTAAAGTCCTGATAGATTTCTATTACTCTTCCAAATATTCATTAAAAGAATACTAGTCCTATCTAGCAATTCTTTACCTTGCATCTTGTCTTTGCGATAATCATGTTAAAAGCGGAATGAAAGAAGGTGAACCAGATGATCAAAATCTTAATTGCGGATCGTGATGAATTTGAAGCAAAAGGTATTCAATGGCTTATTACATCTTCGATTTCCAATGCTGATGTTTTGGTAGCAGTCCATTTGGATGATACTCTGCTGATGTTGGAGAAGGAGCAACCGGATATTTTTATATATGATATGAATATTGGCAACATGGAATCCATTGAAAGGTTATTGAATATTATGGAGCCTAATTTAGTTTGTTTAACAATGGAGGCAACCTATGAATCAGCGAAAAAGGCTATTGATCTAGGAGCAAAAAGCTTATTAATTAAACCTTTTTCTCCACAAGAGCTTTTAAAACAAATAAATTCGATTATCCGTAAGCACCTTCGAAAACAACAAAATACTCTCTTTCCTTCCAATCTCGATGCTAGACAAGAGGTAGTATATGAAGAGTTATTTATGGAGGAAAGCAAGAACGCAAATCCCTATGTATTTATCGCCTTTCAACCAGAGAAAGCCTCCTATCTGCCGGAATTAAACCGGTTTATAAAGGAATATATGTTTCCAGCTCCTCCTATTATTTTTCCGCTGAGTGATATGTTTATTTGTTTATTCAAAAAGACACGGGACGCGGATTGGGAGGAAACGGGCAAACGTTTTTTACATGATTGGGAGCTTGAGGAGAAGGAGCCAATATGCATCATTATAAATGATGAAAAGGATAATCAGCTTACGATTCATGATAAATATATTCGAACTAGAAGGATGGCGGAGGTTACCTTTTTTGTAGGGTATCAGCAGGTATTGCATTTTGTGAAACCATTAGAATGGGATTTCATTGATCCATTTCTAACTCCTGACGAGCAAAGACAGTGGATTAGCTTTTTAAATGAAGGGGATAAAGAGGGAATTTCCGAATTTTTAACAAGAGAATTTTTGAACTTTTCCAATCCTTATCCGGATCCAGGATTACTAAGAATTCGCTTAACTAGTATTCTTGCACAAATCCGAAGGTATATGAAATCGGCCAATATAGACCTGAACAAATTTGAACTAGAATACCTGGGAATCTTTGATACGATTCTATATGACCCTTTAATCTATCGAATCGTACAAAAACTGCTTATTTTTACATCTGAGTTGGTAGATTCGGTATTTGATAGTACTAGAAATCAGCATATGGAGCTAATGGATAAATGTATCCATTATATGGAGCTTAATTACTGGAAAGCTCATCTTGATTTACGGAATGTGGCAGATTTTGTGGGAAGGAATCCAACCTATATCAGCTATTTGTTTGTCAAAAAAACAGGTAAGACATTCCGAGAACGACTTACACTATTGCGTATGAGGGAAGCTAAAAAATTATTAGAGGAAACAGAACTTGCTATAAAAGAAATTTCCATACTTACAGGCTTTCATAATCAGCATTATTTTTCTCGAGTGTTTAAAAAAATGGTTGGAAAAACACCGAAGCAATATCGACAAAGATATTGAATTAGTATAAAAATATATAATAAATATAAAAAATACATGGTTTTATTATAAAAAGATTGGCGAAATAACAAATCAGTATAAAAAGTCAAACATTATTTTATAACTTTCCTGAATATTTCCTTTATATAATAAAAGAAATAAGCACTCAATTGAAATCATGAGTGTAATTTCACCAGGAGGGAATAAAATGAAAACGGATACAAATCGTGAAATTGTGAACTACACTGGCACTGAACTACACGCAAAAGGCTGGATTCAAGAAGCAGCATTACGTATGTTGATGAACAATTTAAATAAGGATGTAGCGGAACGTCCAGAGGATTTAGTTGTTTATGGAGGTATCGGGAAGGCTGCCCGCAATTGGGATTGCTATGATGCTATTGTGAAAACCTTGCATGAGCTGGAATCCGATGAAACCTTACTAGTTCAATCAGGTAAGCCTGTAGCCGTCTTCAAAACACACACGGATGCACCGCGGGTATTAATTGCCAACTCTAACCTTGTACCGGCATGGGCAAATTGGGACACATTCCATGAGCTTGATAAAAAAGGGTTAATGATGTACGGACAGATGACGGCAGGAAGTTGGATTTACATTGGCAGCCAAGGGATTGTCCAAGGAACATATGAAACATTTGCAGAAGCGGGAAGACAGCATTTCGGCGGATCCTTAAAGCAAACCATTACAGTTACAGCAGGTCTTGGTGGTATGGGTGGAGCACAGCCGCTTGCAGTAACGATGGCAGAGGGTGTATGTATTGCCATAGAGGTGGATGAAACAAGAATTGACCGCCGAATTGAAACAAGATATTTAGATACAAAGACTAGCTCCTTAGAAGAGGCTATTCGTCTTGCAAAAGAAGCGAAAGCAGCAGGCAAAGCATTGTCTATTGGATTATTGGGCAATGCAGCGGAAATTTTACCGAAAATGATTGAAATTGGCTTCATTCCCGATGTATTAACCGATCAAACATCTGCACATGATCCATTGAATGGCTATGTTCCAGTAGGCTACACCCTTGAAGCGGCTGACGTCTTGCGTGCAGAAAATCCCACAGAATATGTGAAGAAGTCTAAAGCTAGCATGGCAGAGCATGTGAAGGCGATGTTAGTAATGCAGGAGAAAGGCGCCGTTACGTTTGATTACGGAAACAATATTCGACAGGTTGCAAAGGATGAGGGTGTAGAGAATGCCTTTAATTTCCCTGGGTTCGTTCCTGCTTATATTCGTCCGCAATTCTGTGAAGGAAAAGGTCCTTTCCGTTGGGTAGCTTTATCTGGAGATCCTGAGGATATTTATAAAACAGATGAAGTGATTCTTCGTGAATTCAGCTACAACACTCATTTGTGCAACTGGATTAAAATGGCACGTGAAAAAATTCAATTTCAAGGGCTTCCGGCACGTATTTGCTGGTTGGGCTATGGAGAACGTGCCCGATTCGGAAAAATTATCAATGATATGGTGGCAAGCGGCGAGTTAAAAGCACCAATCGTAATCGGTCGTGACCATTTAGATTCCGGTTCTGTTGCATCACCGAACCGTGAAACAGAAGGAATGAAGGATGGCAGTGATGCAGTGGCAGATTGGCCAATTTTGAACGCGATGATTAATGCGGTTGGCGGCGCAAGCTGGGTATCCGTTCATCATGGCGGCGGAGTTGGTATGGGTTATTCGCTTCATGCAGGAATGGTTATCGTGGCAGATGGTACAAAGGAAGCGGAAAAACGTCTTGAGCGTGTGTTAACAACGGATCCTGGAATGGGCGTTGTTCGACACGTGGATGCTGGCTATGATTTAGCAATTAAAACAGCGGAAGAAAAAGGAATTCATATTCCGATGCTACGTTCGAAATAATTTTTTGCGGAGGTGCCACTATGTCAGAAAAACCAATTTTTATTCAACATGCGAATGAATTAATTACGGTAAAAGGCGGATCGGAAAAGCCTTTAACAAGGGAAGCAATGAATGAGCTTCATATACTTCATGACGGAGCTATTTGGTTAGAGGACGGTAAGATTCAGGCTGTTGGGACGACGGAAGAATTGATGGAGAAGTATTCAAGCCGTGTCTTGGATGCGAAGGTAATCGATGCAAGCGGAAAAATTGTGATGCCAGGTCTTGTGGACCCCCACACACATCTTGTATATGCGGGAAGCCGTGAAAACGAGTTTAACATGAGGCTGAATGGTGCAACATATATGGAAATCATGAATAATGGTGGTGGTATTCATGCCACTACATCGAGGACTCGTTCCGCTTCACCAGAGGAGCTATTTTCTGAAAGCATAAAGCGCTTGGATTCCTTTTTGAAGCATGGTGTCACAACTGTGGAAGCCAAGAGCGGTTATGGCTTAGACTGGGAGACTGAAAAAAAACAGCTGGAAGTGGCTAAATGTTTAGATGATGCACATGTAATAGATGTTGTCCGAACTTTTATGGGAGCTCATGCAGTTCCTGGAGAATATAAAGAAAATCCGGATGAGTTTGTGAGAATAGTCATAGAAGAAATGATTCCTGCGGTAGCTGAGGGAAAATTAGCTGAATTCAATGATGTTTTTTGTGAAAGAGGCGTGTTTACTCCGGAACAAAGCCGTTTGATTCTGGAAGCTGGTAAAAACCACGGACTTATTCCAAAAATTCATGCGGATGAAATAGAGCCATATGAGGGAGCGGAATTAGCTGCTGAGGTTGGCGCGATTTCTGCAGATCACTTATTAAGGGCATCTGACAGAGGAATTAAAAGGATGGCGGAAGAAGGAGTTATTGGAGTTTTACTTCCTGGTACAGCTTTCTTTTTAATGGCCGATTCTGCACGTGGCCGAAGAATGATTGATGAAGGTGTTCCAGTTGCATTATCAACCGATTGTAATCCTGGTTCATCTCCAACTACGTCATTGCCATTCATTATGAATCTCGCGTGCATGAAAATGGGAATGACACCAGCAGAGGCTATTACGGCAACAACAATTAATGCTGCACATGCTATCAACCGTGCAAATGAAATCGGCAGCTTAGAGGTTGGCAAGAAGGCGGATGTTGTCATTATGAACGTACCGAATTATATGCAGCTGCAATATCATTATGGAATGAATCATACAGACACCGTTATTAAGTCTGGAAAAATTGTCGTAGAGAGTGGTCGGCTATGTTAAATAAAATTAGCAATTTACCGATTGAGACCCCAGCTTTTTCTTGGAAAAAAACGGATTGGGGACAGGATTTAAAGGTCAATGAATGGATTCAATCTATTCACCATTTGAACGAAGTAGCTGGGAATAAGCAATGGGACGTAGTGATGATGGGAGTACCCATCTCCCGTTCATCTATAAGTGCATCGGGAGCATCGGAATTTCCGGAGAGTTTTAGACGTGCTTGGAAGGGGTTTAATACGTACAATCTGGATGAGGAAGTGGATTTAAGGGATTTGTCCGTAGTCGATATCGGCGATGTGAAAATGCATTTTACAGATATTCTATTGAGCCATCAAAATATTAAAGATGCTTTTCATGGACTTACAAAGGAATTTTCAGGCTCCATTCCTGTCAGCATTGGCGGAGATCATTCCATTACGGCCATGCTCGTGAAAGGATGGAAGGAAACATTCCCGAATCAAGAAATCGGAATTCTACAGCTGGATACTCATTTTGATTTGCGTGATTTAAAGGATCATGGACCAACGAACGGGACACCGATTCGCAACTTGATTGAAAGCGGAACGATCAAAGGGGAAAATGTATTTAATATAGGACTACACGGCTTCTTTAATGCACCATCCTTAGTAGAATGTGCTAAGGAATACGGTGTGAACTACGTTACATTAAAGAAGGCGCGGCAAGTTGGGGTGAAGGAAACGGTTGAGCAAGCATTGCAAACATTAGCAGGAAAGGTAGACCGCATTTATCTCACTGTTGATATGGATGTGTTGGATATCGCCTATGCCCCTGGCGTTCCAGCCTCCACTCCAGGGGGAATGAGGACGGATGAGTTATTTGATGCAGTCTATTCTGCGGGACTGCATCCAAAAGTAGGTGCAATGGATATTGTTTGCTTGGATCCGATGAGGGACGGTGTTGTTCAGCCTACTGTTAAGGCAGGAACACATGTGTTCTTATCGTTTATGACAGGGTTGTATCAGCGGAAGAAATAATGTATTGAGGAGCGCTCTAGCACAGGGTGCTCTTTTTTGGGTAAGAGTATGGAACGTACCCGCAGAAGGGGAAAAAGAGGGTAGACAGACACAAAGGAAGGAAAACCACCATTTTGTCATAGATAGCGAAACAAGAGTCCACAAGCTCAACCTATGGCCATTACTCCATTACTGTTCGTCTGTGTTTAAATTGCCTATTAACGCTCTCTATTTTATAGGGGGCATCTTGATTTTCCGGCTTTTGAAAAAGTTATTATAAAAATGTAATTTCCATTGATAACGGCCGTCTAATTATAAATAGCATTTTTAGAGAGGAGGACCTTCAGTGGATAAGGAACGGATAATAGAAGATTTATTTCAAAAATACAATTCCTATATTTATCATTTCTTGGTATATTACACGCAAAGCACCGATGTGGAAGACCTGGTACAGGAGTGTTTTTTAAAAGCGTTAAAAGGTATTCAACATTTTGAAGGCAAGGCGGATCCGAAAACATGGCTAGTCTCCATTGCCCGCAGAGTTGCCATTGATCACCACCGCAGAAAAAAGAGGTTATTATACCTGCCGGAAAACATTTTACCACTCATCCCATCTAATCAACTCCATCTAGAAGAGTATTTAATCCAAAAAGAAGAAATTCAACAAATATACAAAGCAATAAACGAAATGAAAAGGAAGGACCGAGAAGTTCTGATATTAAGAGGAATTATGGATTTATCGGTATTGGAAACAGCTGAAGTATTAGGCTGGACGAAGAATAAAGTGAATGTAACATTACATCGGGCACTAAAAAAGCTCCAAATACAATCAAAGGAATGGAAGGAGGAACGGGATTATGGAATTCAATAAGGAGGAAGAGTACAAATTATCCCTTTTACGATCCATGCCAAAGCAGAAATTAGGGCCAGTCAAACAAAAAGAAATCCTCCATCAATTGCGTCTTGCTTCTAGAGAGAATACAAGAATTCTCGATTATAGCGGTCTTTTTAAAAAGCTAGCCATTGCTATTGCGATGTGTTTCATCGTGTTCATCCCTGTCTTATTATTCATGTCTCAAAATCCGACTAAACCAACTCATACAACGAAGCCACTCCAAACAGAACAATGGAAAGTAAGTCCTACATTTGATTTATTGGATCGCGATGGTTCCTTAGTGTATAAAAATCGAGTGCGAGGAATCAAAGGGAAAATCGGATTTCTAGATACTGAATTTATCGCAAAGGACCCACGGGCAGGTTCCAAAATGTTTTGGTATGTTTGGGGAGATTATGATAAATTGGCAAACAAAACTTTAAAGGCAACAGCTATACATGAGGGAACAGGTGAAAAATTTGTTGTAAACGAAACGGAGCTTCAAGGCCCTATCTATGGAGCAGATGCAAGTACATTGACAAGCTTTAAGCCATTTCCCAAAAAAGGATTATGGAAAATGAATATATCTATCGACGGAAAGCCATACGGTTCGATTGTAGTAAATGTAAAAGCACCTTATATAGCAACCAAAAACGCCGAGTTCTATTTAACGGAAGATGATGTAAAAGTAGGATTAAATTCGGATGTTATATTAGAGGTTAAAGGAGAGCGAAAAGAGTCAAAGATTATAGTAAAAGCTGCCTTAATAACAGATGAAAGTCATATTCTAAGCTTTCCATATTATCAAGATGCTTCATTTTATAACGTAACGGGAAATACAATTACTCATTTTACCGGTGATCTGATATTTGATACACCTGGCAAATGGAAAATTACTGTACTTGGTGAGAGTACCGTTGTAAATGTAAAAAAATGAGGTCCTATTTTGCCTAGCTCCCATGGATTTTTACAGTTGCTACCTTTTGTATTTTGATGAGAGTAGATAGAAAGGGATAAGTTCTCACCAAGGATTAGAAGTCGAGAATGGGTCACCAAAGAGAGGGATAGGTTCCCGTTAAAGGGTTTGAAGTGGAAAAAGGGTCACCAAAGAGAGGGATAGGTTCCCGTCAAAGGGTTTGAGGTGGGAAAAGGGTCACCAAAGAGAGGGATAGGTTCCCGTCGAAGGATTTGGAGTGGAAAAAGGGTCACCAAAGAGAGGGATAGGTTCCCGTCAAAGGGTTTGAGGTGGAAAAAGGGTCACCAAAGAGAGGGATAGGTTCCCGTTAAAGGGGTTGAAGAGGGAAAAGGGTCACCAAAGAGGGAGATAGGTTCCCGTTAAAGGGTTTGAAGTGGAAAAAGGGTCACCAAAGAGAGGGATAGGTTCCCGTCAAAGGGTTTGAGGTGGAAAAAGGGTCACCAAAGAGAGGGATAGGTTCCCGTCGAAGGATTTGGAGTGGAAAAAGGGTCACCAAAGAGAGGGATAAGTTCCCGTCAAAGGGTTTGAGGTGGAAAAAGGGTCACCAAAGAGAGGGACGATTCTCACCAAAGGATTAGAAGTCGAAAGTAGGTTACCGAAGAAAGGAATAGGTACGCCCCAAAAATAGTTCTGTGCAAAAAAACAGACATGAAAAAGAGTTGTACATGTGTCGAGCAAAATGGAAGCATGTTTTCATAACAAAGCACGAATAAGAAACCAAAGTAAAGTAAATCGATCTGTAAATTCAGCTCGCCTTACTTAACTCAGAAGAATATCAAACAAAAAAGCTTCGGTCTGCACCGAAGCTAAATTTATATTATTATATATGCTTTGCTCCAACATAACGAGGCTTCCAATAAGGATTGCTAAGAGTAGTAATAGATACTCCCTTAGAAGAAGAAGCATTAATAAATTTTCCGCTGCCGAGATAGATACCGACATGAGATGGTTTCGAAGCTTTATTTTGAGCGAAGAAAACTAAGTCTCCTGCTTTTAATGTTTTAGCACGTGTACCTTTAGAGAACATATCTCCAGCTGTTCTAGGCAATGCTACTCCAGCTTTGCCGTAAGAATATTTTACAAGACCAGAACAATCGAATCCTGCAGGACTAATGCCTCCGTAGCGGTAAGGAACACCAAGATTACTTTTGGCAACAGAAATCGCCTTTGTGTTGTAATACGCAGCTTCAGCGTTGTGACCTTTTGCTGTGAATCCAAAGATAAGCGCAGATGCAATTACTACAGTCGAGAAGATTTTTTTCACCATGTTGTTGTACCTCCTGATGTTTATTTGCTATATCCACTATACAAGTTTTTATATAACCGCGTCTTCACAGGGGGGTTACAGTTATATTACATAATGTGACAGAGTTTGACAGCAATTCAAAGTATTTGTGAATACGATAAAAAAGATCAAACCAAGTGGTTTGATCTCTTCAAATTAATATCGTTTTGTTTGCTTAATCCAATCGATGAAGTTTTCCACTACTTTATCTAAAAATTGAATAGTCGCTTCATCAACAAGCTTTCCAGTTTCATCTAACTTACTTTGGATTGCACCGATAAATACTTCGTTACCTGGTAATGTTAAGGCGGAAACACCAGGTGAGTTCATGATTTGACGAAGATGCATTTGAGCTCGAACAGTACCTAGTACTCCTCCTGAGCCGCCAGCAATCATTACAGGTTTATGAACCATTACTCTTTCCACGCGTGAGAACCAATCAATTGCATTTTTTAAAACGGCTGGAATAGAATGGTTGTACTCAGGTGTTACGATAAGGATACCATCACTTTCAAGAACTTTTCCTTTGATATCTTTTACAATGTCGGCAGGGTTAAGTTCATCATCCTGATTGTACATTGGAAGTTGCTCGATTGGTAATATTTCAATGTCCAGTTTCCCCTTATATCGTTCTTGCATATAGACTGCAAGCTTCTTATTATAAGATTCTTTACGGTTACTTCCAACTAATGCTACTATTTTCAAATTCAATTCCCTCCTAAGATGTTAGTTACAAATTGTAATCTGCTTATAATAGTATATCAACTATTGTAATAAATCAATTAAACTGCTGGCTGGCCAAACTTACCATCATGATAGTCGCGAAAAGCTTGTTGAATTTCTTCCATTGAATTCATGACGAATGGGCCGTACGCTACCACTTCTTCTTTGATAGGAACTCCGGAATATATAAGAACCTTTGAGCGTGTATTTGCCTTAATAATCAGTTCGCTGCTGCCAGTTCCATTTTCATTGCATGTTAGGGTAGCTGCATTTGTTTTCCGTAAAGCTGTTTTACTTTGGCCAAATTCTAGCTCACCTGAAAGCACATAGAGAAAGGCATTGTGATTCTCCGGTAATACATGAGTGTAAAATCCGCCGGCAGAGAAGCTTATTTCCGCCATTGTAATAGGAACTACACTTTCCATTGGTCCCTTCACACCTGCAATTTCACCTGAATACACCCGTATTCTTCCTTTGTCAAAGGAAACCACAGGGGCATCCTCCACATAAATATTTTGATAGGATGTTTTGGTTGTTTTTAATGATTTAGGTAAGTTCAACCATAATTGCAATGTATGTATAAGGTCATCATCAACTGCTTCTTCAGCATGTCTTGCAGCCCAGCCTGCATTCATATATTGAACATCACCGGCCTCCAAAATAGAATGCCCGCCATGATTATCAATATGCTCCAAACGTCCATCCACAACATACGTAATGGTTTGAAATCCACGATGCGGGTGATCAGAGAAGGTCCCACGCTTAAACCAGTCCTCCGCCATTAAAATAAATGGATCGAATTCCTTTTGCCTTTCCGGATGTAATACCCATCCTTGCTGTACATGGGGGTAGCCATTTTGATTATAAGTTACATTCCAATGATTTTTTATATCTCTTTGAAAAGGAGTAAGTTCTGTCATTGTGATTTCCTTCTTTCAGATAGAATCGCTTTTCTTTTATTATGATATACATGCTGGGCAAAAATGAAAAATAATATGATTCCCGTTCTATAATGATTTTTTGATAATAGGCAAAAATATTTTGACAATAAACTAACCATCGGTTATATTATAACCAACGGTTAGTAACCAATGGTTATAATATAAAATTCAAGTAGTTAGGAGAAGAGCATGAGTAAACAGGAACAACGAGCGGAAGAGACAAAGAAGAGTATCTTGCTTGCAGCAGGTAAATTGTTTGCGAAAAGGGGTTATGACCATGTGACAATGCGGGAAATTGCGAAAGAAGCTGGATGTTCCCATACCACCATCTATATTTATTTTAAGGATAAGGAAGCTTTGCTCCATAGACTTTCCATGCCTGTATTAGAGGATTTGAGGAATAAAATGGAATATATTTCAGCTGATTCATCCATAAGCTTTGAGCAGCAGTTGAAGGAAATTAGCAGGGAATTTATCTATTTTTGTCTCCTTAATCGGAGTATGTATACCATTTTTATTACAGCACAATCCTCCAGAGTGGATGTGGAAGAACCGAATTCAGAAATCAATAAGCTGCGGTTGGAGTTATTTAATATCATTAAGCAGGTAATTCGAAAATGCCTTTCCATTGACGAGGGTGAGCAGCTGTTAGCCTTTGCACGTATTTTCTTTTTTAACATCCAAGGAATAGTTGCAACTTATTCTTACCCCCATGAAACTCTTGATACTTTAATGGAAAGATTAATTCCTACTTTTGATGAAGCGGTTGCCATTCTGCTTTTAGGCTTTAAAGAGAAATTAAAACAAAAGGGGCTGTAAAAAGTGAAAATCGAACAAATTTCGGAGCATATTTGGAGCTTGAAAACGTGGATGTTCATTCCTATTCATGTCTGGCTAGTAACGGATGAACAAGGGGTTACATTGGTAGATGCAGGTATATCTCCGATGGCAAAAGGAATCCAAAAATATATCCAGGAGATTCAACGCGGGCCACTTCAAAATATTTTATTAACACACGGTCATTCCGATCATGTAGGTGCATTAAAATCAATTTTAAAAGAAAAAAATGTCCCTGTATACGCACATCAAATCGAAATTCCATATATGGAAGGGGAGTTTCCGTACCCTGGAAGGAAAAAACCATCACAGTTTGTGGCAAAGGGCATAGCAAGAACATTACCGACAGATGATCAGGGTAATCTCCAAAGGATTGCGGGATTACGTCCATATCATACGCCTGGTCACTCACCTGGTCATGTTGTATATTATCACGAGCAGGATCAAGTTTTACTAGCTGGAGATTTATTTACCTCCAAAAAGGGTCTACTGCAAAAACCAATGGCCATGTTTACACCAGATATGAAAGAAGCAGTAACAAGCGGCAAGATTATAGGGGACCTGCAGCCGAAGCGATTAGAAGTATGTCATGGAAATTCAGTAATTGAACCTGCCAATCAAATCGATGGCTATATTCGGAAAATGGAACGGGAACTCGGTGTAACTAATTTATAAAAGGAGGCTTCTTGTATGTTTGCATATTTGTTTTTGACTATTCTTTTTCTCATCGAGCTGGCGGCATTAGCTGCATACAGTTATTGGGGGTTTCACGTGGGAAAAGGAATTGCGATGAAGCTTCTTTTAGGAATTGGAACCCCACTTTTTGTTGCCTATGTTTGGGGGTTATTTCTTGCACCTAAGGCGAAAATTCCAGTAAATGCTCCATTAAATATTATGCTAAAATTAATCGTTTTTGGATTAGCTTCAGCAGCTTTATATGCAACTGGAAGGCACATAATAGCTGGCGCATTTTTTATGGTTGCATTGATTGCACTAGTATTAGATAATCTGCTGAAAATATAAAAAAGATCAGCGTGCTATCACACTGATCTATCATTCTATTAATTTTCTATTAATCCCTCTTCTACTAAAAACTGATGGGCGACATCTTTATATGTTTTCTTATGAATATCGACTTCGGCATTTAATTCCTGCATTTTTTTATCAGTGATTTTTCCTGCGAGTAAGTTTAACACCTTTTTTAGCTCTGGATGTTTTTTTAGCACCTCGCCTCTCACTACAGGGACGGCATTATATGGTGGAAAAACATGCTGATCATCTTCAAGCACCTGCAAATGAAAGGCAGGAATTCGTCCGTCCGTCGTATAGGCATCGATAACATCTGCTTTATGGTTTTTAGCAGCACTGTAAATAATTCCTGAATCCATAGCCTGTGTTTTTCCGAATTGGATTCCGTAAGCTTTTTTCAAGCCGGGGTATCCATCGTCACGTTCAAGGAACTCTGGTTCAGAAGCGAGTGTCAGCTGTGGTGCCTTTTCTTTTAAATCGGAAATGGTCTTGATATTCCACTTTTTTGCATCCTCTTTTCGGATGGTTAAAGAGTAGGTATTATTAAATCCAATTGGATCTAACCAGATTAGATTGTATTTCTTCTGGAAACGTTTTTTAACATATTGATATACCTTTTCAGGATCTGTAGTACCGATGTCTTCTTTTAAATAATTCATTAATCCTGTACCGGTATACTCAACACTAATATCATAGTCACCCTTTTTTAAGCCTTGAAAAACAGCTGCTGATCCGCTTATAAAGGATTGTTTATTAACTTTCAGGTTGGTTCGATCTTCGATTAATTCTTTATAGATATTAACTAAAATCTCTTGTTCGGTAAAATTTTTCCCTGTTATAGTAATAGCATTTTTATTATTGACTGCTTTCACAATTCCTACCGAAATTCCGGAAATAAGTACGGCTGCGGTGATTCCTACGGTAACCCATCTTTTGGCTTTTGAAAATTTCTTTTTACTGCCAGGTTTCGCCGCGTTTTCAAACCGTTTTAGGATTAAGTCAAATAAAATTGCAATCAAAGCAGAAGGTAGTGCTCCAGCAATAATGAGTCCGGAGTTATACGTTTGTAAGCCACGGAAAATTAAATCTCCTAGACCTCCAGCACCTATTAAACCTGCAATTGTTGCTACTCCAACGACCATAACAGCCGCAGTGCGAATACCTCCCATGATTACATTTAGCGCGAGAGGGAGCTCAATTTTCCAAAGAACCTGCCTGCTTGTCATTCCCATTCCGATACCAGCTTCCACCGTACTACTGTTCACATTCATAATACCTAAATATGTATTACGAAGGATGGGCAATAATCCATAGATGGTTAGTGCGATAATAGCAGGCGGTTTTCCTGTTCCGATAAAAGGAACTAAGAAAACAAGTAATGCAAGGCTGGGAATGGTTTGCAGTGCTGCGGTAATACCAATGACTATATCCGCTATCTTCTTTTGGCGAGTTAAGAAAATTCCAAGCGGAACCGCAATCACAATAGCAATTACAATAGAAATGAGTGAAAGATAAATATGTTCAACGAGTAAACTGCCAACCTCTGGTAGTCGGTTAACGGAAACATCTTTTATTTCATTCCATAAACTATTAATAGCTAAATCCCTCCTGTCGAATCGTCAAAGCGGTCTGCAACAAATTTTACAATGCTTGAGCGATTAATGATTCCTATTACTTTTCCGTTTTGGTCAATAACTGGAACGAAGCCATATGGGGAGTCATTAACTAATTGAAATGCCTTTTCGGGATTTTCATCGGGTGTAATAGTAGGAATGTCCTTGTGGATGAGATCAATCAAGGTCAATTGCTCGTTTCCGTAAGCTCTCCTCATATCCCAAATATTGACGACCCCATAATAATGGTCATTTTTATCAGCTATGATTAAATTATCCACTCGTTTTTGGCGCATGATTTTCACTGCTTCCGCAAGTCCGCGTGAAGGATAAGCTGTGATTGGGGGGGCCATGAGCTGTTCGATATTAGGAAGGGTATTGGAGTCCTGAAGACGATCTTCTCCTAGAAATTGACGGACAAATTCATTAGCAGGATGTCTTAAAATCTTCTCAGGCTCGTCAATTTGAATTATTTCTCCGTCTTTCATTATACAAATTCGATCAGCTATCTTTAATGCTTCGTCCATATCGTGTGTAACAAAGACAATAGTTTTCTTTATTTCTTGCTGCAGACGAACTAATTCTTCCTGCAATTGTTCACGGCTAATTGGGTCCAATGCACTGAAAGGTTCATCCATTAATATGATATCCGGGTCAGCTGCTAATGCCCTTATAACACCAATTCTCTGCTGTTGCCCACCAGACAATTCGTCCGGAAAACGGTCCCCTATTTCGGCTGGATTTAGCCCCACCATTTTCAAGAGTTCGTCGACTTTGTCCTTGTATTTTACTTCTTCCCATTTTTTTAACTTTGGAACTAACGCTACATTTTCCCGGATCGTCATATGTGGCATCAACCCAATTTGTTGGATCACGTAGCCAATATTTCTTCTGAGTTCTACTGGATTTTGCTGTTTAATGCTTTCTCCGTTGATGGTTATTTCGCCACTGGTCGGTTCGATTATTCTATTAATCATCTTCATCGTGGTTGTCTTTCCACACCCACTTGGACCAATGAGAACAAGCAACTCGTTGTCCTTGATGGAAAAATTTAAGTTCTTAATGGCCAAATAGCCACCATCGTATTGTTTGGATACATTTTTAAATTCTATCAATGCTTAAATCACCTCCAGTGTTTTTTTACCCTAATATTTTGGAGGTAAACATGTTTTTTATCATTTAGGTAAATGGTTTGTGTTCTGTGGATAGGTACTGAGTTCGAATAGGAGAGGAGAAACCCAGGGTGAACCTGCCGAAAATCTAGGACAACGTGACGAAAAAGAAGGGGTAAACGCCGGAAAAAAGGGGAAACCTGCCGAAAAATTGAGGCGAAATGGAGAAATTGTAGTGAAGTGCCGAAAATCTAGGGCAACGTGCCGAAAAAGAAG
The DNA here is from genome assembly GCF_018343615.1 of Bacillus sp. FJAT-49736. Classification (GTDB taxonomy): domain Bacteria; phylum Bacillota; class Bacilli; order Bacillales; family Bacillaceae_C; genus Margalitia. The sequence continues at coordinate 866,030 of NZ_JAGYPI010000002.1, read as the reverse complement.
GAGTAAACGCCGAAAAAAGGGAGAATTATGCCGAAAAAGCTAGTACAGAAGCCAAAAAGACCAGAACCCCGATTGTTGTGTATAACAAAATAAAGGAAACCTATATAAGAAAATAGAATTAATAGAAGAAAGAAATAGTGTGAAGGGCTGATTGTATTGCAAGATTTAGCCATTATAGAAAAACTTTTTGAAGGAACATTCAAAGTGTTAAACGGATTGCCGCTATATATCGCTTGGAAGAAAGTGGAGAAATAAAAGAGATGAATTTCAAAGATAAAATCGGCCAGTTAACAAAGCTATGCGAGATCCATCATCTGCAGCATATCAGTGTTTTGGTCAAAACATTGGATAATGATTACCGGGAAGCACTTTTATCCAATGGCTTTGAACATAAATCTTCCATTGTGGAATATGAAAAAGATTTAAGTGAACTAGTTCCCTGTCTATCTAATTTTCAGTGGATGTCATTAGACGATGAACTTTCAGAAGAAGTTTTTATTAAAACATGGAAGGAGTCAATGTAATTATCTGATAATCAGGCATCATCCCTAACTATGGAACAACATTTTGATTCTATCAAAAGTGAATTGGGACGAAAAAAATGGCGGAATTCCTGCCGTGTTTTTATAAAAGAAGAAGAGCCAATTGCTGTTACCATCCCTCATATAGAACCGGGTACCGAGGATGAAGGCCGGCTATTCTACTTTGGAATCGTTCCTAAAGAACGTGGAAAAGGATTAAGCTCCATCCTTCACAACCAATCATTAAGTTTTCTGAAGGAAATGGGTGCGACATATTATATTGGGAGCACTCAGACCACAAATATTAGGATGCAGAATGTTTTCAAAAAGAATGGGTGTTGTTTAAGGGCTCAGATGGAATCCTACTATAAATATTTTGAATGAGGTGTGGAAATTGGGAATGTCTGATTATTATAAGATGCTCAGAGATAAAGTGGGAAACGAATTGATTTTCATACCAAGTGTAGCAACAATTATTCGTAATGAAGCGGGAGAGATTTTATTTCAATACAAAGGGAACGGAGCAAAATGGAGCCTCCCTGCTGGGGCCATTGAGCCTGGGGAGGCACCTGCGGAAGCAATAGTTCGCGAAGTTAAGGAGGAAACTGGGCTACATGTAGTACCAAAAAAGTTGTTAGGTGTGTTTGGCGGGAGTGACTTTAGATACGAGTATCCCAACGGTGATAAAGTGGAATATAACGTTTTCCTTTTTGAGTGTGAAGTAAAAAGCGGAAAACTGAATCCGGTAGACAGAGAAACAGTTGAATTACGATACTTTAAAGTGGAAGAAATACCCGAGCTTGCTTTGCCTTATCCTAATTCTCTATTTTCGCAGCCAAGTCATGAAGAAACTTATTTTCAATGGAAGGAAGATAGCTTAAAAACAAAAAATACTTACGATAAATTGGAGAATGATATAGCGAACTTGTCCCAGCAGCACTGGCCGGGATTCGAAGCCGTTGCTTTTGCACTTTATGATCAAGAAAAGGTCTATCTTTACCGTCATCCGAAGTTCACCCAACAAGTTCTTCCGTGGAATGAGCAATTTCTAGGGGACACCATTATATTATTTGGGGATTATCCAACCGCCATAGTAAGTGTGGAACGTTATGAGGATATGGAAAGCTTATATTCGATTCTTGCACACGAATTATTCCATGGTTTCCAATATGTCAAAGGGGAAAAGCGATTTCCGAATGAAATGCTTGGAATATCATATCCACTAATAGAGGAAAATGTGGAACTAAGGAGTCAGGAAAGACTTCATCTTTATCATGCCGTAATGGGAACTGCGGATGCCAGAGTAAAACATCTTCAAAATTTCGTTTCAAAAAGGGAAAAGAGAATTAGTCTTATAGGTGAGTATATCGAATATGAAAACGATTTAGAAACGGTTGAAGGGCCAGCTTGGTATATGGAATTGAAGGTCTACGCTGAGAAAAGTCCGCTTCCATATGAGAAAGTAGTAGAAAAATATAGTAGTTATCTATTAAACAAGGAAGATGCTAGCATCCATCTTAGAAGGAGCTGCTGTAGTTCAGGGTTGTTTCTTAGTCTACTGTTGGATGAACTCTCACCTAATTGGAAGGAAGGCTTTTTCGAATCTAATCAAACTTTATATGAGTTATTGAAGAAGCACTTGGATCTTAAAATGGAGCCAATAGATGAAATAGTCATTTCAGATGAGGCGAAAACCATTGTAAAGATGGTGAAAAACAGGAAGGAATCGGAATTGATAGAGTTTCAAGCAAAAAAAGGCTACCATCTTATGTTGGAAGGCGATATAACCGCATCTATGATTGATCCGATGAACATCACGAAAGTCGAAAATAGACTCCTCCATAAAAACTTTTTGAAAATAAAGGTAAATGAGAAGGAATATTTATTTCAACAACCGGTTTTAGCTTATACGAACGAAAATAGCCGAGTTATATCCAAACTTCATGTCATACTTGATGCAAAACCAGTTGAGAAGGAAGGCACTCTAGTTATTAATGACGTGGGTGAATTCAATGGAAAGTTATGCGAGAAAAATGGCATGTTTAATCTCTACTTGAACAATCCTAATAACCTAAATAAATGAGCTCGGACATTTTCCCGAGCTCATTTATTTAATGCTTTTTTCATGGAGCTTTTTCCTATTCTCAATATATTCCCATAAATGATAGATTCCCAAATAAACCATATTGGACAAAAAAGCCAGTGTGGGCTTATGAAAATAAAGGATGAAAAGCAAACCAAGAATAACAAAAGGGGGCGTTAAAATTAGGTGCTTTCTCCAGTTCATAGTAACCCTTTCAAATGCAAGATATTATATTGTTTCCTCAAACCGACTACTTAAACGATTTCAAGCCTGCTCAACTTCGGATGAATCCAGAAATATACTGCAAATCCCAAGTAACCTAAACATGCTAAGTAAAGCACAAGATTACTAGACGTTAATTGCCCTAACAAACCGCCTAAAAAATACTCTATTGTACAAAGAGAGCCCAGCAGTGATGACAAAAAGGCAAATCCTGTTCCTAGGTATTCTCCCGCAGGTTGACTTGAATTAATGTTTGAATGTAGATCCCCATGTCTAACATTCTGCCATCTCCTTTCTTACCAATTTTTTATTATTATTTCATTTATTTTCCAGGTATTCAATTAATAATTGTATAATTTATAAAATAATGTCTGTTTGAAATATTCCCTATACACAGTAAGGCAATTGTAGTAAGATTTTTACAATCAAGGAGGGGAAGAAATTGACCCAAAAATACATAATCCGTCCCGAAATTTCAGCTGATTACGAGGAAATACGAACGGTAAATTATTTTGCTTTCGGGAACAGAACTAATGAAGCAAATCTTATAGAAGCAATCCGTCGAAGTGACCTATTTATTCCAGAGCTTTCGCTTGTTGCGGTGGAAGAGGAAGAAATCGTTGGTCATATCTTGATTAGCCAGATTTTCATAGAAACGAACGGAGGGGAAATTAGGACATTAGGCCTCGCACCTATGGCGGTAAAGCCAGGATATCAAGGGATGGGAATTGGTTCGGCGCTTGTGAAGGAAGGATTGCAAATTTGCCGGAACCTTGGCTATTCCCATGTATTTGTACTTGGTCATCCAGAATTTTATCCTAAGTTTGGATTCTTACCATCACAATCAAATTTTGAAATTGAATGTCCATATCCTGTTCAGGATCCATATTTTATGGCAATCGAGCTGAAAGCTGATTCGTTAAAGGGTATAAAAGGGAAGGTAAAATATCCTCCATCGTTTGAATCTGTATCTTAGTGAAAGGCTCTTTTATAAAAACATGCTTTGGTAGATGAGAATAAAGAACTTTTTAGAAAAATTGATTGGAACTGAGTCTGTACTAAGACTTATTTCCATATATGAAAACTGACTAAAAGAGGTGTAGTCATGTCATTTCCAACACTAGAAACAGAGCGTTTAAAGCTCATTGAAATCACAGAAGAATACGCTGGAGCAGTATATGATGTTTTTTCCCGGGAGGATGTAACACGTTTTTACGGAATGCAGCCCTTTCAGGAAAAGGAACAGGCACTAAGAATGGTTCAATCGTTTTCTAGGAATTTTGAAGAAAAGCGGGGAATCCGCTGGGGGATGCTTTTGAAAGAAACAGGAGAATACATCGGCAGTGTAGGATTAAATAATCTTGTTTTGTCTAGCAAGCGAGCGGAAGTTGGCTATGAGCTTCATCCGAATTTCTGGAGGAAGGGGTTTGTTTCGGAGGCTGTGAAGGCAGTTTTGAAACATAGCTTTGAAGAATTAGATTTATATCGTATTGGTGCCGTTACCTTTCCGGAAAACGAACCATCCTCCAATCTGTTGCTAAAGATTGGATTCCAGAAAGAGGGACTGTTAAGAGGTTATATACATCTAGGGGGAGTATCATACGATACCTTTGTTTTCTCTATATTAAAGACGGATTGGGAAAAGTAGTGGAGAATTATAGATTTGGTCTAATTAACCGACACTAGATCTATTATCTGTGACAAAATCGACTAATTTCATATATTTTCGGACATAGGATTCGTTAAGTCCACCAATTAAAAGGAGTGCTTTTTATGACAGAAGATTTCTATTGTGAAGAGGTGCTAAGCGGTAAGACTACGGTAAAAAAAGTAATGGAAACGGAAAATGTTTTAGCCTACTATCATACAAGACCTTTTTACCCAGTTCATATTGTGGCAATACCGAAAATGCATATTCCTTCGCTTATCACACTCCAGGAAGAAGATAATGAATTACTCGTTGAATTATTTTGCGTCATTAAAAAGGTAGCCGCAATGGTAACAGAAGAGAACGGTGCATGCAGAGTTATTACGAATATAGGAAACTATCAAGATTCCAAGCATCTTCATTGGCATATAGTTTATGGTGCACCTCTTAGGTAGTGTGATAGGGGAACAAGTGATGGAATTAACAGTTTCTCAAACCTTTGCTATTAAACATGTGAGGTTTAAAGCAAAAATTAAGAAAGGAGGGGGTCAAATGAAAAAATCAATTCTTTATCCAAAGAATCTTACAAAAGGAGATACTATTGCAGTTTCCGCACCATCCAGCGGTGTAGAAGAGCCTTGGCATCGCTATATTAAGGATGCCCAAAGAAATGTAGAAAAATTAGGCTTTAAGGTTATCATTGGCGATACCGTTTGGACGAATGAAAAATGTGTAAGTGCTTCGAAGGAAATCCGCGCAAGAGAACTTCAGCAATTTTTGCTGGATGACCAAGTGAAAGCAATTATTCCTCCTTGGGGAGGAGAATTTTTAATGGATCTTCTGCCGTTTTTAGATTGGGGGAAATTAAGAAGTAATACCCCCAAATGGATTCTAGGTTACTCGGATATCAGCACCTTTACTTTTGCATACACATTGCTGACAGGTATTGCAACTGCACATGGCAACAATTTCTTTGACTTAAGTGCAAATAAGTTAGATTCATTGACGCAGAAGTGGCTCGATGTTTTAGGGAATCCTCCAGGTGAAACGATTTCGCAAACATCCTCAAGCCTTCACATCTCCTCTTGGGGAGATGACCCAAATAGTGGATTTCAATTAGACACTCAGACCGTTTGGAAATCGTTAATATCAACGGAGTCAACGCAATTTTCCGGTAGATTACTAGGTGGATGTCTTGATACAATTTCCATTCTTATCGGAACACCTTACGCACCTGTTCAACAGTATGTTGAAAAGTACTGCCAAGAGGAAGGTGTTATTTGGTTTTTGGAAAGCTGCGAAATGAATGCGGCAGATATATATCGTCATCTATGGCAAATGAAAATGAATGGCTGGTTTGAGAAAGCGAATGGAGTATTGATTGGTCGACCAGCGGGATATTCCGATACGAAAGATTTTACGTTAGTGGATGCTCTACATATGGTATTTGGTGATATGGATATTCCCGTAATCTATGATGCTGATATCGGACATGTTCCGCCACAAATGATTTTAGTAAATGGGGCAAAAGCTAATGTTTCCTATACACAAGGGTCGGGCACTGCAGATCTTACGTTTATGTAAAACGAAACAGGAGGTTTTTATGGACACAGTTTTGGAAGTAACATTGGAATTCTATCGACCAAAATATCTAAATGAATTGAGTAATTTTTATTTACCTGCAGACCAAGAACAATTTACTGCGTTGCCAGTTGAAATGCTAGAAACTACGGATGTTAGGCACCCGATAGTGATTGTAAACCAAAATGAACCAGTAGGCTTCTTTGTATTGCATTCTAGTGAAAGAGTCGCGGAATATACAGATAATCCAAATGCTATGTTATTAACAGCATTTTCTATTAACCATGCCCATCAAGGGAAAGGATTTGCCCAGAAAGGCATGAATCAATTAAATGAATTTGTTCCGCAAGAATTTCCACAATGTAATGAGATTGTTTTAGCTGTAAATCAAAAAAATATTCCTGCACAAAAGTTATATGAAAAGGTTGGATTTGCAGATACTGGACAGAGAAAAATGGGGAGAATTGGAGAGCAATTGATTCTGAGCCTAAAACTGTGATGAAGGAATGGTCGCATTGAAAATTAGTAAACACAACGCAGAACACTATGTGTGGGGAGATCAATGTGATGGATGGCACTTAGTGAAAAATAATGATTTAAGCGTCATTCATGAAAGGGTGCCTGCCCATACATCCGAGGTTCGACATTACCATCAGCATTCACGTCAATTTTTCTTTGTTTTATCCGGTTCTGCGGTATTGGAACTAAATGGTGAGAGAATTAACTTAAATAAAGGTGAAGGGGTGGAGGTTCCCCCTCTCCTTCCGCATCAAATGAAGAACGAATCTAATGGAGAAATAGAATTTTTGGTTATTTCACAACCTCATAGCCATGGGGATCGAATTGTAATGAATGAAAAATGATTTTATGTATGCATGGTGAAAGGGGATTAATATGTACGGATTTATTGCATTGCTGGACAAGGAAACAGAAGATTCCATCAAAGACATATGGAGAGAATTAAAGTTGCGATCCATTTCCTCTTATGCGGAGGAAGTAGAAAATCGACAGCCACATATCACCCTTGCAAGCTATAACCAGCTAGACCAAGGTGATTTTATCCAATGGATGGATCAATTCTATGATTCTACTCCACAGGTGGAAATAACATTTAATTCTCTAGGAACATTTTTAAATTCAGGAACATTGTTTTTAGCCCCAACGATATCTGAATCTCTGTCCAATCTTCATAGAAATCACCACGACAATTTTAATAAGTACAAGGACAATCCTAATTCTCTCTACCTTCCGGGAAAATGGATTCCGCATTGTACACTAGCCAATCGGTTAACCCATGAAAAATTAATGGAGGCATTTACATACTGCTTCGGAAAAATTAACACAATCCAGGCAAGTATAACAAAGGTTGCCTTGATAGAAACTATTTTTGTAGATGACCAATGTATAGCAGCCCCAGTTGTATATAGTAAGAAGTTGTTATCCTAAATTAAAATGAATCGTAATTGGAAACAATAAAAAATGGTGCTATTCGTTAAGAACTCATCATGACTGTGAGACCCATTTTACTTTGTTAGTGTAGTAACAGGAGGGTTTTAATTGAAAATACGAAAATTAAGGATGGAAGAGAAGGCCCCAATGGATTTACTTTTATTAGCGGATCCTTCTAGGAGTCTAGTAGAAGAATACCTTTCCAGAGGTGAGTGCTTTGTTGCCGAGGGAGAAGAAAGTATTATGGGTGAATATGTATTGCTTCCAACACGGCCAGATACAATAGAGATTGTGAATATTGCAGTTGCTGAGCATCTTCAAGGAAAAGGAATCGGGAAGAAACTAATAAAAGATGCGATAAAGCGAGCGATGGAGTTAGGCTTTAAGACAATTGAAATTGGCACGGCAAACTCCAGTGTGGGCCAACTATTACTCTATCAAAAATGTGGTTTTCGGATTGTTGGCGTGGATAGGGATTTTTTTATCAGGCATTATGAGGAAGAGATTTATGAGAATGGTATCCAGGTAATCGATATGGTGAGATTGTCTCAGGATATATGAATTGGGATATCGGAATGAATCGAGTAAGCTATATTCGGCAAGAGGGGAGAAAAATATACAGATTATTGATATGACAATTATAGAATATAGATCGTGATCGTACATGGAAGTTAACTTATCAACGAAGGAAATGCTGCAAAACAGGAACTTTACACCGAATGGGAAAAGTTAAAAGTAGGTATAAAGCCATTAGAATATAAGATTAGTAGGAGAAGATAAGGAATTTATTTTAAGAACAAACGCCATCACTTTTGTAGCAAAAAAATATTTCAATAATCTCTGTTTTTGAAAGAGGAGAAAAAAATCAATTAGTCGTTCTAGTAGGGCACGGGATTATTAATGTAATGATTGCAAAAGAGCTACAAAGGATTGGATGGAAAGGGAGTAAAAGGTCTGGTGCAAAGCATTGGAGTAGTACAACATATTTATTGTAAAATGATATAACTCCATGATTTTCTGTTGGATTGGATATAATAAGGAAGAATGATCTTTTAATGAGATGGAGAGAACATCATGAAAGCACTTATATTTGAAAAGTTCGGAGGGCCAGAAGTTCTCCAATATCGAGATATAAAGAATCCGGAAATCGGTCCAGAAGATGTTTTATTAGAAATGAAAGCGATTGGGTTGAATTTTGCGGATGTATATCGCCGAAAAGGTAATTATCATTTAGTCGGACAACCCCCGTACATATTAGGATACGAGGGTGCTGGTCTCGTGCAACAAGTCGGAAGTATGGTTAAGGATATTAAAGTAGGAGACAGAATAGCTTTTGCAGATGTTCCTTTTGCGAATGCAGAGCTTGTCGCGGTACCTCAAGATAAAGCAATTCCTATTCCGGAGAGTATTTCGTATGAAATGGCGGCTTCTTTGGTACTGCAGGGTTTAACAGCTCATTATTTAACGAAAGATAGTTATTCCATAAAAAATGGAGATGTAGCTCTAGTTCATGCTGCTGCCGGAGGTGTGGGCCAGCTGCTAGTGCAAATAATCCAATTGCATGGTGGAAATGTTATTGGTTTGACTTCCTCTGTGAAAAAAAGTCAAGCTGCCCAAACAGCGGGAGCAAATCATGTGTTTTTGTATACAGAAGATTGGAAAGAAAAAATTAAAGCTGTAACCAATGGTCGTGGAGTAGATGTCGTGTATGAATCTGTTGGGGCGACACTTACGGATAGCTTTGATGTAACCCGTATTGGTGGAACTGTTGTATTTTTTGGAATGGCAGGTGGGGATCCAGCACCAGTTGACCCAAGAATGCTGATGGATACATCCAAAACTCTGACTGGCGGTGACCTTTGGAATGTGCTAACATCTCGGGAAGAACGCGTTGCACGTTCCGAAGAATTATTTAAATCGGTTCAAAGCGGTCATCTTAAGATTTCCGACCCCACCTTGTTTAAATTATGTGATGGTGCAAAAGCACATGAGTTCCTTGAAAGCAGAAAAAGTACCGGAAAGGTATTATTAATTCCATAAATCTAAAAGAGGATCCTTTCTATCTTACAGGAAGGATCCTTTTTTACGTTGAATTAACCGTAAATTGAAACTCCCAATATATGACTTTAACATTCAAGTATTATGATTTTAATAGAAATGGATATCTGTTAACTAGGTAATATTGATTATTTGTTACATGGTTCAAATTGACGATATTGGAGAAATTTACAACACAATTTTTGTAAAAAATACGCATATTATTACTTGTTGTGTGTCCAATGTTCGTTATTTATACTGAATCTTGTAAACTATTAAACATGGGGAGTGGGAAATTTTGCGAAAAAGAAATCTATTATTATCAATAGGTCTAGCCACTTTGTTGACTTTACCGTTCTCATCCGTGGATGCTGCAGCTAAGAATACACCTGTAAAAAAAGCACATCCACATCCAATTGAGGTGCAAATTCTTGGAATCAATGACCTTCATGGACAGCTAGACGTCACACGTACGGTTGGCAGTCGAAACGTTGGTCGTGCAGATGTACTGGCAGCCTATTTGAAACAAAAGAAAGCACAAGTAAAAGATACATTGCTAGTTACAAGTGGTGACGCAGTAGGCGCTTCTGCACCTGTATCAGCACTCTTTCAGGATGAACCTACTTTGAATATTTTAAATGCACTTCATTTTGATGTTGGTACACTTGGGAATCATGAATTTGATCACGGTGTAAAGGAAATGATGAGACAAATTTATGGTGGAACAAACCCAACGACAGGGGAATATTTTAAAGGACTAAATTTCCCATATGTATGTGCTAATGTAATAGATAAAAAGACGAAGAAACCTTTGCTACCGCCTTATGTAATTAAAAAGGTGCATGGCATAGACATTGGATTTATTGGTGTAGATACAACCGAAACACCAAGTATCACCATGCCAGCAAATGTGAAGGACGTTGAATTTACCGACGAAACAGAAGCAGTCAATAAATATGCAAAAGAGTTAAAGAAAAAAGGAGTAAAAACCATCATTGTTTTGGCACATGATCCAGGAAATTCAGATTATGATGGAAAAAACGCGACTGGTAAAGTGATTGACATGGCGAAGAATATGGATCCTGAAGTGGATGTTGTATTTGGCGGTCATAATCATGCTTATATAAATACGAAAGTAGCAGGGAAGCGGGTTGTACAAGCATATTCTTATGGAACAGCATTTGCAGAGGTTCATATATGGATTGATCCGAGAACAAAAGATGTGGTAAAAGACAGTGCAGAAATTGTAACAACTTATCAAGATTCCATTACACCAGATCCTCAAATTAAGGCAATGATTGATAAGGATGAAGAAAGAGTTGCCCCATTAATTAACCAAGTGCTCGGAACCACTACCGCTGCATTGACAGGTAAACAAAATGAAAGCGGAGAATCAAATTTAGGAGATCTTATAACAGATGCACAGCGTGATATTACACAAGCACAAATTGCCATAACGAATCCTGGTGGTATTCGTGCGGATATTAACAGCGGAGAAATCACATGGGGAGAACTTTACACAGTTCAACCTTTTGGAAATACCATGATTACGATGGACTTAACTGGAGACCAGATTCGCAAAGCGTTAAATCAACAATGGCGTGATGACGGCTCTTCTAAAATGCTACAAATCTCCGGTATGAAGTACACTTGGGACAGTACAAAAACGGATAAAATTGTTTCTCTAACATTGGAAGATGGTACACCAATTGAACCTAATCAAATTTATACAGTTGCTATGAACAACTTCCTAGCAAGCGGCGGGGATGGGTTCACGGAATTCGCCAATGGTAAAAATCAAGTAAATGGTCCTGTTGATTTGGATGCATTAGTAGACTATGTGAAAAAGCAAACTGGTCCGATTACGATGGAGATTCAGAATAGAATAGTGAAAGTAAACTAGTTTTGGAACACCCCTTAGTGTAGGAATGCTAAGGGGTGGATTTATTAAAGCTTAGGTGCTTCCATCCCAATAGCACTCCATTCTTCTTGTGAAGGACCGTATACACCAGGAACCTTGAGGCCAGCTTGTCTCATTAGTACGGTCATCTGTCCGCGGTGATGGGTTTGATGCAAAATTACTAATAGCAGAGATGCACCTATAGGTAATTGCCGCCCAAACATATCGTGTTCTTCTTTTAAGGATTGGTCGTTCCATTGCTCCTTGATTGCAGAAATCATAGCAGCGTTCACTTGCCGGTATTGATCGGCAATTTCCTTCGCAGATACAGGCACATCCTGATCAGATTCTGCCCCCTTGAATTGCAACCCTGTTTTTGAAACCATTTCATGAAGTGAAGCTACAACATGCCATGCGATCCTGCCTAAATCGCGACCTGCAGCGGTTACGTCCTGTTTTAGTGAGGCATCCGTTAATGTATCCAAAACCTTCTGAGTAGAGCTGCTTTCTTGCTCCCACTGATTCAAAAATTCCGTAATAGATTGAAACATTTATGTTCCTCCTTCAATATTGTCGCTATCTATCATTGACTTTCATGTTCAACAAAATACATTTAGCGGGGGAAATATCATGTGAAATGCTTTGGAGGGACCAGGAAGTTTAAAGGGAGACTGCTGAAAAAGGAAGGAAGATACTGAAGTAATAAGGTGAATTGCTGATGTTCAGTAAGATGATCTTTCATTTATTCCGCCAATTTATCCAATAATTCCGCGGGAATTTAAGATAATTCCGCGAAACCTACACATAATCCCGCGGAATTTACCGTTAATTCCGCCAAACCGCAGAAGTTTTCCGCCATCGGCTAAATCCCAACGAAAAAGGGTGTCATAATCGACACCCTACAAAATTCTATTTGAAAAACTTTTTATTGAACCAATCCCTAGCTGCATACACCTCGTTGCCAGATAATTGATGTCCATTCTGTTCAAAAAGCACTTCTATATCCGCGTTCGCAACTTTCAAAGTTGTAACCAGCTCTTTCGTCTCCTGAAGCGGAACCAATGGGTCATTTTCGCCAGCTCCGATAAAGACGGAAGTTCCACTCAAATCAGGTAAAGTAATCCCGCGTCTCGGCACCATTGGATGAAAGAGAACAGCGCCCGCTAACACATTTTGATAATGGAAAAGTAAGCTTGCTGCAATATTAGCCCCATTCGAGTAGCCAACCGCAACAATATTATTCCGATTGAATTGATATGCTTCCGCACTTTCGTCCAAAAACTCTTTTAATTCCTGAGTGCGGAAAATTAGATCCTCTTCATCAAAAACTCCTTCTGAAAGACGGCGAAAAAAGCGAGCCATTCCGAATTCGGATACATTTCCTTTCACACCTAATAAAGAAGATTCTGCTGAAATCATTTTTCCTACATTTATTAAATCGTGTTCTGTACCTCCTGTTCCATGCAGAAGAAGGAGGGTAGGGGCATTAGGATTTTCCCCTTTTTCAAAAATATGTTTCATCATACTTCACCTTTCTATTGTTTTGTATCTAATGGTTTTAAATGAGCTTCAATTTGTTCGCGCTTCTCTTCTAAAAATGGTGGCAAGGCAAGGGACTCTCCTAGTGTAGCCAAGTCTTCATCTGTATCAAATCCTGGTCCATCTGTTGCAAGCTCAAAAAGAATTCCATTTGGTTCTCTAAAATAAAGGGAACGGAAGTAAAAGCGATCGACAAATCCGGAATTTGGAAATCTTGCTGCTCGAATCTTTGCAATCCATTCCTGTAGTTCTTTCTCATCTTCTACCCTAAACGCAACATGGTGAACCCCGCCACGTCCAAGACGTTCTGGAGGAAGGTCGTTTCTTTCCTCGACATGAACTTCCGCACCTGTACCACCTTCACCAGTTTCAAATACAAGTATATCCGGTTGGCCTTCTATCTCTGATGGATATTGACCTTTCAAACGGAATCCTAGAATATCGGTTAAAACAGAAGCAGTAGCTGGTGCAAAACGAACCGTTAATTTAACGGGACCTAGTCCAAGTATCCCATTCTCAGCTGGAATTGGGCTTTTATTCCACGGTTTCCCGCCTTTCACTCCAACATTATTCTCATCCGATACTAAAATCAAACGCTGCCCCTCATGATCTTTGAAGGCAAGGGTAGAGCGACCTGCTCGATTTTTAATGTCCTCGTGTTCAATTTTTAATTCCTCAAAGCGTTTTTTCCAAAAGACGAGAGCCTGATCATCAGAAACACGTAAGGAAAGTGCGGAAATACTATTTACTCCTTCATGTGTACGAGCAGCATGCGGTATTTCAAAAAATGTTAATTCCGTTCCGGGATTTCCTTTTTCATCGCCATAAAATAAGTGATAAACAGAAATATCATCTTGGTTAACTGTCTTTTTTACTAAGCGAAGACCTAATACTTTTGTGTAAAAATCGAAATTTTCAGGTGCCTTGGCAGTTAAAGCAGATACGTGATGAATACCTTTTAACTCCATAATATTTCCCTCCATTAGTTTTGTATTTTTCTAAGTAACTCTAACAATTGCTTTTTCTCATCCTGAGTTAATTTGCTAAATTGGGATGCTTGAAATTGTTCTTGCTTTGGTACTACTTCCTGAAAAAGATCTTCTCCTTTTTTCGTTAAGGAGAGATATTTTGTTTTCCACTCCTGTTCTCTTTTTATTAGTCCGAGATCTTCTAATTTTGATAATAGCTGTGTAATGTTTCCTTTAGTAACTAGGAGTTTATCTGCCAGCTCCTGTTGGGATAACCGTTTATGTGAACCTATTTGAACTAGTACATCAAATTGGGCAACAGATAAATTCCATTCTTTTAAGTGCTGGTTTGATTCGCGGATGCTTTTGTTATATATTCGTGATAATCGGAACCAAATCATTAAACCGAGTCTTTCTTTCATAACATCACCCCTTGATGAAATCAGTTTATTACTAAACTGATATTAAGTCAAGTCTTCTAACTTATAAACCATCCTGTAATGGATTAGGCTGAATAGGCTTACTTCCATTCTTAGCTGAAAAAAAGAAACCCTAATTTTGAATAATTCTCTTTTCAAAATTAGGGGTTAGTCTCAATATTATTTCTTTTTATTAAAATAATCGATATATCCTTTGGATAAATTATCTAATGGTCCATAGGTCTGCTCCAAAGCTTTGAAGGCACGATTAAATACGATTTGTTCTTTTTGGGGATTATCATCCTCTACGATATCATTTTTCTTCAACACTTCAACCATGTCTAGATATTTTTCTAATCCATAGGTTTGAATTAAATAATCTGTAATTAGAAAGCCTACGTTATAAATATCGATAGAATTATCGGTGTAATTCACGTTTTTGAGGTCACTGATAGGTTTAATGTTTTTTGTTTTCTTTAATATTATTTTCTCTCTTTCTGCTACTTTATTATTGAAGTCAAGTTGTGGTTTGCCGGAATCATCTTTCGTAACTGCACTGGATACAAATACGGCGAGACCTTCTTGCATAAAGGTTGGGGCATTATCGTTAGAAAGATCTGCAAGCATCGTATGAACAACTTCGTGTGTCATTAAGGAATAGGTTACCTCGGAATAGCTTCCGTCTACTAAAAACTTCAGCGAAGTAAATGGTGATGTAACTCCAAAAAGAGTTGGCCAAGCTACGGAGGCGGAAATTTCCTCGAGTGAATCATAGAGCTTGACATTTACTTCCGTGGGCTTCCACCTGAATGTTTTGCTATATAACTCAACAAGATCCTCCACATCTGTAAAAGCTATATCGGCATCTGATTCTAGTGAGGGTAAATAGTAAAGATTTAATGGACCCTCTGTTTTTTTCTTGAAGGGAAGGTCGTTCATCTTCCATGTGCCGTTTATCTTGTTAATGGGATATGTTATGTGATTAGTAATATCCTGATTTTTCAATTGCATATTAATCTGTAACTCTAGTTTTCCTTTATCTAAAGAATCCAAGGTAATATCGTTAATAACGACAGAAACTTTCCAACCTTCCTTTTTCTTTTGATTGAAGTCCTCTAACCATACTTTTTGTTCTTTGTAAAAAAGCTGATTTGTTTCATTTTGAAAGGAAAGAAATTTTGTCTTATTATTTTCCTCTGCTGCTTCTATCATTCCTTCAAAATGGCTTTTTACTGAATTTTCCTCTTGTTCTAGTGCCTTTTTGTCGGCTTGTTTTGTTTGGTGGATTTTTCTGTTTGGTTCTTTTTGTTTTGAACCTACGGTAGGCTGAGAGTGGCAGCCAGAAAGCAGTATTACAAAAATGAGGATAGACAGGGCTCTTTTTAACAAATTATCTACCTCCTTATATAAGTAGTGTTCATAGTAAAAGAAGAATTCCTCTTTACTAACAATATTATACAATATTTCCATTTTTGATTAAAGACTACTATATTTAAAATATTCCTACTATAATGAAAACATCTTTCCATAAGGAGTGAATAATTTGCAAAAAAAGGTTGGGTTTATCGTATATGATGATTTTGCAATTTGGCAGGTTTCGCTTTTGCAAATGTTTTTGAAAAATGCAGGCTATTGCGTGGAGACTCTATCAATTAATGGCGGTTTAGTACCCACTGATGGGGGAGTTCTAGTTCATACAGAGCGTATTGATCAAAGAAATCCCAATGAATATGCTTTTTTGCTATTGCCAGGCGGAAAAGTAACAAAGGATTTGATAGATAATCAACAGCTGCATCAATTTTTACAAGATTTTGATGGACTTATTGCTGCGAGCTGTGGCTCTTCAGCCATTGTTGCCGGTGCCGGCTTGGTGAAAAGTGATTTCACCACCATGCCTCATATAAAGGAACTATTTGCAGAGTATTATGCTGATGGAAATTATACGGATACCGACATTGTGATTGGAGATAAGTTGATTACTAGTAAGGGATTTGCTCATTTCGATTTCATGATGGCGGTTTTAGTAAAGATTGGACTTATCGAGGCAAATCCGCGATTAAAAAATCTTGCATTAAAACTTTCCAAAAATCAAACGCTAAATACGTAATTGGTTGAAATAACACTAAAGGGTGTTATAATAAAAGTAACACCTATTAGTGTTATAAATTCTTTGGAGGTTTTATTCATGACATTACCAGATATTAAACACACTGTTATTTTAAATGCCCCGATTGATAAAGTATGGAAAGCAGTTGCAACCTCAGAAGGTATTGCAGCTTGGTGGATGGAAAATACATTTGAACCCGTTCTTGGAAAGGAATTCATATTGCATGCGGGACCTTATGGAGACTCACCTTGTAAAATAACGGAGCTCGATCCTCCTCACCGAGTGGGATTTGATTGGGGGAAGGATTGGCATTTAACCTTTGAATTAAAAGAAGTAGACGGCAAAACAGAATTTACTCTTATTCATTCAGGCTGGGATGAAAATAAGGTTACAGAATTTAATCAGCCACACACGGTTATTCGCGGTATTATGGATCAAGGTTGGGCTGGAATTAAAGAGAACAAGCTCGTCTCCTATGTTGAGTCTTTATAAATGAAAGATACTGCAATAAAACATGACGTCTTTCAAGCGATTGCCGACCCAACTAGGCGTAAAATGTTAATTTTACTTGCCGATAAAGAAATGCCGATTGCTTCCATTACGGAACAATTTCCTATTACCAGAACTGCAGTTAATAAGCATCTCCATGTTCTTGCGGATGCAGGTCTTGTTCAAAGTAAAAAAGTAGGGCGTGAAACAAGGTACACGCTGCAGCCTGAACCCTTAAAAGAGCTTCAAAAATGGGTGAGCTTTTTCGAAAAATATTGGGCAGATAGACTATCCGCTTTAAAAGAATATGTAGAGTCAGAGGACTAATTACATATTCAGCTCATACCAAGAAGCAGCAGGGTATCCCCGCTGCCTTTTGCTGAGCTTTTTTTGTTTTTTTGGTTCCAGGTACTACTCAACATAAAAACTAGTAAAATACTATCTCTTGTACATTCTGGAGCAATTTTTTTTCATGGCTACCATCTAGGTTAGCCATCCAAAGATCTCTGTTTTCATTCAGTATGGATGATCCTCGCAGCCAAACTAGCTTATTCATGGATTTTACGTATTGTGGTGCATAATCACCCAATCCTTTCGGTGGATTGGTTAATTTGGTTTGCATATTTTTCGACACATCCACGGAGTAAAGTACTGGGAGAGGGTGTTTGCTGAAATCATTGGACCATTTACCTTCCTTCATTCGAGACACTACTAGCAATTCGTTTGTTATCCAGTTGAAATCAATGTCAGCAAAATGGTCTGGTGTAAATGTTCCAGATGCAGGCAATTCTTTTATCCTCAGTTTTTTATTTTTAAAATCAAAGACTAATCTTCCGCCACCGGCTATGAAGGCTAGTGAATCAGTGGAAGGAGCCCATTTGGGTGACCCAACCTGTAAAATAATTTCATCCAAGACTTTAAAATTTTTGCCGGTGCTATCGATCACACAAACCATATTGCTATCCATGGACCATGAAGCTGTCGGCGAAACCACAAAGGATACCCATTTTCCACTTGGGGAATAGCTAAGCTGCTCCGCATATACAGCAATTAATTTATTCTTATTCGTTGTCCCAATTTCCTTAGGCAGTGTAAAAAATGGCTTCACACCACCAAAAAGAACAATATCGCGGTAGTTTTCGCCTACTTTCTTGGTGAACAAGGATGCACTTGACCAGCCATCTGGTCGTAATGTACCCGAGGAGGAAAGGAGAAATCCGTCCCCTTTTGGAAGCCATGCATAATCATTTACACCCATTGCGATGTTAAAGAATTCGCTTAAATTGGAGATGTCTAAGATTCCTTTATCACTAAAGGCAAGGATGTTTTTATGTGGCCCCCATTTTAGCGAATGCCCGTTATGGTAGATTTGTTTTCTCTTACCACTTTCCAAATTATATGTCCATACCTCAGATTGCTGTTCATTCTTAGAGAATTTAGAAGGTCCCATTTGCTGATAAACCAGTAGTTTCCCATCCCTTGACCACTTTGGTGCAGAGGGAACATTACCTGAATTGGTAACTTGCTTTTCCTTTCCATCTACAAAAATCCATAGGTTCCCATCCCGGAGGAACGCTGCTTTAACAAGATTTGTTTGAGCAGTAGCGTTAGCATAAGGAACTAGGATTGTTAAGATAAATGTTAATAACAAGATTTTTTTCATATGATTTCTCCCTTCATTTATGCTGTTCTTACTATCTACTTTGTATGGTTTTAATATGTAGTAAATTTTTGCAGATAAAGGAATTCCCTTCGCTGCTATGGAATAAACATAAAATGGATATATTAGGGGATTTCGATTTTTATTAAAGAATTGCTTTCAGTATGTTAGTAAAGATCGCTGCCTAAAAAAGGAGATGGAGACCAATTGGACAATAATACAAAAGCAAGAGAAGAAGTATTGAATAGTGTAAGAGGTTTAACAGATGAGCAATTAAATAAAAGGGTCGAAGAGGGAACTTGGTCGATTATGCAAATACTGCAACATTTATACTTAATAGAAAGGTCGATAACGAAAGGTATTTCTAATACATTAACTAGTGAGAGTGAACCAGCGCCAGCGAAACCGATAGAACGGATATTGAATCGCTCAACAAAGGTGAATTCCCCACCGTTTGGCGTTCCATCTAATGAATTTGTTACCTTAGAAGAAATGGAAAAGAAACTCGCTGAATCTCGAAAAGCGTTAAATCAGCTTACTTCCAGTGCAAAAGAAGCGGACTTAGAAAGCAAATCAATGCCAAACCCTGTGTTTGGCAGACTTAGTTTAAAACAGTATATTTCTTTTGTTGGTTATCATGAGCAGCGTCACTTGCAGCAAATAGAAGAAATAAAAGCAGCATTGGAATAGTAAAAAAATCACCAAGAGTTCTCGCTTAAGACAAGAACTCTTGGTGATGAATATAGGTAATTATACCTAATTTGTGCTATTTGAGAAGTAATTCGTGCCATTTTAAGTTAATTTCATGCCATTTGAGAAACAAATCATGCCGTTCTCGCACCTTTTCGGGCGAATCAATAGTGCCAACTCAATCTATTTAATGTATTCATTTCCGACTAATATATTGGAGATGACACTTGTTGGAATGACAAACTCCACTGTTCCCATATAGCCAGGTGCTACATCAAATTGATTGAAGGCAATGACTAATTTATGGTTCTTATTAATATAAAAGTTTTGATTCGCAGATATTTTATTAAACATTTCTTCAGGTCTTATATCCAGGTCTCGTTTGCCGCTTACCCAATAAATCTTGTTGGAATCCTTTTTCATTTGCTGGTGCATTTGATCTTTGATATTTTCACTGATTAAGTCGATATATTGGTCATTTTTAAATAAAATTGGCAGGGTCAATAAGATTTGTTTTTTCTTATCGATAGTGTCAAATGTTAAAGTTGTGTCGGATGATGCTTGGATTTTTGTTACATATCTTTCTATCGATAAAATCTGATCATTATCTGTTTTCACTTCATAGCCGCTATCTACTCCAAGATGTCCGCCGCCCTGTTTTTTTAGATCCTTCATTTCTTTAGAGAACTCTTTATACAATTTACGGTTTTCCTCAACATACTTTTGATTAAGGCTGCTTTCCAATTGTTTGTTCTCTAGATTTTTTACTTTTGGTGTTTGAATATGGGCATTAAAGTTTTTATCGTCGAAATGATAATCTTTAAAAGTGAACACTTTCACGACATTACCCACTACTGGTATTTCTGACATCGTTTTTGCAAAAGTAGGGCTAGTATTTAGGCCGACAATAAAAATAGCTGCAGCAGCCACTGTTCCAACTACCCACTTATAGGAACGTCTAGGCTTTTTCGGCTGATTAAGTGCTTTTTGCACAACAGTATCTAATTCTGCCGGGATAGGGATATTTTTATATTCATCTCTCAATAGCTCTAGCTTTTTATCCATTCGAAATTCCTCCAATGTGCTATTTTAACTTTATTCGCAGCATATCAAGTGCTCTGTATATCCTGGTTTTAATCGTAGATTCATTTTCGTCGAGTACTTCAGCGACCTCCTCAATTTTGAGGTCCTCAAAATACCTTAGGACAATTACTCTCCTGTATTTTTCCGGTAATGCCTCAAGTGACCGTTCTAAATCAAAATGTTTATATACATCCTCTTTGCCTGAGCTGAAATAATCTAAAGTTTCCACATTCATAAAGGTGACTTTTTTCTTTTTTCGTATATAGTCTAACGATGTATTTACTACGATTCGATAAAACCAGCTTTTAATAGACCGCTTATCTCGCATGGAGTCAAGGGATAGCAGGCCTTTTTTTATCGAATCCTGCACGATATCTAAAGCGTCCGCTTGATTTTTGACATAACTGTATGCAAGGCGGTAAAAGTCTTCCTTGTTTTCTGTAATGAATTGAACAAAATATGGTTCTAACTTGCTTTTCTTCATTGAAAAAAGAGCTCCTTCTTCTAAGATACGTATCGTTCAAAGTGTCTTACGGAAAATAGACGTTTCATCTCTAAGGAAAGTTTGAAAATTTTATTGGGGAATTTGATATTTTTAGTATGAACTAATTTAGTATGCATTGTGTAAAAGGATTTTACATGTATAAGTGGAATATGAATAAAAGAAAAATAAATATTTGAAGGGTGTGAAAACAGTGTGGAACACGCACTGTAGAATATGAAAATTAAACTGATCATTGCGGATGATAATTCGTTCATTCGGGAGGGAATGAAAATAATCCTTAGCACCTACGAGGAATTTGAGGTTTTAGCCACGGTAGATGATGGGCAGCAAGCGGTTGATTTTTGTAAAAGTCATGATGTGGATGTTGCATTATTAGATGTTAGAATGCCTAATATGAACGGAGTTGAGGCAACGAAGCTCCTAGTAGAGCAAACAAACACAAAGCCTTTGATTTTAACTACTTTTGATGATGATGAATACATAATGGATGCGATCAAAAATGGGGCTAAGGGCTATTTGCTTAAGAATACAGAGCCGGAGGTCATCCGGGATGCCATCAGGGGTGTTTATAAGGGGAACAGCTTTATTCAGGATATCGTGTTGGAAAAAATCAAATCCAATTTGGTCGAGCCGAGAAGTACCGAAACCAAGATAGATACGAGCTTGTTTACGGAAAGGGAATGGAGCATTATGTCCTTAATTGCAAAAGGTCTTTCGAATAAAGAAATTTCCAAGCAGCTCTTTATTTCAGAAGGAACGATTGCAAATTATATTACGTCCATTTTAAATAAAACTGGACTGGAGCATCGGACGCAAATTGCTATTTATTATTTAACCGGAAAAGTTGAGCAATGAGGGTAATATAATGGAATTATGGATGATTTTCAGCAAATTAATAGTAATGGGGTATATTGCTGCGGCTTATGTGCAATCTGGAAGCCCGCATTTACCATGGATTGTTTTTTCGTTGCTTATCTATTTCTGTGTGAATATCGTTATATACATATTTAAAAGGGATAAATTAAAACAACTTTTCATGGTAGCAGCCATTGTATTAACCATTATGTTTTGTATCCGCATTGATCCTTTATTTATTTTGCTCATTCCTATTAACCTATTTGAGCTAGCAGCAAACTATATAGAAAAGAAAATATTTTTATTAATACTTGCGGTAATTCCTATTTTATATATAAAGGCAAACATATATCCCGTTTATGGAATGGTGACATTGCTCAGTTTTATGATTTTTGGCATGAGTGTGATGTTTTCAAAAAAACTAATGAATTATGAGAATCAAGTGGATAAGATGAGGAAGGATCTGCAAAAGCTATCAAGGAATTTGAATGAAAATCAGGAATACATACGACAATCGGAATATACCTTCAAACTGGAAGAGAGAAACCGATTATCACAGGAAATTCATGATAAAATTGGTCACTCCATGACTGGCGCCCTCATTCAAATGGAAGCCTCTAAACGATTGATGTACGTCGATCAGAAAAAAGCATCGAAACTTTTACAAAATGCTATTAATATATCGAAAGAGGGAATTGAGAGTATTCGAATCACCTTGAAAAATATGAAGCCGTCTACCGAGCAAATGGGAATTCATCGTATGAAACTATTATTTGATGAATATGCATCGAAACATGGGCTAACAGCTTCCTTTGTGTACAAAGGAAACCTCGAGGTTATTACCCCAATACATTGGAAAATTATTCAGGAGAACATAACGGAGGCTCTAACAAACACTCTAAAATATTCTGATGCTACCCATGTTTCAATCCATCTAAATGTGCTAAATAAAGTAATTAGGGCAGAAGTGAGGGATAATGGAAGAGGAGCAGAAAAGGTAAAAAAAGGGCTCGGAATCAGGGGGATGGAAGAACGGACAGCTGCTATAAACGGAAAAGTGATAGTGGATGGGACAAATGGCTTTTCGGTAACGACATTGCTGCCTATATAATGGGGTCTTCATGAATTATTACAAGATCTTTTTTTCAAAACAAGTTTGGGAAAGAGGAAAAATGATTTAAAATTTTACATATAAAAAAAATGACATTATAATAACTTTCTTATTTTTATCAATTCAATTTTGTAGAAGTTGTAGATAAATTCGGTGTTATATGGCTGATTACCAAACCGTAAAAAAGGGAGAACTGTTTAATTTATAGGACATTTTTCCTAAAGTGGATTACATTTTTAGTAGGGTATGTAACTTTGCCGACTGTCTCGGAGAAATCGTAGGTAAAATTATATGGTCTATATTTTGCAAATAAATAAAAAAAACATTTAATAATCCCGATATTATTGAAATGTCGGGATTCTTTTATTATAAAATGAACACAACACAATCTTTTATCTTTTATTGAATTTTTGTTTTATGTATAAGTAAATATAAATTATTAAATCTACAGTCAAAAAGAACAAACCAATAACTAAAGTATAATATTTAAAAAAGGTAGCTGTAGAATATCCTCCTACATAGATGACATACAAAAGTATAAAAATAATACCTAATATCCCACATATCTTTTGAGCTTTTACCATAATTTCATCCCCCTTTAAACAAGAAATTTATGCAATAAATAGGATTCAAATTTATGTTCAGTTTAAAAGCAATTTTTAAAATTATTTCAAGAATATCACCCATTTCTTTAGTGTTTTAACGTATCTCTTGTGTTACCCAAATAGGGTTAATGTCTTTTTATGATTTTTAGTTTAACAATAAGCAAGTAAAAAGCATGTATCATTGAATCCAAATAATCAAAGATACATGCATCTATTTTAAATTTGTACAAATATAGTATCTATTATATTGATCGAGTATACATGGTTATTTGCTTATGATCGCAGGCGGATAATCCTTCCGATCCTGAGATTGAATTTCCAGCCATTTCATCGCTGATAAAACCAAGCTTTCATCATGAGGTTTTGCGACAAATTGAACTGCGATTGGCAGTCCGGCTGAACCTCTTTCATTCTCCATAGCTGCTTGATGAACAAGGTCTTTTCTGTTTCTCATTTCTACCTGCTCTTCTTCACGGACAAGTGTATAAGAAAATGCTCCGGAGCAAAATCCGAGATAGTTGATGAGGGAATTGTACGCTCCTTCATATGAAAATTTCTTTGAACCTTCGTGCAAAAGCGCTGGTGTTGGAAAAGCAGGGCATAAAACTAGGTCGATACCTTTTTCCTTCCAATCCAGAAGAATAGATTTTTGATAATCTTTTCTTTTTTGAACTAGAGATTGGAATGCCTCTTCGTCTTTCTTTCCCGTAAAAGGGAGGATAATTTCGCTTACTGTTTTTTGTCCTAACTTGCCAAGGAAAAAGCTCATAAGTTTCCGTTTAAATGGATGGATGGACTGTGTTCGGATAGCATTTTCAATCGCAAATTCCTTTTTCGATTCACCAATTGTTTTTTTCATTCCTTCTCCACCATCCGGACACATGAGTCCATAAAAACCTTGCATACTCTCTTTGACATAAGGGAATGAATACCTAACTACTTTTGCACCTGCTTTAATAAGTAACTCACTTACCTCATGTAATGCACGAGAAATGGATGGAGAAGGGTCTAATATACCATCCGTTTCCCAAAGACCAATGGTTAGCCCATTAAGTCCCATTTCTTCTACAGTTTTGCCGGCTAACACTTGAAAGGCTAGTTTTAGATCCTCCACCGACCGTGCGATCGGACCGATGGAGGACATCTCGGCCGTTTCCTTTCGAATGTGAAAAATTCCTTCAGGAGGAGCCTGTGGAATTGTTCCTGGGGTCGGCTTTAGCGCATGAATACCGCAAAATTGTGCGGGAGTACGGACACTACCTCCAATATCAGTTCCAATTCCGAGCGGTGAAAACAGGCTTGCCACCGCTGCTCCTTCCCCTCCGGAACTTCCACCTGGGGTACGGTTTCGGTCCCATGGATTAGTGGTTCGTCCATAAACAGGGTTGAGCGTTTCACAACCTAAAAGAAGTTGCATCGCATTGGTCTTTCCAAGTATAATCGCTCCCGCTTCTCGAAGTCGTTTTATAGAGGGATCGTCATCTTCTACTAAACTATTTCTTCCTTCTATTCCCCAGGTAGAAGGGGTATTTTTAACATTTAGGTTTTCCTTCACCGTTACTGGCACACCGTGTAGAGGACCTTTTACTTTACCTCTAATAAGCATATCGTCAAGTATACGAGCTTCTTTTCTAGCTTCCTCAAAAAGTGGAATTACAATCGCATTGACTTCTTCGTTTTTCTTTTGTATATGTTCTATAAATGATTCCACCACTTCCACAACGGTTCCTTCACGCTTAGCAATAGCATCACTTAATTGGGTGGCAGATAATTGATACCAATTCATAAATAACTCCCCGTTTCATCGTAAGTAATTTTCTAAATTAATTATTTGAGAGAGCCGCAAAAATTAAAAACTAACGGATCGACTCTCTTTTTGAATCGAACGATATTTAATATAAATGGTTGCTCTCCACAAAAATGTATAAATGACAAGAATTCCAATATATAAGGCTAGCATTAATTCAATATCGGGTTGATAGGTGTGGCCAACAAAGATGGGATGACTTTTAAAGATGTGTGTTCTAATTTCATATCGTACATATGGGAATCCAAATAGAAATAAATAGAATAATAAATTATGTTTAAATCGAATATTTCCATCACTACTTTTCACAAATGAAGTCGTTAAAATATATGGAATTGCTACAACTACCCCTAAACCAATGGTCCACAATATTTCCAAGAGTGATGCCCTTGTCATACAGTAAATGATCCAAGGAACAGGGGCAAACAAAAGCCAATCTCCAAGCAGGAGCTTTAGGCCAGATCCATTAACAACCCTTCTTGTTTGAATAAATTGCTTTAAGGTAACCCAAATAATTAATGCCCATACACCATAACCAATTAAATCCCATTGATGCTGTGTCATTTTTTCTTCCTCCTAATCAAGCCGCCAGTCGGTTTATTGTAATTCATATGATAAATACCGACCGTCGGTTTGTCAATGATTTTTTTGTGAAATTTTTTGTGTGTATATTTTTGCATTTGGACAAAGCAAATTATGAAAAATATGTTGAAAGCCTTATGAAAGTAAATGGTGTTACTATACATGGTTAGTTTTCTCATTCCTGGGCTTTAAAACATTTTTGCACAAAAAGAATAAATCATAAAAGTTCCGCTCAATGAATTTACATTTGAGAATTTATGTGACTAAACCTTCCTTTTCAGCCATGTTAGCAGACCTGATAGTTTTTGATCATTTTTCTGTTTCTGGAGATTTATTGGTATGATGGAAATATAGGGTGTTTTGTATATTTAAAAGGGGTGTAATTATTTGAACAATCGGCTACTTTATTTGGATCGACTTCGTGTCTTTTTAACGTTTCTTTTACTTTTTCATCATACAGCAATTGCCTACGGTGCATCGGGATCATGGATTTATATAGATGCGGAACAAGGAACAACACTAACGAATATCCTACTTTCTTTATTTACGGCTATTAATCAAGCATTCTTTATGGGGCTATTCTTTTTCTTATCCGGTTATTTTGTCCCTAGATCCTATGAACGAAAGGGGAATGTGAAATTTTTAAAAGATCGTTTTATTCGTCTTGGAATTCCACTATTATTCTACCTTTTTATCATAGGACCACTTATTGAGTACTTCCTTTACGTAGAAAAGAGTATGAGTTTGGGGGAATTTTACAGTAAGGAGATCTTAACATTCCATCAATTCTTTATTGGACCATTATGGTTTGTAGAAGCATTATTAATTTTTAATTTAATCTATGCTTTATATAAAAAGTTGGTAAGGAAAGAGTGGAAACCTCAGCCGTTTCCTACTAACCGAAAGTTGGTAATAACCGCTTTTTCACTAGGTGCTGTAGCGTTTTTCGTTCGTTTAATATATCCGGTTGGTAACGGGATCTTAGGGTTACAATTTGGATATTTCCCTTCCTATATACTACTTTTTTATGTTGGGATTGTTTCGTATCGGAATAATTGGTTGAAGAATATTACTGCAGATACGGAAAAAATATGGAAATGGATTACGTTTATTGCGATTCCTATATTCCCTATTGGCTTGATTCTAACGGGTGCTTTAAACGGAACTTTAATGGTAAATGGAGGATGGAATATTCAAGCCATTCTTTATGCCTTATGGGAGCCATTTGTTTGCATAGGAATGTGTATACTGCTGATATCACTTTTTAAACAGAAATATAATCAAATGTCTCTCTTCTTTAAATGGCTAGCGGATAATTCTTTTACCGTTTATATCCTTCATCCCCCTATTATTGTGGGGGGGTCTCTATTACTTCACACATTGGACATTCTACCGTTTGGCAAGTTTGTAATCGTTAGTATTCTCTCCCTGGTATTAACCTTTATCTTGGCATATTTAGTTCGGTTAATTCCTGGTACAAGGCGAGTCTTAGGTTAATTTTCCAATGATATTGGATTTCTTCAAAGGAGGAAGGTGAACTTACTCGAGGTCAAACCTCATTTTCACTTAATTCTTGTTCTATGAAATAAATAATGATACTTATTACCTCACAGCAAGTTTAAACTTCTTTCTACTATTTTTATCACGAAATAAATAGCTCCTTTTTCAAATGGAAATACTCATAATAAGTATTTTTTTGAAAGAGGAGAGAACATTTGTTGAATATACAAAAGCCAATTATCGGCATTACCAGCACGTCCGTTAATTATAACGGTTATGAAAGCTCGATGCTTCCAATTAGTTATTGTGAAGCAATAACTAATGCTGGTGGTATTCCAGTTATTATTGCTGTTTCCAAAGAAGAAATGGCAGCACAATGGTTAAATGTATGTGATGGAATTATATTAAGTGGCGGGGAAGATATGGATCCTTCCTCTTATCATGAGGAACCTCATCCGAAGCTGAAAAAAACGATATTAGCACGAGATCAATTCGAAGTAGGTTTAGTACAAGCCGCCAGAAAACAAAAGATACCTATTTTGGCCATTTGCAGAGGAGTACATATTATGAATGTAGCAATGGACGGTACCATCATGCAGGATATAGAAAGTATTGTTCCTAATTGTATTCAGCATACTCAAAAGGCATCCAGTAAAACTCCTTCCCACAGTATTAAAATAAACGAAAATAGCCTGCTTTTTTCCATCCTTGGATTGCACGAAGCAAGGGTGAACAGCTTTCACCATCAAGCTGTGAATAATGTAGCGCCCGGATTAAAAGTAACAGCCAGGGCAAATGATGGAATCATCGAAGCTATTGAAGCTATGAATATGGAAAACGGGTGGATGTTAGGTGTTCAATGGCATCCAGAGGAAATGGGGATGGATTATCAGATGGATCGACTATTTTCAGAGTTTATTAAAGTCTGTGAGCTAGGTGAATAACACTACTCGAAAAAACTCATATGAAAAACATGAAGATTCTCATGTGAAAACAAGGAAGGAATGCACTTATGGAGGTGCGTTCCTTTTTTTATAATTACATTACAGAACAAAGGAGAGGAGAAATATCATGAACGTATTGGAAATCAAAAATTTAACGAAGAAATTTGGCGATTTTATTGCAGTAGATAATATGGCATTAAAAATAGAAGAAGGAGAAATCTTTGGATTTCTTGGTGCAAACGGAGCAGGAAAAAGTACAACCATTAATATGATATCGGGGTTGCTAAGAAGCAATGATGGGGTTATTAACATACTTGGGAAAAATGCTGCAAAACATAGCCGGTTTGCCAAAATGAATATCGGGATTGTTCCGCAAGATATAGCTATCTACGAGGATTTGACCGCATATGAAAATGTCCGATTTTTTGCAGGACTATATGGCCTGCGTGGGCAGGAATTAGATGAACGTGTAAAAGAAGCTCTTGAGTTTGTTGGATTAAGTGATAAACATAAAGGCTATCCCAAGAATTTTTCCGGTGGGATGAAAAGGCGCTTGAATATAGCTTGTGCCATTGCCCATCGACCGAAATTGATTATTATGGATGAACCGACAGTTGGGATTGATCCGCAATCGAGAAATTATATTCTTACCTCTGTGCGGAAGCTTAATGAAATGGGAAGTACGATTATTTATACAAGTCACTATATGGAGGAAGTAGAGGAAATCTGTACTCGAATCGCAATCGTTGATCACGGCCAAATCATAGCGGAAGGAACAAAGGAGCAATTGAAATCCATCATTACAAATACAAAGGACATTTGGATTGAAGTGAAATCGGCAAAGGGAATTGATCCAAACATGCTGCAGGCAATTCATGGAGTGGAAACAGTTCAGATAGAAGAGAATTTAATTAAAATCAACTCTGACACTGGTGTGAACAATTTAAACAAGATTATTGAACAATTAATGAAAGACGGAGCAGAAATACGTTCTTTAGAAGAACAGGAACCGAATTTGGAAACGGTGTTCTTAACGTTAACAGGAAGAAACCTGCGTGATTAAAAGAAAGGGGGGGAAGTGGTGAATATTGTAAACATCTTCTTGAAAGAATTAAAGCAAACATTTCGTGACGTTCGAATGTTTGGCTTCATGATTGCTTTTCCAATTGTGTTCATATTGGTTCTTGGGTTGGCATTATCCAATGCATTCAATACAAATAAGATTACTATTGATGACATTCATGTCTTATATAAAAATCAGGGAAACAATCAATTAGCGCGGTCCTTCGAAGCATTTAAAAAAGAATTAAGTAAATCTGGAATTCACTTTAAAGAGGCAACAGGTAATGTAAATGGAAAGAAAGAGGTAAAACAAAATAATGTGGACGGTTATGTGGAGATTTCAAACACTGGAGTCAAATTATATGAAAGTGAACGGAATAGTATTGAGGGAAACATTATTCAAGGAATGATGTCCGCATTTGTAGATAAATACAATGTTGCCATGGCAGTAGCAAAGATAGATTCGAGTAAAGTAAGTACGGTGCTTGCATCGAACCATACAATTCCATATATAAATGAAACTTCCTTGCATGCTGCAAAATCTCCAGGGGCAATGGATTACTATGCGATAGCCATGACAGCCATGATTGCTTTCTACGCAGCACTGAACGGTACTTCCTTAATGAACGTTGAAATCGCAAGAAAGACAGGAGACCGACTTCTAGTATCGCCTGCTCGTAAAAGTGACATATTTTTAGGTAAAGTGTTTGGAAGTATAGTAGTGAACTTTATATTTATTGTCATCGTTGTTTTATTTAGCAAGTTTGTTTTTAAAGCAAATTGGGGTGACCATTTAGGTACAGTATTGCTTGTTTTATTCACGGAAATTCTCATGTCTATCAGCTTCGGACTCGGAGTAAGCTATCTTACGAAAACTGCTGGAGCGGCCAGAACCATTGTGATGATTATCATTCAGGTTGCCTCTTTCATAGGCGGTGCTTATTATAAAATCGATTATGCAGGCAATATTCCAAAGCTATCACCATTATCTTGGGCAATTGAAGGAATTACTAAAGTGATTTATGAAAATGATCTCGCGGCTGCCATCCCTTCTATAACTTTGAATTTAGGGATAACGATTATTACGATGCTAATAGCAGTAGTATCGTTTCGAAGACGGGAGGGTTTATAAGCATGAAGGATATATTATGGTTAGTGAAAAATACGTTAAAAGTAACATTTAAAAATAAAAAGGGAATTCTATTATATATATGCACCCCCCTTATCGGGATATTTATTGCAATTCTTTCCCATGGGGGAATGAGCGGAGCCACATTACAAGTTGGGGTGGTGAATCACGATCAGGAGCTGATAACAGCAGATACCATTAAGTTTGTAAAAGGCTTAGAGAATGTGAAGGTAAAAAACATCAAGGGATCAGAAGTATCCAATCTAATAACGGAAGGAAAACTCGATTGTGTTATTACCTTTGAAAAGGGATTTGCTGCGAGTGTTCTTGCAGGAAATCCAAATCATATCACCATTACTTCCATAAAAGGAGCAACGGTTACAAGCTACATTAAATCTTATCTATATAATTACATTGATAATATCACGGCAATTAGCAAAGCGGCGGGTGGTGACCAAAACATATTCGATAAAATGTATGCCGATTACCAGCAGCCACAAGTAAAATTGTCTGCAAATGTCTTAAAGGACACATCTAAAAATAAAGACATGACCAACCAAACGATTGGGTATTTGTTAATGATTATGTTAATTAGTGCAGGGAGTCTATCTGAAATCATTTTAAAAGAAAAAGGAAATAGAACCTATTTCAGATTATTATCGACACCTATTAATGCTAGAAAATATATCTCAGCAAATATCATTGTGAATCTTATTGTGATGGTAATCCAAATAATGATTACATTAGTTTGCCTTAAAGGTATATTCCATATCAACATCAATATGCCTGCATGGCAAATGGCGCTAATCTTGCTGTTATTCGGATTAGTGGCAATTGGATTTGCACAAATTACGGTTGCTTTTACAAACAGTACAGGTGCATCTGGTGCAATGCAAAACCTATTTATTGTTCCAACTTGTTTAATATCAGGATGTTTCTTCCCGTCCGAAATCATGCCCAAAGCACTGCAAAAACTATCCGATTTCTTCCCGCAGCGCTGGGCTATGGAATCCATTGCGAAATTACAGCAAGGCACACAACTAGGGCATGTCACATTGGACTTCTTGATATTGCTAGCCTTTGCAGTTGCGTTTTTCTTAATCGCGATATACAAAATCAGTAGAAATAACAATGTGAGGAATTTTATTTGAGTGAAGAAGGGAACTGGTCTGGGAGGAAGGACGGTTCCTTTTTTCATTTTAAAAACAAATGGAATTACTCTGGTTCTGACTCTTATTGTTCCTGTGTATGGAAATTCCATGCAATGGATGCTTGTGTTTTTGTTTAGGCATTGTTGTTGGATATAAAAAGTGAAATAACAATCATTTTTATAAAGGAAATTACTATAAAATGAGAGTATTTATACGTAAGTAGTTTTTAAAAAAGATTTTGTAAAGTGTCGATTTGTCATTTGCATATTCGTTGCCTTAATAGATGCATGGATATTTTATAAAAATATAATATCTTAATTGGAGGAAATTATATGAATTCAGTAATCTCGAAAGACGGCACTAGGATTGTTTATGACAAAATCGGTGAAGGGCCAGCACTTATATTAGTAGCGGGAGCGTTTAGCTATCGAAAGTTTCCACAACAGGTACAACTGGCAAATCTGTTATCAAAGCACTTCACGGTGTATAATTACGACCGTCGCGGGAGAGGAGATAGTGGAGACTCGCTGCCATATGATATTGCACGTGAAATAGAAGATCTTCAGGCACTGGTGGAAGAAGCAGGTGGTGTGGCTTATGTTTGGGGATTGTCTTCTGGAGCGGCTCTTGCCCTACTAGCAACAGAGAAGGGGGTAAACATAACGAAATTAGTCCTCCATGAACCTCCTTTTGTGGTAAAAGCCGCCGACCCAAAGCCGCCGAAAGACTTCTTAAAGCACACTACCGATCTTATTGTCGCTGAAAACCGTGCCGAGGCTGTTAAATATTTTATGACAAAGGGTATGGGGGCACCTTCATTCGTAGTAGGCATGATGCGAATGATGCCTGGTGTTTGGTCAAGGCTTTTGGATATAGCACACACACTTCCTTATGATGCAGCTTTGTTGGATGGTTATATGGATGGAAAACCATTGCCTTCTGAACAATGGAAGAATGTTAAAATACCTACACTCGTAATGGAAGGAACGGAAAGCCCGACTTCCCTGCGTCACAGTGCTCAGGAGCTTGCCGGTGTTCTGCCAAATGCACAGCTCATTAGTAAAAAAGGTCTCGGACACACCAAGAAGCTAAATATAAAAATGATATCAGCAGAACTTACAGCATTTTTACAAAGTAATTCTTAATAAAAAAATGAATGTGGATGTTTATTAATCGAAGTAATATTCGTTGTATAGATAGAAGCTAGATAATTCTATGAGATTATACAAAGCTTCATGAAAAAAATATTTAGGAGGTAATAATATGAGATTTATGATGATTGTTAAAGCCACTACAGATTCTGAGGCCGGAGTACTCCCTAGCAAGGAGCTAATAGAAGCGATGCAAAAGTATAATGAAGAATTGGTAAAAGCAGGTGTTTTATTAGCTGCGGATGGACTTCAGCCTAGTTCAACCGGAATCAGAATTTCCTATCCTGAACCGGGAGGAAAACCAAAGGTTATAGATGGTCCTTTTACAGAAGCAAAAGAAATAATTGCGGGATATACAATGATCGAAGTCAAATCTAGAGAAGAAGCAATTGAAT
Source organism: Bacillus sp. FJAT-49736 (assembly GCF_018343615.1). GTDB lineage: Bacteria > Bacillota > Bacilli > Bacillales > Bacillaceae_C > Margalitia. The sequence goes on along the minus strand of NZ_JAGYPI010000002.1, from coordinate 832,837 downwards.
GGGCTCTGAGGATGCCGGACCCACACGGGTATGGACAGGGAGAAATTGAACTTAGACAGGTATTTGATGCAGAAGACTTAACAGATAATCCTGAATTACTGGAAAAAGAAGCGGCACTACGAAAACAAGTAGAGGAGCAGAAGAAGGCGTGAGTTTGTCCGAAACACATCGAACGATTGACGCGATATGGCGAATAGAATCACCTAAGCTCATCGCTAAATTAACAGGAATGGTACGGGATATAGCTCTTGCAGAGGACCTAGCACAGGATGCATTGGTGATTGCGCTTGAGCGTTGGCCGCAAATTGGTATCCCTGAAAACCCGGGTGCATGGTTGATGACAACTGCGAAGCGGCGTGCAATCGATCATTTAAGGAGAACGAAGGTGCGTGATCAGAAATACGCAGAGGTCGCCCAACATACAACTTTATATACAGAAGAGGACATAAACCATGCTTTGGATGAGGAGATCGGTGACGATCTCCTTCGTCTCATCTTTATGACATGCCATCCAGTACTTTCTCAGGATGCTAGAGTCGCCTTAACGCTTCGTCTACTATGCGGTCTTACGACAGAAGAAATTGCACGTTCTTTCCTCTCTGCAGAATCAACCATTGCACAGCGAATTGTTCGTGCTAAAAGAACGCTTAATGCGAAGAAGGTCCCTTTTGAAGTGCCAATCGGAGAAGAACTGAAAGTCCGTCTCTCAGCAGTTCTGGAGGTCATTTATTTGATGTTCAATGAAGGATATTCAGCAACCTCCGGTAATAACTGGACTCGACCATTGCTCTGTCAGGAGGCGCTAAGACTTGGACGGGTACTTGCAGAGATTGCACCACATGAATCGGAAGTACATGGGTTAGTTGCCTTAATGGAGATTCAATCATCCCGCCTCAAAACAAGGGTGAACTCAAAAGGGGAACCTATTCTTCTTATGGACCAAAATCGTGGACTATGGGATCAGCTCCTTATTCGACGCGGCTTGGCAGCACTTGAACGCAGCCGTAGTATTGGACGCTCACTTGGACCATACTCTTTACAGGCTGCTATTTCAGCTTGCCATGCACAAGCGCCGACTCCTGAGGAGACGGATTGGATCCGAATTGCTGCTCTTTACGAAGCACTTTCGAGAGTAATGCCCTCGCCAATTGTAGAATTAAACAGGGCAGTGGCTATATCCATGGCATTTGGACCAGAATTTGGACTTCAGATTGTGGATGAGTTGAATACAAACCCTTCCTTGGAGGAGTATCATTTGTTACCGAGTGTCCGCGGAGATCTTCTCATGAAGCTGGAAAGATATGATGAAGCAAAGACAGAATTTGAACGTGCGGCATCTCTAACCCAAAATGAGCGGGAACGAACGCTTTTAAAAAATAGGGCTACTGAATGTGAGAATAAAACATCGAAGTAAATATTTTTTAACCTTCTTGTCGATTACATAGTTTCCTTTTCGTCGAGATAATAAAGGAATAGTTTTAGGAGGGAATATTACCCTTAACTTTTTCTTATTTATACAAGGAGGGAAAATATTGAGATTTTTGTTGATGGTGAAGGCAACACCTTACTCGGAAGCTGGAGTCGTTCATAGCAAAGAGCATATTGACGCATTGTATGCCTATAAGATGTCTTTGGCGGAAGTCGGCGCACTTCTTGCGGATGAGGAACTTCAGCCAAGTTCAAATGGGATAAAAGTAAAGTACCCAAAGAATGAAGCAAAACCACAGGTACAGGTGGGTCCCTTTTTGATAAATCAAGACTTCATAGCAAAATATACTTTGATTGATGTGAAATCGGAAGAGGACGCACTGAATTGGGCACTAAAAATGCCGATCCCGGAGGGGCACGGTGAGTTTGAGATTGAATTGCGAAGAATTAAAGAGAATGGTGAATCCATAAAGGAACCTAGAATAGAAGCATTGGAAGCAGATTTGCAGGATCAACTTAATATGTTGAAAGAATTATAATGCAAAGGGGAGTATGTAAAATGAATCAAGAAGTAACGGATTTGATTCAATCAATAAAAGAACCTTTGCAAGGAGATTTAGCCACTAGTTTGCGTGAAGTTGTCCATCAAGCTATCCCAGATATTAATGAGCGTATTCAATATAAAAAGCCACATTTTTTGAACAACGGAAAATATGCGGCTGTTATCTCAACATCTAAAGAAGCTGTTAGTTTTACGATTTTTAATGCCAGCACGCTGGAACTTCCGGAAGGCATGTTCGATGGACCACCGGAAAGAAAGACATTAAAGCTGCGTAAAGGGGATACGTTTGATTTCGAGCAACTAGTTTCCTGGGTTGGTCAAGCTTCAATGGGATAAGGAACCATCCGGTCCCTTGTCCTTTTTATATGAAAAGAAAAACTACCGTGGCCTCTTACGATTCGCAACATTTCTCCCAGTAACAATAAGGATAACGAGCACCAAAAAAACTGCTGTCCACTTCAAAAAAATTATTTCAGAAGACTTTTTATTACTTTCGTATTCTCCTACATTAGTAGGTTTAACATATTTTTCATTTTTAGTAGGTTTAACATATTTTCCATCCCTAGTAGCTTTAACATATTTACCGTTTCCATCTTGAACTGCAATTGCCTCATCTGTATTAATTCCTTTAATAGAGTAATATTTAGTACCTTTTTTATAAGAATTGGAAAAATTCCCAGAATAAGTTCCTTCCCTATCCGAATACTTTGTTACATGCCCAATTTCCTTCCCTATCTCTTTTACCTTCTCATCATTTACCACGTAAATATATCCATTCCAAACCACAAAGGGATATGCCCATTTAGCGAAGGACTTATCGGAAACTAAAAAGCTTATCGACAATACCGTGCACAATATGACATATATAGTCCTCATACATTTCCTCCTTAAAGGTATTTGTAAATATGTATTTCTTCAGGTAATAAAAAAATTCCTGTATTTGGATTAAGTAAAGGAATTATTTTTAAGATTGTAGTATTTAATAGTTAAGAAATTAGGAGGAATGAAAATGGAGCAAAAACAATTTATATATACACTAAAACTAATCCCCGAACTAATAGATCCGAAAAATTGGACAGACAAAGAGAATCAAATTGTGGGGAATCATTTTACAAGATTAAAAGAATTATTAAATCAAGGAAAGCTAGTATTAGCAGGAAGAACCCAGACGATGGATGAAGACACATTTGGAATTGTTATTCTTCAAGTGGAATCTGAAGAAGAGGCTACTTTGCTCATGAATGATGATCCGGCTGTAAAAGAAGGAGTCATGACAGCGGAAATGTTTCCTTATAAGGTAGCTTTATTTAATCATGATTTTAGAGCTTAGAAGCAGAAAAATTGAACGCCGGGACCTTAATAATGGACGGTTTCATAATGAATTGCCCTTGGTTCACCTTGGAATCCTAGCAGATATTTTTTTGGAAAAATATTTGAAGTGCTTCATCATATTTACACGCAAACGAATTAAAAAGTTTTGCCCAATAGGGGGCATATAATATGGAACTAATTGATACCACGCCATTCTTTTTCGGCTTGCATCCTTCGGTTTACTATTCCTATAATGATGAGGGTCATGAATGGCTTTCTTTTGCAAATATATACGCAAAGGAAATAAAGAGGACATTTGCGGAAGACTATCATTCTCTTACAACGGACGAATTATATCTTGAATGGTTCTCCATAAATGGCGGTAAGAAATTTGGCCATAATTGATTAGCTTATTTTATTGGGGACATGTTTTTTCAGGAAATGGTTATGAGATTGGGAGAATTGAACGCAATTATTGCTTGGAAAGAGGATGGCCAATTGAAAAATCAAATAGGCCATTTATTTTTGCAATTTCAACATTTTTCTCCAATTGTTAATTTAATCAAACATTTGATTAAATGTGGTTTATTGTCTGGTTTACTAAGAAAAATTGTAATTCGGGGATTAAAAAATTGCTCGTTTTTGTCGTACAGTTTTTACATCATCACATCTTTAATGTACTACTATCCTGTTGCAAATGAAAGCATCTATCCCAATGATCGTTACACTCCCAATTGCCTTTTAGTGTTAAAGCATAAAGCTCTTGGTGACGAGGCAAGATTGCGAATGATTAAATTGTTATATGAGGGTGATCGGACACTACAGGAAATAACGGAGCATTTGGATATAGGGAAATCTACCATTCATCATCATCTGAAAATATTAAGATCTGCTAGATTAATAGAAATCATTCAGTCGAAGTATTCATTAAAGAGAAAGTCAATCGAATTTGTTGAGGAAAGAATTGGAGTATTTTTTGAAAGGTTAGTGTATGGATAAAAAATGGGCTAGATTGCCGAAAAAAACGAGCAACTTGGTGAAATTGAGATGAAAACGGAGAAAAAAGCAGCTAGAACGCCAAAGCTTAAGAAGAAAACACCATAAAATAGTTGGGATCGGTGGAGTATTAAGTGATGTATGGGGAATCCGCCCGTTATATATAATGATCGGATCGATTATTTGCTTCGTTTCTTTATTAGGAATATTGCTTCCTTAATTTCGATTTCTAAATGAAACAGTGGTTGAAAGGGATACAGCGTAGGAAGGATATTTTTATAAAGTAATAGAATTCAATTTAAAAAAACAGGATCCAACAAACATATAGGGAGGACAGAAATCATGAACTTTACTATCCGCAAAATGCGATTAGAAGATATTCCTCACATTCAAAAGGTGGCAAAAATAAGCTGGGATTCTACGTATGAAGGCATTATTCCGAAATCGGTACAAGAAAGCTTTTTAAAAACAGCCTATAATGATGAAATGATGAAAAGGAGATATGAGGGTTCACTTATTTTTGTGGCAGAAGTAGAAGGGGAAGTAATTGGATTTGCAAACTTTTCTCGTTTAAAGGAAAACGGGGAGGCAGAGCTGGGTGCTGTTTACTTGTATCCTCAATTCCAAGGTCAGGGGATTGGAACCGCTCTTTTAAAAGAGGGGATTAACTCTTTGGGAAATGTTAAAGAGCTTTATATCAATGTTGAAAAGGATAACCTAATTGGAAAAAACTTTTATAAAGCAAAGGGATTTAAGGTTGTTTCTGAATTTGATGATCTTTTTGAAGGGCATGTTCTTAAAACGATGAGAATGGTTTTGGAAATATCCCCTACTTTAAATTAGAATTTTACCAAAAAGAAGGGTTTTTAGAATTTGAGTCGAATACTTCACAAATATCCTAACAAATGTTTGGAGGTCGCAATTTTGTTGCTTTACTATTGATATCTATCACCTGCCTAAAAGTAATAAAAATTTAGGAGTTGATATATATGTTATACAAAAATTGTCTTGAAGGAATTTCTTCTGATATGTTGGATGGCTTTTTTGTCGGTTGGCCAGATCCTCCAAATCCAAAAACACACTTCAGACTACTAAAAAATAGCAGTAAAGTGGTCATTGCGTTAGATGATAATACTAATCAAGTAGTTGGATTTATAACTGCAATCAGCGATGGGGTTCTATCTGCGTACATTCCATTCCTTGAAGTGTTACCAGAGTATAAAAATAAAGGTATAGGCAAGGAATTGGTTAAGCGTATGTTAATAGAACTTGATATTATTTATATGGTTGATTTGTGCTGTGAAGATAACTTAGTTCCTTATTATGAGAAGTTTGGGATGCTAAAATCAAATGGAATGCTCGTAAGAAATTTCGAAATGCAATCAGGAAATTCAAACAAATAAATAGAAGAACAGACGCTTGGTGAATAGCCAAGCGTTTTATATGTCCTATAGTATTCGCTTACTTCCATCGCAATTTGGAAAATTCACTAGCAGTTAACGGAAGACACGATATAGGACTGTTGTATTGAAAATCTTTAATAAAAATTGCAAGATTTGTTCAGGACGCTGCAAAAATTATGATCGATAACAACTGGATGGAGCAGCCCCCACATGGGTTGACCGGGATAAACTGAATTCCGACTAATCAATCACTACAACCAAAAATAAAATTGGAATGGGTTGGAGGGACAAACCGTTCAGATAATGTCGAGAAAACATAAGCAGAAATGGACAAACGAAATGCAGTTTAATGCATTCAGGCATAGTTCATGGGAAAAAAGAACCATATCCGACAAATTTTGTCCTATTTTTCCCACTAGTCTAAAAAATTGTTATATAATGACAATAACAAACTGATAGAGGTGATTGGATGGAACTGACAAAAATATATGGGGATCTACCAGTTTTGGAGACGGATCGTCTTTTGCTGCGGAAAGTAACATTGGATGATGTTGAGGATATTTATACTTATGGTTCAAATGAAGAAGTTACAAAATATGTTACATGGGATACGCACCGAACTCTATCAGACGCTAGAGAGTTTGTGGAGTTTGTTCTAAACCAATATGAAAGTAAGAAAGTTTCCCCTTGGGGAATTGAATATAAAGAGAATGGAAGATTAATTGGAACAATAGATTTCGTATCCTGGCAGCCAAAACACCATACTGCCGAAATCGGATATGTTGTTTCACAAGAATACTGGGGACAAGGGATTGCAACAGAGGCAGCAAAGAAAGTGATTGAATTTGGATTTAAAGAAATGGATTTAGTTCGTATTCAGGCAAGATGCTTTGTAGAAAACATTGGTTCAAGCCGTGTTATGGAAAAGGCAGGAATGTTTTATGAGGGCATTTTGAGAAAATCGGCCTTTATAAAAGGAAAGCACCATGATTTAAAAGTGTATTCTATTTTGAAGGATGAGTTTTCATTCAGAGAATAATAACTATCTATGAAATGGGGCGAAGGGTTTGGTAAGACGGTTCATGAGTATTTTTCTTACACTTTTAGCTTTGCTTGGAATAAATTATGCAGTAGCTTACTTAACAGGATCAAATTTCATAGATTATTCGTTTGTTGTCGGACTTGTTTCCAGCATTATCGTTTGGTTTTTCACCTCAAAAGGGGGACTAACCTCCCGTTTGACAGATGCTATTGTTCAAATAGAATCAACAAATTTTAAAATGAAATCGGATACATATAAATTTTCACCTAATACGGCTTTCTTTACCTCGGTAGCTTACACGCTTGTAGCGATTGTTATTACTTTTTATTATTATCGGAAGTATTTCTCGTAAAAGGTGAGGTACATAATGCAAAGTCCAATTATGAACCAAATTAACACCATTTTTGTTCATGTCAGCGATCTAAGAAGGTCGGTGGAGTGGTATTCCAAGCTGCTTGGGCAAGATTATGATTTGTCAAAGGTAAGCCCACCTGTATATAACATTAATATCAATCACTATACAGGTTTGACATTAGATGCAGGTCCTAATGATATGGTAAAACAAATAAATCCATCTAGTTACCCGTTGTTTAATTTTCATACAGATAATATTAATGAAGCATATGAATATATAAACCTATTGGGTTATGAAATAGAAAGTAAAATGGTGCGATTTGATGACTTTGCATTTTTTACTGTTCGTGATCCGGATCTAAACATTATTATGATCTGTAATGGTTAATAGAAATAAATACCCAAAAGCCTGGTTTCTCATTAATGAAGAAATCAGGCTTTTTAAATGTAATCTCCTGTTCATCATTGGTTCATAATCCTAATTTACAATCACTATGTAGACGGAAGAACAGGGGGGATGAACATGAATAAAATCGCTCATTTCATTAGCAGTTCTAAAGGATCAAAGATAATCTTATTGGGCTGGCTTGCAGTCATTATCATATTAAGTGTTATTGCACCAAGCGCCAAGCAATATTCCATCAGCAGTGGGGAAGGAAGCGTTCATGAAAATACACCTTCCGCTAAAGCAACAAAAGTGATGGATAAATACTTTCCAACAAAAGATGGTTTAACAGCGCTGCTTGTCTTTCATGATACAGGACAGATAACGGAACAAGATCGCGCGAAGATTACGGAAATTAGCAAGTGGTTATCCTCCGATTCAAAACCGAAGAATGTATCGGGTGCATTGCCATTTCACCAATTGCCAGAGCAAGTTCAAAATAAAATGCTTTCGGACGATAAAACAACCCTAATATTGAATGTTGCTCTAAAAAAGGGACTGGATTCAGATCAAATTTACGATACTATTGAAAAAATCAAGCACTATACCAATAAATATAACACCGAGGGCTTAAAACTTGAAATCACCGGTCCAGCAGGAATTTCTTCCGATACGATTTCTTTATTTAAAAACGCAGATCTCATTCTAATGTTCGCAACTATTGGGCTTATTCTAGTTATATTAATGATTATTTATCGCTCTCCATTACTGGCGATAATTCCATTAGTTATTGCAGGAATGATATATCAAGTAGTGGATCGGATTTTGGGGCTAGCAGCGAGGTACGAGTGGTTCACTGTTGATAAACAAGCACTCTCCATAATGATGATCTTGCTTTTTGCGGTTTTAACGGATTATTGCTTGTTTATTCTTGCGAGATATCGCGTTGAACTAAAAGTTAACGAGTCAAAATACGAAGCTATGAAAAAAGCTTTTACACACGTAATGGAGCCAATCTTATTTAGCGGCGGTACAGTTCTAGTCGCTATGTTTGTATTATTCTTTGCAAATTTCCAGCCATATCATTATTTTGCACCAGTTTTTTCGGTAGCGATGGTAGTTATTTTACTAGGCGGAGTAACACTAATACCGGCGCTTTTTGCAGTAGTTGGCCGGAAAGCATTTTGGCCTTTTATTCCGAAATACGAGAAGAACGAAAAGAGGCATCACCAAGGAATTTGGGCAAAAGTGGGTTCCTTTGTCACAAGGAAGCCTGGAGCAACAGTAAGTGTATTATTACTATTCTTAATCTTATCTGCTTTAAATGTAGGATCGCTGAAATATTCATTCAATATCATGAAGTCCTTTCCGAACGATATTACCTCCCGCCAAGGCTATGAAATATTAGAGAAACATTTTCCTCAAGGAGAATTAGCGCCTGTAACAGTAATTTTGGAATCACATAAGGAGATTGTTCAAGATTCTACCTTTGCGGAAAAAATCAATGATTTGGAAAAGGCGCTAAAAACTCAAGAAGGTGTTAGTGATATTTCGCCAAAAGCGGAGCCAGGCACCATTAATCGAAACGCAAATAATTTCTTATCCGAGGATAAACATGCAGTTAAGCTGCAATTGACTCTCAAGGATAATCCTTATGATCAATCGTCATTAAACGTCATTAACAAGTTACGTGAAAACGGTGAGGCTATTTTACAAGATAGTGGCTTTAATACAAAACAATTTTCTATCTATTACTCAGGACAAACAGCTGAACAATTAGATGTAAAAAATTTAAACAACCGTGATATGATTATCACTTTCTTATTAATTGCGATTTTCATTACTATTATGCTTGCCTTCCAAGCTAGATCAGTCGTAATGGCATTCACAATGATTGGGACGATGCTATTATCTTACGTAGCTACACTTGGTTTGGGATGGATGGTGTTCCATTATATCTTAGGCTATGACGCCATTAGTTATCGTTTGCCGGTGTACACCTTCGTATTTCTTGTTGCCTTGGGCGTTGATTATAATATCATGGTTGTCTCCAGAATTAGAGAGGAAGCAAGGCACTTTGAATGGAAAGAAGCGGTTGCCCGCGGTGTTTCCCTTACTGGTGGAGTCATTTCATCCGCAGGAATTATTTTGGCGGCTACATTCTGCGTATTAATGACACAGCCATTGCAGGAGCTCTTCCTATTTGGTATGACCATGGGGATTGGAGTATTAATGGATACATTTTTAGTTCGCGGTATGTTATTACCTGCCATTTTGACCTTCCTCAAGCCTAAGACATTAAATAGAACCAATTAAATATGTAACGTGCTGTTCATCTGTTGTTCATAAAAGCATTTTATTCTCGTTATAGGAATTAAGCTTGAAAAAAAGAGGAGGAATTAAAGATGTTTACCACCATGTTATTTTTTCATCTCTCTGGTTTATCGATATGGCTGGGATCGTTAATATCCCTTGCAGTTATAATGTCGCTGTTGAAGAAACAAGCAGGTTCAAAGGATGTGCAATCTCTATTGCAAAAAATCCCCGGCCTTTTCAACAGATGGCTTCATCCGAGCAGCTTCATTGTACTTTTAAGCGGAGTATTTATGATTATCGGCATGAATATTTCGGAGTCACAAAAGCCATTATGGCTTCACTTCATGGAAAAAGGCGGGTCCCTTACCATTCTATTATCTATTATTGTTTTAAGTATTATTAGCAGCAAAAAAATCAAAAAACCATTAAGAGCTGCGAATGTAGACGTGGGAGTGGTACAAAAGGGGTTATCAATTTATTTAGTATGGCTTTCTATTTTCATTATGCTAGTTTTATCTGTAGTTTTTATGGTAAGTTATAAATTTTAAATATAAAGGGCTAGCTGTATTGAATTTGGTAGTTCCAATTCCGTGGAGAAACATTGCAAATAGCATATGAAATGGCCTCTCTTTTATCATAAAAAATAACTAACCTATTACGCTGATTTATCAATTCAGATAATGAAAACAAATCCAAAATAGCATAGCAAATGGCACCCAAAGTATCATTTTGACAATGGATATTGTCATCTAGGGTGCTATTTTATTTGTAATTTGGTCTGTCAATTTTAATCTGTTAAGAGAAGATTTAAGGATTTGTACCATCGTATAGTATCATATTGTTAGAAATTATATATACAATCGGATTATTATCCGTGCTGCCATCATGGAATCTCGTTGCAACAGGTAAACCTTATTCACAATTTTATCCACTGTTATCGTTGCATTTTATGGCATATAGCCTAAAATGCACCTTTCCTTCCCTGAAGAAAATGGCCTCCGCACAGGGAGGGAAAAATAACAATTGATGGATTATAGACCTTTACGATTATCCACAATATGCCGCCATATCTTTGGATCTACAAGGTGAAATCCTGCAATACCAGGGGTACTGTTTAATTCAAATATTATGGGGTTTAAATTATTGTCTACCCCAACATCTATTCCATATTCTCTTGCAGGGTATTTGCTTGCTATGGTTTCAGAAGCACAAATGGATACATCCTTTATTTTTTCTAAAAGTTCTCTTTCCTTTTTGGGATTCAACTTAAGATAATGTTTCATAAGCTTCTCTATAGGTAAAATCTGTGAACCACGACATCTATTTACAATACCATTGTTATCAAGTTGTTTAGAGCTAATGTTTGCAAGTATGCCGCTGACCTCCCATTTGCTGTTGACTAATTGGGTATGAACACGAATGCTGAAAGGATGTCCGCTGTCAGTTACGCTTTTTATCCCTTCCTGAATGATATAAGGGTGCGATCTCCCGAATTTTTCAAATGGTTGTAGTAGTTCATGAATCTGTTTAACGGTTAGCTTTTGATTAATCTGCTGTCCCTGCATAGAATAACCATTTATCGTATGAAGTTGGTATGGCCCCTTAGTAACTTTAAAAATACCTCTGCCTTGGCCAGATGTATCGTGTTTAATATACAGTTCTTCAAATTTAGTTAAGAAAAGATGTAAATTAGCCATCGAATATTCTACTGTAGTTGGAATACTGCCGAGCTTCATTTGGCCAGAGTTTAATAGTTTATACTGTTCCAGTTTTCCCACTGTATGAACCAAAGTTTTTCACCACTTTCATAAAAAAACACTATAATTTTTCAGATTAAGTGTTTGCTTCTTAATCATATTGTTATGTATATGCTGGTCCAAAATATGGTGCGCCGGCGGATGCATAATTTTACATAAAAAACCCCGTAAACACTGCTCTATAGCTTAATAGACAACAAATCTTGAAATTTCACCACGTAAAATTAAGTTACATTCGTTTCATTCTCTTATTAAGGTGTGAAAGGCACAAAATAAAAATGCTCTAAGAAGCTAATGCACATCACCTCGACTTTATTTTTGAGTTTCATGGATGCTGAAAGGATTTTCCTCCTAGTTATCGAATATAACTAGGAAGCAGATTATGCTAAAGAAAAGGAGATACCTTAAATGAATAATTTAATATTTCAAATAAAATCGAACCATGAGGATTCTGAGTATATCCGTAGTAAATTAATGGAATATAATATGAAATACCTTTCGGATAAAGAGATTGCCTATGTTAACGAGGATATAAGCATTACGATTAATGATGAAGAAGGAAATATACTTGGTGGTATTACGGGAAACACCAAGCTTCATTGTCTATTCATCCAATTCTTATGGGTGGATGAAAGATTAAGAGGTCAAGGAATGGGAGCGAAGCTATTAAAAAAGGTAGAGGAATTGGCGGTTGAAAAAGGTTGTAGAATGATAAGGGTGGACACTTTTAGCTTCCAAGCACCCGAGTTTTATCAAAAACAGGGCTATGAAGTATATGGTACGGTGGAAGATTTTCCTGAGGGATGTACACATTATATGCTATTGAAAAGAATGTAAGGATGGGTGAAATATGACGATTGTCTTGGAGAGAGCAACAGAACCGGAGTTAATAGAGATATATGATTATGCTGGTCAAAATAGACAAGAGGCAACTGGAATAACAGCCGATAATCATCAGGAAGAAATGATCAAGGCCTATGAAAACTCCATAAAGCACGGGGCATATTTTTTAGTAGCAAGAAACAATGGTATTTTAGTCGGTTGGGTATTGATGGATAAGAGTACGGACTGGTTTACTGGAAAGGAAATTGGCTGGATCAGTGACGTATATGTAAAGGCTGAGTTTAGAAAACAGGGTTATGCCAAACAGCTATTACAACAAAGTTTACTGGAATTTAAAAGCTTAGGATACTCGGATGTGCGATTAAATGTTTTTTCCTTTAACGAGAGTGCCATTCGATTATATGAAAAAATAGGCTTTCAAGATTTGTGTAAGTTTATGAAAGTAGAAATTTAATAGCATTAACACAGAAGATATAAAAGAATATACAGAAATAAATTTAACTTGCTGGAAGTGCACCAGCAAGTTAAATGAACAGTCTCATTCTCTTAATACTCTAGGGAATGTTAGATAAATAATGGTTCCAAGTCCTTTGGTACTGCTGACGTCGATTCTACCACCCATTTCTTCCGTGATACGTCTGCATACCATTAGTCCAAGCCCGGTTCCCTTTTCCTTCGTTGAATAGAAAGGGAGGCCGAAGCGGTCAAGTGTTTCTTTACTCATTCCTTCCCCATTATCCGCTATAGAAATTTGAACCGTTTTTTGATTCACCTCTAATTGAATGACAATCATTCCATTTCCGCTAGAAGCTTCGATACCATTTTTTAATAGATTGATAAATAATTGCTGCAGCCTGCTGCTGTTCCCTTTGATATGCGCAGGGAATTTATTTTGGAAATCAATCTTTACATTATTGAGAGTTGCAAAAGAGGAAATGGATCGAACAGCACTTTTTAATTCAATGGTTACATCTAGTGAAACACCTTTTTCAGCTGAATGGTTTTTTCCTAAAGCAAGATAATCGGCAATAATGGCGTTCGCACGGTCCACCTCTTCTATGCAAATCTTAATGTATTCTTTTTCGGAAAGTGAAATTCTAGTGGAGGTCTGTAATATTTGTAAGAAGCCTCGTACACTGGTCATTGGATTACGAATTTCATGAGCGACACTTGCAGCCAACTGTCCTATTACATTAAATTTTTCCGCATGTAAAATTTCGTTAGATAGATTTATTTTCTCAATATGAGCCTCAATTAAATAAATGACAAGCCAAATTAGGACGATATTTTCGAGAATATAAAAAGAGTAAATAATTAGCTTGTTAAAAGTTAAGCTTTCAGATAGCATGAGTGAACCCAGGATAGGGGTACTTGCCGAAAAAATTCCTAAAAACAAAGAGGAATAAGTTAATTTTTCCTTTAGAGAGAAGGTGAAAAAATGGCGCTTAAGCTTGATAAGAATACTGCTTGCGATTAGCAGAATTATAAAACCTGGAATTATTCCTACTCCACCAAAGAAATAGCGAAGGATCATATAGTATAACGAAATGATTATCCCGGTAATGTTCCCTCCGTATATAAATGCCAAGTACAATGGAACAAGTCTTAAATCTATTAATTTTCCTTCATTTATTTGAATAGCAAACGAAAGGGATAACGTGACAGCGATACCACAAGTAACGCCGAATAATATTTTGTTTTTTACATCATGTATTTTTTCCTTCACAAGCACTAAAAATAAAACAAAAGGAAAAAGTACCATTAATATTTGGAGTAATATGTTGTCGTAGTGAATTTCCATGAACAGTTCTCCTTCTTCGACAATAACATACATCATTTTTAATTCTATAAGGATAGTGAAAACTCCTTTTAATCATGTCGTATTTTCGTTTAGAAGATAGGAAAATCGTCCTCGTACCAGGGACAATTGTATTTTTTAAATAGAAAATATATAATGGGGAATAATTCAAAATTTTAATAGAAAAAAAGAAATTGCAGCAACTACCAAGACACATACTAGATGAGATGGTGATGAACATGACACAGTTGACGAAGGAAAGAAATCTAGAAAGAGGTCTAAAGAACAGACATATTCAATTAATTGCAATTGGTGGTGCTATAGGAACCGGCTTGTTCCTAGGAGCTGGTAAATCAATACATCTTGCTGGTCCCTCCATCATGCTGGTGTACCTAATTATCGGTGCCTTTTTGTTCTTTGTAATGCGTGCATTAGGAGAATTATTACTATATAAATCTACTACCGGTTCCTTTATAGAATTTGCACAAGACTTTATAGGACCCTGGGCCGGTTTTATTACGGGCTGGACATACTGGTTCTGTTGGATTATGACAGGAATTGCGGAAATAACGGCTGTCGGAATGTATGTTAAGTTTTGGCTTCCGAATATACCGCAATGGGTACCTGCCTTAATATGTGTGATTGTTCTGTTTCTTATTAATCTAGCTACGGTTAAGGCCTTTGGGGAAATTGAATTTTGGTTTGCTTTAATTAAGATTATCGCGATTGTAGCATTGATTGCCATCGGCTTTGTGCTTGTATTTATGGGTTTTAAGAGTCATGAGACAAAAGCTACATTTGCAAATCTTTGGACTCATGGAGGATTTTTCCCTAACGGAACATCAGGATTTTTGTTAGCTTTTCAAATGGCCGTATTTTCTTTTGTTGGTATTGAGCTTGTTGGGGTCACCGCTGGTGAGGCTATGGATCCGAGAAAAACACTTCCAAAAGCAATCAACAGTATTCCAATTCGTATTCTCATTTTTTATATTGGTGCTCTGTTTATGATTATGTCTATCTATCCTTGGAATGGGGTCGACCCTGACAGTAGCCCATTTGTAAAAGTCTTTGCTTTAATTGGGATACCTGCAGCAGCAGGAATTATTAACTTTGTTGTACTAACCTCTGCAGCATCATCTTGTAATAGCGGAATTTTTAGTACAAGCCGAATGCTTTATACTTTAGCGAATGAAGGAAAGGCGCCTAAGTATTTAAAAACGCTGAACGAACGAAATGTACCAGCACCTGCATTGCTTTGTTCCACCCTCGTGCTATTAGTTGGAGTAGTGCTTAACTATTTATTGCCGGATAAAGTATTTACGTTGGTTACAAGTATTTCAACTATTTGCTTTATATGGGTATGGGGAGTAATCATCGTTTCACATTTGCGCTATCGCAAATTAATGCCTGAAAGTGCGAAACAGAATCCTTTTAAAATGCCATTTGCTCCTATATCCAACTGGCTTGTGCTGGCGTTCTTTGTATTTGTGATTGTTTTGCTTGGCCTAGCTGCTGATACAAGAATAGCGCTATTTATTACACCAGTTTGGTTTATAATTCTGCTTCTTAGCTATTTTTGCATGAAGTTATTTAAAAACGATTAATGATAAGAACCGTCCTTTATTATTGGACGGTTTTTTATTTGACTTTCACTATGAAATATCATAACAATAAAATGAAGAAGAAACTCGAAATATGGAGATAATGTAATATGCATGCTAATGATTAAGGGAGAACGATGATTTGGTGAAGAATAAAAGGAATTCCAGATATTTGGCAGGATTTTTTCTTATAGTTATGGCACTCGGTTTTTTCATCACGATGCCTTTTCAGAATAATATCATTGGTAGGCTCTTACAAGGGGCCTTTGAAGCAGGAGTTGTCGGTGGACTTGCGGATTGGTTTGCCGTAACGGCGTTATTTCGTCATCCGTTAGGAATACCTATTCCACATACCGCACTGCTGCCCAATAATCGACAGCGTATGACTGATGGGATCATTAATTTGGTTGAGAATAATTGGCTTTCCAAGGAAAGTATTCAGTCTAAGGTAGCGCAGGTTCGCATTACGGAGAAATTACTTGAGGAACTTGAGAAAAATGTCCACTCAAAGTGGGTAAGCAAGGGTATAAAAACAATCTCTAAAAGAATGATTACACAAATAAATGTAATGCAGCTTGCAGATGTTCTTGAAAGGGAAGTAAAGGCAAAGGCTTATGCAATGGATGTAAAGGTTTTGCTTGGAACTGTTATCGATAAATCGCTTGCAGGTCAATACGATGAAAAAGCCTTCGATTATTTATTAGTAGAAGTAGAGAAATGGATTTCTAAACAAAGCACGATTGAAAAATTAGGCAGCCTTGCTGTGCAATTAATTGATAATGCAGATGTCGATGGGTTTGTGAAGTTTGCGATAAAATCATTTCGGAATCTGATTAATGAAGAAAAGCTCGGTAACATTATTTTTAAACTCGTGACAAAAGGAATTGATGATCTTCGGAATAGTGATAGTAAAAACAGAGAAGTTTTACTCACAAAGGCAAGAGCATTCTTGGAAGAATTAAAGGAAAATGAAAAGGTTATTTCCGAAATCAATCAATGGAAAAACAGCTTCCTTGATAAATGGGATGCTCATAAGCAGATCGTCACTATTTTAGAAGATATGCAAGAAAAGCTAATTTCATTTATTGAAAGTGATAAATTCGATGCGATGCTATTACCATTTTTAACACGATTATTGGAAGAGCTGAAAGAGGATCAGGAAAAACGGAGCAAAATCGAGGAATGGATACACAGGCAAATAATGGATTTAGTGGAAAAGAATCATACTAAAATTGGAAATTTGGTACGTGAGAATTTAGATAAGCTTGATAATAAAAAGCTTGTGGAATTAGTGGAAACAAACGTCGGCAAGGATCTGCAATGGATTCGTGTAAATGGTGCGGTTTGCGGATTTATTATAGGTTTAGTTCTAACCATAGTTAAAGTGCTTATTTAAATAACTGTTATTGTATCAATTGTTTCCTTTGGTATTCTTTTGTAAATCATAAAGTTTGCCTAGTTTCGCGGCATCTTTTAATAAGATGATTAAAGGATTCTTATAAGGTCAAAAGCAGCATAACTTAGGGAAAAAGCCTTAAAGGGAACACCTTGTAAAAGGAGATTAATTCTTTTATAAGGTGTTCTTTGCCTTTATGTCGGCATATAGCAGGAAATTGCACATGTCCATTAGAATATAACCTTTATACAGAGAAACGCAGATAAAATGCTTATGAAGGGGAACGTGGTAATGTCCAAAGCAGATAATATGTTGTCTATCTTATGGCTGATAAAATCAAGAAGGCGGATGACAGCGAAACAGCTTGCAGAGGAATTAGAAATCAGTATTCGCACCGTATATCGCTATATCGATTCGTTGTGCGCAAGTGGAGTGCCAATTATTGCTGATTCTGGCCATAATGGTGGTTATAGCATATTGGAACAGTTTAATGAAGCTCCTTTATTTTTTGATTTACAGGAGCAAAAGGCACTTATCCATGCGGCAAAATATGCTGAAGAAGCCGGCTATCCTTTTGGGGAGGCGTTGGATTCTGCGATTTCGAAACTAAAGCTGTATACAAATGAAGAGCAATTAAAACAGATTAATCGTTATTCCATTGGATTTGATGTAATTCATCCTCCCGTCAATACATCCGGAGATGAAACCCTGGAACTTTTAGAACAAGCGGTTGCAGAGGAAGCTACTCTTTTTCTTGAGTATAGAAAAAGGAATGGAGATGAACCATCCAATAGGAAACTAGATCCATATGGTATCGTAAATTGGAAAAACAGATGGTATGTCGTTGGATATTGTCATCTTCGTAATGAGATTAGAAGCTTTCGTGTTGATAGAATACTTAGCCTATCAAGGACCGATCAAACCTTTGAAAGACCAATAGAATTTTCAGCACGCGGGTTTTTGTTGAATAGTATTCTCCCGGATATCGAGGACCCAACAGGATTGATTTCTGTACGAATAGAAGGGCATAAATCAGCCATTGATAATCTTTGTGAGCATTGGTTATTAGGACATATGTTAATCGAGAGAACTCATAATGAGGTGCATTTTAAGCTGGATAAAGAAATGATAACTTACTCTTTGCCGTATTTAATATTATCCTATGGGAAATCCATTCAAGTGCAAGAGCCGAGTTTTCTGAAAGAGAAATTAATAAGTATCGCCTCTGACATGATAAATTTTTATCAATCATAATTTCCACTGACCGAATTTGTCAGTGAAGGTAGTGTATATTGACCATAGAACAAGTTACCAGTTGAAAGCAATCAGAAAGATGTGGGATAGGCGATTTAATTGAAATTTATACAACAATACCAAAGGAAAACGGAGGTGAATAGAATGGAGGAATTTACCCAAAGCTGGTTGAAACATCGTACCGTGCTAAATCAACTACTTACTTTAATAGATAATGAGCATATGTATTTCAAACCTTGGGAGGGTGCATATACACTTAGCGACCTTGCTTTGCATATTGCAAGTTCCATGGACATGTTCGTCCAAGCAATCAAGAATGGTTCCTTTTCAATGTCGGGTCTTCCACCTTATGAAACAATGGATGATGTTCGTAAAATTGTATTAGAGTTTACTGAAAAAACAAAGCAGGACTTAGAATTGCTGAATGAGTTACATTTAGAGAAAGAAATTGCGTTCAACCATTTTTATGCTTCTGGTAAGACGTGGCTGGAAAATGCAAGAGATCATGAAATACATCATAAAGGTCAACTGTTTACCTATGCACGGATGATTGGTGTGGAAAAATTGCCGTTCTTTATAATACAACCGGACAGAAGATAGGAGGAGTATGGATGGAACAACCATTTTTAAAGATGTATGATTATCATGTTTGGGCAAATAAACGGGTATTGGAGAAACTAAAGGAAATCCCTGAGGAAATTTTACAACAAGAAATACAAAGTGTTTTCCCAACAATATTAGATGCGGTAGGACATACCTATAGAGTCGATGTATCTTGGTTATATGTTATGATGGGAAAAAGCTTTAATGAAATTATGACATTGATGGGTGAAGTGTCGGAGAAAATAAAAACGATGACTCTCGCAGATTTTGAAAATGCTTATCAAAGTGTAGCAAATCAATATGGAGAATTCTTTGCTAGCTTAGGCTACAACGATCAACCTGTTATGACCGACCATCCTCAGTTTGGAAAATTAGAAACCACTGTATCTGAGTTGGTGCAGCATGTATCAAACCACGGGACCTATCACAGAGGGAATATCACCGCTATGTCGAGACAATTAGGATACCCTGGCGCATCTACAGATTACATATTTTATTTGTATGATAAACCCAAAGAAGAAGCACGCTGATTTTCAGCGTGCTTCTTTTCTGGTGCCTGACAACCTAATGACTATGGGACATGGTTCTTCTTTTTGAACCAATATGATTAATACTGTATACCCATAATGCATTTAGGAGTAAGAGAGCACTTGTGGTGAAGAATACATAGTGGATACCAAATAATCCGGCCATTTGTCCTCCTAATACGGATCCTCCAAGAGTACCGATGTATTGGGCCGATTGATTATACCCAAAAACACGGCCAACAATTTCATCCGGTGCACTTTTTCTTACAAGGTTGTTGATAGAAGGTAATAATCCTGCAGTGGCAAGCCCTAATAAGAACCGTAACCCCATTAATTCCCACGGTGTTTTGACAAATGCTTGTGGAATAAAGATAATTCCTGCAACAATCAATGCTCCAATTAATATTTTCCGTGAGCCAATACGATCGGCAAGTTTTCCAAGTCTTGGAGCCGCGATGATGTTAGCAAGTCCCGAAGCAGCTACCACCATACCCGCAATCATCGATAGATGAGCTGCATGTGGTGAAAGTTCTTTTACATATACTGTAATTAACGGCTGAATGGACATATTCGCAATTTGCAAAATAAATGTACTAGCAAACAATGAAATTAACAATCTGGTATCTGGAACAAGCCTCCATACCTCTTTAAATGCCAACGGTGTTTTATGAACAGGTGTAAATTCCTCTTTTATCAAAAATAACACGGCAAAAAAGGCAATCAATAATAATACACTTGTTACGACAAAACAACTGCGAATCCCTACGAATTCTGTAATGAATCCACCTAGTAACGGTCCTAATAAACCACCGCTAACAGAACCGGTGGAAAGAGTTCCGAGTGCCCAACCCGAGTTCTTCTTCGGAGTTTGAGTAGCTACTAATGTAACGGATGCGGAAATATAACCAGAAACTGCCCCCATTAACATTCGTAATGCGAGCAGCTGATAAACATTTTGTACAAATGCCATGAAAAAAACGACAATGGCCATTCCAAGACTCGCCCGCAAAAGCATGAGTTTGCGGCCTTTCTTATCTGCAAGCTTTCCCCAGATAGGAGAAACAATTGCAGAAAGTAAAAAGGTAGAACCGAATATTAATCCGGACCATTTTTCTACATCCGAAGTAGTATGCACTCCAAGTTTTTCTATATAAATCGGGAGCATGGGAGCTATTTGGCTCATTCCCGCGGCAGTTACAAACGAACCGAACCAACAAACAAATAAATTCCTTTTCCAAGTTTCCATATAAACACCTTTCTTGTGCAAATATTTCGGTTTCCGTAACAATTATGCTCCTTATCATACTCCAAAAAATTGATAATGACTAATATATATATTACTATCTGCTTATAGGTTTAAAGTTATTAATAGAGGTGAAG
This sequence comes from Bacillus sp. FJAT-49736, assembly GCF_018343615.1. GTDB lineage: Bacteria > Bacillota > Bacilli > Bacillales > Bacillaceae_C > Margalitia. Next base: position 811,881 of record NZ_JAGYPI010000002.1, on the reverse strand, counting down.
GCATTGGATTTATTACAATTACGATATTTTCAAATTGTTGCCCATTTAGAGCATATGACAAATGCTGCTAAGCAGCTTAAAGTTGCTCAGCCATCCTTAAGCCAAACCATTTCCAGATTAGAAGAGGAACTTGGTTTTTCTCTTTTTGACAGGGAAGGAAGGAATATTAAGTTAAATTCATTTGGAAAAATATTATTAAAAAGGGTAGATCGTGCATTCTCAGAATTGGAATCCGCAAAGGTTGAGATGGCAGAGCTTGCTGGAGAGAGCAATAATCTTATCTCTTTGTCTGTTATGCATACTCCGTTGCTACCGAATATTATTAGCAAATTTCGAAAAGCATATCCATCCGCAAAATTTCAGGTAAGCATGCATTCTCCACTGCGGTTAGTTGACCAATTGGAAAAGGGGGAAATTGATGTATGTGTTACTTATTTCCCTATTGAAAAGGAAGGGATTAACTGGGTGAATCTCATGGAGGATGAGGTATTTATTGTGGTTCCGGAAAAGCATCCATTAGCGGAAAGAAAATGTATAAGGCTTAGAGAAGTAGAAGATGAACAATTTATTAATATGGAGCGGACCAATCCATTTCGAATGTTGACCGATAGATTCTGTGAAAAGGCAGGTTTTACTCCGAATATTGCCTTTGAATTGGAAGAACCCGGTTCCATTCATAGCTATGTAGAAGCGGGCTTAGGAATCTCCTTTTTAACAGAACACACTATCCGCTATGCAAGCCATGAAAAAATTGTCCCGTTGCACATAGAACAACCAGTGTGCAAGCGAACTATTGGAATGGCATGGAAAAGTGACCGATATACATCCAAGGTGGTCCGTGAATTCAGGGAGTTTATGATTAGGTATTTTAAAGAATTAGAATAATATGCGTTGAGGTGTCATTATTTTTTAGACGGAAAGTGTAACATATAAATATTTTGAATAGGGGTAAAATTTATTAAATAGAATGTAAAGATAGTATAAAATAGAAAGAAAAAAGGGGGAGAATTATGCATACAGTAATATTTGGAGCGGGTGCCGTTGGAGGTTATTTTGGCGGAAAGCTTGCGAAAGCGGGATATCCGGTAACATTTCTGGTTCGAGAAAGACGCTACGAACAATTAAAAAAACGTGGATTAAAAGTATTTAGTTTTCATGGAGATTTTATCATTACTCCAAATTTAGCAATGAAAAGTGAGGAAATCGTTCAGCCGGAACTGGTTATTTTATCGTTAAAAAACTACCATTTAGCATCAGCACTTCCGCAATTAGATACGCTAATTCATAACGGAGCCAAAATATTACCCCTTTTGAACGGAGTTCAGCATATTGAATTTTTGACGAACCGTTATGGAGAAGAGAATATTCTGGGAGGTTTGTGCCTAATAGAATCCACCTTGAACAAGGATGGAGATATCGTTCATACGAGCGATATGCAGGATATTGTTTTTGGAGCATTAAATGGTAACAATTCCAAATTCCATTTTCAAGTAAAAGAAATGCTAGAGCAATCAAGTGTAGGTGCCGCGCTTACGGATAATATAGTAAGAGAAATGTGGAATAAGTTTATTTTCATTACAACGTTTAGTGGTATCACCTCGGCAACTCGTCAGCCTATTGGTGTTGCTATGAATGATGACATAACCAAGGACTTACTGACTGATTTTATACAGGAGATCTACCAAACTGCAGTTTCATTAGAAATACCAGTGGCAAAAGATATTGTAGAAATAATTACAAGGAAAATTGAAAATCTACCTCCGAATATGACATCCTCCATGCATCGGGATCTCGAAAAGGGTCAGCCTTTGGAATTGGAGTATCTGCAAGGATATGTATTGGAGCAAGCCAGTAAGCGGGGAAAGAAAGTACCGGTTACTAGATCTATTTATTCACTACTTCATCCGTACAAAAATGGTGGAACTCTAAAATAAGAAATTTTAGGGTTCTTTTTTTGTAAACGATGTTCGGTAATGCAGGAAGTAATTTTATCTTTTATGATGTGGATGGAAATATGTTTGATGCTTAGAGTGAGTTAAGTCCGAACTTTAAAAGGTAATCTTTAAAAGCATTTGTAGAGTCTCTCATACAAATGCTTTTTCTATACCATTCCCTAATATCACTTAAAGTACATAAAATTATAGAAAAGTTGAACAATACTTAGTATTGGAGGTGTAAAAGTGGAAGATAATTATTTTGACAAAATGTACCAGCAGTACCGTGAACAGGGATTGCAGCAAGCAAAGCTAGAAGCTGGCGAAGAGAACTTAATGGGAAAAGAGGAAATCGTGGCAGTCAGAAAAAATAATGACGGCGATATTATTGCGTTTAAAACGAACGCGGGTCGCGAATTAGATTATATTACAGCATTGGATGAAGCAAAAGCAGGGAAAATCGCTCATATTGATGTTTTTCATAAATACGGCAGGGATATCATTCGTAGTGAGCCGGATGGAATAGAAGAAAATAATTTAGATAACCTGCCCGATTTTTAGAGCGGAACAAGATATGTTCCGCTCTAAAAATGCCATTACTCTTTCGACAGCTTTTCATCTAGTTTTTTCTCTAATTCCGTAATAAATTTCGTATCCTTTTCCATCATTTTTTTATTTTCATCTATTAAATCATTTAAATTAAAAAACTTAGTATTGTGTAATTTCCTTAGTCTAGTTTTCATAAGTATTCTCCTTTCTAAAAGTAAAACCTTGATATTTACAATATCTTATTTTTTATTATAATATAAAAAATCAAAATAAACCATATAGTCAGTTTATTTCACGAATTCTTAACAATTGAACAAAAATATAGGAAACAAAGCAAACGATCAATCCTCATTTGAGTTCATCCACAAAAATCAGGAGGATCGAGAACCCCTTGGAGCATAAAAGTATTATATTTATAAAATATTAATATAAGATTAAAAATTAATTAAATCATTCCAATCACCGAATAATACTTATTGATTTTATAATTAGGAGATAGAAATCGATGAAACCTAAAGTTTATTAGTGGCAATTACGAGGGAGTGGTATAAGAAACGGGTGCTCCTGTTAGAGCACCCGTGAAAAATCACATATTTATTGTTTCTTCTGCTGCAGCAACAGTATGTTTTAAAAGCATCGAAATGGTTACAGGGCCAACGCCTCCAGGCACAGGGGTAATGGCACTGGAATGTTCTAGACAGGCTTTATAATCAACATCGCCGATATTACCTTCGTTATACCCTGCATCTAAGACGACGGCCCCATCTTTGATCCAGTCGCCTTGAATAAGCTTCGGTTTTCCTACTGCAGCAACAACGATGTCCCCAAGTTTCACTACTTCTGCTAAGTTACTTGTTTTGGAATGGCATGTTGTCACCGTCGCATTTTTATTTAAAAGTAGGGCAGAAACGGGTTTTCCTAGAATAGGACTTCTTCCGATAACAACCGCATGCTTGCCTTCAATAGGAATTCGATAATAATCTAAAATCTCCATAATAGCAGCTGGAGTGCAGGAAGGATATTTGCCAAATCCAAATGCTGTTTGACCATAGCCAAGGCTTGTAACGCCATCCACATCCTTTTGAATAGCAATTGTTTCAAATGCTGCCCTTTCATCAATATGAGAAGGGACTGGATGCTGGAGCAGAATTCCATGTACCTTCTCATCCATATTTAGTTCTTGAATTTTGCTCACTAATTCCTCTGTTGTTGTTTCTTTAGGAAGATGGATTCTTAGCGACTCCATGCCGAGTTTTCCACAAGCATTTCCTTTCATTCTTACATAGGTTGCAGAAGAAGGATCATCCCCTACTAAAATCGTTGCAAGACATGGGGTAATCCCTTTGCTTTTTAAATTTGTAATTCTAGCTTTTAGTTGATTCTTTACATTTTGAGCCACTTTGTTTCCGTCTAATATAAGGTTTTCCACGTTAAAATCCCCCTTAAAATATAAAAGAGATAAGGATAGTTCCTTATCTCTGCCCAGACGACCCGACTCTATAAAAAACACAGCTCCCATGTGGTTCATTCCACGAATGTCGTCAGTTACTGTGCTATAAACATTTTTATAAGATAAATTTTACCAAACAACCACTTAATCTTCAATATGTGGTTAGATGCAAACAAGCAAAAATATTTATAGTTGAATAAATTGTGAACGGTATTATCCCTCATAATAATAGGAAGGGGAAAGCAAACTTCCTTATACCGAAGATAGATGTTATTTCACCGCAATAATGAAAAAACGGTGTTCTTTAAAATCAATATATCCATTTTTCTGAATTTCTTCATGGATTTGCAATAGCTTATCATAGTATTTTTGCACGGAAAAGTCAGGGATTTGCCAAGGTATGGCACTTAAATAATAGATTATTGCTCCTACATCATAAAATCTAGTATACGGAAATTGCTCAAAACTCTTTGAAATTTTAAAACCAGCGTTTTTTAATTCATCCACTGCATACTTCATATTCCAATGTGAATAACCATTGTCTGCGTTTGCCCCTAAAGCTTCGTTTAAATCTATATGATCTTTGCCGCCAACTTGTTGGGTAATAAAATGATTGCCGGGCTTTAGTATTCGATATAACTCTGAAACAGAATAAGCCTCGTGCTTATTGATAATCAGATCAAATTGTTCATTATCAAAAGGTAATTGATTATCATCCTTTACTTCTATTACTTTAACCCCTAATGGTTCTAATCGGTTTCTGGCAATCGGAACATTTGGTTCATATGCTTCTGTTGCAAACGTATGGCGTGGAAAGGGTTGTAATTTTGATAAGTATTCCCCTCCGCCTGTTCCCATATCAAGAAGGGTATCTGCCTTTCTGATGCTTGCTAAAATTTTACTTGTATAGTTCCAATTAAGTGGTTCGCTAGCCATTCTTCCAGTATCCGTTAAATAAGAAAAATCCCATCCAGAAAAGGGTTTCTCTGCATCCTTCACAAAAAAATCGAATAGATCCATAGATTTCATGTCAAATCTCCTTTTAATAATTTATTCATCTCCATGTAGTAAGATCGCATTTCTTTTCTATTTATGAATCCATATTCCATAGGTGCTTGATACAGAGTGGTATTCGATAAACAAACGAAAGTTACCTTCCAAAATAAAGAAAAAAAGAATTTCAAAAAATCGATTGTAATTTTAAGATAATTAGTTATAATATCTTATGGTTAATAGTAAACTGAAAGTTTACTATTAATAAACTTTATTGACTCCAAGTTTAGTATAAATAAACATGATGGAAGGTCATAGGATGCAATTTGGTAAAAAAATTCGAAATTTACGTTTAAAAAAAGGGCTGACTCAAGAGGAGCTGGGGGAGCGTACAGATTTAAGCAAGGGATATATTTCCCAAATTGAACGTGATTTAAGCTCGCCATCGATCGATACCTTTTTCAATATTTTAGAAGTTCTAGGGTGTTCACCGAAGCAATTTTTTGACGAAGAAGAAAGAGAACAAAAGGTTGTATACGGAGAAGAAGACCTTACCGATTACATTGATGAGGAACGGGGCTACCATATTCAGTGGCTTGTTCCCGAATCTAATGAGAAGGAAATGGAACCGATTCGGCTTACCTTTCAGGCGTACGGAGAATTCAAGGAATTTGAACCATCTCTTTCTGAAACGTTTGCTTATGTATTAAAAGGGAAGATAAAGGTACAGCTAGGTAGAAAAATGTATTATGCAAAAGCTGGTGAAGTCATTTACTTCCATGCTTCTGATAAGCATCAAATTAGCAATGACTACAATGGAGAGTCTGAGCTGCTTCTTGTAGCAACGGATTCATATTTATAAGGAGGTGTCTTTTATGGCAGAACAAACAATTATTCGTTTTGAAGGTGTGACAAAACAATACGATGATGACCCTGCTGTACTAGATGATGTTAGCTTTGAAATTGAACGGGGTAAATTTTACACGCTGCTTGGTCCTTCAGGCTGCGGAAAGACAACGATTTTAAGATTGATTGCCGGATTTACTCAGCCATCTAAGGGAAATATTTATTTTGATGGGAAAATCATCAATAATTTAGCCGCCAATCAGCGTCAGGTTAATACTGTTTTTCAGGACTACGCCCTTTTTCCTCATTTAAATGTTTTTGAAAATGTCGCCTTTGGATTAAGAATCAAAAAGATGAAAAATAGCGAGATTACGAAGAAGGTCCAGGAGGCACTTCGATTTGTAAACCTGATAGGATATGAAAATCGTGAAATTAGAGAGATGTCCGGTGGGCAAAGACAGCGGGTAGCCATTGCTCGTGCGATCGTAAACGAACCAATGGTCATCTTATTAGATGAACCTTTATCCGCATTGGACTTAAAGCTCAGGACCGAAATGCAGTATGAGTTAAGGGAGCTGCAGCAGCGCCTTGGAATCACCTTTATTTTTGTTACCCATGACCAAGAGGAAGCACTGGCCATGTCTGATGAAATTTTTGTTATTAATAAGGGAAAAATTCAACAGAGCGGGACACCAACAGATATTTATGATGAACCGATTAACCGATTTGTAGCCGATTTTATCGGAGAGTCCAATATTGTTTCCGGTAAAATGATCAAGGATTTCGAAGTGGAATTTGTTGGTAAGAGATTTGACTGTGTCGATCAAGGCTTTACGTCAAATGAAGCGGTAGAGGTTGTTATTCGTCCGGAAGACTTAGAGATTACGAGAAAAGAGCAAGGAAAGCTGCAGGTTCGAGTCGATTCTCAACTGTTCAGAGGTGTACATTACGAAATTTGCTGCTTTGATGAGGCTGGGAATGAATGGCTTGTCCATTCAACGAAAAAAGCAGTAGTAGGGGATGAAATCGGACTAGATTTTGATCCTGAAGCAATTCATGTTATGCGTTTCGGAGAAACAGAGGAAGAGTTTGATAAGCGCCTTGAAGGGTACAATGAGGTTGGCCATGAAAAGTAGGGCTCGTAATATATACCTAATTCCTTATATTTTATGGATTGTGCTTTTTGTTGTTGCTCCAATCGTATTAATTGTATATTACTCGTTTTTTGATATTGAAGGCCATTTTACATTCGAAAATTACAGGCATTTCTTTACGAAAGTATATATGCAAATGACCTTAAGCTCCTTCTGGTATGCATTGCTAATCACAGCCTTTTGTTTGCTGATCTCTTATCCGACTGCGTATTTATTGACAAAAACAAAGCATAAACAGCTTTGGCTGCTATTAATTATTCTACCAACTTGGATTAATTTGCTTTTAAAAGCCTATGCATTTATCGGGATATTCGGAACCTATGGAACAGCTAATTCATTACTAGAGCTTCTGGGTATTGGCGCAAAGCAAATTTTATTTACGGATTTTAGTTTTATTTTTGTTTCGGTATATATCTTTATTCCATTTATGATTTTGCCGATCTTTAACTCTTTAGAAGAAATGAATCCGTCCCTGGTAGATGCGTCAAGGGATCTTGGGGCTTCAGCTTGGACCACATTTAGAAGAGTTATTTTTCCACTGACCATTGATGGAGTGAAATCCGGGTGTCAAGCGGTCTTTATACCAGCACTTTCCCTATTCATGATTACACGATTAATCGCGGGTAACCGAGTTATTACACTAGGAACAGCGATTGAAGAACATTTCCTTGTTACACAGGATTGGGGGATGGGTTCCACCATTGCTGTATTCCTCATCATCCTGATGGCTATTATTATGGCGGTAACAGGTTTACGGAAGCGGGGGATATAAGATGAAAAGTAAAAGAAAGTTATCTAATATTTACTTAGTTATAATTTTTATCATCCTTTACGCACCGATTTTTTATTTAATGTTCTATTCCTTTAATAGCGGTGAAACAATGCACAGTTTTAAAGGATTTACATTAGATTGGTATAAGGAAGTTTTTCAGGATACAAGACTTATTATTATTGTTATTAATACGGTTATCATCGCTCTTTTATCAGCGGCGATTTCGACCATACTAGGTGTAGCAGGAGCTCTTGCTATTTCATATGTAAAAAAGCGGCAAACGAAAAATACATTGTTGACTCTGAATAATGTCTTGATTGTTAGCCCTGATGTTATTATCGGTGCCTCCTTCTTGATTTTATTTACGATTGTCGGCATAAAACTAGGTTTTAGTTCCGTATTGCTTTCTCACATAGCTTTTAGTGTACCGATTGTGGTTATTATGGTGCTTCCAAAACTGCAGGAGATGAGTTCGACGTTAATTGATGCTGCAAGGGATTTAGGAGCTAGCCAATGGCAGGTGTTAACTAAGGTCATATTACCTTTTATTACACCGGGAATTTTTGCAGGCTTTTTTATGGCTCTTACCTATTCGTTAGACGATTTTTCCGTTACCTTTTTCGTAACAGGAAATGGATTTTCAACACTCTCCGTTGAAATTTATTCAAGGGCAAGACAAGGTATCTCCTTATCCATTAATGCACTTTCAACTCTCATCTTCTTGTTTACGATTATTCTTGTAATAGGCTACTACTTTATTAATCAACGGAATAATCGCCAAACTGGAATGGGGGTTAGAAAATGAAATCACTCACTCGGTTTTTTATCATTATTTTTGTTGTTTCATTTGCGCTGATGTTCTTAGTTTCACGTCTGAATGCGACGCAAGGATTTTCAGGTGGAAATACATTAACTATTTATAACTGGGGAGATTATATCGATCCAGCTTTAATTAAGAAATTTGAAAAGCAAACAGGGATAAAGGTTATTTATCAAACTTTTGATTCTAATGAGGCAATGATGACAAAAATATCCCAAGGAGGTACGACCTTTGATGTCGCAGTACCTTCTGAATATGCGATTGATAAAATGAAAAAGGAGCATATGCTGCTTCCAATCGATCATTCCAAGCTGCCAAACTTGAAATATATTGATCCGCATTTTATGAATTTGTCCTTTGACCCGAATAATAAATATTCCGTTCCATATTTCTGGGGAACAGTCGGCCTTGTCTACAACCCATCCATGCTCGGAGGGAAAAAATTAACGAGCTGGAATGACTTATGGGATAAAGATCTTCGTAATCAAATCCTGCTTGTGGATGGTGCCAGGGAAGTAATGGGTATGGGGCTAAACAGCCTTCATTATTCCTTGAACGATACGAACGAGGCGCATCTTCAGCAGGCAAAACGAAAATTAGGCAAATTAACTCCAAATATTAAGGCGATTGTTGGGGATGAGATCAAGATGCTGCTTGCTAATGAGGAAGCTGCTGTTGGTGTCGTTTGGTCCGGTGATGCAGCGGAAATCATGAGTGAAAATGATAAGCTGGATTACGTGGTGCCAAAGGAAGGATCGAATCTTTGGTTTGATAATATGGTTATTCCAAAAACGGCAAAAAATATTGACGGAGCCCATAAATTTATCAACTTTATGCTTGACCCTAAAAACGCCGCAAAAAATGCAGATTATGTAGGGTATTCTACTCCTAATAAAAAAGCAATGGAGTACTTACCAAAGGAAGTAGCTAATGATAAGCGTTTTTACCCTGATTTAACGAAATCAGAGAATCTAGAGGTATATAAAAACCTAGGCAAGAGAATGCTCGCTCATTATAATGAATTGTTTTTAGAATTTAAAATGCATCATAAATAGAAAAGCGTAAGCTCCTTGCAAATCGAAGGCTTACGCTAATCGAATAGAAGAAGACTGATGAGGATTACTCACCAGTCTTCTTTTCTTTTATAAGAACATCATCAAACATTAATCCTTTGATAATTATTACCTCGCTTTTATTATATCCCTTTGCTTTGAAAACAGTTGTTTTAAAACCGAGAAATTTACTGTCACGTGTTTTGCCGATTACTCCATCCGTTTGGAGCTTGCCATCAGTATACTTTTGCAAAAATGCAGCATCTGTTTTGTATACTGCATGATTGTAATAAACCTTTTGTCCCTTAAATGTGTAAATAGGAAGTCTGTCAAACTTAATATATAAAATACTAATTATCAGAATAGGGATTAAAATAATAGAAATAATAGCGATTTTCCACTTGGTTAGCTTCATTATCTCAGATCCACCCTTTTTCCTCTGCAATACTAATGGCTTCAATTCGATTTTTGGCCTCTAGTTTTTGAAAAATTTCCGACATATAGTTGCGGACAGTGCCGGATGAAAGAAATAGAATCGCCGTTATTTCCTTTGTCGATTTTCCTTCAGAAGCTAATTTCAATATTTCCTGTTCCCGAGCAGTTAATGGATTTTCTTCGCGAATAATATCAAACATAAGCTCCTGAGAAAACATTCTCTTTCCTGCGATTACATTCCTAATCGCATCTGCCAATTCATCAATAGAGCCATCCTTTAACAAATAACCGTCAATGCCGATTTTTACGGCGCGTTCAAAATATCCAGGGCGGGCAAAGGTGGTTAATATGATGATTTTTGAGGACAGATGCAAAGTTTTCATTGCCTCTGCAACTTCAAGACCGCTCTTTAATGGCATTTCTATATCCATCAAACAAATGTCGGGTTGAAGCTTGATGATTGATGCTAATGCTTCCTCACCATTTAATGCTTGCCCAACAACCTCCATATCCTCTTCTAAATCAAGAAGAGAACCAAGTGCACCGAGCAGCATTCTTTGATCCTCAGCGATAAAAATGCGAATCAAATGGCAGCACCTTCCTTTTCTTTTTTCTGTACAAGCGGAATAGTGATTTCTAGTGATACTCCATTTAAACTGGTTAAAGACATGGTTCCATCAATAAGTGCTAGCCGTTCTTCCATTCCTTTTATTCCATTTCCTCCTCCAGCTTGATTTGCAAGACCAATTCCATCATCTTTTATCATTATTTTTATATTCTCTGGAGTAGGGGAAATAGTAATAAAACAATTTTTTGATTTGCTATGCTTCACGACATTGGTAGCTGCTTCCTTTAAGCACATACTAATTATATTTTGGGTAAGGAGAGGGACATCCTTCAAGTCGGCATCTCCCTGAAAACGATAGGAAATCCCAGCTGTTTGAAAAGTTTCCTGAATCTCTCTTAATTCCTCCTTCACTCTAATCGCTCTCATTTGAGAAACAATCTCACGGACCTGCTTTAATGCTGCCCGCGATGTTTGCTCTATCTCTTTTGCCTCCATTTGTGCCCGAGCGGGGTCAATTTTAGTTAATTTTCCTACCAGCTGACTCTTTAAAGTAATAAGCGACAAGGTATGACCCAGCGTATCGTGAAGGTCACGAGCTATGCGAACGCGCTCCTCCCGTTTTACAAGCTCTTTAATTTGCTCATTTGCTTGATCCAGCTGTTTTTCCAACTCCATTCTTTTGTTCATGGACCGGACACCGAATGGTGATATCAACATGACAATGAGAAATGGTATAAAATATAAGATGTTTCGCGGCTCCTTAAGTACCCCGGATATAGCAAGAGGGAATGCCTCGACGATGATCAATCCGATTAAGGCAATATTAAATTTCCGTTTGTCGTTATACCAGCCGATAAAATTTGCCGGAAAAAATCCTAAAAATAAATAATTTGGATCGTAGAATAGACTGAAAACTAGGATAATAGCAAGCTCTGTTGCAAGCCAGTATGAATAGCTAGGCTTTTGCATACAGAAATAAAGCTGACGATACGTAATAAAAAATAGCAATAAAAGGCTAGATCCTAGTATCATTTTTAAACCTGATTCGTTTAATAACTCGAATCCGGGGAAAATAAGATAAATAAGGAAAATATACGGGAAAACTCCGAATCTTTCAGGGAAAAATCGGAATTTCTTCAACTTGTGCATTCCTTCATCACACCGCTTCTTGTTTTCTTCTAATATATTTTGATAGTAGCATGAACAAGATTAAATAGGCTATTAAAATCAAAATATTTCTCCACTCAGGTGCGTGACCTTGCACAATCTGCCAAGCTCCATTTCCGAAGTTGTAGGAAGGTAGCCATTCTCCAATAGACTGCATGATTTTCGGCATAATTTCGAGCGGCATCCACATCCCTCCGGCAACGGCCATAGCCATGTAAAGGACATTGCTAACTCCTGCAGCAGTTTCCACTCTTCTCATTAGGCCGATAAGTGTTCCCAATCCAAGAAACGGAATCGAAGCAAGTAAAATCCATAACCCACTGAAAATCCATTGTGTGAAGGACAGGGTGACTCCATTAATAATTGTTCCAGCTGTAAAAATAACTATAATGGAAAATAAATGGATGACCGATTGCCCCATCATTTGTGCAAAAAAGTAAACCGTATCAGATAGAGGGGTTAACCTCATAAAAGTAGCCCAGCCTTGCTGTCGTTCCTGAACCATTCTAATTCCAAGCGTCATAATCGAGGAGCCCATTACACTGAAGGAGGTCATGGACATAAGATAATGGGCTTGCCACTCAGCTCTATCAGGGGCACCTGTATTCACAACCTTTGTAAAAATAAAATAGAATACGATTGGCATTAGTAATGACCAAAAAACAAAATATGGATTTCTCAAAACCCTTAATATCTCCGCTTTACACTGTAAAAGTAAAATTTTCATCCTACATAGCCTCCCGATGATTCTGTGTGAGCTGTTCAAATGCTTCCTCTAATTTTCCATTGTCAATTTGTATTTGACTTGCTCCTACTTTTTCTTCAAAAAGTAAGGCTAAGACAGCATCTGTGTCCTCAGTTTGCACAATCAAACGATTGTTTTTTTGATAAATATGGTTCACCACATCATGTTTAATAAGTTTTTTGATGGACTGCGTTGCATTTTCAGATGTAAAGGAAACCGACTGTTTTGTGAGTTTAGCTTTAATTTCGGCAGGTGTTCCATCCGCAATAATGGATCCATTGTGAAACAACAGTATTCTTTTCGCTATATCATCAGCTTCTTGCAGATAATGTGTGGTAAAAATGATTGTTTTTCCTTTTTGGGCAAGCTCATTAATTGTTTTCCAAAACCGGTTCCTAGAAGTAATATCCATCCCAACTGTAGGTTCATCTAGAATGATTAAATCCGGATTTCCGGATAGGGCAAGTGCAAAACTGAGTCTGCGCTTTTGACCGCCGGATAATTTTTCGGCACGTGTTTTTAAATCTGCTTCTGTTAAACCGGTGAGCTGTATTAACTCATCTAAAGAGAGCGGATTAGGATAATAATTTCGGATTAGCTCCAACAATTCCTTCACCTTTAACCCGTTCATTACACTAACTTCCTGTAGCATCGTTCCGATTTTTTCCCGGACTTTTTTATCGGAAGGAGCTAATTGAAATAAATTTATTTCTCCTTCGGACGGGTGCAACAGCCCCAATAACATAGAAATGGTCGTTGTTTTACCTGCACCATTTGGTCCGAGTATTGCGACCACTTCGCCTTTTTCGATGCTAAAAGAAACATTACTCACAGCTTTTTTATCATGGAATGTTTTCGATACATTTTGGACATTTACAATTTCGTTCATATTCCCGACACCTCCATTGCTTATGAGTTTATTTTATTCTTCATAGTAGTCCGTGATTAGTAAGAGATGTCATGAATGTCAGGTGACAAATGTCATGTTATAGGATTTTTTTTATTTGTAGGTTATTAAAGTACCAGTTGGTGGAAGGGGGGGAATAGACATTTTTATTTCCCTTTTTAGTTGATAATAAATTTGTTTTGGATAGTAAATAGTCTGCGGTTTTTCGATCTGAAAGAAGGGTATACTCTCTAAATTCTTTATTTGTTAATTTTGGCCCGAAAAGAAGGAAATAATCTAAAATTGTTTGCTCGTGGGCTATTTTAGAATAGAACTGACAGCGTTGACAATACCATGTTCCGTGTTTTCGTTGCATTATGGATGGACAGGTGGAGCATTTTACACCAGCGATTAAATCGGTTTTAGCTATTCCTAGTTTTTTAAGAATATCAAGCTCCGGTTGTAAATGTTTTTGGAGCAGCATTTTAGATAATGATTTTAACTGATTGGAATTCATGCATTCCTTATTGTATTTCTGTTTTATGTTAACAATTTTATGAATAGCACTTTCAGCTTGAAGAACTTTATCGTAAATGGATGAATCGTTATTTGTGGATTTTATAATGGAGGTGGGAAAGGCGATAGAAACAAAGTATTCAATAGGAATTGGCCCGAATTTATTATACGACAACCATTTTTGGAGAAGTAAACGGTGACGTGCTGCCTGCAAAATGGGGTTTGGAAATCCTTCCTCCTTTTCGTTGTATATCCGTAAGCATTGCTCGGAATTGGAGTCGAAAATTAGAGTTCCCGCAATATTCTTTGATTCGATAATAAGCAAGAAATAGGGTGATATCAATAAACAATCAATCTGGAAATTTATATTATTTACACTTAGCCGAAGATCGAGGAGAATTTGGTACTCATCTTCTGGTAGAAAATTTAAATGATAACGTAAATTTTTTTCTCCACGGTAACCGGCTAACAATTTAGCAAAATCACTTTCTATCTTATTCCTTTGAGGATGGTTTACCTGGAGACGATTCAATAAAGCTTGGTAATGGAGAATTTCCATAGGTACCGATAATTCTTTTACAAACAATTATTATCCCTCCTTATTTACTATTAACTTCCTTAAAAGATGATGATAATCCTGCTTAAATATGGTGAATTTTTATGATGTAACCTGTTTGTTTAAAAAAGGGAGTAGTAGATTTAGATGGGAAAAGCCGAAACTATGAGTAAACTGCCGAAAAGATGAGGTGGAACGCCGAAAAAAGGGATTAGAACGCCGAAAAGAGAGGAGAAAACGCCGAAAACAAGGAGTAGAATGCCGAAAAAGATGAGGTAAGCCGAAATCTTGGTTAAACTCGCCAAAAAAATGAGGTGGAACGCCGAAAAGAGAGGAGAAAATGCCGAAAACAAGGAATGGAATGCCGAAAAAGATGTGGTAAGCCGAAATTTTGGTTAAACTCGCCAAAAAAATGAGGTGGAACGCCGAAAAGAGAGGAGAAAACGCCGAAAACAAGGAGTGGAATGCCGAAAAAGATGTGATAAGCCGAAATTTTGGTTAAACTCGCCAAAAAAATGAGGTGAAATGCCGAAAAGAGAGGAGAAAACGCCGAAAACAAGGAGTGGAATGCCGAAAAAGATGTGATAAGCCGAAATTTTAGATAAACTCGCCAAAAAAATGAGGTGGAACGCCGAAAAGAGAGGAGAAAACGCCGAAAACAAGGAGTGGAATGCCGAAAAAGATGAGGTAAGCCGAAATTTTGGTTAAACTCGCCAAAAAAATGAGGTGGAACGCCGAAAAGAGAGGAGAAAACGCCGAAAACAAGGAGTGGAATGCCGAAAAAGATGAGATAAGCCGAAATTTTGGTTAAACTCGCAAAAAAATGAGGTGGAACGCCGAAAAGAGAGGAGAAAACGCCAAAAACGAGGTGAAGAACGCCGAAAAGGAAAGGAAGAGCTAAACCTCCGGAAAACTCGCCAAAAAAAGAAGTACCCCCCTATACTGTGAAGATCCAAAAAACAAAAAAAACCGATACCCACGCCGCCACGTGAATATCAGTCTATTCTACAAAGCTACCAAATACGTAACCACAGACAACACGATCGACGTAATCACCATCGCGATTAGCGGCTTTAACGCTTTAGTTCGCAAATCCTTCAGACTAACATTAAGGCCGAGTCCCACCATTGCCGCAGTTAGCAACCAGGTAGTTGCGGTGGAAACCCCATTCAGGACACCCGCAGAAACCGGAATGGAATGACCAAACACATAACTTCCTAAAATGCTCAAAATAATAAATCCAACTAAGAACCAAGGGAATTCAATTTTCGCATCCCCTTCACTGTCATCATTATTTTTTCGTTTCATCCAATACATGAAGATGAAACATAATGGGACAAGTAAAAATACACGGCCTAATTTTGCTAGTAAACCAATTGCAAGTGCATCTTGACCACCAGGTGCAGCAGCTAAGGCTACCTGTGCAATTTCGTGTAAGCTCATTCCGGTCCATGAACCGTATTCAACTGGACTAAGAGGAAGGAACGGCCGTAGGATGGTATATACAATAGCAAAAACGGTACCAACTAGGGCGATAATTCCTACCCCAATCGCAGTATCCTCATCCTTTGATTTTACAATTGGAGCAACTGCCGCAATCGCAGCGGCACCACAGACTCCTGTTCCGACTCCAAGTAAAATGGAAATCATCTTATCTGCTTTCAACATTTTTGCAAACCAAATAGTAAAAAGAATCGCAAATGTAATGACGCATGCATCGCGAAGTAATAGTCCTAAACCGTCATGCAGAACAACATCAATATTAAGCTTCAATCCATATAAAATAATAGCTGCTCGTAAAAGTCTTTTGGAGGAAAAGGTGATTCCTTTTCGAATGATTTCCGGATATCCAAAAAACTGTCTGTAAATAATAGCGATAATAATGGAGCAGGCTAACTGCCCAATGTGGTCAAATCCAGGAACCTTTGCCAAAAAATATCCCAGAAGAGCAATAAAAAAGGTAAAGGCAACACCGCTGATCCATAATCCAAAACCGGAGGAGCTTTTTTTCTGCGGCTCTGCAGGCAATATTCGAGCTTGTTCTGAACTCATGTTATCATCTCCCATTTCCCTTAAACTATTATAAGAATATAACAGTTTTATTGATAAGAAAAATAAATCATTATGATAGTAATCATAAGTAAAATAGTATAATAAAAAGGAGGTGATGGGAATGGACCAATACTTGCAAGTATTTGTTACTGTAGTGGAAAAAGGTAATTTTTCAAGAGCAGCTGAGGAGCTTCATATGACCCAACCAGCTGTCAGCCAATATATTCAGACGCTAGAACGGACGATTGGTGCACGACTTTTAGAACGAACGAATAAATACGTACGCTTGAATAAAGCGGGAAATGCTGTTTACCATCATGCGAAGGAAATATTGGGGTTATATACGAGAATGCAAAGAATTGTTGATGACCTTACCAATAAAGCAAGCGGTGTGCTGACGATTGGTTCCAGTTATACATTTGGCGAATATGTTTTGCCGCATATTATGGCTCAATTGCAGAGAAGCTATCCGGATATTGATCCGACTATCGTTATAGCTAATACGAAGGAAATTGCTGAGCTGGTTGCGAATCATCAGTTGGATGTTGGTATTGTGGAAGGACATTTGAAGGAAAAAAATTTAATCGTGGAGCAGCTTGCCAAAGATTCAATGTTCATTGTCACTTCTGTACATCATCCTTTAGGAAAAAAAGAAGAGGTAAGCTTCCAGGATATTGCAAAGGAAACATGGATTGTGCGTGAATCAGGTTCGGGTACCAGGGAAGCACAGGAGGCAATGTTTCAAAAGTTTAACATCTCCCCAAGTAAATTAATGGAGTTTGGCAGTACACAGCTAATTAAAGAATCCGTAGAAGCGGGGCTTGGAATTAGTCTGCTTTCTAATTGGACCATACAGAAGGAACTACAGCTGAAATCGTTAAAAATTCTAGAAATTAAAGGTCTACCCATTACTCGTGAATTTTCAGTCATTATCCGAACCCCTTTTCAGACAAAGGCATTGGAAGTATTCATTGAACTGTTAAGAGAAAACAAGTTTATTCCTTGGCAAAAAAAATAAGAGGTGCCGCACAAAATACGTACAGCACTTCTTTACTTTTTCATGGCCCTTAACCCAAGTCCCAACGAATAATATGTCCCGCATGTGTCAAGCCACCGCCAAATCCATATACCATCATCAAATCCCCATTTTTAACTTTTCCATTCTCTATACCTAGTCGTATAGCGAGGGGAATGGTTACAGATGAAGTATTGCCCATATATTCAGCGCTCGTTAAGGTTTTATCCAGTGATATTCCGGAACGCTCGCAAATGGATTCAATCATTCTAAGATTGGCGCTATGTGGAACGAACCAGTCAATTGCATCAAGATGTAACTTTGCTTTTTTCAAAAGCGCCTCGATAGAAGGAGGGAGTGTTCTGGATACCCACTTATACACTTCACGACCGTTTTGTACGATATTCCCATCTGCTTTTAAAGGAATACCTCCCATTGTATCTGTTAAATTGGTCCGATAAACATGAATTCCCCCTTCCCCATTTGTCCCCATATGGGTAGCGAGGAAGCTCGGATTTTCTTCATCCTTTTCCACCATAACTGCAGCTGCACCGTCACCGAAAAGAATACAAGTGGAGCGGTCTGTATAATCGGTTACTTTTGTTAAGGTTTCTGTTGTGACAACTAGTACCTTTTGATGTACCCCGGAAGTGATAAAGCTGTTAGCGATGTGCAAAGCATAGGTAAAACCGGCACAGGTGGCGTTTATATCAAAAGCACCGGTGCAGGGAATCTGAAAGTGATTTTGAATTTGACATGCTACACTCGGAAAAGCATAATCCGGTGTGGTGGTGGAGACGACAATACAGTCAATATCTGTTAAGTCCTTACCATATGTTTCTTTCATTTTTTCAATCGCTTTAAATGCAAGTGTGGAGGAAAATTCATCATCACCGGCCATTCTTCTTTCCCTCATGCCTGTTCTTTGGACGATCCATTCATCGTTTGTATCAACCATTTTCTCTAAATCCTTATTACGTAATCTTTTTTGTGGAACATAAGTACCAATTGCCGTAATCCGAGCTGTTGAGTACATGAAATTTCACCATCCTTATAATTGTTAGTTGATAATATTATCTAATATTAGTACCAGGTAATAATTATGTCAATAAAAAAAGATCTGTATAAGCTACAGATCTATTTTAAAATAGATTTTCCATCAGTAACTAATGTTCCCATCTGCTCGTTCATACAGATTTTCTTCATCACACCAATTTCATTGAAGTTAAATATATGGGCAGGTAAGTGATGATCGCGCGCAAGTATCAATGCAGACTGATCCATCACTTTTAAATTCTTCTTCACAGCATCATCATAGTTGAGCTGTTTATACATTTTGGCATCCGGATCAAGCTTTGGATCACTAGTGAAGACGCCATCCACTCCTTGCTTTGCAACAAGGATTGCCTCACAATTTGTTTCTAGAGCTCGTTGAACGCTTGGATAATCGGTGGTTACATAGGGCTGCCCATTTCCGCCTGCAAAAATCACTATATATCCTTTATCTAAGTGATTCATTGCCTTTAAGCGAATATATGGCTCTGCAACGGTAGTTACAGGGATGGATGTCATAACTCGAACCTCTTTATCCATTTTGCTTTTTAGAACTCCTCGTAACATTAAACTATTTATGATCGTTCCTAGTGTACCAATATTATCTGCCTCTACACGGTCAATTCCCCACTCATCCGCAAGCCTTCCCCTGAAGATATTTCCTCCGCCGACAACGATGGAGACCTGAACTCCCAGTTGGACAATAGATATAATCTCATTAGCAATATGTTCTAAACGACTCGATTCAAAATTATTCCCGTTTTGATCAGCAAGTGCACCCCCGCTAAGCTTTAATAAAACCCTTTGATACTTTAGCAAAAAATCTCCTCCTTAATATGAGCAAACACATCGATGCCTTTTGTAGATTGTGATAAATCTAATACTGTCTTCATTTCTGGTAACATTTTCTTTAGAGGTAAAAAATCCAAGGCAAATAAAAAGGAGCAATGGCTAATGCCTTGCTCCTAAAAATGATAAAAAGGAATGGATTTTGAAAATGAAAATAAATATTTCGTTTTCATACAATCCACTCCTTTCCCTAATGGATAAATTCACTTATTTGATTATACGAAATTATTTTGAAATTAGCTAATACTTTTTGAAAATTAAGCTTCTTTTCCTGCTTCGATTTCAATGGTAATTTTAATTTCATCGCCAACTAACACGCCGCCAGTTTCAAGGGCAGCATTCCAAGTTAAACCGTAATCGCTGCGTTTCACTTTACCTTCTGCGCTGAAACCAATTTTTTCTGCACCGCTCATTGGATCTTTTGCAAGACCTTCAAAAGTTACAAGGAATGTTTCTGGACGAGTAACACCATGAATACTCATATCACCTGTCACAGTATACTCATCTTCACCTTTTTTATCGATGCTTGTAGCTTTAAATGTCATAGAAGGATATTTTTCTGCATCAAAGAAATCTGCAGATTTAAGATGTCCGTCACGATCCGCATTGCGTGTATCGATGCTTGCTACATCTACAGTAAAGTCAATAGTAGCGGATGTTAAATCAGTTGGATCTGCTTCGATGGTAGCGTCAAATGTATGGAATGCACCTTTCACTTTTGATACCATCATATGTTTTACAGAAAAATCGATAGCACTATGTGTTGCGTCTACTACCCATTTGCTTTTTGTCATTTTATTTTACCTCCAATAAAAAGTTATTTACTAAAATTAATATACTTAACGGTTAAAATGTTAATAGTTTTACTTTAATCATTAAGTAACTTTATGTAAGTAAGTATATTCTTTTTAGTCAAAGATGTCAATACATTTTTTTAAAACATTCAACTAACGGAACAAGTCTATGAAAGTCTTGTTTGAATTACTATTACTCGAACATTGACTTCAACAAAACCATCTTGTAATATAAACATTAAAATAATAATTGTGATGTTGAAGGATCTATAGTAGCTAAGGATGTTCTTCAAAGCGAATTGGGGATGGTGAAAGCCCAATAAGAGACTTTAGTGAAACGGCAATCTGGAGTCATACATTGGAAAGTGGATGTGCTATTTGTGCATCAACTGGGGTGGAACCGCGTGAGTACAGCTCTCGTCCCCAGACTCATCTAGAGTCTGAGGACGGGAGCTTTATTATTTTTTCAAGAAGGAGCGAATAACAATGAGTGTAAACATGGAGCAAATTGTGTCACACGCCAAACATAGAGGTTTTGTTTTCCCAGGATCTGAAATCTACGGAGGACTAGCGAATACATGGGATTATGGTCCATTAGGTGTGGAATTAAAGAATAACGTGAAAAAAGCATGGTGGAAAAAGTTTATTCAAGAATCTCCATATAATGTAGGATTAGATTCAGCTGTTTTAATGAATCCAAGAACATGGGAGGCTTCTGGACATATTGGTAATTTCAATGACCCGATGATTGACTGTAAAAATTGTAAGGCGAGACATCGTGCCGATAAATTAATTGAAAATGCGCTCGAAGAAAAAGGAATTGAGATGGTGGTTGACGGCTTGCCATTTTCAAAAATGGAAGAGTTGGTAAAAGAACATGATATTGCTTGCCCGGATTGCGGTAGCAAAGATTTTACAGGGATCCGTCAATTCAATTTAATGTTCAAAACTTTCCAAGGTGTAACAGAATCAAGTACGAATGAAATTTTCCTACGTCCTGAAACAGCACAAGGTATTTTTGTTAACTTCAAGAATGTGCAAAGAACGATGCGCAAGAAGCTTCCATTCGGTATTGCCCAAGTTGGAAAGAGCTTCCGAAACGAAATTACACCAGGTAATTTCACTTTCCGTACGCGTGAATTTGAACAAATGGAACTAGAATTCTTCTGCAAGCCAGGTGAGGAGCTTCAATGGTTTGATTATTGGAAGGATTATGCTAAAAATTGGCTTTTAGCATTAGGCATGAAAGAGGATAATCTACGTCTACGAGATCATTCCGAGGAAGAGCTATCCCATTATAGTAATGCAACTACTGACTTTGAATATAAATTCCCATTTGGTTGGGGAGAGCTTTGGGGTATTGCATCCAGAACAGATTTTGATTTAAAGAGACATATGGAATACTCTGGTGAAGACTTCACATATCTGGAGCAAGATACAAATGAACGTTATGTTCCATATTGTATTGAACCATCTCTTGGTGCGGATCGAGTAACACTTGCTTATTTAATTGATTCCTATGAAGAAGAAGCATTAGAAGACGGCACATCTAGAACCGTAATGCATTTACATCCGGCATTAGCTCCGTTTAAGGCGGCAATTTTACCATTATCGAAAAAATTATCTGAGGGTGCCCGCGAAATTTTTGCAGAGCTTGCTAAGGATTATATGGTTGATTTTGATGAAACAGGATCAATCGGTAAACGATACCGCCGTCAGGATGAAATTGGTACACCATTCTGTATCACGTATGATTTTGATTCAGTGGAAGATAAAATGGTAACCATTAGAGACCGAGATACAATGGAACAAACACGACTCCCAATTAGCGATTTGAAAAAATTCTTAGAGGAAAAAATTCAATTTTAGATTTTAAGGACACCTATATTGGTGTCCTTTTTTGATTATGCTCCCGAACCCATGCTAGAACAGAGGATAGGGTAACCAAAGAGAGAGTTAGGCGCCCGAAATCGAACCAGAACAGAGGATAGGGTAACTAAAGAGAGAGTTAGGTGCCCGAAATCGGTTCGGAATAGGAGATAGGGTAACCAAAGAGAGAGTTAGGTGCTCAAAATCGAACCAGAACAGAGGATAGGGTAACCAAAGAGAGAGTTAGGTGCCCGAAATCGAACCAGAACAGAGGATGGGGTAACCAAAGAGAGAGTTAGGTGCCCGAAATCGAACCCGAACAGAGGATAGGGTAACCAAAGAGAGAGTTAGGTGCCCGAAATTGATCCAGAACAGAGGATAGGGTAACCAAAGAGAGAGTTAGGTGCCCGAAATCGAACCCGAACAGAGGATAGGGTAACCAAACAGGGAGTTAGGTGCCCGAAATCGATCCAGAACAGAAGATAGGGTAACCAAAGAGAGAGTTAGGTGCCCGAAATCGATCTATCACAGAGGATAGGGTAACCAAAGAGAGAGTTAGGTGCCCGAAATCGATCTATCACAGAGGATAGGGTAACCAAAGAGAGAGTTAGGTGCCCGAAATCGATCTATCATAGAGGATAGGGTAACCAAAGAGAGAGCTAGGTGCCCGAAATCGATCCAGAACAGAGGATAGGGTAACCAAACAGAGAGTTAGTTGCCCGAAAACACCCCTAAACTGTGGAGAGGGTCCCCGAGGCAGAGCCTAGTGCCTAAAAACAGCTTCAAAAATTAGAGGAAATCGCTCACCGTAAAGAGATTAGTACCATAAAACATATTTCTTCATCGAATAAGAGAGTCATACAAAACAATTCAAAATATGCTCTTGGATAAAATCAAAATGTAAATGTACCCCTGCTTTTTGTATAATAAAAATTAATGAAGGGTGGGATCATCTTTGGCGCAATTACTACCTGTTATGCTGGAACGTGCGGGGATTTTGATTATTGTCGCGTTCTTATTATCGAGATTAAAGTCCTTTAGAAAAATTATTAATCACGAATATGTAATGAAGGAAAAATTGATATTAATTACAGTGTTCGGTGTGTTTGGAATTATTAGTAATTATACAGGTATAGAAATATATCATCATTCCATTTCAGAAGAGTGGCATATCGGGGGATTATCTGGGGAGAGTGCGATTGCAAACACGAGAATAATGGGAGTGGCCATTGCCGGATTACTTGGGGGTCCGGTGGTAGGGCTAGGGGCTGGCTTAATTGCTGGAGTGCATCGCCTTACATTCGGGGGATATACTGGTATCGCGTGCGGAATTTCTACAATACTTGCTGGTATTATTACTGGAATTCTAGGAAAACGCTTTAATATTCGTAAAAAAAATTCCCATCTAAAAGCAGTTGTCATCGGTGTATTGATGGAATGTGTACAAATGGGGATTATCCTACTTATTGCAAGACCATTTGATTCCGCAATGGAACTTGTAAAAATTATTGCCTTTCCGATGATCACGATAAATGGATTTGGAACTCTTATATTCATGCTTATTATTCAAACCATTTTATTGGAGGAAGACCGAACCAAAACACTTCAAACCCACAAGGCATTATATATTGCTCAGCTTACACTGCCGTTTTTCAGGAAGGGTTTGAACGTTGAATCTTGTGAACGTGTTGCAGAGATTATTCTAAAGCATACAGGTGCAGATGCAGTTTCGATTACGGACCAATATCAAGTTTTATCTCACGTCGGACTTGCCTCTGACCATCATATTCCATTAAAGAGTATGTCGACCAGGCTTACACAGAAGGTACTTGAGCTTGGTGTAATTCAAAAAGCAACAACCAAAGAGGAAATCCAATGTTTTAGGGAGGACTGTCCGCTTCATTCAGCGATTGTGTTGCCATTAATAGCACATAGCCAGGTGGTAGGGACATTAAAGTTATATTTTAAGAACTCAAACGGGTTAAGCAGGGTAGATGAGGAGCTTGTAGAAGGTTTAGGTATGCTTTTTTCAACTCAGCTAGAATTTGCGGAGGCTGAGCAGCAGCGAAAGCTATTAAAGGATGCCGAGATTAAAGCTTTACAGGCACAGGTTCACCCGCATTTTTTATTCAATGCTATTAATACGATATCCTGCTTGATCAGAACAGATGCGGATAAAGCGCGAAAATTATTATTGCAACTAAGCACCTTTTTCAGAAGTAACTTGCAAGGAGCAAGACAAATGCAGATTCCGTTAGAAAAGGAATTGGAGCATGTTCAGGCATATCTGACTTTAGAACAGGCGCGGTTTCCTGATAAATATTCTGTTACCATAGATATTGCTGAGTCCATTAAAAATACAATGATTCCTCCATTTACCTTGCAGCCATTAGTTGAAAATGCTGTACATCATGCTTTTAAACAAAGAAAAAAGAAGGGAATCATTTCGATACAAGCATTTGAGGAAAATGGAAAAATAAATATTACCACCATTGATAATGGAATTGGTATGACGGAAGATCAGCAAAAAAAGCTTGGAAATCAAACCGTTCATTCAAAAGAGGGGACTGGAACGGCACTTTGGAATATAAAAAAGCGTATAAATGAAATTTATGGGCAGGATGGGGATTTCACTATTGAAAGTGAACCGAGTTCGGGAACAAAGATCACTATTATTCTTCCGGTTGATCAGCAGAAATGGGGTGAAAAGTATGCTCAAGGCCTTTATAGTGGATGATGAACCATTGGCACGAGATGAATTAAAATACTTGCTTAGAAGAACGAAGCAAGTAGAAATTGCAGGAGAAGCAGATTGTATAGAAGATGCATTGGCTGCTATGGAGAATATTTCCTTTGATGTATTATTTGCGGATATTATGCTCGCACATGAAACCGGGCTAGATTTGGTAGAGGAGTTAACAGAACGGGATTTACAACCAGCAATTGTATTCGCAACTGCATATGACGAATACGCAATAAAGGCGTTTGAATTAAATGCTGTTGATTATATTTTAAAACCATTCGATGAGCATAGAGTGCAGCAAACCGTAGAAAAAATTTTGAGGCTGGACAATGGGGGAAAGAAGCCCCAAGTAATCGAAAGAAAGCCACCATCCGATAAGCTGGCGATAACGGTGGAGGAAAGAATTATCATTATTCATACCCATGATATCCTTTATATGAGGACGATGGAAGGGAAAACGATTATTACTACAGACAAACAAGAATACAAGGTAAGTGATTCCCTCGTAGCATTCGAAAGAAAGCTTCAAGATACCTCTATTGTTCGTGTTCATCGAGCATATCTTGTTAACCTTGATGCGATTGTCGAAATCCAGCCTTGGTTCAATTCCACGTATAATATAATAATGAAGGATGGAGAATCAGTTCCTGTTAGTAGGACTTATACGAAAGAGTTAAAGCAATTAATAGGTTTTTAAAAAGGTCAAAAAAGTTCCTGTATGGATCTTTTTTGATCTTTTTTTATGCTAATCTTACTCTTTTTCGAAAAAATCAGTGCATTTCAAAACTCCACATTTGTATTTCAACCTCTTTTTCTAGCATTTCATATTGAAAAGCCTATGATAGCGTTTTCATTTTATAAAATATAGATAGAATATTTAAACTAAAAAAAGGGGTGCCATAAAATGAATGCGATTACAATTGTAATTGGATCGATATGTATATTAATGATTGCTTATCGTTTATATGGAACATTTATGGCTGCGAAGGTGTTAAAATTAAATGATTCTACACCAACACCGGCACATGAATTTAATGATGGAAAGGATTATGTTCCTACTAATAAATGGGTTACATTCGGTCATCATTTTGCAGCGATTGCAGCAGCCGGGCCACTTGTTGGGCCAATTCTTGCAGCACAGTTCGGGTATTTACCAAGCTTACTATGGTTATTGATTGGGGCAGTTATTGGTGGAGCAGTACATGATGCGGTGGTTTTATTTGCTTCTATGAGACGTAAAGGTAAATCATTATCCGAAGTGGCAAAAGAAGAAATGGGACCTGTAGCAGGATTTTGCACAGGATTAGCAATGCTTTTTATCATTACTATCACGATGGCTGGATTATCCATGGTCGTGTTAAATGCATTGCAAAATAACCCTTGGGGCACTTTCTCTGTTGGAATGACCATTCCTATCGCAATCGCAGTGGGGATCTTCTATAAGAAAACAGGAAACTTAAAATTAGCAACAACGGTAGGCTTTATCTTAATCATGGTTGGCGTGTTCGTTGGACCATATATTGAAGGTACAGCACTAGGCGATTTTTTAACACTTAATACTAAGACATTGGCAATTATTTTACCTATTTATGCATTCTTTGCAGCAGCATTGCCAGTTTGGCTATTGCTTGCTCCACGTGATTATTTAAGTAGCTTTATGAAAATCGGCGTATTTATAGCATTAATTATCGGAGTATTTATTATTAATCCGTCTATAAAAATGCCTGCGCTCACCGATTTCATCCACGGTGGCGGTCCGGTAATGGCAGGTCCGGTTTGGCCATTTATTTCGATCACGATTGCTTGTGGGGCGATTTCGGGATTCCATGCTTTCGTGGGCTCCGGTACTACACCAAAAATGCTTGATCGCTGGACCGATATTAAAGTAGTCGGTTTTGGTGCAATGCTAGTAGAATGTGTAGTAGGAATTATGGCATTAGTCGCAGCTACTGCTTTACAGCCAGCGGATTATTTCGCAATAAACTCTACACCAGAAGTTTTTAAAACATTAGGAATGCATGTTTCGGAATTACCTCATTTGGCAAATGAAATTGGCCTGGGATTAGAAGGGCGTACAGGTGGTGCGGTAACGCTCGCTGTTGGAATGACTTATATCTTTACTAAGATTCATTGGTTCAGTCATTTGGCACCGTATTTCTTCCAATTCGTTATTATGTTTGAAGCTGTATTTATTTTAACTGCGATTGACTCAGGTACTCGTGTTGCTCGTTATTTAATTCAGGATTTCTTCGGGGAAATTTATAAGCCTTTAAAGAAAACAGACTGGCTCCCTGGCTCCATATTTGCTAGTGCAGTAGCGTGTCTGTTATGGGGTTATCTGCTCTTCTCGGGGGATATCGGATCCGTTTGGGCATTGTTCGGTGTATCTAATCAATTGATGGCTTCCATCGGATTAATTGTGGGAGCAACGGTTATTTTAAAAGTTGCGGACAAGAAAAGATATATGTTAACCTGTCTAATTCCGCTAGCATACCTATATGTAACGGTAAATTATGCAGGATATTGGATGATCAAGAATGTATATCTCAACCATGCAGCGGCTGGATATAATGTTCTAAATGGGGTATTATCCATTATCATGCTTATTCTTGGTCTGGTAATTATGATAACTGCAATTAAAAAGTGGATTGAATTATTAAATTCACCTCGTATAAATATGGAAAGTGCAACAACAGGAAACGCATAAGAAATAAGGAGCAGGGGGAGTGTTCGTCTATTTACCTGCTCTCTTTTTTTGCTTGCTTAGGAATTTACATTTTGTAAAAATAATCTACGTCTATTTCACTCATCCATACGCAGATTTTCAAGGCGATAGCTCATTTGTTCATTCTATTTTGACCTCTCCAACTTTTTGCGGTCCGGTGATTCCGGCGGCATTTCCATCCATTCACGGTCTACTAAAATGTTAAAGCCAGTTTTTGAATACAGAAGGATTTCAGCAATAAACTTACTGTATTCAGCGGCGAGATCTGTCCTCAAAGATAAGGAAAGTGCATGACCGATTAAAGTAATATCAATGGAATTTAGGGTATGAAATAGAGACATCACAAGCTTATCAGAAAAAGGAGAGACGGTTGAATCGGTTACTTCCATATTGATAGGCACTGTACCTAATAGATCCTCTTTCATAAGCATTTCATTAAAGAGATTAATTTGTTTTTCCGAAATTTCCTTCCCGTTTTGTAAGTAAGCTTTAATTTCTTCATCCTTGACTACCTGCAATAATCCGGTGCAAAGCAAAACAGCAAAATAGTTCCGTTCGATATTGGAGAAAATCTCAGCTAATTCTAGCACATTCAAGTTCCTTTTTTTTCCGAAAAGTCCTTTAATATAGGAGGTTTTTTCAATAAACTGAACCTCCTTCGGATAGGGAATCATCGGCGGACGGTCATGAATACCTTTTGATAGCATTAATGTAAGAGATTCTTTATAAAGATCCGTTGACTGATAAATAATCTTTGAGAAAAAATCCTGCAAATCGAGCCGGCAAATATTCGTTATGATAAAAGAATATAAGATTAAGTCCATTTTTCCAATGGAATACACAAAAGTTAACGCAAAAGGGTCATAAAATAAAGGAGGAGCTTCTAAGTTAATATCTTTTTCTGTGAAGCCAATCGGAGTAGGTATTCCTTCATTGGTGAAAATAGTTTTAATAAAATTCATTCTGTCTGTAGAGTTAGCTAAAGCATGCTCAAGCACCAGCTTTATTTCAGGATCCTTCACATGGTGGATAAAATAGGTAATCAAACACCACTCCATACTATTGTTCATATATGATGCCCAAAGCCCGCCAATTTCGGAGCTGGTTAGTCTTGTTTCCAAGTATGACCCTCCCTTCTAATCAAACGTAATATTAGAGTTTGATAAATCATTCAATTCTATTCGCTTTTAAACAAACCATAATAGAAAAAGTTATTTAGAAGCGAATGATTAGAAAAAGAGGCAGTGGATAAATTAATAGTAAGTCGCATGACACCGCCCCGGAGGATTGGCATGATTTTTATATTAGCGTTCATATTGTTGGTCGTGTCATTTTGGAAGAAATGCTGGCATCCATTAACGAAATATCTTGCAACCATGCAGTATGTTGCTATTTGCAACCTATTTAATCTTGTTATCTGTCATGATTATCTGCTTTGGGAACTACACTCTCGTTTTATGTCACCAATAGCTGTGGAGCTATTTAATTCCCTGTTTCTTCTTCCGATAAGCACATTAATATATATTTCTTTATTTCCGGAGGGCAGCTTCCGTAAGCAAATATTTTATATTTTCAAATGGATAATGGGATCAATATTAATTGAATTGGTGTTTATTCATTTCAGTGCCCTCCACTTTTATCATGGCTGGGGCTTTTGGGTGGATGTTGTATTCTATTGTTTAATGTATTGCTTTATTAAGCTTCATTATCATCATCCTCTAATCACTTATGCACTATCTTGTATAGTGGGATATATTTTAGTTCGAATTTTTGACGTCCCCATTTCATTTTAATTAGCCTATAAAAAAGGGCTGTCATCCGGACAGCCCTTTACAATAATTTATTGTCTATTATTTGTGAAATCACATTGGTCAAGAGGTACTATTTTCGTTTTTTTCGCAAATTTGTATCCAAGCCAAACGATGATAAATAGCGGTAATCCAATATAGGAAACTAAAATTCCGTTCCAATCAATGTTTCCACCTAAAAAGGCAGGATAATCCTGACCAATTATCACGACAGCACAAAGAACAAAAGCGAATATCGGACCAAATGGGAAGAGCTTTGATCGGTAAGGAAGATCACGTAAGTCTTTCCCTTGTGCTATATAAGCTTTGCGAAAACGATAGTGGCTGATAGCAATTCCTAGCCAAGCAATAAAACCGGACATACCGGAAGCGTTTAGCAACCAATTATAAACGGTACCGTCACCAAAAAGGGAGGCAAAGAACGCCAGTGTGCCAATCAATGAGGTAACGATTAAGGCATTAACAGGTACACCATTTTTATTTAGCTTCGCTAAAAACTTCGGTGCTTTTCCTTCGCGAGCTAGATCCCAAAGCATGCGGGTAGAAGCATACATTCCTGAATTACCAGCAGATAGTACAGCAGTTAGGATGATTGCATTCATAACGGATGCTGCAAAGGCAATCCCGGCTTTATTGAAAATAATGGTGAAGGGACTCATGGTTACATCAGAGTCAGCAAGATGTTTGTCCGTATATGGAATTAATAATCCAATGACAAGGATCGCTAAAACATAAAATAAAAGGATTCGCCAAAATACTTGTTTGACAGCCTTTGGAATATTCTTTTCCGGATTGTCACTTTCTCCGGCAGCTACCCCAAGAAGCTCGGTTCCTTGAAAGGAGAATCCAGCTGCCATGAAGATTCCAAGCATTGCCATAAATCCGCCATGGAATGGTGCATCTCCAATCGTAAAGTTTTTAAAGCCAACTGCCTCATTACCCATTATGCCAAAAATCATTAAAAAACCGGTAATTATAAATATAATGACGGTTACTACTTTAATAATAGAAAACCAAAACTCAGCTTCACCAAAACCTTTTACAGATAAATAGTTTAATAAAAACATAATAACTAAACATATAGCACTCCAGATGAGTGATGGTGTATGGGGAAACCAGAATTTCATAATAATAGTAGCTGCTGAAAGCTCCGCAGCAATGGTAATTGCCCAGTTATACCAGTAATTCCATCCAAGTGCAAACCCTAAAGAAGGGTCTACAAATTTTGTGGCATAGGTACTGAAGGTACCAGAAACAGGCATATATGCAGCCATCTCGGCCAAGCTTGTCATTAAGAAATAAACCATTATTCCAATTAGTAAGTATGCAAGAATAACACCGCCTGGACCTGCAGTATGGATAGCCCCTCCACTTGCAAGAAAGAGCCCCGTACCGATTGTTCCTCCAAGCGAAATCATCGTTAAATGACGGGATTTAAGGCTACGCTTTAATGTCTGAGCCTCTTGCTTTTTACTACTTTTCACATTTGATAATTGATTTGCATTCACAGATTGTCTCACTCCTTTTTTTGTTGGTGCAAGGCACCTATGCTTTTCTTCGTGGGAGTGGGAATCAAAAAAAGCCGTCGAAAGTAGAATCGACGGCTTATTACAAGACCCCGCATCATACCCTTCCGAAAGATAGCTCAACACGTTTGTTTGGTAAGAACAAACGTGACAGTTCTGTTCCTATTCGGAGACAGCCCCAGCCAAATCATCCAAAAGAAAATGATTTGACTTCGGCAACTATTCCTTTCAAACGGAGTCTTCAATGTTCTTTTGCATTTCGTCCGTCTTACTATTAAGAGTTGCGACCTCTACCTCACCGGTCTGATGAGGATTTTTATATTCAATTTATACAATGATTAATTATAATATGTTTTTGACAAAAATCAATAACTTTCACATAAATTGTCGAATGTAAGTTTTTCCGCTGTTGCTTTGCTATTTTTTAAAATGATATGGAAGTGTTGCCACAACAATATCTTTACTCCAAAGCAGCCTGGTCCTTATTAATAAGGCCGATTGATTATGGAGGATATTATGCCACCTTTTCTTCGGAATGAATTGCGGCACAAGTACGGTCACAACATATCCATTTTCGGATACCTTTGTTTGCACCGTTTCCAGAAATTTGCATAACGGATAAATGATGCTTCGATATGAAGAGTGAAGCGTTACTAGCCGAACTCCATTGTCTAGTTCCGACCACTTTTGTTCCATTCTTTTTTCGTCTTCTCTGTCAAAAGCTACATAAACAGCAATCACTTCATTCGTTAATGATTTCGCATAATTAATGGATCTTTCCACAACGGTTGTAATACCTGCTACAGGGACAATAAAGACATTCCCGTTTATTTTTTCCAATGCAGGGTGGGAGCAACGAAGCTGTTCTCCAACTGCCTTATAATGCTTATGGATCGTGTGGAAAAGATAAACCACCGCCGGTAAAAAGATAACAACAAACCATACTTGATGAAACTTCGTAACAAAAATAATACCGAAAACTAAGAAAGAAATAAGCGCCCCAACTAGGTTGATTAATAGCTTAACAAGCCATCCACTCGGTTTTTGTTTTATCCATTTAACAATCATGCCTGTTTGAGAAAGAGTAAACGGAATGAATACACCTACCGCATAAAGCGGAATTAAATGTTCCGTTCTAGCTTTAAAGCCAATTATTAATAGTATGGAAGCAATACTTAGAAAGATAATTCCATTTGAGTACCCTAAACGGTCTCCCCGCATTGTAAACATTCTAGGCATATATTTATCTCGCGCCAGATTATAAGCTAGTTGCGGAAATGCAGAAAATCCTGTATTTGCTGCGAGAACAAGAATTAAGGCTGTTGTACCTTGTATAAAGTAGTAAATATAATTTCGCCCAAATGTATGGGATGCAATTTGAGAAACGACGGTTTCCGTAGCCTTTGGACCAATCCCATACCAATAGGATAAAAACGTAATTCCTGAGAAGAGAACCGCAAGAATTCCTCCCATCATTGCCAAAGTAGTAGCAGCATTTTTGGGAGCAGGGTTCTTAAAATTTGGTATAGCATTCGATATAGCCTCGACCCCAGTTAGTGCTGAACTTCCCGACGAAAAGGCTCGAAGCAGCAAGAATAAGGAAATTCCCGCTACAGGTGTCCCTAATTGCGGATGCAGGTTTGGCGAGATTTGCCCTGTAGCCACTTTATATATGCCGACAATGATAAGGAAGATGATAGCAATTACGAATAAATATACAGGATAAGCTAATATGGAAGCAGATTCTGTTAATCCTCGCAAATTCAAGATTGTAATAAGAATGACTAGAATAACGGCAATTTCAACACTATATGGATGTAAAACAGGAAAAGCTGAAGTAAGGGCATCAGTACCTGATGAAATACTAACCGCAACTGTTAAAATATAATCAACCAGTAAGGAGCCGCCCGCAATTAATCCTGGATTAACGCCAAGATTTTCCTTCGAAACTAGATAGGCGCCCCCGCCTTGTGGATAGGAAAAAATGATTTGTCTGTATGAAAGGGTTAACGCCAACAATAGAAAAAGTACACCTACTGCGATAGGAATGTTATACCAAAACGCCAGAGTACTGACGGAAGCTAGAACAATTAATATTTGCTCCGTTCCATATGCAACCGATGATAACGCGTCCGATGAAAGTATCGCTAATGCTTTTAGCTTTGATAATTTTTGCTCACCTAATTCATGGGATTTCAACGGTCTTCCGATTAAAAATCGTTTGATTGAACTATACATGGATGGATTCTCCTTAAAGATGTGTTCATGTTAAGTATTGTTCCTTAAAGGCTTATTTCTTAAACTTGTTGCTTTTGGGGGCAAAATCTCAGTAACATCTATTCTTTGGTTATGAATCAGTAACTTACGTAAGAAAAGATACCCCGAACTAAGACTATATTAGGATTTTTTGTACGAAAAACAACAATCTAATCGAAAACAGCCTCCTTAAAAAGCAAGATTGTATGAATGCACGCAAAAAACCACAGAAGGGATGTAGCCTTCTGTGGTCTGTATTGTACGATCACAAGGTTGCATTCCTCTCTTTACGCTTACGAGGTTAGCTGTCGGATTCGGACATGAGAGATTGCCCTACCTTAAAAAAGGATTCACCCCAAGTGAACAAAAATGATTCACGAAATTTGGGTCCCCCGCTCCAAAGGATTTAGCGTTTGAACTGTTTATAAAATTTATAATAAAAATATACTCTCATCATTTTTACTTGTAAAGATATGTTTTTCCTTTTTTTTATAAAGGCTCTTTTCTTAAATTTTGTTGCGTTTTGGAAAAATAGACCTTATATCAATCCTTAGTTTGGTTAACAATCATTAATGTCTAAAGAAAAGATGCTGCGAAACCAAGTCTATATTAGGATAGAGAACAATATTCGAAAAACATAAGTTAAAATGAGCTTTTGGATTTAAAAATCTATATGAAAACAGCCTTGTAGATAAAATGTATAACAATTTCTTATTTTTTTATGGGAAATTATTATATAGTAGTGTTGTTGAAATAAGCGCTAAATGGACATATGATATTTTTAATGAGGATCGTATTAAAAGTATTTTATATAGTTTCCGAATAGATAATGGAGGGGCATAAATGGGTAGTTTAGGATTTGGTGAAGTATTAATCATTATTGTAGTGGCATTGTTAATTTTTGGACCAACAAAGCTTCCTAAATTAGGAAAGGCAGCCGGAGACACATTAAGAGAATTTAAAAAAGGAATGAATGGAATCATTTCTGAGGAAGACGAAAAAAAAGAAGAGAACAAATAATAAGGGATTTAATAATGATAAACCATAGACTTGATAAAAGCCTATGGTTTTTTATTTGCTGTATTATTTTTTCTTATGTCTAAACTTAAAAAATTTATAATTTTCTTATGGACTTTCTTCTTGTATAGTTTTTACATATTGAGATAGAAAGTAGGGTGCATCATGAGTCGATTTAGTTTAAGGGGATTTCATCCTATTGTTTGGACATTACTGGGAGGTACTGTATTTGCAAGGGGAGCAAGTTTTATGGCGATGCCTTTTTTAGCCTTATACTTATCCCACTCAGAAGGTATTCATCCCGTGATTATAGGTATCATAGTAGGGATTGGTCCATTATCTGGTACAGTAGGTGGATTTATTGGCGGGCATTTGTCTGACCGTTTTGGGCGGAAAGTAATCATGCTTTCCGCAGTGTTTATATGGGCATGTGTATTTATAGGATTTTCTTTTGCAAGGGATCCATTGGCTTTTTTTCTATTAAATGCCCTGAATGGCATATGTCGCTCCTTTTTTGAGCCAACTAGTCAAGCACTTATGGCTGATTTAACAGAACCAGAAAAAAGATTAAGGGTCTTTTCTTTACGCTACACAGCGATCAATATTGGCGCGGCTATTGGCCCTTTACTTGGCGCTTATTTTGGGGTCGTATCCTCCACCATAACATTTTTGATTACAGGATCTTTTTATCTAATGTATGGGACACTGTTAGCAATTTTATTAGGGAAATATAAAGTAAAGCTGAATCAACAGGTGAAGAAAGTATCAACGATGAAAGCTGCATTCAACATTATTAAGCTAGATTCTTCTTTAAGATACTTTATTATAGGTGGGATCCTCGTAAATATTGGGTATTCCCAAATAGATTCCTCCTTACCACAGCATTTAGGGGGGATTGTGGAAAATGGTGCTATATTGTTTTCATTGCTATTGTCCATTAATGCAGTAACCGTTGTTTTACTACAAATTCCACTGAGTCATCTTGTAGAAAAATGGCGGGTTCTGCATGTGATGATGCTCGGCAGTTTTTTCTTTGTTTTAGGATTCCTCATCATGGGATTTGTCGATTCCTGGATAGGTTTTATTGTCTCGATGGTTGTATTAACAATCGGTGAAATTTTCTTATTCCCCTCTACGAGCGTGTTCATTGATCAAATTGCTAAGGAAGAACTACGTGGGACGTACTTTGGCGCTGCCCAGTTTCGTTCCATTGGAAATTCCGTAGGACCAGTAATGGGTGGCTGGATTTTAAAACAGTGGAATGGTCATTGGCTATTTTGGATAATGGCTTCAGTAGTAACGGTGAGTATTTACTTTTTTCTTGCTGGGAGTAAAAGACAAGTCAAATCTGTTGTTGGTGTAAATAATTCATAATTTATTAGGAAAAAAGTTATAACAAATACCAGTTTCGTGTTATTATGAAGGAAAATATAGATATAAAAAAATAATCAATAAATGATGGCGATAATATAATTAGATTACAAAGTTAAAATATAAGGGGACACGAAAAACTGATGGATGTACTGCTAATGCTTATACAAAAAAAGAGCGTTAAAAGGCTGATCATTTTTGCTCTTATTGCAGTTGTTCTGTACTTTTTAAGGAGCATGATTAATTTAATCCTATTAACATTTATTTTTACATTTTTGATGGACAGATTAGTGAAGTTTGTCACAGATAAAATACCCATTAATAGAAAAGTAACGGTTATCATATTATATTGTTTAATTGTCGGGTTATTATCGTTGGGAATTGTGAAATATTTGCCCGTCATTATTACAGAAATTTCTCAGCTCGTTAAACAATTAACTGCTTTTTACACACAGAAGCATCAAAATAAAGTGTTGAATTATGTCGTAAAAATGATTAACAGCTCTAAAATTTCGTCATATTTAGAGCATGGCTTCACTTTTGTTTTTACTTACTTTACAGGTCTTGGCAAAGTCTTTATGCAAGTGTTAATGTCTATTTTACTAAGTTTATTTTTCTTATTAGAAAAGCAGCGCTTAATTGATTTTACAAAGAAGTTTAAATATAGCAAAATAGCTCCATTTTACAATGAAATTGAATTTTTCGCAGGGAAATTTATTCGCTCATTTGGAAAAGTCATTGAGGCTCAATTTATTATTGCAATTGTCAATACTGTGTTGACAACTATCGCATTGTCCATAATGCATTTTCCCCAACTATTTGGCTTAGCGATATTAATCTTTTTCCTTGGTCTAATTCCTGTTGCAGGGGTAATCATTGGCTTTGTTCCGCTAAGCTTAATTGCATACAGTATTGGTGGAGCGATGCAGGTTTTATATGTCGTAATTACTATATTAGTTATTCATGCAATCGAGACGTATATATTAAACCCTAAGCTGATGTCTTCAAAAACAAATTTGCCGATTTTTTATACCTTTATCGTTTTAATTTTTTCAGAGCACTTTTTCGGTGTATGGGGATTAATTATTGGTATCCCAATCTTTATGTTCCTGCTGGATGTGTTGGATGTTACGGATAATGATAAAGACCTAAAACTAAATAAAAGTTAATGATTCAAAAGTAACAAAAATAGTTATATTAATCTGACCATTAAACAAAATTTGAAAAACACGCTTACTTTCTTACAGGGTAAGTGTGTTTTTTATTTTTTAATAAAGTGAAACCTATGACTTTGGAACTATTTTGGATATTGTGATAAATAATGGAAGGAATTTTTCTTGGTAAGTCGAAATATATATAATTATGAAGATTTATAATATTATAAATAAATCTTCGTGAAAAAGAATAGACCTTGGTCCTATTCTTTTTATTTTTTCATCTATGGGGGGGTTGGATTGATATCTTTTCAAAATGTTAACAAGCATTATGGACATTTTCACGTACTAAAAAATATTAGTTTGGAAGTAGAAGAGGGGGAAGTAGTAGTAGTAATTGGCCCTTCTGGATCCGGTAAGAGCACGATGCTCCGTTGCATCAATCGATTGGAAACGATTACAGATGGAGAATTAACAGTAAATGGATTTAAGGTCAATAACAAAAAGACAAATATTAATGATTTGCGCAAAAATATCGGTATGGTTTTTCAGCATTTCAACTTATATCCACATAAGACAGTTCTCCAAAACATTACATTAGCTCCTATTAAAGCACTGGGAGAGGATCCAAAAAAAGCTGAGGAAACAGCCATGTATTACTTGGAAAAGGTCGGTATTCCGGATAAAGCAAAATCTTATCCATCTCAACTTTCCGGGGGTCAGCAGCAGAGGGTAGCAATTGCCAGAGGTCTTGCAATGAAACCAAGTGTGATGCTTTTCGACGAGCCAACCTCGGCATTAGACCCTGAAATGATTGGCGAAGTATTAGAAGTAATGAAATCGTTGGCCAAGGAAGGCATGACCATGGTTGTCGTCACTCATGAAATGGGCTTTGCAAAGGAAGTGGCAAACCGGGTTGTCTTTATGGATGAGGGCAAAATTTTGGAGGAATCTAATCCAGCTGACTTTTTTGCCAGCCCAAAAACGGAACGAGCTCAGGTATTTTTGAAAAGAGTATTGAATCATTAATCAGCATGCATGTAATTAAATTGCAGTTTTGAAAAACACTTGTAAGCAATAGGACGAAGGAAAAATAAGGGGGAAGAATCTTTGAGAAGTTTAAAAAAGGTTTTGTTTCTTGGTTTAATTTTTACGTTGGTGGCAGCCTTGTTTGCTGGATGCGGGAAGAAGACAAATGGGGATACAAGTAAGGATACTCTACAGCAAATAAAAGACAGAGGAAAGTTTGTTGTAGGTGTGAAGTATGATACGAATTTATTCGGCTATAAAGATCCGAAAACTGGTAAAGTAACGGGATTTGATATTGATATTGCCAAAGCATTGGCAAAAAAAATCCTTGGAGATGAAAATAAAGTTGAACTAGTGGAAATTACATCAAAAACACGTGTTCCTAAATTAAATAACGGAGATATCGATGCCATAATAGCTACTATGACTATAAGCGAAGAACGCAAAAAGGAAGTTGACTTTTCGGATGTATACTTCATGGCAGGTCAATCACTATTAGTTAAAAAAGGGAGTCCAATTAAAAGTGTTAATGATTTAAAAAAGGGAACAAAAGTATTAGCTGTAAAAGGTTCAACATCAGTCGATAATGTAAAAAAAGCAGCACCTGATACAGAAGTGTTAGAATTTGAAAATTACTCAGAAGCATTTACAGCTCTAAAATCAGGAAAAGGCGATGCGCTAACAACCGATGATTCCATTCTTTATGGAATGGCAGATCAAGACAGTAATTATGAGCTAGTTGGGGGGACTTTTACAGAGGAACCTTACGGAATTGCAGTTAGAAAAGGACAAAAGAAATTCCAAGAGTATATTAATAAATTCTTAAAGGAACTAAAGGACAGCGGAGAATACGATCAAATTAAAAACAAATGGATCAAACAATAACATCATATTCTTAAAACCAATGGATGGGCAAAGATTAGCCCATCCTTTTAATGAAGGAGGGGGAAAATGCTCGATTTCTCCATACTGACTCGTTATTCTGATTTATATTTAGAAGGTTTTCTTAATACAATAAAGGTTAGTGTCATTGGACTGATTTGTAGTTTTATACTTGGTGTCATTATTGCTATTTTGCGAATTGCTCCATTTAGAATTCTTAATTTTTTGGGTGCATGTTATGTAGAATTTATTCGAAACATCCCCTTGATGATTATTGCCTTTTTCTTTTATTTTGGTCTTAGTGTTTATATTAACATGAGTGGCTTTGTTGCTGGCACCATTGCCTTAACCATTTATACTTCGGCCTTTATAGCAGAGGCAGTCAGAGCGGGAATTCAATCGGTTGACAAAGGGCAAATGGAGGCTGCTCGTTCATCAGGATTAACCTATATTCAAGCTATGAGATATATTATTTTGCCACAAGCAGTCAAAATTGTTATACCTCCAATAGGAAATCAGTTTTTGAATTTAGTGAAAAACTCTTCCATACTTGGGGTAATTGCTGGGCTAGATTTAATGTATTTCGGAGATGCGGTTCACGAGAAAACCTATGTCGTATTTGATACGTATATTTTTGTAGCTATGTTTTATCTAGTGATAACAATCCCGTTAAGTCTTTTTGTCAATTACCTTGAAAAAAGATTGGCAAGAGCTTATTAGAGGGGGAATGGAATAATGGATTTTTCGGGAGCATACTCGGCTGAAAACCTCTCGTATTTACTAAAGGGTTTTCAAGTAACATTAGAGGTAGCCTTTATTTCAATTGTTTTAAGTTTTATTATTGGCAGTTTGTTGGGGATTGTACGTTATGCAAAGATACCTGTAGTATCTCCTATTGTCTTGGTAGTAGTGGAGATTATACGTAATTTGCCACTTTTGTTAATTATCTTTTTCGTAAATTTGGCTTTACCGGAAATTGGAATTAAATTTGATGTCAAAACATCAGCTATTTTTGCCCTAACTATTTTTGAATCCGCAATGATTAGTGAAATCGTGCGAAGCGGGATTAATTCCATTGACAAAGGGCAGATTGAAGCAGCGAGATCTTCAGGTTTAACATACGTTCAAACAATGAGGTTAGTTATCTTACCACAGGCATTAAAAAGAATGATTCCACCGTTAGTAAGTCAATTTATTTCTTTGTTAAAAGATACATCATTAGCGGTGGTTATTGCCTTACCGGAGCTTCTTCATAATGCGAAGGGGATCTATAATGGAAATATCAACTATGTGATTCCTATTATTCTTATGGCAATTTTCATGTATTTTATCGTCAATTACGCACTTTCACTAATTGCCAGGTGGCTAGAAAAACGCTTAGACACAAACCGCAGAAAAGATCCAAAGCTTGGCAAAGTAAACAAGAGTACAGCATCTGGGGGAATTTCTGCTTAAGGATAATTAATCTTTTCCGTATCACCTTGACAATTAAGCGAAAAATGAATATAGTAATTAAAAAATTATAATGAAAAACGTTGAAAAGGATTAGTAAAGTGTTTCCGTCTTTTTAAGAGAGAAAATCAGTTGGTGCAAGATTTTCAAAGACCACATTTGAACCTGCCTTGGAGTTCTGTATCGATTTTGACTAAGATACATGCGGAGTTTTCCGTTATCAAGAGAGAGTGTACAGCTTATTTAGCTGTAAATAAGGGTGGTACCACCAGGCCTCGGTCCCTTTTGGGAAGCGAGGTCTTTTTTGCGTTCATTGATGGCAGCAACACTTTAATTAATTCGGAAAGGAAGATAGAACATGGCAAAAGATAAAAAATTTGTGGAAGAAATCACTGCTATGGAAGATGATTTTGCCCAATGGTATACGGACGTAGTCAAAAAAGCAGATTTAGTGGATTATTCTTCCGTTAGAGGTTCAATGATTATTCGTCCATACGGATATGCAATTTGGGAAAATATCCAAGGCGTTTTGGACCGTAGAATTAAAGAAACAGGGCATGAGAATGTATATATGCCATTATTAATTCCTCAAAGCCTGCTTCAAAAAGAGAAGGACCATATTGAAGGCTTTGCGCCAGAAGTTGCATTGGTAACACATGGTGGATCAGAAGAATTAGCTGAGCCACTTGTTGTCCGTCCAACTTCCGAGGTTCTATTTGGAGAGCATTACGCAAATATTATTCATTCTTACCGTGACCTACCAAAGCTTTATAATCAATGGGCAAATGTAGTACGTTGGGAAAAGACAACAAGACCGTTCCTTCGTTCTTTAGAGTTTTTATGGCAAGAAGGTCATACATGCCATGCTACTGAGGAAGAGGCTGCTGAGGAAACTCGTAAAATGTTAGAGGTATATGCGGAAGTAGTAGAAAGTTACTTGGCTGTGCCTGTATTAAAAGGTCAAAAGACGGAGAAGGAAAAGTTTGCAGGAGCTAAATTTACTCTTACCATTGAAAGTCTAATGCACGATGGAAAAGCATTGCAATCCGGCACATCACATCATTTAGGAACAGGATTTGCGGAGGCTTTTGGCATTCAGTTCACGGATAAAGATGGCAAGTTGCAAACAGTTAATCAAACGTCATGGGGAATTACAACTCGTCTAATTGGTGCATTGATCATGGTTCACGGTGACAACCGCGGCCTGGTTGTTCCACCAAGAATTGCACCAAAACAAGTAATGATTGTTCCAATCGCTCAGCATAAAGAAGGTGTATTGGATAAAGCATATGAACTAAAAGACCGAATTAGCAAAGTTGCTCGCGTAGATATCGATGCTAGCGACAAAATGCCTGGCTGGAAGTTCAATGAGTACGAAATGAAAGGTATTCCAGTCCGCCTAGAAGTTGGACCTAAAGATATTGAAAAAGGTCAAGTCG
The DNA here is from genome assembly GCF_018343615.1 of Bacillus sp. FJAT-49736. Lineage (GTDB taxonomy): Bacteria > Bacillota > Bacilli > Bacillales > Bacillaceae_C > Margalitia. The sequence continues at coordinate 770,404 of NZ_JAGYPI010000002.1, read as the reverse complement.
TATTGGCAAGACGTGATACAAGTGAAAAAATCATTGTGCCTATCGATGAATTAGAAACAAAAATTCCAGCATTACTAGAAGAAATTCAACAAAATCTATTTGAAAAAGCCAAAAAACACCGTGAAGAAAAAACAAGTGTAGCTTACAACATGGATGAGTTCAAAACGAATTTAGTAGAAAACCCAGGCTTCATCAAGGCAATGTGGTGCGGAAGCGAGGCGTGCGAAAACTTCATTAAAGAAGAAACAGCCGCAACATCTCGATGCATTCCATTTGAACAAGAACATCTTTCTGACAAATGTGTATGCTGTGGCGAAGAAGCAAAACACCTCGTTTACTGGGCAAAAGCATACTAAAAAATAAAAGGTGCCAGGCACCAGATTCAAGAAATCTGGTGCCTGGCACCTTCTTTATTCATACAAACTTTATAAACAGCTTTACTCCGCACCAATCCATTTATCTGCCCAATGCTGAACCTCATCCAGAACAGGCATAATAGCATGTCCTTTGTCTGTTAAACGATATTCAATTCGTACAGGTGTTTCTGGATAGACCTCCCGAACGACAATACCTTCATTTTCAAGTTCCTTAAGCCGGTCCGACAGCATTTTCTGGCTTATATGAGGAATTTGATCAGCTATTTCATTAAATCTTTTCGGCCGTTCTATAAGCACCCGGATAATAACTCCAATCCAGCGTTTGCCCAATAATTGAAATGCCTTTTCGAACTTAGGACAAAGGCTAAATTCGCCCATCAATAACACCTCCTAAAAAGGTTAATCCTTCGATTACCTTCTACAAATTATTATACACCTTTTTATTGCTTACTAAAAGTAAGTAAGTTTAATTTAGGCACTTTTCTTTTTATTCCTGCTATATTTTAGGAAATAATTTTCGGTTAAGGCTGACACCCCTTTTTAGAAGAGATGCCCAGAAGCATAAGCTTTATTAAGATTTTTGTAAACATATACGAGACACGAAAGTAGATTAATTGAAAAATAAAGTAGTTTTTTTGCAAAATGTTGCATGATTCGTAGATAAATGGGGTAAATAAAAGAAAATGGACAAGGAGGAAGATATAATGGCAAAACTAAGCAGTATCAACAAAGCGGTAATAGCAGGAATTGGTATAGCAGGGATTTCCTATTTATCCTCCAAGAATAATCGCGAAAAGGCAAGAACTATGTTTCAAAATGCAAAAGTGAAGGCAGATTCCTGGATTACAAAGTATAAACATAAAAAATCACCATTAACCAAAGTAGGACATTCTGACCCATACGATTTTCAGGATAATAATATGTTAAGCGAGGGTGCCATGTACGGAGTGGACTATTATAACGAGGAAGAACAGCAATAATAATTAGGAAAGAGATTGGAGAAGCTTCCAATCTCTTTTTTCATAAATATAAAGGTTGACATACTAGTAGGTCTAAAGATACAATTCGTGCCATTTAGGGTAAAATTCGTGCCGTTTCTGTCGAAGTTCATGCTGATATAAGCAAAATTCGTGCTGATCGGAACAATTTTTGTGCCAGTTAAAAAATCAGGTCTCTGCCCATTTATTGTATCCCCTAAATATTGGAATAAATAAGTAGATTTAGTCCTTTTTCGGCTGTCCGACTAATCCATAAAAAAAGAGATGACCAATATCGATGATCGTTTGTTTGTTTACATTTGCAAATAATTCTGGATGCTGAATAGCTTCAGTGAAAATATGAAAATATAGGAGGATTGCTTCTGTTGTTATGTTCGGATGAATGTAACCGCCATGCCGACCTTGCTCAATAAGCTCCATCATTGCAGGCATTGCTTTAGTATTAGTCCATTCCTCGATTAGTTTTTGAATTCCAGGGTCTGTTATGGATTTGATGAAATCCGTAGAGATGGATTTTGTCAGTTCCATTCGATCAAACAGAATCTTTTCCACTTTTTTAGGATATGAAATATCCGCATTAATTATTTGATTGAATTTCTCCATTTCCGTATTAAAAAATTCCTCAATAACAGATTTCGTCAAGTCTTCTTTGCTGCCGAAATAATTATAAATAGTAACCGGCGAAACATTTGCCTTCTTTGCAATCTCCGCCACACTTACTTTTTCAACCCCATAAGTGGCAAAAAGTTCAAATGCAGCTTTCCTTATATTCTCCTTTTTTTTCTCCGTTCTTCGTTGATATCCGTCCATTTCTTTCACCTCAAAATCAGATTACTATATATTTTGAAATGAAACAATAAATTTTATTCAAAACATATTGCCTTTTAATAAAACGCGATGTATTATGTAGCAAATGAATCATTTTGATTCAAAACATTTAAAAAAGGGGAGTTCATAATGGGAATTCAAATGAATAGATTAACGAAGGTATTCCCAAATGGAAGAGGAATTTTTGATTTGAACTTTGAGGTGAAAGAAGGGGAAGTATTTGGATATCTTGGTCCAAATGGCGCCGGAAAGTCAACTACTATTCGCCATCTAATGGGCTTTATGAAGCCGAAAGCAGGTTTCGCAAAAATAAATGGATTAGATTGTTGGGGAAAAAGTGCTGAAATTCAAAAGCTGGTAGGTTATTTACCCGGGGAAATTGCCTTTTTGGATGACATCAATGGAATGCAATTTCTTGATCTGCTAGGCGGGATGAGAGGGGTAAAGGATTATCGGAAAAGGAATGAATTAATTGAGCGATTCCAATTTGATGTCAAAACACCTATTCGTAAAATGTCAAAGGGGATGAAGCAAAAGGTAGGGATTGTTGCAGCATTTATGCATGACCCGCAAATTTTAATTCTTGATGAGCCGACATCTGGATTGGATCCTTTAATGCAAAGTTTATTTATTGATTTGATTCTAGAAGAAAAGACCAAAGGTAAAACTATCCTAATGTCATCCCACATTTTTCTGGAAATTGATCGTACCTGTGACCGTGTTGGAATTATTAAAGATGGAAGATTGGTAGCGATAGAAAATATTCAGCAGCTTCAATCGATGCAGCGAAAGGTCTTCGATATCACTGTACAGAAGCAGGATGATGTTGAAAAATTGAAGAAATCCGGGCTTATTATCCTTTCAGAAAATGGATTCAGAATAAAAGTGGCAGTCCAAGGTGATTATAATCACTTTGTTAAAGCATTAGCAGAATGCGATATAAATAATTTAGATATTCATGCCCAATCATTAGAAGAGATTTTTATGCATTTCTATGACAGGGAGGAGAGGGTACAATGAACACATCACTTTTTATATCGACTTTGAAGACGAAGGGGAAAACAATGTTTAGCTATGCATTTGGATCAGCATTTTATGTGCTGCTTATTATGTGGATTTATCCATCCTTTGCAAAATCAAACGCTCTCGATACAGTCATCAAGCAAATGCCGCAAAAATATTTAAGTGCTTTTGGGTTTGACGGCGGTATGCCGAAGAATCTTGGTGGATTTTTGGCAGGCGAATTTTATGGCCTGCTGTTCCTTCTAATTTTAATTATTTATAGTGTAATTCTTTCTACACAGCTTATCGTTCGGTTGGTGGATCGGGGTTCGATGGCTTATTTGCTTTCAACATCTGTTTCCAGGACAAAAATTGCTGTCAGCCAAGCTGCTGTACTAATCCTTGGCCTCTTGCTGATCACATTAGTAACCATTGCAACCGTGCTAATAGGATCCAATATGATAATGGATAACAATGATTTGCAAGTATCCAATTTTATTCAAATGAATGTGGTAGGTTTTCTGCTTTTCTTTGTTATCAGCGGGTACTCCTTTTTCTTTTCGTGTGTGTTGAATGATGAGAAGCGTGCATTATCATTGTCAGGCGGTCTTACAATTGTCTTCTTCGCTATCAATCTAGTAGCGAAAATGAGTACCGATCTTGAATGGCTTAAATATTGTACTGTTTTTTCAACCTTTAACCCGTCAGATATTGCAAAGGGAACAATAGACATATTACCGGTTTCTCTTGGTCTTGGTTTTGCGGGTCTTGTCCTGTATGCTTTAGCGATATTGATTTTTAGAAAAAGAGATTTACCATTATAGTATTTTCATAGAGGAATAATTCCATACGCTGACGAAATAGTAAGGAATTAAATAATGCGGGGTGTGGAGAATGGGAACTTTAAAAGATTGGATTGACTACCTTAACAGTATTAATGAAAAGGAACATGAAAGTTTTTTTCACCCATATAAGGAAGGGAAATGGTCGAAAGCAGCCATTATTTCTCATATGATGTTTTGGGATCGCTTCTTTTATGAGGAACGATTACCACATATGTTAAATGGTGAAACCTTGGTAGGAATAACCGCAGAGCAAGTAGAAGAAAGAAATAAACAAGCAGAAAATTATGCACATTCAGGTGTTTCACTTCAGCAAATAATAGATGAAGCTATAAAATATCGACAGTTGCAGATAAATGCACTTCAGAATGAAGATTTATCCAAGACGTTTACGATTAAAAACAGAATAATTTCCCTTAAGGAATATATGGATGGAGAAGTGGAGCATGATGCTCATCATTTAAAGCAATTAAAGGGAAAATAAGAAGAGGGCTCAATAGTTTTGAGCCCTTTAATATTGCTAAAATAGTAAGAGAAAAGGAATGAAGTAGCTTGAAAGCTTTAATCCTCCATGCGAGTACGTTATACTATATTGGATGTTTGTAACAGGAGTCTGGTTGAAAATGGATTGGACTAGAACTTTAAGAATAAAACACTGAACTTTAAGATACAACAGGCAGTCTATTTAAAGGAATGCATTATTTAATGGAGGAACAAAATGGGAGATATCATACACTCGTTATTACAAACCTTTGCGGGCCTTGGTTATTTAGGCATTGTATTAGGTCTGGTTATTGAAATTATTCCAAGTGAAATTGTCCTTGCGTTTGCCGGTTATCTTGTTTCGAAAGGGGAAGTCAGCTTTATCGGAGCAATCATTGCCGGTACGATTGGCGGAACGATTGCACAAATCATCATTTATTGGATTGGTGCATACGGTGGAAGACCGTTTCTGAAACGCTTTGGAAAATATATTTTTATTCATGAGAAACATATTCTTTTAGCGGAGAAATGGTTTGAAAGGTACGGATCTGGTGTTGTGTTCACCGCACGTTTTGTACCCGTCGTCAGACATGCCATTTCCATTCCGGCTGGTATTACAAAAATGTCTTTTGGTAAATTCACATTATATACGGGTCTAGCCGCAATTCCATGGTCGATATTCTTTATTTATTTAGGGGATAAATTAGCTTCCAACTGGGAGAATGTGAATGAAATAGCGAGGCCATACGTGCAGCCAGCTATGATTATTGCCGTAATAATAATTATTCTCTATGTTGTTTTTACGATTTTTAGAAAAAGAAATAAATCGGTATAGTTCATAAAGCTCAGCCAAATGGTTGGGTTTTTTTGTTTTTCTTGTAGAGGAATTTACAAGTGTTTCACGAAATTGTATAGAAAAGGAGGTTTTGTTAATGAGTACAACGAAAATGAAGGAAGTTCTGTTTTCAGAATGGGATGTAGCGGTTCGTACGATCAGCAATCTGCTAACGAAGGTGCAAGAAAAGGATTGGGATTATCGCCCACAAAAAAACATGAGGACCTTGCTTGAACTAGCTAACCATCTTGTACAAATTCCAACGGTAGATTTGGCAATCGGACAAGAGAAGAAGGAACAGGAAATACGTGATTTGGAGAATAAGCTTCAATCTGGAAATGCAAATGGATTAACGGAAGTTCTGAAAAATGGTTATAAGGATTTTAAAGTCTATTACGATTCCCTTTCTGAGAATGACTTTTTTGATAAAGTATCAAAACCTTTTTACTTCGGTGAGAATATGCAAGGACACAGCCAAGCAAAATGGCTAGCGGAAAGCACAACGCATATCTTCCACCATCGCGCCCAGTTTTTTAACTATTTAAAAGAACTTGGGTACGAAGTAAATATGTTTGATTTATATTAATGGTGTTTTCGGACTGGGAATAAATCTTAACAGTATTGGTTTTGAAGAATCTTTTCAAAAAGGTTTTCATGCGTCTGAAAAAAAGGATTCATTGGGAAATAGGGTCAGTAATGAAAACTGTTTCCCTTATGTGTAAAGAGGTGACACAATGGAATTAGATACGCAATTATATTTTACATCGCAAATTGGGAAGCAAAAGCCGATAACCGTTACGAATAAATCGGTTTCTTGTCCGTTCTGTAATGTGGACCAATTAGAGAACATAATAGACCGGGAAGGTTCCATTATCCTTTTGAAAAATAAATTCCCTACACTACAAAATACGCTGCAAACTGTGTTAATCGAAACAGATGAGTGTCATGGGGAACTTTCCGAATACTCTAGTGAACATTTACATACATTGTTAAGGTTTGCGGTACGGCATTGGTTGGAATTCGAGAGCAGCGGTAAGTTCACTTCGGTTATTTTCTATAAAAATCACGGACCATTTTCCGGTGGCACTATTCGGCATCCGCATATGCAAATTGTTGGGTTACGAGATGTAGATTATAAGAAAAATATAAAGCAGGAGAACTTTAAAGGAGTTACGATTTATACAGATTCATCCATAGATTTTAACATTTCTACTAAACCGATTATGGGTTTCCGCGAAATGAATATCAATTTGTATGATTGGAAGCAAATCAATCGAATGGCTGATTTTATCCAGGCGGCTATTCAATATTTATTGCATCATGCCCCGTACCGTTGTGAAAGCTATAATCTATTCTTCTATCATATGGAGAATACTATTTCTTGTAAAATTGTTCCCAGGTATGTCGTATCTCCGCTGTTTGTAGGATATGTTATTCCGCAGGTATCGGATGATCTCGAGATGGTTGCTAAAAAGGTAAGGGAGATTTGTATGGAGACAGGATTGATTAAATGATGGTAGAAAAATGTTCACTTCATTCTTTTTGTCCAGGAACCACCCCTGCAAATCTTATTATTAAAAAGAATAAAGGGGGATTCTGGTAGAAACTGGGGAAGAGCTAATGGATGCGGTGAAACGAGAGGTATATGAGGATACGGGTATAACTGTTATTAAGCAAATACTAGATTAAAAATATGCATTTCATTTTGAAACAATCAAGAATCAACCAATGATGCGGATGACGGATCATTGCTTTGGGGTAGAGGTAAAAGAAAAAGTCTGTATTAAGCTTTCTAATGAACATGAGAAATACATATGGTGTACTGAGGAAGAAGTAAACAAGCGCATCAATTGGGAATTCAGTACTGCTGCTATTCAAAGACTATTGGAAACGATTGGACTTTAAGGGGATTGAGGGGATTCATATCGATAAAGTAACTATTTTACTTGTTTGGCTGTTTCCAATTATATTTGCTATTCATGATTTTGAAGAAATTATTGTCGTGGAGAAGTGGATTACTAAAAACAAACAAAATCTCGTTCAAAAATTACCTCAAAGAGCAAAGAGCTTTTTTGAGAAAAATTTCGCAATGAAAACCTATCAATTTTCAATAGTTGTTTATGTTGAATTTGTTATCATTTCATTTGCGACTGTTATTGTTTATTTGAATGGGTTTTTTGGTATTTCCAAATGGCTATATTTAGGCTTGTTCGCAGTTTTATTTCTTCACTCCTTTACACATATTGGACAAGCTATTTTACTAAAAAGATATACTCCTGGTGTATTAACATCTATCTTTCTATTAATTCCTTATGGTCTTTGGTTTTATTATGTTTTATTACAAAAGAATTTGATTAGCTTGCAGGATATTGGGATTAGCATACCTGTAGGTGTCATATTATTCACCTTACTATTTCCTGCATTAATGAGGGCTGCCTCAAAATATTAAATATTATAGATGAGCAAATATACAATCTGTTATATTAGCAAAATGACTCAAAAGAATAGGAAAGTGGACTTGGTTTATTCCGCTATTCACGTAATACACGAGGAAATCAATGTATTTTGGCAAATAGCGGAACACCGTGTCCTCGAACAGAAGGAATGGCCAACTGATTTTGCGGAAAGTTGATAATCTTACTAGTATGCTATGGGTACTGCCTCTTTCCCAAAAAACAAGATAGATAGGTCGGCAAAAATACTATTTTATCTCTAACTCTCCATCAACGATTTTCACCCGTGAAGATATCGTTAAATTCATTAGCTTTCCATTTAAATCATAAAACTTCCCATCGGTTTTTTCATAGCCTAATACATTGGCACCATCGATTTCATCAGAACTCCCCTTAACAGCGTATAATCCTGTTGCAAGTAGGATTTTTTGGCCGCTCCTCCATTGTAATATTTGTTGATTTAACACCGTCTGTAATGTGTATTTTTTGGATTCATGAAGATTCAACTCTGGATCTGAAGGATCTGTATCCGTACCAAAGCTTTGGAGACGAGTCACTTCTAGTTGACTGATTTCCTTAAAATTAGGATCCAATTTCTTGATAGCTGCAACATCGAACCTTAATCTTGAATCAAGCTGCCAGCCTTGGCTATTATCTCTAACTTCAGGATTTCCCGCTGGCTTAGAGGGAATTACCTTCTCAGTTGGTTCAGGAGAAGCAGTATTACCAGGCTGCTTTTTTCCTCCAAAATCAATTAAATTATAGGTAAGGACCACCAAGACCGTTACTGTTACGACAGAAATAGCAGCATATTTTAGTGAAAGGAACATAAACGAGCTTTTGGATTTCCGTTGGATATTTCTCCATATGGCATCCTTTTGTTTATAATTTAAGTAAATGTTATTCAGATCGTGAAATCCTTTATCCAATCCAGTCTTCATTTGCATCATCCTCCCATCCTTTCTTCGTTAATTCCTTCTTTAACGCTTGCAAAGCCCGATAAAGGGTGGTTTTTACTTTTGCATCTGTCCAACCTAATATTTCTGCTGTTTCATGAATTGGATATCCTTTTATTTTTCGTAAAATAATAATTTCCCGATAAGGAGTTTTCAGTGAAAAAAGGGCTTGGTAAAGATATTGTGTCTTCTCTTTCATTTCAAGAATTTCTTCTGGAATCGGATTTTTTCGGTCTGTTGAATGGAGCATATTTCCGATGAAGTTAACCGTTCGTTTTTTTCTAAGATGATCATATATAAGGTTTCTAGCAATTGTGTAAAGCCATGTTTTATAAGAGGATTCCCCTTTAAAATGGCGGATACCTTTAAATGCCTTAATAAATACCTCTTGTGTGAGATCCTCTGCTTCTTCTCGGCTGTTCACCATTAACAAAATAAATCGGTATATTAAATCGCTATAATTATGAAATAAATCATCCACCAGATGGTCTGAGCTTTCCATGGATTTATTCCTCCTCAATTAATCTGTACATTAGACGTAAAGGTAAGAATTTTGATTCGCTATTTTTAAAGAATCTTTTCTTAAATTATTTCTATTTCAGACGGAAATCTTAGTAACGACCCAGTTTTGAATAACTATTTTAAGAAAAGGTACTAAGAATATATTAGGATTTATAACAATATACGAAAAGCAAACTTTTCAAAAAAGTTTATGGAGAAAATTGGCTGAAAATGATAGTCTAAATATTATCTAGTATAAAAGTTGGTGAAGAACTTGAAAAACATTTTAGTAGTGGATGACGAGAAGGATATCGTGAATCTTATTTCTATTTATTTGCAAAACGAAGGCTTTACTGTTTTGAAGGCGCATGATGGACAGGAAGCGTTAGATATATTTCAACAAAAGAAAGTAGATCTTATTATTTTGGATGTAATGATGCCAAAAATGGATGGGATGGAGGTATGCCGCAGATTAAGAGAACAGCACACGGTTCCTATCCTCATGTTAAGCGCGAAAGCGGAGGATATGGACAAGGTATTGGGATTAATGACGGGTGCCGATGATTATATGATTAAACCATTTAACCCATTGGAGCTAATGGCAAGAGTTAAATCGCTGCTGCGCCGTTCCTATCAATTTAAGCAAGTAGATCAAGAGGATGAAAGTGAGTTTTTAACCATCAATTCTTTGGTCATTAATAGAGCTTCCCATACGGTTTTGAATCAAGATGTACCAATTATACTGACTTCAAAAGAGTTTGAAATTCTTTATTTACTTGCAAGTAATCGGGGCAGAGTTTTCAGTACAGAGGAAATTTTTGAAAGGGTTTGGGAGGAGAAATACTTCGCGTCCAATAATACCGTTATGGTTCATATAAGCAATTTGCGTGAAAAAATAGAAAAAGAAATGGGATATAAACTGATAAAAACCGTTTGGGGAGTAGGATATAAAATAGATGAATAGGCTATTAACCAAAATTCAGTCGAAAATATTAATCCTGATCATAACGAGTATTCTTTTATCAGCAGCCGTTACATTCGGTCTCTTATTTCTTGCCTACATCTTAAGAGCTACTCACTTTCTCTCTTACTCATTTTTATTAAAGCTTTATTATTTAAATGATTACCTCGGCCTTTATACAATTCTATACATCGTTTGTGCCATTCTATTTTTTGTCTTTATCATTGTCTTAAGCAGAAAATGGGCAAAGGATTTTGATCAAATTTTAAACAGTACATCAAAAATTTCCCAGGGTGACTTACAATTTCATGTACCGGTGTATGCCAAGAATGAGCTTGGGGATATCGCGCAAAATTTGAATAATATTTCATCGCAGCTGCAGCAATCGTTAAAGGAAGAGCGGAATGCAGTGCAGGCAAAGAATGAATTAATCACCAACGTATCTCATGATTTGCGTACCCCTTTAACTTCTATCATCGGTTATTTACGACTAATTGAGGAGGATCGTTATAATGATGAGGTGGAACTTCGCTATTATGTTTCCATTGCATTTGAAAAGGCACGAAGCATGGAGCGAATGGTAAGTGATTTATTCGAGTATACCCGAGTGAATTTTGGAGCGATCCAGCTTGATTACTCCACTATTGATTTAGTTCAACTTTTATCCCAGCTATCCGCGCAATTTTTGCCGCAGCTGGAGGAAATGCAGATGGAAATTCAATTAAAAAGCGAATTCGAATGTATGATTATTGAGGCAGATGGAGATAAATTGGTAAGAGTGTTTGAAAATCTCATATCGAATGGATTGAAGTATGGAAAAGATGGAAAACGAATCGATTTAAGGGTTGGAAAAGAGGATAATGTAGCTATCGTGGAAGTGGTGAATTACGGTGAACCAATACCTGAGGAAGATTTGCCATTTATATTTGAGCGGTTCTACCGGGTGGAGAAATCCCGTTCCATTGATACTGGCGGATCAGGGCTCGGCTTAGCAATTACGAAGAGCATAGTGGAGCTTCATGATGGTACGATTGAGGCAGAAAGCAACAAGCGCGAAACTAAATTCAAGATCATGCTACCAATCAAGGAGATTGCCGAAAAGTAGGTAATCTCTTTCTATTATTTAAAAGTTTAGAAAAGCATAGATTCTTTGCCGTATAACCTTTGTCCAGCTATAAGTGAAATTGGCCCTTCAATTTCAATAGCGTCTACCGGCTATAGGATTTCTACGTCTTCTCCCTACGATAAGCGGACATCGACTCGTTCCTCATCGTGTTTCCTTTATCTCAATCGAAGACTCCCAAATACTTACGCCGATGTACAAGGCGCTTACGCATTTCTTTAGAATTTCTTTAGAAATCCTTTCATCAGTTTTTAATTTTTTCCTGTAAAGTAATTGCTATCATGGAAAACGTTTCTAGGGAGTGAAAGGCTATGAAAAAAATCATTATTCTTATGGCAATCATAGGATTTGCATTTTTATACCAGCATTCAGAGGCGGTAAGAAATCGTGTAGCAGAAATTAATTTTATCCATGCAAATCCGAATAATCTATCCATACAAGGGGAAGCTGGAGTGTTAATGGATGAGGAGAGCGGAAAGATTATATATGCTAAAAATGCAAATGAACGTTTATATCCGGCGAGTACAACCAAAGTACTGACAGCCTTAGTAGCATTAGAAAAGGGAAATCTGAATGATCAGGTACGTGTTGGGAATGAAATTACAATGAGAGATATTGATGAAAGCTCCGCGGGTCTTAAACAAGGAGATGTATTACCGCTAAAAGTTCTCCTAACTGCTATGCTGCTACCGTCAGGGAATGATGCTGCGAGAACAATTGCAGTCTATATTGCGAAAAGAGATAGCGGGAAAACGAATATGAGCGCTCAGGAGGGGATTCAATACTTTGCGAAGCTAATGAACAAGAAGGCAAAGGAAATAGGAGCGACCCATTCTCATTTTGTAAATCCACATGGACTTCATGATCCTAATCATTATACGACAGCAAAGGACTTGGCTATTATTGCAAGAGCGGCAAGGGGAAACCCTGTGTTTCGAGAAATTGTAAGTGAGGAAGCCTATAAGGATCCGACGTTCACCTTTTATAATAGGAATGAGCTTGTAAATCGAAGCAGCGCAAACTTTTTTCAAGGTGCAGATGGAATTAAGACCGGCTTTACCGATCAGGCAGGACATTGTTTAGTATCATCTGCGAATAGGGGCGGGAAAAACCTCATTTCAGTTGTGCTGCATTCAAGTAAGGAAGGTGTATATAGAGATTCAACCGCTATGCTGAATTATGGGTTTCAGAAGGAATATGCGAGCAACTAATGGAATAATAATTTAATAATAAAAAGATTTATAAAATTTCGGTATGCTTTTTCAATATCCAAAATTTACTGTCTATGCTAATAAAAATATTTACAAAAAAATCTTGACTAAAAGTAAAAATAGAAATATTATTAGTCTTGCAAGTTAAAAACTAAATAAAAAATGCTATTACTTATCCAGAGAGGTGGAGGGACTGGCCCTAAGAAACCTCGGCAACGGGTTTGCTTTTTTCGCAAAAACCGTGCTAATTCCTGCGAATCGTGAGAGCGATTTGAAAGATAAGAAGTAGAGCGGCTTATATATATAAACCCTTCTTCTTATCTTGTCATGGATAAGCGGAAGGGTTTTTCGTTTTTCTATAAAATATCTGCTATCAGTTGGAGATATTCATATATCCGAGTTATTTTATGTGTTTACTTGTAATTAGAACGGTTTGAAATTTGCTCCGTTTAAGGAAAGGAGATTAATATATGCTCGTTTTAGAAGATGTCCATAAATTATATGGTGATGGAAAGGAAAAAAAGGTGGAGGCCTTAAAAGGCATTAATCTTCAAGTGGAAAAAGGGGAGATATTTGGGGTTATTGGCTTTAGTGGAGCCGGAAAAAGTACGCTCATTCGCTGTGTAAATTTGTTGGAACGACCAACCTCCGGAAGGGTATTAATTAATGGGGTTGATCTTCTTTCTCTTAATGCAAAGGAATTGCGAAAGCAAAGAAAAAAAATCGGTATGATTTTTCAGCAATATAACCTTCTGCATTCCAAAACCATTTTCGGAAATGTTGCGATGCCGCTTCTTTTAGATGGGGTTCCGAAGCACATCATCAAAGAGAAAGTAACCAAATTATTATCCTTCGTGGGTTTGGAGGATAAGATGAATCAATATCCGGAACAGCTTTCCGGCGGTCAAAAGCAACGGGTTGGTATCGCTCGAGCCTTGGCAACCGATCCGGATATTCTCCTTTGTGATGAAGCTACATCAGCCCTAGACCCAAATACGACGGTGGCAGTACTCGAGTTATTGCGCAAGGTTCGTGATGAACTTGGGATTACCATTTTAATGATCACGCATGAAATGAATGTCATTCAAGATATTTGTGATAAGGTCGCCGTCATTGAAAATGGAATTATTGTCGAACAAGGACCGGTCATAGATGTTTTTACCGAGCCAAAGACACAAATTGCGAAAAGCTTTGTCAGAACAGTATTAAATGACTCAATACCAAAATCGATTCAGCAGCTTATTCAGGAAAGCGGGAAATCCGATCATCAAGGAATTTACCGAATTATTTTCAAAGGTGCTTCGACAAGTTCACCGCTACTATCCAATACAGCTAAGAAATTTTCTATTGATTTGAATGTTCTGCATGGTATGGTAACGGAGCTTCAAGGTATTCCTATTGGAAATCTGCTTGTCGAATTTAAAGGGGAAAAAGAAGAAATTCATCGAGCATTCCAATATATCAAGGAAAACGATGTCTTAATAAAGGAGGTATCTGAAGATGCCATTTGATTGGAGTTGGTTCTGGCCTGAATTTTTAACTGCTATTAATCAAACACTTTACATGGTAATCGTAGGGCTAATTATTTCAATTATTATTGGTTTGCCATTAGGAGTTATTTTAGTTGTAACAAGGGAAAAAGGGATACTTCCGAACAAGGTTTTATTCAATATTCTAAATGTTATTATCAATATCTTTCGATCGGTTCCATTTATTATTTTGGTAGTTGCAATTATTCCATTTACAAGATTGGTAGTTGGTACTGCAATTGGAACGACAGCGGCGATTGTTCCGCTTGTGCTATACACGGCTTTTTATATTGGAAGATTAGTAGAAAATTCATTGCTTGAAGTGGACCAGGGCACCATTGAGTTAGCACAGGCAATGGGAGCATCTCCTTGGCAAATTATTTGGAAGTTTCTTCTTCCAGAAGCGCGAAGCTCACTTGTATTGGCCTTAACTATTGCAACTATTGGATTAATAGGTGCTTCCGCGATGGCTGGAGCTGTAGGCGGCGGCGGAATTGGCGATTTAGCCATTACCTATGGATATAACCAGTTTAAGACAGAAGTAATGATCATTACGGTGGTAACGCTGATAATAATGGTTCAGCTCATACAATCGCTTGGAAATGTTCTTGCAAGGAGATTAAGAAGAAAATAAATATCACCTATGTTTGCGGGAAGGTAAGCCTTTTCAAAATAAATACATTAAATGTGGAGGAATATAAAATTATGAAAAAACTACTTATTATTGTGTTTGGCTTGCTTCTGGTGCTTGCTGGATGCAGCTCAAACAGTTCAGACAAATCAGGAAGTAAAGTGGTTAAGGTAGGAACAACAACATCAGAGGTTCCAACATGGAATCTTGTTAAAAAGCTTGCCAAGAAAAAAGGCATTACTGTTCAAATTGTTAAATTTGATGATTATGTACAACCAAATCTTGCTGTAGATAGCGGCGAAATTGATATTAATGCATTCCAAACAGTTGTTTATTTTGATAGCTTCAAAAAAAGCCATAACCTTGATCTAGCTGCAATTGGAACAACTTCCATTTGGCCAATGGGTATGTATTCTAAGAAAATCAAGAGCATCGATGAAATTAAAAATGGTGACCAGGTTGTAATTCCGAAGGATCCTACGAATTTAGGAAGAGCACTATTATTAATGCAAAAAGCAGGATTAATTACACTAAAATCAGGATTCTCCGGTGCTGGTGGACTTGAAAATATAGCAACAAATCCAAAGAACCTTAAAATTACTCCAGTGGATGCGGCACAAACTCCACGCGGTCTTGATGATGCAACTGCTGCTATTATTAACTGTGACATGGCAATTAACGCAGGCTTAAATCCTTCGAAGGATCCTATTTTCGGTGAGGACGCGAGTAATAAGGCGTATGTGAACATTATCGCTGCTCAAACAAAGCGTAAAGATGACAAGGTTCTAAACCAAATTGTTGATATTTATCATACAAAAGAAGTAACAGACTTTATCAAAAAACATTTTAATGGAGCAGCAGTTCCAGTTATAAAACCTGTTTCTTATTTGGATGATTATAAACAAAATTAAGAAGGAAAAGTCAGGTGGTTTTACCGCCTGACTTTTTTTTGAAATCAAATTGTCAAAAAATTGATGGGTGACAAATTTCGATTTTTCGTTGATAATATTAAAGTCAACAAAAATTTGTTTGGGTAGATAAATTTCTTTATATAAAGTTGAGGGATACTATGGCTACTAGATTTGATAAGAAGACAAGAAGGAAGAAGAGAAGAAGAAGGATTATCTTCTTGTTTGTTCTTCTTTTTATTATAGCAATTGCGGCATATGCCGTTCTTCAATACTATTCAGGCGTTAAACAAGCAGAAAATGATGGAATCAAAAAAGAGAAAATTGAATTTCATGGCAAAAAGGATGCTAATGGAAAGGTAAACTTTTTGTTACTTGGAATTGACCAACGCAAAAATGAAAAGTCTCGTACAGATTCCATGATGGTCGCACAATATGATCCAAAAAATAAAACCTTTAAATTAATCTCCTTAATGCGCGATATGTTTGTGGAGATTCCAGGCTATAAGAATTACAAGCTTAATACAGCTTACTTTTTAGGTGGGCCAGAGCTCTTGAGGAAGACCATTAAGCAAAATTTTGATCTGGATATTCAATATTATGTGATGGTTAACTTTAAAGGCTTTGAAAAAATTGTAGATACAGTGGCACCGGATGGAGTAGAGATTAATGTAAAACAAGAAATGTCGAAAAACATCGGTGTTACCTTACATCCGGGTCTACAAAAGCTGCATGGGAAGGAATTATTAGGCTATGCGCGTTTCCGACATGATGCCAAAGGTGATTTTGGACGTGTGGAACGTCAGCAAGAGGTTATCAAAGCCCTAAAAGACGAAGTGCTCAGTGTAAATGGGTTTGCTAAGGCACCTAAGCTGTTAGGTACGATTGAACCATATATTCAAACGAATATGAATACAAGTGATGCTATAGCGTTAGCAAGTGAATTTTTATTGAAGCGTCCGAAAAATATTGACTCCTTAACAGTACCTGTTCAAGGAGCTTACCAAAATGCTTATATTTCCTATGATGGCGCAGTTCTCCAAATTGATAAAGAGAAAAACCAGCAGGCAATTAATGATTTCCTAAATGGAAAAAGCGATACAGCAAACAATACAACACCGTAAATAAAAAAGCTAGTCTTCGGATGGAAGACTAGCTTTTTTCAGTTATTACTACTTAGAGGATTCTTTTTTTCAAAACAAGTGATATAAATATTTGGTGCAATCTCAATCCTATTTATTTCTTCGAATCCCAATTTTTTATAAAGATTTTTGGCAGGAGAATTATTTTCCCCCGTCGAAACCTCGAATTTTTCTACAAAATGATATACCTCAAAAATATGCTGTACCAGCTGTTTGCCAATCCCTTTTCTGAAAAAGTCTGGGTGAACCACAAGTCTACAAATCTGCAGACTTTGATTCTCTTTTTCCACAGAAGTAGCTCCCGCAAGCTTTCCATCTAGAAAGGCACCGTAGAAAACTTCCTGGCTTTCCATTATGGAGTCCACTGTATCATGCAGGGGAGGAATATCGTAAAAATTCATCAGTTTTGCTTCTACTTCATAAGCAGGAAGCTGTATCCGCAGAACTTGTTCTGCAATTTCCCTATCCGTAATATTTAATAATTGAATCAATTAACCCACATCCTTTATTAACTGGATCCCCATATAAATAGCAACACCCCAAATAATGAGAGCGGATATTCTATTTAAGATGGTAAGTGTTTTTCCTGTTTCATCCATTTTTCGCAAAAGCCTGCCGGCAATTGCAAGACCGGTAAACCAAATCCAAGAGACAAAGATGGTTGCCACTGAAAATGCCCATTTATCCAGGCCGTGATAGTTCAGGGAATTTGTCCCGATTACACCTATGGTATCGAGTATTGCATGGGGGTTCAGCAACGAAACGGAAGCAGCGTATGCTATTTGCCTTTTTGCTGAAAAACGTTCTATTTTATTTTGACCGGAGGTAACTTCACTTTTCCAGATTACCCAACCCATATACAAAAGAAATAAAAATCCAATGCCAAAGATAAATAGTTTTAGCCATCCAAAGGTTAGTACGATTACGGAAATACCAAGTACTGCTGCACTAATTAAAAGCGTATCACAAATAGCTGCAGTAACAATAACCGGTACTGCTCTTAAAAGTGTTGGCTGACTAGCTCCTTGATTAAAAACAAACACATTTTGTACCCCTAAAGGCAATATGAGTCCAAATGCCAAGAGAATTCCATGAATAATTGCTTCAATCATTTTCTGTTCCTCCAGTTTTCGTACTAGTTGTATTCGATGGTAAGGTCTTATTTTCCTTGTAAAAAGGATAATATATATGAACTCAGACTATTTGAAATAAATATGAAGTGAAATGTTTGTTTCGCGGAATTATATCTGATATTGGCGGGATTTAGCCACATTTTGGCGGGATTATCGTCTAAACCCGCGGGATTATGTCAAAGTTTGGCGGAATTATTTATTCTGTAGGAGGAATTTCCCGCATTCATATAGAAAATTACATTCAAAGTTCTAAGGGAGTGATATTTTGATTGTAAAAGCGAAAAAAGTAGAAGCGGAAATACTAGCTTTGCAGGCATTGCTAAGAAGATTGCCGGAAAAACAGTCAAAACGACTACAAATTGAGAAGGATTTGGCAAAAAAACTGGCAGGATTTAAAGGCGAACAGTCGATGGAGTATTATGTATCATTTCTTCCTGAAGATATTTACCTCATTTTTCATCATATTAGGCTACAAGGTAATCTACATCATTTTCAAATGGACATTTTCATTCTATCCCCAACATTTTCTCTCATACTTGAAGTAAAGCATATTTCCGGAAAAGTCACTTTTGATAGAGACGCAAATCAGCTTATTAGAGAGTACAACAATGATGTTGAAGTATTCCCGGATCCAGTATTACAGGCAAATCATCAAAAGCTTCAATTAATAATGTGGCTTAAAGATAAAAGGTTTCCACCCTTTCCTATCGAAACGTTAGTTGTTATGACAAACCCTTCCTCTCTTATTCAATTCACACCCAATAGTTCATCCTACAAACAAACAGTTCTACGCAGTACTAATTTCATATCCAAAATGAATATTCTAAGTCAAAAGTATAAAGAAGAAAAATTAACGAAAAGAGAAATCCGTAAACTATCCAAACTGTTATTAAGAAATCATATCCCTAAACATCCCGAAGTTCTTCAAAAATATAATATTACACAGTCAGAAGTATTATCAGGAGTCCACTGTCCTGAATGCTTCTACTTACCAATGCATAGAATTAAGGGGAAGTGGATATGTTCAAAATGTAATTTCTCCAATAAAAATGCACAAAAGGATACTTTAGAAGATTACAGTCTTTTGTTCAAATCTGTAATTACAAATAAGGAAGCACGGGGATTTTTGAAAATTGATTCCGATTCCATCGTTCAGAAATTGCTAAAGGAAATGAACCTCCCACATTCAGGCACAACAAAAGGCAGAGTGTATCAGCTCCCGTTTAATGATTGGGATTAGTTCTAAATGAAAAATATCCTCTTGATCTTCAGGTAACTGGAAGGTGTAAGGCATTGTAAAAGGGGTGTGATGGATAGAGAAGAGGATGACAATAGATGGTTTTCACTAAAAGGACAGGAATTGCTAAAAGTGTACTTAGATACTATGAAGATAAAAATCTGCTCAACAAAAAAGAGACAACTTAAATAGATATCGATAGTATTCCCAGCACGATATTCAACGGTAAAATGGATTTTCAGCTTAAGACTATCAAGCATACAAATCAAGGAGATTCAACAATATTTAACGGAAACAGAACCAAATTGAACGCGGATGATGGGAATATGGATGGAAGGGTTACGACAAAAGCATCCGCTTCTAGATTAAATTATGCCAGTTATTCAGATGTGATAGGGGGAGTAAAATGAATGAACAGGAATTGATTATTAGGGTATTGGACTATAAAGGAGATCCTTATCATTTTGGGGTTGAACAAGGAAAGCAGTTAAAACAGCCGATATCTCCTATTATACAAAATAAGGATACCTCTAAAGATGCCATAAAACTATTAGCGGAAATTGCACCTCGCTTGCTGGAGGAGCTTAAAGGCATTGCAGAAGGAGCTGTTTTACCGCTTGCTGCGGTACTAGAGAGTTATGGAGGTTACGACATACCTTTTCCCGAAATGGGATGTTCTGCTTTAGTGAAGGATTCCTATTATGTGCGCAACTATGACTTTAGCCCGGATTTATATGATGCAAGGCTTGTGTTTTTTCAGCCTAATAAGGGATTTGCCAGTGTCGGCTTTAGCCAGCAAATTATTGGTCGACTGGATGGGATGAATGAAAAGGGGCTAGTGATTGGATTGCATTTTGTAAATCAGCAGTATCGAAGTAAGGGCTTCCTTGCAACTACTATTGTTAGAATGATTTTAGACCAATGTGCAACCACTGCCGAAGCAGTCCGTCTCATCCAAAAAATCCCTCATGGATATTGCTATAATTATTCGATAATGGACAAGAATGGAGATAGCGTTATTGTCGAGGCATCACCGCAATATCAAGAAATAATTCAAACTCACCCTCTTGCATGCACCAATCATTTTGAATCTGAGAACCTACAAACCAAAAATAAAGAATACATCCAAGGATCATTAATACGCAGGAACTACCTTCAAACTTTAATGAAGGAAGAGTTGACACCGGAAGAGGCTTTTGATCATTTTCATAATCCAGACTCACCTTTATTTTTTCATAACTACAAAGAATACTTTGGCACCCTGCACACTGTTTTATATTCCCCCCACGATCTTAGCGTCATGATTGGAATCGGAAGTGGTAGAGAACTGTTTACATTCTCATTTAAAGAGTGGCTAAATGGTACACTTTTTTTAGCTGATAATATTAGGGGAAACATTCTTTATAACAAATAACAATCTAATACTCTTTTATATCTCGATATGGTAAACTAGTTAAAATTTACCCAAATGAGGTGTGCCGAGTGAGTAATGAAGTGACCCTAATAAAGCCAACTTCGGAGATAAAGAACGAGTACCTATCATTCTACCAAGAATGGAAGGATAGCGGGGAGAATATGGTGCCTTGGGTGATAAGTAAAGACCCGAGTGATTTTAATGCAATGGTCCAGTCATTAATAGACGCCGAAAAAGGTGAAAATCTTCCGGCTAATTGGGTTCCCGATTCAACTTATTGGTTGGTGGATAAAAATAATCGAGTTATTGGTGTAGTCAATATTCGTCATGACTTAACGGAAAAGCTGTTTCGAATAGGTGGTCATATCGGCTACGGTATTCGTCCTACCGAAAGAAGAAAAGGATATGCAACAAAGCTGCTCGCTCTATCCTTGGAAAAAGTAAAAGAATTGAGCATAACAAAAGTACTTATAACCTGTGATGAAAATAATATTGGTTCAGCAAAGACGATTCTAAACAACGGCGGGATAGAAGATTCTAGTTTTGAAGAAGAGGACGGGAATATCGTTAGACGTTTTTGGGTTGAAATATAAAAGCTCAGGTCTTAGAAAAACCTGAGCTTTAACCTACAATTTTAAAATGTCCACCATTACTGTGGTCAAGCACTTTTACTTTTAAGGAGTGATTGAACTTTTTGGATAATCCCTTAATAATGCCTAGGTTAAAGGTGGAAGAATAATGTGGTGTATAGCAAAATAGTACTGTCTCGTCCTTTATGTCCATAAAAGGCAAATATTCGCCAATATAGTCAGGACTCCTATGATTTAAGTGAAAAATATAATCTAAAACTTTTAGGGATTCATGGAAGCTTTGAATTTCTTTAGGAAAAACACCATGTATGGGCACGCATTCCCCAATGTATTCTTCTATTTCTGATCCATATTGTTCTATCATTGCATGTAATAATGTATGAGCAAAATCAAATGGCATCCACTTTGTTCTTTCTAACAATTGGTGGTCCATTTCAAAAGGCAAATGAAGCTTTTCTTTAGAAATAACGTCTAAGATATTTTGCAGGACACTAACATGAATTTTTGCTTGATTTGTTTTCGTGCGGGAATACTTTCCGCTAATTTTAGCATGATAGTTCATAAACCTCTCTAATTCTCGGCTGACTGAAATAGTTTCCTCCGCAGATAGACCAACAATTCCAATGGTTTCATACAGCTGCTGTCTTTTAAATTCAATGATATCCTTGATCATGTATATCTTCCTTTTTTAATCCCGAGTTAATTAATATACATTATACTTTAAAATGCATTTTTTGAACATTAGTTCCGAAATTTAAGATATTAGAAACGAAATTGGCTCAAGAATTCGAGGAATTGCGTTTCTTTAGGATGCTCATATTTCAAAATTGCATAAGTTTTGGAAATAGGAAGATTGATAAATGCGCATGGTGCCTCTAGTAATCTACCTTCTAAAAGCTCTCGGCGTACAGTGGAGGACGGCAAAAAGGAAATCCCCAATCCTTCAATAATAAAGCGCTTTGTAACGTTTACCTGCGAAACGGACATGGTACGCACAGACGGCACTGCGGCACGAACGGAACGTAGCAATTGGTCCCAATATTCCGGGTGGTTATGAGTGATTAAATAATTTTTTTGCAGCAGCTCTTCCGCATCTAGTGGTGGGGCGGACTCACTGTCCTTCCCATCATGTGGGACAATTAACACGACAGGATCATCTAATAATGGGCGGCAAATCAAATCGGAATTTTTTGTATGCTGATTGGAAAGTCCTAAATCAACCTCTCCATTTATAACAGTATCCGCTATAAATTCGGAATCTACTACCTGAACATTAATTTCGATTTCTGGATGGAGTGTCATATAGCGCTTTAAAACATATGGCATAATCGATTCTGCAAAGAGCGGAGAAATGGCAAGTGTTAACTTTTGACTATAGCCTTGGCGAAAACGATTTAAGTCGGACATACTTGATTCATATATGGTTAACAGTTGTTGGGCGTGCGGCAAAAATCTCCTTCCATCCTCGGTTAACGACACCTTTCTGCCATTACGTTGAAACAATATGCTCCCAATCTCTTCTTCTAAAAGCTTCATTTGAACGGTGACAGTTGGCTGTGAAATAAAAAGCTCGTCGGCTGTTTTTCGGAAATTCTCATGCTTTGCTGCAATAACGAATGTTCGTATCCATTTTAAATCCATGTTAGCCACCCTTTCCTGATTACTATATTTAATTAGATTGATATAAATTATTTAATTTTTTTTATCAATTATAACACGTATACTGAATACAAAAGGAGGAGGAATGAAATATGATTCAACACGGTTTAAAAGGGGTTATTGCTGCTGAGACAGCAATTAGTTATATCAATGGAGAAAAGGGACATCTAGTATATAGAGGCTATGAGGCAAAGGAGATTGCCATCAACTACTCTTTTGAGGAAGCTGCCTATCTTCTATGGAATGGGAAGTTGCCTTCACCAGAAGAGGCAGAACAATTAGCTCAACAGCTAAAAAAATATAGGGAGCTACCGCCATATATAGAGGCAATTCTTCACCAATTGCCTGCCAATATGGAATTAATGGGTGTTCTACGGACAGTAGTATCAGCAATGGGAGATGAAAGCTATGGTTGGAAGCCGACCATTGATCAGGCAATAAAGCTGACTGCTATCATGCCTACCGTTATTTCTTATTGGAATCGGAAAAAGAATGGTTTGGAACCAATTAAACCGAACATGGCATACGGTCATGTTGAAAATTATTTGTATATGCTTACAGGAGAAAAGCCGTCCACTGTCCATGTAAAGGCTCTTGAAACATATATGGTATTAACATTGGAGCATGGTATGAATGCATCGACGTTTTCGGCAAGAGTTACAGCTTCTACCGAATCCGATATGGTATCCGCGATCACCTCAGCTATTGGTACAATGAAAGGACCGTTGCATGGCGGTGCGCCTTCCGATGTTACTAAAATGTTAAATGATATCGGAAGTAAGGGAAATGCCGAAAATTGGTTGCGAGGTAAATTAGATAGAGGCGAACGACTAATGGGATTTGGTCACCGTGTATATAAAACAAAGGACCCTAGAGCACTTGCTTTAAGAGAAAAAGCATTGGAGGTTGGAAAGAATGACCCATGGCTTGCTCTCGCTTTACATGTGGAGGAAACGGCAATACGCTTGTTGGAGGAATATAAACCTGGGCGAAGATTATATACAAATGTAGAATTTTTCGCTGCTGCTGTAATGAGATCCATCGACATGGATGATGAACTTTTTACACCAACCTTTACGGCTAGTAGGGTTGTAGGATGGACTGCCCATGTTATGGAGCAGGCAGAGCATAATGTGTTGTTTAGGCCGGAATCACAATACATTGGAAAGCTTCCTGAATTCCAAGAAATTTAAATATAAGAAAGAAGTCTGTTTTTTCTCTATGCAGACTTCTATTTTTTTAATAAGGCTAATTTCACACAGATTTATGGTTTCATATATTGTTATTAATCCTAATATCTTCTCAGCTCGGAGCATCTTTTCTTAAGATGGTTATTCTTGCATTACCAATCGTTAGGTCGTTACTAGGATTTTCGTTTGCAAAAGCAATAAGGTTCAAGAAAAGAACCTTTAATAAAGTTGCTTTCTTACTTGTTAATAAACGAGTGCTCATATCGAAGATTGCCACTTAAAGAGATTATATATTCTTTACCAAACTCGGCAAGGAAACTGAAGAAAGATCGTTTAATGGAAGAATGTTGTCGAAAGATGATTTATACTTATTGTAACTTTTTTATCGTTTGGAGCGTCTTAAAAATATAACAATATAAAAAGGGAGTTCAAGCATGAAAAGGGTACTTATCTTCCTGATTTGCGGGATATTATATATATTGGGCTGCGGTTCGGAATCGATAGCTGCAGAAGGAATAAAATCTACACATATTATTACGGTCTCCAGTAAAAAACCGAATGAGGGAACCTTTGAAACTAATGCTATTCATACGGTTGCCAATCCTGCCTCCATTACTGTTATGGTGAATAAAACAAATGCACTTCCAAAAGGATATCGTCCAAAGGATTTGGTTAGGGCAAAGGTGAAATTCTTCTTTGGGAATCAACAAGTTGATAAGGCAAAGCTAAGAAAACCCGCTGCACAAGCACTGGAGAAAATGTTCAAAGCAGCAGCTGCACATAAGATAATTCTTTATGGAGCCTCCGGTTTCCGCTCGTATGAAACTCAGGCTGCCCTTTTTAAAAGGGAGGTTGTTCAATACGGACGCAAAAAAGCAGAGATGGCTGTTGCCTTGCCTGGTACAAGTGAACACCAAACAGGTCTTGCAATGGATATAACGGCAAAAAGCATCCAATATCACACTGCCCAGAAATTTGCTAAGACAAAAGAAGGCATATGGCTTGCCAAGCATGCCCATGAGTATGGATTTATTTTGCGTTATCCAAAAGGAAAGGAAAATATCACGAAATATGAATTTGAACCGTGGCATTTTCGCTACGTTGGAGTGAAGACCGCTACTGCTATCTATAAAAAGCATATTACTTTAGAAGAATATAATAAACGCGGGGTCTAGCATAATAAAATGCTGACCCGCAGAGGTGATTTGTATAAAGTCGGCTCTGCGGGTCAGCGTTTAGAATCAAAGGTATGTGATCCTTGTCTAAGCAAAGACTACCCCAATCATCCTAATCTTTTTGATAAAAACCCTTCCATATGGAGGGGTTTTTATCGTGTTTTATGACGAAACAAGCCTTAACTTACAGGATGCTCTTTGTTTCATTTCGTAATTTTATTCTAAAGCTAGTTATTAAACACTTGTAATTTGAACCAAATTCGATTATTATCTAATTAGATAATTACTAAAGTAGGTGTCGAAGTAAATGCAATTAAATAAAATAGTGGAATTTCATAAGGCATTAGGTGATTTAACCCGGATTAAGATTATTGCTTTGCTTCAGCAAGGGCCATTGCATGGTCAAGCAATGGCTGGAAAGCTGGGACTTAAGCCGCCGACCATCACCCATCATATTGCAAAGCTGCGTGAGGTCGGCTTGATCAAGGAGCGCCGTGATAAAAATACCATCTATTTTTCGCTTAATACGAAAATATTGGAGTCAAGCGCAAAAGCTATTTTAACAGTCGGAACAGGAGGGATATCTAATATGGAAATGTCGGTAACAGAAGAGGAACGTGCAGCGATTCTTCAAAATTTCTTTACAAGGGATGGAAGACTGAAAAACTATCCTGCTCAGCGTAAGAAAAAGCTCGTTGTTCTCGCGCATTTAGTGAAAGGCTTAGAGTTTGGAAGGCTTTATCCTGAAAAGGAAATTAACGAGTACTTAAAGCAGTTTCATGAAGACTATGCAACTTTAAGACGTGAGCTTATTATGTGCCAATATATGTACCGAGAAAACAATCAATATGAGCTCAATCCCGTTGAACTATGGTGGTTGAATTAATCAGGTGGTGTCAGGCACCTGAATTTTTTTGGGGAACTAATTAGATAATTGTTAAATTAGATGGTTGATAAAGAAGGTGAATATTGTGGTTATTTCTGTAATAAAAGAGGAAAAACAATATCGGAGATTATTCTTGGCCGGAATCATTAATGGTATCGGGGATCGCTTTAGTTCCGTTGCAATGTTGGCGATGCTTTTACACTTAACGGGGTCGGGGATGGCAGTCGGTGTTACGTTAGCCATTAGGCTGATACCATTTCTATTTTTTGGACCGTTAGGGGGCTGGTTAGCTGACCGATTTTCACGAAAAGCAATATTAATTTCCATGGACCTTATTAGAATTGTGTTTGCCCTTTCCTTTTTATTGGTAGATAGTAAAGAGGATCTTTGGATTGTATATGTTAGTTCATTTGTATTAGCCGCTGGGGAAGCAATTTATGCGCCTGCAAGGAAGTCATCTATACCTCGTCTTGTGAAGAAAGATCATCTTGTAAAGGTGAATAGTCTAGAACAAGTAATGGTAGGGATTGTTTTAATTGGCGGTGCCTTTTCAGGAGGAATTGTTTCGACTATTTTTGGTGCTAATGTAACCTTCTGGATTAATGCGGTATCCTTTTTAGGAGCGGCAGCCATAATTGCAACCATTGTATTTCCGGACAAGGTAGAGACAAAGAAAACGGATAAAGAAAAAAAGGGTAATCCATTATCCACCTTTAAAAAAGTAGTCCTTATGTCTGCACCGATTCAGCTGCTTCTTTTTTGCGAAATCGTTATCGCCTCCATGAATGGTATTGATAATGTTCTAATAAGTGTATATGCAGTGAAGGAGTATCAGCTCGGAGATGTAGGGGTCGGACTATTCTATGGTGCATTGGGGATTGGGCTTATGCTGAGCTTTTTAGTAGCTAACCGGCTACGGAACTATTTCTTGCTTACAGGGCTTATTTGTTTGATGCTCGAAGGAACATTTCTTATGCTGCTAAGCAGAACACATTTAGTTATCTTTGCTTTTCTGATGTTTTGCGGTGCTGCCTTTATGTCAGGGATTGGGAATGCGTGCTTTGATACAATTCTTATGAAGGAAATTCCAGAGGAGCATCAAGGGACTATGTTTGGGCTATTAGCAACCATCGGTAACACCTTATTAGGTATATCTATGTTTCTATCAGGCTCTGCTCTTCAATTCGTGGATCCAAGATCGCTTGGTTTGATAGGAGGAATGGCCTTTACTACTGTTGCGATTTTTTTAATGGCTGTCATGTCGACAAAGGCATATAGGAGGAAAGGTACCATTTAAGTGGTACCTATAACTATTTTTCGGAAGAAGTCATTCAAATCCGCCGTAATGTCACATTTTTTGTTTGGTATGGTTTGAACGTAATTCTCCAAATGAAGTAATTCATCTTCAATATATTTATTTATTCGGTAAAGATTTTGAGAGCCTATATACACTTGTCCCGATTTTTTCATATCAATTAATTGGTTCATATCCTTTAGGAGGTCATTATCCTTTATCAGCTCTGCCACCAAGTTTGGAAAGTTAACCGTTGGGTAGCAATTCCTTTCCGCCATCGCTTTACAGGCAAGCAGTGGACGTAAAATATTTAAATATTGCTTTAGCTTAATGTTATCCTTCTCCAAAATATTTTTAGCATTTCGTTTCGCCATGTTCAGATAATGAAATATACACGATTTGGCAGAAAAAGCTTTATCTGCATGAATTTTCAATTCATCATAGAACAGATTATTTTTCATGTAGATGATATCCGAATGCAGCCACTCCAATAAAGGTGGATTTGATTTTCTTAGCAAAAATAATGTTTTGCGTAAGTCCCAGCCCTCTAAATCAAGTGAGTTTGTTATTGGGTGCTGAATCACTTCGCGTTTCTGGTCAATATCTAAATACCATTCAAGGGGATGTACATAGATAAAACGGACATCGTAATCACTGCTTTCAGAATTCAGCCCCCATGCCCGGCTTCCAGCTTCACAGGCAAATAATATTCGCACATGATATTCTTCTTCTACTTCTATCAGCTTTTCTTTCATTTACATCCTCCAAGCAAATATTCCTTTAGATTCTATAATACATATGCTTCCCTTATTTCAGCGTTAATACAATATTATTTGATTATTCGAAAATCATTATAATATAGTAATAAAAAGGGGGAGTATATATGAGCCGGCTTACGGATAAAAGCTTAAGAGAAATATGGGTTGATGTGGAAACAGTATTAAATGGAGATCCTATCCCGTTTGCGGAGATGAATGCTGTTTACCAATTTGAATTAAGCGGTGAGGATGGGGGTACATATCAGTTATTATTTTCGGAGGGGGCAGCGAAAGTTCTTTTTCAAGCAATAGAAGAACCGCAATGTACTCTGAAAATGAAGATCACTGATTTCAAAAAATTTTTGCAGGGAAATATCAACAGTACGGCTGCGTTTATGATGGGGAAGCTAAAGGTGGAGGGCAGTATTGGACTGGCATTAAAATTAGAGAAGCTTTTAGGACAATATGAGTTGTAGAAGATTATTATACAAAAGTAAAAGAGTCCCGCATTCCAAACATGGGGCTCTTATTTGCGTTTTTCTTCCATATTAACTAATGTAATTAAGATCTGCTCTATATATTGTTGGTTTTTGTCCGGTAGATAAGTGAAACGGGTTAACAGTTTTTTGAAGCTTGGATGATCGGATAAATAATCTAGCAAACGCTTCGTTTCAGCATCCTCATAACTCTCTTTGATCATCATTAAGGAACTTTGCTCATCAAGTTTTATACCGTAGCTTAAGTAAAATAGAACTTCATCTGCAAGATGAAAAGTACTTCGCAATTCATTCATTTCAGAAATAGTTAATTCTTTTTCACCGTTTTCAATTTTGGATATATCTGGCTGCTGCTTATGTAACCTGGAAGCCATTTCCTGTTGCGTCAAGCCTAGACTTTCTCTAATCTCCCTAAATCTTTTTTGAAAGGACATAATTTCACCAGCTCATTTTTAGTTATAAAGATAGCGATTTTTTATATAGATTAATGGAGTATATTCGAATAAGGAATCTAAATATTAATTCGAATTTAGAATAACATAACTAAATTACTACAAAATATTTTACCATTAATAGTAATATTTGACTATTTAATAGTTAAATAGTAATGGATTGACTTGAAAGGAGAATGAAATGGAAGAACTAAGCATTCAATTTCAGGAAATTCTATCGAATGGTCACTTAATTAGAGGAAACTATTACTTAGTTTGCAATGGGAATAGACTAGCAAATCAAATGGTTAGAATACAAATGCCTTTTTCATTTAATCATGCTGTTCAATGTACCTCTTTGCAAGACACCACTCCTAAATCAGTTTTCATTATTACTCCGCTTCGAGAATGGACATCCATAAAAATTCAGGTTTTACTAAAAGAAAGATATGTAGATTTCTATATGTATATTGATTTAAAGAAAAAAAAGATATCTCTTGAAGGGATAGAAGGCTCCAAAATAAATCTATCTAATTCATATGCAGCAAGAATTATTTCTTGCTTTGGCATTAAGCGAGATAACAAGGTTCTGTATTTCATGGATTTACAAAGAATTAAAACAAGGCCAAAGCGAACGTGGGGAAATGCTTGATTAATAGACAAAAAGGAGAAGTGCCTTTGGAATATAGTCAAGTTTATAAGGAATCCAAAGGCCTTTCCAGAAAAAAATCTATATCTATCAAAGAGAGTTAATATAAACAATTCCAGAAAGCACTGCAATCGAAAAAACAATAATAGTATACAAATGGTTCTTCATTAAATTCCTCATTCTAGACCTCCGGCGAACTATACTTTTTCCAAATGATAGTGTTGGATTAATTTAATAGAGTCTATGCATTCTACGAAAAAAGTATTCCACCAAGAGGTTGTAATATGGGATACAAAAATGAAACATAACTGTAATGTCTAAATGGCCCAAATTGTCGAAATTTGATGATATAATGACTCAGTAATGATAAATGAAAGAGTGCTAGAGTCACTCATAATATAACATCAATAACTAACTAGATCTCTATCTACATAATCTGGGGGAGAACATCTGTGAAAAGAAAACTGTTAACATTAAGTGTAGCTTCTGTTATTAGTGCAGGAAGCTTGATTGCACCATTATCCGGTAACCACGTATTTGCGGAATCATTGAAACAGAAACAAAGAAATGTTGATTCTAATATTCAAAAGAAAATGGCTGAAATCTCCAATCTCGATGCCCAAGCAAAAGAGATGGAAGATACGATGAAGGAAATCACTACTAAAGTTGATGATACAAATAATAGAATTAAAGAAACCACTCAAACATTAAATGATACGAAGCAAGAAATTAATGATTTGAAAGCTAAAATAAAACAAACAAAACAAAGAATTGCGGAACGAAATAAAGTGTTGCAGGAACGTGCTCGTTCTATCCAGCAAAATAATGATTCGGTAAACTATTTAGATGTGCTTCTAAATTCTCAAAGTATAGGTGACTTCATTGATCGTGCAGTCGCATTAACTACATTTGTAAATGCCGATCATAAAATATTACAGGAGCAAGAGGCTGATAAAAAGTCTTTAGAGCAGTCAGAGGCAGATGTAAATAACAAGCTTGAGCAGGTTCAACAAGACTTAGTAAAGCTTGAAGATTTAAAAGCGCAATTAAAATATCAAATAGATGATAAAAATAGTATTCTAGCAAAATTAAAAGAACAGCAAAAGGCAGCAAAAGATGAACTTGGAAGCCTACAGGACCAAGCGACAACGCTTGCAGAGCAGGAAAAGGCAGCAGAGGCTGCTCAAGAAAAAGAAAGACAAGCTTTCCAAGGAACAGTAGGTGGGAATAGTGGTTCGTCCAGCTCGAATAATAGCGGTTCTTCCGGTTCTGGTAATACTCCAGACGGTCCTGTATATCATGGTACCGGTTCAATCGAAGCTGCGATTAGTGCTGGATCATCTATAGTAGGTCGTTCTCCATATAATTGGGGTGGAGGCCGTTCCAGCAGAGATATTCAAAACCGTTCCTTTGATTGCTCCTCCTTTGTACGTTGGGCCTATGCAATGGGTGGCGTGAACTTAGGTAGCATTACAGGAACATCGACAAATACTTTAGTTTATCAAGGAAGAGCTGTCAATGCATCTGAAATGAAACGCGGAGATCTTTTATTCTTCGATACGTATAAGCGTAATGGTCATGTTGGAATTTATTTGGGTAATGGAAGATTTCTTAATGATAATAGCTCACACGGTGTCTCTATTGATTCGTTAAGTAATCCATATTGGAAATCTACTTTTAACGGTGTTGTAAGACGAGTAGTAGAATAAGATGAAAGAAAGCCTCCTAAATTTAGGAGGCTTTTTCTTATAGTATTGAAAATTGTATGAAGTAAAATATGTCGACTAAACTTGTAGGGGTAAAATGGTTTATATATTTTTCGAAACATTTTTCAAGTTAAACATTTTTGCTAGATGATAATGGACTCTTTATTTGGCTTTCGGTTAGCTCTACTTTCATCCCATCTAGTTTTTTCTATGTGGTCAAAACATGAATTCATATTTTCTTGCAAATAAGTGATCTTCTCATCAATTCGAGTTTCGATTTGGTTTTCACTTTAGACATTTTTTCATCAATATGTTTGGAATGCTGCTGTATTGCTATTAAAAATATCTTGAACTCCTGTTTGTTCCATTCATATCACCCCAGTCTAAGCAACTATTGCATTCCAACAAAATAACAGAAACAAGAAATAAGACAAAAATGGAGGGAATATTCCAATGCTTTTTAACAATAATGGAATAAACAACAGAAAATAAAGGGGTTTTTTGATAATAAAAACATTGAACTTGAAGTAAAACGTCGATAAACATATATTAATTTTTCGCTAGAAAATAGGAATATTCGATATTGCATTCATCATTTGCTAATATTCCCCGGGAAACGCGCAAATATAATGAAAATGTTGTCGGAAAAATGGAATACTAATGATATGATTCTTTATTTGGGTTAGTATGATGCTTATCATACATTCTAGTTTACATAAGCAACTTAATTCATGAAAAGAGCCTTTATGGAGGGAGCTTAGAGTTAAATGTTATTTCGGGTATCTATTATTTCATTATGGAATTTTTTTGATACTTTTTTTCTTTATTTTCGACGCCTTGAATATATCATTACGCATCAAAATGAGAAGGCGGTCTTCAGGGTCAGGATTACAAAATATAAAGGAGCAAATATTCATTTGTCCGATGGAACGGAGATTGGTAAAAATGACTGCTTATTAAAAATTCATTTACATAATGTCCGTATTATAAAAGAGGCTCTTACGGTAAAAAATCCTTTGCAGCGATCCATGGTTATTTACAGGATGGTAGAACAGTCCATGCCATCATTAGCCCGTTTTGTGTATAACCATCCAAAGTCAGAGCAAATAAAAGGTATAATTGGCATTACGATGATAAATAAAGGAGTTGCCCATTTAGGTTTTGAAAAAGCTGCACCAAACAGTCGTCTATATAAACTATTTAAGCTATTCACTCAATTTCCCATCTATCTTTTATCAGCAACCTCCATTTCTATGCGGAATATAAAAAAGCAAAGTCCAACCTATTTATTTATGTCCAAAGAAAAGTTATTTCAAAAATATTTGTGAAAACAAGTGTGATTGTGTCTAGAAAGTCTTCAAGGAAAGGGACCAATGCGCTAGACACTGCCAATATTTATAAAGTAATGTCAGAACAGACAACAAACCATGCAACTTAATGCGTGGTTTTTCGTGTTCAATTGACATAACAAAATTTAATCAAACGTTTGATTAAAACAGTAATAAATCCAACCAGAAAGATTTGGTGAAGATGTTTTCATTGTGTGGAATTTGTGAGTAAAACAATAGTAAAATATTTAGTAAAAATATTGAATATTTTTACTATTTTAGTTACGATTTAGTAAAAGGGGTTTTGGAGGGATGGGAAGTGAAGGGAAAAGTTTTATCTGCTATTTTTACAGAAATATTTAAAAGCACTCATGAGAAAACCTTTTTCTCTCCTGGGAGGATTAATTTAATTGGTGAACACACTGATTACAATGGTGGGTATGTGTTTCCCTGTTCTATTACATATGGAACCTATTGTTTAGTAAAAAAGCGAAATGATTCTTTGGTACGTATGTATTCAGTGAATTTTTCTGAGAAAGGGATAATTGAATTTTTTATAAATCAGTTAGATTTTCGGAAAGAGCATGATTGGGCAAACTATCCAAAGGGAATGTTGCATTTTATCCAAAGAGAAGGCCATCCGATATTAAATGGTTTTGACATCCTTTTTTGCGGAAATATTCCGAATGGGGCAGGCCTATCATCATCGGCATCGATTGAACTTCTTACCGGGGTTATGCTGGATGATATCTTTCAATTACAAATTCCTCGTCTTGATTTGATTAAGCTTGCACAAAAAAGCGAGAATGATTTTATTGGTGTGAATTGCGGAATCATGGATCAATTCGCCATTGGCATGGGGAAAAAGGATACTGGTATTTTACTAGATTGCAAGACTCTCCAATATGAGTATGCCCCTATAAAGTTGGCACATCACCAAATCATCATAATGAATACGAATAAACGAAGGGAACTTGCTGATTCTAAGTATAATGAAAGAAGGGTTGAATGCGAAGAAGCTCTTTTGCAGCTGCAGCAAGCATTAAATATTCAGTCATTAGGTGAAATAACGGAGGAACAATTTGAGGAATTTCAGTATTTGATCAAAAATAAAATAATAAGGAAACGGGCGAGGCATGCGATTTATGAAAATAGGAGAACGTTAAAAGCTTTCATGGCATTAAAACGTGGTAACTTGCGGGAATTTGGCCATTTGTTAAATGCCTCTCATGTGTCATTAAGAGATGATTATGAGGTTACTGGAAAAGAGCTTGATACGCTTGTAGAAGCTGCCTGGGCACAGTCCGGTGTTCTAGGTGCAAGGATGACAGGAGCAGGCTTCGGGGGCTGTGCAATTGCTATTGTAGAGAAGGAGAAAGTAAAGGATTTCATTTCTGAAGTAGGCAGGGTATATGAAGGAGAAATCGGATATTCTGCAGATTTTTATGTAGCAAATATCGGTGACGGTGCGAAAGAGATTAGAGATGAGGTGGAATTATGAGTATTTTAGTTTTAGGCGGAGCAGGTTATATCGGATCACATGCAGTTTATCAATTAATAGATCAACAGCAG
This sequence comes from Bacillus sp. FJAT-49736, assembly GCF_018343615.1. Taxonomy (GTDB): domain Bacteria; phylum Bacillota; class Bacilli; order Bacillales; family Bacillaceae_C; genus Margalitia. The sequence goes on along the minus strand of NZ_JAGYPI010000002.1, from coordinate 736,105 downwards.
GAGGTTGTAGTAGTCGATAACTTGCAAACTGGTCATAAAATGGCTGTTCATCCGCAAGCAACCTTTTATGAAGGGGATATTCGCAACAGGGATTTTTTAAGAAGTGTCTTTGGAAAAGAAAAGATTGAGGCAGTGATTCATTTTGCTGCTAATTCGTTGGTTGGAGAATCGATGAAGGAGCCGCTTAAGTATTTCGATAATAATGTTTATGGGACTCAAGTGTTATTAGAAACGATGAGAGAATTCCGTGTGAATTATATTGTGTTTTCCTCCACAGCAGCAACCTATGGGGAACCAGAATCCATTCCTATTCGCGAGGAGATGCAGACAAATCCAACCAATACATATGGCGAAACAAAACTAACAATGGAAAAAATGATGATGTGGTGCGAGCGGGCATTCGATCTTAAATATGTGTCACTCCGGTATTTTAATGTGGCTGGTGCTAGAAATACAGGAGAAATTGGCGAGGATCATACTCCAGAAACACATCTTATTCCTGTTGTGCTGGAAACTGCTTTAGGAAAACGAGAGGCAATAACGGTTTTTGGCGAAGATTATGATACAGAGGATGGAACCTGCATTCGCGATTATATACATGTGGAGGATTTAATAGAAGCGCATTTACTGGCGTTGCGTTATTTGCAAAATGGCGGAAAGAGTGATGTGTTTAATTTAGGCAGCAATCAAGGCTTTTCCGTCAAAGAAATCATTGAGGCAGCCAGAAGGGTGACGGGCACCAATATTTCTGCCGTAATTGGGGAACGGCGTCCTGGGGATCCAAGTAAATTAATCGCTTCCTCCAAAAAGGCAAAGGAGATTTTAGGATGGAATCCACGGAAAACAAACATCGATCAAATTATTGAGGATGCTTGGAATTGGCACTCCCATCACCCCAATGGTTATGGTGATTAAAATGCACAAGATTTATCGTGTCATTCAACAGCTTGTTTCCTATGCGCTATCAGCAAGGCTAATCGAAGAAGAGGATGTAATTTATGCCAGGAACCAGGTCCTTGCCATTTTAGAACTAGATTCGTTTATGGAAGGCATGGAGGAACAGGAAGGGACAAATATCCCTGATTTGCTAGATTTATTGATAGAATATGCATGTCAGCACAATATTATTGAGGATTATTTCGATGCGAAGGAAATCCTGGCCAGCAAAATTATGAACTGTTTTATCGCCAGACCATCGACGATTAATCGGAACTTTAATGAAATGTATAAAGTTAATCCAAAACAAGCAACCGACTATTTTTACGAATTAAGCAGAAACAGCAATTATATTCAAACGAAAAGAATTCAAAAAAACATAGAGTACAAGGTTTCTACAGAGTATGGAGATATAGATATAACTATCAATCTTTCCAAGCCGGAAAAGGACCCAAAGCAAATTGAAATGGAAAAGGCACTCACGAAGGTGGATTATCCACTTTGCCTGCTTTGTGTGGAAAATGAAGGCTATTCAGGCAGAGTAGGGCATCCGGCACGTTCGAACCACCGGGTAATTAGATTGGAGCTTGAGGGGGAAAAATGGCTGCTTCAATACTCCCCTTATTTGTATTATGGTGAGCATTGTATTGTTTTATCCGAGCAACATCACAACATGGAAATCAATCGGAAAACCTTTGCAAATTTGCTCGCATTCGTCCAAAAATTTCCCCATTATTTTATTGGTTCTAATGCTGATTTGCCGATTGTTGGGGGATCGATTCTTTCACATGACCATTATCAGGGAGGCTGCTATGAATTTCCAATGGCAAAAGCGAAAGAGGAAATGTCATTTCTTTTAAGTCGTTTTTCAAATGTAGAGTTTTCCTCCCTAAAATGGCCGATGAGTGTGCTCCGGTTAAGGAGTAAAGAGATCCATTGTTTGGTAGAGGCTTCGGACTATATTTTACAAAAGTGGAAGTTATATAACGATCCGTCTGTAGGTATACACGCTTTCACAAATAATATTCCACATAATACGATTACACCTATTGCGAGAAAACGGGGCAGATATTTTGAAATGGATCTAGTGCTGCGAAATAACCGAACGGATCAAAGGCATCCGCTTGGAATCTTTCACCCGCATGCAGATGTTCACCATATAAAAAAGGAGAATATTGGTCTAATTGAGGCGATGGGGCTGGCTGTTCTACCGGCGAGGCTAGAGGAGGAACTGTTGGAGGTAGGAAATTATTTGCTAGATAAGGAGAATTCAATTGCAAATTACCATGTAGAATGGGCGGAGCAATTGAAAGCAAAATATAAAGAAATTATCGACCAACAAAATGTTGAAATAATATTAAGAAAAGAAGTTGGGGCGAAGTTTAATAAGGCACTAACTGATGCAAGTGTTTTCAAACGGAACGAGGATGGCAGACGTGCATTGATAAATTTTATTGAAATACTGTAGGGGGAAGTATGTATGAAGATAGAAGCAGCTAGCTTCGGTAAGCACGGTGATCGGGAAGTGATAGCTTATACCTTAACAAATGAGAAGGGAATGAGTGTAGAATGTTTAAATTATGGGTGTATCATTTCTAAAATAATAGCACCAGACCGGCAAAGCAATTTTGAAAATGTTGTGCTTGGGTTTGATACGTTGGAGGATTATATGCGGTGGTCCCCTTATTTCGGTGCAGTGATCGGGCGTGTTGCTGGCAGAATTAAAGGGGCAAGCATTGAACTGGATGGGGTTGAATATAAACTTGCAGAAAATGAAAACGGGAATCATATCCATGGCGGCGTACAGGGGCTTAGCAATGTAATATGGGAGGCTGTTGATTTTCAGGATGAAAATGGTGTGGGAATACTTTTTACATATACAAGCCTTGACGGTGAGGAAGGGTATCCTGGTCAGTTAAACCTAAAGGTTATGTATAAGCTAACGAACGATAATATACTAAACATTTCATATGAGGCGAAAACGGATAAAAAGACTATTATCAATTTAACGAATCATTCTTATTTTAATTTGAGTGGGAATGTTAAAAATGATATATTGGATCATTGTTTGACCATGAACAGTAATGTATTTCTAGAATTAGACAAGGAGCTTTTGCCAACTGGAGAGCTGCTAAATGGGACAAATACTGCATTTGACTTTCGAATGGGAAGAGTATTAAGGGAAGGCACTGTTTCGCAGCATCCGCAAAATCTTTTAGTAGGTAAAGGGTATGATCATCCGTTTATTTTTAATGAAGCAAAGGAAAATACTATCCTTTTATATGATCAAGAGAGCGGCAGGAGATTAAGAGTGAAAACAGATCAACCATGTGTAGTATTATATACATCCAATCAGTTAGAGGGAGATTATCAGCTTTCTGGAGTCCAGGTACGGAGATATTTGGGTGTTTGTCTAGAGACTCAGGGGTATCCTGATGCTGTTCACCATTCACAATTTCCTTCGATCATTTTAGATAAAAATGAAGTATATCAATCTACTACAACGTATCAGTTTTCTGTCTATTAAACGAGGAGGAAAAGATGGCAACGATTAAAGATATTGCAGAAAAGGCTGGAGTCTCCATTACCACCGTATCAAGGGTTCTGAATTATGATCCCACTCTTTCTGTAAGCGATGAGACAAGAAAGAACATTTTTGAAGCAGCAGAAGCGCTTTCCTATAAAAAACGTCCCTCTCGTAAATCAAGTTTCATAAAAGTTGCTTTGCTGCATTGGTACACCGAGAAGGAAGAATTAGATGATTTGTATTATATGTCTATTCGGCTTGGTGTAGAAAACCGTTGCTTGCATCATGATTTTCAAATTATAAGATGCTATCAAACCAATTTGGAGGATTTGCAAAAGGAAGGAATTCAAGGAATTATTGCAATCGGTAAATATAGCAGTAACGAAGTAAAAGAGCTAGCAAGGATTTCGAAAAATATCGTTTTTGTAGATTTTTCTCCTAATGAGGACCGATATGACTCAGTTGTCGCCGACTTTCGGAAAGCGACTGAAAAGGTGCTTGATTATTTTATTGAGAAAGGGCACACCGAAATAGGATATATTGGTGGTCGGGAGGTGTTTCGGGATCAAACAGAGGAAATTTATGATATTAGGGAAAGTACCTTCAAGGAATATATGAGGTCTGCCGGACTATTAAAAGAAGAATTCATTTATACAGGATCTTTTTCTGTCCAAGAGGGCAAGAGACTAATGAATAGAGCTATCAAGGAACAGGGGGATCAGCTGCCGACCGCATTTTTTGCAGGCAATGATTCCATTGCCATTGGCTGTTTACAGGCGCTCCAGGAAGCAAAGCTGGATGTCCCGAAACGTGTCGCCATTATTGGAGTTAATGATATTAGCGTGTCAAAGTACGTTTTTCCTCCATTAAGCACGGTAAAGATTTATACAGAATTAATGGGAGAAACCGCTGTTGATATCCTGATGGAACGCATCGAAGGCAGAAAGATCGCGAAGAAAATATACATATCGACCAAACTCATCCACAGGGTGACAGGCACCAGATAATCTGATGCCTGTCACCCTTATTTTCGTTTTTTTCCTGTGGTATATCCGAGATAGAAGATAGGAATATAGCTTAAAAGAACAAAGCCAATTCGCGGGTCTTTTTCCATGAAGTTCATTATGGAGCCTATAACTTTAAGAAGCTGATCAAGTAGTTGACCTTGAGTGTATAAGCGGTAAAGATAAACAATTAGCAGGGCAATACTTATTAATAAAATGATCCAAAGAATACGAAAAACGGACATGGGATGATTTTTGGATTTTATCATAACCACCTCTATTTCTACTAATCTGCAGATAATGTTCCATTTCGATTAGATGTTGAAAATTTCCTCTATTTTTCTTTTTACAGTTCCTAAACGAATAAATTATTTTTCTTATTCATACTTTTAGCTTGTCATTAATAAAATGACATTGAACCGAGTGCGAAAACGATTGCGTTTTGTAAAGAGGTCGAAGCTGCATGAAAAATGTTGAAAAGGTGGAAAGAAGAGTATTTCATTATAAAAAACGAGGGGGATATTGGAATGAGGAAAAAAGGGAAATGGAGATTTGGGGCAATACTCTTATCTTTATTATTGATGCTAGGAGCTTGTTCTAGTAAATCGGACAGCTCGAAAGAACAAAGTAAAGAATCCGACAAAAAAGACAATAAAAAGGTAACTATCGTGTATGCAAGAGGAAAGGATGTAACGAAGGGGACAAAAATGATTGTAGATGAATTTAATGCAACCCATCCGAACATTCAAGTTGTATTTAAAGAAATGCCTTCCGATAGTGGTCAGCAGCACGATACGTATGTTACTCAATTAAATGGCAAGTCTTCTGAAATAGATGTATTTGATATGGATGTAATCTGGCCAGCGGAATTTGCACAAGCAGACTATGTTCTTCCGCTTGACCGTTTTATCCAACAGGATGGAATCGACTTAAGTCAATACAACCAAGGAGCATTAGCTGCGTCCCAATTTAATGGGAAGCAATGGGCTCTTCCAAAGTTCATTGATGCAGGTCTCTTGTATTATCGGACTGATTTAGTAAGTAAGGATGAAGTACCTAAGACATGGGATGATCTATTAAAAATGGCGAAGGAAAAGAAGGGGAAAGGCGGCACTAAATTCGGTTATGTTTTTCAAGCAAAGCAGTATGAGGGCCTTGTTTGTAATGCGATTGAATTCGTAGCTTCTTATGGAGGACAGTTCATTAATGAAAAGAATGAAGTGGTCGTAAATAGCCCTGAAACAATAAAGGGCTTGAAAAAGCTTGTTGAGGTAGCTAATTCAACCATTGTACCTGGAAACGTTAATACCTTTACGGAAATCGAATCCGATCAGGCGTTCATAGAGGGGCAAACTGCCTTTTTAAGAAACTGGCCTTACGAATTTGCCAGTGCAAATGACAAGGAGAAATCAAAAATTGTCGGCAAGGTTGGAATTGCCCCACTGCCTGCAGGCGATAAAGGATCTGCAGCTGCATTAGGAGGCTGGCAAGCGGGTATTAATAAATACTCTAAGCACCCTAAGGAAGCATGGGAGTTTTTAAAGTTTATGGCAGGAGCAGAGGGTCAAAAGCTGGATGCCATTTATGGTGGCCATGCACCAACCATTACTAGCCTTTATAGTGACTCGGATGTGGTAAAAGCAAACCCAACCTTCGGAGATAAAGGCTTTCAAGACGGTTTAAATGCGGCGGTTCCGCGCCCAGTCGCTGCAAACTACCAAGAAATCTCTGACATTATCCAAATTGAAGTATCAAAAGCCATTTCCAAACAAGAAACGGTGGAAGAAGCAGTTAAAAACATGGAAGCACAAATGAAGGAAAAGCTTAAGAAATAGGGTTTATATGAATGGTTAGCCTTTCTTTGGAAGGGCTAACTTTTTAAGACAAAATTAATATAAATTTTTCATTAATATAAATTTACTTGCTGAAATTAGTTATTGTCTAGCTGTAAGTGAAATTAGCACTACAAATTTCAACAAGTGAAATTAGCACTACAAATTTCAACAAGTGAAAATGGCACTTCAAATATCACAAGTGCCCATCGGCTATCGGATTTCTTCGTCTCCTTCCTACGATAAGCGGGCATCGGCTCATTTCTCGCCGTGTTTCCTAAATATTGCGTCGAAGGCTCCAAAATCCGTACTCCGATGTTCAAGGCACTTGCGCTTTTTTAATAAGGAGTTGAGAAGGTGGCAAAGAAATCTCCCGAAAAAATAAAGGCATATGCACTTGTAGCACCGGCACTTATTCTAATTGCTGCCATTGCAATATGGCCGGTTCTTCAATCCTTTTATTTTAGCTTGTTTGATTTGAAGTTAAATAGCCCTACTAAATCCGAGACACATCTTAGCTATTCCTTCAATCTAAAAAAATACTTGGATACCTATCCTTTTTTAGCAAGCGGGATAGATACGGAAATACGAAATGGACATGCAGTGGATGAACTAAATAAGGTGAAGATAAGCCTTCAAACCTTGGATAAAAACATTAAGAAAGATCCGGATATAAAAGATAAATATACAATCGTAAACAATAAGCTCTTAAATTTCGAGCAAGTAGATGCAGATCTTGAATTTGTAAAAATGGATAAAAAGCTAGCGAAGCAAATTCAGACAACTACTGACCGAATACGAAGCCAATTAAAAGCAATTTCCTCTTCAGAAAAGCTTGAACAAGACAAAAAGCTTCAAGGGTTGTCTACTGCATTAAATCAAGTTGTCATTAAGCCGAACTTTATTGGATTAACACATTACAAGGAAGACTTATCGGAAAAAAGATTATGGAGAGCACTCGGAAACACTCTTACCTTTACCATTATATCTGTTGCTATTGAACTTGTACTGGGATTGGCACTGGCACTTATCATCAATAAAGCATTTGTAGGGAGAGGGCTTATTCGGGCTTCCATTTTAATTCCATGGGCTATACCGACGGCTGTTTCTGCATTAATATGGAAGTTTTTATATGATGGACAGAATGGCATTGTGGCAAAGATATTTGAAAACCTTGGTTTGGTGGACAGCATGTCCAGCCTTTTAACCACACATGGCGGGGCATTTGTCTCTGTAATTTTTGCAGATGTTTGGAAAACCACACCTTATATGGCATTATTACTGCTTGCTGGATTACAGGTAATACCTAGCACTTTATATGAAGCAGCATCTATAGATGGAGCATCTAAATGGAAACAATTCACAAGTATTACATTACCACTCTTAAAATCTAGTATGTTAGTTGCTCTCTTATTCCGTACCCTCGATGCCTTCCGGGTTTTTGATTTAATTTATGTCTTAACTGGTGGTGGTCCGGCAAATTCTACCGAAACGATTTCGATATTAGCCTATAAGGTCATGTTCTCACAAACAAACTTTGGAGATGGGTCAGCACTTGCTGTTATTGTGTTTATTTGTGTGGCGATTATTTCGATGATTTATATTAAATTCCTTGGTAAAGATTTATTGCAGGATTCTACGGGGAAATAGGGGGGGTTCATGGTGAATCGAAAAACTGGGTGGCTGTTCTATATCTTATTATTGGTATTCGTTTTTGTCGTCATGTTTCCTTTCCTATGGATGCTTGCTAGCTCTATTAAACCAGCAACAGAGCTGTTTGGAGACAAGGCATTTACACCTTTTTCTTCTCATCCAACTTTAAAAAATTATATGTCTGTATTTTTCGACTACCCATTTGCACGTTATTTATGGAATAGCTTTGTTGTATCTGCGATTACCACCATATATACAGTATTTGTTGCTTCCTTTGCTGCTTATGCGATTGCGAGACTGCAGTTTGCCGGAAAAACTGTGATTTTAGGAATAGTCTTATCCGTTTCGATGTTCCCGCAAATCGCAACGATTTCGCCAATCTATATCTTTTTGAAAAATGTGGGGCTTACCAATTCATACTTAGGATTAATTATCCCATATACAACCTTTACACTACCGCTGTCCATTTGGATTCTTGTAACTTTTTTCCGGAAGATTCCACATGATTTAGAGGAAGCGGCGAAGATCGATGGGGCAGGCTTAATGCAAACCTATTGGAAAATTATTTTTCCCCTCGCTGCTCCAGGAATCTTCACAACAGCTATTCTCGTATTTATTGCAGCTTGGAATGAATTTCTTTTTTCCTTAACCATCAATACGGATACAAACTACAAAACGGTGCCAGTGGGCTTTGCAATGTTCCAGGGGCAATATACAATCCCGTGGGGAGAAATTGCTGCAGCATCGATTGTAGTTACCATTCCGCTCGTGATTCTAGTTCTCATATTTCAACGCAGGATTGTCTCTGGTTTGACGCAAGGATCAGTAAAGGAATGATAGAATGGACATCGGACGGGGTGGACCGTTCGATGTTATGTATATTCAGTAGCTATAAATACCCAATTCATGTTATTTGAATAGAATTTCGTGCCATTCATATAAACTTTCATGATGATTCTATGTAACACCAAGACATTAAGTTGATAATTCATGACATTTAAATAAGATTATCGTGTTGATGAAAAAACTAGAAAAATACCCCATTTCCCCTGGTTTACACATTTGTAAAAATTGTGTAACCGTAGCTTATGTGAAATATGTTACGATAAAAGCATACTCTTTTAAGCATAAAAACACACAACTATTTTCTAAGTTACAAGTAAATCGGAGGAAACAACGTGGTTAAGAAAATGAAATTCTTTGTTGCTGTTCTCCTTTTATTGCTTATATTCTTTATGATTTTTGCAATGCGGGGAAATACCGTGAAAGATTTTTTGACACAATATGTTCCATTTTTATTTCAACATCAAACTGAAAAAGTTTTATCATATAAACCAGATATGGAGAAAGAATTAAAGAAATACCGATTGGAAAAATATACTCCATTATTGCTTGCTATTATGTATCAAGAGAGCCGAGGAGAGGGACAAGATCTTATGCAGGCGTCTGAATCGGCTGGATTAAAGAGAAATGAAATTCAAGATAAACAGGAAAGCATTAGGCAAGGTGTTTATCACTTTTATCAAATGTATCATCTTGGCATTCAAAATAAAGTTGATTTAAACACTATTATTCAAAGTTACAATATGGGTCCAGGATACATCAAATTTGTTGCATCTAATGGAAGTATGCATACGGAAGAGCTTGCTAAGGAATATTCCAAAATGCAGGTGGAGAATCATCCAAAACTATATACTTGCGGCGGCTTCAAGGGGAATTTCCGTTATCCGTATTGCTTTGGTGATTACACTTATGCCGAAAAAGTAGAAACAAAGCTCGAAATTGTAAAAAAAAATTTAGAAAAATAAAACCAAGGAGTTTGTCTCCTTGGTACTTAGCTTTGAACATATATAGCAGTATTTAAGGGAGTATGGCCACCACCTGCGCCATTCTCCATTGTTTTTAATACCGCTGTAGCCAATATTTGCATACCTGAAAATATGGCACTCCGATCAAAAGTCATATGAGGATGATGAAGTCCTGGCGTCAATCCACATCCAAGACCAAGCATAGTTGCTTTTAAATGGGGACGCTTTACTGAGTAAAAGTGGAAATCCTCCCCGCCTGTAGTAACAAGTGCTTCATCTAGTTTATCTCTGCCTAGCACCTCTGATATGGCTTCTGCCATAATCATTTTTGCTTCCGGATTCACGGTTGCTGCTGCTAAGCTTTCTGGTATTGTGAGATCAATTTTCACTTTATAAAATTCAGCAATCGAGTCTACAGCTGATTTTACCTGTTTAATGAGGATATTCATTACCTCGTTTGTTTGGGCACGTAAATCAAGACTAAAGGTTGCTTGGCCGGGGATAATATTGGCACTTTCCCCTCCAGCATGGAGCTTAGTCATTTTTACAGAATGCGGAATCATTGGATCGATATGAATATAAGCTAGTTCATGTATTAGTGACGCTGCAACTTCTATGGCATTTGTACCAAGATGTGGGCGTGCTGCATGGGCTTCCTCGCCAATAATTGTTCCGCTTATATGGTTGCTGGCACCATGAAGGATAGCGGGGGTCGCTCTCCCATTCTCCGTTTCTTGAATAGGTCGTACATGGACTCCATACAGAAATTCGATATCGTCCACAACACCCTTTTCAATCATTTTTTTTGCGCCTTGGCCAATTTCCTCTGCAGGTTGAAAAATAAAGCGGATTGTTCCACGAGGCAGTGTTTTTTGCTTCTTCAATAGCATAAGAGCACCGAGGGCCATTGTCATGTGGGAATCATGTCCACATGAATGATTTGCTTTGAATTCTCCATCTACCTCTTGCCAAAGTGCATCCATATCGGCACGTATTCCCACTACAGGAGACCCTTCTCCAATTTCTGCTATGACTCCTGGACAGTCATCAAATACGCGTGTTCTGCATCCTAATGATTCCAATTTATTCCTTAAAAATTTGGTAGTATGGAACTCCTTCATACTTACTTCAGGATGGTTATGCAAGTATTCAAAAATCCCCATTATCTCTGCTTGAATGTCTTTCACATCTGTTGTAAACATTCCCATCATTCTAATCCCTTTCGTTTTTGCTTTAAAGCGATTCTATCATTTAAAAGAACATAGCATAAATTGATGGATAATTGAAGTGTTATTTTGCCGGTAAGATTCTGAAACATTTATTTTATTTTTCGTATTACTAAATGTTATGTTTATTCAAGTAAAAAAGTTCCCTTTCCATAAGAGGGTATAAGATAACATAAAAAATAGGAGCCAATAACTGGCCCACACAATATACGACAAATGGATTTAATCAAACGTTTGGTTAAAAGTTGGTAAAAACTGAGTACAATCATGAATACCTAGATGACCTTTCCGCAATATTTGTCGATGTTGAATCTGTTATAAAAAATTAGTAATGTCTTTCAATTACGAAGTTTGCTTTATCCCCGCGGAATACCGTCTTGGAATATTCAATAGGTGAACCATCCTCTAAATACGCATAAGTGATTAGGGAAAAGCAGGGTGCACCGACTTTAACCTTTAATTTATCAGCAATTTCTTTATCTGCAATACATAGTTCTAGATATTCAATTGTCCTCTTAATCTTTAGTCCGAATTGTTGATTTAGTAATCTATAAAGTGATTTCTCACATTCTTTCGCGTCTAGCCCAGGAGTTTTTTTCCATGGTAAATAGGAAATTTCATATTGCAGAGGCTCATTATCAGCATAGCGAATTCTTTCTAACCTATTCACAGGGTCCCCTTTTTGAAGGGTGAATATTTCATCCATAAATTCATCTGATTGAATAACCGTAAGACCAATCACCTTTATAGTCGGGCTTTTCCCTTGATTAGTAAGTTGTTCTGAAAAATTATTTGCTGTAGTTGTTAATACTTGCTTCACTTTTTGTCCCGAAACAAATGTCCCTTTCCCTTGCTTTCTATAAACATAGCCTTCTAGTGTTAACTGCCCAAGGGCCGTTCTTACTGTAGTTCTACTCACGCCAAACTTCTCACAAAATTCCGCTTCTGTTGGCAATTGGGTATGCGGCGTATATTCCCCTGATTTTATTAATTGGATGATGGATTCCTTCACTTTGTTATGTAATGCATCACCATTTCCGTCCATTCCCACAAATATCCTCCTCTTTATATAGAATCCCTATCTGATTTATAGCATAAATAGAGACAAATAATCTATTATTTTTATTTGAATGAAACATTATATGAATTTGTTATAACAAATTCATATTTTGTATTGCGCGAAAAATTATTTGTAATTATAATAATAGTCAGGAAATAGAAAACGCTTACACCTTGTGATATTTACTTTTAAATTCATAAAGGTTTAAGTAGAGCGTATCTAGTATGTGGGAAATATAAAGACATATGGAGGATGGAGTCATGAATATTTTATTATGTTGTTCAGCGGGGATGTCTACAAGTCTATTAGTTACAAAAATGCAAAAAGCAGCAGAAGTGCAGGGAGTAGAAAGCAAAATATGGGCCGTTGGTGCTACAGAGGTACATAACCATATTGATCAAGCCGATGTATTATTACTTGGACCACAAGTCCGTTATATGTTAAAAGAAATGAAAAAAGTAGGGGATGCAAAAAATATCCCTGTCGATGTTATTAGTCCTCAGCACTATGGGCTTTGTAATGGGGAAGAGGTACTGAAACAAGCACTACAACTTAAGGGGTGATTCATAAATGATGAGATTTCTTGAAAACTACATTTTACCTTATGCAGCTAAATTCGGTAATCAACGGCATCTATTAGCAATCCGTGACACATTAGTTGGAATGATTGCCATTACAATGGTAGGTTCTTTATTCGTATTACTTAATAATATTGGTGAAATTATCAAGCCTTATGGAAAAATGATGGAAGCAATATTCGGGAAGAACTGGCAAACACTAGGTGGTGACATTTGGTGGGGAACCATGGCATTCATGACCATCTTTGCGGTCTTTGGAATTGCATATAAATTAGCAAAATCCTATGGAGATGAAGGATTCGAAGCGATGTTGATCGCAGGTGCAAGCTACTTTGTATTAATTCCGCAAACAACGAAAGTAGAGGGTGTAAAAGAGGCAGTTTGGGGTATTATTGACAGCAATTACTTTGGATCTGTCGCATTATTTACTGGAATCATTGTTTCGATTATTGCAACGGAAATTTTTATTCGCTTGTCTAGAATAAAGAAATTAGAAATTAAATTACCAGATGGTGTACCACCAGCAGTAGCCAGAAGCTTCCAGCGATTAATCCCTGGAATGGCAACTATTTTCATTATTGGAGTAATAGGATTATTATTCCGTACCGTAACACATGGTGAATATTTTAATGATTGGTTAAGCAGAATTTTAGTAGAGCCATTAAGCGGTGCTGTGGACTCACTTCCATTTGCTATTTTAGTAACCTTATTGATTCATTTATTTTGGTCTATTGGTCTACACGGAGATAATATACTAGAAGGAATTAAATCTCCTTTGTTGACAAAGCTTGGAACGGATAATATCAATCTTTATAAAGATCATGTAACGGATTTAAGTCAATATCATGTTTTTGCGGGAAGTTTTTCTGATGCATATGTAAACCTAGGTGGTTCTGGGGCAACTCTGGGATTATTAATCGCGCTTATCATTGCAGCACGTAAACGTCATAAACAAATGGTTGCAATTGCTTCGCCTCCAGGTCTATTTCAAATAAACGAACCAGTTATTTTCGGTATGCCGATCGTGTTAAATCCAATCTGGCTCATTCCATTTATTTTAACGCCAGTTGTACTCACGATCATTGCTTATCTTGCCGTTTCATTGCATTTAGTTTTTCCAGTCGTAGCAAATATTCCATGGGTAACACCAGTAATCGTAAATGGCTGGCTTGCAACAGGAGGACATATTTCAGGGGCCGTTTTATCGGGAGTAAATCTAATTGTTTCTGTTTTAATTTGGCTACCATTTGTGGCTATTCAAGGGAAGATGGATGCAAAAAGAATAAAAGAAGCAACACAAAAAGTGGAATCTTCACCATTGAGTATGGACTAAAGCGTAAATTAGGACAAATTTGTATTATCCTTCCTGATAATTAGTAATAAGTTAATTTAGGTAAACATAAAACACCACTAAGGAAAAGTTCACTCGCTCGATTATCACCATCTGTATAACGAACATTCCTTCATAAATGTGTGTACACTTATGGACAAAGGGAGTGGGTTCAGTTGCGAGCGTACATAGCTTCAAACTGTAACCCATTCTTTTATATTTTCAATGGGAAAAAATATATCAATGGGAGTGAATTAGTATGACGAAGGAAGAACTATACAATTTATCCTTTCAATTAATTTTGCATAGTGGAAATGCAAGAAGTCTAGCGATGGAAGCTTTATATGAGGCAAAGGAAAAGAACTTTGAAGGTGCTAGGGAAAAGCTAAAGGAAGCAGATGCAGCTTTTGTAGAGGCACATCATTTTCAAACTGAGCTAATACAGAAGGAGTCTAGTGGTGAGTCACTTGAAATTCCTATTATTCTTGTACATGCACAAGATCATCTTATGACAGCGATGACGGTAAAGGATTTGGCAAAGGAAATCATTGATTTACGTGAGGAACTACAAAAATAGGAGGTTAGATAAAAATGAGTAATGGGTTGAAAATAGCTACAATTGGTGGAGGTTCGAGTTATACGCCGGAGCTAGTGGAAGGATTTATTAAGCGATATGAAGAATTGCCTATTCGTGAGCTATGGCTTGTTGATATTGAAGAGGGAAAAGAGAAGCTAGAGATAGTAGGAAATCTTGCAAAAAGAATGATTAAGAAAGCGGGGCTTCCAATTGACGTTCATTTGACATTGGATCGCCGTGCAGCATTAAAAGGAGCCGATTTCGTTACTACTCAATTCCGTGTAGGTTTATTAGATGCAAGAGCTAAGGATGAAAGAATTCCATTAAAATATGGTGTTTTAGGTCAAGAAACAAATGGGCCAGGCGGTTTGTTTAAAGGTCTTCGTACTATTCCTGTAATTTTGGACATTTGCCGTGAAATAGAAGAGCTTTGTCCGGACGCATGGTTAATCAATTTTACAAACCCTGCCGGCATGGTAACAGAGGCGGTTCTTCGTTATAGCAATATTAAAAAAGTAGTTGGTTTATGCAATGTGCCGATTGGAATGGAGATGGGTGTGGCCCGTTTATTAGATGTCGACCATAGCAGGATTCGTATTACATTTGCAGGCTTAAATCATATGGTTTTTGGCCTAGATATATTTCTTGATGGGGTCAGTGTAAAGGAAAAGGTAATTGATTTAATTACAAATCCGGATAATGCCATTACAGTTAAAAACGTGCCCGCTCTTGAATGGGAACCAGAGTTTTTAAAGGCTCTTAATGCTTTACCTTGCTCTTACCATAATTATTATTACAAGCAAAGTGATATGGTGGAAAAAGAGCTCAAAAATGCAAAGGAACTAGGAACAAGAGCAGAAGTAGTGCAAAAATTAGAGGCAGAATTATTTGAGCTTTATAAGAACCCTGATCTTGATATCAAGCCTCCACAATTGGAAAAACGCGGTGGTGCTTATTATAGTGATGCCGCAGTACGTTTAATCCATTCTATTTATACAGATAAAAAGGATATTCAGCCAGTTAATACCATCAATAATGGAGCAATTGCTGGTATTCCTGCCGAATCTGCCGTTGAAGTAAGCTGTATTATCACCAAAGAAGGACCAAAGCCAATAGTCATCGGCGAGCTGCCAGTTGCCGTTCAAGGTTTAGTTCAGCAAATTAAATCATTTGAGAGAGTAGCAGCAGAGGCAGCGATTACAGGTGACTACAACACCGCCTTATTGGCCATGACTATTAACCCGCTTGTAGCTAATGACCGCGTAGGAAAGCTAATCTTAGATGAGATGCTGGAAGCACATAAAGAACATTTGCCGCAGTTTTTTAAAAATTAAATAGGTAGCAATAATCTACCCTATTTCTTCCTATTAATCAATGAATGTATTAGTTGTTGAATGGATTGTTTTCCCTAAAAGGAGGAGATAAAAGATGATTAATCTAATTGTCAATGCGGATGATTTCGGTTATTCGGCAGGTGTGAACTATGGGATAATAGAGAGCCATCAGCATGGGATTGTTAATTCCACCACGATAATGATGAATATGCCTGGTACAAAGCATGCTATCAAACTTGCCAAACAAAATCCATCCTTAAAAGTTGGTATTCATCTGGTTTTAACTTGTGGAAAGCCGATACTAAGTGATGTATCATCCTTAGTTGATGACAATGGGTGCTTTAAATCGTTATCTTATTGGATGAAGCATAAGGATATGGACTTAGCGGAACTAGAGCGGGAGTGGACTGCGCAAATCGAGGCATATTATGATGCGGGGCTTGTACCAAATCATTTTGACAGTCATCATCATGTACATGGTTGGGAAGAACTGTATCCAATCGTGAAGAAATTATCTGATAAATACAAGTTACCAGTTAGAAGACCAAGTCATTCCTTTAAACTATCTTATTACAGTGATATATTTTTAGATGATTTTTATGGTGAAACGATTAGCGAAAATTATTTTAACTGTTTAAAAGATAAGGTAGCAGATGGTCATACAGTTGAAATCATGACGCATCCTGGATTTGTAGACCAAGAGGTATTGAATGGTTCCTCCTATACTCTTCTCCGAGCACAAGAAACATATATATTAACGCATGTGAAGTTGCCGGAATACATCTCCTTGGTATAAAGGCTGAGATATTTTCTCAGTCTTTTGTTATTTTCTGAAATTTGTAATAACAAATAAAATTTTGTATTGTCTAAATTAATATTTGTTATTATAATTAAAATTAGAAGAAGGGAAAGGGGAGAAGGGTACAGTAAATTTGCAGGAGCTAAGATTTTAGAATAATAAATTTATACTACAACAAGTTAATCCATTAATTTTATTTCCAAAAGATTTAAGAAGCAGCAAGACCACCACTTAATTACTTTCATTTTTAACATTAGTGAAAAGTAACATCTCAAAATTAATACACTCCAAGACTAATCGTTATTCTTCCAAAATTTTTTCGTATTAATAGTAAACGCTTTCATTTTTAATCTTCATATTAGCTAAACTTCATGGTTTTTAAAACAAATAATGAATTATCCTTGTCGAAACAAAGGGGGAAATAGGATGAATTTTATCGACAGATTTATGTCTGTTGCGGGGAAGATTGGTAACAATCGTCATTTGTTGGCAATTCGTGATGCACTAATTGGAATGATTGCTATTACGATGATCGGATCCTTCGCGGTACTTGTTAACAATTTAGGGCAGGTTATTAAACCATGGGGGAAATTATTGACTGCCATTTTCGGCCCCAATTATACAACGCTTGGTGGCGATATTTGGTTTGGAACAATGGCTTTTATTACCGTATTTGCGGTGTTTGGTATAGCTAATAGACTAGCTAGATCATATGGCGACGATGGCTTCGAGGCAATGTTCATAGCAGCAGCATGTTTCTTTTTGCTGCTTCCACAGGTTGCAAAAGTGGAAGGGGTAAAGGATGGTGTCTGGGGCTTAATAGGTGTCGGCTATTTAAATTCCACGGCATTATTTACAGGGATTGTTGTTGCACTTCTTTCAACAGAAGTATTCGTTCGATTATCAAAGGTGAAATATCTAGTTATTAAGCTCCCTGAAGGTGTGCCGCCGGCAGTTGCAAGATCCTTCGCGAAACTATTGCCGGGTATGGGAACAATATTTATCTTTGGGGTAGTGGGCTTACTATTCAGAAAAGCAACAGGAGGAGAGTACTTTAACGATTGGTTAAATGCTGTACTGGTGGCACCAATGTCGAAAGCGGTTGACTCGCTTCCATTTGCAATTTTATTAGTTTTACTAGTACACCTTTTTTGGTCCTTTGGTCTCCATGGTACGAATATTTTAGCAGGAATTACAACACCTTTATTCACAAAACTCGGAAATGAAAATATTGATCTTGCTGCCAAGCATGTAACAGATTTAAAGCAATATTCCGTGTTGGCAGGTTCGTTCCTGGACGCGTTTGTGTATTTAGGAGGAGCAGGAGCTACTCTTGGACTTCTTATTGCGATGTTCATTGCAGGAAGGAAAAGACATAAACAAATGCTCGCTCTCGGAATGCCACCTGGAATTTTCCAAATAAACGAGCCTGTTCTTTTCGGAATGCCAATTGTATTAAATCCAATGTGGATTATTCCTTTTATTCTAACACCGGTAGTAACTACCATTATTGCATATCTTGCAGTCAGCTGGCATTGGGTTTATCCGGTTGTGGCAAATATCCCTTGGGTTTCACCTCCAATTGTCGGGGGATGGCTGGCGACAGGAGGACATATTTCCGGTGCTGTTTTAGCGGGAGTAAACCTAATCATTTCGGTTGTGATTTACTTGCCATTTGTCTATGCACATGCCCATATTGAAAATAAAAAGCTAAAAGCAGAGAATTCCGATAGTGAGCTCAAAATATCTTAATAGGCATTTTTTGCGGCATACATGTTGAAATACTAAAATGCCTTTGAGTCTGGGCATCACTAAAAAACTAGCACAACTTAAAAGAGTATTTAATCGTGTTTTGATCCTCAGGTATTTAAAATGGCCAAATATAATGAAGAGTCAGTTCTTCAAACTGACTCTTCTTACTTCCTGGAATATTATTCATTTATCACAGTTGGCTGACTGGCTAATGAACCTGCCATGTCATTATTGATATCAAAGAGATTATCTATTACTATATAGTTTCCTGTACTTTGGGAACCCGATCCGGTAATAGTTTTCGTTGTGCTGTCTGGGGTTACAAAAGCCCGATCTCCAACCCCAACTACAGCGCCAAAGTTAAATCTACCTAATTGGACACCACCTACTACAGCAGGCATATTAATCATTCCTTTACATTAAAATGGATACTCCATCATATGCCTAAAGAATATTGTGTGATACAAAGGTTTTACTCCTTTAAACTTTCTTTTAAGTCATTGGTAATTCTCTGTTTTTCCTCTTGAGGAACGACTAAATAGTAAATTCCATTTAACTTTTCGCCATTCCCTTTTACCTCATATTGGGTAATATTTTTTTGACTGTCTCGATAATTCTTTTGTATATTCATCATTTCATCAAAGGTCATATTTGTCTTTACATTTTTTCCAAGAGCATAAAGGATATCGGTAATTCTTGTAACGGAGGAAATGTCTACTGCCTTATGAATAATGGCCGTTATAACCTTTCGTTGGCGTTCATTTCTGCCAAAGTCCCCCTTGGGATCTAAATGGCGCATTCGTACAAAACCAAGTGCCTGAGGACCATTTAATGTGATATCACCCTTTCGATAATGATATCCTTTCCGGTAGTAACCTTCATCGAACCAATCAATATCATTATGGACGGTAATTCCGCCAACCGCATCTACTAATTCTTCTAGTGCCTTCATGTTTACACGAATATAATAATTTATAGGGATGCCGACGAAATTTTCTACAGTATCAACGGACATCTTCGTACCACCGAAGGCATACGCATGATTAATTTTATCTGTTGTTCCTTTCCCAATAATTTCTGTCCTTGTATCGCGGGGAATACTGACCATCATCATTTTTTTCTTTTTAGGATTCAAGGTAATGACAATTAAAGTATCTGATCTCCCAGGGTCTCCTTTTCTTTGGTCAACCCCCATTAACAATATAGATATCGGCTTTTGCTTAGAAGGAAGATTTGCTTCGGGAGGTGGCTTTTCATCTGATTCATGCATTTCTTCCGCCGTTTGCTTTGCATAGTGGTATACATAATATGCATATCCGCCAATACCAAGTATCAAAATTCCAATAATGCTCCCAATTATTATCCATACTTTTTTCATTCTATTGCCTCATTTCTGTCGGAAAGCATTTACTAAAAATATTAAGATTTTCTATTCCTATTGTTTGTAACTAACAGAAAAAATAAAAAAACAATTAATTGGTAAGTTCTGTGTCGAAAATAATAATTATTTTGCCATTTTCAAAAAAAATAATGTCTGAATTAAATATTTGCGATACAATCGGATTACCGTTAATTAATAGGAGGTAACAAGTGAATTCCGTAATCCATTATATATACCCCATCGCAATAATTGCTTTAATTTTATACAGAAGGATAAAACGTTCGATTGGTTTTCAGCCTTTTAAAAGATCGCGCCTTACAACAAGAATCGTTATTTTTTCCATTATCACTGTTTTGCTTCTTGGTACAAGTGCTTTGCATCCGATTTCATATTTGTACGATTTATTGGGAATCATTCTAGGAAGTATTTTAGTTATGTATGCAATGAAGCATAGTACATTTGAAATGCGAAATACTACATTATATTATCGAACCCATATATGGATAGAATCATTAGTATTGTTTATATTTCTAAGTCGTTTTGCTTATCGGATTGTTTTTATGCTGCAAATGACATCAAATGTAAATATGAATGATCCACAAAATACTCAATATTATGCAAAAGACCCCTTAACCATGGGAGTGTTCTTTCTTTTGGCAGCCTATTACATTGGTTTTTATTCTTTTGTTATCAAAAGAGGTACAAGTCTATTATCCAAGGAAAAGATATGAAATATTGCCTATCTAAGCAGAAGCTTTAGGATAGGCATTTTTCTTATTGCTTAGGAATTTATAAAATTCAACCTTGTGGAAAGCTTTTGTAAAAAGTGATCTACGTCTAGCTCCAAGTGAAATTGGAACTTCTAATTTCACCAAGTAAAATTGGAGCTTCAAATTTCACCAAGTGAAATTGGGACTTCAAATTTCACTTATCCATACGCCGATGTTCAAGGCGCTTGCGCATTTGTTCTTTATCAAGGTAAAAAGCCACTTTTTTGAAAAAATGAAACATTAAATTGCAAAAAAACGTCTATTATGTGATACAACTAAATAGTATGAAAGACAACCCCTATATAGTTAGGGGAAAAAATCATCAAAGTAATAAAGGAGAAACAAATGATGTTAAAAAAGCTAAGTAGATTCATTCTAGTAGCGCTTGTTTTATTGGGAATTGGATTTAATGGTGTGGCAAAAGCATCAAGCAATGACAATAATGATACGGGGATTGATGAGAAATACGGAACACCGGTTGTTGTGTATGGGCAAACATTGACATCTTCACAAAAGGAACAAATGAAAAAAATATTTAATGTGACTGATAGCAGTCAAGTGAAAGAAATTACTGTTACTGGTTCTGATATTGTTAAATATATTAATGGAGATCCAAACTCCAATTTATATTCTTCTGCAAAAATAACTAGAAAAGATAAGGGAGCAGGCATTGTTGTTAATATTGTAACTCCCGATAATATTACGAGAGTTACTTCTGATATGTATTCGAATGCTTTACTTACCGCGGGGGTGGAGGATGCTACTGTGGATGTGGCTTCACCAATTAAAGTAACTGGCGAATCTGCACTTGTGGGGATTTATAAAGCCTATGATAAATCCGGTACAGCATTAAATAAGGACCGTATGGAGGTTGCAAATCAGGAATTGAATCTAGCAACTGATCTTGCGCAGAAAAACGGTTTGGACCAAGATAAAGTAACACAATTATTAACAGAGATTAAACAAGAAATTGCCAATCAGCATCCGGCCACAAAAGAAGATATTGCAAAAATTGTGGATGATAAATTAAAGACATTAAAAATCGAGTTAAACCCGGATGATCGCCAGCTCCTTATTAACTTATTCGATAAAATGCGCTCCTTAAATATTAATTTTGATAATGTCAAAAGCCAGCTAGGAAGCATTACTTCTGACATTAAAAAGAAGCTGCAGGAAGCAACAGGAGATAAAGGATTTTGGCAAGGCGTAGCGGACTTTTTTAGAAAGCTATTTCAATCTATTGGGGATTTCTTCAGTAACATATTTGGATAGATTGTAATGGTATTTTTTGCCTGACACCCATGGTGTCAGGCATTTTTTTATTCTTTGTTTTCTAGAAACCTAAGTAATCCTTTGCGTACGTATGCTTAATCCATCATTGGGGAAATATACCTACAAAGGAATTGGGGGAGTAGCTTTTGAATAACTGGTTTAAAAATAGAAAAAGAGATCTTGCATTAAAAAAAGCAGAATATCTGGATGAAATGAATAACAATGACCGATTAAACTCGGATATCTCAGTTAAAGCGGATATAAAAATAAAACATGTAGGCATTACAGGCCCGGCTATTTTGAATGAAAAAAGGTGAGATGAAAAATGAAATTATCAGGACTGCAAATTTTTTGGATCATTTTCACCTTCGAAACCGGTAATATGATCTTGCTAACCATTCAATCAGCGGTAAAAGAGGCCAAACAAGATACTTGGATATCTTATATTCTTGCAAGTTTACTGGGCATGGTGATAATATTTATAGCTTGTAAAGCTGCCTTGCATTATCCAAAACAATCGTTAATGGAATTCAGTAAAACGATATTAGGCAAGTGGTTAGGCACATTTATCGGAGTTATCTACCTAGTTCAATGGATCTCTGTAATTGGGAACATTTTAAGAGAATTTGCAGATTTTACTATTACTGTCCTTCTCCCAAATACACCTATTTGGGTATTAATATTGACAATGCTTTTGTTAATGGTGTATGTCACTTATGTTGGAGGTATTGAAGGTATAGGCAGATGCAGTGAAGTTTTTGGACCTATTGTGATCTTGTCTGTCATTTTACTCATATTCTTATCCATTAACAACTTGAATTATCACCAAATATTCCCTGTTTTTTTCGATACAGGTCTGCTTCCGATTTTGAAAGGCACTTTAGCACCATAAGCTTTTTTGGGGGAGTCGGTTGTGATCCTTATGCTTATTTCTTTTATGCAAAAGCCAAACATCGCAATAAAGAGTTCTTTATGGGGAATAGGCATTGCCTCACTTATGGTGGTGATTGTAGTGTTATGGGTCTTAATGACTTTAGGACCTAGTCTTGCATCAGTTATACGATTCTCTGCTTTTGATATGGTCAGCTATATTTCGATAATGAACTTTATTCAAAATTTAGAGATAGTCGCCATTTTAATTTGGATTCTAAGTGTTTTTATCAAAGTGTCTTTGTATTTCTTTTTAGCATGTTACGGAACAGCCAAATTATTTAACATCCAAAATTGGAAAAAGTTAATTTGGCTTTTGGGTATCTTATTATTTTTCTTAGCTGTATTCTATCCAGGTACATCGTACAGCTTCGGTTATATGAAAACATATTGGGTATACATTGCCTTACCAATAAATATGGTAGGAATTCCGCTTTTGTTGTGGGTAATAGGAAGTATTCGAAAAAAATTCGCCTAATGTTGATTTCATAATAGTATATTTAGATAGGATTTTTGGTGCTTGACATCCATGGTGTCAGGCACCATTTTTTATTTTTTTCATGATTATAGGCAAATTTTCGGAATATAAATAGGAATTTTTTAATAGATTTTATTGGGCGTGGCATTTTAAGTTGCTCATGAAGTTAATATTTCAAAGGGGGAAAAAGTTTGAGAAAGAAAAAGACGTTAATTTCAATGTTGTCGCTGCTTTTTGCCGTAATGCTACTGCTTTCAGGTTGTTTTAGTGGACAAGGAAATAACTCCGGACAATCTCCTTCACCAGGAAAAGGGGGAGATAAAAACACAGAAAACACCGGGCCGAAAATCCTGCATCTCAATAATACGGAGGAACCAGGGTCGCTTCATCCTGGTACAGCTCAAGGTACACATGACTCATGGTTATTGGAAGGGCTTTTTGAAGGATTAACAAAGAAGACACCTGAAGGAGAAATTAAAGCAGGAATGGCCGAAACTTGGGATATAAGTTCAGATGGCTTGACATGGACATTCCATTTGAGGGATGGAATGAAATGGTCAAATGGGGATCCAGTTACTGCTGGTGATTTCGAGTATGCATGGAAATATGCTCTTAATCCAAAAACAGCATCTGAATATGCCTACCAGCTCTACTACTTAAAAGGTGGCGTAGAATTCAACTCTGCTAAAAAGAATGCGAAAAATTTGCAAGAACTAGAGGATAAGGTTGGGGTTAAAGCGACAGATGACAAAACCTTGGTAGTTACGTTGGCAGAACAAACTCCATACTTTCTTGACTTAACATCCTTCTATACGTATTACCCAGTTGATAAAAAGGTACAGGAAGAAAATCCTAAATGGGCACTAGAGGCTTCCACTTACGTATCAAACGGAGCTTTTAAGTTAGTTGATTGGAAGCATAAAGAAAGCATGAAGCTTGTAAAAAACGATAATTACTATGATAAAGATAATATTAAGCTAGATGAAGTGGATTTCGTACAAATTGCAAATGAAAACACAGCATGGCAAATGTATCAATCTGGTGATTTAGACATGGTTTTCCCACTACCGCAAGATGTACAAGGGCAATTAATGGCATCTAATAATCCTGAATTCCATAATGGTCCAGATTTATCCACTTATTATTACAACTTAAATAACAAAGTGAAGCCATTAAATAATGTGAAAGTAAGAAAAGCTCTTGCGATGGCGATTGACCGTAAAGTGATTGTGGAAGATGTCGCCCAAGGTGGTCAAAAGCCAGCCTATTCAATCGTTCCACCTGGAATTCCAGATGTAACCGGAGATTACCAAGAAAATGGCGGAGATTTATTTAAGGAAGATGTAGCAGAAGCTAAGAAGCTATTGAAGGAAGGATTAGCCGAAGAAGGTTTATCGAAAATGCCTGATTTTACCCTTATTTATAACACTAATGATGGCCACAAAAAAATTGCTGAAGCCATCCAAGAAATGTGGCGTAAGAATTTAGGTGTGAATGTAAAAGCACAGAATCTTGATTTCCAAGTCAAAATCGATCGCGAACATGCAGGGGATTATCAAATCTCTCGTGCAGGCTGGGTTGGTGACTACGTTGATCCAATGACGTTCATGGATCTTTGGGTATCCAATGGGCCATACAATGATGCTAAATGGAGCAACAAAGAGTATGATGCTTTCATTAAAACCGCAAAAACTTCCATGGATCCAGCAACCCGCATGACAGCAATGCATGATGCCGAAAAAGTATTAATGGATGAAATGCCGATTATTCCAATTTATTTCTATACAAAACCATATGCACTTAAGCCATATGTGAAAGGATTCTTTACACCAATTAATCGTTATCCGCAATATATTTATGCTGACATTGATAAAAAGTAACGAAGGCAGATAAGGAATTAGCTTTTCATTAGGGAGGTATGCCCCTAAGGCATACCTCGCTTTTATCGGTAATTAAGATAGTAAGTGAGTATCAGTTTATTACCGTATAAAATTATTTAACAAGTTTATCTTGTCTAGCTCCAGCGCCTATTGGCTAGCGGATATGCCAGGCGCTTGCGCTTTTCTTATGGGACGAGCGTATGGGAAACGCTAAATGAATTGGAGTGAAACAACTCATGTTACGATACACCTTAAAGCGATTTTTTTGGGCATTGGTGACCATTTGGGCCATTATTACACTTACTTTCATAATAATGCATAGTATCCCTGGGAACCCTTTTGCGAGAGAAGGAGCAATGCCGAAGGCGGTCTATGATAATCTTCAACAACATTATAATTTGGATAAACCGAAGATTGTGCAATACGGGCTATACCTGAAATCACTCATACATTTGGATTTTGGTCCATCTATGAAATCACAATCAATAACTGTAAACGATTATATAAAAAATGGATTTCCTGTATCCCTTCATCTAGGACTACAGGCAATGGCAATCGCAATCTTTTTCGGGTTGATTTTCGGAGTCATTGCATCTTTGAATAAAAACAGATGGCCTGATTATCTTTCTATGATTCTAGCGATTATTGGGATTTCCGTGCCGAGCTTTATTTTAGCTACCTTTCTAATTAATTATTTCGCTGTCAAATGGCCTATTTTTCCTGTTGCAACATGGACATCATGGTCCCATACAGTCTTACCCTCCATATCGCTGGCCACGATGCCAATGGCGTATATAGCGCGCCTAATGCGCTCCAGTATGATCGAGGTATTAAGTCAGGACTATATATTAACGGCACAGGCAAAGGGATTAGGAAAAAGTGTCGTTATTATCAAACATGCAATTCGGAATGCTATCTTACCGGTTGTGACAGTTCTCGGTATATTAATAGCCAATATTGTAACGGGAAGCTTTATTATCGAAAACATTTTTGGCATTCCAGGTATGGGGGAAATGTTTGTCAGGGGAATATCTAATCGGGATTATCCAGTCATACTTGGTTCAACGGTTTTTTATAGTGTGATCCTCATCTTATTAATTTTCATTGTGGATGTTGCTTACACATGGATTGATCCGAGAATTAAGGTGACGGGGGAGAGTAAATAATGGAGAAGGACTTACATTTAAAAGAAGAAATGTTCCTACCGGCAGAGGACAATTTTAAAGAAGCGGAGAAAATCAGTCGTCCTACCATTTCTTATTGGGCAAATGTATGGAGACGCCTCCGTTCTAATAAGTTGGCAATGCTTGGTCTCATCTTGATTGTATTGCTGGTCATTATGGCGATCATTGGGACTCATATTAATGGATACACGTATTATGAACAGGACTATACGAAGAAAAATTTACACCCTAACGCCGAGCATTGGTTTGGAACGGATTCATTAGGACGGGATTTGTTCACACGGGCTTGGTACGGAGCTAGGATATCGCTGTTTATTGGCTTTATGGCAGCATTAATGGATTTCTTGATAGGCGTATTGTACGGAGGGATATCCGCATTAAAAGGCGGCCGTGTCGATAATGTCATGATGCGAATTGCAGAAGTTCTCTATGCGATTCCATATTTGTTAATGGTGATTCTTATCATGGTATTATTTGCGGATAATAATGGCCTTCTTCCTATTATTATAGCGATGACAATCACAGGTTGGATTCCGATGGCACGTCTTGTTCGGGGGCAAGTATTGCAATTGAAGGAATATGAATATGTGCAGGCTGCAAATGCCGCAGGGGCAAAAACCTCCTGGATACTAAGGAAGCATATGATTCCCAATACGATGGGGCCAATATTAGTGAATATAACCTTGACCATTCCTACGGCTATTTTTGCCGAGGCGACCCTGAGCTTTTTAGGACTAGGTATCCCGGCACCAAAAGCAAGCTGGGGAACGATGGCAAGTGAAGCACTTAGCAGCATACTTATTGGCAATTTCTATCAGTTATTTGTTCCAGCCATCCTAATCTCCATCACCATGTTCGCCTTTAATGTATTTGGAGATGGACTGCGAGATGCACTAGACCCAAGGTAGAGTTCTAGAATAGTGTGGAATCAAAGAAAGGGGATTATATGGGGAATCTATTAGAAGTAAAGGATTTGAATGTTTCTTTTCAGACATATTCAGGTGAGGTAAAAGCTGTACGCGGTGTGAATTTTGAAGTGAAAGAGGGAGAGGCAATCGCGATAGTCGGAGAATCTGGCTGCGGAAAAAGCGTTACAGCAAAATCTATTATGAAGCTTTTGCCTACTCCTCCCGCCTTGTATAAAAATGGCTCTATTCTATTTAACGGAAAAGAGTTAATTGGTATGCCGGAAAAAGACATGCAAAAAATCCGCGGGAATGAGATTAGTATTATTTTCCAAGATCCAATGACATCGTTAAATCCAACGAGTAAAGTTGGAAATCAGATTATGGAGGCAGTTTTAAAGCATAATAGTGTCTCCAGAAAAGAAGCATTTCAGGTTGCCCTAGAAATGCTAGAGCTTGTAGGAATTCCGCAACCGGCGAAAAGAATGAATCAATACCCACATGAATATTCAGGTGGAATGCGGCAGCGTGCCATGATTGCGATGGCTCTTGCTTGCCAGCCGCGGCTTTTAATAGCCGATGAACCTACAACTGCTTTGGATGTAACGATACAAGCGCAAATACTAGAATTAATGAAGAAGCTTCAGCAAAAGACAGAGACATCTATTATTCTCATTACGCATGATTTAGGGGTAGTGGCGGAAATGTGTGATAGAGTCATTGTCATGTATGCAGGAAAAGTAGTGGAGACGGGAACGGTTCATGATATCTTTGAAAATCCCCAGCACCCATATACGAAAGGGCTATTGAAATCCGTCCCTAGGCTGGATATGGATAAAAAAGTACCGTTAGCGCCTATTATTGGCACGCCACCTGATTTGCTAGATCCTCCGAAGGGCTGCTCCTTTTATGCAAGATGTGAAAGTGCCATGAGAGTATGTAAGCAGTATGAGCCGGAGTTAAGAGAAATACAAACTGGGCAAACGGCGGCGTGCTGGCTTCATCATTATATGGCGAAGGCAAGTATTAATGGATAAAGGGGGATAAGCATGACAAATGAAAAGAGAGAA
This sequence comes from Bacillus sp. FJAT-49736, assembly GCF_018343615.1. GTDB lineage: Bacteria > Bacillota > Bacilli > Bacillales > Bacillaceae_C > Margalitia. The sequence continues at coordinate 707,819 of NZ_JAGYPI010000002.1, read as the reverse complement.
AGGCAGGAAGCGCCCCTTGTCGAAATAAAGGATTTGAAAAAGTATTTTAAAGTTGGAGATAGGCAGCTGAAAGCCGTGGACCATTTGAATTTTGACATTTATCCGGGGGAAACGGTTGGGCTTGTTGGAGAGTCCGGCTGCGGAAAATCAACAGCTGGAAGAACAATGATCCGATTATATGAGGCAACAGGTGGAGAGGTTCATTTTAATGGGAAAAATCTATTTGCTTTAAACCAAAGGGAGCTTATGAAGCTTCGCCGCGAGGTTCAAATGATTTTCCAAGATCCTTATGCATCCTTAAACCCAAGGATGACGGTAGAAAATATTATTGGAGAGCCGCTAGCTATTCATAGTATTGTAAAAGGAAAACAGAAGCATGATAGAGTAGTAGAGCTTCTTGAATTGGTGGGCTTAAGCCCAGATCATATAAATCGGTTTCCACATGAGTTCAGCGGTGGCCAGAGACAAAGAATCGGAATTGCCAGAGCACTTGCCTTGAATCCTAAATTTATCGTTTGTGATGAGCCAATATCTGCTTTGGATGTCTCTATCCAAGCGCAAGTAGTGAATTTATTGAAAGAGCTTCAAAGGAAGATGGGTCTAACCTATTTGTTTATCGCTCATGACTTAGCGATGGTGAAGTACATTTCGGACCGAATTGTCGTCATGTATTTAGGGAATATGATGGAGTTATCGGAAAGCGAGGAATTATATCGAGAACCTCTTCATCCCTATACAAGAGCTCTATTATCTTCCGTTCCGATTCCAAAGCCGAATTTGCACAGAGAGAGGATTGTTATCGCTGGCGATGTACCAAGTCCAATAAACCCGCCAAGCGGCTGCGTTTTCCGCACACGTTGCCCACATGTGATGGACATCTGTGCCCAAGAGAAGCCGGAGTGGAAGGAAGCGAAGCCAGGACATTATGTTAGCTGTCATTTATATTCTTGATTAAATCGGGTGGATGTATAGCCCGGTTTATTTTTTTTTATGGGACTATTTTATTTGTAAAGATTGAATTGTTCCCTTGTTATAGCTAGACATGCGAAACGGTAATAAACGAGGGAGGAATGTGCCCAGAAACGGGAGCGAACAAGGAGAACGGTAACAATAGAGGTGGACTCGTGCCCAAAGTTCATCTCAAATCACAAGAATCACTTCATTACTTTTTCTCAGTTATAGATAAAAAGTGTTTTCCCTGGCTTATATTATTTAAAGAAATATTTCTATGATACAATATATTATCATCTACAATTGGAGTGTTCTTTTATGTGCGGCCGATTTAATCTATATTCTAGTATGGAATTATTATTGGAACGTTTTGACCTCAAAAATGCAGAATGGATTGAATGGTATCCCCGCTTTAATATTGCGCCAAGTCAAGATGTATTGGCTGTTGTACAAGGGGAGAATGGCAATAAAGGCGGCTTTTTAAAATGGGGGCTTGTCCCGTCTTGGGCCAGCGACCCAAAAATAGGGTATAAAATGATCAATGCTAGAGCCGAAACATTGACGGAAAAACCAAGCTTTAAACATCTGCTTTCTAGAAGAAGATGCTTAATTATTGCAGATGGTTTTTACGAGTGGAAGCGGGAAGGTGATGGCAAGCAGCCTTATCATATACGTTTGAAAAATGGGGAACCATTTAGCTTTGCCGGACTATGGGATCGTTGGGAAAAGAACGGGGAGAAGCTGCAAACTTGTACGATTATTACCACAGAGGCAAACAAATTGATGAAACCGATTCATGATCGGATGCCGGTCATTTTAACGAAGGAAACGGAGAATCGATGGTTGGATCGAACAATAGGGAATAGTATTACGGATGTCCTCAAACCATATGATTATCAGTATATGGAAGCATATCCGGTTTCTTCTCTAGTAAACAGTCCCAAAAATGAAGGGGAAGAATTGATTAATTCATTATAAATGAGGTTTTAACATGAAAAAGGAAGTTTTTTGGTGGATTATTGCTGTATTTATGTGCTGCTTGATTTTTTATTTTACAGGCACGCAGGCCTCAACAGGCTCTCATACACAACAAATTATTGAAAAATTAACTGGGCTAAGTCCGGACAAGGCAGAGACGATTAATTTTTATTTTCGTAAGGCTACGCATTTAACTGCCTTTGGGTTTCTTGGAATTTGTTTTTTTATGGCGTTAAAAAAGAAAGCGTTCCTTGCTTGGGAGATTACAACCATTTACGCTGCCACGGATGAGTATCATCAATCCTTTGTGCCAGGTAGAACTGCGTCCTTTAAGGACGTGATTATTGATTCGTGTGGATGTATTATTGCGATACTTATTGTAAGGTATTTTCAAGAGAAAAGAACCAAAAAGGAGTAGTTCATCGATACTACTCCTTTATCTATGGAATTAATAATTTCAATAGATCCAATATTCCTCTATGTTTTGATTTATTATTGGAATCAGAATTGGTGTCGCCGCCTCCTGTAGGTGTCGTGTTCGAACTATTGTCGTCATTTCCGGTTTTAGTGCCATTGGAGGAAGTGTTAGTGGTTGGGCTTTTTTCCTCTGTAGTACTTCCATCTGATTGCTGCATGCTTGGGTTTGTTTGGCCACTTTTTTTATTATCCTCTTTATCACTTGTTTGGTCTTTTTCATTAGAAGATGGTGTATTGCTACCTTTGATTAGGGAAGATTCGGTATCTTTCGCTTCTGATTGTTCACTGTCTACTTTTTTGGAGCCTTCACTCTTACCGTCTTTATCAGGGTGTAAGATTTTATTTACATCCTTCATGACTCCAGTTTTCTCCTTATTGGAATCCTGTTTCATTTCATCAGGATGTAAAATTTTGTCTAACTCTTCCGGCAGCTGGAGCTTACCATCCTTAGCAGCTTCGAGGAGCTTCGCAAATAATTCTGCCTGCTTTTGCAAATTTTCATCTGAATCACTGCTTGTATCCACTGTTACTCCTTGTTCAGAGAGACTGGCTACTAGGTCTGGTAGATCCGCATTTTCAGCCGTTTGCTTATGTGCTACAAGGCGTACATTTTTCATTCCAATCTCACCAATATTATTAGGTAGATAAATTCCTCCAAATTCAATCTTCGTTACATCCACAGCCATATTTTTCAACTCTACAGGTCCGGTTGACTTAAATTGAATTGTCATGGGACCGCTAGATGTATTTATTACTTTTGTAATAGTAAGACCATAAATAGTTGCCTTTATAAAAGATAACCTAAGCATAAGTTTATTTTGGTTACTTGTTGTTTCCCCAGAAACGATACCAGGTAATCCCAGGATTCCTTCCACCCGGTCTGCTTCGATAACAAAGCCATCTGCCATGGAAACGGAATCAGTTTCAGCATGTAACTTATGCGGAAATAGGAAAGTATTCAGAAGCACTACAAAAATAAATAAAATTAAACTGCATTTTTTTATCAACATTATCACCATTTTCTTAAAATCAGCTAGAAGCCGTTCTAAGCATTTAATTTCCTTTCAACTTCAACAGAACTAGCAGCAACTTCGGCATTGGAAATTTCATTCATGTTTTGATTAGGTTCAATGATTTCATATTTCCAGGCAATAGATAAGGAACCGCCGATGATACCAAGGATTGTACCGATGAGAAAACCGCCAAGGGCACCCATTACAGATAAAACGGATAGAAAAATCGTAATGACTCCAAATACAATATTAAACTTTGGGAAAAAATAACCTAAAGCACCTATCAAAATTATGAGTCCGCCAAAGATAAGGCCAATCACAACCAGATTCCCAGGAGCAAAGGCTATGCTCATGAGCTGTATAGGAATGTATAAAATGATGATACCAGCAAGGAGCGACAAGGTCGCTCCCCAAAATGGCCGGCTCATTCTCCAATTTTTAAACCTCTGTCTTTTCGAAATGCTTTGACGCATAGAAATTCATCTCCTTGAAGAAAAGCCATGTTATTACTTCTTAACAAATTCAACCTTCATTCCAGGTAATGTAACTGCTTGTTGGAATAAGTATTCTGTATCCAAGCTTCCATTAGTAATGGTTACTGTGTCTGCACCCTGTGTAAAGGCCTTACTTACAGCTTCAGGATCATCTGCAGTAACATAATTTTCGCTGATATTCATATTTGAGAAGGAAGCATCACCGTTAATTAGAACCGCTTTTTGTATAAGACCCTGAATTTCAACAGGAGTTTTATTCCCAGCAGAGATTTTAACTGTATAATTTCCTAATAATGGAATAGAGACGTCTCTAGAAATAACCAGCCCATTAATGGTAACCTTTTGGATGTCATTTACAAACACTGGTTTAACACCATCTGCACCATTTTTAGGGTCGCCGTATAGTGAACCGTATAACTTAAATCCTTTACCAACCATCTTGTCAAACGAAACATTGAATTTCCCGATGCCACCGATAGGGGTTGCATATGCCACTCCGGTAACCCCGAAGACCGCGAAAAGTCCACCTAACAATAAAAATCCACATAATAGTGCGCTGAAAAACCATTTCTTCGATGTCTTCCCCCGAATCATCATCACGCCTTCGTTCATGCAAGTTCCTCCCTTTTTAATGTTTGGATATGTTTTTGGTTAACATGAAAGGTAGCCTCATCCTGGTAGGTGTATGTTAGTATTAAATCCTAAAAAGGCATTTCATTGATCACACAACCATCAACATATCCAATTATTGAAGCAGAAAAAAACATCACCTCCGTAACCGCTTTCATACCTCTATGGTTTAAATTTTATTCAAAAAGTTCTGATAACTGTATTCCTACTATTGTAGGAAAATATAAATAGGCTCCCTACAATTGTAGTGGGTGTAAATTGCCGAAAATTGACTGATATGCTGATTTTTGACGAAGGAAAAAGGGTTCAACTTTTAATATACAGTGGTACTATGGTGGAAATAGGCTTGAATCTTTTTTTGTATTTTATGATGGTTGCCCTTGGGGGGAGTATTAAGTGTCTTTATCATTAAATGCTCATATGAAAACGGTGTTGAAAAACGGAGTAGAATTACTATACATGCATAAAGAATCTATCATAGTGGAATGGAACGACATTTTAGGTTATATGAAAAAAACGAATAAAAGATCTGCAGAGGCCTTTGAGTTTGCGTTCCTTTTTTTAAACCGTTTTTTACAATCAGAAAATCTACAGACAGATACATTACTATCAGACATTCGTTCTGAATGGTACAGGCAATTTCAGAGACCGCCGGAACCAAATTTGCTGATCTTTATTTTGACCCTCTTGGAAAATGCCGTTCATAAAGTAATAAAATCAAAAACGACTCGTTCCTTTCATTTGCATCCCGCTGTTCAGTTTCTATTTTCCAAAATATGTGAGGAGATGCTCTCTATCTCGAACGGAAGATATTTTGACATTAATACACTATGTGAGCAGTTGGTACATTCAAAGCAGCTTCATATTGAATGGGTTGCAAGGATTGAACATGCTACAAATGGCTATAGGTTTAAAAAAGTAATTGGTGTTAACGATGATATGCTGCATTATGATCTCTATCAAGATATAAAACCATCATGGTTTCTTTTAACGGAGTCCCTTTTAAAATTAACAAGTCATCAAGATAAACCGGATAATCGAGATGTGTTCCCGATTCCGTGGAAAGGGGAAACTCTGTTATTTTGCACAAATAATCAAAATGTTACCTCCGTGGCTCCATTTTTAACGTACGCTATGCATTTATTGCAAATAGAGGAGGAAAAAAGCAAGGAGAAATCGAGTGATCAATGGAAGGATGCGGTCATTTTATTTAATGAGTGGATTATGAGATCACATAATTTAGATGAAGCTATTCAAAACATCGCATATGGGTATGCGCAATACCTTCCATTTGAAAGATGTGCATTATTTAAGTATTCCAACACGGATGAAACAGGATTAGGTTTATTCGGTTATCATTTTAATAATGAAGAAATCCGAAATATTAAAGAAAATGTGGATAATATACCATCTTTGTATAAAAGCATTACAAAACTTCATCCCTCAAACGAGGCAATGAAGAACTTTCAGCCAATATATATTTCAAATGCATCGAAGGAATTCCCAAACCATTATGTTCGTCATTTTCAACTGGAATCAGTAATCGTTGCCCCAATATATGTTCCTTCGGAAGGAGAATTAATTGCAGCAGCTATCTTAGATCAGGGGCCAGGAAAGCATTTCGAGGTGGATAGCAGCACCTTCACTGCCCTACTTAAATTTGGTCAAAGTGCTGGAGAATTATTGATGAAGTTCTCCAATACCGATAAGTGGAAGGTGTTGGATTCAAGAGTTGTGCAATTATCCTCACGGGAAATAGATGTTCTCGAGCTATTGGCAGAAGGAGCCTCGACTACGGAGGCAGCGGAAAAGCTACACCTTAGTGAATATACTGTTAGAGACTATATATCTAATATTATGAAACGGCTAAATGCCAAAAATAGAACGGAGGCTGCAGTAAAAGCGATTCGTTTCGGATTAATTAAGTAGATTAGGAAGGAGACTCAAACTCTGGAGTCTCTTTTTTGTTATACAAAAACGGCGGTGGATTTGCTTAACAGGTATATATGCTGCTGCCATGGGTCGGTTGCATATGTAATATTTTTTTTATGGTGTCCATTTTCTTTCCTAAAACCTATATAAAGGGTGAAGGGAGGTGAGCAAAATGGCATCAGCACTTTTGAAAGGTTCCAAGCTAAAGCTAATCTATGATTATGGATTAGATAAGGACGGTAAACCGATGTTTAAAGGCAAAACATTCAGCAATATCCGTCTTAATTCAACACCGGATGAGCTAGAAAATGCCGCACAGGCAATTGCTTCCTTGTCACAGAAGGCTCTTTATGGTGTAGAACGTAATGACAGCTTGGATATTCTTGGGTAGTAAAACAAGAAATTGAAGTAGAAGGAGGTGGTTTGGGTGAAAGTACTTGAATTACATTTTGTAACTGCAGATAACAAAACAGCTACAATTTCAATCGAGGATCCGATCGATCCTGTTGATACAGGAAGGGTGAAAGCAGCGATGGAGCAGGTTATCGCCTCTAATGTATTTCAGAATGCTGCCGGTTTTGCATTTACTGAAATTAAGAATGCTAGATTGGTAGACCATAATGTAACAGAATATACAATCGAATAGTTTTATATGAGAAGGCTTGGTTCGAAATTTGGACTGGCCTTTCTCTTTCTTTAATAAAAACTCTATTCTTAACTTTATTTATTTTCCTAATAAAATCTTAGTTACATCTAATCATTGGTTATGATTAAGAAAAGATGCTCCGAGCTATGAATATATCTAGGATTCATAATGATATACCAAAAACAACCATCTATATGAAACAGCCATAGTTAAAAGAAGAGAGGAGGATTTCCGTTGGATAATATCATGTCCTTCATCAATGAGGTAGGATTTCCAATTGTTGTAACACTGTATTTGCTGTATCGAATTGAAACGAAGCTGGATGCAGTTGTACAATCTATTCAAAGTCTGCCAGAACGAATGAAGAGTAGTGATTAATAAATGGAACGGACTAAATCATGTGATTTGGGCTTTTATCTTGTTGTGAGTGGAGGGGTGGTACTGAGAGGACAGAGGTTCTGTTATTTAGCAAAAAATGTTATAAGGGAATGATTTTAGGCGAATAACGAAACCAATGTCCTCAAACATCTCCCAAATAGCGTTATATATGAAAATAGCGGATTCTGTGTCCTCAAAAATTTGATGAGAGGACTTCGAGCTTTTTATCGACATATACAATAAGAGTATCGGAATTTGTCGAAAAATAAAGATCCTTGCAAGTGGGTAAAATGTCATGAAAAGTTATAAAATTAAAAATGTAACGCTATTTTTTAAAAGCTAAAACTTATATACATCCTTATTTGGAACTTTTTTAAGAAAAGCTGCTCTAGAAACTAATACAAGCTAAAAAATGTAACCAAAAAGCTGGATACAGCCATGGGTGAAAAGAATCATATTCTATTGTTGAATAGAGAAGGAATCACAATGAACATTATAGATCGTATTAGAAATCATCCCTTAATTATAAATAGCAAACCCGCTAAGGCTGACATGATTGCCATCAATAATCACCGTATATATCTTTTATTCTCAATATTGATGATTATTCACTTGGCACAGGGAATTATTTTTTTGATATATAACCCGGGTTTTAAAGCGGAGGACAATGTTTATCAGTGGAGAATGGGTATAGCCATTTCCAATTTTGTGATGTTTGGTGTTGTCTTAATTATCGGTGGAACCGCATTATGGTTAAAGCAAAAGCAACTGGATAAGAGTAAAGCTTCATCAGTTTTGCAATTAATAGCTATTACGGCGTACTTCAGTTTCGGCATAATTGTCAGTGCCTACGGACAATTGGTAAATGCCGGAAGTAATGTATTTTCAAGCGTATGTATTGGCATTGCTGTGATATTTTTAATGAATCCAGTTAAAGCACTTATCTTCTACTGTATTGCATTTTTCTTCTTTCATTTTGGTATCTCCTTTACACAGCATAACAATGATATTCTTTTGTCCGAAAGAGTGAACAGTATCTCGGTAGTTGGCATTAGCTTCGGCATTGCACTAATTTCATGGCGGAATAGTATTTATAAAATCTACCAGGAAAAAGAAATTGAAAAACAAAATCAAATGCTCGAGGCGCAAAATAAACAGCTTGAATTTCTTGCTACACATGATTCTTTAACGGGATTGTTTAATAGAATGGAATTTATGAAATGCGTGGAAATTGAAATGACTAGAATGAGCAGGAATAATAGTAATACCTGTATCATTTTAATGGATATTGATCATTTTAAGCATGTGAATGATCAGTACGGACACCCTTCAGGGGATAAAATTTTAAAAGAGGTTGGGATTCTTTTATCAAATCTTTTAGATTCCAAGTATTTACCTGCTCGCCTTGGTGGCGAAGAATTTATTTTTCTGTTGCCAGAAACTTCCCTCGAGGAGGCAACAGAAGTGGCAGAAACAATAAAGTCTGCAATTCAAAGTTATATGTGTACAGTAGAAAATGAAACAATAATTGTCACAGCGAGCCTAGGAGTGGCATCGCTGAACATGGAAGAGGCCGATCCGTTTACATCTTGCTATCACCGTGCAGATATAGCTTTATATAAAGCAAAAAACAATGGCAGAAATCGAGTTGTTTGTGCATGAAAAATGGGTGGTCATTGATGGACCACCCACTAAAACTGTTTATACAATATCTATAAAACCTTTATCACCTTGATGAATATTGCCTCCCCTAAGCAGTTTAACCGTTTTGTCTTGTTCAAGATTGGTGAAAACAATCGGTGTCACAATAGATGGGACTTTATCCTTGATAAAATCAATATTCATATTAGCCAATCTTTGCCCTTGTTTAATACTGTCTCCTTCTTTTACATATACCGTAAAGCCTTCTCCTTTTAGGTTCACCGTATCAAGTCCCATATGAATAAGCACTTCCAATCCATCTTCCGATTCTAAGCCGATCGCATGATTGGTTGGAAATACGGATTTGACGACACCGTTAAAAGGAGATTGTACTTCTCCATTGGTAGGTTCAATTCCAAATCCATCTCCCATCATTCTTTCGGAAAATACCTTATCCGGAACCTCTTCCATTTTTACTAGCCTTCCACTCATCGGAGCAATAAACGATTCCTTATCAAACTGCTTGGAAGAGCTTGTTTTAGCAATTGTGGTGTCAGTAATAGTGGTGCCAGGCACATCTGGAACTGGTGGATGGTCCAACGAATAAAGCCTTTTCAAGGCATTGGCGGCAAATTCCACATCCGGACCAACGATGATCTGAACACTCGATTTGCTTGTTTTCATGACACCTCTTGCCCCGAAGCGCTTAATCGTCGTTTCATCAATATTTCCGCTGTCCCGGACATCTAAGCGTAATCGGGTTGCGCAATTATCTATATTTGTTAAGTTTTCCTTACCACCAAGTCCCATTAAAAATCCGGCTGCCATTCGAGTGTATTTATCCTCACCGGAAATAGCCACAGTATCATCATCTGCAAATTCATCCTCATCTTCGCGTCCAGGTGTTTTTAGATCTCGCCACTTGATCATAAAGTAGAAAATAATAAAATAAATGACCCCATATATTAAACCTACTAAAATGAGGAGAATTGGTTTTTGGGCAATACCGAAATTTAATATATAATCAATTAGGCTTGCCGAAAAGCTAAAGGAGTCATGAATTCCGAGCAGATATGTTATGGCAAAAGAAGAAGCGGTCAGTAAAGCATGAATAACATACAATAACGGAGAAATAAACATAAAAGCGAATTCAATAGGTTCTGTAACCCCTGTAACAAATGACGTTAACGCCATTCCAAGCAGGAGTCCGGCTGTTTTTCTGCGTCGGTCTGTTTTTGCTGTTGCCATCATAGCGAAACAAGCAGCTGGAAGACCGAACATCATGATGGGGAAGAAGCCAGTTGTAAAGGCGCCGGCACTGGGATCATGATGTAGGAATCGCGTAATATCCCCATGATAAATATTACCAGCAGCATCTTTAAAGGTACCGAAATCGAACCAGACGAGCGTATTAATAATATGATGCAAGCCTAATGGAATAAGGAGCCGGTTTAAGAAGCCGTATACAGCATAACCGAATGCGCCTGCACTTGTAATCCAATGAGCCAAAGCATCAATGCCGTCTTGAACATAAGGCCAAATATAGCCAAAAAGGATACCTAAAATAAGTCCAGCCAAAGCAGTTACAATAGGAATAAAGCGCCTGCCTCCAAAGAAAGCGAGCCATGTCGGCAACTGTATATCGTGGAAACGATTATACAGCATACCGGCAATAATTCCGGAAACGATTCCCCCTAGGACTCCCATATTAACGGTGGGATTAATCGCATGGGTAGTAAAGGTTAGGACCATATAACCAATGGCACCAGCCAAAGCGGCAGCACCATTGTTATCTTTTGCGAATCCTATTGCGACCCCTATAGCAAATAGGAGGGCAAGGTTACTAAAGACAGCATCTTGTCCAATTGCCATGCTTCCGAAAAATGCATTCCCAGCCTCCGCGATAAACTTAATATTAAGTAAATCCGGTTGACCAAGACGCAATAGCAAGCCTGCTGCCGGCAATACAGCAATAGGCAGCATTAACGATTTACCGATTTTTTGCAGGAATGATAGCATACATTCATCCTCCTAAGGTCCTGATATAGTTGCTTTACAACAATTGCTTTAATCAATGGAAATCTTCGTTTTTTCCCTTTCTTTTTTCGGTTCACGCTTGTCCATTTCCTGAATGACGTCAACTAAATCATCAATCGCCTGCTCTCTAGCATAGTTTTGATTATCCTCTAACTGAGCAGTTACACTGATAATCATTCTTTTAATAAATGTCCAATCTTCTTTAAACGTTAAAAAATCAATTGTCTCCAACGGTTCTTCCTCCTACAATAATTTACCTTTAAAATATCCTTTCTTTGGCATTTCTATTCTTTTATTGGAAAGGCATATTTTATAAACTGTTACATTTGAAGGAGACAACCCATTATCTTGGTTTAGACAAGTAAAATGAGGCAATCATTTTTCAGTTGGAAATCATTAATATTGAAAGGAATAGTAAATTTAGTATAATAATAGGAGAGCCTAATTGGAGGAGTACCCAAGCGGCTTAAGGGGGCGCACTCGAAATGCGTTAGGGGCGGCAAACCCGCCTGCGTGGGTTCAAATCCCACCTTCTCCGCCAGAATACATATTGATGAAATGTAAATGAGTGTGTGTCTCTTCAACCATAAGTTTTCGTAAAATGAAAGCTTATGCTTGAATATACTTTACGAAATTATATACTTGAATTTTTAGAAAGATATAATGAAATTAACAATGGAAAAAGCTGATGATCAAATAAGGTCATCAGCTTTTTTATAATATAAAGGCATAATAGTTCAACATAGGATGGTATTTCTTATTGAAGTAAAGGGGCAGTTTAACTTAAGTACATTTCTTCACAAAGATTAAAAAGAAAATAATCTTCCCAATTTATTTATAACAGAAACATTTTAATTGAAAATGTTTCATTTTTTCTGACAGACTTATTAGATTTCGAAAACAATCAATTCAATCATCTTTTTGAATAGGAAAACTATAAAAAACATGCACTAGAAAAAAAATAAATCATATATAGGTGATATCCCGTTTGTATGCTTGAGGAGGATAATATGAAACCTATGTTACCTAGTGAAAAATATTTTGGTAATTTAGAACTAGTTTATGCATTTTATGGGGCTATGCCTACAGGTGTTACTGTTTCAGAAACTGGTCGTATTTTCATTTGTTTTCCGAAATGGGGAGACGATGTTAAATTTACGGTGGCGGAAATTGTTGAGGATAAATTGCAACCTTATCCTAATTTACAAACCAATTTGGCTTATTCCGAGAATATCACAATGACTTTCATCAGTGTACAAAGTGTAGTTGCTGATGGAAGGGGAACGCTTTGGGTATTAGATACAGCTGCGCCCAATTTTTCTGAACCCATTAAAGGTGGGGCAAAATTAGTCGCTGTTGATTTAAAAACCAATACAATTAGAAGAGTATATACCTTTACAGAAGATGTTGTCCTGCCAACAACTTATCTGAATGATGTCCGATTTGATTTCCGTGTAGGCAACGCAGGTTATGCATATATAACGGATTCTTCTTCAAAAGGACCAGGAGCTATTATCGTCGTAGATTTAGAAAATGGAAATGCCTTCAGACGGTTAAATGGAGCAAATTCAACTTCACCCGATCCCTATTTTTTACCGAAAGTAGAAGGTCAAATATTAATGAATCGAAACAAAGACGGTTCAACTTCTCCATTTAGATTGGCGTCTGATAGTCTTGCGATTTCTCCCGATGGAAAGATATTATTTTTTGCTCCACTAACCAGTCGTCATTTGTTCTCGATCTCAACAGAAGTCCTGAGAGACCAAACGACACCGGACATAAATTTACCTTATCATGTGGAGTATTGGGGAGAAAAAGGTGCGTCTGATGGAATGATCACCGATGCAAAGGGAACTGTTTATGCTGGAGATTATGAAAACAACAGTATCCGTAAGATATTGACAAATGGCATAATGGAAACTATAGCACATGATCCAAGAATTTTATGGCCGGATACTTTTTCAATTGGTCCGGATCAATATCTGTATGTCATTGTGAATCAATTACATCGACAGCCTAGATTTCATTATGGAAAAGACTTACGACAGAAACCTTATAGTTTACTTCGTATCAAAATTGATGAATTTCCTGCTCCGACCTTTTCATAATAAAAATAGTCATCAATTAAACAAACACAGTTAGCAAAAAGTATTAACTTTATTTACTTATGCCAAATAAACTCAAAATGGTTTAGGAGGTACAGTTTATTTGGCGAGTGATAAACTGTTCCTGGAAACTTTTTATAATGTCGGTAAGTTCAATGCTGTATTGATATTATTTAAATCCAAACTGATTTGTTCGTTTGTATCCCAAGCATAGTACCATCCTTTTTCTGCCATATATGCGGATATTTGTTCATGCATATCAAGAGCTTCCACTAAATGGCGTGTGAGCATTTCTTTAATTTCCGGTGTTCCTGCCTCCGTAACTGCCATGGCATAATTTCTAATTCCACTTTTAGCTGAAATGAGTAGATCCATTGCAATCACTTGATCCGATAGTACTTTTATATCGTTCTGTCGTGGGACGCAATTTATATATTCGTGTGGCAAAGGAATTAGGATTATACCTTCGTGTTTAATTTTGATTCCTTATTTAAATTGACTTTTTTTACGAGTCCATGATATTGGTTGTGGCAATGGTAAAAATATTATGGAATCCACAATAACAGAAGAAATCCGTCCATGAATCTTTCAGAGACGGATTACTACAAACTTTCATTTTGGTTACGATAAGTTTTTCAAACCTTAATTAGTGTTATTTCTATCCTTCGGTATAAACTGCAATCAAAACTTTGGCAATTTCATCCCCTATATTTTTAACGTGATGAGGGACACTAGCACACCAGTTGAACGTATCTCCCTCTTCTAAAATATAGGAATCTTCTCCTTGTTCTGCTAGAATTTTTCCTTTCAGAACCAAATGGCATTCTTCTCCTTCATGTGCATTTTTCTCCCCTGTAGAAGCTCCTGGAGGAAATTCCACCAATCTAACGCTTAATCCTCCTCTTGTTGCTAAATGCTCCACCATTAAATTTGACTCATTGAAGGTTGTTATTTTCCGTTCATTTTTTCTGATTACCGTCATGTGTTCATCTTTTTCTAAAAGAAGGTAAGGTAAAGGGACTTTTAAGAAAGTGGCGATCGTTTGTAAGGTATTTATGGATGGAGAGGTGTTGTTGTTTTCAACATTGCTTATAAATCCCTTCGAAAGCCCCGTTCCCTCACACATTTGCGAAATTGTAATTTCTTTTCTATTTCTTATGGCACGTATTTTAGATCCGATTTCCATGTTTATCACTCCAATGTGTATCTCAATAGTAAAATTAATTTCATATTAACATAATAATGATTGACATTCCAAATTCACTTTTGGTATCTTGTAATAGAACAATGATTCATATAGGTAAACTTTTTAAGACTGAAATAATATATTACGGGGGTTTTTCGAAATGGAAGCTGGAATGATTTATGAACTTCGCCGTCCTAAGAATCTAGTTCCTGGGAAAAAGTATCCTGCATTGTTTGTTATGCATGGTATTGGTAGTAATGAACACAATATGTTTTCACTCGTTGATGGGCTTGAAGAATATTTCTATATATTTAGTGTAAGGGGACATTTGACTCAAGGCTCCGGATTTGCTTACTTTACGATTCAGGGCTATGGAAAACCACATCGAGAAGTATTCGATGAGGGAATCGATAAATTAGCCAACTTTATTGATTTTGCATCAGAAAATTATTCAATAGATTCCAATCAAATCTACTTGCTGGGCTTTAGTCAAGGAGCGATTGTTTCCATGACTATGTCATTAATTCTTGGAAACAAAATTAAGGGTGTAGTAGCACTAAGTGGTTATATTCCTCAATTTGTAAAAAAAGAATACAATATCAACCCAGGTAATCACTTATCAGTTTTTGTTTCACATGGTGAATATGATCAGGTCCTACCGTATGAATGGGGCAATGAAAATGTAGATTATTACACTAAACTTGGGATTCCGGTAACTTATAAATCATATCCAGAGGGACACACAGTATCCGAAAATAATCTTCAAGATTTTCAGACCTGGATTTTAAATGATTTACAAAGATAAACAATCGAGACTACAAAAATATGGAGGAATAAAAGATGATGCCATCATTATTTATAGCTCATGGTGCACCATTACTTGCAATTGAGAATAATGATTATACAAAATTTCTAAATCAATTAGGACAAGATATACATCGACCAAAAGCTATTGTTTTGTTTTCGGCCCATTGGGAGTCAAGGGTTCAACAGGTGAGTCAAGTAGATCAATATAGTACGATTTATGATTTCGGTGGATTTAATCCATCTTTATACACGATCAAGTATCCTGCTCATGGGAGTCAAGACATTTCGAATGAAATAGGGGACCTATTCACTAAAAATGGTATTTCTTTTGAGAATGACAAAACTCGCGGTTTGGATCACGGGGCATGGGTCGTACTTCGCTTACTTTATCCCAATGCGGATATTCCGGTTATTGCTATGTCAGTGAATCCAAATCTTAAGCCTGAAGAACAATATAAGGTAGGAAAAACATTATCGGAACTAAGAGAAAAGGATATTTTAATCATTGCTAGTGGGGGAACTGTTCATAATTTAGGAGCCGTAAAATGGGCTGACAACGGAGAGATTGATTCGTGGGCACTCGAATTTGATGATTGGCTATCAGTAAACCTTAAAAGTTGGGATTTAAAATCTTTATTTAACTTTGATTCGATTGCTCCCCATGCATCTATAGCGGTACCCCCGTATGGGAATGAGCATTTTGTTCCAATCTTTTATGCGATGGGTGCAGCAGATAATGACCGTCAAGCGAAACGGCTCCATCGTAGTTATCGATACGGGAATCTAAGCCACAGCGTATGGCAATTTGGTTGAAAAAGGTGAGGACATGGATCTAAAAGATATTGCGGATGAGATCTATCGCCACCAAAAGGATGCTGTGGCAATGGATAGAATCTTTCCCAAGAAACCTAGTATTACTTTAGAAGATGCTTATAAAATTCAAGAAATAAACATAGAAAAGGCATTACATGAAGGGGACCAATTTGTCGGTTGGAAAATGGGTCTGACAAGTGTTGCGAAACAACGTTCCATTGGACTCCATCAGCCCATATACGGAAGATTACTGAGGTCAATGAAAATCTCCGATGGGGAGCTTTCTTTAGATGGATTAATTCATCCTCGGGTTGAGCCTGAATTTGCATTTTTATTTAAAGAAAAACTCGAGGGAATGAATATCTCTGAGAAAGATGTTTGGCGGGCTACTGAGTGCATCATGCCGGCAGTAGAGGTTATTGATAGCCGCTATAAGGATTTTTTATTTAACCTAATTGACGTAGTTGCTGATAATGCCTCTAGTTCAAGGTTTTTTATTAAGGAAAGCAAATATGCTCCAGCTCAATTTCAATGGGAAAACCTTATGGTCAAAATTAGATTGAATGACCGTGTGGTTCAAGAAGGGATAGGGTCAGCTGTTATGGGACATCCTGTACGTTCGGTGGTTGAATTGGTTAAAATGTTAGATTCATCGGGTCTATGTATCGAACCGGGGATGATTGTATTAACCGGTGGAATAACGGATGCAGTTCAATTTTTTAGCGGGGATTCCATTCAGGTTGATTTTGGCCAAATAGGTACCATTGATTTAATCGCTAGATAATGTTTGCGGAGGGACTAATAATGCCGATTGTACAAGTTCACTTGCTTGAAGGTAGATCAAAAGAATTAAAACGGAAATTGATTTCAGAGATTACGGAAGCGATTAGCAGGACGCTTGGCAATTCACCTGAAACAATCCGAGTATTATTAAATGAAGTTCCCCAAGAGAATTGGGGAGTAGCTGGTATGCCAATTAGTAGTAGACGAAATAATTAAGTGACTAAACATTTATTAGGGGGAATAGTTATGAACTTAAAAACCGAAATTGGTGCACTTATTTTACGAGTAACATTGGGATCATTATTTTTTATTCATGGGTTCGTCAAATTTCAAGGTGGAATTGAAAATATTGTAGATTGGTTTAACAGTATTGGATTGCCAGGATTTGGGGCATATGGGGTTGCTTTACTGGAGATTATCGGTGGTGTCGCTTTAATTATTGGATTGGGAACAAAAATTATTTCTGCTTTATTTGTTTTACAAATGATTGGGGCAATATTAACTGCAAAACTTTCAGTTGGATTATTAGGAAATGGGCAAATGGCAGGTTATGAATTGGATCTAGGATTCATGGCAATTGCAATATATCTTACAATCACCGGTAGCAATTTATTATCAATTAATCAACTAATTTTCCAAAAGAGAACAAATAAATTAACATAATTTAGTATTAAAAGTACAGGAATTAGCCCTCAGCCAATCATTAAAGGCGTTCTTGCTTGTAAAGCACATGTTGAAGAAACAAAAGATGTTCCACAAGCCACAGGATTAAAGGTTATGGAAAAGATGCGAAAATGATGGAAGAACGATGAGGGGAATTCCCCTTTGGAGTGGGGATTTTGTAAAAAATGGATGAAGTCCTTTTTAATCAGGACTTCATCCATTTTTATTGTTTTTATTTTGAACCTGGAGCCGGTTGGTCGACACCTTTTACATGGTGGCGGTGATGATTCGCTTCAGAAGGCTTTTCAAACGTTTTATTATTTTTTTATCCTTGTTATTTTTATCTAATTAAGATTCTACAGCCTGCATTTTTTATTTATTTAAAGAGATACTAGATAAAAATAAATAATGAGGTAAGAATTATGCATGATAAAGGGAAGATTACAGCCTATCAAATGGCACTGATGATATATCCAACGATTTACGCCACAGCTGTTCTAATGGTTCCAGAAATTACAGGTCAATATGTGGGACGCGATAGTTGGGTAGCACCCATTTTAGGTTCCTTAAATGGATTTTTTACTGCTTATATCCTTTATAAATTACATAAGATGTATCCAAATGAATCGCTTATTCAATATAGTAAACATATTATTGGGTCCTTTCTAAGTAAGATACTTGGATTATTGTACCTGTTCTTTTTCTTGTACATGTGTGGGTTCATTTTAAAGGAGTATTCCTTTTTCATTGGAATTTCCCTTTTACCAAAAACCCCAATGATTGCTATTATAGGAAGCGTTGTTATTATGGCATCTCTCGCTATAACTGGAGGAGTGGAGGTGCTTGGGAGAGCTTCCCAACTATTCATTCCTATT
Source organism: Bacillus sp. FJAT-49736 (assembly GCF_018343615.1). Taxonomy (GTDB): domain Bacteria; phylum Bacillota; class Bacilli; order Bacillales; family Bacillaceae_C; genus Margalitia. Next base: position 689,410 of record NZ_JAGYPI010000002.1, on the reverse strand, counting down.
TTCATTCTCCCTATACCGATATTTACAATCATGCTTCTTAAAGACTTGGATCCAAAGAATGTTCTACCGATCTTGGAACATGGTTTGTTCCCTTTGCTTCAAGGTTCTGCTGCCCCGCAGGCTTGGTTTAGTGAGGTATTCCTTATATCTATGTTTCTCCCATTTTTAAAAGATCCTGAAAAAGGATTGAAATGGAGTTTTATCTCAGTATTTGCGGTTATGCTTAGTCTTGTTAGTTTAAATTTACTGACTACTTTCCTATTTGGAGAGATGACAGCTAGTTACACTTTTCCTGTTTTCAAGGCTGTACGGATTATCAGTCTTTCTGATTTTTTTGAACATTTAGAAGCGGGAATTATCACTATTTGGATTTTAGGCGCGTATATCAAAATTACAGTCTTCTTTTATGCATTAGTTTTGGGTACCGCACAATGGTTGAACCTTTCAGACTTCAAACCAATCGTTTTACCATTCGGTTTATTAATATCTCTATTTGCTATTTGGGAATTCCCTAATTTGCAGGAACAGTTCGAATTTTCAAAGATTATATTCCCGTTTTATGTTCCATTTATGTTCACTGTACTACCAACAATATTATTGATTGTTGCTAAGATACGGACAAGAAATACTATGAAGAAAGAGCCTCCCCGTATATCAAATTATTAGAAAAGGTTGTTTTTCAGATATTTTATCTAATAACCTTCCTTTTCCGTTTGAACTTTTTTGATTGAAAATCAATCAGTCTAATAAAAAATGATGTTTTAGTAAATAGGAAATTCGCTAACAGAAAGGACTTGTTCAACTTGTTTCGAATTTTTAAAAAACGTCCACAAAAACAACAACCTTATGAAGGAAAGAGTAACCGAAATCTTCCTCTGTCATCTGAGTTGGATAAAAATCTTCAAATTCTAAAATCCATTTATCAGGGTTGCATTGATGTAATCTATCATCCTTTTTTAATTGCCGGAAAAACAAAAGCCATCCTTGTATATATTGATGGCTTATGTGATACAGAACAAATAGATTCTAGCGTCCTTGCTCCTTTAATGTCTAAAACAATGGATAAATCGATGAGCCTTCAAGAGACATGTGAAAAGATTCAATTATCCAATATACGAGTTGTCAAGACATATGATGATTGTATAAAGAACATTTCTAATGGAAACCCCATCCTTTTAATGGAACATGAGGATCAAGGAGCAGCATTAGGACTAGCCAAATGGGAAAAGAGGTCCATCGAAGAACCTGAATCCGAAAGCGTAATCAGGGGACCAAGAGAAGGATTTGTGGAAACATTGGGAGTCAATATTTCCATGCTTCGGCGAAAAATCAGAAGTCCGAACCTTAAAATGAAAAAAATGAATATCGGGAGTTATTCTGATACCAGTATAATCATTGCTTATATAGAGGGAATTGCTAATCAGTCATTAATAGATGAGGTTCAAAACCGACTACAGAAAGTCGAAATCGACAGTGTATTGGAAAGCGGATATATCGAGGAATTGATAGAGGATAATGTTTTTTCACCGTTTCCGCAGTTACTTGATACGGAACGACCAGACGTCGCCTCAGCTAACCTACTGGAAGGACGTGTCGTCATATTAGTAGATGGTACTCCTTTCGTTCTAATTGCTCCTGCAAGCTTTTTTTCTTTTTTTCAGGCACCGGATGACTATTACCAACGTTATTTAATTAGTTCTGTTATAAGAATAATGCGTCTTTTCTTTATGTTGATTTCTGTATTTTTACCTTCGCTCTATGTAGCAGTTTCCAGTTTCCATCAGGAGATGGTACCTACAACCTTGCTATTAAGTATGGCATCGTTACGGGAAAGTGTCCCATTTACTGCCTTGATAGAGGCTTTAATAATGGAGATTGTTTTCGAAGCACTTCGTGAAGCAGGGCTCCGATTACCTAAACAAGTCGGAGCTACAGTAAGCATTGTCGGGGCATTAGTTATCGGGCAAGCTGCTGTTCAAGCAGGACTTGTTTCTCCTCTCATGGTAATTGTTGTGGCGATTACAGGAATTGCTTCTTTTATGGTCCCTCGCTACTCAGAGGGGATTGCTTTAAGATTGATTCGCTTTCCCATCATGATGCTTGCTGGAACGATGGGTCTACATGGATTAGTGCTTGGTTTTATTGCAATAGTCATCCATTTATGTAAATTACGCTCTTTCGGAGTACCATATCTTTCACCATTAGCCCCAACAATAGGACCAGAAATGAAGGATTCTTTTATACGTTCTCCTTGGTGGATGTTAAATACAAGACCACATTTAACTGGAAGATTTAATAGGTACAGACAGGCTCCCAATCAGCAACCAAAACCGAAAAAATAGATGAAGAATGCTGAAAATTAAAGGAAGGGACTTGAAAGAATGAACTATACTTTGTTTCGAATAATGAAAGCTATTCTTGCCTTCTTTCTTGTTCTTTCACAGTGTCTTTTGCTAACTGGTTGCTGGGATAATAAGGAACTAAATCAATTAGCTATTATTGTAGGAGCAGGCATCGATAAAGAAAAAAATAATAAAATTAAATTAACTGTTCAAGTCTTCCTTCCTCAATCACAAGGTGGTGGGCAACAAAGTAGTTCTGGTAAGGCCCAAGTAGATATCAAATCAGCTGTTGGAACAAACATGGCTGATGCTGCATCCAATCTTCAACGGGAATATTCCCGTAGACTTTTTTGGGGACATTGTAAAACATATATCTTTGGCAAATCCCTCTCTGAAACAGGGAACCTAGAGAGACAAATTGACTTCATAGACCGTCATCCAGAGCCTCGCGAGGATTCTCGTTTATATGTCAGTGATGGAAAGGCATCTGACATTTTACAGCTATCACCTTCATTAGAAAGATATGTAGGAGATGTACTACGAAAGATGTCGGAAATGCATGTTGGTGCAAATATTACAGTGAAAGATTTTGAACAGATGGTTACAAGTGAAGGAGGAGGTGCACTATTACCACTTATTAAAATCAAGCATCAAAATAATGATGATAGGAAAATGAATGTCTCTCCCATCATTGGTGGTACTGCTATTTTTATGAGAGATAAAATGATCGGGAGAATTAATGAAGTTGAATCAAAAGGATTATTATGGGTAAGAAATCAAAATGAATTACCTGAAATAACAGGATATCCCAAAAAAGGGCAAACCATTTCACTATATTTGAAAAGAACAAAGACAAAGCTGATTCCAAAAATTGAAAATGGAAAATGGAGTGTCGCTATATATATATCAAAGGAAGGGATGATTGTTCAAAATGGAAGCAAAATAAATATTATGAGTAAGAAAAATACAAAGAGAGTAGAAAATTATATAGGAAAAGACGTTTCTAATTCCATAGAGAAAGCCCTTAAGGAAGTAAAGGATGGAATGAAGGTGGATACCTTTGGATTTGCTACAGCTTTTCATCGTAAATACCCAAAAGAATGGGAAAAAGTAAAAGATCACTGGGAAGTTGTTCTTCCAGATATCCATGTAGAAACTAATGTTAAGGTACATGTACTCGAGCCTGGGTTGTCGACCTCTACTATAGAGTGAAAGGAAAAGGAGCAAATAAATGAAGATATTTGAGCTTATAGGGATATCCATATTAGTTTTTCTGATCCTCTTAATTGAATGGCGGAAGTTATATCCTAATCAAAAGAAAGAAAAAAGAATGCTTGTAGCCTTAACAGCAATGAGCTTGCTACTAGCAATCTTACTTCTTTACTTTCCAGAAATTCCGGGTCCAACTCAATTGATTAGTTCCATCTTTTACCCGCTAGGGAAGATGCTTAAATAAAATATTTAAGAAATCAAACAAAAATTACAGGCATTAACTGAAATTTAACAAGATAGAAATTGCACTTAATCAACTATGGAACACCCAGAATAACTTTTATATACGTTTTAACAGATTTTTCTTCATAAAGAATGCAACTTTTCTTTAATAAGAAAAATAAATCCTATTAGCAATAATATTAAGTGACAAAAAAGTTGTTTTATTGACAATAAAGTCGTTTAAATAATTATAGATTATTTTAAAAATACGAGTCATCCTATTCTATAATTGGATGAACTAGCCTAATTTCTCCATTCAACTCCTAGAAATTAGGCTTATAAATATTGAAATTACCTTAACGTTGTAAATCCGCGGGAAAGCCCCATTTCCTCCATTTACTTTTTCAAGCCTGCCGCAAAGAAAGGACCATTCATTGTAATCGTGGATAAAATACGAGCCATCTCTTCTGGAGATTCCTCTCTATCACTATTCAGCCATTGCTGAATAACTCCGATATGTGCCGAAGCAATATAGGAAACGAGGTATTCCGCTGGAACCAGGAAATCTTCCTGCTTAATAAAGGGAGTTTTATTACTATTAAATAGATTTTTCCATATAAACTTTTTCAATTTTGTTTGGAATGATAAATCTCCTTTTGGGCCCAAAACGGCTTTCATAAACCCTCTATTTTTGTCTAGATACTCAAAAATGGAAATAAGGATAGTAAAAGGTGCAGTAGTTGGAGGATTTGTTCCTAATTCCGCAATAATATTAGGAACGTTCTTTATGATCCTGTCCGCCATTTCTTGCATAAATTCCTCCTCACATTTGGTCATTAAATCATATTTATCCTGATAATGGGTATAAAAGGTTCCTCGGTTGATTTTTGCCCTAGTTGTTAGGTCTTTAACGGTAATTGCTTCAAAACCTTTTTCTTCTATCAATTCTATCAATGCTTCCCGGATAGATTCTTTTGTACGTATGACCCGTAAATCCGTATTGATATCCCGCATTCCACATTCCTCCATTATTTGTTCAACACATTTAGAAAAAGTGTCGGATATACGACACATTCATTATTTCTGGTTATTGATAAGAACGTTATCTATCATTATAATTTAAAAAACAACACGTTGTTCATTATTATAACCAAGGATAAGGAGGAAATGAAGTGAATCTTTTTAAGAACAAGTTGGTGGTGTTATCACCCATCATTACATTGGCAATCATATTTATTTTTTCTCTAACACTTTTTCCATCCGTACAACCTCAACCGAAAAATTTACCCATTGCCATTGTTAACGAAGACCAAGGAGTGCAAATTCCTAATCAACCAAAGATGAATATGGGGCAAACAATCATTGAAATGATACAAAAAAATGCAAAAACCACAACAGATAAAAACCCTACTGTGAAATGGGTTAAAGTAAAATCCGCAGTGGAAGTACAAAAAGGATTAGATAATCAAAAATATTATGCAGCATTGGTAATTCCGAAAGATTTTAGTGGGAAGCAGGCCTCTTTACGAACACCATCACCTGATTCGCCTGTACTACAAATATTTATTAATCAGGGAATGAATACTGCGGCATCAACTGTAGCAGGGCAAATATTGAATGGATTAGTGGACAATCTGAATAATACGGTTCGCACCCAGCTACTGGATGGATTTGAAAAGCAAGGAGCAACTTTAACGGCAAAACAAGCTGAAAGTCTAGTAACTCCTATAAAAAAAGAGGTTACAAATGTTAATGAAATTGGTACTAATAGTGCAAACGGTAACGCCCCAGTTTCCTTATTTCAACCATTATGGATGGCTGTTCTCGCGAGTTCAGCAATCATCTTTATTGCCGTCCGCAAAATGCCGAATACCACTCGAAAAGAAAACCTTTTGACGAAAATCGGGCAAATTTCCATGGGTGCTATTGTAGCACTAGTAATTGGATTTGGTTTAACTTGGATAGCAAAGGGAATGGTAGGGCTGAATATTCCAGATTTTATGGATACAGCTTTATTTTTAACGATTACTTCATTTAGCTTCTTTCTAATGATATCAGCTGTACTTTCCTTGTTAGGCATTAGAGGGATACCAGTATTTGCATTATTACTATTCTTTGGGGCACCTTTACTTGCAATGGCACCTGAAATGATGTCTTCCTTTTATCGAGATTGGGTTTATCCATGGTTGCCGATGCGATTTATGGTAGAGGGTTTACGAGAATTATTCTTCTTTGGAAAGGGCTTGAACTGGAATACTCCTGTATCCGTCCTTGTATGGATTGGAGTAGTAAGCATGATAATCATACTAGGTACTGCTGTTAAACTAAATTCAGTAAAAGAGAAAACGCAGAAACAAAGATTAGAGGCTTAACGACAGATTGGACATTAAAGGTATCTTACAAAAGCACAAGCCTGATAAAGAACAGCCGAAAAAGCTGTTTTCCTACTAAGGAAACGGGTTCTAATAGATCTGTAATGATTATATATCATGTAGTGGAGGGACAATGACGATGGATATTCAAGTCTCAAATGTCAGTAAAAATTTTGAGAAGAAGCAAGTAATTAAAGATATAACGTTCACGATTCCATCTGGAGAAATATGCTGTTTGCTGGGACCTTCAGGTTCAGGGAAAACAACGATGATTCGCTTGATGATTGGGGCAATTGCTGCGGATAATGGAACCATTCATTTTGCTGATGTGCAAATGCCGAATTTGAATATGTTAAAAAAAATAGGATTTATGCCGCAGAACGATGCGTTGTATGATGATCTATCTGCAGAAGCCAATTTGCGTTTTTTTGCAGGACTTTTTCACTTGGATAAAAGTAAATTAGAAAAGCGTATTGATGACGTGCTTGCTTTAGTTGATTTAACAGAGCATCGAAAGAAGTTAGTGAAGAACTTTTCAGGCGGGATGAAAAAGCGGCTTTCACTTGCGGCTGCCATTTTACATCAACCCGAAGTATTATTTCTAGATGAACCGACAGTAGGAATAGATCCCGTATTACGTCGTACGATTTGGGACCAATTTCAGGCGATCAAAAAATCAGGGACAACCATTATTGTTTCCACCCATGTTATGGACGAAGTGACAGAGTGCGATAAAGCGGCGCTTATTTATAATGGTTCGTTGATTCAATATGATACCGTGGAAAAATTACTTAACAAAACGGAAAGCGGTAGAGTTGAAGAACTGTTCTTCATTGCTTCAAAAGAATTAGAAGGCGGTGCTGCACGATGATGAATTTAGCCAAACGCGTAATCCTCCAAACGATAAATGACAAACGTAGCGTAATGATGATTTTAGTTGCGCCACTATTGATTTTGACTTTGGTGTATTTCTTGCTGGGGGATTCCAAATATGTGCCAACAGTTGGACTAGATAAAAATACAATGCCAGCACCTCTTGTAGCAGCTTTGAAAGCTCAAGATTTGAAAGTTGTAGAAGTCTCGAGCAATAAAGCCCGACATGCGAAGCAATATTTGAAGGGCCATCAAGATGTGGATGCGATTTTTACCATCTCAGAAAGTTCGGGTATGAATATTACGATGTATGAGCCTTCGTCTAAAGGTTCAAAGGCAGTAGCGGAGATTCAAAAGGCGATGTCTACCTTAAATCCTTCAGCTAAGATGAAAATGTCCTATGTTTATGGATCGCAAGGCGAGTCAACATTTGATTCCCTCGGATATGTGTTTCTAGGTCTATTCTCCTTCTTCTTAGTGTTTATCATTTCCGGGATGGCCCTTGTGAGAGAACGAAGTGGCGGCACATTAGAAAGGTTATTGATGACACCAATCAAACGAGGAGAGGTCATCCTTGGTTATACGATTGGATACGGTGTGTTTGCGATTATTCAAGCCATTCTCATAGTTCTTTATTCCTTTTCGGTGTTGAACTTAAGTTCCGTTGGGAACATTAGTTGGATTTTTGTCGCAATGGTTTTATTAGCCGTTACAGCCGTCTCATTTGGTGCGATGATTTCTGTATTTGCTAGTTCAGAGCTGCAAGTCGTACAGATGATACCGTTTACCCTTATACCGCAAGTGTTCTTTTCGGGCTTGATTCCTTTAGATTTAATACCATATCATCTCGGTAATCTGTGTTACCTTATGCCTGTTTATTATGGTGTAACAGCCATTAAGGGTGTCATGGTTTATGGTGAGGGCTTCCTTCAAATCTGGCCATACCTTCTAGGGTTAATTGCGTATTCACTTTTGTTATACCTATTAAACACACAAGCATTGAAAAAGTTCAGAAAACTATAATTTGTCGCGAAAATGACTTGTTCTTGGTTGGTACAGGAAACACTCACCATATCCTTTCTCACTAGAGGGAATGAGAAGGTCTAATGTCCTGAATAACTAATAAAGTTTAAATAAATATAAATTCATTAAAAAAGTCGTATCCTTAAGGAATATGACTTTTTTAGTTATAGAAAATGGCATGAATGTACCTTCCTCACAATAAAATAAATAAAAGGAGAAGATAATGTTCAATTCATTGTTTAGTTTCATCATTTACTTTGCTTACGTTCTACCACGGCTAAGGTAATGGAATAATAACTTAACAAGGGAAAAAGCGGATAATCAATCAAGGTCATCAGTTTTTTTTATTACATCAACTTTATTGTAAAAGTAAATCGATAATCCAGAATGATGGGAGAACTGTGCTGGAACTTTCCTTTAAGCAGGAATCGTGTAAAAAAATAGATGAAGTCCTTTTTAATAAGGACTTCATCCATTTTTATTGTTTTTATTTTGACCCTGGAGCGGGTTGGTCGACACCTTTTACATGGTGGCGATGATGGTGGGCTTCACTTGTATAAAAGTCATAATAATGAACATGCATACCATTACCGATCGGAATAGCTGGACCTGAATAAGCTTTATAGTAATGCGTGTGTCCGTCCTCGTATAAAACATACCCCTCCGTATAATGAATATGACTTCCATCCTCCGTCTGAATCGGAGGGGATGTAACATCCAGACATTGATGGACATGCCCGCTATCTACGGACGTATAATCAACAGATCCATGGTTATGATGCGGGACAAAACCCTCCACAAAGTCATCCTTCGCCACCCTTTTCATAAAAGTCCCTCCTAGATGTATATTTTCTTTCATAATTATGCTTTTGTGGGCTTTAGTATTCGAGAAGTTTTGTTAAAGGGTGATTTATAATAAATGTGTGCGCTTCATGGATGGCCCCAACGCTGTAGTTAATTTTGACTTTGGTAAGTACCGGATATTCAAATATCATTAATGGCTACTAAAGTAAAAGAAAACTCGTTCGAAATTTATAGATGACGAATATATTGGAATGGAATCTCTTTTTCTTGCCTTTTTTAAAGAGATATTTTGGATCGGAGTTATTTCGTTCAGTTTCTCATAAATTAATATAAAAGCAAGCAAAGAAATACCTGATAAGATGATATTTAGGGTATTATCCAACATAATGTCAAGACGGTAGGCCTCTACACCGTATTTGAGAATCCATCTTGATAAACAAAAAATATATATCAGTTCATTTGTACAGTATAAAAGTGTTACTAGTTTAAATAGCTTGTATATCTTTTTTTCGAAAAACAGCTCTTTCGTTATTTTTCTGTCATATCCCATCGCTGTAATTAAATCCAGTGCAAAGTATAAATAAAGTGGTCTCTTAACTATAAGACTTATGGAATATATAAATAATAGCGTTAATGAATAATAAATATTATTTAATAAAAGACGCAAAGCTGAACCGGATAGTAAATCTACTAATAGACTAACTGTTAAATTTAGAATTACAAATACATTTGTAAAGGTAAGCTTTTGAATATTTTTGAACCTAAATAAGCTATATACAAACCCAGGTAAAGTGGAGAGAATCATCGATGGATAGTCTCCTATAAATTCTCTACAAGTTTCCCAGCATACTAAAGGAAATATAAAAAACAGAATTAAATCAACTATCAACATTAAGACAGGTTTCATATCTTCACCGTGCTTTCTACCGTTAATAAAAATATATGATTTTCAATAATAAAAAGAACACAGTTTACTATCATTCTTTTATCCTTTTCCTGATTGGAAACGGCTTGTGTGTAAAGATATCAATTTAGATTAAATAGGCGTTGTTCTAAGAAGCTTGGTGAAGCTTCTTCTTGTGCTAAAGTGGGAGTTTAGTTGAATATAACAAGTCAGACTCCTTGTTCAAGTAAATTCAAGACCAGTTGACCGCGCAGTTGAATCAAGTGAAAGTTTAAATAGCACAACGAATGCTCTGCAAGATTTCACCGCTATGACTTTAAAATTTAATAGTCTGTCTTTCATCCTTTAGTTTGTGTTTTGTGATTTGTTAAAAATGCATATAAAAAAATAGGACCCGTTTTTTTTAAACAGGTCCTAGATCATTTATAAAAATGGTGTATCTTGCATATAAAAAACGTTATTAATAGCCCCCTCCAACAAAAGAAGTTCCTACAATGATAAGCAAAATAAACAATACAACGATCAGTACAAAGGAACTGCCACCACCATATGAGTATCCACCATAACTATAACCGCCTCTACACCACATATATATATTCACCTCCATCTAAGGATTTAGAGTCCGCTCTTACATACGAAGGGTTTTTATTTAACACAGAATTAATTAATAGCCCCCTCCAACATATGAAGCTCCTACAATGATTAGCAAAATAAACAATACTACAATTAAAGCAAATCCCATTCCCATTCCATGTCTATGCTCTGACATACTTATCACCTCCTGCTAATAAACTGGATCCAATAAATCTATCCACTATTACATTATGTGAATTTTCATTATAAGAAATGGACAAACGTATAAAAATAATAGAAAATCCATGTTTGTCCCATAGATTTAAATCCTATGAGAAAAAGCGTATGCACATAGACATACGCTTTTTTGGAGGTGATCTTTATGGTGCCGGCAGAGGATACGGCTAATATAAACTATGTGAAAATTATTAAACTGTTTGGACGAGTGTATTAGCATTTATAGATTTTAAATAAAATATATGATTGTCCATAGGAAAAATATATTCATTTAAAAGTCCTGTTTTTTTCTTTTTTAAACATTAATTTACATTTCTTATTTTACATGTATATATTGTCGGGGAAATGATAGGTGGATATGCAATAGTAATAGAATTCTTAAATAATTTACTGTTTATAAATAAAATAAAAAACATCCGAGGGATGCTTTTAATTATTCTTTGGATATAGAACATATTTTTGTCCAAAATTACAACCACCACTCTATAGATGTAAATTTTGAACTCCTGCAGTTTCTTCAAAATATAAGCAGATATCTCCATTTATCACTATGTAGATAATGGAAAAGTTTGCTTGATATCTGTAGCTCTTCAATGAAACTCCAGTAACTCCACAATCGTTTTCTCTTCATTCATGGAAATATGCTACAAAACTTTCTATAAAGTATTTTTTTAACCTCATTTTAATTTTTATTATTAGTTGCTTTCCTAATTGATTTTTCTACAATGTATTGAAAGCCATAGATAACAATTGCTAAAAATACATTAATAAAATACCAAATAGTGTGTTTCATCTTTATAAATTTGACGACCCCTAATTTTTTTCCAATGTAAGGCATAGGGTATGCATTAATTAAATCCAATACCGCATTAGTTGTTAAATACTTAAAGAATTTCCCATAGGTTAGTCTAAATATCCAGAGTGTTGCCACAAAATAAGGACCTAATATATATGTAAAATCTATAGGGCCAGGAGATAGAGGATTATTCGTTATCCACCATTTTTTTCTATAACTGATTAGACTGAAAACACTTAAAATTAAATTGACAAAACTAGCTACTGGTAAAAACCTTAAAAAGTTCCTTTTCCCCATAAATGGGACAGTCAGCCAAGGCAATATTAATGTGGCTAAAGAGAATGCCATTTTTGTATTATGCTTTACCATTATGCTCCTCCTTAAAATTTGATAGCGTCTAGATACGTAATTTCTTTATATTCCACATTAGCGAATCTACACCTGTCGAAAAATGAGCAATTGGTTTTACTTTAGGAAAGTCCAAATTAAAAGGGATAAAAAGGGTATTCCTGACCATTTCAATTTCTGCTTTTTGTAATGGCCAAGGTCGGTGGTGTATTTCACCGCAATAGATGTTGCCTACATTATTCGAACTATAAAGACAATATCGCTCAGTGAGCCAATGATCAAGAGTTCCTTCTTTTGCATAATAAACTTCCGATACTGGACCAAATTCGCCCTTAAATGATATGGAAGGATTCTCGTTTCCTTTACGAATACTTTGGAAAGAATAGGTTTGTTTTTCCTTTCGTAAAGAAATTTGCGCCGATTTATAAGGTAAACGATACCAACGCTTCGCTATTTTTAAAGAAGCCCAGTTTTCAACATCTATAGACATAAAGTAAATACCTGGTTTACCGTTGTATGTAACATATGTTCTTACATTGATTTCTGGAAATTTTGGGGTTAAGGAAACAGATGATAATCCGAAAGGGAAGATTCCCTCTATAACGAATAGAATGATCCCTAACCATGCTGATCCATTAAAGGTATCAATTTGTAATATGGAAGGTATATGGGGCCGTAATTTTTCAGGCGGAATTGGCCAATGTAAGAACAATACATTTCTCCATGATTGCCGCATAATCCACCTTTTCGAAGGCAATGGAAAAGGGCGGTGAATAATATCATTTAGTAAGGTCATAAAAATAATCTCCTTCTTACATGGAGTTATCAGCTAGTTTTAAAATCAATTTTGGTTGTTGTTCGCAAGATCTGGTATAGTTTCTCCTTTAACGGAATTTTTTAATCTACTCTTTTTTAATATTTTCACCGCTGTTGTTAGTGAAAGTAATTTCATAACAAGAATAATTATTTCTCCTCTTTGGGCAATAATGGTAATAATGATTTAATTTGTATAGTAGTGGAGAAGTGATTATGCCGAACTATTTAAATTATGTTTCTTTAGTGATGATATCAATATTATTTGTCCTTATATTATTTCTCCTTATTGGTTGGCGGTGGATAATTAAACGAATGGTTAAACAAATGGGGAAAATTATTATGACCGACAGTTATCAAGAAAATCTAATTGAGTTGTTACCAGGCCTTAGGCATATGGGGATTCAAAATATACTTGAAAATAGCTTGCGTGCAGAAACGGGCGATGTTCTCCATCGACCGCTTGGTTCTTCAAAACAGTGGCCGAATTTAGATTCGATTACGTTTATCCCTGCACAAACATCTCCGTTTCCCATTGATGGTGAGGAAGATGTGGATGTTGCTGTTACCATTGGACCAAAGGCGAAAAAACCTATGAAAATAAAAATACCGCTTATGATTAGCGGGATGGCCTATGGAATCGCACTAAGTGAGGAAGTGAGACTTTCTTTGGCGGAAGCAGCTAAAAATGTGGGAACCGCCATTAACTCTGGTGAAGGTGGAGTCCTACCTGAGGAAATAGAAGCTGCAGGAAATTATATTCTGCAGTTTTCTAAAACAGATTGGTCAAAGGAAGACAATCTTATTAAACAAGCAGACATGATTGAAGTTAAATTAGGGCAGGGGGCATTAATGGGAACGGGTGGGAAGATTTCCCCGAAAAATCTAACAGGTCGTGCCCGTAAAGTGATGGGACTAAAGGAAAATGAGGATGCTGTGATTTATGATAATTTTGTTGAGAATCAAACGCTGGATGATTTGAAAGAGCTTGTTGATGAACTCCGTAATATAACTGGGGGAGTTCCAATTGGATCCAAAATTGGCGCAGGTGGAAAAATGGAAGAAGATATTGATCATTTGATTTATATTGGAGTTGATTATATTGCAATTGACGGCGGACAAGCAGCAACCCATGGTGCCCCGCCGATTTTATCTGATGATTTTGGGATTCCAACATTACATGCAGTTTTTCGTGCCGCCAATCATCTGGAGAAAAGAAATATGAAGGGGCAAATTAGTTTAATAGTATCTGGAGGATTATTTGTACCCGGACATTTTTTAAAAGTACTAGCACTAGGTGCTGATGCTATATATGTAGGTTCAGCTCTTTTATTTACAGTTGCACATTCTCAAACTCTTAATGCACTACCGTTTGAACCACCTACACAAGCCGTTTGGAATCAAGGGAAATTCAAGGATACATTTAAGATTGATGAAGGCGTTAAATCAGCAGAAAAGTTCTTAACAGCAAGTATTGAAGAAATGAAAATGGCATTAAGAGCGATGGGAAAACGCTCTTTAAAAGAGCTGTCAAAAAATGATTTAGTATCTTACGATGAGTCAACTGCAAAAATGATTGGGATTCCATTTTCATTTCAACCTTGGGAAGAGAGACAAATGAAGAAATAATAAGTTAGAACATCTAAGATTAAATTATAAATCCTTTTCATATCCAAACATAACATCATCTCAAGAAGTGTCTTTGCGCACTTCTTTTTTGTAGTTCATTGCTGTGTGTATGAGACATAATACGTTTGATCTTTTTCAAACAGAGACAGCAGCATATTAGTTGGAGTGAGAAACTCTTCCACACAAAATAAGTGCAGGACTTTGCATTTTCTCTTGCAAAGTCCTGCACTATTATTTTGCCATATACAGTAAAACGATAAAGTTGGTTTCAATGACTATTAAGTTAGCTTACCAAAAGAATGGGAAGAATCCTCCGATAAATACAGGGTCTCCTCCGCCTGCACCCCCTGCATAAGAGGAACCACCTACATATGAAGCACCAACAATAATTAATAGAATGAATAAAACAACAATTAAAGCAAAGCCTCCTCCGCCAGTACCACTCATATCAACACCTCCAAATTTTCAAGATCCTTAATAAAGTATGTTTTTTAATTAATATTGTCTGTACATGCACCTACTTAAAAACCATTTTTAGTAAGGGTGCTGAAGGCTTGTATACCAAAACCTTTCTTTCTGTCAAACCTTAGTGAAAGAAGGAAATTCCCTGATTTTATAGAAGTTAATATAAATATAGGTGGGGAAATGTGTGGGATGAGTTTCATTCTTTCTATGGTTTGTGAAGAAACTCTCTTCGACTATAGGATAGTATTTATCCAAGATGTCTTAACGCTTCATGTATTTACGTTTCTATCACTTATTTTGTGATTTCAAACATTTAGCAAGAATTGATAAATATACAAAAAAATGAAAAAAGAGAAAATTGACTGATGTAAGAAGACAGTCATTTTTTTTTGAAAATAGGAAGTTCAATTTAATAGAATTGCTATATAACTGATTTATTCCAATTAATTTAGAGGAGGAAAAATATGAAGCGAATGCGATTTGAACCACCAAAAGAATACTATAATAACAGAATTGAAGGCATTGATGAACAAATTTGTGATTTAATAAAACAACGTAAAGAACTTTCAAATAACGATCCTGGTTTTCCAACGAAAGAACATATTCATGCATGGTCTAAAAAATATAATTTTTATGAGGATTTCTTAAATAGTGTATTTGCTCATTTCTTAAATGAAGACATATATAAACCTGTTGTAGAACCACAAGGATTTCTTAAAAATATACCAATATTAAGATCGTTTGAAAAAGATGATGTGTTTTATTCGGTAACATTTGTACGTCAATATGAAAATGCCAGTGTTGTTCATTTCAACATTGACAGAGAAGATTCTGATGATGAAATACCTAGAAGATTTCGAGAACCTATCTATTTTGACCTAACCATAGAAGGTAGAGGGGTTGAGTATGACAGCCGCAACCAAGGAGGGGGAGGTTCAGGAGGGCATTCATCTTATACATTCATCGTATCACCAGCTTTACCTGATGATATTTCTAATATTAAATTAGTCTTTAAAGAATGTAAGGTACCATTCCAAAAACCAACAGGTTTCGAATTTGTTATATAAAGGGGAAATTTGATGTTAAATCGTGTCATACAACAATTTCGATTACAGCTACAATCGACTAACGAGGTTGAAGATTCCCATAGTTCAACCGTCTATAAATGTACTTTGTCTAATGGGGAAAATGTTTTTCTGAAAATCCCCTATACAAAATTAAAGTATCAGCGAGAGTTAGAAGCATATGAAATATTAAAAGGAAGAGTTTCCATACCTGAAATGTTGGATTATTGGTCTGGTGATGAGGAATGTCCGGGTGCTTTTTTATTATCTGAATTAAAAGGAAAACCATTAACATTGGAGGCTTCACCAACAATAGCGTTTCAAATTGGGGCTCTTCAAGCCGAGATGCATACTATTCGACCGCCTGCTGGGCGAGTGTTGACTGGCATAAAAAATGAATTTAAGAACTGGTCTGCTTTTGTTGAAAACCAATTTTATAGTTTTGCTGAGGATGTAAGGGATATTTTGGATGCTAGATTATATAATCAAGCCATTAAAAAATTTGAGAAAATGAAAGGACAGCTACCTTCCCCAGATGGGCCAAGCTTTGTACATATGGATTTTCGGCCAGCAAATATAATTGTTGATGGTCATAAAGTTTCAGGGATAATAGATTTTGAAAGTGTTCGGTTTGGTTCAACAGAAATGGATTTTACCAAACTGTATCGTGATTTTTTACGCTACGATCCTAATTTGTATAATGCCTATCGAGAAGGCTATAAAAGTATAAGACCATTAATTGATTTAGAAATGGTATTACCCTTTTATCGATTTACTGACGCCTTCAATAGTATTGGGTGGTGCAAACGTCGTAGTATCGAGAAAAACGCTTTATTTCTAGAAGAAAATATAGCGAGTTTAAAAAGCTTTTTACTTTAAAATCGGGGTCGATTATGAACTTTGCCACTTTATTAGGAAATCAAATTGCTATTTTCTAATGGAAAATGCTGTTAGATTGTGAAGGTTTGTACTAACCAAACGGTATGTTAGCTTTAGAAGGAATTTTAATAGATGTTTAGTTTGTGAGCGAAAAAATGAAACATAGCTTACACTAAATTATTATTGTTTAGAACCGAGCATTTTTGTATTATGCACAATCATTAGGTCAATTCAGTTAGGAAAGAGGTTAATAGACAAGATGATTTCTTTAAGAAATGTACAAACTACAGATATAGAACAGCTTTTATTTATTGAGAATGAAGGCTTTTCAATAGAGGAGGCAGCCACAAAAGAAGCATTTGTGGAGAGGATTCAGTTAATACCTGATACCTTTATTGTGGCAGAAAAGGAAGGGGAGATCCTTGGTTATATTAATGGACCTGTTATTAATCAACTATACATTACCGATGACCTTTTTGAAAAAATCCAAAAAAACCCCCAAATAGGAGGATATCAGAGTATTTTAGGACTAGTTGTGTCTAAAAAGCAAGAAATAAAGGTATTGCAAAAATATTGATTGAGAAAATGGAAGTGCTTGCAGAAGAAAAAGAAAGAGAAGGAATCACTTTAACATGTAGACAGGAATTAGTTTCTTTTTATGAAAAATTTGGATTTGTTAACCATGGCATGTCTGAATCAAAACATGGTGGAGTAAGCTGGTATAACATGGTCAAATTATGGAAGGGAGTGGAATGAAACTTTTATCATGAAGAAATGTTGGTCTACGACTTTCTCTACAAATGGTCCTGTAGACCTCGACTACATCCCAGGTAATATTCCACTCATAGTGTTACCACCTGAAATCATGCCGCTATCTTCTTATAACTTTAATATAAGTTTCTAATTTCATTATAAAAAACTGTTCTGAAAAATAAAAATTGACAATGGAAAAGAAACAATTAAAATAAAAACTATACAGTCGGTTTTTTAAAAATGAATTCCCAGAAAATAATGCAACTATTGAATGCTCCTTGATTAGCGAGTTAGCAATTTACATAATTAAAAATGACTGAATATTGGGATTTGTATAAACCGTCTGTATAGTAATGGGAGGGAGGAATTATCGTGGATCAAA
Source organism: Bacillus sp. FJAT-49736 (assembly GCF_018343615.1). Taxonomy (GTDB): domain Bacteria; phylum Bacillota; class Bacilli; order Bacillales; family Bacillaceae_C; genus Margalitia. Next base: position 671,719 of record NZ_JAGYPI010000002.1, on the reverse strand, counting down.
TTTTAACCATGTTTAAGGAATTAACAGAAACAACAGGGGTAGTTGGGAATGAAAAGCCTGTAAAAGAGGTAATGAAAAAATATTTGGAGCCAAATTGTGATGAATTGAAGTATGACAATCTTGGTGGTATTGCAGCTATTAAAAAGGGTCCATCAAATGGCCCTAAGGTTATGTTAACTTCTCATTTAGACGAAGTCGGTTTCTTGGTTACGGACATTACAGAGGATGGATTTCTAAAGTTTATCGGTCTTGGTGGTTGGTGGGAACATGTACTACTTGCACAAAGAGTGGAAGTCTTCACATCATCAGGTGAGGTAATTGAAGGGGTAATTGGTTCCAAGCCTCCTCATATTTTAAAGAGTGAGGATAGAAAAAAAGTAGTTCAAATGAATGATATGTTTATAGATATTGGCGCAGAAAGTAAAGAAGAGGCGAAAGCGTTTGGAGTAAGGCCAGGTAATGTCGTCGGAGTCATTTGTCCGTTCACGGTAATGAAAAATCCAAAACTCATGATGGCAAAGGCTTGGGACAATAGAATTGGCTGTGCCATTGTCATTGAAGTGATGAGGCGTTTAAAAGATGAGTCACTAGATTGTACACTTTATGGGGTAGGAGTCACACAAGAGGAAGTCGGTTTGCGTGGAGCGAAAACGATGGCGAATTTGATAAATCCAGATATTACTTTTGCCATAGATGTTGGGATTGCCGGAGATACTCCAGGGATTTCGAGCAATGAATCCCGTTCAAAAATAGGCTCCGGGCCGCAAATTGTATTATATGATAGCTCATTAGTTTCTCACCCGGATCTACGGAATTTTGTGGTTGATGTAGCAGAGGAGTTTAAGATTCCTTATCAATTCGAAGCATTAGCCTTCGGGGGAACGGATGCGGGAGCTACTCATACTTCAGGAAATGGAGCACCTTCATTAGCAATTACGATTGCTACTAGATATATACACAGTCATGCTGCTGTTTTACACTATGATGACTTTGAAAACACCGTTAACTTATTTGTGCAGGTGATAAAAAAGTTAAACAATGAGGTTACGAACAAAATTACATTCTGATAAATAATGTATACCACTCTAAATTCATTTAAAAACCAAATCTCTTGGATTTGGTTTTTTATAACGCAGTACGTGTACTAATTTCTAACGAACAGAGGGTTGAAATGATGAAAACTAGACTAAGGAAACTACACAATAATAAATCCTTTAATTTGAATGAATTAATTAACCAAAATAAACAGATGATGGAGCAGGATAAGGAACTAATAAAAGAAATAGAGAAGCGATTGGAAGAGAAACACATAAAGAGTCCTTAAAATCCTCTCATTTATGATAAAATACGATTAGATTAGTATTGGTGCCAGGCACCTATGTTATAAAATGAGCAAGGAGATGATGAAGTGCCAAAGGTTTCAGAGGATTATAAAGAGAAGAAAAGGCAAATCATTATGGAGAGTGCTTTAATTTTATTTGGAGAAAAAGGATATGAATTGACCACTATAGATGATATTGGAGCGAAATCAGGTATTAGTAAAGGGATGGTTTATACTTATTTTAAAAGTAAGGAAGACCTCTATATTACACTGATGGATCAACGAACAAATCACACTTTTAATATCCTGAAAGAACGGTTTGAAGAACTTGATACTGCCGAACAGAAAATAATAGAATTGCTTCGGATATATCGAGAAGCGGAGAATATGGAAGAGTGGAGCAATTCAATCCGAGTTCACATGGAATTTTGGCTTAATTCATCGAGACAGGAACATTTGAAAAATATTATGAAAGACCGTTATAAAAAACAATTTCGAGCATTCTTGATGCAAATTATTCAAGAAGGACAAGACAATGGAGAATTCAAGAAGGATATCCAAATGGAAATTGTCGCTAGTTTATTTTGGGCTATTATCGACGGAATTTGCTTACATTACACAGTAGTAGGGAAGGAATATAATTATAAAGAGCATTTTTTAATATCTCAAGAAATGATCTTACAATATATATTAATTTCAAAAAAATGATAGATGTTTTGATAATATTATCTAGCTGCCATAAGGGTGGCTTTTTTATTAGATCAAATAGTAAGAATTTTATTGACAAATCCAGATTACTATTTAAAATAAAAACTATACAGTCAGTTTTTTAAAAAGGAGGATTTGCTAATCATTTACCGAACTTAATCTGGATAAGGGGATTCATAATGTGAAAATAAAATCCTATTTTTTGTACACGAAAGCCTTTTCGGATATGGGAAATATGATGGAATTGGTAGTAATCAATGCAATGGTTCTGTCCTTGACGAAGAGTACTTTATGGTTAACGGCTGTTTTAGCAGCGCGTGTGTTTGGAGGAATTTGTTCCAGCTTATTTTCTGGCATACTTGCAGACCGCTATAACAGACGTATGTTAATGATCATGAGTGATTTATTCAGAGGGATATTTGTACTTTGGCTTTTCTTATTTCCGACACCAGTTTTATTTCTTAGTATTTCCTTTATTCTTGGTTTTTTTAGTAGCTTTTTCAGTGTTAGCTTTAGCGCGGAGATTCCTCAAATATACGGAGATAAGAAAATATTAGACATTAACGCGCTTATATCTAGATTGAGTTCCATTAGTATGGTTGTAGGGTTTATGCTGGCAGCCTGGTTATCAACGGTCTTGAATTACCGAGTGATTATATTAATAGACTCTATCTCCTTCTTTTTATCCGCAGCAGTATTGTGGAACTTTAAATGGAATAAAGATGAACAACGAACAAAAGGCCAGTCTTTAAAAAATTGGAGCCAAGATATTAAACAAGTAAAGAATCATTTGTTTATCAATCCTGTTCTGCTGATTCTGTTTACCATCTATATTTTTCAAACCTTTGCGGCGAGTTCTCAAAATGTAGGGATTCCGTTATTAGCCAAAATGCTAAACCCGCATGAAATTACCTTCTATCAGGGGCTTATTTGGGGCAGCTGGGGAATGGGAGGTATTCTTGCTACATGGGTGATACCGAAAATCAAATGGTTCAAGAGAAATCTGCTGTACGTATATCTTGGTTCATCCTTAATGGCATCACTCGGTTTTATTTTCTTACTATCGAATAAAGTGTTCTGGATAATTCTTTTCTTTGCTTTTATTACAGGAATGTTTGATGCGAGCCTAAGTTCCTTCTTTTCAACAATTGTGCAAATGACAGATAATTCTATTAGGGGGAGAATCTTTGGCGTATCCAATCTTTTAAGCCAGTTAGGATTTACGATTGGATTCATCGTAACTTCCTGCTTAATAAATATACTAACCATGCCACACTTAGTATGGTTATTCCACGGCAGTACGATAGCAATCATAGTAGCAATGGCTTTGATTATTAAATCAAGGTATTCCTTAAAGGAAATAAGTAATACAGTGAACCAATAATAGGAGGGATTCCAATGAGTATTATAGTGGAAAAGGAGTTAATCAAGTATCAAAGATGTACAAAGGTAGATATGGATTTAATTTATACAGCATTCTCTAAAGGGTTTTCCGATTACATTATTAAAATGGAAATACCAAAAGATGTGTTTGTTAAAAACTTCTTCGGACCAGAAGGAAATAGCCTGGAGCATTCTTTTATCGCTACTTATGACGGCGAGCCAATTGGTGTCATTCTTGGAGGAATAAAATTATATGAAGGCATTAAAACAATGCGATGCGGTACATTAGCAATAAGTCCTGATTTTAGAGGGAAAGAAGTAAGCAAGAAGCTATTTGAATTGCATAAGGAAGAAGCGATCTCTCAAGGCTGTAAGCAATTATTTTTAGAGGTAATTGTAGGCAATGACAGAGCTATAAATTTTTATAAAAAACTCGGTTATGAAAAAATATATAATCTTCCTATTTTCTCCTTGGGGGACCTATCTCAATTGCCAGAAACTAAAAAGCCGGAAAACGTAACTTTACAAAAAATTAGTTTCAGTGATTATGAGAAGGCAACAGAAAAATGGGATTATCATATTAATTGGCAAAATGATGTCGATTTTATCCGAGCAGCCGACAACTATCATTTCTATGGAGCCTATGTTGGAAATGAAATGGTTGGGTGTTTAAGTATCAACGGGAACGGCAGAATTAGTTTTCTAATGGTGGAAAAGAGCCAGAGAAGACAAGGGATTGGATTGGCTTTATTGAATCAAGCAAGCAAGGACTTGAATGTTAAAACTATGTCGACAACGTTTCCAAATAATCACCAATTGGAGGGCTTTTTCAAAAGATCCGGCTTTACAAGAAATGCTCTCTCGCAATATGAGATGTATTATCTTTTATAGGAGAATTTATGGGAGTAGGAAGAAAAGTAATAAAATTGATCGATTATAAAAGAGAAGACATTCTAAGTAGAAATAAAGAAAACAGAAAATGGATGATTAGTATCTTTTATCCAAGTCAAGGCAAGCAGGAGGATGAGAGAAATTCTTATTTAGATTTGTTTTCTCCAAAGGAAGAAGAAGCATTTAAAATTTTCAAAGATATGGGTGCAGAGGAGATTAAGAATTTAAAGTCATTTTATACTAATGATGCCTCTATATCTTATGATGCAAAGAACCTCCCAGTCATTATCTATTCTCCTGGTATGGGAGTTGACAGGGACTTGTATTTATATAATATATCGAAACTTGTTTCGGAAGGTTTTTTTGTAGTCACTGTAGGAGCAACATATGAAACTCTATTTACGGTTTTTCCAAACGGAAATGTAATTTATCAGAGTGAGGCTGTTCAAACTATCGGATCCAATGATTTTGCATCTTTAAAAGAACTTATGAAAAGTAGGATGGAGGATATTTCCTTTTTGCTTGACACTCTTTCAAGCTGGAATGAAACGGATCATTTTTTAAATGGGAAGCTTGATATGAATAGAGTTGGTGTTATTGGACATTCATTAGGTGGGGCAACCATTTATGAATTAGCAAAAAGAGACAATCGTGTAAAGGCAGGGGTGATTTTAGATGGGAGTCTGCACTTAATTTCCCACGATACGCCAGTAAACACACCTTTCCTATCGATTCGTCAACAGCATGCAACTTTAAGTGAAATGCTACAAATATGGAGTAATGAAGTTGCCGAAGCTTATAGTAAAGGTCAACAATTACTTTATGATTCTTTATCGGGATATAAACTGTTTATAAAAGTAAACAATTCCGATCATATGTCCTTCTCTGATGTACCACTTATTTTTAAAGAAAAGAATGAAGAAATGATAAATGCAGTTCATCATACGGTAAATAAAATTATGATTGAATTTTTCAAAGAGTTTTTAATAGATAAAAAAGCTGCATTCTCACAGTGGATAGAACGTAATACAAATGGTTCAGATTTTTATGTAATAGACAGTGAAGGTAAATATGTAAGTTAATATTTTTCAAAAAGGAGAGCGTGTCTGGCAGTTGTTTCCATTCATGCTCTTTTCATTTTCAAGGAGGAAAGTAATCGTGAAAAAAGCGTGTGTGCTTTTAGTTACGTTATTATTATTGGCTAGTTGTTCAAGTGCAAAAACTGAAAAGGAGCAGAATGCTGATTTACGGATTGTAGATGCAGTAATCTCCATTGGTGGGGTTAATAATTCGAACGATAAGCAAAAGCTTAATTATGCATTTACCATTAGCAATGAAGGGAAATTACTCCTCCAGAAAGACTCCATCCAAATTATGCTAAATAATTGGACGAGAAAAAAATCGATAGAGAATAAAATTACCGAAAAAAATTGTAGGAGAGATAGCATTAGTATTAAAGGATATGTAATATTCTCATCAAAGGATGTTCAGAAGGAGGAAATAGCTATTAATGAACCATTAATTACAGGAATTAAGATGAAGAAGGAAAATGGGAAGGAAGTCATTGTGAAATATTACAAATAATAGATGGAGGAAACTTGGAACGAACACGATTCTTGAATTACACTAAGGATAAGTATAATTTTGGAGTTGATCCGTATGAAAGAGTTTAATAATATCCTTTCTGTTATAAAGGAGCTGGAACGTTTAAAAAATAATACTAGAACCGCGTGGACTAGTACGGGAAGACAAGAAAGCATTGCAGAACACTCGTGGCGTCTAAGTCTATTTTCCATGATTCTGGTAGACTATTTTCCAGAGATGGATAGGATGAAAGTTATTTGTATGTCTTTAATACATGACCTGGGAGAAGCATTTGATGGGGATATTTCAGCCAAGGCAGTGGTAAATACAGACGGGAAAATGGAAAAGGAAGAAAAAGCAATGATTAAATTGATAGAACCACTTCCTGAAAAAATGAGACACCGCTTGCTTTCTCTATGGTGGGAATATAATAAAGGTGAAACCAAAGAGGCTCAATTAGTAAAAGCTTTGGATAAAATAGAAACCATTATTCAACATAATCAAGGCAATAATCCTCCCGATTTTGATTATCAATTCAATTTGGATTACGGTAAAAAATATTCGTATATTGATCCAATAATAGAGTCTATCAGAGAACTTGTTGATAAAGAAACAATGGGGAAAATTCAAGGTTCATAATAAAAAAATGCACTTCGCTTTAAGTTAGAAGTGTATTTTTTTATAGTGTGATGGTTATCTCCGTTTCTGGAATGACCTTCATAAGCGGTATGAAAGACAAAATAAGCTAAAAAAGCAGCAAAATGTCCTTCATAAGCGGAATGAAAGACAAAATCAGCAAAGAAAGCGAAAAAATGTCCTTCATAAGCAGAATGAAAGACAAAATCAGCTAAAAAAGCGGCAAAATGTCCTTCATAAGCAGAATGAAAGACAAAATTAGCTAAAAAAGCAGAAAAATGTCCTTCAAAAGCGGTATGAAAGACAAAATCAGCTAAAAAAGCAGAAAAATGTCCTTCATAAGCAGAATGAAAGACAAAATCAGCTAAAAAAGCAGAAAAATGTCCTTCAAAAGCGGAATGAAAGACAAAATTAGCTAAAAAAACAGAAAAATGTCCTTCATAAGCAGAATGAAAGACAAAATCAGCTAAAAAAGCAGAAAAATGTCCTTCATAAGCAGAATGAAAGACAAAATCAGCTAAAAAAGCAGAAAAATGTCCTTCATAAGCAGAATGAAAGACAAAATCAGCTAAAAAAGCAGAAAAATGTCCTTCATAAGCAAAATGAAAGACAAAATCAGCTAAAAAAGCAAAAAAATGTCCTTCATAAGCGGAATGAAAGACAAAATCAGCTAAAAAAGCAGCAAAATGTCCTTCATAAGCGGAATGAAAGACAAAATCAGCTAAAAAAGCAGCAAAATGTCCTTCATCTTTTAATTAAATCTATTGGTAATAGGACCATTGATGTACTCCAACTAACTTATAATGCTGCTCCAATACCCTCTGTATTCTCTTTTTAGAATCAATTATCTTACACCATTCATAAATCTTACCCGTCGTAATTTTTTCATTCGGAAAAAGCAACCTAAACTCCTCCACGCTCCGCAAAATACTAGTTGACACGACTTCCGTGTGTCCGCATTCCTTACAGCATATTCTCATACCCTTTATCGATAATAAAAATGAATTGCATTTGATACAAACTATTCCCTTTTGCAATTGATCATAATCATAAGAAGGTAGCTGGGTAAATGGGGATTCATCTAGATGAAGCGAAGCTAATTTATCTGCTAGGATCCTTTGTTTATTATTTATCTTAATAGATTTTCTATTTAATTGATTTAAATAGCGAATTACTTGTGTTGGAAAGAGAAAGGGCAGATTAAGGGGTGCTTGGTATAAGGTGAATTCAGGGTTAATAAATACTACGGAAGCAACAACAGGGAGATTGTATCCATTGCTTTGAAGTAATTGTCGCATTAAGGATTCATTTCTTCTCAATTGGACTAGTGGATTAGTAACTTCAAACTTATTTTTCATAAATAATTGTTCCTTTTCGTAATAAAAATCTCCTTCAAAGTTTTTCACTTCAAAAAGGTAGAGGATATCTGCAGTGATAATCAAAGAGTCAATCTGGAAAGTAGTATTATTCATTTGAAGCAGCAAATCATTCAAAATGAAGCAATCGCACTCGAGCGTCTCCGTTAATAAATCAAACATTACTTCTCCTTCAAAGCCCTTTTTTAAATTATAAAAGTGATTTTGATCTTTGTCAGATAAAGTCATTCGAGTGTTTAAAATTTCAAGAGTCTTCAATTCGGTGGATTTGATTCGGGGTTTATAAGTTGTCAATCTTCTACATCCTTTCTAAAGGCACTTTTTGAAATATTATTGGAAGGGAAATATGTGAGGATGACTATAGGAGGGGGGCTGCCGCTCCCCCATAACCTTATTCAAAAACATACTGTAAAACATCTAATGCTTGATCAACTGTTTCTACCGTTACATTTGCTTTATTGGAAAGTTCTTTTAAAGGGTGGATTAACGATTCAGGCCTGATGATAATAGTAGGTTTATTCAATGTAATTGCCGTGCTGGCATCCATTGCGGTATTCCATTGTTTATATTTTTCACCGAATAATGCGATCACTACATCTGATTTTTGCAATAATACTTGTGTTCTGAAATTGTTAATATCAGAGGCAGCATCATCCTTATAGAAATTACCAGGCTGTTTTCCGAGAATTTCTTCCCCGATATTATCAGATCGATCATGGTCTGTTTGAGGCCCTACAAATTTTAATGACAGATTTCTTTCTTTTGCTTTCTTCTTTATTTCCTCTCTCCAATTATCATGGATCTGGCCAGCTAAATAAACAGTTAACTCCACTATTTACGCCTCCTTAAATATTTTCTACCAACATTTTACCAAATGGTAGAGTGAATTGTAATAAGGTTAGGAATATTACGCTAAAATCCATTAACGGGTGTTTTGGTGTTATTATCCATGTTCTTAAAAATTTGTACTAAACAAGATATTCTATTATCTTAGAAGAATCAACGTTTACAAAAGATCGGAGGATAATCATGGAATTGAATTACAGAACATTCAAGGGTGTTGGAGATCTAAATGAGGATTCATACATAATCAATAAGGAGATGTCTATTTTTGGTGTTGCGGATGGTGTTTCTTCATTAATCCCTTTTAAGAGCAGGGAAAACTTAACAGGTGGTTATATGGCTTCTCATGAAGTGAAGAATTATTTACAATCAATCACAACCTATACTAGCCTTTTCGAGGACATAACAAACGTCAATAGAAATTTGCAAAAAAAGATGAGGGAATATGAAATTGATATTCTGGAAAAAGAAAAGCTGTGGGGGACTGCATTAGCTATCGTAAGGGTTTCGGATTTTGGCATTGAATTCGTTCAAACTGGCGATTGTATGATTCTAGCTGTATATCAAAATGATGAAGTAAGACCATTAACACGGCTCCAAGTAGCCCATTTGGAGGAATTGGCGTTTTCTAAATGGAAGGAGTACATAAATCGAGGGATAAAGACTCGGGAAGATTTGATGAAAAAAGTAAAAGATATATTAATTTCTAATAGAAGGAAAAGTAATACTCCAATGGGATATGGAGTGTTAAATGGAGAACCGCAGGCAATTAATTTTCTCGAACATGGAAAAATAAATAACATTGGATTAAAGCATCTTATATTAATTACAGATGGTATGTTTCTACCGGCAGAACATGTACCAGAGGAAGTAAGCTATTGGGATTATACTGCCAAATGCATTCTTGATAAGGGGATAGAACAGTATGCACGGGATTTAATAGCGTTGGAAGAAACCGATCCGGAATGCTTGAAATATATTAGGTTTAAAAAATCTGACGATAAAACCGGTATGGTTCTTACTTTTAATAACTAAAAAAACCGAACTGTTTGTATAAAAGTACCAATAAGCATGCCTGGTAGACTAAATCTAAGATCAGAATTCTCCTTAAGGGAATTCTATTTTTTATATCATAAATTATTGTTTTTCACCCCTTCAGGACAAAATATAAATTTCTGCTTTTAAAAATATATTTACAAAAAGATCAGAGTAAGGGGAATACTGTATGTCATATTCTTTTAGCAATCATAATGCTGACCTCTGGAATGCTTATCTCGATGCAATTTATGCTGTAATAGAAAGAGGAATGGCAGCAAAGGAGGTGGTATGTTCCATCACCACCGGCTTTAGGTCGATTCCTTCCTTAAGAGCAAAGCCTGGTTTGAATCCCTATCATGCATCTGTAGCGGATGTTGGTTATGGATTTGATGCGGTACAGGGAACGATAACCCGTTTACGGGAAGGAGAAGTTCCTCCTCTTGTGATGGAAATGCTCGTATTTGATTTAGATACACTAAGAATCAGTGAGAAGCAGTTAAGTCCCAATTTCGAAATGGCTGTAAAAGAGGCTCCACCAGAAATATATTATTTAGTCGATCTAAGTAGAAATCTCAACTGGCAAATCGGGCAAATGATTAGGGAAGCGAATAGACTAGGAAAAGAACTATTAGGTAACAGGTGGTACGAAATTCATGCCCGTATCGAAAATATTCAAGCAGTACCACGTCTTTAAGGGAGGGAGAGCAATGAACTACCGATCATTATCCATGGATAATGACGAGAGAAGACTTTTACTTGATTGGTGGAATACGATGGAGGAAGCAAAGCCTATGGTGCGAAAATTAATGTCATTCATAACAGAGCTTCGTGTCCATCCGAAGTCTAGCCATGCAGACGGGATGGTCTTGTTTTACCGTGCTGCTTCGGAAATTTCCTATGGATATGCTGGGGTTAGAGGATGCATTAGGAGAGCTTTTACCCATGAATACGGTGAAGGACTTCGAATCAATATGGTTATGTGTCATAGCTTTGCAGATAAATATTCAGAAGATGCCAAAGTTTTGCTTGAAAGAGTGGCAAAGCAAATTACGGATCAGGAATCTTTACAAATTGTGCAGAGGATTAGGAAAACATTAGCTGAAAATGATTTATGGCTAAGAGAAATAAAACAGAAAGCCGATGCCTTTTTTGGTAAAGATACTTTTATAGACTTGCAAAGTAAAGTTAAAAAAGCTATTACTTTATCTAAAATGGATTAAGTTTTTTATTGACTTTTATACCCGTATGGGTATATTGTGTTGTTGTCAATAACTTTCCCGTTTTTGACATACAATAAAAATAAATGAAGGAGATGAATGAATATGGCAGGACATCGATTTAAACCGGAAAAAGCGGCAAAGCTACTAGACACAAACCGAAAACAATTAATTCCACAAGAAAAAGTAGTAGAATTATTATCGATTGAAGAAAATGATATCGTAGCAGATTTAGGAGCGGGAAATGGTTATCTAACTCTTCCGTATGCAAAAGAAACAAGTCAATCGCTTTACGCTGTTGATATTGAAGTAAAGATGCTGGAATTGCTGAAGGAGAGAGCAGCAAAAGAAGGCATCTATAATATTCAATACATTGAGAGTAATTTAGAAGAAATACAGTTGCAGGATAATAGTGTTGATAAGGCGGTTGTTGCATTTGTTATGCATGAGATTCCAAATATGGAGAAGGCTCTTGGTGAATTCAAACGCATCTTGAAACCAGGTGGAAGATTATTGATTCTTGATTGGGAAGCAGTAGAAGCTGAGGTTGGGCCGCCAATACATGAAAGAATATCTTCAGAGGACATGAGGAAATTTATGATAGAAAAAGGATATAAATCCGAGGTTGTTCCATTTAATTCAGATGTATATGCAATAACATTGGATAATAAATGAATGTCATTTCATACCCGGAACATAAAGAATGCTGTATTTATTCTATACTATAATCTAGTTGACAAGATACCCTTATGGGTATAAAATAACCATTGTAATTCTTAATGGAAAAGGATTATTTGATATTATTCAAGGTAAAAAATAATTTATCGAAGATAGAACTTTCATTTAAAAGGAGGCGAGTAAATGTACTATGATGATCAAATGAAAAACCGGGTAAAACGGATTGAAGGTCAGTTGCGCGGTATATTAAGAATGATGGAAGAAAATAAGGATTGTAAGGATGTAATTACACAGCTATCCGCATCCCGTACAGCAATTGACAGAACCATTGGGGTAATCGTCAGCTCGAATCTAGTAGACTGTGTGCAAAAAGCCACGGAAAATGGAGATAGTGCAGAGGAGCTAGTAAAAGAGGCAGTTAATCTTCTTGTAAAAAGTCGTTAATTACCTGAGGTTAATACCTCTTTTAATTTCACTAACAAAATACCCCGTGGGGTAAAAATTATTTTTTTAGTTTTATAGATACCCATACGGGTATTGGTAATACAAATAGGAGGAATTTATATGACAAATACGAAAAAGACGACCATTGTTTTATTCAGCGGAGATTACGACAAAGCAATGGCTGCATATATCATTGCAAATGGAGCGGCAGCCTATGATCATGAAGTAACTATATTCCATACCTTTTGGGGATTAAATGCTTTACGAAAAGAAGAGTCAATTCCTGTCGAAAAAGGCTTCATGGAAAAAATGTTCGGCAAAATGATGCCAAAAGGAGCAGATAAAATGGGACTGTCCAAAATGAACTTTGGTGGATTTGGTCCGAAAATGATAAAAGGCGTGATTAAAAAGCATAATGCGCTAACGCTGCCGCAACTGATTGAGATGGCTCATGAGCAAGAGGTGAAGCTGGTCGCTTGCACGATGACGATGGATCTTTTAGGGCTTCAGAAAGAGGAGCTGCTTGATAATATCGAATATGCCGGAGTTGCAGCATATTTGGCTGATGCACAAGATGGAAACGTGAATTTGTTTATCTAGTGGGAGGCACTAATTATGGTATATTTTAAATTTATCATTCTGGCAATTATCCTTTTCTATCTTATCCAGCGCATGTTCCCAGCAAAGGGTGTAAGAAATATTTCCACGGAAGAATTAAAAAATGAATTAAAAAACAAAAACAAAGAATTCGTGGATGTCCGGACACAGGCCGAATTTAAAGGAAATCATATTAGGGGATTTAAGAATATTCCCCTTCATCAGCTTAACCAAAAAATAAAAATTCTATCGAAGGAAAAAGAGATAATTGTTATTTGCCAAAGCGGGATGAGGAGCAATAAAGCCTGCAAAATTCTAAAAAAACATGGATATAAAAATGTATCAAATGTGAAGGGCGGCATGAATGCCTGGACTTATTAATATTACAGGAGGAATGAAGGATGAAAGAAATCACACCTAAAGAAGTAGAGGAATTATTAAAGGAAGGCAAAAAGCTAACTATCATTGATGTACGAGAAGTGGAGGAAGTAGCCGAAGGGAAAATTCCCGGAGCAGTGAATATTCCTTTAGGATTAATGGAGTCTCGAATGAATGAGTTGAAAAAGCAAAACGAATATATTATGGTATGCCGCTCCGGAGGCAGAAGCGGACGTGCAACACAATTTTTAGAAAGTGAAGGGTTTCAGGTTGTGAACATGAGTGGTGGAATGCTTGCGTGGGAAGGTAAAGTGGAGTGAATTTATTAAATTTGTGTATACCTGTATACGTATGTAATTAGGAGGAATTTACATGGAAAATATTATTGCTAATATAATTTTGGATGCAAAAGGCTTAGCATGTCCAATGCCGATTGTTAAAACAAAAAAAACGATGAATACAATGGATCCAGGGCAGGTGATGGAGGTGCAAGCTACTGATAAAGGATCAAAAGCAGACATCAAGGCTTGGGCTGAGAGCAGTGGCCATCAATATTTAGGAACGCTGGAAGAAGGGGCTATTTTAAGACATTTTTTAAGAAAAGCATCAAATGAAGATGCAGTAGAAAAGAAGCATCCCTATGTCATTAATAATGAGGAGCTCGAGGAAAAGCTTAATAGGAATGAAAATATCGTTGTTCTTGATGTAAGGGAAGCCGCAGAATATGCATTCCGTCACATCCCCAATTCTATTACGATTCCTTTAGGAGAGTTAGAAGAACGTATGAATGAGTTAAACAAGGAAGATGAAATTTATGTGATATGCCGATCAGGTAACCGGAGTGACCTTGCCGCACAAAGATTATCGAAAAATGGCTTTGCGAAGGTAATAAACGTGGTGCCTGGTATGAATGAATGGTCAAGTAAAACGGAAAAAATTTTTTAACTACAATAATACCTTGGGGGGTACAAAAATATGACTGTTAGCATGATGGCTTCAAAAGAAGTAACTAAAAAAGTTATTAATAAAGAACCTTTATTCATTCTAGATGTAAGGAATGAAAGTGATTTTAACGATTGGAAGATGGAAGGAGTGAACTTTCAATATTTAAATGTTCCATATTTTGAATTGTTGGATGGAGTAAGCGGAATTATAGACATGCTTCCAAAAGATAAAGATATATTAGTAGTCTGTGCAAAGGAAGGATCATCTGTTATGGTGGCGGAAATGCTTTCAGAGGCTGGATGGACCGTTTTTTATTTAAAAGGTGGTATGAAGGCTTGGAGCGAGTATTTAGAGCCTATCAAAGTGGGGGATTTAAACGATGGTGGAGAACTATATCAATTCGTTCGTATCGGAAAGGGCTGTCTATCTTATATGGTAGTATCTAATGGGGACGCAGCCTTGATTGATGCTACTAGGATGACGGATGTTTATGTAGATTTTGCAGATACGGTTGGAGCAAGAATTACACATGTATTTGACACCCATCTTCATGCAGATCATATTTCTGGTGGAAGACATATAGCCGAAAAAACAGGTGCAACCTATTGGCTCCCACCGAAGGATGCGACAGAGGTAGCCTTCGAATATCGGCCATTAGTGGACGGAAACGATGTTGTAATCGGTAATACAACCATTCATATTCAAGCCCTTTATTCTCCGGGACATACGATTGGTTCTACCTCATTTATAGTGGATGAAAAGTATTTGCTCTCTGGGGATATCCTGTTCATTGATTCTATTGGCAGACCAGATCTGGCAGGGAAGGCGGAAGACTGGGTAGGAGATTTGCGAGAAACACTTTACAGCAAGTACCGGGCATTGTCCGACGAACTAATCGTTCTCCCAGCTCATTTTATGATCATAGATGAGTTAAATGAGGATGGAACGATAGCAAAAAATTTAGGCGCTCTATTTGCGGAAAACCATGGATTGAATATGCAAGATGAAGAGGAATTTCGCAAAATGGTGACGGAAAATCTACCGCCGCAGCCCAATGCTTATCAAGAGATTCGCGAGACGAATATGGGGAAAATCGCTCCAGACGAAGAAAAACAGCGTGAAATGGAAATTGGACCAAACCGCTGTGCAGTTCGCTAACAAGGCTCTTTTCTTAAACTTTGTTGTTTTTGTATTCGAAAAGAACGGGTTACTACTCTATTTGGTCTAAGAATGGAAAAAAGGATAAGAAAAGATGCCCCGGCGTCGTTAAAAAAATGATGAAAATACAACAATTAATACGAATCAGCCACAAAATTTAAGGAGGATTATTATAATGGAAGCAAACAAATTTTTAGATGCAAAGGGATTAGCCTGTCCAATGCCAATTGTGAAAACGAAAAAGGCAATGACTGATATGGAATCCGGTCAAGTTTTAGAAATTCATACAACAGATAAGGGTGCCAAGAATGACCTTTCCGCATGGGCAAAATCCGGCGGTCATGAGCTTGTACAATTTGAAGAGGATCATGATGTGCTGAAATTTTGGATAAAAAAAGCTTAAAAAGATGGGGGCCGAAAAAGATTCCCTTTTTTAAAGGAGGTCTCGAGAGTGGATATTAGTCTTATCTTAACAATATTAGTAATTGGCCTTATTGGTTCCTTTATTTCGGGGATGTTAGGTGTAGGCGGGGCAATTATAAATTTTCCTTTGCTATTATATATTCCGGCACTTCTTGGTGTTGGACATTTTACAGCGCATGAGGTTTCAGGGATTACTGCTATTCAAGTATTCTTCGCAACCATAAGCGGTGTTTGGACATATCGAAAAGGGGATTTATTAAATAAAAAGCTGATTGCCTACATGGGAACAAGTATTTTAATCGGAAGTCTTATTGGTGGCTTTGGATCTAACCACCTGCCGGAGAGTGGGATTAATCTGATATATGGAATACTGGCCATCATTGCGGTTGTCATGATGTTTATACCGAAAAAAGGCATTGATGATATTCCGTTCAATCAAGTGAAATTTAATAAATGGCTTGCCGCAATTCTTGCTTTAGTTGTTGGGATTGGTGCAGGGATTGTTGGGGCAGGAGGGGCTTTCCTGCTGGTGCCAATTATGTTAACGGTGCTAAAAATACCAACAAGAATGACCATCGCTTCTTCTCTGGCTATTACCTTTATCTCTTCAATTGGATCAACAGTAGGTAAGATTACGACGGGGCAAATCGAGTACTTGCCAGCGATGATTATGGTGGTTGCGAGTCTAATTGCTGCACCGATTGGAGCAAAGGTTAGCAGGAAAATGAACACAAAGATTCTTCAGATAATCTTAGCGGTGTTAATCTGTATCACAGCTATTAAGGTTTGGATGGATATTTTGTGAACATATAATTTTTTCTAGTGGGCTGTCTAGGTTAGACAGTCCTTTTTTGTGCGGAAGATTTGGGGAACTAACTAAATCGGAGAGAACTTTTACAATAAATAATTTAGCCACCAGTGAGACTGATGGCCATTTCCTTAGAACTTATGCAAATTTATATATTATTGGTCAAATCCTCCATCATTGCCTCATCCATTGGACCAATTATTTTTTTTCGAATGATTCCATTTTGATCAATAATATAGCTAGTAGGAATAGCGACAGCCTGATAGGTTTTTCCTATATCCCCGTTCTTATCGAGAAGAACCGGGAAGGTGATGTTATTTTTTGATATAAAAGATTGAACTAAAGAGGTTCCCCTGTCCATACTGGTTAAGTTAACAGAAACAATAGTGATGTTTTTGCTTTTATTTTTCTCGTAAAATTTTTGCATATATGGCATTTCTGCTTTACACGGTGGACACCATGATGCCCAAAAGTTTAATATGATCTTTTGACCGCGATAATCAGAAAGCTTTGCCGTTTTTCCATCAAGAGTTGATAGTACAAAATCCGGTGCTTCAGCCCCTTCTTGGACTGATTTCGAATTCGAACTTAATCCTTTAGTATTGGAAGTCTCCGCCATTGCTGTTTTTTTATTTGTAAGATCATTAAGAAAAGATGGCCGCCAGATATTAATTACAATAATTAGTACAGCTATTATGAGGATAGCGAACGTTAACAAGTTTTTCTTCACGGATTTTCGTCCCTCCTTATTCCTATTATGAATAGGAATAACCCTAAACATACAAAAGATAGATTCTTTATTCCTGATAATTCATTAAAAATGCTAAGGAGTAGTGCCTCTACCAAATTAAAAATGATCATCTGTTGGTACGTAATTCTCTTTTTGAAGAACAAGAATAAAAACGTGGCTAAGATAATCAATTCAAAGATTGCTGCATAAAAGTTTTGAACACAAAAATGTAGTATTAATTGATAGATGATAAAAAATAGCAAATAGCTCGAGAAGCTTTCAATATGAATTGGACGCTTGCGATGAACGCCGTATAAATATATGGCAACACTTACAACTGCAAGAACTTGCCCCCATGTTCCACCATTGAAATAAAGAAGGGACATGGGGTTATTCATAAATAGATGGAAATTCGTAATCATATAGCTGAATTTATATACGATGAGATACAGAAAAAAACTATTCCAATACCAATCACCAATGCGTTCTTTTTTCATATATTTGAAAAGGAATGCACTAAGCAAAAGGGATGCAAATGCGCTGACCATATCAGCAGATAATGTAAATCTGCCTAATGTTATATAACTTGCCATCATCCTTTTGGAACAGTGAAATAAATCTGATAGGAAATATCAATGCTCTGGACAACGGATTGCATCATTCCGCAGTTTTTTATCACTAAATCTGCCATTTTTTCAGCTAACTCATCGCTCATTTTCGTATTGGATTCCACCTCAGCTACCATACATATTTGTTCAATTCTATTTGCTATTTCTGGGTTTCTAACAGCATAAACAGAAATACTAATATGTTCAAAGGAAACTTTTCTCTTCACTAAAATATTTGCTAATATAGGTGTGCTACAGCCGACCAAAGATGAGATAAAGAGCTCAAACGGTCGATATCCCTGTTCTGAATTAGGTGATATAGATAAAGTCCCAAATTCCGTAACAGATGTTACCTTACCATTCTCAAAAATAAAGTTCATAATTTTTCTCCTTTCTTAGCTTCTACATAGAAACTTCGTTAACTATTTTTATTAGTGGTTTCGTTTCCTCAAGCAGTGACTTGAATCATTCCTGCTTTCCACAATCACCTGCTATGTAATGCTTACAAATAGCCGTTAATCTCAGTTAAAGGAGTACGAAGCTCAAGGGAGATATGATGAAACATCTCATCAAATTCACATGAAAAAGTGAAAGATTAGCTTCTTTTGGTTTCAAATTTATACCCCATTCCTCTGACCGTATGAATATACTCTATTAATGTGATTTGTTTCATTTTTTCGCGAAGATTCTTAATATGGACATCAATTGTTCTATCTGTAACTTCTTTTTCATTATTTTCATATATAGAATCAAGAATCTGCCCTCTAGATAGCACTTGTCCAGGATGGTGCATAAGTAAATGAAGTAGTTTGAATTCGAATATCGTTAATTCAAGCGGAATTCCGTTTATGAACACCTCACCCTTAATAGGTTTAATCGTTAGTCCGCCAAAGCTGAGCTTTCCACAGCGGCTGGCTGTTCTTCTAAGCACCGCTTCAATTCTTACCATTAATTCTGCAGGGCTAAAGGGTTTTACAACATAATCGTCTGCTCCTAATTTAAAACCTTCAATTTTAGATGATTCAGAAGCTTTAGCAGTTAACATGATAATGGGGATGACACTTTTCATGTCTTGACGTATCCAATAACATATTTCTTCTCCTTTCATATCAGGCAACATAAGATCCAGAATAATTAGGCACGGGTCAAACTCTAGAATAATACTTTTTGCCATGCTTCCATCTTTGGCTTCCAGGACTTCATAGCCTTCTTTTTCTAAGTATATTTTCACTAGATTCCGTATCTTGGAATCATCTTCAACTATTAAAACCGATTTGCCGATTAATTCAGTTTCTGCCATATGGCTCATCCTTTAATAAATTTTGGGTTGGAGATGCATATTCTTTTATTTTACATCACAATTGGCAGAGGAAAGGAATAGATCGGTATGACTATATATTAAAAATATTACCTTTAACGATAAAGTGTATAGTTGTATTGTTAAGATTTTATGAAGAAAAAAAGAATCACCTATATGAATGGTAGAGTGATTCTCTTAGGAAACCGTTTTTTTCATTTGTGATTTGTTTTTCCTGCCATGAAAATGCGTGTGAAATCTTCAATGAATGCGGGAATATCTGCTTCCATCCCAATCCAATCAAGAGTTTCCTTCGGTTCCGGAGATGGTTTTGGTCTAAAATCGGCGGTGCTTTTTCCACGGGCAGTTCCGAATTGCTCCACTGTAACTCGCCGCGGTAAGTATTTCACGAGGTTTCGATTCACAATGGCACTAACAGCCAGGACATCATGTAAAGGGGCAGCCTGTATACCTGGTACATTTTTCTTATAGGCATTCAAATAATAATCATAAGCAGGTTTGAGTAAGTGGGTAAAGGGGGACTTGCTGTTTGCTGCGATGTAATTAATGATATCGGGTGGTATAACAGCCTTATTGGTAATATTCAAAGGATGTAAATAAATGTTTCTTCCCCTCTCCATCACAATATTTGCTGCAATGGGATCAGAGAAAAAATTAGCCTCCGCCTCAGCAGTAATGTTGCCGGGCACTAGAAAAGCACCACCCATAAAATAAAAAGCATTCACCTTTTTGAAGGCTTCCGTACCATAAATAATGAAGGGCAAGGCAAGATCCGTCTGCCTTCCAACACCTACAATAATTAAGTTGTTTGGAAAAGCATTTACTATTTCAATAATTTTATTAATATCATAGACATCTACATCTTTTATTTCAAAAGGGAGTTGAATTGGACCTAGACCGCCTTTTCCATGTATTTCGGGATAATATTGTGCAATTTCTCCTGATAAGGGTCCTGATGACCCTGCAATTATTGGTATATCCTGCCGACCTGCTAGTCTTAATAGATAAGCAGTGTTTGCTACTGATTCTTCCTTCGTAATGTTACCATACCCACTTACTACCCCGACTACGTTTAGTTGAGGATGCATAAGTGCATACATAAGGGCAAACGAATCATCTACTCCGGAGTCTACAAACATTAAGATATTGTACATGATTTTTCACTCCAAATTAGGACGAGGAAGAAGCTCCCGCCCGCAGGTAAATATTCTCTATATATTATGTTGCTTCGTGATAATTGGCTCAAACCATATTTTTCTACCATTATTTTGTATCTTTTTTCAAGTATTATTCCTAATAGTTAAAATTTGAAATCTGAAAATTCCAACCATATAATTACTTTACATATGCTAATTTAGTAAAATACGAGGAGGAATTGCCATGTTAGAAATCGTCAAGAGATTAACTTCACTGAACGGCCCATGCGGTTATGAGCACAATGTTTCCTATTTTATTCGGGATTACGTAAAGGATCTTGTAGATGAGGTTAGAATTGATGGTATCGGTAATGTCATTGCAATTAAAAGAGGAGAGCTTTCAGGACCAAAAGTTTTGCTTACTGCTCATATGGATGAGGTTGGATTCATCGTGAAAAAAATAGAAGAGAACGGTTTATTGAGGTTCGAAAAGCTTGGAGGCCATGATGACCGAATTCTGCTTGCCCAACAAGTAATGGTTATAGGGAATTCTGGGGAAGTACATGGAGTAATTGGAACGATGTCTGCACATTTTGTGAAATACGATGACCCGATGAAGGTTCGCAAACATTCCCACTTGTATATCGATATTGGTGCTACTTCTAAAGAGGAAGCTGAGAACATGGGAATCGAGGTCGGTTCTCCTGTAACATGGGCTACAGAAATGAAAGTAATAGGTCCTAAGGGGAAAGAAATGATCATGGCTAAGTCACTTGACGATCGGGCGGGTTGTGCCGTCTTGTTGCAATTACTAAAAGAACTGCAGAACGAAATATTTGTAGGTGAAATCACTTTTTTATTCTCTGTCCAAGAGGAAGTTGGTTTAAGAGGAGCGGAGACAGCTATCAAGACGTTAGAAGTGGATGCTGCGATTGCCATTGATACTACCGCTGTAAGTGATACACCCGAAGAAACTATGGACAAGACACTGTTTTTAGGGCATGGAACGGGCATCAAGGTGATGGATTTCAGCTTGATTGTACATAAAACTATGAAAAATCATTTAGTAAGTTTGGCAAAAGCCAATGGTATTGCCTATCAGCTAGAAATCTTTCCTGGAATCGGAACAGACGGCGGTGCAGTAGCACTAGCAAATCATGGGGTGCCAACAGGAGTGTTGTCCATTCCATCTAGATATGCTCATTCACCGATTGAGCTTGTAAGTGTGGCAGATTTGGAGGCTACAAAAGATCTGTTGAAGGCTTTTGTATTAGACTTGTCCGAAGAAACTAGTTTTGAATGGTAATAGATTTTTGGTGAGATTCCAATTTACTTTTTTTACCCAAAATTATACCTGTGAGAAATCAGTACATAATACAAAGTTCATCTAATAAAAAAACCACCTTGGTGGTTTTTTTAGATGGATTCATTCTTACTATTCCTCGCCGTAATAGTTTTCAAAACCAAATACCCGTCCGAGTGCCTTGTACCAATTCGATATGGGATAAGATTGATGATGCACAACCATAGGTTAAAAAGAATAAAGATTAGTAGAATTCTTGAGTGACTATAGGAAAGAAGAAGTGCACCGAGAATTCCCAATAATCCATTTAACAATGGTCCAAATAGAGAAATGATTATTTGTTCCGCTTTTGAATAATAGGGATTCCGCTCACTCGCAGTGTATCCACCAAGCATGAATAGTGCATGGATATGGATGGACATTCTACCTAGAGGCAAACGTAGCAATCTTCTTCCGACACCAATAAATAATTCAATTTTTTCCGAACGGACGAGGAGGGCACCTATAGAATGTCCTAATTCATGAATGAAAAGGGTAAGTGGTGCAATTATTAGAAGAAACGAGATGATAAACATAATCAAAACCTTTTTATTTTTATCTTACCATTTAATTTCAATTTGTGTTTCCTGTTACGAAAATAGAAAACATAACGGCAAACAAAATTAGAAAAGTTAAGATGGAGCCTAACACTTTTTGATTATGAAGATTTTTTCCTTCTTTAAGCCTTATGAATAAATTTACGAGATTTAAAAACCACATGACTCCTAAAATGGGTATGAAAAGCCATAGAAATATAAACAATTTAACACCTCCAACATTTTATACGAGTTACAATATAATAAGTTTCTTTTTTTAATTCCGACTTGATTAGTAGAAATTAAAATTCACTTTCGTTAAAATAAAGAGAAGAGTTATTCAAAAGGAGGGAAAAGTATGGATCTACTTAACAAAGATACATTTGTTGAACGTATGCAGGTTATGGAGGGATTAATTCAGACCTTTCATGACCGGGCGGCTAAGAACGATAAAGAAGGTCGTTTTCCTTTTGAAAATATAGAGGACTTAAAAAGAAGTGGTTATACCAGATTAACGTTGCCAAAGGAATATGGTGGAGCTGAAATGTCTTTATATGATTTTGTACGATTTCAAGAGGCAATTGCAATTGGCGACGGAGCGACAGCTTTATCGATAGGCTGGCATATGGGGAATATGATGAATTTGTCAGACAAACGGAATTGGGAGGAACAGCTTTTTGCTTATGTTTGTAAAGAGGTTCAAAAGGGAGCGCTTTTGAACGTATGTGCTACAGAACCGCAAACAGGAAGTCCCACTAGAGGGGGGAGACCTACAACAACAGCTGAAGATAAAGGGGATTCTTGGGTGATAAATGGAAGGAAGTCCTTTACAACGATGGCACCGGTTTTGGATTTTTTTATTGTCTCAGCAAGTATTCTCAAAGCAGATGACGTAGCATACTTTTTAATTCCTCGCGATACCCTAGGGCTTTCCGTTGAGGAAACATGGGATAGTATAGCGATGAGAGCATCGGGTAGCCATGACTTAGTATTGGAAAATGTCGAGATTCCGAAGCATTTTTTAACGGAAAAGGTTGGTCCAAGAAGTAAGTCGGCAAATGGATGGCTACTTCACATTCCAGCTTGCTATTTAGGAATTGCAGAGGCAGCAAAGCGAGAAGCTGCTAGATTTGCCAAGAGCTATACTCCTAACAGCCTGATATCTCCTATATTTGAACTGCCTGCGATTCAGCAAAAGTTTGGCGAAATCGAATTAAAACTTATGCAATGTAGACATTTTCTGTATTCTGTTGCAAAAATGTGGGATGAAGGATCTCAAGAAGTAAGGGATAAAATGAATCCTGAGCTTGGTGCTGTAAAACTAACAGTTACAAATCTTGCCTTTGAGGTTGTAGATTTGGCAATGAGAATTGTTGGCGCACGAAGTTTATCGGAGAAAAGCCCATTACAGCGGTATTACCGAGATGTTCGTGCCGGCCTTCATAATCCCCCAATGGATGATATGACATTAATGCAATTGGCGAAACGAGTGTGAAAGTTTTTGGCGGACACAGAGTTCGTTATTTTATATAAATGGTCGATTGTAAAGGTTAAGAGGACACAGAGTCCGTTATTTAGGGGAAAACACACGGAAACGACTATTTTTTCCACAAATAACGGAACCTCTGCCCTCTAACGAAGAAAAAAACCCCTTTTTGTCACAGATAACGACTCGTGTGTCCCTCCAACTTTCTTTAAACGATATAAAAATCCACTTTAAGTATCAGGACCACCTTTATTTGCCAGCATTCTACTTTCTTTGTGGGCCATTCTCTATACCACGGAACGGCTAGTTCATTATTTTTTCAAAAAATGGTTAAACACCCACCCGCATTTGGGATAATCCCATATCCTATTATTAATAACACAGTAGGAGGTGTTATAAATGAGTGCAGTTGGATTTGGCGGCGGATTTGCGCTAATCGTTGTACTATTTATTCTATTGATTATCGTTGGTTCCGCTTACGTTTATTAATAAGGCTATTTTCGCATAGATTATTTAAAATCCAAAATCCGATTTTAACCTGTTGCTTTTCGAATAAGTTCATTAACCCGTATAACTAAATGCTTCGTGGCATCTTTTCTTAAGAACATTTGCGGAAATTGCCTAGAAACAAAGTAATTTACCCTTATTATGATCCAAAAGCAACAAGGTTGACGAAAAAAGCCATTAATGATTATTAAATAATGAGAAAAGGAGATGTATGTGAATGTTTTATGGTGGATATGGATGCTGTGGTGGATATGGATACGGA
The DNA here is from genome assembly GCF_018343615.1 of Bacillus sp. FJAT-49736. Taxonomy (GTDB): domain Bacteria; phylum Bacillota; class Bacilli; order Bacillales; family Bacillaceae_C; genus Margalitia. The sequence continues at coordinate 647,366 of NZ_JAGYPI010000002.1, read as the reverse complement.
GGACCGGTAGGCGGTTTTGGTTCCGGATTTGCGTTAATTGTCGTGTTATTTATCCTTCTTATCATTGTTGGTGCAGCTTGGTTATAAAACCAAAGTCTTCACGATGAAAAGGGATATCATGTAAGACACGTCCAGGATGAACCTATTCCTTTTGGAGTAGGTTCATTTTCTTAAGAGAAAATTGGAGTAAATTCCTTCCTTGCTGCATAAACTAATTGAGATGTACATAAAAGAAGGTAATTATTCATTGCCTCTTTTGAAATTTATTAGTATATCTTAGTTCCTTATATAATGATATACTAAAGGTAACTCATAGAAGGGATGAGATCTATTATGGCATACTTTAGAGGCCAGAAGGAACCAGTACCTGAAGTGGAAACATCTATTTGGTCCTGTACAAGTGAGAGTTGTTTTGGTTGGATGAGAGAAGCATTTTCACTCGAAGAAACACCAAAATGTCCATTATGTAATTCTGAAATGGAGAAAGGAACAAAAGTTTTACCAGTAATTGAATGATTTCATAAATTCATTGAAAAAATAAGAAACATTTTACGATATAATTTCATTCAAAACGAGGACAGCTTTGTTTATCGTAAGAAAAATCAACAGCTACATTTTCCAGTAGCTGTTTTTTTATGTTTCACATTGTAATTTAAAAAGAAAATCAAAAATAGGACAAATGTATTAGTTGGGAGAATTTATTCCAATCCTTTGAAAATAGGGAATCCTATTATTTAAACGTTTACATACTCTTAATCTGAACTTAACTTTTTCAGTCAAATGGACCTATATAATGAAGGGGATAGTGCATGTTACTATATTTATGAGTATGTCACATTTCTATAAATCTATTAATAAGTGTGACATATTTACTAATTTAATGGGAGGCTATTATGGGGAAATTAAAAAGCTTGTTCTTAAAAGTATTAGCAATAGTTCTTGTCGCAGGAACTTTACCGACTCTTTCTGGCTTGCATACTGCCAAAGCCGAAGGACAAAATGATCCAGCCCCATTTATTAATCCGAAGAATCCGAATGGAAAAAAGGTATTGTTTGATAACACTCACGGAGAAACAGCCGGTGCAGCGGACTGGGTTATTGATGGAGGTTTTTCAGATTTTGCAGATGCCATTGCGGATCAAGGATTTTATGTAAAGGAATTAAGAAAAACAACGCCAATTACGTATGACGATTTAAAAGATTACAGTGTATTTGTTCTAGGAGAATCCAATATTCCGTTTAAAAAATCGGAACAAGATGCCATGCTTCAATATGTGCAAAACGGTGGCAGCATCTTCTTTATCGGAGATCATTATAACTCTGACCGCAATCTAAACCGCTGGGATTCAGGAGAAGTATTCAACGGATTTAGACGCGGTGCATGGACTGATCCAACGAAAGGGATGACAAAGGAAGAAGCATCCTCACAAGAAATGCAAGGTGTGGAGAGCTCAGATTGGTTAGCTGATCATTTCGGTATTCGTTTCCGCACTAATGCATTAGGGGATATTACAGGTGGAGAAACAGTCGTGACGCCGGAACAATCTTTTGGAATCACACAGGGTGTGAAGACGGTAGAAATGCACGCTGGTTCAACCCTAGCAATCTTAGATCCTACTAAAGCAAAAGGTCTTATATATATGCCGAAAAGTCCGCCAGCTTGGGGCAGTGCGGTTGACCAAGGTGTGTATAACAATGGTGGTATAGAAGAAGGTGCATTTGCCGCTATTTCTAAGGTTGGAAAAGGAAAAGCTGCTTTCTTAGGAGATTCTTCACCAGTGGAGGATTCTACACCGAAATACCTGCGTGAAGATAATGGAAAAAAGAAAACCACCTATGACGGTTTCAAGGATGAAGGGGATGATAGTACCTTCCTTATCAACACTATCAATTGGTTAGCAAATCAAGAGAATTATACAAGCTTTGATCAAGTGTCTGGATTACAACTTAGTCCTGTAACAAAATTATATGATTGGGAACTACCACAAAACACTACTGAACCGCAATCAGAGCCATGGGCACAGCCAACTGGTGGATACAAATGGTATGATCCATCTACATTTGCTCCAGGGTCCTTTGGATCTACCAAATCAGCACCGGTAAATCCAGCTTATTCGTTTGTTCACCAGGCTACTTTGCCAAATGCAGAAGAGTTCCAAATTCGTGTAAAGCTTGATAATCTACTGCCAGGACAAACGATTAGCGGGTTGAGCCTAGGAATCTATCTTACAGGTGGTACACAGGTTGCTATGGTTCAAAACCCTGATGGAACATGGCCAACAGGATATGGATACAGTGCCAATTTCTCTGTTACAGCAGACTCCTTAGGTCATGCAAGTAAAGATGTAACAGTAAAAATTAAACCAGGGTCATTAGGCGCAGCAAATTTACGCTTGCGATTGAACGGAAATAATATGCTAACAGAACCAGTAACCATCGGCAATGTACATGCCGAGCCACTTCCAGAAGATAAGCCGAATCTACCGGAAAAAGTAACGTTAGCTACTGCCAGAACAGCACAACCAGGTTCGGTTGTAACGGTAGAAGGAGTAGTAACCTCTACACCGGGTGTGTTTGGTGGAAATGGTTTCTACTTACAAGATGAAACAGCTGGTATTTATGTTTTTGTAAACAATGGTAATTACAAACTTGGAGATACAGTGAAAATCACTGCACCACTTTCCGTTTTCAATAGTGAATTAGAATTATCCGATCCATTAGCTATTGAAAAAACCGGAACTAGTGATCTGCCTAAACCAATTACTGTAAGTCAACTAAGTGAGCAAAACCAAGGTCAGCTTGTTCAATTAGAAAATGTAGAAATTCAAAACTTAACTGCGTTGAACAAAGCATTTGAATTTGATGCTATAAAAGGTGAAAAAGTGACAAGAGTCAGGGTGGATGAAAGAACCGGTTTAACATACACTCAATTTTCATCTCAATATCATAATGGTGATGTTGTGAATATTTCCGGTATATCCTCTATCTTTAAGGATATCTATCAATTAAAGCCATTAAGTATAAATGATTTTGAAATTGCGGATAAAACTCCACCTGTCATTCACGATTTGGATGCAGTAACCTTCTTCCTATCGGATCGGGCAGAAGTGAATATCCTTGTAACGGATGAGGGTACAGGTGTCAAAAGCGTGAAAATTACACTGGATGGTGTAGAAGTTCAAAATCCTATTCAGATCGAGCCGCTTCAACTGTCATTAGGCAAACATACGATTTCAGTAGAAGCTGTTGATAATGCTGGAAATAGAAGCTCCAGACAGTTTGACATTCAAGTGATCATGGATACGGATCATTTAGATGAGCTGCTTACAACGGGATATGAGAACGGCAAGATTACGAATCTAGGAATTTACAACAGTTTAATGGCGAAAGTGAACAACATACAGAGTGCGAAAAATGATAAGACAAAACAAAACATGATTCATGCCTTCATCAATGAAGTAAATGCCCAAAAAGGGAAGAAAATTGATAGGGATTTTGCAGAGTTGCTGATTAATGCGTCCTTAACATCTGATCAGTATGAAGAGGCAATTTAGCAGAAAGTGAGCCGAACCGAGGTGGTTCGGCTCTTTTTTATTTGTAATTTTAATTGGGCAGGAGTGGATGGTGTTATAATTCTAATCTTATCTCCTCTTAACTGGGTTCCTTCATAACTCCTCATTTGATGATCATGGTTCATAAGGTATCTTTACATAAGTCTCTTTTCATAAATTTTTTCGCTTTTGCAGATAAAAATCTTAATAACGTTTCCTTACATATTTTCTCATTTTAATGAACATCATAAAAAATAGAAAAAAATCTACTTTTTGTAAGGAGACAAGAAATGAGACATATCATTGCGCTTATTATTAAATTTATTTTTGTCGGTATTTTTACTTTTTCTGTATTAGGAATTTTTGATCTTCCGATACCTGCTATTTTTGCAACGGCGGTAGTGGTAACCATTGCTTCCTATCTTATTGGGGATCTATTGATTTACCGAATGGGAAGTATTACGGCAATAGTTGCTGATTTTATTATGTATTATGCAATGCTAGGGGCAATCGAATATTTCTATTTTCATCTAACTTTAAGCAGAACGCTTTACTCTGCATTTTTTATGACCTTCTTTTTAACATGGGCTGAAGCACTGTTCCATGGTTTTATTCTAAATCGCTACTTTGTGGACGAAGACTATGATCGCCCAATCCCTATTCGAACGACACGATACAGCACAGAATTTAGTGAGGAGCTGGATGGTCGAGTGGATAGGGAAAAAAAGGAGTAAATGAAAGTAATGATTTCCTCTATCTTAAAATGGTGCTTGGCACCATGTGTTAGGCACTGTACATTCGGAATAAGGTAAATAATAAAGATGATGATGGTACACGAGGTAAATTGTACCAGGAACATACCCCTATTTTGCCAAAAGGCAGAATAGGGTTTATTTACTTGGAGTCGTATTTTAAAAATTCCATGCTATCATAAAAAGGGTCCGAAGCGTTAAAGCTTTAGACCCCTTTACACATTATTTGTTACTTCAATTTAAGCAATTGGTTATTGTAAAAAATAATATATTCAAGACTGCTTTTTAGTATTAGGTTTCATTTCATCCGCAATCTCTTCTAATGATTTTATTTTTCCATGGGGGTTTTGCGATTGTTTTCTTACTGTCCATTGGCGTTCCTTTTGTCCTTTTGACTGTGTCATTTATTCGTCTTCCTTTCCATCTGAATCAATTTTCCCGTCAAAGTATTTAGAAAACCGCTCTAGTTCCTTATCCTTTCTTAAAGAGGTAACATGAAACGGGTTATTATGTGGTAAATCAAGCTTTAATCCCATATTTGGTCCTCCAAATGGGTTTGCTTCCACACCTTCATAGGAAGAATTGGGATGAGTATCTCTCTCATGATAATCTCTATCACGGTCCATATAAATCACTCTTTTCCTTTTAGCTTCGTAGCTATTTTTTGCTTAATTCGTTTCTTTATTCGTATTTTTGGTACAATATAAGGATAAAAAGATATACATTCAGTAAACTAAAAATGAATTGGATAGAAAGGATTTTATATATGACAAGTCTTCAGCCAGGAACAATAGTAGAGCTGCAGGTGGAGCGGGAAGCGCCATTCGGATATTTTTTGTCAAATGGGGAGGAAGATGTGCTCCTTCATCAAAGCGAAATATTGGAATCATTTGATCCGGAGGAGCCTCAAACCGTATTTATTTATCAAGACCACCAAGGGAGATTAGCCGCAACGATGTCCATCCCGAAAATTAAAATCGGTACATATGATTGGGTAGAGGTTGTAGAGGTAAAGCATGAGCTTGGAGTGTTCGTTTCGATTGGAATCAGTAAGGATATCCTTGTTTCCAAAGACGATTTACCTGCCCTGTTTACCTTATGGCCAGCTAAGGGAGACCAATTGTATTGCACATTGAAGACAGACAAGCATAATCGCCTATTCGGCAGGCTTGCCACTGAGGACATCATGCGTGCAGTTGCTGTACCTGCAACAAGGAAGGATTTTAATAAGAATGTTTCAGGGAGAGCCTATCGTCTGCTGATGATTGGAACCTTCATTCTTACAGACGAGAACTATATTGGTTTTATCCATGAATCACAGCGAATGCAAGAACCTCGACTAGGCCAAAAGGTGGAGGGGAGAATTATCGATGTGAAGCAGGATGGCGGTATCAATGTATCCTTATTAAAGAGGGGCCATGAAGCAATGGAGGAAAATTCTGATATTATTTACCGCTATATGGAAAGCCGTGGCGGTAGAATGCCGTATTGGGATAAAAGTACTCCAGAGGATATCGCAGCACGCTTCAACATGAGCAAAGCTTCTTTTAAAAGAGGTCTTGGAAAGTTGATGAAGGAAGGGAAAGTTTACCAAGAGGACGGTTGGAGTTACTTTAAATAATGGCTTTTTTCCTAAACTATATTGCTTTTGCAGAGCATACACAGTAACGGAGTTAACATTAATACGAAAAAACCTAATATTTCAATAAAAAAATGTGAAGTTAAGTGCTTCACATTTTTTTTTTTGGTGAAAGTTTATAAATAAAAAGTTCAACATGGTATAAAAGGGTGGACACTATGAATATAATTACCTATCAAATGAAAGCGCTTACCCACACACTTTTTATTTGAATTGGAGGATTGATCATGAAAAAAATTTTATTAGTATGTGCTGCAGGAATGTCTACGAGTCTATTAGTAAACAAAATGCTGGATCATGCCAAGGATATCGGTGAGGAAATTGAGATATTTGCTCTTCCGGTATCAGAATGCGGAACGGTTGCAGATCAGGTAGATATCGTTCTCTTGGGACCACAAGTACGCTATCAAAAGAAGCAAGTGGAATCGATTGTTAGGAAGGATATTCCCGTTGAAGTCATTGATATGCGTGAATATGGGACGATGAATGGAAAAGCAGTTCTTGAAAGGGCATTAAAGCTGCTCTAAGGGTGAAAAGAGAGTTATCTCTTATCATAAATCGAGACTCTATTCCTAGACTTGTGGCTTTTGGTGAAGAAAACCTTATAACAAACCTTTATTCATTTTAAGAAAAGATGCACCAAAGCCGAATCTATATTAGGATGGAGAACAATGTACGAAAAGCAACAAGTTGAAATCCGCTTTTGGATTTTAACAAAATAGGTGAAATCCGCCTAAATTGATTTGGATGGGTGGTGGTTCAGACAAAAACTTAAAAAAGAATAAGGTTGGATGGTTGCTATTATCCTTACATTTTTCTATTTAAGCCTTCCATCGAAATTGTTTCATCCCAAGAATTAAAAAAATTGGTGTGCCTTTTAAACAAAGGGGGAGAAATAATGAGTAAGGTAAATGACATTTTAGAAAATAAGGTGATGCCTGTCGCGGCAAAAATAGCAGGGCAGCGGCATTTGCAAGCATTGCGGGACGGTATTATTCTCACAATGCCGCTCATCATCATCGGCTCGCTGTTTCTGATTTTGGGGAACCTGCCGATTACTGGTTATCCGGAGTTTATGGCTAGGACCTTTGGAGATGCATGGAGAACAAAATTATCGTATCCGGTTGGTGCCTCCTTCGATATTATGGCTCTGATAGCTGCATTTGGTATTGCGTATCGGCTCGCTGAAAAATATAAAGTCGATGCACTATCAGCGGGTGCCATTTCCGTTGCGGCATTTTTGCTAGCTACTCCTTATAGCTTTATGTTCCAGGGAGAAGGCATGAAAAAAGCAATCGAGGTTTCCGGTGGGGTTCCTACAGCTTTATTAGGAAGTAAAGGCTTATTTGTTGCTATGATTATTGCGATGGTATCGACAGAGATTTATCGATTTGTCATTAAAAAGAATATCATTATTAAAATGCCGGATGGAGTTCCACCAGCAGTAAGTAAATCTTTTGTTGCATTAATACCTGGCTTTTTCGTCTTTCTAGTTGTCTGGCTAGCCAGACTTCTTATTGAACAGACATCCTTTGAAAGCTTGCATAATATTGTCGGTGAACTTTTACAAAAGCCGCTCGGAGTTCTCGGGGGAAGCCTCATCGGAGGTATTATTGCGGTTATATTTATCCAGCTCCTTTGGTCATGCGGGTTGCATGGTGCAGCTATAGTCGGCGGTGTCATGAGTCCTATTTGGCTTACAGCCATGGATCAAAATCGTATCGCATTTGAGGCTCATCAAGAACTGCCAAATGTCATTACTTCACAGTTCTTTGATATATTTGTGTATCTTGGCGGCTCTGGTACTACTCTTGGATTTGTACTTGCGATGCTCTTTTTCTCCAAGAGTCAGCAGTCCAAGCAGCTGGGCAGGCTTGCCATCGGACCAGGTATCTTTAATATCAATGAGCCTGTTGTGTTTGGAGCGCCGATTGTATTGAATCCGCTGCTGTTAATTCCATTTATCCTTACTCCAATTGTGATGGTTATTGTCACATATGTAGCAATGAGTACAGGAATTGTTCCAAAACCAGCGGGAGTAGCCGTTCCTTGGACGATGATTCCAATCATTGGGGGATATCTGGCTACTGGCGGAAAAATTGCTGGTGCTCTCCTCCAAATCGTGAATTTGGTGATTGCATTTCTGATTTACTTCCCGTTCTTTAAAGCATGGGATAAGCAAAATTATAAAATGGAGCAAGGCTCTTGATACCTTCATGAATTGTATAAGACGTGTGGAACAAGTATGGTTTTTGGATCATACTTGTTCCTTTTCTAAAAGGGGGTTTCTATACAGATGATCCGATTAATAGTAAATGCAGATGATTTTGGCTATTCCAAGGGGGTAAATCATGGCATAGTCGACGCATTTAAATACGGTATTGTAAATTCTACCACGATGATGATGAATATGGCTGGCACCGACCATGCCATAGAGCTTGCGAAAGAGAATGCTGATCTTCCAGTTGGGATTCATTTAGTGCTTACATGTGGTAAACCGCTTCTGTCCGATGTTCCTAGTTTAGTAGATGAAAAGGGGAATTTTAAAAGGTTATCCGTTTTACAATTGGAAAAGGATATAGATCTTGATGAATTGGAGCGTGAGTGGACAGCGCAAATAGAACGTTTTTTGGCATCTGGATTGACACCAACTCATTTTGATAGTCACCATCATACACATGGAATAAAGGAATTTTATCCGGTAGTGCAAAAACTGGCTGAACGTTATGGACTTTCCGTTCGAAAATCCGTCCTCGATGAATTTGCAGGTATCCCCTCCTACACGGATGAATTTGTGCATGACTTTTATGGAGAAACAGCAACGAAGGATTTCTTTTTGCAACTACTAAATAGAAACTTGGATGGAAAATCTGTAGAGGTAATGTGTCATCCTGCTTATTTAGATGCGGAAGTAATGAGTGGATCCTCCTACAATGTTGAAAGAATCAAAGAACTGGATATTTTGACGAATACGGTTCTGCCAGAGGGAATAGTCTTGTTATGAAAGCACTACATAAATCTGATTAGAAAGGATGTTTGATCATGAAAATCGTAACCATTGGCGGTGGATCAAGCTATACACCGGAATTAATTGAGGGATTTATAAAAAGATATGAGAGCCTGCCAGTTTCAGAGCTTTGGCTGGTTGACATACCAGAAGGAGAAGAGAAGCTGAACACAGTCGGAGCTTTGGCAAAAAGAATGGTGCAAAAGGCGAATGTGCCAATGGACATCTATTTGACAACGGATCGCCGCAAGGCATTAAAGGATGCCGACTTTGTGACTACCCAATTTCGCGTTGGAGGATTAGCTGCGCGGGCAAAGGATGAAAGTATCCCATTAAAGCATGGGGTGATTGGGCAGGAGACGAATGGTCCCGGTGGTTTATTTAAAGGCTTGCGGACCATACCGGTAATATTAGATATTATTCGTGATATGGAAGAGCTTTGTCCAAATGCTTGGCTGATTAATTTCACTAATCCGGCGGGAATGGTGACCGAGGCGGTTTATCGTCATTCCAACTGGAGGAAAATTGTCGGACTTTGCAATGTTCCCATCGGTATCCGGATGGGAATAGCAAAGATATTAGGTGTCTCTGCAGACAGGATAGCGGTTGATTTTGCTGGGCTAAATCATATGGTTTATGGCCTGGATGTGTATTTAGATGGAGTTTCAATTCTAGAGGAAGTCATTGACAAGCTATCCTCTCCAGATGGCAGTCTCACAATGAAAAATATCGCAAATCTAGGTTGGGATCCCGATTTTATAAAAGCATTAAAAGTGCTTCCATGTCCATATCACCGCTATTATTACCAGACAGAAAAGATGCTGTTGGAAGAGCTTGAGGCAGCTAAAACGGCGGGAACCCGCGCAGAGGTCGTACAAAAGCTAGAGGAAGACCTTTTTGAATTATATAAGGATCCGAACCTGTCTATTAAGCCACCACAATTGGAAAAGCGTGGCGGTGCTTATTACAGTGATGCAGCCTGCAGCCTAATCGATTCCATTTATAATGACCGCAAAGATATCCAACCGGTTAATACGATGAATCTTGGAGCAATAGCCAGTATTCCAGAGGACTCTGCGGTTGAGATTAATTGTGTTATTACAAAGGATGGACCAAAACCAATTGCCATTGGCGATTTGCCGGTTCCGGTGAGGGGTCTAGTACAGCAAATTAAATCCTTTGAACGAGTAGCCTCTGAGGCCGCTGTAACGAAGGATTATCACAAGGCGCTGCTTGCGATGACCATCAATCCCCTCGTTCCATCAGACACAAAAGCAAAGGTGATTTTAGATGAGATGCTGGAGGCGCATAAGGAGCATCTACCTGGGTGGAGTATTCCTGAAGTGGCGAAATAGTAATGGCAGCCCCTATTAATAGGGGCTATTTTTGTAGGACTTCTGACTTAAATCGGGCAATTTTGAATTAGTATCGGGCCATTTTGCAGGGGATTCGTGCCAATTGAAACGGATTTCGTGCTATTAATCGCAAATTAGTACATCAAATGAAACCGAATGAATTTTTCTAAGCTATGGTACAATACTTTTAAACAGAATTTTGATAAAATTCACCATATTATGATTATCAAATGGTTATTTTTGATTTTTAGTAGGGATATCACCGAATATATTAGAAAAATAGAATAATAGAGTGGGGATGGAAAATGGCACTTATAGTATTAGATATTGGGGGAACGTCTATCAAGTATGGGCTTTGGCAGGATGAGGTCCTCAGTGGAAAGGGTTCTATTAAGACTCCAGGTAGCTGGGAAGAAATGAAGATAGCGCTTACGGCATTAAAAGACAGACTTGGAACAGGTAGAACGATTGAAGGTGTAGCGATTAGTGCGCCGGGGGCTGTAAATCAGGAAAAAGGGATTATTGAAGGAGCAAGTGCAGTACCGTATATCCACCATTTTCCGATATTTACCGAACTGAAAGAGTTATTTCAATGCCCTGTTTCTATTGAAAATGATGCGAATTGTGCTGGTTTGGCAGAAATATGGAAAGGAGCCGCCAAAGGACTACGAAATGTACTCTTTGTAGTCATCGGGTCTGGTATTGGCGGTGCCATTATAGTGGACGGGAAGATATGGCATGGTAAGCACTTATTTGGTGGAGAATTTGGGTACATGCTTTTAACCGACACGCATACATTTAGCGATTTAGGGACCGCTGTTAGTATGGCAAAAAGGGTAGCGAAGCGCAAAAATTTGCCTGAAGACGCGCTGAGCGGGAAAGACGTATTTGATTTGGCTGAACAAGGCGACCCAATTGCACAAGAGGAGGTCGATACCTTCTATCATTATTTGGCACAGGGAATTTTTAATTTACAATACAGCTTTGATCCAGAAAAAATTATTATTGGCGGAGGTGTCTCCAGTAAAGAAGATTTGCTTCCAGAGTTAATGAAGCATTTGGAAGAGATTGTTAAGCAGGTAAAAATCGCACCTTTTGTACCAGAAATAAGCATCAGTCAGTTTAAAAATGATGCCAACCTAATAGGTGCGGTATACAACTTTAAGCTTAAATGGAATCTTTAGTACTGCTCATCCTATAGTGATTTCTACAAATAGACCTTTTACTGCATCAAAATAATCGTGAAAAGAAGCCAGGATATATAGACAAGTCAACATTACTAAAGGAGTGTTGGGGATGTATTACGGAGGAATAGAAGCGGGAGGTACAAAATTTGTTTGTGCGATTGGAGAAGAGGATGGAAGAATAATAGAAAGGATCGAGCTTACAACTCTTACTCCTGATGAAACAATCCAGCAGGTCGTGGAGTTTTTTCAAAAGGAAGATATAAAAGCAATAGGGGTAGGCTCGTTTGGACCAATTGACATCAATGTAAAAAGCAATACATATGGCTATATTACAACCACCCCCAAAGTATCCTGGGCCAACTATCCTTTTTTGCATGCTTTGAAGCAGCATTTTAACATTCCAATTGCCTTCAATACAGATGTTAATGTTGCTGCGTTGGGAGAGGCAACATTGGGAGCTGCAAGAGGATTGGAGAGCTGTTTGTATATCACTGTAGGAACGGGGATAGGCGCTGGGGCAGTGGTAAATGGAAAGATTCTGCAAGGACTTTCTCATCCTGAAATGGGTCATATATTATTAAGAAGACATAAGGAGGACCAATACATAGGGAAATGCCCGTATCATAAGGATTGCTTTGAAGGATTAACCGCAGGTCCAGCAATAGAGGAACGCTGGGGGAAAAAGGGAATAGAGCTTGCGGAAGATGACAAGGTATGGGAGCTGGCAGCATATTATATTGCACAAGCATTAATGCAATATATATTAATCCTTTCGCCTGAAAGAATTATTTTAGGCGGAGGTGTGATGAAGCAATCGCAATTATTTCCTTTCATTCATGAAAAAATAGCTGCACTAATCAATAAATATGTGTACATTCCACCACTTACAGAATACATTGTCCCACCGGAGTTAGGGGATAATGCCGGAATTATCGGGGCTCTTATTTTAGCCGGAAAAATGGAGCAATAAGGAAAAGTGGAGGGGACAATCATATGATACAACCACTATTTCTAGAGGGTGTTTTTCAGGAGCGAATTTGGGGTGGAACAGCTCTCAAGGAGCAATTTGGTTATAAGATTCCCTCTGACCAAACAGGGGAATGCTGGGCGATATCGGCGCATCCGAATGGATCTTCTATTGTAAAAAATGGGTTGTTTGCGGGCAAATCTCTTATTCAGCTATGGGAGGAGAATCGCGAATTATTCGGAGGCCATCCATCAAAGGTATTTCCTTTGCTGACAAAGATTCTGGATGCGAAAAGTCATTTATCTGTGCAGGTTCATCCGAATGATGAATATGCTGAAAAATACGAAAACGGTGACCTCGGCAAAACAGAGTGCTGGTATATTATTGATTGCAAAGAAGGCTCAGAGCTTGTTTATGGGCATAATGCCAATTCAAAGGAGGAACTAGTTACGATGCTGGAAAATGGGGAGTGGAATCAATTGCTCCGCCGTATTCCGATCAAACCAGGTGATTTTTTCTATGTACCGAGCGGGACGATACACGCTTTATGTGAAGGCACACTTGTGTTGGAAACCCAGCAGAGTTCAGATACAACCTATCGTGTATATGATTATGACCGTACAGATGGGAATGGGAATAAGAGAGAGCTGCATTGGAAGAAGGCTTTGGATGTTTCAACTGTTCCACATTCTGATGGAGAGTTATATTTGAAAACAACAATGGTGCCAGGTGCAATCATTACTTGTTTTGTAAAAGAAAAGTATTTTACTGTTTATAAATGGGAAATTCAAGGGGAAGCATTATTTATCCAGAGTCAGCCTTTTCAATTAATTAGTGCAATCGATGGAGAAGGCACTGTCATTGTGGGTGGTGTAACATATCCTGTACGAAAAGGAGACCACCTTTTACTGCCGGCAGGGATTGGAGAGTTTCAGTTTGAAGGGAAATTGATTTTGATTGTGTCTCATCCTTAATAATAAATGGTGCTAAATTGACCCCACCTCCAACCTACATAACCCATTTCATAAAGCATAGTCATATATCGTATGTGTATTACTGAAAAATGCACCGAACAAGAATGAAACGTATTAATCGCTAAAAACGTCTAAATATTATGCGAAATCTAAATAATTAGTATAAAAAGGAGGGAATTTCATGGATATACAGAGGATGTTCAAATTTAGAAACTTGTTTGTTGTTACATTGCTTGCATCATTCTTTCTACCTTGGTCAGGCAGATTACAGGGGATTTCAGATATACCACTTACAGGATTTGACTATACACTTGCGATGACTTTTTTGTTATCTCCAATAGTAGGTCTTGTACTTATTGTTATTCCAATACTTTGTATTATCGTTTTAATTCAAGAACTTAGAACAAAAAATTCTTCGAGAATTCGTTTAGCAACAGCAATTTTGACCATTATTTTATTTCTTATTGCCATCACTTACCATACTGTTTCTGGTATGCATATTGGAAAAACATTAACCCATTCAATGATTGATCAGTTGTCTCAAATACGTTATGGAGTATATTTAGCACTGTTATCATCAATATTTATTATCCTTGGAAGTAGGGTGAAAAAAGGTTAAATAACCTTTTAAAAAAAGTAAAAGAGACAATTAACTACTTCAATTACTAAAAACAGGCGATTAAACGATCGGCTGTTTTCTGCTTTTTGCCAGCAGTCACTGCAATATTCATCTAGCCTCTATTTAGGAAGTGCTGTAGTAAAGCTTTTTCTTTTGTATCAATCGATATTCTATTATTTTGAAGGGCTACTTTATCATAATTTGGTTTGAAATTTGTAAATGAAGAATGAGGGCAGTTGTAATACATAGCAAACCATATATGAAAAAAAGAAGAAACAGTAAATGACCACCGACTGTTGGAGAATGAAAAGTAAAATAACTAAATAAAAATAACCCTCCACCTAAAATGGATAGAAAATATGTAAACAATTTTTTCTGTTGTTTTAAGCTATAGTACCCAATTAGAGTAAGCAAAAATAAACTGCTTAGCACCATCATAATAGGGAAAGTGGGGTGGAATTTAGCAGCGTAAATAAAGTAATCCAGCTGTGAAATGTCACATGGGTTATTTACTTGCCCATACAATAATTGTGTAAAAGGGGTGGAATATTTCCATTCCCATGGAATGTCAATAAGTTCACTGCCTTCATACCATGCGACAGCCGTGGAAAAGAAAAGAAAAATAGAGGGGACGCCAAATTGTATAATCCTCCGAAACATATTAAAATGACCTCCAATATTACATTTTATGAGTTTACCTATACACTAAAATACTAAAAGCTATATGGGGGTAAACCTTCTATTTCATTTTCCCTACTATTTGACCTTTTGCTAATTTGCTTTCCCAACCCATATATATTTTTATTGTCTCTATGGGTGCCAGGCGCCATTTAATGTATTCAAAGATAATTAGCGTAATGAATAGCTGTTCTTAAATAAGAGCACTCTTTTGTTCTGTGCAATTATTTAAATCTATATTTTTAAAAGAACAAAGGCTGCCTCAGCAACCTTAATTAAAATACTGCTACGAAATTTGGTGAGGCAGTTCAGTGTTCACAGCTTCCTTATGTAAAAAATCTATAACCAAATCGTTTGCTTTTTCAGCATCTTCGATAAATAAGCAGTGACTTGTATTAGGTAACATCACCGTTTCAATGTGAGGGATGCTTGCTTTAGCCTGGACTATTGCCCGATTAGGATTGTATATAACTTCCTTGTCACCCATTAATAAAAGAGTAGGAACCTCTATAGTCTTTAGTTTTTCAGCTGGAATCACCTTAGGAATAATCGGCGATACTTTCCACTTATAATGTAGCACCCCATAGATGAATTGATCAAAGATATCGTCTTCTATGATATTTCCTTTTGCAATAAACCAATGGCAAAAAACCCTTCGTATGAAACCTTTCCGACGGATTGCATTGATTAAAGCTAAGCGCAAGAAAAATTGTTTGTGAAAGGGAACAAATGAAGCTGCGGGTGCTAATAGAACGAGCTTTTTCACTCTGCTTTGTATGCAAGTAGCAATATTCAAGGTCATATATCCACCCGCAGAATGGCCGAGGAAATCTGTTTTTTCTATTTCCATATGATCTAATATCTCACTCATCCATTTTCCCATATCTTCTCGATTACTTATTGAACGGATGGGCTCGCTTTTATTTATGTCCCCAATCGCTTCTACAGCATAGACGCGTCGAATTTTGCTCAACGCTTCCACGTTTTTATACCAAATAGTAGAGCCCATTCCTGCACCATGCAACATAATGAGAGGCGGAAGCCCCTTATCACCTGCTGTAATGACATGGGTATCACCGTAGCTTGTCGAAATATAAAATGATTCGTAGGGTATGGGCCAACGATTCAAATTATTGTCATACGCTTGAAGAAAAAGTTTCTCGCCCTCTGCTGTTTTGAATGCCATGGTATCATCACCTTTTAAATTATCTCTATTATTCTAAATACTTCTCAATATCTTCGTATAAACTGTTTGCGAAACATAAAAGATTACATTTACACGGATGTGGTGCCTAGCATCAAGATTAAACAACGACTGCCGGCAGTGTTTTTCCCGTTTCAAGCAGGCTTTTTAGATTGGATAGAATCGCTGGCCAGCCATTATTAAGTCCTGCGAAGGTACTTTCTTCCTCTATTATATCTCCATCAGAAATATGTTCATGTTTTAAGGTTAGCTTAACCGTACCTTCTAATGGCTGAAGCTCAAAAGTAACAATGGAAGGCTCTTTTCGCATCGGTTTTTCATCCGCATGGAACCATGTAAATGCCAGCTTATCATAGGGTTTACTGATGAGAACCTTGCCAAACACATCTAATTCATCATTTTCTCGCAAATAGGTAACATCCGATCCTTCCTTCCAATTCGATACCACTTTTCTTCCAAAAAAATACTTTTCAGTTGTTTCTCCGGTTGTTAATGCATCCCAAACTTGTTCGGGTGTGGATGCGATGTAAGTTACATAGATAAATGAGGGTTTAGCCATTTTTTCCTCCTAAAGCTTTTTAATTTGATTATATGATAATTAAAGAGTTAATTTCAAAGAAGATTTATAATCTTCCGCAAGTTATTAATACCATATCTAATATTTCCCATGTTAAGATAGTCATAAGTAAGGGGGAAAGCTCGTGATTCGCTGGTCAAAACTTTTATATGTAATCGGTTTCATTCTCTTTATAGGGTTGTTTTCTGCAGCTGTGCTATATGCTTCTAAGATGAACGAGGTTAGTAAGAAAACAAATGCTGGAACAATTCCATCCTACAAATATCATTTTGTTCTTGTTCCGGAGGAAATGGATAATGATTATTGGAGATTGGTAGAGAAAGGTGCAAAGGCAGCTGCTAAAAAGCACCACGTATTACTAGAGTATAAAGGCCCGAAGCAATCTAATATTGATGAGCATTTAAAAGAACTGAAAATAGCGGGCGCCTCGAGGGTCGATGGCATTTTAACACAAGGGTACAATGATCAGCAATTTTCCCCGGTTATTAATAATCTAGAGAATAAGGGGATACCTGTGATAACCGTTGATACAGATGCACCATCCAGCAATCGCAGGGCTTACATTGGCTCGGATAATTATTATTCCGGTTTTATAGCAGGAAAGGCATTGGTTGCTGATACGAAGGGGAAAATTAATGTCGCCATCATAACAGGCAGTTTTCAAGCTAGCCATCAGCAACTTCGTGTGAAAGGATTTAAAGATGCCATCCGAAAGGAAAAGCGAGTGAAGATTATAGCTATCGAAGAATCTAAAATTACGAGAATAAGAGCAGCGGAAAAGGCGAATAAAATTATTACGGAGCATCCGGAAACAAATGCATTCTTTGGCACAAGCGCCTTGGACGGAATCGGAATTGCCCAAACAGTCGAGCATTTAAATAGGCAGGACTCCATGTACATTATCGCCTTCGATACAATCGAAGATACCATTAATGATATAGAAAAGGGTGTCATTGATGCGACTGTTATGCAGAAGCCCTATGAAATGGGATATAAAGCAGTGGAAATGATGGTTGAAATCGAGGAAGGAAAACGTACGATAAAAATAAACTATACAGAAACTCGAGTCATTCATAAAAGCGATTTGCCGACTGCCATTATGGAACAGCAAAAGAGGACATTGGAATGATTCGAATTCGGACAAAGTTAATTTTATACTTCATTATTCTCGTTTTACTCGTCAACGGTGTTGCTTTTTACTTATATAGCAGCAGTGAAACAATAATGCGTGAATATGACAAAAGCTTTCAACGCTTTTTATTATTAAATGAAATTTCTCAGCAGACCAATATTCTTGTAGAAAAAATGAATGCGTATATTGTGGAAAAGGATCCCGTTTATTTGAGGGATTTCAATGAAACAAATACACAGCTAAGAATAAATAAGAAAAGGCTTAGCAGTGAAATTGAGAATAAATCGAATTATGTAGTGTTAACCAACTATGAAAATATGCTGGAAAGCTTTTTGGATGATAGTTATATTGCAATTCGGGCATTCCAGGATAGTGATATTAACCAGTACTCCGCCTACTTTAATGAAGCAACGGATATCTCTGGGTACATTCAGGAAACCACCATGTCATTGATCAACCAAGAATTAACTTCCTATCAGCATTTTTACAGCCAAATGGCAAAACGAAATTATTATTATCGAATCACAGCAGTCTTATTCTTAAGTGCCGTGTTTATATTATGTACAATCTTAGCTATCCGCATATCTGGTGGAATTACGAATCCAATTAAGCGTCTTTCCCTTGCCGCTAAAGAAATATCCGCAGGACATTTGACCGGAGAGGATATTCAGGTAACCAGTAAGGATGAATTGAAGCTATTAACAGAAACCTTTAACCAAATGCGGAAAAATATCATTGACTTGGTAAATGAAATAAAGGATAAATCAGAATTGGATAAGCTTTTAAAAGAGCTGGAGCTGAAGAACCTGCAAAATCAAATAAATCCCCATTTTTTATTCAATACATTAAATAACATTGCCAAAATGGCCTATTTAGAAGAGGCGCCGGAAACGACTAGATTAATAGAATCGGTTTCTACACTATTAAGATATAATCTAGAAAATATTGATAAACCATCCACTTTAAAAGATGAAATAAATGTGGTGAAGGAATACTTTTACATACAGCAAACACGATTTGGGGATCGGATTACTTTTTTTACACATATTGATGAAAGCTGTATGAACGTACCTATACCAAGGCTTACTCTCCAACCGATTGTGGAAAATGCCTTTATTCATGGGGTGGAGTCGAAGGAGGAGGGAGGGACGATTACTCTTTCCATCTTTAAAAAGGGAGAGCAGATTTTCATTGAGGTGACAGATGACGGTTTAGGTATGGAGGAAGAGACAAAAGCAAGATTACTAAATTACGTAAACGATAGTGAAATTCAATCAAACGAGCTTCACAAACGGTCCGGGCATTCCACAGGGATTGGAGTGATAAACGTTATTAAGCGTCTGCAGCTTTTTTATCAACAAAAGGATATTGTGGAAATTGAATCAGAAAAAGGTAGAGGCACTACTTTTCGTTTTAAAATCAAGGGGGTATAATCATGCGCTTAGTCATTGTGGATGATGAAATGCTGGAAAGAAAGGCTTTAACCAAAATGATTCAAAAGGAAATGCCCGAAGTAAAAGTAGTGGGGGAAGCGGCTAACGGACGTATGGCGATAGACCTGGCTGACCAGCTTACTCCGGATATCATGATGATGGATATCAAAATGCCTGGCATTGATGGTGTAGAAGCTGTTAGGGAAATTCGCAAAAAGCATAAGCATATCAAATTTATTATGGTCTCCGCATTTAATACCTTTGAATATGCAAAAGAGGTCATGCAGCAAGGAGTAAAGGAATATCTTTTAAAGCCAAGCAAGCAAATTGAGGTGCTTGCTGCTTTATCGAGAGTAAGGCAGGAAATTGAAGAAGAAAGAAGTCTTCAAGCGGAGCAGCAAACATTGAAGGAAAGTCTGAGTCGTGCCCTTTCGGTAATGGAGACGGAATGGCTTTCTTCCATTCTAAATGATCATATTAGCTTTGAGGCATGGAGCGAGCTGCTTAGAATTGAGGTTAGGTCGGGAATTATCGTTATATTTTCCATTACAGAGAAGGACATTCCCGTAACTAGACAAAAGAAGCAGTTTGTATATGAGAGGCTTAAGGAACTGTTAAAAACAAAAAGCGAATGTGTAATGGGGCCAATCGCAGAAAATAAAATCCCAGTTTTGATTTTATTTAATACTATTCAAGAAAAAAGTCGTATGAAATCACAGGCGATAAAGCTTATTAGAAATGTTCTTGCAGTACTTAATGATTCAAAAATATCATTGTTTGCAGGAATGGGATTGCCGTTTCAAACTATCGAAGAGCTGCCTACCTCCTATCATGAGGCATTATTAGCACTAGAACAGCGAAAACTTCAATCTGCCACTTCATATGCTTTTCCGTCAGATGCACGGAGTGAGGGAAACTTACCACTGGAAAAAGAGAAGGAGCTGATTGATTGCATCAAAATGGGGGATCGTCACCAAGTACTTCAAGCATATGAGTGTTATATTAGCGAATTAGAGTCACAACCGGGACAAAAAGCAGAAAGGATGCTCGAGGAGCTGGTGATTATTGTTTCCAGGGCAATGTATGATTTGGGAATTCAATTTACTCCTATGTCGATTCCACAGCATTATGCTTATGATAAAATAATGGAAATGACGAGGCAATATGTATTCGAATGTACAGAGCTTGTTCAGGCTTGGAGAAGCAGTCATATGAAGGGATACCTTTTAAAAGCCAGAGAGTATATTATGGAACACTTTAATAAAAACATTACTTTAGAGGAAGTTGCTGAGTATGTGGAGCTCAGCCCATATCATTTCAGTAAATTATTTAAAGAAAAGTATGGGGTGAACTTCATTGATTACGTAACGGACCTTCGTATTGAGCAGGCAAAAAAAGAAATGCTGAACACGAACAAAAGCTTAAAGGAAATCTGCTTCAACGTGGGCTACAAGGACCCGAATTATTTCAGCCGTGTCTTTAAAAAGAAAACAGGTGTAGCTCCAACTTCCTACAGGAGTACTAAAACCCCGTCTTCTTAAAGGAAGAGATGGGGTTTTGTTTTTAAGACTCTGGTCTTAGAAATATTTAGAGCTATAGTGCATGGTAAGAAGACAGTTTCTCATTTAACATAATAGTCAAGAGAATGATAAAGGAGAAAAGAGCTATTATGAAAAAACTACTGATGTTTTTAGCTGTACTTGTTTGTTTTTATATCATCGGATCTAGCCTGCAAAAGGTTTCTTGGTTGCCATTCGGTAATAATGGGACACAGGCTGCGTCCATGGAAAATATTGATATGATTGCTATAAATGCATCTGCAGCAGATGTTACGGTTATTCCAGAAAATCGTAAAGATGTAAAGGCAAATTATAGCGGAAGAGGAAAGGTGAAGGTAACAAAAAACGGTGATATTGTCAAAGTATCCTTAGAGCGTAGTTGGCTTGGGGGTTTCAACTTTTGGGATAAGAAAAAGCTAAAGATTTATATACCTAAGAATTTTAATGAAAAAATGGCTGTTAACGTAGGCTCTGGAAGATTCCATTTTTCGGGATCATCGAAGAGGCATCCGATGAATTTAAAGGATCTATCCATTGATATGACATCTGGACTTGTGGAATTGAAAAATTTAAGCGTACAATCCTTTAAGCATAAGGGGTCATCTGGAAATGCCCAATTCCATTATTTAAAGGCAGACAAGGCAAATATTAAGATGAGCTCTGGAATTGTAGATCTAAATCACTATCAAGGACAATTAAATGCAAGGCTATCATCTGGAAAACTTAAAGCCCAATTCGACCAGTTAGATGATCCAATTGACATTAAAATGAGCTCAGGTATTTTAAAGCTAGATTTACCGGAGGATGCTGATTTTAGTCTGGATGGAAATGTAGGAAGTGGGATAATTTCTTGTAAGATTCCTCTGAAGGATGAATCTAGAAGCGGAAAAAACATAAGAGGTTCATATGGAAGTGGCAAGAACAAAATTTATGTGAAAGTTTCCAGCGGGATGGCCACGATTTATTAGACCGGGATTTTTTATGCCCGGTTTTTTTAGTGTTCTATTTTCATTTGAATAAAACCTTTTAACATTAATTCCACTCGAAAAGGTTTAACAAGGAGCAAAGTCTTGCGGACATTCGCCATTTTTTTGCGTGGTGCATGCTTGGTAGCTTCTATATAATAATCATTAAATGTATGGAAAATAAACAAGAATTAGAAGGGAGTGTGTGGTCAAGTGGAGGATGTTCAAAAAGAGTATGAGATATACAAAATAGTGGCAGATAACACATTAGATATCATCGTATTGGTAGATAATGAGGCAATCGTACAATATGTATCTCCTTCTATTGAATCAACTCTAGGGTATAGTGTCGAACAATACCAAGGTATGGATGCATTTGATGGGATTCACCCCGAGGATCAGGAACGTGTTCGACTTTTATACCAACAAGTTATTCAAACAAAAACATCAGTAGACCTTGAATACCGTATACTTCACGCACATGGTTTCCAACTATTTGTCGAAACACGTGTAAATCCAGTTTTGGACGACTGCGGTGAGGTTAAATACGTGGTTGCAGTAGTACGGGACATTACAGAACGAAAAAAGTCGGAACAATTACTGGAAAATATACTTCAAGGGGTAAATGCAGCGGTTATGTCCGGTGATAAAGATTTTACTCAATACTCATTTTGCTCGGAAAGTATTGAAAAAATAACGGGAATCCCCAGAAGTGAAATAATTAATAATCCGATTCGGATACATGATCATATCCATCCAGATGACAATGATATGCTAATGGGAGAGGCAAAGAACACCCTGGATCTGGGTATTCCTGTAAACAAAATCATTCGGTTTATCCATCGTGAAAATGAAATAAGATGGGCCAGAATGATGATTCATCCGTTTCTGGATAGCAACGGAGAGATTGAAAGATTGGACGGAATTCTGCTCGATATTACCGAAAAGAAGCGCTCCGAGTTGGCCATAGAGGAAAACGAACAAAGATATAAATCATTATTTGAAAACAATTTAGACGGTGTTTTTTCTATCGATTTAAAAGGGAATTTTGTAAATGCAAATCATTCCTTCGAAAAGATTACAGGCATCAAAATAAATAATTTGCCAGACCGTTGTTTTATTGGTCTGATATTTGATGAGGATCATATTCCTGTCTATGAAATTCTATCAGAGGTCATGAAAACGAAAGAACCTAGGGATGTAGAATGTCGTATATCCCGATTTGGACAAGGGTTGCGAATGGTTAATATAACTTTCGTGCCAATCTTTCTTTTTGGAGAGCTAAATGGAGTACATGGTATTGTCAAGGATATTACGAATCGAAAAAAGGAAGAGCAGGAATTAATTTATAGCCAAAAGAGATATAAATTCCTTCAGCAAACCATTAATCGCTTTTCAAATGATCTATCAAATGTGATGAAAGTTACGGAATTAGAAAATCGGCTTGTGGAAGTCGTAAAAAATGTTTTACCAGTGGACGATGTGTCTATAGAGGAAGTGCCAAGATATGAAAAACCTATTTTCAGAAATTTGAATGAAATGTGGTTGAAAATAGGTGAGAAAGAAAATCAGGTCTATATAAGAATTGAATTAAACCAAACGTTGCATAAAATGGAGAAGGAATGGCTAGAAACGTCAATCCATTATGTCACCATTCTTTATGATAACCTGCAGTTAATGGAGGACTTAATGAATCGTATGGAAGAGATGGTAGCGGGTAACGAGACGCCAAAATGGATGCTCCGTCTATTATTTAGACTATCCGAGAAGGAAAGGGCATCATTATCAAGTGATTTACATGATTCTGTCTTGCAGGATTTAATTATTTGGTACCGAAAGCTTGAATCCTTGCGTTCATCTTCTCTGTTCAGTGGAGATATTAAGGGAGAGCTATTTCAAATTGAAGAAGGATTACTGGATGCCATCCATCAAATTCGCATTACCTGCAATGAACTGAGACCACCATTTCTTCTTAAAATGGGGTTGGTGGAATCCCTAAAGGGTCTGTTTTCCTACGCTAGAATGTTCTCCAATTATGAGATTGAGTTTTTAGCTAGTGAAGAAAAAATGGAGCTAAATGAAGACCAGATACTAGGGCTTTACAGAATCGTCCAAGAGCTTTTGAATAATGCATCTAAGCATTCTAGGGCATCGAAGGTAACGATGAAACTTGGATATTATAAAGATAAGATTCATTTTTGTTATAGAGATAACGGAGTAGGGGCAGATTTGTCACTGATGGAAGGCTCATTTAGCCATATGGGCTTAGCTGGTATTGAAAATCGGGTTCTGAGTTTAGAGGGGGATATGTATATGAATTCTGCTCCGCATAAAGGTTTTCATGTAGATGTTTATATTCCAGCCACTATAAAGCAAAAAGGGGATTACAATGGAAATATTACTAGTGGATGATCATCGCTCAGTAGTTGAAGGAACAAAGATGTTAATAGAATCAGAGTCTGATATGAATGTAACAATTGAGACTGATGTATATTGTGTTTCAGATTTAGTTCGTCTTCATCATTTTGATGTGATTTTATTTGATCTCTATATGCCTAATATTAATGGGGCAGATTTGGCGAAGCAAGTTATCGGGCTTGTTCCGGATGCTATTATTCTGATTTATTCCGGATTTGATATTGCACCGCACTTTAATTTACTTATGGAATCGGGTGTCTCTGGTTTTATTGCCAAGACTTCAACGAGAGAGCAGTTAATTCAAGCTATCCGATGTGCTGCCAGAAAAGAGGCCATTATCCCAATGCAGCTATTAAAGCAACTAAGGCGCCAAGAGATTGTTGTGAAAAGGGAAGAGGGGAATGAATCGGCAATAATCAGTAAAAAGGAAGAAAATCTCCTTAGAGAATTGGCAAAAGGACATAGCAATAAAGAGATATCCAAAACATTATTAATTAGTCAGCGTTCTTTGGAATATAGCTTAACGGAGCTTTTCCAAAAGCTGTGTGTTAATTCAAGGGTAGAGGCGATCAAAAAAGCAAAAAGTCTGGGGATTCTTCCAGCAGAGGATCTATATTAAGGGAAAGTAGAATTAAATAATAGTGTAAAGAGCTTGAGATGGTTGATTTCAAGCTCTTTTTTCATGCCTTCATAAATAAACAAGTGTGACTTTTTTGGTGTCTCCAATAGGAGGTTCTTGCGGAGTAACGATGAAATCGTGCGGTGGTACTACGAAAGTATGCGGTTGGAGTTGCTTAAGGTCACCGTAAAATGAGACATAGAAAGAAATAGAAAAATGGGTGAGAAAAATGAAACAAATTTTATCTAACTTAAAGGAGTACCATCCAATTGTTCATTTATTAATGCTAGGTACCGTTTTTAGTAGTTTAACAAACTCTATTAGCTTAGTTTTTTTACCTATTTACTTAATGAATTCAGCCCATATAGGGCCGGTTATGATTGGAGTGATTGTGGGAGCAGGTGCTTTAACAGCTACAATTGGTGGATTTCTAGGTGGTACACTTTCCGATTTCTTGGGAAGAAATCGATTGATGTTATTTTCGTTGTTGATTCTAGGAGCTGTATTTAGTGGATTTCTTTTAACTAGTAACTCGGTGCTTTTATGTCTATTAAATATTCTTCGTGGTCTTTTTTCCTCTTTCTTCGTAACAATCTCGAAAGCTTTATTAGCAGATTTGACACCTAAGGAAAAGCGATTCAGGTTGTTCTCCAACCGATATATGGGGGGGAACATTGGCTATGCAATCGGGCCGATTATTGGAACCTACTTTGGGATTGCGGGGAACAAAACAGCTTTTCTTTTTACATCCATCATTTATGTCGGTTATTTTCTGGTAATGGGCTTACTGTTACGATACAAGAACACCTCTAGTAATGTAGGGGATGAAAATGAAGAGAAAGTAATGTTAGCAGAGGCTTGGCGAGTTTTTAGTAAAGATAAGGTCTTGCTTCTTTTTATATGTGGAAGTATCCTGCTCACAGCTGTTCATGGAGAAATGTCAGTCACGCTTTCTCAATATTTGAACAAAGCCATGCCTTACCATGGTATGGAGTTATTCGGATATTTAATGAGCATTAACGGGATTACCGTGATTGTAACGCAAGTATTGATTACGAGGTGGTCTGAGAGATTCGGCCTTTTCAATAGGATTGCTCTTGGGAGTCTATTATTTGCTTTAGGTGAAATTGGATTTGCATTTTCCCAAGGATCCCTTGGCTTTATTCTAGCTATGGTTATTTTCACCTTTGGGGAAATTTTGATTATTCCATCCGAATATGCCCAGCTTGATGAAATTACTCCTAATGGGATGCGCGGTATGTATTATGGCGCCCAGGGATTTAGTGATCTTGGCAATTTTATCGGACCTTGGCTCGGAGGAGTATTGTTAAGTTCTTATGGTGGAAGAACGATGTTTTTAACATTTGCTTTGATTTCTATATGTAGTATTGGTTTCTATGCGTGGGGACGGAATTTATATTCTAGACAATCTCAGCAGGTTACACATTACAAAAAATGATAAGGGGATAATCAAATTGAATGAATTTAGACAGTTTTTACCTTATGTGAAAAAAGTGAGCAAATTGTATGCGATTGGCTTTGTAGGTAGCTTATTTCGTTTCTTGATTCCATTGTTTGTTCCTTTAATTTTAAAATACATTTTTGATTATTTGCTTCAAAATGAAGCATTGTCTAATGAGGATAAATGGAAACAACTTGCATATATTTCTGCCGGGATGGTAACGGTTTTCTTACTGATTCGGACACCGATGGAATATGTAAGACAGTTCTGCATTCATAAAGCAAATAACAATATTATTAAGAATCTCCGTAAGGATGCCTTTAAAAAAGTGCATTCTTTGGATGCAAAGTATTTTGCAGATAATAAAAGCGGAGAAATTGGTACACGTTTTTTTGATGATATTGAAAAGGTAAGAGGTTATTTAACAGCTATGTTTGGGAACATTTGGATTGAAATGATTGCTCTTATGTTTGTTGTTATCGTGATGCTGACGATGAATATTAGATTGTCATTGCTCGCTATAGGACTCGTCGGTTTTCAGTTCGTTCTTGCACATTTCCTATCGAAACGCTTTAAAATATCGACGCGAAATATGATGAAGTACCGATCCGTTATGAGCGGCTTCATTTTTGAAAAAATACAAGGTGCGTTTGTATCGAAGCTATTTGCCTCTGAGAAACGCGACAAGGAAGAATTGGATCAGCATTTAGCCTATTTTGATCGTTTGACCGACAAGCATGCCAAGATTAATGCGTTAATGCTTTCTTTAGTGAACGTATTGAGTGATATGACTCCTTTTATTGTGGCAATTATCGCTAGTTTATTTGTTTTGAATGGAGAATTAACGGCAGGGAGCTTAATCGCCTTTTTTGCCTATGTCGATAAAATGAGGAGCCCTGTAGCCGCTTTGGTTAATGCGTATCCTGCTATCACGGAAGGGAAGGTTGCTTTACAACGGATTTTCGACTTCTTCAATACACCTTCCATGATTAGAGATAAAGCACACCCGCTAAAATTAAAAAAATTCAATGATTCTATAGAACTCAAGAATGTATCTTTTGCTTACGATGGAAAGGAAAAAGTGATTAAAAATGTATCTTTGACGATGAAAAAAGGGAAAACATATGCATTCGTTGGGGAGAGCGGCGGTGGGAAAAGTACAATCCTGCAGCTCTTGTTAAGAATGTATGATGTAACAAGTGGGGAAGTATTAATGGATGGGAAAAATATAAAAGATTATTCCCTTTCTAGTCTTCGAGAGCATATGGGGATTGTAACTCAGGAGAATTTCTTATACAGCACATCGATCAGGGACAATATTAAACTAGCAAAGCTTGACGCCAGTGAGGACGAAATAGTTGCCGCAGCAAAGAAGGCTTTTGCCCATAACTTCATCACTGCTTTGCCTAATGGATACGACACGGAAGTTGGAGAAAGAGGCATCAAGCTTTCAGGCGGTCAGAAACAGCGTATTGCTTTAGCCCGTGTATTTTTGAAAAATCCGTCGCTCATTATTTTAGATGAAGCGACTAGTGCACTTGATAATGAAAGTGAAAAGCTAGTGCAAGAATCTATCAATCGTTTTAATCATCATAAGACGGTCATTATGATTGCGCATAGACTCTCAACTATTGTGAATGCTGATACTATTTTTGTGATGAAAAATGGAGAAATCATCGAAAGCGGCAGCCATCAAAGCCTTTTAAAGAGAAATGGATATTATAAGGAGCTGTACTCGAAGCAAAATGCTCCTAGAAGTGATCAATATAAACTAGTGGCTGGAATGCATAGAGGATATTAGAGCTTTGTAATAAATCAAAATTGTCTCCGTATTTTATTTAATGTCAAATAACTTTGGTTCAGAATTCGTCGTGATGCTAGGCTAAATTTACAAAAATAGGTGTAAAATAATTTGGAAGGAAATTACTTTTGATTAGTGGTGATGTTCTTTAGAGGAGGAAGAATAATGTTTACCTTAATGGATTTTAAGAATACGGTTGAACAACAATTGATTCATAATCGAGATAAGAGTTTCTTTTATGAATTGGAAAATGGAAAACTGCTTTTAAATCCTTCTGGAGAAACTATTCAATTATTAATTCAAAAAGCAAAAGAGATTTCGATGTTTATTACTGATGCAAAAGTAATGGGAACCTATAAAAGATTAGTAAGGTATATTTCCAATCAATCCATTAAAGTATTTTTTGAAGTGAATCAGTATTTAGATTTTAATCGTGAAAGTTATCGTGTACTTCAAAATATCTATGGGAATTTATTAGAAGCCATTTGTAAACTTGCAAATCAAAAAGAAATTACTGAAAAAGATATCAATCATCTGTTCTTAGTGCATTATAAAAATCTTCAAGCATTTTTATTAGAATCCAATGGCACTGAAATATTTAAAAAGTACAGAAAAACACCAGTATTGTTCGAAGTGAAGTGTGCCGAATATACGCCTGAATTTCAAATGAAAGTATTAAATATCAATCTAGATACAATTAAACAACCTGTTTTAGATATTGGGTGCGGCCCACAAACTCGTTTGGTCCGTTTCTTAAGAAAAAACGGAATCCAAGCATTTGGAATGGATAGAAATCTAAACTCATCGAATTATTTAATTGATATGAATTGGCTTGAATGTCCTTTTAAACCAAACCGTTGGGGAACAATTATATCCCATATGGCTTTTTCAAACCACTTTACTCATCACCATTTAAAGGCCGATGGTAATTTTGAAAGGTATGCGCAAAAGTATATGGAGATATTAAATTCATTAAAGCATGGAGGAAGTTTTATTTATGCGCCCGGTCTTTCTTTTATTGAAGAAGCGCTGATGAAATCGAACAAATCATTTGCAGTAACTACGAATGAGTATTCTACTAAAGTTACTCGACTTACATAGAGAAGCTCTTTTGTATATAAAGGTCCTTTTTCCAACTGCCTTAACACATGATGTTAAGGCTATTTTTTTCGAAGTTAACATCCAATTTTTCTGAAAAACTATTCGGTGATACAACAAATTCTTGCGGGATAACCCAAAATGTGTGCGGTTTGCAAAGATTTAAAAATTAATACAATGAAAACATCAAATCGATTATGAAACGGAACATAGTTAAACAAGAAAGGAGCGATCATCTGTGGTTCATAAAACGTTCCGATTATGTCATTTTTGCAAGAAATCATGATTAGGAAAATAGCAGTCTGACATTTGGATATTAAAACCCACCAGAAGATTGACAGATTCATATGCTTTTTAAATGGAGATACATTAAATTTTGGAGGTTAGAAAATGAATACAAAACAAAAAAAGAAAAGTAAAAAGAAGATTGTTATATGGAGCATTGTGGGGCTTTTGGTTTTAACCATTGCCTCATTGGTGTTGTTTGCACCTAAAGGATATAGCAATTTCGAAGAGGAAAACGCACAAACTGGAGATATAACTACGTACTACAGTTTTTCTGGTGCAGTAGAAGCAAAAAATAGAAACACTATTATAAGTGCTGCTCCTATACAAATAAAAGAAATTAAAGTGAAGGTGGGAGATAAAGTCCAAAAAGGTGATGTTGTATTGGTAACAAATCAGGGAGAGAAATTTAAGTCGCCATTAAATGGAGAAATATCTAAGATTTATATAGAAAAAAACGCTGAAATCATGTCTGGGGCACAGCTTGTCGATATAGTAGATTATTCTGCCTTGCAAACAACTGTAAAGGTCGACGAATACGATCTTAAATATTTAAAAGTCGGACAAAAAGTAAAGGTATCCATCAATGCGCTGGAAAAAGATATTCAAGGAACAGTTTCTGCGATATCGAAGGAAGCAACAAATGAAAATGGTGTTTCCTATTTTACCGCTACGGTAGACCTTCATAAAGATCAAGCAATTAGAGTTGGGATGAGTACCGAGGCTAAAATATTGAAACAACAAGCCGCAGGTGTAACGACCCTTTCTATGAAAGCTATTCATTTTGATAGTCAAAATAAACCGTATGTATTAATTCCTTCGGAAAAAGGAATGACGACTAAAAAATATATTCAGACGGGTATTAACGATGGGACTACAGTAGAGATTAAAAGTGGGGTCGAGGCTGGCGATGTAGTAATGTTTTCTACTAAGGAGGACCCCGCTCCCATGATGATGCATGGAGGTAATTAAATATGAGGGAACAAATTCTCCAAATGAATCAAATTACGAAAACTTACCAAATGGGTGAGGAGGAGCAGGTGGTCTTAAATAATATTATTCTTACAGTTAATAGGGGAGATTTTGTTGCTATCTTAGGGCCCTCGGGATCAGGAAAATCAACTCTCATGAATATCGTTGGCTGCCTTGATTCACCAACAAGCGGAAACTATATATTGTCCAATCAAAAGGTTGATGAGCTTGATGAAGCTGAGCTTGCAGACATCCGTAATAGGGAAGTTGGTTTTGTGTTTCAGCAATTCCAGCTTCTCCCCAGGTTTAGTGCCATGCAAAATGTAGAGCTTCCCCTTGTATACGCAGGTGTTTCTGAAAAGGAACGCAAACAAAGGGTTAGAGATATGCTCATTAGGGTGGGCCTCGAAGATAAAATGAACAATCGACCTAATCAGCTTTCAGGGGGTCAACAGCAAAGGGTGGCAATAGCCAGAGCGATGGTCACCGAGCCGACAATTCTACTAGCCGATGAACCAACAGGGGCGTTAGATCAAAAAACAGGTATTCAAATAATGGAGCTTTTTCATGAAATTCATCAAGAGGGAAAAACCATTATTATGATTACTCATGATATTGAAATTGCGAAACATGCGAGTAGGATTGTAAAAATATTAGATGGCAAACTTAGAGAGGAGTACGCCTATGTTTAAGGAAAATATAAAAATGGCTTGGATGAACCTCATTCATAATAAAATGCGTTCCTTTCTAACGATGCTGGGTATTGTCATTGGTGTGGCTTCCATTATCGCTTTGATTACAATCGTAGAAGGTGCAATGAACGGAATGACTAGTGAATTTTCTTTGTTCGGGACAGATAAAATTACCGTTCAGGCAATGGGAACACCACTGAAAAAGGGCTTAGTGGACAATGACATACAAAATCTTAAGAATATTGATCAAGTTGCTGGAGTTTCACCTACCCTTACCGGTAATACAACGGTTGTTTATAACGGGAAGGAAAAAAAGGATGTTACAGTACAAGGAAAAAATGAAGTGTATTTTTCCAAAACAAAGGATTTAATCGAAAACGGTAGAGGACTGAATAATCTTGACATTCAAAATAAGAATCAAGTTTGTCTCATTGGGTCTAATATTGCAAGGGAGCTATTTTGGGGTGAAAATCCCATAAGTAAAAAGCTTCTTATAGCTGGTGTGACATATACAGTAGTAGGGACATTACAGAAGTCTGGAAGTTTTTCAGACTCCTCGAATAATGATGCAGTTATCATTCCCTATACTACTTCAATGGGTTTACTTGGAACAGGATATATGTCAAACGTTGATGTATATATGAACAATGCCAATGAATCTGAAAAAATAACAGAAAATATCGAAGCAGCCCTAAACCAGGCGTTCAATTATAAAGAGAACAGCTTCACCGTTATCAACATGCAGGATATGATTGCATCGTTTAAAAAGATTACAACGATGCTGTCGCTGATGCTTGGAGGGATTGCATCAATTTCACTAGTTGTTGGAGGAATTGGGATTATGAATATGATGCTTGTTTCTGTAACAGAAAGAACGACAGAAATAGGTCTCAGAAAAGCCTTAGGGGCAGAACCAAAACGGATACAACAACAATTTCTCCTCGAGGCAGTTTTCTTATCTCTCTTTGGGGGTACAATCGGCTTATTGCTGGGAGCATTAATAGCATTGGGTGTTTGTATGTTAATTGGAGCAAGTTTTGTACTTTCAGTGGCAACCATATTGTTGGCGTTCGGATTCTCTGCCGCGATAGGTATTATATTTGGAATCGCACCTGCTAGGAAGGCATCAAGGCTAAATCCAATCGATGCGCTGCGGAGTATTTAAAGGGCAAATTATTTTAACGATTCTACAAAGGAGATTAGACATCTAATCTCCTTTTTGGGCTGGGGGAATAAATTGCATTGGTAGTTTTTTTAATCCCGCAAAAAAATACAGACATTCGCAAAATAATGAAGGCGCTTACATATAAATTTATAGGAATAGTTTGATAAGTTTAAAGAGTAAGATAACGCTTTCAAAAAACAAAGGGGGAATATCCAGTGAAAAAGAAAGGGCTTCTCATTGCATTGGCAATGATGCTTGTCTTTGCACTTGCCGCATGTAGCTCTAAATCAAACGGCAATGACGGGAAAAAGAATAAGAAGCAAGAGCTTGAGATCTTTAGCTGGTGGACAGGTGCCGGTGAAGAGGATGGACTTAAAGCATTATTAAAATTATTTGGTGATAAATATCCGGATGTTACGGTAAAAAATGCAGCTGTAGCAGGCGGGGCTGGTACCAATGCAAAAGCAGTGCTAGCGAGCAGAATGCAAGGAAATGACCCTCCTTCTACGTTCCAGGTACATGGTGGGGCTGAATTGAATTCTGGCTGGGTAGCAGCAGGAAAGATGCAGCCATTAAATGATTTGTATAAAGAGCAAGGATGGAATGATAAATTCCCACAATCATTGATTGATATGGTAAGTAAAGATGGAAATATCTATTCTGTACCAGTGGATATTCATAGAGGAAATGTTTTATGGTACAACAAAAAAGTCTTTGATGACAATGGTTTACAGCCGCCAAAAACATTTGATGATTTCTTTAAAGTTGCCGATGCCCTAAAGGCAAAAGGAATTACACCACTTGCATTAGGAGACAAAGAGCCTTGGACAGCCACGATGATATTTGAAAATATCTTAGTTGCCAATCTTGGTGCAGATGGCTATAAAAAGCTGTGGACAGGCGAAATTCCATTAGACGATGCAAAGGTAAAGGAATCTGCAGAAATCTTTAAAAAGATGATGAGCTATGTAAACAATGACCATAGTTCACGCAATTGGCAAGATGCCTCACAGTTAGTGGCAAAAGGCGATGCTGCGATGAACGTTATGGGGGATTGGGCAAAAGGCTATTTCGTTAACGATTTAAAATTAAAATTAAATGAAGACTTCGGATACACAACTACACCTGGATCATCAGGAATGTTCATGATCATTACCGATACATTTGGTTTACCTAAAGGTGTGGAAAATGTCGCAGACGTGAAGAAATTCTTAGGCCTGCTTGGATCTGTTGAAGGGCAGGATGCTTTCAACCCGTTAAAAGGATCGATTCCAGCACGTGTGGATGCAGACCCTTCCAAATATGATGACTATGGTAAATCTACGATCGAGGACTTCAAAACAGCAGATCTTGCTCCAAGCTTAGCGCATGGTTCCGCTGCACCGGAAGGCTTCGTTACAAAGGTGAACCAGGCAGTCAATATTTTTGTAACACAAAAGGATGTCAATGCATTTATTAGCAGCTTGAAAAATGCCGCTGGTGATCTTAAATAGAGGCTGTTTTCGCATATATTTACTTTTCTTATATAGTTCTCCATCCTAATATAGATTTGGTTTCGGGACATCTTTTCTTAAGAGGGTAATTGATTCTTAACCAAGGTAAGGATGGATAAAAGGTTTTTGTAACCAAAAGCAACAAAGTTTAAGAAAAGAGCCTAAATAGAAAAGCGGAAGCGACTCGCTCATCTGCTATTTGCGCTAGACAACATTAATATGTTTGTAACAAAAGAAGTTTTTGAAAAAGAGGATGAGGGAACTCTCCCTCTTTTTCATTACAAAGCAGAAGGGGGGAGACTATGGAGTCACCTATTGCTGCCGAGAGAAATTCCTCTCCGGTCATAAAGACGAACACGAAAAGAAAAAAACGATTTTCAATGGATCACACTTTAGCATTGCTTTTTTTATTACCATCGATTATTTTCATCGCCATTTTTGTATATGGCTTTATCGGCTGGACTGGGTATGTATCCTTAAGTAATTGGAATACACTTGTTCCTGATTTTTCATTTGCTGGTTTAAAGAACTTTATTTTTTTATTTCATGATTATCGATTCCTTGCAGATGTTCGGAATACGGTTGTATTCACCGTCTTATTTATCGGGGTTGTTCTCCTTTTAGGACTTATTCTTTCGATTTTCCTAGATCAAAAAATCCGCGGAGAATCGATTTTTCGAAATATCTTCTTTTTTCCTATGGCCTTATCTTTTGTTGTTACAGGAGTTGTATGGCAATGGATATTGAATCCTTCCACAGGAGTGAATCTATTCTTGAAAAAGTTCGGAATCGAGCCGCTCTGGTATACCGATACTCATATTCTCGCAGGAGTAAAGCTCGGTCCTATTGAGGTGGGCGCCCCTGTCGCT
This sequence comes from Bacillus sp. FJAT-49736, assembly GCF_018343615.1. Lineage (GTDB taxonomy): Bacteria > Bacillota > Bacilli > Bacillales > Bacillaceae_C > Margalitia. The sequence continues at coordinate 612,893 of NZ_JAGYPI010000002.1, read as the reverse complement.
ATTATTGCTGTTGTTATCGCGGCTGTTTGGCAAATGACCGGTTTTTCCTTGGCAATGTATTTAGCAGGTTTGCGGGGGATTTCCGATGAAATAAAAGAGGCTGCGCGCATGGATGGTGCAACGGAATTTCAAGTGTATTGGAAGGTAATCATTCCACTCCTGCGTCCAATCACAGTAAGCGTCGTGGTCATTATGGCCCATATTTCTTTAAAGATCTTTGACCTGATTTACTCTATGACAGGACCCGGTGCGAACTTTGTCACCGATGTTCCTGGTGTATATATGTTTGAAACCACCTTCCGCGGCAATTACTATGCCAATGGTGCAGCCATTGCCATTATTATGCTGATAACAGTTGCCATTTTCATTGTACCGTATTTAATCCTAAGTCGAAGGGGTGAATCAAGTGGCTCTTAGACGAATATCCAAACCATTGCTGTATCTCATTCTTATCGTTCTATGTTTGCTTTTTCTGATGCCTGTATACGTTATCCTCGTTACGAGCGTCAAGCCGCTTGATCAGGTTACATTAAGTGAAATGTGGAAGCTCCCAACGGCATTGGATTTTAGCAGTTATCAAGTCGCCTTTGAAAAATTAGCGCCGAATTTCGTTAACTCACTCTATCTCGTAATTCCTGCGACTATTCTATCCGCCTTATTAGGAGCGTTAAATGGATACGTCCTTTCCAAATGGAGATTTAAAGGATCGGAAATTGTATTTACTGCTATTTTATTTGGGATGTTCATACCTTATCAAAGTATTTTAATCCCGTTAATTCAATTTTTACGGAATATCGGATTATATAACACCATTCCCGGGTTAGTGCTTGTCCATGTTGTATACGGTATTCCGATTACAACATTGATGTTCCGTAACTTTTATGCCAATATTCCTTTTTCCATGGTTGAATCGGCTAAAATAGACGGGGCAGGTTTCCTGAGAATTTTCTATTATATTATGATTCCTTTATCACTATCAGGCTTTGTTGTAGTTGCAATTTGGCAATTTACGAATATATGGAATGAGTTTCTTTTTGCTGTAACTATCACTACCTCCGATCAGCAGCCAATTATGGTAGCATTGCAAAACTTATCGGGAAGCCAGATTGTTCAATGGAATGTTCAAATGGCCGGAGCCCTGCTAGCAGCGCTGCCAACCTTATTAGTCTATATTTTCTTAGGAAAGTATTTTGTGAAAGGATTATTGGCCGGATCTGTAAAAGGATAATGGGAAAACAGTTAGCGGAGAGCTAACTGTTTTTATTATGGTCAAAATAATTCATTTAACTGAAAACGCTTTCATTTTCCAGTGAATTAACATATGATAGAAATATAGGTTAGTAGCATAGGAGGTTGTTAACGTTGAAGGATAAAAAGCGATTTGAAACAGAAGTTATTCATACAGGATATGAATCATTAGATTATCAAGGAAGTCTTGTTCCGCCTCTTTTTCAAACATCTACCTTTACCTTTCCAACGGCAGAAGTTGGGGAGAAACGCTTCGCTGGTGAATCAGAGGGGTATATATATTCACGCTTAGGTAATCCGACCGTGAGTGTTCTTCAAGAAAGGATTGCTGCCTTGGAGGGAGGCGAAGCTGCACTTGCATTCTCATCAGGAATGGCTGCTGTTTCAGCTACACTTTTCCATTTGACGAAGACCGGTGACCATATTCTATGTTCGGAAGGAATTTATGGATGTACCTTTGGATTACTTCATTTAATGCAAGAGAAATTCGGTATTCATCATAATCTCGTCTCCTTTGATAAGGAAGAGGAAGTTAGAAATGCCATAGAGGACAATACAAGCTGTATTTATATTGAGACTCCGATTAATCCAACCATGAAGCTGGTAGATTTGGAAATGGTAGTCCGGATTGCCAAGGAGAAGCAAATTCCGGTCGTTGTAGACAATACGTTTTGTTCACCATATCTCCAGCAGCCGCTTCTCATGGGATGTGATTACGTAATCCACAGCGCGACGAAGTATATTGGGGGGCATGGCGATGTTATTGCCGGTCTTGTCATCGGCAGGAAAGAAGAGATGGATAAAATAGCGTTTACCACACTGAAGGATATAGGAGGAGTGATGAGTCCATTTGATGCATGGCTTTTACTGCGTGGCTTGAAAACCTTGCCGGTACGGGTAGACCGCCATTGTGAAAATGCAAGGAAAATTGCAGAGAAGCTTAAAGAACATCCAAAAGTAAAAACATTATTATATCCAGGGGATGAAGCATTCCCGCAATATGAATTAGCGAAAAGACAAATGCGCCATCCTGGCGGGATGATCAGTTTTGAAATAGAGGGTACAAAGCAGGATGCGCAAGGCTTCTTAAATCGCTGCAAGCTTATTAAGCTCGCAGTTAGTTTAGGCGATGCAGAGACGCTCATTCAACATCCTGCTACGATGACCCATGCAGTTGTTCCGGAGGCGGAGCGATTGAAAATGGGTATTACCGATACATTGGTCCGTTTATCTGTTGGACTTGAAGCATGGGAGGATATTTGGGAGGATTTAAGTCAGGCGTTAGGATGATTTAGGCAGGATGCTTATCCTGTCTTTTCTTGTGTTATTTTATAGTTAAATAGTCCCGATTCGCGAGAATAACCACTAATTTCGCGAGAATAAGTAGAAGTTTCACGAGCATAATCATAAAATTCGCGAGATTAGAGTCCTTTTTTAAGAGAATAGCGAAGTAGTTTGATAAAATGAGGGATATAAATCAATCCTCGTGAGGTGATTCCGCTATGAAACCAAAAGTATACATAACCAGAAGGCTTCCTCAGGTTATAATTGATAAACTTTCTTCCATTTTTGAGGTTAAAATGTGGGGAAAAGAAGAGGAACCTGTTCCAAGGGAAATATTAATAGAAGAGGTTCAACAAATAGACGGGTTATTTTGCTTATTAACGGAAACAATTGACCAAGAATTGCTTGCAAATGCACAACATTTAAAAATAATAGCTAATATGGCTGTAGGTTATAACAATATTGATATACAAGCAGCCACAGAAAAAGGAATCAAGGTAACCAATACACCTGGCGTGCTAACTGAAACAACGGCTGATCTCACCTTCGCACTATTGATGGCGACTGCCAGAAGAGTGGTGGAGGCGTCGGATTATTTACGGAATGGAAAATGGGAAACATGGGCTCCGATGCAATTGACAGGTCAAGATATATATGGTGCCACAATTGGGATCATCGGCATGGGCAGGATTGGTCAAGCACTGGCAAAACGGGCTAAGGGATTTGATATGAAGATTATTTACTCCAGCCGTACTCGTAAGTCCCATCTAGATAAAAAATTAGGAATGGAATACGTGGAGCTGAATGATTTGCTTAAACAATCCGATTTTGTCAGCATCCTCATCCCATACACAAATGAGGTACACCATTTAATCGGAGAAAACGAGCTAAGGCTAATGAAAAAATCCGCCATCCTCATCAATACGGCAAGAGGCGGAATCGTAGACGAGACTGCCCTATATAATGCTTTGAAAAAGGGGGACATTTGGGCAGCAGGTTTAGATGTGTTTGAACAAGAGCCGCTAAGCTTGGTTTCTCCGCTTTTAACGTTGCCTAATGTCGTAACGCTGCCGCATATCGGAAGTGCAAGTAAAGCAACCCGACTAAAAATGGCAGACATGGCCGCGGAAAATATTATTCGTGTATTAAGTGGTGAAGCTGCTTTAACACCAGTAAATTAAAGAATTGAATATTAAGAAAGAATCTTTCTAAAAAACAAATTTTCTGTAGTCAAAAATGATTCCCAACACAAAAAATATACTCAGCAGAAGAACAAGCAGCAAAAAGGAAATGGTACATCTTCTGATCCATAACAATGTTATAGAAGATGCAAAGGCATAATGTACAGCGGATAATCCGGCAAGTATGCCCATGAGGAAAAACCATGGTTCATAAAAGAAAAGATCCCATAAGGCAAGTGCGCGAGGATCCAACTCTGCCCAACCGTAAAAATGAATGGTAATAAGTCCAGTCAAATAGAGTGCTTTGGTCAACATACCACTAACCCCGTGGGCAAGTAAAAAGGCTGTACCGAAAAGGGTAGGGGTGAGCATAACGGACGGATGAATCTTCTTCCCGCCAATCAATGGAATCCACTGTGGGATGCTTTTCCCCCATGGTTTAACTAGTCCTAGCAAACAAAAACCACATAGCATGATAAAAACTCCGGCTAAGTAGCTAGCAATGTAAAGCGATTCAGGATCTTTCACGCGACCGTATGTGTAAATAATTCCGACTCCTGCTGCTTCTAAAAACCGAACAAAAACAGCATATAGTATGGCTAAAATGCATCCAATATATGCAGGCCATACGGATTTTATTGCAAAGCGTTCAAATGAATTTAAATCTGAATACTTACGATTAATTTTGTGCATTTTTATAATCAACCTTTCATTTGATTAATGATTAAGGGAACAAAAAATTAGTGGTAGAAGTTTCTGAAGAGGAAAGTGTATAGTTTAAATTTGGTTCGATGAAATTCTGGCTAAAAAGTAAAAGTTTTACGTGTGGGTGGATAACTCTTCTACAAACGCTGGCCTATAGAAAACTCATCTAAACCCGGCAGCATGATATCAAGTATGACAAGATCCACTTCTTTCGTTTGTTGAATGGAGTCTTATCCTGAAGTAAGCCATTTCATATGATAGCGCGCGTCTGTTAAATCACTCCTGAAGCCAGGAACCAATTTCTTGGTTATCTTCAATGTATAAAAAGTTGATTGCCATCACATAAACAGTTCTTTTTATCAAGCTCATATATTCATAGTGTAACTTCCTGCCGTTTTGAAATTCAAGAATCAAATAAAAAAGGCGTATCCAAATTATCTTGGAACGCCTTTTTTATAGCTGTTTTCGTCAGCAAAAAAATATATAGTGCTAGCTTCGTACAAATTACTTTCCAGCTTGTTTAACAGCTGCTCTTACCCTAGGAATAAATAAGGATGTCAATAAGCCAATTGCGGCAATTACTGTCATGACAATGAATAAGTGATGTAGCCCGGTAACAATTACTTCTCGTAATGGACCTTGAGCTGACTCCGGAACTGCTTGGCCATAATTTGGGTTTATTAGCTTGTTAAGATTGGCAGCATTGACGTCTGCATTTTCTTTTTGAGCGGTGAACTGTGTGGTGACAATGGAATTAAAGTAGGTCCCTAATAAGGCAACTCCAACGGATTGTCCCAATGTCCGGAAAAAAGTATTGGATGCCGTTGCAGTTCCTCGCAACGACCAGTCCACAGAAGACTGTACCGCAACCGTTGTAATGGTCATCACCATCCCAAATCCAAGTCCAACCAACGCAGACATAAGATAAAACATAATCTCGTGAGTATGACTAGTAAATATCGTTAACCATATAGCGGAAATAAGGATGATGAATGTTCCGATTGCAACCGTCACCCGTTCACCATATTTAATCAGAAGTCGTCCGCCTGAAAATGAACCGATCATCCAAGTGATAGACAATGGTGCGAGCATTAGGCCGGAAATGGTCGCTCCATGACCAAGGACACCTTGTACCCACATGGGAATATAGACGGTTAATCCAATTAGAACGGCACTAGCAAGTAAGGCGACTGCATTTGCAATCGAAATGGATCGAATGCGGAATAAAGCGAGTGGGATTAATGGCTCCTTCACTTTTGATTCGATAAAAATAAATAGTACTATAAACAAAATGGCAACGATAAAAATTCCGATAATAGATGGAGAAGCCCAGTTATGTGTTTCTCCACCACGCTGAAGAGCAAACAAAAGTGCAAGCATCCCAACGGTAAACGTAAGTGCACCTGCAAAATCGATACTTTTCTTTGTTTTTTCCAGCGTTTCTTTTAATGAAAAACTGACCATGAGAATGGAAAGCAAGCCAAATGGTACATTTATATAGAAGATCCAATGCCATGACAGCTGATCGACAAAAAATCCTCCAATTAATGGACCAATCACACCTGCTATTCCCCAGGCTGCCCCCATGAATCCAAGTACCTTTGCCCTTTTTTCATGCGGATATATGTCCCCGATAATAGTGGTTGTAACCGGTAAGACGGCACCAGCACCAATTCCTTGAATTGCGCGGAAAATGATGAGCTGCTCCATTGTCTGGGATAGACCGCAAAGACCAGATCCAATTAAAAAAACAATCGTTCCCATAATAAAAATAAACTTTCTGCCGAACAAATCGGATAGCTTTCCGAATATAGGTACCGTTACGGCAGATGTAAGCAAGTATATGGCAAACACCCAATTCATGAGCTCAATTCCTTTTAAATCACTGACAATTGTCGGCATCGCTGTACTGACAATCGTTCCTTCAATAGCTGTTAAAAAAGTAGCTACAAATAGGGCGATCGTTACAGAACGTATATTTGTTGTTTGCATCATGTTCCTCCGTTAAGTGAAATCTCTATGAGTATTAGTATCTTTTTATTGTAACGTACATGTCAAATATTTATGGAATACTGTGCCAAAAGACAGAGAGACCATCGCACTTCTAATGAAAAATTTACCATATTAAAGCGGATATTCCTAATAATAAAAGGGACCATCCCCCTAGATATAAATAAATAGGATAAAGAGGGAAAATACATAATAGGAAAATTATATTATTTTTTCGAAAATTTAGACAAATTTCAGAGAACTAGAAATATTGTACTATTCACAATGCATGGGGAAAATTGGATAAACTCTTGATAATATTGGAAATTGGAGCATACTCCCGAAAATGGGTCTAGTTCTTTAGTCTATTTAAAAATTCCAATCCCACACCAATTTTACCATTTCTAAAAATCCAGACAAAAAACGACTTGCTTTGACACATTTTTTATTTCGAAACTTATACATTTAAAGAGACAACGATGACCTTCATCATGTAGATAAAGAAAAGGAGGGTTGGGGTTGTCATTTTTTTGAGCTTTTTTTTCAAAAAATGAGGGGAGGAAAAGGAATGTTGAAAAAGAAAAGGCTAAAAAAGACGACAAGTATCCTTGCAACGGTCTTGCTGTCGGCTTCACTGATTGCTCCAAGCTTTTCTAATGCTGCAACAGTAAATGGAAAACCGTACACTTCGGTTTTTGATGGAAAGAATGTAGCTAGTGCGAAGCTAAGTGATCGGCTTTTAAAGCAATTTACGAAGGCGGACGAAAAGGTAACATTCTTAATTAAGTTCAAAGAACAGGCAGATACAACAAAGGCTGCCAAAGCTGCGGCGGATAAAGCCTCGAAAGGTAAGTTATCTGCCCAAAAAACGAAGCTGGCCAAAAGATCAGCGGTTGTTTCGGAATTAAGATCCACAGCTTTGGAAACACAGCATACCGTTATTGACTACCTTGAAAAGGAGAAGAAGAATGGTAAAGTAAAGGACTTTGAATCCTTTTACATTGTAAATGGTATTGCTGTCACTGCAACGAAGGATATTGCCGAAAAGCTTTCACATTTTGAAGAGGTAGCTAAGATCCTTCCAAATGAGATTCGTCAGCTTTATGCAGGATCAGCAACTCAAAGCAGTGAGGCAAAAGGTTCTTTAGCAGTTGGAAAAACCGCTGAACAGCCAAAAGCAAATACTAACAGTATTGAATGGAATATTAACAAAATCGGTGCACCTCAAGTATGGAGTATGGGCATCGATGGTACAGGAACAGTTGTAGCAAATATTGATACAGGCGTTCAATGGGATCATCCGGCACTAAAGGAAAAATATCGAGGCTATAATCCAAGCAATCCCAATACGCCAAATAACGAAATGAACTGGTTCGATGCAACGGCAGGACGTTCTACACCATATGATGACCAAGGTCATGGTACTCATACAATGGGAACAATGGTCGGTTCTGAGCCAAATGGTAGCAATCAAATTGGTGTAGCACCAGGAGCAAAATGGATAGCTGTAAAAGCTTTCACAGCTGCTGGTGGAACGGATGCAGATTTACTTAGAGCTGGTGAATGGATTATCTCTCCTAAGGATGCTGCTGGTAATCCACATCCTGATAAAGCACCAGATGTAGTGAATAACTCTTGGGGCGGCGGTCCAGGCTTAGATGAATGGTACCGTGATATGGTGAAAAACTGGCGAGATGCAGAAATTTTCCCAGAGTTTTCTGCAGGTAATACAGATCTTTGGAACCCGGGAGGACCAGGTTCTGTAGCTAATCCAGCAAACTATCCCGAATCATTTGCAACCGGTGCAACGGACATTAACAATAAATTAGCAAGCTTTTCTTTACAAGGACCATCTCCATACGGTGAAATTAAGCCTGAAGTTTCCGCACCGGGAGTGAATATTCGTTCTTCCGTTCCTGGTGGAGTATATGAAGGTGGATGGAATGGTACATCGATGGCAGGTCCACATGTATCTGCAGTAGTTGCTTTATTAAAACAAGCAAATGCTTCTCTAACGGTAAACCAAATCGAGGATATATTAATATCAACTGCTACACCATTAACGGATTCCACATTCCCGAATTCACCTAATAACGGTTATGGTTACGGGCTTGTAAACGCTTTTGACGCAGTATCTTCTGTATTAAGCGGACTTGGAACTGTTAAAGGTCAAGTTGGTAAAGATGGAAATGACACAGAGCCTCCTACATTTACACATACTGCTCCAACTGAAACATATGCAGGAATGGATTTAACATTAAACGTAACTGTTTCAGATAATGTAAGCGTTGCTTCTGTGAAGCTGCAGTATCAAGATAAATCCGGAAATTGGCAGAATGTAGATGCAACTCGTACATCTGGCGACTACAAATCCGGTGAATATCAAGTAGTAGTTCCAGGAAATCAGATTGCCGTACCTTCTTTAAAATATCGTTGGAAGATTAATGACTTCGGCAATAACGAAGTAACAAGCAACGATTACCAAGTAAGTGTAAAACCAGGGATTACGGTAGGTTATTCCCAAGACTTTGAATCAACACCAATTGGATGGTATTCCTACGGAACAAAAGATTCATGGCAATGGGGCATACCAACCTCCGGACCAAACAGTGCCGCATCAGGACAAAAAGTATATGCGACAAACCTAGCTGGAAATTACGATAACAGTGCAAACATGACACTTGTAATGCCTCCAATCGATTTACCGGCAGGCAATGCATACCTACAATTTAAAAACTGGTTCGATCTTGAGACTAGATACGATTTCGGTACAGTATTTGTTTCAAATGACCTTCAAAACTGGACACAGCTTTTACAAGTGAATGGCCAATCAGGAGGCTGGGTTGATCAAGAAGTCAATCTATCCAACTATAGTGGCGGGCGTATTTACATTGGCTTCAATGTAAAAACAGATGGCAGTGTGCAAAAAGCGGGCTGGTATTTAGATGATGTGAAGCTTTCTGCAACTCCAAAAAATAGCTCAGGCACTAAGAATACTGGTAAGCTTGGTGTAGGCCAAAGCGATGACAAGGATTCTCTTAAAAAAGAAAAGGTAGATCCAGCTTCTATTAAGCCAGAACTACCTAAGAAGGATGCCCCTCCAGCGAAAGAGGAACAAGTAAATCCTACACTATTACCAATGGGTGCGCAAGTAAGTGTTCTTGAAACAGGACGCTCTGTCATGACGAACCCAGCGAATGGCCAATATCAATTATCACATGCTGCAGGATCCTATACGCTCCAAGCAGAAGCATATGGATATCAATCCGAACAGCAACGAGTGAATATTGAGCGCGATGGCGTTACAACAGCTAACTTCGTATTACATGAATTAGCTAAAGGCCATATCAGCGGTACGGTGAAAAATAAATCAACAGGTGAGCCGTTACAAGGTGCAACATTGCTTCTTGTAGAGGATGCTGCTGTAACTCCTGTACAAACCGATGCAAACGGGCACTATGATATTACGGCATATGCAGGTAACTATACATTAAAAGTATTGGCACCGTATTATCATAGCCAAGATATTGCCGTAACGGTTAACGGAAATACAACAACAGAGAAAAATATTGATTTAGTACCAATTATTAGCTACCCAGGTGGAGAAATCGGCTATGATGATGGCACAGCTGAAAACGCTCATGCATTCTATGATGCGGGCAATGGCTGGGCTGTGAAAATGTCCCTGCCAGAAGGTAAGAAGACAGCAATTGTAACAGCTGGAGTCTTCCGTTTCTGGACTTCTGATTGGCCAACTCCTGGAGGAACTGATTTTAAAGTAGAGGTTTGGGATGCATCTGGTACAGGTGGTGCACCAGGCAAGAAGATCGCCGGACCAATCAATGCAAAGGCGCTTCGAAATGGTGAATGGACAGTTGTAGATCTTTCCACACAAGGAATTGTTGTGAATGGAGACTTCTATATGGTATACATTCAAACAAATCCAAATCCAAATGCACCAGGTCTAGCGACAGATGAAAGTGGTACAAACGCAAAACGCAGCTGGCAGCTAGTAGGTGGAGCTTGGTCTCAATCACCTGCAGATGAAGGAAACTATATGATCCGTGCCCGTGTAAGCTATGAGGTAGATGTACCAGTTATTACATCACCAAAAGACGGCACATTCACGAATGAAGGCAAAGTAACGGTAGAAGGTACCGCTTCTCCAACAACAGATGTAAATATTTATAATAACGGAACAAAGGTTGCATCTACAAAAGTAGCAGACAACGGAAAGTTCTCTGCTGAGGTAGCTCTTTCAGAAGGGGATAACGTCTTAACGGCGAAATCTTCTGTTGCTTCCGGATCAACGGATGCCTCCGCACCTGTAAAAGTAGTATATGATAAAACGAACCCTACTTTAACGATCGATAGTCCGAAAAATAATGATAAGACTAATCGTGAAACGGTAACAGTTGAGGGTAAAGTAAATGATGCCAACCTTGACTTTGTAAAGGTCAATGGAGAAAAGGCAACAGTTACAGATGGAAAATACTCTAAGCGCATTTTGCTTGAAGAAGGTCAAAATGATATTAAGGTAGTTGCACAAGACAAAGCAGGAAATAAAGTATCGAAAAAGGTTACTGTCTTTGCAAAATACACAGCACCGGAAATCAAGAACTTAATGCCAAACACAGATAAGAACTTAAAAACAGGTGATTCCGTCAAAATCGAATTTGACAGTGAGCCTGGCTTGAAAGCAACATTTGCTATTCACATGCCACTTACAAATGTACCATCTAGTGACAACGCAACAGAATTGCCAATGATGGAAACATCTGCAGGACATTATGTCGGCTATTGGACAGTTCCAAGCAAGACAAAAGCCGATGGCGCTGTTGTTGAAGTGAAGGTAGTAGATGACTACAGCAACGTATCAACCAAATTAGCAGCTGGAAAGCTTTATATCCAGTAAAAAATGAGAGTGGTGCCTGGCACCACTCTTTTTATTGGAGATGAGGTAGTGCCTGCCACAATCTTGTTTTGTACTAATAAAGAAATTGAACTCATAATATCTTCATTGAAGGATGTATAAAGTAATCTTTGTAAATTAACTTTTAATAGGTGGAAAAGCTTTTTCGGTACTGACCCGAAATGAGGTTAAGGAGGGGTAGAGCTATAAATGAGAGAGATAGGTTCCCGAAACCGAGGTAGAGGAGCGAAAAGGGTCACCAAAAAGGAAGATAAGTGCCCGAAACGGAGGTAGAGGAGCGAAAAGGGGCATCAAAAGGGAAGATTGGTTCCCAAAATAGGGGGAGAGGATCGAAAAGGGTCATCAAAAGGGAAGATAGGTGCCCGAAATGGAGGTAGAGTAGCAAAAAGGGTCACCAAAAGGGAAGATAGGTTCCCGAAAAGGAGGTAGAGTAGCAAAAAGGGTCACCAAAGAGGAAGGTAAGTGCCCAAAACGGAGGTAGATGATCGAAAAGGGTCATCAAAAGGTAAGATAGGTGCCCGAAATGGGGGGAGAGGAGCGAAAAGGGTCATCAAAAGGGAAGATTGGTGCCCGAAAAGGACGTAGAGTAGCAAAAAGGGTAACCAAAATGGAAGATAAGTGCCCGAAAAGGAGGTAGAGTAGCGAAAAGGGTCATCAAAAGGGAAGATTGGTGCCCGAAAAGGAGGTAGAGGATCGAAAAGGGTCACCAAAAAGGAAGATAAGTGCCCGAAACGAAGGTAGAGTAGCGAAAAGGGTAACCAAAAGGGAAGATAGGTTCCCGAAAAGGAGGTAGAGTAGCGAAAAGGGTCATCAAAAGGGAAGATTGGTGCCCGAAAAGGACGTAGAGGATCGAAAAGGGTCACCAAAAAGGAAGATAAGTGCCCGAAACGAAGGTAGAGTAGCGAAAAGGGTAACCAAAAGGGAAGATAGGTTCCCGAAATAGGGGTAGAGGATCGAAAAGGGTCATCAAAAGGGAAGATTGGTGCCCAAAACGGAGGTAGAGTAGCGAAAAGGGTCATCAAAAGGGAAGATTGGTGCTCGAAATGGGGGGAGAGGATCGAAAAGGGTCACTAAAAAGGAAGATTGGTGCCCGAAAAGGACGTAGAGTAGCAAAAAGGGTAACCAAAATGGAAGATAAGTGCCCGAAAAGGAGGTAGAGTAGCGAAAAGGGTCATCAAAAGGGAAGATTGGTGCCCGAAAAGGAGGTAGAGGATCGAAAAGGGTCATCAAAAGGGAAGATAGGTGCCCGAAAAGGAGGTAGAGGATCGAAAAGGGTCACCAAAAAGGAAGATAAGTGCCCGAAACGAAGGTAGAGGAGCGAAAAGGGTAACCAAAAGGGAAGATAGATACCCAAAATGGAGGTAGAGGAGTGAAAGGGTCACCAATAAGAAATATGATTACATTTTTATTTGGTAACCCACTGTCCTCATTTATACTTTCTATGAATATAGGATAGCTACTAAACTATTCGTTAACGGGTTGATGCTCAACAAAATGAGCAGACCTTGCACGCCCAGTAAGTGAAAAGTTCTCATTGAGTATCCTGCGTACCACTTTTTTAGAATGAATAATTTTACACCAGTCATAAATTACATTCGTAGTTATTTTTCTACTAGGAAACAAAAATTTATATTCCTCCACACTCCGCAATAATGCATGACCGTTTTCCTCGATGGTCTCACATTTTTGGCAAACAATGTTGTTTTTATTAAATCTAGTCATAAATCTATTACATTTTGAACAGGTAATTCCCTTTTTTAATTGCTCATAGCTATATTCAGGTAAATTCTTATATGGAGATTCTTCTAAAAGAATAGTAGATAACTTTTCTACGAATTTTGTGGTTGTATTAGTTTGCGTCGGTGGTCGCATATTTAACTTTTTCATAAATCCTTCAATCTGATTTGGAAAAATAATGGGTAGGTTTATAGGTGCTTGGTATAAGAAAAAATTGGGGTTTACGAAGATTACATTTGCTTCTATAGAAAATGAAAAACGCAGGTCCTGAAGCAATCTTCGGAAAAGGGACTCAGCACGTTTCAATTGAAGCAAGGGGTTTTTAATTTCTTTTCCTGAAATTGTATACCACTTGTCATCCTCGAAGTAGTAGTCACCTTCAAAATTTTTAACTTCAAATAGGTGGATAGTATCTGGAGAGATTAGAATGGAATCGAGTTGATAGATGGTATTATTAGTTTCCAGCAATAAATCATTCATAATGAGCCAATTGTCGGAAAGATTTTCTATACATTTATCAAAAACTAATTCTCCTTCAAAGCCTTTTTCTAAATTTAATAAATATCCTACAACTTTAGGCGATAATTTTATCCGAGTGTTTAAAAATCTTAGAAGTTTTAATTCAACTGGTTCATATCGAGGTTTAAACAGCATATTCCACATCCTTTCTACATTTATGGAAAATTTTGTATACATTTGTAATTATAATGCATATCTCTTTAATTTGTCTATTTAGAATTTTATAATAGTTATGATACATAATCTAAAAAACAGGGGCGATGAACATGAAATATCGTAAGCTTGGAAGAACTGGGTTAAAGGTTAGTGAAATCAGCTTGGGAAGCTGGCTCACATATGGAAATTCAATTGGAGCGGAAACAGCTGTCAAAACAATTGATAAAGCTTATGATCTTGGTATTAATTCCTTTGATACAGCAAATGTATATGCCCGCGGGGAAGCGGAAAAAATCGTAGGGGAAGCACTAGGGAAATATCCTAGGGAATCCTATGTTCTTGCAACAAAAGTGTTCGGGAAAATGGGGGACGGACCTAATGATCAAGGTCTTTCCAGGAAACATATTACGGAGCAGATTAATGCAAGCCTGAAGCGATTAAACAAAGATTACGTAGATATTTATTATTGCCACCGTTTTGATCCGGAAACTGCCATTGATGAAACACTTCGGACACTCGATGATCTAGTTCGTCAAGGAAAAGTTCTATATCTTGGGGTAAGTGAGTGGACAGCACAACAAATTCAGCTAGCATTAGGAACTGCCGACCGTTATTTACTTGACCGAATCGTCGTAAATCAACCAGTTTACAATATGTTCAATCGTTATATTGAAAAAGAAATTATTCCGCTAGGAGAACAAACAGGCTTCAGCCAAATTGTATTTTCTCCGCTTGCACAAGGTATTTTGACAGGGAAATATACCGACATAACGAATCTGCCAGAAGGAACGCGTGCAACAGATCCAAAATCCAACGGTTCTTTATCAAGAATGTTAACAGAGGATGTACTTGCAAAAGTAAAACAACTTGAAGGTGTGGCAAAAGAATTAGATGTGAAGCTTTCCCAATTAGCGCTAGCTTGGATATTACGTCAACCAAATGTTGCGAGTGCGTTAATCGGCGCCAGCAAACCTGAGCAGGTAGAGGAAAATGTTAAAGCTCTTGATATTGAGCTTTCCAATGATGTTCTTGAAAAAATAGAAGATATTTTAAAATAAACTCTTACCCAGCAGTGCACAATAGGGAATAGTGCACTGTTTTTTTTATGCGAATCGGGAGGTAAAAACCTTGGAGTTCAAATCGGTAATATTAAAAGAAGACCCAACTCCAAAAGAAGTTGAAGATTGTCAAAAGTGTGGACTTTATAAGCATGGGAATCGCATGATTTGGGGTGAAGGGAACCCGAACGGAGATATTTATGTAATTCTCGATAACCCGGGTGCAAGGGAGGATAGAGACGGAAATCCATTTGTGTGCGGGACTCGACAGACCTTACAGCAGGCGATTCAGGAGGCGGACATACCACTTGAGCAGATTTATGTTACCTATATTTTAAAAAGAAGACCTGCACGTGCCTATGAAAAACTATGTACACGAAGGATTTGCATGGAACATTTGAAGTATCAGCTACAAGAGCACACACCAAATTTGATTGTTTGTTTAGGAAATGTGGCGTTGCAGGCATTTTGCCAGGATGATGAAATGACGGTAAAGTCATGGAGGCAGCGTTGGCATGAAGTGGATGGATATTCACTGGCAACCTCTTACCATCCACTCGCTATAAGGAGGAACAAGCATCTATATTCCTATTTTTTAGAGGATTGGAAAATGGTTTTTAATAAATGGAATGGATAAAAAAAGGTGGGATCTTAAAAGACCTCACCTATTCATCTGCATTTGTTACTTCCGCACATATTAGTCCAAAGTAGGTTGGCACCTCATAGGAATATAAATGTATCTTTCGCTTTTCCTTTGGGAGAGCACCAGCTAGAATCATCGTTTGCCAGATTCCGTCAGGCTTTGCTGCCTCAATATATTCCGGATCAAACTCCACCATCTTTTCCAATTCATTGGATCGGAAGAGGCCGACTACTTCCTCATCAAGCATTGCTGCCGCAGGGTCATAACCGTATGGTCCATTTTCATCATGAGCATGAGCCCAATCACAGCTGGCTATGAGAGCAATTTTTTTAGCAGAGCCTTGCACAACGGTACGAAGCACTTCCCCAAACTTATAATGATCCTCTAAAGGAACCTCTCTAGATGGGGTGATGACTACAATCGGTATCTCAGGCATGAAAGCGAGTGGAACAATGGCACCCCAATCCAGCGGCAAGCAGGAAAGCGGTCCAGCGGCAGTAGCGTAATTAATAGAGCCTGCGGCAAGTCCGGATTCTTTTGCAGCCTTAGTGATTTCAAGAGCTAATTCACGATCCACCATTCTCTCCATTTCGTAATAGCCATCATTTTCATCAAATGATCCCATCATTCTTTCGCTGTTTGAAATGGAAAATTGACCATCAATCCTTGTACCATGGGGAGTAAGAACAATGATTGTATCAGGGTTTGCTTCCTTCATTTTTGTTCCTAATTTAACCATGCTGTTTCTTGTCAGCTTCATTCTATCAGGTCTATCACCGGCTAATTCAGGAATAATCTCACCGCCATGCGGGGTAATACAAGCAAAAACAAATGGATTCATCGCCATCACTCTTTCCCTTTTTTATAGGCTCTTTTCTTAAATTGTGTTGCATTTCTAGACGCAAACCTTATATTTTTACGAAGAATAACTCATTCATTAAGAAAAGATGCCACGAAGCTAAGTCTATATTAGGATTTATAACAAAATACGTTAAGCAACCATCTATCCGAAAAC
The DNA here is from genome assembly GCF_018343615.1 of Bacillus sp. FJAT-49736. Classification (GTDB taxonomy): domain Bacteria; phylum Bacillota; class Bacilli; order Bacillales; family Bacillaceae_C; genus Margalitia. Next base: position 596,425 of record NZ_JAGYPI010000002.1, on the reverse strand, counting down.
AGCCTTTCTATAAATATTCGTTAAACAATAGCTATTTTCCTTCAAAAGCCGTGGTGATTCGAAGGAAAATAGGATAATTTTATAAAAAATTGTCAAAATACTTTTATACGTAAAAAAAGAATGGACAAGAGTGATCTAAAGGTACCTACACCCCTAGAACCACTATGTTGACAAATCAATGGTTAAGTCAGATAATTGGTATAGACAACTATATTAATTTTGAGAAACCGAGGTGGAGAGCATTGGTACAAAAGGTTGTAATCAATGCCAATATATATACTGGTGAAAAGGAAATACCGAATGGTTATATTCGATTTCAAGATAAAATCCTGGAAACAGGTGAAATGACAGGGTTTCAAAAACAAAATAATGAAGAAGTAATCGATGGAAAAGGAAATATTATCATACCAGGTATGATTGATGTTCATATTCATGGCGGATATGGTGTTGATGTCATGGATGCGGATCCTGAAAAATTGGTCTATTTGAGTGAACGGCTTTTAGAAGAAGGGGTTACTTCCTTTTTTGCAACTACCATTACCCAGGATTATGATGCAATTGAAGCCGCACTTCGTTCTGTTAAAAATGCTAAGGAATCCCGCAATACAATTATTGAAGGTGTTCATTTAGAAGGACCTTTTATATCTGAAAAAAGAGCCGGTGCTCAGCCATTAGAATTTATCAAGGCGCCAGACATCGAATTATTTTTAAAATGGCATGAAGCATCCGGTAATCTTATTAAGCTTGTAACGTACGCACCTGAAAAAGAAGGTGCGCGCGAATTCGAGGATATCATGATCGAAAGAGGTATTGTTCCATCCATGGGCCATTCAGATGCGGTTCGTGAGGAGTTAATGCACAGCAAAACAACTCATGCAACCCATATGTACAATGGTATGCGCGGATTGCATCATCGGGAAGCAGGGGTTGCTGGGCATGCATTATTATCACCGCAAATTCAGGTGGAAATGATAGCCGACGGGATTCATGTTCATCCTGACATGGTGAACTTAACGTATAAAATAAAAGGAGCGTCCGGGACGGTGATAATTTCGGATGCAATGAGAGCGAAGGGAATGCCGGACGGTGTATCGGAGTTAGGCGGGCAGAAGGTATACGTTAAAAATGGAGAAGCGCGTCTGGAGAATGGGTCACTTGCCGGCAGTATATTAACAATGGACCGGGCATTCCGAAATATTATTCAGTTTACCGGCTGCGGGATCGCAGAAGCAGTCCAAATGACCTCCGTAAATCAAGCGAAGGAATTCAGCCTAACCTCAAAAGGAATTTTAACGGAGGGTAAAGACGCTGATTTTGTCATAATGGATGAAAGCCTACAAGTTTATGCAACCTACCATTTAGGAAGAAAACATCAGAGAGGGGAATTGTCATAATGGAAATATTAACATTTAAATCAGACAAAGAAGCAGCGGAAAAAGCATTTGAAATTGTACGGGATGGAATTGTAAATGGGCGTGTATCCACAATTGGGCTTGCAACAGGGGGAACACCTATTGAATTTTATAAAAAGATGCGTACTTCCAACCTGGATGTTTCCAATATCACAACAGTTAATTTAGATGAATATGTAGGGTTAGAAGAAAAAGATCCCAACAGTTACCATTATTATATGGATACAGAATTATTTTCTCATATGAATTTTAAGGAGTCTTTCCTTCCAAATGGAATGGCGAAGGACTTAGAGGCAGAGTGCCATAGATACGAGGAGATTTTAAAAAGCCATCCTGTCGATATTCAAATTCTTGGAATCGGTGCAAACGGTCATATTGGTTTTAATGAGCCAGGAACTTCCTTTGATGCAGAAACACATATTGTAGAATTAACGGAATCTACAAGGGAAGCAAACAAGCGCTTCTTTGAAAGGGAAGAGGATGTTCCAAAGTACGCCATCTCGATGGGAATTAAGTCTATTTTAGCAGCAAAAACAATAATATTGTTAGCATTTGGCCGATCCAAAGCAGAAGCAATCCGAGAAATGGTGGAAGGCAGTGTGGATCCAGTGTGCCCTGCATCTGCTTTGCAAACGCATCCGAATGTCATTGTATTAGCGGATGAGGAAGCTGCAGCTTTGCTAAAGGAAGGGATAACAAGTGATCGATAAGGGATCGCCCGTTCCAATATATTATCAAATTCAGCAAGTTATTAAGGAACAAATTAAGAAGGGGGAATGGACCGTTGGGGATGCCATTCCCTCCGAACGGATATTATCCGAGCAATTCGAGGTCAGCCGGATGACCGTTAGGCAGGCTGTCCAAGGTCTTGTGGATGAAGGGGTGCTGACACGAAAACGGGGCAGCGGAACCTTTGTCAATAATGAAAAAGTAGAGCAAACCTTAAAGGGTGTAACGAGTTTTACGAAGTTGATGGAAGAGCGGGGCATGAAAGCCTCTAGTAAAATATTGTCCTTTCAAAAACGAAAGGCAACATCGGTAGAAGTATTGCATTTGGGTATGAAACAAATGGAGGATGTATGGCATATCGAACGCATCCGTTTAGGTGATGATACGCCGATTGCTATCGAAACAACGATTATACCATGGACGTTTGCAAAGGATTTACGAAAGAAAGATATCCAAGGCTCTTTGTATGATTATATGGAAACAAAAGAGGGCTTAGTGATTGGCGAAGGGAAACAGTCCATTGAAGCAGTAAGTGCAGATAAGCACACTGCTGAACTGCTCGATATTTCCACCGGTTCTCCTATTCTATTAATCGAGCGGGTAACTCCGTTGAAGAACGGAACACCATTTGAATATATCCGGTCTCAATATGTGGGAGGAAGATTTAAATTTTATTTATAGATAAAGCTTTATTAGTATAATGTTGAGTATTCTAATATATTATCTATTTTATATGAAATTTTGCTGATACTAAGATTGAATTTAAGAAAGAACCATGAAGCACTAACATCGGTTAGTGTCTTTTTTGTGGTTCAACAGCTGTGTTTAATGACAGTATGCTCAACTGGAACATATTTTTCGATATATCAAAATAATAAAAATACTATAAGAAGATAATTTTATTCCGATAAATATGAGTGATGGAAACTTTTGTATAAAAAAATTAGAAGGAGTGGTAGCCAAGATGATATTAAGAAACTTAAAGATTTCAAGAAAAATCTTACTATTTATTATCATTGAAATATGTTCTCTTGTAATAGTCGGAATATGTGGGATGAACTTCATGGTTAAAATGGCGAATAATTCGGATGCAATGTACAATGATCAATTTATTCCGAACCAATTATTAAGCAATGTAAGACAAAATAATTCTTCCATTGATACGAATATTCTACTATTAATGATTTCGAATGATGAACAACAGAAAGAAGGATTAAAGCAAGGTATTGTGCTAGAAGAAAAATTAACAGAAGAAATGATACAGAAGCTTAGCAAAGCGAATTTGACTGATAAAGAAAGAGCACAGGTGAAGGAATATGAAAATAAGGTAACGGAGTTAAAGGATGCCAGGCAACAAGTAGTAGACCTAGCAGTTCAAAATAAGAACGAAGAGGCTGTCGGTATTTATTCTAGTAAAGTGAGACCAATGGATTCATATGTGAATACGTTATTATCTTCTTTGCAAAAATTAAATGCTGACGCTGCTAACCAAGTGAACAATGCCAATAATGATTCTTTGAAAATGGCAACTATCGTTTCCCTTATTATCACGATTGCAGCTTTATTAATCTCTATTACTCTTGGAATTCTTATTTCGAGAATGATTGTAAAACCTACGAGGGAGATGCTATCTCTAATATCAAAAGCAGAAAAAGGAGATCTAACCGTTAAAGGTACATATCAATCGAAGGATGAGATGGGGCAATTAACCTGGTCATTTAATAATATGATAAAAAGTCTTAGAGAAACCATTACAAGTGTAAATGATGCATCCCAACAATTAGCGGCAGCTTCTGAACAGCTTTCAGCTAATGCTGATCAAACAACAGAAGCAACAGAGCACGTTGCTTCCGCAATTCAAGAGGTGGCGAGTGGTTCTGAAGAGGCTATGATGAAGCTTGAACGCAATTCTCAGGCGTTAAATGAGGTGAAGGAAGGGATTTTCAGCATTTCTGAAAGTACAGAGAATGTATCAGAGCTATCCAAGAAAACAGCAGAGAAGGCAGAGGAAGGCGGAGTATCCGTTAGAGAAAATCTATCTCAAATGAAACATATTAATGAATCGGTTCAAAAATCAAATGAAGTTATCTATTCTCTCTCTGAGCGTTCAGAAGAAATTGAGAAGATCCTTGAAGTGATTAATGGTATCTCAGAACAAACTAATTTATTGGCCCTTAATGCTGCTATCGAGGCAGCAAGAGCAGGAGAGTATGGAAAGGGATTTGCGGTGGTGGCAGAAGAAGTTAGAAAGCTTGCAGAGCAATCTCAATCATCGACGAAATTAATTGCAGGCTTAATTAACAGCACTAAGGCAGATATTAATCAATCGATCCACATTATGAATGAAGTAAAAATAAATGCAGAGCAAGGTATGAACGTGACAGAAGAAACGGCTATTAAATTTAAGGAAATTGTGGAAGGAACCAAAAATATTTCCCCTAAAATTGAAGAAATGACAGCAGCAGTTCAGCAAATTTCAGCACGAGTGGAGGAAGCTTCCGTATTTGCGAAGGAAGTTGCGGCACATTCACAGGAGAGTGCCTCAAGCTCAGAGGAAGTAGCAGCGTCCACAGAGGAACAGCTTGCATCCATGGAAGAAATCGATGCATCTTCTAAATCACTAGCCAAAATGGCCGAAGAACTAAAGGATGTCGTCACCCAATTTAGAATATAATTTCTAGTTATTGTTTGCGATCCACATTATGGAGCGCTATCTAATTTGGTGCCAGGCACTACTGTGGAAATGCTGTATTTACTGAAAATTTCAAAATAGACAGTGGCAAATATTTGAAGTTTATGTTAAAATGCAATTAACTTTAATGAACGGAGGGGTTCCACAGTGCGACTACGTTTCGATTCTACATGCTGCTAATTGAATAGTGTGCTGGAGGCTCTGCTTTTGTAGCAGGGTGAATCGGGATTGGTCTGCCTATTTTCAAGGGAACTCAGATAAATTTCATATGTCATGAAAAAAGAGGGAGGGACGAAAAGTCCTCTTTTTTGTGTTTTTATATATGTTTATATGCTGACCGTAATCGTTAAGCCCTTTTCAATTTGAAAGGGTCCAAACTTTTGGTCATTCCCATTCCTGATTCCTGCTTTTGTAGTAGTTCCTCCACTTGGATAATAAATTATGTAACGGAGGGGTTTTTATATGATGGATGAACGTGAAAAAGCGATATTGGTAGGAGTTAATATTGGAAAGCAAAGTAATTTTGACTACTCAATGGAGGAGTTAGCTAATTTGGCGGTCGCATGTAATATGGAGGTGGCTGCCGTTATTACACAAAACCTGCCAAGTATAAATAAATCGTATTATATAGGAAATGGCAAGATCCGAGAGGTGGCCGCAATTCTCGCGGAAACGGGTGCGAGAACGGTTGTTTTTAATGATGAATTATCGCCCTCACATATTCGTAATCTGGAAAAGGAGCTGGAGTGCAGAGTAATCGACCGTACGATTCTGATTTTGGATATTTTCGCTGAGCGAGCTAAAACGAAAGAAGCACAGCTTCAAGTGGAGGTTGCAAAATTGCAATATATGCTTCCGCGGTTAATTGGTCTCCGTGAATCCCTTGGTCGTCAAGGCGGTGGTTCTGGCCTCAAAAATCGAGGATCAGGTGAAACAAAACTAGAGCTAGATCGTAGAAAGGTTGAAGAGAAGATTACAGCCCTGAATCAGGAGCTGGAAATACTTGTGTCCCACCGGCAAACGCAACGAAAAAGACGCAGGAAGAACAATGCACCCGTCGTATCGCTAGTTGGCTACACAAACGCGGGAAAATCCACCATCATGAATGCCATGGTTGAATTATTCCATCCACTTGCAAATAAGCAGGTGTTTGAAAAGGATATGCTATTTGCAACCTTGGAGACATCAGTAAGAAACATTCAGCTTCCCGATACTAAGTCATTTTTATTAACAGATACGGTAGGATTTGTTGATAAGCTTCCGCATCATCTTGTAAAAGCGTTTCGTTCTACATTAGAAGAGGTCGCAGAGTCGGATTTATTGATTCATGTTGTAGATTATTCTAACCCCCATTATGAGCAGATGATGGAAATAACGGAAAAGACGCTAAAAGCAATCGGAGTGGAGGATATTCCTATCATCTACGCTTATAATAAAGCGGATTTACTGGATATAGAGCTTCCTTCTATTCAGTCAAACGGGGTCTATTTATCTGCAAAGCAACGTATAGGAATCGAGGAGTTAATTTCATTAGTACGCAAGCATATTTTTAGAAATTATGTTCAATGTGAAATGATGATTCCATACGATCAAGGAAATATTGTTTCTTACTTAAATCAACATGCAGAAATTTTCTCTACAAGCTATGAAAATGAAGGAACAAAGCTGCTGTTGGAATGTAAAACAGCCGACTATGAAAAATATCGAGAATATGTTATGCAAAGATAAGAATACCATTCATCAAATAGAAGCTACCTATGGACCAGTGTAGCTTCTATTTATAATGTAGAAATCATGGTACCGTCACCAAAAATATACCATAGGAAGAAAAGGGGGTTCTTATGAAATATAGGAGAAAGTGGTCGAGGATGTGGAAGATTCTTTCCCTTGGTTTATCCATTTTATGGAGAGTATATTGGTATCAACTTCGCAAAAGGCCCGATTCGGAAATGGAGAAATTATGGGGGGAAATAGGAGAGGAATTCCGTCAAACGTTATTTGATTTAGAAGGACTACTTATAAAAGTAGGACAATTTCTCAGTATCCGCTCAGACCTGCTGCCAAACAGCTTTGTTAAACAATTAGAGGACTTGGTGGATCACGTTCCCCCTTCAATGTGGGACGATATTAGACAGGTACTGGAGCAAGAGTGGGAAGACAAAATAGAGGATAAACTGGAATCCATTCGATCAACCGCCATTGCTTCTGCTTCTATTGGTGAAGTGTATAAAGGCTATTTAAAGGATGGAACATGTGTAGCTATTAAAGTGCAGAGGCCGAAAATCGGTTCTATTATTCAGACGGACTTTCGTGCTTTAGCAATCATCATCTGGATTGCTCATCATTTTGCACCTGTTCCAAAGCAATTTATCAACTTTAAATTGTTATTTCATGAACTTCAACAAGTGATCAAAAGGGAATTGGATTTTCATCAGGAAATGGAAGCTATTCAACATTTCCGCACTCATTTTCAAAAAATGGATAAGCTCATAATTCCAAAGGTTTATCCAGAATTAAGTACATCACGTGTATTAGTAATGGAATGGGTGGAAGGGTCAAAAATAACCGATGTTGAATTTCTAGAGAAATACCAAGTGAACACGGAAGATTTATCTATTCGGCTTTTACAATTATTTATCCCGCAGTGGCTCGAGGCAGGTATATTCCATGCAGATCCACATGCGGGAAATGTATTAGTAAAACCAGACGGTACCATCATACTGCTTGATTTTGGAATGGTAGGGGAAATTTCAAAAAAGGATGCGGACAGCTTCCAGGATTTATTGCAAGCAATACTTTTGAAAAATTATTCAATGGCTGTACAGGTGTTAACAGAACTAGGATTTATCTATCCAGGTGCTGATACGACTAAGATTGAACGGATCCTGAAAGAAGCATTGTCTATTGATTTGGCACATTATAAAGAAATGGATCTTTTTGCAGTAAAAAAGGAGCTAAATGACTTAGTGCGCTCGCTGCCTATTCAAGTGCCTACCCGTTTTATTTTTTTAGGAAGATCTTTCGTTACGATTGAAGGCATGCTACACACGATTAGCCCAAAAAGCGAGTTGCTAGACATTGCGAAACCGGCTTTTTTAAAGTGGATCCGGCAAACCAATCAAAGCAAATGGAAGCTAATTTGGAAATGGATTTATGCACAGCCTGCTTTTCGTGTCTTTCATTCCATCCGAGATTTTCTGGAGGCACCAAAGAGATTCATAGAATGGAAGGAAATGCAGCAAGAAAGAGATTTTTATTTTACCTCCACTGAAAATCAGAAGAAGCATTTCTTTTTCTTAGGATTACTAGGGATAACAGGAAGTATCTTTGGGGTATATACAAAAATAGTTTTAATAACAGATGTAGGTATAGGAATTACCGGATTATCCCTGATAGCTTATATCATTTGCACAAAGAAACAAAGAAAGTGGTTGAAAACTTGGAGAAAATAAAGGCATGGAACAAATCAAATAACATAAAATGAATGTTAGAGAAAACGTTACATATGAAGGGGAGAAAGTATGCAAAATTATATTTGTGTAACCTGCGGAACGCAATACCCTCACACCGAAGAGCCACCCAACGAATGTCAAATCTGCAATGAGGAGCGTCAATATGTTCATTCGAACGGACAATCCTGGACCACCTTAGAAGAAATGCTACAAAGTCACAACTACCAGAATGAGATTTTAAAAGAAGAGAAGAATCTATATAGTATCACCACAAAACCGTCGTTTGCAATTGGTCAAACCGCTTATGTTATTAAGCAAAATGGTTTTGGATTTATTTGGGACTGTGTTACGTACCTAGATAAATCAACACTAGACTTTTTGAATCAAATTGGTCCCATACATGCGATGGCCCTTTCTCATCCCCATTACTATTCGACGCAAGTTGAATGGGCTGAAAAGTTGAATATTCCCATCTATATTCATGAAGATGATCAGGAATGGGTAATGCGGCCGAGTGAGAAAATAGTTTTTTGGAAAGGAGAGAACTTAGAATTATATGACGGAATAACCCTTCATAGATTAGGCGGTCATTATAAAGGAGGGGCAGTTTTGTATTGGCAGCAAGGGAATAATGGGAATGGAATTTTATTAACTGGAGATATTATTCAGGTTGTCGCGGATACCCGGTGGGTAAGCTTCATGTATAGCTATCCTAATCTCATTCCTTTACCAGCAAAAAAAGTAGCGGCAATTGCCAGCAGGGTGAAGGATATGAAATTTGATCGATTATATAATGCTTTTCATAGAGTAGTTGTTGAAAATGCGAATGATGCTGTACAAAGATCGGCGGAAAGATACATCAAGGCTCTCGAAGGAGAGTTATTCCACACTTAAAATGATTTAGTAGTTTGGGAGAATCCATTATAAGAGGTGATTGGAAATGCCAGAGTTTATTACAAATGGCGTTAAGTTAACCTATGATGATGAAGGAAGCGGAAAGCCGCTTATTTTACTGCATGGTCTTGGCGGAAACCGATATAGTTATCTGGAATTCATAGAGGAATTTAAACAGAAAAATCGTGTTATTGCTTTAGATTCTAGAGGGCATGGTGACTCAGAAAAGCCACCTAATTATACCTTGAACGACCATATCAATGATGTAATAGCAGTAATGGATTATCTCGGATTAGAATCCGCCGATATTCTTGGAGCATCGATGGGGAGTTATATTGCTCAGGGAGTAGCAATTACAATTCCAAGTCGGATAAAAAAGCTTATTCTTGTAGTAGCGAAGTCACAAGGAAAAACTTCCTCCACGCAAGAACTGATGGAAAAGCATGCGAAGGAGATAGAAGGGTTGGATTTGGAGGAAGCCATGGCCCATCTATCCAAGTATATATTTTATAATGTCGATCTAGCTTGGAAGTATTTAACTGGGTATCAGATGAAGGGGAAGGCTTTAACTCCTGAGGAACAGGCAAGAGCCAATAAAGCATTAGAAGGCTTTGATTTCAGGAGGGATTTGCATAAAATTACTGCTAATACTTTACTAATAAGCGGCAGATACGATGGTCTAAACCCACCTGAGTTAGGAAGAGAAATAGCAGACCTTATTCCACATTCAACCTTTGTTGAATTCGAAAAGTCGGGGCATGCCCCTAATGCGGAAGAACCAGAAAGGTTTAGAAAAGTCGTACAAAACTTTTTGCAAGAATAGAAGCCAAAGGGGCTGCTCCTAAATTATGTGTATCAGACGCCTTACGGACAGTTCCTTATATTACTAACAAATTGTCCACCTCAGAAAGGCAAAACCTCCATTTGTAGTACCAAAATGGTAGAATAAGAGAAAAGAAAAGGGATGGTGATAGGATGAGTTGGACGCAGGGATTAATTGTTGCGATTTTTGTATTGTTAGTAGCGGTAATCATTGGGCCGCTTGCACTTTATAGTTGGATATTATTTCGAGATTCTCGTCAGAAGGAGCATGCAGTGCTGAGAAATTACCCAGTGCTAGGAAGAATCCGCTACATAGCAGAGAAGGTGGGACCGGAGCTTAGGCAATACTTGTTTCTAAATAATAATGAAGGAAAGCCCTTCTCTAGAAATCAATACGAAGGAATCGTAAAATCGGGAAAATATAAGCAAAGAATTACAGCGTTTGGTTCGGAAAGGAATTTTGAGGATTCCGGTTTTTACATAAAAAATGCGATGTTTCCAAAGCAAAGGGACGAGCTTCGAATTCATCAATCACCTAAAATTCAAACACAGCTATATAAGATTGATAACGAAAAGCTTATCAGCAGAAAGGAACATTCGGAAAAAGCGGAGATAGACCCTTATTACTTAGCAGATCAGGATCAAATTGTAATTGGGATGGGTACATGTGCAAAGCCTTTTCATGTTAAAGGCTTAATCGGCCAATCAGCGATGAGCTACGGGGCATTAGGAAAAAATGCCATAACTGCATTATCCAAAGGGCTTTCTCTTGCCGGAGGAACTTGGATGAATACCGGTGAAGGTGGGCTATCAAAGCATCACCAAGCCGGGAATGTAGACATTATTGCCCAAATTGGTCCAGGCTTATTTGGTTACCGAACGGAAGATGGCGAATTTTCATGGGAGCAGTTTAAGAGGAAAAGTGAAATCGAACAAGTAAAAGCATTCGAGTTGAAGCTTGCACAAGGAGCAAAAATCAGAGGTGGTCATGTGGAGGCGGAAAAGGTTACCCCTGAAATTGCAGAAATCCGTAATGTATCACCTTGGAAAACCATTGATAGCCCAAATCGATTTCGTCAATTTCATGATACAAAAGGGTTACTTGACTTCATAGAGCAAATGAGAGAAATCGGTGGAAAACCGGTAGGAATAAAGATTGTAGTAGGCAGCCGTGACGAAGTAGAAGAAATGATCAAGGTGATGGCTGCGGAAAATAAGTTCCCCGACTTTATTACAGTGGATGGCGGTGAAGGGGGGACTGGTGCCACTTACCAAGAGTTGGCAGATGGTCCTGGCCTTCCACTTTATACCGGCCTGCCAATTGTGCATGAAATCCTGAAGAAATACAATATTAGAGACCATGTGAAGATTATCGCGTCAGGAAAATTAATTACTCCCGATAAAATGGCCTACGCACTTTGTCTTGGTGCTGACTTAATCAATACGGCACGCGCCTTCATGATTTCAGTGGGATGCATTATGGCTCAGACATGCCATTCCAATACTTGTCCGGTAGGTGTGGCAACAACCGATCCAAATCGAGAAAAGGCACTAGTGGTAGAAGAAAAAATGTATCGTGTATGCAATTATGTTGTTTCTACGAGAGAAGGGCTTTTCAATCTTGCGGGAGCAGCGGGACTTTCATCGCCAACGGAATTCACAGAAGAACATTTAATGTTTCGTGCAATGAATGGCCAATTATATACAGGGAAGGAATATATGACTGGTCTGATAAGGCCGGCGCTAGATCAAGTAGCTTTATAAACGGAACTAAGACGAGTCTGATTCGACTCGTCTTTTATATTGGCATTATTCCCAAACTGTTGCTGTTGTAGAGGGTCAGGAATTCACAATCAGATTCTACAAAAACCAACCTATAATTAGAAATTATACAATATGCGAATAGCATCAAACGTACAAAATTAAAAGCTTTTCCCTCCAAAACCGGCAGCCCCATCCTTCGCTGTCGGCACTAACGGCCCCTTATGCCGTTCTACCAATAATGATTGTAAAGATGTTATATTAAGAGAGGATTAATTTTTAATAAAAAAATTATATGGGCATATTATTTTTGCAATGGAACTAGAGAAAAAGGCTTTTCTGCTATTTGTGGATAATGTAAAATAGTTCCTTAGTAAATGGCAAAGTTAAAATGCATATTGGGTCAGAAGGAAAACTGGCGGATATAGTCGAATTACTGAGAGCATATAAAAACGAGTAAGACTTCATAAAATAAAGAAAAAGGAAAAGAGAATAACAATGGAACTAATTTCAATGAAATTAATCATTATCTCATTATTTTTGTTAATCGTAACGACCGTCGAAACGCTGGCTTATTCCACTAGACTTTCAGGCGCGAGAGTGGGTTTAATCGCATCCGCCTTATCTTTATTTAACACGATGATAATTGTTTCTAGATTTTCAACGATGTTTCAGCAACCGATGACCGGGAAGCTCATTGGGGAAGCGCCGAAAGCCCATACGTTAGAATTCATTCAAGATCAATACAGGATTTTAATAGGAGTTACAACGCTGGGAGTTTGTATCGGAATGCTGTTATTTCCAACCTTTATTGCTGTTTTTTCAAGGGCCATTACCCAGCTCTCGCTGGAAAAAGGATCTATTTTTGCCGTGCTAAAAAAATGGAGCAATAAACAAGGCTTGAAGAAGGTTATTGCTTGTATTCGTTTACCACGCTTATCTTATTTAAAAGGTATCAATCGTAGCACTTTCCCGAAGCGGATATTTGTTGTGAATGTATTGATAACATCCATTTATACAGTTGGAATGCTAGCTGCTCTATATGCCTCCGTTATTGTCGAACCGAAATATGCAGCAGCTGCAATAACATCATCAGGAATCATTAATGGTGTTGCAACGATTTTATTAACATTGTTTGTCGACCCGAAAGCCTCTGTACTAGCAGATCAAGTGGTAAAGAAGGAAAACAAGTATGTTTATCTAAAAAGCTACTCCTTCGCTATGGTAAGCTCCAAATTAGTTGGAACCATACTGGCACAGATTATTTTTATACCTGCCGCCTTGTATATTGCATGGTTTGCACATTGGATATAAACCTTCCGCTTTGGAGGGTTTATTTTTTTTGTGGGAAAAAAGACCTAAATCGGGCTATTTGAGCATAAATTCGTGCCGTTTTGCATTGTTTTGGTGCTATTCATCAACAGATTCGTGCCATTTCGAATAAAGTTCGTGCCGTTTTATTATAAAACAAAATGGGTTTGGTATAATTTTTAGTATTATCTAAGTTTTCTGGAGGGATTACATTATGAAGAAGAAAAAAACAGCTGTCTTATTATATCCAGAGTTCAGTGAGTATGAGCTGACAGTGGCGTTATCCATATTAATGCAGGGCAACAAGCCTATTATTACAGTTGGTATCGATTCTATGCCGGTAAAAGGAGAATCAGGGTTAACATGCGTACCTGATACAGAGATAGATGATGTCGATATTCAGGAGCTAGATAGTTTATTGCTGCCGGGATGCATGGATATATCTCTTTTGTTTGATAAAGATAAATGGTTTGCATTTATTAGAAAAGCAGTAAATGAAAAAATGATTATTGCAAGCATTTCAAGCTCACCTTATTTATTAGCCAAAGCAGGAGTACTAAAAGGCAAAAAATATACAATTGGCATGGAAGAAGAGGTAATGAGAGAATTGGATGTCTTTGAGATGGAAAAATATTCCCGTGATTTAATAGTTCAAGACGGCAATCTTATTACGGCTAAAGGAAGCGGTTTTATTGAATTCGGGAATCTGTTCGGACAGGCATTGGGGCTGGAATTTGATATGAGATGGTATGGAAAGAGGTAGTCTAAAAGAGGGGAGAGAGCGGAAGTGTTTATTGTTAACGTTGAGGGCGCTATTTTTAAGGATGACAAATGGTTGTTGATAGAGCGTAGTGTGAAGGAAGAGCATGCTGGAGGGTTGCTGTCCTTTGTCGGTGGAAAGGTGGAGAATACAGGAGATTCACCGAATATTTTAGAGAGTACCTTGAAAAGGGAGATTTTGGAGGAGGTTGGAATACATATAAAAGAGATAGTCCATTATGCAGGAAGCTCTTCTTTCACGGTTGATACAGGGATAAATGTAATCAACATCGTTTTTCTTTGTGAATATTTAGCTGGGGAACCATATGCAAAGAGTCCAGATGAGGTCGAATCCATCCATTGGATGACAAAGGATGAAGTTATGGATCATGTAAAAACTCCAATATGGTTAAAAGAAAATATGGAGCTCGTAGCTTCAGTAAAAAGTAAAATCGAATCAAAGACTAAGTAAAAAGCAAGCATCTATATGCTTGCTTTATTTCGTTTTAATGGCTTTTAACCATGAGTACTCCTAATGTTCACTTCTTCATTATTAATTTGACCTGTTCTTTATTTTCCAAGCCTCTTTTAATCTTTTTTTAATTATTTCGGCTTACAATTGTTTATGTAATAAATAAATGAAGTTAATTGACAAAATAAGGGCTCTTTCCTATCTACAATCAGGGCTATTTTAAATAGAATGCAAAAAGAGGTAAAAAAGTACATCTTTACCGCAAAGAAAAATAGGCAACAGGTGCGGTTAGGGAAAAGTCAAAAACGGGTATGTTTTACTTACAACTGATGAGAGGGTGACCTGAATGAATCGGAAAACCATTCCATCTCATTTGATGGCATTGTGCTGGCTGTTATCTATACCATTATTGGGAACCTTATATGTTTTAATAAATCGACAAAAAGGAAAAGCTTATAGTCTCGTGACAGACTTTGATCGTCATATTCCTTTTATTAAAATATTTATTTTACCGTATGTATCATGGTTCGTATTTATTTTGGCAGCAATGGTGTATCTTTGCGTGAAAAATCGTCAAGTTTATTATCGAACATTAATTTATTTTAATATCGGTCTATTAGTTTGCTACGGGGTTTATTCTATTTTTCAAACCTCCGTGCCTAGGCCAACATTAACAGGGCATGACCTGTTAACCAATATGGTTCGCTCCGTTTATAAACTGGATGAACCATATAATTGTTTCCCCAGCACCCATGTATTAACATCCTATTTAATCTTGAGGGGATTTCAATCAGCAAAAAATATTCCTCGGAAGCTCCGAATGGGAGTTTCCTTCATGTCACTTCTAATTATGGTTTCGATTCTTTTTGTGAAGCAGCATGTCGTATTTGATTTAATTGGTGGAGTCGCGGTTGTGGAAGTTATTTATTTCCTTCACCGTTGGGGCGCGTTAAAAATAAAAAGCTTACAGTTGGCAGGGAAGCATCGCAATATTACGACAAAAGAATCTGTGAAAAGTTCGTAATATTATATAAACAAACAGTAATTTAAAAATATTGCTGGCAATGTAAAAAGCTGAACGAATCAATCGTTCAGCTTTTTTCTATTAGATAGATACTTTCACACTAACAAACTGGTCAAAGAATTCTAAAATCGTCCGATTCACAAGAATTTCATTTTCCTTCTTGGAAAATCCATGGCCTTCATCCTCAAGCACTAGGTATTTTACAGGGACTCCTTTATCCTGAAGGGCCTTAACAATTTGGTCAGATTCCTGCTTCACTACCCTCGGATCATTGGCACCTTGTATAACGAGCATAGGCTTTGTCATGTTATCCAAGTAGGTGATAGGAGAGTATTCTGTCAGCTTATCGAAATCTTTTTCAGGATCTCCTACCCATTGATTCATAATTGGCTTCCAAAAATCAGGGACGGACTCGATGAAGGAGAACAGATTGGATGGTCCGAATATATCGACGACTGCTTTAAAATATTCCGGATGACGCCCGTGCAGCAGTAATGCCATATAACCTCCGAAGCTGCCGCCCATCAACAATGTCTTATCTCTATCTGCTAATCCATTTTCATAGAGGTATTCCAGACCTGCAATATTATCTAGACGCGGACCTTCTCCCCAGTTTCCTTCAACCATTTTCGTATAGGCTAAACCATACCCTGTAGAGCCTCGGAAGTTTGGAGCGAAAATGCTATATCCTCTGTTGACCAAAAACTGAAACATCGCTCGAAAATTATTGCGTTCTGCAGCTTGCGGCCCGCCATGCGGCCAAAGAATTACGTGTCCGTTGTTAACATCATCCTTTGGCTTAAAGAACAATGCTTCAACTGCCAATCCGTCATAGGAAGGATAGGAGAGAACTTCCGGCTTAGAAAGCTCCTCCTCTTTGACGCCAGGAACGCTTAAATTCGTTAATTGCTTCCAATCTGTACTGCCAGCTTCTTTTAAGAAAATATTATATGGCTTTGTTGCACTTCCAGCTAAAAGATACACATTACCGCTTTCAGCAACCTTTATCCCTGTTACAACAGTAGCAGGCAGTTCCACTTTGTGCAGTGCATCAGCTTTTACATCATACTGATATAAATAATCATTCACACCTTTTGAGGAAAGCAAATAAAGGGAATTGGATGACTTGTCATATCGTACGCTGTCCAACTCTTCTTTTTCAATGGAAAGGACCTTTGAGAATTCGTGTGTTTCCAGATGGAATTTGGCCAAATAGGCAAAATCCTCGCAAAATGTTGTGACAAAATAAAATTCCTTCTCCACAATTACTCCATCACGAACGGTAAATTGCTCGTCTGTATCAGGAGTAAGTGAATAGGACTTTCCATCCTGAAACACAAACCCAGGAGCATATGTATTGGCATATTGCTTCACATAGACAAAGCTGGATTCCTCGTCATCCACTGCAATCAAGAAACACGCAGCTTCAGCACCTTCTAGAACAAGGTTTTCCTCATCCTTTTCCATGTCGTATTCATAAATGTTCAGGAATGTTTCATTGTTCTTCGTGGATGTGTAATAAAGCCTTTTATTATCCTTTGATAGAAGCGGATACATATGGCGATGCCCTTCTGCTGTACGAAGTGGAACAAGTTCGCCTCCTGCTGGAGGAAGTGCATAAAGCTGCGCATTCTCATCGCCATCCTGATCAAAACCAACGACAAGAAAGTGCCCATCATGTGAATACCTCAATTCGTGGCAATTCTGACCAACAAAAGTGAGTGGATATGGATATTGATTTGGCAAATCCATTGCCCAAAGATTATATTTTCCAGTAATATTCGTGCTGAATACTAATTGCTTTTCATCGGGACTCACAGTGAAATTCTGAACGCTAAAAGTACGATAAAAATTCTCCACATCCGGTTTTTTAAATGTAACCAAAGTAACCCACTCCTTTTTAATAATATTCTGTCTATACAGAAAATTTAAACGAAATAATGGAAATTGTCCAGTAAGATGCACCCACTATCATAGTATGATAGAATTGTATATAAATTCAGAAAAAAGAGGGGTATTAGTTTGATTTCATTTGTGATTAAAAAATATGAGCCTGACTTTCATTCCGAGGTAGTCAAGCTTTATCAGGCTTTAAAGGAAAAGTACGAGGATGTTGTATATTGGTGGCCTGGAAAAGAGCCATTTACATGGAATTTTTGCGACTGTGTTTTTGTGGGTGAGCAGCTTGTCGGGAAAGGACAGGTGCAACCAATTGCTGTTATGGAAGAGGGTAGTAACCCAGATTTTCAGCATAAAATATATCTTAATATTAAAATCCATCCTGATTATGAGAAGGAAGCCGAGATTTATGAAAGCATATATAATTCATTGTATAATAAGGCATTGCAAATAAGAGAGAGCCTTCCAAAAGGATTTGACAGTTTGTTATGTGTAGGGAATTTTAAGGAAGAAGTGAAAAATAATGAATTCTTCCTTTCACAAGGATTTAAACCATTAAATAGCTTATTTGGCATGACAAGAGATTTATTGGAGGAAATCGATTCGGTTGAAAAGCCATCAGAATTTGAAGTAGACCACTGGAAAATAGATAGGGAAGAGGAGCAACTTCAATATCTAAAGGCAGAAGCAGAAATTTGGCCGGAAAATCCACTAGGTTTAGAAAGATTGCAACAGTTTAAAAGCAATCCGAATTGGACAGCCATTACTGCATTTCATAATGGAGAAATTGCGGGAAGCATTATGGCGTGGGAGGAATCAGGTGAAAAGGTCGGAGTGATTGAAGATGTTTTTGTAAAAGAAACCCATCGAAAAAAAGGGTTAGCCAGATATTTGTTAACAGAAGGATTGAAATATTTGCAAGGATTAGAGTTAAAAGAAGCTCAGCTAGAGGTAGTTACGGATAATTATAATGCTTTAAATCTATATCGTTCAGTAGGATTTAAAGAGGTATTAGAGGAAAAGCGTTTTTTTATCCAGTTGTAAAAGGAAAGCCAGCCAGGTAGCTGGCTTTTTTCTTAGGTATATACTGGGTTGGGTTTCATTCCCTTGGAAAAATAGTAATTACCGTTTTACAATAGTAGTAGAGATTAATGGTGACTTAATTATGTTGCTTTTAAGATACTTACAGGGAGTTTTATAACAATATACAAAGAGCAACGTTCCATATAAAAACAGCGTTAAAATAGAAAGGTAGCGGACCTATGTTTAGAGGAAAAGCACATCCGATAACAAATGAACATGGCATCTCAGAGCTATTTCAGCTTCCTCTAGGTGGGGTAAAGCAATGGGTTTATATTAGGGGGCAGGATGCATCAAAGCCTATTCTATTAATGGTGCACGGTGGACCAGGTGCTAGCCAAATTGGTTTTATCCGTCATTTCCAGCCTATTTTGGAACAGCATTTTGTAGTCGTAAATTGGGATCAAAGAGGATCCGGAATGTCCTACACTAGATCAATTCCAAATGGTTCTATGACGGTACAGCATTTTGTAGACGATATTATAATGCTGACAAAATATCTTTGTGATCGATTTAAACATGAAAAAATCTATATGGCTGCTCACTCCTGGGGATCGATTATTGGGTTAATGGCTGTTCACCAAAGACCGGCCCTTTTTTATAAATACTTTGGAATTGCGCAAATGGCAAATTATGCAGAGAATGAAAGGATATCCTATTATCGACTGCTGGAAAAGGCTAGGAGGAAAAAGCACATGAAGGCAGTGGAGAAGCTTACTGGAATAGGAAAGCCTCCATGGAACGAGTGGAAACATGAGCGGGTTTTGAGTAAATATCTAAATTTGCTTGGCGGGGGTATGTCCCGCGACGGTAAGCTTTTAAAAGCACTTATAAAGCATGTTATCCAAAGTCCGGAATATAAATTAGGGGACTATTTTCGATATCTTATGGGTTTGATTTTTAGCAAAAAGGCTCTTAGGCAGGAGTTGAGCAAGATTGATTTAATATCAACCGTTCAAAAAGTGGATATCCCTATTTATTTTCTAATGGGAAGACATGATTTAACTGTTCCGCCAGAGCCGGTGAAGGAATTATTTGATTCCATAGAGGCAAAAGAAAAGCAATGGATTTGGTTTGAAGAATCCGCCCACTCTCCGTTATTTGAAGAAACGGAGAAGTTCTCCAGAATGCTTAAGGAGAATAAAGAGTAGTTCCTATGAATAACAAAAGCTGACTTATTTTAGTCAGCTTTTGTTATTAAAACGTGAACCGAGAAACTTGTTCGTCACCAATTATTAGCCCTTCTATCTCTTGGAAACCTACTTTTTCGTAAACTCGTTTTGCATGTTCATTAGATGGTTCATAAGAAAGAGTAATCGTTTGGTGGCGCTCCTCCTTCATTTTTCGAATATCGTCAATTACTAGCTGAATTGCTTCCTTTCCGTACCCTTTCCCCTGATGTTTTTGATCGATCATCATGCGATAAATCCAGTACTCATGATCGTCTTCGTCAATTCCATACAGCGCAAAACCAATCATTTCTTCACCAAGGTAAATTCCTTTTGCATGGAAATTTTCAAGGAAATTTAATTGAGCAAGTGATACCGCATTTGAAGCTACAAAATTCAATTGATCTTCCCTTACCCGTAATGAAATGGCCTTTCGCCAATTATCTTTTGTAATTGTTTCTAAATGTAACATCTTTTAATTCCCCCTTTCGCTAATTATACACAATATTCAATAAGTGGAGCTTATTTTCATCCTTCTTGGAGGAAGCAAGAGAGCTGTCATACTTAATATATAACGACTGGATCGTAAGTATTGAGATTTTCATAAACGCTTTTCATAATACTAGGAGGCGTGTTGACACAACCGCCAGAACCATTTGATAGATAGGCATTACTTGCCCAGTTTGACCGCCAGCTGGCATCGTGGAATCCTTGCCCACTGTTTGTAAATGGCGCCCAGTAATTGACCTTAATGGAATAATCAGCTTTTCCTACTGCACTGCCCTTAAGTGTGTAGGGAGAACGTTTGTAAAGGATATACCAAACTCCCGGTGACGTATCTTCACCGGTGCTATGTTTTCCAGTCACTACATGCGTCGTAACTACTAATTTTCCTTTTTTATAAATCCAAATACGCTGTTCCGCAATGGATACTTCCGCATACGTGTCTCCAATCCCGTTATTCGTTGTAGTTTCATACCCGATGCCTTCATTTGTCCAGCCATGTCCGTATATATTGGAGGCTGTAATCGACCTTTCTCCTTTTTCAAAGGCTTTCAGAACTCTCGCCGTTTCTTTCTCAACATCTATTGCCCAGCCATAGCCTTGCCCTTTTACGGAAATGACCTTACCTGAATGGGTCTTAAATGTAAAATTTTTATTTAAGGTTGATTGTGAATGATTAATTTCTTCTATTTTGCTCTTAATGTCACTTCCGGTGATTTTAATTTCCATATCTTTTGAAATAGAGGCATTCTTAATTAATTCATTAGCTTTTAACGTATACACTTTGTCCTGTAACTTATAATCAACAGTTCTTGCCAGGAAACCCTGATACTTGTTCTTTTCTTTTTTTACTGTCGGACTGTCCGCTTCGATTGGCTGTATGAATAGGGGCTGCAGATGAATATCATTCGCATATTTCTGCTTCTTATACTCTTGTAAAATAGCGGCAATATTATATTGTTCACCGTTAATGCTATTGGAGACGACAATTTTCCCATCTTCCAATTTCACCTCTGCATCTACGGGTGCTTTTAAACTCTTGTTCATAGATTGGAGCTTTTCTTCTAGTTGTTTTTTCATGATTTGGTTTCTGAATTCATCGGTCTTTTTAGGTATCAACCAATAACTTTTCTCCTTTGAAAAAGGTAAAAAAGGCCACTGATCTTTCAATAATTTCTTAACCTCAGGAATATCCTGCTCCGAAAAAACCATTTGTGTATCTTTTTCGTCTAAAATGAGTTGTTCACCTACAAAAACTTTGTTTGTTAATTTGGTGGAACCTAATTTTTTTATTGTTTCATCAACTGTTAGCCCACCGACTTGCACGTCATTAATCGTTGTCTTCGAATGGAACCGGGTTGCTTGATAATAACTAATGCCGGCATAAATTAGTAGAATGATAATGATCATTCCAACTACAGCAAAAATCAGTTTAAATCGCCTGCCCCGATTTTTATTCACTTCTACAAATGATTCATTTAATGCACTCATAAACATTCCCTCCGCTATTTGGTAACCCTCTAATCAACTTTCTTCCCCTTTATACATATGGGTTTTTATCCCGAATAATTATGACTTTTTTACTTTAATGTTAAAACTATTACTATCATGTTACAGGAAATTAGCTGTGGAATTTGTCACATTTTGAATAGGAGTGAATGAAAAAAAAGTAAAAATTTGACGCATCTCCTTCCGAAAGCTGTTTTTATATCATAAGAAGGCTTCTCTAAAGAAATCATCCACCACAGTTGGTTGTAAGCAACATTAGTTTTTTCTATTGTAAAAACCCTTTTTTATGGCATCGAATTTATTTATTAGCAGCTACCATCTAAACAAAGTCATATTATTCAAAATATAGAAGTATTCAATGTTCATATTCAGTTCATAAAAATGCTTTAATATCACTTTATGGAGAAAAACAATCCAACACTGAATATCCAAGAGGATTTAAAAATCCGTCCTAAGGAGGAAGGGAATCCCTACAATAGTTCGTGTTAGGATTAGCAAAATCAAATTATAGTAGAACGAAGAAGGAGGAGTGACAATGATTAACGGTATTAAAATGGTTTCAGCCCTTAAGGATAGTGAATTAGCTGTAGAAGCACATGGGCTTGTTAAAACCTTTGGAGACAATCGTGCCGTGGATGGAGTCGATCTGGAGGTGAAGGCCGGTACCATATATGGGGTGCTTGGACCAAACGGGGCAGGTAAGACTACTACTATTAGAATGCTAGCCACTTTATTGCGTGCGGATGCAGGAACAGCGAAGATATTCGGATACGATGTCGTGAAGGAGTCACAGATTGTTCGCCAATTAATTGGGGTGACAGGGCAATATGCGTCTGTAGATGAGTCACTTAGTGCAACGGAAAATCTAATTATTTTTTCTAGATTGTTAGGTTTGAGCCGTGCAGATGCACGTCGTAAGTCAGAGGAATTACTGGAGGAATTTAGTTTGACGGAAGCGGCGAAACGTCCATTAAAAAACTTTTCCGGGGGAATGAGAAGACGGCTTGATTTAGCTGCGAGTCTCATTGCACAGCCACCGCTTATATTTCTAGATGAACCTACTACAGGGCTAGATCCGCGAACACGGAATCAAATGTGGGATACCATCCGGAGATTAGTGAAAACGGGATCCACTGTACTTTTAACTACACAGTACCTCCAAGAAGCAGATGAGCTTGCGGATCGGATTGCGGTGATTGATCGCGGGCATGTTGTTGCGGAGGGCACGGTGAATGAGCTAAAGGCTTCCGTAGGTACTTCATCCTTACAATTGAGCATTAAAGACTCTGAGGATATTGCGTTTGCCCGTCAAATTGTGGAAAGGGTGCTGGAGGTTCAGTCGGCGGTTTCACCAGAAGGCGGAAAAATTACTGCCCCTATGACAAATGCTGATCGTGTAACGGATCTGCTAATCGCCCTTCGGGAAACAGGAATTCCATTAGCAGAGCTGAGTGTTCAAAAGCCGACACTAGATGAGGTTTTTCTCACCATCACAGGCAATGGAGTGAAGGGGGACGTCAAAGAAGCGTCAAAAGATAATGAAAAAGAGGAGGTAAGAATATGAGAACTGCTATTAATCAAGCTGTTGAACATCAGCTCCGCAATAAAACTAGCTTCCGTCAGTCGGTTCGCAATTCCTTAACGATGGCATACCGTGGGTTGCTGAAAATTAGGCGTACACCTGAACAATTGTTTGATGTTACGATTCAGCCAATTATTTTCACTTTAATGTTTACTTATATTTTTGGAGGGGCTATCTCTGGCAACGTGCATAACTATTTACCGGTTATTATTCCCGGCATCCTTGTCCAGACTGTCATCACAACTTCCATTGTCACAGGCGTTCAACTGCGGGAGGACATGGATAAAGGGGTATTTGACCGCTTTAAATCATTGCCTATTGCAAGAATTGCCCCGTTAGCTGGAGCACTTTTAGCAGATACAATTCGTTATACAATCGCAACTGTGCTGACTTTTACAATGGGATATATTATGGGCTATCGACCTGATGGCGGCTTGGGAGCAGTTGCAGTAGCGGGTCTTTTAGTAATTGTGTGTTCTTGGGCGATAAGCTGGATCTTTGCCTTCTTCGGAGTGATTGCACGTACTGCTTCGAGTGTGCAAGGCATTTCCATGCTCGTGCTTTTCCCGTTAACATTTCTTTCAAATGCGTTCGTGCCGGCAGAGACGATGCCGCATGTGCTTCAATGGTTTGTGAAAATTAATCCGATCTCCCATCTTGTTACAGCTGTCAGAGAGCTTGCTAACTCTGGTACCATCGGTTGGGACCTTACTGCTTCTCTAATTGGAGCCGCTGCAATTGTGCTGATTTTTGCACCGATTACTGTAAAAGCATATATGCGTAGGACTTAGACTTTGATAAAATTACAACCAGAATCTTATAGAGCTGGTCAATTTGAATAAAACTTGGTTCATGGAACGCGGAAATGTCTCAAAATGTAGTTTAATGGATCCCGAAAATGTCTAATAAACCAGTTCAAAAACGGAACCGGAACTCTGAAATTTCAGTTTTTATAACAGAGGTGGTATTGTCATCACCAAAAAACATGCTATAATAAAAGTAATTTTTTTAAGGAGGCATCAAAAATAGACGATATGGATATCTCTAACCTTTTACGCTAATAAATTTTATAGCAAAAAGGTACTCTGCCTGTGCATGGCTGAGTGATGGGATAAGTATGTCTATTTTTATATGTCATGAATTGGGTCATTTTAAATGCGTTTATAGATTTCTGCGTATTTAATTTGTCGTATTTGAATCCATCTATCTAGCACAGGCAGCCGTCTGTGCTTTTTTGTTTATTTTTTTACGGATGGAGGAATCAGTATGCGCATATTAAAAACAGAAAATCTTGGTGTTGAAATAAATGCAGCTTCTATATTTCATGGTGTGAATCTGGAAATTCAAAAAGGAGAGCATGTTGCTTTAATTGGGGATAATGGTGTTGGAAAAACTACCTTGTTAAAAGTATTGAGCGGTAAGACAGCACATTCTAGTGGAAAATTGGACTTTGCCATTGGCCGCGATGAAATCGGCTGGATGATGGATGAACAGGTGGATGAAAGTCTTCCGACGATGGAATATATCTGCATGGGAAATGAAGCTTGTTACCATTTGAAAAATAAATTAGAAAAAATGCAAGAGATTTGGAATCAGCACAGTGAGGATAACGCTTTTATCGAAGAATACAATGCTGCACTGCAGCAATATATGGATTGTGATGGATATGAATGGGAAGCGCGACTCGAGCGAATCTCAAAAGAGCTTGGAATAGAGCAGGGATGGTGGAATATTCCTTTTTCCGATTTGAGTGGTGGTCAAAAAACACGTGTAAGATTAGCAAGATTGCTTGTGAAGGAGCCACAGATGCTGGTTCTTGATGAACCGACGAACCATATGGATATTGAATCAGTGGAGTGGCTAGTTGGCTGGCTACAGCAATATAAGGGGACTGTTTTGTTCACGTCCCATGAACGTGATTTTATTGACCGGGTGGCAACTGCAACATTTGCGCTTACAGACACTGGGGCAAAGCGGTATCATGGTGGCTATTCAACCTATAAGGAGATGGTAGAACAAGAACGAAACGCGGCGGAGGCTTTATATAAAAAATATAATCAGGAAAGAAAAAAGCTGTTGGATGTTATCCAAACATACAAACAATGGTACCAAAAGGCTTCGAACTCTGCCAGTGAGCGAAATCCGTTTGCCAAAAAACAGGCGGGTAGACATGCCAAACAGGTAAAAGTAAAGGAAAAGGCATTGGAAAGATTGGAAAGCAAGAAAATCGAAAGACCAAAGGATAACAAAGGAATCGAAGCCTTTTTTGATGCGGAAGCATTTGAAGCAAAACATATGATTCAAATGAAAAATGTGTCCTTTTCCCATCAACAGGATGTTCCTTTCTTCCACCATCTCCACCTGCAAATCAATCGGGGAGATCGAATGGCTGTAATTGGGAGAAACGGTTCTGGAAAAACAACTCTATTGAAGCTTTTAACTGGCCATCTTTTACCGACAGATGGAGAAGTGAAGCTTAATCCTCAGCTGAAAGTCGGCTATTTAATGCAAGAGCTGGATCAATTAAATATGGAAAATTCGATTCTGGATGAGCTGCTAGTGCTCGAGCATTTAACACAGGAGGAAGCAAGAACAATATTGGCATGCTTCCTATTTAGGAGAGAGGATGTTTTTAAAAAGATCAAAGACCTCAGCATGGGAGAAAAATGTCGTGTTGCATTTGTAAAGCTGTATTTTTCTGATGCAAATCTGCTAGTGCTCGATGAGCCGACAAACTATTTGGATATAAGTACAAGAGAGCAGATAGAGGAAGCTTTATCCGTGTATCCCGGTTCAGTTGTAATGGTGTCGCATGATCCTTATCTCCTGAGGAAGGTAGCAAATCGGGTCGTAGAAATACAGTCTGGCCACGTTTCAGAGTACAAAGGTAGTTATAAAGATTGGGAAGAAAGTAAAAGACTCACTCCAGAAAGACAAAAACTCGAAAATGAAATATCATTGTTAGAGATGGAACTGGTAGAATTATATAGTCAGGAAGAGGAGAATTTGGAGGAAATTCGTGAAATCAAGGCGAAACTTCAAGTCTTAAAGAAAAGTTTTGGAAAATAATAGTGCTTAGGTTGCGAACGGGGAAAGGATTGTCATGGGAACAGAAAAAATTTATGAAGCAGACTTATATGAACCAATCAGGAAGCTGTTTGTTCAGGAAGGGTATGAGGTGAACGGAGAGGTAAAGGACTGCGATATAACAGCGGTGAAGGATGAGGAGCTAATCATTGTGGAAATGAAGAGGAATTTGACAGTGGAGCTTCTGATTCAAGCAGCGAAAAGACAACGATTAACGGACCAGGTCTATATCGCCATCCCTAAGCCGAAGTATAAGATGTATTCTAAAAAATGGCATGATATGTGTCATTTATTAAAAAGGCTGGAGTTGGGCTTAATCGTGGTTTCATTTTTAAAAAGCGGTGCAAAAGCAGATATCATGTTGTCCCCCGCTCCTTTTGACCGAAAAAGAAGTATGCAGCTGAATAAGAAAAAGAGAACGAACCTACTGAAGGAAATCAGCGGCAGGAGCGCGGATTATAATGTTGGCGGCAGCAATCAAACAAAAATCATGACCGCTTATAAAGAAAATTGCATTCAGATAGCTTGCTATTTGGATAGGGAAGGACCTACGTCTCCGAAAAACCTACGTAAACTGGGAACGGGTGATAAAACCTTATCCATCCTAACCCAAAACTACTATGGCTGGTTCGAAAAAGTAAGCAGAGGAATTTACATCATAACCGAAAAAGGTAAACAAGAATTAAAAGATTACCCGCAGCTGGTGGAATACTATTTGAATAAAGAGTAATGTAGTGATGAAGTGGTGGACACTGATATTTCCAACCACTTACCATGGATTCGCACCCATTATTCGCAGAAATTCAAAAAAAGAAGTCTTCCGCTTCAAAACGAAGCGAAGACTTCTTTTTTCATCCTTCACATGATTAAAATCCTTCCATTTTCCTTACCTGTAAAGATGTGTCAAGAATCATGTCTAAAAGCTCGCTGTATGAGATTCCGGCAGCTTGCGCACTTTTTGGCAGCAAACTGTTTTTAGTCATCCCCGGCAAGGTATTGACTTCCATAACATAAGGGATTCCGTCCTTGACCATCATGTCTATCCTAGCGTAAACACTGCATTTTAATGCTTTATAGCTGGCAATTGCAGCCGCACCGACACGTTCTTGTAAATCAGCAGGAAGCTCAATAACCTCTTCCCTTGTTGCAGCATCATCATATTTCGCTTTATAGTCAAAAAACTCAGCAGTATGGCTAATTGAAATGACAGGGAGAAGCTTTCCATCAAAAACGGCACAAGTAATTTCTTCGCCTTTTACATATTTCTCAATAAGAACCTCTGAATCCCATTCGAATACCTCTGCAATCGACAATAATAAAGATTCCTTATCATGAACGATTTTTACTCCTACACTGGAACCGCCAGAATTCGGCTTTACAACGACTGGATATCCCATTTTCTCTATTTCATCCAACGGAAGCTCTTCCTTATTAGAAAAGTGAACCCAATCCGGAGTTTGAACTCCTTCATATCGGATAATTTTTTTAGAAATATTTTTATCCATACAAATACTGCTTGATAGCATTCCGCTACCGGTATAAGGGACGCCAAGTGTTTCAAGAGTACCCTGAATGGTACCGTCCTCCCCGTATTTTCCATGCAGAGCCAATAGGGCAATATCAAGACCCTTTGCCTTTTCCACAAGCTCTTCTTTATCATTTAATTCAATAGGAACAATTTCATATTTATCTTTATCTAAATGGGCAATCATTTCTTTCCCAGTCATGAGAGAGACTTGCTTTTCAGAGGACACGCCTCCCATAATAACGCCAACTTTCATTTTCCTAACCTCCAAATTCGTTTTTCAATGTCTCCCCGATTATTTTGATTCCCCGGACAATTTCGTCCTCCTTTAATCGGGAAAAACCGAGTCTTAACGTATTGCCTCCGCCACCGTTCGTGTAAAAAACATCTCCAGGGGAGAAAACAACTCCTTTTTCATAGCATTTTTTTAAAAGTGTTCGTGAATGAATGTTGTATTCTAATTCTATAAAAAGATGAAGGCCGCCGTCTCCTGTCATTTTCTTATAAGGAATATATTGATGACAGGCTGCAAGGGCTAGTTCATATTTTTTCTTATAAACCGTTTTGGCTTTTTTTAAGTATTTTTCAAAATGGCCATCATGCAAATATTGATAGAGCACAGCCTGATCCAGTGTAGAGGTATGAATGGTACGTGCTCTTTTCATGCTTTCCAAGGCGTTGATTAATTCCTTATTTGCCAAAATCCATCCGACGCGTAATCCGGGAAAAAGTATCTTCGAGAAGCTGCTGATATAGATGACATTGTTACCGGCTCCGGCAAAAGCCGCAAAAGGTGCTAAATGGGAGCCTGAATATCGCAATTCTTCATTAAATCCGTCCTCCACAATGGGCACCTGATAAGTTGAAAAAAGCTTCATGATTTCTACTCTCTTTTCAGAGGAGGTGACGATCCCGGTTGGATTATGGTAGGACGGAATTAAATACGCAAAATCAAAATCGTGCTCGGATAGACTATTTTCCAACTGGCGAATATCAAGTCCGTCATCCTGTAAGTCAATTCCATGGATATCAAAGCCATGTAATCGAAAGAGCTTCAGAGCGGAATGATGCGTAGGATTTTCGCAAAGAATACGCCCGGATTTGTGTGCCAGGGATGATAGTAGAATATCCAGACCCTCCGTGAATCCATTTGTAATTAGAATATCCTTATTGGTTATATCGACGCCCTTGATTTCCATGTAGTGGAGAAGGTAATCGATGAGGGGCTTGTAGCCTTTGGCATACCCGTAGTTAAGGACCACATCTCCTTCAATAGACATGCGAGTGAGAAAAGCCCTTTTGAAATTTTCGACATCGAACAGCTTTTCATCCGGGGCAATGCTGTTGAAGGCAATCATCCCTTTCTCCCAGCGGACACCGTGCTTCATCAAATCTAACTCATCCGCGAGCAACGTCACTTCATTAACTTTCTCTTTCCAGTTTAAGTGAATGGAGGGAGTTTTCGGGGTCTCAACTGTTCCGACGAAATTACCCTTTCCCTTTATAGCGTAGATCAGACCTTCTTGTTCCAAATCTGCATAAGCAGTAAGAACTGTATTGCGACTGACCGATAATAATGTACTAAGTTCTCTGGTGGATGGAAGCTTCTGATGCTCCAACAGATGTCCGTTTATAATCATTTTTTTTAAATAATCCCTTAGCTGAATATAAACCGGCCGATCATCCGCGAGCTTAAAATCATTAAACAATGCCTTCATCCCCTTGTTATCATTTTTACATAACCGCACCCATTCTAAAAGGTCCACCCCACGCGTATTTTTCTGGGTGACTGGCACCATACACCATTTATAGTGGAGTCACCAACACAAAATGATGGATACACAAATGGACCTTTTAGTTATTGTTTTTATTGTACTAGCATTATGGAAAAGTGAAAAGTGGAGGGGATGGTGTGAACTCATTGCTTATTTCCTTTAAAGGAAATTATTGCATTTACTGGAATAGTATTATATACTACATTACAACACTAATGTACTATGTCACAGAGGAGTGGAGTTCGATTTTAAATACAGATGGTACGAAGCCAATATATATACAGATTGCGGAATGGCTGGAAGCGGAGATATTGAGCGGGAAATTTGGAACGGATGAAAAGGTGTTATCACAATATCAGCTGGCGGAAATGTTCAATATTAATCCGGCAACGGCTGCAAAGGGAATCAATATATTAGCAGATGAAAATATTTTGTACAAAAAGCGTGGGCTTGGAATGTTTGTAGCTAGTACTGCAAAGGAAGCCATCAGGATTAAAAGAAAGAATGAAACACTGAAGCGACTTGTAATGGAAATAGTCGTAGAAAGCACCCGCTTGCAAATAAGTGAAGAAGAACTATTAGAGCTCATACAGCAAACATACAGGGATATGGGGGGAATAGTGGAATGAATATAATAGAAAGTGTGAACATATCAAAAAATTATGGCAGGGTAAAAGCATTAGATAACATATCATTTACCATCGAGGAAAATAAAATTACCGGTTTGATTGGGCGTAATGGTGCTGGAAAATCTACCATTCTTAAAATTATAGCCGGCTTTATCAAAGAAACATCCGGAAATATTAACGTTTTTGGAGAAAATCCATTCAACAGCATCCTTGTATCTGCAAACATGATTTTCATAGATGACCAAATGACGTTGCCTGCATCTCTAAACCTTTCTGAAACGCTGGAGGCAGCCTCTAAATTTTATAAAAACTGGGATCATCAACTTGCCACGAAACTATTTGATTATTTTTCCTTTGATGGTACCCGGCACCATTATCAGCTTTCAAAGGGGATGAGAAGCACTTTTAACATGATTTTGGGAGTAGCTTCAAGATGTCCATTATCCATTTTTGATGAGCCTACAACCGGGATGGATGCCGCGGTGAGAAAGGACTTTTACCGTGTGCTGCTGAAGGACTATCTTGCATTTCCGCGCACCATCATTCTATCAAGCCATTATTTAGAAGAAATAGAGGATTTGCTGGAGGACATTTTCATTATCAATAATGGACGGAACCTGCTTCATACCTCCATTACCGATTTTAAAGAAATGGCAATAGAATTAAAAGGAAAGACCCAAGCCATTGAAAAATTTACGCAGAGCAAAGAAATATATCATAGCAGAACGATAGATTCAGATACCTCATATGTAGTTGTTAACAACGATTTTGCACCATTCTTAATTGAAAAAATGCAGCTGGAAGGGATAGATATTTCTGTGGTAGCTCCAACGGACTTATTTGTCTATCTAACGAATGATACTAAAGGGGGCGTGGACCATGTTTTTAACTGAAATGAATTTAAGGGAGCTTATTTTAAAACAATATACATTTAAGCTTCATGCGTATATACGAGTATTCAGCTCGCTGATAGCCACACAGCTTATTGCCATTTTAGTATCATTGGCAGGAGTTGGGTCATCCGGTACGAGCATGGATGGAATGCAATTGAACATTACGTATTACTCGGCGGATATGATCATTATTTTAACAATAGTATGGGCATTCTTCTCTTCCATCTTAATTACGACAAAAGCATATCGATTTGATGATTTTACATTTATCTCTACGAGATTAAGCAGTAATGTAGCGAATGTCCTTTTTCTAACGACAATGAGCACCATCGGAGGTGCTACAGCCATGTTTGCCGGGAATTTATTGAAAGCAATTATCTTTGTTGCAAATGGTACCCGTTTTATAGAAAACGGCAGTATATTGGATGCGCCACAAAATCTGCTAATTGGAATAGTAGTATCTATTTTGTACATTATGTTTTTTAGTGCTTTGGGCTATCTGTTCGGCATATTGATTCAGTTATATAAGCCGCTGGTCATATTAATCCCGGTTGCATTGATTGGTTTTTCTATTATTCAAGCGATCCATGGCAAAGGAGAGGCTATGGATACCCTATTTAAAGGTTTCTTTATGGAGTCCTCTATTTGGGTATTTGTTGTAAAAGCATTACTTTCTTCTATATTGTTATTTGCATGTGCAGGAGCAATTTCTAATAGAATGGAGGTAAGGAATTGATAATAGCAGCAGCATTTTTGCCAATTATTATTGTTATTTTATTCATACTGGGTATAACTGTATTTTTTATGAGGAAAAGAGGGAAATCTTTTAACAGCAACAAAGTAAAATGGACGTTTATCGGATACGTTGTCATCCTAGTGATTTCTGTGGTTTTCAATGAAATCTTTCTTGTGGATAAAACTAATGGTAAATCCTTATCCCCTAGAGAGATGGATATGATGTCACAAAGGCTGTTTACGAATGCCATTCATGGGAATCTTACAAAAAGTGAAAATAAATTCATCGCAAAAAAATGGGAATTTCCATATAGCGATAATAAATTACATTTGAAAGTAGCAAGGGAGGCAAATCAAGGAGGCTTAATAGTAATAGATAGAAAACTGGAAAATGACGGTAAAGTAGAAGCGGTTTTCTATCAAACGCCTGTTGGGGTTGGCACAGAAGAGATAACCTCGAAATTGAAGCCTGTTCAATTGGATTTGGCAGGAAATACTCTCACACTAATCGAGCCAAATTCGCTTAAATTCTCTTTCTCCAAATCCAAGAATGAATTTACCATTACACAGTTTAATGGAGAGAAATGGGCAGATCAATCTCCCCAAAGCTATCTGGGGCAACGCCTCTTATATATAAAAATACCGCATGATGTAAATATTGTAGATGAGTCTAATTTAAATATTCAATATGTTGGTTTGACTGATTAAGAAGCTTCGTTTTTATCGTAATGGGTTCGGTTCAGAGGTGCCAAAATAAATAACACGAATCGGGATCCTCATTCACGATGAATGGACTCCTTATATTTGTTGATATATAGCTATTTTCTACTGTTTAAACAGGTGGATTATCAGTAAAATATGTGCGAATACACAAGGCGGAAAACGGTAATTTGTGATGCGGTTTTCGAAGCCAAAAAGGGATAAATAAACAATAGAGCATGGGGTTTCTCAACGCTCTATTGTTTTACATTACTTTAAATTTACACACCTGTTGTTAAAGAACTTACCTGTCTAACATTGCCAACAACTTATAATAATTTGCTAATGTTTCACTATCTTCAACTTTATGACCAGATTTAAAAAATATAATATCTCCTTTTCCATTGTTCGTTTGATTACTTTCTTCGAGAATTCTTTTTAAATTTTTTGCAGTTCCAATACTTCCAGAAATAATGTCCACCTCTTCAGGAAATACTTCCTTTATACTATCCTCGAAATATGGGAAATGTGTACATCCAAGAACTATCGTTCCGTATTGTTTTAAATCAAACGAAGAAAGTTTTTCTCTTAGATATGGTACAACTATCTCTTTTTTAAATTCAAAGTTCTCAGCAAATTCTACAAGACCAGGGAGAGCCAAACTTTCAACAAGATCATGATGGTCTATGCTTTTTACGAGGTTATGAAACTTTTCCTCTTTAAGAGTTAAATTAGTTGCCAACACTAATACCTTTTTTCGTTTTCCCTCACAACTTTGAACAGCAGGTTTTACCGCTGGTTCAATACCCAAAATAGGAAAATTATATTTTTGGCGAAGGACATCCACTGCAATGCTGGTTGCAGTATTACAAGCAATAACTAATGCTTTGATTCCTTGATTAGCCATAAAGTCCACTGCACTAAGTATATACTCCCTTACTTCTTCTTTTGGTTTTTCACCATATGGAACGTGTAAGGTATCCGCATAAAATATATAATCTTCATTCGGTAAAAACCTCAATGCTTGATGAAGTACGGTCATTCCACCTATTCCAGAATCAAAAAAACCTATTTTCATTACTTTCACTCTTTCCCAAAATTAATACGTCATGAAACACTTATTTATATTACCACATTTTTTTATTTCCTCCTTATTACCTTTTAAGCAAACATAGAAGATCACAGTAAGCTTTTTACTGTGTGTTTCTGATGTGGATTTACTTACATATTGATTGCTAAATAAGGTGTGAATTAGTATGTGTATTGGTGTTTTGTCCCCCGCGACCTGCCCGTTAGTTTTATCAGAGCTTCTTTTTTTCTGTTGCTTATAGTTGTCGAAATTTTTAAAAATATATAGTAAAATGGTAATGAGACTTTAGACATGATGCTGATAAGGAACTTTTTAAAAGGATTTATATCTTACAAAATAGTTTTTGAATAAATAGGGGGTGAATCGATTGAATGCATGGCAGCAAAAGCAAAAGAAGAATCGGAAGACGACCAAGCAGCAGCAGGAAGAACGGAAAATGCAGCTATTAGAAAATATAAAAAAGCGTCCCTCTAAATCTACTATTAATGTTAAGGAAAAAGAAAGTCCATCCATGGACAAATACAAAAAGCTATATAAAAAGGCAAAGTCCGATTTCTTAAAAGCAATTCAAAGCTTAGACTTATTAAAAAAGAGAGAAAAACAGAAGGACAAGAAAATACATACATTGTCAGCGGAAAATAAAAGGCTCCGAAAAAACTTGTATAAGACTAAAAAAACGATGGAAGAGTGGAAGACGGAGTTTGGAAATTGGACAGAAGAGAAAAAGGTATTACAGGAAACTTTGTTGAATCAACGACAGATACTTACCGAAGTAGATGAAAATTATACTAGCCTTAAGAAGCTTTACCACAACACAGTGGAGGAATTAAAGAAATATCGAGAAATAAATAAGGCACTTCATAATAAAATAAAGCGTGATCAGACAAGCACCATCACTATTCTGCGCAATAAAATCCAACAGTTGGAGGAGGAAAGAGCCACAAGCCTTCGGACAGCTGCTAAGAAAACCCATATAATTCAAGATCTCCAGAAGCAAATTGAAAAATATAAAGAACTGGATTCTGAATTTCTATTACAGACTTTATATGAAAACCTTTCTTTAGAGAATCTTTATCAATATCATCTATCTGAAAAACTGACCCGAAAATATAAATCCATGTTGAAGACTCATTTTTACCGGAAAAAGCACGAGCTGGATTACAGTAAAGTCACTGTTAATCTATTTGGTTATATTAAGAAATCGGACAATGACGAATATGTATTTGTTGATTTGGATTTGAATGAATATAAAATTAGCTATCATCCTGGCCACACATTATATGAGAATACTCCGGCGGCAGCTTTCCAAAATAGTGAGGGAGTCGTCGACATCTATTGGTATTATTCCTCGGAAAAGCTAATGCTGGAAGACTCTAAGGAAGAAGCTGGGGCATTGGCAAAGAATAAACGCACCGGGAAGACAAAGGAAAAGAAGACCTTTGAATACATTGGTGATTTCAGTGTCTTAATCGTTACCTCATTAAATGGCGTTCGTTATAAAAATCGTCTCCACAAGCATGGCATTAACGCTAGCTGGATAGACCCATATGAAAAATCTCCGCTCCATGTGAAAAATATGATGGAGGTAAGTGATATCGTGATTCTATGTGTACAAAATATGCCGCATAGCGTTTTAGATTTCATTAATCGGGAAAAAGAAAAATATCATTTCATCGTTGATCATAACGAAGAAAAAATTGTAGACAAAGTCAAAGCGGCAGCCACACGATTAAAATTAATATCTATGTAGTTTGTAGGGAGTGCCAGGCACCTTTTTTAATTGCATTGTGCTTGAGAATCAATACATGTGTCGCAGAAAAACTTCACTCCACCGTAACTAAAAATGAAGAAAGACAAAACCAAAAGCGTTTTGTCTTTTTTCATGAAACTTATTTATTCCCTTTTGCAGGGATCATTAATCTTTCTTTTCCCATTAAAATAATCGCAATAAATCCTAATCCAATTGGAATCAACGCCCATGCAAAGGTAGTAGAAACGGAATGAGCCATCGCACCAGTAATCTTATGCAGAATTTCCGGCGGAATTTTGGCGCGCGCATCTGCTGAGAGCAAGGCACGAGAATCCATCTTACCAGCAAATCCCTTCATTTGACCAAATGCATCCTTTAATTGGCTGTTTAAAAGATTATTTTGTATGGATCCTAAGATCGTAACACCAAGGGTCATACCCAAAGTTCTGAAAAAGTTATTCGTAGATGTTGCGATTCCGCGTCTTTGCGGTTCAATATTATGCTGTGTTGCCATACCTAATAAGGAAAAATTAAATCCCATTCCAAGACCGGTAATAATCATGAAAATGGTAAGCAGGTATCGCGGAGTATCTGTATCAATGGTGCTAAGAAGCAGCATCCCGGCAAAAAAGAAAATAACAGAAACAATCATAATTCCACGATAGCTAAAGCGTCTAACCGATTGACCGCCAAGTTGGCTTCCTATAACGGATCCAATCATCATTGGAATCAAAATAACCCCGGAGTTCGTAGCCGTACCACCGTAAACGGATTGAACAAATAATGGAATCAATACCGTTGTGATGATAAATGCTGCTCCATAGAAAAAGGCAACTCCTTGTGTTGCAGCAAATAATTGACTTTTAAATAGGCTAAAAGAAATAATTGGTTCTGCCACTATTCTTTCCACAAAAATAAAAATCACAAATAGTACAGCGAAAATAGCAAAAAGTGAAATAATCAGAGTAGAACTCCAAGCATACTGCTTACCGCCTAGCTCAAGTGCAAACATTAAGCTGACTACAGCTCCAATAAGTGTTATTGCACCAAGCCAATCGATTTTAAGCTTCTTAAGCTGTAGATTTTCTTTATAGAACGGAATAATGAAAAATAACGAAATTACCCCTAGAGGTAAGTTGATATAAAAGATCCAGCGCCAACCAATATGATCTGTAATAAATGCTCCTAATAATGGACCTACAACACTGGATAAACCAAACACTGCACCGAATAACCCAGTCATTTTTCCACGCTTTTCTGGCGGGAAAATATCGAAAATAATCGTAAATGCAATTGGCATTAAAGAGCCCCCGCCAATTCCTTGAATGGCACGGTAAATACTTAACTGAATAATGCTTTGTGCTGTTCCGCAAAGGGCTGATCCAATAAGGAAAATGATCAGACCAAAAATGAAAAATCGTTTGCGGCCATACATATCGGATAATTTCCCGAAAATCGGCATACTTGCCATCGTTGCAACAAGATAAGCAGAGGTAACCCAGATAAACTGATCTAGACCTCCGAGTTGACCAACTATGGTTGGCATAGAAGCGGCAACAATCGTATTATCCATAGCTCCCATTAATATTCCTAAAAGCAGGCCCGTGACTACAAAGCCAACTTTACTTTCATTTGATACCATAAAAATCCCCCTTTTAATCTTTCTTTGATACTTTCATTAATTCTTTAGGGTAAAGAGCATTAAGCTCCACTAACATATCTAGTAATAAATGCAATTCTTCATCATTATATTTCTTAAATAATTCGGAAAGAGATTCGTTTAACGGTTTAAACAAATTCCGGATTTCAGGAGCACGATGTGTAAGGGGCTGAATGATTACTCGTCTGCGATCTTCAGGATCGTGAACTCGTTCCACCAGCTCTTCCTTTTCTAAGCGATCGATCACTCCAGTAATTGCTCCAGTCGTTAAATTTGTTAATTTGGCCAGTTTCCCTGCGGTAATTGGCCCCGTGTAATTCAACAAGTCACGACACTTTAAATCGGTGGCATTTAATCGTAGCTTTCCGGCAATAGCTTCCATAATAAATAGATTTAAGGTGCTGAACTTTCTCAATTCCTGATTAAGTGAAGGCACCAATTCATATGTATGCTCTTTTTCATCTGTCATGGAATCACGTCCCTCAAGGAGATAGAATTGACTTAGTCACTAATTATCTTAGTTGCTAAGACAATTATGGAGATGGCATGGGTAAATGTCAATTATTTTTTCATGTGGACATATAGGAGGAGATTCTTTCTTTTTACAGAATCTTTTAGTAATAGATTTAGTAAATAGCGGGGGACTCAATATTGATTAGAAACATTCAATCGTCTGACTATAAAAAAATTATTTCTGTGGTAGATATGTGGTGGGGTGGCAGGCGTATGTCTGACATGCTACCTAAATTATTTTTTGTGCATTTTCAGCAAACCAGTTTTGTTGTAGTAGAAGATGGAGATATTGTTGGATTTCTAGTAGGCTTCCAGTCACAAACTTATTCTAAGGAAGCCTATATTCATTTCGTTGGGGTTCATCCCGAATATAGAAAGGCTGGTGTGGCAAGGGAGCTTTATGAGAGATTTTTTGAAATAGGGAAGCAGTTGGGCTGTGATACGGTTCGTTGTGTTACCTCCCCAGTCAATAAAACTTCCATTGCTTATCATACGAGAATGGGCTTTGTTATGGAGGAAGGGGATGCTTTGCAGGACGGGGTCCCAGTTCATACGGATTATGATGGTCGCGGAGGAAGCAGAGTGCTGTTTGTGAAAAAACTAGAGAGCTAGGATGAAAGAAGGATGAAGGATGAGTGTAAAGGATACCTATAATCAATTGGCGTCAGATTATGAAAATAGAGTGGATAAGGAGGCTTATTACAATACTTTATATGAAAGGCCAGCGATGATGAAAGAGCTTCCTCTAGACTTAACGGGAAAATCGGTATTAGATGCTGGCTGCGCAGCTGGGTGGTATACGGAACAATTACTTCAACGTGGTGCAATAGTTACTGCGATAGATTTAAGTCCTGAGATGGTCGCGGCAACAAAGCGAAGAATTGGGGAAAAGGCGGAAGTTTATTGTCTAGACCTTTCTGAGAAGCTCCCTTTTAAGGATCATTCGTTTGATATCATTGTAAGCTCGCTCGTTCTTCATTATGTAGAGGATTGGGAATCAGTTTTTCATGAATTTCAAAGAGTTTTGAAACCTCAAGGGGTTTTCTTATATTCGGTTCACCATCCATTCATGGATATTGGTATGTCGCAAAGCAAAGATTATTTTGCAACGGAGCTGATTATTGATAAATGGAAGAGGCAGGGGAGATATATTGAAGTTCCGTTCTATCGGCGTCCCCTCCATAGCATATTAGAAGAAACATTGCGCTTTTTTACAATTGAGAAATTGATAGAGCCTCAACCAATACGATCTTTAGAAAAGAAGGAGCCTGAATCGTACGAAAAACTAATGAAAAATCCTCATTTCATGTTAATCAAGGCAAGGTGCCAGACACCCTTAGTGCAGGAAACCATTGGAACGGAAGAGGATATTCTCCAACTGGTGAGGGAGGATGATTGGATGATGGAGATTTTGCGAACGGCTAAGAAGCTGAATCTCCCGGATTGGTGGGTCTGTGCTGGCTTTGTGCGATCGAAAATATGGGATACACTTCATGGTTTTGACGTAAGAACACCGATACCTGATATTGATGTTATCTATTTCGATGAGACAAACACAGACGAAGCAGAGGAAAAGAGATTGGAAGAAAAATTGAAAAGTTTGCACCCAACACTTCCATGGTCGGTGAAAAATGAAGCAAGAATGCATGTCAAAAATAACATTCCTCCTTATACCTCATCTATTGATGCAATATCAAAATTCCCTGAAACTGCTACGGCTTTGGGAGTGAAATTAGATGAGCAAGACAATCTTATTTTGACGGCACCTTGTGGAATCAAGGACGTTCTTCATATGGAAGTGAGACCAACTCCATATTTTAAGGAAACAACGGAGAGGGCAGCGATATACGAAGAGAGAATCGTAAATAAGAACTGGAAATCTATTTGGGAAAAAATCAACATAACACATATTACACAATAAAAGAGGTTTTACTATGACTTATTCAATAATTTTTGATATGGATGGAACATTATTTCAGACGGATAAAATACTAGAAATAAGTCTGGAAGAGACATTTGCAGACTTAAGAAAAAAAGGCTTGTGGGAAAAAGAAACGCCTATCAAAAAATACCGTGATATTATGGGAGTCCCATTGTCGGTCGTTTGGGAGACGTTATTGCCGGATCATTCAATGGAAGTTCGTTCTAAAGCTAATGAATTTTTTCACGACCAATTAATTTATACTATACAAAATGGTGTTGGAGATTTATATCCCCATGTCGAGGAGCTATTTACATATTTAAAAAATAGAAACATCCCGATCTACATTGCCAGCAATGGTTTGCCAAACTATTTGGAGGCAATTATGAAGCACTATAGCCTGGACAACTGGGTGAAGGAGGTTTTTAGTATCCAGCAAATAGAATCAAGGGATAAAACGGATCTTGTTCATCTCGTCATGAAAAAATATAAGATTCAAAGAGGTGCCGTCGTGGGTGATCGTCTATCGGATATAAAAGCAGCAAAAGCAAATGGTTTGCATGCGATTGGCTGCCGTTTTGATTTTGCTAAGGAAGACGAACTTTCCTTTGCAGATACGGTCATAGATGATCTTATGGAAATAAGAGGTATTATTGAAAAAGAGGGAATACTTATATGAGACAAATCATCGGGCTTGGTGGTGGCGGGTTCTCGATGGAACCGGAAAATCCACTCTTGGATTTGTATATTTTGAAGCAATCTAGTAAGCGTACACCAGCTATTTGCTTTTTGCCAACTGCAAGCGGGGATGCGGACAATTATATTACTAGGTTTTATGAAGCCTTTCAGCAGCATAATTGCAATC
Source organism: Bacillus sp. FJAT-49736 (assembly GCF_018343615.1). GTDB lineage: Bacteria > Bacillota > Bacilli > Bacillales > Bacillaceae_C > Margalitia. The sequence goes on along the minus strand of NZ_JAGYPI010000002.1, from coordinate 556,212 downwards.
CATCTCATCTTTCTTTGTTTAAGCCGCCAACAAGGGATCTGGAGGATTATATTTTAACAAAGGATATCATCTATGTCGGTGGTGGTAATACTAAGAATTTATTAATACTGTGGAAGGAATGGGGATTGGATCATATTTTGAAAAAAGCATGGGATCAAGGAATTGTGCTGGCGGGAATTAGTGCGGGTTCTATCTGCTGGTTTGAGGATGGAGTGACGGATTCCTTTGGTGATGAGCTGGAGCCTATTAAGGCGCTTGGATTCTTAAAAGGAAGCAATTGTCCACATTACGATGCCGAACTGGATAGAAGGCCTGCATATCATAAAATGATCATAACAAACCAAATCAAGCCAGGACTTGCAGCGGACGATGGAGTGGCAATTCATTTTATAGAACAAGAAATGGTAAATGTGGTCAGTTCCAGACAGAATGCGAAGGCCTACCAGGTGACCATGGAAGAAAATCTGGTGGAGAAGGAATTGCCGACGGAGTTTTTAGGTACTTAATTGTATTTTGTAGGGTGGTTAGGAAATGTTGGAAGTACTGACGTTTGGAGAGAAAATAGAAGCAATGGAATATGAGCCAAGAAAAGGCTGTTACGGAGTTATTTTTTATGAAAATAAGTCAAAGGTAGGCATTGTGAATATTAAGGGACGCTATTTTCTTCCTGGTGGAGGAATAGAAGGGAAGGAAAGTGATAACGATTGTCTGAAAAGAGAAGTGTTGGAAGAGTTGGGTTTTGATGTGAGGATTGGGGATTTCATTGGAGAAGCCCAGCAATATTACTATTCCCAGTATTATAAGGGGTATTATCGGAACATCGGACATTTCTATGCTTGTCAGCTAGGAGAAAAGGTAATGGAGCCAATTGAAGAGGACCATGTATATGAAATGGTTGATATAGAAATAGCAATGGAAAAGCTCGTTCATGAGCATCAAAGCTGGGCGGTTTGGCGAGCGTTGGGGAAAGATTGAAATAAAATAGTTGTACATTCTTATAATATTTGAAAATAAACTTTTGAGGAGGATGGTTAATGATTCCACAACGAGTCAGCTTAATAACAATTGGAGCCATTAATTTGCCGATCTTGCGGTCTTTTTATAAGAACCTAGGCTGGGAAGAAACTAGTGTTAGTTCAGATGAATACGCTGTATTTAAAACTACAGGAGTTCTTCTTTCCCTATTCCCCATCAAAGAGCTAGCGAAAGATGCAGGTATTGATATTTCAACTACACAAGCATATTCACGTGTTACGTTAGCTATTAATGTGGATAAGCCAGAACAGGTAGATGAAGTGATAGAACATATTAGCAAGCTTGACGGGAAGATTCTACGGGAACCGAGTGATGCTTTTTGGGGTGGCAGAACAGCCTATTTTGCCGATCCAGAGAATAATCTTTGGGAGGTTGCCTGGAATCCAACTGCAGTCTTTGATGAACGCGGAGCAATGATTGATTTTTAAGGGGGAAAAGAACGTGGGGGAAGAAGTATTGATTAGACAAGCAACTCGCCAAGACATTAATGAACTTTACGAATTAATGTTGGAATATATTGTGGACTTTTATAAGCAGTCAAAGCCGGATGAAGCAGAATTAAAAGGCTTAATAGAGCATCTAATCGACCAACCTGCCAGCGGTCTGCAGTTTGTGGCGGAACTCGATGGTGTTTTAGTAGGTTTTGCAACTTTGTATTTTACTTTTAGTACGTTACGAGTAAAAAGGGCAGCTGTCCTGAATGATTTATTTGTAAAAACAGAAATTAGAGGAAAACAAGTGGGAGAAAAGCTGTTTCAAACTTGCTTGCAATACATACGTGACAATGGCTTCTGCTCTATGACCTGGGAAACGGCAAAGGATAATTTAGTTGCCCAGTCTCTCTATAATAAGATGGGTGGGGAAATATCACCGTGGGTATTTTATGAAATAAGTTAAGTCTCATTTCTTAAACTTTGTTGGTTTTATAGACGAAATAATAACTTTCGTGCGAAAAGATGCCCTGAGGTAAAACAATAAATCTATACGAAAAAATTAATTCTTTACATTTACTCAATTTATGTTAACCTATTTATTGTTAAGGTTAACATAAGGGGTGTAATTAGTGAACAATCAACAAACGAAACTCAGAGCAATTATCATTTGTGCTATTTTTGCAGCATTAACAGGAATCTTGGCTCAGGTGGAAATACCATTGCCGCTTGTACCAATTAGCGGGCAAACATTAGCGGTTGGTTTAACGGCTACGATCATAGGAAGCAGACTTGGGGCAATCTCTATGATTTGCTACACTATCCTAGGAGCTGTTGGGTTGCCGGTGTTTGCAGGCTTTTCAGGTGGAGCACATATATTAGTCGGACCAACTGGTGGATACATATTTGGTTTTATTGTAGCTGCCTTCTTTACAGGCATTATTTTAGAAAAAACAAAATTCAATATCCCGATGGCAATGGTTGCAAACACTGTCGGAATGATTATTACCTTATTAATAGGTATGATTCAATTAAAATATGTAGCAAATCTATCATGGAATCAGGCTTTTGCTGGCGGAGTTACTCCATTTATTGTAGTTGGGCTAATTAAAGCATTTTTAGCCAGCTGGATAGGGATTGTTGCCAGAAAGAGATTGGTTCAAGCCAATTTAATTAAAAATGCAAAAAAGGTCGCAGCGTAAAAATAGCAAGGAATTTAATGATAGTACCTTGCCATTTGTGTCATATATTATTAGTACATCACTTACAAATAGTGATGTACTTTTTTGTTTTTACACCCAATAATTCTGCACAAAAGGGAAGATTATTAGGGAAGAAGATTCTTCTAGAGCATACTTATAAAATAACTATTAGAAGCAGATTAGTTATGTTCCAACTTATGTACCTTAATGTATAAGTATATTTGTTCAGATATACAGGAATAACCAGTTAGTTCAAGATAACTCTTCAATCAAGGTCTTCAATTTGGATTTTGTTTCTGGAAATTTTGCTTTTTCTTTGCTGTTATCTTTTTGTATCTCGTAGTAAGCATAAAAACGCTGTCTTTTAAATCTTGGTATAATGTGCATATGATAATGCGTTAAATCGTTAAATACACCTCCGTTTTGACAAATCGTGATACCATCAGGATTATATAATTTTTTTAATGCCTTTGAAATTACTATTGATGCTTTCATAATTTCATTTGCAGTTTCAATATCTAATTCTTCAATATCTACAAAATGTTTTTTTGGAAGAATAAGAGTATGCCCTTCGTTAAAAGGTTCTTTGTCGAGAAAGCAACAAACATACTCGTTCTCATATACAACATTTACTGGTAAAAGTTGATTTGATAGTTTACAACCTAAGCATTCAGAGTTTACATTCATAATTAACACCTCCATTTTAGCCACTTTTTTATTTTCTATTAATATACTTTCAGCTGTCCTATTTCTATTAACTGTCGGTTCTTTAGTTTAAAACTTCAACAAAAAAAGCGATAATCCTTCTTCGAGTATCGCTATTAATACTTGAAGCAGATTTTTATTCAAACCTATAACTATAAAAAGGCTTTAGCCCTCACTTAAGACAATGTATACGTATAATCTGATTTAAACAACTTATATCTGAAAAGGGATGAAATAATGCTGCGTCCGTTTTATAATACTCCCCAAATGGTCTATGTTCCCCATCACTATTTCCCATATGTACATCTAAAGCCATACCATTACTATAGCCCGTATTATTTAACTCATATGGATCCGAATACAACAACTTCGATTATTTCTAATTCACATAATTTTCCTCCACCGGGCGTTCCATTATAAAAGAGTTTGGCTATTTCTTTATGCTAAAGAGGTATGGTAGAACCTCTAAGTGCACATAAAGGATAAATGTAGATAAGCTTTATCCTATCTACATTTATCCTTTCATTTTGCAATTTTTAATTGTAACTGCTCAACCTTTCACCAATCCGCCTCTTAATTGGTTTACGCCAAACTCCAAGTAACCTTTTAAACAAGTCAGCATAAACACCCAACCTTCTTTATTGTCTATCAATTTAAAAACTAATTCCGGATCATTTTCCTTAAATCCATCCTCGTTTACCTCGATAATAGTCGTTGAAGGGTCCACTTCTTTTAAGGAAATGGTAACCTTGTTTTCTGCATCATTTGGACCCCACAAGAATACAATCCTTTTATCTTGTTCGATTTTGGCTATCTTAATCTCTAGTATTGCGTTGTACTCTTCATATTTTAAGGTAATCGTTTTTCCTTCCTCCCATCTCTCAGAACTGGAGGAAAACCAAAAGTTTCCGATTTTAGTAGGATCGACGAACGCTTCGAATACTTCATGTGCCGGTTTTAATATTTTCATTTTTGTAAGGTTGTTCATGTGAAATTCTCCTCTATTTTTGGCTTTTTGAATAGTATTTTTACTTTTCACTTTCCTGATACTCTGGAGTGTGTTTCGTATCTTGTACTGTTTCGTTTTGAGTTGCTTCAAACTTTTTTCCAAACATTATATCGTCATACGGTGTGTATTGGTTGGATGGCAGGCTTTTCTTTTTGATCATTTTAAACAAAGTGAAACCAATTACAATAATAATTAGGGCTAGAAAAACGTATCCCATTTTACCAACTCCTTGAAATGGATTGATATTTATGTATTCTTCATAGAATCAATAAATTCCTTTTGGAGTTGGGGCGATATTTAATAAGAGGGATTTATATTAGGTTAGGAAGTTCTGATGCATTGTAGAAAAGGATATATGATGTTGGAAAGCGAGTGGATCACTTTAAAAAGCTAGTCTATTATTTTAAGTGGACACAGAATCCGCTATTCTTAATAGATTGACCAAATTTTAGGATTTTGAGGACACAGGGTACGCTATTTGTGAAAAAATACATATAAATCACTGCTTTTCAAGGAAATAGTTATCATGAACAAAACTGGCTCCTTAATCGTAAATTCGTAGGTTAACTTGGTTAGAATGTTTAATGCAAAAACAAAAACCAATTCAGAGCTACATTACGAAAGGAGCCTTACTATGAAGGATAACACAAAATATGTAGGTTTAGACGTATCAAAAGAAAAAATTGCAGTGGCAATCGCAGATGAAGGTCGAGGAGAGCCGAGATACTATGGAATGATCCCCAATTCGCCAGAGGCAATTAGAAAATTAGTGAAAAAGCTAGGAAATCCTGAAGATCTTAAAATGTGTTATGAAGCTGGTCCAACAGGATATCAATTATACCGATTATTTTTGAGTTTAGGGATTGAGTGTGATGTAATCGCACCGGGTTTAACTCCACAAAAGCCAGGTGATCGAGTAAAAACAGACAAAAGAGATGCCATTCGCCTAGCCCAGTTATTTCGAGCCGGAGAATTAACTTCGGTATATGTACTTACAGAAGAAGATGAAGCGTTACGAGATCTGGTAAGAGCTAGAGAAGATGCAAAAGAGGATGAGTTACGTGTAAAGCATCGAATCACAAAGCTACTCTTACGATATGATATCCGTCCTCCAGAAAAAACAGGAAGGAATTGGTCCTCTAAATATCGGGAGTGGATCTACACATTAAAATTTAAATATTCTCCTTTACGAGTCGCTTTCCAAGAGTATTTACAGAACCTTCAAGAAATAGAACAACGTGTAAAGCGTTTAGAAGAAGAAATACAAGAAAAGGCAGCTGATGGAGTGCATGCCCCAATGATTCAAGCTCTCCAATGTTTACGTGGTGTAGCTGTGATTTCCGCCACAAGTTTAGTTGCCGAAATAGGATCGTTTAAACGGTTTCGTACACCGAACCAATTAATGGCCTATCTAGGGCTAGTACCGAGTGAAAGTTCTAGCGGAGCCCTTAGAAAACAAGGAAAAATCACCAAAACAGGAAACACACATGCCCGAAAAGTGCTGATTGAATCAGCTTGGAGTTATCGGTATCAACCAGCTGTTCGAGAAAGATTAAAAAGAAGACAAGATGGACAACCAGGGTCTGTTCAGGCTATTTCTTGGAAAGCCCAACAGAGACTGCATAAAAAATACTTTCGATTGTTATCACGTGGTAAATCAAGCAATACGGCAATAACAGCTGTAGCTCGGGAATTAGCAGGGTTTATTTGGGCTATCGCGCAGGAAGTGGAAGAATTACCTGTAAAGCAGTGATGTTTCAACGTTAAATAAGAGTAGTAGTTTAAAGGATATAACGCCAAGTAACGGATTTATAAGAATATAAAAAATGGAGTAAAAATAGGGCTCGGAGGCAAAGTAAAAAACCGTAGAGGAAAATCCACGAATTCCGTTTGTGCTAGCTTTTACTAGTGAACGCACGTAAATAGTTCGTGACAAGTCCTCGCCACGGAAAGATAAAATGTGAGAACCCACGTATATCAGACTGCCAACCGGTGTCTAAAAGATTTTGCCTTCGTGCCGTGTTTTTAATCTTCCTTCTCATCCCGAAACAGGATCTCAAGTTAGTTATAGCTCGTCAAGGAAACCGCTTGACAACCTATAACTAACTTGAGGAGTGGTCTCTAGGATGAAAAGGACATAATCTAACCAAATTGGTTAACCATCAAAAAAGAAGCAACACTAGCTTCTGTATTAAGGTTGCCCAAAAACAGAAAAAATCGCTCGGGCCTTGACAGTTTTGTTCATATCAACGGAACCTCCGTCCACCAACATACCGAAATCCCCCATTTTGTCACAGATAACGGAACAGGTGTCCACGAAATTTATAAATAAAAAGACCAAATCACACATGTGATTTGGTCTACTAGTTTAGTAGATGCTTCGGGCAGATTGTCCACTTACCATGCCTGACACCACTCACAAAGACCCACAATCCCATATTTAATTAAAACGGTGCCGTCCAACCAGCGTCCGCTACTAGGATGGCACCGTTGACGAAGCTGGATTCATCGGAAGCTAGGAATAGGGCAACTTGTGCGATTTCTTCTGGTTTTCCTAATCGCGGCATAACACCTTGTACTGCCTTTGTGCGACCAAACCCGAATTCATTTATGCTTTTCATAGAAGCGCCGATATTTGTTTCAACTCCACCTGGTGCAATAGCGTTACAACGAATGCATATAGGTGAAAAACAGCTGTAACCATCCATTATTACTAAACTGCAATCCTTTAAAAAAAGGAGAAAGGTATATTTCCGTCGAATAACTTGTTAAATATATTTAAGGAGATTTTCGATGGAAAAACGACATGAGATTTTATTTAATCAGTTGGAAACGTATCGTAGCTATGTGTTAGATGTGGTGAGTACTATTACACGAGAAGAAGCGGAAATTGTTCCGAAAGGGTTTAACAACAATATTCGCTGGAATCTAGGTCATATGTATCTTGATCAGTTTGATTGGATAAGGGCTATTACAAAAGATAATTCGAACGTGCCGGAGCATTTTAGAGCTTGGTTTGGGTTTGGAACGTCCCCTGCTGATTTTACTGACGAGACACCAACATTGGAAGAACTAAAGGGACTTTTAAAAGAGCAGCCATCGCGAATTAGAGAAGTTTACGGAGATAAGCTAGAAGTGGAATTTGCTCCAACGGAAATGGGAATGCATACGATTGAGCAGGTGTTAATTAGAACTATTTTTCATGAAGGAATGCATCTCCAGGCGATTTTAGATATAAAAAAATGTATAGGGTCAAAATGAATAGTGGCCGAACTCTACGCTGAAAAATACGAGTGTGGAGTTCAGCCAACTATTTCTACTTAATAGAACGAGAACCCGTTATTTGCTTCCTAAAACCATGTGTTTCAATGGAAGGCATGTACGTCTCCACTAAATCCATTGTTTCGGAAAGTAATCGTTCCAGATCCCTCATGCTTTGAATGGATGGGGAATGAATAATTTGTTTTATACGATTTTCCAAATCCTCCGGTTTTCTGCCCATTTTGGAAATGGTATAGGAAAGCCATTTAAACGCCGGATGTACTACATACATACCGTTTAAGCCGTGAAGGATAAATAAAACTTTATCCATTACGTCAGAAGCAACCTTTTGGTAAATAAAGAAATCACCTCTGTGGATAAAAGCCTCTCGAGCCGACCATCTGCTACTGAAAAAAAGCTGAGCTTCAATCATATTCCTCCTCAATTCTTCAGGATACGTTTTGACCTGATCTTTCCATTCTATTATTTTTTCCTTCCCGTATAATGGGATGCCATCATGAACAGAAGCGACGATAGCTTGTTTGTCGATATCCATCTCCATTTTTATGGTTATATCATCAATTACCTTTTCAATAGTAGAGACTAGAAAATTGCTCACTTCGATTTTTACACCTTGAACACTATAAGCCTCCGACCACTCTTCATCTTCGTAATCGAAAAAGGATATTAATGTTCCATCCAATTGATGCATGGCGTCTTTTCGATCTTCATCAGATGGAGCATGATCCCATAGGACATAAAGCTCTATATCCGAGAATTCATCACAAAGGCCACGAGAAACCGAGCCTGCCAACATAACGGAATGGACTTTTTCCTTTCTTCCGTATACTTCTGCAATTTCGATAGCTAATTTATGTAAATCTTTCATTGTTTACTCCTTAACTCTTAATGGTTCTTTTAGGTCTTTTGACGAGTTCGCCTCCGCAATTCGGACAAATGGATCCCATCTGTTGCTCACATTCCCGGCAAAAAGTGCATTCATAGCTGCAGATATAGGCATCTCCCTCGTCCAACAGCGGTGTATTGCATCTTTCGCATTGATTTCTCATTTCCAAAGCCATCTACAATCCCCCCAAACAATACTATACTAAATAATTAGACAAGTAAGAAAATATTTTTTTGAAAAATTTTCTTCAAATACTGTTACGTTTTTAGTTTTTAATCGTTATATTATATAGCCATTTTTGGGGGGAGAAATCTTGATTGTTGAATTTACTAGTGTGTATGACCAATACTTTGATGATATATATCGATATGTTTATGTCAAAACAGGCAATAGGTGGGACGCAGAGGATATTGTAAGTGAAACGTTTCGAAAGGCTTATGAAAATTTTTCTTCATTAAAAGACAGATCTAATTTGAAGGCGTGGCTTTTAACGATTGCTCGCAATACAGTGTACGATTATTACCGGAAAAAGAAGAGCTTTTTGGTAAAAGATGAAATGGACTTTTATTTCGAACCGCTGCCATTCGAGGACCCTTTTGATCAAGAGGGGGAAATGGAATGCTTGAAGAAAAGCCTCCATCATTTGTCCAAGGAAGACTTGGAGATTACCAATTTACGATATTTTGCCGGATTGAAATTTAAAGAAATGTCGATGGTCTTGGAAAGGGCAGAAGATACTTTACGCGTAAAATCTCACCGAATTACGAAGAAAATCGGTGTATTAATGAAAAAATGCTTGGGGGAGTCATAATGGATGCAGAAAAAATAGAGAAGCATCTGCATGAATTAAAAAAGCAAATATATGTGGATGATTCATTCAAACATCAGCTTCGGATACAATTTGTGAAAAAGCCAAAATCCTCAATATGGAAGAAAATGTGGCTGACAGGTGTTGCTTGTGCTGTCCTTCTCTTCGGGTTGTTATTCAATAGCTTCCAAACTTCAAAAACAAAAGCAAGTGCTCTTAATATTATGAATTCTATTTCCTTTTTTGACGTAGGAAGTGGGGAAATCACAGCTTATGCTGAATACAATGGGCAATTATTAGTTTCTATTAAAAAGAAAGGGATCTATCGTTATGTAAATGGGGGACTAGCAAAAATTACTTCTGAGACTGCGGATACATTAAGTCAAGGTCAATTTGATGATCATTTCCTTTTTTCACATAAAGGCGAAATATATCTTTTTGACTTAAAGTCTCGAAAGAAAACAGCAGTAATTAGAAGCTCTTCAAATTATAACTATAGTAATCCGGAATGGAAGACAGATAGTTCTTTTTTTGCTGTGAGGAAAGAAAGGAACGAACTTAAAATAGTGGAAATCGATCTTAAGTCGGGCGCAGAAAAGATAGTAGTTACTGGTGACCATCCTTCTTTTATAAAAAAGGAACAGAAGCTCGTCCTCGAGCGTCAAGGAAAAATCATAGTGAGAAATATCTCGAACGGAAATGAAAAGATAGTGGATGATGGCAAAAATCCTTCCGTGTCGCCAGATGGTAGCTATATTTCCTATGTGAAGAAAACAGACAAAGTTAAAAATGTATGGATATCGGATCTTAATATGGATACGAAGAAGAAGGTGACCATGAATCTTCTTGCTCGTGAAAAGAAACAAGGGCAATACGAATATTTATCCTCTATTTGGAGCACGAGCGGACTTGATTTATATGTCCTAAAAAAGTATAAAAACGAAGAAAATCAACCATTGAAAATAATGAAGGTTTCCTTAAGTGCAAAGGAAATTTCACCGGAAGCCACAGTGGAAAGATATTTGCAGGCACTCATTGTAAGGGATGACGATTATGCAAAAAGTATGATGGAGCACCCACCTGAGTTCCTAACCTACTCCAATCCGCATCAAACAGGCTTTCAAATCTTGAATGTGAAAAAGGAAAAAGATGTAGCGATTGTCCGAGCGGAGGTTTATTGGACCTATACAGCTAATCCATATGATAAAAAATCCATCTATGAATTTAAGCTGATGAAAAAAGCAGATCATTATTTAATCAAAGAGGTAAAAGAAATAGCTAACAGGGAATTAACAGAAATAGATGGTAACGTTCAGTATGTAAATGGTGAGTCAAAAGAAAATCTTTTTTCACTTAAGGATGTACCAAAGGAATTTATTCAGACAAAGAATATTCGAATTAGCTCTCTCCTTATGGATCATGATGAAAGAACAGTTATCTTTTGCCTGCAGGAAATGAGAGAGGAACCGGAAAAATCTGCAGTTACATTGCTTCAATTTAATCGAAAAGATAAGTCATTCAGGCTGTTCAGTCAGTTGAATCCAGAAGAGGGAAGTATAGTAGTAGAGCAACTTTCGTTGGATTCAACAGGACAATATATTGCGGTCGATTATTTTGTGGAAACCAAAAGCTTCAATCCTAATGTTCGCCTATTGGATGTGAAAACGGGAAAAGAGATCCGAGACTTTAGAAATAGTCACACGGTCTTTTGGCAAGGAGAACAATTGGTATTGGAAAAAAGGAGTGGAGATCAATCAATGCTATTCCTTTATGATCCACGTTTAAAGACGAAAAAATATTATTAAATGAGTGTTACTAAAATAAAGCTCACTCGTTTATATATATGAATTGGCAAGTGCCCTTGTCAAAAAAACATACACAGAGAGGTAAACGAGAATGAGTAAAAAAACCATTATGATAATTGCAGCACTTGTATTAGGAATTTCAACGGCTTCCTTTTCGGCTACTGCACAAGTATCTTCTAATCAGCCAAAGATACAAGTAACGAATAAGGTTGTTCAAAAAAGCTCCATGGAAGAGCAATTAGAAATGTTGGAGAAAGGTGTTGTGCCAACCACGCCTGCGTTATCAGCAAATACTTGGGCAAAGGCAGTTAAAGATCGGAATGGTGCCCTTCAATATGCACTTTTCACTGACAAAAAGAAGGCCGCCTCAAAAAAGTCTTTAGAAAGAAGCCATTGGGTTACGGGTGTATCAAGTCCGTGGGTGGAATCCTACAGAGTCAGCCAAATAGAGAAAAAGGATAAAAGCATCGACTATAAAGTGGAATTCGATTTGTATACGTCAGCAGGAAAAGTAGGTATAGACGAGGCTATTTTACATTTGCTTAAAAAGGATAATCAATGGTACATTAACGGTATTTTCCCGGGGTCCAGCAAAACAATCGGAATTTGGAACACAAATGAGTCCATTAAAGATGTGGATATCCCAAAGGTGGAAACATTCCAAAGTAAACTTGGATATAAGCTTCAACTGCCAAAAGATATGATCGATAAGTTGGTGATCCAGGATTCCACGTGTAAAAATGAAGAAGGAAATCCGCCTTGTACTTTCTTTGCATATAAAGATAAACATTTGAAAAAGGAAGTTAATATAATAACGCTAATCCGTTTATCCGAAAAACAAGAAAGATCAAGCTATTATACGGAGCATCCTTTTTTAAAGAAAATTACTAAAAGCAAAAATGTTGGATTCTATTATATGATTGGGAGCGAACATCCTTATGCGAAAAATATGAATTCCAAGGAAGCGAAGGAATGGGATTATCTGTTAAACGAATTAAAGGGAAAAATTAAGTATATCAAACCGGGTGACTCTTTTTAAGGGTCACCCTTTTATTAATGAATAGATCCGATTAAACCAAATTTTAAAAGGAGGAGATTCCATTTATTTAGAGAACTTCAATATCATAAGTGTGAAGGGAGCTCACAAATGATTTTTCAAAAAGATTCTTTAACGGTTAGAAAGCTAGAAGAGGAAGATAAAGAAAAGCTAGTGAAATGGCTTTCCGATCCGCGTGTTCTTGAATACTACGAGGGCAGGGATCAACCACATGATTGGGAGCTGGTGACGGATCACTTTTATAATCGAAAAAATAAAGAAGTAATTGGTTGTTTAGTAGAATACGAGGGAGTAGAGATTGGATATATACAGTTTTATCCGATAGAAGCAGAGGAGAGAGAAGAGTATGGGTATGCAGGATTGAATGATGTAATTTATGGAACGGATCAGTTCATCGGGGAAGTCGATTATTGGGGCAAAGGAATCGGAAAGCTCCTCGTCCATTCGATGATCGAATATCTTGTGGAGGAAAAGGGAGCAGATAGAGTTGTTATGGACCCGCAATGCTGGAATGAACGTGCCATCGCCTGCTACGAAAAATGCGGAATGAAAAAAGTAAAACACCTGCCAAAGCATGAAATGCATGAGGGCGAGCTTAGAGACTGCTGGCTCATGGAATATCTAAAATAAAAGAGAAATAAGTGGCGCCAGTCACCACATCTAGAAAAATGTTAGCGCTTTCCCTTGAAATCAAAATAAAGTCATGATAATATTTACCTAATACTTAAATAATATTGCATCACATGTTACTGATACGATCAGGCATGGTGGTAAAGGGAAGGTCCAATATTGATTCCTTCGTGATACCGCTATGCCTTTTTTTGTTGAAAAAATGCTATAAAAGGAGTTTTATAGATGCTTTCAAATCTGTTTAAAAAAGCAAAATTAGAGATATATGCACCGGTGGATGGAGAGATTCTTCCGATTGAGGAGGTTCCGGATCCGGTTTTTAGTCAAAAAATGATGGGAGAAGGAATTGCAGTCTTACCTTCAAATGGCGGAATCCATTCCCCTGTTGACGGAAGCGTTATTCAGGTTGCGCCAACCAAACATGCCATAGGAATTCTTGCAAAGGATGGAACGGAAATTTTGATACATATTGGTTTAGAAACGGTTGCCTTAAAAGGGGAAGGCTTTACCGTTAAAGTTTCAGAGGGAGATAAAGTGTCCATGGGCCAGCTACTAATAGATGTAGATTTGGACTTTATCGGAAAAAATGCGAAAAGCACCATCACGCCTATTGTTATTACGAATAGTACGGAAGGGAATAAGCAGTTCACCTACACAGAGGAGAAAAAAGGCATTCAAGGGCAGACAGTTATGATAACAGCATCCGGAAAATGATACACTGTTTACAGTAGTGAAAACAAGGAGATGGGGATTCGGATGAAGATAACGAAGGTTCTGAACAATAATGCTGTCATTGTGCTGGATGGCTCGCAGGAGAAAATTGCTGTTGGAGCGGGAATAGCTTTTGGAAAGAAACGAAATGACATCGTCATTACCTCTAAAATAGAAAAGCTTTTCGTTATGAAGGAAAATGAAAAGCTTCAGCAGCTGCTAAATCGAATTCCGGAAGAGCATTTTATCATCTCAGAAAAAATCATTTCCTATGCGGAAGAATATTTGGGAACAAAGTTAAATGAGCATATCCATATCGCACTAACAGATCATCTTTCCTATGCTATGGAGCGCGAAGCAGAAGGCATCGCATTGAAAAACAAGCTCTTGCATGAAATCAAAATTTTATATAAAAAGGAATATGAAATTGGTCTGTGGGCATTAAATTATATTAAGGAAACATATCATATCCAAATGCCCGAAGATGAGGCAGGCTATATCGCTCTCCATATTCACACCATGAAGCTTCAAGGAGGCGATATGCGGCAAACGGTCATCCAAACCACTATTATTAGAGAAATCGTAGAAACGATTATGACTTTCTTAAAAATAAAGGTAAAAGAAGATGATATCTCTTATCATCGCCTTATTACTCATTTAAGATTTGCTTTAACAAGGGTTAATCAGGAAGAATCGCACACGATGGACGATGAAATGCTCGATATGATCAAAAAGAAATTCTCGTTATCCTACCAATGTGCAATGGAAGTTGCTAAGGAGCTATCCTCCAATTATGATATCCAATTACCTGATTATGAATTAGGATATATCACCCTTCACATAGAGCGCTTAAGAAAACAATGGGTTGAATAAAGCATTTTGCTTTTTCAAATAGAGGCTTTTTTTTGCGAGACCGTGGTTGATTACAATCATTTCGTAAAAAAATGCCTCCATAACACATTTGAAGGGAGTGTTGCTGCGGGGGATGAATACGCTTACAAATTGAATGTTTATTAACGTCTCAGATATTATTTTAATTTATTTTTGATCCTGTACATCGGTTTGTATAGCATTCTTAACCCAATAAAATAAGTTCGCTTGTTTTTTAGAAGAGAAGAAAAAACTTTTTAGGGGGAAACCAAAAATGGTAATGAAATATTTACAAAGAATTGGCCGCTCGTTAATGCTGCCGGTAGCAGTTTTACCAGCTGCAGCGATTCTAATGGGTATCGGTCATTGGATTGATCCAGATGGTTGGGGTGCTGGAAGTCCAGCAGCAGCTTTCTTACTTAAAGCGGGTGGTTCGATTTTAGATCACATACCAATTCTATTTGCAGTCGGTGTCGCCTTAGGTATGGCTAAGCAAAGGGACGGATCAGCTGCTATCAGCGGATTAGTTGCGTTCCTTGTTGTTACAACATTACTTTCAACAGACGCTGTAGCAATGTTAAAACATATTGACGCTGGTAAAGTAGATCCAGCCTTTGGAAAAATTGATAATGCATTTATCGGTATTCTTTCAGGTATAATCGCTTCTATTATGTACAACCGTTTTAGTAAAGTACAATTACCGGATTTCCTAGCGTTCTTTAGTGGGAAACGGTTAGTACCAATAATGACAGCGTTCTCAATGATAATCGTTTCCGTTGTACTATTCTTTATATGGCCTCCTGTTTTTACGGCATTAGTATCATTTGGAGAAGGAATGAGTAAATTAGGTGCATTCGGTGCTGGTTTATATGGATTCTTCAATCGTTTATTGATTCCAATCGGCTTACACCATGCATTAAACGCAGTATTCTGGTTTGATGTTGCAGGAATCGATGATATTAAAAACTTCTGGGCATCCAATGGTACAAAAGGTATTACAGGTATGTACCAAGCTGGATTCTTCCCAGTAATGATGTTTGGTCTTCCAGCAGCAGCTCTTGCAATGTATCATACCGCAAAAACAAAGCACAAAAAACAAGTAGCATCATTAATGATGGCTGCAGGCTTTGCATCATTTTTTACAGGGGTTACAGAACCGCTTGAATTTTCTTTCATGTTCGTAGCGCCAGCACTTTATGTAGTGCATGCTATACTTACAGGCGTTTCCTTAATGATTGCTGCTCTATTCCATTGGACAGCAGGATTTGGATTCAGTGCCGGATTAGTCGACTTTGTATTAAGCTTAAAAATTCCAATCGCGAATATGCCATTAATGCTACTGGTACAAGGCTTAGTATTTGCGGTAATTTACTATTTCGTATTCCGTTTCATCATTACAAAATTCAACCTCATGACTCCTGGTCGAGGAGAAGAAATGGAAGAAGGCGTAAGCGTAATGGAACAAGAGGTAGCGGCAACAGCTACTGGTAAAGGGAATAGATTCACCGCAATGGCTGAAAAAATTTATGAAGGTCTAGGCGGAGAGGCTAATGTTGTATCCGTTGATAACTGTGTTACACGCTTAAGAGTGGAAGTAAAAGATATGAATGCCGTCGATCAAAGCAAGATTAAATCAACCGGTGTTCCTGGAATAAATATTGTTGGCACTACCAGCATTCAAGTTATTGTTGGTACAAATGTACAGTTTGTTGCGGATGAGATTCATAGAATTCGCAGCTAATAGTGTAAGAGTCTAGTTTCGTAGGAAACTAGGCTCTTTTTTTTTATATGTGTATTGTACCTTTTCACAGGACTGGCATTTTTACATTTTTCGTTATTTCCTTCATTATCGAATGGTATACTTAGGATAACTTATAATTTTTGGTCAGTGAATCGAGTGGATATTGAATGGAATTACAATTTTTATTCCAAGAACCAATCAAAGAAATTCATGAACTGAGTCCTGGTTATTCAGGACATGCCAGTGATGTTTGGCTTGTAAAAACAAAGAATCAAGAGGTTGTGGTGCGGGCCTCTCGATTAACAGAAGAACCAAACAATGATTTTTGGTGGGGCATCAAGCATACGTTTGGAATCGATCCTAGAAATGTATTGGAATTAGAGAGTGTAAATAATAAATTAAAGAAAATCACCTCTATTCCCATACCAGCAGTAATCGGAAAAGGGAAATCCACTAGAGAGTATGTGGTGGTGGAAAAATTAGAGGGGCAAGTTGTTGCTTCTTTTATGGATCAGCCTTCCTCTGTCCTGCAAAGTCTCGGCGAGGGATTGGCTAGAATTCATCAGCATCGGGAAGCATATGCCGGAAATCCTGCAGGTACCTTTCAAATTTCGCTCCAACAATTTCATCTTCATTTGAGCCGATGTACAGACCAATTAGTATCTAGATTTTACTCCGGTAATGAGAAAATCGTAAGAATGCTTCCGAGTGTAAGGGAGCTCTTACATACATTGCCTCGTCCTGAATACTCCTCTTTTGTGTTAGTGGATATGGATCCTTCTCAGTTTTTATCGGATGGAAGAAAGGTTACAGGTTTAGTAGATACGGAAGCGTATGTACTGGCACCGAGAGAGCTGGATTTTATCGCACTAGAATATGTGCTGGATGAGCAGGCAGCCAAGGATTTTAGGCATGGATATGAAAATATTATGCCAATACCAGACCTTCAGACGGTTCGACTTCCATATCGGTATTTTTATCGATTGTTATCAATCCAAGGAAGTGTGGATTTGGATGAGTGGCTGGGGGTTGAGAAACTTTTTTAATTCTCCAAGATACTGTTATCTTGGGGTTTTTTATTTGAATTGTTCATAAGAAAATCTTATGCCTGATTATAGCATTTTTCTAATTTCACTTATGAAAATATCATTTTATACTGAAGAAAAATAGAACGATTAGAGGTCCTTCAGATGAGAAATAAAGTGAACTATCTATTAGGTATTACGATTACAGGCTTTGGAGATGGTATTCAACAGATTGCATTAATGTGGTATATTTTCCACTTGACCGGCGAGGCAGCATCCATCGGGCTTATGATTGCCATCTATTATTTGCCGAGCATGTTGTTGACACCATTTCTTTCCGTGTATGTAGATCATCGTGATTCCAAAAACATCGTCGTTGCAACCGATCTTCTTCGTTTTTTATTGGTTTTTATCATGGCAGGATTGATTGTATTCAAAGTCGAATCAGCAGCATTGTTTTACATATTGCAGTTTGCACTTGCGATTTGTTACACCATTTATAAGCCAGCATCCCAATCCTTCGTGAAGGAAGCATTTCTGGACAAGGATATTCCATTTGTTATTTCTAAGGCATCCTCCTTCAGTGAGGCCGCGACTTTAGTTGGTATGGGGGCATCTGGTGTATTTTTGGTGCAGCTTTCTTTAGCTACTAGCTTTTTCATTAATTCCGCAACCTTCTTAGCTGCAGCCATTCTATACTTTTTAATAAAAAGGGTAAGGCCAAAGATAACAAAAGAAGGTAAAATTAAATACTTTTCTGAGATAGTTGAAGGATGGAACTTTATCGATCGTCAGGCAGGAATGAAATTTCTATTATTTCTTTCCATCTTGAACAGCATCAGCATCCAAATGACGACAACCTTAATGCTCCCACTCGCCAAACAGTTCCACGGAGCGAGCGGCTTGTATTCCTCTTTTGAAATGGCCTTTTCCATTGGAGGAATTGTGGCGGGGCTGATTGTTACCTATTTCTTGCGGAAGCTAAAACAGAGGGTCATTCTCATAACAATGGCCGGGATGATGGTCTCTGCACTCCTGCTATACTGGAATGATTTCAAGATAGCTGCTGTAATCTGTATCTTCATCCTAGGTCTGTTCACCATGTCACACTTAATAATTGTCCAAACACTTATTCAATTAAATACAACAAAAGAATATATTGGGAGAGTCATAGGATTAAGAACCATTCTTGCATCTTTTGTAAAAATTTCGTCTGCATTACTAACAGGTACTCTTATCAGCCAAATTGGAATCAATAATATTTTGTTGGCCTTTGCGGTGCTTATTTTGTTGAGCTTTTTCACATTGGGGAATTTGAAGAAAGTGAGCGTGCCGATTTAGGTATTAATGCCTAAATCGTGCCGTTTATTGGTTATTTCGTGCCAATTTAGGGAGGATTAGTGTCGTTCAGATTACAGTTCATGCTTATTTATTTAACTTTCGTGCCATTTAACAAGGGGATTTGCAAATTTTGTAGAATAAGAGTAGATAATAGAGAAAGGAGTTGAAGTTATGATAAAAAAGGAACGAAAAATCCCGATTAAATTAGAAAAACTGGAAGCATTGAATAGAAGAATCCCTTCTCAACATCCGAAAAAGTCGCAAATCCTCGAAGAATTAACGAAAAGAAGAGCAGGATATTATGGCGAGAAATCTTTAGATTATCATTTAAGTTTTATGGATGAAAAAAACTATCATATTCTTCATGATCTTAGACTTCGAAATATCCGCAAACAATATTTTCAAATCGATACCCTCATCTCAAGTCCTTATTTTATTTCCATACTGGATGTCAAAAATATGGGTGGGACCATCATATTCGATCGTCACTTTCATCAGCTTATACAACAAAATGGTGAAGTGGAAAAAGCTTATCAAGATCCGGTTACTCAAGTAAAACGGCATGAACTTCAATTAAAAGAATGGCTGCACCAGCATAAATTTCCGGCCATACCCATACTTCCTCTAGTTGTCATCAGCAATCCCTCGACCATCATCAAAACGATAGGAGATCCTAAAGAATACCAGCATATAACAAAGGCGATTCACATTAACTTCGAGATTTCTAAATACGAGAAACTGTATAAAGAAGTAAAGCTTTCGAACAGGGAATGGAATAAGCTAGCTAGTCTCCTAGTAAAAAAACATACCCCAGAGGAATATGATGTCATGGTAAAATTCCATATTCACAAAAGCGAGATCCTCACAGGTGTCCACTGTCCAAATTGCTCGGCCATCCCCATGAAGAGATTACATGGGAAATGGCTTTGCCTCCTATGTCAATTTAGCTCAAAAACAGCATATGCCTTGGCGTTACGGGATTATGCACTTCTATTTGGGACATCTATTAGCAATCAAGAAATCCGTGAATTCCTCCAACTAACTCCTAAAAATATTGTTACCAATATAACTAAATCTATGAATTTACCTTCATCTGGAGTTGGTAGAGCTAAAATCTATTACTTAGACCAACTATTAAGGTAGTTCTAAATACCTAATTTGTGCCATTTATTCACTTTTTCGTGCCATTTGCGTTATTTTTCGTGCTAATGAACCCCTTGTTCGTGCTATTCTTCTAGTATTTCAGGACAATCTTTTAATAGAAAAAGTTTTCCTTCCTGTTTTAACAGATTCCTGTACAAAAACAACTGCTGCAAGAACGGTGATAATCCCGATATACTGCCAAAAATGTAATGTTTCGCCGAACACGAGAAAGCTCATAATCGATGCCACAACAGGTTCGATCGTTGCGATAATGGATGCACGGCTGGATTCTATTTTCGTCAAGCCTTTTGTATATAAAAGAAAGGCTAATAGTGTTGAAAAAAGTCCGAGACCAATAATGTTGAACCATGCATCAAGTGTAGTGAACAAAGGGGCGACGCTCCATAGCTTGCTGAAAGGAGTAACTGCGACCGCTGCAAAAATAAACGTGTAAACGGTGACGGTCATCGTGTTATATTTTTGCAGGGCGTACTTTCCGAATATGCTGTACAATGCATAAAAAAGACCGGAGCCTAGACCCAATATAAACCCTAATAAAGAGATAGAGCCATGAAATGCAGGAAAGACACCGATTACGAAGGCACATCCAATAAAGGTAGCCAATAAAGCAAACAGCTTCCGAATCGTGAACCATTCTTTAAAGAAGATTCTTGAAAAGATGGCCACAAATGCTGGTGCAGTATAGAGTAGAATGACAGAAATAGAGATGGAAGTGACCTCCATCGCACGAAATAAGCACCAATTAAATAATACAAAGCTGATGATTCCAGTACCAATAAAATATTTGCTGTCCGAAGGTTTAATTTTTAAAAGCATGCGATCCTTAAAAAGGATATACAAACATAGCGATACGGAGGAAAATATTGCCCGAATGGCAACGACCTGAATAGGTGTGAAGCCAATTTCATAAAGATTTGTCACAAAAACACCAATGATACCCCAAAAAAAAGCTCCTGTTCCAACCAATAACAGTGGTAATTTATAATTCATGCTTACCTCCATTGTTAGTAACAAATTTTGTATTATTCAAATTATTACACATTTTCATGAATCATGCTAACCAAAGGAAATTGGATTAATCGATAATTTGCAGGGCACACTTATTCGGAGTGTATTTTTTACCAAATAAAAACGTTCTTGCTTTCAATATTTTTACTTTAAGGACATAATAATAGAGAGATTCGAGAAATCAGGGGTGTTAACATGAAACTGGAAGTAACGAAAGAAGCAGCCGAATGGTATATTTCCGAATTAGATTTGAATAAAGGAGACTTTGTTCAATTTGTTGTAAAGATTTATGGAGGTATTCCTACGGTTCATCAAGATTATTATCTAGGAATTTCTATTGGGAAAGAAGGAAACGTCGGAATAAAGGATGAGGTAGAGGGCATCACTTTCTATTTCACAGATGAGGATTCTTGGTTCCTAAAGGACCACGATATGAAAGTTGTCTTGAAGGATGAAGATGTTGATTTTATTTTTGAAAATAAAGCATGAGATTAGAACTGCACTCTGTAAGGGTGTAGTTTTTTTATCTATATGTGCTGTAATAACACTTGCTCTACAAAAAACAGGAAATGTTATGTTAAAAATAGAATTTTAGTGAGAGCGAGAGTAACTAGGCAAGTGAATATAGTAATAAACGGAGATTTCAGTGGATCCCAAGCAAAATATTCATGATGCCGTTAAGGGGGATATTTAATGTTAGAAAAAATAACAGAACTACCTAATGACAAAAAAATTGCAGGCGTTCATTGTATACCAATAATGGACAATGGAGATATTGTCATGGCGTGGGATAAAGAGGAAAAGGTTCTGACCACGATAGGAGGTAGACTAGAGCGCAAAGAAACTCTTGACGAAGCTCTTGATCGAGAATTGATGGAAGAAGTAGGGCTTGTAGCGGGCAAGGAAAGGCATCCAATTGCCTCGTGGTACTGGGAATCGACGGATACTTATACGGTGTGGATGTTGGCAAAGGTAGATCACTTTGTTCCAAGTGCATTTGATAATGAAAAAACAGGATATGTTATTTTTAACTTTGCAACAGCGCGGGAGATGGTTTCGCTAATTGACGGTGGTGCAGGGGAAAGGCTGGAAATTTTGGATATGGCTGAAGCGTCATTTCTTCAAATTAAGTGGTGAAGTAGGAAAGGGTATTGATATTGAGGTAATTGGTTTGAACATTGGTTGTAGGTGATCGTCCAACTAATTATTTTTACATAAAAATTACATTACTAGTATTGCTCTGTCTAGCGGTAGCAGCTTATTGAAATCAACGAAAAGTAAATTACGAAATCAATTCGTTAGGGATGTGGCACTTGTGCTATTTTTTTGTGGGTACAAAGTCACGATTCGCGAGAATATAGTTTATTTTCGCGAGAAAAGGCAGTAATTCCGCGAGAATATAGTTCATTTTCGCGAGAATAGCCACCAAATTCGCGAGAATAATACTCTTTTCACAAGAATAGATTTTTTTGCAGAATAGGATTGTAATGATATCGTTGATGAGCCAGAAAAAAATCATTTCAAATGGAAATGATCGGCCATAAGTGTACATAAAAATATATTTCCTACGAGGTGTCTATATGAACCAAGAACAAATGAGTGCAATGAATCAACGAGGCTGGAATCAAGCAGCCTACCGGGCTTGGGTGAATCGCCACGGGTTGCCAAGTGAATATGCTGAAATTTTGAAGCAGGAACCGGAAAAATCCGTCCGTAATTATTTGCCTTATATGGGGGATGTGAGAGGGAAAAAGATCGCGAATTTGTTAGGGTCGAAAGGAAATAAGGCAGTTTCTTTTGCTTTATTTGGAGCGGATGTGACAGTAGTGGATTTTTCCCAGGAAAATCAGCAGTATGCTTTGGAATTGGCAGAGAGTGCAGGGGTGAAAATAAAATACATAGTTTCGGATGTGTTGGCTATTCCGGACGAAGAAAAACTGGCGGATTTTGATTATATAATTTTAGAGTTAGGAGTACTGCACTATTTTATGGAACTTAACTCTCTTTTTGAATTAATCTATGATGCTTTGAAACCTGGAGGTATGTTTATTTTAAGGGAGTACCATCCTTTTGCCGTAAAGGTAGTAAATCAAGGGGAGCGCGGGAATTATTTTAATCAAGAGATAGAAGAGGGAGAGGTAGCGTATAGCATTCTTTTATCGGAAGAAGAACGGCAGGCCCTTGAAAAAACATTGCTTCGCCGCTGGACATTAGGAGAAATAGTCACCGCGATTGTACAGTCTGGACTGCAAATAAATAGCTTGGAAGAAGAAAAAGGAGTTCGCTGGGCCTTTCCTGAGGAAGCACCTAAAGGAATAGAAGAGAGAATCCCCGGATTGTTTACCTTAATTGCAAGAAAATAAATACGCTTGATAGTATAGCTGGTTTCACATAAGCTGGGGGCATCTTGTCTTACGAAGTTTTTTTCTATTCCGTTACTAGAGGACTTTCACCTGAAAAAGCATCAAAGTTTAAGAAAAGAACCTTTAGCAAAAAAATGACAGAATTTCGAAAGTTCTAAAGGATACATGTCACAAAAAAAAGGAAATGATAAAATAAGATAACGTCAAATGAATCGAGGACAGAAAATGAAGGAATGCCTGAGGATTCTAATCGGTATTATTGCTATTGTACTGTTTCTAATACCTGCTACGCGTTTATATAAATTTAATAGTGAAATAAAAATGGCGAAGAAAGACAATATGTTGTCGGAACAGCTAATTGAGCATTGGTACAGGAATTTTTACACAATTATCGCGTTCATTGTTGTAGGAATGATATTAGCGTTATTGTTTAGCTTTTTGTCCTAAGAAAAGGCTGCCCTAAAAGGTGCCTTCTTCTGCTCCCTTGGGAATAAAGTTCTCCGCGAAAAAGCAGACATACCCATTGCGGTTGAATACTTGGAGAGCTTGGGAAAATGTAATTGCATCGATTTTTAAGGATAGTACGTATTGGAAACTGGGTTGAAAGGATACGGATGGTGATTCTTTCGAGCCAGTTTTTTTGTGTGTTAGGTTTGAATTATCTTATATCTGTTTAGGGAAGGTGAAACACCATACTTTGTAGAATACTGTTTTCATATAGATAGTTGTTTTTCGTAAATAGATATAAATCTTAATATAGTCCCAGCACGAGGCATCTTCTCTTACAAAGGTTACTCATTCTCTACAAAATATAGGAAGCTACTAAGGTTCTCATCTGGAAATGAAACAAAGTTTAAGAAAAGAGCTAACAATAAATAAAACAAATGAAGGAAGGGAAAGAAAATGAATCAAAGACCACAATCAAACGAGTACATACCTTATTATTCAACTTATATACAGTTAGTTCCTGAAGGGGATATCATTGGAATTTTAGAAGAGCAGGTACAGGACACGGTAAAATTATTGAAAAATATATCGCCGTCACAGGCACATTTCCGCTATGGTCCGGACAAGTGGACGATTAAAGAGGTAATTGGCCATATTGCTGATACGGAAAGTATTATGAGTTATCGCCTTCTTAGCTTTGCACGTGGGGAGATGGCAGAACTACCTGGTTTTGATGAGGACAGCTATGTGCAGGCCGCTGATTTTAATCGATTGTCCGCTGAGGATCTATTGGATAACTTTGAAGCGGTACGTAAAGCAAATGTCCTTTTATTAAAATCATTGGATGAAGGAATGTGGACGCGAGGTGGAAGTGCTAATGAATCGCCTGTAACCGTTCGAGCATTAGCTTGGATTATCGCCGGGCATGAACTCCATCACCGCAGCATCATCAAAGATCGTTATATGGGGGCGGAGAGTTACCCGCAAGCATAACAGAATAAAAATAAACCTACCGGCGATTTAGAAAAATCGCCTTTTTTCTGTAGTGAGTAGTAGTGGTGCGAGGCATCAGAAAGGAGATGCATGAATGAAAATCAATAGCGGGATGGTTGTGGTGGTTAGTGTTTCTGTAATGAAGGATGGTAAGATCCTGCTGGTTCAGGAAAACAAGGAGCATGTTCGTAAAAAGTGGGGGTTTCCTTCTGGACGGATGGAGCTTGGAGAAGATATTTGTTATGCAGCCTGCAGAGAGGCAAAAGAGGAAACGGGGTATGATATCCAGTTAACCAGTACCACGGGAGTATACAACTTCATCAGCTCGTTCAACCATCAGGTAATCATGTTTCATTTTACAGGAGTGATAACAGGCGGAAGCCTAGGATATAATCCTGCGGAAATATTAAATGCCCATTGGGTGACACTGGAAGAGATAAAAAATATGGATACAAATGATGTAAGGGATCCTCATGTCGTGCAGGAAATCTTACAGCGGCTGGAGAAAGTGGAAACGTATCCCATTGATATATTTAAAAGGTTTCTTGGGGAGTAATGATAAATGGTGAAATTAAATGATATCGTTTTGAAATTAGATCAAGAATTTGAAATAAAATCGTTTGGCAAGGACTCTGCCTTTAGCCGTTTTCTGCCCGGTGTCTATGATCCAATCCACTTTGATTGGCAGCAGTTTTTTGAGAAGGATTTTACACAGTTTTTTAATGGATTAATGCTGAGAGGATTGGAAGATGTCGAGAAGGTATTTTTGGCAGTATTTCCGACAGATGAGGTGCTCGAGCGATTCATAGAGGAAGGAACAAAAGGGGATCTTCTCTTCATGCACCATCCTTTAGTGATGGAATGCGGGGATCCTAGGGGAAAATGGGGTCGTGGATTTGTACCAATCCCGGAGGATTACTTGAAACGTATCAAGGAAAAAGATTTGTCCGTTTATACATGTCATGTACCAATGGATTATCATCAGGAGCTTGGTACTAATGCAGCAATGGCGAAACAATTAGGTGCTGTGGTAACAGATGGCTTTTTGAAAAACGAAAAAGGGCAAAGCCTCATTTATGTTTGTGATATTCCTGCTGTCCCGACGGATGAAATCATTGCAAAACTTCTAAAGGATTATGAGATTCCATATGTAGATTTTGAAGGAAAGAAGCAGCAGGAAATTAAGAAGATTGCTATCGTAGCAGGCTGCGGCGATAAAGTGGAATGGATGAAGGAAGCAGAGAGCCTGGGGGTTCAGGCGTATATAACGGGGGAAATCCATTGCCATATCGATAATGATTATGGAAGGCATAAGTATGCATTAATGAAGGAATACGCAAAGGAAACTACAATGTCCTTAATTGGAGTTTCCCACTCGGCATCGGAATATATGGTAGTCAAAACCCTAATGAAATCATGGTTCGAAAACCACTTTAGCCTTCCAACCGTCCTTCTCCCTCAATCCCAGTGGTGGTTATAAATGGTGCTAGGCGCCCTATCGAGAGACATCACTCGATAGGCTCTTATTGGCTTTCGTTTTCCTTTTTGCCTACAATAGAGGTGATGGGAATACGAAAGAGAGGAAGGTTGAATTGGACAATCATACTCAAAAACGCAATATACGTTTAGTGGCATTGGATATGGATGGTACATTACTTAATAGTGAGCATGAAATTTCCGAGGCTAATCGAGAGGCAATCTTGAAGGCGAAGGAAAAAGGTGTACATATTGTATTGAGCACAGGTCGTCCCTTTAAACATGTGGTCGATTATGCCCGTTCTCTAGAACTCAATTCTTTTATCGTCACAGTAAATGGCGGTGAAATTTGGGACTCTAATGGTAAATTACTGGATCGTACTTTGCTTCAGATAGAGCAAATCAAAATGATGTGGGATTTGAAAAAGCATCATAATACAAAGTTTTGGGCCATTACAGTCGACAAGGTATTTCGGGATGATTTCCCCGAGGAAATAGCATTATCGGAGCATCAATGGTTAAAATTTGGATTCGATATAGAAGATGACGAGGTGCGAAACAAGGTTTTAGAAGAATTGAATAAGCAGACGCTTCAGGTTACAAATTCCAGTCCGACGAATCTGGAAGTGAATCCATATGGAATCAGTAAAGCGAATGCACTGGAAAAGGTCTGTGAACGCATAGGTATTACGATGGAGAATGTGATGGCGGTAGGAGACAGCTTAAATGATATTGCGATGATTCAGAGTGCGGGTATTGGAATAGCGATGGGAAATGCACAAGAAACCGTGAAGGAAGCGGCTGACTGGATAACTGCAGCAAATGATGAGGATGGAGTTGCTAAAGCGATTTTGAAGTTCGTTCTTTAAAAATTACATTAAATCCTCTAAGGGAAGATTTTTTACAAAAAAAGAAAAGGGATGATTGGGTATGGCTGAAGGTTATATTCCTGTAACAGGTGGAAAGGTTTTTTATAAAAAAGTAGGCGACGGTAATAAAACACCGGTTATTGTTCTTCATGGTGGTCCTGGTGGGACACATGTTCCATTTTTTAAGTTGGAGGAACTCGGGAACCATCGTCCTGTTATTTTGTATGATCAGCTTGGTTCGGGGAGATCAGATCATCCGGATGATTTATCGTTATGGAATGTAGATCGATTTGTAGAAGAATTAGGGCAAATAAGAGAAGCGCTCGGTCTTTCGAAGCTACATATATTAGGACATTCATGGGGGACAATGCTTGCCGCGAGCTATTTACTTACAAAACCTGAAGGGGTTAAAAGCGTTATTTTTTCTAGTCCGTGCTTAAGTGCACCGGAATGGGAGCGCGATCAAAAGGTTCATTTAAAACAACTTCCAGAGGATATTCAAGAAATCTTAGCGAGACATGAGCGGGAAGGTACAACGGATTCCGAGGAGTATAAGCAGGCGATGAAGGAATTTAATAAACGTTTCGTCTATCGCCTGGATTCGAAGCCAAAGGAAACCGAGTCGGAATACGCGAAATCGAATGAGGTGGTCTACAACACGATGTGGGGACCTTCTGAGTTCTGTACGACTGGTAACCTGAAAAGCTTCGATGTAACGGAGCGTTTAAAGGAAATTCAGATTCCTGCCCTTTTTACATGCGGCCGTTACGACGAGGCAGCTCCGAGTACAGTCGAAAGACACAGTCAATTGCTTCCGGGAGCAAAATTCCATGTCTATGAAAACAGTGCTCACTTGGCTTACCTCGAAGAACCAGAGGAATATATTCGAGTAGTAGGGGAATTCTTGGCCAGTGCGGATTAATGTTCTGCTCTAATGGTGCCAGGTACCAGTTGTGGACAAATGTTCACTTTTGGTGCCTGGCATCATTTTTTTGGTATAAAAAGGAGGGAATATAACCAACTTAATAAAGAAGTAGAATATGTTGCGAGTTGAGTGGATGAATATGAAGCTTGCTTTTTTTATGGATATTATAATGATTTGTCTAATTTGCTTTTTCTTAATGAAAAATAAGCGAAATCGATTGGATAATTTATTTATTTTAATGATGGTAGAATTTATATCTATTTGCTACTATGCCACTGTATATATAAATCTCGATGCTTGGACAATTGGAAAAAGTACCGAGCTTTTTATTATTTTTCGATTATATGAGATAATCCTGAATCCATTAATAGTCCTTTTTTATTTCAATTTGCTTCCAAAAGTGAAAGGGATATGGATGGAAATAGGAGTTTCCATTCTATTTCTAGGAATTCTTTTTGGAGTGGAATGCTGGCTTGTGAATTGGGATGTCATCCGTTATATTGGTTGGCAATCATGGATGTCACTCCTCGCTTTCGCTTTGGGACTCTTCATCCTTACAATGCTTTTTCGAGGATATCAGGTTTTAATAAAGTAGTTTTCGTTCCGTTTTGATTATTTATTGTTTAAAAATTTACAAAATTAACCTTATTGATAGCTTTTGTAAAAATAATCTACCTCTAGCTCCAAGTGAAATTAGAAGTGCAATTTCACCAAGTGAAATTAGAAGTGCAATTTCACCAAGTGAAATTAGAAGTGCAATTTCACCAAGTGAAATTAGAAGTGCAATTTCACCAAGTGAAATTAGAAGTGCAATTTCACTCATCCATACGCCGATGTTCAAGGCGCCCCGCGCACTTGTTTTTTAAATTTGTTTCTGGCGTTAATGGAATCCGATTTCTATATAGATTAAGTTGGAGAATATGAGGAAAAGAGCCTATTTTGAATAGAAATGAGGTTGGATGAAATGCTGCCATTTCCTCGAAAATTCGATGAAAATGAATGGTTTGTGATTATTGGGATTATCGTTGTATATACTATTTTTTTCATTCTCCCAAAAAGATTTCCAATCGGAACGACCATTTTGATTATGATGTATGGATCAACGGTGGCAAGAATTTTTGATCATCTATTGGCCTCTCCGAGAGTGGACTTATATAATTTCATGGATACTCCGAACTTCGATTTATTTGACTTATTCCTATATTTTTTTTATGCTCCCTTTTCCTATTTTTTTATCTATTTTTATGTAAAGTTCAAAGTGAAAGGCTTCGGCGTATTGTGTTATATTATGGTCTGTTCATTGGGAGGCATGATGTTTGAATGGCTGGCAATTCAATGTCATGTTTTCACCTATCGTGGCTGGCATTTGGCATACTCTTTCACCATATATCTATTCATCCAAACACTAGACCTGCTCTTATATGAATGGTGCTCCCGTCATTCACATAGTAATCATGATGCAAGGCAACACACATAACGGGGCATCTTTTCTTAAGACGTTTATTTTTCCATTACCAAGAATCGGTCAATTACTAAGATTTTCATTCAAATAAGCAACAAAGTTTAAAAAAGTGCTTCACTATTTGTGGACAGAGCCACAAATAGTGAAGCACTTAATGCTGCTGGAACCACCTATTTGAAGGTGTGGACATGGGTCCAGGTGGTGCCGCCGTTTGATGTC
This sequence comes from Bacillus sp. FJAT-49736, assembly GCF_018343615.1. Taxonomy (GTDB): domain Bacteria; phylum Bacillota; class Bacilli; order Bacillales; family Bacillaceae_C; genus Margalitia. Next base: position 526,748 of record NZ_JAGYPI010000002.1, on the reverse strand, counting down.
GTATATAGGATGCTTGGTTTGGTGTTTTCCGTTGTGATCCACCAGCCGTTATGTTCATCAGCTATGGCTAGATAGGCATCGCCGTATCCTTTAAAGGCTGCGTCTCCGTTCACCCATGTTTTTCCGCCGTCCTTTGTCCATCCAATGGTATTTGGATTATCGCAGGCTGGACACGCTCCACCCAAGAAAGCAACACGCGGGCTGACAACATAAAGCGGTCCTGGTTTCGAGCCCTTATTTTTTGGCCCGTTCGTCGTATTATTGCTAAATCCAGGAGCGGGACCCCCGCCAGCAGTAGAATTAGCAATAACTGTTTTCCATGACTTGCCTCCATCCAAAGTATGAAAAACAGAGTAAGAGGTTTGTGTCATACCGGAGCCACCAATACATTCAATCCAGGCATCCTTCGTTCCTGCAGAGCGTATAACGGCATTCGTCATTGGTGAAGCGAGCTTTTTCGTTAAAACAGGACTCCAATTCTTACCACCGTCTATCGTTTTTTGAACATATAACACCTTTTTGCTTTGGGTTACAGCCCATCCGTTTTTCAAATCATGAAAATACGCTTGCCCAACGATATTTCGAGGAGTAGAAATCGGATGCCATGTTCTACCACCATCTAATGAGTAGGCATTTCCGCTTAAAGCAGCTGTTTCGGTGACAAAATGCAGAAACCCTTGATTTGGGGTTGTTCCGATTAATGTCCAATGTTGGCCGCCATCACGTGATTGCAGCAGTCGAAGGCTGTTACCGCCCTGGTTTAATGTGGCCCATACATTCTGTTGATTTAAAGCGAAAATTTGCTGCACGGTTCCATATCCTTGATAAACAACTGCCCATGCTTTACCCCCATTCGTTGTTTGGGCTATCCAGCCATTGCCGCCGACCCAACCAATTTGCGGATCAGCAATTCTGACGGCTGTTACAGCACTCATATTAACTTTTTTGTTAGAAGTTTTAGTAGGAACCATAGATGTGCTGGAGGAATTAGAATTTACTTTTCCGGTATTATTTTGAGAATCTGCCACTTTTCCAGCTTCCGAAGATTCTTTTTTACCCAACTCCTGCTTTGTATTGGATGATTGCTCTTTCGTCTTGCCTTTATCTGCAATTGTAACATCACTCGTCTTCTTTGGATTCTGCTCTCCTTCTGATCCACATCCAGTTAGTACGAGAGAAAATCCCAAGCCTAAAGCCAAGATTATCGACCGTTTTTTAAGTTTATACATACAATTGATCCCCCAATATTAATAAATAAAATATATACATTAGACGTATTTTTTTCTATACGTGTTTCAGTCTGTAACGCCTATTTTTCTGAAAATTAACACCAATAATGGAGTGCTTTTTCCAAAGGTCTTCCTCGTAGTTGAAAGGAATATAAATATCCATTTACGAAAGACAATGCAAAAGTAGTCTTTTCGTGTAAAATTTTATTCCATAGTGTAATAGAGAAGCTTTGTAGCACTATGTACTAAAATAACATATAAGCGGTATTTAATCCATTTGAGTGGACATACTATTATAAAAAGTATGCCTATGAGGTGGATGAAATGATGCGGATTTTTCATAAAGTCGTAGATTTATGTTGGGACGGTTTAACTTTAAAGCATGTTTCACACAGAGGAATTGTGATTCCTTATGTCATGTTTTTAATAATGGCGGTTATTTTTGAGATTTTCTTAATCGCACTCATCATTTTTTCTATTAATCTATTTCATGTATTTGGGTATCAGCCCGACAGCGCCTACTTTATCAGTATAGGAGTTTTATTTTGTATGTTTATTTTGACCCTTCTCGTTCTTTTTACGGCCAAAAAGAAATTATTTACTTAGCAGTCTGGACTTCAATTATCTTCCCTACATGTTTTGTCTAAGAAAACCAAGATGAACTATTCACCTTGGTTTATGCTTGCTTTTCATATTTGCGTTCGAAGCCCAGAAATCTTGTGCCTTGAAAGGTTAGGATTCCTGTATCTCCCTCTGCCAATTGGCTATAATCAGAGCTTCTGACATGAAATTCAGAGCGATCTCCGCTTTCGTATTCAAACGTTACATAATAACTTGTACTAGAGCTGTCATCATGATGGCTTACACTGGAACGTTTTGTTTTTACTATAGCGGGTACAGAAATCCGTGGCGACTTGTTGTTTTTTCGCCATTGGGAAATTCCACCGAAAATAGCAATGATAAAAATTCCTAGCACTAAAATGAAAATAAATCCGAAAATATACGGAAACACATTAAAGAAATGCTCTCCCAAAGTCTCCATTTTTTGCCCCCTTCCCCTATACAAAAGGATATACGAATCACTTTCCTAAAAAGTTTCGGAGAAGAAGTTATGCTTTCTTTTTCGATTTGATTTTAATAGCCAGCCATAATAATACAAATAATAATGGAATATAAATGTACCCCATGAAAAACCCGAAATCATTAGTGAGAGCATTCAAGATATCTATTTCCGCCCTAGTCTTTATCGCAATGCACCCCAATAAAATAAGGGCGCCGTATAATAATACCCCATATTTCATCTTTATTTTAGTTGTTCTTTTTAACAGCCTTCCTGCACACCATAGAGTTATACAGCTGCTAGGTAAGATAGTAAGACACCAATTAGCGATACCAATGTATTCAAATCGTTCCACTACCGGTAATTTTACGATTTTATATGCCGTTAATGTTGGCCAAATCTCCCTTTTCAGTTCGGTCTGAGCAAAATAAGCAAAGGTAATAAGGGTGGTAAATAAATACATTAGTGTCGTAAATAATAAGGATATCTGTCCATATTTTTTCGCTTTCTTAGGGTTTTTTAAAAAAGGATAATAAATTAAAAGTGTTTCAAAACCCGAGTTCGCTAAGGACATTTGTTGAGCAGCGTTCACAACATCATTTATCGAATGATCAAATACAGGAAGAAAATGATGGAAATCAGAAAAGGGAAGGGTAAATCCTTGGACAAATATAATATAGAACGGCAGGATGAAGGAAAAAAAGGATATTCCTACAATCGTCCGAAACCCTCCGTAAATGATATAGACACATAATACAAGATAGGAAATAGCAAACCAAAAGGTACTTAAATCTGGGAACATCCACACTTGAACGATTTCGATATAATTTCGAAGGACCGTTAGTGCATACCACACATAATATAACGCAATGAATATATTGAAAAGATTCCCGATTGGTTTTCCGAAAACAGTCCAATGAATATCGCAAAGGTCGCCGTTTACCATTTCTAATTGCTTGAATACGAACCACATAATAATATTCATGGTTAAACCTGCAAAGAGAACGGACTGCCAACCATCATACCCCGCATAGATGGCAACAAATTTTTGGAATCCGAGCAGACCAGTTCCAATTTGCATCGATTGAACAAGGAAAAAAAGAAAGAATGGTGAAAATTTTTGTGATTCAGAAATGGTTTGCGGCTGCATCTTGCTACCTCCATCAGGTGTGGAAATCTTTATTGCATAAAGGATAGTGTTACCAATTGAAGGAGAATTATGAAAGGGGAAGTGATTTTTTTCCATAGGGATAATTCTCTTTTTAAAAGGAAAAATGCTATAATAAATCTTCATTGATAATAAGGAGGATGTGATCGTTTTGATTCAGATAGAAATTCCTAAATATGATGTAGTTGTGACAAAGCAAAAGAAGCTAGGAGAAGAAAAGGAACCAAAAATCAGTAACCAATATGGATTTACCGATTTCCGCTTGATTCCAAGAGATAAGGGTGGAATTATATTATTTTACAATGTGCGTGGAGAGCTTCTATTTGTAGGTAAAGCCAGAAAGCTCCGTCAGCGTGTAATGAAACACTTCGAGGATAATGTATCCCCAATCAAGGGACACCGTGACGAGATACATAAAGTTTCAGTCTTTTTTGTAGAAGACCCCACAGAAAGAGACATCTATGAAACGTATATTATTAACAAGCTTCAAGCCAAGTACAATGTAGATAAAGTATTTTTTAAATAAGGCTCTTTTCTAAAATTTGTTGATCTTTAATATCGACCTAAGAATAATTTTCATATGAAAAGATGCCCAGAACTTAGACTATATTAGGATATATAACGATATACGAAAACTGCCTTAAATAAAAAGTAATCCACTTGGATTGCTTTTTTGTTTTGGAAAATACGAAAGAAAAGCGTCAATATAAAAAAGGAAACATGATTTTGCCGAAAATACATGATAGGATGTAAGAAAAAAGTTGGAGGTAGGAGCATGGTAATAAAGAAGATTACCCCGAGGGAGTTAGAGGGAAGAATGAAGGGAAAACCGTTTGTTCTTGATGTCCGGGCGGCAGATAAGTTTGCGGAATACCATTTAGAAAACTCCCATAACCTACATAAAACAGCTATTTTTGAAGAAAAGGATTCTGCTCTTGCCTCTTTGCCAAAGGATAAAGAAATTATCGTAACATGCACAACAGGAAATTCTGCAGCAAAGTGCGCGGCTATTTTAGCGGATAAAAACTATAATGTCACCTTACTCGAGGGAGGCATCACAGCATGGAAGGAATATTTGCGTGAAAAGGGAGGAAATGAACATGAGTGAAAATAGTTCACTACCGCCAAAAACATGCTCCGTAGATCGTCTTGTTACTTTAGAAAAGGATGTTCAAAAGGTGATTGCCGGGGAGAAAACGGCGACGCGTAGAAACGGAAGATATGCTGATATCGGAGAGATTATGGTTTTAGAAGGGAAAAAATTTGTAATCGAAAATGTTTACAACCAACAGCTTGGAGATATGACGGAGGAGCATGCAAGACAAGAGGGATTTGCCAATATGGAAGAATATAAGGAATCCATTCTAGCGATTCATCCAGGAATGCGCTGGGTACCAAAAATGAAGATTTGGGTGCATGAATTCAAAGCAATCTAGGTTTTAATGACAGACTTTCATTTTTAGCAGATGGAGGGTAACTGAAAGGGTGCAAAATTCGAAAATGAGTTTGCACTCTATTTGTATTTTAGAGACAAATTTGCAGATTGAATTGTAGGAATATTCTGGATTGTGTGGTGTGAATTACTATATAATGTATTCAATAGAATGTTAAAGTGGGTGGTCTAATAGTGAAAATCAATAAATATCATAGAATCGGATTATTTTTCACGGCAATATTTTTAGTTTGCACGGTTGCCAGATTTCGTTGAGGGTGTTTGCGCAGGGATTGGTATTGGTTTTATCAATCATCCAACAGAATACCCCTTCCTCAAGGAAAGTGAAGGGCGAAGCCCAATGAGTAGGAAGGGGATGAATGTCGGTTGGTGCTAGCCAAAACTTTCACAGTGCGCTAAAATAAGAACAAACGTTCTCGATAGGGGGTGAAATTGGTGCTGGTAAACAAGTCCTACAAGTTCCGAATCTATCCTAACAAGAGGCAGATAGAACTGATCAACAAGACAATTGGCTGTTCTAGATTCGTGTTTAATTTCTTTCTTGGTAAACAAAAGGAAAAAGATTCTCTCTGGCATATCTGTGAAGAAATGAAACAAAGTGGCCAGCTTCCAGTGAATAATTGGAAAGGTGAATTTCTAAATAAATATGAAACAGTCAAAACCCTGCCAGAGCTTAAAAAGTACTATGATTTCCTAAAAGAAGTCGATAGTATCGCTTTGCAAAAATCCATTGAAAATCTAGCCGACTCCTATGATCGATACTACAAAAAGCAAAACAAACAACCTCGCTTTAAATCGAAAAAAAATCCCGTCCAATCATACACAACCAAGCAGACGAATGGAAATATTATGGTGATAGACAACTATTTGAAACTTCCTAAACTGGGACGAGTTCGTTTTGCAAAAAGTCGCGAAGTAGAGGGAAGAATATTGAATGCAACCATTAGACGAAATCCTTCCGGCAAATATTTCGTTTCTATTGGGACAGAAACTATTGTGGAAGAGCTACCTAGAACCGATTCGGTTGTAGGGATTGATGTAGGACTAAGTGACTTTGCGATTTTGTCGGATGGCACTGTCTACTCCAACCCAAAGTTTTTCTATTGCTTTGAAGAAAAATTACAGAAAATGCAACGGATTATGAGCAGACGTTCGGTAGGTGGTTCCAATTGGAACAAAGCCAAAAGAAAAGTCGCCCGAATCCATGAAAAGATTGCGAATGCAAGAAAAGATTATTTGGACAAGCTTTCTACCGAGATTGTCAAAAACCACGACACGATTGGAATGGAAGACTTGTCAGTAGTCAACATGTTAAAGAATCATCATCTTGCAAAAGCCATTAGCGATGTATCATGGTGGCAATTCAAAAGCATGCTTGAATACAAAGCAAAATGGTACGGTAAGCAAGTCATAACCGTTTCAAAACACCTCGCCAGTAGCCAACTGTGCTCTCATTGTGGCTACAAAAATCAAGAAGTTAAAAACCTCGCAACTCGTGAATGGAATTGCCCCAACTGCGATACTCATCATCATCGCGATATGAACGCAGCAATAAATCTTAAGAATGAAGCGATAAGACTTTTAACCGCAGGAACTGCGGGGATCGCCTAATCAATAACTGGTGGGTACACCGGTGTTCTTAGGAATCCCCTTCTTCAAACAACCCGTTAAGGGGGTTAAGAAGGGGTAGTTCAAGGTGATAGGCTTAATCGCTTATAAACACGATATTTCTAAATTTAGAGAGAATAAAATAAGGTTTTTAAAAAAGTGTTTTGGGAAATAACATTCGAACATTAATTGAAAAAATAGAAAAATAATGTTGAAAAAGGAGCTCTATATATGTCGGATCTGTTCAAAAGAATTGATACTGTTTTTCAACCTGTTAAGGATTTTGAAAAAGCAATAGACTGGTATTGTGAGGTTTAAGGTTTCCAAATTGGCTGGAAAGATGAAATTGGCGGTTATGCGGCATTAAATATTGTAGAAACACCATTGACCCTAGTACGGACTGCAGAGGATGAAATACGGAACAAAAAGAGTCTTGTTACCTTCAATTTCTTTACTCCAAATATAGAAAAGGCACATGAACACTTAGTGAATAATGAGGTCGATATTGAACCCATCCATGATGAAGGGGATGTCAAATGGTTCAAATTTAAGGGCCTAGAAGGAAACCCTTTGGAAGTCTGCCATTTTAAAGAATAAATTACAAAATGAAAAGCCGATGCTTTATCGGCTTTTCATTTTGTGTGCACTATCTAACAGGGAGAAACAGAACCTCTGAATCATAATATTTGAAATATGATGTGTGAAAGATAATAATGAAGAGAATGTTTAACATCTATTATGGAATTAGAAATCGGAGGTTTTAGGATGAAGGTAGAAGTGTGGTCTGATTTTGTCTGCCCTTTTTGTTATATAGGTAAACGTCATTTTGAAGAGGCATTGAAGCAATTTGAGGGTAAGTCCAATGTAGAAGTTGTATTTAAAAGCTTTGAGCTGGATCCGAATGCGAAATTACATTATGACATGGACATGCATCATTTGCTTGCAGCGAAATATGGCATGAGTCTGGAGCAAGCAAAAGCAGCTAATGAGAATGTTGGACGACAGGCGGCTCAAGTAGGTTTAACCTATCATTTTGATACAATGAAGCCGACAAACACATTTAATGCCCACCGCTTAACCCATTTCGCAGCACAACATGGAAAGATGACGGAAATGGCAGAGCGCTTATTTAAAGCGTATTTTACCGAGTCAAGACATATTGGTGAACACGAAACATTAAAGGAACTAGCAGCCGAAATTGGCTTGGACCCGGAGAAGGTATCGGAAATGTTAAACGGAGATGCTTTTTCGAAAGAGGTTCGTGCAGATGAACAGGAAGCTGGAATGTTAGGTATACAAGGTGTGCCATTCTTTGTCATCAATAGAAAATATGCTGTTTCAGGGGCGCAGCCGGTAGATGTATTTGTTAATGCATTACAAAAGGCAAGCGAAGAGGAAAGCTCATTTACAATCCTAAATGACAGTAAGAATGAATCCAATGATCCGTATTGTGCGGATGGGAAATGTGAAGTTCCTAATAATAAATAAGAAAAAAGAAGATTTGGAGCCGTATCCAAGTCTTCTTTTTTTGTTAAAATGCCTAAATGAAAACAATAAATTATGTTATTTCATATGGAAAGCGTAGAACACTTTATACGGATGTTGGATTATTAGTTATTTCAGTATTTCTTCCACGCCACAATTCCATAAGGAAGACTAAAAGGAATTAAAATAATTTTACAGAATATATAGAAAAGATGGTTAGGATTAATCCCGTGCGCAGTGATATGGCACAAGGATATTACAGTAAAAGGTGGGGATAAATTGAGTGATTTTAAAATGCTAGAAACATTCAAAAGCGATTTGTTAAATTATTCGTTGGAAAAACTAAGATATATTTCGGCTGAAGGTGTTTGGTCCATTGGTCAAATGTATGATCATTTAATCGTTGTAGCACATGAGTACCTAGATAACGTAGAAATTTGTGCATCTGCAAAGGATGAACAAACGCTTGGGAAAACGGAGTTTGGAGAGAATTTATATAAAATGGGGGGATTCCCGCCAATTAAAATCAAATTGCCGGATGAATTAAATTCCCCACCCAATAATGCGGATAGCAGAGAAGAACTTATGAAGAGGATGGATCAGTTAATTCTCAGAATGAAACAATGGGAAACAAAAGTAGATGCCATCCATCCAAATTACAAGGTGAAGCACGGGGGATTTGGCTGGCTAAATACTAGAGAGTGGTATGATTTAGTTTTTATGCATTTCCGTCATCATCTTCGTCAAAAGGAAGAATTAGAGGAAAGTCTTGAGAAAGTATTTAAATAAATGTAAAGAGATATCGATAGTTAGAGTGCTAGTTTTGTTGTGGTGAATTAGGCGATAGTCAGAGTTTCCTAAACAATATATAAAATGAATTTTTACTAGGGGTTTATGTGATGAATCTTAAATTATTGAAATATAGCATATTTATATTAGGTTTAATATCAGTATTCTATGGTTGGACACAAGGGTTCTCATTCAGTGCTATGTCGTCTGAATACACTAATTTATTGATGCTAAGAACTGTAAGACATTATGTATTTCTCGCTTCAGGAGGAATTTTAATTATCCTTAGTTTCATAATAGAGTTTATTGAGAATAAATTTAAAGATTTAACAAACCTTAGCAACAAATAATTTTATATTTTGATGGAATGAATTCCAATATAAGGGGAGCCTCAAGGAACAACGTTTTTCTTATAAAATGGAATTTGGGTTGATTTTATTGAATAGGTATAGTTCCTATTTATGGATGTTGCATTAGGTATTTATATAGCTAAATAACTATATTACGGAAATATATAGTAAGCAAATAAAAGTGGTGCTAGGCACCACTTTTTTCATTGAGATTTGATATTGATATACATATATCTTGCCGAGTTTTCCCTAGCCTTTAGTTTGTTCTTTCTTTATATATACCTCATGAAGTACAGAAACCAAACAGCGTGATTTTGTTCGTCAAGCGCTGCTTGTTGAAATGGTTCTTTTAGATACTTCTCCTTTATATTCCGTGCAACAGCATGGTAAAAGTCCGTCGTATTTTGTTCATCCTTAAAGGCGGCTATTATTCCGCTTTTAAAATCCGGAGGGCATTTTTTGGTCATGGAAACAGGCGGGTGGGTATTTGTAAGAGAAAGATAAAGATTGTAGAAAGTTTCGTAGTGGCAAATTTCATCATTTCTAATTTCTATCAATTGCTCTCTTATCTCAGGATTAGTAGTTTGGTTTATTAAATACTCGTAACATTGGATCGCTTCATATTCGCCATTAATAGCTTTTGATAAATCCGAAATTAACTCTGGCGTAAAATGGGAACCAAGATTACTATAAGGACCAGCAGAATTGTAATAATGCTTGGCAACACACCCTCCACCTTTAGGATGAGGCCCGGTTACAATCGTATGATCGGGCAATGAAAACACCTCCAAGAATGCTTTTGAACCATAATATGACGACTGGGCATTTTTAGTGCGCCTTTGGTACTTGGCACCACAATGCAAGATTCGAAAAGAATAAATACATCATCATCATAAAAAACATGGAAATACACAGGAGATTTACAATTTGCATTACAAATTATTTGGAAATAATTGATACAAGCGTAATTATACTAATCTAGTACAAATATGTTTTCAAGGCAGGCAAAAATTATGTAAACTAATAAAGGTATAAACACATCGAGGGAGACGATATCGGTGAAAACATATAAAGCCTTATTTTTTGATATAGATGATACATTGTTGGATTTTGGTGCTGCTGAGAGTGCAGCATTGAGAATGCTTTTTCAAGAGGAGCAAATTACGCTCACACCTCAGATGGAACAGCATTATAAAACAATAAATCAAGCACTTTGGAGAGAGTTTGAAGAAGGAAAACGTAATAGGGACCAAGTGGTTAATACCCGATTCGCTGCATTTTTTAAAGAATACGGGAAAGAAGTGGATGGAGTATTATTGGAAAATAAATACCGCACTTACTTGGAACAAGGCCATCAGCTTATAAGTGGCGCACTGGAATTAATTATGGAACTGAAGGAACATTATGAATTATATATCGTGACTAACGGTGATTCTGCAACACAGGACAAACGTCTTCGTGCTTCGGGTTTACAGCCACTATTTAGACAGATTTTTGTTTCGGAGGAAATAGGTTACCAGAAGCCGATGAAGGAGTTTTTCGATTATGTGTTTGCACGCATTCCGGGATTAACACCGGAACAAGGACTAATTATTGGTGATTCACTAAGTGCAGACATAAAAGGCGGCAATCTGTATGGACTTGATACATGTTGGTTTAACCCTGGACGAAAAGCAAACAACACAGGTATCAAACCAACGTATGAAATTGAAAAGCTTAGTGATCTGTATGCTATTATTAATATGTATATGGTGGAAGGATAAACTAATCATCCATCCAAAAATCTCAATCATAAATCAGTTACCATTACAGAGAGAAAGAAACCGATCGATATGACCGGTTTCTTTTTCTTATATTACGCCGTCGGTCTTGTCTCTCTTATCCTTATTTCTCTTATTCCCTTTACTATTATCCCCGCTAACTGGGTTTTGCCCGTGAAGGGAAGGAGAATTTTGATTGCCGCTGCCTTTATTGAATTTCTTTGTCATATGCTTTCAGCTCCTTTCATATATCAACTACAGTTTGTCCGATTTCTTCAAACTTATGATAACTGGTGCCATGCACCTTTTTAACACTTTCTCTAAATATCCAACCGCAGTCGATCTATGAATGTTTTAGCTATTTGCGAGGAGGGTTTGCTTTTGTGGCGGACCCACCCGTATGGAATCGTTTGGTTTTCGGGAGTTTTTAAATCGATGGTAATGATTTGCTCGTGGTTCCCGCGATTTTTATGAAAGGAAAAATCGAGGCCGATAGTCACCGCAGCGCCTTCCACGACGGCATAATCAATTGCGTAAGTATTATTGGTTGAGAACAAGACATCCAACTTATCATATTCTGCGATATTTTTTTCTATAAAATTTCTGATGATTTCATCCTCGTAAAGGACTAGTGTTTCTTCCTTCAACATGTCCGGAGTAACGAATTTTTCTGTTGATAAAGCGGAATTTTTGTTCACCCCAACGACCATTTTTCCTTCCAAAGCAATTTCAAAAACTAAATCATTGCTCTTCGGAACGTGGTCCTCATCCAACACCATTAAGCCAATATCCATTTGATTGGCAAGAATGTTCTCAACGATTTCCTTCGGTCCCTTTTCCAAAATTTCAATTTTCACATTGGGATAGTCCTTTTTGAACCGCGCTACCGTTTCGACAAGTAAATGGGTTGGCCCGGGAATCGTAGCAATTCTTAATTCGCCAGCTAATGTATGATTAAATTGATTTGCTTCCTCTTTAAGCTCATTTACTTTCATTAGGATTTTCGTTGCTTTTTCGATGATTCGTTGTCCCTCAGGCGTTGGCACTGCACTTTGCCCACGTGAACGAGTGAACAACGTAACCCCTAATTCATTTTCCAATAAGGATATGGACTGGCTGATGGCGGATAACGTAATATGGGATTTTTGTGCGGCCATCGTAAGGGAACCCGATTTCGAGACTTCCATAATATATTGCAGTTGCTCTAGATTCATTTTTCTCATCCTTATATTAAGTTTTAATTAATTATTAATTAGTATATATAAATTTTTTTAAATATAACAGACTGTTAAAATAAAGAGGTAATGATATTTATAACCTTTCTTTGGAAAAGAGGAGAATTGTGATGAATTACAAGAATATCACGGTTGCCGGCAGCGGCGTATTAGGAAGTCAAATTGCGTATCAAACGGCATTCAAAGGATTTAATGTGTGTGTATATGATATAAATGATGAAGCACTAAATCGTGCAAAAGATAGAATCACAACTTTAAAAGATCGTTATCAAGAAGATTTAGGAGCTTCAGAGGAAGAAGTAAATGCTGCTTTTAATCGTATTTCCTTTTATTGTGATTTAGCGAAAGCGACTGCAGATGCGGATCTCGTGATCGAGGCAATCCCTGAAGTGGTTAAAATAAAAATAGATTTTTACAAGCAATTAGGAAAAGTAGCACCTGAAAAAACTATTTTCGCAAGCAACTCATCTACATTATTGCCAAGCCAATTCGCAGAGGCTACCGGTCGTCCGGAAAAATTCTTGGCACTGCATTTTGCCAACGAGATATGGAAGAACAATACCGCAGAAATCATGAAGCATCCAGGCACAGATAAGAAAGTGTTTGAGGAAGTCATTGAATTTGCAAAAGCCATTGGCATGGTTGCATTACCTCTCCACAAAGAGCAGCCTGGTTATATTTTAAATTCCTTACTTGTTCCACTATTAGATGCAGCACAAATGCTGTTATTAAAAGAAGTTGCAGATCCTGAAACCATCGATAAGACATGGATGGTCGCAACAGGAGCTCCAATGGGACCTTTTGCTATCTTGGATGTTGTTGGAATCACAACTGCTTATAATATTACACTTGCAAAAGCGGAAGCAACAGGAGACGCAGAGTATAAAAAGCTTGCTGATCTACTGAAATCAGAGTATATCGATAAAGGAAAGCTTGGAAGAGGAACTGGCGAAGGCTTTTATAAATATCCGAATCCAACATTCATGGATCCAAATTTCTTGGAAAATTAATATAGAGATGGAGCTACCGCTGCAGGTAGCTCTTTTTTTGTAGTGTGTTATCCAAATGAATGTTGAACTCTTTTAAAAAGTATTAAGTTGCGGGTGTTAAAAAATGACCCATATAATGGAGTGTTCCAACAAAAAGGCATTTTTCATCGTGTCTTTCTTTAGGGTTACTTAGCCGCAACCCATGTCATGATGAACCACTTTTTAGGAGGACACAGAGTACGTTATTTGGATGAAAAAAGCTATTTTGGAGGAGTTCACGGACACAGGATACGCTATTTGCCGAAAATTGCGTTAAAATGACAACATGGAATAAAGGAACGTGTGCTCGCTAAAAACGTAATACCCCCCACTTTTTTCACAGATAACGGAACCCCTGTCCGCCAAGAACCCTTTACTATTAGATGTGAAATTATTTTCTCAACCGATACCCACGGATCCATGCCGGAATTCGGATGGCGATGCTCATGAGTAAAATGATGATCACTAAAACAGCTGCTGATTTATCCGCGATTTGCTTGGCATCCGGTACCAGTGCCTCTGACTGCACATACCATAAATGGACAGGTAAATTGGCGCCTTGGGAAAGTAAATCGAAATTCCACATCGTATCGGATGCGGCAGTTCCACCCGCAATTAAGATAACAGCCGATTCTCCAAAAGCACGGCAGGCAACTAAGCTGATTCCTGTTAAAATTCCCGATAATGCCGCAGGTAACACTACTTTCAGAATGGTAGCGGATTTCGTAACTCCAAGTGCATAGGAGGCTTCCCGTATATTTTGCGGGACATTATGGATGGCTTCCTCCGTTACTCGTGTGAGGATTGGCAAATTTAATAATGCTAAGCTGATTCCAGCGCCAAGAACACTTAAGCCAAGATGAAAAAAGTTAACGAATAATACATATCCAAATAACCCAAAGATGATAGAAGGAACCGATGCCAGGCTCTCAATACAGGTTCGAATAATCTCTGTTACCCGATTATTTGGGGCATACTCCGCCAAATAGATGCCAGACCCGATTCCGATGGGCAAGGAAACGGCTAAGGAAATAACTAGTATGTAAAAAGAATTGAATAAAAACGGTCCGATTCCGCCACCTGCATTAATTTCACTTGGAAGTCCAAACAAAAAGGAAAAGGAAAGATGACGAAGTCCTTTAGATAATATGAAATATAGGATAACGAGAAGAATCCCGACAATGAACAAACTGACGACCCAAAGTAATCCCGTAAAGATTCGGTCTGTAATAAGTCTTACATTTTTGTTCTTCATTCTATTAAACTCCTTTTGCCCTAAGTTTGCGGATGATGACAATGCTTAAGGTGGAAATGATTAATAATAAAAATGCCATCATGAATAAAGCCTTGTACCAGGTAGAATCGAACGGAACCTCCAAAATTTGCATAACGATATTGCTAGTTAACACCGCTGTCGGAGTGGTTAAACTATGTGGAAGCTGTGCCGTATTTCCGATTACCATCACTACTGCCATTGTTTCCCCAAGTGCGCGCGCCATCCCTAATATAGAAGCGGTTAAAATTCCCTTTTTGGCAGCGGGAAGTATGGTTCGAAACACGGTTTGAAAACGTGTAGCTCCTAGTGCGTAGCTGGCTTCACGAACCTCTGTCGGCACTGAAGCAATAGCATTGTCGCTTACCTGAGTAATAGTCGGAAGCACCATAAAGGCTAATACCAGTGCAGATGCCAGCAAGCCTTCTCCCATTATCGAACCAGTCACTTGCATAATAAGTGGGATAAGAATCGTCAATCCTAAATATCCGAAGATGATGGATGGAATCCCTACTATGATATCTAATATTGGCCGCAGGATTTTCTTCACCCAATTTGGTGCCACCTCTCCGATAAAAATGGCCATGGCAATCGATGCCGGAACTGCAATCAGCATCGTAAGTACAGTTAAGGCAATCGTTCCAATAATGAAAACAGCTGCCCCGTAATGATCTGTGCTCGGATCCCAATGCTTGGAAAAAAAGAAAGTAAAGACGGAAACATGCTTAAAAACGGACAACCCGCTTTTTCCAACAAACAAAATAATCGCTAATAGAATGATGCATAGTATAATTGCACAGCCAAAGGTTGCTCGTTGAAAGAGTGCATTTTTTACATATTTCATCTTCAATTTCTTTTCTGGAAGGGTGTCGCTGGTGAGGATGCCCCCATTTTGAACCTTTTCAATGCTCGCCATATAAACCTCCAATTAAGAAAAGGGGCTACCCCATAGGGTGCAAGGCACCATTGGAACAGCCCTCTCTATATATTTGAAAAATTAGGGGAAACAATTATTACTTAACGTTTTTAAAAGGAACAAAGTCTAACTTCTTTAAAGAACCATTTTGGAACTTGTTACTTTGCATGTATTGAATGAACTTAAGATTATCGCCTTTGGCAGCTCCTTTTGTAAGCAAGTAGCCGTAGCCCCAAACTGGGTATTTGCCATTTTTAACATTTTCAACAGTAGGAGAAACATTATTGTATTGTAGGGCCTTTACGGACTTGTCAACATAAGCTAAATCCACATATCCAATTGCATTTGGATTAGATTGAATGCTAGCGATCATTTCTCCGCTTTTTCCAACCTCTTTGTAGTTGCCGGATGTCATGAATTTCGAACCCTTCAATGCTTTAGCTTGGAAGTTTACACGAGTACCAGAACCAAATTTTCGATTCACGACTACGATTTTTGCATCTTTTCCGCCAACTTCCTTCCAGTTTTTGATCTTTCCAGAAAAGATACCTTGTAATTGCTTCGTTGATAAATTCTTCACTTTATTTGATTTATTAACAATCGTTGCAAATGGAGTTACCGCAACCTTGTATGCTCTTAATTCTTTGTATGCCTTGAACCCTCCTTGAGCAACGGTAGCATCCCAATCACATGCTCCAATGGTAGCGGTTCCTTTCATAACAGATTCCGGACCATCGATAGAGGAGGAGCCAGATACGGAAATTGAAACATCTTTATTTGTTTTTTGATATTCTACTTTTGCTTGCTGAGTAAGTGGAAGCAAAGCAGTGGAACCAGCTACCACTACATTGGATGAGGCAGCCTTTGCTTGATAAGAAAAGCCTCCAAAAAGCAACCCTGTAGTAGCTGCTACCGCAACCGCAGTAGACGTAATTCGTTTTACAAGTTTCATACTTAACATTCTCCTTTGTTAATAGAATTTAAGATTGTAATACGGATTAATAGTAAAAAACGTGTCTTCCCCCCCTTAAATATGTACGGATGTGTAATTAGTAAGCTTGGATGCCTGGAGAACTAAGTCGTTTTTACTAGTACAATGCCATTATATTGGGTGAATATTAAGACAATATGGACAAAAGGTAAATTTTGTGAATTTAATGTAATATGAATATTAAGATTTTTTAATGGTTTGTTAAAGATAAATAGAAGAAATGAGGGGGGAGAAATACTTGAAAAATATAAATGTGATTTGGGGGTATGTTTTCTAGTTTTGGTTTTTTTATATATTCATTCTGAAAGCGAGAGAAAGTCTTATGAAAGATTCCTTTCGGATAAGCTTGCAAATGAAATTGCCGTGATATCACAATATCCGTTATACAGCTTGGGATTATTGCAAGAGGTTTTAAAAAGCGGGGAGATTACACAAGGGCAGCTTGCGGAACTTCAAATAGCCTTTCGTGATATCGCCATGCAAACACAGGAAGTTAGGGAAATGGGAGTATCGAATGGTCGATTATCAAATGAAAGGGACAATAATGTAATATCCATAAATAATAATTACAGCTTATTTTTTGTAAAAATAAATAATGAAAAAGAAAAAATTCAATTATCAAACGATCAAATAGAAAGCTTAAGGAAAATGGAAGATTTGATGAAGGAATATAATAAGATTGTCAAAGATACAATGCCCGTTAGAAAGGAAATAGGAGTAAAAGGTGTTCCGGACAAATTCATGATCTATTATCGGGAAAAAGGAATTACCGATGATTATCGGATCAAGCTGATAGATGGGTTAAAAAGCGTTACGGATTCGAGTTACCGAATTTTTAGTATATGTGTCGACAGTCCCAAAAAAACCCCCCAGCTACTGAGTCTAGAGGGATTAAAGGACATTTTTCAAGGATAAGTCGGCATTTTGTCTTTGCATCTAGTTGATGAAGGACATTTTTTAGGGTAAAGCCGAAATTTTGTCTTTCATCTGGTTGATGAAGGACATTTTTTAGGGTAAAGCCGAAATTTTGTCTTTCATCTGGTTGATGAAGGACATTTTTTAGGGTAAAGCCGAAATTTTGTCTTTCATTTGGTTGATGAAGGACATTTTTGTAGGGTAAAGACGAAATTTTGTCTTTCATACGGTAGATGAAGGACATTTTTGTAGGGTAAAGCCGAAATTTTGTCTTTCATACGGTAGATGAAGGACATTTTTGTAGGGTAAAGCCGAAATTTTGTCTTTCATTTGGTAGATGAAGGACATTTTTGGAGGTAAAGCCGAAATTTTGTCTTTCATTTGGGTGATGAAGGACATTTTTGTAGGGTAAAGCCGAAATTTTGTCTTTCATTTGGGTGATGAAGGACATTTTTGTAGGGTAAAGCCGAAATTTTGTCTTTCATCCCGCGGATATTTTGGCATCTGGTATGTGATAAAAGCTTTATTTAAACAAACATATTTTAAAATATTGCTACTCGATGGACTCCACTCTGCTATGTGTATCGTTTTTGGATTGCATTTTAAAATATTCAAGCTCAAGGTCGGATAAAGTTAATTCAAATAGATGCTTATCGTCTTTTTTATATTGTCCGAGCTTAATCAATTTGTTAATCAATTCGTTCCGTCTCGATTCCACTGCTTCTCTAAGTAATTTTCCCATAAAAAAAATCCACTCCTTTTTTCATTCAATAAAAGATAAGAAGAGGATTACTTATATATTTTACTCGCCTCAACTCATCTACCAAGCAATTGCTTGCAGGAATTAGCACAGGATTCAATAAGAATCTGCTGCTGAGGCTTCATAGGGCCAGTCCCTCCGCCTCTCTTGATAAGTTTGGTGTATGCTATTGTAATTTTAATATATTATTATATCCAATAAATCCGACTTGTCAACTTATCATTTAGTTTTAGTAATAGACAAGTTTTAAGGCGAATATTCTTTTTGTGGAAACTAAAGAGAAAAAAAGTTTTGCTAGTGATTTTACAATAAGGGGGTATGGGTATGTCCAATATTATTATTCGGACGGCGACCATAAAGGATGCAAAGCAAATCTTGGATTTGGAGTACGAAGTAATTTCAGAGGGCAAGTACTTCATTTCCGTGCCGGATGAATTAGAAAAGCCGGCATTAAGGAAGCAAAAAGAGTGGATCCAAAGCATTTTGGAAAATGAAAAAGAAACCTTAATGGTTGCTGAATTGAATCTTGAAGTTCTCGGATGGATCGTATTTCAATCGAATAATAAAAAGAGATTATCCCATATGGGTACTATCACCATGCTGGTTGGGGAAGGACATAGAGGGAAGGGAATTGGAAAAATGCTGTTAAAAGCATTACTTGCTTGGGCCGAGAATAATCCTTTCATTGAAAAGGTAAGCCTAGGAGTTTTTTCTACTAATGAGCGGGCAATATCTCTGTATAGGAGTATGGGATTTATAGAAGAAGGCCGCAAAGTAAAAGAGTTTAAATTAAGTGATAACGAGTATGCGGATGATGTTCTTATGTATAAATTGGTCAAAGAATGATTTTAAAAAAAGAATAGAGTCATTGGGTAATCAGCCGATATTTAAGTGAACGAAAAAGACCGTAGCAGAGCGAAAAGGGCAACCAAACGTGGTGATTGGTGACCGAAAAAGAGGAAACGGAGTCAAAAGGGTAACCAAACGTGGTGATTGGTGACCGAAAAAGAGGAAGCAGAGCGAAAAGGGTAACCAAACGTGGTGATTGGTGACTGAAAAAGAGGAAACAGAGCCAAAAGGGTAACCAATTACCGAGATAGGTGACCGAAAAGGAGGAAGCAGAACCAAATGGGTAACCAATCACCAAGTTAGGTGACCGAAAAAAGAAAAGCAGAGCCAAAAGAGTAACCAAACGCCGAGTTAGGTAACCGTAAAAGAGAAAGCGAAGCCAAAAGGGTAACCAAACGCCGAGTTAGGTGACCGAAAAAGGAAAAGAGGAACCAAAAGGGTAACCAAACGTGGTGATTGGTGACTGAAAAAGAGAAAGCAGAGCGAAAAGGGTAACCAAACGCCGAGTTAGGTGACCGAAAAAGGAAAAGAGGAACCAAAAGGGTAACCAAACGTGGTGATTGGTGACCGAAAAAGAGGAAGCGAAGCCAAAAGGGTAACCAAACGCCGAGTTAGGTGACCGAAAAAGGAAAAGAGGAACCAAAAGGGTAACCAAACGTGGTGATTGGTGACCGAAAAAAGAAAAGCAGAGCCAAAAGAGTAACCAAACGCCGAGTTAGGTGACCGAAAAAAGAAAAGCAGAGCGAAAAGGGTAACCAATCGCCGAGTTAGGTGACCCAAAAAGAAAAAGCGTAGCGAAAAGGGTAACCAATCGTGGTGTTTGGTGACTGAAAAAGGGGAAGCAGAGCCAAATGGGTAACTAACCGCCGAGTTAGGTGACCGAAAAAGGAAAAGCAGAGCCAAATGGGTAACCAACCGCCGAGTTAGGTGACCGTAAAAGAGAAAGAGGAGCATTATGGATAACTAAACTAGGTAAAAACCCATTTTGATAAAAACTATGCTCCTTTCCTAGGTAATTCGCATAGCATGAAATTGGTTAAACATTCTAATAAAAAAGTAGGTGAAAAAATGCTACCAGATCAAAGAATTTATTATGGGATGGGAGTTAACCCCTATATGATGGGGTACGGATATCCTTCCTCCTATGGAATGGGTTATCCTATGATGGGATATCCATCCTACGGAATGATGCATGATCCGTACCATCACTGTGGGCATCATCACTGGGGACATCATCACCATGGGCACCACCACCATCATGGGTATCCGGAAAATACCCAGATGCAAGCTCAATCCATGTCTCTTCACATGGGGATGCCAGGTATGATGTACAACTAATATAGAAAGATTTTTCGCTGTACAATAATATGTTTATTTTAAAAGTGGATTAGGTGTGATTAAATTTTTCGAGGTTTCAATATTTTAGGCATATAACTTTATGCTTTTGTTCTGAAAACGTTACACGTGAGATGCTACTTTGCCCTTTGGATATAAGTTATTTGGTAATATCATTTCCACTAAAAACAGCCCAATTTCAGTTGGGCTCGTTTTTTTGTTTTTCAGTTAAACCTACGACCCCCTTTTACGAAAATCCTCCATCCTGCATACGATTAAACTAAAGTGGTATAACTAAATCAGAGGTGTTTAAATTATGCTACTAACAGAAATAATGGAAAAATTAGATGCTAAAAAGGAGCGGATGATTGAAATACGCCGTTACCTTCATGAGAATCCTGAGCTATCTTTTCAGGAGGAAAAAACAGCTACATATATTAGAGATTTCTATAAAAATGTGCCAGTAGATGCAGTGGAAACGGATGTAGGCGGACAGCGAGGAATCGTAGTTACTATTAAGGGAGCGAAGCCTGGGAAGACCATTGCTATTCGTGCAGATTTTGATGCGTTACCGATTCAAGAGGAAACGGGGCTTCCATTTGCTTCAAAAAATGATGGAGTCATGCATGCATGCGGTCATGATGCCCATACTGCCTATATGCTCGTGCTTGCAGAAACATTGGCAGAGGTGAAACATCAATTGGCAGGTGTTGTGAAAGTAATCCATCAGCCGGCGGAGGAAACACCCCCTGGCGGAGCAATTGGGATGATTAAGGCTGGTGTATTAGATGGAGTGGATGCTATATTTGGAATTCATGTTATGTCGACAATGAAGACAGGCAATATTTATTACCGAAGCGGAAATACCCAAACTGGAAGAGCCTATTTTAAGCTACATGTGCAGGGAAAAGGAGGTCATGGCTCTTCACCACATATGGCTAATGACGCTATCGTTGCCGCTAGTGCATTTGTTATGAATTGCCAAACCATTGTCAGCCGTAGAATTAATCCATTTGATACCGCGGTCGTTACTATTGGTTCCTTCGATGGGAAGGGGCAGTTTAATGTGATTAAGGATGCTGTAACATTGGAGGGAGACGTCCGCACGATGTCGCAGGAAGCGCAGCAAATCGTGGAAGAGCAAGTTCGGCAATTTGCTGAAGGTCTCGAGGCTTCCTATGGTGTAAAGGCAACCATAGAATACGAAAATGATTATCCAGTGCTATACAATGACCCGGAAATCACTGAACAGGTTCGTAAAGCATTAGAGTCTGCCAGGATTCCTGAGGTGGATGCCGTTGTGGAAGCAGAACCTCAGCCCCCATCTGAGGACTTCGCCTATTATCTGAAGGAAAAACCAGGCTGCTTTTTCTATGTGGGTGCAATGCCTCGATCAAAAGAATGGTACCCACATCACCATCCAAAATTCGATATTGATGAAAGCAGCTTAATTATCTGTGCAAAGGCAATGGCCACAGTAGTCGCATCCTATTGTGGTGCCTGACACCACATGAAAATACAATTGTGGGATTTTGTTGAAAAAAATCCTATTGATTGTTAAAAACAAATCGGTTAAACTGAAAACACCAATACAAAGGGAGTGAACCAAAGGGCGATGATCTACTAATCCTATTCTTTAGAAAACATTCGTATATTCACGGTGCTTTTTCGGAAAATGGGATTAGTCTATGCATTAATATATGTGATATTGGTACAGAAAAAAGATGTGTACTGTGTCCTTTTATGGTTCATGACGGCTATTGACCCCCTATTTTTGCGAAAAGCAGGATAGGGGGCTTTTTATGTGGATATAACTATTTTAGGTCATTCATAAAAAAATTCGATTATAAAGAGGAGAATGTTATGAAACAATTATTAGGAAATCGGTTTGTTCAGGCTATTTTTATCTCAGCCTTATTTTTGCAAGTAGGAATTTGGGTTCGAAACTTTGCAGTACTTTTATTCGTTATGGAAAAAACAAATGGAGACGCGTTTGCGATTTCTATGATTTCCGTAGCGGAATTTGCACCAATATTTATTTTTTCCTTTATCGGAGGAACATTCGCGGACCGCTGGCGTCCAAAAAGAACGATGATTTGGTGTGATGCTTTAAGTGCGGTTTCCGTTTTTGCCGTTATTTTAGCTTTAGTGTTTGGAACGTGGAAAGCGGTGTTCTTTGCAACGTTAATTTCGTCCATTCTATCTCAGTTCTCCCAGCCATCAGGGATGAAGCTATTTAAAATGCACTTGCCGGAAGACTTAATTCAGTCTGCTATGTCTATTTACCAAACAATTTTTGCAATCTTTATGATCTTTGGACCAATTGTTGGAACCTTTGTATACCAGACCTTTGGTATTAAAGTTTCGATTATGGTTACAGGGATTGCCTTCATTTTATCCGCCTTATCCTTGATGCTTATTCCTGCCGATCATTCCGTAGAAAAGGCAACGAAGCAGTCAACACTTTGGCAGGAAATGAAAGGCGGAATCCAATATGTTTTAGCGAAAAAAGAGCTGAGACTATTGGGAATTTGTTTTATGGCGGCTGGACTTGCGATTGGATTAATGCAGCCATTAAACATATTTTTAGTTACAGAACGGTTAGGGCTAGCTAAGGAACATTTGCAATGGCTACTCACTGTTAACGGTATCGGGATGATTTTAGGTGGAGCGGCTACGATGGGATTTTCGAAAAAAGTCACACCAGCTAAGCTGCTTGTGATTGGGATGCTGGTGAATGCAATCGGTGTTGGTATTATAGGATTTTCCACAACACTTTGGATTACGCTAGTAACGGAATTCTTCTGCGGCTTGTTCATGCCTTGTATCCAAATCGGAATCAACACACTCATTCTGCAAAACACAGAAGCGGATTTTATTGGCCGTGTGAATGGAACATTGAGTCCGTTATTCACAGGGGCGATGGTTGTTACGATGAGTATAGCCGGCTCTCTTAAAAATTTATTATCGCTAGTAACTATCTTTGAAATCTCAGCTGTTTTATTTATCATAGGACTCCTATTTATTGTGCCTCTTTATAACAAAGCAGTGCCAAAAAAGATGGAGATTCAGAAGGATAGTATGTAAATAATATAAGGAAAAAAGATGGGCACCTTCAGTGGACGTTTATGTAAAAGTTCATGGGGGTGCTTTTTTAATTGTACTATTTTATTTTATTCCACTCTACCAAAATGTGAGAGGGGAGTGCTATACGGAAAAATGCCGGTGATGGAGAGAGCGGTCACGAAAGAGGAGGAACAGGTTCACACGTGGTAATTGGTACAATTTCACCACTAACCGTTGCAAGAAAATACTGTGTAAAATGGTTCGCCGGTCGGGAACAAATACCTACAAATGGTGCCAGGCACCATGTAATTTGTCGGAAAAAAATCCTTCCAATATTACCAATTGTTAGTGTATGATATTGCTAGTTTTATATTTTGGGCTGTTTTCAAAGGATAGCTGCTTTTAAGAATTGGTTATAAATCCTACCATAGACAAAGTTTGGGGATATCTATTTCCGAATAGGACATCTATCCTATCCCGAAAAGGATTTTTACAAATGAGTATCATTAATAAAAGCATCCGATTGTGAAAATAGCCATATGAAAAGAGGGAATGTATGAAGCGAGTATTGAAAAAGGTAACTGCACTCGGCCTTGGGGCCACTTTGGTTGCAACATCATCGTTTCTATCAACAAATGCATGGGCTGCATCGTCTGCCCCAACTGTGAAAAAGCAATCTATTACTCTCGAACACAAAGTGAAAGCGTTACAGGATAAAATGGGTGATGCGAAAACATCACCATTCAGTGAAGACACCTTTTTGGTGAAGTATAGTCCATCCTTTTCCGTCGGCACTGTTAAGGGGAATGGCAGGGATTTCAATGTCATTGAAAAAGTGGACAAGCTGCAATATATGGTTATCAAAGTTCGCCAAAAGGATAATTTGGCGAAGGTAATGGAGGCATTTCAGAAGAATAGCCGCGTTCTTTCGGTAAGTCGAAGTGCACTTTATAAAACATATAGCGGTTTCGGGGATCCTAAAAAGTCAGAACAATACCAATTGTCACAATTGAAAATTGATGAAGCCCAAAAATTAGCTGGCAAGCATAAGGTAACTGTGGCAGTCATCGATACTGGTGTGGATAAAAATCACCCGGAATTAAAAGGCATTTTTACAAAGGATAGCTACAATGTAATCAATCCAATGGGCCAGGGAACACCTGATGTACATGGAACACATGTATCAGGAATTATCGCTGCCAAAAAGGGAAATGGCATTGGCGGATATGGCATTAATCCGAATGTGAATATACTATCGATCGATGTTTTTGACCGTGGCTTTTTTACTTCAGACTATACCATTGCACAGGGGATACTTTATGCCGTACAGCACGGTGCAAAGGTCATCAATATGAGCCTTGGTTCATCTGTCCCTTCTCCTCTTTTAGAGGAAGCAGTTAAATCCGCAATTTCGAAAGGGGTAACAATCGTAGCATCTGCAGGTAATAACGGCAATGATGCTCCTAATTATCCAGCAAGCTATGAAGGAGTAATTAGTGTTGGCTCCGTCAACAAATCCAAGCAATTGAGCTATTATTCCAGCTATGGGCCTTCCCTTGATATCGTGGCACCTGGAGAAAACATCTATGCCCCAATCTATGATTTGGAGAAAAAATCCAGCTTTGAAACATTGAGCGGTACTTCGATGGCATCTCCAATGGTTGCTGGGACAGCATCATTGCTGCTATCTAAATACCCTAACCTAAAGCCAGAGCAAGTGGAGTATATTTTAGAGCATACTGCTACTGATTTGGGAGCAAAGGGATATGATTTAAAATACGGAAATGGCCTTGTCAACCCAGTAGCGGCACTGAAATATAATGTGAAAAAGCTACCTACATTTGTAAAGAGCACATGGTCCAAAAAGGAAATTTTAGAAAAAGCGGCACCATTAGCTTTTTCCAGCACTATTTCCAAAGAAGGCAATATCACAAAGCCATTTGAGCAAAAATGGTATCAATTTAGAGTGGAAAAAGGAGAATACATCCAAACGCAGCTAACAAGTGCTCCTGAATATGACAATAAATTGATGATTCGTTTTTATTCAGAGGATGGTTCACAATCTCAAACGATGGATGTCAATGATGTAAGAGCAGGAAAAACGGAAGGAAAACTGGTCAAAGCACCTTTTTCCGGAACGATAGCAATCGGTGTGAAGGATGTAAACGGCAATTACGATGATTCTTCCTCCAAAAAGTCAAAATATAAGCTTTCCTTAACCCGTACAATAGACGGACCGCAGTCTGAGTCAACATTAGAGAACCCGCTGGAAGTAAAAGGCTTCCCATATCAATCTGGACCGTTGAAATTATTCGGAGAAAATGGCGATGACGACTATTTCACTTTTAAAACCAATGATGAACAAGTAGTAAGAATGACCGTTAGTGGTATCCCTGGAGTAACCTCGGCCATTGAAGTATATACAAAGGAATCGCTCGGTTTACCAACAGGTGGGGAAGCTGATCAGGAACAACCTTCATCCGACGATCCAGCTCCTTCTATCCCAATCGATCAAGTTCAGCCTCAGTGGCAAACAAACAGCAGTGAGGTAGGATCTGGAGAAACATTAACGATACCGACAACACCGCAAACCGAATATATTGTAAAGGTGACGAATAAAGTAACCGTGTCCCCTTGGGATTTTTGGTCCTTTATGGGATCTGGAATTTCCTTCATGGGAAAACAAGCGGAACCACAATCATCTCTCTTACCGTATACTTTGAATATGGAAGGAAAGGTAATTCCACCTGATGAGGATACTTTGCCAATTCAGGATGATGGGCAAAATCAAAATAACTATATTCAAACTGTACTCGATAATGCTCTTCCATATACGCTAGGTGGTACTATATCCGGATATATTCAAACAGGTGATGATGAGGATTGGTACAAGTTTGTTCCTAGTAAAACAGGAGTCTATCAGTTTACGATACCTCAGCCTGCATCTAGCAAACCATATGTGGAAGTAATGAAGGTTGTGAAGGAAAAGGATGATAAAGGTAAACCGTATTTAGATGCAGAGATTATAGGATTCAATGATTCCTACGACTACAATGGCTTTACGATGGCTGGAAGCTTTTATACCGGATTGAAAAAAGGAGAGACATATTTAATTCATTTAAGCGGAAATCCGTTTGGGACAGGAAATATTTCCTTTGACCCGTATAAATTGCAAACGAAGCTGATCGAGACGAACTTGGGAAAAACGTACGGCTACAGTAACGGGGAAGCTATCAAGAACATCTCGACGAAGACATTCCAAGGAACCTTTGCCATGCCATATGAGGACCATCTCTTCTATCTAGAGGGTAAGAAATCAGCAGTTTACAGTCTGCTTTTTGAAGGCGGAAAACCTTCGCCGGAATTACTGCGCAAATATCCGAAGGAATTGCTTTCCGATGTGTATGGAGTTGCGATTATTTATGAGGATGTGAATAAGAACCGCAAGCTGGATGACGCAGATATCGAGCGTGGAAATATTATTGCCACATCTCTTTATACAGGATCAAGTACGAACTATGGTTCATTTAAAGTAACAAAAGGCAAAAACTATATTATTGATTTCATCGGCTTGATTGATGGAATTGCGCCAATATCGCTGGTTCCTTATAAAGCAACCGTTGTACCAGTGGCAACGAAGGATGAGGATAAAGGCTCTGTCGTGAAAAAGAATGTGCCATCCAAACCGTTGAAACTGAAGAAGGTAAAGACAAATACATGGACCGCTACCGGTCAATTGAACAGTGGCGTAGCCTTTGGTGATGATGATTGGTACGTGCTCGACTTGAAGAAAGATTTCACAGGGTATATTTCCCTTGAAACTGGTAAAGAAGTCGACGGGGTTATCTCACTCTATCAGAACGGCAAACGCATTCAGTATTCCAACTATTACGGTGCCGGTCAAACAGAAGCCATGCCTGTTAAACTCAAAAAGGGCAAGTACTACATCAAAGTAAACGACTTCTTCGGCAACTCCACCATCACGCCATACACACTCAAGGTTGGCAAATAATAGTGAAAAATAAAATGGTGCCTGGCACTACCTGTGGACAATGGTTCGCGTGGTGCCGCACCATTTTTGTTTTAACGTTAAGATGATTCCAATATTTTCAATTTACAAGTATAATAGGTTAGGAGAGAATGGAAATCGAGGTGAAGTAGTTGAAATTAATACGAATTGCTTTAATCATGGCTTCCGTCCTTTTATTTTCAACGGTTGGACATCACTATACAGAGGCGGCCAGCAAAACAGACAGTTTAGTAGCTTCCGCTGTGAAAGCCGCAAAGGTTTTATCCAATGCCACAACAGTTGAAAATAAAGCGACCGGAAAAAATATACCGACAAAGGAATACAACGATGCCAAAAAGAAATACAACACAGCACTTGCTGCTGTAAAGAAACAAACAGGTAAGCAAAAGAGCACGAATCTTTCCAAGCTCAAGGATGTAAAAACAAAGATCGATAGAGGAAAAAAATATATAGACGCAGTCACATACGGAAAAAAGCTTTTAGCGAAAAAAGCAACTTTAGACAAGTATGTTAAGACTGGAATCATGGACACTAATACAATCAATGCCTACACATCCCTGTCCAGCACTCTTAAGAGCTATGCTCCAAAATTCACCGCTGTGTATGGAAAAAAGACACAGGATAAAATAAAGTCACTTTATAAAACACCAGTAGACAAGGTGCTGAGCGACCTTCAGTATCCTGTTACCGTAAAACAAGCTTTAAATGAAACCAATAAACTTGTAAAAGCGTCTGCAGCTCCAAGCAAAATAGCCGATTCATACAAAAAAATCGTCTTTAACATCGATCTTATAAAACAAGCAAACTATCAAAAGCAGCTTTACTCAGAACTTCATCAGCTAAATGAGGGAATCCCTGAAAATCTAAATACGGGAAATCTCTCCAATTTGATGACGATTGAAGCACAGTTCGAGCAGCTAGACGGGCTTGTTTCAAAAGGAAAATCCGATGAAAAAGTGCCTGGGATCTATCAATCTTTAAAAACAGGGATTGCAGATTTTAATTCAAGTGCCGATCAAGCTCTCCTAAATAAACGATTCACACGTATTATGGATCAATTAAAAGTGAGCACTTCAGAGTTGAAGGGAATGCTGACAAGTGCAGCGGTTGCAAAAGGGGTTCCTCCCGAAATCGTTAAAGCGATTGCCGTAACAGAGAATAGCAAGCTTCAACAATTCCTAACAAACGGAGAGGTTTTTAAAAGCGATGATAATGGCTACGGTATCATGCAGGTAACTCCAACCTCGGAGGATGATCAACGCTTTAATTGGGATCGGGTAAAATACGATTTGCGATACAATATTGAGGTAGGCATTGACATTCTGCTTGAAAAATGGAATTATGCATTTTTGACGAAGCCAATCATACCAACGATTAATAAAGGCGAAAAAAACGTCCTGGAAAATTGGTATTTTGCGATTATGGCTTATAATGGGCTGTCCTTTAAAAATGATCCAAATAAAAACAGCAAGGCATACCAGTTAAAAGTCTATTCGAATTTGAAGGACCGAACTATGATGGAGCCGGAAGTAATGAAGGGAGTTGTAATGACTTTGGACCCGATCACTCAACTTCCATCCTTTCAGCAAAAAATGTCCTACTCAACGAAAAAGAGAACATTATCAACCCAGCTTTATAAAAAAGACAAGCAAATTACTCTATCTGCAAAAGCGAACTTTAGAAAGGTACCTTCTACCGTCAACAATACGCCAAAATCATTTCCTGCCGGCACAAAGGTAACCCTTCTCAGCGGACCAATCGAAGACAACAGCAGCGCAAACCTCTTCGCCTGGTACAAAGTTTCGATCAAAGGCACAACCGGTACCTGGTACCTAGCCTCCAGCAACTTGCAGTAATTCGAAAGTAAGGAGCCAAGCACCCCTAATTAGGTGCCTGGCTCCTTTTATTGTGTGTGAAATCCCCAAAATAAAAAAATGTTCTCTCAAAAGCACAAAATTTAATAAAAACACTTGAATGATTCTGTATTATCCGCTAAAATCAAATTAATTGTTCTTCATCAAGAACAAAATAGATATTCAAAACTATGAAACTAGTCATTTTTAAAGGAGGGACTAATCAAAAAATACCTTTGTGAATATTTCCTATATCGGACAAGCTACTAAAACGATCGTTTGATTGGAAATACTCCAAAAATGAATCCTTTTATATTTTTCATCTATGGGATGATACAAAAGTAGTGTAACACGGATAGGGGAAGGGAAACTTTACCTTGGTTTGTTGTTGTCTTGTTGTTCTTTAATGAGAACAAAATGTAATAAAAGGGGGCTATATAGTGATCAAGAAATCTATTAAATGGTTCGGGAGACTCATCTTTATTGTACTGCTAATTCTCGGTATTTCTTCCGTCTATTCCATTTATCAAGCAAAAAAACATCCGGGAGAGCTGCCATCCATCTTAGGCTACAAGGTGATGACGGTGTTATCGGGCAGTATGTCCCCACGGGTGGAAGCGGGAGACGTAGTGATAGTGAAACCATCCGATCCTATGCAGGCAAAGGTGAATGATGTCATTACCTATAAGCTTGATTCCAACACATTAGTTACCCATCGAATTGTAAAAGTAATGAACAAGGATGGGAAAGTATTTTTTCAAACAAAGGGTGATGCAAATAATGTGGCGGATGAAAAGTTAGTAGCGACGGACCAAGTAGTAGGATCACTATTTTTCCATATTCCGAAAGCGGGGTATGTAGCCAACTTTTTAAGAAGCTCTACCGGTTTAATGATTCTTTTTGCAATTCCTTTGCTTCCAATTACAATCGGTGCATTAAAGAACATTTTTTCCATAAGGAAAAGAGAAGAAAACACTGACCTAAAAGCTTAAACTATATTCTTTTGAAAATAATTAGAGGGGGAAAATGAAAATGAATAAGAAGAAACTGTTTAGCTCCTTTGCTGTTCTACTATGTGTAGCTGCGATTATGGGGACGATGGCTTATTTTACAAAAAATTTCTCTAGTGATAATAACGTGGCGAAGGCGGCAATCTTTGATGTAGATGCAGTCAACGCACAAGGAAAGACAATTGGAAATGCTCAATTTAACCTAGGCGACAAATTATACCCTGGAATGGATCCATTAGAAGTATATAGCTTTCAAATCAACAAAAATAACACCGAAGTTCCTGTTGCATATAAGTTGGATGTAAATCCTAGTGGAGATCTTTTCCCGCAAAGCGGAGCATCTCCGGTTAAAATTACAATGCAAAGAAAAGTGAATAATCAATGGGTGAATTTTGACTATACCAATAGCTTTAAACCGGACAGTGGTACAGAAAGCTTTAAAATTCTTGTAGATTGGCCACACGGAAATAATGACATTGACTTCCAAGGGAAAACAGGAAATGTTCGCTTAGGAGTAACAGCAACACAAGTAGATAAAGAACAAGGGCCGACGGGACCTCCTTATTTTACAAAGAAGATTGAATTTAAGGCTACCCCAAATGGATCGACACGTACTACAACCAATAAAGAAGTGAATTTCTACCTTGATAGTAAGGGAGAAAAAGTAATTGAGGTTAAAATGGGAGACGGTAACGGGGATTTTGAAAAAAATGTAGGTAATTTTACTGTGACAACAGAATATACAAATGGTGTTAAGTATTACCGAGTGATTACAGATAAGGAATACTATGCAAGCAAGACACAGCTTTGGAGAATAAATGCAGAAAGAGTGGATACATCTGTAAAAGGAACTATTAAATTCCCTGGAGTACTCGCAGATTATTTACTAATCGAATCTGACGAACTTTACAATTGGTTTATTAAAAATTAATAGATATCTCATACTAGCATAGGGTTTCATTACCTATGCTAGTATAGCTGTAAATAATGCAGGGGGGCTTGAATTTGGATGAATTCTAGAAAGCAAGGTTTTGGAATGATGTTTCTTTTAACTTTAAGCTTAATTCTTTATCAAATGGTTATTTCAAATGGAAAAACATATGCCCTTTTTTCCAATAGTTTTCAAGAGGAAATTCAAGTGTCCGCTGCATCAGCTGAAGATACAATAAAAGATGTAGAAATTAATGAACAACCAAACGATGAACTGGAGATAGAAATTGAAAAGAGTGACAGCAATGGCTACCAGCCGGAAATATCTATTGATGTAGAGGGAGAATTAGGAAAATACATAGAACCAATTGATCCAATTACTGTAAGTGAATCTGCGAGCTACCCATTAGAAATGTTGCCTATGGTAGGGGCCAAACAGGACCTAATGCAATTGAAGTCCAGTGGTGAAAAAACACTTTCCGGGTCGTTAGTGGTGAGGAACTTTAACGGGAAAAAGATAACTTCAAAGAAAATGAAAATAAGTGTGGATTCCCTATTAAGCAAAATGAACAAGGAATCGGAAGACAGTGAAAAGGAAGGAAATTAGATTCTTTAACAGTATGGTGCCAGGAACCTAAACACAACAATCGAATACTTCTTACCTCCATCCTTAGATAGGGTGGAATTTTATTTTTGTTTGAAGTCATGTGTCAAACCAACTTCTTATTCCACTGGTCGTCGGAATAATGGTACAATTCTATCAAAATGAGCGAATGGAGGGGATTGGATGTTTCCGCTTGGAGATTCAGCCATCATGATAGAGTTTGGGAGTGAAATATCCAAGTCCGTTAATGAGAAGGTCCTGCAAGCAGCGGATTATTTTATTCGCAACCCTTTTCGCGGCATGGTGGAAGTTGTGCCGGCCTATACTACTCTAACTATCCATTACAATCCAATCGAAATACAATATGAAAAAGTTTGCCACACGATCAAAACAGGGTTATCCAATTTGAAGATCATTCCTATTAAAAAAGGAAAAAAGATACGAATTCCGGTCTGCTATGAACAGGAATTTGCTCTCGATATAGACCTCGTGGCGGAGGAAAACCAACTAACCTCTAACGAAGTCATTTCTATTCACACAAAGAAAATATATGATGTGTACTTTCTCGGCTTCGCACCCGGTTTTCCCTTTCTCGGAGGAATGGACCCGAGAATCGCTGCACCAAGGAAGCAGTCTCCGAGGTTAAAAATTCCAGCTGGATCCGTCGGTATCGCAGGTGGTCAAACAGGAGTCTATCCTCTTGCAACACCTGGCGGCTGGCAGATTATCGGGCGAACACCTGTCGAGCTTTTTTCCTTAGAAAAAACACCTCCTACCTTATTGGAGCCAGGAGATAAAGTTCAGTTCGTTTCGATAACCAAGCAAGAGTATAACCGTATCGAAAGGGGCGAGCACAAGTGGGCATTCGAATTTTAAAAGGAGGCATGCTGACAACTTTGCAGGATAGCGGCCGTACGGGATTTCAACGGTTCGGCTTCGTCGTCAGTGGTGCTATGGATTCATGGGCCATGCAATTAGCGAATAGTTGCCTCGGCAATAATCAGAATGAGGCAGTGCTTGAAATGACCCTTTTGGGTGCAACGTTCGAGTTCGAGGCAGATACCGAAGTATGCTTTTGTGGTGCAAATATGAATCCGACTTTAAATGGTAAACCGGTTTACAATGGCACACCTATTTCCGTAAAAAAAGGGGATATACTTGAGTTTCATAACGCTGAACATGGCTGCCGAGCGTATCTAGCTGTAAAAGGCGGTTTTATATCAGAGGATATTTTACATAGTAAAAGTACATACATAAAGGCTGGAATTGGGAAAAAGCTTGAAGCGGGAGATCGGCTATTAATTCGTGAAATACCCATGACGGCCAATAAAAAATGGAGGCTAAGCCCTTCCCTTTTCACCTATATCAATTCAGAGACCATTCGTTTTACTGAAGGACGGCAGTATGGCTGGTTATCACCGAATGCATTTGAAACGCGATCGTATCAAGTAGAAGTAAATTCCGACAGAATGGGCTACCGATTAAACGGCGATCCTGTTTTTTTACAAGAAAAAAGAGAGCTTATCACGGAGGGGGCAGCCTTTGGAACGATTCAAATACCGCCAAATGGACAGCCTATCATCCTTATGGTCGATCGGCAGCCGACTGGGGGGTACCCGAAAATAGGTGAGGTCATCACAGCAGACTTGCCAAAAATCGCACAGCGCAAACCGGGAGATTTTATTCGTTTTCAAAAGGTTTCGATACAAGAAGCGCAAGCAACACTCCTCGAAAGAAACAAATTGCTGAATATGCTACAGACCATCATCAGGAAAGGAAGATAGATATGCGTAAAATCGATTTGAACTGTGACCTTGGCGAAAGCTTTGGCCGCTATACGGTTGGCAATGATAAAGAGATCATGAAATATATTACGTCCGCAAATATTGCTTGTGGTATGCATGCAGGGGACCCGGATATCATGAATGAAACCGTGCAACTTGCAATGAAGCACGGGGTTAAACTTGGTGCACATCCTGGCTATCCTGATCTCCAAGGCTTCGGGCGACGTAATATGAACCTTTCTGCTAAGGAAACATACAATCTGATTATCTATCAAATTGGAGCACTAGATGCATTTGTAAAAATGCATGGCGGTGTTCTGCATCATGTGAAGCCGCACGGGGCTCTGTATAATATGGCTGCAGTGGATCCACAGCTTGCGGAGGCAATCGCTAAATCGGTGTATGATTACAATCCTGCTCTGAATTTATACGGATTATCCGGAAGTGAACTGACAAAAGCCGGTGAGAGAGTAGGGCTGAAAGTAGCTCACGAAGTCTTCGCAGACCGAACCTATCAATCAAACGGAACACTAACACCAAGAAATCAACCTAATGCTCTAATCCAAAACGACCAAGATAGCATCAATCAAGTTCTCAAAATGGTGAAAGAAGGGAAAGTAACCACCGCTGATGGTCGGGAAATTACCATCCAAGCGGACACCATCTGCATCCACGGCGACGGCCCCCACTCCCTCACCTTCGCCAAACTGGTGTCACAAGTACTGTCTTCTTGTTAGGAGGTAGCGCCATCTAAAAACCAGATTCTCTTTAGGAATCTGGTTTTTATTTATAGAAAAGAAAGTATAAAATTTGTGGTCTACCATAGTCTTATGGACTGTTTTATACATATCCTTTACTGTTTTTGTAACATTGACCACCTAAAATGTTCATATACCTCGCTACTGCTACTAATAATATTTTTTTCAATCCCTCTCGATAATTCAATATAAAGAACAAAACAGTTCAACAAAAAGAACAAAATAAAGAGATAGAATAAGAATTAAATAGGAATGATGAGAAAAACCTATTTTTTCCTTGGATATTTCCGGAATTTGGAGGTTTTCATATCAAAATATGTTCTATATAATCGACTTGTAGGTTCTTTATAAAGAACAACTAAATGGATAATCACAATCAAAAGGAGGGCGGTGAACATTCACAAACTGGCAAAAGTCAGCATTGCAGGCATTCTAATTCTCAGTATCAGCACCACTTTTGCATTCCCTGACGAGGCAACAAAGCTTAGAAACTGGTACAAGCATCAATTGGAAGAAAGTGCAGTCTCCATTGGTGTCTCAACGATGAACAAATTAGCCACAACATTCAAGCAGATACAAAACGCTCTACAGCAAAACAAGTCAAATTCAGACAAATCCATCCTAGATTACCAATCTACTTTACTCCAAGATTCATCCAACACCATCACGAAACATAACGAACATTACATCCTTCAGTTACACACCGTCACCAAAAACCTCGAAGAACAAAGCGACCAGCAAATGGCGGCATACACAAAACAAAAGACCCAAGAGGAAACAGAACAAATCACCCAAGACGTGCAAGATATTTTAGAAGATTTATTAAAAAATTAATTTTAAAAAGGAAAGGGAGTATTTAAATGTTTAAAACAGTGAAGGGGAAAATCGTAGCAGGAGTTGTATCAGTTGGATTATTATCAGGGGTTGGGGCAGCATTCGCGAGTGTGAATATTGCTGACCAGTTGCAAAATTGGTATGACAAAACATTTGCGAGTTTCGTGAATACCCTTAAGGATGATGTAACAGAGTATGCTATTAAAAAGACTGCAGGTCTGCCTGCAGAATATGATAAACAAAAAACAGATACAGGAAATAACATTGATGCTGCGAAAGTGGATCAAACTAAGTGGGCTCAGAATGAAATTTCGAATGCTACGACTAGTCGTATAAAGGATTTGAATGCGAAATCAGAAGAAATTAAAGGGGGAATGGAAGCTCAATTTAATCAATTAGTTACTGATGCTCAGGCTGAAATTAATAGAGCATTTAGAGTAGCAGGTGAGTTAGCAGAACAAGACTTAACCAATTATACATCTGATAAAGGAACAAAAGCGCGTGCTGAAATGGATGCTGAACTTAATAAAGCTAAGGATCAAGCGACTAGTGATTTACAAAAAGCTATTACTAGTGCCAAAGCACAACTTCAAGGACAGCTAAAGATCAATTCAAGCACTTCCAAAAAGAAATTAACGGATACAATCGACGCTAAAATCAGCGAGCTAAGAGCCCTTATTACGAAAAAAGCAGATGAACTACTGGAAAAAGAAAAACAACTAATCGCCGAAAGAGCGGATCAAGACGTACAGGCAGCAAAAGATGCATTAGACCAAGTGATTTCAGGAATCTAAAGAACAACACCGCTATCAGGGTTCCGTATCGGGACTCTGATAGCTTTAAAAAGTTGGAGGAATGACGCTGATGAAAAAAGTAAAAATTCTAATTGGAGTTCTTTTTTTAACCGTATCCATCGGAGGGGGAATCGGGGTCGCATTTGCCGACTCGGATATCAACGGTCTTTTAACGAGTTGGTTTAAGCAAAAGGGAGAGGAATCCATCTCATCGATGGAGCAAGCCATCCTTTCGGAAAAAGAAACACAAAAACAACGCTTAAAGGATGAATTGCAATTAGAAATACAAGCGTCTCAAAAAAAGCTATCTGATTTTACTAAAGAAGAAACATCCATACGTGTGCAAGAGATACAAGACTATGCGGAAAAACTGATCGCTAATTTGAAAATCGATACGTTCGCGGATGAGCAGCAAATAAAAGCGGAGTTAGATGCCATTGTGGAAAAAGCAAAATCGGATATGGATAAGATAGGAAGCAATCCAGTAAATGAATCTGGTGAAAAGGATAACAGTGATTCATCTGATAACCCGGTTGATGGAAAATCAGATCAACCTGTGCCTGAGGGTCCTCCAGAATTATCAGCTATTAATACAAAGCCCGGCAATCAACAACCGGATACAATTAATCCGAATCAAGAAATTCAACCATTTTAAATAAAACGGAGGAAAAACGTATGGCTCAATTAGGTATTGCAATGGATACAAAGGAATCGACACTTCCAAAAAAATCAACAAAATCATCCATCTTCAGTTGGATTCGTTTTATTCTATTGATAGTCGTTATTTACGGTGTGCTTCATTATGGTGTTGCAATCAAGATGGTGAGCGGCAATTCGATGAACCCAACACTTCATGACAAGGGATTCATGTTGGTTAATAAATTATTTTACACACCGGAAAGAGGAGACATCGTCATCGTCCAGGATCCGGATGGCTTTGATATTGTGAAAAGGATAATCGGAATGCCGAACGATCGAATTTCCATTAATAAGGGCATCGTGTATGTAAATGGGAAGGCTCTCCAAGAGAGCTACACGAAAGGCACGTCAATGGATATGGGAGAAATAACAGTAGGTGATCATTCCTACTTCATTATGGGCGACAACAGAACCCCGGGAGAGAGTCTTGACAGCCGCGATCCAAGACTTGGCCCTGTTACCTCCGACCAAATTATTGGGGAAGTTTTCCTGCATTAATGTCTAGTTGGGTGCTATGGTGACCGGCGCCCGGAGGACACCAGTTCCGTTATCTGTGACAAAAATCGGGCTTTTTCCATATGATTTTGGACTCACGTTCCGTTATTTTGCAATAATCCAGTGGTTATCCTATGTTTTTTGTGAATAGCGGAACGTGAGTCCTCGAAGCTATGAAAATAGGGTTATTTTGTTAAAATAATGGAACCAGTGTCCACTAAAATTGGTATTCGAATCGTTTTTTGAAGAGAAATGATTGTTTCGCGGAATTATAGCTGATATTGGCGGGATTTAGCCAAAGTTTGGCGGGATTATCGTCTAAACCCGCGGGATTATATCAAAGTTCGGCGGGATTATTTATTCTGTAGGAGGAATTTCCCGCATTCATATAAAATAACAATCAAAGTTTAAAGGGAGCGTTTCCCTTACAACCGTTGTTTTCACACCAGAAAAAAATAACGCCCAAAAACTTGAGCGTTATCCATCCTACCATCTGATAAAATCAAAATCACACTACCTCATATAACCTCTTAAACCCATCAAAATGATTTTTCCAATATGCCTCATCCAGGGAAGAAATCTCCACGCCATTATCACTCGCATGGATGAATTGATTGTTTCCTAGGTAGATGCCTAAGTGGGAGATACCCTTTTGATATGTATCAGAGAAAAAGACGAGATCGCCGGGCTGCGGATTATTCACATAAAATGAACGATTATAATACCCTGCACTGGACGTGCGGGGAAGAGATACACCAACTTGGTTGTATACGTAATAAATAAATCCGCTGCAGTCAAAGCCAGACAAGGTGGACCCTGCCCAGACATACGGTGTCCCTAATAGCTTAGTAGCATTCTTGATCAAATTAC
Source organism: Bacillus sp. FJAT-49736 (assembly GCF_018343615.1). Classification (GTDB taxonomy): domain Bacteria; phylum Bacillota; class Bacilli; order Bacillales; family Bacillaceae_C; genus Margalitia. Next base: position 488,817 of record NZ_JAGYPI010000002.1, on the reverse strand, counting down.
TTGCTGTTAATCCATCCATTGCACCTACCGGAGTTCCGACAACATTATCGGTTGGAGGAGGAGGTGGTGGCTGCTGTGTTTGAGCCTTCCCGGAGCCGACGTTCAATTTTTGGCCTACGTAAATATTATCAAAGGTTAACCCGTTTAATTTCTTTAAATCTGCGATTGAAATACCAAATTGAAGGGCTATGCCGGAGAGGGTATCCCCTGATTTTACTGTGTATGTATTTTGTGCTGAATCACTAGGCTTAGTAGCTGGTGTTGTTGTATTAGTAGTTGGCGTTTTAGTAGTTGTGGATGCCTGTCCCTTTGATACCTGAAGGACATTTCCAGGAAAAATAACCGACGTAGGCTTCAGCTTGTTCCAAGCAAGAAGATCGGCAAGACTAATCTTGTTTTTGGTGGCAATCCCACTGAGTGTATCGCCCTTTTTAACCGTATAGGTCTTAACACCAGCCGCGGGTTTGGAACTAGTTGCGGGCTTCGCAGCAGGCTTTGCCGTAACAGTCGTCGCCTTTTTAACAGAGCTCGCACTTACCTTTACAGCCCCTTTTGAAACGACCAATACCTGGTTAATGCTAAGAGCATCGCTTTTTAGCTTGTTTAATTCTTTTAATTGCTTTACCGTTGTTTTGTATTTTAAGGCAATACTCGAAAGGGAATCGCCTTTTTTTACTTTATAGGTCTGTGCACTAGCGCTAGCTATGACCTTTTTTACGGAGCTTGCACTTACCTTCACAGCTTCCTTTGAAACGGTCAGCATTTGATTTGGAAAAATAGCATCATTCTTAAGCTTGTTTAGATCTTTTAGTTGTTTGATCGTTGTGTCATATTTATAGGCGATACTCGAAAGTGAATCCCCTTTTTTCACCTTGTACGTCGCCGCAAATGCCTGTGAGCTAAAGGCCGAGGCAATAATCGTCGTTGCAGCAACCGACACAATCGTTTTTTTCACGCCATTCTTCCCCCTTTTTCATCTATTTTCCTATTATTCTACCAAAATTTGCGCCAGAATGAACCCCCTTCAAGCAAATTTATCGGAATAATCCTATCGACTTCCTGTATAATAAAGAGAGAGGGAAAGAAGGAGGTCTATTTTGAAAAAAATCAGTGTATTTGTTGTTGTGTTTCTGGTAGCCATTGGCCTTTTATCCGCCTGTCAAAAGGAAGCTTCACCGAATGACAGATTAAAAGACTATGTGAAGCTTTGGGACAAGGGTAATTTTAATAAAATGTACAATGACTTTCTTTCATCAAGCAGTAAAAAGGAATATAAAACGGCCGATTTTGTCGACCGCTATCCAAAGATTTACAAGGATCTTGAAGTGAAAAATATCAAAATCACATATAGCAAGCTTAAAGAAGATGCATACAAGAAAAAGGATAAAGTATCAATTCCTGTGAATATTTCCTTCGATACGTTTGCCGGACCGGTTCAATATACGGAAAAGGTCTCGTTGAAAAAGGAAGAACGAGATAAAAATACAACCTGGTATATCGATTGGAAACCAAGTCTGATTTTACCAGGGCTGGCAAAAGGAGATAAAATCGTTCCGGAGACCATCGAACCGAAACGCGGAGAGATTCGTGACCGAAATGGACAAGGCTTGGCAGTCAACGGAACCGCCTATCAAATCGGCGTGATTCCGGAAAAAATGGCCACGAAGGAGCCGGAAATAAAGGAACAGCTTTCAAAATTACTCGGCCTTACTGTCAAAGAAATTGATCAGAAGTTAAATGCATCCTGGGTAAAACCGAACCTGTTTGTTCCTATTAAAAAGATCTCGACAAACAATGAAGGGCTATTAGCCAAGCTGTATGATTTGCCGGGTGTAGACAAGCAAGACACGACTGCACGCGTCTATCCGTTTGGAAAAGCTGCCGCTCACCTTGTTGGTTATATCGGGCCGATTAGCGCGGAGGAGCTTAAGGAAGAACAGGGCAAGGGCTATGACGCAAACAGTGTTATTGGAAAAAGAGGGCTGGAGCAGCTGTACGAGGATCGCCTCCGTGGAACAGCCGGCACTTCGATCTCTATTTTAAAAGAAGATGGCACGAAAAAAGTAGTCGCGCAAAGAGAAGTGAAAGACGGTGACAATATTGCCGTTACCATCGATGCGAACCTTCAAGAAAAAATTTACAACCAACTGAAGGGCAGTGCTGGCACAGCTGCAGCCATCCAACCGATTACCGGCGAGGTGCTGTCTCTAGTAAGCTCACCGTCCTTTGATCCAAACGATTTTGTACTGGGAATGTCCGGATCTGAATACAGCAAGCTTGAAAAGGATCCGCTGCAGCCGTTAATCAATCGCTTTGCTTTATCCTATGCACCTGGTTCCTCGATTAAACCGATTACAGCAGCAATCGCCTTGCAAAATGGAACCTTGAAGCCAAACTCCACGAAAAACATTGAAGGCAAATCATGGGGCAAAGGCGGCAGCTGGGGCGACTATAAGGTCAGTCGAGTGCACGTACAAAATGGAGCGGTTAGCTTATCGGATGCGATGATGTATTCCGATAACATCTTTTTCGCACAAACCGCACTAGATATGGGCGGCAATAAATTTGTGCAAGGGTTGAAGAACTTTGGCTTTACCGAACAGCTACCTTTCGACTATCCATTGAAAAAATCACAAGTTTCCTCGGACGGCAAACTGGATAGGGAAATTTTGCTTGCTGACAGCGGCTACGGCCAAGGCCAGGTACAAATGAATATTTTACACCTGGCAGACACTTACACTACCTTTGTCAATAACGGAAACATGATTAAGCCGTACCTGCTTTTGAATGACAAAAACAAAGGTATCTGGAAGGAAAACGTCATCAGTCCCGAAAATGCGAAGGCAGTCGCAGGACTTCTCCGCAAGGTTGTTGCAGATCCGCGCGGAACCGGACACGGAGCAGACCTGCCAAACGTGACCTTAGCCGGTAAAACCGGTACGGCAGAATTGAAAAAATCCAAGGACGAAAAGGGCAAGGAGAACGGCTTGTTTGTAGCCTACGATCAAAATAAGAAAAACCTTCTCGTCGCAGTCATGATCGAAGGCGTTGAAAAAGGCGGCGGAAGCCATCTAGTAGTAAGTAAAGTTGCGAATATCTTTAAATAAGTTTTAGTAGAAACCATGGATTCTTATTGGATCCATGGTTTTTGTTTGGATAGGACTTTTCTTCTGATTTGTGCGGTTCATTCGTGCGGTTTGATGTCTATATTGTGCAGTTCAACATCGTTTCTTGCAGTTAGACGTCTATTTCGTGCAGTTGAGAAAAAAAGGGACGGTTCCTTCGTTTCAGTAAACATAAGAACCGTCCTTTTGCTTATTTCTATTTGGTTTGGATAGGACCTTATTCACAATTCGGGCCGTTTAACAAGATTTTCGTGCCATTTGTTCAATGAATCGTGCCATTCGAGGTTCCATTCGTGCTATTTGGAAACAAACTCGTGCCAATAGTCAGGTGCCGGGCATCCTATATTTATCTTTCTGGACAATTCATCAATTGACCCCCACACGCATACTTTCCCCATATAGAGATAAAAAATTTAGGGGGAATTTTATATGAAAAGGAAATTAGGCTTATTGCTCCTAATCCTCGGTTTTCTATCAAGTCTTCTCGTACCTCACCAATCCGAGGCAAAAGAAACACCAAAACCACCGCACCGAGTTGCCTACCTGACCTTTGATGACGGTCCAAACAGCAGTGTAGAAAGAATCCTCAGCATTCTGGATAAATATCATGCAAAAGCAACCTTCTTTATGATGGATCCTCATATGAAACAGCACCAGGCATCTGTGAAAAAAATGGTGGCAAAAGGCCATGGAGTTGCGTGCCATGGCGTCACCCACGACAAAAACAAATTCTACAAATCTCCAACAAGTGCAGCTACAGAAATGAAAACCTGTCTAGCAACCTTAAAAAAGATTACAAAAACCAGCTCCATTATGATTCGCGTTCCCTACGGAAGCAAGCCTTGGATGACCGCGCCATACCGAAAGGAAATGGAACGTTACGGCTACAAGATGTGGGACTGGAATGTGGATAGTCTTGATTGGAAATGGCTAAACGGATCTAAGACCGCCTCTTATACCATCCAGCAAATCAAAACCCTGCAAAAACGGGGTATATCGCCGCTAATCCTATTCCACGATAAACCGACAACCGCCGATGCACTGCCTGCTGTTTTGAAATATCTCATAGACAATGGCTATGAATTGAAACCGCTAACGAACAATATGAAACCGTATAATTTCTGGAACCCGATTAAAATTTAGAAATTTTGGTGCCAACAGCACAAACTAAGATGAACAAAAAAACATGGCGCCTTGGCACCATGTTTTTTCACGACTTCGGCGGAACACTGCTTGCCCCCGTATCGTTATTACTTTCCCCAATACTAGCCCCATGCTGCCCATCCAGCTGCAGATGGTCGCGAAGCTTCTTGGAAATGGCAAGGCGTTCTGATTCCGGTACGATGTAGTACCAGACATCATTAATAATTTGCCCATCTCCACTTATTTGCATTTCATTAATATTGTGGCGCAGGTCTTTATAGTTGCTTTGAATGTCGACCATGTCCTGGAAGCTCAAATTCGTTTTCACATTCTTGGCGAGAGCATCCATGATATCATTATAATTCCATAAGGAGGAGATGCTGGCACCCTTATCTAAAATGGAGTCAATGATTTCCCTTTGCCGCTTTTGCCGGCCGAAATCGCCGCGCGGATCATCATGGCGCATTCTAGAATATTTTAAAGCCTGCTCGCCATTTAGATGCAGCTGCCCAACAGGAAAGTTTTGCCCACCGGCAGAGAATGCCAGGTCATTGTTGACCGTAACACCATCCACCGCATCAACAAGATCCTTAAATCCTTCCATATTTACCTTAATATAATAGTCGATCGGGATATTGAGAAAATGCTCGACCGTATTCATCGACATTTCCACATCTCCGAACGCATAAGCATGATTAATTTTATCTACGGTTCCCTTGCCGACGATTTCCGTTCTTGTATCGCGGGGAATACTTAGCATATCAATCGATTTCTTATTAGGATTGACCGTTAGCACAATCATCGTATCGGAACGCCCCTTGTCATGCTCCCGTTGATCTACACCCAATAGCAAAATCGAAAATGGATCTCGTTTTTTAATCGTTACTTCCTTTTCACGCTTCACCGCATTATCGCGCTTAACCGGATGATGCATGGTGTTAATCGCTTTATGGACAGAATGATAGACCATATATGCGTAGGCGCTGCCTCCAAACACCAGCACGGCCAAAAAACTAAATGTGATGGTTAGCCATAACTTCTTCCTGCTCTTCTTCTGTTTCATGGCTCGCTTCCTTTCTTTTTTAAAAGTAAAGTAAATTAGTTTATATCTGTAAAATGATCAAACGGGGACAAGCGTCTTTCCCCTTCATACCCAGTCCAGTACTCAAAAATTGGCACACCAAATATGAGTGCTTCGTGCGATGTAATAATTTGAAAATTAAAACAATTCAAAGGGTAAAAATTATACATCATATGAAATTTGCTTTACTAGTATGCTAGAAAAAATCGAAATAGAACTTTATACATAGTCTCGGAAAATCGCAATAAACGACAAATTACTTCCATTTTATAATAATATACTAATTTTTGCAGTAATTTTCTAGGTAAAAAGACGTAAAAGAAGAAAGTATTGCATGATTTTTAAAAATTTTACCAAAAAACCTCCTAATTTTGTGATAAACTATGACATGAATAGACAAGGAGAAAGGGGGGGCAAAAAAGGAATGATAAAAGTACGTAAAATCATCGTCGCGCTCATTGCATTATTGGTTATTTTTCAACCGGCGATGAACAGCAAGGGATACGCAGCCACTTCTTTCAAGGATATACCGGCTCAATATAATACCGAGATTGGTTATTTAATAGGAAAGAAAATTTTGGTTGGCAATGGTGGAAGCTTTCGTCCAAAGGATGGAATCACTAGAGAAGATGCTGTTGTAATGGTTGGACGAGCATTGGGTTTAAGCAGCAAAAAGCAGAACACGAGCTTTAAGGATGTCACATCCAAATCAGCTGCATCTGGTTATATTCAATCCGCGTACAAAAAAGGCCTAATTAAAGGTTACAGCAATAAAACATTCAAGCCAAAAGCGAAGATTACCAAATCCGATGCCGCTTACATGCTTGCAAAAGCTTACGCGTTAAAGCAAACAAGCAATCTCACCTTTAAGGATGTATCCAAATCCAACTCTAGGTACACAGTATTCAATCAAATCGTTACGGCAGGAATCATCAATAAGGCGAACGGCTCCGCATTCTACCCATCCGCAAGTGTTTCCAGACAGGATTTCTCTGTTTTTTTAGCACGCGGAATGAATAAGAGCTACCGAATCCCTGCTGTCACACCGCCAAATATTGCGAAGACAAAACCTGTCGGCCAATATTCTGTTAATGCAACATCATTGAATGTTCGACAGGGTCCAAGCACCTATTATCCTGCAGTAGGAATATTGAAAAATGCAAAAAAAGTCACAGTCTATCAAATCAAAAATGGCTGGGCTTATGTAACAGATGGAAAACTGAAAGGATATGCGAGCTCGCAATATCTCAAGCTAGTGAAAGCTTCCAATACGGTTACCACACCACCTAAGGAAGATCCGAAGCCAGATCCGAACCAACCGGATCCAAATAGCCCGGACTCGAACAACCCGGATCCAAACAATCCCGGTTCCGATGATTCAGCCAACCTGCCTGGACAGGATGATCCGGACAATCCTCAAGGTGTAACCGATCCGAAACCACCTGTAAAGCAGCCAACGGTCGATCAAAGGATTGTTACGGCAGACTTAAATGTTCGAAAAGGACCCGGAACCAGCTATGCTGTCCTTACTGTGTTAAAGAAAAACACAAAAGTCACAGTTCTAAAAGAATCGAATGGCTGGGCGAATATCGAATTTGGAACATTAAAGGGCTATGTAAGTACCAGCTACCTCAAAGTAGTTACCAGCAATCAAAAAATCATCGTTCTCGATCCAGGTCACGGTGGTAAGGATCCCGGCGCAAGCGGAAATGGAATTGTTGAAAAGGAAGTAACCCTATCCGTCGCCCAGCGTGTCCAAAAGCTGCTGGAAAAGAACGGCATTAAAGTTGTAATGACTCGCACAGGAGATACATATCCAACCTTATCGGAGCGCAATGACATTGCTGCGAAATCAGGCGCGGATGCGTTCATTAGTATTCATGTCAATACGGCAGGTGCTGTCACGGCAAGCGGTACGGAAACGTATTATAACTCCGGTGGGGACAAGACAAGAGCTGCACAAAGCAAACAGCTCGCAAGCTTTGTACAGGATCGCCTATACAAAGCAATGAAAACAACCAACCGCGGCTACAAGGAACAGGAATTCCAGGTAATTAAATATAACCCACTTCCTTCTATATTAGTGGAGTTAGGCTTCCTATCCAATAAAGACGATGCAGCCAAGTTAAAATCGGATCAATATCGAGATACAGCGGCCCAAGCCATTTATCAAGGAATTCTCGATTTCTACAAATATATAGGAAAATAAAGCGGACTTTTGGTCCGTTTTATTTTTTTGGAGTAATCTTTTGTATGGAATCTGCATATAAATGGATTTGGTGGGGAGGAATGAAAAAATTTCCGGAAGTATTACATGCAAATAACAAATAAAACAATGGAGAGTGGCATGTAATATTTTCAACTATTAATATTTTTATAGAAAATTGCAAAAAAAAATTGCATTTTTTATTATTAATGGTAAAATTTTATCCATATTATACCTAAATTCTTCGGGAAACTTGTCGATATAAGGAATGTAGATGCAAAAAACATCTGTTACCGCAGAATTGGTAATATATACTACCGCCATTTCTATTGTAATTTTAGTAATCTGCGGTAAAATAATTGTAATGGGTAAATTAATCCACTTAATAGAAAATATAGTAGTAGAAGAATATTATGGTTGACTAGTATTTATTTACTGGTTATACTGTATTAAGTGGAAATATATTAATTTACTTACTCGTATTTTACTAATATCCATGAGGCGACATAAGTATTAGATCTATAGATATAAAGACTAGAATTGACGAATTTCGTCAATCTTCTATTCTTCTAAACTATGTCTCTGGAATTAGTTAAATAAGTATAGAGGTAAAAAAGGGAGGAAATAAGGAACGATGGCTTATCAACCAAAATCTTATCGTAAATTTCTTGCTGGAGCAGCAACTGCTGCAGTAGTAGCAAGCGCTATCGCACCAGTTGGAGCTAGTGCAGCTACAGCTACTGTGAAAAGTGTTAGCCCACTTAAATCAGTAACAGCATACAAAGGTCAAAGTGTAAAATCTGTTAAACTTCCAACAAAAGTAACAGTAACTTACACAAACGGCAAAAAAGCTTCTGTTGCTGTTAAATGGAGTACTTTAAGCACTTCATCTACAGGAACAAAAACTTTAAAAGGTACTATCAAAGGTACAAGCAAAAAAGCTACTCTTAAAGTAGTAGTTAAAGCTGACTCTATCAAGAGTGTAGCAGCTCAAAAAGCTGTATCTGTAAAAGCTGGTGCTACTGCTAGCCTACCTAAAACTGTAAAAGTTACATACTACAGCGGCAAAACTGCTAATGTAGCAGTAACTTGGGGTAAAGTAGATACTACAAAAGCAGCAGCTGCTAAAACAGTTTCTGGTACAGTAAAAGGAACATCTAAAAAAGCTTCTATTAAAGTTACAGTTGTTCGTCCACTTGTAAAAGGCAACGTTGCAACTGTTGTAGATGCAAAACATGTAAAAGTAACTTTCGATAATGGTAAAACAGTTAACGTTACTCTTTCAAATGAATTAGAAGATGGAGCTACTACTGTAGATTTCACTTACTATGGAAATGGCTACAAGAAAGTTAAGTTAGACAAAACTTTCGTAGCAGATCCAATTGTTAAGAGTGTAAGTGCGATTAACGGTTCACAATTAGAAGTGAAATTTAATAAAGCTGTAGATCAAACGTCTGCAGAAAACACTGCTAACTATACTATCTTAAGAAATGCAACTCCTGATACAAGTTTTACTGCTGAACTTCAAGATGATGGTAAAACAGTAATTCTTACATTCAGTACACCTGTTGCTAATACATTAGCAGAGAACTTTTCAGTTACAATTCAAAATGTATTACTTGAAGGTTCATATTACGATACAATAAATTATTATGCTACTTCATTGACTGTGGCTGATACTAAAGCACCTGAGATTGTTTCAGTTTCATCTAAAACTAATGCTGATACAGCATCATCAGTTACAGTAACTTTCTCTGAACCAGTAGCATTACCTACATTAAAGGTAGATGGGGTTACAAAATCAGTTTCCTTATCAGCAGATGGATATACTGCAACAATTAATAACTTAGATTTACCTTCAACAGGTTCACATACTATTGAAGCTATAAACCTAACTGATCTTTCTGGTAACGTAACACCAACAACTACTAAGTCTTTCACTGTTACAAAAGATACAAGTGCAGCATCCTATGTAGTTTCAACTTCTAGTGATAATGCAATCTTGTTAACATTCAATAAAGCAATGAACGTTTCTAGTGTACTTTCAGGTGTTACTTTAAAAGGTGAAGATTTAAATGACTTATCATTAGGTACTGATTATACTGTTTCTCAAGTAGGAACTAGCAATAAAGTATTTAAGATTCAAGTTCTTACAAATCCATTCACTACTACAAAAACATCTAATAAGTATACAATTGTAACTAAAAATACAATTGCAGATAGCTTAGGTAACTTATCACCAGCTACAACAAACAGCGCGACTTTATCTGTTGACACTACATCACCAACAGTTCAATCTGTTAATTATGTGAAAGATACTAATGGTAAAGTAGCAAAATTGTTGGTTAAATATAGCGAATCTGTGACTCCACAAGCAGGAACAATCAATATTGTTGATTTAACTGACGGTACAACTGCTGCTTCAGTAACTGCAACTGGTACTCTATTAGCTGATGGTCAGACTGTAGAATATACTTTAGCTTCTGCAACTGCTTTAGCAGGTGATTATCAAGTACAATTACCAGCAAGTATTGTTAAAGATACTTCATTTGCTAAAAATGCATCACTATTAACAAAACAAACTGTAAACTTTGGTGCAGCAAGTTCTACTGCATTAAAAGTAGCATCAGCGACTATCGTAGCTAACGTTGCAACTGTAAACTTTGACAGAGATGTTACTTATGCAAGTGCAACAAATCCTGCTAATTACACAATTAATGGCGTAGCATTACCTGCTGATACTGTAATCACTTATGCTACTACTAAAAAGGTAACATTTACATTACCAACTAACTTTATTGCTACTACTGATACAGGTGCTGTATTACGCGTAGCGAATGTTAAAACTCCAGATGGTGTAACAGTTTCTACTAACCAAACTGTTGTATCTGTTGTTGACAATACACTTCCATTATTCTCTAAATCATTAATTAATGGTGATGGAACTGTTTCATTAACATTCAGTGAAGCTGTAGTAGCTTCTGCAGGAACAATTGGAGACTTTACATTTGCAGTTAATAATAAAGCTGTAACTGTAGGTAACGGTAACGTTTCAGTTGCTGATGGTACTGGTTCAGATGCTGGTAAATATGTATTTAAATTCAGTACATCTGTAGCTACAACTGCAGAAACTGTTGCAACTCATGACGCTACTGCAACTATTTACTTTGACGTAAATGGTGATGGGAATTACACAGCAGGAACTGACATTTTAATCCAATCAGTTACTGGTTTGCAAGATGCTGATTTAGCAAATTATTCAAGTACAACTTATAACGCATCAAAATTCTCATCAGTAGTAATTGGTTCAATTGCATCACCACTTGTTGTAAAAGATCTAGAAGGTAATGCTCTTAAAGGCAACCAAGCAATTACAGTAAAATAAGAGAAAGATATCTGTCTCAAACCGAGGTTATACTAAGGATTGTTGGACATAAATTCTTTCAAAAGATGAAGCCACATAGAGATTTCTCTATGTGGTTTTTTAGATTCACAATGTGAGAATGGGGACCGTTTTTGAGAGTGTCTAATAGCTTAAAGGTCAGAAATAATCTACAGAAAATGTATATGTATGAAATGAAGAAAGAGCAATGAGAGAAAATTTCCAATGCAAGATTGGTAATCGACATGCACATTATATTAGCGGAGGTGTCGTTTGCAGTTCCTTTTGATGCATCCAAGGTGATGAGAAAAACTTAGGGACAGTTCTAATGTTACCAAAAAAGAAACACTAGAACCGTCCCTACGTTATAAAGCTAGTTGTAAGTAGAGGCTTTTACAAAAGAGTAAAGGTATTAGAGAACTTTTGGATTTACCATTGCTCTATTGGTTAATGTGTTCTATTAGATATAGATGTGATACTTACCTTCCCTAACTATTTACATGCCTTTTGTTTCCATGCCATTAATGGAGTAACTTGCATGAATAGTCGCGCTTAAAGAATGGGCTACTGAGCAATATTTATCTACAGAAAGCTGGATGGCACGAACAACCTTCTCTTCAGGAAGGTCACCTTCTAATGAATAATGAATGTGAATCTCCGTAAATTTTTTGGGGTGATCGTCTGCCCGCTGGCCTTCCACATCCATGTAAAATTTAGTAGGGCTCAATCGCATCTTTGTCAAAATAGAGATTATATCAATTCCTGTACAGCCTGCTACTGCATTAAGGAGTAGTTCAGTTGGTCTTGCTCCACTATTTGATCCCCCGTCTGCTTCGGCAGCATCCATTTTTATTTCATGACCGGATGGTGTTGTACCCGAAAATGCCATTTTACTATTCCAATCTAAGCTAATCTTCATTGTTTTGAACCTCCTAGTTTTTCTATATAAATATATGTACTATTTATCATGTTAGTTTAATGCATCTTATTATATTTCCAATTAGTTGGATTTTAAACTGATTGTTCATAAAAAGAAAATAGCAAGTTTTGGAATTTTTATTTGCGTCTAAATTGGTAAGGGAAGTGATTGAGAGAAAATATTTCAAGAATCAATCTGGATAGTTCGGACGGAACATCTCAAACTCGGCGGAATCGTCACTTTTAAGGTGTTATTTTTATAACAATAAACAAAGTTAAGAATTGGAATGGTAAAATTTTATCTAGTAATAATTAGGTGGGGTTTAAGTTCATTGTTTATATAGATATTTTTGCTTGAGTGGATATACGGTACAGAACGTACTATTTATCATGATATCTAGCTAGTGAATGTTTTTCATTAGTCTTTTCCATTTTTGGAAAGCTCTTTTCTTATATATTACTGTTGAGTATATTCTTAAGATTCTGGAGTATTTATCCTACTACTAAAATCCTACCTATTCTTTTTCTCTGATACACTCTTCCCATAAAGAGCAAGTACTGCATATTTTCTTTTCAAATGTTACTCGTAAAAACTAAAAATACCCTCCATTACCTAAATTCCGTATTCCATAACTATGTCGAATGAATAAAAAAGTTCTTATGCATGTCTATTTTTGCAAAGAATATTACTTGTTGAATCTATGTACCTAAGTATTTTGTCGTATTGAGCTATTTTAATAGAGGAATGATTTATTACCAGCTATTATGTGTAGAAATTATGGATGGAAATTCCGATTTCTTTGTTTACCCACTGTAATATTTTTTATTTTTGCTAAGTGTGTTCTGAGATAAAACAAAATAGAAAGAAAAAGTGGAACATCTTTCTACAGCATTTGTCTATTTTAATAAAAACTATGTCGAAATAATAATAGAAAACTCGCAAAATAAATTTTTGAATATTGTAAAAATAAACAAAAACCCCTATTTATCGCTATTTACAATGAGATTTTCGTCATGGTACATTTTGTACAACCTGATTAATTTTGACTTAATAGGAAGCCTATTCAGGTCTATTTTCCAGGAAGGGGGATATTTTATTATTTTAAAATAATAAAAGTTGAAGACGCTAGTAAAAAAAATTTAAGGGTTTTTGCAAAAAAAGGTTGGACTTAGAAAGAGATGAAAGTAGAGAGGGGAAATATGCTTGAAACTGAGGGACTATCGGAAATTATTTAGTAGTTTACTAGCATTAACTATTATTTTCACCATGCTATTCCCATTGTATGGTTCTGCTGCGACTAAAGATCTGGTTAAGAACCCTGTTAATTTGGACAGTGGCACACTAAAGCAAATGAAGGCAATTATTGACCAAGAGAAGTCTCATTTACTAAAACAACCTGTATTACATCCTGATTTACAAAACCTCTATGGCGATCAAGATGTATCGGTTATTGTTGGGCTGTCCGAATATCCAGTCGCTTTAGAAAGAGGTATAAACAAAATTGCAGGGAAAAGCTTTACAAAAGCGATGGAAAATACTGCTCGACAAAATGTATTGAATCAGCAGCGCACTTTTGAAAAAAGTCTAAGTAACAAAGGTATAAAAGCAGAACTTGGCTTCCGTTATAATGAAGTTTTAAACGGTATTGCAATGAAAATAAAAGCGAGCCAAGTAAAAGATTTGCTTTCGATACCAGGAGTACAATTTGTAGAGCCGGATATTGAAATGAAAGCATTTGGTGAACCATCAGGTGATGACCTATCCGCCGATGGAATGTTGAACACGGATAACCCATACCTAAATGTGCCAGATGTATGGAACTTAGGTTATAAAGGACAAGGGGTAAAAGTAGGAGTTATTGACACAGGAATTGACTACTTACATCCTGAATTAAGAGATGTCTATAAAGGTGGACACAATTTCATCGATCAATCCAACCCTGCTAACTATGCTAGGGACAGAGGTGATGATCCATATGAAACTACACCACTTGATCGTCCAACTGGAAAACCGGAGTTTGATACAAACGGTAGTTCTTTTTACACGGAACATGGAACACACGTTGCGGGAACAATTGCGGCACAAGGCAAGAAAGTTATAGGTATTGCACCGAAAGTAGAATTGTATGCATACAGAGTGTTAGGAGCGTATGGTAGTGGAGCTAACTCTGGTGTCATTGCAGGTATTGAAAAAGCTGTCCAAGAAAAAATGGATATCATAAATTTGTCTCTTGGAAGCACTTCTAATAACTCAGTAGCTTCTGATGCTATTGCTATTAATAATGCTGTGCTTAATGGTACAACAGCAGTTGTTGCAACAGGTAACAGCGGACCAAACAGAGGTACAATCGGAAGCCCTTCAACAGCGGCATTTGCCATTTCTGTTGCAAACTCTACTGTTCCTGAAGTGACGAAGAAAGCAACTGTAAAAGTTGTCGCTGGTGAATATACAAAAGAATCCGACCTTGATATGATGGCTTGGAAATCCGGACAGGATCCTTCGGGGGTACTTTCGGGTGAAATGGACTTAGTACCAGTACCAGGCGTTGGATCAAAAGACAACTATAAAGGTATAGATGTTAAAGACAAGGTTGCACTTGTTGTTCGTGGAGATATTCCTTATGTTGATAAACTAGCAGCGGCAAAGGAAGCTGGAGCAAAAGGGATCATTATTTATAATTCTTCAACAGGTTCTGGAACACCGGGTCCACCTGATAATGCCTTTTTAGGAGATTCATTTGCGTTTATTCCATCATTTGCAATGTCCTATACAGATGGAAAAGCACTTAGTGATGCATTAGGTGGAAAGCCTGGCAAGGTGACATTCAGTAACTATACAACTGGCCAGACTGCTGGTGATGATGTGAATTCTTCCAGTTCTCGTGGTCCAGCAAATCCTAATTTTGATCTAAAGCCGGATATTACAGCACCGGGAACGAATATTATGTCATCCGTTCCAGCTTATGGTAAGGACTACCCAGATGCATCATATGATGAAGCATATGACCGTTTTACAGGTACAAGTATGGCTACTCCACATATCGCAGGTGTGGCTGCATTACTCAAATCACAACATCCAAATTGGTCTCCATTCGATATTAAAGTAGCAATCTCTAACACGGCAAAACAACTTGATGTAAAAAAATTTGATGTCTTTGCACAAGGTCCGGGACGGGTTCAGCCACTTAAAGCTGCTACAACAGAAGCGATGGCGTATTCGTATGATGAAACTTCATTTAGCGGAAAACCATATCCTAATACAAAAGGCACGGTTACTTTCGGAAATGTTCCAACAGGTAATGAAGTAACCATTACGAAAGATATCACTGTGAAAAACTTAACTGGTAATGTAAGTGATTATTCGGTTACTGTTGAAACTACAAAGGCTGCAACGGGTACACTAGCCAATGCAAAGGTTACGGTTGACAAGTCAGATTTTGAGCTACCAGGTTCTGGTGAGCAAGCATTGAAGGTAACTTTAACTGTTCCAAAGGGAACAGGATCAACTGGTAATGAGCTATTAGGATTTATTCACATTACCAATGGCAAAACAGAACTAATTTTGCCATTCGCTGCAAACTTTGCTCCTCCAACAGGAATAAAGAGCTATTCAATTGATAGCTATGATATTTCACCAAATGGAGATGGTAAATTAGATAATACTACAGTTCGTTATGAATTTTATGATCGTCAGTATACCACTTATATTGAATTATGGGATGCATCGAATCCGGAAGGTGGAGCATATGAAGACGGTTATCTAGGATATCTTGTTGCGGCTAGTTCAACAACTACAGGACCTAAGACAGTAAAATTTGATGGAAGCTATACTTCATGGGAAACTGGCAAAAAGACAAATGCACCAGATGGAGTATATACAGTCGATTTAACTACAATTAACCAGGCGCAAACAGCTATTGTTGCATCAGCATGGCTCGGTCCAATTTTTATCAAAACGAAAGCTCCAAAAATTGTAACAGAAAATAGCTATTCAGCTACAAGTTCGAACTTTGAATTGTCAGGTAGTATTGATGATGAGTATATTGATTGGGTTCCAGTTGTAGAAGATGTGTTTGGAGAAAATTTCGATGTTAATTCAAAATTACATGCAAAGTATGAATTAACAAACAGCAGCGGTGAAAAACAAGAAGGTACAACACCAATTACTCTTAGTCAAGATGGGAAATTTAAAGCATCCATCAATGGATTAACATTAGGCGAAAATAAAGTAAAGATTATTGTGGATGATGAGGCACAAAATTCTGCAACTAAGGAAATTGTTATTAATGTAACAGATGGATCACCTCCTGTCACAACAGCGAAGTTTGATGGAACTGAAGGCGAAAATGGCTGGTATACTTCTGATGTTTCAGTTGAACTGACTGCTACAGATGATCTCACAGGTGTAAAGTCTACTCAGTATAGAGTAAATGGTGGTAACTGGCAAGATTACTTAGAACCAATTGAATTTTCTAAAGAAGGTACATCTGTCCTTGAATATAAAAGTACAGACAATGCAGGTAATAAGGAAGATGTTCAAACAAAAGAAATAAAAATTGATAAAACAGCTCCAGCTACAAAAGCTGAAGTAACTGGGATTAAAGATAAAAATGGTTGGTATACATCTGATGTGACCATAAAGCTTTCTGCATCCGATCATAATTCTGGTGTAAAAACAACACATTACAGAGTAAATAATGGTGAATGGAAAGATTACTCTGGAGAAATTAAGCTATCTAATAACGGAACATTCACTGTTGAGTATCGCAGTATGGATAAAGCAGGTAATGTAGAAGATGTTAATTCACTAGAAGTGAAAATTAATAAACCAAGTCCAGGTACACCAGGTCCAGGCGCGCCAGCAGACTCAACAGCACCAGTTACAACAGCTAAAGTATCAGGAACTAAAGGTGATAATGGTTGGTATACTTCTGATGTTACAGTAGGGCTTACTGCAACGGATGATAGTTCTGGAGTAAAATCAACACAATACAGAGTAAATAATGGTGAATGGAAAGATTACTCAGGAGCTATTAAGCTATCTGTAGATGGTAAATACACCGTTGAGTACCGTAGTGTAGATAATGCTGGAAATACAGAAAAAACAAAATCTGTAGAAGTGAATATTGATAAAACCGCACCAAAAGCACCGGCTATTGATCTAGTTTCAGATAAGTCTACGAAAGTAACTGGAAAAACAGAAGCAAATGCTGTTGTGAAGCTTTACATTGCTGGAAAGCTTAAACAATCAGTGAATGCTGACAAATCTGGAAAATATAGCTTTACCATATCCAAGCAAAAGGCTGGAACACAAATTAAAGTTACCGCTACAGATAAAGCTGGAAATGTAAGCAAAGCTACTTCTACTAAGGTAGTAGACAAAACTCCACCGTCAAAACCGTCAGTGGATAAAGTAACATCTAAATCTACTTATGTTTCAGGTAAGGCAGAAAAAGGTTCAACCGTCTATGTTTACAAAGGAAAGTCACTACTTGGAAAAGGTACTGCTAACAGTAAAGGAGCTTATAAGATTACGATAAAAGCTCAGAAGAAAGGTACATCTTTAACGGTATATGCGGTAGATAAGTCAGGAAATAAGAGTAATTCGACAACGGTTAAAGTAAAATAAATAAGACCTTCAGATAGCCTGTGATGATATCATACTTCTCTTGGCAAAAGTGACAAATGTATCATCACGTTATGAGATTTAAAAGGGGTATTGAGGGGCCAAAAGGAGGGAGCTATCGATAATCGGTAGCTCCCTTCATTGCGTCTGAAAAAATGCAATGACAATTAACCATAGCATTTCTTTTTTATGGCAACTATACAATCATAGTACTGATTCAGCACATTAGACTCACCGCTTTGTATCCTCAGAAAACATCAGTGATTTGTAATCATTTGGAGACGGTATAACGAAAGGATGGTTCACTTGCTTCTATTTAAGAAACAAGTGAACCATCCCTTTGTAAAACGGTGAAATAAAAAAATCCGAACAAATAGTGTAATGTTAAGTTTTTGTAAAGGTGTGTTAAAACTCTAAAATATTCTAATAATTAGCCGATGATAATAAAGGAATATATAAAATACATGTTTTGGTTTTTGTTTATTAGAAAGGATTATAAACATGGAACTAAGAGAAATAATGACCGAAATTGCAAAGAGTTTAGATGATCATGATCTTATATCCGTAAGAAAAAACATAGAGGATAATATAGAAATCTTGAGTCAAAATAAGCATCGATTAAAAGGAAAGCTAAAGTCAGCATTTGATTTTTTGACAAACCAATCGAATAAGGAGCCTCTGAATCGAAGTGATGTTGCAGTCATTAATACTATTAATCATTATGCAACGAACTTTGATGTGAGGGGGATAAGAATCGTACTGAAAGATCATTTTATTTTATTCTTTAAAGATGAAACGGTGGAATTTTTAAGCTCGGATGCAAAGATTATTTTAGAAAGTATGGGTGCAATACCTAAAAAATGACCAAAAAAAGTGTATGACTTGGTTATCGTAATAGCAAAATATTATTACACCCTAGAGCCACTCAAACACAATAAAGCCCCTCCAGCTAGAGGGGCTTTATTGTAATTTCAATTATTTCTTTTTACTTCCTTTAAATACTTCTAATTACATGTGATTTATTCATTTATTTGCGATTAAATATTTTTTATGCGAAATAATCGTTTTATTATTTAGAAATTCCTTACCGGAATTATTTTCAGTGATATTAATTAAAACAGAATTTTGATATATTTTTTGTACAATTCCTTTAATCTCGCTGATAGAGATGATTTCATCACCTAAATTTGCTATTTTGTTTCTCATTAATAAAGCCTCCTCACAATCACTGTGTTTATCTTTTGGGAATTGTCCCCATAGACTCCAAAAAACTCAGCATCCTTTATAGAAGCTCAAAAGAAAACGGCGGCTCGGCTACCATAGCATTCAATGCTTTAGGCCCGCAGCTTTGCGTCCTTATTTTTCAATAAGTATGCTTTTATCGGAAACTGATTCCGTCATCATTATCAAATTTCGACACGATACTATTAATATCGACATTTATATTTGGGTTTTAAGATATTTTAAAAATAAATTGATTGAAGTAACATGGGGACGGTTCTTTTGTTTCTTTTTTGAAAACATGAAAACCGTCCCTGTGATTTTTCCAGAGATTTATTGGACAAAATCAGTTATGTGGTAAAAATCGGAAATAAGCAAAGGTTGACTGTGCCCTGAAATGACGATAGATGGGATAAGCGGGGACGATCACAGGTTGAACGTGCCTGAAAAAGATGATGTGATGGAAAAACGGAAAACGAGCTTATTGGAACAAAATCAGTGAGTAGACGAGTGGAATTTTCCCATAATAATGTGCTATTTGAACAATATAACTCAATAGACAAAGCGAAATACATCGGGACATTCTCGAGTTTTTGGTAAACATAAGAACTGTCCCTCTGTTTTAACCGCTGGATTGCTTCCCTTTTAATACTTTATTTTTAACACTATTAATAATGAGTATAAGAAATGGTATACCAATAAAGAAAGTGAAATGATACATCGGTAAATAATGAAGGATGAAACTTGCTACCTGTTGAACACTTTTGGAAGCCCATATACTACTGATTAAAAGTAAAAAACCTAGAGGGAAGATCAGTGTTTTTTCATCAGGCAGGTTCAGCCACTGAGAGGCTACCTTTATAACGATATAATAAAGTGTTGTAATCTTGATGAAGGTCCCTATCAACCATATGGCTAGAAGCCCCGCTTCAACATGCTGAAAAAATTCGCCTAGACTTATGTAACGCACTACCGTAAGTAATGGGGTTACCGCATAGAAAGAAAATCTTCCTAAAACAAAAATCGTGACAAGATTAACAAACATAAAGGTAAAGGTTATCAAAATTCCTGTATAGATTCCCCACTTTAACCCTTTGGATTTCTCTTTGATATATGGCAAGAAAAAGGAAATGAGAAATAATTCACTGTACCATGAGGAAAGAACAATCCCGCCTTTAATAGAAGGGAGTATACCACGCTCCATAATTGGTAATATATTTTTCGGATGCATAAAGATAAGTAATATAAATAATAAAAGACATAGTGGGAAGAAAAAGAACGGAAAAAGGATTTGACCTAGTCGAGCAATCACCTCCAGGCCGCCATAAATAGCATAAGCACTAAAAATAATCATAATAGCAGAAATAATAATCATCGGCGTATCATTTAAAAAGGAACCCCAAACAAACTGGGTATACTCTCTTACGACGAATCCATTGATATGGAGGAGAAAGAATAGATATAAAAAGCCAATTATTTTTCCAATAAATTTCCCAACTACAACTTCAGAATATTGGATAAAGGATTTGTCAGGGAAGCTCTTATTTAATTGATACGCAATCCATACAGCAATGACGCCGATGAAGGATCCCCAAATGGGAGAAATCCAGGCATCTTGTTTCGCTACTTGGCCTGTTATAAGAGGTAAATTTATTATCCCCGTTGCGATGACGGATGGGTACATGAGAAGTCCCATTTGGGAGGCTGATATGTTTATTTTTTTTGCCGACATTTGTTTCTTCCCTCCTGATGCACCCTATCTCCAATTTATTTTAGGCACAAAGAAAACTATAGATATTCATTCTCTTAGTGAAAAAGCTATTTGCTCTATATAAGGATCTATTTAAGTATTCTTGATAAATTTGGATAAAGTCTCTCTACCAGTTGAGTTGGTCCAGGTAAATCAGGCTTTACAATGAGCAGAGCGGCAATAGCCAAGCTCATGAATGTGATAATAGTATAAGCCCATTTTTCTTTTTTGGTCTTCTTCTTTAAATATGGTAGCTGCGATAACGTAAGTATGAATGTAAATAAGATGACCCCTATCACTTTGATTACTACCAACGGCTCTTCACTCCTGTCTTTCTTAATCAGAAGGAATAGTCAGAAGTCCAGGGCCAATGATATGCGCATCTATTTGAATATCAAGCGGCAAAGTATGAAAAATATCATCCCAATGTTTTTCTTCCCTATTCCATTCCTTTGGATATTTACGATGGAACTCCTCCGCAAAGCCGACAATGTCCGTATTGTTCTTTCTTTGCAATTGGTTAAAGGATTGCCTTATACGTGTGCTAATATCCTTCTCCATTGCTTTCTCAACCTTTTTGACTGTATTCGGGTTCATGACATTAAGATTAGTCACATTTTCTGTAATTTCACCTTTTGCAGAAGCCTTGGCAATCATTTTCCAGCGACCATCTTGAATGAGAGGAATCAATTTAATGGTTGCTTGAAAGGGAGCTAATGTAATGGTCCCTTTTTCACCTAAAGGATTTTGTACAACCACCTGACTTTCTTTTACCTCATTTCTCAACCACATGATTCCGCGAGTTAGTGAATCATCTAAAATGCCAACCATTTTCCCGTTTTTTAAAAGTGCTGTTCCTTTAATATAAGGTATCGTTCCTTGTGGTGGATCTGTTGGATTCGGTGGCAATTTCGTTATATATGGAAGGAAGGTGTTGTTTGTAGACCCTAACTTCATTTCCATAAAATCCTTTACAGAAACACTCAATAATATATGCTGTTTGGACAGTAAGGTTAAAACTCGTCCTGCCTGTTTCTCCAATGGCGGGTCTACATTCAAGCACTCCTTTGCATCGCCATCACTTATAAATAAAAGAGCTTGCTCTCTTGTTTGAGGAGCACGAACAATATAATCAACAGCGTCCAGTATTCCTTGACGGGCTAACCTTTTCCCGAATATAAAGACATTACAATGTCCCCAAAATATTTTTCGTGGAATAACTTCTTGAAGCTTGGAAATGGCGTCGGCAACGGTTAACCCTTTTGCAGAACGAACAATGGTGAATTTTCCTCCGCCGCCACCAGCTCCACCACCTCCGCTCGAACTGGTACTATGAGGATTTAAAAATTGAACGGTTAGATCAATTTCTCCTTTTTCAGTTAAATCGATAGCTGCTCCTAATATAATGGCTAGTTCATTAAGCTCCTTCACATTTCCACAACCACTTAACAAAAGTGAGATGACGAATAAAGGCAACATGAATTTATACATGAATAACTCCCTCTATAAAGATTCCTTTGGTGGTTTCGGTTTTTGGTTACGGGATTGTCGAAATTTATTATACTTTCCTGTTAGTCGCGGTCGTGTATTAAACTTCCAAAACGGAGCCCGAACTAAGGTATCCTTATATTCGTCTGCATGGGCAGGAGCCAAGGTGGATAAATAAGGGACTCCGAACGATCGAAGTTTACATAAGTGGATCAGTATCCCACAAAGGCCAAGAATAATGCCAAGTATCCCTAAAGTTCCTGCTAAAATCATCATAGGGAATCGTAATAATCTGATGGAAAAACCTAAATAATATCTTGGAATCATGAACGAGGCGATTCCAGTTATCGATACAACAATGACCATAGCAGGGGAAACAATTCCCGCTTGAACGGCTGCTTGACCGATAACGAGTGCCCCTACAATACTAACAGCCGATCCAATTTGTTTTGGCAGACGTACCCCAGCTTCTCGCAATGCTTCGAACGTAACTTCCATTAGCAAAGCTTCGAAAAAGGTAGGAAAAGGAACAAACTCTCTTGCTGATGCCATGGAAATGAGCAAATCAGTTGGAATCATTTCCTGATGAAAGGTTGTCAGCGCAATATAAATAGAAGGCAGCAGTAATGAGACTAAAAAGAAGGGATATCGAATCCATCTAATCAAGGTACTTATGATATATCTTTCATAATAGTCCTCCGATGATTGCAAAAATGAGAATAAGGTTACCGGGGCTATTAATGAGAAAGGTGTCCCGTCTACCAGGATGGCTATTCGTCCTTCCAGCAAATTGGCTACCACCGTATCTGGTCTTTCCGTTGCTAATAATTGTGGGAAAGGCGATAGAGGTGTGTCTTCAATCATTTCTTCAATATAACTGCTTTCTAATACCCCATCAATGTCAATCTTGTCTAACCTTTGCTTCACTTCCTCTATGAGTGGAGCAGTTGCCAGCCCCTCAATATAGGTTAAGACGACGGTTGTTTGCGAATACTTTCCAATTTTCATTTGGATCATTTTTAATTGAGGACTACGTATTTTTCTTCTTAATAAAGATGTGTTAATGGCGATTACTTCATTAAATCCCTCGCGCGGCCCGCGGATAACGGATTCTCCTACAGGCTCCTCAATACTTCGATTTTCTTGTTTTGCAAGTCCCAATGAAAGAGCGGAGGGGGCACCATCTATAATAAGAATTGGGAGGCCGGAACTAATGGACTCGATACACTCACTGTACGTTTTCTTTTTTATTATTTGCGAAACAGGAATTATTGGATATGTTTCTTCCGAAAGTGTTGGAATCGACATTAGAGTTTTTATCACGTTTTCATTTAATTCTTGTGTATTGGATAGCCCTTGAATATATATGAGGGCTGCCTGTTTCTTTTCTAATGTTTCAAAGCAATGAAAAACAACATCAAAGCAATCTTTATAGATATTCTGAAAAAATTGTAGGTTTTCACTGAAAATGCTTGCTATTTCTCCTTGCTTGTACTCATTTTCTGATTCTCGAGCGACATTTTTTCGGAAAAATTTACCGATCATCCAAGTGAACACCTACCGTCTTTTCCATAACTAATTTTCTATAATTTGGCATAATTTATATTGTGTATATTTATCCTTTTTCATACATTTCTTTTTATCTATGGCTCTTTTCTTAAACTTTTTGCTTTTTCAGACAAAAATGATCTTTGATTATGAAAGAATAACTTTTTTAAGAAAAGTTGCCCGAGCTAAGACTATATTAGGATATATAACAATATACGAAAAACAACAATCTATAACAAAACAGCCTTAGCTAAAAATGGAGATAAGTGGCGGGGGCACAATTTGGATAAATGTAGGTAAAGATGTATTATAAAAAATTCGAAAAAGGACAAACCATAAATAGAATTAGGAATGGAAGGAAGGAACATAATATTTATAAACAATATAGGGATGATAACATGATATATATCTATAACGATTATGGTGGAACACATACCACTTCCTTGGCTGCTGCATATCATTTAAAGCAATTACCACAATCCCAAAAAAAGCTAACTACAGAACAAATATTAAATGTGAAGTATTTTAATAAATTAACGAAAAAGGATTTTGGGAAACTTATTTTTCACGGGATCGATGAAGAGGGAAATTCCGTCTATACCATAGGTCGAAAAAGAAACAAGTTGGTTGTTAAAGCATTAAAAGAATGGACTCTATTACTGGAAGATAAACATCACTTTCAGGAAAAGATTGTTTTCTCCAATACTTCACCAACTGTACCAATGGTTATGTCCATAGGTGGATTTTTCTCGAGAGGATTAGGAATTGATTTTATTGGAGTACCATTATTAGTCATGGGTGCCAAACAGTGCTGCGATAATATTTATCGTTTAGTGGAAAATACGAAAAAAATAGGGGAAGCCGAAAATGGAGAAAAAGTGGTTATATTAGAAAATAAATCTTACAAGTGAAAACATGGGGACGGTTCTGATGTTTCTTTAGAAAACGCGAGAACCGTCCCTCTGTATTACGAATTTGCAAGCTCGAGTTTGCCATCTTCCATTCGATAAACTTTATCACAGTACTCCAACATTCGTTCATCATGTGTAACCATAATAGCTGCCTTATTTCTTGATCTTACTTCCTTTGCAATGAGCTGAACAACCTCATGAGCCTTTTTCGTATCTAGGCTTGCGGTTGGCTCATCGGCAAGAATAATGGAAGGATTATTGATAAAGGAGCGAGCAATAGCAGTACGTTGTCGTTCACCGCCTGATAACTGTTCTGGTAGTTTTTTTAGCTTGTCTCCTAATCCTAGGTGTTGCAATAATTCTTTGGCGTATTCCGTATCTTTTGTTGTTAGTTTGCCAGCCATCTTTTTAACAACTAGTAGTTGATCAAGAACATTTAAGTAGGGAATGAGATTACTAGTTTGCAATATAAATCCTATTTCTTCAAGGCGTACTCTGGATAATTCTTTAGGACTTAATTGGTTAATGCTTTTTCCATTAAGGATAACTTCTCCTTTTGATGCATGAAGCAGTGCACCAGCAATGGATAAAAAGGTACTTTTGCCTGATCCCGATGGACCAATGATTGCTATAAACTCTCCTGTTTCAGCTGAAAAAGATACATCTTGAAGAGCAACTACTTGTGATTCCCCTTGCTTGTATATCTTTGAAACATTCTTAAATTGTATTCCGGACATTACTCCATCCTCCCAATTGCTTGAAGTGGGTCTATCTTCGTTATCTTTCGAACAGAAATCAAGGAACTTAAGATAGAAATAACAAGTAATAATATTGCATATAGAATAACTAGTTTAATATCAAGTGCGAATGGCATTGCATTTGGTAGGATAATTGCTGTTCCATATGTTAGCAGTATCCCAATAACAATACTGGATAACGATAATAAAAATACTTGTGATACAATTGCTTTTCCTAGAAAACGATTACTAGCGCCAATCGCCTTCAAAATACCGAACTGATTTGATTTTTGTAAGGTGAGCACATAAAAGAAGACGGCAAGTACAAATGCAGAAATGGCAAGAAGGAAAGCAAGCATCATTGTGATGGTTCCATTTTCTTCTTTGTAGCCAGGCATCCCCTGGACAGCAGCTGCCTTCGTAACAATTTCCGTTCTTGGAAATTGTTTATTTAATTTTTGGGCGTCAATATTTTCTCCCTGCAGCATAATACCATTAACCGGATCCTTTATCCCCTTAGTGGAACCTGGTGCTGCAAATTGGATAGAGCGCCATTTATCTAACGTGGTAAAAATGGCAGGTAAGTGATTATACGTTTCATTTTTAACAAACCCAACAATACGCATCTTTTCTAAAGATCCATCGATGGTGAGTGTATCCCCGATTTTAAAGCCCTTCTCTTTTAATGTATCATTGGCGATAACGTCTAGAGAGTTATTTTTATTTAGAGGGTTTCCTTCTATTACTGTTGGTTCAAGAAAACTTCCGGGAGTAATCCCTAATATAGCAATATCTACTTTTTCCTCTTCACTAGAGGCTTTTCCTTTTAAAACCGTTCCCATTGTTGAACCCATTGACGAAGCTGCTTTGACATTATCCTGTTTTTCTAGCTCCTGGACTAATGATTCGCTTAAGAGAGAGCGGCTCATGGAGGCGTTTGAACCTTTCTCGAATGTAACGTAATTTGCATTCATATTTTTAAATGCCGCAGCGCTCAGCGTAGAAAGTCCGTTACCTAACCCTGAAAGGATAAAGACAAGCCAAGCTATAAGAACTGTAATAATTCCAATCATCATAAATCGAAACTTGCCATGCTTTAACTCTTTTAAAGCAAGAAACAAAGTAAGTCACTCCTTTTTAATATTTTATGATTAGTCAATTGTGACTAATTAATAATCATTATATTGCTTAGACTATGATTAGTCAATTGTGACTATATTTTTTCTATTAAATAAAAAAAGAACCTGTAGTAGGTTCTCTTGTACTTTGCCGTATCTTATTATTTTAATTGTGAAAGGTTATTTATCGTTTTTTCGAGAAATTGAATTTCTGCTTCTAGCATGATAATTTTATGTTCAACTGCTAGGTTAACGCCAAAACGTATTCCATGTGTCGGCGTTTGTTTGAACATTTTAATTAATTTCTTATTGCCCTCAAGTCTGTCCTTTAATGCTGGTATTGCTTGATCCATCGGAAGAAAATCAATAAACATTAACCCAATATCGCTTTGGTAATTAACCTGTTCAGCAGAAGACAAGTTATCAATAAGTAGTTTGTAAAAATACTGCTTTCCACTTTCATTAATGGAATATACTTTGCGAGTTGGCCTATTTCCTTCTTGTTCCAAATGAATATCAATATATCCATTTTGACTTAATTTATCTAATGTAGCATATGCAGTTGGTTTCTTCATATCGGTTACAGTACTCAAATTTCTTTCAATAAATTCATTGATTTGATAGCCATGCTGACTTTGTCCCATTAGTAATCCAAGTAATATTAGTGAGCGCTGTTTCACTGATTAATCCTCCTTTCTACCATCATTTCTTTCTATATTTTCTACTATATTTTTTGTCTAGTCAATTGTTGCATGCTGTTTTAAAGTGAGACCAGAAAACATGGGGACGTTTCTGATGCTCCGTCCCCGTTTTTTTAGTAAGCCCTATTTTCATTTATTCATTTCTTCCGCTAAGGTATTCAGATGGTCAGCGGAGAGTGCAACATCATCGAATGCTTTTCCTAATTCTTGAATAATTTGACTGAAGGAAATAAGTTCCTCTTTCATTTTGTTATTTTGTGCCTTAGTCTCCACCACATTTCCGTGGATTTCTAGAAAATGCTCCTTTGTTTCTTCCATATTACGATTTCCGTCATGCACTTCATTCTTTATTGTTTCAAGGGACATAGTAAGCTTTTCTGTTTGAGCGTTCATACTGGATATTAGGGTGGAAACATTTGTTACAGATTCTTTCGTTACATCCGATAGTTTCCTAACTTCACCAGCAACAACAGAGAAGCCAAGACCATTCTCCCCAGCTCTTGCTGCTTCAATCGCCGCATTTAAAGATAGCAAATTGGTTTGATCCGCTATGTTCGTTACTAAACTAATAATTTCTTGCATTTGTTTGGTAGTTTCTAGTAAGACATGAACATCTTCTGAAATATCTGACACGGAACCTTGAATATTTGTCATATTGATATTTTGTTTTTGCAGCTGCTCTTTTCCTTGCATCGCCCGTTTTTCAGCAAGTTGAGATAATTCGGCACCTTTTGTAGCATGAGAAATAATTCCTTTTGATTCTGAGTTTAATTGATGAAAAGATGCATTTGTTTCATCCGTAATAGAAGCGAGTTGTTGTGCTGCATGAGTTACTTTATTTCTAATTAAGTTCTTTTGTTGTTCTGTTTCTGTTTTTAGTTTTTCAAGTTGTGCGTCATATGCTTCCAGTACTAATTGCTGTTCTAGATTTAACAGTTTGGAGACGGCACGAATCGATGAAAAGGATTCTTCACTGTTGCCTAATTTATCTTGGACAATATGTAAAATAGACAGGAATAAATCTTGAAAAGCACACATATACCATTTCGTTTGCAGGCCAATTTTAACATGGACGTGTGCAATGCGAATTCTTTTTTGCAAGTATTCATCATTAATGATTCCTGTAAACATTTCTGTTATATGTCTTTTTAGCGTAATCTTTAATCTTTCTATGGAACTATTATGATCAATGATAGACAGCAGGGAGGGCTCATTTTCCAAATTAGAATAAAATCGATCGACAATATAATTTATATTTTCATCGATAAACGGCTTTAACCTCATAATTTGTTGTAAATCAGTTAGAGTAAGCTCAATCATTTTGATTTGTTTATACACTTCACTGTTCTTATCTACTCGTATTTCGGGAGTTCCAAACATATTTACTTTCATCTCATTTTTTCGCGTTCTGGATATTTTGAAAACCAACTATTCCACCTCATTATTTTTCACGTAAAGAACCTATACATGATAATCTATAGCACTATATGTATTGTTTCGACATGTTTCGAGAAACCTTAACAATACTAATTTGAAATATTTATGATTGATTACTGAATTTCTTTTATTTCTCAAAAAACATTCTCTGTTTTAGATGAAAAAAAGATTCTTGTAAGGATTATGAAAGATTTGTATAATGTTTGTATAATATATTTTGTGTAACATTATACAACGTTATAAAAGAGGTGAACACTTTGAATGGATTAAAAAATGAAAAAGATAATCATATATTGGATCAAAGCCCTGTTTTTACTGCTATCAAAAGATCTTTAGCAATAATTGAGTTTGATACTACCGGTAAAGTGTTGTGGGCAAATGATAATTTTGCAAAGGCAATGGAATATGAAACGAATGAAATGCCAGGCATGATGCACAGACAATTTTGTACAGAGGATTTTATACATAGTGCAGATTATGTGACATTCTGGAATGAATTAAGGTTAGGAAAAACATTCCAAGAAAAAATTTTGCGGGTCACAAAAAATGGTCGGCACAAATGGTTTGAGGCAACTTATACTCCTGTGTATAACACAGAAGGTCGTGTTCAATCTGTTGTGAAAGTAGCAACTGATGTAACAACGCGTGAAAATACTACTACTGTACTAAAAACAGAACTTCAGCAAATGGCGGAGGAATTATTGAAAAGAGCTGAAATTGGAATTTCTAATAGTCATCAAATTACATCAGTTATTGATCGAGTCGTTAAAGAATCCAACGAAAACATAAAATTACTTCAGTTGTTAGAGAGTAAATCCAATTCTATACGTGACATTCTTAAAACAATTAGAGAAATTGCCATGCAAACCAATCTGCTAGCATTAAATGCCGCCATAGAGGCAGCACATGCAGGACAGTATGGACGAGGCTTTAACGTAGTGGCAAATGAAGTTCGTAAATTGTCTAAGAAAGTGGAAGAAGCTACAAAGGAAGTTCATTCTAATTTGGAAGGAATTGCATCTCAGGTTGCAGATATTGCTGATGGTACGAAGCGTTCGCAAACGGTAATTATGGATAGTCAATCTAAAACAAAACAGGCCGTTGATGAATTTACAGGAATTGGACAAGCGGCGCGTAAACTTGATCAACAGGCGAGAATTTTAGCTGAAGCATTATAGGCAAAAGTTGCTAGCTTAGACATTCTCAAGGAATTCAATTCGAACCGATTTTATTTGTACTATTTCAAACAAAATCTAGTTACTTAATCTATTATTTCCCTTCTCTCTCTAACATGAAGAACCATACTTTTTTTGTCTAGCGTATGTAAAACGTTTTGAAACAATCCTTTTACAATGGAAAGTGATTCGATATACTTAATATGTAAATTGCTAGTATAGGAAGGATGAAATTCATGATCCACTCAGACCCAAATGGATGGTATACGATCCAGCAGGTCGCAGATTTGACAGGGTTGTCCAAACAAGTCATTCGCAAATGGGAAGAACGATATCTAATCATTCAACCATCTCGGCAAGAGAATGGGTATAGAATATACAGTACGAAGGATGTACATATCCTTTTGAATATGAAGTTGCTTACAGAACAAGGCCACACGGTTAAACAGGCATCCACTCTTATTAAGGATATGGTGGATGATCCCCCAATTTTATTGGATAAAGATATATCCATAGAATATGAATATTTGAATGAGTATGTCTTCAGACTGCTGGAAAAAGGCAAGCATTGTGATGAATTAGAATTGAATTTCATTTTAAAACAATCTTACCATCACTTGGGATTAGATCCATTTTTGTCAACGGTTGTGATTCCTTTCTTAAAGGAAGTAGGCAACAAGTGGGAAAAAAAAGAATGGGATGAATTTCAGGAATCTGTATCAAGTCTTGTTGTAAGGGATTTTTTAGTTCAGATTCGAAGGAATTATCAATATCGAGAAAATGCTCCTTTTGTTCTCGGTGCGTGTCTCCCATATGAACAACATGAAGTGCCAGTGCATCTCGTTTTAATGCAATTCATGTTGAAGGGTTGGAAAACACAGTTAATAGGTGCCTCACCCGCACCTGGTGCGATTGAATCATTAGTGCTTAAATTAAAGCCAGATGTTGTTATTTTATCAGCAAGTACCACTACTCCATTTGAAACAGATTCGCAAATAATCAAGAGTTTAGATCAATTTGCGGAGAATCATAAAGAAATCCAATTCTATTTAGGTGGTTACGGAGCAGTCAGCTATTTTGCCAATAACCAACCACGTGCAATTAAGGTGACAAACTCTGTCGAAGATATTCTTTAAGCGTGGGGGCGGTTCTTGCGTTTTCAGTAAATAATGGAACCATCCCGTGCTATAAAAAGTAGTCGTTTAAGATAAAACGTCTCCATTTAAAAATACTAAAAGTGGTTGATAGGTTTTTTCACTACTCTAACGAATCTGGTCGTATTGGGGTTGTGGATTGAATTTGAACCGTTTCCTTTTGCTCCATAGTGCTAATCTGTTGAAGAATAGCTGTTTGAAGTTGCTCTATATTTTTTTCTAAGTCTCCAACTGTTACAGTCTTTGCATGATTCATTAACTCATACCCAAACTGTCCAGTAATTTCAATGGATGCTGTTTTTACATCTTTGACAGAAGAAATTCCGTTTTCTCGTAATCTTGCTTCCAACTGATCAACGGAGATACGCAGCTTTTTTAGATTGTTAAAAATAATTTCGCCGTCTTGAATTACAGATGTTGCCTTCCCTATCATTAATCTTTTAACAAAATTAAATTTAATGGCTAAATACTGAACGAGCATAAGTAATGCCACGAGAGAACACAGGGCAAGTATGGTTTTCAACAAGCCTTGTTCTGAAATAGCATGCCCAGTTGTGGATGCAATCGCTAAAATGGTAATCACTTCTAAACCTGACATTTGTGCAACTGTTTTCTTTCCTGCAATCCGTATTAAGCAAACACCGGTCAATAAGATTACCATTGCTTCCCAAATATAATACATAGCTACCCTCGTTTTAGACGTTATAGTAAACGGTTTTTTTAAAATTTCCCCTTTTTTTCAATTAAATATACTGCTTTAGCTTTACCAAAAATGCGTTTCTACTCATGGAAACGCATTTTTAGCTTTAAAACAGATAAAAAAAATAATGCAAAAGGAGTAATATAAGGGCAAAAGCTGCTAGTCGAATCCCAATAAATTAACTTGTGCATAGGTGAAAATGCTATTATAAAAGTAAAGTATTAAGACTTTATGGAAAAATAGAAACGATCATCCAACATAAACATGGTGATTGTCCGTTTTATTTTAATTAAATTGTTGAGAAGAAGGGTGAGAAGAATGATACGGTTTGAAAATGATTATACGGAAGGTGCTCATAAGCAAATTCTAACTAGGATTATGGAAACGAATGAAGAGCAGACACCCGGATATGGTTTGGATGAGCATTGTGAAAAAGCCAGAGATTATATTAGAAAAGCGTGTGATGCAGAAAATGCGGATGTACACTTTTTAGTTGGCGGAACACAAACAAATACTACGATTATCGCTTCTATTTTACGCCCGCATCAGGGGGCAGTTGCTGCGATTACGGGACATATTGCAGGGCATGAAACTGGGGCCATTGAAGCTACTGGTCATAAGGTGCTGACCTTGCCGAGTGATGATGGGAAAATTCAAGCGGAACAGGTCAAAGAATTATATGATGCTCATTGGAATGATGCCACTCATGAGCATATGGTGCAGCCAGGCTTAGTTTACATTTCTCACCCTACCGAGAACGGAACGACTTACAGTAAATCGGAATTGGAAGAACTAAGCAAAGTTTGTAGGGAATGTGGTTTGCCATTGTTTATGGATGGAGCCAGATTAGGCTATGGTCTGGCTTCAAGAGACAGCGATTTAGCCTTAGCGGATATTGCAAGACTTTGTGATGTGTTTTATATCGGAGGAACAAAAGTAGGAGCATTATTCGGTGAAGCTGTAGTCATCATGAATGATGCCTTAAAAAAAGACTTTCGGTATTTCATCAAACAAAATGGAGGAATGCTGGCAAAGGGAAGATTGCTCGGGATTCAATTTGAAACTCTGTTTGAAAATGGCTTGTACTATGAAATTTCCAATCATGCAGTGGAAATGGCAATGATGATACGAGATGCATTTGTGGATAAAGGTTTCTCTTTACGATATGATTCCAAAACCAATCAACAGTTTCCTATTTTACCAAATGAAGTGTTAACCAAATTGGGCGAAAAGTATTCATTTTCCCTTTGGGAGAAAGTCGATGCTAGACACAGCGTTGTAAGATTTTGTACTAGTTGGGCTACAAAAAAGGAAAATGTTGAAATGCTAATTAAGGATATTAAAGAATTAGAATAGGGGTAAAACGTGGGGACGGTTCTTTTGTTTGGAAAATGAGGGAACTGTCCCCCGTATTTTATCGAAAAAATGCTGGGTTCAATAACCAAGTTTACTCCAAGTGCAATTCACGTATAAAGTGATGCAGTTCCAGCTGGAATTCATGCAGTTCCATATCAAAGTGATGCAGTTCCCCAAAAATTCGATGCAGTTTGAAAAATATAGGGACGGTTCTGGTCTTTATAGAATACGTACAGAACCGTCACCCTGGTTACTTCTAGGCATTTATTCCTAAAAATAACTTCAAATGAATGAATTATTTGGTAAAATATATATATATTAAGATTACTAGTTGAAATTACTATAAAAGAGGGGTATTTGTGTCCAATAGTGATTAT
Organism: Bacillus sp. FJAT-49736; assembly: GCF_018343615.1. Taxonomy (GTDB): domain Bacteria; phylum Bacillota; class Bacilli; order Bacillales; family Bacillaceae_C; genus Margalitia. The sequence goes on along the minus strand of NZ_JAGYPI010000002.1, from coordinate 455,663 downwards.
AGTCAAAAGCTGCGGAAAGTAATGTATAAACATAATGAAATATTCGCAGATAGTAGTACCGGAACGTATGAAGTGTATGCTGTTAATTATGTGGAGGAGCCCTTAAAAGCACTTCTCCCGCTTAGTTTTCAAAAAGTCTTAAAATATATTGCTGCAAATAGTGATAAATTTATCGCGAAAGTAGGAATAAAGTCAGAGCGTGAAGAGGATGAATTATTTAACTGGTTACTTACCAATACTAAGCAATCCAATAGCTTTGATTTAATTTTCTATATACCGGAGGAATTTTGGCCATCCTTTCGATATGATAGTGAAAATGTAATAGATGAATTCTTTGTTAAAGGTTATATAGAAATGGATCAAGTCAGCTGCTTTAAAGGTGAAAAAATGCCACTCGATTTTGAAGTATTTGATGTTCCGCTAAAAGATGTAAGGGATTATTTAGATGAGCAAGAAGTGATCTTCATCATTGAATATATTGCAAGCTTTCTTTCCAAACGCTACAGAAAGTGAACAGTTTCAACCTCGATGCTGTTCACTTTTTAACTCATAAGCGTTTCTGCAATGATTAGCAGCTTTCTTTTATCTTCAGGTGATAACACCTTATCCCCTAATATGAGTACTTTTGAGCTTAGGAGTAATTCCTTTATGTTGATTACACTTTTATCTTCCTCTATCGTACTATTAAACCCCGCTAAGAATAATAACTCTTCGATCGGATATTCATACGCAGCAGAAATTTTTTTCAGTATCTCCGGAGTAACCTGGACGGGACGGTTATTTCTAGGGTCGAATCCTTTTTCCAGAATAGATAGGTAGTTATGGGATATTCCAATTAATTCAGAAGCTTTTCGTAAAGAAAGCTTTAAGTGTTCCGAACGGAGATAGAATAATACCTCTCCCAGTGTCTTGTCTTTCAGGTTTTTTTCTAAAAATTCCTCTGTCATTCTCTCACCTCCTAAAATACTGTTCCTATTTGTCATCAGTTGATTACTTGTATTATTTTATATTAATAGCCCCTGTCATATCAACCATTCATAGCTTGTTTTTAAGGGATTGACACTTTGTAATCAATTTGTTACTGTAATCATGTATTACAATAAAGTCGCACTCACTATAAAAATAATTATTCAGAATGGTTTTTATAAATATCTACAATATTATTAGAATGCTAGGGGATAGGTTTATGGACAAAAGCTCTAAGTATTTATGGGGATTTTTAAAGCCTTATTTAGGAAAAGGATTTGTTTTTGCACCGGATACGAATGTATTCATGAATGCCCCTGACGTGATCATGGAATTAAGAAAACAGGGAGAAAGTGTTACTGTTTGTAATCAATCCTTTCAAGAATTAGATAAAAATAAAAAGTCAAATGACGAATCATCCGAGGAGCACAAGATAAGAGCGAAAAGATGCAGGGATGCCTTATCCATCATTGATAAGTATTCCGTTAATAAATCTCTCTACCATCCTGACCATACCTATATAAAATCAAAAGGACTATCAGTAGGCAAGGAATTTCCTGATGATAAAATTATTGCCGAATATATGATGCTTCAAGAAAAGGAAAATAAACAATGTGTTTTCATCACTTTGGACAGAGGTCCAAGGACTACGGCAAGGTCATGTAAGATGATTTGTTCCGAACATGACATTGATACCTTCTTCCGTTATTTTAATGAGAATGCACATAAGGGTGTGAAAAAGCATACAAAAAGGAAACATAGATCATCTAATCTACTAGTGTTAGTTGCTATTATTATTTGTTTTCTTATTTTCTCGCATCTTGGGAAGGGGATAAAAGAAAATGCATATACCATTAAAAAGGTAATTATTCCATCGAACGCTATTTCTGTTTCCAATATGAAGATTACAAAGGAACATCAATCATACAATGTGAAATTTGTTGTGAAGAATAACACCAATCTTCATATTAGTTTTCCCGAAAATGCTTGGAAGTCAAAGAAACCTCCTAAATATATGAAAGATAGATATGAACAAATGATTTATCAACAAAATCGGCAAATGGAGCGCTTTAAGATTTTATATAAAAATGGAAAAGTAAAGTATACATATGGCTATATGGAGGATGGGGATTTGCTCAATCCTAAGGATATCAGAGATGCTAGTGTAACGGTCGATGGGGCAATAAAAGATGTTCAATACATTGAAACCTCTTTTATTGAACGGGAGAATAATAAACAGATTAAATTCAAATTGATTCCAACCGCCAAATAATTTTTATATAAAGGAGGGAATTGGTATGGGGGGAGCTTTTATTCTCCGTTTTTTGGAAAAGTCAATGGAACAAAACCTACTTTCAACAGTAATAAACATTTTAATCATTATCCTTTACACGGTGCTTGCCTATTTGTTTTTTCGCAAGGTGAAGGTCAAGTCTCCTCAGCAAATTTGGATCGTATGTCTATCCGTACTAAGTCCAGGAATTGGGCAGTTTTATAAAAAAAGATATACAAAAGGCTGGATATTTGCTGTTTTATTTATAGCGGGAATGGTAGGGGGCGCCTATGATATTTTGCCATACAACATTATAACAGGGCTAGTTTTAACTGGAATAACTGTATCCATCTTAGATGCCTTATTTGGACATAGCGGGAAATGGGCAAAATCATATAGATATCGCGGTGGAAATGGCAAAAGAAGTTATGATGCATTAGATCAAGTAATGGATAATATGAATCGAGAATTTACAGAACACAATTGGCATTAAAATGAGTATTACATAGGGGGAATAAATGATGAAAAAAATAATCGGGTTATTGGTAGTCTTATTTTGTTTTCTAACTTCATCCGTTATGGGACAAGCAGCAAGTGTGAAAACGACATACAAAGAACAATTTGAAAAAACATTTGGTAAGGGCAATTTCTATAACACAGATGTGATTCTTCAAATGGATGATCAATCCTATTTTATGGCGGGAACAAAATTATTAGATACCGATCCTAGATTTACTGGATGGTACTCTAAATTTGATAAAAATGGGAAGCTCTTATGGAGTAAAGACGTAAAATCAAGCTCTGGATATAGCTTTGGATTTAAGAAGGGCAAGGGAGACGTGGAATTATGGGAGATGAAGGATTCCAAGATCTATATTACACTTGTTCATTCTAATGGCAGCTATACAGTGAAGAAATATGCACCACCGAAATTCTCTTTTAACTATGATTTAGAAAAAGTAATCAAGGCAAAGGACGGGGGCTACCTAGTAGTCCTAACAGATGATCAGGCGTTGGAATATATTAAATTAAATGCTAATTATCAAACCAAATGGGATACGAAATATTCCTTCAAGGAGTATCAAACGATCGAATCCGTCACCGAAGCAAAAGATGGCAGCTTCTTATTAACAGGAGCAATGAAAAGCAACATCGTGCTTTATAAAGTAGACAAAAATGGGAAGCAAACGATTAAAAGTCCAACATTTAGCCTTTCCAAAACAGAAATGGAGAGCGGAAAATTTATTGCTCAAAGAAGTAATGGGGAATATGTTCTAGTAACCGAAATTCGTAAGGACTATGATGAAAATAGAAGAAATCGTTTCGTCCTATTGAGTAAGGATTTGAAGCCGAAAAGCGCCGTAATAAGCAGTCAAATTAACGTTAATATTTATGATGCAGCACTTGCGAAGGATGGAAGCATTCTAATTTCTGGTGGAAAAGGGGCGTCTTTATATCAAGCAAACTTTATTAAAGCAACAATCTCCGGAAAGAAATTAGTGGACAAGGCCATTGTAGATTTTAAACCATACTACAGCTTTACTGTAAGTAGAATTATCGAAACAAAAGATGGCGGTGTAGCTGTAGCTAACACAGTATTACCAAATATGGAAACGGCTTATATGGAAGGTGAACGATTTTTACTGTTTACAAAGTTCAAGTAGACTATTACTCTTCAGAATTGGACAAAAGACCAGTAAGAAAGCTTTGTTGAAGGAGACCTTTCTACAAAGCTGGAATTAATCCTTGTTTTATAGCAAAAATATATTAGGTGTGAGGGAGAATCATGGGGGTTATTTTTCTAGTATTTTTCATCATTTTAGGTTGGTGTATATTTCAACAAATAAAATTTGCAACGGGATTAAAATCTTGGGCAGGTATATTAAAGAGAAAAGATGCCTCCCAATCAGAGTCGGAAGAGGTTTTAACTTTTCTTATGAAGACTAAGTGGGTACCGAATCATCCAAAATATTGGGGATACTGTAAAACCATATATCATTCAATTCTGGTTTCAAAGGATGTCCATTTTGAAACTAAAATGGATATTTTTCATCGTTTGGACAAGTTAAAGTGTTATGGAATAGTAAGACCGATTGACAAAAGTAAAAAATTTACTTAACAGAACGTGGGGGACGGTGAACTTAAAAAGATGAAAAAGATTTTCTTTATTATTCTTACCATTATTTTATTACCGATAACTTTTATTTTTTCAAATGAAAAGGTATTTGCTCTGAAGAATGGCGGAAGTAGTGATATAAAAGCTATATATGCTGGAAACTATCATTCTTTGACATTAAAAAAGGATGGTACAGTTTGGGCGTGGGGTAGTAATGAGGACGGTCAATTAGGTACATCTAATAATGTAGATAAATCTACACCTGTTCAAGTATTAGGTTTAAAGAATATTATTGCCATTTCTGGAGGGGAAAAACATTCGTTAGCCCTAACGAAGGATGGGACTGTATGGGCGTGGGGAGGAAATGATTATGGACAACTGGGTGATGGTACTTACATCAATAAAAGTAAACCGGTTAAAGTAAAAAAGCTCGCGGATGTTGTTTCCATTTCTGCAAATTCCTATTATTCCCTTGCATTGAAGAAAGATGGTAGTGTATGGGCTTGGGGTGCGAATTTAGGAGGTACTATTGGAGATAGTAGTATAGAAAAAAGTAATGTACCAATTCAAATACCAGAACTTAGTAATATAAAAAGCATTTCAGCTGGTAGTTTTCACTCTATAGCACTGGAAAAGGATAGCTCAATTTGGGTATGGGGATTGAGAACATATAAACCTCAAAAGATTACCGGGATTGAAAATGTTAAAGATGTTACTGCAGGAAACCAAAGTTCATTAGTATTAAAAAATGATGGAACTGTTTGGGAATGGAAAAGGGATAGAAACTATTATACTAGTATTGCAGACCAGTTTAAAAATGGCTTAGCGCAGATATCAGGACTTTCAAATATTATTTCAGTTTCGGTGCTTGACTATCATTCAATGGCATTAAAAAAGGATGGAACTATTTGGTCATGGGGATATAATACGAATGGTTCACTAGGAGACGGGACTAACAAGGATAGTATGAAACCGGTTATGGCAAAAGGATTAAAAAATATTTCTACCATTTCTGCTGGCAGTGGTTATTCACTCGCTATATACAATGGGGAAGTGTTGGGCTGGGGAGGAAATTTCAAAGGGATTCAGTCCATATCTTCATTGCCCAATTATGCAATTGAACCTAAATATAATGACGTACAGGATTTTAGCGAAGGGCTAGTTTGGGTGAAGACGGGAAACTTATGGGGTGTCATTGATAAAAGCGGGGTTACCATAGTGGAGCCTAAGTATAAAAATGATGATCTCTATACTTTTAAATTTCATGAAGGGCTGTCTCGTACCAAGGATGATAAATGGAAATACATTAATACAAAAGGAAAAGTCGTTATCAGTACGAACTATACAGAAGTGATGAGTTTCTGGGAGGGTTTAGCGGCCGTTAATAAAAATGGAAAATGGGGTTTTATTAATAAGGCTGGAAAAGAGGTCATCAAGCCGCAATACCAAGATATTGGTGATATATTTGATAGTGGCTATAAAGAGAAAGGATTCTCACAAGGTCTAGCAGCTGTAGAAATCAAAGGTAAGTGGGGGGCAATTAATAAATCAGGAAAAGTGGTTATTAAACCTATTTATGAGAATCTTACCTCGTTCAGGGAAGGCATATCAGTTATAAGGTTAAAGGGAAAAGAAGGATATATAAATAAATCAGGAAAAGTAATATCTAAAATGTATAGTAGTGCAGCTACATTTAGTGATGGTTTGGGATGTGTATGGACTAGTAATGGAAAAATTGGATTCGTGAATAAGTCCGGTAAGGAAGTAATTAAACCACAGTTTGATGATATTGGCGCTTCTCTAGGGGAAGGAATCTCAGATAATCTTGGCTTCAGTGACGGCGTTGCGACGGTAATGAAGAATTATAACTGGCAAGTGATCAATAAAAGTGGAAAAACATTATTTGTAAATAAAAGCATTAATGATATTAGTGATTATAGGAATGGACTAGCTGTTTATACTATTTATAAAAATGGTGACATTAGCTCACGAGGGTATATCGATAAAAAGGGGAAGGTAATATATAAGACAAGCACGGTCTTACCATTCAATGAAGGCTATGGCCAAGTATCTACCAAAAAAGGTCAAACATTTGTTAACAATAAAGGAAAAATTGTAACACCATACTATGAAAATACGAAATATGTTTTTGAGGGATTTGCGGCAGTACAAGATAAAAACAAAAAATGGGGATTTATTTCCTTACCTAAGCATTAGAGACAACTAAAATAGGAAATCAACTGAAAATATAAGAATTAGTTTCGATTGGATCAATTATTTTACACAATATAATATTTTGTTATGCATTGTATTCAAAGGGGTATAAGTATAATTCTGTAAAAATCATAGGGACTGTTCTGGTGTTTCTTAAAAAAACGCTAGAACCGTCCCCATGTTCTTCTAGAATTTTTATAGCTGTCATAGAAAAAGCACTCTGAATGCAGAGTGCTTTTTCTTATATTTAGGAGTAATCTACTCATTGTTTTGGCACTGATCAGCCATCTTCAATGCATTGAGCATCGAAACTATCAACGTATTCCCCTCTATATTAAGCATGCTCTATTTATTACTTCCAATCTTTTCGCCAATGTTTAATCATGGACTTTCCTGACTCAAATGTATAGGATTTGATTGATTTTCTTTTGAATGAAGTTTGATTAGGTGGAAAATTATATACCATCATTGTCCATGGTTTATTTTCTTCTGCATTATTATAGGAAGCAATTTGGAGTTGGTTTTTGCCCGTAATTTGTGGTCTTACAGTATAATCTAAGCCACCTTTTACTTTCTTTAGTTTCCCACTTTGAATATAATATACATCCGCTGCTTCACTATTGGATGACCATGTTTCCGCTATGAATAAAAGATCCGGTTGACCTTTAGATTTGCTTGGAATCCAATATATCATTTTTCGAGTAGAATTATATACATAATTTTTCTTTTCTACACCAGTATATGAAATAGATTTCGATCCATATTTTTGGATATATATACGATAATTGCCTTTGTAGAGTGTGTCCCCTTCATTAACTCCCGCCCAGGGCATTGCCCATGTATCTTTTGCTGAAAAACTTCCTTTTGCCTTAACTTCATTGGATCCAATGATATATAACTTAAATTTCTTTCCGTTTGCATCCTTGAAAGTATAAGTTACACGACTTTTTTTAGTGTTTACAGAACTGGCAAATGAATACTGGTTATATGAAACAGTAATGGAAAGACCTAAAAACAAAAGGATCAAAATTTTAATTGCTCTTTTCATAGTACCTCCTATATTTTTGTAAATTAAGATAAAAATAGATTATAGGATAATTGTATCATGAAGAACAAAGGGACGATTCTCTTTTTTTCGGTATGGCAGTTATCTTTTGGAGGCACAGGTGGAAGAAGGAGTGACACTTTCATTTGTAGAATAAGTAAGACAAGAGAGTAAGTTGATGAAAGTAGGAGCCCTATGAAATATCTTAAAAATAAAAAACGATTGTTTCTGATACCATTCATTCTGATTTTACTAAGTGGTTGTGTTACAGAAAAAGATCTTAAAGTGCCTCTAAGTAGATACCTTTCCGAACATTATCAAATAAAGCAAAAGGAATTTCGGTTTTTAACTTGGGATAACAATTGGTTAGAAGGAATTGACCACCAAACGGCTATTGAAATAAAGGAACCATATCATACAACAGCTTTTATTACGATATTACGAGATTCATATAAAATAGATAATGCTAACAGTGATGATGTATATATGGAATTATTTAAAGGAGCTTATATTAAGCAGCATCCCGAAGTAATTTCGGCATTAAATCAAGTAATAGCTAAAAATAGTTTAATGAAAAAGTCACCTACCGAATATGACGTAGCAAAAGGAAACTTTTATTACTTTCTTAACATAAGGATAGATGAACAGCAGGAAGAAAAGTTGATGGATGAATTTAAGCAGACTCCATTAATAGATACTATTACATTACTACCTACTTTAAAAAACAGTGAAAAAAAGGAAGAGAAACGGTTCAGAGGAGTCGTGAACTTCAACTTTTATTACAATACCTATAAACATAGTAAAAGGATTCCTCGGGCGGAAAGTATATTAAATGATTTTAAGAAAAATCGGGTATTACAAGAAGGCTTGTACTGTATAACAGTAAATACCATGAATTCAAGTCCCAAGTCGATTGAATATGGGCTGGACCCACGAAACAGCAATGTGCGCTTTAGAGTCGATTCCAAAGGAAAAATACAAGACGTAGATGTGTTATCGCCGGAGGAATAGTAATTCTTTACTAGCAGATGGTGTGGAATGTTATAGAGAAAGGCGGCCTTTTATGGCCGCCTTTTTTTGAAAAGTTATACCATTGCCGGAAAAGTCCTTTGAAGACTATCAGAGCGCACACTATAGGCAAGCATTTTTTTCCTATACTGTTTAACCACATCCACATGATCCTCATAGCGGTATACAAATAGCTTTACATTGATTTTACCTCTTTTAGTATCAATTACTAAGGGAGTACCGCCGTTATCCGGCTGCAGGATTAACTTCTCGTTTCCTGGGTGTACATAATACCGCTCTAGAAACGTAGCCTCATTAAAAGAATGAATAAATTCCTGTTTATCTTCCCCTTCTAAGCGTTTGCCGTCCAACGTTATGATGGTACTTGCTTCCTGAAGTTTCGAATGTAATTCGAATTTACTTAAAAGCCATTCTACAGCACTTGTGGGAGGGCAGGTCAAAATTATTTTAACACTCCCTGCAAGGACTAACGAAAGTATAAAAATCCAAGTCATATTCCTTCATCTCCGTTGTTTTATTTAAAATGGAAAATCAATCGGTGCTTGTGTTGTGATATATTTCACAAAGAATAATAAATCTGGATGATAAGAATTCATCGATAAGTGGTTTTATAATTTAATAAAATAATAGAACGAATCTCTTCCTTTACTATAATAGAATAATTTACTGGTAAAGAAACCATCCAATTACTGAACAATGTTTCCAACCACTTTTATATGAAAAATAACATTACGATATTATTCTATTATGAAAAGGTTTTATATGAAATGCTTTACATGTATATGTACCAAAAAGGACATAATCCATAAGTAGTTATACATGGGATATCCGTTACAAAAATGGGAGCATAGAAACTCCTATTTTTTTAACTCTAGTTTAGTAATATTCTTGAAAGGGACTGTTCATGATGGAATGGAAGCCAGATAGAAACTTGAAAAAACCAGTGTATAAACAAATAGCGGAGCATATTGAAAATGGTATTGCAGATGGTACGTTTCCATTAGATAAGCCGCTACCTTCCGAAAGAGGATTGGCTAATTTATATGGTGTTAATCGCAGACTATCGTTGCAGCTTACTCAGTGTCATATCATTGTCCTCCTTTATACAACATGATTATGTGAATATGATAATTCATCTTCCAATCATATATTAAAGGAAGAACACAACGAATGGACCATCCATTTGATCATAAAAAAACTCATCCACTTTTTCTTTTTATTAAATAGTGAATATTGCTTGGAACAGTTTTATCGTAAAAGCATGGCAATGAGACAAAGTATTATTTTTACGATAATCACATTTTTAAACGAGGGGGACGGTTTCAATCTTTTTATTTGGCTTTGTTAAATAGTATTGTTGTTTTTTAGGAAAAAATGGGAACGTCTGATTTCGACGTTCCCGTTCTTAATCCGTTAAAGCACCAAATTTTTTTACTATAATCTTACCAGTGTACTTGAAGTTTATTACCATTTGGGTCATAAAAGTGGAAAAAGGCATGACCATTATCCTCTTTTATATCCTCGACCTTAACTTGATTATCAATTAAGTGTTGGTGAAATTCAGATAATTCTCGACTTGTAAAGCCAATGCTAAATTCTTGTTCATTATCAATTGTAAAATGTGCAAATGTTTCATCTCTGGTAGGGATTAAGATCAGTAAGAAAGGTCCTTCATTTACTTTTAAAATCGCAAGTTCCTCAGTAATGTTTAATAACTGGAGCCCTAACACATCTCTATACCATTGTGCAGACAGTTCTAAATCTTTTACAGGAATTCTAATATAATGTACTTGTTCAATAAATGATTTACTCATAGGCTTCTCTCCATTATTCTATTCTGGTATATATAATAGTTCCCTTTCTATATACCTTTTTCCTTCCGATTATTGAAACCTGCTCGTTCGAACGATTTTGGTTATAGTAAAGTTATCTTTTATATGTTTGATAGTGTCTAATAATTGGAACCAGCTTAAATAATGGTCTGGATATTTAGTCGCTACACAATTAAAACTGACTTACTCTCAGTATTTTTATTCCTTTATCGAACAACCGTGACGGGAGATACAATAATTTGTGAAGTAACCATTGAACATTTTGAAAAGCAAGATAATAATAGAATCGCTATTATGGCATCTTTCTCATGTACAAATCAGAATGAGAAACAAGTGTTAAGAGGGAACTTTGCTGGTGTGATATTATAAAATGAATATTCTTGATATGGGGTAAATTCGGATATGCAAAATGTAAATAGTCTTTCTTAGATTAAGGTCACAGGATCCCTTATTTTCATGAAAACAGCAATTTTGAGCTATTTGAGGACAGGGAATCCGCTATTCACCTATTAACAGGTAAATTGGGGTTGATTTTTGCCCAATAGCGGTACGTCATTCCTCTAAAGTCGTGAAATCGCTGCTTTTTTCACAAATCAAGGAACGTGTGTCCACAAGAGGAACCTTATATAAAAAGTATGTCACTCAATATAACCTCCAATGAAAATACTATAGCAGCAAGAAACTTCCCCACTATTGGATCAAGCTGATAGAAGGTTTTGAAAGCGTGACGGATTCGAGTTACCGAATTTTTTAGCATATTTGTAGATAGTTCAACTAATCCCTCTAGCAATTAAGACTAGAGGGATTAGTTGGAATTTTGTTTTTGCATCCGGTTGTTGAAGGACATTTTCCGAGGGTAAAGCCGAAATTTTGTCTTTCATTCGGTAGATGAAGGACATTTTCTGGGGGTAAAGCCGAAATTTTGTCTTTCATCCGGTAGATGAAGGACATTTTCAAGGGAAAAGTCGAAATTTTGTCTTTCATCCGGTAGATGAAGGACATTTTTTAAGGAAAAGCCGAAATTTTGTCTTTCATTCGGTAGATGAAGGACATTTTCAAGGGAAAAGCCGAAATTTTGTCTTTCATTCGGTAGATGAAGGACATTTTCAAGGGAAAAGTCGAAATTTTGTCTTTCATCCGGTAGATGAAGGACATTTTCAAGGGAAAAACCAAAATTTTGTCTTTCATTCGGTAGATGAAGGACATTTTCAAGGGAAAAGTCGAAATTTTGTCTTTCATCCGGTAGATGAAGGACATTTTTTAAGGAAAAGCCGAAATTTTGTCTTTCATCCGGTAGATGAAGGACATTTTTTAAGGAAAAGCCGAAATTTTGTCTTTCATCCGGTAGATGAAGGACATTTTTCAAGGCTAAAGCCGAAATTTTGTCTTTCATTCGGTAGATGAAGGACATTTTTTAAGGAAAAACCAAAATTTTGTCTTTCATTCGGTAGATGAAGGACATTTTCAAGGGAAAAGTCGAAATTTTGTCTTTCATCCGGTAGATGAAGGACATTTTTTAAGGTAAAGCCGAAATTTTGTCTTTCATCCGGTAGATGAAGGACATTTTCAAGGGAAAAGTCGAAATTTTGTCTTTCATCCGGTAGATGAAGGACATTTTTTAAGGAAAAGCCGAAATTTTGTCTTTCATCCGGTAGATGAAGGACATTTTTTAAGGAAAAACCAAAATTTTGTCTTTCATTCGGTAGATGAAGGACATTTTTTAAGGAAAAGCCGAAATTTTGTCTTTCATCCGGTAGATGAAGGACATTTTTTAAGGAAAAACCAAAATTTTGTCTTTCATCCGGTAGATGAAGGACATTTTTCAGGGGAAATCCGAAATTTTGTCTTTCATCGGGTACTCCCTAAAACCTTCTCACCATTTCTTCAGCAGAAAGCGAGGGATTGGCTATTTCCAGCAGCTTATTTTCTGACAGCCCAGCCTCGATTGCCCATAATATAGCGCGAATTTGTTCAACATTGAAGTGAGGCACGGCCAAAAGTTTAAGTTTTTCCATTGGAAAGCCTTGTTCGAGACCCCACCTGATTTGTTCCATTTGTTCTTCATTGAAGGCAGGGTTAGCGTATAAGGCAAGTTGCTTCTCTTCTAGACCGTGCTGCTTACCTAATTCAATTTGACACCATTGGGCATCCGTAAATTTTTCTTCTTTCATCCCGCTTCGCCTACCTACTGTTAAGTTTGGCAAATCCCCACAATAAAATAATGACGATGATTACTATGATTAATATTGGCATTCACTATTTCCCCCTAGCTAGTATGGGCAACGGCCATGAATTGCAGCCATTCATTTTCAAAATCAATGTTCATGTTAAACATTTTATTAACTCGGTCAAGATGCTCTGTGGCGGAATCGGCATACACATCAAAATCTGCAAGCCTTTCTTCCAAACTATCAATCTCTTTACTCGCCTTATCCAAGATATTTCTTACCTCCAGATCCGTAGCCTCTTCCACTAATTGAAGCTCTCGGTCATATGTTTCACTTGTCTCCTTAAACACCTTTTCAAGATTGGCTACTAAGATGCCATAACGGACGTCAAATAGATCTACTTTTTGTAAAATGAGCATGACGATATTGGAAGTGATGACAATGGCTAAGAGTTCAATAACCTCCGTCACAAAATCTGGCAGCCCAAGCTGTTTACTTATATACTCAATGAGGGCTTGGACGACAGCGTTAGTGACTGTCACCGAGACGAGATTAAACACGGCATCCGCTTTTTGCGCTTTGGTTGCACTTTTGTTAAATAGTATTTTCATCGAATCGACGACAGCCAATACTAGATCTTTCACTAGGCCCATCACTTTCTTCACAGTGCTTTTTAAAATTGATAACAAAATATCGAAGAAAGATTTCAAGAATTTCTTAACGACATTGTTTGATAGGTTAATCAGGATTTGCTTCAACTTAGAAGATACATATTGAATAACACGTTTAGATGCTTTTTTAATCTCAGGAAAAAATGTCTCCAGCGTTATATGTCGGTTTTTAATAATCGTTTTTGTCTCATATACAAGTGGAGGAAGTGTGTAATAAATGAGTTGCCCTGTAATAATTTTGCCAACCGCTTTCCCCGTGTCCTTGGCGGCATCGGAGCCCATTTTTTTATAGTTTGCATGCTTGAGCGCTGCGCGACTTTCTACATTTCCAATATGCCGATAATTTTTTTCTAATTCCTTCTTCACATGTTTAGGAACTTTACCTTCTTCATTCAAATACCCCATTTTCATTAAATGGTCACGAGCTACACTGTCTTCATTTTCCCATTTCTGAATGGTTTCCTCTGGCGTTGCGGCAGCTCCTTTAACGATATTGGCTCTACCATCGATCCATTGCATATTTTCTACTGAGTTATAAGCCTTCTCCATTTCTTGGCGATAGCCCTCACCCAAGTAACGCTCATTATAGGTGGCGCTTTTCACAGCCCTTACATGATCGCCCTGGATAGTCTCCTTTCTGACTTTCCTACCCGTTAAGTCATCCTTCATATAGTCACTATCTGGGTCAATGGCATTCGTTTTATAAACGGTTCGACTCGTATATTCGGTTCCATTTTGATCATAATAGTGCTCTGCTTTGCGGTCTCCCTCATGAAAGGCTTTAACGGAAGCGGCACTTCGTTCATTGATGCTTTTTAGAGTGGAATTATAGTATTTACTATCACGATCATTATAGTTATAGACTTCTTTTTGATATTCTTTGTTCCCGGCTAATGGATCATATTCATTTTTATAATCAAACTGAACGATTCGCTTTGCCAGTTGATCGGCAGTTATGTATAAATCCCCCAAATTAAAAAAACGTCTGACCACTTGACCTGAGAGATCTCTTACACTTGCATGAACAAGCTGGGTTCCAAAGTTGTTTGTAAGCAGATCCTTTGATCGCGTGTTTAGCTGGGTTACGGCATTCAAATAAATTTTCTTTTCTTGTTCTGCCAGAGCATTTCGGCGCTTAACAACTTCTTTCAATTCCATAGCTTAGGCTCCTTGAACCATGTTTTGCTTTAACACGGTTTCTTGATCTTCTAGAATTCGGGCTTGTTTTTCAAGCTCTACCTTATCTTCCTTTGATAGCTTTTCATTTAAAAGTCGCGTGAGAACCGGCGTATTATAGACCTTCTTACTTACGATGAAGAAAAGGAAGGTATTTTTTATAAAATTATAATGTTTTTCATACAACGTTCCTTTTAATAGACTAATATCTTTGTTCATCGGGATATTCTCTAATTCTTGTTTTGCAAGAATGTAATTTTTGATCACTTCAGCGTCCATCATAGCTTCGATTAATTCCATTTCAGGAAGGATTTTTTCCTTTACGGTCTGATCAATCGTTTGGATGTTCCGTTTATATAAATCACTTATTTCCATGTCCCACAGGACCGACTTTTCTTTTAAATCCATCTTCTTTTCGGTACTTTTGGCTTCAAGCCTGTATTCATGAAGCTCTTCTCGCATGGAGAGATTTTGTTTTCTCGTTTCCGACCTTGCGCCAAAGACCGTTTTGAAAAAAGTCTTTTTAAACACTTCATCCTTGCTCCAGTCAATGTCCTGAATATAATCTTCCATCTCTTCGAACCTTTTATCTGGAAGATCAAGAATCTCTTTTTCCTCTTCATTTGCAAACCGGTTGGCTTTTTCAAGGCTCCCAAATTTGCTTAAAAACGCATGTAGTGCATCAATGGTGATCTTAACCTTCTCTTTTCTAAAGATATTAAGGAAATGAATCTTTTGGTTAAATTCCTTAATAAGCCGATTAATGATCATGAGTTTCGATTCAACCGTAGCTCTGTGTTGGCTATAAATCGTTTTTGTTTCTTCGACTAATGCTCTTCTTTCTGACTCACCAGTAAAGGACTGGACTTTATCTGTTGCCCAATCTAACAGTCCCATGTTATCCCTCCGTATAGTAAATGAAATCCGAATGTCGGCTCTTATCCTTGCAAGCTACAATCATTCCATTTTCAATTAAAAATTCAAAGCGATCATCTTTTTTGATCACAAAACGATCACTCGTCCCGTCGGCCACATATGTACTATTGCTGTTTGAATACGTGGCATGAATCGCGGTGGGAGATATTGGATCCAATTGTTTGGCTGTTTTGCCTCGTTGTTTTAGCCAACCAACGAGGACAAAGGCAATGATAATAACTAGTAAAGTCACCCAAAACATACAAATCCCCCCGAATAAAAAAAATCTCAAAAACCAGTAAAATATACCTACTCCCATTTTACAACAAAATCCAAATTTCGAGTATTTTTTTCATATAGTAACGGAAGAATGACTGTCTGCGGTTCTACCAAAAGAATGTGCGGCTATTTTCTTTTTTGACTAGTGTGGAAGTTTTGATAAATAAAAGGGAAAGGAGTACAACTGCGAGTGCCGGCTTTTTTTGTTGTATTCAGTTTATGGATAAAGCTATTCGAAAAATTTTCTTTCTAAAAAAAACAGCAGGTTTGTACATGAATAATGGAGAAATCTATAATGTAAATACATTGTTTAGTGGGGAGGAAGAATAATGTCTACCAACGTAAGAACAAGAAGAGTAATTTTAGATTTAGCTGTTACTCTAGACGGATTTATTGAAGGGAAACATGGAGAAATCGATTGGTGCATCATGGACCCTGATATGGGGTTTACTAATTTCTTAAATCAAATTGATACGATATTTTATGGAAGAAAAAGCTACGATTTGTGGGGACAATATACTCCAAATATGGATGCTAGTGAAACAGAAAGAGAACTATGGGATCTAGTTCACAGTAAGAAGAAATATGTGTTTTCCAGAACGCAAAAAGGGGATAATAAAGCGATATTTATCCATGATAATATTCTGGAAGAAGTCAATAGAATAAAGAGTATACCTGGCAAAGATATTTGGCTATATGGCGGTTCAAGTCTTATTACAACGTTTATAAATTTAGGGCTTGTGGATGAATTTCGATTATCTGTTCACCCTGTTATTTTGGGAGAAGGAAAACCGTTGTTTATGGATATTGAAAAGAGAGTCGGTTTGAAAATGGTTGAAACAAAAACATTCTCCTCCGGTGTAGTGCAATTAATATATCATTTGGATAAGAATGAAGAATAAAAGATGCTTGAATAAATTTTAAGAAACGGTCTTAGCAGTTAAATAGCAAGAAGGTGGACATGATTGCAATAGTAATTTTTATTTTAGCAGGGATTGCGGAAATTGGTGGAGGATATCTTATTTGGCAATGGCTAAGAGAAGATAAACCTTTGATCTGGGGGATTTTTGGAGGTATAGTGTTATTTATATATGGTGTAATCGCCACCTTCCAATCCTTCTCATCGTTTGGTAGGGTATACGCAGCTTACGGCGGGATATTTATCATACTATCTGTTTTATGGGGATGGGGTATGGATAAGAAAACACCTGATTTATATGACTGGCTCGGTGCAGGTATCTGTTTATTAGGAGTTTTGGTTATGTTATTTGCACCAAGACATTAGCAAAAGCTAACATTTTGTTGGCTTTTTTTATTGCGCATCATGAAATTCTAATCTTTGTAAATGCTTATAAATGTAGAAGTAGATAAATATTGTAATCATTGAGTTCCAAAGAAATGCCTTATTTATTACTGATAATCTAATGCAGGATGAAAGATATAATTTTTGTTTGCAAGAATTTCACTTAATGGGCGCATGTATTCTACAAGACTTCAGGGCAAAATAAAACAGGACTTTTGTGGTACAATTTAATAAAAAGGAAGCGAGGAATCATATGAATTCAATCAGAAAACAAAAAGCCAATAAACTGCTAATTATTTTACGAGGATTATTAGTCATTATAGGGGGATTTATAGCTGCATATGGACTAGAAACGGTATTAATCCCAAACAACGTCTCAGATGGCGGTGTGACCGGTTTAAGCATTGTTAGTTCGGAACTATTTGGCCTTCCATTAGGAGCTCTAATAGCTATTATTAATATCCCATTTATCTGGTTAGGTTATAAACAAATTGGAAAAACATTTGCGCTTTTTTCGATTATCGGAATTATATCGCTAGCTGTGGGCACAGTATTATTTCATCATACGTCCGCTATTATTGAGGGAGATACTTTGTTAGTCACTGTTGTTGGTGGTATTATCCTTGGCTTTGGGATGGGATTAGCTTTGCGTAATGGCGGTGCATTAGATGGAATCGATATGCTTGCCGTACTACTATCTCGAAAATTACCTTTTGGGACAAGTGATTTTATTCTTTTCCTGAACGTATTTGTATTTATCATCGTCTCAACCGTATTCGGTCTTCAAGGGGCAATTCTTTCGGCGATTGCTTACTTTATTGCTTCAAAGGTAATTCACATAGTGGAAGAAGGTTTGAGTGGTTCTAAAACCTTTAAAGTAATCACAACTCAACCCGAATTATTGGTAGAAACTATACGGGACCGTTTAGGAAGAAGTGCTACGTATAACGAAGTTTATGGAGGGTTCTCACACGAAAAGTTTAAAGAAATCACCTGTGTCATTAACCGATTGGAAGAAACCAAACTAAAGGAAATTCTCAATGAAATTGACCCAAAATCCTTTGTTACCGTTTATGACGTAGCGGAAGTCAGAGGTGGTAACTTTAGAAAGAATAATATACATTAAAAAAAGCTTTGTGTACCATGGGAAAAACATCATCTTCAAAGCAAAAAGTATGACCTTTTATGATTGCTTTGTCTTGCGGATAAAACAATAACAAAAGAGCATACTTTTTTTCCTGTTTTTGTCGGAGGGTCTTTTCTTGTTTTGAACGGAAAAACAAGAAAAAAGACCCTCCCTTTGTTATTTTGCTGGAGCTTTGTTTATTTATTATCGGCTAAATCTTTTCGATTTACCGCGCTTGGTGGCTGTTCCATCCATCCTTTTTCAATCATTATACTGGTAGTATCCTCAGCAAATAATAATAATTTGGAAATTATTTTTATATTAAGGGCACTTAAATCCGTTCGAGGGCTAAGTCCGAGACTGGTTCCATACAATCCTATACCCATATTTATTAAAGATGCTAAGTGAAATAAAATTAATTTATCCGAATATGGTGAAGTGGTGGATGTAGTTACCAATGTATCCCATGGTTCAGGAGCTGGCAGGTGACTTTCTCTGACTTTCTCATCATAAGTATCAATATTATTTTTGAGAATTTCCAGACCTTTTTTGATAATTTTGCTGACATCATTATCTTTTACAACCTGGGAAAAGCCAATCAATGTTGTTTGAAAGAGAATGTTTCGTTGCTTATTTGCAAAAAGGTTTGCAATCTCTATGGTTGTTAATGGTCTTCTCTCACCGAACCACCCTGATAAAAAGCTTTCCTTGTGAATGAAATCAACCTTTTCGGGGATAGGTATGTAAGGTGTCTTTATAAAAGCTCCCTTTGCAAGTAATATATTGGATGTTCGATTTAACAGTTCCTTTGATTCATCTATACATTTCGAAAAATATTGGATAACCTCTTCGTTAGCCGCTAATAGTAGTGATAGTCCGTATCCATTGAGTCCTGTTGCACCCCAAAATTGTAAAAAGTATAAATAATACATATCGGAATATAATCTAGGTGCCTGTAGATTAACATCCTCTTTAGTAAAGCCAATTGGTATCGGGAAATTATGCTTTTGAAATAAATTGGTCAATGTTTCAATATGGGATTCAGACAATTCAAGCGCATATTCGATTATTGGAAGAACTTCCTGATCTTCCACGTTTTCCTTGAAGTACGATAGCATACAAATGGCCATGCTATCGTTCATGTAATTGGCCCAAAGTTGAGAAATCTCTCCAGATATAAGATTTTGATCATTTTCACTCATTCCAGTACCTCCAAATTACTATTCGCTAACTCTTTTTGGTCTGTTGCTGGTGGTGATCATTCAAGCTTTCCTTTTAAAAAATCATTATTTTGGCTCCTGCATCCGCCATTTCGCGGACAAAGTGAAACAGTTACATATGCTGCTCATAAGATAGGGAGAGTTGTGCAAATTCGAAACAAGTAAGGCAAACATTTTGTTCTGTTCTCACAGGAATCCAGCCATTGTTAGCATTAGTTATTTTTCCTGTTTTTTTGGGGGAATATTCATTTTAAAGGAAACATAGCTACTGTTCCTTTAAAATCTCTGTAGGGAAAATCCTATAGGGCTTCTTTAATGCTAGCCGTGTGGCGGAATCTCTGGCTGTATTTCGGAACAATGAACGAAAGAAGCAAAGGTTAGGAGATAGTTTGAAACTTAAAAAAATGTAAAACACATATTTTTTGGAAGGAGAGAATAGCATAGATCGTACTTGGAATAATATTAATTCTTCATGAGATTTTTTAGATCTCTAAACTAGAGTGGGTGTGGTCTGTTTCAGAAAGTTGGGTCCAATAGTGGCAGTGAACCATCCGAATTATAATTTTGTTGACATGTGGTAGCGGTTTTTTTTAGGTATAGGTATTGTTGTTTTCATTGGAACTTTTTTTAAAATAATAAGGAATCCTCTCCACTGTCTTATCCCTCGATTTTCATATTATTTAGTTCTAATCGGTTTGTATTGCTAAGCAATATTGATTAGACTAATTGCATTCCAAAACATTTGCAAATATTGATTTATCCTCTTCATTTCATTACCCAAATCACCCACTTACTCCGATATCGTAAGAAACCGTTGTACTCACTTCAACTTCTGCATAATTGATATATATACATTAGAATTTTTGTTCATTTCCTCTCATACAATAGATACGTAGTATCCGATTAGCATTCTGTTAATCTGTTAACGAATGCAGTTTTTTGAGGTGAAGTAATGCGTAAAAAGCATATTATTATATTAAGTAGTACGATGGTTGTTATCATCCTCGCGTTAAGTGCTATTTTCTACTATCAGTGCACCCATTTTAATGCTAAAGTCATGATCAATGATACAAAAGTGGGTGGATTGACCGCTGAAAAAGCAATTCAAAAATTAAAGGAATCTAACTTAAAAAATGATGTCTATGTCGGGGAGAGGCTTATTCTCAAAGGAAAAACTACGAAGGCGGGTTTTACCGATAAGGACCTGCCAGAAGTTGAAAACCTATTAAAAAAACAGAGAACGTTTTTTCCTTCCTTCAAGGTAAAAAGTTATTCGTTGCTGCCGGTCAACGCGGATCAAAACCGAAGCCAAACGATGAAAAAGAAACTAGAGAAAAAGCTCCTATCGATGAATAAGAGCTTAAAAGCTCCAAAAGACGCTCATGCCCAGTTGAAACAAGGGAAAATCATTGTTTTGAAAAGCGAGGCAGGAGAGCGATATGATGTAGCAAAGTTACTAGAGGATTACAGCAAACACGAATATAATAGTGTAGTCCGCTTAAAAGCCGTATACTTACAGCCTATCAAGGAAGACAGTCCGAGTGTGGAAATGGAAAAGGCAAAGCTGCAGGAGCTCATCGGGCGAACGGTCGATTATAAAGTGCAGAACAAGGTCTATTCCTTTAAAGGCAGTGGAGTCATTAAGAATGCAACGGTGTCTAAAACCATGAAGTATACAATGGATATGGATGTGATTGAGAAAAAGCTTACCGATATTAATCGAACACAATCCACTCTCGGTAAAAATTACACCTTTAAAACTCATTCAGGTAAAGTAATATCCATAAAAGGGGAAACCTATGGCTGGGCGATAAATGTCACCGAGGAAGCGAAACGGATTCAAGAAGCTTTTGATAAAGGAACTACATCGATTCTTGCCTATAATGTCTATGGAATAGGCTGGAACGTGAATGGTGTTGGCTATCATACAACCACAAACAATGGCATTGGCGACACATATGCGGAAGTATCCATAGAGGACCAACGTATATGGATCTATAAAAATGGCAAACTGCAAGTCACCACACATGTAGTTACTGGCAGACATAATACAAATGAAGATACGCCAAAGGGTGTGTGGTACATCATGTATAAAAGGGCACCATCGATCCTTCGAGGCAGTGAAGTAGGTAACCCGAATTATTCGATTAAAGTCAACTATTGGGCACCTTTTACGAATAGTGGCTGCGGGTTCCATGATGCTTATTGGAGAACCAACTGGGCAAGTGACGCCTACCTTGAGCATGGTTCTGGTGGCTGTGTCAATACTCCTCCAAGTATTATGAAAGCTGTGTACGACAATCTTGAACAATATGAGCCGGTTATCATTTATTGAGAATATAACGACAAAAGCAGTGGGATGGCCTCACTGCTTTTGTCATGTAGAGCTCTACGTGCTAGGCACTATTTTTTCGGACCAACCTTTCTATATAGATGGTCAAAGTCTAAAAAAATTGAAATTTTAGCTGGAACAAAGGGGCGAATCTCAAGTTCTTAAACTTCGGATTCGTCCCTTATTTTTGTCGCATCTAGTAGATTTATGTCGTTTTGTGTGATATGATTTTGTTCTGAAAATAGTAAATAAATCTTACATTGAAAAATGTCAATTTTATTGATATATAGGAGCGCAAAGCTTCAAAGTTAAAGTATGAGTGATGCCTTGCAACTGAAAGAGAAATGGAAACCAAAAACACACAGTCCTATTGAAGTGGTTGTGTGTTTTATTTGTGAATACCACTCTTTTGTTATTGGTTACTGCTTTTGTAGACGGAAAGCTAATGAACATTCATCTATTGCTTATGTTGACGAGCCCTTTGAAGCTTTTCTAATTTCTCAGTTGGATAAATTTTATTTTAGCGGAGTGGAATATATGGACCTATCTAAATATAGAAAAGTATTTTTTAAAAAAATCAAAGAGCAATTCGTTCAATGGTTTGAAGATGGTGAAGAAACTAGCATTCCTAATACAGAAGTGTATCGCTTCATACATTCTATAAAAGGAACGTCGGGAACACTTCAGCTTGGAGGGATTCTTCAGGTATCAGGAGTGCTGCTGGAACAAATGAAGGACCGTAATAAAGAAGAGTGGGAGAGAAGGGAGCTGCGCGAATTTCTATCCGAATTAATGGAGCTCACCTTTAGCTATGACCATTATGAGGAAATCGAGGTTGGAAAAAAGCATTTTCGTCGCGAGAATATTCCGCTCATCCAAATTATTGATGATGATATTTCTTTGCTTATTATATTGAAGGATTTTCTGGAGAAGCAAGGCTGGATGGTTATTACGAATTCTAACTCCGACAAAGCAATCTCCCAGTATTTTGATCTGCATCCCGATTGTGTTGTCTTAGATGTGAATTTACCGAATAAAAATGGCTTTGAAATCCTAAGAGATTTACAGAGTCATAGTAACAAGGTTTTCGTTCCGATCATTATGATGAGTATTTTATATGATCGAGATACTCGAATAAATGCCTTCAAAATGGGGGCAGATGACTTTATTGCGAAGCCGATTGATCTTGAAGAATTGGCTGTTCATATTGAACGCCATCTCCAAAGAAAGAAAATTTATGACCAATCCGTATTATTGGATGAGCTAACGAATGTTTATAACCGAAAATACTTAAAGGTTGTTTTTGATGTCAGCATGGATGAATTGAATCGTTTTAGCCAACCATTTAGCCTTGCTATTCTTGATATTGATTATTTTAAAAAAGTTAATGACCGCTACGGGCATCTCACAGGGGATAAGGTGCTTTCACAGTTTGCTTCATTCTTAGAAGAAAATACACGAAGCTTTGATACTGTGTTTAGATATGGTGGAGAAGAGTTTATCATTCTATTTCAAAATACGGAGCAACAAAAAGCGAATGAGATAGTCACCAGATTATTGGAGCGTTTTTCTAAACAGCGCTTTGAGATAGATGGAGAAGACACGTATGTTTCTTTTTCCGCTGGCATTCATACGATCTCTACACTGGATACAACTATAGAGTCTGCGATAAGTGCCGCAGATAAGGCTTTATACAAAGCAAAGGAATTAGGACGAGCAAGAGTGGAATGCTTCCATGAACCATCAACAGAATTGGAAAAGAAAAAGTTATATATATCCATTATTGATGATGATCCAATTATTCGCTCTATGCTTGCGAAGAGTTTACAAGAATTAGAGATAAGTCAATATGAAATAAATATACAGGTCTTCGAAAATGGTCATGTATTCTTTGACTCCAGTCATCTTGAAATAGAAGGGGAGCATTTTCTGATCTTAGATGGGGTGATGCCTATCATGGACGGACTGGATATTTTACAAAAAGTAAGAGAAACAGAGAAACATGAGAAGGTATTGGTCATTATGCTGACAGGAAGAAATAGCCAGGAGGATATAGCAAAAGCTCTCAAGCTCGGAGCGGATGACTATATGACAAAACCATTTGAAATAGCAGACTTGCAAGCTAGAATTATGCAGCTGATTCACAGAAAGAAAATCAGATGAGAACGATCAATAGAAAAACATATAAGGGTGAATAAGGGAATGAAACGAATTTTACTAGCAGAAGACGAAGAAGTATTAAGAATGCTGATTACAGATACTCTGGAGGACCAAGATTTCGCGGTACAAGAAGCAGAGGATGGTCAGGAAGCAATCCAATACTTAGAAGAAAATAAATATGACTTGCTTATTTTGGACTATATGATGCCTAAGGTTTCCGGGATAGAGGTCATTAAATATATTAGAGAAAAGCAAAAAGACCACCACTTAAAAATTCTTATGCTTTCTGCAAAAAGCCAGCAGTTTGAACAGGAAAAGGTATTCGATGCAGGGGCGAACTTTTTTATGGCGAAACCTTTTAGTCCTATTGAATTATTAGCGAAAATCGAGGGAATCCTCTATGAAAATTAACAAAAAGAGTTTGTCCAGGCGGTTTATAATATTAATGGGATGCTTTTTTGTCTTCTTTGTCATAGGAGCCGCCGCTCTTCTAATGGTGCATCATATGCTAAATACTGACAATTATAAAGAGCGGAGTAAAATAGCCGAGAAGGAAAAAATTGCCCAGGCGATTAATGTGGACTTTAATCAAGCTTTTTTTGATGCTAGAGGATATTTAGCATTTGGAAGTGCAAGTATGAAGGATAGTGCGCTTGCACAAGAGAAAAAAATCAAAAGGTCGGCAAAAAAGTTCGAAAAAATTACGACGACAGATGATGACGAAAAATTCTTGGATAATGTCAATGAATTCACTAGCTTCTATTTTGAAGATACATTGCCGTTAGTAATTTCCAATTATAAAGTTGGAAATAGACAAGAGATAGCAAAGATGGCTAATGAACAGGTGACCTCAAAAGTCACGACTTTTCAAAAACAAATGCAAGATTATATACAAGATCTAGACCATAGTCTAGATAGCCATTTTCAAAAGCTTATTACTATGCAATCTTATATTCAACTAATCTTTCTGCTATTTGTGTTAATCGTAATGGTCATCCTATTAGTAATTATGATGTATATGTTTAGGCAGTTGGGCCAGCCTTTGGCGAGATTATCCATTGCTGCAAATGAAATGGCAAGCGGAAAAGAAGTATCCATTTCACTAGAAACGAAGCGGGAAGATGAAATCGGACTACTATCAAAATCATTCCAACAAATGGTGGAAAAGGTCCAAGAAAAAGAACAGGATCTATTAGCTCATAATGAAGAGCTTATTGCGCAGCAGGATGAACTTCAAGCACAGCAGGCCGAGCTTCAAAACGCTATGCAAACACTGAATGAGAACAGTGAAAAGTTAAAAAATCGAAACAAATTAGTCAATCAGCTCTCGGGCAACATCGATTTGCAGTATCTATTGGATAGCAGCGTGGTGAATATGTGCAAGATCATTCAAGCCGATAAAGGGATTATCGCTTTGGCAGAGGAACCAGCTTATGCTTCATTCGGTATTTCACCTAGTGGTGCAAATCAATTTTTGCAAAATATGAAAGATAGCTTGTGTGAACAGCTAAGGATCACCAAAAGGCCTTATTCCTTCAAACGAAAATTGGATGTTTCCGAAAAGGGCTACCATGAAGGAGATTTTTATGGATATGATCTTTACCTTCCAGTACTTTCATCCGATGAAGATTTGATTGCTGTCATGATTTTTACCAGGTATGGATCTCCTTTTGAGGAATCACAAATGGAAGAGTTCCTGGCACTTTCGAATAGTGTTGGGGTTAGCCTCGATAAAATTTCCCTTTTCCAAAAGTCAGAAAAGGATCGGAAGCAAAATCAGGATATTCTCAATACACTTCAAGAAGGGGTCCAGCTAATTGATAAAAATGGGCGGACGCTGCAAATCAATGATCATTTGCAGGAGCTACTTGAATGTGAGGATTACGTTCTTTTAGGGATGTCGTGGGAAGAATGGATTGAATTTGTGAAAGAGAAAGTAAAGGAGAAACAAATTGTTTTATTTTTGGAAAATGCCTTGCATTCCAATTCTGAATTAGACACCTTTATTTATACGTTAGAAAGTTCACAGAAAGTAATAAAAGTCTATAGCAAAAAGCTATATCATGATGGGGTAAAAATTGGGACCGTTCTAGTTCATCGCGATATTACAAAAGAATATGAAGTGGATCAGATGAAATCCGAATTTGTTAGCACGGTTAGTCATGAATTAAGAACTCCGCTTTCCAGCATTCTCGGTTTTACAGAATTAATGATCAACCGTGAATTGAAGCCTGAGCGGCAGAAAAAGTATTTAACAACGATTTGGAATGAATCCAAGCGCTTAACAGCGCTCATTAATGATTTTCTTGATGTCCAAAGAATGGAAGCAGGAAAACAAACCTATGAGAAAAAATATTTCAATTTACTGCCGATGCTCAGTAAAGTAATCGAAGCCCAGCAGGTTAGTACAAAGTTGCATCAAATCATTCTCGAACCATGTTCACCACCGCCATTTATTCTCGGGGATAGAGAGAAAATGGAGCAAGTATTTACAAACTTGATCAATAATGCTGTTAAGTATTCCCCTGATGGTGGAATGATAAAGGTCAAGTTAACATACATTGATCAGCAGGTAAAAGTCGAGATCATAGACCATGGATTAGGAATTCCGGAAGAAGCTATGAATAAATTATTTACGAAGTTTTATAGAGTGGATAATTCAGATCGAAGGAAAATAGGTGGAACAGGGCTCGGCCTATCTATCGTACAAGAGATCGTAAAGAACCACGATGGGGAAATCTCCGTTCAATCGACATTAGGCAGTGGCAGTACGTTTACGGTTTTATTGCCTGCAGCACTAAGTAAAGAGATGGACATGGAACAAAATGATATGCGGGAATCCACAGAAGGCTATCATATTTTACTAATCGAGGACGATAAAAGTCTGGCCGAATTGATCAAACACGAGCTTGTCGAAAATGGATTCCAGGTTATTTATCACAATAATGGAGCGGATGGACTCCAATCTTTACATAAAACCATTCCAGATGCAATCGTTTTAGATATTTTACTAGAAGATGATGAATTCGATGGATGGAGAATCATGCAGGAAATTAAACAAAGTAGCAGATTACAACATATTCCTATCATCATCTCTACCGCTCTTGATGAAAAGGAAAAAGGCATTTCCCTAGGAGCAATGGCCTATTTAGTAAAGCCATACCAACCTAGTCAATTATCGAAAACAATCATGCAAACTTTGCTCAAGGTTGGAAAAGAAGGGCAGATATTGGTTCCTCAGGAGGAGCATGCGGAAGGATGAACGTTTGAAGCTACTGTTTTTGGAGGAATAAAGGATTCATAACGTTGTATAGATAGTAAAGGAGTGAACAATCTATTATAGTAGGTTGATTGCTCCTTTTTCCTATTAAAAAGTGGTGGCGAACCTTAACCTGTTTTCTTTGAGGACACAGGATCTCTTATTTTCAATAAAACAGCGATATTGGAGAGCATGGTGGAGACAGGATCCGCTATTGATCAAAAAATGACTTGAAATGGTGCCATTTAGGCCATTAGCGGGACGTCTGTCCTCTAAAGTAATGAAATCACTGCTTTTTTCACAAATTTGGGAATATGTGCCCGCTGGCATAAATAGAATCAAGAGGACCGTCCTCTTGTTATGTTAAATCTGTGTCTATTCTCTAAAATATTCAAAACCTTAGTCGATAATAAGAAAGTGGGATTTATGAATATACTCTCGAATAAATATGGGGGAGAGGATATAGACATGGAGCTAATAGAACTGATTTCTGAAATTAATGATAGCATGGAAAGATACGATCTTGTTACGGCACGAATTTACATAGAAGAAAATATAGAATTATTAAGTGAAAATAAACATCGTTTAAAAGGCAATTCGAGTAAAGTTTTAGACTTTTTAACAGATGAATCGAACCAACAACCACTTAATAGAGATGACTTTGCGATTATTAGTAAGGTAAATCTCTATGCATCCGAATTTGATGTGAGTGGGATAAGGATTGTATTAAAGAATAATATAGCCTTATTTCTAAAAGAAGATGTGTTGGAGTATTTAAACTCAGATGCAAAAATTATTTTAGAGAGCATGGGAACTATTTAGAAGCAAGTGGTGCCAGACACCACTATAATGATTGAGGGGTGCCTGGCACTATCCGTACTACTATTCCAGGTTAACTATTTTTATTTTTTGGCTTTCTAAGTAATTAATAATACTTGGTAAAGCATCGACTACTGCCTCGGATTCATGCAGAATAATGATAGACCCTGAGGGGTGATTGCTCTTTATATAATGAACAATTTTTTTTGGATCGTGGTTTTGCCAATCCCTAGGATCCTTATTCCAAAGAACCATCTTGTAATGATGATTATTCAATAATTTCCGTGTATTATTGTCGATTGAACCATAGGGCGGTCTAAAAAGCCGAACAGGCTCGTGTGTGATTTGTTTAATTAATTGATTGGTTTCTAGCAACTCCCTCTCCTGTTTTTCATAGGAAAGCTTCGTGAACTCCGGATGAGTCATAGAATGGTTGCCAATCACGAATCCATTCTTATGAGTATATTGCACAGATTCTGGATATTTTTTCACATTTTGACCGATATAAAAAAATGTTCCACCTACATGATATTTCTTTAATATATCCACAATCTCCTTTGAATATCTTGACGGGCCGTCATCAAAGGTAAGTGCTACATAACCATCGGGCACACTATAGCTTGAATTCTTTTGGAGATCCAGAGTGAAGAACTTCGTAATAGAGTGTTGCGTTGGTGCTTGTTTTTTTACCGAAGGCTCTACCGCTTCTTTTTGGCTTTCCACCCTAATTACTTTTTCCTTACTAACTGCATTGACATATTGTTTTTGAGCAAATACGGTTTTAATGAGGTCCGAATTGCCAACGTATAGTACCAGTGTGATACAAATAGCAGTAATAACAGCAACAGAAAACCAAGCTAATGAATGATGGCCAGATTTAGCCTGTTCTTGTCTTTGTTTTTCAGCTGCTTCATTATTACCATCATTACCGGGAATCTTGCTCATAAGAAAAGGTAGAGAGTGAAGCTTACTTGAGTCATAGATGCGCTTAATGGCTGATAGGTTATTTTTATACTCCTTTGAGCATGAAAAATAGATTTTGTCACTTTGTTCTCTATACGTCCTCGTGACATAGCTTATGTATTGATTTTCGCCAGATTCCCAGGAATGGAAAGACAATCTGTACATATATTTATCATCATCAAAAGTAGTAGCAGCTCTTAAATTCTCCGCAGTCTCATGGTCAATCTCCCAAAAAAGCAATTCATCCTGGTCCATTGATAAGTTAATTTGCAGGTAAGAGTGATGGTATTCTTTTTCAATGGATACTAGTTCCATTAACTTTCCATGGTAGATTTCCATGGGGATCCGCCTTTCTATAAAACTGTAAATAGTAATCTATTCGGTTTGGCTAGAAGAATCAGTTGAATGGGAGAACGAGAATGACATCCGTTCTGTAAAATCATTGATTGACTTCATTAACTGATTTTTTTCCTCTTGAATTTTACGGTATTGTTCCAGATAATTTTGATTCTCTACTTCTAATTCGCGGATTCTTTCTTCCAGCTGATTAATTTTTTGGATATGCTGATGCTGAATAGCAGTAGATTCCTCATAAAGTCTATTATATTTATTATTCTCTATCTCTAGTAGATTGGAAACCTTTTCATATTCCAAATTAGAAGTATTTTGATAGTCTTTATAGTCTTCTAATAGCTGATCATAGCTCATTTGTTTCTTCGTAAGCTTGCCTTCGATAACACTTAATTCCTTACTTTTTTCTTGTAAAAGCTGGTCTTTCTTCATTTGCTCATGCTTTAAACGACTGATGATTTCATTTAAGGAATACAATTGCTCCTCTAAATCTTTATTTTTATAAAGAATAAGCTGGCGATCCTTTAGCATATTTTCCAATGAAACGATTATATCTAATGAAACCTTGTCTTGATTCTCTTTTGAAAAAAGGTTTTTCGTGTTGGTAGTATCTGTTGGTTCGATTTCCTCTGGAAAGGTTTGTACTAACTCAGTAGCAATAGCGGATATGCTTTCTTGCTCATCACTTTTTTCCAGCTGGCTTTGATTACCAAGCTTTCCAATCAGCCAACCTCTTGATTTACTTTTATTCTCCATATTGATTATCAGCTCCAATCTATTATCTTATAATCCTATCATTTGGCGTTTGTAAAAAGTAGAAACAATTAAATAATTTAAGAATTTCTTCCTCCATTTTTGTGGTCTTCAGACCTTTATTATATTTATCGGCATAGTAATAAGATATTTTTAGGAAAGGTTGGCAACTTTAATATTTTGAGGGAAATATTATTAAAAATTGGTTTATGTATCCAACAGTAAGGGGAGTGAGGAAAATAATTGGAAATTATCCCTAAAAAACTCTAGGTAGGAAGAGTAATAGGATTTATTATATTTTTTACACAATTTACCTGTAGTAGTATAATATAGTAAGAAATTACTAGAGGATAAAATCATTATATAGATGGAGAGTGTAAGTATGAAAAAAATCCTATTAATTATTGTGGCACTTTTTTTAGTCACATCACCCATATCTGCAGCAACGAACAATGGCCTAGCCACTGCCAAAAATAAATACAAGGATTATCTTTTAAGTTATGTAAAGGAAAAGAACAATGAACCAAACGAATGGTATTTTCTCGTTGATTTAGATCGGGATGGAATTCCCGAATTGTTCGGAGGATCAGAAGCACAAATATTTTCACCAATAAACATGGCTATCACCTTTAAAAATAATAAAGTATCTAACATTAAATTCACAGGGGATAACGGTGTTTCTGGACTCGAACGAGATACTAAAGGCAATATGAATATAGGCTTACCGACAATAGAAGGTTTAAAGTTATATAGCGATAAAAAAACAAAGAAATATACATTTATTGGTTCTGATTATACGGGAAGATATAATGCTTGGACAGAGGCAATCTATGAAATAATCTTTAGCAAAGGAAATTTGTAAGCAAAAAAACTCTTTCGTAAAGAAGTAAATAATGAGGTACAGCCTAAATATACCTATTACTTTATAGGTGGCAAAAAGGTAAAAAAAGCTCAGTATGACTCAAGCTACAAAAGCTATTTTAAGAATCTTCAAAAGGTACCATTAAAAATGCATAGAAGTGGATTCTGGAATTTTGATGCAAACCAAGAAGTGCAGGTATATAAATTTATTAATGATGGATTTAAAAAATACGGGTATGTTGAGCCGGTATCTAAGGGAGACCTCACTGCTAAACAAGCAGTTGATTTGGCGATAAAAGGAAAAAATATTTACTGGAATGTAGAATCTGGAGAATGTAATGCAAGATCTTTAATGTATAAGGGCGATTACTATCGTTACTTGTGTCCGGTTGTAAATACAAAAGCAAAACTGACCAATTATTTAGCTCAGGCTTATTCCAGCAGTGCAATTAAAAAGGCATTTAGTAATTATCATTTAGTTGAGTATAAAGGGAAAATGATTCAACCTGATGCAGATAAGGGTTCGATACTTGATTGGAATAAGTCAAAAGCAGAAATTATTTACAAACAGGGAAATACACGCAAAGTGGAGTTTACCGTTCCGTGTGGTTATGATGATACGGCAACAATCATTGCTACCTTTATGAAAGAAAAGGGCAAATGGAAAATAAATAATTTCGGCAGTATTTTTTAGTAGGAATATGGGGCGGTTCTCTTGTTTCTTTTAGGAAATGGGAGAACTGTCCATTTGTATTCCTCCGTCTTATGTTGTATGTGCAGTTCGCGTGTAAAATGATGTAGTTTCTCTTTTAGTCCGTGCAATTGGATGCCAGAATGATGCAGTTCCATGGACATTTCGTTCAGTTTAGGAGGGATTTTGAAGATTTTAGTAGAATATAGTCGATATTACACAAAAGGAGTTGAATAAATGATTGTAAAAGAACGGGATTTTCCTATTAAGATAAGAAAATTGGAGGCTTTACACAGAAGAATACCTCCTTTACATCCGAAAAGGTCAGTGATTCTCGACGAATTGGCTAGAAGAAGATCGGGGCACTACGGAGAAGAGTCATTAGATTACCATCTAAGTTTTTTAAATGATAAAAAGTACCATATTTTGCATACCTTAAGATTGCTTAACAATCAAAAACACCATTTTCAAATCGATACACTAATCCTAAGCTCCTCATTCATCGCAATTATAGAGGTGAAAAGCCACGGCGGAACCATCATATTCGACCATCGACTCCAGCAACTTATCCATCGAAATGGCGACAAAGAAAGAGCATATCAAGATCCAATCATTCAGGTAAAACGACATCAACTTCAATGGAGAGAATGGCTAAAACGGCACAAGTTCCCAAATATTCCGATTCTTCCTTTAATTATCATCAGCAATCCTTCTACAATCATCAAAACAATCGGTCCGTTCAAGGAATACCAATGGATCATTCGCAGTAGCAATTTAATATTTGAATTCCAAAAATATGAGCAGATGTACCATAACGAAAGTATAACGAAAAAGGATATAACAAAGCTGTCCAGGCTTCTTATTAAAAATCATTTATCTGAAGACTACGATGTATTAAAAAAATTCAACATCGATGAAAGTGAGTTATTAACTGGAGTTCACTGCCCGAAGTGCTCATCCATCCCGATGAAAAGATCTGCTGGAAATTGGGTATGCACAGCATGTTCCTATTCCTCAAAAACTGCTCATTCAGACACTTTAAAAGACTACACACTTTTAATCCAAACTAACACTACCAAACGTGATCTTCAAAAATTCCTTCATCTCGATTCCAGGATGGTTATGACAAATATAATAAAAGCACTAAACTTACCTGGCTTTGGTCAAGGAAAAGCACGGATATATCAATTAGACGAGCTTCTTTAAAAAAGGTACTCAAACATGGGTACGGTTCTTGAGTTTTGAATAAACATATGGAAATAGCAATAAGGACATTCACGCCAAATGCAGGTAACAAAAGGAGCGAATCATTAGTAGGTAATTCGCTCCATTTCATCCTTATCGGTGTTTCCGAAACTGCGACTGCCGAAGCCTTTGAGGGCATCACGGGCAGTTTTCGGAATGAAATTGTTTTTCCTTTTGCAAGGAGTACACCTCATTTTTAATTGATTTTAGTACTAATATAGTTTAGTTGTTTTCCCTAATTTATACCAGAGTATAAGATGAGAAGGGTACTTCTCAATGACATGAACACAAATGTCTCAGTCTAATAAAGTAATATGTATTCGGAAAAGCAGAATAAAGGGCTGCTGGAGCAACCCTTTATTCACAACTTCTATGAATCTTGAATGAATACAGATTTATAATTCAAACCGTTTAACAAGTGCTTGTAATTCTTCAGCAAGATTGGATAGATGATGAGTCGAAGATGAAATTTCTTGCATAGATGCTAATTGCTCATCAGTTGCAGCCGCCACTTCATCTGACAATTTGCTATTCTCCGTAGCCTGGTGCGTTATTTCACTACTGATAGTTGAGATTTTTTCGGTACCTGTTGAAATTTCCGCAGCTATACTTGATAACTCTTCCATTCTATTAGAAATCTGTTCCACTTGTGATTGGATATTTTTAAATTTATTTTCACTTTCCATAGTAAGCTGGACTCCAGCCTCCACATTTTCGGAAACATGATTCATAAGTTTAACGGAATCTTCAGCATCCTGTTGCATCATATGAATAAAGCCTCCTATCTGCTTAGCTGACTCTTGAGTTTGTTCCGCAAGCTTTCTTACTTCTCCAGCGACTACGGCGAATCCTTTACCGCTTTCTCCAGCTCTCGCACTTTCAATAGCTGCATTTAACGCTAGAAGATTTGTCTGCTCGGCAATCTGAGTAATAATTTCAATAATTTTACCTATCTGAAGTGAACTTTGATTTAAGGATTGTACTTTATTATTTGTATCTTCAACAGATTGTTGGATGCTACTCATTTGCTCCACTACTTTTCTTATATCAGAGCTACCGACTGCAGCATAATCATTTGCACTAACCGTGATATCCTTGACCTTTGCTGTTTCTGAATTGATTTTTTCAACCTCATTCCCAACTTTGGAAAGCGATTCTTCGGAATAGGCGATGTCTTTTGTTTGTTTACCTGTACCATCAGACACTTTTTGAATAGAACCTGAAACATGTTCACTTGCTGCAGTTGCTTCCTGCACACTTGCATATAATTGTTCAGAGGAAGAAGCAAGTTGCTGGGATGATTCTGTAACCTTATTTAATATCTCCGTGATTCCCTGGAACATTTCAAGAGAACTTTTATGTAAATGAGAAATCTCATCTTTCTGTTTTAATCTGATCTCATTTAATAATTGCTTACCTTCTCTTAATTTTCCGGTAGTTGCTAATGAAAATGCCCTATTAAGTATATTTAAAGGCTGCATTAATTTAGCCAGATACAGAAAAACCATAGCAGAGGCAATGACTGAAATAACTATAATCAAGACAAAAAAGATAGTACCTAATTGTTCTATATCATGGTTAACGATACTAGTTACCTTTTTCGCGGATGTATCTACACCTAAAATTCCAATAATTTTGCCATCCTTATTTTTTATCGGGGCAAATGCTGAAACATAATCACCATATTCAGGATCATGATTAATATCGGTATGTGCAAGTTCACCGTTTAAGACAGTTCCAACCTGAGAATATGTATTACTAGCAGTTGATTCGCCTATTTCTGATGCATTTTTGGAATCCTTAAGTTGTCCATCTATAAGGATTTTAACTTTCTTGTCATTCGTTACTTCCATCGTATATACGTACAATGCCCCCGTTTTTTCCCGGAAATCATTTAATTGATTACGTAAATCCCAGTAATCATTGCTTTCTGATTGATTAGTGAGAAATCTTTCATAAGCCTCTCCATCAAAATGCTTTGATATATTCTCAGCATTTAATGTAGTAAATTCAGAGATAGATTGAGTAGCTGTTGTTTTTATTGAGTAATACATAAATCCTAGATTAATAATTGCAACTAACAATAATAGAATACCAACAATCGCACTTATTTTTCTGCCCAATTTACTCTGTAGAATCTTCCTCATCTTGTCATCTCCGTCATATGAAATATGTACCTATTAAAAGAATATATAAAACTTTTTTACTAGTCAAACTAGTGGTACTTATTCACTATATTTCGGTTACTTATGTGTATTGTTAGTGTGAAGGAGCAATAGCTAATGGCAGGACTATTAAGGAATTTGAAGGAATCTAGGTCCATTAGCCTTTTATAGGCTGTGACCGAATCTATCAGGCTTCAGAAGAATTAAAAAAGCCGATTCCCATTGTTTCATCAAAGGAAACAAGAGAACCGGCCCAGTCCTTACTTTTTCTTACCAACTTGAAAATAAAGACTGCCAGTGGCTTTAATGAAAGACACTTTTACTGTTCTTCCATTTGCGGTGAACTTATCTGGAATATCACCTTTGTCACAATATTTCCAAACACGAGTTGCGTCTTTGCCAAAATATAGTTTGAAAAGTTCCTTTGCAACAATTGGAACCCGATATTCCTGTGGTATAGCACCGTTAGCATCTCCGTCCCAACAGAAAAATTGGAAGGTTACTTCTGTGTTTCCAGAGTCACCAAGTACTATGATTGCTTTAGATGCTTTGTAAACTCCGAAGATATGACCATTATCGGTAAATCCAAGTTCATTTTGTAATGTTTTGAAGTTGGTTGCTTGGTTTGGACTCCATTTCGACTTTAGAACGGGTGCCACCCAGCCATCAGGATACATTTTTCCTTTGGCAGGAGTTTTTCCTATTTTTAATTTGTTTTTT
The DNA here is from genome assembly GCF_018343615.1 of Bacillus sp. FJAT-49736. GTDB lineage: Bacteria > Bacillota > Bacilli > Bacillales > Bacillaceae_C > Margalitia. The sequence continues at coordinate 420,011 of NZ_JAGYPI010000002.1, read as the reverse complement.
TCAACATAACCAATTTGTTTTCCAACTTTAATTTTGTACCATTTTGCTTGTGAAGAATAGATAGTGACTTGTTGATTTTTTACAAGTGCATTTATGGAATAGATACCGCCTGGTGATTTAGAAACACCAGCGTACTCTGTTGTGGCATAGCCTAACTTGTTAATCGGTTGTTGTAAACCAGCAGGAAGTTCCCCAACATAAATGGTCGTTTTAGTATTATCCTTTACCGTTTCTACATAAAAATTCATGCCGTCAGATAAGGAAATAAACTCAACTGGAACAAAAATTTGTCCGTTTTTATAGATGGCTTTTGCATTGGAATTCATTGTGTTTCCGTGTATGGTATTCATCTTTAAAGGTATCTTTGTATACACGTCATTCCCTTTGTATGGATCATATCTGAAAGCCGATGTTTGCCCGGCTTTTACAGTTGTATATTTTAAATTAGTTAATGAAACGGTTACTTGGTTTTTGCGCGGAGTAGTATCAGATCCCATTTTCTTAGAGATTTCATCTAAAGGAACATAAGTTGTATCCGCCTGAACAAATGGTTTGTATTTGTCACTTACTTGTTTATTATTTACTTTTAAAATGATGTTGTTATTTCGATTTTGAATATTTACCGGTAGTTTCCCAATATAGATGGTTGTCGTGTGATTTTCGTTGACTGTATCCACCGGGTAGGTCATCCCATTGCCGTTCGAAATAAATTCAATCGGTACATATATTTCGCCGTTTTTATAGATAGCCTTTACATTTGCATTAACCTCTTTACCATCCACTGTTTTCGTTTTCAATGGAAGTGTTCTCCCATTAATAAAACCAACTATATAACCTTCACATACACTAGCTTTAAAATCCTTCCCTTCAATCGAGACTTCATTTCGATAAGAAAGTGAAGTTACCTTGTCTCCCATTAATCTAGCAATTTCATTTAAAGGTACATAAGTTGTTCCATTTTCAACAAAAGGACTGTAATTACTGTCTACTTGTTCATTATTCACTTTTAGAATAATAGAAGAAGCTGCAGTTGATGTATGGGTGATTGTTGGAACGATGAAAGAAAATAATAAGGTAATTGTAAGAAATAATTTTTTCATAGATGCCCCCTGAAATATGTGGACGGTACCTGGTTCCCTTTAGGAATGATCACAGTTACGCCCCGAAATTATGTGCTTGTATACTTATGGAGAAAAGGTCTATCAGGAGCCATAAATGCTATTAAAGTAAAACAAAAAACGCCATGGGAAAATAGCCACGGCATTACTGTTCTATGGCAACCTGACGATCATAGTACGATAGCACCTTAGACTCACGGCTTTGCGTCCTTCCCTTTCGAAAAGTTTGCCTTTATCACTTTTATTAAATTGATAGGTTAGATTATTATGGAAGTAATTTAATTATAAAGTACTACCTGCAACAATGTAAATACTTGGATGTTTTGTTTCTTTTTCAAGGAAAATAATATTAGTTTTTCAATATAGGAAAATATCTGTTAACGGAAAAACTCGATTTTAGTCGCTTGAACTACCAGATTTTTATTTCAAAGTAAGGACATAAATATCTATTTTCACGTTATATGAAGCTTTCCGATATAACTTCCTACTTTTTATGGATTTAAAAACGTCATGACATCACTGCATTCAAAGTTAATTTTTTTTTTTGTAGTTTACTAGCACTAAATTTCGTAAGGTAAACTTGGATAAGTCCTATAATATAAGGATTTCAAAGTAACATTAAGCAATACGTAGATAAGGAATGATGGATATTAGAAGATATATCAATATATCTATTACTGAGGTAAACTTCTTTAATGCGACGGGGAGTGATCGTGGAGATTAAGGTTAAGTACAATACTAATACACATACCTCATTAAATTTATCCATTTCCCAATAATTTCATGCAATTTAATGTTTTTCTAAGCTTTAATTTCATTAGAGTATGGTCGATATATTATATTATGTGGGAAATATTCATCCTTGGTTGAAGACTATTGATCATAGATGAAAATAAGAAGATCTAGGTTCATTGCAAGGGGAGATTCAACTGAACTCAGTTCGTGTTATAAAGATTCTTTTCATGTTTATTATTGCTTTTTCCATTGTAGGAATAACGGTTCATTATCATCAATCATCAAATAAGAGTGTATCAGCACAAAAAGGAGTACTGGATCTAAGCCATTATAACTTGCAAAAAGAGCATCCGTTTCCATTGGATGGAGAATGGCAATTTGTTCCGGGGAAATTAGTTGATCACTCTTATTTTGCTCAAAATAATCGAAAACCTACATATATAAAAGTTCCGTCCATTTGGAGTAAAAATAAAATAGAAGGTAAAAATCTACCCGTCTATTCAAGTGGTACGTATCGATTAGTGGTACATACTAAAAATGGAAATAGCGTATTAGGAATAAAAACCTCGAATATCCGGATGTCGAACTCTATCTATATTAACGGAAAGTTGATAGGAAGTAGTGGGGTTCCAAAGAATGATACCTCTTATATACCGCAAAATACGCCTTACGTAAAATACTTTTATTCGAAAGATACGGAAATTGAGCTCATTGTTCATGTTGCTAATTTCGATTATGCTTCGGGTGGCGGCATTATGGAACCGATCTATCTTGGTTCGAGCGAAGGTATTCAAGTGATGCGGGAAAAAGCAGTTGCTTATGATTTAATCATGATTGCAGCTTTTTTGATAATAGGCGTTTACTTTATTGGGTTTTATATTCGCCTGCGAAAAAACAAGTCGTTATTATATTTTTCATTGTTTTCCTTTGCAGTTGGTATTTATTCCGCAACCCATGGTGAGAAATTAATCTATCTAGTTGCCTCAGGGATTCCGTATGCTATTTTTGAACGATTACAGGGGCTCTCATCAGATCTCCTTGGTTTATTTTTGCTGCTCTTTTTTCATCATTCCTTACGAGCATTTTCAAATAAACGGACTGTAAAATACATTGTTTTCTTCGGAATGTTTTTAATGATCTCTATGATGTTTCCGATTCGTATCAATTCGAAACTGGAGCTTTTGCATCCGTTCTATCTTGTCATAGTATTTCTGTATCTTGTGTGGATACAGCTTAAGGCAGTCATGAAGCGAACGTTAGGTGGAACGTATTTAATGTTAGGTTCCATTACTATTATTGTGTATTTTGTCTTCAATGTATTAAATTTGATCGGCAAATTATCGATCAATTCATTACCGCCATTTTTACCATATATTTATCTTTCCTTTCTTTCGTTATATATGGCAAATTTATTTGCTGCCACTTATCGAAAAAACGAGGAAATGTCTATTAAACTTCTTGAAGTGGATCGATTTAAGGATGAGTTCTTAGAAAAAACATCCCATGAATTTCGGACACCGCTTCATGCGATAATTGCGATTTTGCAATCCATGATAAGCAGTCCTTCTTCTACGCTTACAAAAGGACAAACGGAAAAAGTGAATCTAGCTGTGGGTTCAGCGAAACGATTGTCCAATCTTGTGAATGATATTTTGGATCTTTCCAAGCTTAAGCGAGGAGAGCTAGTAATCAAGAAAACACAAGTCAATTTATATTCTGTTACCCATTTATTAACGGAAATGTTTTCCTATATTTTGAACAAAGACGTCATTTTACGAAATGAAATACCAAAGAATGTATCCTATGTTTATGCAGATGAAGATAGGTTAAGACAAATATTATATAACCTAGTTGGAAATGCGATTAAACATACAGACCAGGGAGAAATTGTGGTTTCAGCTCATAAGAAAAATGATTTTATTCATATTTTCATTCGTGACACAGGTATAGGGATTTCCGAACAGCAACTTGAGGCGATATTTGATTTATATAATAGAGGTGATGTTTCTACTCAAAACGGATTTGGGCTAGGATTAAACATTACGAAGCAATTAGTAGAGCTTCAGGGAGGAAGCATTTGGGTGGAATCAGAGATAGGGAAGGGCTCTGTATTTACTTTTAGCGTGCCAATCGCATTGATGGAGGGCAACCCTAATAGAAATGCAAGTGAAAGCTCTTATGAGATTCCAACTATATCCGTCTATCAAACCTCTTTTCCTTTCATTACGGGTAGCGGAAAAAAAATACTCGTAGCGGATGATGATCATACAAATTTAGCCGTGTTAATAGAGGCACTTGTGCCAGAAGGTTATCAAGTCATTGCGGTTGATAATGGAAATGATGTGCTAGATCAATTAACGAAGCATCCGGATATTAGTATCGTTCTTTTAGACATAATGATGCCAAAATTATCTGGCTATGAGGTATGTAAGCTGATTAGAAGGAAGTATTCTTTATCAGAATTACCAATCTTAATGCTGACTGCAGCTGTATTGCCAGAGGATTTAGTCGCTGCTTTTCAATCTGGGGCAAATGATTTTATTCACAAGCCTTTTGATTTGATGGAATTAAAGGCGAGAGTAAGCAATTTAATCATGATTAAGGAATCGGCAAAAGCTGCGACAGATATGGAAGTTGCGTTTTTACAAGCGCAAATTAAGCCGCATTTCCTGTACAACGTTCTCAATTCCATCCTTTCCTTGAGCTATACGGATGTGAATGCGTCTCGAAAAATGATTACAGACTTTGCACAATTTTTAAGAGGTAGCTTTGATTTTAGCAATACGATCCAACTCGTTCCATTGAAAAAAGAGCTTACCTTGGTTCAGGCGTATGTAGAAATTGAAAAGGTACGATTTACGGGGAAAATACAATTTCATATGGACGATATTAATAATATTGATTGTCTTGTGCCACCACTGTTTCTACAACCAATTATTGAAAATGCTATTCGTCATGGGGTTACTAAAAAGGTAGATGGTGGCAAGGTCAGCCTAAGGATTAGAAAAGTAGAGAAGACGGTAGTGTTTGAAATCGAGGATAATGGAGTGGGGATGTCACAAGAAAGAATTCATGAGGTTCTTACTGACCGATCTACTGGTGGAGTAGGAATTCATAATATTTCAAGACGACTCAAGCAATACCAACATACCTCTTTTTCTTTTCAAAGTGAAGTAAACCAAGGAACAAAAGTAGTAATTTCGTTTCCTTACATTGATGCGAGTGAAAAAAGGAGTCATGAATGATGTTAAAGGCTATTTTAGTAGATGACGAGGTTCTTGCCAACACATTATTGGAAAACTTATTATTGGATGTCGGTGGAATAGAAATTATCGGGAAATCGACAAACCCAGATGAGGCTCTAATGCTTGTATCTGACTTAATGCCTGATATCGTATTTTTGGATATCGAAATGCCAAATAAAAATGGATTGCAGGTTGCAAATCAAATTAAGCAACATCATGAGCAGATCGAAATCGTATTTGTCACAGCATATAATCAATATGCTCTAGAAGCCTTTGATATCTATGCGTCCGGTTATTTACTTAAACCGATTGAAAAAGGGAGATTAGAAAAAACGGTTTCCCTTTTAGAAAGAAGGAAGAAGGGCAACTCTGGTGTTAAGAAGGAGCCTACAAAAACATTAAAAGCCCAGCTTATGGGGGATTTTGTATTGTTCGATCTTGAAGGGGAACCAATTAAATGGAGAACGAAAAAAGTAAAAGAGCTTTGTGCGTATTTACTCCATCACCAACACCCTGTTCATCGGACAAAGCTAATGGAGGATCTCTGGCCAGATACATCACTTGATAAAGTTTCTACGCATATTCACTCAAGTATTTATCAATTGAGAAAAGAACTTAAAAAACATGGATTTAGTGACGCCATTATTTATAGGGACGAACGGTATTCTATTAAGTTGGAGCTTGAATGTGACTTTTTCAATCTGCAAACAATGCTCGGCCAGTCTGTCCAACCGGAGGAACAAATCCATCAAATGATTGAATGGTATAAGAACGATTATCTCGTGCATGAAGGTTACACATGGGCATTAAGTCAGTCGGAAAAAATAAAAAACCAGTTTAAAAGAATGCTGGAAGATTGGATAGTAAACATAGGTCAGGTACAAAACGATTTTAAGAGGATAGTACTTGAAAAGCTAATAGAGCTGGACCCCCTTGATGAAGCCTATTCAAAGGAATTAATGAAATATTATGTTTCAGATGGAAATGTTCAAAAAGCACTAGAAATATATAAACAGTTAGAGAAGGTTTTATGGGAAGAGCTTGAAGTGAGACCAAAGGATGAAACGGAAAAAGTCTTGCAAGCTTTATTATAAATAGTAATATTTAAGCAAATAGACAAGAGCAATCGCTCTTGTCTATTTTTGTCGAAAATGTTCAGATTTTGTTCAGTGCTGTCTATTACAATATTTAAAGTGAGGATATATTTGCATTTTTTTTATCTATAAAAAGTTAATTTTCATAAAGGTGGGTGAAAGCGTGAAGAAAAAAATTATAACTTATTCGTTTTTAGCTGTTTTGATATTAAATAACTTAGTATTTTTGCATGCTGGGAAGAGCTATGCGGATGGGACGGAAGGTACTATTGATGTTCCGGTAAGTATGGATACGTCTATAGATAATTCTGGATATTATCCAGATGATTTTCAAAACTGGGTAGGAGACACTATTGAATATGGTGAGGCTAAGTCTGCATTAAAATTTGATTTGTCTCAATATACAGGAACATTTAGTAGTGCAAAATTGAATATTTATATTGATCAAACTCAGGGGAGTTATAACAGTATAGCATCTGTAGATGTATGGGGATCAAATAACGACACTTGGAAAGAGGATACGGAGACCATTCCTACTAGTGATGTTGAAATTAATGGAGCTCATTCTGATATTTATAACATAGGCTGGGTTTCAATAGATGTAACATCTTTTGTGAATCAAAAAATGACAGGGAATAAAATAGTATCTTTAGTCCTTACTGGAGGAAAAGGTGGAGGCTCTAGTTTTGCCTTTGATTCAGATGATAGTCCGAGAAAAGCTTATTTGAAATTGACACCTAGTCAGGTATCTGATGACAAACCTGCTGAAGATCCAAGACTAATTGCTTTTAATCAAGCAGCAACGGTGGCAGGTATGCAAAAGGCGATGGAAGATGATCCGGAATACGCGTTTGACAATGAATATAATCAATCTTCGGCGTTTTTTGATAATCTCCAAGTTGATAAAGAATTTGTTTATCAATATATGTTAGATCATCGTCCAAGTGGAGGATATCTGGATCGTGCGACATTGCAAAGTATTTGTAAGGATGCAAATAATATTAGAAGTCCATATATGATGCTGAATCTTTATCCATTTAAGGAAATTTTCGATATGGCATTATTGTCGCCAGAAGGATTTAATTTTGGTATCGATTTAACGGATTTATCAACTTTTGTAAATAATAACGATGAGGAAAATCCTTATTCAAAAGTAGAAGATATCGTAGAAAAGCTAATTAGCAGTGCTCCATCTAGTGGTTTTATTGGGCCAATTGATTTACAAGCAGCCCTGAATAAATGTATTCAAGATTATATAACTGAAAACCTAGAAATTACTTATGCAAATGGAGATGATGCGAGTAAAGTAACTCAGAATCTAGAGTTATCTTCTAAGGTTGATGGTGGTGCTGAAATCACTTGGACAAGCAATTACCCACAATATGTGTCTCCTGATGGAACGGTTCATCGACCTGCATATTTAGAGGGAAATAAGTCTGTTACATTAACCGCAACTATTCAAAGAGGATCTCAAAGTACGACGAAAAACTTTGTTGTAACTGTTAAATCTTTAGATCCAAGTGGTTACACGGTATCTTTCAATACAGATACTGGCAGCAGTGTTCCCCCAGTAACGCTTAAGGAAAATGAAACAATTACAAAACCAGAGAATCCAACGAAAGATGGATACATCTTTGATGGATGGTATACAGACGCTCAATTTACGACACTATTTGATTTTAACCAACCTATTCATTCGGATGTCGCATTGTATGCTAAATGGGTTAGACAAAGCTACACTGTAAACTTTGAAACAGCCGGTGGAGGTATAGTTCAAAGTCAAAAGGTTGATGGTGCAGGAAAGGTTACACAACCAACAGATCCAGTAAAAGAAGGATATAACTTCAAAGGCTGGTATAAAGACAGTAATTTTGCGACAGCCTGGGATTTCGCAACAAATCAAGTAACAAGTAATACGACGTTATATGCGAAGTGGGAGAAACAAAGCTGCAGAGTAAGCTTTATAGATGGAAGCCAGGTAACAGATCAAAATGTTGAATACGGTGATAAGGCGACAGTACCACAATCCACAGAAAAGGAAGGATACATTTTCTTGGGTTGGTTTGTGGATAACAATTTGCTCGTACCTTTCGATTTTAGCCAACCGATCAAATCTGATGTGACTTTAGTCGCAATGTGGGCAAAACAAAATTATACTGTTCAATTTAATACATTGGGTGGAAATAATATCCCAAATAAGATGGTGGAATCAGGTGCAACGGTTCAAAAGCCTCAGGATCCAACGAGAGATGGCTACACTTTTAAAGGATGGTACACAGATATAACCTTCTTAACTCCTTACGATTTTGACCAACCTGTAACATCGAGTTTGGTACTACATGCGAAATGGGATAAGGACGGGTACACTGTTCGCTTTGTCTCAAATGGTGGAGAGGACGTTACAGATGAAGTGGTGAAATATGGAGAAATGGCCACCGAACCAACGAATCCACAAAGAGAAGGATATAACTTCAAAGGCTGGTATAAGGACAGTGATTTAACGACAGCTTGGGATTTTACAGCAGATCAAGTAACAAATGAAACTACTTTATATGCAAAGTGGGAAAAACAAACCTACACTGTTCATTTTGATACAAACGGCGGCAATCCTGTTGAAAATGAAAGTGCGAAATATCAAGCAAAGGCAACAAAACCAGAGAATCCAATAAGAGCTGGATATTCGTTTGCTGGCTGGTATACAGATAATACATTCCAATCTGAATATAATTTCGACCAAGAAATCACAAAGGATACGACTTTATATGCAAAATGGTTATCTAACAATGCGACACTTACTTCCTTATCATTATCTGGAAATATTGTTCTTTCTCCTGCATTTGACCCAACGATAGAGCATTATACAACCAATGTAGGAAATAACGTAGATCACCTATCAGTTACAGCAATTATAGCAAATGATAAAGCAACGAAAACAGTAAATGGACAAGTCTCAAGTGAGGACATCCATTTAAATGAAGGGAAAAATGATATTACAATCGTTGTTACAGCACAAGACGGCACAACAAAAACGTATACGATAAGTGTCAACCGTGCAGCACCGACGCCATCGACCCCAGCAACACCACCATCTAATAATGGAAGCACTCGACAAGTAGACGTAACCGTAGGTCAAGATGGAAATGGCGCAGCAGCAACGGTAGATATTGTTCGAAAAGTAGAGAATGGTGTTAAAGTGGATGCGGTTGACTTCGATGAAAGCAAAGCGCAAGAGGTCGTACAAAAAGCGATTGCACAAAAGAAAGATATCTCCACTATCGTTCTGACTGATTTGCCAGAAGATAAAGCGGATGAGATGCATGTGAATGTTTTACAAAAGGCTCTCAGTCAATTAGGAGATAATCATATTGCCTTACAAATTGATACACCTAGCGCATCAGTTTCTCTACCGAAAGAGACGGTTCAATCCTTGAATGAGGCGGGAAATGACCTTTATTTCCGAGTAGCTCCCATTCGAAAAGAAGATGAGCAACAAAAAGCTATTCAACAAACATTTTCATCTAGTGTAGTGAAGCAAGCGGTGGGCGAAAGAACAAAGGATATTCAAGTATACGGAAATCCAATTACGATTGAAACAAATTATAAAAACTATAAAACAAACGTGTTGTTTCCATTAAAAGATATCTCTCTTCCATCTGATCCAGCTGCAAGAAATGCTTTCTTAAATACGTTACATGTTTATGTTAAGCATACGGATGGTACAGAGGAATTTTTAAAGGGAGAGATTGTTAAGGATTCTAGTGGTAATCCTGTAAGTATTAAAATCCAGATTAGTAAGTTTAGCACGTTCACAGTTCTTGGCGTTCCAAGTAAAGAGATAGTGAACAAAGCTCCTGTAGTGAACCATGTCGCCATTTCAGGTTCGAAAACAGTAGGATATGTCTTAAAAGGAACGTACAAATATGCAGATGCAGAACATGATTCCCAGGGTAAAACTACGTTTAAATGGTATCGTGCCGACAACCGTAAGGGTCACAATAAAAAGGTGATCAAAGGGGCTACCCATTCCACCTATACACTGACCAATAAGGACAAAGGTAAATACATTGGATTTGAAGTCACTCCAGTTGCTTCGAAGGGAAGTAAGTATGGAAAGGCAGCTACAAGTGCATTTGTTGGTAAGATTGTTGCCAAGAAAATAGTAGTGAAGAAACAATACAATGGTCACCTTGATTTAGGCGTGATTAGAAGCAAGTCATATGTTGAAAGAGTAGGATCTGTTATTAAAACAGATTATCATGGGCAAGTCGTCATTAAAAAGTCCGGATCCTATTATAAACTCTCAGCAAACTTTAAAACAAGAAAAGAAGCAACTTGGGTTGCGAAGAAATTAAAGAGTAGAAAATTAATTATTCACTACTCAATTCATTAGGAAAGAACAGGGAGAAGGTTCTTCTGCTTCTTTAAAGGGGGCAAAAGAACCTTCCCTTTGCTTTGAAAGGAGGTTTTTCCATGTACAACCAAATGATTCATTTTTTTACAAAAAGTAAAAAGATTTTCCTTCCGTTACTGGGAGCATCGGTTATCGCAATTTTTCCTCTTACAAGTAATCAGCATGTAAAGGTGCATGCAGATAGTAATCCGCGAATTTCCTTTGTGAATGGTGCGGAGTGGATGAAATCGAAAGCTACCAAGACAGGGGATACCATTTCGATTGATTTTAGTAATCGATTTACATCTTATTTGGATCCAAGTTCTATTCAATTAAATGCTACCACCGAGCAAGAGAGTGTTTCCTTGTCAACCAATCAGCTTATTTTGAATATGAATGTAAACCATTTTGGAGATTCAAAAATAAAGGTTACCGCTACAGACCAACAGGGACGCAAAGTAATAGATCAATTTAAAATCTCAATAAGTAAAATTGGTGACATTAACGGAGACGGTATTGTTAATCCGTCCGATGCACTTCTCATTTATCAGGTCATAAACGGTAAAACCACTCTTAATGAGGAGCAGCTGAAGCTATTAGATATTGATGGGGATGGGATAATTACAAGTGCGGATGCTAGTTTGCTGATGAGCAAATATGTTGGCAAGCCTGCAACCTCTATAGCTAATAACAACTATATTATTCAATTAAGTGATATCAATGATGCCCCATTAGTAAATACAGATTCCTTTGATGTTGATGAAGATCAAACATTAAATACAAATCTATCGTCTAGTATTCTAAACAATGACTTCGATATTGAAGGGAATACGTTAACAGCTATAAAAGTAAAGGATCCTACTCACGGTAAAGTCACTTTGCGAGGGGACGGAACGTTCAGCTATATTCCGAATGATAATTTTTTTGGGGAAGATCAATTTACATATACAGTGAATGACGGGATGGCTGACTCCGAGGAACAAACGGTGAATATTCATGTTCATCCCGTTAATGATGCCCCAGTGGCGAATGAGGATGAATATACTGTTAATGAAGATGAAACGCTTCAAGTAGACTTAAATTCCAGTATTCTTCTAAATGATACAGATATTGAAAGTGATTTATTGAAGGCGATTAAAGTCAGTAATCCAAGTCATGGTACCCTCACTCTACATGAGGACGGAACCTTTACTTATGACCCGGACGCTAATTTTAACGGAACAGATGAGTTTACCTATAAAGCCAATGACGGTACGGCAGATTCTAATGTGCAAACCGTGGTGATTTATGTAATAGCGGTGAATGATCCTCCAGTTGCCAATAAAGATGATTTCACGGTAATAGAGGGTGAAACACTGGAAGTGGATCAGGATCATAGCATTCTACTAAATGACGAGGATGTAGAACATGATTCTTTGATGGCCATATTAGTGAAGGGTCCAAGTCATGGCACACTTGATTTGAAAAAAGATGGAACCTTTACGTATACACCAGAAGCCTCATTTGTCGGGAAAGATCAATTTACGTATAAAGCGAATGACGGTACAGACGATTCGAATGAGCAAACCGTTACGATTTATGTGAAAAAAGCAAATGAAGCTCCTACCGTTTCGAATGTAGGAATGACGGGTAATTTTACCGCTGGCGAAATGATCCATGGTCAATACACATATGCTGATAATGAACAAGACCCGGAAGGTACGTCAAAGTACCAATGGTATCGAAGTACACAGCAGGATGGCAGTGATAAAGAAGCGATCAGTGGAGCAACGGGGAAAGATTATACCATTCAGGATGAAGATGAAAATCACTACTTATTCTTTGAAGTAACACCAGTGGCTTTATCTGGAAGACAAACGGGTCAAGCGGTTTTAAGTGGTGTTAGTGAAAAAGTAAAAGAAGGTGACAAGCTTCCACCCGTATTGATGATCCTATCACCAGAGAAAAATGCTTCCGATGTAGCGATTGATTCAGATTTATCAGCAACCTTCGATGAAACCATCGTTGGCAATGATGGAAAGATTTCAATTTATAAAGCGAGTGATGACTCTTTGGTCACTTCCTATAGTGGGAATGATACGAGCCATATCACAATCGAAAATCATACTATCACAATTCATCATTCCGCACTGGAGTTTGGAACAAGTTATTATATCCTATTTGAACGAGGAGCCATTACGGATGTAAGAGGAAATGCCTTTACAGGGAAATCTAATAAGTCAGATTGGGCGTTCACAACGAGCATTCAAGAGACGCCTGCCACAGTGACGGCTACCCCAACAAGTACATTAATGGAATCAAGCCTCCGTAAAGGAAATTCGGTAACATTGGTACTTAGCGGAGATACATTTAAGCAATCTATTTCAGCAAGAGATTTTCGATTGAATAATGCACCACAGGGGCTATCTATTGGATCGGTAAATTATATAAATGACGAATCAGTACAAGTTGTATTTGTTTCTGATGGGACAGATTTTGACACGGACTTTAACAACTTTTCTATCAACATTCTTTCATCTGCTACTGTAAAAGGGAAAACAGCTACGTCAAATACAATGAAGATTACGGCTGAAATTGAACTACCTTCAGCATTTTTCTCTGAATATTTGGATGGTGGAAATGGAAGGATTGCAGTTGAGGTATTCCCTGGGAGAGTTGGAGGTGCCGATGGGAAAATATCGGGGCTTTCGATTGATGTCTACCAGTGGAATTTGAAGACGAATGCACGACAAGTGATTACACAGACTCTCTTTGAACAGTACCCGAATATGGATTATGTAATGATTAACTCTATATTTTACGACTACATGGATCTAACTAATGCTGCTTATTACAATGACGAAATGTATTTAGATATGCCTGGCAATTGTGTAACGACGGGATTCGTTCTCAAGCAAAATGGTCAAGTAGTGGATATCCTCGGTGACCCAAATGCTACGGGTCCAAAGGAAATCTTACCTAACGGCGGTACTTTAGAGAGGCTTCCACGTTTAATGCATGGATCTTCAGATGGTTTCTATTTATCCCAATGGACCCTTTATCCTATAGGGACTTATCAATATATTACCCATTATAATTATTAAAGAGGTGGAGATATGAAGTTAATCATGACAGGTATGAAGCTCATAGGAATCATTGCTCTACTTATGATGCTTGTCATTCCAAATCAAATACAGGCCGTCGCCCTTCCACCCTCTTCTGATATACATGTTACCATCGGAAATATTCAGGGTTATGTGGGTCAAATCGTTGATGTTCCTGTGAAAATCAGTAAACCAACAAGTGGGATTGCTTCCTATGGAATCGAAATAAATTATGATCATACAGCACTAAAGGTAAAGGGAATTAAGCCAAATGGAGTAAGTGAAACATGCTCTAATTCAAAAGATAAATGCTTCTGGTCCTCCTATGATGATTCGAAAGGCTTTGTAAGAACCGCCTGGGTGGATACTACAGGAGGGGACAAGCCGATTTCTGATAGTACAACTCTTTTTACGATTCAATTTGAAATCATGGGTACCAATAGCAAAGGACTAACGGTTCAAACATCGGATCAAGAGGCACTAAGCTTCACAGACTCTGATAATCTGCCGTTATCAGTTACGGTACAAGGTGGCATCTTTATAGCATCACGACCGCCTTCTCCCGGCAGTGGGAACACACGTCAAGTGAGTGTAACAGTAGGTCAAAATGAGAATGCTGCAGCCGCAACGGTTGACATTTCACGTAAAATAGAAAATGGTGTCAAAGTGGATGAAGTCAATTTTGACGGAAGCAAGGCACAAGAGGTCGTACAAAAAGCGATTGACGGAAAAAAAGACATTACAACCATTTTACTGACGGATCTACCACAGGATAAAGCGGATGAAATGAAAGTGAATGTTTTACAAATGGCACTTAGTCAGCTAGGAAGTCATCGAATTGCCCTACAAATCGAGACACCAAGTGCAACCGTTTTGCTTCCTAAGGAGACCGTTCAATTGTTGAATGAGCAAGGAAATGACCTTTATTTCCGAGTGGCTCCAATTCGAAAAGAAGATGCTCAACAAAAGGTGATCCATGAGACGCTTTCCTCCCCAATTGTGAAAAAAGCGGTTGGTGAAAATACTAAGAATATTAAAGTCTATGGAAATCCCATTAATATTGAAACCAATTATAAAAACTATAAAACCAATGTTTTGTTCCCTTTAAGTGGAATTTCTCTTCCATCCGATCAAGCTGCTAGAGATGCTTTCTTAAATACCTTACGAGTTTATGTAAGGCATACCGATGGCTCAGAGGAATTTTTAAAGGGTGATATTGTAAAGGATTCGAGTGGAAATCCTGTAAGCATAAAAATTCAGATTAATAAATTTAGCACGTTCACGGTTCTGGGTGTCCCAAGTAAAGTGGTAGCAGCGAACAAAGCTCCAGTGACAAGCCATGTCACTATTTCCGGTTCAAAAACCGTTGGATCCCGATTAAAAGGAACGTATCATTATGCAGATGCAGAGCATGATTCACAAGGGAATTCAACGTTCAAATGGTATCGGGCTGATAACAGTAAGGGTCACAATAAACAGGTGATCAAAGGGGCTTTCCATTCAACCTATACACTGACCAATAAGGACAAAGGAAAATACATTGGATTTGAAGTCATTCCTGTTGCTTCGAAGGGAAGTAAGCACGGAAAGGCTGCTTTCAGTACCTATATCGGTAAGATTGTTGCCAAAAACATTGACATGAAAAAACAATACAATGGAAATCTTGAATTAGGTGTGATTCGAAGTAAGTCATATGTGGAAAGACTTAGTACCATCATGAAGAAAGACTACCATGGAAAGATGGTTATTAAAAAATCAGGTTCATATTATAAACTTTCTGCAAGTTTTAAAACAAAAGCAGAAGCAGCAATAGTAGGAAAAGACCTGAAAAAAAGAAAGTTAATTATCCATTACTCGGTACATTGAGACGAAGGAACGTTCCTCCTGTTTATTTAAGGATGCAGGGGAACTTCGCTGATTTATGCACTTCGAAAAGTTTTTTCAAACTGGTCACTACTATTCCAAACAAGCCGGTGATTTATTAGGTAAGTACCAAGCGGTTGCAAATGAGTATTAAAAGTAAAAAGTTACTTAGTGAAAACGGTATCCAGTGCAATGATGAACTTATCTAAGAAAGTAGAAACCGATTTCCTTATAACCTTTGTGAAGAAGAACGTAAAAAATTCTAGTAGCGCAGGTGTTATTATCAAGGATATGAAGAAACAAAAAATAGACACCAAAGCTCTTGTGAAGTATCAAAAAGAAGCTGCAAAAGGATAAGGCTAGTAAGAAAAAATAAAGTTATTTATGACAGAAGCAAGGAAAGACAACCTTGCTTCTTTTCTTTTTGGAAAATGATTAAAAAGCCTTGGAAATTAAAATAATTCCGAACAGCCCTCTAAGACCGAAGCTAATATCAAGCCCAAAGTTGAAAAAAGTCAGGAGGTAGTTTATTGATAAGAGGCATGTCATTTTTTGTCGGAATTGTATGCAATTGTTCAGAATATGTTTAGTCATGTAGTTTAGAATGTCATTGTAAAGATTTATCTGGTTTAGGAAGATTCCTAGTTTTATTGGCATAGTACTAAATTTATAGGAAAGGAATGAGAAAATGAATAGTTTATTTCGTAATATGAAATGGGTAACGATAGTTTGTATGGTAATTTACATATTGAATCCCATTGCCTCTATATTTACTTCGGTAAAAGCCTATGCGACAGCATCGACACCAAGAAGTGAGAATTTCGAAAGTGCTTCCGCGGATATTGGAAAATCTAATCCTCAAATGGTAGGAGATTGGACTTTTAGTTTTCCGAATAACAATAGTAATCAAAATAAAACGCAAATAAAATCAGCACTTGCACCAAATGTAACAAACGATCTATATTTTGCAGGCTTTGCTAGCACTGGTGCCACTGACTATGCGTTAGTCCACTCTAATACGGGTGCTTTTAAACTTAACTCATTTAAAGTGATAGAGAGGAATTCTCCCTCTGATCAGTATACTATCCAAGGATATCTTTCAGGGCAACCGGTACAGGACGCAAAATTAACTTTTACGCCGCCAAGTAGGGATTTTTATACAGTTGATGTTGCTTCTAATCCAGCTTGGCAAAACATTGATGAGTTTAGAATATATGCGAAAACAACAATCAAAATAGAGATCGATGATCTGACCGTGAGTGATCCGGTTGTTTCTTCTAACGGGAATGATGCAAATCCCCCTATTTCAAACACTTGGAAAGTATACCAATCCAATGAAGTAGATGGCGGTTTCTACGATATAGCATATGACGGAAATAAATGGCTGGCCATTTCAAGTCACTTAAGTGATTTTGGTGGAGGGGCTATATATTCATTAAACAGCGACCATACATGGACCAAACAAACAATTAATTTTACCCCAGATTTAAATTACACTCGGAGTTTTACAGGTCTATATTATTCAGGGGATAAATGGGTTTTAACAGGAAATCAACAGGGGATTGGAGGTTCTGATGCCTTTGTTGCAACATCTTCCGATGGTATTAATTGGAGTGTTCAAAATCCTGTCATTTTGCATAATAGTCATGGGCAAGGTAATTTTTTCTCAGCCGCTAGTCATGGAAATACCTATGTAGTAGTAGGTGGAGTTAATAGTAAAGTTGATGGAAAAATTTATACATCAACAGATGGTGGCATCAATTGGACAAACACTCTGGATAATTCAAATATTTGTCTTTATAAGGTGATTTATGTTGGAGACCACTTCGTAGCAATCGGAAATCAAGGAGCGATTTACAATTCTACAGATGGAGTAAATTGGAGTAAGGCATACATTAATGACCCTGTAGAGTTTTATGATATAAGTTACGGGAATAATCAGTATATTGCTGTTTCGGGGGATGGAGTGATTGAAAAATCTAATGACGGTATTCATTGGAGCTCTTCCTCGGCCAATACCCCAATGTACAGTATTGCCTATGCAAATGGAGAATTCGTAGCCATTGGAGAAGATGCATTCTATTCATCACATGATGGAGAGGATTGGACTTCTGAGAATTCAGATCCATTAGGGATTCCAAATTCAAATGAATTCATGAATAGTGTGTCATATGGTAACGGAGTGTTCATTGCAGTTGGGGCAAATGGTATAAGCGCTGTAAGACAATCTACCATTACAGCAAGTGTACCTACTGTTACAACTTCACAACCATTAGATATTACGACTACAGGTGCAACAGTAGGTGGGAATGTAACTTCAGATGGAAATACGTCTATTACTGAGAGAGGAATTGTATATTCTAGCAATCTCAATCCTACTATCATTGACAAAAAGGTAACAACAGAGGGGAATATAGGTGATTTTACAGCGAAATTAACAGGATTAGATGCAAGTACAACTTACCACTACCGAGCTTATGCAACGAATTCACAAGGGACAAGCTATGGGGAAAATCAAACCTTTACGACATTCCCTTTAGGCAAGTTCAATCAAGCTACTACGGTTGCAGAGATGCAAGAGGCAATGGAGACATATCCGGAGTATGCTTTTTACAAACATGAAGGATCTAGCGGTTTCTTTGCTGAATTGAAAAATGATAAAGAATTTGTGTATAAATACATGCTGGAGAATCGACCGCAGGGTGGATTTCCTAATCAACAGACTGTTAGAGATATTTGTAGCAAGGGAATAGATGTGAGAACTATATATATGATGCTACATGATTTACGTGATTATACGGCACTTGAATTTGCTTTGATGTTTCCAGATGATTTTGATTTTGGAATAGACTTATCTGTTCTTAAAACTTTTGTAAATGATAGTGATTATACCGAAGTAGATGCAATTGCTGAGAAACTAGTAGACCGCATACCTGAAGATGGCTTTATTGGACCGGTAGATCTGCAGAAAGCCCTTGATGAATGTATTCAGGAATATTTAAAGGAATCAGTAGAGAATGATAAGCAAAATCTCGAAATTACATTTGCTACTGGTGACGATGAGAATCATGTAACAAAAAATATCAGCTTGCCTACAAAAGGTGAGAAAGGATCAGATATAAGTTGGACAAGCAGTGATCTTGAAGCGGTAGGTAACGATGGAACAGTTTCTGCTTCACAGGAAAACAAAGTGGTTACATTAACAGCTACTATTACAAGGGGTACACAAACTGTAACGAAAACCTTTACGATTACGGTCTTAGCTATGCTTATAAACCATTACACCGTATCGTTTAATACGAATCAAGGCAGTGATATCCCAAGCATTTCCGTAAAAGAAAATGGAACTGTTACAAAACCTACCGATCCAGTAAAAGAGGGTTATACGTTCGATGGCTGGTATACAGATATAAATTTCTTATCAGCATATGATTTCAATCAAGAAGTAACATCCAATCTGAATTTAGTAGCAAAATGGAAAATCAATAACTATACCGTAACCTTCGATTCTAATGGAGGAAGTACAGTAACAAATAAAATAGCGGAGTACAACACGAAAATATCAGCTCCTGAAGTACCGACACGTACAGGCTATTCTTTTGTAAACTGGTTCAAGGACAGAGAATTTACTCAAGTATGGAAATTTAATACGGATAAAGTAACAAACGACACAACTCTCTATGCGAAGTGGGAAAAACAAAGCTATACTGTCCATTTCGATACAAATGGAGGAAGTAATGTCACAGATGAAACTGTGGAATATCATGAAAAAGCAACAAAACCTACCGATCCAGTAAAAGAGGGTTATACGTTCGATGGCTGGTATACAGATATAAATTTCTTATCAGTATATGATTTCAATCAAGAAGTAACATCCACTCTGAATTTAGTAGCAAAATGGAAAATCAATAACTATACCGTAACCTTCGATTCTAATGGAGGAAGTACAGTAACAAATAAAATAGCGGAGTACAACACGAAAATATCAGCTCCTGAAGTACCAACACGTACAGGCTATTCTTTTGTAAACTGGTTCAAGGACAGAGAATTTACTCAAGTATGGAAATTTAATACGGACAAAGTAACAAACGACACAACTCTCTATGCGAAGTGGCAGTCAAGCGATGCCACCTTGTCCAAGCTAGAACTATCCAATAATGCGACGATTTCTCCTGCCTTTGATGCAGAGAAAGCAAACTATACTGCAAATGTAGGATATAGTACGACAAGCCTAACCGTTACACCGACTAAATCAAATACAAATGCAACCATAACGGTAAATGGAAAATTATCAGACACAACAGTTGATCTACAAGTTGGTGAAAATATAATTACGATAATGGTCACTGCACAAGATGGCATTGTAAGTAAAACATATACCATTACTGTTTACCGTGCTGCAGCACCGTCTCCATCTCCTGGACCATCGAATCCAAGTGAAGGAAGTACTCGAGTAGTAGACGTGACCGTCGGCCAAGGACAGAATGGGACAGCAGCAACGGTTGAAATTGTGCGCAAAATAGAAAATGGTGTAAAAGTGGATGAAGTTAATTTCGATGAAAGCAAGGCACAAGAGGTTGTCCAAAAAGCCATCGCTCAAAAACAAGATATCTCTACAATCATTTTGACAGATCTTCCACAAGATATAGCTGACGAAATGAAGGTGAATGTCTTAAAGAAGTCGCTTGGTCAATTAGGGGATAACCATATCGCCTTACAAATTCAAACACCAAGTGCAACCGTTTCACTTCCAAAAGACACGGTACAATCATTGAATGAACTTGGTAATGATCTTTATTTTCGAGTAGTACCAATTCGGAAAGAAGCCGATCAGCAAAAGACAATTCAGGAAACACTTTCATCTGATGCAGTGAAGAATGCAGTAGGGGACAAAACAAAGGATATTCATGTATATGGAAATCCAGTTACGATAGAAACGAACTATTCTAATTATAAAACAAATGTTTTATTTCCGTTAAAAGATTTATCTCTACCTCTAAATCCATCCGCAAGAAAGGCATTCTTAAATACATTGCGTGTATATGTGAAGCATACAGATGGAACAGAAGAATTATTAAATGGAGAAGTTGTAACGGATAAAAAGGGAGTACCTATAAGCTTGAAAATCCAAATTAATAAATTTAGTACCTTTACGGTTTTGGGTGTTCCAAGTACGGAAAATGTAAATACAGCTCCATTAGCAAAACACGTTACGATTTCTGGATCAAAAGTAGTGGGCTCTGTTTTAAAAGGAACTTATAAATATGAAGATGCAGACCGTGATACGCAAGGAAAATCCCTATTCCAGTGGTACCGAGCTGATAATAGTAAAGGGCTAAATAAACAGGTCATAAAAGGGGCAGTACATTCCACTTATAAACTAACAGCAAATGATACGGGAAAATATATCGGGTTTGAGGTTACTCCGGTTGCCTCTAAAGGAAACAAAAATGGTAAACCAGTGGTGAGTATTTTCATTGGAAAAATCGTTTCCAAAAATACAGCACCGTCTGTAAGTGGTGTGAAAATTTTAGGGGAAACAGCAGTTGGAAAAACCTTGCACGTTACCTATAAGTATCAAGATGCTGAAGGAGATAAAGAAGGAAAAACGATTATTAATTGGTACCGTGTAATAAACGGCAAAAAACAACTTATTAAAGGTGCTCATAAAACCAGTTATACACTCACAGCTAAAGATGTCTTAAATCGTCTTGTAGTAGAGGTGACACCGATTCCTAAAACCGGTGTTAAAACCGGTGTGAAAAAAGTAAGTACTACAAGTAAGGCTATTAAGCAGGAACAGTATATGGGACACCTTGATTTAGGAGTAATTAGAAGTAAATCTTATGTCGAAAGTATTGGAGCTATTCTCAAAACAAAATACAACGGTCTTGTAATTATTAAAAAGGCAGGTTCCTATTATAAACTTTCTGCTGATTTCAAAACGAAAAAAGAAGCGATAAGAGTAGCAAGAGAACTGAAGAAAAAGAAACTAATCATTAATTATTCTATTAGGTAATATACAAAACGCAGGGACGGTTGCGTCCCTGATTAGCATATTTTACGACTTTAATATTTCTAATTTGATAGAAGAGATAGATTACCGCTAAATGTTAATATCTAAGATACAGGGAAAGGTGCTCTTTTACCGTTTAGGAAACGAGACACCTTCCCGTTTTTATCAGAATTGCTTTTTAAATGTTTGATAATTGGTTTAAATGGAGTTATCTTTAAGCAACAATTCTTTCATTACTAGATGGGTGTAATTATGAAGATTCCCAGTCATCGCTACTTTCATTGTGACTATAGTCTTGTAAATGCACTTGTTGATTTTGTAAAACTTTAAACGTTAGTTCAATAACCATTTTTTCCTCGATTGTTCTAAATGTTCCTTCTTCAAACGGAGCGGTAATTTTAAAACCTGAATGGTTCTCAACGACCCCAAAGTGCCTATCAAGTGGTTCATCGTATTCAATAAATTTGCTGGAGATCAGTTCACAAAATGGTAGTTCATTAAAGATTTCTTCGCTTATTTGGTTGTGTTCCGTGAAATCCCCTGAAAGTAAATGTTCTTTTGATGAAAATCCTGATGGAAGTTTAGACGATTGAAAGTAATTAAATTCTCTTGTTGGTGGAGTCGCTCTAAAGTCTGGTTCGCTAATAAGATCGATTCTTGTCACCACTTGGAATGGTACATCTACAGTCAGTGAATGAATAGTAGACGATACATGATCTTTGCCTCCGCGCAGTGGTGTCGCATACTGAATATTTTTGCGAACAAACCCTTTTAAAAATAGTTTATTGGTAGGCAATAGTAAGCGACATTGAACAAGCTTTATATTCTTTCGGATCTTTTTAATTTCTAGAACAGGTTCTGGGAATTTAATAATGGAATCTAAATCAATTTGAACAGTTTGTTCGCCTAAAACAACCGGTACTTTCATAAAGGGATGTGCATTAATGACTCGAGGCTGAACAGGCCTATTACTTGCCTCCTGTTGTACAGAAGAATGAACAACTTTTCTTTGGTTACCCTTGGATTTGGACCGCGACATATATTTTCTCCTTTCAATTAATTTGTTAGTTTCCATTTCAGTTTATGATGAAAATATCATAAAGCTTGGACAAATTAACTGAAGGATTAGCACATTTTTAGGGAGAATAGGCTTGGTTTAGGGTTCAAATGGATGGATTTGGTTCTGGAGAATTCGGTATTCCATTTCACAATTCACGTTCAGCAGGAGGTATGCGTATTTATCTTTTTTCTCCATGGAATGAGAAGTAATCACTTTTGTCTGGATAACCTCGAATTTAGGGATCTCATTGTTGTAAATAATTTGCTCATAATGAATGATTTCCGTATTATGATCTGCTTCTGTAAACTCGTATTGCCTTTTTTGATTACTTTGCGTATAGAGCGGCGGTGACTTATACTCCAATTTGGATGTTGTTTTCCAAGGTAACTTAATCATTTGAAGATGAATTTTCGTGTCTTTTCCTTTTGTATAGGTAATTTCACCAATCAGTTTACCGGAGACCCATATATGATTTGCGGAAAGATTTATTTGATATTTAACAGGATGGATGGACCAATTAATATCCAAAATTTTATTAACCGTACCGTTCGTTTTTACTTTTTTCGATAATTTAAAGTCAAGATTGGAGTGGACTATTTCTGTAAGAATTTTATATTTTTGTTGAAGAGGATGAAGATTATCTAATTCGTCTAATTCATCCCTTTGTAGATCCTGCTGTTCGTTCGAATTCATGTATCCCTCTCCCTTCATATTTATATCAGACTGTTAGCGCATATATTGTTGCTTTTCGCAAATTGTTCTCCATCTTAATATAGACTTGCTGTCGGGGCATCTTTTCTAAAGATAATTTTCGTCACCAAAACCAAGAAAGTTTAAGAAAAGAGCCTTATATAAAAATATGTTCCGTGTTAACAATATAAAACCTCAATTGAAATATGAATTAATAACGCTTGGACGATTCATTTGATGCAGACGGCCTAACGGGGCTGGTCAAATTCAAATGGTTAAATAACAAAAAAAGTTTGGGGATAATCTTTTGGATTGTAATTCCCGTAAGCTGCAATGCATGTTTTTCGTCTACCACTCGTAAAGAAATATTAATTGCTAGTTGACTGGAACATTGGTCATTCCAAAAGTGACCAGCATCATGAAAAGTTGAAAGTTACGGAAAAAAAGAAGGATTCTTTTACGGAAAGATGTCTTTTTTTCTTTTTTTTGTTTTGTAAACCATCCTTAACCCAATCTTGTGCATTTCAATGTACCAAAAAAGGTACAAATGAAAGCGTTATCATTAATAGAAACACATATATATGTAGAGTAAGGGGAGGAAAAGTATGTTAGATGAGCGAGCCGCTAACCTATTAAGAGTAATTTTATCTAATCGATTAGTAACTTTAAAGCAGTTGGAGCAACAGACTAATTGTTCCCGCCGCCAGGTTCAATATGATTTGCAAAAAATTAATAATTGGCTAGGGGAACAGAAACTACCTCTTATTGTTAACAAACGTGCGCACGGTTTAATGATTGAGGAAGAGATTAGGAGATTTGTACCAAAGGTGTTTGAGTTTGAGCCGAATACCTATGCTCCATCCCATGAAGAAAGAATTACGATGATATTAGTATTAACGTTTCTGAAAAAGGAGTATTTATCGCTTAACCATCTGACGCAGGTTCTGAGAATCAGTCGAAATACAGCATTGTCTTATGTAAAACTGGCTAATTCAGCTGCAAATCAGTTTGGATTACAAATAGAGTACTCGCGTAGGAACGGTTATTATTTTTCCGGAAATGAATTGGATATAAGGCATTTACTATTAAAGAGACTTGCCAATTTCATTCAAAATCCAAACGGAATTAAGCTTCTTAAAGAGATATTTCAGGAGAGTGAAGAGGTAATATCCTTTCAGAGTCATTACGAGAAAATTTATTCCTCTCTAATCTGCATAGAAAAGGAATTAAACGTAACATTTGTGGAAGAAAAAATGATGGAGCTAGCTACTTTTTTTACATTTTTATTTGAAAGAGTAAAAAGATCTAGTTTTTCCCTATTTCCTGGTCACATAGAAGATGCTCTGGAAAATACCGACTTTCTAAATGTGGCAATGATCTTTTTGGAAAGATTAGAAATAACTCTGCCTCCTGATGAAATCATGTATATTTCTATGCAGCTAATGGGGTTAAATATCCGCTATCATCATGAACTATTTCAAAAAGAGAATGATGGTGAGCTTCATAAGGTTTTGGATGAAATAGTTAATGAATTTGAGAAGTTGGCTTGCGTAACTTTTGCCAATCGCGAGCAGGCCATCCAATCCCTATATATGCATATTCGTCCGGCTTATTATCGAATGGTGTTCAATATCCCGATATCCAATCCCTACTTATCGAGGATAAAGAAAGAATACTTTGATCTTTTCATTCTAGTGAAAAAATCATTAAAACGGCTTGAGGAATATGTGAAAGTTCCTATTTCTGAGGATGAAATTGGTTATATAGCTTTACATTTTGGATCATTTTTAAAATCTCAAGGGTTACCTATTCGGCGAAAAAGGGCCATCATTGTATGTCCGAATGGAATTGGTACCTCCAATATGCTTAAAAGTCAATTGGAAAAATTAATCCCAGAAATCGAAATTACTAAAATTATTTCTCTTAGAGAATATGATTTTGGAAAAGAAAGTGAAATAGATGTGGTTTTTTCTACTGTTTTTATTCAAACCAATGTTCCTTTAATCGTGATCAATCCAATCCTATCGGCTATCGATAAAGCAAGAATCATTCAAGAAGTAGATATTATTCTACATGGATCAGGCTCCATTCACCCAAATATTAATAGTCTCTTGCAGGTAATAAAACTATTTTCCACCGTTCATGATGAGGAAGGATTAAGCCGGGCAATTGCTGATATATTGGTTGGAACTATCGCTGAAAAAATTGGGAGGTATAAACCTGTGCTAAATGAACTTCTAACTAGTGAGATGCTGCAACTGGAAGAAAGAGTGGACAGTTGGGAGGAAGCCATCTCTCTTGCCGCCAAACCATTATTAGAAACGCAAGCAATTGACCAGGAATATATCAACGCAATGATACAAAATGTTATTGATTTAGGTCCGTATATTGTAATGGCACCAAATGTCGCAATTCCACATGCACGACCGGAACAGGGTGTAAAAAAACTGGGGATGAGTTTGCTTAGGTTGAAAAGTCCCGTCTGCTTTTCATCAACCAATCCAGATAAAAAAGCTAACATTATTATAGTGCTTGCAGCGGTCGATAGTGAAACTCATTTGAAAGCATTGAGCCAATTAACAGAATTACTGGAGGAGGAATCGAATATTGCTCATTTAATTGCAGCAAACACGGTGGAAGATATGCTTCCGGTAATTATGAAATATAGTCATAAAGAAAAGGAGTGAGGGGTGTTGATTAGTATTGTTACGGTTTGCGGGAATGGAATTGGAAGCAGCCTTATGCTGAAAATGAAAATTGAAGAAATCTGTGCAGAACACGGAATAAAGGCATCTGTAGAATCATCCGATTTCAATGCGGCAAATGGGAGGAATTGTGATTTAATCGTTACGATTCAGGAGCTGGCACAGCAATTCGGTGCGGGACAAAAAGTAGCAGTAATTCGAAGTTATATTAATAAAAAGAAAATCAAGGAGGATATACTGGACACGCTTTTAGAAATAGCCTCGCAAAAAGGATAAATAAAATAGGGGAAACGGGAGGAATTACGAATGGGATTCTTAGAGTTTTTAAAGGATGTTTTTTCTCAGCCTGCATTGCTTATTGGTATCATGGCTTTTGTTGGTTTGATTGCTTTAAGAAAACCTGGGCATAAGGTGTTGACAGGAACACTTGGCCCGATATTGGGGTATCTTATGTTGAGTGCGGGAGCCGACTTCATCGTTTCCAATTTAGATCCTCTTGGAAAGATGATTGAAAAGGGTTTTCATATAAAGGGTGTAGTCCCAAATAATGAAGCGGTAGTAGCCACTGCGCAGAAAATCCTTGGCGTAGAAACGATGTCTATTTTAGTTTTAGGGTTAGTGCTGAATATTGTATTTGCAAGACTTACGAAATATAAATATGTGTTTTTAACAGGGCATCATAGCTTTTTTATGGCTTGTTTATTATCTGCTGTTTTAGGTGCATCCGGTTTAAAAGGTGCAACTTTAGTAGTAGTCGGAGGAATTGTTCTTGGGGCATGGAGTGCCATTTCGCCTGCTATCGGTCAACGCTATACAAGGAAGGTTACGGATGGCGATGAAGTTGCAATGGGTCACTTCGGAAGTCTAGGATATTATTTATCTGCTTGGGTAGGATCGAAGGTAGGAAAGCCCGAGGATAGTACGGAAAAAATGAATATTCCGGAAAGGTGGGCTTTCCTTCGAAATACAACCATATCTACTGCACTAACAATGGTTTTCTTTTATTTAGTTGCGGCAATTGTAGCAGGACCAACCTATGTTTCTAGTATTTCAGGCGGAATGTCGCCATACTTGTTTGCTATTATGGCTGGCTTGAAATTTGCCATTGGTGTTACCATCGTTTATTCAGGTGTTCGTATGATTTTAGCCGATTTGATTCCTGCCTTCCAGGGTATTGCGACCAAAATTATTCCAAATGCTGTTCCAGCGGTCGATTGTGCAGTCTTTTTCACATATGCACAAACAGCCGTCATAATCGGTTTTGTGTGCAGCTTTATTGGCGGTATTATTGGAATGCTTATTCTTGGATTAAGTGGCGGTGTACTCATTATTCCTGGTCTTGTTCCACATTTTTTCTGTGGGGCTACAGCAGGAATTTACGGAAATGCAACAGGTGGACGACGTGGTGCTGTTATCGGCTCCTTTGTTAATGGCTTAGCCATTACCTTTCTGCCGGCATTTTTGCTCCCGGTACTCGGAACGTTAGGCTTTGCGAACACAACCTTTGGTGATTTTGATTTTACTATTATTGGAATTTTGTTCGGTCAGGCAGGTAATCTATTAAGCACAATTGGTATTTATGCATTGGTTATCATTCTTTTATTAGTTCTTTTTATACCGAACTTCATGAAAACAAAGTCCACAACTATTAATAACTTTGAAGATATTGATTGAGGTGCGTAAATTGGAGGAATTAAATATTAAGATTTTTGCAGACGGTGCTGTCATCGAAGATATGTTAACTGCTAAGCGGACGGGAATAATTAAAGGATTTACCACGAACCCATCCCTAATGAAACAAGCGGGGATTACTAGTTATAAGGACTTTGCCAAGCAAGTTTTACAGGAAATTAATGATTTACCTGTTTCCTTTGAGGTATTTGCTGATGATTTTGACAGTATGGAAAAAGAGGCAAGGAAGATTGGGAGCTGGGGGGAAAATGTCTATATTAAAATTCCAATAACCAATTCCAAAGGGGAAAGCTCTATTCCACTTATTAGAAAGTTATCGGCTTCGGGACTATCCTTAAATGTAACAGCAATATTAACAATCGATCAGGTTCGCGAATCAGTGAATGCCTTCCATCCAGGCACGCGAAATATTGTTTCTGTATTTGCTGGCAGAATAGCTGATTCGGGAATAGATCCTGTACCATACATGAGAGAAGCAGCCTATATTTGCCACGAAAAGAACGGAACAGAATTATTATGGGCGAGCACTAGAGAATTATATAATATATTTCAAGCGGAGGATTGCGGCTGTGATATTATAACCTGCACCCCAGCGATTATCAAAAAACTGCCGAATATTGGCAAGGATTTAAAGCAAATATCTCTAGAAACGGTGCAGATGTTTCATAAGGATATTCAATCTTTGGGGTATTCTATTTTGTAAACGGAGAACGTCTAAGTATTGCTGAAAGTGAGAATTCACGAAGGGACGGTTTACTTGTTTTCTTAGGAAAATAAGTAGACCGTTTTTACATGCATAAAATAAAGGATTTTTCTTATTACATAGAAAATACTTCAAGAAAGCAGTTTTAAAATGGAGGGTTCCAAATTGAAATTAGACCGATTATTGGCGATGACCATGATTCTTATCAATCGTCGAAGGGTAAGGGCACAAGAATTGGCTGAAATGTTTGAGGTGTCTATCCGGACAATCTATAGAGATATCGAGACACTTGGCCAGGCCGGAATTCCAGTCGTTACCTTTAAAGGCTCAAATGGTGGGATTGGGCTAATGGATGGGTATCGATTAGATAAAAACGTCCTTACCGAGGAAGAGTTGAACGCCATCTCTACTGCATTAAAAAGTGTTTCTACTTCCTTTCATGATGAGCATGGTTCTTCCGTATTAGAGAAAATAAAAGGTATAACCGGAGAGGTGAAAAAGGAATCCATAGTCGTTGACTTTAGTCCGTGGGGGCAAAATGAAGCATTAAGGATAAAAGTTGATCAATTAAAAGAGGCGATTGAAGCGTCTATATGTGTGAAATTCAACTATTCTAGCAGTGCCGGGCAAGGAACCGAAAGAACTGTCGAGCCTCATATGATAATTTTAAAAGGGAAGGCATGGTATCTGTATGCTCATTGCCAGCTAAGAGGCAGCTTTCGATTGTTCAAAATATCAAGGATCCGCAATCTTCAGCTAACAAAGGTAGTATTTTCAAGAAAGGAATTTACAATTGAAGAAATCCCATGGGAAAAGGAGTGGTTCCAATCAAGCAGTGCCATCAAGCTAACCTTATCCTTTGATGAAAGCCTTTTGGCTTCCGTTGAGGACATGTTTGATGCGGAAAATGTGATAAAAGGGGAGGATGGGAGGTATCTAGTTGTAACAGAAATGCCCGAGGATGATTGGTTGTACGGATTTCTATTAAGCTTCTTAGACAAGCTCGAGGTGCTTGACCCACCACATGTTCGAGAAAAACTACTTCAGATTACTTCCAAAATGGAAAATTTATATAAAAATTATTAAGGAAGGCACTTTTCTTTAGCGTAGTTGCATTTCAATGCAAAATCTTTAATACGACCTCTCTATTAAGAAAGGATGCCCCGAGCTAAAGAATTATAACAATATAAGAAAAATAACAATCTATAAGAAAAACTTTTTTGAGAAATATGACATAATGATGTCATATTAAGGCTTCTATAATAAGGGCAAAAGGGAGGAATGAAAATGGAACAACCAATTTTTTGTCAAAGCTGTGGAATGCCACTGAACGAGGAGAAGCTATTCGGAACGGAAAAAGAGGGGGGACGAAGCAAGGAGTATTGCTATTATTGCTATGAGAATGGAGAATTCACACAACCAAATATGACATTGGAAGAAATGATAGACTTTTGTATCCCATTTTTAGTAGAGGATGGCATGAGCAAAGAGGAAGCGGAAAAAGTATTAAAGAACTCCGTACCATATTTAAAAAGGTGGAATTAGGTAGTTAAACTAAAAAAGGAAAACACTGAAAAATCTTATGTTTTCAGTGTTTTAATATTTTGTCCGGAATTAATTATGTAAGCGGGAATATAAATGGATAATTTTTTTCCTTCTTCTAAGTTCCGCTTTTGGTTAAAATTTGGTCAAAATGTCATCCATTTAGGCAAATAGCGGAACGTCTGTCCTCTCACGGAGGAGAAACCCAAAACATCAGGACGGTTCATGAAACATAAACCGTCCCTGTTTTTTTCTATAAAGTTGGCAAGTTTAAAGCAGTGTCGATATTATTTAAATTGAGATTGATTTGTTCGGTGGTGTCCCAAGCATGATACCAGCCTTTTTCGGCCATATAAGTGGAAATCTGTTCATGCATATCAAGAGCTTCGACTAAATGGCGCGTAAGGATTTCTTTGATTTCAGGTGTCCCCGCTTCTGTTACGGCCATTGCATAATTTCTAACCCCGCTTTTAGCTGCAATTAATAAATCCATTGCCACTACCTGGTCCGTTAATGCATCCATGCCAGTTAAATATTCAATGATTGGATTCAAGTTCATTCCACTCCTAATTAATGCAGTGTATTGGATAAGATGGAGGCATATTCCTCTAACTGCTTAGTAGTTATATCAACGTCCTGCTGCATGATTTCTTTCAATCTAGGGTCTGTTACTAAAGCCTTCATTGTTTTGGATTTTGTTAAACAAAGCGTTTTAAAGGCAGCCATTTCTTGGACTTCCAGAATTTCATGTAATGCATAATCCATCATGAAAACCTCCCTTTTTATGGTTTCAGCACGACTTTTATACAATTATCTGTTTTTGCGTCAAAGATCTCATATCCATGCCTTGCTTCACTAAGTGGAAGGACATGGCTCACGACATCGCCAGGATCGATTTTTCCAGTCGAAACCAATTCAAACATATAAGGCATATAGTGAATCACCGGTGCTTGTCCCGTTCGGATGTTCACATTGCGATTCATAATATCCCCCATCGGGAATGCATTATATCTTCCTCCGTAAATGCCTGTTACTTGAATGGTTCCGCCTTTTCGAACCGCTTGTGATGCTATTATAAACGCACTAAATGCTCCACTTTGAAGTTTCATCCCACTTGCAATAAACTCCATGTCGGTCATTTTTCCATCCATCCCAACAGCATCAATGACAACATCCGCACCACCTTTCGTAATTTCCTTCAAATAACTTCCTACATTCTCATGGTCCTCAAAGTTAACAATTTCTACTTTATTTGTTCGTTTAGCATGCTGCAAACGGTAATCAACATAATCCACAGCAATGACGCGTTTTGCCCCTTTTAGCCAACAAAACTTCTGAGCAAAAAGTCCGACTGGACCGCAGCCTAAAACAATTACCGTATCTCCGTCCTTTACACCTGCGTTATCAACGCTCCAAAATCCAGTGGTCATCGCATCCGCAATGACTGTTAACTTTTCATCCGGTTCTTCACAAGTCTCTGGGATTTTGAAATGAGTAAAGTTAGCAAAGGGAACTCGCAAATATTCCGCTTGACCTCCTGGATAACCACCGGTTGTACCGGAATATCCGAAATAGGCCCCCATGTCTCCATTGTCATTTGAATTGTCACATTGACTTTCCAAATGGTTTTTGCAATAGAAACATTCACCACATGCTATATTAAAAGGAATGATGACACGATCTCCTTTTTTCAGATTTGTCACTCCTGAACCAACCTCTTCGACTATTCCCATTGGTTCATGACCAATAACATAATTCTCTTGCATGTTCGGTATCATACCGTGAATTAAATGTAAATCAGAACCACATATAGCTGTGCTGGTTACCTTAATGATCATATCATCGGGTTTTTCAATCTTTGGATCCGGAACATCTTTTACCACCACATTTTTAATCCCTTGATAAGTTACCGCCTTCATTCTACACACCTCCGTCTTTAATGTTCATCAGGTACCCGATCAAACATCCCTTTTCTATTTGTCTCCACAGGATAAAGATTCATTTTGCTAATCATCATTGTATTGTTGGCAGAGAGTTGATCCAATTTATACTGTTCACTTAATTCGTATGGATGGAACCATTTTTTACGAATCATCAGTTCGGAAATTTCTTGGTGCATGGCAATCCCTTGCATTAATTGTTTGCGGAGAGCAGCTCTAACGTCAGGTGATGCAGATTCGGTAAATGCCACAGCAATATTTCGAACACCCTCTTTGGCACGAAGGAGTAAATCCATCGCAAGGGTGGTATCTGCCAGCTCAGGCATGTGTAATGAGTTTATAGGATCTAAGTAGTCATTATTCAATGGACTGTTCCTTCCTTTCCATCCATTATTGGTGTAGGGCGATTTTGAGGGACAGGAGCTTGAAAAGGTGCTCGTTCATAAATAGATTGCAATTCTGTCAGGGCTTGAATGGATTGTTCTACATCTTTTTGCATTAATGCTCTTAGATCTTGATCAAATACAAGTCCTTGCATTAATTTTGATTTCGCTAAACATAAAGTTTTAAAATTAATCACTTCGTGTAAATCCAATGATTCATGGGGAGCTAATTTTTGAATATCCATCTTGAATTCCTCTCTTTTTTTTTATTCAAGGTTATTGTTTCAAATATAGGATGAATCATACTTAAAAACATGGCTTTTGCGTTAAGATTGTTGTTTTTATTTATTGTTATTAATTCTAATAGAGTCTTAGCTCGGGGCTTCTTTTCTTAAGTTATTCATTCATAACTAAAGTTCTTGGCGTTATTATGATTTACGAGTGAGAAAGCAACAAAGTTTAAAAAAAGAGGCTTAAACAAGGAGATGGCTGCTTTGTTTACATTCAGGTCCTAGGATTTGTTTCCTCTTGAATCCTCTCTATTTCAGTGATACGCTTGGGATTATGAAAAATTAGATGGGAGGTTAAGAGTTGAATAAAGCATTTATTTTTGGATTTATAACCATAGTCATTTGGGCTTCTTCCTTTGCTGCAATTCGTGCCGGATTGGCAGGAGGATTTTCAGCTGGACATTTAGTTCTTAGCCGTTATCTAATTGCATCCACTATATTTGCAATTTACGCACTATGGCCAAAAACAAAATTTCGGTTGCCAAGAAAAAAGGATATCCTACAAATTACGTTACTTGGTCTAACTGGGATTAGTATTTATCATATTGGAATTACATTCGGTGAATTATCTGTTTCAGCTGGGACAGCTGGTATGCTGGTAGGGTCTGCCCCATTATTTACTGCACTTATAGCCATTTTTGTTTTAAAGGAAAGGGTGGGCAAGATTGGCTGGATCGGATTAGGCATTGGTTTCCTTGGAATTATCCTCATTACTGCAGGAACTTCCGCTTCCTCTTTTGAGATTTCGAAGGGAGCTCTATTAATCATAATGTCTGCCGTTGCAACTTCTATACTATTTGCTTTTCAAAAATCACTTTTGAATCGCTATACATCCATTGAACTAACAGCATTTTTTTCCTGGATTGGAACCATTCCATTCCTTGTGTTTTTTCCGGGTATTCTCCATGATATCCAGCACGCGACGATGGAGGCCCATTTGTCTGCCATTTATATTGGGATTTTTCCGACTGCGATTGGCTATGTGACGTGGGCATTGGCTTTATCCTCAGGTAAAGCTAGTGCGGTCACAAGCTTGTTATATATTGAACCAATATTTGTGATTTTAATTGCAGGATTTTGGCTTCATGAATGGCCGGGCATGCTTTCCATCATCGGACGAATTGTTGCTATAGCAGGAGTTATAGTCGTGAATATGTTAGGTAATAAGCAACCTGTTATCCACAAAAAAGCAGCGTAAATAAAATATGGGCCGGTGTGCTCTTGTTTCTTATAAGGGCACCGGCTATCGTATTTTAAAGAAGAAGTCTGGAAGAATAAAGAAGATATCCGCAGAATTCAAAATACAATGGGAATGAACTAACCTCAAGACAAGAACCTCAGGAGTTATCACCTCAAAATTATACAATTTCACTTTATTTAAAACGAAGGGAGGGTTTTCACAAATGTGAAAACCCTCCTGGTATTAATAACACGATAGATTTTAAATTTTAAACTTACTAACATGCATTTGCAGATCCTCTGCCATTTTTGATAAAGCAGATGCGGATGCGGCAATTTCCTCCATAGAGGCTAGCTGTTCCTCTGAAGCAGAGGCTACATTTTGTGTGTTATTGGCTGATTCCTGTGCAATTTTTGCGATTTCTTCCATTGATGCATTAATCTCTTCTGCGCTAGCAGACATTTCTTCCGAAACGGCTGTAGCTTCTTGGATTTGTGCAGTGACTTGTTCAATTAGCATTAGAATTTTTTGGAACTTCGTTTCCGCCTCTTGAACAACCTCCATACCAACCTCAACCTCGTGAGTACCTTGGTCCATTACCTCAACAGCATGTGTAGTGTCACCCTGGATTTTTGTGATTAAGGAAGCTATTTGATCTGCGGAGTCTTTTGATTGCTCTGCAAGTTTTCTCACTTCATCCGCTACAACGGCAAAACCTTTTCCGTGTTCCCCGGCACGAGCAGATTCAATCGCAGCATTGAGTGCCAATAAATTGGTTTGTTCTGCAATAGAGGTTATTACTTCAATTATTTTCCCAATTTCGATGGAGTGCTCTCCTAGGTTTTTCACAACGGAAGCAGAATTATCTACCACCTCATGAATGGTGCTCATTTGATGTTTAACTCTTTGCATGGAATTATTCCCATCGTTTGCTTCTTTGTTAGTTTCCGTCGCTAACTCTGATACGGAGGTTGTGGTCTCAGCAACCTGCTGAATTCCGATCGTCATCTCTCTCATTGCTTGTGAGCTTTCTGTTGCTCCTGAACCTTGGATTTCTGCACCGTTCGCAATCTCTTGAATAGCTGTAGCGATTTGGTTGGTTGCTTGAGAAGTTTGCTCGGCACTAGCTGTTAATTCCTCTGAAGACGAAGCAACCTGAACGGAACTTAAGCCTACTTTTTCGATTAATTGCTTCAGATTCATCGCCATCTGATTAAAGGAGTTTGCTAATTCGCCAACTTCATCCTTATTTTTTACCTTAATGACATCTACCGTTAAATCACCTTCAGAAATTCTCGATGCTGTTTGTGCGATGGTAACGATAGGCTTTGAAATAAGACGCCCCATGATTAAAGCTGTTCCTATTCCGAGGATAACGGCAATAATTCCTAGAGTAAGAATTTGTGATATCGTATTTTTTGCTTTTTGGGTAGTTTCTTTATTTCCTTTTTCTAGAATACCACCTTGATAAGCGGATAGTTTTTCTGCTTGTGCATCAAACCTTTTTATAATATCGCGCCCTTGTGTTGTCAATAGCGCAGTATATTCTTCCGTTTTATTTTGTTTTTTGAGCTCAATTACTTGATCTGCAAATTGGTTGTATTCTTTTTCAATTTGATCCAGATCCTTTAGCATTTGGATTGCTTGTGGAATTTGAAATCTGCCTAATAAATTTTCATATTTCTTATGATAGGCATTTTTGGAGTCTGTATAGGCTTGAAGTGCTTGGTCATCCCCTAAAATTAAATATCCCCTCAAAGTAATCATTTCTTGCTTTACAGCTACTTGCAGGTCTTTAATATCGACCGCTTTTTTGGCTTTGTCTTGTAATAAAACGGTGTAGTCATCATTAACCCTGCTTATTTGATAGTAACTTACTCCAATCGTCATAATTAAAATAGCGATGACTATTAAAAAACTCCCTAAGAGCTTTCTATTAATGGTCCATTTCATACTAATCCCCTCATTAAATATATATGTTTTTGAAAAAATGGTGCATGCGATTTAAGATAGCTATCATTTAAAGATAAGCTATCTTCAACCTTTTATTGTAAATAGGATAAAACTAATATGCCTCGAGACCCCCTCATTATAGATAAGCCTATATGAATTGGCAAGAAATTTGTAGTAAATTTAGCATATTTTGTCGAGATAGAACGAAATTTGATGAAAAAAAGTAAGTTTATTGTAAAGCAGGTAAAAAATGAATGTGGAAAGGGTGAACAGGAAGAAACGGCCTAAAGTAATATTAGACCGCTTTCGTACAAATATAAATTTGCTTGGAACCACATTGTGAATAATGGTATGCAAAAAACAGTTAGATGTACAAGTAGTGTAATTGCCGACGAAAAGTGTCTTCTTTTCTTCGGAATAGTAATTTGGGAGTTAGGATAGGATTTTTTTCTCTTTCTAAGCATAAACCCCTATCTTTTTTTACCGATAAAGGAAAAAAGTCAAGAAATTATCTTTTTTACACTAATAGGGAACGTGGGCTCTTTATAAGAGAAAGGGGTATTTAATAGTGATGGTGTATTAAAACCATATTTATCACTAAATATTAATGAACTCTTCTATTTCATTAGATAGAATATTTGTATCCCACGGTGCCCAGAAGTAATGAACACCATCATACTGTAACCAAAAGTTATATGCGATTGATTCATCCGTGTAAAAAACCATGTCATAGGAAATCGGGTCTCCCTTATCGGTATTGGGGCTAAAATTGGGCTGCTCGCTTCCATTACTTAAGATATGGAGGAACCGCTTTATTATATCGCTTTCCTTTATTTCTTTAGTACGTTTTGGGCCGTCCGGTGATTCAATGCCTTTATAAATTTCAATCCGATTTACTTTACTCAAAGGCAAGTCCTTAAAATGCAAGCTAGTTCGGACTGAGTACACTCGATATCCATGTACTACATTTGAATCCTTAACGGCTAAACTTTGTGGATTGCCTTCTATAGAATAAATCGGTGTTCCTTTTTTATGAAAAGCTGCATCTCCATCTTTGATTTGATAATTAGGATCATCTATATTATCCGCTACTTTAAATTTTACTTCTCCAATCTTTTTTCCAAGATATTTTTCATCAGATAATACTTTTGTATATATCCCCTTATAGATTTTGCCGTTCCATTTAATGAAATCTACCCAATCAATAGCGATATGAGTTGTTGTTGTATTTGTACAGCCGGATAATGTAAGCAATAACAACAGGACAAGCCACATTTTTCGCATCCTAATTCCCCCTTTTTATATTAGACGTAACTGTGGAGCTATTGTTTCTCGTTGAATCATTTTAGTTTTCTTATAATTTCGCAAAACTAAATAGTTGAATTAATATGGTAAAATAATACTAAAGGAAATATGGGTAAAAAGTTCTATTATGATTATACTTTGAAACTAGGATTGTCCACCTTACTCTCCATTTCCTTTAGATTAAAAGAAAGAGAGGTTTCCATTTTAGTTAAGTGGACTTATAAAAAATATATTTAAAATGGGTTATTTCAAGAAGGAAAATATAAAAGGGGTTATGAAAATGAAATATATAAAAAGCTTGATTCTTTTAGGAATGATATTAGGAAGTGTTTTGTTTGCTGTTGGTTGTGACGATTCTTCGGATACAGCAAAGAAAGTTAAGGATGATCTAAATGACACTATTCAGTCAGTAGCAAACAAGGATAATAAATATGTTCTTTTTGTTAAAAATGGGAATTTAAACGGATATCCTGATGTAACGGTAGGAGATGCCTTTGCTAATTTCTTTTCTTCACCGAAGTGGAAATACTTCAAAGCCGATAGCGGAGAGCAAGTGGTTGAATTTACAGGATTCTGTACATATATGGATAAAGAGGTAAAGGCGAAGCTGCAATTTATTGTATATGATGACAGTGATCAATTTGACATCGGTGCTCTTGAATTTAACGAGGTCCCACAAAATGCCTTGACTAGAGCAGCTTTAATAAAAGCTGTCTATGAAGAACAGGAAACGGGAACAGATGATGATACTACTGCCCAATCAAGTCAAAGTGACTCCGATTATTCCGAAAATGCATATGAATGGGCTCCCGGAGTAAAGGAGAAATTTGAAGAAGATCTGCTGGAAAATGGTTATATAGATTCCTTGGATAATATTACATATGAAAAGTCCGACGTAATTAATAATGAAGGATACTACAGTGTATATACGGAAGTGGATGGAGAAGACCAATATGTTGTTACTGTTAATGTAAAAACAGGAGACTATCACGGGTAAGTAATGGTGCAGGGCACCATGAGCAAAATGCCGAATATTAAACCGCCCTGTAGAGAGTGAGTATCTCTGCAGGGCTTTTTGTTGGCAAGAACAACAATTATTTCGATCCTTCAAGAAAATACTCAGAAATATAAGCAAAGATTTAATCCAAGCTATCAGGATCTACTATCATCAGCTGTGAATGAATTAAATGAATCGGCAAACCTCCAGATTCAAATAATTAAAGACCTTTTATCAGATAGTGATTACAAAAATATTAAAGATGAATATGATCGTGCAAATAATGAGTATAATTCTGCTTTAAAGAAAATAGATAAATTGGAAAGTACATTAGGTGTACATTATGAGGAAAACTGAAGTAAAGAGCTCATATCATTAATTAATATAAAATTGCGCTAATGGCTATGCTAATTTTATACAGAGCTGAACTACTTTAA
Organism: Bacillus sp. FJAT-49736; assembly: GCF_018343615.1. Classification (GTDB taxonomy): domain Bacteria; phylum Bacillota; class Bacilli; order Bacillales; family Bacillaceae_C; genus Margalitia. The sequence continues at coordinate 381,590 of NZ_JAGYPI010000002.1, read as the reverse complement.
TTGTGTATAGTACGATAAGGAAAATCAATATATTGTTACCTTCATTATTAAAACGGGATGAACAAGGGATCAGACATTAAATTCACTGTTTCCATTGTGAAATTTATAACTCAAAAAAGGGGAGTATGTATTTACTCCCCCTTTTTTAAGTTCCGGAAAAACAGAAAAAATGTCCCAATCTTTTAACTAAACCAAATAAATGGGGAATCTTTGTAAATATCTAGAAACTAATGTATATTTTTATATAGTAATATAACTTTCTCACTCTATCGAAAGAAAGTAAAACGCAAGTAAATAATCTATAGTGATTGATAATAATGAAAAGTGGAGGGGTTTGATGGAAGGCATGGACAAAACGAATCCATACTTTATATTAAACACGATTGGAATGCAGAAGGCTGGGCTTACGAAGGCTGTTATTGCAAGAATGAATATGATTTGTGAGCAAATGCCCGATAGGAATGTGAATCTGTTAACTCTTTATTTTCAAAGGGATTTTTATCAAGAGGTAGAAGAAATGAAAAGAAAGGGTGCACTTCATCCGAATGTTAAGGTGTTTAATTTCTTCCTAGATCAAGACCCAACAAAGGACGAGAGAGATTACACTGTTACACATGAAGTAGAAGAAGAGGGCCTTATACATTTTAAAGTAAAGGGTCAAGAGTTACCTTCATACAGGTATTATCAAGATGGTTTTTATGTAAAGTATAAACGCTTTGATGAAAATCATAAATTAATTTTTATGAATTCTATTAATGAATATGGAGTTACTTATAAGAGAGAAGAATTTTTGCCAAATGGGCAGTGTATAAGAGAGATTTATTACGATATTACAACGAAGAAGGCAAGGCTTCATCGATATTTAGACAAAAATGGAAAGTGCTACCTATCGCTATGGATGGATGAAGATAGAAATTGGACAAGGATTCAATTATTTACTGATGTAAATATGGAATTTACAGATGCTGCCGATTTTTATACATATTGGTTCGAAAAAGTAATTGAGAAGGATCCGGCACCGGTATTATTTACGGAGTTTCGAGATCGTCTTATTAATTTACCGAAGAAAAATTTAGATCTTGCAGTTTTGAATGTCAAACATCCAGCTGTAAGAAAGGTCGCTTTTGCCCACAGTAATCACTATGCTTCACCTTACTCGTATGGTTCCCCTGTTAGTGCTGTCTGGGATAATCTATTTGCTCGTTTAGATGACTTAGATCAGTTCATTTTTCTAACAGAAGGTCAAAAAAATTCTGTTGGAGCGCTATATGGTGAGCGGGATACATTTCGAGTTATACCTCATTTTGTTGAAAAGCCTCCAGTGAATGGCAAAGATAATTATAATCCTAAATTAATTACAGTGGCTGCACGCTTACAGCATAAAAAGCGTATTGAAGATGCGGTGAAAGCTATTTCATATGCAGCCAAAAAGGTTCCGGACGTTCGATTAGAGATATATGGATTTGGGTATGGGGATGAATATGAAGAGTCCATCCATGAACTTATTGCTCAATTGAACATACAAAAGAATGTTATTTTAAAAGGATTCACAGAAAATCAAACGGATATATACAATAATGCATGCTTTACATTGCTGACATCAAAATCGGAAGGCTTCGGCATGGCTATCACCGAAAGCTTAGCATATGGAACACCTGTGATTGCATATGACATTAATTTTGGCCCCCGTGATATTATTATAGATGGTAAAAATGGTTTTTTAGTAGAGGATGGCAATGTAAAAAAACTTGCCGAAAAAATGTTGCTCTTATTACAAAATAGTGAATTAAGGGAGCAAATGTCTAAGAATGCACCAAAAATATTGCAGAAATTTAGCTATGAACATTTTATTGAAGATTGGAAGGAAGCTTTTTACGATTTAGATAACTGTGTTCCAAAAATTACGCAAACAAAAGTAAAATTGAATATGAAGCCATTTATTAAAGAAGTCAAAGAGGATACGGAAATTATTAAAATCATTATTAATGTTGAAAAAAGCGAAGATACAAGACTATTTTCCTCTTACATCATGGAAAGGGAAACGACTAGGCTTCATTTTGGAGAGGTTCGAGAAATAGACACTAATGTATATGAAATAAGCTTTTCAAAGAATATGTTCGATCACCTAGAAACGATAGGGAATGTCTATGTAAGGGCAGCCAATGATTATTTCATAAAAGATTTTAGAGTTTTTAATGAGAATAATGTTGAGTTCCTATACCAACAAGGAGAAAGACTATATAGGATTTACAGAACGAAACAAAGTCGATTATCTGTCAAATTTGAAATTGTTCCAATCGAAGAGGAACCAGTAGTAGAGGAACCTGTAACACCTCCAAAGAAAGAAAGCAGGATTAGACGAGGGTTAAGAAGGCTGATAAAAGGATAATATCAAGGGAATGGTTCTTTTGTATCTTTTATAGAAGCAGTAGAACCGTTTTCTTTTTTTCAATCTTCACAACTAATAACTAGGTATTTTATACTAAAATAGTAATTTTTAACTACATACATAAATGATTGAGCTGACGATCATGACATCACCTGATCAAATCATGTAGATGCTTGGAAGAAAATATATGGTCGTTTTAAAGATCAGCTTTCTACTGTTTTATTTGTAAAAGATGAAGTACAAGGACAACCACAACCACCTCTCTATTGGATCCTTTATCGGGAAGGGCTAAAAACTGCTGATATATATGAGGCGAAATCTTCTGGTTTCTATAGTGATAAATAAACGAAACGGCAGCGCTCTTGTTTATTGAGCATTGCCGTTTTGTTTTTTACTACACTAGGAATTAATAAAATGAAACCTTATGGATAATTTTTGGAAAGACGTATACGTTTAGCTTCAAGTGAAATGGTCAGTTCAAATTCAACTCATCCATACGCCGATGGTAAGTCGCCTCGCGCTTTTGTTCAAAGGTAAGAAAGTATTTTTTTAGTATAGGAAAGAATTGATTCTTTGTCATATTAGCATTTTAAATGAGGCGTTGTAGGACAAAATCTGTGATGTGGTGGAAAAAAACGGGAACTATCATAGGCAGAACGTGCCTGAAGAAGACGATAGCTAGGATGAGCGGGAACAATCAGAGGCAGAACGTGCCGGAAAAAGATAGAGTGGTGGGAAAATGGGAACGAAAACGAGCTCTATTGGCACAAATTCAGTGAGCAGATGCGTGAGAATGTCATCGTATCATTTTCTTCTGCAGTTTTATACATATCCTTTACTGTATTTGCAGCATTGCTTTCACCTGAACAACCACCTAATATGTCTTACAAATCGCTACTGCCATTAATAATATTTTTTTGAAAATAATTTCCCCCCGTATTATTTAATATAAGCCCCTTTTTCTGCTTAGCAGCCTTTTCCAAATGATAATAGAGCAACTGCCATGACAAATAGCCTTAGCATATTTTTTTACCATGGTAACTAGACACTTACTGCACCTTAGATTCGCGCCTCTATATCCTCTTCTTTCTACAAAGTTTACCTTTTTCATATGTTTATAGGTATAAAGTTGTATTAAGGCATAATGATAATATATAAATGAATTTTATGAGTAAAGGGATTTTAATGAATCAAATAGGATAAAAGTTATAGAAATATATCGAATTATCATCTTTTTTTGTAAAAATTTAGCGAAATATGTTGACACAAATTCGTAAAAATCTTAGATTTATATATAGTAGGTAATTTATCCTGAAAATAGAAAATGGTCTATATTGGAAAGGGGGGGAAGACATGAGTAACGAGAATCAACAAACAATTATCGTACAGAAGCCCGAAGGTAATGGATTAGCAGTTGCCTCATTAGTATTAGGGATTGTTGGTGTTGTTTTAAATCTTATTCCATTTTTACCATATGTGATTGGCGCTTTGGCGATCATCTTTGGAGCTGTTGGAATCAAGAAACCTATTAAAAAAGGTATGTCCATTGCAGGTATCATCCTTGGTGTTATTGCAATTGTAATGAAAATTTTATTCTGGATGGGTATTGCTGTATTAGGAAACCTGTAAGAATTAATAATGCAATTATTTTATATTTTACGAGGAGGCGACCGAATTTTGGTCGCCAAATTCATGGAATTCAATTGGAAAGAAAAGGGTATTTCTTTGTCGGAGGGGACATTATGAGCGATTTACAAACGAAATTGGGTGGAGGAATTAATATTCTCCAAGACAGTTTACAGCAGGGAAAGCAAATGCTGCAAACAGCACAGGAAATTAGTCAATTGAAAAAAGTAGTACAGGAAACTGCTACAAAGCGTGCGGAACTAATCCAGCAATTAGGGGAGACAGTTTATAGAATTCATCGTGACGGTGAACTACATAATCCAGAGTTACAGGAGCTCACACAATCCATTATCGGTTTAGATAAAATAATCTTCAATGCTCAAAAAAGTATGGAGCTGCAAAGCAAAAAGAATCCAACCTCCTATAAATGTCAATGTGGTGCCACTATTAGTGAAAATGACAAGTTTTGCGGTGGGTGCGGTACAAAGGTGGAGATTCAAAAAGAAGTGGAATCTGGCCCAACTATCGTTTGCCAATCATGCGAGGAAGAAATCCCAGCTGCTTCGAATTTCTGTAAATGCTGCGGTATGAAGGTTGTTAAGTAAGTCTCTTTTTCATTATATGTTGTAGGATGAAACATATCTTTTGGTTATTACACTTTCAAACAGCCATTTCATAATGAAAAGCAATAAGGATAGGGAAGCGCCATTTAATATACGGGGGGAAACATAGTTATGTATTGTAATACATGTGGACATTTAAATGGGAAGCATGATATGTATTGCTCAAATGATGGAACATTGTTAAGAAAACAAGATATGAAGATGGATATCCACCCGAATGGTGGAGTTTTTTGTTCGTCATGTGGTACAAAAACAAGTAATGAAGATTTGTATTGTTCCTCATGCGGGCAATCTTTAGTAACAACGAAAGTACAGACACGTGGCGGTTTAAGCGATATCTCATGGACAAAAACAACAGAAATTAATGTCCCAGCTGCTCGCAAACTTCTTTCATTTCCTTTGGATATAAAGAATTCGTTGATTTCTACAGCAATCGCTCTTGGAGTGGTAGTTATTTTTGCATTGGTGTTAATGCTTGGTGCGAAATCCATTATGAATAACTTAATGAGCGAAGGAATGCAAGGGATGGAGCTTTCGGATATGATGTCCGAATTGGAATACAATACAGATACGGACTTGCCGAAACTGGATTCCATTGTTGGGTTTACTGATTTTGTCATGGCAGAGCACCTGCAAATACCAAAAATTGTTGCAAAGGTTCAAGGTAGTAGTATCTTAGATGTTGGCCATTTTAACGGCAGTGTAAAAATTGGTATTGGAATGTTGATTTACATAATAGGACCGTTTTTAGGATTATTTATTGCCGGTCTATATATAGGAAGACAAAAAGTAACAAAAACCATAACGGAAAAACTCTATCAAGCTCTTAGTATCGGAATATGCTATGCCATTATTCTTTCTATCTTTTCATTATTCAGCGGTTTTTCAAAGAAAATGAGCATTTCGGAGGATGGCCTCCATATGTCCTTCCACTTAGGAGTAAATTACTCATTCTTTGGTGTTCTTATTACTAGCTTGTTATTTGGGGTGTTCTTCAGCTTCTTAGGAATTCTATTTTCTGTTAATTTCAAACGAACAACCGGTAATCTTAGGGAAATTTCTACCTATGGACAGGCATTTCATCAAGGGTTTGCCGTCTTTTACAGAGGATTTGGATTGTGTGCACTAGTCTGTATTATTGGTTTAAGTATATGGGGAGCCAAGTATAATGTGTTTGACTATCTTGAGCAGCATATAGACTTTCTTACTGTAAGCAAAATGAAAGTATTTTATTATTTAACACTGGGCTTGCAATTTGGATTATATATTTGGTCGCTTCTTCATATAGCACCTTTAAGCTTCGGTACTAATATTGGCGGGGATAATGGTACACTCACCTATCAAATATTCTCCGGATTCAAAGGAACTGGTGCAGCGGATCAAGATTATTGGATGTTAGAAAATGCTTTAAGCACTCATAATATTGACCTTTATTTGAAATTAGCGATTATTATTCCAATAGCATTGTTCTTATATGCGGGATTCCGAATGGCGAAGTCAGCATCTTTCAGCTGGAAGTCCATTGTTCTATTCGCACTCGTTTACTCCTTATTTATGAGCATTGCAGCAGGATATACGAATATGGAAATGGGATTATCATTTAGCGGTACAGGCTTGCCTAGCAAGTCACAATTCTTATTTTTTGGCTTCCATCCGTTTGGGATGTTTATTCGAAGCTTCCTATTCTCCTTTTTAATATCCTATGGTGGAGCATTTTTACGGAAAATTATCAAGAATAATTAGAGGGAGATAGGAAAATGAGTTTTTGTAAAAATTGTGGAAGCAAGTTAGTCCCAGGACAATCTTTTTGTAAAGAATGTGGAACGAAAAATACGGAAGCAGCCCCTGTAGAAGCATCGCCTACTCGTGTGCAAAAGTCGTATAGTATATCGAAAAAAGCTTGGTATTATATTATTCCAGCTGCAGTTCTTATCGTTGCAATCATTGGCGCATTTATTTTCTTTTCGGTTCAATTCAAACCGGAGAAGGTAGTCAGCAAGTTTGAGCATGCTGTAAAAGCAAAAGATACGAAAACGTTAGCGAAAATGATTAATGATGGACAAACAGATATTCTCGTGAAGCAAGAGGATTTGGATGGCTATATTTCCTATTTGACAAAGGAAAATGATTTCCCTGCATTAGAAAGGCAGCTTGAAATGCAAAGCCAACAAATTAAAGGCTATAAAAGAATGCATCCTATCCAGGATCAATACGGAAATGATTTATTCATTTTACAAAAGAAATCCTCCAAAAAATGGGGACTCTTTAATCAATATGTAGTAAAAGTCATACCATTTGATGTTAATATTTCTTCCGAATATCCGGATACAACCGTTTATATTAAAGGGAAAAAGTTTAAAACGCTTAAGAATGAAGATGAAAAGGTAGAGCTTACGAAAACACTTCCAGGCAGCTTAGAAGTGGAAGCGGAAAGTAAAGGAGAGTATTCCACCTTTAAAACAAAGGAAAAAGTGGACTTTTCTGAGGCAAGTGATAATGTTGTGGATTACCAGCTAACCTTTGATGGTGCATATGTAGACGTATATTCTAATTACGGTGATGCAGAACTTTACATCAATGATAAGGATACTGGAATGACGGTCGATCAGGCACAAAGTATCGGACCATTATCAATAGATGGATCTATCAAAATGTATGCCCAAAGGGAATTTCCAACTGGTATGAAAAAGTCTCAGGTCGTTACTGTTACTAGCGGTGATGATATTGATCTATCCTTTGAAGAGTCTGCAACAGAGAAAATTGAGGATCCTAAGTATGCGTTGGAAGAATTTTTGAACGATTATTTATATGATAGTGTTTCTGCCGTTAATAACGGAGACTTTTCCTACGTTTCGGATAAAATTGATCCCGATGGTCCGGTATACAAGGAATCAAAGGATTATGTAAAATATCTTTACGACAAAGGAATTACGGAAGAAAAGCTAAAACTAGAGGTAACTGATTATAAGATACTCGATGCGAACACCTTTGAAGTCTTTACCTATGAAGAGTTTAATATCTACTCTCCAGAAAAAGAGGAGAACGAATTCCGAGCTTTTAAATCAGACTATAAGATTAAAGTGGATGAATTTGGTGATTTCAAGGTTAACACTCTTGTTAAGACGAAGGAAATTAAGTAATTATTGGACGGTTCTCTTGTTTCTTGAACAGAAGCAAGAGAACCGTTTTTATATTTTAAAGAAAGAAAGTTACGATATATAAAAAGTGAAATTACCGATGTATGTTCTACTAAAACGACACACATTTCTTTATTTAAGAAAGAAATTATTATCTTATTCATAGTAAAAAAGTAACAGAGAATCAAATAGGATAATAGTCTAGTGTTTTCTTAATTTTGTAAAAACATTGTAGACTTTTGTCATATTTTTTGATAGTATAATCCTCGAAATAAATAGTAGAAGATACCTGTACACGATAATGGCAAACTTATTGAAAAATAAGGGCGCAAAGCTTCAGACCTAAAGCAAACGCTATGGTGGCTGAGTTACCGAATGAGTGGGGGCAACAAACAAACACAATCCCATTCTTTTGGATTGTGTTTTTTAATTTGGAAAAAAGGGGGTAAGAAGTGGTTGATTTTAAGCAGCGTAATCAAAATCGAATTCTTTCATCACTTTCAACCTATTTTTGATATACAAGATCGGGAAGTAGTGAGGTATAAAGAACTTCTTCAATCCGAAGAGTTATTTGAACCGGAAATCACTTTTACTAAACCAATCAAGAAAAAAAAGCCTTATGAACTAGATTCGCGGTCTGTCCATAAAGCTTTGAAAACCTACAACGAAGTAGGCCATACGCTAAGTAATGAAACAACTTTTTTCAATGTTTTTCCGACAACATTAATAATTTCATTATTTCACGCCTTAGTAAATAAGATTATTAACGAAAAATGGGTTTTAAGTCAACAGATAATACTTGGAATAAATAAAATTATGGTCCAATTTGTAGAGGGGTTTTCTCTCAGAAGACCTGCACCATTACTAAAAGGTGTGAGGTGATACAATTGGATATGCTTATGCTTTTGTTGGCATTCATTCTCTTATTTTGTAGTTTCATCATTATCCTATTTATTATTTTCATAAATAATAAGAATAAAAAGATGGATCAAGTAGATCTCAGCCTTGATCAAATGGAAGAAGCAATGATACCTCAACCGTTTATTAATAAACGGAAAAACTTTCGAGTGGAAGTAGATAATCTTTATTGTATTATTAAATTTAACCACTTTGGAAATCCGAAGTATGAGAAGCTCAAGGATAAAACAATTGAGGGATATATAGAGGATATAAGCTTATCTGGAATGAAATTTTCAAGTGATTATGAATTACCGGTACGGTCTGATATTAACATCCTTATTAGTTTTCAACTAGACCACTTAGTATTTTCTGTAAAGGGCAAAATTGTTCGTAGACAAGATCATTTAAATAATGAAAATGTAACATACGGAATCGAATTTGCAGAATTACTGCCAAATCAGGAAAAGCAATTAAGTAGCTGGTTAAACAGAAAAATAGTATCAAAATGAAACGTGGGGATGGTTCTCGCGTTTTTTTCATTTTTACTGATCTGTTCCTCCACTCTATAAATCTAATATCAAAGTAGGCTCAACAATTTTTCACATTTTTAAAACAAAAATTAAGTTAGTCCCTATAGTTTTTCATTTACTTCTTTCGAAATGTCTGCCATTTCAAAGAAGTTAAGACAGTGTCTATTAATTTACTACAATTAATTCTACAAATATTGACAGAATTATATTAAAAAACACAGCATTTTGTCAAAAAAACTCGAAAAAATGGAAAAATTGTAATATGTTATCGCTTTATGTGGTATTATATAGTTGCTTTTCACTAATTTTACATTAGGAATGTGCAATATTTCACACGATGATTTAATTCAAATACATCTCTGTTTACATAAATGCTAGTTTATATAGGAAAGGGTGCAAGTCATATATTGGGGCGTAAACCATGGGAATAAAAGTAGATATAAGTATTGTGATTGTAGTATTTTTCATTGTGATTATAAGCATGTATTTTATCATGCGCAGGAAGCAGGCTTTATCTTTAAAGAATCCAGAAAACCAAAGGGTGGAAGAGTTAAAGAATGAACTTCGAAATGCTTTAGAGCGAGAGGAGCTATTCTTACTTTATCAGCCGAAGCTTTGTCTCAGCTCTGGGAAAATAGTTGGGGTGGAGGCGTTGCTTCGTTGGAAGCATCCTGAGAAAGGGGTCATAACCCCAGATGAATTTATTCCACTTGCGGAGGATACAGGGCTTATTCTACCGATTGGAGAATGGGTATTGCGAACGGCATGTATGCAAAATAAGATTTGGCAGAAGGCTGGTCTTCCACCCATTGTGATATCCGTGAATCTTTCAGTTCGGCAGTTCTACCAACCGAATTTAACGGAAATGGTTCGCAATATAATAGAGGAAACGGGGCTACAACCAGAATTTTTGGAGCTAGAAGTGACAGAAAGTATGTTGATGGATATTCAACATGGAATCACTGTTCTGAAGAAATTAAGGGGCTTAGGAGTAAAAGTTAGTCTGGATGATTTTGGAACCGGGTATAGTTCACTTCTTCATTTAAAGGAACTTCCGATAAATAAATTAAAGATTGATCAATCATTTATCAAAAATTGTACCGAGGATAGCGATGATGCAACGATTGTCAAAACCATTATTGCAATGGCCCATCAACTAAAACTTACTGTTGTTGCTGAAGGCATCGAAACCATTGAGCATCTTGTTTTACTTCAAAGAAATGTATGTAATGAGGGGCAAGGTTATTTATTTAGTAAACCCATCCCTCCTGATGAAATTGTCCAAAGGTATGAGGAGATTGAACAATTCATCGCTCAAAACGGTATTCCGAAAGAACTATCGAATCAGAAGTGGATGGAAGAGGCATTGCAAATTGCCCGACAAGAATTAGTGGATACGATTAGAAATCAGCAAGGAATGATTTTTAAGTTTATCAAAAAGGAAGACAAATTTATTCATACTATTTGGGATGGTGAATTACTTAATCGGATGGGGCTATTACCGGAACAAATTATCGGAAAAGAGTTAGCAGACTTTCTTCCAGATAATATTGCCGCAGAAATGATTGAATTTTATCAAAGAGCCTGGGATGGCGAGGATAAAGTAAGCTTTGAAAGTGAAATAAACGGAATTTATTATATTGCTTCGTTGCGTCCAATACAAAGAGGTGGACAAGTAGTAGAAGTAATTGGTTCTGGCATTGATATTACGGAAAAAAGGAATGTAGAGAAAGCGTTAAAGCAAAGTGAATTTACGCACCGTCTCATTGCAGAAAATATGAAAGACTTAGTTAGTGTCTGTGATGTAAATGGAAGAATAACTTATGCATCCCCGTCCCATAAAATAGTATTGGGATTTTCTCCAGAATTGAATAATGACAATTTGGACTATGACTGGGTCCATCTAGATGATATTCCACTTCTACAGCAAAGATTTACTCAAATTATTTCAAGTAAAAAACCTGGTCAAATCGAGTTTCGTGTTAAACATGTAAACGGTCATTGGATGCATATTGAAGCACAGCTAAATCCGGTGCTGGGGGAACATGGCGAAGTTGACTATTTCGTTGTCGTAGGACGCGATATTTCAGAGCGTAAGAAAACAGATGAATTTATCCAGAAGACTGGTACTTTATCGGTTGTGGGCCAGCTAGCAGCAGGTATTGCACATGAAATTAGGAATCCACTTACTTCTATAAAGGGGTTTCTGCAAATGATGCGGAATGAAGCAACTATGCCACGTTCCTATATTGATATTGCCTTGTCTGAAATTAATGATATCGAAGTGATTATCAATGAATTCCTGTCTTTTTCCAAACCACAGCCAATGAATTTATCAAAAGTAGATGTTTATGCACTATTGCAAAAGGTTGTTAGATTGATTGAAACACAAACAATTTTAAAAAATGTGGACATAATACAAGAAATAGAACCGGAAATGCCATTCATTTATGGTGACTATCGCCAGATCAAACAAGTTTTTATCAATATTCTTTATAATTCCTTGGATGCTATATCTGGAGGGGGAAGCATTACCATTCAGGCTAAGAAGCTTGAAACGGATCAAGTTATCTTCCGTTTTATTGATAATGGATGCGGCATCACGGAGGACCGTTTGATGAGAATTGCAGAGCCATTTTATAGCACGAAGGAAAAGGGAACTGGTTTAGGCATAATGGTTTGTCATAAAATCATTGGGGAGCACAAGGGTAAAATTAATTTTGCAAGTAAACCTGGGGAAGGGACTACCGTAGAAATAATCTTACCAATTAATGAGCGAACCCATTAACGGCTACGGAAACGTAAAGTAAATGAATAGAGAAAGATCATTAACAGGGGTGTTTATAATGAAATTAACTATAAGTAAAAAGCTAATTTTATCATTTTTAAGTATTGCTATTCTATTGGGTATAGCCAGCAGCATTTCTATTTACTATCTTCATAAAATAGATGATTCAGATACCGATCTAATTAACCGTCGGGCTGTTGTTTTAACGAATGCACAGAAAATACAAGTTGAAACGGAAAAACAACTCAGTAATCTGCGAGGCTACTTAATCAAAAACGATATGCAATATAAAATGGAATTAAATTCGGCAAATGAAAACACGGCAAAGTTGATTAAAAGTACGATTAAATTGACTAAAAGGGATGTAGATAAACAACGCCTTAGAAATTTGGATGAACTTAATCAGCAGATGAATCAAAAATATGAACAATTATTCCAATTGGTGCAGGAAAATAAGAAGCCGGAGGATATCCTTTATTTTTATGAACGCGAATTACTTCCGATAGGTAAAAAAATGGCACCAATATCGGATGAAATGGCGAATGAACAGCAAAAATTAATGAATGAAGGCAGCGAGAGCAATTCGAAAATGGTTAATGCTGCAGTCCTGATTGTTACGATAATTAGTATTATTGCATTTCTGCTGTCCATTGTAATTGGGGTAATTATGTCTGGAAAAATATCCAAGCCTATCGTAAAGGTAGTAAAAGTAGCAGAGCAAATTGCTCATGGTGATTTAACTCCAGATGATATTCAAGTGAAAAATACAGATGAAATAGGCATTTTGGCAGCAGCATTTAATCAAATGAAGGAAAATCTTCGTCTTTTAGTTAGCAAAGTGAGCCTAAGTGCTGAACAAGTAGCTTCCGCATCTGAAGAGTTGACTGCCAGCGCGGAACAAACTAGTAAGGCAACGGAAATGATAACCTTTACGATACAAGAAATGGCAGTAAGCTCCGAAAAACAATTGGAGAGCGTGCATGAAGGTGTTGAATCTATGAATGAAATGTCAACCGATATTCATGAGATTGCCGAAAATGGAAAAGTGACCTCCAATGTGTCCGTTCAAGCGTCGGAAAAAGCGATGGAAGGGAACAAAGCCATTCAGCTTGCTGTAAAACAAATGGATTCCGTCAATTCTACCATGACTAAACTAGCTCAAGTAGTTCGTGTGATGGATGAGCATTCCAAAGAGATTGGAAATATTATTGAAGTGATAACGAATATAGCATCTCAGACGAACCTCTTAGCACTTAATGCAGCAATAGAGGCTGCGAGGGCAGGGGAAAATGGAAAAGGATTTGCAGTCGTAGCAGAAGAGGTCCGTACATTAGCGGAACAGTCGTCTGAATCGGCGAAGCAAATTACCCAATTAATTACGAATATTCAAGACTATACATCGGAAGCAGTTCAACAAATGGAAGCCGGAACAAGAGAAGTTAATCAAGGTACCCAATTAGTTGATACAGCAGGAAGATTATTTGAGGAAATTAAGAGCTCTGTTGATCAAGTTGCTTCTCAGATACAAGAAATTTCCGGTGCTTCTGAGCAAATGTCGGCAAGTTCCACACAAGTAGTTCACTCAATAGATACGATTTCTAAGGAATCTCAAAACGTATCTATAGAAACACAAAATATCTCTTCTGCATCTGAGGAGCAATTGGCCTCGATGGAAGAAATCTCCGCTTCTGCTTCCTCCTTAGCTAAAATGGCCGAGGAATTACAGCAGCTAATCGGAACATTTAAAGTATAACTAGCTTTCTATGCGATTGTTCGTAATATACGATTTTAATAGAGGACACTCGTTCCGTTATTTTTATAAAAATAGCTATATTAATGATGTTTATGGACCATGGTTCCGCTATTTGCTTAATCTCAGGCCAAATAGCATCCATAATAGCTAAATAACGGAACGTTGTCCTACAAAATCGTGAAGACCCTCTATTTGTCATAGATAACGGAATGTGAGTCCTCCCAAACTGCTTATTTCATCTCGAGAAAAAGACCCAATCAATATTTAAAGTTAGGCAATATCAATTCATAGAATTGGTTGAACAGGTAATTATTTTTTTGGTGCTGGTGGTACAATTCCAATGCAAGTACTGCAGGAGTTTGACTACTTGGCTCTATTTGTTTGCTTATTTCATAAAGAATATCTGCTTTAAGCAGTCCATCATAGTCAGCACCTAGGAAGGAAAGCGCCTCCTCTAATAGATCAACTGAATGGATACCAGATTGGCTTTGAAAGATTCCTTCCAGATATAAATTTCTGGCTTTTAATAAGTTATTAGACACCTTAGGTAGGAGGGATTTGGTTTTGTCCAATAGCATTTTGACAAAGGATTTTTCGATATTTTGGAACAAACAGCCTCGAATGGCTAGCTGATATATTGCTAATGCTTGTTCTTGAAGGTGAGGAACCTCGGTTATGGTACACATATCCTTTATAAATGTATCCCTCCATTTATTAAAGTTGTATTCATTTGGTGTCGCTTTTATTAATGAGTAAGTAGTAAGGGCCCAGCCACGCAGAATATTTGTTGGATCTTTTGTTTGATCGAGTTTTTCCCTGTATGAAAGTAATTCACTCTTTATAGTATTTGCAGTTTCTCCACTAGAAAATTGAATTAGAAGTTTCATGTAATCTGTTTCCAATGGATAAATAATATAATGGTTGATTTGATTGATATAGAATAACGCTTGATTAAAAGCTCCAATATATAAATAAACGATGGAAAGATTAAAGTATATATTATCTCTTTCCTCCTTCAAAATGGTTGGATTTTCCTTTGAGATGTCTAATGCTTTCATCAGTATTTCAGTACTTTTTGTTACTCTCTTCTGTGAAAAAAACATGCTGGCCAAGGCATTATAAGATTTCATTTTCAGCTTCAAATTATACTTATTGTCAGGTTCTTGATGGACTTTGTTTAAAAAATTACTTGCTTCTTCGTAATGAGATAATTTTAAAGAAAAGATACCGGATAAATAATAAAAATCAATCATTCTTGTGGAAACATCATATTCTTGTATTTTGCTTTTAAATAGGGTTAATTCTCTTTTTACAGCCTTCCAATGCTGCAATCCGAGCAAATCTCCAATTTTTTGTTTTCTATAATCAAGCTCTTTTATCTTTTCATCTATGTCTGGGTCGGAAAAATGAAAGATCGGGAAATTTAACCGTTCACTCAATTTTACTAGCTCTTCATTCGTTACGGGTCTGTGCCCATTTTCGATTTGACTCAATTTCCCTAAAGAGCAGATTCCCTTTGCTAATTCCTCTAGGGTCATTCCTCTTGCTTTTCGAGCTTCTCTAATTTTTCCTCCGGTGGCATTATGTCTTGGTATTTGTCGATTCATGTTAGTTCCTGCTTCCAATGATATATTTAAGCATATTTCATTATACAGAATTATGACGAAAACGGGATAAATGTAACACGAATTATGAAGTTTTTTGTGTTTTTATGACGATAAATGTTGAAAATTTCATTCTAGTTGTTATAATCTTCTTTGTGTGTAAAAAACTACTTTATTAGTATTGCTTTTTTATTAGTACAATAGTCACAATTATTATTATAGTATTCGTGAAAATTTTTTAAATAGATACATAGTGTTTTGGAGCCGGAAAGAGCGAAAAAACTGAAGGAGTTAAATGAAGAATGGAATTAGATCAGCCTGCTATACAGCGTTTAATAAAAGATCGCTTATTTTACAATGAGTTTCAACCTCTTTGGAATACTTCGAAAGATACCATCTTTGCCTACGAGGCATTTATTAGAACAAAACCGTTTATGGATCCTTTAATGCTTTTTGACGTAGCTCGTAATATGGGGCTTTTATATAAATTGGATACTGCATCCATATCGAATGCTATTAAAGAATATCCGTACGGTCATTTAGATAAATATTTACTTTTTGTGAATGTTTTTCCTTCTACTATTATTCATCCAGATTTCCCTGAATTTATTGATGGACTATTACGGATTTATGAAGAAATCAAGAGCAAAGTAGTGTTTGAGATTAATGAAGATCCTGCAGAAGAGCATTATTGGGAGGAGCCATCTTTTAGAAATCGATTATCTTTCCTGCGGGATAGTGGCTTTTTGATTGCCTATGATGATTTAACCTATACTTCGTCATCCATAAGAAAAATTCGCCAATATGTCCCTGATTTCACAAAGTTGGATAGATCCTGTTCACAGAACTTATCCGATTCTTTAGAAAAGCAGAAACACGTCGGTTATTTCGTTTCCAATTCCTTTAAAGAAATGGTAGTGGTTTTAGAGGGAATTGAAACAAATGATGACTTTTTAACAGCAAAGCAACTAGGTGTTCCACTTCTTCAGGGATACTTTATTGCGAAGCCGCATCGATTATAAGACGACCTTGCAAAGGATATGAGGAATGTTATGACTAGGAGAAGTTGGACAGAAGAAGAAATTCGCTTTTTAAAAGAAAATGTGGGAAGAATGAAAATCGAAACAATCTCTGGAAAGCTAGATCGATCTGAGGGTTCCATTTTAAGCAAAATGAAGAGAATGGGAATTGGTTACACAAAAAATCAAACAGGGCATCTATCCACTCATCAGTTGGCACAATTACTCTCCGTTGATCGAAATACGATATTGGGGTGGATGAAAAGACATGGCTTAAAGTATACCAAAAAGGTAACAAGATCGACGAAAAGCTTTTATTTCATCGACCCAATAGATTTTTGGGATTGGGCCGACAGAAACCGCGGAAAAGTAGATTTTTCGAAGATTGAATATAATGCCATCGCTCCTGAGCCAGAATGGGTAAAACAAGAAAGAAATAGTAAAAAAGAGGAGCATTATAAAGTTTGGAGTGTGAAGGAAGAAAGAGAACTGGAAATGATGGTTTTATCAGGATATTCACTCAACGAAGTAGCGCAGAGATTGTCACGGTCAAAAATAAGTGTACAACGCAAATATCAACGCATGATGAAAATAAAGTAGGAGACAAAAAGGGACGGATTTCTTGTTTTGCATTTGGAATCACGAAATTCGTCCTCCTGCATTGAAAGGGGGAATGTAGCAACAGCATACTCGCATCAACGAAATAAAACAACGAGAAGGGAAGAACATGGGATTGAACTGCACCCAATTGGAGGTGCAGTTCAAATTCCATGTGTTTTTTATTATGGAATGATTTTATAGGACAGTGGTTCCGTAATTTTGATAAAATCCGCTATTTAAGCGATGTTGGAGGACCCTGGGTCCGTTATATTTGCCTCAATACACACCAAAATGCTGCTTATTTGCGGAACGAGTAAAATCCTGAATACCATCATTTTGTCACAGATAGCGGATTGAACATGTACCCGTCAAGTAGACAAACTAAAAACCGCACAATTATCCTGCATTTAATCGATATTGAACAGGACTCATTTTAAGTTTTGTTTGTATACGATTATTGTTATAATAATTAATGAATGATTCTACAGCTTCGTAAACTTCTAGAACTGTTTCAGGTTGGCTGAAATGGTTCATTTCACACTTCATGTGACCAAAGAAGTTTTCGATGCAAGCATTGTCCCAGCAGTTGCCTCTGCGGGACATAGACTGGGTAATCCCCATGTCTTTCAAACGCTTAATGTAGCCACGGTTTGTGAATTGGACGCCTTGATCACTGTGCAAAAGTGCTCCTTTCACAAACCCTTTCTTTTTTAGGGTATCTAATGCTCTATACACTAATTTCATCTCTTGACTTGTGCCAACAGAATAGGCAATAATCTCCCCATTGAATAAATCTTTTATAGCACATACATAAACCCAGCGTTGTGATCCTTTTTTTACCTCCATATAACTAATATCAATCGATAATTTAATTCCAGGCTTTATTGCTTTAAAATTTCTATTTAATATATTGGAAAATTCCCCATGTGGTTGTGGCCTATTCTTAAAGCGTTTCCTTCTAATCTTGCAATATATTCCATACTTCCTCATCATTCTGGAGATGCGCTTCTCATTTACTTTTAAATGATACTCATTTTCTAAGGCTATCTTCATTCGCTTTCTTCCATAGGTACCCTTACTTTCTTTATATATCTTAAATATAAAAGGTAGTAATTCTTCATCCTTTTTATCTTGCTCATTATTCCCTAATCTTTTTACCCATTTATAGTACCCAGCCCGAGATACTTCTGTTATGGTGACTAATTTAGATATCGGATATTGTTTGGAGTTTGCATGTATAAAAGCAAAATGTACTTCTTTGTCATTCACCCCCTTTTTAGATCCAATAACTTTTTTAAATACATGTTCTCCAACTGAAGTTTCTCATATTTCTCTTGTAGGGATTCTTCCTCTTTTTTTCTTTTGCCTTTGCTTTTTATTCCTCTACTATCCACTAAGGCTTGAAACCCTCCTGCTTTTACTCTCTTTACCCAATCATGAACTCGTCTACGATCCACATCATACTTTTCCCCCAACTCACTTGCGGAGTTTCCCTCCATGTATTCCTCTACTACCTGTTTTTTTAACTCGTATGGATATATTTTTTTTGCTTTCATATAAACCGTTCCCCTTTCCCCACAAAAAAACTATAACATGGTTTTCAAGAGTGCGGTTTTCTAAAACTGTCTACTATATGGGTACAATATCAGATTGTGTGTCCGTTCGATTTCGTTTTCACAACTCTTTTCACGCATGAATAGATCCATTCAGAACCCTTACCCGAATCTTCTCCATCGCCCCCCGTTTCCATTTCTTCACCGCCGACTCCGATACCTCTTCATAAGTCGCAATCTCTGCAACACTCATACCTAAATAAAATGTGGCAACCACCCATTTTATTTGATTTTTCGTTAGTCCCGTACAATATGCTAGTAAAGTCTCTATTTCTAAAGGCTCCACCGCACATTCTTCCTGTTGATAATCCCAGAATTCCTCCTTCGGATATAGCTGGCGGTCATCGATAATCGCTGATTTTTTCATCTCGCTAAGCACCCTACCTTTAATCGTCATATACGCATAGCTTGAAAATGCCCCCTTGCTCGGATCGAATTTTCTTCTTGCCTCCCACAAAGCTATTAATCCTATTTGAAAAAATTCGTCATAGTTTTTGTAAATATGCAAGGAATGCAAAATATGATGAATCATCGCCTCAAATTCTTTGAATACATACTGAAAATCTTCCATTCGACATGCCTTTCACAAAAGGCGCCTTTTGTCATGTATTCCCGGGTTAAGTCCACTCTACCTGAAAAAAATGTATTCTATCGAATTGTCATTTTGACATATTTAGAGGGGAAAATACGGGAAAGTGAGTTTTTTCCTAAAAGATTTTGAGGTTTTCCTATAATACGACAGCAAAAAAAGCATGAATTCAATTCTATTAAAAATATTCGGTGAATTTGCGTTTATTATAATTTGGAGAGAAATATGTAGAATACTGTATCCAAAGGAGGTTATGAAAGCTTAAATGGAAAACTATCATGTGATGAAAAGCAAAGTAGAACTGATAGATGTCTATCATTATAAATTTATGATAATAGTTTTTGATTTTATAGTATTTTTATTCAAAACAAACAACAAAGGAAATTCGTGGGATTGGCGGGATTATAGTAAAGTTCGGCGGAATTATTGTTTGATTTGGCGGGATTATGATCCAAAATGGCGGGATTATGCCGGAGTATGGCGGAATAACATCGGAAATGGCAGGATTATACCGTTAGTATGGCGAGAATAACATCCTAAACGGAGGAATGATGCCGGAGTATGGAGGAAATAATATCCGATTTAGCAGGAAAAGCGAAATTACTCGTTAGACTATCACTTGAAATGGCAAGAATAAGATCAATTTTCGCGAGAATACAATATAGATTAGTGAGTTGACAAAGTTCTACTGGAAAATAATTATTAACTGCGAATACGTTAGAATCATTGCTTAGAGCAGCTGAAAAATTCCCAAAAGCAGTAGAATTTTCGCTTCAATTGTCAGAAATTCCGCTTGAAGTTTTGAAATTTTTGTTTAAGAGACCAACTTATTTTCCAAAGGACCCAAAAAAAAACCTATGTTCCTCCACAAGTGAAGAACATAGGGGATATAATAATTGTTTTAAAGTCTTTTCAAGGCAAGTTCATTTAGCTCCGTTGCCAAATCCAAATCGAGTGGAGTTAAACTTTTAATTTCCTGCAAGTAAGTTTGATTGATAGATTTCAATGACTTAATAGTTTCGGATAGCTCTTGTTCACTGTCTAAGTAGGTTTCTAAGTTAACCTTATCAATCGCTTTTTTGCCAAAGGCATGTATTTCAATAGCCTTCTTCGTTTTGTTATATTCATTTTTATAGAAAGTAAGTCTTGTTTTCATATCTTTACTTTTGCTGTATTTTTTTAAAAGGGAAGAGTATTTCTTATCAAACTGTTTTTCCCGTTTGATTAGATCATTATAAAAGTATTTTTGCATGTTTTGTGCAGATAATGCGGCAATATATGAATGCCATAGCTCCAGCTCTTCCTTCTCGATTAAGTTGTTTCCGTCTTCTAACAACAGTTCTATGAAAATGGTTTCCTGTGTTAGAACAATATCATCCATTGTCCAGCTTAAATAGTCCTTGTATCCCTTTTTATAAGCGGTATTGAATTCACTGTTCTTTTTGGAGCGGCTTAGTTTTTTATCATTATATATCTTTAAAAGCTTATCGTTTGCTTTCTTATTATCATATGCTTTTCTTTCATTAACGCTATCAATAACCTTTTGTGTAGTATTTAATATGGTGTCAAGATACGTCTTTGCATCTGGCGTTAAATTCAATTTCCCAATGGAGCTTTTATCTTTATTGTATTGTGCTAACGCTTTTAAAGTGAGTTTTTTTCCTTCGTCATTTGATTTGTTTGCAGTATAAGCTTTCATAAAGTAGAATTCGGTTTTTATTTTATCATTCAATTGTTTATTAACGGTTGCTGCTTCTACTTTAGTTGCTGTACCTATTCCCATTGTTGAAATTCCAAGAAGAAGAACTGCAGTTATTAGGCAAGCTACCCATTTTTTCATCTTATTTCCCCCTTTTTTATTTGCCTTTTGAAAATATATCATGTTTAGGAAAAAATTGGTGTATTATTTTAATAATTGATTTAAATTGAGACCTTTGCATCATTTGGAAAATCGTTCTTTTTTACCATATCCCAATATAAAAACACCGTAATATGATAATAGTGATATGCATCTATTGGGGAGATTAGAATAAATAAAAAATGGCCTCCAAGCACTATATTCCACTTTTCCCCTACTAAAATTCCAATTTTTCTCCAAAAAACCCAGCTTCTTATTGCGCATTCCGTGATATAATCATAAAGTACTAATTTCACAAAACTAATAGATTAATAACAGCAAGAGGTGGGGAAATGAGGAAATTAGCTTGGGTTGTGGTATGCGTTCTTTTGCTTGGATTCTTTCCAACTCCAAAGGCGCAGGCAGCAATTGTAAATTCGAAAAAGATGTATACGTATGAACAATTAACGAAGGATGTTCAGCTTTTAGCAAAGAAATACCCTTCCCTTATTACTGTCCGATCCATCGGTAAAACCCCCTATGGACGTACTATTTGGGCAGTTAAGCTTGGAAAGGGCGATGCTACGTTGTTGATCAATGCGGCGCACCATGCGAGAGAGTGGCCGACTACAAACTTAACGATGGAAATGATCGAGCAATATGCGGAGGCATATACGAAAAATACAAATATTTCAGGTTATTCCGCGAAAAAGGTGTTAGATCAAACATCCATATGGTTTGTGCCAATGGTGAATCCGGATGGCGTTACACTACAGCAAAAGGGAGTAAAAGCCTTTCCGCAAAAGGTGCGGAAATCATTGATCTCCATGAATGGTGGAAGCACGAATTTTAAAAGATGGAAGGCAAACGCCCAAGGAATCGATTTAAATCGTCAATATCCAGGCGGCTGGTATAAAGGATCTATCAAACACAGATGGTATATGAACTACTCTGGCTCGCGTCCGCTTGAAGCTCCTGAAGCAAAAGCGATGTATAATTTTACAAAATGGGTGAATCCAGAGGTAGAAGTATCCTATCATTCCAGCGGTCATATTTTATATTGGGGCTATAAACAAACCGGAAGCCAGTACAAGCGAGATCTTTCTCTAGCAAAAACTTTACATGGTATAACTGGCTACAGTATCGTGCCACATACTCGTAATCAAAAAGGGTCAGGGTATACCGATTGGTTCACCTATTCTTTTAAAAGACCGGGATTTACGCTGGAAATATCCCGGATTGTGAATAATTCTAATCCTCCGTTAAGTATCATGGGGGACGAATGGAATCGTAATAAGAAAGTAGGGCTTTACCTTGCTTCACTAAGTGATACTTATTGGGAAAAGCGGTTAACGCATGTTAATAAGGTGATTACTACTTTTACTAACAAAAAGGTCTACACTCGTCCAGAGAAGGAGCAATCGACTAAACTATCTCTTCCGGCCGGAACCTATCAAGTTAACGCTACTAAAGGCAGCTGGTATCGCATTTCTGATCTAACATTAGGAACCATATGGATTGACGGAGAGCATGTATTCAATGGATCTTCACAGAATATAGATGAGAACGTATTAATTAATAATGACACCGTTGTAAGAGACGAGCCTAAGGATGGTGCTCCATCTACAGCCATTAAGGTGCAAGTCGTTCACGCAGTAAAAACTTTTGGGTCATATATTGGAATTGAGATGAATGGCGGAATCAAGTGGATCTCTTCAAAAGAGGTAACTCGACGCTTTAACCCAGTTTCCACTGAAACTTCCTTATTATTAGAGCAAGATACAGATATTTATCCATATCCAACATCTAATGCAGAAAAGCTAGGCACCATTCAAGCAGGTACGTCGATCATTGCCACTGCGGAATGGAATGGATGGTTGCAAACGGAATCTGGTTGGATTAAGCAATAAATAAAAATAGCCGGTACTTTAGCCTCTAAGTAGGAGGTCTGGTACCGGCTTTTTGTTTTGGAGAGTTGGATGAATGATGGGAAGATTCAGCTTAAAATGGGGCCATGC
This sequence comes from Bacillus sp. FJAT-49736, assembly GCF_018343615.1. Classification (GTDB taxonomy): domain Bacteria; phylum Bacillota; class Bacilli; order Bacillales; family Bacillaceae_C; genus Margalitia. The sequence continues at coordinate 358,564 of NZ_JAGYPI010000002.1, read as the reverse complement.
TCCATTTTTATTAGTAATAGCTTACCGCTTGGTTTCCGAATTGTTTCCAGCCTTCCATGAAGGATTTCATGTTTAGTTTTTTATTTTTTTTGCCATAGAGTGGGTCGTTTACATAAACATATTTACTGTCATAACCCGTTATTAGAACTGCATGTTCTTTATAAGTAATGCGAATTTTTCCTGTTGGTGTATACCACGTTTGCCAGTGGCTGCTTGGTACATAACGGAAAGTACTAGTTGTAACTACCCATACAGGGTGGCCGGCTCCAACATAATCTTTCACTACATCAAAGGAGCTTCCGGTCAAATCGATAATTCTGTCTGGTAAATATGTGTTAGCTAAATCCGCAATTGGCTTGTGATACACACCAAGACCGGGCTTGCCAAAGGTATACATATTTCCGACAAAACCATTATTTGGATTGCCAAAGTACACTTTTTTTCTACTCTTAACCCTATAAGGGGTAGGGTCTTTTTTTACCTTTTTTGCAAGAGTAAGATTGCTAACCTTGACGCCTGCATGATCTAGAAGCATCGATAAGGATGTAACCTCACAGCCTCTTGGCAGCTTCGGCATTTGTTTCACAAGCCTTGCAGACAGAACCTTCTTACTTGGTCTATTTTTCTTGCTGACTCTTACCTTCGTGACCGCACTTTTATTTCCAGCTTTATCGACTGCGTAGAATTCAAATAATGTATTTGCCTTCTGAAGGGGTATTTTCACAGTAAAGTTCCCACTAGAATTAGCTTGAACCGATTTGTATGATTTACCATTTTTTAAAATGTATATTTTTGAATTTACTTCGGAATTTCCTTTTATAAAAAATGACTGACTCGTAATGTCAGAAACAACAGGTATTTTTGGTGGTATTTTATCCAAAACAGTTATCGTGATTCTTGGACTTTCCTTTCCAAGTCGGTTAATAGTATAAGTGGATATTTTTGTTCCAGCCGGTAATTTTTCACTTAATTCAAAGGAAAACTCAGTGTTATCCTCAAGCAAGGTGGAATACCATTTCCCATTAATGAAAAACATAACCTGGCTATATGGTTCTGCAGTTCCTGTAATTCTATCCGCATTATTATAAATGCCATTTATTTTTGGAATGGCGGGTATGGAAGCATCTTCAGTGCCGAAAAAGATACCGTTTTTTACACCATCTGTCTCCGAAACTACCTTGATAAGTTCAGTAGGCTGAATTCTTGAAGGAAGGTAGAAGACGAAGCTTCCATTTTCAGGACGGAAATCCTTCATTGGCAAGCTTTGGTCCCCAACATACGCGTATATGTTTGCATCTTTTCCCTCTACCCAGCCAGTTAAAAGATTTTGTTGAATATCAATAGATGTAATGCTTGCAGGATGGTATGTAATAGAATGGCTCTCTATGTAGCCGTCTTGATCCTTTATTTGAACGGTTAAAATGGATTGTGCAGCTATGTATCTATTAAATTTTATGGTAAAAGGGCCTTGTTCACTTAACTCTAGCTCACCTAAGCTTTCACCATTCACCGAAACAGTTATTGTACCCCTTCCCGAATAGGTTCCTAGCAATTGATTAGAATCTAGTTCCTCTACTATTAAAGTGTGCTGTTCTTCTGCATTAACCGGATGTGCAAAAGGCACACAAAAAGACACCAGTAATGTAAACAACATTACCAACTTCATCTTAGGCATGATACAATCCTCCTGATGCTATTTTACTATAATGAAAGTATAGCATAATATTAGCGATTGGTGGGTCGATATACACTAAAAATGTAATGATTTTACTATTTTGGTAGATTAGCATGTGAGGCAATAGTAGTGCATCAGAAATCTATTAATTTTGGTGCAGGGCACAGCAGATTTTGTCGAAAAAATAAAAGCTGTTGAATTATGTCGTAATTATATATTATGATGTCATGGACTCATTTATTAATAGAGGGGAGGGGAAGCAATAGTGAACAAGCAAGGGATATTTGTAATGGGGTTGATTGGCTCTATCCTAGGGATACTTGGTTCTATTGTTTGGCTTTTTATTGGTACGTTCTTCTACGGTGGAATGATAGATTATGATAATCCCAGTGATGACGTATCGGATGCTGCACTTGGTTTAGGTCTTATATTTTCATTCTTGCAAAGCGGCATTACGATCTCCGGTTTTATCATAACTCTTGTAAAATCGACACCGGGAAGCATGGAAAAGAAAGGATTGCGAAATGCAGGCATATGGCTTTTAGTAGTAGGTATTGTCTGCCTTGTCATGAATTTATTTAATCTAATTCCAGCAATTCTGATTATTGTAGCCGGTGCTCTAGCGATTGGTTCAGCGAAAAGTAACAACGGGGAAATAAGGGTAGAAACGAATAACTTGTCTAATGGAATATCGTTAACAAAAGAAGAGGGGAACTAATATATGTTCGAGTTTTTAATATTTATTTATGTTGTAATTTGTGTGGCATTCTATGTTCTTTATGGTATCTCCTTTATGAAATTGGCGAAAATTGCCGGACGTAATGATATTGCTTGGATGGCATGGGTTCCAGTGTGTAATAGCATTCAGCAATTATTACTGATTAAAAAGAGCGGCTGGTGGGTATTAATGTACTTTGTTCCAATCGCAAATTTCATATTCGCGATACTTTGGCAAATTGAACTGTTAAATGCATATAAAAAGAACGGGGCTTATGTACTATTTAACATCTTCTTATCACCAGTCTATCTCATCCTCTGGGTTGTTTGGGCATTCTCGGCGGATACGAGATATGTATTGGATGAGAAACCACCTATTAACACTGTATCCATATAATAATGAAAGGACATGGCTTAGTGGTCATGTCCTTTTTCCATATTTTACATCGCATCATTAGCTTAAGTTATATTCAGTATAATCTGATTTTCTGCTATCCTAAAGTGAGAATTACACATCTAAGGAGACAACCATGAAAAAATTCATCACGATAAGCATCACTATTTTTATTACATTATTCTTTTTCCATCTGGACGGCCATAATGTAAAGGCCCAAATCAGCAAGGCAGCATCATTAAAATCAGCAGCTTCGCAGATGCTTCTGGTTACGCCATCCAAGAAGGTAAAAACCACCGCAACCTTAACAAGATATGAAAAGCAAAAAGGAAAATGGGTGAAGGTAGGCTCATCCATGCAAGCCGTAATCGGAAAAAAAGGAGCAGGGAAGACGAAGGAAGGCGATGCGCTTACTCCGCGCGGCACCTTCCTGCTTGGCACTTCATTTGGCTGGGGAACAAAGCCTTCCGGATTAAAATATCCATTTCGAAGTGTAACTAAAAACGATTATTGGATTGATGATGTAAAATCACCAGATTACAATAAGTGGATTAATTATAAAGGCGATCCGTATAAAAGATGGCGATCCTTTGAACGACTTACACATCCCCTTTATAAATACGCAGTTGTTATACGTTATAATGACGACCCAATAGTCAAAGGGGCAGGCAGCGCCATCTTTCTTCATATTAAAAAAAGCTCCACACGCTATACATTAGGCTGTATCGCGATAAGTGAAAAGGATCTTTTGAAGGTTATCAAATGGCTGGACACCAAAAAGAAGCCGATTATTACCATTGAATAAATAAGTTCTGTGACTAAATACCCGTTACTTTGGTAATATAAGTGTATGAAGACACTACAAATAATACTAATCATTGGAATATTTATTCTTACTGTTATTGGTTATTCCGAAATAGCAAACGCTGCAAAATCTGTTAAAATAATTGCTCACAGGGGTGCCAGTGACCGGGCACCAGAGGAAACAATGAGCGCTTTCAAATTGGCGGTCAAGAATAAGGCTGATTATATCGAAATGGATTTGCGCCTAACGAAAGATAATCAGCTTATATTAATGCATGATCAAACGGTAGATAGAACCACGAATGGCCATGGAAATGTTGGCAGCTTTTCTTTCCAACAGCTAAAACAGCTCGATGCGGGAACTTGGTTCCATGAAAAATATAAAAATGAACGCCTCATTTCATTGGAGGAGCTTCTTCATCAATTCGGGTCCCGGACTCAATATTTTATTGAAACAAGAGAAGTCGACAATGAGCTGAAAATGGAAAAGCCCTTATTGGATTTGCTGAATCAGAAGGGACTCATCACAAAAAATAAAGTCATCATTGAATCGTTCTCTGATAAAAGCTTGAAAAAAATCCATGAAATGAATGATAAAATTCCACTAGTGCAATTAGTGAAATTGCAATCCAAACACGATTTTACAATGGAAAAAATAACAGAATGGAAAAAATATGCATTAGGCATAGGCATGAACTCGGATCTGGCGGACAAAGAATTAATTCGCACATTACATCGGAATAATTTAAAGGTATATATTTTCTTTTTCGATGTGAATTCGGAGAAAGCGGAACAAAAGCGAGTGATGGAAGCTGGTGCAGATGGCATTTTTACCAATCATATACTATATACACAGTCATTGTTGAGGAAAAGATGAAAAGGTTGTTCTATTTTACTTTTTGCTCTATAAATGTCATGTAAAAAATATAAGCAAAGGCACCAATTAAATCGAGAATGAAAAGGGAGTTCAAAAGTGGTTCCATTTTCTACACCTCCGAGATTTATACTATGGTGGAGTCGCAATAATTGGATCGCATATTGCTAGGTCACATTTACATATTCTGTTCATCTTTTATATTCAGTATACATTGGAAATGTGTAGAATTTGTTAATTAGAGCTAAACAGTCTGTTAATATTCATTTTACCTACCAAAAATATCTATAGGCTAGGACTTACTATTTTAATATGGGTATTCTAGATTTCTCCCAAGTAACTTATAATAAAAATCGTAATAAAAGGAAAATGGGGGATTAATGTGAAAAAATTACGCTATTTATTAGTTAGTCTACTATCGATAGCTATTACCTTTGGACTGGGGCATATTACTGCAAAACCGGCAGAGGCTGCCAGTAAATCGGGTACGATTACTGCGACAGTAAAAGTATATTCAAGTTATTCAACGCATTCTAAGGTAATCGGCAAAAAGTCAAAAGGAAATAAAGTAAGTGTTCTAGCATCTAAAAAAGGATTTTCCCAGATTAAATTTGGCAAGAAAACAGGGTGGGTGCTAACTAAAAATATTAAACTGCAAAATGCAAATGATCCGAGTTGCTCATTAAAGGAGTTTAACCAAATTAGGAATGGGATGACCATTTCTCAGGTAAGAGCAATTATTGGCAGTAACGGGACATTAACGGCGGAAGCAAGCGCTGGTGGTTTTACTTCTAAAATCTATCAATTTAAAGGAAACACCGAGTTTAGCTCCGTTGCGATTTCCTTTATGAATGGCAAAGTTAGTGCAAAATCACAGGTTGGTTTGAAATAAACAAAGAAAAAAGGACGGTCATTCGTATCATTGCGGTACCGCCCCTTTTTTACCATTTGAAATGTCTTACTTGGTATCGAATATATATTATTTCGAAGGATAGTTTGGCAAACTCCACTTTATTGGGGAAAACAATAATATTAAAAAAGATAAAGACGGTTCTCTTCCGCTTCTTTTAAAATAAGCGAATGAACCGTCTTTATTCTACCTATTGGGCATCATGAATAAATTCTATGACTCTAACAGTTGCATCACTAAGATTTTCTTTTGATTGTGCCTTTGTTAAGTCCGCTTTTGTTTTGATGCTTGCAATCACTAAATCCACGTGTTTTTCGTTTTCTCCAGGTCCTTGGACGAATATTTTCATTTTAATTTCGTACCAACGCTTTGATGGTTTTACCGTATGGTCATTATGAATCGATAGCTTGGTAATTGCATCCGGTTTCCACATTGCCTGTTCTCCATGTTCCTCTTTTACAGCCTCCGTTACGGCAGGGGTAACTAATTCAATTAACACATTTGGATTTGTCGCTTGAATTTCTGTTATCTTTTTCAGATTAACCTGCTCGGCCTTTGCGATGGATAAACTTCCAGCAAAAAAGAATAAAAGGAATAGTATAGCAGCCTTTTTCATTTGCATCACCTCGGTGATAATGTTTCCAAGTATATTTTTTTCTATTCATCTATTTTGGAGCGGAATCTTTCACTATGGTTTTCCACTTAAAGGGGAGTACGCAGTGGTACCAGTCCCGTAAGGATAAATGGGTGCCAGGCACTATAAAAAAGGTGTCGAAGCTATTCTAAATCTTCTTCCTCGTGCTCCGTTAAATATCGGTTTTCGGAAGCGGCGAATTGAACAGATTGGAGGCTCATGTCCGGCTCTACTCCAAAAAGGTCTTTTATTGTTTTCTCTTCATTTTTCACGTCTTTCATTTCAAATGCACTCCTTCATTTTGTTGTGCTACTATAATGTGCAAATATAAGTGAAATATCCATGGAAAATGTAAAAGAATAATACGTCTTAAATGGGAGAAAAATATATTGAAAATTGAGATGTGTCGGATTGCAATGCTACAAGGAAGTGGTATTTTTATAAGTAATGCAATAAAGACGTCAAATCAATCAATAAATTTTCCTGATCAGCACTTAACCTGAGGAGTCACCGCATGATGCAGTTCATCCTCCAATTCCTTTTTCATGCTATCTGCTTCTTCCGAGCTCCATCCCATAATTTCTTTCATTTCTGCCACTACTTGCTTCTTCCATTGATGAACCCATGCGATGTTAAAGTAAAGACTGCCCGTTCTTCTGATAAAAAAATCCACCGGCTTTACTACCATTTCCTGTTCAATGCAATACATTAATTGCGCATAGATAAATGGGGGTAATGGCGAGTTAGCTTTTTCGGCATAATCAAACAGAGTATCTACATTGCTTCCGTATTTTTGTATAAGTATTCTGGCTTCTGCTTCGGTCATTTTATTATGGGTGGCTTCTTTCGTTTTTCTTTCAATAAAATCAGCCAAATGATCGAGGTGCCCTCCAGAAATAGGATGATATTTGGTTTGGCACGGTTGAAACCTTATACCCGAAGTTGCAGTCAACTGTTTCATGATAAGGTCCACAACATTTTCAGCCATTTTGCGATATCCTGTCAGTTTTCCTCCGGCAATGGTGATAAGTCCACTGTCTGATTCCCAAATTTCATCCTTTCGGGATATTTCCGAGGGGTCCTTACCTTCCTCATAAATGAGCGGTCGAACACCGGCCCAGCTAGATTCAACATCCTCTTCGGTGAGAGTAAGTTTGGGAAACATATAATGGATAGCGTGGATGAGATAGTTTCGGTCTTGCACTGTAACCTGCGGATGTTGGATCTCCTGATCATAAAAGGTATCGGTTGTGCCCACATAGGTTTTTCCGTCACGTGGAATCGCGAACACCATGCGATTATCGGGGGCATCGAAATAAACGGATTGTTTTAAAGGAAACACACTTTGATCGAGGACAATATGTATCCCTTTTGTTAACCGAAGCTGTTTGTTATTTTTAGAGAAATCCATTGAACGGACATGATCAACCCAAGGACCGGCAGCATTAACTATTCTTTTCGCCTTCACTTGATAGGTTTTATTCGTAAAAGTATCCTTAATAATCATGCCATTTACCTTATTATGTGTGTCATATTGAAAGGCTTCGGTCTTAGTGTAGTTAACTATATGCGCCCCAGCTTCCACTGCTGCTTTAATCACCTCAATAGTCAATCTGGCGTCATCTGTTCGATATTCCACGTAATAGCCGCTGCCTCTTAAGCCTTCACTTTTTAGTAGCGGCTCTTTTTGCAGCGTCTCAGCTGGATTCAGCATTCTGCGTCTTTCTTCTTTTTTTACCCTTGCTAAAAAATCATAGAGCCTAAGACCAATCGATGTAGTAGTTTTTCCGAACGTTCCACCTTTATGAATTGGCAGCAGCATCCATTGGGGGATGGTTACATGGGGGCCGTTTTGATACACAATGGCCCGTTCTTTTCCGACTTCTGACACCACATTTATTTCGAATTGCTTTAAATAACGGAGACCGCCGTGAACAAGCTTCGTGGAGCGGCTCGAAGTACCTCCAGCAAAATCCTGCATTTCGACGAGAGCCACTTTTAATCCGCGCGTGGCCGCATCTAAGGCAATACCGGCACCTGTTATGCCGCCACCGATTATGAATACATCGTATTGGTTCTGTTCCATGGTTGCTAATATACTTGCTCTCATTTTCCCTGAAAATGGTACACTCATGCTGCTTCCACTCCTTCATGATCCATTTATATATACTTATGTCTCCCCAGATAAAATAACAGAAACTATACAAAATATTTATGGTGTGGTACCAGGCACAAAGTTTGTTAAATTTCAGAATAGTGTTGCTATTAGATCGGAAGTAAATTACAATAATATTAATAGTTGACGTTAACGTCAACTTAATTGCATAAAAGGAGGGAAGGTGGATGGCGGAAAGAGAATTTTTAATTAGCGAGATTGCTTCAATGTTTGATATTAGCTCGAGGACTATTCGTTATTATGAAGAATTAGGTCTGATTAACTCCGAACAAAGGGTGGAGCCTAATCAGCAACGTGTTTTTACCGATAGTCAAAGACGACGGCTGAAATTAATACTGCGCGGAAAGCGCCTCGGATTTAGTCTGGATGAAATTCGGGAAATGGTGAATCTCTATGAAAACAACCCGACTGGTGAAGCAGAGAAACAAAGAATACTAGAATATTCGGACCGGAAGCTGCAAGAAATAGAGGAAAAAATATTGGATTTACAGACCGTTAAATCCGAAATTCTGGCACATCGCGAACGACTTTTAAATGAATGAAAATGATCCAGGGATTTTTGCGATCAAACATAATAAAAGGAGGAAATGGTTTGATTACCATTCATCGTGTCTTAGAAAGAAATGCAAGGAAGCATTCCAAAAAAGAAGCATTCATTTCCAAAACAGCACGATTAACCTATCCAGATATGAACAGTGCAGCAAACCGTCTTGCCCGCTACCTTCAGGAAAAAGGAGTGAAGCGAAAGGATCATGTTGCTGTGCTCTCCCGAAATAATGAACACTTCTTTTATGCTTACTTTGCTTTAATGAAGCTTGGTGCTATACCCATTCCGCTTAATGGCCGCCTCACTGCCAATGAAATGATTCCTATCTTAGAAAATATGGACACAGTTGGAGTCCTTTTTGAAAGCGTTTTCTCAACAGTTATTCATGAAGTGAACAATCAGCTGAACATCCCGCATCCTTTTTCCATTGAAAAAGCGGTGGAGCAATCCTTAAGTTATTCTACTGATAATTTACATTTACCGATTGACCATAGGGATATTTGCCAAATTGTGCTTACTTCCGGTACAACAGGTGTTCCAAAGGGAGTGCAGTTCACCCATGAACAGATTATTGCAGCAGCGACAGGGATTGCGATTGAATTTCACATTTCAAGTAAGGACCGTGCGCTTACCCTTATGCCGCTGTCCCATTCTGCACCGCTTAACTTATTTTTCATGGCGCCTTTTTATTGCGGTGCCACACATATAATAGGAGATTACGCGCCGCAAGACTTTTTAAAATGGATACAAGAGGAGAAGACAACGCTAACCTTCGCAGCTCCAATTGCCTATCTACTGGCAGCGAAGGATCAGGGACTAGCAACGTCTGATTTATCCAGTATGAGATTGTTTGCCTACGGTGGCGGTGCCATGCCGCTTGCATCCTTTCAATTCGTCAGCCAAGCTTTTAATAATAAAAACTTTTATCAGGTGTACGGACTAACGGAAGCTGGTCCGAATGGATGTTATTTAAGACCGGAGGAGCATCAACTAAAGCCTGGTAGTATCGGAAAAACATCAGTAGTGAACGTTGAAATGAAGGTATTAACGGATGAAGGTACCGAAACGGCTCCAGGGGAATATGGAGAAATTGTGTTAAAAGGTGATAGTTTAATGGCTGGCTACTATAAAAATGATGCCGATACTCTGGATGCTCTAAAAGATGGATGGCTCCATTCCGGTGATATTGCGTACCGTGATGAAGACGGTTTTTTTTACATTGTGGATCGGAAAAAGGATGTCATCATCCCAGGCGGTGTGAATGTGTACCCGCGTGAGATTGAAGAGGTTCTTACAAGGCATCCTGATGTATCCCAAGCTTGTGTGGTCGGAGTAGAGCACGGGGAGTGGGGAGAAACGATTAAGGCGGTCATTGTTTTAAAAGAGGATTCTCTTGTAGAGGAAAGGGAGCTGAGACAATTTGTCGCAGATCACCTTGCCGAATACAAGAATCCACGGTTGTATAGCTTTGTTAAAGAACTTCCATACAATGCGAGTGGGAAAATTTTAAAACAAAAGGTAAAGGAGATGTAGCTGGTGTCAAAAAGTATAAAAGATAGTACAAAACTGCATTATGAAAAATGGGAAAGCGGGAATGAAGCTAACTGGTATAGTGACGATCCGATTTTAACCCGTTATGCCCGCCGTTATTTATCGAAAGCCATTTTGGAATATGTGGAGCCTGTATTCGAAAAGACTGGGAAGATAGCCGCGGGGGAAATTGATAAAAGAGCGGTTTATTCAGATCGAGATGGTGCTCCTAAGCTAGTACGCTACAACCGAAAAGGTGAGGAAATAAATGAGATATGGTATAACGAAGGGTATTTGCAAACGGTAAAAGATGGGTTTGGAACAGGGGTAGTTTCGCTTCGTTATGACGAGGACGCACCGGAAAAAATCCCGTTTATGGTGAATTCTATTTTGCTATATTTACTGTGTGAAGCAGAAACTGGTTTTACCTGTCCGGTAGGTCTTTCGCAATCTGCTGCCTTCGTTCTTGAAAAGTTTGGTTCGGTGCAACAAAAAAGAGAGTATCTTACGCGTCTAGCCTCTACAGATCCGGAGCTGCACGCGCAAGGTGCAACCTTCTTGACCGAAATTCAAGGCGGTTCAGATGTTGGGGCTACGGAAACGAAGGCTGTAAAACAAGGGAATCACTATCTTTTAACAGGGGAAAAGTGGTTTGCCAGCAATTGTGATGCAGAAGTAGCCATTACTTTGGCTCGAGTAAATGATAAGCCATCGACACGTGGCCTTGGTCTTTTCTTGGTACCGAGGACACTTCCGGATGGTACGAGAAATCGTGTAACCATCCGCAGATTAAAGGATAAATTGGGCGTAAGAGCGGTTCCCTGTGGGGAGTTAATTTTACAAGAGGCTGTGGGGTATCTCATTGGGGAAGAGGATCACGGATTCAAATATATGGCGGAAGCATTGAATGTCTCGAGGCTTGGGACTGCTATTGCCGGACTTGGAATTGCCAGACGAGCGTTTTTAGAGGCAGCTATTTACACAAGTCATCGAAATGCATTTGGTCAAACTATTAATCGCTTCCCAATGGTTCAGGAAACGCTGGCGAATATGATAACAGAAATTGAGGCAGGGTGGACAATCACCGTACAAATGATTCGTTTATTTGACCATGTTCATACGTACGGAAATCATTCGGAAAAAGATTATACGCTTTTGAGAATTTTGCTATCACTAGCAAAATACCGCTGCAGTGAGCTTGGTGTGTCAGCGGCAAAGGATGCTCTTGAGCTCCATGGCGGAAATGGATATATAGAGGAATATGTAACACCAAGATTGCTTCGGGATGCGATTGTGAACCCGGTGTGGGAGGGAACGGCCAACATTCAATCATTAGAGGTGATGAAACTGCTTCAAAAAGGCGGTGGAGTTCCGTTTGTAGAAGAACTTTTACAAACACTTCAGAAAATTAATCAGCCGGAGCTTTTATCTATAAAAGAGAAGGTTATGAAAGAGGTTATGCGAACGGAAAGTCTTATGGAGCATGCCCTCAAACAGGATATAGACGCTCAAAATGCGGTCGCTAAAAAACTCGCTGATTTTATGTATGATGTTTTTACAGCAGCTCATCTTCTGGAGGAAGCGCAATATGATATCGGGATCACGGGAGATAAAAGAAGGTTTTACGCGGCGGAAAATTGGGTAACTAAATGCTTTGAACATTCTCCTGACCGTGGTATTCTCTCTACCTCCCGCCTCACACCGGAAATATTCGAGAGCCTTGTCTGCTTCGATTATGCTTTGTAGGATTGAATGATCATGGTGCCGGGCACAGAGGTTTACCGAAGGGTGCCCGGCACCATATGCCCAAATTTAATGCACCAATTATTCTGTGCCCATTTTATTAAGGAGAGTATTTTACTTGATGATCAAATAATAGCCACTTGGATCCCTTTTTAATGAAACAGATGGTGGTCGTCTTATTGCCCGTTTCTTCATTTAGATGGTATTGAGAAACGTATAGATATTCTTTCCCGCTTTTAAAGTAGTGTGTAACCGTTGGCTTTTTCGGTTCATACTCTGGCTTCCAATCCATTGGATAAAGTGCCAATCCCCAAATTTCTGTTTCAATAATATGATAAAGCTGGTTTCCTTTGCGATCCTTCCCAGCTGTTCTAAACTGTTGTTTAAAGTATTTATCGATATATGTTTTAGTAAATCCGGGTGCCATTATAGAATAAATTTGTGATTTCGTGTAATTTTCCTCCCAAGTTTTTCTTTCCATTAACATTGCCTTGTCGGTAATCTTTTTTGCTTCAGTAGCGGATATCGGGGTATAAATTCTTAGATATTTATCTGAAACATAGCCCTTTGTGTGGCCATATTTGATCTGAACCCATCCTCTTTTTACGGAGTAGACAGCAACTTTTTCTTTGTATTTTAACGAACCGACTTTTGGATAATGAATCCCGGGTCCACTTCTAACATTAAGGACTCCACTCTCCATGTCAACGACACCTGTCTTTGTTGCCGCACTCGTTTCATGTAATGGGGCAAATACAATTATGGTTAGAAAAAATGATATTAAAACTTGAAAAGCTTTATTTTTCATATATATCCTCCCCATCATTCGGTCCTTTTCCACTAAATACTATAACAGTGTTTTCCTGTGTACAATGATAATCATTAGTCAAATAGTTATCGCTTTTGACAAATAGTGAGTAGTTACTGGTGAAGTTTGTAACTTGATAAGAGGAATACTCCAGGATCAAAGATATTTTATATAGGCTGCAGCAATTTTGATAAAATGGAAGGGAGGAAAAATGCGTCTTTGTTTTTACACCATGAATGTAGGAGATGTTATTGTTGTTAGCTATTATGAATAAACGGCTTGAGAAATGGATGCCTTTTATTACACCAATTAGTGTTATTCTCGGAGTATTATTATCGGTGTATTTGAAGGATTTTTCCTTCTTGATCCCATGGATTTTTGCTTTTATGACCTTTGCAGGAAGCCTTGGATCCAATTTCCATTCATTGAAGAAGGTAATGACCCATCCATTTTCGATTATTATTGCACTTCTAATTTTACATATTGTGATGCCGATATGGGCTTGGGGAATGGGGCATGTCTTTTTCCATGGGGATTCTTATACCATGACCGGGCTAATATTGGGCATGGTTATCCCGACAGGTGTTACGAGTGTTATTTGGGTTTCCATTTATAGAGGGAATATGGCATTAACTTTGTCCCTTATTTTAATAGATACGTTTTTGTCGCCATTTATTGTGCCTTATACGCTTTCCATTTTTGTGGGGCAGAGGGTAGAGTTGAACACTCTCGGCATTATGAAGGGGCTCTTTGAAATGGTAGTAGCGCCGTCCATTCTCGCAATGCTTTTAAATCAAATAACTAAAGGAAGAATCAAGGATACTTTGGGAACAAAACTCGCTCCTTTTTCAAAGGTATGTCTTGGACTTGTAGTAATGCTGAATGGCGCAGTCATTGCTCCGCATTTAAAACATATTAGTTTAAAGCTGTTCGGTATTGGCGCGGTTGTGTTGCTAATTGCTTTTACCGGTTATCTATTTTCGTTCCTAATTGGCAGATTGCTTAGGAGGGATAATGAAACAACGGTTGCTTTAACCTTTTTGGGTGGAATGAGGAATATCAGTGCAGGCGCTGTAATCGCAGTTACGTATTTTCATCCGAGTGTTGCCACCCCTGTTATTATTTCGATGCTGTTTCAGCAAGTCCTGGCATCTTTTTTTGGATTTGTGATAGATAGGTATTTTCGTATAAATGGGAATAGCAGGAGAGAGATTGCATAAAAAATGGGACAATTGCCAATGATTTTGGCAGAGAAATATTACATTCATTTAAAAAGCCTAAATCACTATGGATTTAGGCTTATATCAAATTTGTTAGACCAAGTAGTTTAGAAACTGGGTTGTATAAAAAAGTACTAGTCACAATGGTTTTTGTTCTCTTGTAGTTAGAGTTTGCTAATAGGGATGCTATTTATGTGGAACGGTTGCGGAAATACTTTCCGTTCTTTGTGACAAAAGTGGTGTTTTTAGGAATTAAAAGGACACCAAGTTCCGTTATTATGGCAAAATCCAGCTGAAATTATGTGAATTTCATTAAATAACGGAATGTGTGTGTCCGGTAAAATACAGAAACATGAAAAATCTCATCGATCACAGCTTAAGCGATGCTTTGAATATGGTGCCTGGCACCACTATTGTACTTTTATTGTTATTTGTTTGCTTTGGTTGGCGGATGGGTCGATTAGGTAGGCGCGTAAAACCGTGCCTTTTTTTTGTTTTGGAATTCCTAATTTAAATAAGCCGCTTTTTCCCACTTTTGTTTTTCCAAGAAGTGATGTATTACGATAGACATACAGGGTACAGTAGTTTTCCCCTTTTCCAGTTAAGGAAGTAGATTTGCTTGTTACCTTGTTTATAATAGGTGCTACTGGAGGGATTTTATCTAGTACCTTTGTAGTTACTGCAGGACTTGCTTGCTGTAATTTGTTAATGGAAACAATTTTGATTTCTTTTCCGGCTCGCTGCCTGCTAATCGTTGCTTTGAAATTACCTTTTCCATTTGCCTTGATGCTCTTAATATATTTACCGTCAATATATAATTTGATTGTTTCATATGGCAATGTTTTTCCGGAAAGTGAAGTTGATTTATTGCTAACCGGATTTAGAGTTGGCGCATAGACGACCTTTGTTGTTTTCCAATTGCTTGTATTGCCTGCCATGTCAGTAGCATTTACTTTGATTACCGTATTGATTTCTAGCTTAGGAATGGAAAAGGAATAGACTCCTTTTGCATTCACTTTAACCTTTTTCAGATACTTGCCATTGATGACAAGTCTTGTTGTAGTGCCTGCTTCCGCTTTTCCGGTTACAGTGGTTGAGTTTTGAGTAACCGTATTGATTGTCGGTGTAAAAGGAGCTGTTTTATCAACGACAAAACGAATTTGCTCTTTTTTAGTATCTTTGGAGGTAGAGTAGGAAACAGCATACTTTCCTTCACTAGAGATGCTAAAATTTTTCTTCAAGGCTGTTACTTTGTTATTGCTGTCAATCAGACTTACTGTTTGGTTTGTTGGAACTCCTACTTTGACATTTGTATTAAAAAAGAGTGCATCGTTGTCATCCGTATTTTCAGTGGAAACAGTATCGTTAACGGTAATCCAGCGATAATTTTTGTAAGTATAGTTTTGTGTATGGCTTTGGACAGAATAAGTGATTAAATATAAGCCGTTCTCGTTTGTATCTACATTTCCTGCTGTTTGAATTTTATCCGTTAGATCCCCTTCCGTTGGAGAATATGCCTTGATACCTTCAAGTGGGTCAAAGGATGTTCCCCGCATGATATCCATTGAATTGACACCGGTGAAAAAAGGGAGGATTGTCAGCGTCGGAAATTGTTCATCCGTAAGGCTAGGGTGAACAAAACGAATATTACCATCCTTATCGGTAATATCAATTTGATCAATATAATAGTCCCCGCTCATTTGACTAAGAGAAATGGGAAAATCCGCCTTATACATATTTGAATTTCCTACCTGCTCCATAGGGCTCCAAAAATTGTTCTCTGTGCCTATATGATGAAAGGATATGTTTACACGGTCAATTCCGCTTTCTTTATCCTCGGCATTTACATATGCAGTGAAGCTGTTTCCGGGATACACATTGGTCTCAGACAATTTTACGGAATGAAAAATTGGAGGTGTAAAATCGTTAGATCCGCCTGTAACTTGGAGTGTTCTTCCAGCCAAGGATGGTTCTTTTGTGATAAAATACATTTTCTCATTGCCAAACTTATCAGCCAAATCTGCATAATCGAATTCCCATACTCCATTTTTTGCGTTTGGTGGTATTGGAATAATCGCTTCATACTGCTTCGTGTTTTTATTATACGATAGCGGCCCGCTTAGATAGGTATCTGTCTTTTTATGTCTGATGCTGACAAGTCCCGTTACGTTTGGACTTTCATCATAAATAGTAAGTACTAGTTTCGCTTCTCCATTCGCCTTCACATTAGGGGTTAAAACCTTTACATCTGTAAGCTTGGGAGGTGTAACATCACTAATTCCATTAAGGACCGTAAATTTTAATTTTTGTAGGAGGGAGTCGGAACCATAATATCTACTTATATTTCCTGCATTATCGGAAAGCTCCGCATAGGCAACAGACCACTCACCATTTTGCATTGTATTGTCTACCTTCCAGCGAAATTCATATTTATTGTTCCCAATATACTTCATCATGGTGAGAATTTTTTTTCCGGAAGGATTACTTAATTGTATTAAAGTACTATCACTTTCTTCATTTGGCCCAGATTCCAGATCGGGTGCTACTTCGAAGGTCATGACGATCGTGTCACCAATTTTTACTTCTGTTTGATTAAGAGAAGTTTTGATGAGCTTTAAGGGTGTTACATCATTTTCTGCAAAAACCTTTGAATAATTGGGTATGGTCGCTAGTGTAAGAAAGGCTAATAGGACAAGCGCCAGCCATTTTTTTATACGCATTTTTTTCTCCTTTATTTTGAAAAGCTATTAATATACTAATTATTTTATAAAACGGTAGATTTATATTCTATGTGTAAAATTTGCCAATAATATATCCGAAAAAGGTCTTAGGTATTTTGCTTTATGTTGAAGGATATTTGTAAAAATAGTCGAATTACTTTAATAAAAAACTCAGGATCATGAGGTAAAACATTGTATGCTCGCAGAAAAATTGCTTCTACATGTACTCATTATTTTAGCGCCGGTGCTTATCTACAGTATGATTTTTGAAAATCGGAAGCTCGGCAAATCCCCATATATAATCGGAATTCTTTATGGTATTTCAGGTGCACTTTGTTTATTATGCACCTATACTGGTTATGGTCTTTATTGGGACCTTCGGTATATACCACTTATTTTATCGATTATATATGGAGGACCATTAGCCGGGGGGATAACTTTCTTTAGTATTTTTATTACGAGGGTGTATGTAGGAGGGGATACTCTCTTAATCGGTTTTGCCAGCGTTTTGGGTACCGCCATTGTCCCTTTTATATGTGCAAAGTTTTTTATGAAACTGCCAAAACGGAGACGAATGTGGTCAGCCATTCTGATGGGATTTTGGCCGGAGGTTATTCAACTATGTATTCTGTTCTCCCATCAACTTTTTTTACAGGATGAAGTTGTTACTAGAAAACTGATATCCTTCATTTTTATTTTCGGCTTGATTCAAATATTGGGCATTGGAATTGCCTCATGGCTTCACGAAGCCATTATTGAGAGAGGGTTAGTGAAAAAGGAGATTGAACGTGCAGAAAAGCTGAATACTTTAGGGGACCTTGCTGCTTCCATCGCTCATGAGGTACGCAATCCTTTGACGGTAGTAAAGGGGTTTCTGCAGCTGATTCAGAAAGAGGAAAAAGGAAATAATTACGAATATTTGAGTATTGTACTAAACGAGCTGGGAAGGGCAGAAAGTATTATTAGTGATTACTTGAATTTTGCAAAGCCAAAAGCCTTCCAAAAGCCGGAAAATATAAGAATGGATCAAGTAGTTTCGGAGGTTGTTTTTTTACTGGAATCAATGGCCATAAAAAATGGGGTTGTATTAGAACATAATATTGAAGAAGCTGTAGAGTATCAAGCGGATAAAAATCAGTTAAAGCAAGCACTTGTAAACCTTATTAAGAATTCAATTGAAGCGACGCCTAATGGGGGAAAGGTATGGGTTTCTCTAACTCAGGAAGGCGGGCAAATAAAAATAGTCATTAAAGATAATGGGAAAGGAATGACGGAGGCGCAGCTTTCCCGGATTGGAACATTATTTTACACGACAAAAGACAAAGGTACAGGCCTTGGCACCACCGTCTCCTTGAATATTATCGAATCTATGAACGGTAAAGTAAAATATAGCAGTCAACTAAACGCAGGAACAAAAATCAGCATCACATTTAGAAATCATGTTTAAGTTTCCATACGTTTTGGTACTATAGGTTTTGGTGCCAGGCACCCTTTGTGAACAATTTGCAATTTGTCCACTCGTATGGTTAGTTGAACTCAGGATGCCTGGCACTACATCCAAATGTATCTACCTAAAAACCTGGCGGGCTTGGTCTAGGTCTAGGGTTTGCAGGGAGTACACCATGCAGCCCGATAGGATCAAGATTAACAGAAGGTAGAATATAAAGACGATCAGTTTATCTTTCTTTGTTGTATTTTTATAGAAATGGATTTTCTGCAGCTGCTGCTCGACTTCTGCCTGGGCTGAATAGATCGGTTCTTGAGCCAAATCCCCATCATATAAGGACTCAAGCTGAGAGACAATCATTCGATACGCATGCATTCTTGCCTCGTAAATAGCTTCTGATTTTTGATCGCGCTTTCCGGATAATGCGTTATTGGTGGAATGAAGAATCCCTTTGTATTCGTAGATTACTCCGTTTAACCATGCTAACTTCTCGGCATCGTCTGGAAGATTCATATACTCCGTTTTTAATTTTTCCCACTCCTGTATTCTTTCCTTCCATTCCAACGATTGGTTAAGAAAATACTTTTCTCTCCTGTCCTCGCTTTTCATCGCAAAAACCTGAAAGATTCCAAAAATCACTAGTAAAATAAGAATAGGATCAGGACTGATAATGGCAGCGATTGCTATGACAACCAATCCAATGATAATTAATTTTTTGCTAAGCATTTTTGCTATGCGACCGCCGTCTAATGGCATCATTGGTATCAGATTGAATAAATTAATCATTGCACCGACCTGGAATAATGCCAACCAGAACAATTCATGTGTCATGTAATAAAGAACAAAAAAGGGTAGGATGGATAATAAACCGGCAACCGGTCCCATAAATGAAATATACACATCATCTTTGATAGATTTTGGCTTTTCTTTTATTCCTACGGCTGCTCCGATAAACGGAATGAAAACTGCCGCAGTGGTTGGAACTCCTTTTTGGCGTGCCGCCACCATATGCCCCATTTCATGTATAAACAGCAAATACACGAGTCCGACGCCAAACTTCCATCCGTATAGCAATGTGTAAGCCCCAACGCTGATTAATAAAGAAATTAACGTATGAAGCTTAGCAATTTTTAACACAACGATAAGATATTTTAATTTGGAAAGTAGTACGAGTAATGCCCCGCCAATTACTCCTAAAATGCTTTTTCTATTTTTCATTTTTACCTCCTCGACCACTAGATTTTGTATATAAAAATCAAAAAATTTAAAAGAATTCCATCATAAAACATTGTCCAAACTCATCTAATTATACGATGATATTGGAGAAAAGTTTTACTTTTTTAACATTCTGTAAAAAAACTCCCCATTCGATGTAGATGCTTTGGTATAACTGGAAAAAAGGTATAAAATATATAGTAGTTTCTGACAAAAATAAATAAAAAGGAGCACCTGAAAATGAAAGCACTCATACACGCTGAAAAGGCAGGTTTTGAAGGATTACGATTAAGGGAAGTGGAAGAAAAACTTCCGCAAGCAGGAGAAGTAAGGGTAAAATTAAAAACCGCTGGCTTAAACCACCGTGATTTATTTGTAGTTCTCACCCGCCACAAGCCTACAGATCCACCGGTGATTGTTGGTTCTGATGGAGCTGGGATAGTTGATGCAATTGGTGAGGGGGTAACTGGTGTTCAAGTTGGGGATGAGGTGATGATTAATCCTAGCTTAGGATGGAAGGAAAAAAGCGATGCACCACCGGCTGGATTTGATATCTTAGGACATCCAACTGATGGTACTTTTTCCGAAAAAATAATTGTTCCGGCGGCAAATGTTGTGGCTAAACCATCGTATTTAACCTGGGAAGAAGCTGGGGTTCTATCACTCGCAGCATTGACAGCCTATAGAGCATTGGTGACAAGAGGGAAAGTACAATCTGGAATGAAAGTGTTCATACCTGGGATTGGGAGCGGTGTTGCAACCTTTCTATTACAATTTGCAAAGGCGGCCGGTGCTTCGGTATATGTATCCTCTCGTTCAAAGGAAAAGTGTGAAAAAGCACTAGCACTTGGAGCTGATCAAGCGTTCGATACAGGTGCAGATTGGGAGCAAGAGTTTAACGGTGAAAAAATGGATCTTATCATCGAATGTGTAGGAGCCGCCACATTTAATAGATCTCTGAATCAATTGCGTCCTGGCGGTACGATTGTAACATTTGGATCTTCTACAGGGGATAGTATCCAATTCGATCTCCGTGCTTTCTTCTATGGGCAATTTAATCTTTTAGGTTCTACTATGGGTAGCGGTGAAGAATATAAAGAAATGATCGAGTTCATGGAAAAACACCAGATACGGCCAGCTGTGGATCGAATTTTTCCACTTGAGCAATATAAAGAGGCATTTGACAGATTGGAAAACGCAAAGCAATTGGGAAAAATCGGATTATCTATTAGTTAGTAATAACTAAGTAAAAAAACTAACAATCTATGATAGATTGTTAGTTTTTAGTATTTATAGGGCATGTCCGTCAACATTTTTCCAAGTAAAGAATTATGTTGTTAGCATTTCTAAAAGCTTCTTTAACGCATAAGAATGGTAAGCATCTTTTTTTGTAATAATGCCTAATCTCCAGAGAAGGGATGGTTCCTTAATTGGTATCATTTTAATATTGGCATGATTTTGTTTGTTAAATATTAATTTTGGTAATATGGTGATCCCCATTCTGGAGGAAACTAGCTCCACAATCAAATCCCATTGAGTGCTTTCATAGGAAACTATCGGTTCAAATCCCGCTTCGTTGCAAGCTTTTATGACCACATCATGTAGGGTAAAATCCTCGGTAAATAATATAAATTTTTCATCCTTTAATTCGCTTAATGTAATAGACTGTTTCTGGGCAAGCCGATGTTCCGTATGGATGTATAAAACAAACTCATCGGTAATAAAGGGGTAGAGGTTGAATTTTTCCTCATCAACCGGCAGGACAATGATTCCTAGGTCTATTTGATTATCATCAATAATTTGCGTAATTCTTTTTGCACCGAGCTCTACAAGTTGGAGTTTTACCTTTGGGTAAGCTGCATGGAAACGCCGTGCAATATCAGGGAAAAAAAGGGTTCCGATTAGTGGCGGAATTCCAATTCTTAGTTCGCCGGTTTCTACATTTCTTAATTCATCTAACAGTGTGGCTAACTCATTTAAAGAGGCAAGTGCCCTGCGTCCTTGCTGATAGACAATGCGCCCGGCATCTGTTAAGCGCAGGTGGCGGGTAGATCGATCAAATAATTCCACTTGAAGTTCTTCTTCTAGCTTCCTTACCGCTTTACTGAGAGAAGGCTGGGACAAGTATGAATGCTCAGCTGCTTTAGTAAAGCTATTATGATCTGCCACTTCGATAAACATTTTAATTTCTCTTATATCCATTCATGAAGCTCCTATTTATTCCTTATATTCATACAATTTATTCTATATATGTATTTTACTAATAAAAAGCAGAACTGTAAACTTGATATCGGACCATTCTGAACTTTGTGATAAAGGGAAAAGGGGGAAAATGAGTGGAGAACAGTAAATGGATGACTTCATTTTCGGAAGCGGTTTCAGACATTCAAGATGGCGCAACCATTATTGTCGGGGGATTCGGACTTTCCGGAATTCCTGAGTGTTCTATACAAGCACTGAAAGAACAAGGTACAAAAGATTTGACGGTTGTTTCCAATAATTGTGGAGTGGATGACTGGGGACTAGGTCTTTTACTTGCGAACAAACAAATAAAAAAAATGGTGTCTTCCTATGTAGGAGAAAATAAGATTTTTGAACAGCAGTTTTTAAGTGGTGAATTAGAGGTTGAATTAGTGCCCCAAGGAACACTTGCAGAAAGGATTCGTGCTGGCGGTGCAGGCATTCCGGGCTTTTATACAGCAACGGGTGTTGGAACACCTATTGAGGAAGGGAAGGAAACAAAGATATTTGACGGTAAAACGTATTTGTTAGAACGGGGAATTGTGGGAGATTTTGCGCTGGTGAAGGCGTGGAAGGCAGATACATTAGGAAACCTCGTGTACCGTAAAACAGCTCGTAATTTTAACCCATTAGCTGCAATGGCAGGCAAAATCACCATTGCGGAAGTGGAAGAGATTGTGGAACCCGGTGAATTAAATCCGGATGAAATTCATACTCCAGGAATTTTTGTACAGCGTTTATTACTTGGTACAAATTATCAAAAGCGAATTGAACGGCGAACCGTTGTAAAAGCATAAGATTTTCATAGATTGGAGGACTGAATATGAAAGATTCGCATCTTATAATTGTGCAAAGAGCAGTAAAGGAAATTAAGGATGGAATGAATGTAAATCTTGGTATTGGAATTCCAACCCTTGTAGCGAATGAAATCCCGGCAGATTTCAAAGTCTTGCTGCAATCTGAAAACGGTTTGTTAGGGATTGGGCCCTATCCTATAGAAGGTCAAGAAGATCCGGATTTGATCAATGCGGGAAAAGAAACAGTGACAGCTGTTCCGGGCGCATCTTTCTTCGATAGTGCAGAGTCCTTTGCCATGATTCGAGGCGGTCATATTGATCTGGCAATCCTTGGCGGGATGGAAGTATCAGAACAAGGAGATTTAGCGAACTGGATGATACCCGGAAAAATGGTCAAAGGCATGGGTGGCGCGATGGACCTGGTGAATGGCGCAAAACGGGTCATTGTTATTATGGAGCATGTAAATAAATTTGGAGAATCAAAGGTAAAAAGAACATGCACATTACCGCTTACTGGAAAGCAAGTGGTCCATCGTTTAATCACGGACTTAGCTGTATTTGATTTTACGCCATCTGGAATGGTTCTTGTTGAAACACACGAAAATGTAACCGTTTCCGAAGTGAAAGAGAAGACGGAAGCACAATTTATTGTCGCACCAGAACTATTGGCCAAACACAAGAATTAGAGTTTCAAAGAGCTGTCTCTAAATTTAAAGAGTATATGTCTTATTGATAGATTCATTGGAAAATAGAATTCGCTTAATATTTGGAGAGCTCTTTTTTAAGAAACTTTTCATCAAAGAACGGAGGAAGAAAATGGTTGGTTCTGTAACAAAATTTTTCACAAAAATAGTGGAACGATATTTACCGGATCCACTCATCTTTGCAATGATCTTAACGCTGATTGTCTTTATTCTTAGTGCAACGATAACTCCAAGTACTCCAATGGATGTCGTACAAATGTGGGGAGATGGAGTCTGGGGGCTCTTAGCATTTTCCATGCAAATGGCTTTGGTTCTTGTAACAGGCCATGCCTTGGCCAGCTCGCCTCTTTTGCGTAAATGGATGGGGAAAATTGCTTCATTGGCGCATACTCCAACGCAGGGTGTTTTACTTGTAACATTCATGTCTGCTTTTTGCTGTATTATCAACTGGGGATTTGGTCTTGTTGTCGGTGCTCTATTTGCACGCGAGGTCGCACGCCGCGTTCCAAAGGCAGATTATCGCCTATTAATTGCTAGCGCATACATTGGTTTTTTAACTTGGCATGGAGGCTTATCGGGCTCTGTTCCATTATCGGCTGCAACTGCGGGGAATCCCGTGGAAAAACTAGGTGGACTTATTCCTATATCGCATACATTAATAACGCCATTTAATATTTTTATTACGGCTGCCTTGTTAGTTACTTTGCCGATATTAACGAAATTGATGATGCGACCTGAAAACGAAATAGTGGCTGTTGATCCAGATTTATTGAAAGAAGAAACTTCAACATCCAGAAAGCTTCCTCCCACAGCAAGTATCGCGGAAAAATTAGAGGAAAGCAGAATTCTTGCTTATATAATTGGTTTACTTGGCATTGTCTATATTATTTACTATTTCATTCATCATGGTTTCGATATTAATATCAATATTGTGAATCTCATTTTCTTTATTTTTGGTATTATTCTACATGGAACACCGATGTCTTATATGCGCGCTGTTCAAAGAGCTGTTGGTGGAACTGCAGGTATTTTGGTTCAATTTCCATTTTATGCAGGGATACAAATCATGATGGAACAATCTGGACTTGGTCAAATGATTACGAATTTCTTTATTGAAGTTTCAAATAAAGACACATTCCCGCTTTTAACATTTCTCAGTTCAGGTATTGTTAACCTAGCAGTGCCTTCAGGCGGTGGACATTGGGTGGTGCAAGGTCCCTATGTTATTCCTGCTGCACAGGCAATTGGAGCCGACTTAGGAAAAGCAACGATGGCGATTGCCTACGGAGAAGCATGGATGAATATGGCACAGCCATTTTGGGCGTTGCCTGCCCTAGCTATCGCTGGTCTTAAAGCACGTGATATCATGGGATTTTGTATTACCGCATTAATATATTCGGGAATTATTTTTGTTATAGGATTGTATTTCTTTTAGATTTTGATTAATTGTGTTTTGTACTCATGTAAAGAAATGTTATCTGAAATATAGAACAATCCCCCACTTCCGAAGTGGGGGATTGTTTATTTTACTTTGATTACTGTCGATTTGCTTTTATTACCGGAGGAATCCTTCGCATATATAGTAATAGAGGTTCCTTTTTTCTGAGATATAATCTTAATTTTGTAGTGGCCCTTAGAATTTGCTTTGCCTTTTGAGATGAATTTGCCACCCTTGTATATATATACAGTAGAACCTTTCTCGGATGTTCCGTAGACCGATTTTGATTTTGACGTTAGCCTGTTCACACTTGGTCGCTTTGGAGGTGTTTTATCCAACACTTTGGTAGACGCGGAGCTGCTTTGATTGCCTGCTTTGTCCGTTGCAGAAACGGTTATTACCGTACCTGTCTTCAGCCTCGTCTTAAGTTTCACCTTGTATTTGCCGGATGAATCAGCTGCTGTCTTCCCAATGTTAGTCCGTCCATTTTTTATCATTACATTCGAGCCCTTCTCTGCTTTACCCGAAATATAAAGCTGGTTATCTCCAATTGGATTGATTGTTGGGCGAGCGGGAGGTGTTTTATCCAGAACCGTAATAGTGACAAGGCTACTCGTATTTCCATATGCATCCTCTGCATAGAGCGTCAATTTTGTTCCTGCTTTTTGCTTCGGAATGGAAACGGAGAAATTTGGGTTATTTTTAACGGATTGTGAACCTAATGTCTTGCTTCCACTTTTAACAAAGATGGTAGTATAAACGTCGGCTTTTCCTTTTACAGTAGTATCCCGGTCACTTACCGGACTAACTGTCGGCTTCGTCGGATTTAAGACGTTCAGAGTACTCCCATCCCTATTTAAATAGGTGTACGTAATATTTTCCCCTTTATTGCTTGGTATGACCGTTGTTGCATTGCTTCCTTCCACGGCAATCGCTCCGCCGCCACGCAAATAGGTGGTGGAACCCGAATATAATCGCGGCTGCAGTGCGTTAAAGCTCGAATCTCCTTTAAAACCGTAAAGTCCTGTTGGCAATTTTAATAAGAGTGCCGCCCTGAAATCAGTCATAAACCTTCCAAATGATAGATTCGGATCGATATATTTATGGATAACATTTTCTATGGCTTGATAATTACTGTTCGGATCATCGATGATTTCCTTGAATATCTTATTCCCTTGACCAGCTTGAATCTTCAAGTACTGAAAAAATAGATAGGATAAGGAATAGTTTGCTAGAACATCACCGGAATCATCCCAATATAGCAGGGATTGTCCATTTGCAATCGAGTCTGTTCTGTTATAGTAATCGATTCGATTGGTTAAGGCTTGTCCGGTGTAGATTTGTTCAGCAGCCATAGACAGACCTTCATCCATCCAGACATCCATTTCGCGATGTCTTTCTACTAATACGTTCTGGTTATAATTCACCATATGCTGAAATTCATGTGCTAAGGTCTCATATACAGCTGTGACGTCTTTAGAAGCAGAATTGCGCCCCATTGCCGGATAGGTATCAATATAGAAAATCTCCGATTCATTGGAGGTAGGATTATAAGATTTGTCATATAAATCGCCCGCATAAAAATATCCTGCCACATAGCCACCGGAACCATTAAAGCCATCTTGAATGTCATAGCATAAAATATTAATTTTTCCGTCCCCGTTTACGTCGGATTCTTTTCCAAAGTTACTCGTAACAGTCGGGTAAATATGCACATCAAATTCCTGGCCAAGCTCTTTGGCTTGTTCTGCCGTTAAATAGTTATTATTCACCCAAACATTAGCACGGGTGCCGCTGTATAATAATTCTGCGTTGATTTGGTAGTCCTTATCGGTTTCAAGATTGGATACCCAGAAATCTTTTTTTGCCCCGACCTGATATGTTAACCCTTGAATCAAAAATCTTTTATTAAACAATCTTTGTTTATCCGGTTTTACTGTAAAGGGCTTGTTGAAGTCAACAGGATAGGCGCCTATTTTATTAAAGGCATTACCCCATTTCATGCTTCCCACTGATTGTGTATTGCTGCCATCTACCGATTCATTGCTGATAATAACATAATCCCCTTTTAGGTCAGGGGAGATGGTGATGCTTCTGGTTGAAGCGGAAGGATTTAGGTAGTCATCCTTATTATTGCCTTGGACCTGTTTTAGCAGGTTAGGAACATTTTGTTGCGATGATAAATTTTGCTTCGTAGCTGTTGTACTTATTTCTTCGCCATTTGCCAAAGTTGGCCATGCTAGCAGCAAAAAAACTAGTAAAATACTGAATGATTTCTTTGTCCATTTCACTCTATATCCCTCCCTTCTACTAGTTTACTATTTTGCGAAAATTTTTGGTATTATTCTGATAAAAAATACATCACAAGAAAATTGTGGAAGAGGGGGAGATTACTAGTTTGACTGCATGGCAATAAAAGACGTTGTTACTATAGCAAAATAGAATGTAAAAGTTACAAAAGGTGCCAAGCACCAAGAGGTACATATGCACACTTAGCATGGACGATTGTATCCACGGAAGGTGCAGGGAGCCATTTGATAGGTACTATTTAATATATTTAACCATAATATTTCCAGTTTACCCTTGGATTTCCTGATTAATTGAGATTATAATGGTACTAGATTACAAAAAATATATATTACTAGGGGGATCAATTTCATAATGAAAGGTCGTTTTTTTAAAGGTTTGTGTGTGCTGCAGGCAATCTTACTGACTGCATCCGTCTTTGCATGGACAAAGCCCGCAAACGCTGCAACTAGTGTATACCAACAATTCAAGGTATCTGCAGGTGTTACATATCAGGATAATAGATTTAGCATATCAGCAGGCAAGCAAGCTGCTAGAGTGATGAAGGTAAATTTGAATGATCGCTATACTCAAATCGAAGTAGGAATTCCTAATCCGTTGAATAAATTGTCAAAAACAACGGCGCGGGCAACCTCCAATTCATTACCAGGTCATCAAGTGGTTGGAACTGTGAATGGTTCTTTTTTTGCCCCAACCAGTCTTCCCGTCTATTTAATTGCCAATAAAGACCAACTTGTGAATGCCGGAAAGCTGCCAATCGGAAAAACAGAATATGCGAATGAGCCAATTGCATTTGGAGTGAAGGATGGAAAAGGAATTATTGACCACTTTCAATTAGATCTTCATTTTGACCATAATGGAGTATCCTATCCGATAACCGCTTCTAATAAACCAAGAGCCACGGGCCAGATTATCCTCTATACACCAAATAATCCAAGTGATTATACCGATAATGGAGAAAAGGGAATTGAAGTAGTTGTTCAAAACTTAGATTCTCCACTAAATCTCAACTTTGGTTCAACCGTAACAGGTGTTGTTACCCAAATAAGGAATTACGGGGATACAACTAAGTTACAAATACCGAAGGACGGCTTTGTCTTGTCCGCATCGGGAGATGGTAGAGCAGCGTTAAAAAATATAAAAAACGGTGATAATATCGCTCTTTCTGTAAATATTGATGATACTTGGATGGGCGCAGACTTTATGCTGGCAAGCGGTCCGATGCTTGTGGATAACGGGAAGGTCCAATTGTCCATGGATCCAAACAGCCCAAAAGCAAAGGAGCGGGCAGCTCGTACAGCCGTCGCTATTGATAAAACGGGTCAAAATGTTTTTTTTGTAACGGTGGACAGAGGTAAGCTTGGCTATAGCAACGGAATGAATTTAACAGAGTTTGCTAAGTATTTAGTGAGCATTGGGGCATACCGAGCCTTAAATATGGATGGTGGCGGGTCCACAGCGATGGGAGTTCGTCTCCCTGGTGCAACCGGTGTCAAACTGGTGAATTCGCCATCCGATGGTTTTGAACGTTCTGTAGCCACAACTTTAATGGCTGTTTCGACTGCGCCAGTTGGACAAGCGAAAACATTAGCTGTACACAAATCAAGCAATTCCGTGCTTTTAAAAGGTTCATCTGTAAAAGTATTGCTAGATTACGTAATGGATCAATACTATAATCCGTTAAAAGCATCAGAAAAGGATTTAAAGATTACCAGTAAACTTGGTACTGGAAAAGCAAATACCTTTACAGCAAATAAAACCGGAAAAAGCACTTTAACGGTCCAATACGGTAATGCATCCAAAACGTTGCCAATGGAAGTGGTAGACAAGCTGGCAAAATTACAAATTTCACAATCCAATCTGCTGGTTCGGAATGGTGACAAGGTTAAACTCTCGCTAAAAGGCTATGACAGCAAGGGAAGAGCCGTAATCGTCAACCCCAATACAGTTAAATGGTCTGTATCAGGCAAGGTTGGTAAGGTATCAAGGGATGGAGAGTTTTCCGTAACTGGTACTAAGGGTACCGGAAAAATTACAGCATCCTACGGTAAAACAAAGGCAACCGTGTCCGTTAAGATTGGTCCTAATCAAGAAGTAATCGACAGTTTTGACACTGCTGCCAATTGGTCAGCCTCTGCAATTCGAGGAACTGCTAGTAGCAGAGTCAGTGGAAAAGGAGAGCCGGTTCATAACGGAAAAGCCTCTTTACGATTAGCCTATGACTTTACGACAAGTACATCCGGTACTTCTGCAGCTTATTTAAATGCCAAAAAGAATTTCGTTTTTACCAGCAAACCTAATCACATTGGTATGTATGTATATGGTGATGGAAAAAGCCATTGGTTAAGAGCTCTTATAGTCGATGGAAAAGGAAACAGCTATGTGATTGATATCACGAAGGATAAAGGATTAACGTGGAGGGGCTGGAAATATGTCCGGGCCGATATTCCACAAAATTTACCATTACCAATCAAAATTAAACAAATCTATTTAGCTCAGCCGCATCAGGAGTTAAAAAGTAAAGGAAGCGTTTATTTTGATCAGTTTCAGGTATTTTATGGGGCTAAGTAAAAAAAGCAGCCTTTGCGGCTGCTTTTCCTTTTAAAAAATATTATGCATTTTGTAAGTTTTTTTGTCTCAATGTAAAAATAGCTGCCAGCACTACTAAAACAAAGGCTGGGAATGCTAATGCCATTGTAATAACAAAGCAACCACATCCGATGATGCCCAAAATATGGCCTACAATCGAAATTCTTGCTTTTTTAGATTGTACTAATCCTACAATATGAAGAATAAGACCGATAATTGCTATTACATAGAAAACAGCAGCTACTCCACCAGTAACATGACCAGAACCATTAGCAGCAGCTTCACCAACAGCCGCAAATAGAACAACTCCCCATGAGATCATAATCATGAAAGCGTTAATGATGTCGAAAATTCCAGCAAGCACATTAATCTTTAATTTTCTTTTCAATGTATTTCCCCCCATTATCATATTTATTAGCGTGTAAAAACACTATGTAAAAAAAATAACATTCCTATTATAGGCATAACTTCGTAAAATATCTACATGTAATATATTGATGAAGTTGAATAAAATTCCAAATGTAAAAGAACAATCATCCCGAATTACTGTGAGAAAGGCATGAGTTAAACATTAAACATCCCGATTCCTTAGACAAATATCCCGAAATTCAAGAAGAATGGCCCGAATTGAGTATATATACCTATAGGAACTTTTCCGGCAGTAATAGAATTCTAACAATAATACAAAGGAGGAGATGGGATTGAAAAGAATCAAAGGGAAAAAGCTAATAAAAGGAGATACAATCGGCATAACTGCACCTGCAGGACCTTCCAAAGCAGAAAGAGTGCCTTTGGCAATAGAGGCCATTAAAGAACTCGGATTTCAAGTGAAAGTTGGGAAAAGCTGTTACGAAGAGTATGGTGGATATTTAGCCGGTACTCCGCAGAGCCGTGCGGAGGAATTAAATGAAATGTTTGCAGACCCTGAAATCGATGCGATTCTTTGTTTGCGCGGCGGTTATGGTTCGGCTCAATTGCTGGATTTATTGGACTATGAAGTGGTAACCGAGCATCCAAAGCTATTTATCGGTTATAGCGATATTACGGCATTACATATTGCTTTTTTCCAAAAATGCGGGCTGGCAACCATTCATGGTCCAATGGCAACAACGGAGCTTATCGATTGTGATGAATTTTCGCGATCATCCCTTTTAGCGACTTTAACGAAAGCGGAGCCTCTCGGTGAGATAAAGAATCCCGATGGTCAAGGGATTTCTTGCTTAGTAGAAGGGACTGTGGAAGGAGAAATGGTTGGAGGGAATCTCTCACTTGTTACTGCGTTATTGTGTACTCCATACGAATTGGATACGAAAGGAAAACTTCTATTTCTGGAGGATATAGGTGAGGAACCATATAAGGTTGATCGGATGTTAACACAGCTTGCATTAGCCGGGAAAATAGAGGATGCAGCCGGACTTATTTTCGGTACATTTACGGAAAGCGAATCCCCTAACTATGCTCATGGCTTCGATATTCTTGATGTAATTGAAAATATCGTTGTCCCTTTTGGTAAGCCTGTAATTTACAATCTTCAGGCAGGTCATTGCAAGGAAAAAATAACATTGCCGTTTGGGGTAAAGGCGACTCTGGATGCTAATAATAAACGTTTAATCGTGGAAGAGAGCGTCGTTCAGTCGTGAAGTTGCAATGAAACGTTGGCAATTCTGTTACATATAACTTTTCCCACTGAACTGACAATAAATATGTAGGTATAAGAGTAGCTTCTCCAGGCTCAGACATATAGTCGCATATGATTTGGAGCCATTAGTTGGCTCCTTTTTTGGTGTTTGGCACCATAAAAGAGTACTATTTAAAGACAAATAACAGAGGTACTCATAAATTGACACTTTTTAGACATGATTGAAAGCGTTGACAAAAAAGCGGTTACATGGTTAGATAGAATTGTTGGTCAAATAATGATAAGTTAACTGGTAATGACAACATTATAATTATGCTGCGAGGGAGGGGGAAAGAGATGATTAATAAAAAGAGTCGTGTGCCTTTATATGCTCAATTGATAGATATCATTGTTGAAAAAATTAGATCCGGTGAGTGGAAAGAGTTTGATAAGCTGCCATCAGAGCGTGAGCTATGTGATATGTACGACATTAGTCGCACTACTATTCGGCAGGCAATGATAGAACTTGAAAATGAGGGGTATATCTACAAGGAGCATGGAAAAGGAAGCTTTGTATCACCGCAGGCATTCACACAAAATCTCGTGACATTTTATAGCTTCACAGAGGAAATGAAAAAGTTAGGTAAGAAGCCGTCAACGAAAATTCTCTCATTTAAAATCATACCAGCCCCTAAAAAGATTGCTTTAAAACTGGGACTTGCCGAGGATGAGGATGTATTCGAATTTGCTCGTTTACGATTAGCGGATGACGAGCCGATTATATACGAAACTACTTATTTGCCATATTATCAATTTCCAAAATTAACAGAGCTGGAGCTATCATTGAATTCTATGTATGAACTATTTCAAAAAAAATACGATATTCGCATTACAAATGCGAATGAACGATTTAAAGCCGTTGGAGTTGGCCTTAAAGAAGCGCCATTTTTGACGGAAAAGGTAGGAGCACCAGCATTGAACATTGAGCGATTGGCTTTTTTTAATGGTCGTGCTGTTGAATATACACTTTCTGTTGCAAGAGGCGATAAATTTGTCTATGAAACAGAATTGAAATAAGATTATATACGCTCTTTCGAGAGGCTGGTAAGCAAACACATAACTTGCCAGCCTACAAAGATTGCTCTGCTTTGTCAGGGCATTACAGAATGGTGCAAAAGGCATAATCACTGGCACCAATTTTAAAAAAAAGATATGAATGAGGTGTGTACATTGTTTTTAAACGAAACAGAGGAACGATTACATGAGCTTGGTGTGTATCACACTCACCGCGAAATTTCCCATCAGCCTTTGCTTTGGGAGAAGGCATATCAGTATGTACAGAAGGAACAGGAAAGAATTCAAGCATATTTTCAAATGATTACGGGGAAACATGAGAAGGTTAAGGTTATTTTAACAGGAGCCGGAACTTCCGCGTTTGTAGGGGATACGGTGGCACCATACTTAGCTAAGGTTTGTGATAATCAAGTATTTACGATTCATAGCATTCCTACAACTAATATTGTCTCAAACCCGGAATATTATTTGGAGGAAAATATCCCAACAATAATGGTTTCTTTTGCAAGATCCGGAAATAGCCCTGAGAGTGTTGCGGCTGTTGAATTAGGTGGGCAATTAATCAAGGATTTCTATCCAATTCACATTACGTGCAACCCGGATGGATACTTAGCTAGAAAAAGTGATGACAGAACATTATTGCTTTTAATGCCGGAAGGAAGCAATGACAAAAGCTTTGCAATGACAAGCAGCTTCTCCTGCATGATGCTAACAGTACTCTTAATTTTCCAAATGGACAAATTAAACCAATTAAAAAGCACTGTTAACTGGGTAACGGAGTCCGGAAAAAATGTCTTCAATACTGCTGCTGCAGTCTTAAAGGAAATCTCTTTAATCCCATTTACAAATGTTATTTATCTGGGGTCAGGAACCTTATTAGGATTATCACATGAGGCATCCTTGAAAATGCTGGAATTGACTGATGGAAATGTTTTTTCTTATTTTGAATCTCCAATGGGATTCCGTCACGGTCCCAAAACGATTTTAAATGATGAGTCACTTGCAGTGGTATTTATCGGCAATAATCCATACACACAAAAATATGATATGGATATTTTAAAAGAGCTATATGCAGAAAAACAAAGAAGTCAATTGAAGGTTTTGGCTATCTCTAATCAATTTATGGAAGATGCCAAAGAAAATAGTGATTATTACGTACATCTTCAAGCGGAACCGTCTACCTTCGATGATGTATGGCTTTCATTCCCGTACATTATCAATGCACAAATTCTTGCGGTCTATAAATCGCTGAATTTGAAATTTACACCGGATAATCCAGTACCAAATGGCAGTGTAAACCGAGTGGTACAGGGAGTAACCATATATCCGTTTAAATAATAGAAGGGAATGGCTTGAAAATGAAAATAATCGTTTCTAACACATACGAAGAAATGAGTAAAAACGCGGCTGATTTTTTGATGAAAAGAATGGCACAGGAGAAAAGGGTAAACCTTGGTTTAGCCACGGGAAATACTCCAACTGGTATGTATCGTCAATTGGTTGAATACCTTAATCTTGGATATGGAATCGAACATGTGCATTTTTACAATATTGATGAGTATTGCGACGTCGATGAAACGGTCCCTGGCACTTGTGCTTATTATTTGCAAGTGGAATTTTTCGGGAAAACGAAGATTAGTTCAGACAATATTCACCTGCTGACAGAACATAATTATGCTGGTTATGATACGGTTATTGAGAAAAATGGCGGCTTTGATACGGTTATTTTAGGGATTGGTGAGAATGGCCATATTGCCTATAACGAGCCGAACACCCCGTTCGACACTCTCACAAATGTATTAGCGTTAACACATGAATCTAAGGTACAGCATAGTGAAGAATTTGGCGGCTATGATCATGTTCCAAACAAAGCGGTTACGATAGGAATAAAAACAATCATGAATGCGCAGAATATCCTACTAATGGCTAATGGTTCAAAAAAGGCAGAAATTATCAAGGAAAGCTTAACTGGTAAAATTACAGAGGATGTTCCAGGTTCCATTCTACAATTACATCCACGTGTCGTAGTTTTATTGGACCGAGAAGCTGCAGGGAAATTATCATAGGATTAGGTTTAGCCAAGTCAGGTCTTTTATTAGACAAATTGACCGAAGAGACAAGTGAAAATGTCTTATAAAAAAGCTCTAACGGACAGAAAAACTAAATATTTGATCAGCGTAAATGTTTTAATTTCTAAAACACCAAATATTAAAAAAAGAGTTTTAAGTAATTGACACTGGTTTGAAAGCGTTTTATAATTATTTTGTAACTGGTAATGACATCATGTTATTACACTGACATGACGTAAATATAACATCATAGAAAAAGTGAAATGAACCTAGGTCATTTTTTGTAGAAAAAGAGATTATCCATCTGGACTTAGGTTCATTCCATTAATCTATTAATTTAAGCGGTTTCAAGCTGCTGAATTAGGAGGAAGAAAAATGCCAAATATTTTGTTAACACGCATCGATAATCGTCTTGTACACGGACAGGTTGGAGTTATTTGGACAACATCGCTTGGTGCAAATCTTCTAGTAGTGGTGGATGATCAAACAGCAAATGAACCTTTACAACAGCAATTGATGGAGGTAACAGCTAAATCATCTGGTGCAGATATTCGTTTCTTCACTGTACAAAAAACAATTGATATCATCCACAAAGCAGCTGATAGACAAAAGATTTTTATCGTTTGTAAAACTCCTCAGGTAGTACGTCAGCTTGTTGATGGCGGAGTACCAATCAAGGATCTTAATGTTGGAAACATGCATTTTTCAGAAGGTAAAAAGCAAATTACGAAAAAAGTATATGTAGATGACCAAGATCTTGAGGATTTACGCTATATCGAATCTAAGGGAGTAAATGTATTCATTCAAGATACTCCAGATGACACAAAACATTCTATTAAATAGGAAGTGATCAATATGGACATTACATTAACGCAAGGTATAATCCTTGCACTTGTTGCCATCATCTGCGGCTTCGATTTTTGGTTGGAAGGCTTATACATCTTCCGTCCAATGATCGTTTGTACTCTCACCGGGATTATCCTTGGGGATGTAAAGATGGGCGTTATGGCCGGGGGCTTAACAGAGTTAGCGTTTGCTGGATTAACACCAGCTGGTGGAACTCAACCACCAAACCCGATTTTGGCGGGGGTTATGACAGTTGTTATTGCACATACAACCGGACACAATCCAGCTACATCTATTGGACTAGCATTACCATTTAGTTTTCTAATGCAATATATTATCTTATTCTTCTATTCTTCTTTTTCTGTATTTATGGGCAAAGCAGACAAATATGCTGCAGAGGCTGATACAAAGGCATTTGGTAGGATTACGATTTTGCCAATGATCATCGTAGCATTAACTTACGGAATTGTTGTATTCCTATGTGGTTATATTGCACAAGAACCAATGAAGCACTTAGTTGCTTCCATGCCAGGCTGGTTAAGCCATGGATTTGAAATTGCAGGTGGAATTTTACCAGCAGTCGGATTTGGTTTGTTGTTAAAGGTTATGTTAAAAGGAAAATTCATGCCATATTTATTAATCGGATTTGTTGTTGCTTCTTTCATCCAATTCGGAAACCTTTTACCAGTAGCGGTAATTGGTGTAGCAGCAGCCTTATACCAATTCTATAATGACAAAGAAAAACAAAAGCTGGAAGAGAAGCTTGCTGAAAGCGCTGCACATGGAGGTGGCTACGAAGATGGAATCTAATACAACTCAAAACCATGAAGAAAAACGTGTGTTATCGAAGAAAGATATAACTAAATTAGGTTTACGCTCTGTTTTCTTACAAGCAAGCTTTAACTATGAAAGAATGCAAGCTGGTGGTTGGTTATACTCCATGCTGCCATTTTTAAAGAAAATATATAAAAACGATAAGCAAGGCTTATCTAATTCAATGAAGGATAATATGGAGTTCATTAATACAAGCCCTCCAATGGTGCCTTTCTTAATGGGTCTTTTATTATCACTAGAAGAAAATAAGGAAAATCGCAGCACCATTAAAGGTTTAAAGGTTGCCTTGTTCGGTCCGTTAGCAGGTATCGGAGATGCGATTTTCTGGTTTACGATTCTACCAATTGTTGCAGGTATAACAGCATCATTCGCGAAAGACGGAAACCTTTTAGGACCAATTATCTTCTTCCTTGTATATGTTGGAATCTTCTTCTTAAGAATTTTTTGGGCACATATGGGATATAACCTGGGAACCAGGGCGATAACGGTCATAAAAGAGAACTCGGAAGTTATTTCCAAGGCGGCAACGATTTTAGGGGTAACGGTAATTGGTGGTTTGATCGCATCCTATGTTCATATTGATGTAGCAGCAGCGTTTAAAATAAGCTCGGGACATAAGATTTATTTACAAAAAGATTTCTTCGATCATATTTTCCCGAATATTTTACCGTTCGGATACACATTCTTAATGTATTACTTCTTAAAATACAAAAAAGTAAGTCCAGTATTGCTTATTGTTGTAACATTTGTGCTGGCTATTATTCTTTCATTCTTAGGAGTGCTTTAATATGAAGAAAATCATCGTGACAGGACATGGTCATTTTGCAACTGGATTGCAAAATGCTGTGGAATTGCTTGCAGGAAAAAATGAAGATGTTTTCTTTGTGGACTTCCTTGAAAGTGATTCAGATGTCATTTTAAAAGAAAAACTGGAAAAAGTAGCTCATGAAAATGCCGATTCTGATATTCTTTTCTTCTGTGATCTAGTAGGCGGAACACCTTATAAAATGGCTGCAACCATAGCGTTTGAAAATGAACGCTATGAGGTTGTTGCTGGCTGTAATATCGGTTCGTTAATTGAGATTTTGTTCACGAAGGAAAGCTATGAAATCTCTGAATTAGCGCAAAAGATTATTTCCATCAGCCATTCTGCGACTGGGTATTTCGAAAAGAGAATAACAAAAAAGGAAGAAGAGATTACAGACGGTATTTAAGGTCAAGGTTCCTCCAAAAGAGGGGCCTTTTCGTTCTTTATATTTGAGAGATTTCTCACCGGAAATACTACCTAATGACATAAAGGGGAATAGGAAAATGATCATAAGCGTAACGATGAACCCATCGGTAGATATTTCTTACCAATTGGAAGACTTTAAGTTGAATGATGTCAATCGCGCTGCAAGTGTAATAAAGACGGCGGGCGGAAAAGGATTGAACGTGGCAAGAGTTGTACACCAGCTGGATGTTCCTGTTTTAGCAACCGGAATTTTAGGAGGCACTATCGGTGATTTTATAGTAAGCCAGCTGCAGAAAGACGGTATACGCAATGATTTTTTAAAAACAGAACAGGAATCCCGGAACTGTATTGCCATTCTTCATAACGGAAATCAGACGGAAATTTTGGAGGCGGGTCCGACGCTTTCGGAAAAGGAAAAAGCAGAATTTATTGTTCACTTCTCAAAGCTCTTGGAGAAAGGTAAAGTTGTGACAATATCGGGCAGCTTGCCAAAAGGATTGGATGCTTCTGTTTACTTGGAAATGATGCTTTTAGCTGATCAATGGCAAGTTCCCGTCATTCTCGATTGTTCGGGACCTGTATTAGAGCAGGTATTAAGCCATCAAGAGACAAAGCCTTTTGCTATTAAACCTAATACAGACGAGCTTAATCAATTGCTTGGCTTGAATTTATCGCCCGATGATTTGGATGGACTTCGTTCTGCGGTATCACAGCCCCTTTTTAATGGAATTGAATGGGTGGTGATTTCTCTAGGGGCGAAAGGAGCATTTGTTAAGCATCGTGATGAGTACTTTCTTGCCAGCATTCCGAAAGTGTCAGTCGTGAATCCGGTTGGCTCTGGTGATTCCGTCGTCGCAGGATTTGCGACAGCAATTTTACAGGCAAAGGCTCGAGAAGATGTGATAAGAACAGCTATGACTACAGGAGTGCTAAATGCAATGGAAGCACAAACAGGGTTTGTAGACGTGGCAAAGTATGATGCAATTTATAATGAAGTAAAAGTAGAAAAATGGTCCTAAGGAGTGATATACATGTTAAAGTTAACACAAAACAAACAAGAAGCCTTGAAACGATTATCAGATGAGAATGGCATTATTGGGGCACTAGCCATCGACCAACGTGGATCATTGAAAAAAATGATTGCAAGCGCCAGCTCAAAGGATATTGGCGACAATGGAATTATTGATTTTAAAAAATTAGTAAGCAGTGAGCTGACTAAATATGCTTCCTCTATTTTGCTGGATCCTGAATACGGACTGCCGGCTGCAGAGGTAAGAGACGAAAATGCCGGTTTGTTATTGGCTTATGAAAAGACTGGTTACGACGCAACGGTTCCTGGTCGTTTGCCAGATTTACTTGACGTGTGGTCTGCGAAGCGATTAAAAGAAGCGGGTGCAGATGCCGTTAAATTCTTATTGTATTATGACATTGATGAAGATGAGGCAATTAATAACGTGAAGCATGCCTTTGTGGAACGCTTAGGTTCTGAATGCGTAGCGGAGGATATTCCGTTTTTCCTAGAGCTAGTTTCGTACGATGCGAATAATGATGACGTAAAGAGTGTCGAATATGCCAAAGTGAAGCCTCATAAAGTGAATGACATGATGAAGGAATTCTCTAAGCCCAGATATCATGTGGATGTGTTGAAGGTAGAGGTTCCGGTCAACATGAACTTTGTAGAGGGTTATGCAGAAGGCGAGTTTGTATATACAGCAGAACAAGCTAAGCAATACTTCAAGGAGCAGAGTGAAGCGACTGATCTTCCTTATATTTATTTAAGTGCGGGAGTAAGTGCCGAGCTATTCCGTGAAACTCTCGAATTTGCCGCAGCTGCAGGAGCAGAATTCAATGGTGTTCTCTGCGGACGCGCAACATGGAAAAATGGCGTTCAGCCATTTGCAGAGCAAGGCGAAAAAGCTGGTAGACAATGGCTTCAATCAGAGGGTAAGCAAAACATTACGGAACTGAATGAAGTATTGAAAAAGACCGCGAAATCTTGGTTTAGTAAGGTGGAAATGTAACAGAATACTTTTTACCATTAGATTATTGTGATACACGAAGAGTTTTGAACAAAATATTTTTACCAAGCGCCAGGAAAATTTTCTGGCGCTTTTTAGTACTTTTATTAACAGGAAAGAATTAAATTCTGGGCCATTTTACCAATAAATATTTAGTCATTTTGTCTTAGAAATATTTAATTTCGATATTGACAAAGAGTCCGAATTAATACAAAATTAAAAATGTAAACGTTTCAATTTTATTTTAAATAAAAATTGAAACGTTTCAAATAAAATAAATTGGTGGTAAAAATGTCTACTATAAAAGATGTGTCACGATTATCGGGAATATCTATTGGTACCGTTTCAAGGTACTTAAATGGATACAAGGTAAAGGAAGTTAACCAGCTAAAAATAGAAAAGGCCATTAAGGAGCTTGGTTATAAAGTAAATCCTATGGCAAGAGGCTTAAAGACAAATAAAACTTATACCATTGGTGTTTTAGTACCAAGTGTTACGGATGTATTTAGTAATCAAGTAGTGGAAGGTATGGAAGAAATACTTGATAACGAGAATTACAGCATCATTGTATGTAGTTCCAGAAATAGTCTGGAAACCGAAAAAGAAAAAATTTCATTTTTGAAAGAAAAAAGAGTAGATGGAATTATCTTGATGCCGGTATCTGATCATAGTGATCATGTTAAAGAATTACTACAGGAAGATATCCCATTAATTTTAATTGACCGTTTATTAGATGGTGTTGAATGTGATGCAGTTGTATGTGATAACGTCAATGGTTCATATCGAGCGATTGAGGAATTAATTAAATATGGTCACAGGAGAATAGGAATCATCGCCGGTCCTAGTAATGTATTTACGGCTAGAGAACGATTGAATGGCTATGTTCGAGCATTGCAGGACTATCAAATTCCTTTAGATGATGAACTCATAGTTTACGCCAAATATGAAAAAGGCGGAGGCTTAGATGGTTATAAGAAACTGTTTCATCTTTCTGATTCGCCAACAGCAATATTCGCAACAAACTATGAAACTACTATGACAGGTATTAAATACATGATGGAACAGGGGATTAAAATTGGTGACAATATTTCCTTGTTCGGATATGACAATACAGATGTTTTTCAAATGCTTACTCCGTCCATTGCAACGGTTGTGCAACCAATGAATGAGATCGGCGAACAAGCAGCAAAGCTTATATTAAAGAGAATTGAAAGCGATTACGAATTATATCCAATCGTCCATCGCTTAAAAACAAAAATCCTTTCAGGAGCATCCGTAAAAAAATTAATCTGATTTTTACATTCAACTTTAAGGAGGTGAGAGGAAGTAGTCGTCTCTGCATAAATTCCACAGCATAATAAATCTAGTCTTTTTGAAAATATAGGAGGAGCAAAAATATGAAAAAAATAATAGCTTTCGTATTAATTTTAACGATGGTAGCTTTAGGAGCTTGTAGTAATGATACTTCATCAAATGGTAAAAAGAAAATTGTTATTGGTGCATCCTTATTGACAGCATCACACCCGTTCCAAGTGGCAGTTAAAAATGCCATTGAAAAGGAAGCAAAAAATGAAAATGTTAAGGTTGACGTAGCAATAGCGGATCAAGATTTAAACCGCCAAATATCTTCTATTGAAGACTTTATTAATAAAAATGTTGATGCAATTATCGTAACGCCTGT
The DNA here is from genome assembly GCF_018343615.1 of Bacillus sp. FJAT-49736. Taxonomy (GTDB): domain Bacteria; phylum Bacillota; class Bacilli; order Bacillales; family Bacillaceae_C; genus Margalitia. The sequence goes on along the minus strand of NZ_JAGYPI010000002.1, from coordinate 317,700 downwards.
TGATTCTGATGGTGTAAAGGGTGCTCTTTTAAAAGCGAAGGATGCAGGTATTCCAGTAATTACAGTGGACGTTAAAGCAAATGGTGTTTCTGTTGATTCACATATTGCAACAGATAACTATACAGGCGGTATGATCGCTGCCGAAGCAATGGCTAAATATACTGGTGACAAAGGTGACATCGGTCTAATTACTTACCCAGAAGTTCAATCTGTTCGTGACCGTATTAATGGATTTAAAAAGAATGCTGCTAATCATCCAAATATGAAAATTGTAACAGAATTACCAGGTCGTACAAGAGACGAGGCAAAATCTGCTTCTGAAGATATGCTAACTGCAAATCCAAATTTAAAAGGTATCTTCGGTTTTGGTGATGATATGGCACTTGCTGCTAATGCTGCCATTACGGAAAAAGGTACAAAAGCAGTAGTTATTGGCTTTGATGGATTGGAAGAAGCAAGAAAATCAGTGGACCAAGATAATGCATTCCAAGCAGTAGTTGTACAATACCCTGATAAGATGGGAACAGAAGCAGTGAAGAATGCTGTTAAACTTGCAAAGGGTGAAAAAGTTAAAAAGTTGGTTCCTATTACTCCTGGACTTTACATTCATGGTAAAGGCTTTGTGGATGTAAAAGTGGATAATGGAAAAGTAACAATTAACGATTAACGATAAATAAATAATCGATAATGTGGGAAATACCAGTAATCAGGGTATTTCTTTACATTTAAAGGAAGTGAATCTGATGACTACTATTCTCGAAATGAATGGCATACGAAAGGAATTTCCAGGTGTCGTTGCTCTTGACGGCGTTAACATAAGTGTTGAAGCAGGACAGGTATTAGCTCTACTTGGTGAAAATGGAGCGGGTAAATCTACTTTAATGAAAATTTTATCAGGTTCTTATCAACCAAATGGCGGCCAAATAAGTATTTATGGTAAAAAGGTAGAAATCAAAAATGTTGTTCACGCTAAGGATTTGGGAATTTCCATCATCTATCAGGAGCTCAGCCTTAGTCCAAATATGACAGTGGCTGAAAATATTTTTGCATTAAATGAACCTGTAAAATTTGGATTAATCGATGATAAAGAAATGAATCGTAAAACCAAAGAGTTGTTTGAAGAGCTTGGGATTTCTATTTCTCCTACAACAGTAGTTAAGGATCTTTCCATCTCCAGCCAACAAATGGTTGAGATTGCAAAGGCAATAAGTTCTGATCCGAAGATTATTATTATGGATGAACCGACATCTGCTTTGAGTAGTAAAGAAACAGAAATTTTATTTACCATCATACGAAAACTTAAGAGTAAAGGCTGTGCAATAATTTATATATCTCACCGTATGGATGAAATTTTTGAAATTACGGATGTAGTAAGTGTGTTAAGGGATGGCAAATACATAGGAACAGTTAAAACACAGGAAACAACATCAGATGAATTGATTACGATGATGGTTGGACGAAACATGGAAGAAATCTACCCACATAAGGATTTTCCGTATGTTAGCGATGAAACCTTATTTGAAGTAAAGGGATATCATCGTGATGGGGACTATCATAATATTTCTTTTTCCCTTCGACCTGGAGAAATATTAGGATTTTATGGATTAATGGGCTCCGGTAGAACGGAAATTGCTCAAGGAATATTTGGAATGCTGAAGAAGGAACGCGGGGAAATGTTTATTAAAGGTAAGCAGGTAAAAGTGAATAGTCCAATTGACGCTATTGAGAAAAAGATTGCGTTTGTGACAGAGGATAGAAAACATGAAGGCCTTGTTTTAACTGCATCCGTATATGAAAATATGACACTCGCAAACTTAGAAAAAGTGTTAAACAAGTTCAAATTAATTAACCATAATAAAGAGATTTCCATTACTAATAAACACGTGAATAACTTGAAAATAAAGACACCATCCATCTATCAAACGGTGAATAAATTAAGTGGAGGAAATCAACAAAAGATTGTTTTATCCAAATGGTTTGAAATTGAACCTGAGATATTAATTTTAGATGAACCTACAAGAGGAATAGATGTTGGAGCAAAGTTTGAAATCTATAAATTGATGATTGAGCTTGCACAAAAGGGTGTAGGAATTATTATCATTTCTTCTGAACTTCCCGAAGTTCTTAACACATCTGACCGCTTGCTAGTGGTAAGAGACCATGAAATTGTAGCAGAACTAAATTCAAAAGAAACGTCTCAGGAAGAAATTATGAATTACATTACATCAAAGAAAATTTCAAATGAATAAGTTTTAACTGAATTATTATTAGGTTCGGTTAAAGAAGGGAGATAATGATGAAATCTAAAGGTCTCAAGGCAATTCAAGATAATAATTTCTACAAAAGCTACGGCGGAGTGATGATTGCTCTAATCGTTCTTGTTATTCTATTTTCTATTTTAAGTCCCTACTTTTTTGGTGCTAATAATCTATTAACCATTCTCTCTCAGGTTTCTATCATAGCTATAATGGCTTTCGGAATGACCTTTGTTTTAATGATTGGGGAGATTGATTTATCCGTTGGTTCCATTGCGGCCCTTAGTGGTTTGGTTCTGGGACTCATGCTTTCATTTGGAATAAATGGCCCACTTTCTATACTTATTACTCTATTGGTCGGGGCTTTAGCTGGGGGAATTAACGGCTTTATCAGTGCGCGCTGGAGAATTCCTACTTTCATCGTGACTGTAGCGACGATGGGAATATTCCGCGGAATTGGTTACTCATTCACGAATGCGAAACCAATTCAAATTGACAATTCCTTTATTTTGTTTTTAGGTAACAGAAAAATATTCGATGTAATACCTGTTCCCGTTGTAATTGTTGTTATTTTACTAGTTGCCTTTCATATTTGGTTATCGAAAACTAAATTTGGTCGACGTGCGAAGATGACAGGTGGGAATAAAACAGCAGCTGAATATGTTGGTATTAATACAAGATCACTACAAATTAAGATCTTTATGATAGCAGGTGTTGCTTCAGCGATCAGTGGTATTTTACTTACTTCACGTCTTTATTCAGCACAACCGAATTCAGCAACAGGCTATGAATTGGATGCAATCGCGGCAGCTGTATTAGGTGGAACAAGCTTAACTGGTGGATATGGAACCGTATTTGGTACGTTTATTGGTGCACTTATTATGGGTGTTATTAACAATGGGATGAACTTAATTGGACTTCCATACTTTTATCAACAAATTGTAAAGGGTGTCATCATTATCATTGCGGTATACATTGATGTTCGCAACAAGGGGAAAATACTTGGCAAGTAAGGAGATACAACAGTGACAGATATACTAACAATGGGCGAGATTTTAGTAGAGGTAATGGCAAAATCAGTAGGTCAATCGTTCGAGGAAACTGGCGAATTAGTTGGTCCATTTCCTAGCGGAGCCCCAGCTATTTTTATTAATCAGGCATCAAAAATTGGAAGTAGTGCAGGGATTATTTCTACAATTGGTAACGACGCATTTGGACAGATGAATTACAAAAAGTTAAAAAAGGACGGTGTTGATGTTTCTTACATTAAAACAACCGATCTATTAACTACTGGCGTTGCTTTTGTAACCTATCATGACAATGGAGACCGAGACTTTATTTTTCATCTTCAAAACTCAGCATCATCATTGCTAACGGCTGAAGACATCAAGGAAGAGTATTTCCGAAACTGCAAGTATTTCCATGTAATGGGGAGTTCTCTTTTTAACCAAAACATACGTTCAGCCGTTAAAAAGGCTATAGCAATATGTAAACAAACAGGTACAAAGATTTCTTTTGATCCTAATATTCGTAAGGAATTACTCAAAGATGAAGAAATAAAGGATTGTTTATTCTTCGTATTTGAAAATTGTGATATTTTTCTTCCAAGTGGAGAGGAGTTTTCCATTTTTACTGGGGAATCGGATGAAAAAAAAGCTATCGCAGCTTTATTTGAAAAAGGGATTCAATATATCGTGATAAAAAAAGGAAGTAAAGGCTGTGCAGCATATAGCAAGGAGTCGTCATTTATACTAGACCCACTAAAGGTAGTGGAAGTAGATCCTACGGGAGCAGGTGATTGCTTTGGAGGAACGCTTATATCCTGCTTAAATCAAGGATTTAGTTTTAGAAAATCAGTTATGTATGCAAGTACAGCAGGAGCACTAGCTGTTACAAAAAAAGGACCAATGGAAGGAAATACAACATTAGCACAAGTAAAAGAGTTTCTTACATGAAATCTCCTACTTAATTCAAAAATGGTCCTAAGGAGTGATATACATGTTAAAGTTAACACAAAACAAACAAGAAGCCTTGAAACGATTATCAGATGAGAATGGCATTATTGGGGCACTAGCCATCGACCAACGTGGATCATTGAAAAAAATGATTGCAAGCGCCAGCTCAAAGGATATTGGCGACAATGGAATTATTGATTTTAAAAAATTAGTAAGCAGTGAGCTGACTAAATATGCTTCCTCTATTTTGCTGGATCCTGAATACGGACTGCCGGCTGCAGAGGTAAGAGACGAAAATGCCGGTTTGTTATTGGCTTATGAAAAGACTGGTTACGACGCAACGGTTCCTGGTCGTTTGCCAGATTTACTTGACGTGTGGTCTGCGAAGCGATTAAAAGAAGCGGGTGCAGATGCCGTTAAATTCTTATTGTATTATGACATTGATGAAGATGAGGCAATTAATAACGTGAAGCATGCCTTTGTGGAACGCTTAGGTTCTGAATGCGTAGCGGAGGATATTCCGTTTTTCCTAGAGCTAGTTTCGTACGATGCGAATAATGATGACGTAAAGAGTGTCGAATATGCCAAAGTGAAGCCTCATAAAGTGAATGACATGATGAAGGAATTCTCTAAGCCCAGATATCATGTGGATGTGTTGAAGGTAGAGGTTCCGGTCAACATGAACTTTGTAGAGGGTTATGCAGAAGGCGAGTTTGTATATACAGCAGAACAAGCTAAGCAATACTTCAAGGAGCAGAGTGAAGCGACTGATCTTCCTTATATTTATTTAAGTGCGGGAGTAAGTGCCGAGCTATTCCGTGAAACTCTCGAATTTGCCGCAGCTGCAGGAGCAGAATTCAATGGTGTTCTCTGCGGACGCGCAACATGGAAAAATGGCGTTCAGCCATTTGCAGAGCAAGGCGAAAAAGCTGGTAGACAATGGCTTCAATCAGAGGGTAAGCAAAACATTACAGAACTGAATGAAGTTTTAAAGAAAACGGCTAGATCTTGGTTTAGTAAAGTAGTAATGTAAGTGGTTAAGGTGCCAGGTACCGCCCGTGGACAAATGTTCTGGGCGGGTGCCTGGCACATTTTTTTGTTTTTAGTTGGGTGTTCGTGTTGTATCCAATTTTTGTATTCTAGGGAAATAAGGTAGATGCAGTATATATATCGCTTTGTACAAGGCAGGAATAAAAATATAATGGGAGGTGCTGTTTAAAACGTGATCAGGCACCATACCCCAAAATAAGGGGATGACAATTGGAGATAAATGCGGGATGATGGGATTAGGAAGATAGGAATTTTAATATAATAGTAGGCAGGATGATTTGATGAAAATATTATTGGTGGAAGATGATAAAACGATCGCTTCTGGGCTTGAGTATTCGTTGCAGCAGGATCATTTTTCTACAGTTTGCTGCCATGATGCTGAATCAGCCCAAAAAGTAATAGAAGAGCAATTAGCTGATTTTGATTTATGCTTACTGGATGTAGGCTTGCCGGATGGAAGCGGCTATGATTTGTGCACCATGATAAAAAAGCAGCGGGATATCCCGGTGATATTTCTAACGGCTATTGATGATGAGGTCAATGTGGTAATGGGGCTCGATATGGGGGCAGATGATTATATTACGAAGCCCTTTCGGATCCGCGAGCTTATTTCCAGGATGAAGACCGTTTTGCGCAGATACCAAAAGCAAACACCTGCAAAAGCATGGATAGAGCTAAATGGTATACAAGTTCATACCCAGGAGGGAAAGGTCTTTAAAAATGGTCAGGAAATTTTGCTAACCGCCTTGGAATATCGCCTATTATTGATTTTTGCGAATCACGTCGGGCAAGTTCTCACAAGAAGTCAGCTGCTAGAGCAAATTTGGGATGTAGCCGGAGACTTTGTGAATGACAATACATTAACTGTGTACATAAAGCGGCTTCGGGAAAAATTAGAGGACAACCCGCAAAACCCGCAAATTATCAAAACAGTTCGCGGTTTAGGCTATAGGGTTGGTGATTAAATTGCTTCGGAATAAGGAAATTCAAATGCATCTTTTCACGATGTGCATCATAAGCTTAGCCGCCGTTACTGCCGCGGTTTTCTTTTCCATCGCAGCCATGCTGCTAATAATTATAGTCTCTATCTTGTTGATTGGCTGCAGCCTTCTTTTTACAAAGAGAAGATATCTGGATATCGAAAGGCTTTCCGGGTATTTACGGCAAATTCATAGCGGTGACTATTCATTGGACGTTCGAGATAATGTCGAAGGCGAGCTTAGTATTTTAAAAAATGATATTTATAAAGTGACAATGATGCTGTCAGAGCAAAGAGCACTGCTGCAAAAGGATAAGATACAGCTCACCAACGCCATTTCGGATATATCCCATCAACTAAAAACTCCGCTTACATCGATGATGATGATGTCCGATTTGCTTCGCGATCGCAATTTGCCTGCAGAAAAAAGAAGAGAATTCACGAAAAGCTTACGTAACCAGCTCGAACGATTAGAATGGCTCGTTTCCTCATTATTGAAGCTTTCTAAAATTGATGCAGGCACAGCTCATTTTAAGCAGGAGCCTGTGGTTGTGGAAAGGCTCGTCCAAAAAGCACTAGAGCATGTGCTAATTCCGATGGAAATAAAGGAACAAACCGTATCTATTATAGGGGAACATTCCGTAACCTTTTTGGGTGATTTTCATTGGACAGTCGAGGCACTAATCAATATTTTAAAAAACTGTGTCGAGCATACATCGGAAAATGGTGTCATTACCATTTTCTACTCGGAAAATGTTCTTTTTACGGAAATACGCATAAGTGATAATGGAATCGGTATCGAGAAGGCAGACCTGCTCAATATTTTTAAGCGTTTTTATAAAGGAAAAAATGCTGCCAAGGAAAGTGTGGGAATCGGCCTGGCAATGGCACATAGCATTATTACAAGTCAAAATGGCGATATCGAAGTGAAGAGTAAAAAAGGGGAAGGGACAAGCTTTCAAATAAAATTTTATAAACAAGTAATTTAGTTAGAGGTTTGTCAAAAGGAACTTCGTTTCGGTTATTAAAATAGCATTTTCTATAAAAGCAAAATGGTTAGTTCAAGAGCCTAAAGTTAAGTGACAAAACTGTCATTTTTATAGTCACTGCAATGTCATCTAAGCCAGTTAGACTAGACTTAAGCAAATATTTGGAGGTTTTCGTATGGAAATTTTAAAAATAGAACATCTGTCTAAACAATACGGCAAAGGTGAAACGGCAGTAAAGGCGCTTGATGATGTATCCTTTTCAGTAAAAAAAGGCGAATTTGTCGCTATTATTGGTCCTTCCGGATCCGGTAAATCCACGCTGTTGCATTTACTGGGAGGTGTTGATCGACCGACGAGCGGTAAGGTTTTTGTAGATAATACCGATATTTATAGTCTGAATGAAACACAGCTTGCTATTTTCCGCAGAAGACAAATCGGATTAATCTATCAATTTTATAATCTAATTCCGGTTTTAACAGTGGAGGAAAATATTACGCTTCCTCTACTGCTGGACGGACATAAGGTGGATAAGAAGCAATTTCAAGATACGGTAAAGCTTTTAAACCTGGAAAATCGTTTACACCATCTCCCAAACCAGCTATCGGGTGGGCAGCAGCAGAGAGTTTCAATCGGCCGGGCACTCATCAGCAATCCTGCCATCATGCTGGCTGATGAGCCAACTGGTAATCTTGATAGCAAGAACAGTAAGGAAATCATTGATTTATTAAAAATGTTCAATAAAACCTTCAACCAAACCTTGATAGTCATTACTCATGATGAAGGCATTGCTCTTCAAGCAGACCGAGTTATCAGCATTGAAGACGGAAAGATTGCCAGCGATGAGGTGATTCGTCCGTGAATATTGTCAACAAGCTTACGTTAAGACATATGAAGCTGAACAAACGAAGAACACTTGTCACCATAATAGGGGTTATTATTTCCGTTGCGATGATAACAGCGGTTGCAACTCTTTTCGTGTCGTTTTTGGATTTGATGAAAAGGCAGGAAATTGCCGACAATGGGGAATGGCATGTTTTATATAAAGATGTAAATATAAAACAGTTAGAAGCTATTGAAAAAGATGATGCCACTAAAAAGACGGTCATTACACGGGATGTTGGCTATGCTCCATTAAAGGGTGGACAAAATAAAAGCAAGCCTTACTTGTTTATCAAACAATATGATTCTAATGGGTTAAAACAGTTTCCGATTGAGATGGAAAAAGGGAGACTGCCACACGCTGCAAATGAGGTTATCATTTCTGACCATATTTCCACTAATGCAAAAGTGAATTTAAGCATCGGGGATAGCATTACGCTGAACATTGGTGAGCGAAAAATGACAGATGGTGGCCAAACAGATCATGTGCCCGGGCAAATAGATCCGTTGCAAATGGAAAACGGAAAGGTAGTCGAGACTTTTCAAAAGAAATTAACAAAAACCTTTACGGTTGTCGGTATAATGAAACGGCCAACCTGGGAGCCAACCTGGGCACCAGGGTATACCGTTATTAACTATGTGGATAAAGGGGTGCTTGGTCCGAAGGAAACGGTTGATGTTGCTGTAATTTTAAAAAAAGTAAATGGTTCTTTATACAAGCATGCAAAAGAACTTGCAAAGAAAAACGATATCCAAACGGTACAGTTTAATAATGAATTACTTCGCTATTATGGAGTTACTAGTAATGATGGGTTAAAACGCACTTTATTTACCTTAACGGCTATTATTATGGGAGTTATCATCCTTGGCTCCGTTTCTTTGATTTATAACGCCTTTGCGATCTCGGTATCCGAGCGTTCCCGTCATTTAGGAATGCTGTCCAGCGTTGGAGCTACAAGGAGACAGAAACGGAATTCCGTTTTATTTGAAGGAGCTGTCATTGGTTTGATTAGTATACCGCTTGGTATCTTTTTCGGACTTGGTGGTATTGGAATAACCTTTTTATTTATTAATACAATCATAAAAGGTGCACTAGGGATGGAGGAAAAGCTTCATTTGACCATTACTCCGACCTCCATCTTGATAGCCTGTGCAATCTCAATGCTTACCATTATGATTTCTGCATATTTTCCGGCAAGAAGGGCTTCCAAAGTTTCTGCCATTGATGCGATCCGCCAATCAACGGATGTAAAACTTACAGGGAAAACGGTTAAAACATCTAAATTTGTGCGGAAGGTTTTCGGCTTTGAAGCGGAAGTAGGATTGAAGAATCTAAAGAGAAATAAACGAAGATACCATGCGACGGTTTTTTCCCTCGTGATAAGTATTGTCCTGTTTTTAGCGGTTTCTTTCTTCACAGACAATTTGAAAAAGTCGCTTGTTCTTTCGCAGGATAATGTGAATTATGATATACAGGTATCCATAGATGGCAAAATGACGAAGGCGGAAGCGGATTTGTTTAAGTCCATTGCCGGGCTTGGCGATGTTACGGAAGCCAGTGAAATAAGAGAAATGAATGGGAATGCTTGGGTTGACAAAGCACATATCGCCAAGGAATTAAAAGTTGAGGGCTATGAAAGTCAGCTTCAGAATGGCAAATTTCCGTATTTTATTCAAGTACATGAATTAAGTGATAAAAATTTAAAGGCTTATGCAAAATCAGTTGGTGCTGATTATCGGCAGCTGATAGATCCGAATCATGTGTCAGGGATCGTCATCGATACTATCTCTTATGAGGATAGGGATGCGAAAAAGTATGTAGAAACAAAAGCTATTTATGCTGAAGCAGGTCAAAGTATTGATGTAAGCTATATGAATCCGGAGACTGAAAAAGAAGAAAGACTAGGGAAAGTGACCTTTGCAGCCTTGACGGACCAATTGCCGATTGGCATATCGCCGCCAGGTGTGGGTGGCTTAGAAATTATTGTATCGAAGCAAGGTATGAGTCAATTGCTTAGAAACTATCCTACAGGCGATATTCAATCATTTCTTTATTTAAAGAGTAAGGATCCGTTAAAAACGCAAGATGAAATTGTAAAAATCGCACCAGGCAATACGTATGTCTACAATGTGTATAAATATCGACAGCAACAAGAACAGATGATTCTGTTAATGTCAGTCTTTTCGTATGGATTTATCGCACTGATGACAGCGATCTCTGTAGCGAATATCTTAAATACGATTACAACCTCCATCTCACTGAGAAAAAGGGAATTTGCGATGCTCAAATCTGTCGGTATGACTCCAAAAGGCTTTAATAAAATGATTAATTATGAAAGCATCTTCTATGGCATGAAATCATTGTTATACGGTCTTCCGGCTAGCGCTGTCATCATGTATTTGATCTATCTGGCATTGAGGAACAGCTTCCGTTACGGATTCTCGTTTCCATGGTTGGATGTTATCTACGTCATCGTAGCAGTATTCATCATTGTCAGCATCGCAATGCTATACTCTAGCTCCAAGGTAAAAAGGGAAAACATTATCGACTCTCTCAAACAGGAAAGTATTTAAGAGGATGGTGCTAGGCACCATCCTCTCCATATTTAGAGGACATGAGTTCCCTTATTTGTGAATAAACAGGTAAAATCCTTATTCTTGAGAACACACAATCCGTTATCTAGCTAGTTAACGGTGATTTTTAGCGTTTTTTTTTTTTTGTAAATAGGGTATCCTGTGTCCTTTTAGCCAAAAAAATATCGCTATTTTTGATGAATAAAGGATCCTTTTGTCCTTTTTAACATTATGGCAGGATATCCCCAAAAAACTACCAATGCTACTAAGTTTAAGAACTCATCTTCCCATAAAATAGTATTGCAATTTCGTATTTTCTGTTTTATTGTTATTTCGAATAACTAAATAATTTTATAATGGGGATGAGGAAATGGAAGCCGCACAACTTGTACATGTTCATAGAGGGAAAATGCTGGAGAGTGTTCATAAAGGTCATATTGCTGTTGTGGATTCAGAGGGGAATCTTCTCTATCAGGCGGGAAATCCGTACCAAATGGTATTTGCCCGTTCGTCCATGAAACCCGTTCAGGCGATTCCGCTCATTGAGACGGGGGCGGCTGATTTCTATCAATTTGACGATGCAGATATTGCTCTTAGTTGTGCATCACATAATGCAGAAAAGCAGCATACAAATCGAGTATTATCTATTCTAAGCAGAATTGGTCTAGAAGTGAAGGATCTCAAATGTGGCACACATAACCCTAGATGGGAAGAGGTATACGAGGAGTTAATCCGTGATGGAAAGCCAATCACACCGTTATATAATAACTGCTCAGGTAAGCATAGCGGGATGCTCACAACTGCTCAGCATATGAATGAAACAGTGGAAGACTACTATAAATTAGATCATCCTGTTCAGCAACGAATTTTAGAAGCAATTAGCAGCATAGCCGAATATCCTATTGAGAAAATAGAGATTGGCATCGATGGATGTGGAGTTCCCGTTCATGGAATGCCTTTAGATAAATTGGCATATTGCTATGCGCGTATGGCCAAACCTACCGGCTTAAGCAATGAGAGAACAACTGTTGTGAAACGGATCGTTCAAGCGATGATGAACGCACCGGCGTTGGCGGTACAAATCGTTTTTGCTCAGATTTTATGAGGGTAGCAGCTGGCAAAGCATTTGGAAAAGCTGGCGCAGAAGCAGTGTACTGTATTGGAGATATGGAAACAGGAATTGGAATTGCTATAAAAGTAGAAGATGGAAATGGCAGGGGAACCAATCCGGTAGCTGTTGAAGTATTAAAGCAATTAAAGCTATTAAATGATGAACAGTTGGAGCAATTAAAGGACTATCATTATCCTCAATTAAAAAATTGTCGTGAGGAAACGATTGGGCAACTGTCACCTGTATTTCAGTTGGAAAGTGTAAAAAGCCAAGTGCAATAGGAGCAATAAAAGTAGTGCAAAAATGCAAAGATAGTTCTTTGCATTTTTTTGTTCTTTAGGACAGGAATTTAACCCTGTGCAACAGCTTCTTAATAAATTGACTATGTCTAGCTACACTGTTTTTCTTTCTAAATGTAAAAGTCGAAAACATTTTAAACTTTCCTTTCAAAGTTCGGGGAATTTCCCTTTCATCCTTTGGTATAAAAAGAATAACAAACAGTGAAAATGGAAGAGGGATTTTTTTGTTGAATGTTCGTTATTAAGAACTTACAAAGGAGATTAAAATGCGTGCACTTTTATATTATTTAGCCATTCTGAATTTAATGGACGCCTTCATTACCTTTTTTGGGCTGTACTATTCGTATATTGCCGAGGCAAATCCTCTTATGAATCTACTCTACGAAATTAATCCTTATCTATTTATTAGCTTGAAAGTTGGCTTAACTATTTTATTACTATTCCTTACGAACAAATGGAAGGCTTTCCATTCTCCACTTCCAAAGATGCTGGTCGTATTCGCCTCCACCCTATACACTCTTGCCTTCCTGCTTCACAGTTACTGGCTTTGGAATGTGTGATCTAGGAACGTGCTGGGTGCTAGTCACCACCGCTAGGAATTCCACGTCCACCACAGTGCTGTTTTTTGGGTGCATGACACCACGAATCATAGCGCCACACAAGGGTTAAATTACTAAAAAGTATTTAATATTTGGTGAATTTTGTCGAAATAATATATAGAGGTATAAGTTGACGTGATTTCCCGCATTATTGATAGCCTATGAGTTTTCGGGAATTCTAAATTTGTTATGGAAATGGAGAAAGAGTGATGTTGAATGAACAAACGAGGTATTCTCGCCTCGCGAATTTAACGAAGCTGATCAATACGAAACACGAATTGCGTGAAGTGTTGGAGCATGTGGTCACTGCCATATCAGAAGAAATCGTTCAATGTGACTCTGTTGGTATTTATTTACCTCAGGAGAATGGTACATATAGAGGATATGTTGGGAAGCCAGATACCATTAATGGAATGACGCTCGATATGCATGTCATTGATTTGGAAATGGACCTCCTGGCAAAGGAAGTAATTGAAACGAAAAAGACAATCTACATACCAGATACTTCGAAGGATAACCGGCCCGATCCGAGGGCGGTGGAAGGATTTCAAATCAAATCGTTGTTATGCCTCCCCATTTCCTATGAGAATGAAATATTCGGCCTTGCCTTTTTGTTTGATTATGGCATACCGATGAATCTAACAGAGTCCGAGATTCAATCGGTAGAGGCTTATGTCAATATGGCCGCTGTTGCGATACGAAATGCAAATTATTTATCCTACAAAGAAAATCTGATTACGGAGAAACAGCTTTTACTTGACGTGACGCAGGAACTATCTATGTGCTCTTCCTTGCAGGATGCAATTGATAAATGTTTTTCCTATGTCGGCAAGGTTCTCAATAATTTCAATGTTGGTGTTCATCTCCTTGATCCGATTGCGGAGAAAAGAATAAAGCCTGCCAAATTAAGCAAGGAAAGTGATTGGACAGAAGAGGACTGGATGGAGACACATAATAAGATCAAGATTGATCAAAGCAATGATCCTGTTATCCAAGAAGTCATTCGCACGAAAAAAGCGGTTCTTATTCCGGATGTATTTGCTGACGACAGACCTAATCATGAACTATGCAGAGAATTTGGTATGAAAAGTCTATTTATGATCCCGATGGTATCCTTGGGAGAAGTACTAGGAATTATTGTCATTGTTAATCTAAATGAGGAGGCCCATATTTATTCGAAGGCCGAAATTCGTTTGACCCAATCTATAGCAGATGCTACAGCATCCACACTTTCCAACCTATTATATATGGAAAAGCAGGAGCTTATTATAGAAGAAAGAACGCTTGAAGTAACGGAAAAAAATAAAGAGCTTGAGAGAGTTGTAGCAGAATTGCAGCAGCTGAGTCGTGAAAATGAATTAATTCTTAATTCCGCTGGGGAAGGTATATTCGGCCTGGATCTTAATGGGAAAATCACCTTCTGCAATCCTGCTGGAGAATTTATGTTGGGGTATAAAACGAAAGGTGAACTGATTGGCAAGCCATCCAGCGTTATTTTTAATCATTTAGAATACGCAAAGATATTCACGGAATCATCTAGTAAAAAAAGCCAATATAATACGGATACGGAGTTTTTTCGACAAGATCAATCAAGCTTTCCAGTTGAATTTGTCATTTCCGTGATACGGGAAGAAAATAACATCGTCGGTTATGTTGTCACCTTCAAGGATATTACAGAAAGAAAGCAAATGGAGGAAAAAATTCGTTATCACGCCTATTATGATAGTGTGACCGATTTGCCTAATAGGCTGCTTTTAACGGACAGGTTGAAACAAGGGCTTTCTTATGCAGGAGTTCATCATGAAAAAGCAGCTTTGCTTTATCTTGATCTAGATCGTTTTAAGTATCTAAACGATACACTTGGACACAGCTACGGGGATCTTTTACTTCAAGAGGTTGCAAAACGATTAAATCATTGTACGCCAAACAGTGCTACCGTTTCCCGGCAGGGCGGAGACGAGTTCACCATCTTTTTGCCTAATATAAAAGGGAAGAAAGATGTATTAACGGTCGTGAACAAAGTAATAGATTCCTTTTCAAAGCCTTTTTATCTCAAAGGGAATGAGCTTTATATTAAAACAAGTATTGGTATCAGTGTTTTTCCAGAGAACGGAGAGACGTCAGAAGCCTTAATTAAAAATGCCGATACAGCGATGTATAAAGCAAAGGAAATTTCAGGTAATAGCTATCATTTCTTTAGTACAGGAATGGATGCACGAACGATTGAAAAAGTGGAACTTGAAAGTGCATTATATAAGGCATTGGATCAGGAAGAACTGGTCGTTTATTATCAGCCGCAAATCGATTATATGACAAAAAAAATAGTCGGCGTGGAAGCCTTACTAAGATGGAAGCACCCTGACAAGGGAATTATTTCTCCGGACAAATTCATACCGATCGCAGAGGATACCGGGTTGATTGTTCCGATTGGGGAATGGGTTTTGAAGGAGGCCAGCAGCCAATTGAAAAAATGGCAGGCGCAAGGCTATTCCGACATCAGTATGGCGGTTAACTTATCGGTTCGCCAATTTGAACAGAATAATTTATTTTCGATGATTAAAAACACATTAAAAGAAGTGGGGTTATCACCTGAGTTTTTACATCTGGAGCTAACGGAAAACCATATTGTAAAAAACACCGGGACCACCGTACAGACAATAAAGCAATTGAAAGATTACGGTATTATCATTGCGATTGATGATTTTGGAACAGGCTATTCATCCCTCGGTTATTTAAAGGATCTGCCTATTAATGCATTAAAAATTGATAAATCCTTTATTCAAGATATGACATGGGATAATGATAACGCGGCCATAACGAATTCTATTATTACGTTAGCGCAAAACTTGAATTTGAATGTTATTGCGGAGGGTGTTGAAACCGTAGAACATGCAGAATTTTTAGCAGATAGAAGCTGTTACTTGATGCAGGGGTATTATTTCGGCCGTCCTATGACTGCTGAGGACATTGAAGAGGAATTCCTGAAAAAAGCCGTTATCCAATAGTCCTTGTTATAGAGAAGTTCATATGAATGAGCTTTTATACCAGGTGAGCAGCAAAATTATTTAATTTCATGCGATGACAGTACATTAAAAATCTATTAAAAACGACAAAGGCTATTATGAACTGCACCCCAATTGTTAGACACGTAATCTAACAATTGGGGTGTATTTTTTTATGGCGAAATTTAATGCAGAAGAAAAATTACAAGCTGTTACTCGTTATTTAAATGGGAATGAGAGTTACAGAGAAATCGGAAAATCTCTAGGGCTAGATTTTAGACACATCTATAAATGGGTGAAGCAATTTGAACATAATGGGGTAGAAGCTTTTATTAAACAATGTACAAGTTATACACAACAGTTTAAACTGGATGTACTAAATTTTATGACTGAAAATGGCGCATCCTTAACCCAAACAGCAGCTATATTTAATATTCCTGCACCTTCTAGTATTCTTGTTTGGAAAAATCAACTCGAAACACAAGGTATTGATTCCCTTCAGTCAAAGAAAAAGGGGCGTCCATCCATGAAAAACGAGTCAAATAAACAACCAAAACAAGCACTAGCTGAAGGTTCTGTTGAAGCATTAGAAGCGCGTATTAAACAGCTTGAAATGGAAAACGAGTATCTAAAAAAGTTGAATGCCTTAGTTCAAAACAAGGAAAAATCACCAAACAAGACAAAGCGCAAATAGTCTATGAGTTAAGGCATAAATATTCGGTGAAAGCACTTGTAAAGCTCGCTGGCATTCCACGTAGCACGTATTATGACTTAGTGAAACGAATGAATAAGCCTGATCCAGATGCCGATTTAAAAGTAGAAATTAAAGCGATTTATGAAGAACACGAAGATCGTTATGGTTACCGTCGTATTCGTGATGAGCTAGCGAATCGTGGGAAGAAAGTGAATCATAAGAAGGTTCAGCGTATCATGAAAGAGCTAGGGTTAAAATGCCTTGTACGTATGAAAAAATATATATCTTATAAAGGTACTGTCGGTAAAATTGCGCCGAATCATTTAGACCGTCAATTTACAGCGGACGCCCCAAACGAAAAATGGGTGACAGATATTACGGAATTTAAATTATTTGGAGAAAAGCTGTATTTATCGCCTGTATTAGATTTATTTAATCGTGAGATTATAACGTATACCATCGGCTCTCGACCAACGTATTCATTAGTATCGGACATGTTAGAGAAAGCATTAGAACGCCTACCGGAAGAGCACCAACTACTGATGCATTCAGATCAAGGCTGGCACTATCAAATGAAACAATACCGCCATCAGCTTCAAGCAAGGGGAATAAAACAAAGTATGTCTCGTAAAGGAAACTGTTACGACAACTCTGTGATGGAGAACTTTTTCGGGATACTGAAATCAGAATTCCTTTACTATAAGGAATTTGAAAGTGTAGGACATTTTAAACTAGAATTAAAAATATATATCGAATATTATAATACGAAACGGATGAAGGCAAAATTAAAAATGAGTCCGGTACAATACCGAACTCATTTTGAGCAAGCTGCCTAATGAAATAACCGTGTCTAACTTTTTGGGGTCACTTCATTATAGCCTTTGTCGTTTTCTTTTATAGATAAACTGGAACTTCATATAGTAATGTGAATTTTGTTAATTGATTATAGAGCATTGCTAAGGTTGAAGTTTGTTTTACTGCCCAGCCTACATCTGTTGCATATTGATGGTTTGCTCTGTTTAAGGTCGCCATCGCATCTGGGTTCCAACGCATTTTATACAATGTGTCTTGTCCATTGTTAATATAGTTAGCAGAAACAAATTGTGCACCTTCAATAATGGCTTTATCAATCGATGTCCATCCATGATCATATGCATATTGGGCACCGAGTTGAGTAGGGTTACTATCGTATGCTCCGATGCCATATACGTTATAGACCGTTTTGCCATTGATTTTAACACCTTTAGCTAATGCACTTGTTCCATTGCCCGTCTCTAAGAAGGAATGGCTAATTAAATATAATTCACTAATATTATATGTTTTTGCGGCCGTAATAAAAGCCTGCCCATGTCCTGCAAGAACACCTTTTCCCTTTAAAATATTATTATTCAGCTCTTTTGCATCTGTTCCGGCGTAGCTGGATAGAATAAGGAACTGATAATAATCCGTAGAACCTTGAGAGAAATTGGTCGGATCCATATAATATGCAACTTGGGCTGCTGTTGCATTCACTTTTCCTTGACCGTCTGCCTTAGGGCTAGCCTTCATTTGCATCGCAACGGCATCGGAAAGGCTTAGGTTATAGTTGGTTAGCTTTTGAATGCTGACATCGCTTTTACGAATATAGCCGTTAGTTGCTACACCATTAATATATACGACACATTCATACCAGTTCGATGTAAATGTTTTGTAGGAAAGAATGGTGAATTTGCTATAGCTTTTTAGCACCTTTGTACTTGTAGCTGGCCCAGAGTAGATGACAGTTGGGCTCTTTTGGGCAATCCCCTTCAATGATTGCTGTGGGGATACCGCATTTTCTACATCACTTGCTTCAATATAACCTTGCGTTGCTTTTCCTTTAATATAGACAGTAGCTACGTACCAATCAGCTGTAAAGGTTGTGTATTTCAATACAGCACCTTGTGCATATGTTTTTAATGATTTAGAACTAGAGGAAGCCTTCGTATAAACATTTGTTTGTGTATATCTGCCGATTCCTCTTAAAGTTACCGGAGACGTAGTAATTTCCTCTACATCGTACGCACTAATGTAACCGGTAGTTGCCTGTCCATTTATGTACACTGTACATTCATACCAATCAGAGGTGAAGGTTTTATATGCTAAAATACTTCCTTCATCATATTTTTTTATTACTTTTGATGTAGTGGAGGCTTTTGAGTAAATTGCTGTTGGACTGTTTAATCCAATACCTCTCTTAGATTGTTGATTGTCAACAACGTCTTCCACATCGGATGCACTAATGTAGCCTGTCATCGCAGTGCCATTGATAATAACCGTACAACTATACCAATCATAGATTGGCGCTTTCATTTTCAAGGTAGATCCTTGAGAATAGCTTTTGATTACGGTTGAATCCGTTGACGGCTCAGAATAAATATTAGTTGGACTAGCTAGACTAGTTCCGTATAAGAATGGCTGGGAATCTTCTGTGATTTCCACATCGCTAGCATTTATATAACCTGTTGTTGCTACTCCGTTAATAATAACGGTACATTCGTAAAACGCTGCCACTGGAACATTATATTTTAATATAGATCCTTCAGGATAGCTTTTCAGGATACTTCCATTTGCGTCTTGCGAGGAATAAACATTTGTTGTGCTATTTAAAGCAATTCCCCTTCGCACTTGATAAGCTGTGTCTATGGATGCTTTGGCAACAAATGTCTTAATAGTGGATGTCTGATTACTTGCATCTTTGGAAGATTCTAGATCAGAAGCACTTGCAGCTTCTTTAGTATCCTTGCTAGGAGCTAGAATTCTTGCCTTTTGTACAGGTTCATTCTTTATTTTTGACTGATCATCCTGCTTAGAGGTATCAGTCTCCGTATTGTTTTGTTCCTGATTCACCAAACAATCATTTTTAATGAACCCTGTCACAGATTCTTGTGAATTAGGGTCATTATACATAACCTTTGAGAATTCGGTACCCTTTTCTATAATTGTAACTTCTGATGATGAAGGGATTGTTGTAAGAATACTACTATCCTCCGAATCCTCTGACCAAAGATTAACAGAATCTGATCCATTTTGGTCCGCTACAACTATAGCCTTACTAGTGTTATTTGTTTGGACTATTTGCTCATTTGTCTCTGCTTTACCGACAACTGGAAAAATAGATAGAAGCAGCAAGAAAGCTACAAGAAACCTACCTATTTTCTTTGTTGTTTGCATGGAATCCCCCCTAAATTATAAAATTGGTAGCTAATAATTGCTGTTTTCGTATAAATTACTGCCTTCGTACATTGCTATAAATCCTAATAATGGGTTAGTTTCTGGGCATCTTTTCTTTAAAAGATGATTGATTCTTAACCCAATTAGAATGTTTTGAAAGTATTAGACTACAAAAGCAACATTATATAAGAAAAGAGCCTTATTAATCTACTAAATTATTCTAACATATTTCTGATTTCGAAAAATAGGAGATTGTAAGTATTTGTAGAAATTAGCTGAAAAAACTAGTTTTTTGGATGGTAATTGGGAAAAAAGTCATAGAAACATAGAAACGATAAGAATGTATTAAATGCGAATGATACATATACTTCCTGCAAAAACTATTAATCCAAAACTTATTTATGTGGAGGGGGTGAAGTTTATTTTGACTATACGAAGAATGCTTATGGCAGTGCTGTTGATTTTCTTTATCATTTTTTCTAATACCAATCGCCCGTCATTGGCAGAAGAATTATCAACATCATCCATTGTCCATTTACGGATCCTAGAAACGACGGATATACATGGTCATATTTTGAATTACGACTATTTAAGAGGCAGATATACAAATGAATATGGGCTTGTTCGGACATCTACTCTTATAAAGCAGGCACGTAGGGAGGTTCTAAATACTCTCTTATTCGATAACGGAGATTTACTTCAGGGTAATGTTTTAACCAATTATGTAGCGAGGGAAGGGAAGGTCCTACTAGGGGAGACGCATCCAATTTATAAGGCAATGAATTTGTTGGGATATGATGCAGCAACCTTTGGAAATCATGATTTTCATTACGGATTCCCCTTTTTGCAAGCATCCATTAAAGGAGCGAACTTCCCATATGTAAATGCGAATATGTACATCGAAGACCATGATAACATTGGCATTAATGATATTCATTATTTTAATCCATATATGATTTTAGATAAAAAAGTAACCGATATTAATGGTTTCCGTCATCATTTAAAGGTTGGTGTAATCGGATTTGTCACGCCGAAAGTGATGGATTGGGAAAAAAGAGCTCTTGGTGGACGTGTAAGAGTAAGGGATATTACGGCTACAGCGGAAGAACTCGTGCCAAGAATGAAGGAAGCAGGGGCTGATATTGTAATCGTTCTAGCACACACCGGTTTAACTTCTCCGTATAACATAAATGAGGAAAATTCGGTATACCCTCTTAGTAAGGTTCCCGGCATAGATGCCATTCTTTTTGGACATTCGCATAAAGTTTTTCCTGATCGATCGAAATACAAAAGGGTACCTGGAATTGATAATAAAAGAGGTACCATTAATGGTGTTGCTGCCGTACAAGCAGGGAGCTGGGGAAGTCACTTAGGACTTATTGATTTACTTTTGGAATATAAAAATGGCCAATGGACTGTCATTCATTCACAATCATCTGCCAGATCTATTTTTAAACGAACGAAAAACGGGATTGAGCCGACGGTGAAATCTGATGAAGAAGTAAAGAATGCAATTATAGATACACATAATAAAGCAATCCGAAATTATGAAATTGAAAGCAGGGACATTCGAGTAGAAGCAGAGCTAACAAAAAAGCCGGATATCTAATATCCGGCTTTTGACTGTTATTGACGTGGATACACTCTCCAAGTGGAGAAATCTGGATTTTTCTTAGAAACAAGCGATTTTGGGAAAATAAATGTCCACGGTTTGCTTGTATTTGCCTTCACTTCAAATTCAGAAAGCTGAAAACCGCCTTGGGCAACGATATCTCTAGCAGCGTCCTCCACAATAAGCGGAAGAGATTCAATAGAAATATTCTTATCGGCACCATTACGTATGAGTATCGTTACGTGTAAATCGCCATTATCAGCATGTTTAATTTGCAAGCCCATAAAATTTACTTCGCCTGGTCCTGGCGGATTCATATTTCCTATCAATTGCTTTAATTTTTCTTTCTCTGTTTCAGGAAGGCTATTTTCCCAAGTCTCTGCCAGATCAAGTCTATGCTCAGGCTTTAATTCAAAAGCAAGCTTCCAGCCCTCTTGGGGAATTGTTTCTGAAACAATGCTATCAGCATCAAAAGTAAAATGCCAAGGGCGGCTGCTGCGCGGTGGCAGCTCACCTAGTCCACTTAAATCAAACGTTTTTCGGGCTAATAATTCTTCGTCCGTACCAAGCAGAACAAGGGCAACTTGGTCAAACTTAATTGCCTTATCCAAGCTGCTTCTTACAAATGCTGTAATTGTAAGCTCACCGTTTTCCCCATCTACATGCTCGATTCCAGCTAATGAAATTTGATTTGGCTTTAATGGTGCACATTCATTATTCAAAAAACGTAACACATATTCCTGTTCAGGTGAGTCCACCCAATTAGGAGGAAGGGATAATGATGTTTCTATTTCTAATTCATCACTTTGGATAGGAGCTTCCTCATTCAATAACTCCTTTGAAGAAAAGGTACTATCTTTTCCGAGCTTCTTCTTTCCTGAAAATAACATATTAATCCCCCTAATTATTCAACATCCTCATCGATAAACATTTCGATATCTTCTATTTCTTCGATCTCATCTATTTCTTCATCTTCTGGTGCAATATAATCTCTTACATAGGAAGCTGCCAGTTGACATACTTCTTCTTCCATATTGTAAAACGTATAGGAAAAGATACTTAACCCTTCCTTTTGATAGGTGATAACCGGATCTTCCTGACCGTAGCCGCGCAGACCTATTCCTTCTTTAAGACGGGACATGTACTCTAAATGCTGCATCCAATTGCGGTCCAAAATACGTAAGATAGATTCATTTAATTCAAAATAAAAATATGGCTGATCCTCATAAATTTTTTCAAATGTTTCTTTTGATTCCATCATAAGCTTTTTCGCAAGCTCCATGATCGCTTCCTGTTCTTCAAAGTCGATTTCCTCATCT
Source organism: Bacillus sp. FJAT-49736 (assembly GCF_018343615.1). Lineage (GTDB taxonomy): Bacteria > Bacillota > Bacilli > Bacillales > Bacillaceae_C > Margalitia. The sequence continues at coordinate 295,191 of NZ_JAGYPI010000002.1, read as the reverse complement.
TCTAATTCATCGAAAATGGAAATTTCCTTGACCTTGGAAAGAAATTCGGGAAGATTTTGCTTCCCTTTCTCATCCGTATGATAATACTTTTCAACATAATGGTCAAAAATACTTTGTTGTGTCGATTGGATATACTCAAAAGGATCTTCGTTTTCAAGAAGGTTATTACGCAATGTATAGATAATTTTGCGTTGTTCATTTACCACATCATCTAATTTAAGCGTATATTCCCGAGCAGAATAATTAGAGCCTTCACAAATTTTTTGAACACGGTCCACAAAGTCAAGAATGTTTTTATTCAGTATAAGCCCTTCGTCATTTGTTTTTATCGTCTTTTTGAATTTTTCAAGCTGTTCCGGTGCAAATCGGCGAATAATCTCATCCTCAATTGAAATGAAGAATTGGCTTGAACCTGGATCTCCCTGTCTGCCCGCACGACCCTTTAATTGATTGTCAATCCGTCTACTTTCGTGGCGTTCCGTACCTATCACATGAAGTCCGCCAAGTTCTGCAACACCATCACCAAGCATAATATCGGTACCACGGCCGGCCATGTTGGTCGCGATAGTGATTTGATCCTTCTGACCTGCATTTGAAATAAGCTCCGCTTCCTTTTCTACGCTTTTAGCATTTAATAGCTGGAAAGGAAGTTTTTCTTTATTTAAGTATTCAGCGACAATTTCCGATTGTTCGATAGAAGTAGTCCCAATCAGGATTGGTTGACCTTTTCTATATCTTTTTATGACTTCATTTGTCATGGCAGTGTATTTTTGTGCTGCCGTTTCGAAGACTAGGTCATTCATATCTTCTCTTATTTTCGGTTTATTGGTCGGAATCTGGATAACATCCATTCCGTATATTTGCTGAAATTCCTTTTCCTCCGATTTTGCGGTACCGGTCATACCAGAAAGAATAGGGTACATTCGGAAGTAATTTTGAATGGTGATAGAAGCCTGCATCTTATTTTCATCTGTCAGCTCCAAGCCTTCCTTTGCCTCAATTGCTTGGTGCAGCCCGTCGCTTAAGCTTCTACCTTCTAAAATACGGCCAGTAAACATATCAATCAGTTCGATTTTTCCATCTTTAACGATATAATCAACATCTTTACGGAATACGACTTCTGCCCTTAGGGATTGGATCATGTAATGATATAGTGTTTGATGCGTCAAATCGTACAGGTTATCAATGCCAAATGTTTTTTCAATTTTGGTAATACCTTCATCTGTAAAGCTTACAGCCTTTGTTTCTACATCAAGATTATAATCGATATCTACTTTAAATCGTTTAATAACCTGAGTAACTATTTTAAATAGCTCGGAATTCAATGATGTTTTTCCGGCAATGATTAGAGGCGTTTTGGCTTCATCAATAAGAATGCTATCCACTTCATCAATGATGGCGAAATGATATGGTCTTTGTACTCGCTGCTCCACATCCATTATCATATGATCTCTTAAGTAATCAAAACCAAATTCCGTACCGATTCCATATGTAATATCCGCTTCATAAGCTGCTTGTTTTTCCACAGGAGACATTTCAGCAAGGTTTAATCCGATGGTCAATCCTAAAAATTCATGGACTTTACCGTTGATTTCTTTATCTCTTTTTGCAAGGTATTCGTTCACTGTAATAACATGAACGCCTTTCCCCTCAAGAGCCCGCAAATAACTTGGAAGGGAAGCGACTAGTGTTTTACCTTCTCCCGTTGGCATTTCAGATATATTTCCTTCTAATAAGGAAAGCCCGCCAATTAATTGAACATCATAATGACGCATGCCGAGAACTCTTTTAGCAGCCTCTCGCACCACGGCAAATGCTTCTGCCGTAATATCATGGATTGTTCCATTATTTGCTAGAATATTCTTAAATTCGTCCGTTTTATTTCTTAGCTCTGAGTCTGATAATCTCTCAAACTCCGGCTCTAGTGAATTTATTTTATCTACAATTTTTTGATATTTTTTAATTGTCCGTTCTTGTGGACTCTTGAGATATTTAATCATTCTTGTCTCTCCTTAAAAACTGGTAGGTATATTATAACATAAGAAATCACTGGAGAACTTACTAGAATATTTTGGGAAATTGTCGCAAGGTGTAAAAAAACGGTAGTATACGTGGTGGACTTCTGATATGTTAAATAATAGTAAAGGCAACTAAGTTTTAATGTTCGCGAATTTAGGTATAATTAGTTGTTAAGAAATTCATAACAAACAATGCTTCATAAGGTATCTCGGATATGTTAGGAATAATTTTTGAAGGCTTTAAAAGAGGGTTATTAGGATTAATAACATGTATACGAAAAATGCCTTTAAAAAACGCTTCAGAGGTGAAATTTTTTACATGAAACAGACTTTTTTCACGATTTTTGGGATACCAATTATTCATACGGACCACAAATCGTTTATAAATACTTTGGAAAATAGAATCAAAAGTGAGCACAAATCTTTTGTTGTAACAGCGAATCCTGAAATTGTCATGAAGGCCAATCAGGAAAAGGAATATGCCGAATATCTGAAAAGAGCCGATTTTATCACTGCCGATGGAATCGGAATCGTCATTGCTTCCAAAATCTTAAATCAGCCCTTACCGGGAAGGGTGTCAGGCACCGACATGATGGTGGATTTATTGGAAAGAGCAAACGATCACCAGTATCGTGTGTACTTTTTAGGGGCTCAGCCGGATGTATTGGAATTATTTTTGGAAAATGTTCACAAGCAATTCCCGAAAGTAGAAATTGTTGGTTCACATAATGGTTTTTTTGATTGGAATGATAATACTATAAAAGAAGAAATTCAATCGCTTAAGCCAGATCTTGTCTTTGTTGCATTAGGTGTGCCGAGACAAGAAAAGTGGATTGCAGAAAATTACGATTCCTTTCAAAAAGGTGTTTTCATGGGTGTCGGCGGCAGCTTTGATGTAGTAGCAGGTGTAGTAAAACGAGCGCCAAAGGCATGGCAAAAAATGAATCTCGAATGGCTTTACCGTTTAATCCACCAGCCATCAAGATGGAAACGCATGCTTGTGATCCCCGTTTTTTTATTCAAGGTTATTGGACAGAAATTTCGGAACTAGTAATGAAAATTAGTGGAAATGAATATGGTAAGAACATTAGTAACTGCGTACAATAAAAAAATATTCTATAATAAATCATGCATATGTGTTATAATGCACTTGATTACAAAATTCGACTATAATTAGGCACTTTTCTAAAAATATATTGCTTTTATAGAAGGAATACATTTGATTCTTTTAAGAAAAGATGCCTTAAAGAAAACACAACAATTTAATGAAACTGCAATAATAATACAGGCTTTATTGTATACAATTTAAAAGACGAATATCCATACTATTTTCTCACATGAAGGGTCTTGAACGTTAGGGAGGATGTAAATGTTTTGGTTAACAATGTTTATATGCTTTATTTGTTCTATAATAATAACTCCTTTAGTGAAAAAGCTTGCCCTTAAATTAAATGTTACAGATCTTCCGAATAAACGAAAAGTTCATCAGCATGTGATGCCGTTAATGGGCGGTTTGGCCATCTATATCAGTTTTATGGTTGGCTTTTTGATTCTGACCCCAACGGATATACACTATTCCGTTTCATGGATTCTTTTAGGCGGATTAATCATTATTATCACCGGGATATTGGATGATAAATTTGAATTAAGTCCTAAATTGAAGTTACTGGGACAATTACTTGCAGCAATAGCAGTAATTATGGGCGGAATTGAAATTGACTTTATTAACCTGCCATTCGGAGGAAAATTGGAATTTGGCATTTTCGCCATTCCGTTCACTATCATTTGGATAGTGGGAGTAACGAATGCTATTAATTTCTTAGATGGATTAGATGGACTTGCAGCCGGCGTTTGCAGCATAGCTTTAATTACCATCTCAGGTATGGCGGTTTTAATGGGGAATTTTTTCGCAGCTACATTAGGAGCTATTTTACTGGCAAGTACATTAGGATTTTTAATTTATAATTTTCATCCGGCGAAAATTTTTATGGGGGATACAGGATCCTTATTTCTCGGATATATGATTTCCGTATTATCACTTCTTGGATTTAAAAATATTGCCTTTATTTCATTGGTGATTCCTGTCATTATCCTCGGAGTACCTTTATCCGATACATTTTTTGCAATGGTTCGTCGTTTTTCAAATAAACAGCCTATATCAACGGCAGATAAATCGCATTTGCATCACTGCTTGCTCCGTATGGGATTTTCCCATCGTCAAACAGTGCTAATTATTTATGCGATTGCAACCATGTTTGGATTAGCAGCGATTATTTTCTCTATGTCTACGATGTGGGGCTCCATCATACTAGTAACTGTTCTTTTACTAGCTATTGAAATTTTTGTAGAAAGCATAGAGCTTGCAGGAGAAAATTATAAGCCACTATTAAAAATAATGAAGCCGAAGCGATCTTCGGAATAAAAAAGCGGATCTAATAGGGATCCGCTTTTTTTTGATGTCTGGCATCAAAAATGTTTTATGAGGACAGAGGTTTCGTTACGCATATCATTTAATGGTTTCGAGGACAGAAGATCCCTTATTGTAAATGCGGTAGAAAATCACTGTGTTTTTTTGCAAAAATAAAGGATCCTGTGTCCGCTAGAATATCAAATAAACCCGTTTTATCACGGATAACGGAACGTGTTTCCTCACAAACTAAACAATCAAACTTCTGTTTCTAAATACAGCACTTCTCCCTCTGAAATCTCTACCTGCCCGTTCGTTAATTCAATCATCCATTCGAAAAAATGATGAACCTGCCCCTCTTCTACAAACGTTTCGATTTCCACATTATCAAGATAATGAATTTCTTTTATATTATAAATAGAAGAACGAAGTTCATTTTCTACCTTTCCAAGCCATGTATAGTCTATTTTCGTATGAACGATCTTCATGAGCTTTCGTTCCACGATGCCTACTTGATTTATTCCTTCAGAGGTAGATTTCCCGTATGCCCGAATAAGACCGCCGGCACCAAGCTTAATCCCACCAAAATAGCGTGTTACCACTACAACCGTGTCTTTTAAGTCCTTTTTTTTAAGTACCTCCAACATGGGCACGCCTGCGGTTCCGCTTGGTTCCCCGTCATCATTCGCTTTTTGAATCTCATTATGTTGCCCAATCATGTAGGCTGAACAGTTATGAGTAGCGTCCCAGTGCTTCTTTTTGATTTCCTGTATAAAATCCTGTGCCTCTTGCTCTGTTGTGGCACGATTTATATGGGCGATAAATCTTGACTTTTGGATTACTATTTCATGGCTTCCACGCTCTTTTATCGTAAAGTATTGCTTTAACATATGTATCCCTCCGAAATTGTCTATGTATATGGTAGCAAAAAATAGATGATATCTCCAAAAAATTGCAATAATGCTAATGAAAATGTAATAAAACAAATATATTTGTGATAGGTTATTTTGGTATAATATATAGAGAAAAATACTTTTTTTTACAATCGTAAAACTAGCAGGGAAATGTAGTATTTTAATCGAATATTATATATAGCATTTATGACTAGGTCATAGGACACAGAAAATAGATTAGGAGTTTTCTCCTGATTTTATTTTACTAATGATTCCAAATAGTTTTATTGGCTTGAATAGAGTTAAAATAATTTTAACCCAAAGGGAGAAAACCCTGGAGGTATGTTCCATGTCGTTAAAGAAAATTGATACGAAGGCTCTCGACGATATTCTTGAGAAAATGATTTCCACTGTTGACAGCAGTAAATCGGAGATTTTTCGAATTGGTGAACAATGCCGCCAAGATTATGACTCTCTTTCGCATGAATTAAAAGAGATAAAGGAAATGGTCGGCAAGATCATCGAAGAAGGCGATGACTTAGAGGGAAAGACGCGTTATTCGAGACGAAGGCTTTCCGAAGTCAGCATGAATTTTCGTGAATATTCCGAGGAACAAGTCCGTAATGCTTACGAAGTGGCTCACAACCTGCAAATGAAGCTCTCTATGAATCGTGAATTAGAGAAAAATTTGCGGAGAAGGCGAGATGAACTGGAACGAAGGCTCATTAATCTACAAGAAACGATTGAACGAGCAGATCTCTTAGTCTCGCAAACAAGCGTTGTATTAAACTATTTAACAAAGGATCTGAAGCAGATAGGCAGTGCATTGGAGGATGCAAAGGAAAAGCAGGATTTCGGCTTGCGGGTTATTGAAGCGCAAGAGGAGGAACGAAAACGTCTTTCCAGAGAAATACATGATGGTCCTGCTCAAATGCTTGCCAATATGCTAATAAGATCTGATTTAATTGAAAAAATTTACCGGGAAAGAGGTGCGCGGGAAGCAATTAATGAAGTGTCTGATTTAAAACGTATGGTTAGATCTTCATTATCTGAAGTCCGCCGCATCATTTATGATTTACGCCCGATGGCATTGGATGATTTAGGTCTAGTGCCTACCCTCAGAAAATATTTGGGTAGAACCGAAGAATATAACAATGGGGCACCTCATATTCAGTTTTTTAATGTCGGAGAGGAATTGAGGCTCGACTCGAATTATGAAGTAGCATTGTTCAGACTCGTTCAGGAATCTGTACAAAATGCATTGAAGCATGCCGACGCATCGGTAATCCAGGTAAAGTTGGAAATGAAGAAGGACCGCATTACTGTCATTATTAAAGACAATGGGAAAGGCTTTGATGTAAGAGCAAAGAAAGAGGGCTCTTTCGGCATTGTCGGCATGAAGGAAAGAATTGAACTTTTAGATGGTAATATCACCATTGATTCTAAAACAGGACTAGGCACTATCGTAACGATTCAAGTTCCTATTAAAGATTGATGTATCCGACAAAGGAGGCCAAGGCAAATGACTACAAAAATTGCTATAATTGATGATCACCAGTTATTTCGTGAAGGGGTAAAACGTATTTTAGAATTTGAAAAATCATTTGAAATTGTTGCTGAAGGTGATGACGGTGATTCAGCTCTAAAAATTATTGAAGAACACAAACCAGATGTGGTTCTGATGGATATAAATATGCCGAACAAAAACGGAATTGAAGCTACAAGACTGCTGGTAGAAACTTACCCTGATACTAAAGTAATCATTCTTTCCATTCATGATGATGAAAACTATGTTACACATGCTTTAAAAACAGGTGCAACAGGATATCTTTTAAAGGAAATGGATTCTGATGCTTTAATCGAAGCGGTAAAAGTAGTAGCAGACGGCGGATCCTACCTGCATCCAAAAATCACTCATAATCTAGTAACCGAATATCGCCGCCTGGCAAACAGACAAAACACCGGGAAAGGCTACCAACAGCCAGAGGTAGTAAGACCGCTTCATTTATTAACACCACGTGAGTGCGAGGTATTACAGCTGTTAGCCGATGGAAAAAGCAACCGTGTAATCGGAGAAGCTTTGTATATCAGCGAAAAAACAGTCAAAAACCACGTCTCCAATATCTTGCAAAAAATGAGCGCGAACGACCGTACTCAAGCCGTTGTAACAGCAATTAAAAATGGCTGGGTAGAGGTACGCTAATAATATAAGATTGGCCTTCTCCTGCGGGGGAGGGTTTTTCTTTTGGATTGAGGGAATCTCGCAGAAAAATGCTTTTGACTGAAATATTTGGAGAAGTGCTTGAATTAATTGGAGAAGTGCCTTAATTATTTAAAGAAGTGCTTGAATTATTTAAAGAAGTGCCTGAATTATATGGTAGAGCTTGCCTGAGTATGTCTTGTTTGGCAGGTTATATTTCAAAACCGCGGGATTAACTTAGAGTCACTTGATTAACCCGTAGAAATAAGACTGAATCACTTAAATTATTGTAAAAAATCTTACTTCTAATGGACGCGATTGTGGAGAATTTTTACACAACTTCCGTTTTTCTTACATTGGTTTTGGGCTTTAAATCATGTATACTGATAAAATAATTGCTGTAAAGAAGGTTTTTTTTATGCGTTTTATCCAAATAGAAGAATACGATCATCACACGATGCAGCTCGCAAGACCTATTTATGACAGAATGAAAAGGGTATTGCTTGCAGCTGGTCGGACAATCCACCCGAAATATTTAGAGCGGATCAAACAGATGAATATTTCCACCTTAATAGTAGAGGATGCGGAATCCCACGGAATTACGATGGAAGAGCTATTAGATATGCCTACTTGGATGGATGCGATTGAAGTCGTTCAAAAAGCATATGAACTGGCGAAGCAGAACAAACAACTGAATGTTTTTGACCTACAAGTAGCTATTAATAAAATTATTTTTGAAGTAACAAGGAGAAAAACAATCTTCTTAATTCCATCCTCCTCCGTTACGGAAGAGCTGAAACCATATGCGCATGCCGTTAATGTTACATTGCTTGCTTTGCAAACCTCCAAACAGCTTGGGTATACGAATTCGCAGCAACGCGATCTTGCGATGGGAACAATGCTGCATGATATTGGGAAAATGAGAACAAATGATATTTCCTTACATCCTGAACAAGGGTTTCAATTAATCCGCAAAAATCGGGAAATTAGTTTGTTATCTGCACATGTTGCATTCCAACACCATGAACATTTTGATGGGACGGGCTTACCACGCAAATTGTCTGGGGCGGACATTCTTGAATTTCCGCAAATATGTGCTGTTTCAGACTTCTATGAACATCTTACATCGAACGGTGAGGCGTTGCCTCATTTAGCATTGGAAATGATCATGGCAAAAAATAGCCTGGATTATAATCCAAAAGTGGTACAAGCATTTATCGACAGCGTTCCTTCCTACATACCAGGTACGAAGGTCCGATTAAGCAGTGGGGAAGAAGCAATAGTAATCCGGATTGAAAATAATCTTCATCGTCCTGTTGTCCGAATCAAAAATACCGGTGCTGAGGTAGATTTAAGCGAAAATGTATCCATATTAATAAGTGAAATATTACAGTAAAACTACCCTTGTCTATTGGACAGGGGTTTTTTAGTGAAAAAATCAGTTGACATACTTGTATATACAAGTTAAGATGATGACATACGATTTATCTTGTATATACAAGTTTAAAAAGGTAATTGTTATAGTGATATAATTTTTTTGTATTCTAAAACTCTATAAATACCTTATTTAGGGTAAAAAATGAAAGCGTATCCAGGATACCTTTAGAAGTAAATTTTTTTCTAAATAAATGAAAACGGTAACAGAAAGATGGGGAGAATATGTCAACTATTAAAGAATCCGCAGAAAAAATAGTTCACGCGGTTGGTGGCAAAGAAAATATTGCAGCTGCTACACATTGTGTAACGCGCTTGCGATTTGCCCTTGTAGATGAAGCCAAAGTGAATAAAGAAGAACTGGAAAACATTGATCATGTTAAGGGATCCTTTTCAGCAAATGGTCAGTTTCAAGTTGTTATAGGTCAAGGTACTGTAGATAAGGTTTACAACGAAATGGTGAACCTTACAGGAATCGGAGAGGCAACTAAACAAGAAATTAAAGATGCTGCAGCTAAAAATCTCAATCCACTGCAGCGGGCAATTAAAACCTTGGCGGATATTTTTATCCCGATATTGCCAGCTATTGTAACAGCCGGTTTGTTAATGGGGATTAATAATATATTAACGGGACAAGGTATTTTCTTTGATAAAAAGTCATTAGTCGATGTTTATCCGCAATGGAAGGACTTTGCCAGCATCATAAACTTAATTGCTAATACGTCCTTTACTTTTTTACCGGCATTAATCGGATGGTCGGCAGTGAAAAAATTCGGTGGAAATCCACTGCTTGGTATAGTCCTCGGATTGATGCTGGTCCATCCGGATTTACTCAATGCATGGGCTTACGGTTCTACAAAGGAAGTCCCGGTATGGCACTTATTTGGTCTTGATATTCAGAAAATCGGTTATCAGGGTCAAGTGTTACCAGTGCTTGTAGCATCATGGGTATTAGCGAAGCTCGAGATATTTTTGAAAAAACGTATTGCAGATGCATTTCAGTTATTACTTGTTGCACCAATCGCTTTATTAATTACCGGATTTTTATCCTTTATCGTAATTGGACCAGTTACATTTGTCATTGCGAATTGGATTACAGACGGAGTGGTTGGCATTTTCCATACTGCACCTGCACTTGGCGGCTTAATCTACGGATTGCTGTACGCACCGCTTGTTATCACAGGAATGCATCACACATTCCTCGCAGTCGATTTGCAATTAATCGGTAGCACCGGAACCACTTTCCTATGGCCAATGCTAGCGTTATCCAATATTGCTCAAGGCTCCGCAGCTTTAGGAATGATGTTTGCAACTCGTGATGAAAAATTGAAGGGACTATCATTTACATCTGCTGTCTCTGCCTACTTGGGAATTACCGAGCCTGCCATGTTCGGGGTGAACTTGCGTTTCCGTTTCGCGTTTATTGCGGCAATCATTGGATCTGCTATTGCAGGAATGTTCATTACACTTAATCATGTGCTAGCACCGTCTGTTGGTGTCGGCGGTCTCCCAGCATTTTTATCCATTAGAGCGCAAAACTGGGGATCATTCTTTATCGGAATGGCCATTGCAATCATAATACCTTTCGTATTAACGCTGGTCATCGGTAAATTACGCAAGAACAAATAATGCAATGAGAGACGATACCACCGGCAAGAAGGTGGTATCGTGTCTTGCTTTTGTGGTGGATGGGAAAACTAGGTTGTTGTTTAACTAAGAGGGACTTGCGGAAAAATTAGGATGGATTGCGGAACTTTAAAAGTAGCGCCGAAAAACTTAATTCAAACGCCGAAAAAAGTAGAAGCATTGCCGAAATAAAGAGGGAAGTAGCCGTATTTTAGCTGGAATGCCGAAAACCTCGGTATAAACGGCGGAAAAATAGGGTGAAACGCCGAAATAAGTGGAAGCAGTGCCGAAATAAAGTGGGAAACAGCCGAATAATAACGGGAATGCCGAAAACCTCAGTAAAAACGCCGAAAAAATAGGCTGAAACGCCGAAATAAGTGGAGCAGTCCGAAATAAAGAGGGAAACAGCCGAATTATAAAGGGAATGCCGAAAACTTCAGTAAAAACGCCGTAAAAATAAGGTAAAACGCCGAAATAAAGTGGAAAGCAGCCGAAATATAACGGGAAAGCCGAAAACTTCGGTATAAACGCCGAAAAAATAGGGTGAAACGCCGAAAAAATTGGAAGCAGTGCCGAAATAAAGAGGGAAACAGCCGAATTTTAGCGGGAATGCCGAAAACTTCAGTATAAACGCCGGAAAAATAGGGTGAAACGCCGAAAAAAGCGGAAGTATTGCCGAAATAAAGTGGGAAGCAGCCGAATTATAACGAGAATGCCGAAAACTTCAGTATAAACGGCGAAAAAATAGGCTGAAACGCCGAAAAAAGCGGAAGTAGTGCCGAAATAAAGTGGGAAACTGCCGAATTATAACGAGAACGCCGAAAACTTCAGTATAAACGCCGAAAAAAGCGGAAGTAGTGCCGAAATAAAGTGGGAAACTGCCGAATTATAACGAGAATGCCGAAAACCACAGTATAAACGCCGAAAAAGGTGGAAGCAGTGCTGAATTTAAATAACAAGATATCAAACTCTCAAAAAAAACAGTTCTAGAAACAAAAATAACCGGCAAATCTCAAAATAACCAAACTACCTACCTCATATACAAACATTAAGAATCAATCAAAAAATAAAAAGCGGTGATATAAGATGACACATCCTTGGTGGAAAAAGGCAACAGTATATCAGATTTACCCGAAAAGCTTTTATGATACTACCGGAAACGGTGTTGGGGATCTACAAGGGGTAATCCAAAAGCTAGATTATCTAAAAAAACTAGGTATTGATGTGATTTGGTTAACCCCGATTTACCAATCTCCACAGCGTGATAACGGTTATGATATTAGCGATTATTACAAAATCTACGAAGAGTTTGGCACAATGGAGGATTTTGAAGCACTCCTCAAAGAGGCACATCTGCGCGATTTCAAAATCATAATGGATATTGTCGTCAATCATACGTCCACTGAGCATGAATGGTTCAAGCATGCTAGCTCCTCTAAAAACAATCCATATCGTGATTTTTATATATGGAAGGATTCTAAGCCTGACGGCAGCGAGCCAACTAACTGGCAATCGAAATTTGGCGGTAGTGCCTGGAAGCTCGACGAAAAAACTGGACAATATTATTTGCATCTATTTGATGTCACTCAGGCAGATTTGAATTGGGAGAATGAAGAGCTTCGCAAAAAACTATATGAAATGATGCATTTCTGGTTTGATAAGGGGGTGGATGGATTCCGTTTGGACGTTATCAACTTGATATCGAAGGACCAGTGTTACCTAAACGATTCTACAGGAGATGGCCGCAAATATTACACTGATGGTCCAAGGGTTCATGAATTCTTGAAGGAAATGAATAACGAGGTTTTTTCCCAATATAATGCGATGACTGTGGGGGAAATGTCCTCCACCACGATTGATCATTGTATTAAGTACACAAATCCTGCTGAGAAGGAACTAAGTATGACCTTCAACTTTCATCACTTAAAAGTAGATTATGCCAATGGTGAAAAATGGTCGAAAGCGGATTTTGATTTTCTTGCTTTAAAAAGGATTTTATCGGAATGGCAGGTTAGAATGAATCAGGGTTGCGGTTGGAATGCATTATTTTGGTGTAATCATGATCAGCCACGTGTTGTCAGCCGATATGGAAATGACCGTGAATACTTAATTGAATCTGCGAAAATGCTTGCTACTACCATCCATATGATGCAAGGAACACCGTATATCTATCAAGGTGAAGAAATCGGGATGACCAATCCATTTTTCGACACTATCGAGGATTATCGCGATGTTGAATCTCTAAATATGTATCAGTTGATGCTGGAGCAAGGTAAAAGCAAAGAGGAAGTAATCGAGATTTTAAAGCAAAAGTCACGTGATAATTCACGGACACCTGTCCAATGGGATGAAAGTGAGAATGCGGGTTTTACAAAGGGCACTCCGTGGATAAAAGTAGCTCCTAACTATAAGGAAATTAATGTTGAAAAATCGTTGCTAGATGCTAATTCTGTTTTCTATCATTACCAAAAGCTGATTCAGCTCCGTAAGCAATACGATATTATTACAGATGGTGATTACGAACTTATTTTAAAAGACCATCCGGAAATCTTCGCCTATATTCGAAATAATGATAATGAAAAGCTTTTGGTCGTAAATAATTTTTATGGCACGGAAGTAGAATTTGAATGCCCGATTAATCTAGCTAATTATGCAATTGAAATTCTTACTTCGAACTACTCGGATTCAAGTGAAAATGCTCAAAGCTTTACCTTGCGACCTTATGAATCCGTTGTTTATCATTTGAAAAAATAGAGTAATTGTGGATACTGTAAAATATCGCTACAATAGAAGTATCGATATTTTGAAAGGATTCCAAGGCATGAGGGGAAACAAATTTTTAACAATTTATGAAGAAATCGCAGGACAAATTCAGTCTGGGAAGCTAAAGCCTAATGAGAAGCTACTATCAGAGAATGAACTAGTCGAAAAATACGACACGTCTCGCGAAACAATCCGCAAGGCCCTGAACTTACTTTCCCAAAATGGGTATATTCAAAAAATAAAAGGAAAGGGCTCATTTGTTTTAGATGTCGGCCGCTTTGATTTTCCGGTCTCCGGCCTCGTCAGCTTTAAGGAAATCGCTGAAAAAACCGGAAAGCCGTGGAGGACGATTGTATATGAGCTTGAGGATATTAAGCCTGATGAGTATATACAGAATCAGCTGCAAATATCCAGCAAGGAGCGGGTATGGAAGCTAATTCGTGCTCGGGAATTAGATAACGAACGCATCATTCTCGACAAGGATTTTATTTTGAAAAAGACAGTCCCATCCTTGACGAAGGAAATTTGCGAGGATTCGCTTTACAAATATATAGAAGGCGAGCTCGGCCTCACTATCAGCTTTGCGAAAAAAGAAATCTCCGTCGATGAACCAACAGAGGAAGATCGAAAGTACCTGGATTTAAAACATTATGAACATGTCGTAGTAGTGAAAAATTACGTATATCTAGAAGACGCAAGTCTATTTCAATACACGGAATCCCGTCATCGCCTCGACAAATTTAAATTTGTTGATTTCGCACGACGTGGAAGGTAAGGAGCATTTGCCCTAGAGGCAGGTGCTTTTTTCCTATTCCAGCGTTCCAGCTGGCTTAATTCATTAGATACCCATTGGCGAAAGGGAAAATTCACAATCTGTTAACATTAATCGAGGTTTACTATTTGTATGAACTGCCTAAAATCAATAAAATGGAGGTATGGAACCATTAGGAGGTATACATAAATGAAGTGGAAAACAACATTGGGAATATTATTCACAAGCGTTTTTTTACTTGCTGCATGCGGCAATAATGATAAGGCTGACAAATCAACACCAAAAACTACGGAGAAGCAAACAGAAACAGCGACATCTAATAACACAGTCAAAACCGATAAGCCTTCTCTAAAGGAAGTAAAAAACATCCCTGCTGACGAGAAAAAAGCATTGCTCGCTGTTACGAACCAATATATAAAGGCATTTAATGAAAAAAATTTAGATGCGTATATGGCTACCATTTCGAAAAATCCAAGCTCATTTAAATATGAGGAAGAAAAAGCATATACAAAAAAGGTTTTTGAGACCATGAATATAATAATGAAACCGTTGAAAATAGCGGTGATTGGCTATAAGACAGGTAACGCCAATGTTTATCTAGAATTAAAAACAATCGTAACGGAAAAAGGTGAACATGCCGTTAGAACAACTAGACAAATCAATACTTATCAAAAAGAAGATGGGAATTGGAAACTGACATCAATCATGGCGATGGAAACGAAATAAGTTTTTAAAATAGGGTAACCTATACAGGTCAGATAAAAAATGTTGCGTGAAAATTTTTTTCTTCTATAATGAAGATATTGTGAAAAAAAGTTCGAAAGGTGGCAAATACTATGCAAATCGGTATGGTTGGACTAGGAAAAATGGGTTATCAGCTTTCCTTAAACCTAATGGAAAAAGGGTACCAAGTAGGTGCGTTCGATGTTAATAAGGAAGCCGTTCAAAATATAACTAATGAAGGTGCTCAAGGGGCGGAAACTTTGAAGGACCTTGTGGCAAAGCTCGACCGTCCTCGGAAAATTTGGATGATGGTTCCGGCTGGCGATATTACGGAGCAAGTCTTCCAAGAACTTTTACCATTGTTGGACGAGAATGATATCGTAATTGATGGAGGAAACGCTCATTACAAGGATTCACTGCGTCGTTATGATTCCTGTAAAGAAAAAGGCGTCTATTTCCTTGATTGCGGTACAAGCGGCGGTGTGGAAGGTGCACGCCACGGAGCATGTACGATGATCGGCGGAGATTCCGAAGCATTCGAACAAGTAGAAAAAGTATTTAAAGATATTTCTGTTGAAAAAGGATATCTATACACAGGTAAAGCTGGCAGCGGCCACTTCTTGAAAATGGTACATAACGGAATTGAATACGGTATGATGGCAGCAATCGCAGAGGGCTTTGAAATCCTAGAAAAAAGTCCATTCGATTATGATTACGAAAAGGTTTCTACCGTTTGGAACAACGGCTCTGTTATTCGTTCCTGGTTAATGGAACTGATGGAAAATGCCTTCTCGAAGGATGCGAAGCTAGATAAAATCAAAGGTGTTATGCATTCATCTGGAGAAGGAAAATGGACCGTTGAAGCAGCGCTCGATTTCCAAACCGCTGCACCGATTATCGCACTGTCCTTAATGATGCGCTATCGCTCGCTGGAGGATGACACTTTTACTGGTAAAGTCGTTGCGGCACTGCGCAATGAATTCGGTGGTCATGCAGTGGTGGGAAAATAAGAAAAGCAGGCGGGATTCCCGTCTGTTTTTTTATTTTCTATTAGTGGATTCACTATTTTTACTAATTTCATCCTAAGAAAAGCCAATTATATTAACTAGACTCAATCTGGAAAAAATTATAAAATTGGTGGCGAAAGAGGTGAACATTATGAATAAAAAATGATAAATCAATGTTTGTAGCAAGTATCAAGGGTTGATGCAGTTGATCAGGGAATTGATGCAGTTGACCAAGCAATTGATACAATAGGTCAAAAAATTGATGCAATTGAACCGAAATCTGATGTAGTTCACCAGAACTGGAGCAAGAAATGGAATCCTGCTTTCAAAGATTCGAGAAACATTATAGCGTAACTACTAAGATAAAGGAGCTAAAAATAACAAAAGGTATAATTATATGAAAGAAATGAGGATTATGGGTCTCCATCAGAACTAACATTGAAATAATATCTCCATATACATTCCACCAATATCCATTATTCTTCATTCATATTTAGTTATAGATTTTATGGATAATCTCTTATAAAATGGAAGCAAATAAGTATTAAGGATGAGTGAATGATGAAAACTGCCATTGTCACAGACAGTACTGCATATATTCCAAAGGAAATTCGCGAAAAGCTACATATACATATGATTCCGCTGAGTGTTGTAATGAAGGGGGAAACTTATGAAGAAGAGGTAGACTTATTCGCAGACCAATTTTTTGAAGAAATAAAGAACTTAGAAACTCTTCCAACCTCGTCCCAGCCGTCAACTGGTCGATTTGTTGAATTGTTTGAAAGCCTTGCAAAGGACTATGATGAGATTATTAGCATTCACTTATCAAGCGGCATCAGCGGAACGTTCCAAGGAGCTGTTACAGCCGGCACAATGGTGGAGGGCGTCAAGGTATATCCATATGATTCTGAAATAAGCTGTATGGCTCAAGGATTTTATGCGATTGACGCAGCGAAAATGGCTCTAGAAGGAAAGACGACAGAGGAAATTCTACAAAGATTGGACGAGCTTAAGGCATCTACACGAGCTTATTTCATGGCCGATGACCTTTCTCATCTCCAACGCGGAGGTCGTTTGTCTAGTGCTCAAGCCTTGATCGGAAGCCTTTTGAAAATTAAGCCACTGCTCCACTTTGTGGACAAGAAAATTGCCCCATTTGAAAAAATACGAACAAGAAAAAAGGCGATGAATCGTATTGGCGAATTAATCGGAGAAGATGCTGCGAAAGGAACTCCATTAAAAGCTTCCATCATCCATGCAAATCGTGAAGAAGAGGCGAAGGAATGGAAATCAGAGCTTGAACAATTATATCCAAATGTCGATTTTTCCATCAGCTATTTTGGTCCCGTTATTGCTACTCACATCGGAGAAGGCGGAATGGGATTGACGTGGATGCTGAAATAAAGAACGGAGCGCTATTCCCGAGGGAGTAGCGTAATTTTTTATAAAGGAGTGAACGTAATTTGTCCTCAGCGATACAGTCCTATCTAGCCGGCCGCAAATTGCTTCAAACAGAAATCCCCCCAGAACTACTTTCAACAGATAACATCCAAATTTCTTACCAAGATGGCATTATAAAAGAAAAAAATCAATGGAAGTGTGCCAGATGCGGTAACACGAACCAACATTTATTCGCCACTTATCCGTGTTCTCGGTGCATGCAAGAGTGCACCTATTGCCGAAACTGCATCATGATGGGCCGCGTGTCTACCTGTACCCCATTGCTCGGATGGGAAGGACCAGATCCTGAAATATCCCAGCCGGAACGACCTCTTCAATGGGATGGTCACCTTTCCGATGGCCAGCAGCATGCATCCAAGGCTGTTGTAAAAGCAATTCAAAACAAATCAGACATCTTAGTATGGGCAGTGTGCGGAGCCGGAAAAACAGAGGTCTTGTTTGCCGGAATAAATGAAGCATTAAAAGCTGGGTCGAGTGTCTGTATCGCTACTCCGAGAACGGATGTGGTCCTCGAATTAGCTCCTCGCTTTCGTAAAGTATTTCCTGATACCACTGTTGCAGCTCTGTATGGTGGAAGCGAAGACCGTCACCAATATGCAGAACTGGTAATCTCCACTACCCATCAGCTATTCCGCTTTGAAAATGCCTTTGATGTCATGATTGTCGATGAAGTCGACGCCTTCCCCTATACATTTGATAAGACACTGCAATGGGCTGTGGAAAAAGCAGCACGAACACTCTCCGCACAAATTCATCTGACCGCCACTCCAAGCACAGCATGGCAACAAGAATGCATCACTGGAAAACGAGCACATGTCACCATCCCAGCGCGCTTCCACAGACATGCGCTACCTGTTCCAGAGTTTAAATGGTGTGGCAACTGGCGGAAACCCATTGAAAAAGGCAAGCTTCCAAGGATAGTGGAAAGATGGGTTTCTGACCGGCTTCATGCGAACAAACAAGCCCTCGTCTTTTTACCGAATATAAAACTGATGGAAAAAGCAGCACCTCTTTTTCAAAAGCTTCATCCAAAAATAGAATCTGTTCATGCAGAGGACCCGAATCGCAAGGAAAAAGTGGAAAGAATGCGGGCGCAGGAAACACCGATATTATTGACCACCACTATTTTAGAGCGGGGAGTTACTTTTCCTAATATCGATGTCGCGGTAGTCGGAGCAGAGGACCGCATTTTTACCGAAGCGGCCCTTGTGCAAATTTCCGGTCGAGTCGGCAGGAGTGCGGATTATCCCACTGGTGTGATTACATTTTTCCACTATGGACAGTCAAAGGAAATGCAAAAAGCATTCCATCACATCATTCGAATGAATCGCGAAGCAAAGAAGAGGGGGCTAATTGGTGGCTAATTATTGCTTGCTTTGTTCCACCTATCTGGTGCCAACTATTTCATGGAGTATTTTCACTTTTACACACGAAGAGAAATACCTATGCAGAGATTGCCGGAAAAAGCTGTCTGTCATTAAAGGTGAAATATGCATAAAATGTAGCCGTTCACTCGATAAGCTTGATCCCGAATATGTGCAAAATACCACTTGTTTAGACTGTATTCGCTGGGAAGAGGATCTAAAGTGGAGGGGAATTTTAGAAAAAAATATTTCTATTTATAACTATAATGATTTTTTCAAGGAGCTTTTATCCCAATTCAAATTTAGAGGAGATTATGTCCTTGCAAAAGTTTTCGCAAAGGATATCCGCAAAACCATCCAATCTATCCCTCATGACCTGATCGTTCCAATACCGCTTAGTGACGAACGCCTCTTAGAAAGGGGGTTCTGCCAAGCGGAAGCGCTCGTTATGGAAGCAGGACTTGAACCATACCATGCGCTATCCAGAATTCATACCGAAAAACAGTCAAAAAAATCCCGACAAGAACGAATCCATATAGAGAATGTGTTTCAAGCAGTGGAAAATTTGGAGAATAAATCCATACTGCTTCTTGACGATATTTACACAACAGGCTCCACCATTCGACACGCAGCCAAGACATTAAGACAAGCGGGCGCGAAATCTGTCGTATCTTTTACCGTCGCTAGGGGATAAACTTTTTGTAAAACATGACGATATATGAAATAGAGATTGTGTAATGGAGGAATACCAATGGCTGGATTAGAAAATTGTCCTAATTGCGGAAGTCTATTTGTGAAAAATAATCTTCGAGATGTATGCGACAAATGCTATAGAGAAGAAGAGAAAAAATATGAAGCGGTAACCAAGTTTTTAAGAAAACGCGAAAATAGAGCGGCGAAAATCGAAGCAATTGTAGAAGCAACTAAAGTAGAGGAAGAGCTTATTCATAAATGGGTGAGAAAAGGCAGGCTGCAACCGACACTTTTTCCAAACATAGGATATCCGTGCAGCAAATGTGGAACACTTATTAATACAGGTACGATATGTAAATCCTGCATATCGGACATTAATAAAGAATTGAGCCACTTTGAAGAAACGGAAAAATTAAAAACAAATGATTCTAAGCATCCAACCTATTATCGTAAATAGACTTTAAATCACCTATAAAACATTCAGAAAATCTGCCGATATAAAATAAAGAGGTAATACGTTCGAACGAAAGGAGCGTAAATATGAAAATCAATAATTACGGAACATCCGGCATCAATCCATATAAACAACAAATGAACAAAATAAATCAAATGAAAAATATAAATAAACCAAATGATAAAGTAGAAATCTCGACAACTGCAAAGGAAATGCAGCAAGTCTCCAGCATCGAAAAAGAACGCCAAGCAAAGGTCGAGCAATTGAAGATTCAAGTGGAGAATGGGCAGTATAAGGTAGATTCGAAAGCTATTGCGAACGGCATTGCGAAATTTTATCTTGGGAAATAGAAAGGAGGAACCTTCATGTCAGAACCAATCATTACAGTCCTTGAAAAATTGTACAAGCTGCACGAAAGCTTATATAAATTATCTCTAGACAAGGCCACTATCATCAAGGAAAATGACATGGAGAAACTCCAGCAAATGTTAAAGGATGAGCAATCCCATGTTGCAGCTATCAATACTTTAGAAGTGGAACGCCAAAAACTGGCAAAGCAATTACTAGGAACAGATAAGGACGTTACCATTTCGGAATGTATCGAGGCAGCCCCATCAGAAATGAAGGGAAAACTAATATCCTTGCAAACTAAGATTTCTGATATTGTAGAAAAACTTAAAGATCAAAACGAATTGAATCAATCACTCATTTATTTGTCTCTACAATACGTCAACATGACACTTGATATGCTTCAGCCAAAGCCTGAAAGCTTCACATACGGAAGACCTAACCAACAAAAAAGTCCTAAAAAGCCTTCATTTACAGCATTTGATTCGAAGGCATAAAGAAGATTAGGCTGTTTTCTTGTAAATTGTTCCTTTTCGTTATTTGCTTTAAATATAAGAAAAGAGCCATAGATCAAAACATGTTAATGGAGGATTACACATGACTTCAACATTTTTCGGCCTGGAAACCGCCAAACGCGGCATGACAACCCAACAAAATGCCTTATTCGTAACAGGGCAAAACATTTCAAACGCCAACACACCAGGCTACACAAGACAACGAATTAACTTCGAGGCAACAGAACCTTTTCCACCTGCATCCATGAACCGCCCGCAAATCCCGGGTCAAATGGGTACTGGTGTACAAGCAGGATCTGTACAACGTGTTCGTGAAGCGTTCCTGGATCAGCAATATCGTGGTGAAAATAATAAACTAGGCTACTGGAGTACTAGGGCTGACTCTCTGTCTAAAATGGAAGATATAATGAATGAACCTAGTGATACTGGGCTTTCGGCTGCATTAGGGCAGTTCTGGCAGTCCTTGCAGGATTTGAGCGTAAATCCGGAAAATGATGGAGCTCGTTCCGTTGTTATTCAACGCGGACTAGCTGTAACAGAAACATTTCATTATTTAAGTGATTCCATTACTAGTATTCAACAAAATATAGGGAATCAAATTGGCGTCTCTGTAAAAGACATTAATTCTATTCTGAAGCAAATTAGTGAAGTAAATAAACAAATCGCTTCAGTAGAGCCACATGGATATTTGCCTAATGATTTATATGATGAACGTGATCGATTAGTAGATCAACTATCATCCTATGTAAATATTAAAGTAGAAACTACTAAAAGCGGTGGAACTCCATCACCTTTAGCAGATGGTATTTATAATATTAAAATGGTTGGCGCAAATGGCCAAGAGGTAGCTCTAGTATCAGGTTCTAATTACAATAGTATTAGTATAAAAGGTGGGACATCCAGTAATAATGACGGCGTTCTCGATCAACCACCAAGCGATGCGATTGATGCATTTGTTGTAAGTGGAACAGAATTTAAGATAAGTGATTTCCCTCAAGGTAAATTAAAAGCCTTATCAGAAAGCTACGGATATAAAGATACAGATGGAAGTATAAAAGGGATATACCCGGATATGCTCGATCAGCTTGATAAATTAGCTTACACTTTTGCGACGGTATTTAATGAAGTTCATAAACAAGGATATACATTGGATTCATCGGTAAATGGTGGAAAGGGTGGCGATTTCTTTGATCTTAGCGCTCTTAACAATGGGTACAAGGGTGCTGCCAAACTAATCGAAATGGGAAATTTGGCAAATAAGGATATTGCTGCATCAACCGAGAAGGATAATGCAGGAAACGGTACGAATGCAATCAATCTTTCAAATGTACAAGGTGTTGAGCTATCTAAAATCTTTACATTAGAAGGATTTGATCCTAGCAATCCAGTAACGATTGACCTACCTAATTTAGGCCTACCGTTAACATCCGGATCTATTAATACAAATTATCAAAGTATTATCGGTAAGCTTGGGGTAGATGCTCAACAAGCGAACCGCCTAACGACTAATAGTAATACTCTGACACAGTCCGTAGATCAAAATCGTCAATCCGTTAGTTCTGTGTCTTTAGACGAAGAAATGATTAATATGATTAAATTCCAACAAGCTTATAACGCATCAGCTAGAAACATCACGATTTTAGATGAAATGCTAGATAAAATAATCAACGGCCTCGGTACAGGCGGTAGATAGGTTGGTGAAGAGAAATGACAATGCGTGTAACACAATCGATGTTATCCAATAATTTTTTGAAAAACTTAAATACTAGCTATGATAAAATGGGAAAATTACAAGATCAAGTGGCAAGTCAAAAGAAAATTAATCGTCCTTCTGATGATCCAGTTATTGCAATGAAGGGTGTTGGATATCGAACAAATTTACAGGAAGTAGAACAATATAAAAGAAACTTCTCAGAAGCGCATAACTGGATTGATAACACCGATTCAGCCCTTGATGAAGCAACTCAAGCAATGCAAAGAATTCGTGAATTGACAGTTGAAGCTTCAAACGGAACCTTGACTGATGATCAACGTGGTAACATTGCAAAGGAAATTAGCCAGTTAAAAGATCACTTGGTAGAAATCGCTAATACAAAAGTTGGAGACAAGTATATTTTTAATGGTACGGATACTACTAATAAACCTGTGGACTTAAAACAAAGTCCACCAAAGTACCCTGATAATTCTAACCCTGTAAAAATTGAGTTGTCAAAAGGTGTATATATTCAGGTTAATTCCGACCCTAATAATATTTTTTCAAAAGACTTTTTTGATGAATTAACTTCCTTAGAAGATACATTAAATTCCACCGAACCTACTGGTATAGATCAATACTTAGAAAAGCTAGATACTCATATTAATAACATTGTAAACGAACGTGCTACAATAGGTGCCCGCAGCAATCGAATTGATTTAATGGAAGACCGTGTAGGTCAACAGGAAGTTTCGGCAACGAAAATGATGTCCGATAATGAGGATGCGGATTTAGATAGAGTCATTACAGATCTTGTTAACCAAGAAAGTGTTCAACGTGCTGCCCTAGGAATTGGGGCAAGAATTATTCAGCCAACATTATTAGACTTTTTAAGATAGAAGCTATTCCAAATGGATAGCTTCTTTTAATAGAGGTGATGATATATGAATCTTCCACAAATAAGATTACAATCAACCGCTGCTCAAATTGAAATTAATACTACTCCTGCTCAACAATCCATGGAACAGCCTGGTCCCGATTTAGATATTCAGCAGCCGCCGGCTGAGCTTCATATTGATCGGACACCTGGACAACTGACAATTGATCAATCACAAGCACGAGCAGATATGGATTTAAAATCAATCTCACAGCGCTGGAGAGATATTGCGCAAAAAGGCCATCAAGATTCGTTGAATGGAATTGCGCGAAGAGCACAAGAAGGCAATGAACTGATGAAAATCGAGAATAAAGGCAATACTATTGTTAATATTTCTAAGCGAAACAGTGAAAGACCTACATATGATATTAACATCGGTTTCATCCCATCAGCAGGAAGTGTAAAAGAGCATTTTGAACCAGCGAAAGTTGACATTCAATGGGATTTGAAAAAGCCTATTAATAACTCTAAGCCAAGAAAACCAATTATAGATTACAAACCTGGAAATGTGAATGTTTCTATGAAACAGTATCAAGAGTTAAAAATTGACTTTGTGAACTTGAAATATGTGGGTATTCATTATGAACAAGAAATTTAGGAGTGTGTAAGATGAAGATAAGAACTAAATATCACGGGGAAATAGAAATAAAGAATGAGGAAATTTGGCTGTTTAATAATGGCATACCAGGATTCCCGGCTGAAAAGGAATTTATTCTTTTACCATTACCCGATAACGATGTATTTACCATTCTTCAATCTGTTAAAACAGCAGAAATTGCTTTTGTAATTACGGATCCATTCTCTTTTTTTCAAAACTATGAGTTTTCAATCGATGATCAAACACTCGAACAATTGAAACTACAAAATGAAGAGGATGTACAGGTATCAGTTATCTTAACAGTGCAGGATCCATTTGAAAAAACGACGGCAAATCTACAAGCGCCTGTTATATTTAATGTAAATAATAAAGAAGCAAAGCAAATGATTCTAAATGATAAACAGTATACAACTAAGCAATCACTTTTCGGTCCAAGTGGGGTGAAATAATGCTTGTCCTTACACGAAAAAAAGGTGAATCCATCCAAATTGGAGATGAAATTGAAATTACTGTTTCTGCTATAAAAGGAGACCAAGTTAAGATTGCTATAAACGCTCCAAAAAATATCGAAATACATCGTAAAGAAATATATATTGAAATTCAAAAGGAAAATGCAGAAGCAACAAAGGAAATTAAGAATTTATTCGGAATTTTAACTCCATCAAAAAAAGATTAAAAAAATATCAAAAAACTATTAAACCTCCTCGAATCCTGTCGATATAAAGTATGTAAGAGATAAAGGAGAGACCGGCCGGATCTCTTTTATCGAATATACTAAAACAATGGTTCACAAGGATGTGAACCAACAATTCAAGGAGGAAAATAAAATGCAAATTAATCACAATCTTGCAGCTTTAAACACACTTAACAAATTAAACGTTGCTTCAAATGCACAGTCTAAATCTATGGAGAAATTATCTTCAGGTCTTCGTATTAACCGTGCTGGAGATGATGCAGCTGGTCTTGCAATCTCTGAAAAAATGCGTGGACAAATCCGTGGTTTAGACATGGCTGCTAAAAACTCTCAAGATGGTATCTCTTTAATTCAAACTGCTGAAGGTGCATTAAATGAAACACATTCAATCCTTCAACGTATGCGTGAATTGGCAGTTCAAGGTGCAAACGATACTAACGTAACAGCTGACCGTGATGCAATTCAAGATGAATTAAATCAATTAATGTCTGAAATTGATAGAATTGCTAATACAACTGAATTTAACACTCAAAACTTATTAAAAGGAAAATTCTCCGGAACTTTCCAAATTGGTGCAAATAAAGACCAAGTTATTAATGTAGCAATTTCAGGTATGGGTGCTGGTTCTTTAGGACTTGACGCTACAAAAATCTCAGTAGGAACAAACAAAGCAGCTAATTCTGCTATCAGTGCGCTGGATAAAGCAATTGAAAATGTATCTAAACAACGTTCAAAACTGGGTGCATACCAAAATCGTTTAGAGCACACTATTAATAACCTTAGTACTTCTAGTGAAAACTTAACAGCTGCTGAGTCTCGCGTTCGCGATGTAGATATGGCTAAAGAAATGATGGAACAAACTAAAAACTCTATCCTTTCTCAAGCTGCACAAGCAATGCTTGCTCAAGCTAATCAACAACCACAAGGAGTACTTCAATTACTTCGTTAATTATAATTTAATTAGTGATTCTATAGAAATATCGTGCTTGTATTTTTTAAGCACGATGTTTTTATTAGAATCATTACACTATGGGGGTACAGATTATGAAGCAAATTTTATCTTTATGTATGATAGTAAAAAATGAAGAAAAAGTTATCGAGCGATGTTTATCATCGGTAGGTAGTTTAATAGATGAAATAATAATTGTAGATACAGGTTCAACCGATAGGACAAAGGAGTTAGCTTCTAAATATACCACTAAAATATATGATTTTGAATGGATAAATGATTTCTCTGCGGCAAGAAATTATGCAGCTTCAAAAGCAAGTGGGGAGTGGATTTTGGTTTTAGATGCTGATGAGTATGTTGATGAAGAGAACCTTAAAAGTTTTATTGATGATTTAAAGGGAAATAGAGAAAATGTTGATGCTTTTTCTGCAAAAATTATTAATTTTACTGGAAATTTTGGTGAAAATTTATTACAAAATTATCATGATAGAATTTATAAAAATAATGGAGAAATTAGCTATTATCGACAAATTCATGAACAATTTAAAAATAATAATGATAAACCGATTAATATTAAACATTCAAGATTGGTGATTTTTCATTCTGGATATTTAAATCAAACAGTAAGTGAAAAGGACAAGAATTCACGCAACAAAAATTTGCTTGATCAAGAAATGAAAAATGGTCCTATCAATGCATTTGATTATTTTAATTATGGAAATGAATACTGCTCAATTGGTGAATATTCCAAGGCATTGGAAGCCTATTTAGAGGCATATAAACAAAAAGTAGACTTTAATTTATCTTGGGTTTCAACAACATTAATTCAAATTGTAATTTGCTTGATAAATTTAAAAAGATACAATGATGCATTGAATGTAATTGAAGATGCAGAAAATATTTATGATAATTCACCGGAATTTCCTTATTTAAAAGGAGAGATATTTTTCTTAAGAGGTCAATTAGAAGATGCTAAAACTGTATTCCTTCAACTTACAAATAATGGTGAGAATTATAACCATATAATTTTTAGACCAGATTTAAAAGATCAAAGACCACATCTTCGTCTTGGAGAGATATTCCTTCAACAACAGAATTTTAGTGGTGCTATTTTCCACTATACTAGTGTATTAAATATAAATAATAATCATAAAGAGAGCATTTCAAAGGTCATTTATATTTTGAACAAATTTCATACAGTGGAAGAAATTACTGATTTTCTGTATTCAAATAATTTGCTTGGTGCAAATAATATTAATGATTATGTAAGAGCATGCTTTGAAGCAGGAAATCCCGCATTAGCATCTAGATTAATAGATAACGATTCTGTAGAACACAAACTATTAAATAAATTAGCTATTTTAAAAGATATTGTCATAAATAATAGAGGTAATATAAATAATGTCAGTGAGGTTTTTGAGCTAGATTTATTCCGAAGTCTAATAAATTCTAACTGGATCAATATTGTTGATTTATTATTATTGAGCAATTTTAAAAACGAATGTGAAAAACTAACAATAGCATTAAAACCATATGAAGAAAATAATGAATATAATGCCTTACTTAAACTTATGAACGGAGAAACTTGGGATGAAACTATTGACGAGAGCTTAATTCAGTTACTAGTACAAAATCTTATTTTGTATAAAAAACATGACAATTGCTCTTCGGTTCTAAATAATATAAATCATCTTAAAGGAAAAGTAATCTCAAAGATTGCAGCAATTTTATATTCTAATGGCTTCAAGGTAGAAGCTTTACAATTATATGATAAGAGCGATTGGAATTATTTTGATGAACAAGATTTTATAAATATTATTAATAGTTTAATTGAGACTAAAAATATTGACAGTGCAATTGAAATAGCGAAGTACGCAATAATGACCTATGAAACTGACTTTAGATTTTACAAATATATCTTAGAACATTCAAGGGATCTATCGTTGGTTAAGTCAACTTATAAAAATGCGAATGAAGTTTTTATGGTAAGTCGTTATTTAAAGGAATTTATGATTTAAGCTTCATTAACATTTTGGAAATAGAAAGTAGTGGTCAATTGAAAATATCATTGGCAATGATAGTGAAAAATGAAGAAAAAAATATTAAAAGATGTCTAGAGAGAGTAATGGATCTAGTGGATGAAATGGTTATTGTGGATACAGGATCCACTGATAATACGATATCTATTCTACAACAATATTCTGATGTTAAAATACACCATTTTAATTGGGTGGATGATTTTGCAGTTGCTCGTAATTATTCAATTGAACAAACTACAGGAGATTATATATTAGTATTAGATGCAGATGAATACATCATTGAAGGGTCTAGGGAAGATTTAGAATCAATCATGCTTACAAACTCTATAGGTAGAATTCTCATTAAAAGTCATTTTAAAAAAGACAATCAAATTCATTATGCAAAAGCATATGTATCTAGATTTTTCCCTAGAAATATTCGTTATAGCGGAGCCGTTCATGAGCAACTTGAGAGTAATTATTCTAGGGTAGATGCTAATTTGAAAGTCATGCATAGTGGATATTTCGAAACAAATAAAAGCCAAAGAAATATTCCGTTACTATTTAAAGAAATAAAAAAAGATCCAATGGATGGATACTATTTATTTCAACTAGGCAAAGAATTAAGGATTAGTAAAAAATATAAAGAAGCATACCAATTTTTAAAAAGAGCTTATGAGTTAACAACAGAGACAGTTTCTTATTATGGTGAATTAGTTGTAGAACTAATTAATTGTGGTAAAGAATGTAATATTGAAGAATTATTTGAAATTATTAAGCAAAATGAAATTGTATTAAAAAATATCACTGATTTTCATTTTGCTAAAGGTTTATTTTACCTGGATTATAGCTTAGGTTATCAAAATAAATCACACGACCTGCTTCCTAAAATAGAAAGAAGTTTTTTAACATGCTTAGCATTAAAAGATCGGTTTCACATAGAGTATGTTCAAGGAACAAGTAGTTTTTTAGCTGCATATAACTTAGGTGTATTTTATGAAGTTACTGGTGATTTAAAAAAAGCTTCTAAGTACTATGGGCAATCTGCTGAACTTGGGTATGAAAGGGCAAAATATCGGTTAGGAATATTAGACTAAGATAAAATTGAGAATTAGAAACTTTTAAAATTATGATAGTCATTTTCTTTTATTGTATAATACAATTTTTGAACTTTAATATATAGGAGTCGATACAAGGTGTTTTTAAAAAAAAAGAAGAAAATAATTGATTTGATGGATACAGTTTCTGAAATGGTAGAAGTCTTATGTAAATTAAATAACCAGGTTAGCTATATAAAAGATTGTTTGATAGCTATGGATGCTATTTATTTCCAAATAGAAAAAGAAGAAACTCAACCCGAAGTTACAATGAGAATAATAAGAAATATCCAAAATTTATTAAATGAATTTTTGTTTAACATTAATCGAATAAATGAGGAGTCTGTATCAGATCTTAACACACAGATATTTTTATTAAAAAATACGTTTCAAGAAGAAGTGCCTACAAAATTGAATGTTGTTTTCTTCCCTTATAAAGTATCCATGTGGGATAGTTTAGAAACAATTTATTTAGCTGCAAAAGAAGACAAAGATTGTGTAACTCATGTTGTTCCAATTCCATATTATCAACTATCTCAAAATGAAGCGATACCAACATATGAAGGTGACCGTTTTCCTGAAAATATATCAATAACTCATTATCGAGAATACAATCTTGAAGAACAGGATCCTGATATAATATATGTCCACAATATATATGACAACTATAATACCCTTACTCGAGTTTATGAACAGTATTTTACATCTAATTTAAAAAAGTATACTGACATGCTAGTTTATGTCCCTTATCACACGCCTCATTTCATGTATCGTAATGAGGAAAGGAGATTATTAGGTTATAGTAGCCCCGCTGTGATAAATGTGGATAGGATTATTTTAGCTAATGAAATGGTGAAAGAAGCTGCCATTGAAGATGGATTACCGGAGGAAAAACTTTTGGTTCTCGGTTCTCCAAAACTTGATAAAATGGTATATGCTTTAAACGAGGAAATTACTTTTCCAATAGAATGGGGAGATAAAATAGAAGGAAAGACAGTCTATTTAATAAATACAGGATGTCTTTTTTTTGCTAATCGACCATTTTGGTCAATGGAAAAGCTCATAGATATCTTCAATATACCTAGATATATTGAAGAGAGTATTGTGATATGGCGTCCGCATCCACTTACTGATATATCAATAATAAAATATAAACCCGAATTCTATAATTACTATCTTGATTTAAAAGATAGATTTAAAAATGATAAAAACAACATCTATAGTGGTGTTATTATTGATGAAACAGACAATTATATTCCAGCTTTAAAAGCTGCCGATGTGTTAATTAGCACGGACGGTTCATTACTTCGTTCGTATTTGTTAACAGAGAAAAAAGTAATGTTCTGGGATGAAAATAAATGGCATAATTCTTCTCTTCCCAACTCTGTTCTGCCATCTGATGTGTTTTATTATACTTTTGACAATTCTGAACCGTGGTATGAACTCGCTAAAAAGTTTTCAAATGGGTATGATCCATTGGAAAAAAATCGAAAAGGAATGGCTTCTAAGATCTATGTAAATCTAGATGGATCTGCCGGTGAAAAAATACATTTTGCTATAAAGAAAAGCTTAGTATTTTGACAATATAGAGTTTCTGTACTATTAGTATCCATTCTAATTAAAAATGTAGGTTTAGTAGTTACCAGGTTTGGATATTCAAAATCAAGTAATCTTGAAATCAGAATCTCTGTTGAAATAATGGAATGGGTTACTTTGGAGGAAAAACATGAGCGATGTATTGGTAAGTATAAATTGTGTCTCGTATAATCACGAGGACTTTATAGCAGAGGCTATCGAAAGCTTCTTAATGCAAAAAACTAACTTTGAATATGAAATTCTTATTTACGATGATGCTTCAACCGATAGTACACAAGAAATAATAAGAAGATATGAAAAAAAATATCCCAATGTTATAAAACCGATATACGGAAAAGTGAATCAATACTCTAGGGGACTTAAAGTAATAGGAAGCATAAATAATAAAAGAGCTAGAGGTAAATATATTGCATTATGTGAGGGAGATGACTATTGGACAAATCCCTATAAACTTCAAAAACAAGTAGACTATATGGAAAATAATCCAGAATGTACTTTATGTGCTCACACTGTAGAAAAAGTGAGTGTTAAAAATGAGAAAATAGGGTATGAAAGACCATATGATAAAAGTACTGTATGTCCGATATCAGATATGATTCTTGGTGGGGGGTATTTTGTTGGAACTGTATCCTTATTATTTCCAAGAAAATTAATGGAAAATCCACCTGAATTTTATTATCAATCACCTGTAGGGGATTATCCATTACAGATAATTTTATCAAGTAAAGGATATACGTATTTTATTGATGAAGCGATGGCCGCTTACAGAGTAGGTGGAAAGGGAAGTTGGTCAAAAAAACAAAGTACTGGAAAAGATAAAAGAAACAAACAAATAAAACATGCAAATGAAGTAATTAGTATGTTAAAGCAATTCAATAATTATACAAATTATGAGTACTCCGAAGACATTAATAAAAAGATAAAATACTACGAATTCAAGAATGCTATAGTACAGAGAGATTATATAACTATAAGGTCAAATGATTTTTATAACATACTAGATATAAAAAAGAAGTTTTCTGTATTTATAAAGATGATATTTCCGAACTTTTACCAAAAAGTATATAAGGAATATATAAAATATTTATTATATAGTTCTTAATGTTGAACGATGAATTAAATAGTTCGTTTATAATTTATTTCATTTTTTATAGTTTTTTACTTACATTAATTATTTTATTTATGTAAATGCGGGAAAATCAAGCAAGGAGCTCAAAAAATGCAAAGTTATAAAAAGTTAATACTTGTATTTTCAGGTTATAATCAAAGAGCAATAATTGCTTTTTTACGTACATTAGAATATAAAAAAATTGATTATGCTATTATTGCAAAAGATAAACACGATGAAATATTTTTAACTGATTATAGTGATCATGTTTTTGCTATACGTAAATCTATTCCTCTAATATTAGATGATTTATTAATGTCAATTAATAAAGTAAGGCAAAAGTATAAAGAACATGAATTTATTATTGCCCCAACAACAGAAGCATTAAATAGGTTTTTACTCGAAAATAAGGAAGAATTCGAGCAGGCTGGGTGTACAATTCCTTTAGTTAATAAGGAGTTATACGAAAAAATATCAGATAAATACTCGTTTGGGAATATATGTAGGGATTATCTAATTGATACACCATATGAAATTGATATTGAGCAGAATATTTCATTTCCAATAGTAGCGAAGCCTAAACAATATTTTTCTTCTATTAAAAATAAGGTATTCTCACCAATTATATTAAACGATGCAAATGATTTCGACCTATTTAAAAGCAAATATCCTATTGATGATTTCTATTATCAAGAATTTATAAGAGGTAAAAGTATTTATTTATTATATTATTTTCATAGGGATGGAACAATTTATAAATTTTCTCAGGAGAACTTAATGCAACAACCAAAAGGTAAATCTATGTTAGCTGCTGTTTCTTCGAATTTCCATAATTCCCTAGAATCCGAGAAATTCGAGAGATTATTTAAAGATTTAAACTACTTTGGTTTAGTAATGGTGGAAATGAAACAATACGAGGAAAAGAATTATATGATAGAGGCAAATCCACGATTTTGGGGTCCTTCACAATTTTTTGTTGATGCAGGAATTAATTTTTTTGAAACATTTCTGCATGACTTTGGAATATTAGAAACAATCAATTTGCCTAAAAAACCAATAAATTCATCTGTAAAATATTTTTGGTTTGGAGGATTGTCCGAAGCACTTACAAATTATCATGAATTAGTCTACCATGCTTATACAGAAAATGAATTACTTCAAACATTACATGAATGGATGAAGTACGATATATATAGAAGAATTGATACGAAATCAATATTTGTAAAGGAGCTTTATGGTGATAGAGGAAATTAAAAGGTTAAAGAAACTATATTCCGAATCGAGTAAGCACTCAAATTATCAAATATTATCTAAAAAACTTTCCAAAATAATAGATGATAATGATATACAAGTTAAAACAAGATTTGAGGAAGAACGATTAGAATATATATTAGAATATATAAATATTAAAAATAAGTCTATATTAGATATTGGTGGGAATACGGGTTTTTTTTCCTTTGAAATGATAAATAATGGCGCAAATAATGTACATTATTATGAGGGGAATAAAGTACATTCTGACTTCGTAAGACTTTCAGCAGATATACTTAATATTAAAGATAATATTAAAATTTCAAATGAATACTTTAAATTTGATGAAGCAGGAAACTTAAATAAAAGGTATGATCTCATCCTTCTATTAAATGTATTACATCATGTTGGTGATGATTATGGAGATAAGGGATTAACGATTAAAAAAGCAAAAGAGTCTATTATAAGACAATTAAATAGTTTATGGGAAATGACAGAATATATTGCTTTTCAATTAGGTTTTAACTGGAAAGGAAATAAAGAGCTGGGGTTATTCAAAGAAGGTACAAAAGAGGAAATGATAAGGTTTATCAAAAAAGGAGTAATTGGGTACTGGGAAATAATTAAAATTGGTGTTGCGGAAAATCAAAATGGAATTATTAAATATTACGATCTGAATCGAGAGAATGTTAATAGAATTGATCAGTTAGGGGAATTTTTAAACAGACCAATTTTTATAATGAAATCCTTGAGGTGAATTATTATGCAATGGATAAAAAAAGGTCTTTTATTTAATGTAGAAAATATATCTGATTGGGCAAATAGCCACTGTCATAAACCAACTCCATTAATATTAGATGATAATACGCTAAGAGTTTATTTTGGTGTTAGGGATAGAAATAGTAAAACAAGAACAACGTTTGTTGACATAGATATTCAAAATATTGATGATTTCAAGGTGAAGTATTTTCATGATAAGCCAGTAATAGATTTAGGTAAAATTGGTGCATTTGATGACTCAGGGGCTAATGTCTGCTCCATTTTACGCGTAAATAATAGTATTTATATGTACTATATTGGATGGAATCCTAGTACTACTGTTCATACAAGAAATGCAATTGGAGTAGTGGTCAGTGATGATAATGGAATGACTTTTAGAAGATTATATGATGGTCCAATTCTTGACAGGAACAAAGAAGAACCATACTATACCGGTGCAGTCGATGTGATTAAGCAAGGAGATTTATGGAAAATGTATTATACTTCAGGTTCTGAATGGAAAATGATTAATGGAAAGCCTGAAATTAAATATCATATTAAATATGCAACTTCTCATAATGGTATAGATTGGACAAGAAATAATATTGATTGTATTTTACCTAATTATGATATGGAAGCTGTAGCACGTCCTTCTGTTATATATGATCAAGGTATTTATAAAATGTGGTTTAGCAAAAGGAATATAAATGGATTTAGATTAAACTCTGAAAAAAACTATAGAGGCGGATATGCGGAGTCTGATGATGGAAAAAGGTGGATACGTAAAGATGAATTATTTGGTTTACATTTATCAGAAAATGGTTGGGATTCTGAAGCAATAGCATATCCATATGTATTTAAAATTAAAAATAGGTTTGTGATGTTATATAACGGTAATGGATTTGGTAAATCAGGGTTTGGCTATGCTGTACTTGGTTAATCGATTATATTAATGTCTGCTAAATTGTAACATTTTTATTGTGATATTTAATTTCCATATATATGACTGTGTTTTATAAACTGTATAATTATCAATGGAGTAGATTCAAACCTTTATATTAATCTGAATATTATTATCTCATTTGTTATTATCTTGCTAAAATGCCACATATATAATTGTATGATGTTAATGGGGGATAATATGACTAGTAAATTTGATAACCCAATATATGTTACAAGACCTCTTCTTCCAACCTTACAAAATGTAAATAGTAGAATAGGTGAGATATTGGAAAGTAAATGGGTTACTAATAATGGTAACCAGGTAAAAGAATTAGAAAAGCAAATAAAGATATATCTTAACTTGAATAATATTTCTCTTTTCAATAATGGTACTTTAGCATTGTTACTGGGACTAAAGGCTTTGGATCTTAAAGGAGAAGTGATAACAACACCTTTTACTTTTCCAGCAACGGTGCAAGTTCTTGATTGGAATGGATTAACTCCGGTATTTTGTGACATAGATCCAATAACGCTGAATATTGATGCAAATAAGATTGAAGATTTGATTACAGAAAAAACAAGCGCTATTCTTGGAGTGCATGTCTTTGGAAATCCATGTAATGTTAACAAGATACAACAAATTGCAGATAAATATGATTTGAAAATAATATACGATGGTGCACATGTTTTTGGTACAAAGATCAATGGAGAACCTATTGGGAAATATGGGGATATGACGATGTTTAGTTTTCATGCAACCAAACTTTTCAATACTATTGAAGGAGGAGCCTTAACTTTTAAGAATGAAGACTTGAGTAGAAAGTTAGATCTGCTTAAAAATTTTGGTTTAACAAGCTCTGAGGAGGTTGTATTATCTGGTTTAAATGCAAAGATGAATGAAATACAAGCTGGTATGGGACTTGAGATATTAAAATTAGTCAATGATGAAAGAATTAAAAGGCATAAAATAAAAAAAATGTATGAAAATCAACTCCAGGGTTTACCTGGTATAAGGGTTATAACAAATTTGGAAAGTGAAAGTAGTAGCTATCAATATTTTGTTATTGAAATAGACGAATCTAAGTTTGGACGGTCAAGAGATTATATTTATAATGTTTTACAAGAAAATAATGTATTTGCGAGAAAGTATTTTAGTCATTTATGTAGCAATTATAATTGGTATAAAAGTATACCATCGGCAAATCCTGAAAATCTTCAATGTGCACATAAGGCTGTTAGAGAGGTGCTTTCGATGCCTTTTTATGGAGAATTAGAACTAAATGACGTAATTAAGATATGTGATATATTTAAGGAAATTTATTCAAATTCATAATATAAGAAATAACTCAAAAAATAGGTGATCTTTAATGAAAGGAATTATCTTAGCAGGTGGCTCCGGCACTCGTCTTTATCCATTAACTACAGCGATATCTAAGCAAATGCTACCAGTATATGACAAACCAATGATATACTACCCTCTTTCTGTATTGATGTTAGCAGGAATTAGAGAAATCTTAATCATTTCTACATTTAGAGATATAAATGGGTTTAAGGAACTTCTTGGTGATGGTAGCAAATTAGGTATGAAATTCGAGTATGCTATACAGGAGCAACCAAACGGTCTTGCAGAAGCGTTTATTATTGCTGAAGAATTTATTGGTGATTCTACAGTATCTCTTGTATTAGGTGACAACATCTTTTATGGATCAAGTTTTGGAAATCGCTTAAAAAGGGCTTCTGCGTTAACTAATGGAGGAATAATATTTGGATGTTTTGTAAAAGATCCAAGTGCTTATGGCGTAGTAGAAGTCGATGAAAATATGAATGCAATTTCTATTGAGGAAAAACCAAAATTTCCGAAATCATCTTATGCTGTACCAGGTTTGTATTTTTTTGATAATCAAGTAGTTGAAATTGCAAAGAAAGTAATGCCCTCAAAACGAGGAGAACTAGAAATCACATCTATTATCGAGGAGTACCTTAAACGGGGAGAATTAAAAGTAGAACTTACAGGACGTGGATTAGCTTGGCTAGATACTGGTACACATGAATCCTTACTTCAAGCATCTAATTTTGTTGAAGCTATTCAAAAGCGTCAAGGTTTATATGTAGCATGTATTGAGGAAATTGCATTCAGAAAAGGATACATTTCAGGAGAACAGCTGCTTGATCTTGCTTTACCACTGATGAAAACAGATTACGGTCGTTATTTAGTAGAACTATTAAATTCAGTTGAAAATAAAGTATTATCAACGGTCTAGAATAAAAATGGTGAAAAAATTGTAGGATCAATGTTATTGAGGTGAAAATAATTGAGTAATAAAAAAGTACTAGTGACAGGTGGAGCTGGATTTATTGGAAGTAATTTTATTCAATATATGTTAAAAAAATATCCTAATTACGATATTTATAATTTGGATTTATTAACGTATGCTGGGGATTTATCAAAGCACGCTTCAATAGAATCGCTTGAAAATTACCACTTTATTAAAGCAGATATTGCAGATAGAATAAAAATTATTCCTCTCTTCGAGGCAGAACAATTTGACTATGTTATTCATTTTGCTGCCGAAAGTCATGTCGATCGCTCAATTACTGATCCAGAAATATTTGTGCGAACAAATGTATTAGGAACACAGGTGCTGTTGGATGCATCAAGAAAAGTAGGAGTTGAAAAATTCATTCATATTTCAACAGATGAAGTGTATGGTGAATTGGATTTTGATCCTTTGACTTTATTTACAGAAGAAAATGCTTTACTACCCAATAGTCCCTACAGTGCAAGTAAAGCTTCTTCAGATTTATTAGTACGCTCATATTACGAAACTTATGGCCTACCAGTTAATATTACCCGTTGTTCAAACAATTACGGTCCATATCAATTTCCAGAGAAATTAATCCCGTTAACAATATCACGAGTTTTGAACAATCAAAAGGTTCCAGTCTATGGAAATGGTGGAAACATCCGTGATTGGTTACATGTGGAGGATCATTGTGTAGCAATCGATATAGTATTGCATACTGGAATAATTGGTGAGGTATATAATATTGGAAGTCACAATGAAAGAACAAATATACAAGTTGTAAATTCTATTATTAACGCTCTAGGAAGATCAGAAAACTTGATAGAATTTGTTGATGATCGTCTTGGACATGATAAGCGATATGCTATAGATGCTACAAAAATAAAAAATTTAGGCTGGCAGCCATCCTACACTTTTGAAATGGGAATTGCTCAGACAATTCAGTGGTATCTTCGTAACAAAGATTGGTGGCAAAAACTATTAAAATCAAAAAACTAAATAAAAATAAAATATAACCATGTTATTTCTTTTTTCATTCACTAATACACTAAAAAATCTGTTGCCTCACCTATATTAGTAAATTGAATTATTAATCCATTAGTGTACGTCTATAAGCAGATATTCTACATAGAACGACGTAGATTTTTTTAATAAATTTAAAAAAGAGAATGACCCTCTATGCCCACAATGCAATTACAATCGCATAGTATAGTGTTAGAACAATTTGAGTTTAGTAATTTGGATAAAATTATTTTAGTCCATTGATGAGGGTAAGATTATCGATTAATCATTATAAAAAAACGATTTCCTTATAGTTAATAGAGAAATCGATACTGGTATTCAAACATTCATGTTTTTATTGTATTACCTAGATAGTAAATAAAAAATTTCTTTTTTAAAAATTTACTATTATGAATCGTATTTGCTATTCTGACAAATAGAATGAGTGTAAGCATTGTATCTCTACCCTCCTAAACTCAAAATTGTAACGACTCTCCTCTTAACTTTTCCAAACTATATCCGATATTAAAAATAGAATACTAAAAGGAGCGAAAAAAATGATCGACCGAATCACTGGGGGACAAACAACTACAGTAGCTACCATTCCGTCAAATTCTGGTCAAGGAGATACCATCAATGTTAAGTCATCTGAACCAATTAATTTAAGTCCTGATAAGAAGGACGAACACTCAATTCTGAAAGCAAAGCTTCAAAAAGTTATAGATGGAATGAATGAATTTGTCCAAGCTTCAAATACCCATTTAAAATTTGAATTACATGATGAATTAAATGAATATTATGTTTCAATTATTGATGATAAAACGCAAGAAGTTATTAAGGAAATTCCATCAAAAAAAATGCTAGATATATATGCCGAGATGGAGAAACATTTAGGCATATTAGTTGATAAAAAGGTATAAAGGAGTTGTTTATATATGGTGCAAAGAATAATTGGTCTAGCGAGTGGAATGGATATCGACTCCATGGTGAAACAGCTTATGACAGCTGAAAGAGTTCCATTGGATAAAATGAAGCAGAAAAAACAAATTCTAGAATGGCAACGTGATGATTATCGGACATTGAATTCACTATTATTGGATTTTCAAAATAATACACTTTTTAATATGAAACTTTCAACACAGTTTCGAGTAAGAAATGTTGTATCATCCAATGACAATTATGTTACAGCTTCAGCTTCAGGTTCAGCATCGTTGTCCTCTACTACAATTCAAAATGTTAGTAAACTAGCAACCGCAGCTACCAAAATAAATAGTGGTTCAATTTCTGGAACAAGTAAAATTGATATTACTAAAAGCTTGGAAACTCAGAATTTTGCTGGAGGAGAAATTGATTGGCAAGTAGGTTCAGTTAAGTCACAATCTATTACTGCTAAAGCTACAAATACAGCGAAAATAGATTTGAAAGGTGAAACTCTAAATTTAGATCCCAAATATATGAACATTGAAGTAAATGGTAAACGTTATGATGTCATTACTTCGGGCGCTTCAGATCTAACCGACAACAATGTACTTGTAGATAGTGAAGGAAATCTTACCTTTAAAAATAATTTAACTGCAGGCAATGTGATTAAGGTTGATTACACAACAACAGAAAATATTACTAAGCAAACAGTGAAAAAAGATGCTACTGAAATGCAATTAAATTTGGGAAGCAATTCATTAGTTTCTATAAAAATTGGTTCTACAGTATATAAATTAAGTGGAAATGCACTGATAGATGAAAATGATGATACCAATATATTAGGGGGGATCGATAATACTGGGAAAATCACATTTTCCGCTCCCTTAGAAGAAGATACAACTTTTGAAATCCATTCTACTGAAAAATATGCAGCATTTAATATTCAAACTTTTACTACAAACAATCAACAACAAAGTAAGACTTTTTTATTCAGGGGTTCTGACAGTTTAAATAATGTGATAAATCAGGTAAATAATTCAAAAGTTGGAGTTACGATGTTTTATGATTCATTTAAAGATCAAGTGACAATGACTAGAACGGAAACGGGTGATTTTAATACAGATACATCTGGTCCCTCAAATGGTAGTGAAATTATTACTGACAACAGTGTTTTTCTGAAAAACATTTTAAAATTTGATGAAAACTCACAAGAAATCGGTGGAACTAATGCAACCTTTACTATAAATGGGCTTGAAACGCAAAGAAATTCAAATACATTTACAATAAACGGTGTTACATATACATTAAAACAAGTTTTTAACGTTCCCGACCCTAATAATAGTGGAGGAGTTCTAAATCCTGTAAATCCGGTAACACTTTCTATATCAAATGATATTGATACAGTATTTAATAATATTAAATCATTTGTTGATAAATATAATACATTAATAGACACCATCAATAAAAAGCTCACAGAAGAACGCTATCGAGATTATCAACCCTTAACAGATGATCAGCGGGAACAGCTTTCTGATAAACAGCAAGAACAGTGGGAAGAGAAAGCAAAGAGCGGATTATTAAAAGGGGATTCCATTTTATCTAGTGCATTAACCCAAATGAGAACTTTGTTATATCAACCAATACAAAATTCAAGCGTTTCTTCTAAATATAGTCAATTAGCTCAAATTGGAATTACTACTTCTCCGAACTTTTTAGACGGTGGAAAATTGGTAATTGACGAGGCGAAGTTGAAAAAAGCTCTTACAGATGATCCTTCTTCAGTGGAAAAAATGTTTACTGCAACTGGCGATAGTACATCTTCCCAAGGACTTGCTCAAAGATTATCCAAAGCGGTTTCTACAGTTATGAATCAAGTAAAGGATAAAGCAGGAAGCGCTACATCAACCAATAAACAATTTTCTATTGGGAAAAGCTTAGATAATTTGGCTACTCAAATACTCGATTTTAATAATCGTCTTACCCAAATAGAAAACCGATATTATAGTCAATTCACTGCAATGGAAAAAGCAATTCAGCAAGCAAATAGTCAAGGAACTTATGTACAGCAAATGTTTTCTAGTGGAAGGTAATAAAAAGGAGTGACTCTCTATGGCAGTAAATAACCCTTACCAGGCATATCAAAATAATTCCGTCACCACAGCAGCACCTGGTGAGCTAACATTAATGTTATATAACGGATGCATAAAGTTTATAAATCTAGGAAAAACCGCTATAGAAAAAAAGAATATTCAAGAAAAGAACACCAATATTCAAAAGGCACAAAATATTATACATGAGCTCATGGTTACATTAAAAATGGATTATGAAGTTTCCAAGAAAATGATGTCTCTATACGATTATATTAACAGGCGTTTAATTGAAGCGAATTTAAAAAATAATATTGCTATATTGGATGAAGTCGAGGAGCTTGTTATAGAATTCCGCGACACTTGGAAAGAAGTTATCCATCGTAACCGCCAGCAGCAATACGGCGGTAAAGGCGGACAAGCATAATGAATGCTGTTGAAGCGTGTTATGTATTAACAGAAGAATTAATTACTGTATTAAAAAAGGTAACATCCGACAGCCGCGATAAAACAATTGAAAGTATGCAAGAGTTGCTCGCCAAAAGAGAGCAGCTTCTGCCTTTAATTAAGCCTCCTTTTTCGGAACAGGAAGCTTTAGTTGGCAAAAAGTTAATTGTGCAGCAGCAAGAGCTTGACCGTCTACTATTAAATATAAAACAAGATATTCAAAAAGATATGAATGGGTTAACGAAGAAAAAGTCGTCGATGAAGAGATATATTAACCCATATGAAAATATGCAAACGGACGGATTCTTCCTAGACAAACGTAATTAAGTAAGTGTTTCAATAAAATCACCTGCAATGGGCTAGGTGATTTTTTGTATACAAATTCCATCTCTTACACTATAATTACATTTATATATTAAGCTATGGAACCCAAGTAATCCACGGAGGTAACCGATGCCTATCTACAATGTAATGGAAGAAATAGTGAAAAATGTCTTGGATGAAAATATTGAGCAGCTTCACTTACCTTGTACATGTGAAAGGTGCCGAGATGATATTCAGGCTATTGCTTTGAACCAATTGCCTCCGCATTATATCGCTAATCGGGAAAGAAGTCCGTATATTCGTGCCGGTTATACAGCTGATCGTCAAGGGGCAACGAATATTTTGAGTGCGATTATTAAAGCTTCTAAAATAGTTGGACAAAATAGAAGATGCCAAATAAGCTAAGTTCATAATATGTGATAGAAAAAAGCAAGAGTGTATCTCTTGCTTTTTTAGTTTGAGCATTTTTTACACTTTTCTTAAAAAAGTTTATTCCTTCATTATCAAAAATCGGGCAATTACTTAGTTTTTCGTTCGAAAAAGCAAAAAAGTTTATGAAAAGAGCTTTTACATATGACTATAAATCTGAAAATTATTTCTTCCTTTTTCTTTGGCTGCATACAGTGCCATGTCTGCGTGCTTCAGGAGCTCTTTATGATGTTGATGATACGGCGGATAAAATGCAATCCCGATACTTGAGGTGGTTTTAAAGATATGGTCCTCAATTTTCCAGTTTTTCTGTAAAGATTTGATTATTCTGTTGGCTATTTTGATGACATCCTGTTGATCTTGGATATTTGGGAGGAGGATAGCGAATTCATCCCCACCTAAACGGGCAAGAATATCATCATCCCGCAAACAATGTCTTACCCGAGCAGAAAAGCTTTTGAGCAGCTGGTCTCCCGTATCATGGCCCATCGTATCATTTATCCATTTAAATCGATCAATATCAAGAAGCAAAAGTGCCATTGTAGTTTGACTATGAAAGGCTTTATCCATCTCTTCCGTTAATTTATGGAAAAAATGCCTTCGATTCGGCTGTCCAGTAAGAAAATCCGATAATGCATCATTCTTTAGCTTTTCCTCGTATTTCTTGCTTTCCGTTATATTTCGAGCTATAAATAAAATCCGGTCGACCTCATTTTTTTCGTTCATAATTGGTGAAGCAATCGTATGCATCCATAAATACTCCCCATTTTGATTTTGTCTTTGATAGATAAATGAGGCAGGTTCAGCTGTATGAAGTATTTTCTGTATAGTATTTTTCAAAACTACTTTACTTTCCGGATGCATTCCGATAAAAATGGGTTTGTTCAAAGTGTCCTCAGGTCGAATCCCAAGTGTTTCAAAATGAGACGGTGAGCTATAAAGTACGATTCCTTCTGGATCAATAATCTTTATTAAATCAGATGTATGCTCTGTAATTAGCCGATACTTTTCTTCGCTTTCCTTTAATTCATTAAAAATTTGTTTTAGCTCGGTTATATCCTTATAGACAGCAACGCCACCATCCCAGTTGCCGTCATGATCACAAAGCGGAGAATAAGATGCGAGCACATCAATAATCTGTCCATCCTTTGTGAGCCGTTGAACCTCGTGGGAAGGGATGGTTTGTCCTGTTTTAAG
Source organism: Bacillus sp. FJAT-49736 (assembly GCF_018343615.1). GTDB lineage: Bacteria > Bacillota > Bacilli > Bacillales > Bacillaceae_C > Margalitia. Next base: position 252,161 of record NZ_JAGYPI010000002.1, on the reverse strand, counting down.
AGCATGAATGATCATATTTTTTAATTCTTTTTTTCCCATGTCGGGTATGATGCTGATAGATGGATTTTCTAGGATTTCCTCCTGCTTCCACCCAAATAATTTTTCAAAAGCTAGATTCGCGCTCGTGAAATTTTCCTGTGCATCAAAGGTAAAGATAGCATCGGCCGTGCTATTAAAAAGTAGCTTGAAATGGTCTGTTGCCATTTTAAGCTCTTTTTCCTTTTGCTTTTGGAGTGTAATATCCCGAACAATAGCAAGAATGTGAGTAGATGCATTACTACTGTCAAACACTGGTGTAATAGTTGTTTCATAGTAGATTAATCTTTTACCGTTCGTGCCAATGATAGCCTCCTTTTCAGAAGGAATCTCGAATTTTTCAACATATTGAAGAGGGCTTTTTTTCTTTATCGCCTCGTCGTATTTTTCCTTAATGAATGAATACATTGGAGATGGGAGAACTTCATTCATCGTTTTTCCGTATACATCAGAAGTAAGGCCAGTAAAGGAACTGGCTGCTTCGTTTATAAACAAATAACGATAATCATCATTATTTTCTATTTGTGTGATGAACAACATATCGGACATACTGTTAAAAATGTGAAGAAATAAATCAAATATTTTCTTAACGTCATTCATAGGAATCGATACTTTCCTCTCCATTTTTGTCTTTTGTAATGATTTTAATATAAAACATTCGACAAATAAATACATACTTTTTGAATTAAAATGCAGTAGTTTGTAGATTTGTGTTAGATTAATTCAATTTATGTCGAATTTTGTATTATTTTATTTTGTGAAGGAATGGTGAATTGGGTCGAGTTTTCTCTTTATATGAAGTAGTATTTTTATAGATATTATAGGAATTAAAGTTTTTTTGATGGACTTTACTAAAACTGGAAGAATCATTTCAGTTTTGTTTTCATAAGGCCATTTCAATGCGCGTTAGTTGAAATGGTTTTTTATTTTGTAATTTTACTAAGAAGGGAGAAATAATTCCATGTTACAATTTGAGCAAGACCATTGGGAGGACTTCCCAGGCTTCTATGCAAAGGTTAGATTAAGTAATAATCAAATTAAAGAATTATTGCAGCAACATATAGAGCCGTTTTCGACCATTACAATCAGAATAAGTCAGCAGGAGAAAAAGGAACTGACTCGAGCAGAAGTGATTACGAAGCTAATGGAAGAGTTAAAAAGAAATGAAATCGTTGAAATGATCCACCACCTATACTTAATCAATAAGCGTAAATCGAACAACATTCCCTATGTGAAATTTATATTAAAAGGGCTTATTTCGAAGCTTAAATAAATAAGCACGAGTTAAAGATATGTAGAGATCAATAGAGAGATAACGATAAACCGCAGCAGTTTTCCCTCTTTAAAGCTTAGTGAGAAATCATCTTGTTCCCCAATACCGATTTCCTCCTTTTATACATTTTTGAAAGCGAATTCATTTCCGGGATATTAAAGGTTCTTTTCATTCCTTATTTAAACGAAAATAAATGGGATTTAAATCGAAAATCATCCATTAATACTGAACAGATTTGAAGTGGAATTCAATATTATATTCTGTTGCGAATATATCAAAATGAGTTCCCAGAGCATTTTAAATAATAGGTTGGATCGGAGTATATTTTTATATAAAGTTAACTCCCGCCATGATTTTTCAGCAGGTTAAATCTGTCCCAATGTCTAATATATATAGTTCGGCATTACATTTTGAACATTGGGGGGAAATCATGGAATATTCTGTAGAAAAACAATTTACATCTGATGTAATGAATAAAATATTATCGACATATCAATTGGATCCTGAATTCAAAAAGCTTGGAGCATTTGAAAATTATGCGTTTGAGGTGTATGAAAACGGCGAACCGAAGATTTTAAGGGTGACTCACAGCACTCATCGTTCCCCAAAGGAACTAGAGTCGGAACTGGATTGGATTCAATATCTACATAACTGTGGGATTAGCATTCCAGGGGTCTTTTTCTCTCCGAACGGAAAGGCTGTAGAAGCATTTGAGGCAGAGGATTCGTACTTCTATGCAAGTCTGTTTGAAAAAGCTCCTGGAAATCCAGTGAAGCAGGGGGACTTTAGTGATAAGCTTTATCGAATTTGGGGTAAAACAATCGGGAAAATGCATTATTTTACAAAGAAATATCAGCCGGGGGAGAAGGTCCAGCCTCGGTATCATTGGGATGAAAATGACTTACTGCAGCTAGAAGAATATTATCCGAAGAATGAACAAGAGGCCTTGGAAGCGGCTCGTAAAGTAGTAGAAGAAGTTGCAAAATTACCAAGGACGAAGGATTCCTATGGGCTTATTCACAGTGATATCCATCATGGAAACTTTTTTTACGATGGAGATTCGATTCATATTTTTGATTTCGATGATGCTAGTTATCATTTTTATGCATCTGATATCGCAATTCCATTGTACTATTCCGTAAATAGTAATCACTTTTATGGGACAAAAGAGGAACGGAATGAATTTGCGATGGGATTTCTGCAGGCATTTTTAGAAGGATATCGTGAGGAAAATGAGCTTTCGCAAGAATGCCTCGAAACTATACCACTGTTTTTGAAGCTGAGAGATGTTGACCTTTATTCCGTCTTTAGCAAGAAGGTGCCTGTGGAAGTGCGAAATGAGAGAGAAAAGCATTGGTTGAAAGAAATTAAGGAACGCATTGAAAAAAATGAGCCGATTGTGGATCTAAATTTGGTTGGTATATTGTAAGTCAGTAAGGATTGGCACTTTTTACAAACAGCAGACAATGAAGAGGCTTTTTCATATGAAAAAGCCTCCTTTTTATTTTTTAAATCACCAATAGAATCCTGGGTATCCAAATCCTCCGTACGGATATCCCCATCCGCCATATAATCCAGGTCCTAATAAAGCACCAGCTGCTAAACCGCCTGCAAGACCTCCTAAGAATGGAGCTCCGAATCCAAAGCCCCAAGGTCGACCCCAACCAAAGCCGGGTCTACCCCAACCGAAACCAGGCCTGCCCCAGCCAAAACCAGGTCTTCCCCATATTCTCTCATCTTGCATCGGTACACCATAATTATATTGAAAATCAGGATGCATCATTTTTCCTCCTCATAAATATTTTTATAATTAAGGCTCTTTTCTTTCATTTTGCTGTTTTTCCATCGAGTGTTATCCTTTTGAATGGCCCTTTTCAAGCCCTCGATGAAGAAAAACAACACTATTAGGAAAACAGCCTTGATAAAGAATATGAAAATGATGGGTAGGCGGTTTGGGTGTATGCCTTAAAGAACTGGAAAATATTTTGGGGTATTGTCCTTGGAAGGATGTGCATTTCGACATTTTTTTTATTTCCCGAGAAATTCGACAAATTTTTTTTAGGTTTAAGCAGGAATATAGACGTGTATAATAGAAATATATAATCATAGCAATAAAAAAAGGCAAAGTGTTACCTATGAAAGGGAAAGACAAGCCTTAGCAAAGGAACACAGCCAAAATAGGAGGAGTCCATATGATGAACTACAACATTCGTGGCGAAAACATTGAGGTAACTCCAGCAATAAGAGAATACGTTGAAAAGAAAGTCAGCAAGCTAGAACGTTATTTTATCGAGGTGCCTGACACCAATGTCCATGTGAACTTGAAAGTGTATCAAGGGAAGGCATCAAAGGTAGAAGTAACTATTCCAATGCCGCAACTAGTGTTAAGAGCAGAGGAAGTAAATGAGGATATGTATGCTGCTATTGATTTAATAACGGATAAATTGGAAAGACAAATTCGTAAACATAAGACAAAAGTAAACCGAAAGCTCCGAGAGCAAGGGAACCATAGAGAGTTTTTCGCAACCAACGTCAGCTCCAGCGTTCTAGTGGATGAGGAAGAAAATGATTTAGAGGTTGTGCGTACAAAACAATTTGACCTAAAACCGATGGATAGCGAGGAAGCGGTCTTACAAATGAACCTACTTGGCCATAACTTCTTTGTCTATACTGATTCTGAAACAAATCAAACTAATATTGTATACCGTCGCAAGGATGGAAAGTATGGCTTAATAGAAACAAAATAAAGAATGACAAATCCGTAGCTAATGTCGCTGCGGATTTTTTTTGCGACTGCAAATTCCCGTATGGGTTACGATATAATATAACTAGGAGTATGACTATGAAAAAATAGACTTTTACACGAGGTGTACCGATGAAAATAGATGATATTGATCGTAAAATCCTTCAGCTTTTAACAGATAATGGGCGATTATCCTATGCGGATATCGGAAAGCAATTAAATTTATCACGAGTGGCGGTTCGTGAGCGAGTTCAACATTTGATGAATAATGGGGTAATCGAAAAGTTTTCCGTCGTGATTAATTCGGAAAAAATCGGAAAGCATGTTTCCGCCTTTTTCGAGGTGGATTGCGAGCCGGCCTATTTGGTAGAGGTTGCCCAAAAATTAGCGGATAACCCTAGTGTGGCAAGCTGCTATCAAATGACAGGACCGAGTACACTACATATGCATGTGCTAGTCGATGATTTTACTAGCCTGGAACATTTTATCAACAATGAGCTTTACAACCTGGAGGGTATTACAAGAGTGGAGAGTAATATTTTATTACGGAGATTTAAGAGCAGGAATGGTTTGAAGCTATAAATTTCCTGTCTGTAGGTATAAAGATATAATTCGTGCCATTCTGCTTTGATTTCAGGACAATAAATACTCGTTTCGTGCCAATTCGTATGCAATTCGTGCCAATCGTTGGCTATTTCGTGCCTATATTCCCGGCTAAATCAAAAGATTAAGAAATTTGTAGAAAAATAGTGGTCATAAAGCTGTTTTTTTACTATAATCATAGATAATGATTACGTTTGTAAAACAAAAATGCTGATTTGCTTTACAAATGATAAAGGAGTGCGAAATTGTGAATCTTGATCACTTATATCAACCATATCCATCTACAAGAAATACCGTTTTTGCCAAAAACGGCATGGTTGCAACATCACAGCCGTTGGCAGCCCAGGCAGGTATTGAGATTCTCAAAAATGGCGGGAATGCTATCGATGCAGCAATTGCGACTGCTGCTGCACTAACGGTGGTGGAGCCGACATCGAATGGAATTGGTTCTGATTGCTTTGCGCTTGTTTGGACAGAAGGGAAGCTTCACGGATTAAATGCAAGCGGTCCCTCCCCAAAATCGATTTCCATTGAAGCATTACGGGAACGTGGCTATGAAAAAATGCCAGTCCACGGCGTGGTGCCTGTCACCGTCCCAGGAACTCCTTCCGGATGGGCAGAGCTTTCGAAAAAATTTGGACGCCTGTCTTTAAAGGAAGTATTAGAACCAGCCATTCGTTATGCAGAAGAGGGATATCCATTAACGCCGATTCTAGGGAAGTATTGGAAATCCGCGTATCGCATCTATAAGCAGAACATGACAGGGGAGGAATTCCGGTCGTGGTTTGAAACCTTCGCACCGGATGGAAGAGCACCGGAGATTGGGGAGATTTGGCGATCACCAGGACATGCGAGCACCTTACGGGAAATTGCTGAGACAGATGCAGAAAGCTTTTATCGCGGTCCATTAGCAGAAAAAATTGCTGATTATGTACAAGAACATAATGGCTTTTTATCGAAAGAAGATTTAGCGGATTATCGTGCAGAATGGGTGGAGCCGATCTCAACGTACTATAGAGGTTATGACGTTTGGGAAATCCCACCTAATGGGCAAGGCTTGGTAGCTCTTATGGCGCTTAACATTGCTAAAGGCTTTGATTTTACTGAAAAAGAAACCATCGATACTTATCATAAACAGATTGAAGCGATGAAGCTTGCCTTTACAGATGGAAAGGCACATATTTCTGATATCCGGCACATGAGAGTAGAAGTAGACCATCTTCTATCGGAGGAATATGCAGCGGAACGCCGCGCGCTTATCGGCGAAGAAGCGCTCACTCCTGAGCCATATACGCCTCCTAGTGGAGGAACCGTCTACCTGGCAGCTGCCGACGGAGAAGGCAATATGGTGTCCTTCATCCAGAGCAATTACATGGGGTTCGGATCTGGCATTGTGGTCCCTGGTACCGGTATTGCATTGCAGAATCGCGGGGCGGATTTCTCCTTGGAGGAGGATCATCCGAATGCATTGAAGCCAGGAAAGAAAACGTACCATACCATCATTCCAGGATTTTTAACAAAGGGAAATCAGGCTGTTGGACCTTTCGGTGTCATGGGCGGATATATGCAGCCGCAAGGACATTTTCAGGTGATTATGAATACCATCGATTTTCATTTGAATCCGCAGGCCGCACTGGATGCACCGAGGTGGCAATGGATCGAAGGGAAAAAGATTCAGGTAGAATCGCATTTTCCGCTTCACATTGCTCAAGCGTTGATACGTAAAGGACATCAAATTCAAATTGCAACAGATAACGGTGGTTTTGGCCGTGGGCAAGTGATTTGGCGCAATCCTGAAACAGGAGTTCTGATGGGTGGAACAGAATCTAGAACGGACGGATCTATTGCAGTATATTGATATGGAATTTTCTGAACATGGCTAATTAAAGAGTGAAAAAGTTAAAACTTGGTAGGTAAATCGTTTTTGAAGGTTGTATATGTGTGGATGGCAGGTTGCTTTTGTTCACGAAAACATTAGTTACCAGGTCATTAAAAAACATTCGAGAAGTAACCATATTTGCTTACATCAATAATTGGCTAAGTTTCAGGGCATCTTTTTCTTAATAAGGTGCAAAGTCTCAAACTAAAACAACCTTTGAAGACACAAAAAAGGAATGTGATATTGTGAAAACATGGGATATATTTGTGGCCTTTTTCCGGTCGGGAATGCTTGGATACGGGGGAGGACTTTCGGCTATTCCGTTGATGAAGCGGGAGGTCGTGGACATATACAAATGGATGGAAGATGAAGAATTCTCCGATATTTTAGCGTTAGCCAACACGCTTCCAGGTCCCATTAATACGAAAATGTCAGGCTACATCGGCTGGCGGGTAGGCGGCTTCTGGGGAATGCTTAGTGCACTTGCAGGTACTGTACTTCCGACTGTCGTTTTATTGATTGTTTTATTAACCGTTTTGCAAGCTTATAAGGATAAGCCTTGGGTGAACGGTATGTCAAAAGCAGTTATCCCGATAGCGGGTGTCATGCTAGGCTCTTTAACATGGGATTTTATAAAAAAATCGAATAATACTATGGGTTGGGTTGCAACCGTAATACTCGTTATTATTAGCATTGTAGTGATGCAAATATTAGGAATTCACCCGGCAATCTTAATTGCTGCCCTTCTCGTTTCCGCACTTCTTTCCAAAAATAAGAAGGAAGAAAAGCAGGTGAAGGCATCATGATTTACTGGAAAATTTTCTTAGCGAACTTCATGGCTAATCTTTTGGGCTATGGTGGAGGACCGGCAACGATTCCACTGCTCGAGCATGAGGTGGTGGATCGTTACCACTGGTTTACCGTTCATGAATTTAGTGAAATGGTTGCCCTCGGAAATGCTTTACCTGGTCCAATTGCAACGAAGATGGCGGGATACATCGGCTACTCACAAGGCGGGGTTCTTGGTGCTATTGTCGCTTTGATTGCCTGTGTAGCCCCATCTCTAATTTTAATCATTGCATTACTAGGCATATTAATGAAATATAAAGATACTGCCAAGGTGAAAAATATGACGAAGCTTGTACGCCCAGCGATTGCGGTTCTTTTGGGTGTCATGACGATTGATTTTTTCACGACCTCTTACAAAGGGGTTGGGATTCTTCAAACCGCAATCATTGGAATTGTTAGTTTATTGCTTTTAGAAAAATGGAAGGTAAGTCCTGTCTACGTAATTTGCGGGGCTTTAGTGTACGGAGCAATTTTTCTAGGAAATTAATATGGGGGTATGGGAGATGACATTTTCAATTGTTGGCTATGATCCTGTTGAAAAAGAGTGGGGGATAGCAGTACAATCCAAGTTTCTTGGTGTCGGAGCGGTTGTTCCGTTTGCGAAGGCAGGCGTCGGAGCGATTGCAACTCAATCGTATGCTAATACAGCCTACGGTCCTGAGGGGTTAGAGCTGTTAGAGCAAGGAAAGTCAGCAGCAGAAGTATTACAAATTTTAACGGATGCAGATGAAGATTGTGAGTATAGACAAGTGGGTGTCGTTGACTTCAAAGGTGGTGCCGCAACCTTTACGGGAAGCAAGTGCTATGACTGGGCCGGCGGTGTAACCGGTGAATACTTTGCTGCTCAGGGAAATATTTTAGTCGATGAAAATACGGTAGACGCAATGGCACGAACTTTTACTGAAACAAAAGGGACACTTGCAGAACGATTATTGAAAGCATTGAATGCAGGGCAAGCAGCTGGCGGGGACTCCCGCGGTATGCAATCAGCAGCTCTCTTAGTAGTAAAAGAAAAAGGTGGCTACGGTGGTTACAATGATAGATTTATTGATCTTCGGGTAGACGAACATCCGGATCCAATAAACGAACTCATCCGAATCTACTATCTCCAGCAACTTTATTTTGCAAAATCAAAGCCAGAACGGGTCGTAGAGATAAGCGGAGTGGTTGAAAGCCAGCTAAAAGATCAGCTTGCGAGACATGGATATTTGAACGGTAATGACTCACTATCTTCTGCATTGAAAAAATACATTCACACCGAAAATTTTGAAATGCGCGAGCAGGAAGACGGAAAAATTGATTTGGACATATTGGATTATATGATGGGCAAGCGCTGATTAGGCGGCTTGTCTTTTTTTGTTTGGAGATATTAAAATGTAGGCCTAAAGTACCGATTCGCGAGAATAAACCTAAATTTCGCGAGATTAAGTGTCATTTTCGCGAGAATAGGGAGTAATTTAGCGAGAATATATGCTATTTTCGCGAGAATAATGGAATGATTGCCTGTTTTGAAAAAGAAAGCTTGTCCACCTCATCTTAAAATGTAACATTTGACCCCAATTTCCACATCTGAACCCATGTTATAATCGAAAACTAGAAAAATTTCCGCACTTTCCAAAGAAATTTCATCAGTTTTAACCCAAAATTCAACGGTGAATACTAATTGTCCATTTTATAATCGGAAACCAATCTACACAGAAATACCACCAACTTCACCATTTTTCCAATCGAGGAACAATTCCTCTTCACCACTTTTGTTGTCACTACATAGGTTTAAATGTTAAAATTTATAAAGTAGTATAATAGAACTGCCGTGTGAGAGGATTTTTTCCACTTCATACAGAATATGTACTTAGATAGGCGAAAGGCTCTCACAGTTGAAGATAAAAGGAGCGTTATAGATGGTTGCATTTTTAGAAAAAGTATTTGATGCAAATAAACGCGAAATTAAGCGTCTTGATAAGCTAGCAAACCAAATTGAAGAATTAGCCTCTGAAATGGAGAAGCTTTCGGATGATCAGCTTCGGGAAAAAACAGAGGAATTTAAAGAACGTTATCAAAAAGGTGAAACATTAGATGATTTACTTACAGAAGCATTTGCAGTTGTACGTGAAGGAGCACGACGTGTGCTTGGATTATATCCATATCATGTACAGTTAATGGGTGGTATCTCCTTGCATGAGGGTAACATCTCCGAAATGAAGACCGGGGAAGGTAAAACCTTAACTGCTACGATGCCTGTGTATTTAAATGCTATATCTGGAAAAGGAGTTCATGTTGTAACAGTCAACGAATACTTGGCGAGCCGTGACGCGACAGAAATGGGAGCGTTATATGAATTTCTTGGCCTTACAGTTGGCTTAAACTTGAACAGCATGTCCAGTGAAGAGAAGCAGGAAGCGTATGCTGCAGATATCACATACGGAACAAACAATGAGTTTGGCTTCGATTATTTACGTGACAATATGGTTCTATATAAAGAGCAGCGCGTACAGAGACCTCTTCATTTTGCCGTTATCGATGAGGTTGACTCCATCTTGATTGATGAGGCTCGTACACCGTTAATCATCTCCGGACAGGCACAGAAATCGGCTAATCTTTATATTCAAGCGAATGCATTTGTTCGCACATTGAAAAAAGAGGAAGACTACACATATGATGAAAAAACAAAAAGTGTGCAATTAACAGAGGAAGGGATCAGTAAGGCTGAGCGATCCTTTGGCATTGATAATCTTTTTGATATTTCACATGTTACCTTGAACCATCATATCAACCAGGCATTGAAAGCCATTGTATCGATGCACATTGATGTGGACTATGTGGTTCAGGATGGCGAAATCGTCATTGTTGACCAATTCACTGGCCGTCTGATGAAAGGACGCCGTTTCAGTGACGGTTTGCATCAGGCTATTGAAGCAAAAGAAGCGGTTGAAATTCAAAATGAAAGTATGACAATGGCTACCATTACGTTCCAAAACTACTTCCGTATGTACGAAAAGCTTTCCGGTATGACTGGTACAGCGAAAACGGAAGAAGAGGAATTCCGTAATATTTATAATATGAGGGTTATTGTTATTCCTACAAATAAGCCGATTGCCCGTGATGATCGTCCGGATTTAATCTATGCTACGATGGATGGCAAATTCCGTGCGGTAGTAGAGGACATTGCGGAACGAAATCAAAAGGGTCAGCCTGTTCTAGTAGGTACTGTCGCAATCGAAACCTCTGAATTAATTTCGAAGTATTTATCGAAAAAAGGAATTCGCCACAATGTCTTAAATGCGAAAAACCATGAGCGCGAAGCCGAAATTATTGCACTTGCTGGTGAAAAAGGCTCTGTAACCATTGCAACGAACATGGCCGGTCGTGGTACTGACATTAAGCTTGGTGAAGGTGTTGTGGAGCTTGGCGGTCTTGCTGTTATAGGTACGGAGCGTCATGAATCCCGTCGTATTGATAATCAGCTTCGTGGTCGTTCTGGTCGTCAGGGAGATCCAGGGGTTACCCAATTCTATCTATCGATGGAAGATGAATTGATGCGCCGCTTTGGTTCCGATAATATGAAAGCCATGATGCAGCGACTTGGAATGGACGATTCTCAGCCTATTCAAAGTAAAATGGTATCTAGAGCCGTTGAATCTGCGCAAAAACGTGTGGAAGGAAATAACTTCGATGCACGGAAGCAGCTTTTACAATATGATGATGTCCTTCGTCAACAACGTGAAATTATTTATAATCAACGAAACGAAGTAATCGACTCCGAAAACCTTCGTGAAATCGTTGAAAATATGATCAAACGAGTAGTTGAACGCGCAGTAGAGCTTCATACTCCAAGAAATGAGGATGAAGAAAACTGGAATCTGCAAGGACTAGTTGACTTTGTTCATGGCAATCTTTTACAAGAAGGTGCAGTATCTGTTAATGATTTCCAAGGTAAGGATCCGGAGGAAATGATGGAGCTCATCTTTGAAAAAGCGAAAAAGGATTATGATGAAAAAGAAGAATCCTTAGGTACTGAGCAAATGCGCGAGTTTGAAAAGGTTATCCTTCTTCGTGCAGTCGATACAAAATGGATTGATCATATCGATGCGATGGATCATCTTCGCCAAGGTATCCATTTACGTGCATACGGTCAAGTTGATCCGCTTCGTGAGTACCAAAGCGAGGGCTTTGCGATGTTTGAAGGTATGGTCATGGCTATTGAAGAGGATGCAGCGAAGTATATTATGAAGGCTGAAATTCGCAATAATCTTCAACGCGAAGAAGTAGCGAAGGGGCAAGCGGTTAATCCGAAAGAGGATGGAGAAACCGTTAAGAAAAAACCGGTTAGAAAAAAACAAGACATTGGTCGTAACGCCCTTTGCCCATGTGGAAGCGGCAAAAAGTATAAGCAATGTCACGGAAAAAATGTTTAATAAACCGAATCGTTTTTGGTTTTGATATACTAAAAGGAATGAATCGGAATCGCCTCAACTATCCGGAGGCGATTTTCGATTTCTTAATGCGCGAAAGTATAGATTTATAAATTTTTATTATGTTAATGACACGAAAAGTTAAGGTTGTCTAGCTACAAGTGAAATTGGCACTTGAAATTTTACCAACGGCTAGCGGATTTCTACGTCTTTTCCTTACGATTAGTCAAAGACTCCAAAATCCGTACGCCGATGGGAAGGGCGCCTGTACTTTCAAAATTCAACACGAGGTGAAATAGAACATGGAGTTATTTGAAATTCGTTCTGAGCTTGAAAAAACGGCTAAAACATTAGCGGACTTTAGGGGGTCTCTTTGACCTCGAAAATAAAGAGGCTCGTATTGCAGAATTAGATGAAATTATGCTCGATCCAAACTTCTGGAATGACCAGCAAAGTGCGCAGAAAATCATTAATGAGGCTAACGGGTTAAAGGATCAAGTTAATGAGTATAAAGAGCTTGTGGATACTCAGGAAAATCTAGAGCTTACTCATGATTTGGTGAAGGAAGAAGAGGATTCGGAACTGCATGCAGAACTCGAGTCAGAACTTCAGGAATTAGTTTCAAGACTTAATCAGTTTGAATTGCAGCTTTTATTAAGCGAACCATATGATAAAAACAACGCCATCCTGGAACTTCACCCTGGTGCAGGAGGAACCGAATCACAGGATTGGGGCTCCATGCTTTTAAGAATGTATACACGGTGGGCGGAAAAAAAAGGCTTTAAAGTCGAGACGCTAGATTATCTTGCTGGAGACGAGGCTGGAATTAAGAGTGTTACATTGCTGATTAAAGGCCACAATGCTTATGGATATTTAAAAGCGGAAAAGGGAGTTCATCGTCTTGTCCGGATTTCTCCGTTTGATTCATCAGGTCGCCGTCATACCTCCTTCGTATCCTGCGAGGTTATGCCGGAATTCAATGATGACATTGCAATTGAAATTCGCACGGAGGACATAAAAGTGGATACCTACCGTGCCAGCGGTGCCGGCGGTCAGCATATTAATACGACCGACTCTGCTGTGCGTATCACCCACTTACCAACAGGTGTCGTTGTAACATGTCAATCAGAGCGCTCGCAAATTAAAAACCGCGAGCAAGCGATGAATATGTTAAAAGCAAAACTATATCAACGTCAAATTGAAGAAAAGGAAAAGGAATTGGCGGAAATCCGCGGGGAACAAAAGGAAATCGGCTGGGGAAGCCAAATTCGCTCCTATGTATTCCATCCTTATTCTATGGTAAAGGATCATCGTACCAATACGGAAAGCGGAAATGTGCAAGGGGTAATGGATGGAGACATTGATCCATTTATCAACGCTTATTTGCGCTCACGCCTTTCGTAATCCCATTTCGGTGACAAAGAATAAAACCCTTATGCAAAGGTACACTATGCATAAGGGTTTTTTTGTGGAAACAGCTACCCCCATTGGAATCTACTAACCCAATTTTAACATCCGTTATAGACACCCCTATCACTGCCATGCTATACTCTCTGTCGAAAGTCTAACAACATAGAAGGGGATTTAGCAAAATGAAGAAACGAAGAGGAGAATCTGCTACAAGCTTTTTCCAAACAAAAAGCATGGAATACATATATATACTTATTGGATCCGCCATCATCGCCATTTCTTTTAACGTATTTTTACTTCCAAATGAAATTGCATCCGGAGGGGTAAGCGGAATAAGTACTATTTTACACGGGGTATTTGGGTGGAAGCCTGCATATGTTCAATGGGCTTTTAACATCCCGCTATTTATCGCTGGCTTAATCTTTTTAGGCTTCCATTTTGGAGTTAAGACCTTAGTTGGAACGATCTTTTTACCATTGGTTGTTTTCTTAACAGAACATTTGGAACCATGGACACATAATCCATTATTAGGTGCTTTATTTGGTGGTGTCGGAGTAGGACTTGGCCTTGGCATTGTGTTTCGTGGAAAAGCATCCACAGGTGGAACCGATTTGGCAGCTCAAATTATTCATAAATATACAGGATTAACTCTAGGAACTTGCGTTATTATTATCGACGGGCTCGTTGTGTTATCCGCTGCGATAGTATTTGATATTGAAAAAGCTCTCTATGCGCTAATTGGTCTTTATGTAACAAGTAAGACGATTGATCTTGTTCAGGTTGGAATCAGTCGGTCTAAAACGGCGTTAATTATCACTGATAAACAGCAAGAAGTTCGTGAAGGAATTTTGAATAAAATTGACCGAGGTGTGACAAAACTATCTGCATATGGGGGATTTACAGAAAGTGAAAGACCAGTCCTCATGTGTGTGGTGGATCAGACAGAATTCATAAAGTTGAAACAATTGGTGAAAAGCCTTGATCCATCTGCATTTGTCGTCGTTATGGACGCATTTGAAGTGCTTGGGGAAGGTTTCAAAAAGGATTAGGATTGCTATAATGGAAATGCAAGAAACATTTCCCATTCCTAAGGAGGAAAAAGGATGAAAAGAAAATTAGCTGCTGCAGTGATGGTAGTAATGTTAGCTCTTGCGATGGTTGCTTGTGGAAATAAAAATGATACAAGCAAGTCCAACAATAACAATGCTACTTCAACAGCAAGTGCCGGAGATGCTCAAAAACTATTCGAAGCAAAATGCTCTGCTTGCCATGGTAAAGACTTGGGTGGATTAAACGGTCCTAAGCTTCAAAAGATTGGATCCAAATACAGTAAAGATCAAATTCTAGATATTATTAAAAATGGTAAAGGTAACGGTGCAATGCCTGCTGGATTATATAGCGGTAAGGATGCAGATGCCGTTGCAACTTGGTTATCCAATAAAAAATAGTATTGCCGAAAAGGCCTGATGGGATTGCCATCAGGTCTTTCTTCATATAGGAAAGAAAAATTGAATTCTCAAAAGTGAAAACGGGACTTTTATCCTAATTCATGCTATTTTTCTTATATTTCGTGACGATCATACTTGGTTTTATGCAATTCAAGATATGATTCGTGCCATTTGTGCAATATTTCGTGCTAATAGCACCAATTTTTTACAAAAATTGCACAATCCTTCTAGCAAAACTTAACTCCATACCCATTAACTTTCGGCTAAAAATAAGGATTGAAACATAATTGTAATATGATAAACGGAATATGGATGTTATAATGATTCTGTGATTTATTTCGATTTTTTACGATGTTTTTTGCTATTTTTTGATAGAAATATAAAATTTGACGGAAAATAGTTAATCACTAGCTCAGAAAAGAAGATAACAGTAAAGACGGGTGATTAGATGATAGAAATGCAAAATGTCTATAAAAAGTATCCGAATGGAGTTATTGCAGCCAACGGATTGAATGTTCATATAAAACAAGGAGAATTCGTCTATGTCGTTGGACCTAGTGGTGCTGGAAAATCTACTTTTATCAAGATGATGTACCGGGAAGAAAAAGCGACGGACGGCAGCATTGTGGTAAATGGAATCAATCTTTCCAAGCTGAAAAATAGTCGAATTCCTTATTTCAGAAGACAAATTGGCGTTGTGTTCCAGGATTTTAAATTACTTCCGACTCTAACTGTTTTTGAAAATGTTGCCTTTGCTCTCGAAGTAATTGAGGAACAGCCGAAAGTAATTAAAAAACGTGTCATGGATGTTTTGAATCTAGTAGGGCTAAAGCATAAGGCAAGAATGCTTCCTACCGAGCTTTCCGGAGGAGAGCAGCAGCGTATTTCCATCGCACGCTCGATCGTAAATAGACCAAGAGTTATGATTGCGGACGAGCCTACAGGAAATCTAGATCCGGAAACCTCCTGGGAAATTATGAGGATTTTTGATGAAATTAATAATCGCGGTACGACGATTGTAATGGCAACTCATAACCGTGATATCGTGAATACAATGAGGCATCGGGTAATTGCTATAGAAGGCGGAAAAATCGTTCGTGATGAGCATCGGGGGGAATACGGATATGAAAGCTAGAACATTACAGCGCCATTTCCGCGAAAGTCTGAAAAGCCTTGGCCGTAACGGATGGATGATGTTTGCCTCTGCAAGTGCCGTGACGATTACATTATTATTAGTAGGCGTATTCTTCGTTATTATGATGAATATGAACAAGATTGCGTCTGATATTGAAAATGACGTGGAAATTCGCGTTCATATTGATTTGACCGCAAACAAACAAGATCAAACGATTTTGCATAACCAAATTCAAAATTTAACCCAGGTGAAGTCCATTACGTACTCTTCCAAGGAACAAGAACTAAAGGACTTAGTTAAGAAAATGGGGAAGGATTTCGAATTATTCAAGCAGGATAATCCTTTATATGACGTATATGTAGTAAAAACAAAGAATCCAACCGATACACCTAAGGTTGCCAAACAGATTGAGCAAATGGATCATGTCGAATCGGCTATTTACGGTAAGGGCAAAGTAGAAAGACTTTTTAGTGTGCTAAAAGTAAGTAGAAATGTTGGCTTAGTGTTAGTAATCGGTTTGCTTTTTACGGCCATGTTCTTAATCTCCAATACTATTAAAATCACAATTTTTGCAAGAAGAAAAGAAATTGAGATTATGAAATTAGTAGGGGCAACGAACTGGTTTATTCGCTGGCCATTAGTGATGGAAGGAATTTGGCTCGGTGTGCTAGGGTCTATATTGCCGATATTGATTATTTCTGTCGGTTACTATTACGCACATAAGATTATTGCTCCAAGATTAGCGGGCCAATTTATACAAATCCTGAATTTCAATCCGTTTGTGTTTGAAATAAGCAGCTTATTATTACTAATTGGTATCTTCATCGGTATTTGGGGAAGTGCGATGTCCATTCGCCGCTTCTTGAAGGTATAAAAAACGGTTTATACACTTTTTAAAGTAGTGGTTGGACATGTCGGCAACTGAAAATAGACGATCATGCCTTGGTTTGAAAATTTTATAACATATATTTCAAGTAAGACAGTCAACATGGGCGGAAAGTACGGTCGCAAGCTACTTTTCGTCCAGATATATACATATAGCTTGGAAAGAGTGAAAGGGGAATATTCATTGAAAAAACGTTCATTGCTTTCTATTGCATTGGTTTTACCATTAGTTTTAACCTATCATACAGATGCTTTTGCTTCTAAGCTTAACGAGCTTAAGAACCAACAACAGCAAGTAGAAAACAAAAGCTCCAAAATTAACTCCAGCATCAAAAAGAAGGACTCGCAAATTTCGGAAATCAACGGTCAACAGGCGGATTTGGAAACGCAAATGAAACAAATTGAAGCCGAGATTGAAAGCACCGATAAGAAAATTGGCGAGAAACAGGTTCAAATTAGTGATACGCAAAAGCAAATTTCTAGTCTGAAGAACAGCATTGATGCATTAACAAAGCGTATTAACGAACGCGACCAGCTTCTAAAGCAGCGTGCACGTGCGATGCAAACAAGCGGTGGTTCTGTCGACTATATTGATGTTATTTTGGATTCCCAAAGTATCAGTGACTTAATTGACCGTCTAACCGCAGTGCAAACTCTTATGAATGCGGATAAAGAAATAATGGAGCAGCAAAAACGCGATCAAGATGATTTAAAGCAAAAGAAAGTGGAAGTAGAGAAAAAATTAAGTTCACTACAAGGAATGCTCAGTGACTTAAAGGGAATGAAAGTTCAATTAAATCAGCAAGAAAATAAAAAGAAAGATATAATGAAAGCTCTTGCCGCACAGAAAAAAGATTTAGAAGAAGATAAAATTTCTCTCCAAGAGCAACAAGAAATATTGGCTGCTCAAAAGAAATCGATTCAAAAAGCTATTGAATTAGAAAAACAACGCATTGCGGAAGAAAAGAGAAGGCAGGAACAGCAAAAACATCAGAATGGTGGAAATTCTGGTTCCAATGATCTTCCTCCAGTTTCATCTGGCTCCTTTACAAGGCCAGCAGCAGGATATATCTCTTCCGAATTTGGTTATCGTTCCGGCACATATAGTGGATTCCATCCAGGCATCGATATTGCGAACAGTGGAAGCAATGTACCAATTGTCGCTGCTGGAGATGGGGTAGTGTTCCGAGCATATCATTCTTCAAGCTATGGAAATTGTGTCATGATTACACATATAATAGACGGCAAAACCTATACTACTGTTTATGCTCATATGAAGTATTACACCGTAGGCGACGGACAGGTTGTTCGTAAGGGGCAGCAAATCGGAGTGATGGGAAGCACTGGGGAATCTACCGGACAGCATCTTCATTTCGAATTTTATGTAGGATATTGGACAGGACCTCCACATCCAGGAGCAGTGAATCCAAGAAGCTATGTGAACTTCTAATATAGAAAAATACCACATCGTTATAGATGTGGTATTTTTTTAGTTAAAATCGAACTTGTTTCCGGGACTATAGTCCTAATTCGCGAGAATATGGCCGAAATTCGCGAGAATAAGTTACATTTTCGCGAGAATAAAAACGAATTTCGCGAGATTAGAAAAAAATTCACGAGAATAGATAATATATTTCCAAGATAACTAGTAAATGAGCAAAATATCTCCTCTAATTACAACGAATATCCCCAGGAGTAAGCAACATTCTCCTAAGTTACGTATAAAAATCACGTAAAATCTGTTAAATTATCATGGGAAAATAGCGGGACACTTATCATGCCCTGCCATTCCACTAAACTCTTTTTTCCCTCATTAATAAATACACAAAATAAGGTGCTCCGATTAATGCTGTTATAATACCGGCCGGGATACCATCCGGATCCGCAAGATTTCGCCCAATTGTATCTGAAAGGAGTAAAATCCATCCTCCCATCAGAATGACAACGGGCATATATAATTGACTTCTTGGACCAATAAGGGACTTCGCTATATGCGGAGCGAGAAGACCGATGAAAGCAATTCCCCCAGTAACAGAAACGGCAGATGCCGCAAGTGCTACAGCCGCAAGGAGTAATATAAATCTCTCCTTTTTAAGATTCAGCCCTACACCAATAGCTGATTGCTCGGAGAGTGCCAGGATATTTAAACGATTAGATTTATATAAGGTAAAGGGAATAAGAATTAATATCCAAGGTAAAATCGCCCATATAAAAGGCCAATCTGTACCCCATATGTTCCCGGAGAGCCATTTGCTAATGAAGTCCACTTTCTGTCTTTCCGCACCAGAAATGAATAAAATCATGGCACCTGACAGAGCCATAGCAAATCCTATCCCAACGATGACTAATTTGACAGGCTCAAAGCCAACTTTTTTATTATAGGAAAAAATATAGATGAATATCGCTGTCAGTAAAGCCCCGATAAAAGCGACTGCCGGTAGGACATAGGCAAAATAATGAGCTTCAATAGGAACAAATAAATAGAAAATAGCAATTCCAACACCAGCTCCGGAATTAATCCCGATAATTCCAGGGTCCGCTAAATCATTTCTCGTTAACCCTTGCAAAATGGCACCTGAAACAGCCAAAGCCATCCCTGATAATATCGTAATGATGATACGGGGTAATCGGATGGAAAACAGTACAAAATTTTCTTTAAAGGTTCCATGCCCAGTTAATATAGGCAATATCCGGTCAAAAGCAATGGAAGAGAATCCAGTGCTCATACCGATCATAATGGTCATGATAATAAGACACACGAGAATGAAAAGAATTACTCGCTGCTTTTTAATAACAGAAGGATGGATCATGATAATACTTTCCCTCCTTTATGAACAATAAAAAGAAAGAAGGGCAATCCGATAATCGATACAATGGCCGCGATGGGGGTCTCATAAGGTGCATTAATAGTACGGGCAATGGTATCTGCCAAAGACATGAAGGCAGCGCCAAAAATTGCTGACATCGGCAAAATAAAACGGTAATCTGTCCCGACAATTTGCCGTACGATATGTGGCACCATTAATCCAACAAATGCTAGATTTCCTACAAGTGCAACAGCTGCACCAGCAAGTAAGACAATGACAATATATAAAATAAATTTAATGCGACCTATATTTTGTCCCAAACCAATTGCTACATCCTCATTCAAGCTAAGCACTGTTAATTGTCTGGACAAAAAGATAGAAACAATGATACCAATCAGAATAAAAGGCATTACAATCTGCAGCTGGCTCCATGCTGTACCGAGCAGCCCACCGGATGTCCACATCGATACATCCTTTGAAATTTTAAAATATAAGCCAATTCCGTCTGCTACGCCATATAGAAAGGTAGAAACCGCAGCTCCTGCTAAAACAATACGAAGAGGCGAGAAACCGCCTTTTTTCAATGCTCCAATTCCGAATACAGCTAGGACACCACTGGCAGCACCAATAAAACAGGCTATCATAATCAAAAAATAATTAGCAGATGGTATTAAGGCGATAGTAAGTGCTAAGGCAGCATTGGCACCAGCTGTTAAGCCTAATAATCCTGGATCCGCCAGTGGATTTCTCGTTAGGCCTTGCATAATAGCACCAGAAACAGAAAGTGCAGCTCCTACAAAAATAGCGCCGATTTCACGTGGTAAGCGAATTTCGCGAATCATAGTAATCGTTTCAGAGGTTTTATTGGATGCAATCGCATTCCAGACCTCATGTACCCCTGTTTTTGCAGCACCAAACACCATGGCCGCCAAAAAACTTAAAAGGAGCAATACAATACCGATTATGCATTTAGTTAAACTTTTCATCGTAGACACCCAACTTTTCAATAATGGCTGGTTTTTATTAATTGTTACTATTCGTATATTAGAAGCATTGATAGAAGCATTTTTTCATAATAAGCTACTTGAATCTTAACAAGATCAGAATGTTTTAAAACACAATTCAAAGGTTGAAGAAAAGAGCCTATAGAATAGAGAGAAGAACAAGGGCGACAAGAAAATTGCCACCCTCGCTATTCTAACTAACGATGATTACTTGCCAAGAAAGACCTTTTTAAAGAAATCTAGCTGATAATCAAGTGTTAGTGGATCATTGAAATAAAATGCTTTAGCGTCCACTTCGAAAACATGGTTGTTTTTCACAGCTGGGATGTTTTTATACGTATTTGTTCCTTGGAAGGATGTATCACCATCCTTGTTTTTACTAAAGACGACATAGTCACCGGAAAACTGTGGAAGAACCTCTGGTGAAATGGCATAATAGCCTGGTTTCAGCGCCTTTTCCTCGACTGCTTTAGGCATTTTTAATCCCATTTCCTGATATAAAATCTCTGTTCCGCGTCCCCAGTTATTTCCGAAGACATATAGCTGTTTATCGAAGTTTTCGATTACAGAAACGGTTGAATCAGCACCAATTTTAGCTTTGATTTGTTCGCCGGTTTCGTGTGCGCGTTTTTTGAAATCATTTACCCATTCAGTTGCTTCTTTTTCTTTGTTTAATAGCTTACCAATTTCCATTTGCTGTGTTAAATAGTCTACTTTTCCATATGTAAAAACAACAGTTGGAGCTATTTTTTTAAGCTTATCTAGATTTTTAACGTTGTCGAGACCAATGATTAAGTCTGGATCCAATTCAATAATTTTTTCCAAGTTTTCATCAGATACCTCTGTAACATTCTTCAATTTATCCTGGAAATTCGGATTCATCTTCGACCATGAATCAACCCCTACAATATTTACGCCAAGAGACATTACATTTCCAGCGAAGCTTGATAAAACTACTACTCTCTTAGGATGTGCAGGAACTTCAACTGGTCCATTTTGAGATTGATAGGTAATCGTGTCCTTATTATTTTTTTTATCAGCAGTTTTCTTTTCTGTTGTGCTGGAGCAGGCCCCTAGCATTAGTACGAAGACTAACAGTAAAATCGGGATAAATTTATTTTTCATGTTGGTATTCTCCTTTTAATAAGTTATAGGTAATACAAATTGGTTTATTTGTTCTCGGGTCCAACCCGATATCAGCATCAATATGAAACACTTCTTTTAACACTTGGCGGGTGATTATCTCTTCACTTGTGCCGGCTTTGACGATTTGCCCTTCCTTTAAGGCAATAATGTAATCGGAAAAACGGGCCGCCTGATTAATGTCATGCAGAACCATTACAATCGTTCTCTCTTGTTCCCTATTGAGCTTTTGTAAAAGCTCCAGCACCTCTAATTGATGAGCCATATCTAAGTAGGTGGTTGGTTCGTCCAGAAATATCATTTCAGTTTCTTGGGCTAATGCCATTGCAATCCATACACGCTGCCGTTGGCCACCAGATAATGCATCGACCTGATGATATTTATAATTTGCTGTTCCGGTAACCTCCAATGCCCAGTTGATAATCTCGACATCCTTAGTGGATAAACGCCCAAAGCCTTTTTGATAGGGAAACCTTCCGTAGGATACTAATTCTCCTACAGTTAGGCCAGCTGCACTTTCTGGAGTTTGTGGCAGAATTGCTAATTTTTGAGCAAGCTTTTTGGTGTCGGCATTTGTAATGCTTTTTCCGTCTAAAATAATCGAACCTCCTTGATGGGGGATAATACGTGTCATAGCTTTCAATAAGGTTGATTTCCCGCAGCCATTGGAACCGAGTATCGTTGTTATTTTTTTCTCCGGTATTTCTATGGTTAGATCTTTGACAATAGACCGCTCGCCGTAGCCAATATGTACATGATCTGTATATAGGTGGACCATGAAGATGCCTCCGTAAAAAATAATATGTTGATATTGATAATCATTATCAGTTACAATGTCACTATAAGGTGATTCCATTCTTTTGTCAACAAACTTTTTTTATATAACGGAATGAGTAACCAAATGTGAATCGGTATTCTCCTTATACATAGCTGTTTTACAGTGAAATCATCCATTCACAAAGGTTTATTCCTGCAAGACTTTTTTCAGATTTGGAGGGAGCGAGAATGAGAGAGACGGAATGCTTTGATGTAACAATATTAGGTGGGGGACCTGCCGGACTTTATTCAGCTTTTTATAGCGGGTTACGGGAAATGAAAACAAAAATGATCGAATATCAGCCACAATTAGGTGGTAAAGTTCATATTTATCCGGAGAAAATGATCTGGGATGTTGGAGGACTTGCACCGCTACCTGGAGCAAAACTAATTGAACAGCTCGTGAAACAAGGATTAACCTTTAAGCCTGAGGTCGTCTTAAATGAGAAAATCGTTTCCATTTCGAAAAATGAGGAAGGATTGTTTGTTTTAAAAGCAGAATCAGGACGCGAGCATTTGTCCAAAGCAGTTATTGTTGCAATCGGAAGCGGAATTATAAAACATCAAAAGCTGAAAATCGAAGGTGCTGAACGCTTTGAGGTATCCAACTTGCATTACACTGTGAAATCCTTGAAGTACTTTAAGGATAAAATCGTGCTCATTTCCGGTGGGGGCAACTCTGCCATAGATTGGGCGAATGAATTAGAGCCGATTGCGAAAAAGGTATATGTAACCCATCGGAAGGCTTGTCTCACTGGACATGAATCACAAATCAGCCAGCTGCAATGCAGCTCTGCGGAATGTTTGGCACGAACTTCAATTAATAAGTTAATTGCTGGTAGTGGAGATAGGATCGAACGTGTACAGCTTAAAAATTTCCTCACCGGTGAAATAAAGGAAGTAGAGGTCGACGAGGTTATTGTAAACCACGGTTTTGATATAGATGCTGCCTTGTTAAACGAAAGCGAATTGGACATTAAGCTTGCCGAGGAGTTTTATATTGATGGAACATCGATGAGTGAATCTTCAGTACCTGGCCTTTTTGCAGCTGGAGATATTCTCAAGCATGACGGAAAACTAAATTTAATTGCTGGAGCATTTCAGGATGCCGCCAATGCGGTCAATAAAGCAAAGCAATATATCGACCCGCAAGCCGATTCCATCGCTATGGTATCCTCTCATAATGAGGTTTTTTATACAAAAAACAAGAAGCTTGTTCAAGCAATAGTTCGATAAAGGAGCGATAATTTTTGCAGGAGTATGAAGAATAGAAGCGAATTATGAATAAGGTAGGAAGATGTTTACAATAGCTGTTTTCGTAATGGTGTTTTTGCTACTTTAGTTTCGGTGCATCTATTCAATCAGGGTGTTCCCGAGTTTTCGTAGTCTAAGAAAATAGCGTTCATGAAGAAAGTGAGTTGGAAATATGCCTCTTCACATTCGTGAAGTTACAAAGGAGAATTGGCGGGCCGTTGCCGAATTATCGGTTTCTAAACAGCAATTGCATTTCATTGAAAGTAATGCCTATTCTTTGGCGGAATCGCAGTATGAAAAGAAGTGGATTTCTGTTGGGCTGTATGATGAGGATACACTCGTCGGATATGCCATGTTTGGTGCGTCGTCACAAGAAAGGCAAAGTGCGTGGCTTGATCGATTTATGATTGACCATCACTACCAAGGAAACGGATACGCAAAGCGCTTTCTGCCAATCCTGGTGGAACGCATGCAGAGGGAATACTCTTGTCGAAAAATCTATCTAAGCCTCCACCCTGATAATGCTCTTGCGCAAAAATTATATGAATCGTTCGGATTTTATTTAAATGGGGAAGTGGATACATCGGGCCCTGTATTTGGGGTTGTGATGGTGTTGGATATATGTTAGCGTTTTTTTAGGTTCAATGTTTACACATTGGGCCTGTTTTGTTTCTATCTATTTTTTTGTAAACTAGATTCAGAATGTATAAAAGAGCTAGAGGAGTATTTATATATGACAACCATCTTAATTGTGGACGATGATCCGAATATCATAAAGCTGGTCAGTATTCATTTAACGGAGGTAGGCAATAAGGTTTTCAAGGCGACAAATGGTATCGAAGCGCTGGAGATACTAGATAAGGAAAAATGTGATTTGGCGGTGGTAGATGTGATGATGCCGCATATGGATGGTTATTCATTAACGAAAGAGATACGGGAACATTATGATATTCCGATTATCCTTCTGACTGCGAAAAATCAAATCGAGGACAAGGAGCAAGGATTCAGGTCAGGGACAGATGATTATCTGACCAAGCCCTTTGAGCCAAAGGAACTGCTCTTCCGTATAAAAGCACTGTTGCGCCGTTTTGATAAGCAACCTGCGGATTCGAGGGTATCCATTGGAAACACTACCTTGGATAAAAGAAGCTATGAGGTGCAAATCGGAAGCAAAACCATTCTGTTGCCGCTAAAGGAGTTCGAGCTACTTTACTTCCTGATGTCGCAGCCGAAGCAGGTGTTTACCCGCGACCATTTAATAGAACATATTTGGGGATTAGATTTTGAAGGCGACGAACGGACGGTAGATGTTCATATTAAACGTTTAAGAGAGCGTTTTTCCAAGCTGAGTGCTGATTTTCAAATTAAAACGGTGCGCGGTATCGGTTATTTTCTGGAGGCGGCACAGGGATGAAGTCGTTATATGTGAAGTTTGTTGTTATCACGATTGGTATTATGCTCCTAAGCGGAATATTGGCTTTTATTATCTCGAACTGCTACTATCAGCAAAAACTCAAACCGTATAATGACGAAAAGAATACGAAGATAGGATTAAGCATTGCAGATTTTGCCGATAAGCACCCTTCCATCAATTTGCAGGAATACCTTGAGAGCATATCCTCCGTCGGGTATCAACTTTATTTAGTAGAGGATACCGGAAAAGGCAGATATTTCGGGGCGCCGTTTCGGGTGAAAAATATTACATCTTCTGCAGTGGATCAAGTATTAAATGGAAATGTGTATCATGGTATTTTGGATTTGCCACGGAAAACCTTTGTGACCGGTTTTTTTGCCAATGAATTAAGCAATACTATTGGAGTTCCATTAACCCACAATGGTAAGCAGTATGCTTTGTTTTTACGTCCTGATATCAAGTTACTTTTTAATGAAATGCATATTCTATTTGGCTGGCTGCTGGCATTGACTATTTTGCTTAGCATCGTGCTTGTTCTTATCAGTACGAAATACTTAGTCAAGCCGATTTCGCAACTAACAAAGGCAACGAAATCTCTTGCAGTAGGAAAATTTGATGTGGAATTGGATATTGTTCGGCATGATGAACTAGGGGATCTTGCCAAAAGCTTTTTACATATGTCGAAAAAACTAGAGAAATTAGACGATATGCGCAAGGAATTTATCTCGAATATTTCACACGATATTCAATCGCCTTTGTCCAATATTAAAGGATACACGAATTTGTTGGAGAGTGAAGATATAAGTCATAGCGAAAAAATACAATATATATCAGTGATTAATGGTGAAATTAATAGACTTTCTACATTAACAAAGCAGCTATTATTGCTGGCTTCCTTGGATCGAAATGAGGATTTAGTAAAGAAAAGAACGTTCAATGTTGCGGAACAAATGAAGGAATTGATACGGAATTATCAATGGACGATTAGTGAAAAGGGAATCATGCTTAGCTATTCCTTACAAGATACCATTGTTAATGGTGACCCTTCACTACTGAATACTGTATGGGATAATCTTTTATCCAATGCCATTAAATATAATAAACCAGATGGGAGTATCGACATATCTGTAGAGACAGACGAATCTTCCATTGTTGTGACCTTCGCAGATACCGGAGTCGGATTATCGGATGAAGAACTCAAGCGGGTATTCGACCGTTTTTACAGAGCCGATAATTCCAGAACACAAGCAGTTGAGGGAACTGGACTGGGCTTATCCATTGTAGAAACGATTATCCAATTACATGATGGCCGTGTCGAAGTGGAAAGAAATGAGCAGGAGGGAACGACCTTCAAGGTATATTTGCCCAATGAATAGAAGAATTTTTAATGCCACATCTTTCAATGTGGTATTTTTTATGGGAACAATCGATAAACTAGAGGGATAAGCATTTTTGCAAACCTAGCTGTTTGATGGAAGTTGTCAACCCTTTTATGATATGATACAGGTTGAATAGTTTGTTAGTGGGATTGATTAAAGGAGAATAGAATGACAATTACGACGGTCTTATTTGCATTTTTTTTCTTACTGAATTTTGTTTTGGCAGGGGTCGTTATCTTTTTAGAGAGACGGCATGTTGGAGCAACCTGGGCATGGATGCTCGTATTGTTATTTTTGCCGATCGTAGGCTTTATTATTTACTTAATATTAGGACAAAATCTGAGCAGACGAAGAATCTTCTATTGGAAGGATCAAGAGAAAATCGGGATTAAAGAGATTACCCATCATCAAATCGATTTATTGCGGCATAACGCCTTTCCATTTCATGATGAGCGGACGGTGCAGTACAAGGATTTAGTATATATGCTGCTCGTGAATGATGGGGCAGTTATGTCTCATGATAATGATGTGGAGATATTTATTGATGGGAAGGATAAATTCCATTCTTTATTTAGTGATATCAAGAACGCGAAAGACCATATCCATCTTCTGTATTATATTATTCGCAATGATAATCTTGGGAAGCAGCTGCTAGATTTACTGATTATAAAAGCGAAAGAAGGAGTAAAGGTCCGAGTCGTGTATGATGACATGGGCTCTCGCAGATTGCCGAAGAAA
Organism: Bacillus sp. FJAT-49736; assembly: GCF_018343615.1. Taxonomy (GTDB): domain Bacteria; phylum Bacillota; class Bacilli; order Bacillales; family Bacillaceae_C; genus Margalitia. Next base: position 224,933 of record NZ_JAGYPI010000002.1, on the reverse strand, counting down.
TTTTTCAAGGAATTAGCGGAAGCAGGCGGTGAAATCGCTTCCTTCTTTGCTGCGAAAATTCCTCATGTTAATTTACGGGTAAATTTCCGGAACCATCGGAAACTTGCCATTATTGACGGTGAGATTGGTTATATCGGTGGCTTTAATGTCGGAGATGAGTATTTAGGCTTGGATGAAAAGTTTGGATACTGGCGGGATACGCATTTGAAGATTACCGGCAAGGCTGTATATGCGATGCAAACCCGTTTTATCCTAGATTGGAATCAAGCCTCTGCAAAGGATATCCGCTATGATATAAAGTATTTTCCAGAAATTTATTCAACAGGAAATACCGATGTCCAAATCGTTTCAAGCGGTCCAGATTCCGAATGGGAGCAAATTAAGAACGGTTATATTAAAATGATTAATTCCGCCAAAAAGTATATCTACATGCAGACCCCTTATTTTATCCCGGATGACAGTTTATTGAGTGCGCTAAAAATTGCTGCCCTTTCCGGTGTCGATGTGCGCTTGATGATTCCGAATAAACCTGATCATATGTTTGTTTATTGGGCAACCTATTCGAATGTTGGTGAGCTTTTAAAAACAAATGCAAAGGTATATATTTATGAAAATGGCTTTATTCACGCTAAAATGCTCGTTGTCGACGGGAAAATTGCCACCGTCGGAACTGCAAACATCGATAACCGCAGCTTCCGTCTAAATTTTGAGGTAAATGCCTTTTTATACAGTCAATATATTGCGAAAAAACTTGAAAATATCTATAAAGAGGATATGCAAAAATCTCGTGAGCTAACCATCGAGGATTATCGCCAACGCCCAATGTATATTCGCTTCAAAGAATCTATTTCCCGATTGCTATCGCCTATTTTATAGGTATGCCGAGATGATGTGTCATCTCGGTTTTTTTATGGAGGTAGAGGGGAGAGAGCCAAAGGACTGGAAACTTGAGGTGTGTTGTTTAATAGGGAGAGTATTCGGAATAAAATGGGTTATTGCCGGGGAGCGAAATCTCATAGGAAGAGACAAAAATGTGATAATCCCCAGAAGAGATATCCTTAACGATATTAGGTTCCTACAAACCAGCTCCAATAGAATAATCTTTAGACCTAATCAGAAAATAAAATATCCTTTGACAACAAGAGCATCGAGGATTACAATCTGTTTAAATTAGGCTGTTTTCGCATGGATTGTTGGTTTTTCATTGTTATTCATCCTAAGCAGGCTGACTTTCGGGGCATCTTTCTTATAAAGTTTATTTTTTATGAACTAAGAGTTTTCGCATCATATGTAACAAATTTTAGGAAATGAGCCTTAAATTAAATCAACATAGGGGTGTGACAAGTGGACGTTTCATTCGACACAAAGGTAGTACATAACTCTTTAAAAAACACGAATGCCATTCGTAGTAAAACAACGCCAATCTATCAAACTACAGCATTTACATTTTCTTCTTTAGAAGAGCTCGAAGGATTCTATCAAGGGGAGTCACCGTATTTGTATAGCAGAACCGGAAATCCAAATACGGATGAGCTGGGAGAAGCAGTTGCCGCGTTAGAAGGGGCACCGGCGGGAGTCGCAACTTCTTCAGGCTTGTCTGCGATTTTAGCAGGAATTCTAGCAACTGCTAAAGCAGGTGACCACATCGTTGCAGCGGAAGACCTGTATGGAGGAACCTATCATCTTTTGAAAGAAGAGCTTAAACAATTCGGAATAGAAACTACTTTTGTTCCATTTGAAAATCCTGAACAAATTAAAAACGCAATCCAAAAAAATACGACTCTCCTTTATACAGAAACGGTAACCAATCCATTTTTACGCGTGGAGGATATTGGAAAGCTTGTCGAAATAGCGAAAGAATTCTCCCTCACCACGATGGTGGATAATACATTCGCAAGCCCTTATTTAAAGCAGCCATATCTCGAAGGTGTCGACCTTGTTGTTCATAGTGCGACAAAATATTTAGGGGGTCACAGCGATGTGACAGCGGGTGTTCTCGTAGGTGATGCGGAGCTTGTGAAAAAGGCGCGCGAAAAGGTTGTTAATCTTGGTGCAAACTTAAGCCCATTTGAAGCATGGCTTGCCTGCCGCGGGATAAAAACACTTGCACTTCGTATGGAACGCCAAGCAGCCAACGCGAAGGAATTGGCAACTTCTCTGAAAAAAAATTCATCTGTGAAAAAAGTGTATTACCCAGAGTTCGTATCGGAAAAAGGGAATGGAGCTATCGTGACTATTGAACTCACGGAAAAATGTGATATTAGTCGATTTTTTTCTTCCCTCGGCTGGGTAAAAATTGTACCGACCTTGGCAGGTGTGGAGACGACAGTTTCCTATCCACTTGGAACCTCCCATCGTGCATTGCCACCGGAACTACAGGATAAAATCGGGGTTAATAAACAGGTGGTTCGAATCTCCATTGGGATAGAGGATGCAAAGGACATTGTGAAGCAATTTGAACATGCGATTGCCGCATCCCTATAAAAAAGTTTTTATAAAAAAACTATTGACTTATTATTTCACACTCTTCTATAATGCACATTAAGAGCAATTTAAAATTTTGTGAAAATTAAATGAATACTCTTATCGAGAGCGGCGGAGGGACTAGGCCCAATGATGCCCGGCAACCATCAAACAACTCAGGTTTGATAAGGTGCTAATTCCTACAGATCTATGTGATCTGAAAGATAAGGGGAGGAACCTGCATACTAAGCCCTCTTCTTATGAAGAGGGCTTTTTGATTTCCTCTTTTGCCCCCCTGTCTTATAAATTTCTCGATGAAACAAAAAATAGCTCTTTTCTTATTCTAAGTCGCTTTGGAAAAAAATCTCTTATTCGTATCTTGATGGCTCAAGTAGATTTATCACAACAGGAAAGATTACGGAAAGTGACAAGGATTTCTAAAACAGCTAAAAACAATTGGAGGAATGTAAAAATGACAGAATCAAAACAGCTTCGACCAGAAACATTATTGCTTCACGGAGGTCAGCAACCCGATCCGGTAACGGGATCCCGCACAGTACCCGTATATAAAACCACTTCTTATGTTTTCAAGGATACTGACTATGCCCAAGGCTTATTTGCCCTAGAGCAAGAAGGATATATTTATTCACGTATTGGAAATCCGACTGTGGATGTGTTTGAAAAACGCGTTGCCCTTTTAGAAGGTGGAACAGCAGCAGTTGCCCTTTCCTCTGGAGCTGCTGCAATCGCGTTCTCAATCTTAAACCTTGCAAGCGCAGGGGATGAAATTGTCGCGGCAGGAAATCTATACGGTGGAACGTATAATCTTTTCGCAGTAACCCTTCCGAAGTATGGAATCCAAGTAAAATTTGTCGATGCCGATGACCCAGAAAACTTCCGGAAGGCGATTACACCAAAAACAAAGGCATTGTATGCAGAAATCATCGGAAACCCAAGCTTGCATGTTTTGGATGTAGAGGCTGTTGCAAAGGTTGGCCATGAAAACGGTATTCCGTTGATTGTGGATAATACATTTGGCACTCCATACTTAGTCAATCCGATTGGGTGGGGAGCAGATGTGGTCGTCCATTCCGCAACGAAATGGATTGGCGGACATGGTACAGCAATCGGAGGAGTCGTTGTCGATGGTGGAAAATTCGATTGGAACAGCGATAAATTTCCAGGCTTCAAGGAACCGGACCCAAGCTATCATGGTCTTCGCTATGGAGTAGATGTACCGCAGGCAGCTTTTGCAACAAAACTTCGTGTTCAGCTTCTTCGTGATTTTGGGCCGGCATTAAGTCCGGATAGTGCTTTCTTGTTTTTACAAGGTCTGGAAACTTTGCATTTACGTGTTCCTAAGCATAACGAAAATGCACTCAAAGTGGCACAGTTTTTACAAAAACATCCTGCGGTAGAGTGGGTTAGCTACACAGGCTTGGAAAGTCATCCATCTCATGAACTCGCGAAAAAATACTTCAAAGACGGCTTCGGTTCCATCGTGAACTTTGGTATAAAAGGCGGACGAGAAGCGGGGCGTAAGGTAATTGACAATATTCAGCTGTGGTCCCATGTTGCCAATGTCGGAGATGCAAAATCATTAATTATCCACCCTGCATCCACTACTCACCAGCAATTAAGTGTAGAGGACTTGAAGAAAACCGGTGTTACAGAAGAGCTCATTCGTCTTTCTGTCGGATTAGAGGCAGTCGAAGATATTATTGCCGATCTGGACCAAGCAATTTTAAAGGCGACAACAGTATCGATATCATGAAACAAAGCACAACCGTAAGTATCGGAAAATTAACATTAGAAAGTGGCAAGGAATTGGATGTGGAGCTTGCCTATGAAAGGTGTGGACCCCTTGATGCACCTGTCATCCTTGTCTGCCATGCCCTAACTGGGAATCAATATTCGATTGGAAATGAGAAAGAGCCCGGCTGGTGGAGCGGGCTCATAGGCAGCGGAAAATATATTGATACCAATCATTGGCAAGTGATTACCTTTAATGTCTTGGGTGGCTGTCATGGCTCAACCGGACCACTATCCGATAATCCTGTTGAGAGGGAACCATACCGCGCATCTTTCCCTGCTATTACCATCCGTGACATCGTTCATGCGCAGCGTAAAGCACTATACCAGTTAGGTATAAGGAAATTGAGGGCAGTCATTGGCGGTTCTTTAGGTGGAATGCAGGTGTTAGAGTGGGGGCTTTTATATCCTGATGATATGGAGCAGCTTTTCGTGTTAGCCTCTACCCCTAGTTTGAGTGATTACGGAATTGCTTTTAACCGAATTGGTATCGCGGCAATTGAAGGGGACCCTAACTATAAGAACGGGCATTATACTTTTTCCCATGAGGTAAAAGGTTTTGAGGTGGCGCGAATGGCCGGCATGGTAACCTACCGCAGCCCAAAATTATTTTCCCAGAGATTTCAGCGTAAAAGTCAGTCCGCTGATTTGTATAGTGTGGAATCCTATTTGCATTATCAAGGAGAAAAACTGGCGAAACGCTTTGATGCAAATAGCTATCTGGTTTTACTGAAAGCAATGAATTCTCACGATATTGGCAGAGACAGAGGAGGCTGGATGCGAGCGGCTTCCACCATCAAGGCACATGTGATTGGAATCGCATTTGAGCATGACCTTATTTATCCTGGAGAAGAAATTCAGGCATTTATCGAGGCAGTATCTAATGGTATTTTTTACAATGTTCCAACTGATTTTGGACATGACGGATTTTTAGTAGAATTCGAGAAGTGGGGCCATTTTATCCAGCATCAGTTGAAAAAAAATATAGGCGTGGGCACCTGTCCAAATCGCTAATTCTTTGATAGGAAGGTGATGGAATGTCAAGAATAAAGGCAGCCTTATTAGGATATGGTACCGTTGGTCAAGGTGTTTATACGGCTATTAAAACTCACGGGCAGCAGCTGAAAAAACTATTAGGGGCAGAAGTGGAAATAGCGGGGGTACTGATTAAGGATCCCCATAAAAAAAGGGATATTGATCCTGGTATTTTGATCACAACCGAATTTGATGACATTTTAAAGATACCTGATTTACAAGTAATCTTTGAAGCAATTGTTGGAGAGGAGCCAAGTTTTTCGTATTTAAATAGGGCGATTGAAAACGGAATACAAGTGATAACGGCTAATAAAGTAATGTTTGCTCGCCACGGGAAAGCTCTTTTGGAAAAAGGGAGGGAACACGGAGTCCGTGTTGGATATGAGGCTACTACTGCAGGAGGAGTTCCAATTATCCGCACGCTGAAGCAGTTATTACAGGTGAACCAAATTGAAAGAATACAAGGAATCTTGAACGGTACCTGTAATTTCATTTTAACGGAAATGCGAAACCGCCGGCTCACTTTTGAAGATGCTTTAAAGCTTGCACAACTTAGCGGCTTTGCGGAAGTGGACCCGACTAGTGATATAAGCGGCAAGGATGCCTTTTGTAAAACAATGATTTTAAGTGAACTCGCATTTGGCAGGCAACCTGAATGGTCTGATGTGGAATTAGAGGGAATCACGGACATTACAAACGACCAGGTGGAGGAAGCTAGATTTCTAAATTTAAGATATAAGCATATTGCCGAAATTTTTGAAGAAGAAGGGGTAATCAGGGCTACCATAAGACCCGTTTTACTAGGAGAAAGCCACCCATTTTATTCTGTAGAAGGGGTTGATAATGCAATTACTGTAGAAACCAGTCTCCTCGGTAGAGTAACCTTGCAAGGCCCCGGGGCAGGGAAACTACCTACAGCCAGTGCAATGGTAGAGGATCTAGCAGATATTTTTAAAACAAATAGGCGAGAACTTCAAACTGTATATAAATAATTTGAGAGACGTGTGAATGGGCACACGTTTTTCTTTTTGCCTGGCGAAGAAGGACATAGATGCGAGAAAGTAAAGTGAATTGTTCTTCTTAGGAGAGATGAAGGACAAAATGATGAAAAAGATGAGGTAGAATGTCTTTCATCAAGGAGATGAAAGACAAAATAATGAAAAAATGAGTCAAAATGTCTTTCAGCGGGGGTATGAAAGACAAAAAGGTAAGTGGATTCCATGATTTTGTCCTTCATACGGGAGATGAAAGACAAAATAATGGAAAAGTGAGTCAAAATGTCTTTCATCGGGGGTATGAAAGACAAAAAGGTAAGTGGATTCCATCATTTTGTCCTTCATACGGGAGATGAAAGACAAAATAATGAAAAAATGAGTCAAAATGTCTTTCATCGGGGGTATGAAAGACAAAAAGGTAAGTGGATTCCATGATTTTGTGCTTCATACGGGAGATGAAAGACAAAATAATGAAAAAATGATTGAAAATGTCTTTCATCGGGGGTATGAAAGACAAAAAGGTAAGTGGATTCCATGATTTTGTGCTTCATACGGGAGATGAAAGACAAAATAATGAAAAAATGAGTCAAAATGTCTTTCATCGGGGGTATGAAAGACAAAAAGGTAAGTGGATTCCATCATTTTGTCCTTCATACGGGAGATGAAAGACAAAATAATGAAAAAGTGAGTCAAAATGTCTTTCATCGGGGGTATGAAAGACAAAATAATGGAAAAGTGAGTCAAAATGTCTTTCAGCGGGGGTATGAAAGACAAAAAGGTAAGTGGATTCCATTATTTTGTCCTTCATACGGGAGATGAAAGACAAAATAATGAAAAAATGAGTCAAAATGTCTTTCAGCGGGGGTATGAAAGACAAAAAAGTAAGTGGATTCCATGATTTTGTCCTTCATACGGGAGATGAAAGACAAAATAATGAAAAAGTGAGTCAAAATGTCTTTCATCGGGGGTATGAAAGACAAAAAGGTAAGTAGATTCCATGATTTTGTCCTTCATACGGGAGATGAAAGACAAAATAATGGAAAAATGAGTAAAAATGTCTTTCATGAGGGGGATTAGAGACAAAATGTTACGTAAATTCAAAGAGTATGTCCTTCAAAGGTTGTTCATTGGGGGAAACGGTTTATAAATTATTTTTAAAAAAATATTGATTTCCGACCGGAAGAAAGCCAAATAGTAAGCTTCTAGTAGACAAAATAGCAAGGAGTGGATTGCATAGTAAAAGTATCATAGTAGGACCCAATAAAGACAATAGTCGGTAAGGCCAGGCAAAAAGTATAATAGCAAGCTTCTAACCAACAATGTAGTAAGCCACAATTCTAAAAGGTCTCCATAATCCTCCAAAGGACAATAGGGTAAACCACACCACAAATATTGTCCATTATCCAACTATTAAAGCACGTCTTAGTGATAAGAAAACTTAATACACAAACACAATTATCATAACCTGTCCCCTTTAATCATATATTGAACTAGAAAGTTTTTCTGATTTCATATTTGCAAAAGGTTATTTTCGTATTGAGTATTGCTCTTCGTTGATTGTACATTTCATAAAAATCATTACAGTCTATCAGAGCAGTATAGTTCAAGAAAGACATTCAAAAAAACGATTTCCTACAAGGTGTGATATTTAGTTCGAGCAATTCTCCCGCTAAATCTCACTTGATAAAGATCGACTTATTTGTGATGAGGGGGACTTCGATGAAACGTAAATGGCTAGCAGTGTTAATATCAGGATCATTAGTTACCGGTGCTGGTGGTACATATGCCGGAATGAAATGGTATTACCATGATACCTTGCAAAAAGCAGAAAGTAATGTTCGGTTCATTTCCAATCAAAATCAGCATATCCTACCCGATTTGTCCAAAATTGCCCAAGCATATGACCTTATTATGAAGTCATATGTGAAAAAGGTGGATGAGAAGGAGCTCGTGGAAGGGGCCATTCAAGGCATGGTAAGCACATTAAAGGATCCTTTTTCTGTGTATATGGATGCGAAAACGGCAACACAATTTAATAATTCCTTGGATTCGTCCTTTGAGGGCATTGGGGCAGAGGTAGCGCAGAAGGATGGGAAAATTGTGATTGTAGCTCCATATAAAGATTCTCCTGCGGAAAAAGCCGGACTTCGGCCAAAGGATGTCATTGTAAAAATTGACGGTGTTAACACACATGGCTTAGATCTGACCGAAGCAACAATGAGAATTCGTGGTAAAAAAGGAACTACAGTGACATTGGAGATACAGCGTGAAGGCACTAGCGATCCGTTAACTTTTAAGGTAAAACGCGAAAGTATTCCGCTTGAAACCGTCTTTTCCGATGTAAAGATGGAAGGAGATCAGGCAATCGGATATTTGGAAATTACACAGTTTTCAAAGGACACAGCATTGGATTTTAATGAAAAGCTTAAAAAATTGGAAACAAACAATATTAATGGTCTCATTATTGATGTGAGAGGAAACCCTGGAGGTTATTTATCCAGTGTAGAGGAAATGCTGAAGGGTCTAGTCACGAACGAAAAGCCTTATTTTCAAATTGAGCAGCGAAATGGCGAAAAGCTTCCTTATTATTCAAAATTAAAAGAGAAGAAGCCATATCCAATCGCGGTACTGGTAGACGAAGGAAGTGCGTCAGCGGCAGAAATTTTAGCAAGCTCCTTAAAAGAAGCAGATGGATATATGCTAATAGGAGAAAGAACCTTTGGAAAAGGGACGGTTCAGCAAGCAATGTCTCTAGGGGATGGAAGCTCGATTAAATTAACCATGTATAAATGGCTGACACCGGACGGAAACTGGATTCATCAAAAAGGGATTGAACCAAATATTGAAGTAAAGCAGCCGGAGTACTTTTATGTGAACCCTCTAACGGTGGATCATTCTTTAAAATTGGATGCCAATAATGAGCAAGTAAAGCTAGCCCAGCAAATATTATCAGGCTTAGGTTACGGCCCTGGACGGGAGGACGGTTATTTTGACAGTCAAACGGAACGGGCGGTAAAGGCTTTTCAAAATCAAGAAAGACTGCCAGCGACAGGTGAAATTGATCAGAAAACGGCAGAAACCTTAGATACTGCGGTTTCTAAAGCAAAAAAAGAGGAGAAAAATGATCTCCAGCTGCAGGTTGCATTAAAATATATAAGCAGTAAAAATTAGGAAACAGGCTACGCTTGTTTCCTTTTTCTTTGTATTTACAATCTTAGAGTACCTGCCCAGCAGACAAAAAAGAACTGCTCTATTATCTTGTTATTCGTTCGTCATATCGGATTGTTCATGCAATCTAACCAACCAATTACGTTCGTATGAAATTTCATTCTTATTTTATATAAGGAACCCTTGTAATTTTTATAGAAAAGGGAATAGGTTTTACTACTTTTATTTGATAGAATAAATATAATAGATTCAAAAAGGCAATTTTCGTATTTTTTGTTGCTTTTCGAGATTAGTAAAAAATCCTTTTATAGATTTGTTTTTAGGGCATCTTTTCCTTAAAGGCTATTAATATCCGAACTTAGATAAGGATGTTCCTAAAATTTTCGATTTTAAAAGTAACATAGTTTAAGAAAAGGGCCTTTATAAAGGACGGTGATGAAGTTGGCACAGGATTGGGGATTGGAAGCGCTGAAAGGGATAGGAAAAATTTTTATGCACCCGAGCTTGTATTTTGCGGTTATCGTTGCAATACTAGTCGGCTTCTGGCGTGTGAAAAGAGAACGTGCGGATTTTCATATTAGTGTATACCCGCCATTGCAGGAACTGCGTTACCTTTTTTCATCAGGCTGGATCATCGGGATTATTTTGTCTGTCATTTCGATTGCTGCCGGATTTACGGTTAGCTTTGATATACTGGCAACGGTTTTTCTCGCATTTGCCATCCTAACGATTATTGGTGGATTCAGGCTGATTTCCTCCGCCTTTACAATCGGACTAGCTTACCTGGTTATTTATATAAGCAAACATTTTCAAATTCACTTATCCTATTTTGGAAAGTTTGAAAGCACCTCATGGACAAGCTTATCGGGATTGGTGATTTTACTAGGATTGCTGTTAATAGCAGAAGGTATTTTAATGATACGAGGTGGATATAAGGAAAGCTCGCCGAAATACCGAAAAAGCCGGCGCGGGTTAACGGTTGGGGCCTTTCGAACAAAGCGAATCTGGATGATTCCTATGTTTTGCTTTCTTCCAGCCGGACCATTAACAGCACCATTCAGCTGGTGGCCGACATTAGACTTTGGAACACACTCCTATTCACTTATTTTAGTTCCATTTATAATCGGCTTCCAGCAGCAGGTACAAAGTACGTTGCCCCAAATAGCTGTGAAAAAGCTAGGAAAACAGGTGCTTTGGATCGGAATTGTAACAGTATGTATGGCAGCTGGCGGATTATGGATTTCGATTCTATCCCTTATTGGTACCGCATTTGCCATAATATCCAGAGGCTTTATATCCTATCGTCATCGTGTACGTGAAGGAGCAAATCCGTATTATTTTACGCCAAGAGATAATGGGCTTATTATTCTTACTGTTATTCCGGGATCGCCTGCGGATAAACTGTCTCTTAAAACGGGAGAAGTCATTCATAAATGCAATGGTCATCTAGTGAGAAACACCGATGAGTTTTATCGCGCTCTCCAGAAAAATCGTGCTTATTGCAAGCTTGAGGTATTCGATACGAATGAACAAATCCGCTTTGTACAAGGAGCATTGTATGAAGGGGATCATCATGAGCTTGGCATTATCACGGTTGAGGAAAAGAAAAAATGGGGGACGGGAGAGGCTTCTTAAATGCCATTTTTCGTAGTTAATTGACTTGAAAATTAATTAGAATATTTTCTCCATTATATTTAAATGAAGAAATTAATAGTAATGATTATTTTCGGATAAGGATTAATAGGAGTATCGGATATTTGACATATTTGAAGATTTTTTTAGAAGAAAAAGCAAGATATTTATAAATATTTTTTTGAGCAGCAAATAAGCCTAATTTCTCAAATAAAATGGTGAGAAATTAGGCTTTTTACTTTCGAATTTCCTAAACATAAAAAATTCGTGGTGATGTTTCCAATTTGGATTAGATGCTTAGTTGCTGATGGTAGGAGGTACGTAGATGGGTTACCGTTATTTGTCTTACAAATTCGAGCAATTATTGTAGAAAATTATAATTCAATTTAAATTACTCATTAAAAATTGCGAATAAAATAAAGTAATTATTAGGTAGCAATAATGCACAAAAATGATTATATTTAGCATGAAATAAAAATTGACATATCCCTAAAGATTTGTGCTTTGCAAATGGTAATAGGCATTGGCTCTGTATAACTAAGTGGAAATTCACTCCTATTTTTTCTCCATTATTTTTACTATTAATCTATTGGGGGATAGAAATGTATATCGAAAAGGAATTTTTGTATTTATTATTAGTAAGTTACAGTTCTACCAAAAAGTAAACATTTTGATAGGAAAGGTGATGGGAAATGAAGGAATCGTGGATCCAAATAGTTGCATTCATCATTGCAGTCATAAACAGCGGCATTGCTGTTTTTCAAATCCTGCTTTTTTTAGGTTTCCCTTTGGCAGAATATAGTTGGGGTGGTAAATATCAAGGTATCCTGCCAAAGAAAATGCGAATCATGAGCTTCACTTCAGCAATATTACTTATGCTATTTACAAGTATTTTTTTGATCCATGTTAATGTTCTTCCTGTGAAATTCCATTTGCCCACAGATGTTTTGATAATCATCATCACGATTTTTATGGGAATAAATACATTAGGGAATCTTGCTTCAAAGAGTAATAAAGAGAGAATGGTTATGACTCCCTTGTCTGCAGTTAACTTTTTATCTGGCTTACTTATCGTAATTTATAGTTGAAAGAGAAAATGATACACTCCAATCCAATAAAGGATCAGTAAAACTTTTTCGAGTAATGCGGAAAAGTTTTTTATTTTGCTAAAATTTTCTTTAAAATTTACCGATAAAAAAAGAAAAACTTCCATTATAATAGAGATAGATTGATTGAAAACTAGAAAGGGATAGGAATCATAATCTATGAAAAAATTCAGTAAAGCCCTCATTTTATCTGCTGGTATTTGCACTGGTTCTACCTTCATGTCTTTTGGAACCTTAGGTATTGGAAAGGCAGAAGCTAGCACGGTTATAAAAATAAATAATGTACGTTTCCAAACAACAGATAATCTTTTACTACGAAGCGGTGCCGGTACGAAATATAAACCGATCCTAACCATACCAAAAAGTAAAATCGTCACGGTAACAGGGAAGAATTCAACATGGTATAAAGCGACGTATACCTATAAGTCAGGAAGTAAAACGATTAGCAAGACTGGATGGTCCTCTTCCAAATATTTAAAGGAATACTATCAATATGCTTCCATCAAAAATTATTATTTTACAAAAGCTAAGACAAAGCTATATCCAACACCAGATTTAAAGAATAAAGAATCATATACGATTTCTGCTAATAATGGTTTTTATTCCACCCAAAAAATTGTGAACAGTACTGGGCAAACCTGGTACCGTATTACTTATAAAGGAAAAACAGTATATGTACTTAGCAGTAATGTAGTCTCTCAATCTTTTAAAACAATCAAAACAGCGAAATATCAGGCCAAAAAAGATACGTATTTGTATCAGTCCTATGGAGCAGACCAAGGTCAGCTGATTAAAATTCCAGCCGGAGAAATAGTATCCTCCACTAAATATATAGGGGATTGGTATGCGGCGAGCTACAAAGGCAAGACTGGATATTTCAATGTAAAGGATTTCTCTCTTTTTAAGGAAGATCAATATATAGACACAGCAATAGCATATTATTTTACGAATGATACAACTATGTTGTATTCTACTCCAAATACAAATGATCCAACCGATTTCACCGTAGGAGGGAATAACGGATTTAGCTCCAATCAAATGGTTATCACTAAAAGTGGTGAAACATGGTATCGAATTACTTATCAAGACAAAACGCTATATGTTAATAGCAATGACGTCACAGTTAGCACCGTTACTAATATGAATCCAGCAAGTCTCATGACGGTATCCACGAATACTTCTCTACAAGAATCCTTTGGATTGGATTTTAATAGTGTTGGAGAATTACAATCAGGAGATATCGTCACAGTAACAAAGAAAATTGGCGATTGGTATTTCGTAAATAACAATGGAACCTCTGGGTATGTGAACAGTGCGAATCTGACTTCCTATCAGTCACCTAATGAAACTAACTTAGATTCCGTTACTTATGTAACAAAATTAAGTGTAAATTTAAATCAATTACCAGACAGTGCGTCTGGAATTGTAGCATCTATTCCAAATTCAAAGCTGGTTGTGGCAACTGCGAAAGCGGCTAATGGATGGTACAAAGTAACTTATAGTGGGAAAACAGGATATGTTCCCGTCTCTGCGGTTATGCAAGTAAAGACAGGTGATCCAGTTACGAGTAGAGATAGCTATCAGTTTATTGATTTACGAACTACATCACCGGTAACGGCCAAACAAATTAATGATTACATTGCCAGTTACGTTAATGCTAAAGGTAAAGCAAGTGTGTTAACCGGAAAAGGACAGGCATTTCTAGATGCAGGTAAGAAATATGGTGTGAATCCTCTCTATTTAGCTGCACACGCGATACATGAAAGTGCATTTGGAACATCCGCCATTGCTTTAGGAAAAAATAATTTATTTGGCTTCGGGTCTTATGATATTACGCCATTTTTTGCATCATATCGTTTTCCATCGGTCGACATGTGTATCGACTATATTGCCAGTCAAATAAAAACAACGTATCTAAATCCGAATAATTGGAAATATAACGGAGCCTATCTTGGTTTTTCTACTAAAACAATGGATAATACAAGAATTGATGCAAATAGCGAAGGAATGAATTTCTACTATGCCAGCGATCCTAATTGGGGCAAGGCAATCGCTAATATCATGCAAAACATTCTTCCATATGATAAAAAATATTATAGTCAGGCGAAAGCAGATACTTCTCAACCAGTAGCTGCGACCATACCTAATTATAGTGATGTATTACCTTTGAATGTACAAGCAGTTGCTAATGCAGACTTAGCATTAAAAAGCACAAAGGGCGGTACTAGTACCGTTTCAACACTGAAAAAAGGGACTTCTTTTACATTTCTTGAAAAAACAAATGATTATTGGGTAAAGCTGCAAGTAGGAAGCAATATTTATTGGACAAGTGCTATTAATTTTGTGCAATACAACAACTATATGACGGTTAAAAATCTATTCCGAACAACCGATTCCTTAAATGTTAGAAAGGACCCGGATAGCAGCGTTAATAACATTGTGAAGATTTTAAATATGAATGATTATGTGTCCGTTGTTGTGAAAGCGGATGGAACACTGACGATGGATGCTTCCAAGTCCTGGTATCAAATTTACCTTCCGGACGGAACCACCGGCTGGGTAAGTTCGAAGTATGTTGTTCAGGAGCTTCAAAAGACAAAGTAGAAAATAATAAACCGTGCCATTGTTCCATGAATGAATCAAGTACAAAACTTTTTAAGGAGCAGTTCTATTCGCAGATGAATGGAACTGCTTTTTTTATTTCTGTAGTGTAAGTCAGGAGGAGATTAGTGAAAGAAGGAATATTATACAAAAGAGTAGAATTACCCTAATAATGAGCATTAGGTGTGAGTGCAGTGGAAAATTTATTCTTTATTTAATACCTTTTATTTTGTCTTAGAAAGGGGACCATTTTTTTGGATACAAAATTAATAATAGTAGAAGGACTACCTGGGTTTGGGAAGTCTACCACTGCAAACTTACTCTACGATATTCTCGTTGAAAAAAATATCGATGTTGAGTTAATTCTGGAAGGTAATCTAGACCACCCTGCTGATTATGAAGGGGTATCTTGTTTTGATAAAAGTGAATTCGATAGGTTGCTTGCGAATAGTGGTAAATTTAGAGAAGTAATGAATGATAGAGTTATGAAGATAGGAAACGATTATTTATTACCATATCGAAAAATAATAAATGAATACAGCTCAGATTTTCCTGACCATTTATTAAATACCATTTATCAAAATGATATTTATGAATTATCACTAGAAAAGAATATGGAATTAATAACGGAAAAGTGGAAGGGTTTCGTCCAAAAAGCAAGCAATGAAAATAAAATGTATATTTTTGAATGTTGCTTCATACAAAATCCAGTAACCGTCGGAATGATTAAATATGGTGTGCAAAAAGAGAGAGTTGTAAGTTATGTAGATGCATTAGCGGGGATCATTGAAAAATTAAATCCAATATTGTTTTATATAGAGCAAGATGATTTGGAATACTCATTCAGAAAAGCTGTTCATGAAAGAGCGAAGGAATGGTCTGCTGGATTTATAGAGTATTATACAAATCAAGGATTTGGAAAAATGAATGGGTATAGCGATATAGACGGAACAATTAATGTGTTAGAAGCAAGAAGAGAATTGGAAAGCGAAATATTTGATAAGCTAAACATAACAAAGACAAGAATCAATAATTCTCAATATGAAGCTGCTAAATATAGGACCATGATAATGGAAAAATTGCATTTATTAAAGGTTCTGGAATAAGGTATTGCCCAATACGACAATGGTGTGCGACCCTTTAAGTGAAGGGTCGTATTTTAATTTGAATTGCAAGCTCCAGGTAGTTAAAGTTGAAATTTATTTACTAATGGGGCAGTTATGTGAAAGAACAGACTTCCTTGAATCCTTGCTAGATTTTCCCTGCAATTA
The DNA here is from genome assembly GCF_018343615.1 of Bacillus sp. FJAT-49736. Lineage (GTDB taxonomy): Bacteria > Bacillota > Bacilli > Bacillales > Bacillaceae_C > Margalitia. The sequence continues at coordinate 208,850 of NZ_JAGYPI010000002.1, read as the reverse complement.
TGGAGATGATGGTTATGAATATTGGCGAAAAGTTGAAAAAGAGAATCTTTCTTCATATCTAATCCAAATAAAAAAATAAAAATCGGTGTTGGAATATTGGTATAATTTAAAAAAGATCTCATTTTGAAGGGGTGATTCCCATTATAAAAAAGATTTTACTAATTACCAAAAGTGATGAAACGTATTTTTTAATAAGAAAGCAGCTTCTGGATTTATTTAATAAATTGATATTAATAGAAAAGTATACTTTGTCTTGTCAACCTAATGAATTTGACTTTGTAATTGCGACGTACAAGCATGAGACATTCGAGGATATTCCAAGTAAAAAGAAATTACTGGCGAAGCGAACGATTAATACAGATGTTATAGAAAAACTGTTACAGCTTCCTGCGGATTCTTATTGTTACATTGCAAATAATACATATGAAGCCACTCTAGAATCTCTTGAGATGTTGCAGGGCTTTGGAATACGTTTAAAGATGTTGCCTTACCCAAAGGATGAAGTGGATATAGATCAAAATATAACAACTGTAGTCACTCATGATGTGAAATTAATAAACGCAAAAAGATTTAAAAATATCATTGAAATTGGAATGCGTCCATTAGATTTCTCAGCGATTATTGACATGGCAGTTCATCTTCAATTACCAATTAATACACATAGGGTATACAAAGCAACCAATATGGATGAGATTGTCCGGTTAAATATTAATTTATCTCAATCGATTAACCAAATAAGAAATGTATACCAACAAGTAGATGCCATAATCAATGCTACCCAGGAAGGGATCGTAACAATTAATTCCCATAACATTATTATTCAAGTGAATAAAGCGTTGTTAGGATTTTTGAAAAAAGAATCAAATCCAAGCTCTATCGTTGGCAAGAATTTCTCGGATATTTTTCCTTCACTTGATATTTATCATAATAAAGAACCACTTTTTTTCAATATAAACCAATTTCGTCTTATCGTTCAGCCCATTTCTATTACTTTATTAGATGGAGAACAGGGGATGATAATAGTATTTCGTGAAATAAAGAATATACAACAAACGGAAATGGCGATTAGGAAAAAAATTCATACTCCCGGATTCGTATCTAAGTATCAGTTCACGGATCTAATAGGACATTCACATCTATTAAAGGAAACTATCGAGAAAGCGAAAAAGTTGGGGCAGTTTGACCAGCCTGTGCTTATTAGTGGGGAAAATGGAACGGGGAAAGAAATCTTTGCCCATTCACTTCATCATGTTTCCAATAGAAGAAATCAGCCCTTTGTTCCGATTAATTTTGCTGGGCTACCGGAATCTTTGGCTGAAAGTGAACTATTTGGCTATGAAGATGGTGCCTTTACTGGTGCGAAAAAAGGCGGAAAACCTGGTTTCTTTGAACTAGCCCATAACGGGACGATTTTTTTAGATGAAATAGGCGATGCACCACCATCCATTCAAGCTTCACTTCTTAGAGTATTGCAGGAAAAGCAGATACTGCGTGTTGGGGGGACACAATTAATACCGGTCAATGTTCGGATTATTGCAGCCACTAATAAGGATTTGTTTAAGCTAGTAGAAGAAGGTAGATTCCGAGAGGATTTATACTACAGACTGAATGTCTTACCATTGCAAATACCTCCATTAAGAGAAAGAAAAGAAGATATATTACCGTTGGTAGAATATTTTTTCTCTAAGCAAACACCGAAGGCTATCTTCCTGTCGAAGGAGGTCAAGGAATATTTATTATCCTATTCATGGCCGGGAAATATAAGAGAGCTAGAAAATACAGTATATTATTTATCTGCCATTATTAGAGACGATACAGTTGAAGTGCATGATCTACCAAATAAGTTTTTGAATCCAATGCAAAAGGGACAAGATTCCATCGTGACTCATCTAGAATCGGAAGGGAGTTTATCTGAATTCAAATGGATACTATCCTATTTGCAGTTTGCTAAAGAAAATAATTTGAAAACAGGGCGTAACGCTATAGAAGAGTATTTTAAAAATGAACAAATTCCATCCCTTTCTGCACAACAAATAAAAAGTCGCATGTCTATCCTTAAGAAATATCATTTAGTTGAAATTGGTACGACAAGGCAAGGCAGTTGGATAACGAGTTTGGGGTTAGAAACTCTGAATGCTCTTTCGAATTATAGATTGAATTAGGTTTTTTAATAGAACCTAATTCAATCTAATTTTTTTATCTTAACGCTACATTTCCCGTTCAATCTTGATTTTTATTAGGATCAAATGTTGGCATGTTTCTTGCTATATATTGGGTAGGAGAAAGGAGAGAGTTAAGAATGCAAAAAATGATTGTGGAGTCGGTAGATAGGTTGCGAAATGAAATAATTCTACTTTTGCAGAAGATGATTCAAATTCCTAGTGTGAATCCTCCGGGAAACTATCAGGAAATCAGTGGATTTTTAGAAGAAAAGCTGAATGAATATGGCTTCCATGTTGAGGTTGTAGAAGTTCCAGCTTCCGTTAGTAATAAAAAAAATCTAACCACAGCACGAAAAAATGTAATTGCAACGTTAAAAGGAAGTGGAAAAGGTCGGTCTCTCATATTAAATGCTCATCTTGACACTGTTCCAGAAGATAACCCAACTAAATGGACTCATCCACCTTTTGCAGGATTGGTGGTAGATGGGAAAATATACGGTAGAGGGGCTACGGATTCGAAAGGAAGATTGGCAGCATATATTGGTGCGGTGCTAGCTTTGAAGCAGGCTGATATTCCTCTAGATGGAGATATCATTATTGCGGCTACATGTGATGAAGAAACAGGGGGAGAGCTTGGAGCTGGTTATTTGCTTCAGGAAAAATTGCTCAGAGGAGATTTTGCACTAGTAGAGGGTTACAGTCAGGAAATTATTAGAGCAATGGCTGGAGCCACACAAATTCGCATAATATCACACGGTAAGCCAGCTCATTCAGGGTTTAAATGGCAGGGGATTAATGCAATAGAAAAAATGGCAAAGGTTATAACTGGAATAGAGAGATTACAATTGGAGCTTCAAAGCGAGCCATCATCTATTGTTGGAATGAGATACACCACTATTAATATCGGTGTAATTAAGGGTGGAACAAAAGCAAATGTAGTTCCTGGAAGCTGTGAGGTAGAAGTGGACTTAAGAATTATTCCAGAGCATTCCAATGAACTAATCTTACAGAGAATACAAACGATGATTGATGAACTGCAAGCTGAGGATCCTCAAATGAATATTGTCGTAGAGAAGATGGGAGTTTTAGAGACCAATCCTACTATTACAGAGGAGAATCATCCACTAATTCTAGCATTGCAGCATGCAAGTAAAGCATTGAATGGCAAGGAGCTTCCTGTAATTGGCGTCATGGGACAATCGGATGCCCGTTGGTTTATAGAAAATGGTATTCCAGCGATTAATTACGGACCAGGAACAACCAATAACCGTGTTCATGGATATGATGAATGTATGGATATAGAGGATCTTATGAATACAGTAAAGGTGATTTCTTTATTTTGCAGGAATGTAACTAGCCAGGAAAAAATAATAACGAAGGAGTAAGATAAAATGATAACTTCTAAAAGAGTATCGTTAGAGCAATTTATGAAGCCATTTTCGATTTCAGCTTTCTCCGTTAGTCAAGATGAATCTTATATAGTTTATGGTACGAATACGACTGGGTCTTTTAATTTATGGAAAATGGATCTGAAAAATACAGAAATAAAACAGCAACTCAGCTCTCATAATCAATTTATAGAGTCTATTGCAGTGGGCAATGATTCAAATATTTATTTCACCAGTGATAAAGATGGAAATGAAAATATGCATATCTACTCAATCGATGATAACGGTGAGAATTGGAAGGATATTTGTGTAGAACAAGATTGCCGTTATTTTTTCGGTGCCTTTTCCGAAGATGGCTCTAAGCTCTATTACACATCTACAAAAGATAATCCTATACACCTTTCAATATTTTCGTATGATCTTCATGCCAATAAAGAGGAATTGCTGCACATAGGATATGGGGCGGAAACCCATTTGATGGGGGTTAGTCCAAATGGGAAGGATATCGCTTATTTTATAAGATACAATCATAGTAATATGAAAATCTGTCTAAAGAAGGCAGACCAGGAAATAGAGTTAATTCCTAATGCTGAACAAACATATCGTGTGTCAGACCTATGTTTTTTGACAGAGGACAGAATTTTGTTTACAACAAATTATAACGAAGAGTTCAATTATTTAGCAAGCTATGATGTTTCGACTGGATTATTCGAAAAGGTTTTATATATAGATAAACAAGATATTGAAAAAATTCAATACTTTACAAGTGAAAATCAAATCTATTTACAGTCGCGGAGCGGTCCAATCGATCGGCTATATGTATATAATATGGACGATAAGAGCTTAGTAGATTTAAAAGCACCAATGGACACCATTCAACAATTTGCTATAGGTGGTAGCGGAAAGGTTTATACAGCTGGTTCTTCTTCTACAAAGCCTATCACTTTATATCGAATGAATACTGATAGGGATTGGGAGGAATTAATTAAAAATCAAGTTCCTTTTGTGCCAGAAGATGACTTAGTGAAGCCAGAACGTATACAATATAAATCGTTCGATGGCTTGGAAATTGAAGGGATGTTTTATCAAGCGAAACAGGGAAAGTGGAATGGCCATACGATAATATATCCACATGGTGGTCCGCAGTATAATGAACAAATTTATTACGATGGATTCTTCCAATTTTTAATTTATAATGGATTCCATATTTTTGCACCAAATTTTAGAGGGACGCCTAACTATGGAACTTCATTTCTAAAAATGATTGAAGGAGATTGGGGAGGAGGTCCACGGTTAGATGTATTGTCAGGTATCGAGGCTCTTGCACAGCTAGGAAAGATTGATTCCGAAAAATTAATACTTTTTGGGGCAAGTTACGGTGGATTTTTATCTCTGCTACTATTTGGAAGACACCAAGATAAATTTAAAGCATGTATCGATATGTGTGGTCCAGTTAATCTATTTACATTTATTAAATGCTGCCCAGAACACTGGAAAGAAAGAATGGATTCTTGGATAGGTAATCCGGTAGAGAATCGGGAGCGATTAATAGAACAATCCCCTATTACTTATGTAGAAAATATGCTTAAGCCTATGTTAATCATTCAAGGAGCGAATGATCCGAGAGTAAAGAAATCGGAATCAGACCAAATGGTAGAAGCCTTAAAGAAAAATGGAGTGTTTGTAAAATATGTTGTCTTTGATGATGAGGGACATGGATTTTCCAAAAAAGAAAATGAAATGCTGGCATATAACTGTATTTGCGACTTTTTAATGAGAATTATAGTGGAATAGGCTTTTCCCTATATAATTATAAAAATTAATTTAGTCTTTCCATTTTAAAGTAATTATATAATCTAACAAAAGGAGAGCCAGCAGATTAATCTGTCAGCTCTCTTTTTAACTTTTACTTCGATCTTAAGTAATGTAGCAAATGGTTATGCATTTAACCATAACTTTGCTAACAATTTTATTCCTTCTTCCATTTTATTCTCATTCATACCGGCAAAACCGATAATAAATTCTTTCCCAGGATAGCAATCTTTGTTAATCCACGTAAAGGATGACGAAGCTATTCTTATTCCATTTTCCTTTGCTAACGTTATCATTTCATCTTCTGTTTTAGGACTGTTCACTATCAGAAGAACATGAAATCCTGCATCAGTCCCAAGTACCTTCGCATCTTCTCCAAAGTATTTCTTAATAGCAAAAAGTAGACTATCATGCTTCCTTCTGTATATTATCCTCATTCTACGGATATGTTTTTCTAAATAACCTTCTGCTATAAATGATTGTAAAGCATGTTGATGTAATCTGGATGAGCCCTGTTCAAATAGAATCGTATTTTTTAAGCCTGTAAAAATTGGCAATAATTCCTCGGGTAAAATCATATAAGCTACACAAATAGCTGGTGCAAGAACTTGAGAAAAGCTCCCAAAATAAATAACATTATTCCCTTGTTGAAGACCTTGTAAGGAAGGGATTGGCTTTCCGTGATACCTGAATTCTCCATCATAATCATCTTCGATAATGTAGCCATTTACTTCTCTAGCCCATTTTAGTAACTGCAGTCTTTTGGCAATTGGCATAATCATTCCCTTGGGAAATTGATGGGAGGGAGACACAACAGCAAGTCTTGCTCCACTGTTATAAAGTTCTGTGACAGAAATGCCATCTTTTTCTAGTCGAATAGGACTCACCTTATACCCATTAAGTTTAAATGTTTCTGGTATTAACAAATATCCCGGGTCCTCCACTGCAATATGACTTTGAGACTGTTGCTTTAAAATATGAGCAAGTAAAGCGGATAAATGATGTTGTTCTGCTCCTATTACTACTTGATTAGGTTTACATATTACTCCTCTATATTTTCTTAAATAGATAGAAATTTGTTCTCTTAAACCTTTTTCACCTTGGGGATCCCCATAAAATAATAGATTTTGTTCGGAGGAAATCAAAGATCTATTATAAACACGTCTCCATTCACTAAAAGGAAATAAACTGAAATCATTTTTAGAAATGTGAAAGTCAAACTCATAGTGTTGATTTCTAGGTAAGAGATTGGACGTTGTATCTAGTGGTTCATCTACTGTAAACGAAATGATATCTTCCAGCTTTTCTACGTAGAAACCACTTTTGGGCTTACTGACTATAAACCCCTCCGCAACAAGTTGATTATATGCTATTTCTACTGGGGTTGTACTTAATCCTAAAAAATCTGCTAATTTTCTAATGGATGGTAAACGACTATTATCAGGAATATTTCCAGTAACTATTTCATGCTTGTAATATTCATAAATACTAACATAATGAGGGATATCTTTTTCTAGCTGACGGAACCTAGGTAACATATATTTCTCCTATCTGTCCTTTAAAAAAAGAGAGAATTGTATATTTTTATCATGATAATTTCTTGATATAGTCAAAATTATAAGTCAAAAGGGGAGAAAAAACTATGAAAAATCATGAACAAAAAAGAATCTTAGAAGGAAATCTCGTATATTTAAAGCCTATTAGTATAAAGGATACGGACATATATTTAGAAACTCTTTTTAATCCAGAGACTCGTCGTTTAACAGGAACACAAGCTATTTTTACAAGAGAACAAATTTACGATTATCTTGAAAGAAAATCGAAAGACACGACAACAAGTATTTTACTGCTTATTATCGCTAAGGAGACAAATCAAGTAATTGGAGACATTGCCCTCCAGTCTATTGATCATCTAAATCGAAATGCGAATATACGAATTTCTATTGAAAATCAAGTGAATAGAGGGAAAGGTTATGGTACAGAAGCGCTTCAACTACTTCTTGAACATGGATTTGGAGTATTAAATTTGCATAGAATTGAACTAAATGTCTTTGCTTATAATGAGAAAGCTTATCAAGTTTATGAAAAGATTGGTTTTAAAAAGGAAGGCATTCAGCGAGATGCATTATACTATGATTTTAAATATCATGATTCCATTTTAATGGCTATTTTAGAAGAAGAATATAAAGAAAAATACAAGAAGTAACCTATGAATTTAATATATTGACTTATCGTTACAATGAATATAGCTAATTAAAGTAGCCTTTTTAATAAAGGTATTTTAATTATCGATTAAGGTTGCTTTGGAGGAAAAAGGATGACAGTGAACTCGAATCTATTCAATGGAAACAGAGTAAAATTAACAGCAGTGAGAGAAGAAGATGCAGAGGTTATGATATATTGGATGGAAGACGCTGAATATCTTCGTAACGTAGATACGGAATATGCATATCCCAAAACGAAGGAGCAGCTAGTAACCGACGAGAAAATATCGGCGAATGAAGTGTATTTCCGTATTAGAACTATTTCAGATGATACATTAATAGGCTTTGTCAGCATCCATAGCATGGAGTGGAATAATAGAACAGGAATACTAGCCGTTGGAATTGGTGACTCCAAATTCCGTAATAAAGGTTACGGGACTGAATCAATAAAGCTCATCCTTCAATATGCATTCAATGAACTAAATTTAGATCGTATAGGTTTGGAAGTTATAGAATACAATAAGGGTGGAATTAAAGCCTATCAGAAGGTTGGCTTTCAGCCGGAAGGTAGAAAGAGGTCTATGGTATATCGAGATGGAAAAAGATATGATGTTATTATGATGGGAATTTTAAGAGACGAGTGGGAAAATTTAAATGATTTGTAAAATGTGAATGAACCGAGTTGGAATTTAATAGATTCCAACTTTTTTGGTTTAGTTATGGTAATTAATGTTTGAATCAGAGCTAGCTTTGCTTTTTAAGGGACAAGGAAAAATATATTATGCTATTCTAAAGTGCCAGGTAAAATTTATAGAGGTGATAGCATGCGATTAGATTCTGAACGTATTTATATTAGGAGATTAACTATGCAAGACCTTAATGCGCTGCTAGATTTGCGATTGCGAAATAAAGAATTCCTCCAGACTTTTGAACCAATTGCTCCCCATTCTCATTATACTTTAGAAGGTCAACGGGATATATTAGAGAAAGTACAAAGGAATTGGGAAAGTGATTCTGGATATAGCTTTGGAATTTTCTTGAGAAGAAGTAATCAGCTTATGGGACGAATTAGTTTAAGTAATGTTGTTCGAGGAGCATGGGAAAGCTGTACAATGGGGTACTTCCTAGATGAGGAGTATAATGGACAGGGATTTACTACAGAAGCTGTTCGGTTGGCAATCCAATTCGCATTTGGATCTGCTGGATTACATAGGGTTCAAGCAGCGGTTATGCCTCGAAACGTAGGTTCTATTCGAGTTTTAGAAAAAGTGGGATTTCGGTATGATGGTTACTCTGAATATTATCTAAAAATCAATGGTCTATGGGAACATCACAATTTATACAGTATTACACGTGAGCATTGGCAAGGATAAAAAGCTTTTAATTATCTAACGAATGCTTGTATAAGCTGTATCGATTATAATTGTAGCTTTAGATAATCAAATACCCTTCGAAAATGAGAAGGGTATTTATGTGACTATTTTTGAACATCTCACCGGTTCTAATTTCAGTAATGGTACCTGTATCACCTTTATCTCAATCAATACTTCAATGGAGAATCCACTAGTTTTATTATAAATAAAGATAGTTTATCCCATTTGGTTGTGTGTAGGTCTAAAGTCTTGATTCGCGAGATTATACATGAAATTCGCGAGAATAAGCTTCATTTTTGCTAGAATATACGTAAAATTCACGAGAAAAGGTCCCATTTTCGCGAGAATATGCAAAATCATGCGAGAATCTGGCGCTTTCCTATTATAAAAACCACGTAAACAGCCGTATTAGAAGCCATTTTCGCGAAAATAAGCGAGTGTAAGTACTCTGTATTCAAGAAAACCAATAAATTAGCTGCTCGACACCTGCTTGGATTTTTTACTTTTAATAAAAGCCACGCACACTATGACAACTACTACACCAACACTAACATATAGGCCAGGTCGAATTTCTTTTTCTAATAAAGTCCCTGCGATAGCACTCAAAAGGAAAAGAATTCCTATAATAGAAAGTGTTATTTCCCATTTTTTTAATTTCAAAAGTCGATAAGCAGAAATTACAATAAAGAACCAATTAAATAAAAGCAAAATGCCGGCTGCGGTTGTAATATATTCATATATTTTCCCAGGTAATAGCAACGCAGTAATAATGGACATAAGCAGACCCGCTGTAGCTAGCCCAAGAGAAGGGAGGGGAAGGTCCTTCCACTTCTTTAATTTTTTTGCAAAAAAAGCTGGTGCATCTCCATCGTCAGCTAATGTAACTAGCAGCTGTGTTACTCCGAATAAGGATGCGGTCATGGTGGAGAAACCGGCAATTATAATGGCAGCATTAAAGACATGTGGAAAAAAAGGAAGATGGTAATCCTCCATCGCTTTTACAAATGGGCTTTCGTCTTCACGAAAAGCATGATAGGATTCCATGCAAACAGCAAGTCCAAGTGAAAGAACATAGATAATCGTTAGAACAATCAGCATTATAGTTCCTGCTTTTGGAGCTTCTTCTTTCTTTTTCAGTTGCATCGCCATAAGGCCAATGACTTCAATTCCGCCGAAAGCGTAAAAGGCATATATTAGTGCAGCACCAAAGCCTTTCCATCCATGGGGAAACAAGTCATTTGCCGAGTCAGGCAATCTTGGGTGGTGATCCTGTCCGTTTATCCAGCCAAAAATGGCGGCAGCTGCTAATATGATAAACATGATAATGGCTGCAGTTTTAAGAACGGCTAATATGTTTTCGATTTTATCAAAGCCCTTAGTCCCCATTAGCACAACGATGACAGAAAGAATCGCATAGCCGGCAGCGAAGACCCACAGTGGAACCTGGCTGAACCAAAATCGCGATAGAATAGACAAGGCGGTTAATTGGCTGCCCATTATTAAGATATTGGAACACCAATAATTCCACCCGGATGAAAATCCCGCCCAGCCTCCGTATGCCTTTTTCGCATAGTAGCAGAAAGAACCCTCCTGTGGATCCGCGGCAGTCATTTTGGCAAGCATATTAAATACAATATAAGTGCCGATTGCAGCTATAAGAAAGGAAAAAACAATAGAGGGCCCGGTTGTTTTAATTCCGATGCTCGAGCCGAGAAAATAGCCTGTTCCGATTGTACAGCCGACTCCGATCAACGATAATTGCCACCATTTCATGTCTCCGTGGGCCATCTGGCTTTTCTTCTTTGCATTCCCCAAAATACAAACCTCCTTCTGACTAATAATACTCTTTGTCAAAGAAGGTCTTAATATGTAATAGAAATGGAATTAAAAAAGGCTCTTTTCCTTAACTTTGTATCTTGGTCAGAAAATAATCTTAATATTGATCCGATTTTCGGTAATGAATGTTTTTCCTAAGGAAAGATGCCTCGAGCTAGGACTACTAGGATTTATAAGATTCAATGAAAACCTATACGAAAATGGCCTCAGAAAAACAATGCTTTAATCCCTTGACTGCCAAAATAGATTCCAAATGCAATCATGGATATACCTGAAACATAGGTAATAATCTTCAGGAAGTTTGTATGAAGGAACTTTCTGGAACCGCTCGACAGAATAGCTATAAAGACGTCCCAAAGCACTAATCCCAGAAATATCATGCTTGTACAAATAATGGTGTCAACAGGTCCATATTTCGTAGCAATCTTTGCTAAAACCGAACCATATATGCCTATCCAAAACATTATCGATAATGGATTCGTAATGGACATCGCAAAGCCTGTGAAAAAACAGGTGAATAAAGAATCTTTGTTGCGATCATTATCAAGCGTGAGCTTATTCCCGCTAACGATACTTTCCATTCCGGTATAAAATAAAACAAATGCACCGAAAAGCCATAAAAAAACTTGAATAAGGGGAATATTTATAAAGTTGGTAAATCCTAAATAGACAACAAGCATAAAGATTCCATCCGCAACCACCGCTCCGGCCCCAACCATCCAGGCATGAAAAAAACCGTTTTTGATGCCTTTATCAATTTCAGCGGAATTAACTGGTCCAATCGGAGCCGCTAATGTTAACCCTAAAAAAACATAACTGAGCAGTAAACCTCCACTTAACAATCGCATTCCCTCCAAGTAACGAACTTGTACATTTTATGTGGAAGGTTAGAAATATAAAACTACTACTTTTTTATTCTTCCAAAAAACGGAGGGAAAACACGAAAAGTTTTCTCCACCTGGCTCTTCTTCTATCAGGATGTTCTCTGTTTTTTGGAAAAGGTGAACGATCAAAAAAATCAACACTTATTGTAATTCCAAATACTGTTTTTGAAAAATACACATTCTAATGGCATTATGATACGTTCCATCCACAAAGAATTCATCAATAAACTCTCCTTCCTCTTGAAACCCCGCTTTTTTATAAATATGGATAGCCTTTTCATTTGTTGAATCCACAATTAAATAGAGCTTATGCATATTTAAGACGGAAAAGGCATAATCCATTGCCATTTTTGTCGCGGTACTGGCATATCCGTGGTTCTGATGCTTCGGGTCGATGATGATTTGAAATTCTGCCCGTCTATGGATGTAGTCAATTTCCACTAATTCTACGAGCCCAACCATTTCATCATCTTTTTCTAAAATAAACCTTCGTTCTCCTTGATCATGAATATGCTTATCATACAAATCTTGCAGCTCCACAAAGGCTTCATATGGCTCCTCGAACCAGTAGGACATAATTTTTGCATTGTTATTAAGTTTATGAATAAATTCCAAATCTTCTCTTTCTAAAGGCCTCAGTCTAATGTCGTCACTCATCCCAAAATCCTCCGTATACCAAATCGTTTTATCCTTAATATGATATTAATGTTTATTTCTAATTCATCCTTTTGTTTTAAAAACTCTCTAAACATTTTGCAAATATTGTCGAAATAATAAATAAGAGACTAAAAATTGTAAGGGAGAACACTTCATGAAAATGACCATTAAGAAAAAAATCATCTTAGGGTTTAGCTCCGTCATTTTATTACTATGTATTTTAGCGGGGATGTCGTATTTTCAATTAACTAATGTTAATAAAACGTATGATAATTTAATTAACGTTACCTCTAAAAAGGTTAATTTAGCGAACCAGCTTGAAACACTTTTTTATAAGCAAAGCTCAAGTATTCGCGGGTATCTTCTTACAGGAAGTCCGACTTATTATAATCAGTATCAAGTGGCAAACGATCATTACCAAGATACGATGAAAAAATTAGGTGTATTAGAAAAAAACTCTGTAGCAAAAAGACTCTATTCCACTATTGATGAGACAGATGACAAGTATTATGCAGCTATTGAGCATCAAGTGCAATTAAAAAATGATAATAAACAAGATGAATTAACGGAGTATACTAATAACACTGTTAAGGACCTTACACTTACATTTCAGCAAAGTATTGAGGCTCTTACGAAGCTTCATGAGGACGAGCTAGTAAAAGTGAATAAGAATACGAATGAAACAGTTAATAAAACCCAACAGTTATTAATCATTATCACTGTTGTAACCTTTATTATATCGATAATCATTGCGATATTTATTGGTCGTATCATCTCCAATCCAATTAAAAAAGTATCCAATGTAATGAAGCAAGTAGCTAAGGGGGACTTAAGCGTTGAGCCGTTGAAGGTAAAAAACCGAGATGAGATTGGAGAACTAGCGGATTCCTTTAACAAAATGGTTCAAGATCTTTCTTCTGTTGTACGGCAGGTTTCGGATTCGAGCTTACAGGTTGCTTCAAGCTCGGAGCAGCTAACAGCAAGTGCGCAACAAAGTACTAGCGCCGCAGAGCAAGTAACTCGAGTTATCACGGAAAACTCGGAAGGAACAGAACGTCAGCTGCAAACATTTGTTGAGGTATCGGCTTCGGTTTCAGAAATGGCACAAGGAATGGATCAAATTGCAGATGCCAGTGAAGATATGCTTCGAACCTCAGAAGAAACAAGAACACTTGCCGGCCACGGTGCAAACACTATAGCAAATATGGTTACGCAAATGAATGAAATTCATGTTTCGGTAGAAGAAGCAACAGGAATAATCCATACATTAGGACAGCGTTCAGATGAGATTAGAAGAATTACCGATATTATTACAGGTATTGCAGAGCAAACAAATCTTTTGGCATTAAATGCTGCTATTGAAGCTGCACGTGCCGGAGAGCAAGGAAAAGGCTTTGCTGTAGTTGCGGATGAGGTTCGCAAATTAGCAGAGGAATCAAGCAAATCCTCCGAGCAAATCTCAAAAATGATTACAGTAATTCAGGATGAAACGAAAAAGGCTGTATTATCCATGGAATCTGGAAATGAAAAAGTCGAAACAGGGCTTTCCTATACAACGGAAGCGAATGAATCCTTTACAAAAATTGCGAAGTCAATAGATAGCGTAACGGGTAAGGTAGCGGATGTTTCGTCCTCTGTAGAGGAAATTCAGGCAATTACGTCACAGATTGTTACAGCCATTCAGCATGCGAAAGAGGTTTCGGAGCAGGTTGCAGCAGGAAGCCAGGAAAATGCAGCTGCCTCAGAAGAACAATTGGCAACGATGGAGGAAATCACTAGCTCTGCTGAATCCCTGTCACACTTAGCGGATGAATTGCAGGTAGTAATATCAAAATTTAAATTATCATAACAGAGAAGGTGCATAAGAAGCCCTGGAAATCACCAGGAGCTTCTTATGCACCTTTTTTAGAGCGGTTCACCCCGTTAATATGTCCTCATGTGGATAACGAATGCTTGCCGATTCCGATTTTGCAATGGAAACAGCGAGAGTTAACGGTCCAAGTTTCCCTATAAACATCATGATCACAATGATTAGTTTGCCGATAATGGTTAGCTTTGTAGTTAATCCCATCGTTAGACCAACCGTTCCAAATGCTGAAATAACTTCAAATAATACTACTAGAAAAGGGGCCTTTTCAGTAATACATAAAATAAATACGGAAATTAATATTGCAAGTAATGCAATGCTTGATATGGCTAAAGACTTTAATAATATGGAATAGGAAATAGATCGTTTTGCTAATACAATATCCTTTTTTCCTTTAATAAAAGTAATAACAGAAAGAACTATTACGATAAATGTGGTTAATTTAATCCCGCCTCCTGTTGAGGCACTGCCTGCTCCAACAAACATTAATAATAAAAATATTAAAGCAGTTGGCTCTTTTAAACCACTAATGTCAATAGTTTCAAAACCAGCTGTTCTAGTTGTCACCGCTTGAAAATAGGAAGCCCATATTTTATCTGAAGTAGATAAGGGACCCAAGGTAAGCGGATTATGATACTCCAGGATGAAAATAAATGCCATTGCAAGTAAATTGGTCGCGATTGTTCCGATAATCATAATCTTCGAATGGAGACTAAGCTTGCGAAAGCTTTTCTTATACCAAATATCAGATAAAACAGTAAAACCGATTCCTCCAAGGATGATGAGACCTGTTATGCCAATATTTACGATAGGATCACCAACGTAACCTATCAAATTGTCGGACCATTGTGCAAATCCAGCGTTATTAAATGCGGAAATAGAGTGGAAGAAGCTGTAAAAAGCACCTTTCCAAAACCCGTACTCAGGGATCCACCTAATCGATAAAAACAACATAGCAATAAATTCAATTGCAAAGGAAAACAGAAATAAATTGCGAACGAGTTTTATGACACCGCCTAAGGATGTTTGGTTAAGGGTTTGCTGAATAAGAATACGTTCTTTTAGCCCTATCTTTTTGCCAAGCATAATAAAAATTAAGAGGGCAAAGGAAACGATTCCTAAGCCGCCTAATTGAATTAAGGATACAATAACAAATTGACCGAACATGGTATATTCTTTTGCTGAATCGATGGTGGAAAGACCAGTCACTGTCATTGCGGAAGTTGCAGTAAATAAAGCATCTACCCATCGAACATAATGGAAGGATGCTATGGGCAATTTTAATAGGCAGGTTCCTAAAAGAATTGCCGTGAAAAACACGAAAATAAGAAGCTGGGAAGGGCTTAGGTGTATAACCTTATGTTTTATTTTAGACACCTTCTTCCTCGAATCTGTTAATATCTTCGTTTTTTCCGATGACTATCAGCACATCGCCTTTAAATATTTTATCTTGTGCCATTGGAGAAACTACAATATCTGCTCCTCTTTTTATGGCGACGATATTACATCCATATTTTGCGCGAACATCTAAATCGGCTAAGGTTTGAAGGTGAATTTTTTCGGTTGCCATAATTTCAACGATTCCATATTCCTTTGACAGCTCAATATAATCCAATATTTTTTCAGATACGACATGGTGGGCAATTCTTTTTGCCATATCCCTTTCCGGGTTAATGATGCGATCGACACCGATTTTAGCCAGCACCTTTTCGTGATAGTTATTTTGAGCTTTGGCCCAAACCTCTTTTACTCCCATGTCTTTCAGCAATAACGAGGTGAGAATACTCGCCTCAATATCATCTCCAAAGGATACAAAAACCAGGTCAAAATTACGAATACCTAAGTTTTTTAAAGTCATTTCATCGATTGTATTGGCTTGAACTGCTGCAGTTGCATATTGTGCCATTTCATTCACTTTATCCATATCTTTGTCAACTGCTAGTACTTCAGTAGACAACTCGTGAAACTCTTGTACAAGGCTGCCTCCAAAGCGCCCAAGTCCAAATACAGCTAATTGCTTTTTCATCATACTTATCCTCTCCTGATTAAGAACAAACATCTTAAAGTATTTTTCCCTAATAGCTAAAAATAAATTTTATGGAACACATTTACTAGTGATATCAATATCATAATGGAAAGAGGTTGCGAAAAAAAGAATTTTTTGATATGATAGTGCCAATTGAATAAGTACGTGCAATATCGGAGGAGCCTGTCATTTAGGGCTCCTTTTTTGTGTTCATTTGGATAATTTTTCCTGATTGATAATAGAGATTGTTATTCTATGTGAAGGAAATACTATCTTAGAAAAAAGAAAATAAAGAGAGAAGAGGGGAAGCTTATGTCTAACGAAGCACTTATTGCTATTATTATCTTTTTTTTAACCTATGGATTAATCATTTCTGAAAAAATCCATCGTACGATCATTGCGATGCTTGGTGGAGGATTGATGGTCGTATTTGGAATTGTGAACCAAGAGTCTGCCATTCACCATATTGATTTTAATACAATCGGTCTATTAATCGGAATGATGATTATTGTTTCCATTACTGCAGAAACAGGAGTATTTAAGTATGTTGCTATTTGGTCAGCAAAGAAAGTAAAAGGAAGGCCGCTGTCTATCCTCATTGTACTTTCCATTATTACCGCGGTGGGTTCGGCATTTTTAGATAATGTTACAACTGTTCTCTTGATGGTTCCTATTACCTTCAGCATTACAAGACAGCTTGGGATAAATCCAATGCCATTTCTTATTTCAGAAATTCTCATGTCCAATATTGGAGGAACGGCTACAATGATTGGCGATCCTCCAAATATTATGATAGGAAGTGCGGTTGAATCCATTACCTTTATGGACTTTATTACGAATTTGGCGCCGATTGTCCTTGTCATCATGGTTGTTACGATGATTCTGCTTGTACTGTTTTATCGGAAAGGGCTTCATGTTTCGGATAAAACAAGAGAACGAATTATGCAGCTTAATGAAAAAGATGAAATTGCGGATAAAACCTTGATGATAAAATCATTAATCGTGATGGGGCTAACGATTGCGGGATTTTTTATCCATCAAATGGTCCATGTTGAGTCCGCAACTGTTGCCTTATTGGGAGCATTTATATTGTTGATTTTGGCAGGGGAGAGCCATCTAGAAAGTGCTCTTTCAAAAGTAGAATGGACAACTATCTTCTTTTTCGTAGGTCTCTTTGTCCTCGTTTCAGGATTGGTTGAGACAGGAGTAATTGCGAAGGTTGCCACATACACTATTAATCTAACTGGCGGCAACGAAACTTCCACGTCCTTCTTGATATTATGGTTAAGTGCTATAGCTTCCGCGTTTGTGGATAATATCCCATTCGTCGCAACTATGATCCCTTTAATCGAGCAAATGGGATCGCTCGGGATTCACGATTTGGAGCCATTATGGTGGAGTCTTGCTTTGGGGGCGTGCTTAGGAGGAAACGGAACATTGATAGGTGCAAGTGCCAACTTGATTGTTGCAGGAATGGCAGGGAAAGAAGGACATAAGATTTCTTTCATTAAGTATTCATTAATAGGATTGCCGATTATGATCATTAGTGTGGCAATTTCCATGGTGTATATTTATTTTAAGTATTTATAACTCGCTGAAAATTGGATATGAAAATAATGACCACCCTATTGAACTGCGAAGGGTGGTCATTTTAGGTTTAAAATTTAAATCTTTGAACCATTTCATTTAGATTTGCAGCTTGCTTCTCTAACATTTTTGCTGTTTTTGCAACTTCCTCCATAGAGCTGCTGGACTGTTCTGTGGTTGCTGTTACCTCTTCAACACCGGCAGCAGTCTCTTCTGAAACAGAAGCAATGGTATCAATTGATTCATTTATTTCTCTAGTGTTATCTAATATATTAAACATGGATGCGGCCATACTTTCTACCTGTTTACTAGAGCTTTCAATCGTATCCTTTAATTTTTTAAAGGTTTCTCCGGTAACATTAATTTGTTTAGTACCGTCGGTTACTAATTGATAACTATCCTTTAAAGTGTCCACTACTTGGGTAGATTCATTTTGAATATCCGCAACGATGGAGGTGATGTTTGTAATAGATTGTGTAACTTGATCCGCCAATTTACGCACCTCATCCGCAACTACCGCAAACCCTTTTCCGTGTTCTCCGGCACGTGCCGCTTCAATTGCTGCATTTAACGATAATAGATTTGTTTGTTCTGATATCTCTTTAATCACGTTTACTAAATCAGTAATTTGAGAGGTCTTGTTATCTAAACCTTTTACCATTTCTAATGATTGCTTGATTCTTTCATCGATTACATGCATTTGCTTGACGGATTGATACATATCTTTTCCACCATCTTCGGTCATCGTTAGCATTTGCTTTGAATTTTCTTTGACGTTCTCTCCATCCATTGCTACTTGCATGATAGTTTGAGAGAAATCACTCATTTTTTCTAGAAGGGTGCTTGCCGAATTAGCTTGCTCTTCAGCCCCATTGGACAGCTCCTGCATGGTGGTGGCGATTTGCGTTGTACCAATTCCCACTTCATCCGCATACTGTGTTAATTCTTCACTTTGACTTGTCACATGATCGGAAACCTTCGTAATGTCCAGAATCATATTCCGGAGCTTTTCCTTCATAAAATTCATCGAGCTCATTAACTGACCAATTTCGTCTTTTCTTTTTACTTCTACAGTTTCAGTTGAAAGATTTCCACTCGCCAATTGTCCCATTTGCACTGAAAGTTTTTTAATTGGTGTAGCCAGATGCTTGGAAAATAGAAGCGTGATAATACTACCGACTATTAAAGCAATCGCCAATGTAATTAAAAGAATATATAATATTGCATCCGCTGACTTATTAAAGTCCATGGAATAGGTTCCTGCAGAAATGGCCCAGCCCCAATTAGGATCTACTTCACTATAGGTAGTCTTTTCCGCTTGTTTCGATTTATTATTTGGTAGCGGCCAATCATAGCTGACAAAACCTCCGCCAGCCTTGGCTTTTTTTAATAATTCATGGATAAAATATTTTCCGTTTTGGTCCTTAGAGTCCCAAACATTTTTCCCTTCTAAGGATGGATGGGCAAGCTCATTACCTTTCTCATCCAAAATAAAGAAGTACCCGTTTTTCCCTAAATCAATCTTATTTGAAATAGTCCGTGTTCCATCCGCATTTTTTGGACCTATAAGGGCGGTTTTCACTTCTTCTTGAGCTTCTTCTAGGGGAATATGACCTTTTGAAACTTCTTCATCTAATCCCTGAGCCATTTGAATGGCCATCTTCACGCCATTTTTTAAGTTTGTTTGTCCCAATTCATTAAGATGCTGTTTCGCTTGGAAAAAGCCGACAAGTCCAATAATTAGTGCAGGAATAGCCAGCAATAGCAGCGACATACTAACAATTTTCACCTTAATCGATTTCATCTGCAAGATCCTTTCTGGTTTGTAATTGTATAATGGAGTTAGATATAATATCTATTACTTCTCTTTTTATATCGGAAAAAAATGAAAAATTTAAAGTATACAAAATATGGTACTTGGAACCATATTTGACCAAAAAAAACCAATGAAACTTATTTGGATTGGGTCAGTTTCATTGGTTCTTATGTAATGAATGTAATTTTGTTAATCATCGTGGTCATGGTCGTGATGATGATGATGATGATGATGATGCATCTTATTCCAGTGTGGGACATATCCATGTTCTTTCATTTCCTGATAACGCTCATCTAATCCGCGAAGGATTTTATCGCCTTTTTCCTTTGGAAGAACACCGTATTCGACATATTTCATAATAAGCTGTTTTTTCTTGCTTAGAATATCGATCTGCAGTTTTGATAATTCTTCCTGCTGCTGCTTGGTTAGCTTCACAACCTTTTTTTGCTGATCAGGGCTGCTTTGCATAGGTTCTGCATGGACAGCGGGTCCAAAAAGTAATAACAACAGCGGCGCAATTAGAAATGCCTTCTTTATGATATACATTCTTTTTCATCTCCTTTCCTTAAAGACTATTTATATACTCTGCAATTTTTATAAAAAGATACATTTTATGTAAGTATCTTTTCTTAAACTTTGTTAATTATGTATACGAAAAATCTAGCTAATATCCTAATTTGGGTTCAAAACAAGGAAACTTTATAAGAAAAGATGCCCCGAATCTTAGTCTTAATCAGGATTTATAACAAATTACAAAAACCAACAATGTATCCGAAAACAGACTTATTAAAATATAATCTTTCTTATAGTTTTCTCTTATATTTTTGAACAAGCTCCTTTAACTTGCTAAGTTCCTTTTCTGTTGGTTCAAGCTTACAATTAATTAAAGAGTCGATAACGCTTTCCACGAGGAAGAATCGAGGCTGTTTCGATTGCAGCACTTCTTCTCGAATGAAATTAAGCAACTCCATCCATTGCATCTGTAAATGTTCTTGGGGAAGCTCTTTATGAATGATCTTCTTTAAATTAATCACGGTTTCCTCCAGACAATTTCGAAAATCCTTTTGGGCCTGATTAAAGGAAGGAAACCATTCTTCTATAAGCTCGGGTTCAAATAAATATTCCCCTTTAGAAGCTACATTTTCCACGATGCTAGAAAGACGATCTACACTATAAGTAATTACTTTATTAATGGAAAGTCCAGGCTGTTTTTGCTTAAAGAAGTAATGAAAATGGTGATGAAGGATTCCAGTAAACATAATAGTACAATCTAATAGATAAGGCTTCTTTTCCTCTCCATAAATATCCACTAGACGATGAAAAACCCAGTTAAGCTGGGAGAGCTGAAAATGGATAAAAAAATCCTTAAAATCCTTGTCATTTGATACCATAACTTCTTCAAATAGGGAAAATAGCTTATTTTGTTTATTTAATTTCATCTGCAGCTCTATTTGATGGATAAATATATTAATATCGGAACGGTCTTGTCCAATCAAAATTTTATTTCTTTCTATTTCAAGCCTTTCATGAACAGAATGAAAAATGGCCATGAGCAATTCATTTTTAGAAGGGAAATAATTATAAAATGTCCCCTTTGAAATACCGCTATAATGCAAAATATCTTGAATGGATGTCGATAAAAACCCTTTTTCAATAAAAAGCTGGTGGGCTACCTTCATCACATGCTGCTTTCGATCATTCATGAATATCACCTTTACTATAATTTAGACCGATAGTCCAATTCCATACTATCGCAAACATAATGTAAACTCAAACCTAATTATTATGATGATTTTTCAATCAAAAAATATTGGGGAATTGAGCTTATAAACGGAGGGGGAATGGCAAAAGAAGAGCCAATCAGCCATAGTTGCTAACCACTGTATTGGTGCCTCCAAACTCCTGAAATTTTTTGTTGCAAAAATTGTACCAGGGGTTTAATATATTCACTATGCTGTAACGAATGTATAAAAAAATGAACCAATGGTTCATTGAGAGGGGAGAAAAAATGGAGACATCCAATTTAGATACAAAAAAACCTCCATATGGGATTATCGTTATCCTTTTGATTGGAGCATTTATTTCAATATTAAATGAAACTCTTTTAAATATTGCCTTGCCGTCCATTAAGAGCAGCTTTGATGTAACAATGCCAACGGTACAATGGCTAGCAACAGGCTATATGCTTGTGAATGGGGTTATGATTCCGGCAACCGCCTTTTTAATCCAACGGTTTTCGGTTCGGCATTTATTTTTAGTTGCCATGAGTTTATTTACGATTGGTACGATTGTTGCTGGATTTTCACCAGAATATTGGGTTCTGTTAGTAGGGCGCTTAGTTCAAGCATCTGGTTCAGCTATCATGATGCCGTTATTAATGAATGTAATGTTAACATCCTTCCCAATTGAAAAACGGGGAGCAGCAATGGGGTTATTCGGATTAGTTATGGTGTTTGCCCCTGCAATTGGTCCAACATTATCCGGATGGATCGTAGAGCATTATTCTTGGAGAACACTTTTCCATATTGTTATGCCAATTGCCATTGTAGTAGTAATAATTGCTTTCTTCTTACTGAAAGATAAAAAAGAAAAAATGCAGATTAAGCTGGATACCTTGTCATTTATTTTGTCTTCGTTAGGATTTGGAGGCATTCTATACGGCTTCAGCTCGGCAGGTGATAAGGGATGGGATGCTCCGCAAGTATATCTCACCTTAATAGTCGGAGGTATTTCACTGATTCTCTTTATTTGGCGTCAATTAGTGATACCAGTTCCAATGCTAGAGTTTAGAGTGTATAAGTATCCAATGTTCCTATTATCATCCGCGATTTCTGTTGTATTAATGATGGCTATGTTTTCAGCCATGCTCTTATTACCGATGTATATTCAACAAATTAGAGGGATTTCGCCTCTTAAATCAGGCTTAATGATGTTGCCTGGAGCCCTTTTAATGGGATTCATGTCTCCTATCACAGGAAAGCTTTTCGATAAATTTGGAGGCAGAGTTTTAGCAATTATTGGATTATCCATTACCATTATTACAACTTATTTCTTTAGCACTTTAACATTATCCACTACGTATACAGAGTTGATTTTACTTTATACTGCTCGTATGTTCGGAATGTCGATGGTTATGATGCCGGTTATGACAAACGGATTAAATCAATTGCCGCAGCGCCTCAATCCGCATGGGACAGCAATGAACAACACGTTACAGCAAGTATCCGGTGCGATTGGATCGGCATTGTTAATTACGATCATGACAAACCGTTCTGAAACACATGCGAATGAATTGAAAGTATCCGCAATGAAAAAGATAACAGGTGCACTAAATCCGGCTCAGTTAGCAGAAATGAAGCAGCATATAGGGATGCAGGCTATGGTAGAAGGTATTAATGATTCCTTCAAAATATCTGTATGTATTGCACTAGTTGCCTTGATTCTTGCCTTCTTCATGAAGCGTGTCAAACCAGTTGGCGATCCACCTCAAGAAATAGAAAACAACCAAGCCTTTACCAAACAAGCGACGGAAAGTTAATGAGGCAAAAAAAAAGCAGACAATTGTCTGCTTTTTTTTTTTGAACTTTTTTCCCCTTGCAGTGGTCTGTTTTTTATATACAAAATAATTCCCTTTTCTTTTGATGAAGATGAAAAAAGTCTGGAAAAGATGGCCATAATGGCAAATGAGGACATTGTGTTAGACAGTTTTATATATATATTTTGTTGTTTTTCGATTGATCCAAAGGTATCTTCTCTTAAAATGGCTAGTCTCTAAAATGTAAGAGTTTACAAAAAGAGCTATTGTAAAAACGGACTAAAGGACAATAAATCATCATTATATATAATAAGGCTTTTTTCATATTGGAAAATTACTAACTTATTTTAGACAGGAAAGTTTCCGAAAAGAGCATTTATAAAGTCCGATTTGGGGGAGAAATGCGTGAAAAAACAAATTAAGAAAGCGATTATTCCTGCAGCAGGTCTTGGAACACGGTTTTTGCCTGCCACAAAGGCAATGCCAAAGGAAATGCTCCCGATTGTGGATAAACCGACGATACAGTATATTGTCGAGGAAGCATTCCAGTCAGGTATCGAGGATATTATTATTGTTACCGGAAAAGGAAAGCGGGCGATTGAGGATCATTTTGATCATGCGACAGAATTAGAATTAACCCTTCTAAAAAGAGGGAAGCTCGATTTATTAGAAGGCGTGCAAAGACCATCCAAATTGGCCAATATCCATTATATCAGACAAATGGAACCGAAAGGATTAGGACATGCGATTTGGTGTGCCAGAAAGTTTATCGGGGATGAGCCATTTGCTGTTTTACTAGGAGATGATGTCGTTCAAGCGGATGTTCCCTGCACGAAGCAATTAATGGAAATATATGAGCAGACAGGTTTCAGCGTAGTTGGGGTAAAGGAGGTTCCACAAAAGGAAACAAATCGGTATGGAATCATTGCTCCATCTAAGCAGCATGGGAAAGTATATGATGTTGATTATTTTGTGGAAAAACCATCCATAGAAGATGCGCCGTCCAATTTAGCCATTATGGGACGCTATATTTTAACTCCGGAAATTTTTGCGATTTTAGAAAAACAAAAAAGCGGGGTTCAAGGGGAAATTCAGCTGACAGATGCAATCATGGAATTAAGTCACAGCCAGAAGGTATATGCTTATGCGTTTGACGGGATGAGATATGATGTCGGTGAAAAGCTTGGTTTTATTTTAACCAATATAGAATTTGCCTTAAAACAGCCTGCTTTAAGGAAGCCTTTATTACAAAAAATAAAACAAATAATGGAAGCGGAAGAGGACATTATAGTATAGAACAGAAAGTAAGAAATTGTTGAGTCTATACTTACAGCTTCAAAGGATTGGTGTGTGGTTAACGAAAATGAATGTAGAAACTGCTTCATATTGGATGAAGGAAAAAAAGTTATTAATCATTGCAGCAATTATTCTTATAGTATTCCTCGCTCCTACATTTATTTTAGGTGAGAATAGCCATATAAGAGTTCATGATAATATGGATTCCAATATTGCCTGGTATAAAGTCTTGAAGGAAAGCGGCCAGCTTTTCGGACCGCTTAATGCGACCATTCCGCAAATTATCAATGGGCTGCCGCGAAATGCCTTTGGAACTGAATTTAGCGGTATACAATGGCTATATCAATGGTTTTCGCCGATTATCGCTTATGGTATTAGCCAGATGTTAATCAGGATTTTTGCCTTTGTAGGAATGTATCTTCTGTTAAAAAGGCATTTTGTCCAAGCCGCAGATGCCTATCCAATTCGCGTGTTAGTCGCATTAGCTTTTGCACTTACCCCGGTGTGGCCGTCAGGGATGCTTAGTACCCTTGGGCAGCCACTTGCCTTATGGGCTTTTTTAACGATTCGGGAACGAAAAGGAACTTGGAGAGAATGGCTAACTCTTACATTGTTGCCTTTCTACTCCAGTTTCGTATTAGGCTTTTTCTTTTTTTTGGTTGCGATAGGACTTCTATGGCTAAGGGACTTACTTGTA
Organism: Bacillus sp. FJAT-49736; assembly: GCF_018343615.1. Taxonomy (GTDB): domain Bacteria; phylum Bacillota; class Bacilli; order Bacillales; family Bacillaceae_C; genus Margalitia. Next base: position 183,710 of record NZ_JAGYPI010000002.1, on the reverse strand, counting down.
AAAAGGGATTGGAATTTTAAATTTTTAGGCAGTATCGTTTTTATGACTTTGCTATATTTAGCGATAGAATACCGGCTTGTTTACTCATTAGTGTTTCCAACCGAACCTACTAGCAGAGATGAGTTTGTTAGCTCCACGCTTGGATTTTGGCATTCGATTCGTTTGACCTTTAAAAATTACTTTCTTGGGCATACCCATGTGATGACGCTACATACATTAGTAATTGTCCCTCTATCGTTTATCGTCCTCTGGAAGCTATGGAAGGACAGAGAGTGGAAAACCGCGAGAAGATATATATACATATTTATTTTAAATTTCGTACTTTCCTTATGGTATGCGTTCTGGTTCTATAAAGGCTGGGAGCCATTAAAAGAAAGAATTAATTTATTGAATACTTTTAATTTTGCCCGCTTCCATTTTCTGCGTCCTCTTATTATTTATATGATGTTCGCGTCTGGGGCATATATTCTTTGGAAATATGGACGAAACTGGCGTGAGTTTGTAAAAGTATGTTTGATCGTACAAATTATCGTTTTATGTGCATGCAATCCGGAATTATATTATCGCGTAGCTGGTGCTCCATCCTTTAAACAATTTTATGCAGTTCATGAATTTAAGGAGATTAGCGATTATATTGGAAAGCCTAAATCATCCTATCGGGTCGCAAGCATTGGACTTCATCCGGCGATTGCACAATATAATGGGTTTTACACAATTGATACTTATAATAATTTCTATCCATTATCCTACAAGCATCAATTCCGGGAAATTATTGCTGGTGAGCTTGATAAAAGCAAAGCTTTGAAAAAGTATTTTGATACTTGGGGAGGACGCTGCTATATTTTTGTTGCTGAATTAGGTAAAAGATATGATTTTCGGAAGGATTCGAAGAAGAAAATTCATCATTTGGATTTAAATATAGAAGCATTCAAGAAGCTTGGCGGAAAATATATTTTATCCTCCGTTCCAATATTGAATGCGGAGGAGGATGGCTTACATTTTCTAAAATCCTTCGATGACAAAGATGCAGCTTGGAAAATATATTTGTATGAGGCGAAATAATCCGGCGGAAGTACACAGTGCTTCCGTTTTTACATTTAAAGTTTAAAATAGAATTAGATGATTTCTAAAAGCTGAAAGGACTCGATATGTCACCATTTACAGAAGCAGTAATCCGTATTATTCGTATCATTCCAGAGGGAAGAGTGATGACCTATGGTCAAATTGCTGCGCTTGCCGGCAGTCCAAGAGGGGCAAGACAGGTAGCAAGGATACTCCATTCCATGAGCAAAAAACATAAGCTTCCATGGCATCGGGTAATCAGTTCAAAAGGGGAAATTTCTTTAAAGGACGATGAGCAAAAAATGGCTCTGCAGATGGAGGGAATTGAAGTACATCATTGGTCTGTTAATCTTTCCAAGTACCAATTTCATCCGGGGAAAAGCGAGGAAAATGCCTAACTCTGTAAGGGTTAGGCATTTTCTTCTTTTTTACGTATGGTAAGAATGTTCAATAGCCTTTCTTAACAATTCTATGACATGCTCGTCATCATGAGAATAATAGATGGTCGTACCCTCTCTTCTGAATTTAACAAGTCTAACATTTTTTAAAAAACGCAGTTGATGGGAAACGGTTGATTGAAGCAAGGATAGGGATTCGGCAATATCGTTAACCGAATGCTCACCAGAAAATAAAAGGTTCAAAATTCTTAAGCGGGTTGGATCAGATAACGCTTTAAAGGTTTGAGAAACCATAAATAATGTTTCCTCGTCTAGATCATAGCTTTGGATAGGATCATGTTCCTCATTCATCAGTTTCACCTCATTACCTTACTTATCTTTTAGGAATATATAAAATTTCACTCTTCCGTACGCTAGAGCAGGGGCATTTACGTATTTGTTATTACTTTTAGTATAAAAAAATCCACTGTATAAAACAATGAAAATTCGGATTTGGCGATGTTACTATCGATTATTTAAAATTGTCTATTATTTTGTTGACATTATCGGAATGTGATACATATAATAAAAGCAAATATTAAATATGATTAATTGTTCATATATGCATTTACCTATCATAAATCGACTGCAAATAATGAATACTATATATAAAAAAACAGTTTTACGCCGCTGTCGCATCGTGAAAAAGGAGAGTGGGGAACGATGGAAGCAATTCAAAGGAAATTTATAAAAAAAGAATTTACCCTTGAGGGACTGGATTGCGCAAATTGTGCGTTGAAAATTGAAAAGGGCGTGAAGGATATTTCTGGGGTTCATTCCAGCACGGTAAATTTTGCGACGAAGACCCTTTCCTTAGAAGTGGAAGAGCAGCAAATCGACAAGATCATTGTAGATACAAAGGAAAGAGTAAAAAAGCTGGAGCCGCATATTCTTGCGAAGGAAAAAGTGGAGCGAGATCATCATGACCATGATCACGGCAGTTTAGATAAAAAAATTTTAGTTCGATTAGTCGTCGGTGCAATATTAACCTCAATTGGAATGTTCGCGCCCATTTCAGGACTCATCGAATTAGCAATATTTATCATCGCTTATTTAATAGTTGGTGGAGACATTGTATGGCGGGCTGTGAGAAATATTTTTAGAGGACAGGTTTTTGATGAGCATTTTTTGATGGCTTTAGCAACAATCGGTGCCTTTGCAGTGAAGCAATATCCTGAGGGTGTTGCCGTCATGCTCTTTTACCAGGTAGGGGAGCTTTTTCAAGGGATAGCTGTGAATCGTTCTAGAAAATCTATCAGTGCGTTAATGAATATTCGCCCGGATTATGCAAACGTGCTAATTGGAGATGCAATGACAAAAAAAGCGCCAGAGGATGTTCGAATTGGCGATATCATTATCATAAAACCTGGTGAAAAGGTGCCTTTAGACGGTATTGTCGTAGAGGGAAACTCGATGGTCGATACCTCTGCATTAACTGGTGAATCTGTTCCCCGTACATTGAAAGAAGGCAGCGAAATCCTTAGCGGTTTTGTGAATCAAAACGGACTATTAAAGGTACGCGTTACAAAGGAATATGGTGAATCTACTGTCGCGAAAATATTGGATCTCGTTGAAAATGCGAGTAACCGTAAAGCGCCAACAGAGAATTTTATTACTAAATTCGCGCGTTACTATACACCTGTAGTTGTCATTGTTGCACTTTTATTGGCTTTCATACCTCCCATTTTTATAAGCGGAGCCGCATTTTCTGATTGGATTTATCGAGCACTAGTCTTTCTTGTTATTTCTTGTCCATGTGCATTAGTCGTTTCCATTCCGCTCGGATTTTTTGGAGGAATTGGTGCCGCATCTAAGGCAGGGATATTAGTGAAAGGAAGCAATTATTTAGAAGCGCTAAACGGCGTGAAATATGTTGTCTTTGATAAGACAGGAACGTTAACAAAAGGTGTTTTTCAAGTAACGAAAATCCATGTGGCCAAAAATATTTCTCAAGATGACTTATTAAAATATGCAGCATATGCAGAGTGCCATTCTAATCATCCAATCGCGCAATCGATTCGGACAATGTATAAGGGCGAAATCCATGAGCAAGCCATAACCAATTATGAGGAAATTTCTGGATTTGGTGTAGAAGTGACAGCAGAGAGGAAGAAAATACTTGCAGGAAATGCGAAGCTAATGAAACAACGACAAATTACCTTTGAAGAACCTACAGATATCGGTACTATCGTCCATATTGCTGTCGATAACCAATATGCGGGATATATCGTTATTTCGGATGAAGAGAAAGAAGATGCCAAAAAGACCATTCAGGACTTAAAGCAATTAGGCATCAAAAAGACAATCATGCTTACGGGTGATGTACAAAAGGTGGGCAATGCAATTGGTGGGAAGCTTGGAATAGATGAAGTTCATGCTGAATTATTGCCACAAAACAAATTAGAACAAATAGAAAAGCTGGATCAAGAAAAGCATCCGAAGGAAAAAATAGTCTTTGTCGGTGACGGGATTAATGATACACCTGTCTTGGCCAGAGCAGATGTAGGAATGGCCATGGGTGGACTTGGATCAGATGCAGCGATTGAGGCAGCAGATATTGTCATTATGACAGATGAGCCATCTAAAATTATAACGGCAATTAAATTAGCGAAGCGTACAAGAAGAATTGTATGGCAAAACATTCTGTTTGCACTGGGCATCAAGGCTGTTTTTCTGATACTCGGTGCCTCTGGAATTGCAACAATGTGGGAGGCGGTTTTCTCCGATGTGGGAGTTACACTGCTCGCGGTTTTAAATGCCATGCGTGTATTGCGAATGGAAAGTATAGTTGCTATACAATAATTTTATCCAAAAGGCAGCCCGTTTTATATAACGGGTCTGCCTTTTTTAAGTTGCCAATAATGATAAAATCGTACGTTAGAGCAGTAACAATTACGGATTTTTTATAGGTAATTAGTCACAATTCGCGAGAATAATGGTCATTTTCGCGAGAATAAGCAGAAATTTCGCGAGAATAATGGTCATTTTCAGGAGAAAATGCAGTAATTTCGCGAGAATAATATCTATTCGTATAGAAAAGCTGGAATACCTGCAGATTAAGGTGCTTTTTTCTATGAATTCCATTCCTTCACTACCGGTTCACTTTTAAATACAAAATATTTTTGCCCGATATAATTGGATACAGTATATATCCCAGTACCAAATAAAACAGCTGCATCCTTTGCGTAAACAATTGGAATAAAAGAAAGCTGTGCAAGAATAAATATGGCTAGCTTCTCTCCAATATAATAGGAAATAAAATAGCAACTTAGAATAACCACGATGAAGCGAAATATGCTGCTTCCGAATGATCTCTCGCTTTTAAATGTAAAAGATTTGTTCAAAAAATAACTGGCAATACAACCGATTGTGTTCCCGATAAAGGTGGAGAGCCAGTAGGTAAGATGAAAGAGATGCAGAAGCAGAAACATAGAGGTTAGTCCAATAATTGTGTTAATAATTCCTACCAGCAAAAAGCGAATAAAGGAATGGTTCATCCTTTTTTGCCTCGAATCATATTGAATCTTTTGCTGACATCATTTTGCGCCATTTCATTTGTATATAAATCCGACTCAATGGCATATCGCGGTCTTTGTTTTGTTTCTTCGTAAATTTTTCCTATGTATTCTCCAATAAGACCAACGCTCATTAGTAAAAGTCCGCCAAGAAACCAAATCGATACGATAATCGATGTCCAGCCTGTATTCGCATGTCCTATCAATTTGATAATAAGTGCATAAATTCCAACAAAGCTGCTTATTAAAAAGGATAAAAAGCCTATTAAAGTAATGAAGCGAATTGGCGCAACACTAAAGGAAGTGATCCCGTCAAAGGCAAAGGAAAGCATTTTTTTTAAAGGATATTTAGATTCGCCCGCAAATCTTTCTTTTCGATTATAATAAACCTCTGTTGATTTGAAGCCTATTAATGAAACCACACCGCGCAGAAACAGATTTTGTTCCTTGTAGCGGCTTAATTCCTCAAGTGCTCGTTTACTCATTAATCGGTAATCCGCATGATTATAGACAACCTTTACCCCCATTTTCTGCATGAACCGGTAAAAGCCTTGAGCGGTTGCTCTTTTAAAAAGTGTATCGCTATCTCTATTTTTACGGACACCATACACAATTTCATATCCCTCATGATATTTTGAAACGAAATCCTTAATGATAGAAATATCATCCTGTAAATCTGCATCAATCGAAATAACACAATCGGAATTCTTACCGGCAATTTCGAGGCCAGCTAGCAGCGCTTTTTGATGACCGACATTATGGGCTAGCTTTAATCCAGTAACATAAGGATGAACCCCATTAAGCTCCTCAATGATTGGCCATGTCCGGTCACGGCTCCCATCATCTACATACAATATTTTGCTTTTCTCCGCAACTAGCTTTTCTTTTATTAATAATGTAATCATTTCCGATAATTGCTTCGTTGTTTCCTGAAGTACTTCTTCTTCGTTGTAGCAAGGCACAACAATAGTAAGTACTGGACTGTTCATTTTTATTTCTCCTTTTAAAATGGTAATATAAGTATGTTTTAAAACGTCATTCTATTAATAGACACTGCGGTAATAAAAAAAGTTCGCAGGGCCAAAAATTATTACTATTATCATAAAAGGCAGTTTTCGTATAAATTATTACAATTCGAAATTGTTCTAGGTCCTAAAATAGACTTGGTTTCGGAGCATTATTGGTTTTTAACCAAAGTAAAGACTGATAAAAAGTTTTCGCTACATATGAAAGAACATACATAAAACAAAGTTTGCCACTTATACTATTTTCTGTTAGGTTATATGAAATTATTCTTCTGAAAAGAAACTAAACTTTTTTATAAGTTGCATGAACTTTTTATATTGATTAGTTGTCTTTTTACATAACAATCCATGAATAATAAGCAGGAAACGAATGGATGTATCGGCCTAGCTGATTGGCTTTCGCTTTTTGTCAAGGAGTTGAAGCTGTGGACCAAGAATTAACGTTGTTAATAAAAAAGGCAAGGGGCGGAGATGAAGAGGCATTTTCAGCGCTTGTTTCAAAATATAAAGGCCAAGTATTCCGACATGCCTATGCGATGGTAAATAATCGCGAGGAGGCGGAGGATGTTGCCCAGGAAGCTTTTGTGAAGGCATATTATTCACTAAGCAAATTAGATAATGATTTTGCCTTTGTATCTTGGTTGACAAGGATTGTATCCAATTTGTGCTATGATAGGCTCAAGAAAAGTAAAAATAAGAAACAAGTACAAATGGAAAATTTGGAGCAAAATTCACTCCGCCTTTCTTCTTCTCCGATTGAAAGCACCAACACTATGCTTGTCATCCAAGAAGCAATGGAGAAACTATCCTTTGAGCATCGTACGGCGCTCGTTCTTCGTGATGTACAGGGCTATTCTTATGAGGAGATTAGCGGGATCTTGAAAATTCCGCTTGGTACGGTTAAATCCCGAATTAACACTGCAAGAGGCATGCTAAAGAAAGAACTTTCCAGAGGTGATGAAGATGAATGAACATGTTGATGAACTCCTCTCCGCTTATATAGACGATGAATTGAGCGAATCGGAATTTCAAATAGTGAAGAATCACCTTGCTGTTTGTGATAGATGTGAGGATGAGCTTCAAGCGCTTCGCAATATGAAAGACGGGCTAGCTTTATATTATAGTTCCATCGAAATCCCTGATTTTCAATTTGAAAATGCAGTTTTGGCGAAAATTAACAATTTGAATCTGAAAAGCTCCCTTTATTATAAATGGGTTGTAGGATTGCCGACATTATTTTTGACGATTATGATTGCGATATGCTTGTTTGCTTTTGGTGATATTGTATTTGTGGGGGTAACGGTGATATCAGAAATTGTTAAAATTGCAGTCAGCTTATCCCATGCGTTTGTTTCCATTTTATCCTCGATTCCATTTTTATTAGAGGTATTTGCGATAACAACGATCATTATTGTTGGATTATCTGTATGGTCTGTACGCTATTTGCTGCGGACAAAAACAGTAGAATAAGGGGATGTAAGGATGAAAGGATTTAAGCTTCTTTTCAGTAGTTTAGTAATACTCATTATTTCCTCTCTTCTGCTGAATCCAGCGTTAGCAGCGGAAAAAAATGTTTTGAATCAAAAGGAAACAGTTATTCCGAAAAATGAAAAGGTTGAAAATGTCATTGTACTCGGTAATAATGCAACTATAAATGGCGAGGTAAAAGTGGCTGTCGTTGTAATAAATGGGAATTTGCAAATAAATAAAACAGCAAATATTAAAGGTCCGGTGCTCGTGATTGGCGGACAAATCAATCAGGAAATCGGTGCAAAGGTTACCGAACCAATTATTTCATTAAATTTCAATGATCAAACAAAAGATAGCTTTATTCTCGGGGGCTTAATTTTTCTGGCGTCATGGATTATTCGTCTGGCGATAAGCATACTCCTTGTATTGATTACAGTAATTGTAGGTATTGCAACCAAGCATAGGCTGAATGCCTTACCTGAAGGAATAGCACTGAAGCCTGGAAAATTGATTATTACTGGCTTCATATCTAGCTTGGCACTACTTGTAGTAAGTGTTTTACTAACGATTCTAATTATTGGAATTCCAGTCGTTATTTTGATTCTTATAGGGGTTCTAATATCCTTTGTAATAGGTCTCGTTTTTGTAAGTGGTCAATTAGGAAACCAATTTCGCATGTTTGAGGGCAAACCAAAATGGGTAGCACTCCTAGCTGGTTCAGCATTAATAGTTGCGGCAGCAAACTTTCCGCTATTTGGCGGTATTCTCCTACTAGTTTTATCATGGTTTTCCATCGGTTTATCCGTTTCATGGTTGCATTATAAGTTTACTAACAGAACAAAAAAGATATAATTGAAACCCTTTGTTTTTAAAGGGTTTTTCTTTTTGTAAATCATAATTTACCGTAATACTTAAATAAATTTTTTCATTTACCATGAACTATTTCTCTATTAGAGAAGTCTCTTAATAAGATCCTAAAAAATTCAAAGGATAATACCTAAGTATATATCCTCCTTTAAGAGGGAAATTCCGTTAAAGGTATTGGAGGAGAAATAATATGGTGATGAAAATGAAGGATAAAATTCTGATTTTATCAGGGACATTCGGTCAAGGACATCAACAAGTGGCAAATGCTATTAAAGAAGCGGCTGATCTCCGTCTCCATGAATATGATACAGTTGTGGTTGATTTCATGGCCTGGGCACATCCAAATATGTATCCTATTAGTCATTACGTATATATGAAAAGTATTCAAAAGCTTCCACAGCTATATGGTTATTTATATCAAAAAACACATGATCGCAATGCCTTTTCAACGGGCTTAAATACAATAATGTCAAGCGGTATGGGGAAAATGCTGAAACTATTGCAGCAAATCCGACCTAATGTGGTCATATGCACCTTTCCATTCGCGGCAGGCATCCTTTCAAAATTAAAGGAATATGGTCTAACGAATGTACCGCTTGTAACAGTTATTACAGATCATTCTACTCATAGCTATTGGATTCATCCATTCACAGATCATTATATTGTCGGCTCAAATGGAGTAAGACAGGAATTGATTCGTTTGGGGATATCCGACGAGCAAATTTCCAGTACAGGTATCCCGATTCGAACAAAGTTCCTGCAGCCGATGGAGAAGGAAAAATGGGTTCAGAAGTATGGATTACAGCCTAATTTTCCTGCCATCTTAATTATGGGTGGCGGTGATGGATTAATTGGAGAGGGATTGTTAAAGACGGATATATTGGATAAGCTGCCGTTTAAAGCGCAGTTTATAATACTGTGCGGCCGCAATGAGAAATTACGGAAACAATTAGAGATGGAATTAAAATCATCCAAACATCGTTTTCATTTATTCGGTTTTATCGAGAATGTCCAAGAATTAATGGCAATTTCCGATCTAATTGTAACCAAACCTGGTGGGGTGACAACCTCAGAAGCGATTGCAATGGAAATGCCAATGATCTTATATAAGCCGCTGCCTGGACAGGAACAGGATAATGCCTTATTTTTAACAAAATCCGGCGTTGCTGTTCAAGCAAAGAATCCATCTGAAATTATGAATGCTATTACTGGCATTTTAAATAATGTACAAACCATGTTTCAAATGAAAGAAAATGCGCGGAGCCTGCAGAAAAAAGAGGCAGCTTTTGATGCGGTCCATATTATTAGGGATTTGATGTTTTATCAAAAACCCTTCTACGAAGCAGATTTATCTCTGATGACAAAATGGAGAACGAATCGTTTATTGAAAAGGGAAGGGGCTTTTTATAGCCATATATAAAGGCTCTTTTCGGAAACTTAGATTGATTTTTCAGACGAATGTTTATTAAAAACCTTATTTTTGATTAATAGGGTTCCTTGTTAAAAAAAAGATGCCCGAAACTATTAGAATTTGTAATATGAGAATAGCTGTATCTATGCGAAAATAAGCAACGAATATGAGAAAGGGATGCACATCTTGCTTGCACTGTTCATTGTTTTGATAGCAATTATTGTTTATATGTTTGTTCCCTTTGCCTTTTCGAGGTGGATAGGCATAGGTGTCCTACGGAGGAACAAGGCAAATTCCGCCATTGCTTTTACCTTTGATGATGGTCCGGATCCTAAATACACAGGAGAGCTTCTCAATTTATTAAAAAAGTATCATGTGAAAGCTACTTTTTTTGTTGTTGGTTCAAAAGCGGAAAAGCATCCTGATTTAATTTTAAGAATGCATCGGGAGGGCCATCTAATCGGTATGCATAATTATGTGCATCGTTCTAATTGGGGGATGATGCCATGGACAGTAAGACGGGATTTAAAAAGGACTGCTTCTATTATAGAAGGGATTACAGGTAAAAGACCGATTTATTATCGACCGCCATGGGGTCTATTGAATTTCTTTGATTTATTCCTAGCAGGAAAATATAAGCTGGTCTTATGGTCGCTGATGGTTGGTGATTGGCGCAGTAGCGGCGGCAGTGAAAAGATAATTCACGGGATTCTTAATAATGTTAAGCCTGGAGATATTATTTTATTGCATGATAGCGGTGAAACCTGGGGGGCAAATGAAGATGCACCCGCTTATACGATTGAAGGCTTAAAATATGTTCTGGATGCTTTGCAAAAGCAAGGACATTATTTTACACGAATAGATAATATGTATAGAAAGAAGAAGGCTCATATGGAGCATTTTTCGATTTAGACCGATTTAAATGATTGGTCTATTTTTTTTGCTTTAGAGGTTGCGGTATTATATGCGTGCAAAACCAAGTTCTAATATTTTTTTTTACTAAATTACTAAGAACTAGCAACAATGGGTTGTTGATGAAAGGGGGGACAAGAGCAATTGGAGAAACCAAACAGGGCCATTGGTGCCCGAAAAGGGAGAAGATGAGGGAATTGGGTAACCAAACAAGGCTTTTGGTGCCCGAAAAGAGGGAAGATGAGGGAATTGGGGAACCAAACAAGGCCATTGGTGCCCGAAAAGAGGGAAGATGAGGGAGTTGGGTAACCAAACAAGGCTTTTGGTGCCCGAAAAGGGGGAAGATGAGGGAATTGGGGAACCAAACAAGGCCATTGGTGCCCCAAAAGAGGGAAGATGAGGGAGTTGGGTAACCAAACAAGGCTTTTGGTGCCCGAAAAGGGGGAAGATGAGGGAGTTGGGTAACCAAACAAGGCTTTTGGTGCCCGAAAAGGGAGAAGATGAGGGAATTGGGTAACCAAACAAGGCGATTGGTGACCGAAAAGGGGGAACAGAGCAATTTGGGAAACCAAACAAGACCTTTGGTGACTGAAAAGGAGGAAGCAGAGCAGTAAGCGTAACCAAACGCCGATCTTGTTTTCCAAAATTAATCGGAAAGTGGGAAAACCTAATCAAGCTTTAGAAAAAAAGAACGCTCAAAACTGAGCGTTCAGCATCATTTTGCTGGTGAGGATTGTTTAATCAGATTCAGCAGTCTCGACAATTCAATTAACAATATAACTAAACAAATCCAAACAGCTCCAAAGGTGTAACCTGCGACAAGATCACTTGGATGCTGGTACCCCAAATATATATTGCTGGCTGTAATAACAAGTAAAATTAGTATTTCCAGGCTTACAATAAAGGTATTCAGCAGACTGTTTTTGCTATGACGGACGACTACATACATGAAATAAGCAAATATCACAATGGATAGCAGAGTTTCTTCACTAGGGAAATTTTTGCTTACTAATTTACCCTTTGTAATCATATTAAAAAGCAGGGGTAGACCTTTGCTTAATAATATACCGCCAATAATGCCGATGACATAATACTGATATTCCAATAATTTATTTTTTCCTTTAAAGGCGATCCAAATGACGGTAAGTATTCCTACCACCAATAAGGATTTCCAGGAAGTTAGTCCACTGAACCATTTCATCAAATGCGTCCAATTTTGATTAAATACATATTGGACAACAGTATTAGCGATGTCATTAAACTGTTGGAATTCATTTGCTATAAAACCTTGAATTACACTAATCATCAAACTAAACAAAGCAATGAAAATGACTGTGATGAAAAAAATCAATAATTTTATTTTAAGAAAGCTGTTAAAGCGTTTAAACGTATACACAAATAATAGAATCAAATTTTGTTTGATTTTTTCTTTGTTTGTTTTGATTAAGAAATATAATAAATATATGATCCCAATAAGGACACAGCCAATAATCACGTAAATCTTTGCCTGCTGATGAAATTGTTCCCATTTTGGACCGAATATTTTACCAAGAGTCACAAAGGTTCCGACCCAAAGAAACACACCGATATAGGCAAAGATGGCGTATTGCTTAAAGGAAATTCTAGTGATCCCGGAAAATATACTCGTTATATGGCGAACCCCAGGAATAAAATAGGAAAACAACAATAACCTTTTCCCGTATTTGCGGTTCCATTGTCCCATTTTTTCAATTTTGTCTGGCCCCATGTGAATTTTACTTCCGTATTTATTAAAAAAGGGAGCGCCAAGTTTGTATCCGATCCAATAAGAGATTGTAACCCCAATGATGCCACCAAGCCCACCAAATAGAATAGTTAAGAATAAATTCATCTTTCCTTGATAGACTAGGTATCCGACATAACTCATCAATATCTCATTAGGTATTGGAACGATGATAAGCTCTAGCATTAGTGAAAAAAATAATACGATATAACCGTATTGGTCTATTAAATGAATAAGTAAATTCAATTTTTACTCCTCCATGTTTGATTACAAGTTTCAAGGGTCTTTTTTTAACTTTTTCGCTTTTGTAGATGAAAATCCTAGTTCCGCAAAGTTTTTGTAAGATTAGTTAATATTTTTCAAAGAAAAGATTCCCTGAACTAAGTCTTTAATAAGATATAAAACATAAAAGTAAATAAACAGTCTATACCAAAGCACCTTTCTTAATAATAGACCGCTTCACGTGCGTGAAAGTTCGCGAAAATGGTAGTTTTATTTGAATTTATTATGTAAAATAAAATGTACTTATTTTTAGTGTGTATGTAATTTTTAAATCATAAACACTTTAGTTAATGGGTAAATTTAACACTTTTATTTTATATGAACTTTTTATTTAATAATAGGGTCTCTTTATGTAGGAATCAATTTTTGCAAAAATCTCATGAAACATTCTTTAGAAAATTTCCGTCTTAAGTTTAGATTTATCATAAATAGAAAGTAGGAATTAACAGAATGAATTATCAATTATATCAATCCATTCACAATTTATCCGGTCACTCTACCATTTTAGATGACTTAATGATTTTCTTCACGAATTATGCTCTTGTCATATATGCGCTTTGTTTGCTTGGAATATGGTTTTTAGGAGGAAACAAGAGCAAAAGGATGGGACTTTATGCTTTAGGGACTGGAATTATTGCTCTAGCAATGAATTTTGTTATTTCAAAAATTTATTATGAGGATCGTCCATTTGTAACCCATCACGTACACATCTTAATTGAACATGCACCAGATGCATCCTTTCCAAGCGACCATGCAACAGGGGCCTTTGCAATTGCTTTTGCTTTATGGGCACGCAATCGAAAAATTGGGGTACCGATGATTATTTTAGCGATTATTACAGGTTTCTCTCGAGTTTGGGTAGGTGTTCATTATCCATTTGATGTGGTAGGAAGTATTGTTGTAGCTGCAATCGTTGCCTTTATTATATGTAAACTGGAGCGTTTCTTAAATCCAATACCGGATGCGATTATTAAGTTTTATAACTCCATTTTCGGCAGGAAATCGAAAAATAATTATAAAAAATCATTATAAATCGAAAGGGCTGTTCATTTGAACAGCCCTTTCCTTATTTTTGCAAAAATAAAAACGCCCAAGTATGCTTGGACGTGTTCATTTATTTGTTTAGGATGTTTTTGTACAGAATGTTAAAATCTAAAAACGATTATGATGTAAAGAACTGGCGAGCCTTTTCTAAGAATGGTTGGTCCTCATCGAGTAATTCTTCCTCATGGAAGATTGCATCCACCGGACAAACCGCTTGGCAAGCACCACAATCGATGCAAATATCTGGATCAATGTAAAATTGATCTTTTCCTTCCGCAATACAATCAACTGGGCAAACCTCTACACACTCAGCTGCTTTTTCAGCTTGACATGGGAACGTAATGACATAAGCCATATGAATTAACCACCTTTTCCTTGCACCTATGGATGAAATTCAGTTTTCGCGAATTTCTTAGGTAAATAATATTTTCACGAGATATGATTTGACATACCTTAAAGTTTTTCCTTCTATATATTATCATATTTTAAAGTACTTAATTTAATCTTAACTTATTTTTCTAATTCAAAAAACCATTTTTTCAAAACTTTTTTGCATTGTGACCACTTGTTTTGCTAGGGTATCGATTCTATTCAATACATTTTGGTCAATAATTTCATAATGTTGGTTGAAATGCTCATCATGAGCATACACATAGTTTGGAGCAACATAGGAGCGGAAAAAGCCTGCAATTGGCTTTAATTGATTTTCAATGACCAAATAATGCTGATAGGTTCCGCCATTTGCCAGGAAGCCAATTACCTTGCCGCTAAAAGCCGAAACTGGAACAAGGTCAAACAAATTTTTCAATGCCCCTGTCATGGAAGCTTGATAGATTGGAGTGCCAATAATAAATGCATCCGCAGCTGTGACCATTTCGATAACCTTCTTTGTATCACCTGTGTAATCTGACGGGTTTCTCCCGTCACAAAATTGAACATTATATTCCTTTAGGTCAAGGAGCTCTGTAGTGATATCTTGAAATTGCTCTTTTGCTGATGATAAAACTTTTTCAACCATTATTCGTGTCTTTCTGCCTGAAACTGAGCCGGAAATGCCAAGTAATTTCATGTAAAATCTCCTCATTGTAATATGTCTTTCCTGTTGTTTTTATTATAAAATATGCATACATTATCTTTTATTGAATATTTTTATACATTTATGTATAAAAAGTTGATATAATTAATGTACCAAAATGGTTTGGTTTATTCAATTATAAATAGTTGTTTTCATATATAAGAACCTTAAAAATTTGTGAGAAAATGGTGGTGAGTGTTTTGTCTACAAAGGATGAAATAATGCATCTGTTGAAAAAATATAAAAGATTATCGGTATCCGAATTGGAGGGCCATCTAGGCATTACAGGAATGGCCGTACGCCGCCATTTAAATCAGCTTGAGGCGGAGGATAATATTAAAACGGAAACGATTCGAAAAAATATGGGTCGTCCAGTTCAGCTGTATTCTTTGACAAGAACAGGTGAAGAATGGTTCCCGAAAAATTATTCGGCGATGACGGTAGATTTTCTTCGCGATATTGAAGAATTAAGCGGACCAGAAATGGTCGATGCCCTTTTCCAAAAAAGGGAGGCACGATTGGAGGAAAAATATAAAGCAAGAATAGAGGATAATGATCTAAAGGAAAGGGTTGCTGTTCTTGCCGATATTCAAAACGAAAATGGCTATATGGTGGAATGGCAGGAAAACGAAAATGGCGAGTTTGAATTTGTGGAATATAATTGTCCCATTTTCAAGGTAGCCAGCAATTATCACAAAGCTTGTTCATGCGAGCACTCTTTATTTCAGAAAGTCCTCCAAACCGATAAGGTGGAACAGGTTTGCTGCATGGCCAAGGGCGGAGATTTCTGCAAATATGTAATAAAATCAAGTTAAGAAGCGAAGGGAATCTTCGCTTTTTTTATTATTTTTCTTTCCCATTTTTGGAGCACAATGTAGAATGATATCGAATAGGTCTATTCCAGAGAGGGGATTATCATAGTGACGAAAATTTTAGTTGTAGATGATGAACCATCGATTGTAACATTGCTGAAGTTTAATTTGGAGCAGTCTGGCTACACTGTAGTTACAGCAAATAATGGTAAGGATGGCTATTCTATTGCAAGTCAGGAATCATTGGATCTTATTGTTCTAGACTTAATGCTTCCGGAAATGGATGGAATGGAAATTTGCAAGTCACTTCGTCAAGAGAAAATTAACACTCCGATATTAATGCTTACTGCAAAAGACGATGAATTAGATAAAATTCTAGGACTTGAGCTCGGTGCGGATGATTATTTGACCAAACCGTTTAGCCCGAGAGAGGTAGTAGCCAGGGTGAAAGCAATCCTCCGTCGGACAAGAACCAATGAAGAAGAAGAATCTATTATTGTTAAGGATATAATAATTGGTGATCTCCGTATTTTACCTGAACAGTTTGAAGCCCGTTTTAAAGGCGAAAAATTGGAGTTAACACCAAAGGAATTTGAATTATTGTTATATTTGGCACAACACTCAGGAAAAGTGTTAAGCAGAGATCAACTATTAAATGCCGTTTGGGATTATGATTATGCAGGGGATACACGAATTGTTGATGTTCATATTAGCCATCTTCGTGAAAAAATTGAACTCGATACTAAACAACCCCAGTATATTAAAACAATCAGAGGGTTCGGTTATAAAATGGAAGGAATGTAATGATGAAAAAGCTTTGGCTGCGCATTTCGCTCACCTTTTTAATCCTATTATTTGTTGTTTTGCTAGGAATGGGATTTTTTATTGCGGATATGATGAAAAAAACATATATGGACATGACAAGGCAGCAGCTGCTTCAGGATGCTGATTTAGTCTCCAAAGTGATTAACGTATCCAATTTAACGAGCGGGAATCCAACTTTGCAGCAATCGGTCCACCGTTTTTATCAAAAAAATCAGCCGCGGATTACTATCATAGATACATCTGGAAAGGTTTTAGCCGATTCGGAAGATGATCCTAAAAAAATGGAAAACCATTCGAATCGTCCCGAATTCAAAAAGATTGTCCAGCAGCATAAAAAATTTGGTGAATCCGTGCGATATAGTCACACGTTAGGGTTTAATATGATGTATGTCGCCATTCCAATTCAACATGATCATAAAACGATAGGTGTCATACGTGCCGCATATACATTAGGGAACATTGAACAAGCGATTATAAAGCTATGGCTAAGCCTTGGATTGGCGATGGGAGTAACGCTCCTATTATCCAGTATAATTGGAATTAAATTAGCGAAAGGCATTTCAAGGCCGATTGAGGAAATCATTCAAGTCGCCCGTAATTTATCGGAAAATGATTACAGCAGTAGAGTAAGGCTGAAAACATCCGGCGAAATTCAACAACTATCTAATGCTATCAATGTATTAGCCATTAGCTTGCAAAAACAAATGGATGAAATTCGTGAAAATCAGCAGAGATTAACTGGTGTTTTGACGAACATGGTCAGCGGTGTAATGTTGATTCAACAAAATGGCAGAATTGCACTTGTAAATCCGGCGATGGAGAAAATAATCGGAACATCTGCAAGTTCTTTAATAGGCAAGTTACATATTGAGGCTGGAAAGAGCTTCGGTTTAAGTAAACTAATTGACCAAGCACTGAAGGAAGGCTCTACTCTCCATGAAGAGGTCTACATATATGTACCAAAGGAGCGAATACTTGATGCTCACTTAGCACCACTTATTGGTGTGAATGGAGATATTAACGGAGTTATCACGGTTCTTCATGATATCACGGAAATTAGACGTCTGGAAAAAATGAGAAGCGAGTTTGTAGCAAATGTTTCCCATGAATTGAAAACACCAATCACTTCGTTAAAGGGATTTGCAGAAACATTGCTGGATGGAGCCATGTATGATGAAAATTTATGCCGTTCCTTTTTGCAAATTATATATGATGAAAGTGAGCGCCTGCATCGGTTGATTGCCGACATCTTACAATTATCAAAAATAGAACAGCATAGGCTGCCTCTCCATCCTGAATCGTTAAATATTATAGATATCATTTATGAAACAGTGGAAACTATTCAAGAGGAAATTAATAAGAAGGCAATTAACATGATTCTTCCTGAACGGGGTAAAGTATTTCTCGATGCCGATAAAGACCGATTAAGGCAAATCATTCTTAACCTTGTAGCCAATGCTATTACCTATACCCCTGAGGACGGCATGATTCAGATACATGTGGAGGAATTAGATAAAGAAATTAAACTTACTGTAAAAGATACAGGGATTGGTATTTCGGAGAAGGATTTGCCGAGAATTTTTGAACGTTTTTATAGAGTGGATAAAGCGCGGTCCAGAAATTCGGGAGGAACAGGTCTTGGCCTTGCGATTGTAAAACATTTGGTCGAATCGCATCATGGATCTATCGAGGTCAAAAGCAAAGAAGGAAAAGGGACCTCATTTTTGATCACCCTTCCTAAAAAAACATGGATAGAATAAAAATTGCATATACATTGTCAATTAATGTTGATAATATGGAAAAGGTGGGTAATTGTACTCACCTTTTAATTTTTTGAAGGAGTATATTACATGCTGCAAGGAAAAAGAATAAGGCTGGGAACTGCATTAAGTTTATTAGTGCTTTTTACCATCCTTTTTACGCTTATTGGGAGTTTGTATTCGGCTCAGAAAGCAATGAGAACCTCTTTAGCAAACAGCTATTTAGACAGTAATTATAAATATGCAAAAAAATTAGCTTCGAGTACATCACAATTGTTGGAGCATATGCAATTAAATGTTAATACTATTGCTGGTTTTTTGAGTCATGATACATTTAGTCAACTGGACCTAGATGCATGGAAGAGGGCGAATGAATTTAACTCCATCTTTATTACCGATACAAATGGGACTATTCAGCTAATCAGCCCATCAATTATTCAATATAAGGGAAGAACGGTAAAGGCTGGGGAACGCCTTCAATCTGAAACAATGAAAAAGGCGTTATCCATAAAAAAACCATTTATTTCCCATCCATATCGAGGTGCTTCTGGACAACTGATCGTCCTAATTTCCTCACCTATTTTTAATACATCAGGAAATTATAAAGGTGTAATTGGCGGCACCATTTATTTGGAAAGCGATAATGCCTTAAATAGTTTATTACGGGAACATGAGATGAAAAATGGCTCTTATGTTTATGTAGTTAATTCAGAAGGTAGAATTTTATACCATCCGGATAAAAGAAGAATTTACGAGGATGTTAGCCAAAATAAAGTAGTGCAAAAATTAATGCAGGGTCAAAGCGGTCATTCAAAAGTCATTAACAGCCAAGGAAAAGAATTTTTTGCTGGCTATACCTATGAAAAAAACAGTGATTGGGGAATTGTCTCGCAAACCCCAACATACGTGATAGGAAAACCGCTTTTTAGTTTAATGAAGAAGGTAGCTTATCAATCCTTGCCTATATTGTGCATCATTTTATTTGTATCATGGATCGTTGCCAGAAATTTATCTAAACCGATTAATGTACTGGCTGAATTTACGGAGGATGCTTATCATAAATCATCCTCCGTCGAGATGGAGAAATTTCATGTAAAGTCTCGTATCTACGAGTTTCAAAAGCTTTTTTACCATACCCGGAACTACTTGAATTTGTTAAATAATCAAGTTCAAATAGATGGGCTGACAGGCTTGGCAAACCGCCGAACAATGGAGGCCAAAATACAGGAATGGTTCGACGAAGGAATTGCCTTCTCTGTCATTATGCTGGATATTGATCATTTTAAAAAGGTGAATGATACATTTGGACATTTAGCAGGTGACGATGTATTAAAATTTCTATCTTCCCTAATGATGCAAGAAGTAGATACAAAGGATCTTGCTTTCCGTTATGGAGGAGAGGAATTTGGAATATTAGTGAAACATAAACAGGAAGAACAATCATTTACTATAGCGGAGACGTTAAGAAAGTTAATAGAGACTGTGGAAAGTCCGATTGGTTCTCCTATAACTGCTTCACTAGGCATTTCTTCCCGCCACGAAAACGATCGATATCCGAAAGATATTATTAACAGAGCAGATCAAGCTCTTTATCAATCAAAAAATGCAGGTAGAAATAGAACGACAATCTATCATTCCTAAAATAAAAGAGTTGCTCCGCAAAGTGTTTATTGCTTTGAAGAGCAGCTCTTTTTATTACAAGATTTATCTATGAATAGCTCCAGAACTAATGATTGGGCGATTCCGCTTTTCTATCTTTACAAACTCTTAACATTTCATTAATACCACATTAACACCCAAGTATTATCTTAAACTTGTAAGTTAAAGAAAATGAATTAGGGGGCAACAAAAAATGAAAAAAAGATTAGTAGCAATGTTAGGCATGGTATTCATGTTTGCATTTATTGCAGCTGGTTGCGGAAATAGCAGCTCATCGAATTCTAGCTCATCAAATGGAGATAAAAAAGAAAAAGCATCAGTAAGCGGCTCTATAACAGCAGTTGGTTCAACAGCCATGCAACAGCTTGTAGAAGAAGCTGCTAGTCAATATATGGGTGAAAATGCCGGAACTACCATCAATGTTCAAGGCGGAGGAAGCGGAACAGGATTAAGTAAAGTGGTAGAAGGCGCAGTAGACATCGGTAACTCTGATTTATTCGCAGAGGAAAAAGGTGTAGATGCAAGCAAGATTGTAGACCATAAAGTAGCGGTCGTTGGTATGGGACCGGTTGTAAATAAAGAAGTAGGTGTAAAGGATATTAAGAAGCAACAGCTAATTGATATCTTTACTGGAAAAATAACAAACTGGAAAGAAGTCGGCGGCAAGGATGAAAAAATTGTGATTATCAACCGTGCTGAAGGCTCTGGAACAAGAGCAGTTTTTGAGAAATTGGCTTTAGATGGTGCAACACCGGTGAAAGCACAAGAGCAGGATTCATCTGGTACTGTTCAAAAAATTGTCAGCCAAACTCCTGGTGCCATTAGCTATCTAGCATTCTCTTATTTCAATGATACTATCCAACCATTAAAAGTAGATGGTGTAGATCCGACAAATGCAAATGTGGAAACAAATGATTGGAAGATTTGGGCTTACGAGCATATGTATACAAATGGGGAGCCTAAAGGTTTAACAAAAGAGTTCCTTGACTACATGTTAAGTGATTCCATTCAGTCTTCATTAGTTCCGGATCTTGGATATATAGCAATGACAGGTATGAAGGTAGATCGTGACGCAAAAGGAAATGTAACGAATAAATAAAGCTGGTACAGGCCCGTTCATCTCGAAAGGATGATTGGGTCTGAAGCCTTTTATCAATCTAGTGCAAAAAAGAGTCTTACCTCTAGTGAAAGGGGAAAACATCTTGGAAATAAAAGAAATTAATGTATCGGATAAAAGCTGGGATACTACCACAAAGCTTTGGACGGAACGACGTGGAAGAATTGTAACAGCTTCAGCTGTCTTTATCATGATATTAGTAACCATCTCTATTATATCTTTCGTTGCAACAAAGGGTCTTAGTACTTTTTTTGTTAACCATGGCAGCATCGCCTACTTTTTTACGGGGAAGGATTGGTCGCCTAGTAGCCTTGATGCTTTAGGAAGACCACTGATTGGTGCACTTCCTTTAATAGCTGGCTCCTTTGCAGTTACTTTTTTTGCAGCATTAATAAGTGCTCCACTTTCGATAGGAGCAGCAGTGTTCATGACAGAGATTTCACCGAAATTCGGAAAAAAAATACTGCAGCCAATCATAGAGCTGTTAGTTGGAATTCCTTCTGTTGTATATGGCTTTGTTGGACTCTCCATAGTGATTCCTTTATTAAGAAATAGCTTTTCTGGAAGCGGATTTGGAATATTAGCCGGGACACTTGTACTGGCCGTAATGATTCTGCCAACCATTACGAGTTTATCTATTGATGCCATTCATGGAGTATCTAATCAACTTCGAGAGGCATCCTTATCATTAGGAGCTACCCGCTGGCAAACCATTTTTCGGGTAGTGTTAAAAACAGCAAGGTCAGGGCTTTTAACCGCAATTGTATTTGGAATGGCGCGTGCCTTTGGTGAAGCGTTGGCTGTTCAAATGGTTATCGGAAATTCAACCATTATTCCACATTCATTGGTAGAACCAGCATCCACCTTAACAAGTATTTTAACGATGGGAATGGGGAATTCCGTCATGGGCCAAGTGGAAAATAATGCATTGTGGTCACTTGCACTTGTCCTGCTTCTTATGTCGTTATTCTTTATTATGATTGTACGTATATTAGGCCGCAGGAGGTAATTTTAATGAATGCAAAAATAGCGGACCGTATTGCAACAGCAGTTTTTTATCTAATTGCCGCCTTTATCGTTATCTTATTGGCGGGACTCATTGGATATATTGTTTTAAAAGGGATTGCTAATATTAACTGGCATTTTATTACCTCACCGCCGCAAGGCATTCGCGCAGGTGGAGGGATTGGTCCTCAATTATTTAATTCCTTTTATCTTCTAATATTAACGATGGTCATTAGTATCCCTTTATCATTAGGAGCTGGGATATATATGGCTGAGTATGCAAAGAAAAATGCTTTTACAACCATTTTAAGAACGGCGATTGAGGTCTTATCGTCGCTGCCTTCCATTGTAGTTGGACTATTTGGATTTCTATTATTCGTCCTTTATATGGGCTGGGGATTTTCCATTTTATCCGGAGCTCTTGCCTTAACAGTATTTAATCTTCCGCTAATGGTGCGGGTAGTAGAGGACTCTATTCGGGCAATTCCTGGTGCACAGCGCGAAGCGGGTCTAGCACTTGGAGTGTCTCGATGGGAAACGATCAAACATGTTCTAGTTCCGGCAGCCATTCCGGGAATTGTTACTGGAATCATTTTAGCCTCTGGGAGAGTGTTTGGAGAAGCAGCTGCATTAATTTATACAGCTGGGATGAGCTCGCCAAATCTGGACTTTGCAAATTGGAATCCATTGGATCCTGCTTCACCACTAAATCCATTAAGACCTGCTGAAACGCTAGCTGTTCATATTTGGAAAATTAATGGGGAGGGACTAATGCCGGATGTTGCGGCTATCTCAAGTGGTGCCTCTGCACTTTTAGTAATAGTAATCTTAGTGTTTAATATTGGAGCACGCTGGATCGGAAAATTACTATATAAGCGTATGACTGCGGCGTAGCAGAAAGGAGGAAAAATGATGGTTTCCACAGTTTTAAAAAAGGAAGAAAATTCTTCCATCTATTTAGTGCAAGAAACTCCAATAGAATTGCCAAAGGAGATGGCAATTGAAACAAAGGATATAAATGTCTATTACGGTAAAAACCAAGCCATTCATAAAGTGTCCTTGCCTTTCTATAAAAATCAGGTTACGGCATTAATCGGACCATCCGGCTGCGGTAAGTCTACATTTCTGCGTAGCATTAACCGTATGAATGACGAAATCCAAGGCTGCCGAATGGAGGGGGAAATTCTCTATAATGGGATGAATTTAAATGAACCGAATGTAAATGTCTTTGAAATTCGGAAGAGAATAGGGATGGTTTTTCAACGTCCAAATCCATTTCCAAAGTCGATTTTTGAAAATGTTGCATTCGGACCAAAGCACCATGGGATAAAAAATAAACATGTCCTCCAAGAGATTGTCGAAAAGAGCCTAAAAAAAGCTGCGCTATGGGAGGAAGTAAAGGATCGCTTGCATCGCTCAGCATTAAACCTGTCCGGAGGGCAACAGCAGCGCCTATGTATAGCTAGAGCTATAGCGATGGAACCTGATGTGCTCCTTCTCGATGAACCAGCCTCTGCGCTCGATCCGATTTCAACAGGAAAAATAGAAGAGCTTATTACCGAATTGAAAAAAGATTATACGGTGGCAATCGTGACGCATAGCATGCATCAAGCAGCCAGAATTTCAGACTTTACAGCCTTTTTCTATATGGGAGAATTGATTGAATTTGGGGAAACAAAGGACATTTTTACAAATCCTCAGCATAAGCAAACGGAAGATTATGTTACCGGGAATTTTGGTTAATGCAGTGCACTAAATGATAAAGCAGGTGAAAAAAATGATAATGACAGCTGCCGAAACTACTATTATTCAAACAGATTCATTAAATGCTTTCTATGATGATTTTAAGGCTCTAAAGAATATTAATTTAAATATTAAAGAAAAATCCGTTACAGCTTTAATTGGTCCATCCGGATGTGGGAAATCGACCTTTCTCCGCACTTTAAATCGCATGAATGATCTTGTAGCAGGGTTTCATGTCGAAGGAAAGATAATGCTGAAAGATAATAATATTTATGATTCTAAAGTTGATGTTGTCGACCTGCGCAAACAGGTAGGTATGGTATTTCAGCGGCCAAATCCGTTTCCGATGTCTATTTATGACAATGTTGCATATGGTCCGCGAATTCATGGAACAAAAAACAAAAGCGTTCTGGATGAAATAGTGGAAAAAAGCTTAAAGGCGGCAGCGCTTTGGGATGAGGTTAAAGACAGATTAAATACGTCGGCAATGGGATTATCCGGTGGTCAGCAGCAGCGACTTGTGATCGCAAGGGTTTTAGCCATTCAGCCGGAAGTAATTTTAATGGATGAGCCAGCATCAGCGCTTGATCCGATTTCTACCTCCAAAATTGAGCAGCTTATCCTCGACCTTAAAGAAAAGTATACCATTGTAATCGTCACACACAGTATGCAGCAAGCTGCACGTGTTTCAGATGAAACGGCATTTTTCTTAAATGGAGAAATAGTAGAATTTGGAGAAACGAATATGATTTTTACGAATCCTAAAAAACAGCAAACGGAGGATTATATATCCGGACGTTTCGGTTAACAAAACCAGGAGAACATTACCTAAGGAAGGGAGAATGAACGGGTGGCCAGACAAACATTAGAGGATCGATTAAGAGAGCTTCACGAAAATTTGTTAAAAATGGGTCTTTTAGTAGAGGAAGCAATATATAAAGGGATTAAGTCATTAGTGGAAAAAGATGGGGATCTTGCCACAGAGGTTGTTTCAGACGATCAAAATATTAATAATCTTGAATTAAAAATTGAACAAATGTGCTTTGAGCTTATTGCTTTACAGCAGCCTGTTGGTACGGATTTGCGAAGAATTGCAACGATGCTCAAGGTATCAGCAGATTTGGAACGGATGGGAGACCATGCCGTTAGCATTGCAAAGGCAACGCTTCGGTTAAAAAACGAAACCTATATTAAACCTCTGATAGATATTCCGAAAATGGCGGAGCTTGTTAAGGATATGGTGCATGAAGCATTGAATGCATATGTAGAATTAGATCGTGATGCGGCAATTGAGGTATCCAAAAAGGATGACAAAATTGACCGATATTATTCAGAGATCTTTATGGAACTAGTCAATATCATGAAAGAAAATCCGGCTTGGATTCATCAAGCTACCCACCTTCTTCTAGTAGCACAGCATTTAGAAAGAATAGGGGATTATGTAACAAATCTTTGTGAATGGATTGTGTATTTGAAAACAGGTTCCCTTGTCGAATTAAATTAAGCTATCTTTCTTAAACAAGGCTGCTTTTGTAGACGAAAACTTAAAAGCAACCTTGTTTTTTGTAATGTTGATGAATCTTTTTCATTCCGTGTCTGTGAGCAATTATAACAAACCCTCCCCCCCCCCGATAACTTTAAGTTCTTTTGTTACTGCATGAAATTCTCATCAAAACAGCTGCTTTTTGCCATCATAACGGATTGTGTGTCCGCTTAAACATTGAAAACACCTCTTTTGTCACAAATAACGGATTGAACATGTACCCGTCAAGTAGACAAACTAAAAACCGCACAATTATCCTGCATTTAATCGATATTGAACAGGACTCATTTTAAGTTTTGTTTGTATACGATTATTGTTATAATAATTAATGAATGATTCTACAGCTTCGTAAACTTCTAGAACTGTTTCAGGTTGGCTGAAATGGTTCATTTCACACTTCATGTGACCAAAGAAGTTTTCGATGCAAGCATTGTCCCAGCAGTTGCCTCTGCGGGACATAGACTGGGTAATCCCCATGTCTTTCAAACGCTTAATGTAGCCACGGTTTGTGAATTGGACGCCTTGATCACTGTGCAAAAGTGCTCCTTTCACAAACCCTTTCTTTTTTAGGGTATCTAATGCTCTATACACTAATTTCATCTCTTGACTTGTGCCAACAGAATAGGCAATAATCTCCCCATTGAATAAATCTTTTATAGCACATACATAAACCCAGCGTTGTGATCCTTTTTTTACCTCCATATAACTAATATCAATCGATAATTTAATTCCAGGCTTTATTGCTTTAAAATTTCTATTTAATATATTGGAAAATTCCCCATGTGGTTGTGGCCTATTCTTAAAGCGTTTCCTTCTAATCTTGCAATATATTCCATACTTCCTCATCATTCTGGAGATGCGCTTCTCATTTACTTTTAAATGATACTCATTTTCTAAGGCTATCTTCATTCGCTTTCTTCCATAGGTACCCTTACTTTCTTTATATATCTTAAATATAAAAGGTAGTAATTCTTCATCCTTTTTATCTTGCTCATTATTCCCTAATCTTTTTACCCATTTATAGTACCCAGCCCGAGATACTTCTGTTATGGTGACTAATTTAGATATCGGATATTGTTTGGAGTTTGCATGTATAAAAGCAAAATGTACTTCTTTGTCATTCACCCCCTTTTTAGATCCAATAACTTTTTTAAATACATGTTCTCCAACTGAAGTTTCTCATATTTCTCTTGTAGGGATTCTTCCTCTTTTTTTCTTTTGCCTTTGCTTTTTATTCCTCTACTATCCACTAAGGCTTGAAACCCTCCTGCTTTTACTCTCTTTACCCAATCATGAACTCGTCTACGATCCACATCATACTTTTCCCCCAACTCACTTGCGGAGTTTCCCTCCATGTATTCCTCTACTACCTGTTTTTTTAACTCGTATGGATATATTTTTTTTGCTTTCATATAAACCGTTCCCCTTTCCCCACAAAAAAACTATAACATGGTTTTCAAGAGTGCGGTTTTCTAAAACTGTCTACTATATGGGTACAATATCAGATTCTCTGTCCTATTCAAAGAGTCACTCGCCCTTAATGTATCTACAAACAGCCTCATCTTGTAAATAAAGATGGGGTTTTATTATTTTTGCATTTCATGTTACAATCACAAAAACTATTCTGAGATAAGGATGATTTACATGGGTGTTCATCAATATTTTAAAAGTTTATCGGATCTAGAAAAGCTGTACAGATGTCCTGGAAAGTTCAAGTTTCAGGAGCATTCCGTTGCAAGTCACTCCTTCAAAGTAACAAAAGTCGCACAATTTCTTGGAACGGTAGAGGAGCTTGCCGGCAATACAGTAGATTGGAAATCACTGTATGAAAAAGCATTAAATCATGATTATAATGAACTTTTTACAGGTGATATTAAAACGCCTGTCAAATATGCTTCTAAAGAACTGCGCGATCTTTTTAGCCAGGTAGAAGAACAAATGTCGAAAAAATTTGTTTTAAGAGAGTTCCCAAAGGAGATGCAATCCATTTATTTGGAAAGGTTTAAAGAGGGAAAGGATGATACGCTGGAAGGAAAGATCTTAGCGGTTGCCGATAAAGTAGATCTACTTTATGAGTCCTTTGGTGAGATTCAAAAGGGGAATCCAGAAAGCTTGTTTCAAGAAATATATGAAGAGTCCTTGATGACCATACTTCAATTTAAAGATATGGAATGTGTTCAATACTTCTTAAAGGAAATTTTACCTGATATGCTGAATGAAAAGTTTATCGAGCATAGTGAATTGAACAGTATTACAAAGAAAATTATTAAGGCGACGATTTCGGATGAATAGGTACTTTCCCAATACACATTTTTTCGTTATGATATTATAAGTTAAGGATCATTTCTTAAACTATGTACTTTTTGTATATGCAGTTCTTAAATTCACCCTATTTTGTTTATATTCCATAGCCTTTTTAAGAAAAGATGCCCTGAAACTAAGTCTACTTTGGGATTAATAATTATATACGCAAAACAGCAATTAACAAGAAAACTGCCTCAGAAAAAATCAGGAGGGTTATTATGATTGGGAAAATTATCGCTGCTATCTTCCTGCCGGGTATTCTAGTGGTCTTTTTTACGAGGGTTACATACAGCAAGATTATCGGACTTCTTTTAACAGTTGCCTTAATCGTAGCCTCTGTCTATAAAGGATATACCCATACGGAGTTATTATATATAATCGATGCAGCCTCCTTAACAGCCGGCTACTTTTTTGCCAACAAAATGGGACCACCAAAACAAAAAAAACAACCAAATCAAAACGCATAATGCTTGAATAAATTAATTTAAGCATTATGCGTTTTTTCTTTAACGGATAAGTAGCAACTGAGTTGGATTTTTCCCTTTCAATCGCTGTGTTACAACTTCCTGGAAAATCACCGGCTCACAAAAAGGTACGCCGTTTTATGACATTCTGTCTGTAGACTCCAAATAAAAAACCGAAAATTTGTTCGCTTTTTTGTGGTTGAAAGTTTTATGTTTGTGGTAAAATAAGGACTATGATTATAGGTAGTGTGTATTAGAAAAATATATTTCTAGAATGGATGGGAGGTTACAGCATGACGGAACAATTTGAGCTTGTATCAAAATATAGCCCGCAAGGTGATCAACCTGAAGCGATAAAGCAAATTGTGGAGGGAATTCAAGCAGGGAAGCGATATCAAACATTGCTCGGAGCGACCGGGACCGGAAAAACATTTACGATTTCAAATGTGATTAAAGAAATAAATCGGCCAACTTTAATTATAGCTCATAATAAGACATTGGCTGGCCAATTATATAGTGAGTTTAAAGAGTTTTTTCCGAATAACGCCGTTGAATATTTTGTCAGCTACTATGATTATTATCAGCCTGAGGCATATGTACCGCAGACAGATACATATATCGAAAAGGACTCCAGTATTAATGATGAAATTGATAAACTACGACATTCCGCAACATCGTCTTTATTTGAAAGAAATGATGTTGTAATTATTGCCAGCGTTTCTTGTATATATGGCTTAGGTTCTCCAGAGGAATATCGGGAAATGGTGCTTTCGCTTAGAACTGGAATGGAGATAGAACGAAATCAATTACTGAGAAAGCTTGTGGATATTCAATATGCACGAAATGATATCGACTTCCAACGCGGAACGTTTCGCGTTAGAGGCGATGTTGTAGAAATATTTCCAGCATCTCGGGATGAGCATTGCTTAAGGGTGGAATTTTTCGGCGATGAGATTGACCGAATTCGGGAAGTGGATGCCCTGACAGGAGAAATAATTGGGGAAAGGGAGCATGTTGCTATTTTCCCTGCATCCCACTTCGTTACACGGGAAGAGAAAATGCGCATTGCAATTGAAAATATTGAACTGGAATTGGAAGAACGGCTGAAGCTGATGCGTGAAAATGGTAAATTGCTGGAGGCACAAAGACTGGAACAGCGAACAAGATATGATCTGGAAATGATGAGAGAAATGGGTTTTTGTTCAGGAATAGAGAACTATTCCAGGCATTTAACCTTGCGTCCGGCCGGTTCGACTCCTTATACCTTATTGGATTATTTTCCGAAGGATATGCTGATTGTAGTGGATGAGTCCCATGTGACTCTGCCGCAAATTCGCGGGATGTACAACGGTGACCAGGCGCGCAAACAGGTGCTAGTGGAGCATGGCTTCCGCTTGCCTTCCGCATTAGATAACCGCCCGCTGACATTTGCTGAATTTGAAGAGCATGTCAATCAAATTGTGTTTGTTTCGGCTACACCTGGTCCTTATGAAATAGAACATACGCCAACAATGGTAGAGCAGATCATCCGCCCGACAGGATTGCTTGATCCGAACATTGATGTCCGGCCAATCGAAGGGCAGATCGATGATCTCTTGGGAGAAATTAATGAGCGTATTAAACGTAATGAAAGAGTTCTTGTTACGACACTAACAAAGAAAATGTCGGAGGACTTAACCGATTATTTAAAAGAAGTTGGCGTTAAGGTTCAATATTTACACTCGGAGGTTAAGACCTTGGAGAGGATCGAAGTAATTCGTGACTTGCGGCTCGGTAAATATGATGTATTAGTTGGTATTAACCTACTCCGCGAAGGCTTAGATATTCCAGAGGTATCTTTGGTAGCCATATTGGACGCGGATAAAGAAGGCTTTCTACGCTCTGAGCGTTCCCTTATTCAAACTATCGGCCGTGCTGCCCGCAATGCAAACGGTCATGTCATTATGTACGCAGATAGAATAACGGATTCTATGGAAAAGGCGATAGAAGAGACGAAGCGTCGTCGTACTATCCAAGAGGAATATAACAAGAAACATGGTATTACTCCGCAAACGATACAGAAAGATATCCGCGATGTAATCCGTGCGACACATGCTGCAGAGGAGCAGGAAGAGTATGTTTCGAAAGAAAAATCAAGGAAGCTAACAAAGCAAGAACGCGAAAAATTATTGGCAAGTCTCGAACAGGAAATGAAGGAGGCCGCAAAAGCTCTTGATTTCGAACGGGCAGCCCAGCTTCGTGATACACTTTTAGAATTGAAAGCGGAAGGATGATGCCCATATGGCAAAAGATAAAATTATTGTGCAGGGAGCTAGGGCCCATAATTTAAAAAATATCGATATCACGATACCGCGTGACCAGCTTGTCGTGGTAACAGGGCTATCCGGCTCCGGAAAATCGTCCCTCGCTTTTGATACGATTTATGCCGAAGGACAAAGGAGATATGTAGAATCCCTCTCTGCATATGCCAGACAGTTTTTAGGACAGATGGATAAGCCTGATGTTGATGCGATTGAAGGCTTGTCCCCTGCGATTTCCATTGATCAAAAAACAACAAGCCGTAATCCGCGCTCAACCGTTGGAACGGTTACGGAAATTTATGATTATTTGCGGCTTTTATATGCGAGAGTTGGCAGGCCAATCTGTCCGAATCATGGAATTGAAATTACCTCGCAAACAGTGGAACAAATGGTGGATCGCATCTTGGAATATCCGGAAAGAACGAAACTGCAAATCCTTGCACCGATCGTTTCCGGACGAAAAGGTGCCCATGTAAAAGTTTTCGAGGACATTAAGAAACAAGGCTTTGTCCGCGTTAGAGTAGACGGAGAATTGCGTGACCTTGGAGAGGATATTGACCTGGAGAAAAATAAAAAGCATTCCATCGAGGTTGTGATTGACCGGATTGTCGTAAAGGATGGAATATCCGCACGGCTTGCAGATTCATTGGAAACAGCTTTGCGTCTTGCTGATGGAAAGGTCATTATTGATGTGATGGGGGAGGAAGAACTACTTTTTAGTGAACATCTTGCCTGCCCTCTGTGCGGATTTTCCATTGATAAAATGGAACCGCGAATGTTTTCCTTTAACAGTCCATTTGGGGCATGCCCTGAATGTGATGGTTTAGGGACGAAGCTGGAAGTAGATGTTGAATTGGTTATTCCAAATTGGGACCTTTCCTTGCGTGAGAACGCCATCGCTCCTTGGGAACCTGTCAGCTCACAATATTATCCGCAACTTCTGGAAGCAGTTAGCAATCACTATGGGATTGATATGGATATACCAGTGAAGGATATTCCGAAGCATCAATTGGATAAGCTTTTATATGGATCCGGTGATGAGAAGATTTATTTTAAATACGAAAATGATTTTGGTCAAATCAGGGAAGGAAACATCCATTTTGAAGGCGTCATACCAAATGTAGAGAGACGTTATAAAGAAACGAGCTCCGACTATATTCGCGAGCAAATGGAAAAATATATGGCCCAACAAGCCTGTCCGAAATGTAAAGGATATCGTTTGAAGGAGGAAACTCTTTCCGTAAAAATTAACCAAATGCATATTGGGGAAGTAACGGAATTTTCCATTGAACAAGCAGATCAATTTTTCAAAGGCTTAGATCTTACAGAGAAGGAAAGAAAGATTGCTAACCTCATACTTCGTGAGATTCGTGAAAGGCTTGGATTTTTAGTCAATGTCGGACTAGAATATTTAACATTAAGCAGGGCGGCAGGTACCTTATCAGGTGGGGAAGCTCAGCGGATTCGGTTAGCGACTCAAATTGGTTCCCGGTTAACAGGTGTCCTTTATATTCTGGATGAACCGTCTATTGGTCTACATCAGCGTGATAATGACCGTCTTATTGATACATTAAAAAATATGCGGGATATCGGAAATACCCTTATCGTCGTTGAGCATGATGAGGATACGATGTTAGCCGCTGATTATTTAATTGATATAGGTCCGGGAGCAGGCATTCATGGTGGAGAGATTGTTTCAGCTGGTACTCCTGAGCAAGTGATGAATGACCCGAACTCCCTAACAGGTCAATACTTATCTGGGAAGAAATTTATCCCTCTACCAATGGAGAGGAGAAAACCGGATGGACGCTTTATTGAAATAAAAGGCGCGAAGGAAAATAACCTAAAAAATGTGAACGTAAAATTTCCGCTCGGCACCTTTATTGCTGTTACAGGTGTTTCCGGTTCAGGAAAAAGTACACTTATAAATGAAATTTTATATAAATCGCTTGCACAAAAGCTATATCGTTCTAAAAGCAAACCTGGTGAATTTAAGGATTTAAAAGGTATAGAGTATTTAGAAAAGGTCATTGATATTGATCAATCACCGATTGGCAGAACACCACGTTCCAATCCAGCTACTTATACAGGGGTATTTGATGATATCAGGGACGTATATGCTGCAACCAATGAAGCCAAAATCCGCGGATACAAAAAAGGACGTTTCAGCTTTAATGTTAAAGGTGGAAGATGTGAGGCATGTCGTGGAGATGGTATAATCAAAATCGAAATGCATTTTCTTCCTGACGTTTATGTACCTTGTGAGGTATGCCACGGAAAACGATATAATCGGGAAACGTTGGAAGTAAAGTATAAAGGAAAAAGCATTGCGGAAGTATTAGATATGACCGTTGAAAATGCCCTTGAATTTTTTGAAAACATTCCAAAAATCAAAAGAAAATTACAAACAATTGCGGATGTTGGACTCGGATATATTAAGCTTGGCCAGCCTGCCACTACCTTATCTGGCGGAGAAGCACAGAGGGTCAAGCTGGCATCTGAATTACATCGCCGTTCCACAGGAAAATCTTTTTATATTTTAGATGAACCAACTACAGGATTGCATGTGGATGACATTGCAAGACTTCTCGATGTCTTGCAGCGTTTAGTAGAGAATGGTGATACCGTTCTGGTCATTGAACACAATCTCGATGTCATTAAAACGGTTGATCATATTATCGACCTTGGACCGGAAGGCGGCTCTAACGGAGGAACGATTATTGCAACAGGAACACCGGAAAAAATAGCAGAGGCTTCGGAGTCCTATACAGGTAGATATTTAAAGCCGATTTTGGAAAGAGACAAAATACGAATGGAACAACGGATTAATGAATTAGAAAGCGAAGGCATTACCATCTAATGATCCTAAAAAACCTATTTCGACTTATAAAGTCGAAATAGGTTTTTTTGCTTATGCTTTTTTGATGGCTTGGTGACTTAAGGGTATTTTTATGGTAACGTATTACATAAATAGCAGTTGAAATGCAAAATAGGAAAATTTCCGACAAAGTACGATTCTGCTAGAAATAAATAGGGGGGAGGAAAACGGAAAAAAATGAAGATATCCGTAATTATACCAGTATATAATACAGAGGAATTTTTGCCTGAATGCATGGAATCAGTAGTAAATCAGACCTATAAGGATATGGAAATATTAATTATTAATGATGGATCCACTGATTATTCATACAAGATTCTCAAAGAATACGAAAATAAGGATAATAGAATTAAATTATTCTCTTTTAAGGAACGTAAAGGGGTTGGTGCGGCCAGAAACTTTGGCATTAGTCAATCCACTGGAGAATATCTCTATTTTCTGGATAGTGATGATTATTTAGAAATATCCGCCCTTGAAAAACTCATAAATAATATTAAAAGTGGGAATATCCTATCGGGGCAATGGAAGGTCATGAAGAAAAAAGGTGACATCGATGAAATAGAAATCGAAGAAAGTGCTATCATTTATCGAGGAGCTTTACAGCATTTTAAAAGGAGATCCATCATTCATCATCTTATTTCAAGTGAATGGATAAAATCAAACAACTTGCGATTTTCGGAAGATGTAAATTGTTATTCGGAGCTACCTTTTATTGTATCGCTATTAAAATTGACATCGGAAGTTCCAAGATTAACGGACTGCCTATATTTTAAAAGATTAAGAAATGACCCAATCTCCAATCCGGCTGTTATGCAAGCGAGCAGAGAACAAAAATTACTAGATTTATTATCGATATATAATGATTTAAAAGGAAAGGAAAATCGCAATTTACTCGTTGAAGATTATTTAGATCTACAATTTCTTAATTTTTATCGAAAAAATGTAGTGATGCTGTTTGCGGATTCATCCAATATCAATGACTATTTTCATCTCTTAATTGCAACTGCGAAAAAGGTTTCCAAGCATATACTGAAAACAATGAATATCGTAGTAAGAAACGAGATTAAGTTACTAGCAAAAGGAAAGAAACAAAGCTATTCACGACTAATAGCATTTCATCATTTTGCTAGAAATTTAAAGCGAGCACTAACTGGCAGAACAAAAATGTATTATTATCTATATAATTCTATTTTTTTGAAGCTCCCTTTGAAGGAAAAAACGATTATTTTCGAAAGCTTTTTAGGAAAGAACTATTCCGACAGCCCCAAATATATTTACGAATATATGCAAGCCCAAAATATGGATTATAAATACATATGGATTTTTAATAAAAAAGTGAAGGACATTCCCGGTAATCCGAAGCAAATCAAGCGCTTTAGCCTTGCCTATTATTACTATTTGGCGACGGCAAAATATTGGGTCAGCAATTCGAGAATGCCTCTCCATTTAAAAAAAAGAGAAGGTAATATATATTTGCAAACTTGGCATGGCACACCATTGAAGAAGCTGGTATTCGATATGAACGATATATATTCTGCAAACCCGAAATATAAGAAACATTTTTATCAGCAGTCCAGAAGATGGGATTATCTTATTTCTCCAAACCAATATTCTACGGAAATTTTCAAAAGAGCCTTCAAATATGATAAAGCCGTTTTAGAATATGGATACCCACGAAATGATATTTTGTATCATATAGACCGCGATAACATTGCCAATAGAATCAAGCAAAAATTGAATATCCCCCTTGATAAGAAGGTGATATTATATGCACCGACTTGGAGGGATGATGAATTTTACGAGCCTGGGAAATACAAATTCAACATTAAGCTGAATCTCCAAGAAATGAAGGAGCAATTGGGTGATCAATATGTAATCCTGCTAAGAATGCATTATTTTATTGCCGATGATATTGACACTGCAGGTATGGAAGGTTTCGCCTATAATCTATCAAAATATGATGATATCGCAGAGCTTTATTTAATTTCAGATATTCTTATTACTGATTATTCCTCCGTCTTCTTTGACTATGCAAATTTAAAAAGGCCGATATTATTTTATACGTACGATTTAGAAAAATATCGGGATACACTAAGAGGATTTTATATTAATATAGAATCCGATGTTCCTGGTCCGCTTCTATATACCACAGGGGAAATTATTGATTCGGTAAGGAATATTGAGCAGATAAGCGAAAAATATAAGGATCGATATGATGAATTTTATCAAACATATTGTGATTGGGATAATGGAGAGGCTGCTGCAAAGGTGGTAAGACAAGTATTTTCGGATGATACAAATCATTATTACTATCAGGAAAAAGGCTCATCATTCAATCAATAAACAAAAAAGAAGAGCAGCAAGCTCTTCTTTTTTTGACATTATTTTAAAACTCCTACTTTGAACAATTATCCTTTATTACGGAAGAAATAATCCACAACTCTCTTGGATGAATCCGCATCTTGATAGTCACAATACTTGTTTTGGAATGCAGAGTACCTATCCTGGAATTGAGAAGAAATATTTTCGATATTTTTTACAGATGATACAATGTCAGAGGTTGTTTTCAAAAATGGTCCAGGAGCCTCTGCGACAAAGTCCATATAAAATCCTCTCAATGAATCTCTGTATTCTTCAAGATCATAAGTATAGTAAAGAATTGGTCTTCCAGTATGAGCAAAGTCGAACATAACAGAGGAATAATCCGTCATCAAAATATCTGAAATTAAGTACAGCTCTTGGATTTCCGGATAGCTTGACACATTAAAGACGAAATCAGAATATTCTTCTGGTATTGTTAATTTATTGCTAACAACAATGTGCATTCTTAATAATAAAACATATTCATCCGCTAAATTTTCATATAATTCCTGGATGTCGAGGTTCATATCGAATACAAATTTATTTTTATCCTTTTGGTTATCCCTGAATGTTGGGGCGTACAAAATAACCTTTTTCTCTTTTGGTATATTGATTCGGTTCTTGACCTTACGAGTAATTTCTTCCACATTTTCCTTGTAGAACAAATCATTTCTAGGATACCCTAATTCCAGAATATTGCCATCGTACCGGAAAGCACTTTTAAATGCTTTTGTTGCATAGTTACTCGGAGATAGTAAGTAATCCCATTGCTTCGTTGCATAAGCTACACGGTTTAAATAGTCCTCATCACGGCCATGGATCGTTTCGATATCAAATAGCATTTTCTTCAAAGGTGTTCCATGCCATGTCTGAATATAGGTCGTTTCTTTTCTTTTTCCTAAATACGTAGGGAAATTTTGATTATTAAACCAGAATTTCGCCCTTGCTAAATAATAATAATAAGATGGACTTAATCTTGTAATCTTTTTTGTATTTGGGTCTGTGAAGCGAACGTCATTGCGATTAC
The DNA here is from genome assembly GCF_018343615.1 of Bacillus sp. FJAT-49736. Lineage (GTDB taxonomy): Bacteria > Bacillota > Bacilli > Bacillales > Bacillaceae_C > Margalitia. Next base: position 147,050 of record NZ_JAGYPI010000002.1, on the reverse strand, counting down.
ATACCCATACAATTTTATAATCTAAATTCCTCTTTTGGATTTCCTCATAAATATATCGAGGACTGTCGGCATACTGCTTTCCAATAGAGCTCTCAAACAGCATTAACTTTTTATCCACCGGAAAGACCTTTTTAGCAATTCTATAAAAAAGCTTCATAGCAGGGAAGTAATACTTACTCCTTCTGAACTTCCGGAAAAGTACGGTAGCGATTTTTCCTTCCGAAACTTGCTTAACTAAATGGCGTTTTTTCTTATATGTTTGAATAACTTCGTAGATTCTTTCGTTTGCATGGCAATCCCGATATTTTAAAAACTTATTGGAACGTATTACATTTTCAGGAGTCATTTTAAAATCATTTATCGCATAAGACTCTAATGCTCCTAAAAGATCTTCCTGTGAAAAAACAATATCCCCAGGTAAATCGTTATCTAAGTCCAAATGGGAAGGTCTCTTTCCGATAAAACGATTCCGGTCAAATTGATAATAAATAATAGGTTTATGAAGAAAGCTGAAATCAAATGCTACACTTGAATAATCTGTAATCATTATGGCGCTTTCTTTTAATAATGTTTGGACGTCTACTTCACCCTGACTTATTACCTTAACTGGGGCATCCTTAAAATATGGTGTATAAATCTGCATATTTGGATGAAGACAGAAAATAATCTCGAAATGATATTTTTCTGCCATGCTGTGCAATGATTTATCATGAATTAATTGGTGATAGCGCTGAAAGTATTCCGTTTCGGTAAAATCCATGCTGCTTCCAATCCAATCACGCCATGTAGGAATGATCAGCAGTTGTCTTTTAACTTTCACATCGTTTCTTAATAAGGAATCAAATCTGGATAGTCCGGTTACAAAAACATCCTCTGGCTCATATTCGAAATCATTAACGATCATGTCCTTTTCAAAATCGGAGCTAACCAAAAAGGCGTCGGTGTTAAATCCTATTGCCTTTTTCCCATAGTTGGCAATCATGTTCTTTGTTCCCATAACACCATGTTGCAGAAATATTCTTGTTGCTTTTACCGCTTTTACAAATCTAGGTGATCTGACTGGATACAGATAATCAGCATGATGCGATGAAATAATTTTTCTAGCCATGATTGTATGCCAGATATGTTCTTTTGATTTGAATCTTAATACATTCCCAAACGGCTCTACATTACGATATTCCGGTGAACTTTCATCCATAACATAGAATACATTTTTATTAGGATGGGACTCTCTCATATACTTGAAAAAATGATAGCCCGTATCTTGTGCCTTGTAAGGACGTTCTCCAACTAACCAAATATCCTTATTACGATTCAAATTTCTTAAAAGCCAGGACCATTTCAGCAGCTTAGACATATAGAGGAAGGTTTCTTCATCAAACTTAAAAACCTCAAGCGATAAATTAGAAGCTTTAAACGTATAGTAGGGATTTACATTTGCCACAAAGCCATTAAGAAATGCATTCGCTTCTTTTGTGGAAAATCGTGTTCGGTACGTTGGTCTCCCAATTCGAACGATCTTTTCCTCCGGCTCATTTTGGAATTTAATAATTAAATATAAGTCGTATATATCTTCATCTAAAAGACCACCATTATAAATGGTTTGTAAAGGAAGCTCTGCTGTATATATATAACGATTTAGGCCATATTTTTGCTTTGTTTCCTCTTGTAGGTGGTTAAATGAAACTGGAAGCAAAATTTCTATTTCGGACAATCGTCCCTTTACCAAAAGATTTCCAGAAATAATTTGGGATTGATGGGTGAAAATTCTACCATTAAGATATAAATGATTCTTTTGGCTTTTAACTTTTTCAATTTGCAGCTTTGTATATACATCTATTTTTTCATTATAAGCGTAAGATAGATTTCCCTTTTTGGTCAGAAATGGAGTGCTAAAATCCTCGCCATTCTCATAAGTAGCTAGTCCGTTTATATTCGTTTGTTTGAAACGACCTAAACGAATAAAGTATTCTATATCATTTTCAACTTGCTCTAATTGTCTAAACCCTTTTTTCGTCATCAAATTTTCTATTTCCTCAGGGCTTAATAAGCGACTGCTAATACATACTTTCAAGTAAAAGTCATATACCTCAGGAAGAGATGAATGGATCTGTTGATGGATATCATTGAAATTTAGATGGAAATCAAATTCATTAGAAGGTTGTATGGCACCGAGCATGAATTCATTAGAACTGTCTCTTGATATAATCCAAATTTCTTTAACTTGATGGGAGGATTGAGTTAATTCGCCATTTATGCGAAGACTATGTCCATTTTGTTCTATATTTATAAAATGCTTTACTATTTTTTGTGCCTGTTTCTTTTTAAAAAAAGATATCATTATTTCCCCTCCTTGCTGCAAATTGAAAAATTGTCTGGTTGCTTTTCCAGTTACCGCGTCACTGCAAACAGTTTTTCAACGACTTTTTTAGATGAGTTGCCATTCTCCAAATAACAAAAAGTATTGTAGAATTCCTGGAAAGATTCGTCCACCTGGAACTGTGCTTTTTCAACCTCTTTAATTGCTTCCATAACTTCCTCTGTTGTCGTTAAGAGTGGTCCAGGTGCTTCCTTTTCGAAGTCAAAATAAAACCCTCTTAATTTATCACGGTAATGCTGGATATCATACGTATAAAACAATATTGGTCTCTTTAAATTAGCATAATCAAAAAATACCGATGAATAGTCTGTGATGAGCAAGTCAGATATTAAATAAAGCTCCCGAATATCCTCATGATTGGATAAATCATATGCAAACCCCTCATATGGGCTCAAATCGAAATTTTCAGCAACTAAATAATGCATCCTTAAAATAATTACATACTCATTTCCAAACTCAGTTCTTAATTTATCTAAGTCAAGCTTAATGTCAAATTTGTATTTTCCTTTACTGTAAAAATCGTCGTCGCGCCATGTTGGAGCATAAAGAATAACTTTCTTATCCATTGGAATATGACATCTTTTCTTAATTTCTTCTATTGTTTGCTGATTTCTGCAATTATATAAAAAGTCATTGCGAGGATACCCAGATTCAATCATTGTTTTATTAAAATTAAATGCTCTTTTGAAGATATCTGTTGAATATTTATTTGGGGATATTAAGTAATCCCATTTGCTTGTTGCTTTTCTAAAATTTTGTTTATACAATTCTGTATTGGTCCCAGGGATATACACTTCGTCCATATCTTCTGCGAGTTTTTTTAATGGAGTTCCATGCCAAGTTTGAAGATAAGTAGTATGTCTTGGCTTATCAATCCATAATGGCAGGCGGGCATTGTTAATCCAATATTGGGCACGAGCCATCATGATTAGCCATTTTATTGAGAATCTTCTAATATAAGGAATTTTTCTTCCGATAAAAATATTTTCATATTCTTTTTTTACACTCCATACCAGCTGATAATGTGGATAATTTTCCTTTAAATATTCATATAATGCCCTTGGATTGCAGCTATATTGCTTTCCAGAGTAACTCTCAAATACGATAAGATTTTTTTTTACCGGCAAATAGGATGCAGCATTAAATAGTCTTCTATAAACTTTGGGAACAATGCCGTGTTTTTTTATTTTGTTGAGTAATTTCATTTTTAAATCCATTACCTTTCTATTGCTAGTTTATCTATTTCTTTGCTTTCAAATCTAGGGAATATTATAAGTGTAAAAGGCTATTATTTCAAATTGTAAATGATGAGAGAAAGCCCTTTCATTATATGTTTTTATGAATTATTTTTATATGTCCGTAAAGTTAATGATATAATTTGAAGGAAATACTGTTGTTGGAAAATGGCTGAAAATGGTGGTTGGTGATATAGATGAAAAATAATATACGTAGTTTTGCTATTTGGACTTATTTAACAGCATTCCGATTGATATTTATGATAATGAATATGTTTCCTGTTAAAAGGAAGGTTACGTTTATCGTTTCTTTTGGTGATAATGCCATTTATTTATATGAGGAATTAAAACGCCAGCAAATTTCTTGTGAGGTTGTTTTTTTATTTAATAAGTCGTGTAAATATAACTTCTCTAAATATGAGGATGCAAAAGCAATTCCATTGAATACAGCAAATCTAATGCAGCTGGCGAAATCGATTTATCATATTGCCACATCGAAAACAATAATAATCGATAATTACTATGCGTTTTTATCTGTCATCCATTTTAAAAAGGAAGTAAAATGTATACAAGTATGGCATGCGGCAGGTGCTTTTAAAAAATTTGGTCTGCATGATCATTCCTTAAAAATGCGAACCAATAGGGATATAAAACGCTTTAAGAATGTTTATAAACGTTTCCATTATGTTGCCATTGGTTCAGATATAATGGGAAATATTTTTATGGAAGCATTTGGTTTATCCCCAAATCAGCTTTTGTACACAGGGATTCCAAGAACGGATATTTTTTATGATGAAAAGAGAAAAATGGATATTATGCAAAAGTTGCTTAGAGAATATCCAGATTTACGACATAAAAAAAGAATCTTATATGCCCCGACCTTTAGGGATGAACAACTAGATTTATTTGAATTTAAGCTTAATCTGGATTTAATGAAGCAAAAATTGGGTAAAGATTATATTGTTATGCTCAGACTGCATCCAGCTATTAAACATAAGCTTGATATGGAAAGTAAATATCATGATTTTGTTGTGGATCTTTCCACATATCATAATGTCAATGAATTACTTATGATTACAGATATATTAATTACGGATTATTCCTCGATTCCATTCGAATATGCATTATTGAAAAGACCAATGATCTTTTACGCTTATGATTTGGAAGCATATGGACAGGAAAGAGGTTTATGGTATGATTACAAGGAGATGATACCAGGTCCAGTTGTTTCTTCTACGGAAGATATCATCGAGCAAATTCTGAACAATTCCTATGATATGCAGCGGATAGAACAATTTTCTAATGATTGGAATAAGTATTCCGTGGGTTCATCCAGCAGCCAATTAATTCGCTATATTCGACCAACGCTTGAAACCGAAGAGCGAAGCCCAAACTATCCGGAATCTGTCTAATTCGCATGTATAAACCTAAACATAAAAATAAACACTAAAAATAAGGCTAATCTTAATATAAATTTAAATTTAATGCTTTTAACACATTTATGTAACTTTTTATATTTGAAAGTAATGGTTTTTCGATTATAATATTGGTTGTGTTTTATTTTGTACAACGTTTGTTATCTTGCTCGAATAACTGGCTAAAATACCAGTAATAAGGGAGAGGTTTTTGAAATGAAAAGAGTTATCACATATGGAACCTTTGATTTACTTCATTGGGGACATATTAATATATTAAAACGAGCAAAAGAACTTGGAGATTATTTAATTGTAGCGTTATCGACGGATGAATTTAATAAAATTAAAAATAAGAAATCTTACCACAGTTACGAAAACCGTAAATTTATTTTAGAAGCCATTCGCTATGTCGATGAAGTAATTCCGGAAAATGATTGGGATCAAAAGGTGTCCGATGTAATTGACCATGATGTGGATATATTTGTTATGGGCGATGATTGGAAAGGTCGTTTTGACTTCTTAAAAGATTATTGTGAAGTTGTTTATTTACCTAGAACGGTTGGTATTTCCACATCAAAGATTAAAAAGGATTTATTTACTGTAAAAAATGGCTAAATCTTTTAAGGGGGTAAAAATTACCCTCTTAAATTGCTTTTTCATTAAGGTTATTTTCACATAATTTGTTGTTTTTCGAATAAGCTCATCAACCTGAATAACTAAATGCCTCGTGGCATAATTTCGTTAGAAAGTTAGCGGAAATTGCCTAGAAACTTATAGTTGACTCTTATTAAGGTCCAAAAGCAACAAAGTTTACGAAAAGAGCCTTTATAGAAGCGGTGCCATACATATTATCCTCAATTTTATATAAAAGTATCTCAATATAAGGTTGTTTCCTTTTTCTCCATTTTATGTAGGGAAAAATAAATTTTTTTCCTCGTTTAAAAGGAAAGCAATCTTCTATAGGGTGCCTTTGTTTTTAAGGAAGGAAAAAATACATGAAATCTGTTTTTACCGTATTTAAGGAACAATTTAAAAGCTTTTACCTTATAAGCAGATTATCTGCATATGAAGTAAAGAGCGCTAATAAAAGCCATTACTTAGGAATTATGTGGGAAATTATCAATCCAATGATTCAAATTGCCGTTTATTGGTTTGTATTCGCACACATTACGACTAGAAGGGGAGAGGGAGATGTTCCTTACTTTCCATGGCTAATCGCTGGGATTGTTATTTGGTTCTTTATTAACCCGGCAATTACACAAGGATCCAAGTCTATTTATTCCCGAATTAAATTGGTTTCGAAGATGAGCTTTCCAATGAGCATTATCCCATCCTATGTTATTTTTGCGAAATTCTATCAGCATTTAATGCTGCTTGCGGCTATCATTGTTATATTGCATTTCAATGGTTACATCATTTCATGGCACTATTTTGAACTGCCATATTATATGTTTGCAGCCATTGCATTGACGTTATCCGTATCATTAATTACGTCGACACTCTCCATGATTGTAAGAGATGTACAGATGATTGTACAAGCAGTAATGAGAATGATGATTTATTTGTCGCCAATCTTATGGCCGCCGATCGGTAAAATGGAAAAGTTTCAACCGATATTAAAAATTAACCCGATATACTATGTGGTGGAAGGGTATCGAAATTCCTTACTCGGCCAAAAGTGGTACTTAGTAGAACATTGGCACTATACTTTATATTTTTGGGCGGTTGTCATCATTCTATTTATCATTGGTTCCAGTATCCACGTTAAGTTCAGAAATCGTTTTGTTGACTTTTTATAAAACGGATGTGAGTAAAAATGACAAAAACAGTTATTCTCCGTAATGTTGCCAAAAAATATAAAATGTATAAGCGCACATCAGAGAAAATACTTGATATACTTTTGCCCAAAGGCTATGGTGAGGATTTTTATGCCTTAAGAAACATTACCTTTGAGGCTAATAAAGGCGATGTAATTGGAATAATTGGTGTTAATGGCTCAGGGAAGTCTACGTTATCCAATATTATTTCCGGAATCATTCCTCCTACGGCTGGAACGATTGAGATAAATGGCGAGGTAGCCTTAATTGCGATTAACTCCGGATTAGATAATCAATTGACAGGTAGAGAAAACATTGAATTAAAATGTTTGATGCTTGGATTTAATAAAAAGCAAATCAAAGAATTAGAGCCGGAAATTATTGAGTTTGCCGAGCTTGGTAAGTTTATTGATCAGCCGGTAAAAAACTACTCGAGCGGAATGAAGTCACGTCTTGGCTTTGCCATTTCCGTCAATATTGACCCGGATATTTTGATTATTGACGAGGCCTTGTCCGTTGGTGATAAAATTTTTGCCGATAAGTGTGAAGCGAAAATGAATGAGTTTAAAGAAAAGGGAAAGACCATTTTCTTTATCAGTCATTCTATCTCTCAAATAAAGAATTTCTGTGAAAAAGCGCTTTGGATTGAGTACGGAGAAGTTAGAGCTTATGGGACAATAGAAGAGGTAGTTCCCAAATACGAAAAGTTTCTAAAGGACTTTAAAAAAATGTCTGATGTAGAAAGAAAAGCTTACCGTGAAAAGGTAATGCAAAAACGAAGCAGTCATTACGAACTTTCAGAAGCATAAAAAAAGACGAATCGCGCAAGAATAGCAGCGATTCGTTTTTTTATAGGCATGGAAATGATAAATTTCCATTATGAACAAAACTTTTTCTTAAAATCCTTTCTAAGTGATATTAACAGCTCACAAACCATTTAACCAAGTAAGCTAAAGTGTGATATTACCCGAAGTCAAATGGATGAGAATATTTACATCCCGAGACGGAGGTAGAAAACAAACGATTATGCGAAAATAGAAATAGGTAATAATAAACAATTTCTATCACTATCTTTATAATATGAGGTTCCCGGTTAATTAAAAGGAGGGTAAAAAGATGCAAATGGAAAGAAAACGTATATTGGAAATGGTTAAGGAAGGAAAGCTTTCCACAGAGGAAGCATTAACCCTGTTAGAAGCCCTGGAAAATGAACATAAAGGCAATGGAATGCAACATGAAATAGATTCCGTGTCCAAAAGTTATGAACAAGATAAACAGCATGAATATAAAGAGGATGAGCCATCTTCTCAGTTTTCTGGAGCTCGCGATAAAATAATGGATTTTGTTAATTCTGCTGTGAAGAAAATTAAGGAATTTGATTTTCAACTGAATCAATCGGTAGAATTTCCACATGTTTTTCAGCAAGCAGAAGCGGAATTCACCAATATTGATATCGATGTAGCAAACGGTCATGTAGAGATCAGACCGTGGGATCAGCCAGACACTCGAGTGGAATGCCAAGCAAAAGTTTATCGCAAGGATCAACGGGATGATGCACGCGCTTTTTTCATTGAAAACAGTTATTTTTCAGTAGAAAATAACCGTTTGCGCTTTTCTACGCAATCCAAGTGGATGAAAGTAGACACGGTAATCTATGTACCGAGAAGCTCTTATGAAAAAGCAATCATTCGCACCTTTAATGGAAAAATAACTGCGGAAAAACTGGATGTACAGGATTTTAAAACGAAGACTGCAAATGGGAAGATTTCTTTGCACGAAATGGTTACAGAAAAAATGGAAGCGGAAACAGCGAATGGTAAAATTATGATCCAGAATAGTAAGTCGAATAGGCTTGCTGCGGAAACAATGAATGGGCAAATCGACGTTGTAGGCTCCTACCACACAGTTGATTTACAATCCTTTAATGGAAATGTTCACTGTACATTAACAGAACAGGCGGATACTGTTCATGTTAAAGCGGTAACCGGTAATATCCATCTCTATTTACCGGATGGAAACGGTGTAGAGGGAGAATGTAAATCTAACTTTGGGAATATTAAAGTGGAGTTAGAGAATGTAGAAACCATTGTGGAAAAGAAGGAAATTGCTCAAAAGCAACTGAAATTTAAAAAATCAGGGGAATCTGAAGAGACTACAAGAGTTTTTGCTGATACAAAAACCGGCTCTGTCCATATAAAAAAGTTTGAAAAGAAAGAGACTGTTTATTAAGAAGAAACCTTCATAACAAGTCCCAATTTTTATTAGTAAGTGGGTATCTTTTCTTCAATAAGACTATATATTTTATAAAGGCTGCTTTCTGCCTTTATAATAAAGGAAAAGTGCCATAAAAGGAGTTTATTCTTGAATGAGATGGTTAATCAGCATATTTATCAATGCAATATTATTTGTTGCGATGGCAGGATTTTTTCATAGCTTTGAAGTTGCAAGCTTTGGTTCAGCAATCGTCGCAAGCTTTATACTATCGATTTTGAACGTTTTAGTTCGACCTATTTTGATTATATTAACGCTGCCAATTACGGTATTAACCTTAGGTATTTTCTTATTAGTCATCAATGCCTTTACCTTGCTATTAACCGACAGAATTATGGGAGATAGCTTTCAAATTCACAGCTTTGGAATGGCATTCCTAATGGCCGTTATTATGTCTATTACTAATATCATTTTGCAAAATACTATTTTGCAGAAAAACAAAAGAGCATAACAACGTGTGAAAAAAATCTACAGAACAAAACGCATGGATTCCATGCGTTCCTTTTTTTCATTTTTCGCGAACTCTGAGTTCCTTATTTTCGTAAAACATGATGTATTAAAGCAGTTGGAAGACACAGGATCCCTTATATCCTAAAATATCAGTAAAAATAGTACCTTTTCAGCTAGCTAACGGAACGTCAGGCCGTGAAATTCGTGAAATCACCCTTTTTGTTACGAATAACGGAACACTAGTCCGCTTAGGTTCCCCATAGTCGGCCAAAACTTTTCCAACCTATCACTTTTGAACTGTCCCCTTATTGTCTACAACGATTGGGTCAAACCCCTTACCCTTTAACTCCTTCGCTAATTGTTCAGCTTTTTTCTTATCAGTAAAAGCTCCAACTTGAACAAAATAATTAGTATTACTTTCAGGAGGTGGTGGGGCAGGTGTACTTTTCTTTTTTAAGTGGTATTGGTCTACAATTCCTTTTACGATAGCTTCCGCACAGGTTTCCTGAAAGGTCTTTGAACGCAAAAAGGCTTCTTCCTTTTTATTCGTATAAAATCCGCATTCGCAGAGAATAGCTGTCATATTTGATTCGCGCAAAACATGAAAATCTGCTGTTTTCACACCACGATCCGTTAAGCCGGTGCGAATAACAAGATTTTTTTGCACCTTTTTAGCTAATTCCATGGCCTCCTTCGGTTTAGTTACATAAGCATAGGTTTCAATACCATTTGCATTGTTCCAGTTCGTCCCATATGCGTTTGCATGAATGGATATATAGCAATCCACTTTTAGCTGATTGGCTTTATCCGTTCTTTCCTTTAAAGGAACATCCACTTTTTTGGAATGGGCAAAATAAACAGTTACATCCTTGTAATTTCCCAACAGCACCTTTACAAAATCGGCTACCTTACTATTAAATTCAAATTCCTTAAAATTGTTAGGGCTTCTTTTTCCAGCTGTATTCGGCCCATGTCCAGCATCCAGCATTATTTTCACTTGAACATCCTCCTTATGATTTTTGTAAAGGCTCTTTTCGTAACTTGTTGCTGTTAATACCAATCGCATATCATATAGATTCTACGAAAAGCTGCCCTGATTTCTGTATCGAATACGGACTAGGCATATATTCGAAAGCAACAACTTATACGAAAACAGACTGGTAATATACATTCAGAAGGTATCTATATTTATAATATGTTTAAGGTAGGAATTACGGTACCGTAAGAAGACATTTGTAAAGTATTAAGGGTAGTCTTCCGTTATAATGTAATGCTACAATAAAGAAAGCTTTACTTTTTGGCTTTGTAAGTGTTAATGCCATTTGGACACACATAGTGCATTGTTTTTTTCGCATGAATAATAACAAAAATGCCGGGCAGTGCAGCTGCAGAGCCTACTAATAAAGAATAGAAATTTGCTGATTGCTTGTCTGCATGGAAAGGCTAGTAGTGCAGATTAACGCAAGGAGGAAAAAAAATTGGCGAAGGTCCGTGTTGAGGATATCATTAAGAAATTTAATTTAGAATTAATCAGCGGAGAAGAAGGTATCCACCGTCCAATTACAACCAGCGATATTTCACGACCTGGTTTGGAATTGGCAGGATTTTTTAATTATTACCCAGCTGACCGGATTCAGCTGCTTGGCATGACGGAAATTACCTTCAGTGAGCGCTTAGACGGTGAAGAAAGAAAAAATCGTATGCAACAGCTTTGCAGTGATTTAACTCCTGGTATTGTTATTTCACGTGGTTTAGAGGTGCCGGAAGAGTTAATAGAAGCGTCTACTGAATATTCTGTACCAGTTATGCGTACAAATATGAAAACAACACGATTTTCCAGTCATTTAACGAATTATTTAGAATTCAAGCTTGCTCCTACAACAGCTGTTCATGGTGTCCTAGTTGATATATACGGTGTTGGAGTATTAATCACTGGAAAGAGTGGAGTTGGAAAAAGCGAGGCCGCTTTGGAGCTAGTTAAAAGGGGACATCGGCTTGTAGCAGATGATTGTGTGGAGATTCGTCAAGAGGATACGGACTCTTTAATCGGCAATGCACCAGACTTGATTGAGCATTTACTGGAAATTCGCGGACTAGGAATTATCAATGTTATGACACTTTTCGGAGCAGGAGCGGTCCGCAGCCATAAGCGAATTACGATGGTTGCCCATTTGGAGCTATGGGATCAAATGAAGCAATATGATCGTCTTGGCTTAGATGAGGAGAAGATTAAGATTATTGATACAGAGCTGCCGAGACTAACTATACCTGTTCGTCCGGGAAGAAACTTAGCGATTATTATTGAGGTAGCAGCCATGAATTACCGCTTAAAGAAAATGGGGGTAAATGCAGCTCAGCAATTTAATGAGCAATTAGCGAATGTCATTAAAAATGGGGAAAAAGACGTACATTAATCATCGTATAGAAAGGAGTACAGTATATGGATAATATCAAACCACTAAATCCAATTGCCTTGCATTTAGGCGCCTTTGAAGTTCATTGGTATGGAATTATTATTGGTTGTGGAATTGCAATCGGATTATTTTTGGCCATTAGAGAAGGGGAGAAGCTTGGAATTGATAAGGATTTATTTGCGGACTTAATGATCTGGGCAATTCCTATCTCGATTATTTGTGCACGGATTTATTATGTTTTATTTGAGTGGAGCTATTATTCCGTTCATCCAGGCGAAATTATTAAAATTTGGAATGGCGGGATTGCTATCCATGGCGGTTTAATTGGCGCGGTATTAACGGCAGTCATTTTTTCAAAAGCAAAAAATATTTCCTTCTGGAAGCTTGCAGATATATGCGCACCTAGTATTATTTTAGGCCAGGCAATCGGGCGCTGGGGAAACTTCATGAACCAGGAAGCTCATGGCAAAGAGGTTAGCCGTACATTCCTGGAGAATCTACATTTACCTGATTTTATCATTAATCAAATGTATATTAATGGACATTATTATCATCCTACCTTTTTATATGAATCCGTATGGGATATCGTTGGTTTTATCATTCTCCTTAGCCTAAGAAGGGTAAATTTACGTCGTGGGGAAATTTTCTTAAGCTACTTAATTTGGTATTCCATCGGTCGCTTCTTTATTGAAGGAATGAGAACAGACAGTTTAATGCTAACGGCTGATTTGCGCATGGCACAAATGATTTCTATCGCATTAATAGTGGTTGCCATGATCCTATGGATTTATAGAAGAAAAGCAGGTTTCTCTGCTATGCGTTATCGGGAAACTTCCATTTAACTTTTGAAATGACTATGGGGAGATTGAAAGAATGCTGCAAACGTTAAAAACAGGCTTACTATCGGGATTAAAAACAACCTGGACATTAGGGAAAATTATTTTTCCCATCACATTACTTATCACGATATTGCAATATACACCGATTTTACCATGGATTATTAAAATAATTTCCCCTCTAATGGGGATGATCGGTTTATCTGGTGATGCTGCCATCCCAATTGTTTTAGGGAACTTTTTGAATTTATATGCAGGAATTGCAGGGATTCTATCTGTTGATTTAACGGTAAAAGAGGTTTTCATTATTGCGGTAATGCTGAGCTTTGCCCATAACCTATTTATTGAATCTAGTGTTGCCATTAAGGTAGGGGTCAGAATATGGGTAATGATTGTAGTACGTGTTGGCCTTGCAATTTTATCAGCAATTTTTATCAACCTTTTCTGGCATGGGGGACATCAGCCTGCCCATTATAGTGCAATGGCGCCGGTTCAGGAAAGTATTACAGGGGTTTGGCCAGTTATCTTAGACGGGATCGAAAAAGCTGCTCTTGGTGTGTATAAGCTTGCAGAAATAGTGATTCCACTAATGATAGGGATCCAAATTTTAAAGGACTTGCAATTGTTAAAAATCTTCTCGCGTTGGATGGCTCCTGTAACAAGGCTATTAGGGATGAAGGAAAATACATCTACAACGCTTGCAGCAGGGTTATTTTTTGGCTTGGCTTACGGAGCGGGAGTAATGATACAAGCGGTTCAAGAAGATGGTGTCAGCAAGAAAGATGCTACGCTAGCATTTATTTTCCTTTGCGGCTGTCATGCTGTTGTAGAGGATACGCTTATTTTCGTTCCTCTAGGCATTCCTGTGATATATCTTTTACTTGTAAGACTCTTTACAGCTATCATATTGACTTTTATAGTAGGATTTATTTGGAACCGTATGAACTTTCAAAAAAGCACTCCAACAACCATAGAGGGATAAAAGTGAAACTGGCATTCGCCAGTTTCTTTTCATTTTTTTCAAAAAGCTTTATCATTAAGGAAAGAAAAGAAAATCTTAATGCTAGGAAGGGTAACATACTATGCAAAAACATATATCTACGATTCTTTTTGATTTAGATGGTACGCTAATTGACACGAATGAATTGATCATTGCTTCTTTTTTACATACGTTCAACCATTATTATCCCGGAAAATACACGAGAGAAGACGTTCTACCGTTTATCGGACCATCGCTAAAGGAAACCATGTCCTCCATTGATCCTGATCGGGTGGACGAAATGATTGAAAGATACCGTACTCATAACCTTGCAAACCATGATCTTCTCGTAAAGGAATTCGACGGTGTATATGAAACGGTACAAACACTAAAGGAAAAAGGATATAAGCTGGCAATTGTGTCCACTAAAATGTCCGCTACAGTAAAGAAAGGCCTTAAGCTGACGAATCTCGATTCATTCTTTGAAATAATTGTGGCGATTGATGATGTGGAGAACGTAAAACCGCATCCTGAACCAATTGAAAAAGCATTGAAACTGCTTGGATCGACTCCGCAGGAAAGCATAATGGTAGGGGATAATTATCACGATATTGTGGGAGCGAAAAATGCAGGTACATTATCGGCGGGAGTATCTTGGTCTGCAAAAGGCCGTGCCTATATTGAAAAATTTGAACCTGATTTCATTCTGGATAATATGCGAGATCTTCTAGATATCGTCGGGGCGGTAAATGAATGAGAAAAACGGAGCGTTTCCCCGTTTCAGGAGCAAATTCCCTATGGCATGTGTATAAAACGGTACCTTTTTGGAAAGTAGTGAAAAATTTCATCGTGATCCAATTGGCTCGATATACCCCTTTTCTGGGCTTGAAAAACTGGCTGTACAGAGTTTTTTTAAGAATGGATATTGGCAGTCAAACATCTTTTGCCTTAATGGTGATGCTGGATGTCATGTTTCCAGAGAAAATCTCAGTCGGAAAAAATACGGTTATAGGCTATAATACTACCATCTTAGCTCACGAATATTTAATAAAGGAATACCGGCTAGGTAAGGTGGAAATTGGAAGTGAAGTGATGATAGGAGCTAATTCGACCATATTGCCGGGAGTGAAGATTGGGGATGGGGCGATTATTTCTGCAGGCACTCTTATTCATAAGGACGTTCCGGCAGGTGCTTTTGTTGGTGGAAATCCGATGAAGGTAATTTATACGAAGGAACAATTAGAAGAAAGATGGGCATTAGACCCGATTTATGGAAAAGCGGATAAAAGGTACCTGTAAAAAGCAGGTACCTTAAAATTTGCCTGTTAATCATTATTACTATATATGTTATACTACAGTAGTTATGATTGTTTTCATCTAAAAATGGATGAATTTTCTTTGCATCTTTTTGTATATGCAGTGTTCGATAGCATTAATCAGCTGCAAGTTTACGAAAAGATCTATCGTTTATCTTTGAAGATTTGTGAGGGACCTTAATGGCAAAAGACTCAAAAGTAAGACAGGAGCAAGGCGTTGTCCTGTCCTTTATACCAACAGGTGAATATTATTTTAATAAAGGGATAAATGCTTATCATAGACATGATTTAAAAAAGGCGAAGAAATATTTGCAGCGTGCGATGCAGCTTGAACCATATGAACCGATGATTGCCTGCCAGCTTGGTTTAGTTTGTATGCAGCTGGATGAATTTCAGCAATCTAATGAGCTTTTTACACAAATATTGGATGAATTAGATCCTAGTATGACAGAGTGTCATTATTTTTTGGCAAATAATTTCGCAGAGCTGGGACTTTTTCATGAAGCATATAAGCATGCAAATAAATATTTGGAGCTTGATCCATATGGAGAGTTTGCTGAGGAAGCGGAAGATTTAATATATGTTATCAATACCGAAGAAGCAGATTTAGAGGATTCCTTGTATATGCAGGATGAGCTTATCATGAAACAAGAAAAAGCAAGACAGCTTCTAGAATCAGGTAACTTCCAAATGGCAATAAAGAGCTTAAAAGAAATTATTGAAAAATATCCGGATTTCTGGTCTGCCTACAATAATCTTGCGCTTGGTTATTTTTATTTAGGTGATATGGAGAAAGCGGCAAATGTGCTAAAGGATCTGCTGGACAAGAATCCTGGAAACCTCCACGCGCTTTGCAATTTAGCGGTGTTTTTATATCATCAGCATCGTGATAAGGAGCTGCAGGAATTAGTAGATGGTCTTGAAAAAATTCAGCCCATTCTCATTGAACACCAATATAAACTAGGTGCCACTTTTGCACTTCTTGGGAATCATCAAAAAGCATTTTTCTGGTTAAACAAGCTCAAAAAGCAAGGGTTTGAAGGGGATGCCAGCTTTTACTATTGGCTTTCACATGTTGCTTTTACTACCGGTCACGAACAAACAGCAAAATCTGCATGGAAGCAATTGTTAGAGATTAGTCCTGAAAAAGAAGGATCAGAACCGTGGAATAATAATCGCTCGAATGATACAGGCTTTGAAAATCATGTAACTTCCATACTGAAAAAGTTGAGAAGTGAATATTTAGAAGAGCGGTTATTTGGAATTTTTCTATTGTCTATTTCGAATAGAAGGCAAGAGGTTATTTCTCATCCGGATTTTAAAAGCTTGGACGAGTTTTCCATCACAGAGAAAATTTATTTAGCTAATGTATTAGACGCTGGGATGAAGGAGCAGTTTGATCCAGATGGAATTATTGGAAAAGGCCATGGTGTCGCAACATTATTGTACGAGCATCATCACCCAATCCATCCGCAAACAACCGGCTTATTCCTTATGTGGTTTTCCATTTTTATTAATGGGTTAAAGGATGGGGTATCTTTTACCAATATGAAGGCATATGCTGCTGCGGTGGAATATGCTTGGCATAAGCTAAATGACGAGAAAAAATCCCAATTGGAAATTGCGAATCGGTACGATATTTCAACATCAACCTTGCAAAAGTATTCGAAGCTTATTCAGCATTATAATGAGTAAGCATTTCCTTGGACGTATGATGATTAATCTACTAAGATATAGATAATCATTATCCGTATTAGTTAGGGTTATAGCAAATTTGACCACCAATTCTAGCCATTATTATTCATAAGTAAAACCGGGAATGATAAAACAGAAAAGGCGGATAACAATAGAAATAGAATATTGGGCGTTGTAAGGAGTGTTGAGATATGGATGAAAAAATATATGATTTAATCATTATAGGAGCTGGCCCTGCAGGTATGACTGCAGCTGTATACGCATCGCGCGCTAACTTATCTACCTTAATGATTGAGCGTGGAGTTCCAGGCGGTCAAATGGCCAATACAGAAGAAGTAGAAAATTACCCTGGATATGATAGCATTTTGGGTCCAGAGCTATCCAATAAAATGTTTGAGCATGCGAAGAAATTCGGTGCCGAGTATGCATATGGAGATATTAAGGAAATTGTAGACGGCGAAGAGTATAAAACCTTAAAAGCTGGATCGAAGGAATTTAAAGCAAGAGCGATTATTATTGCTACAGGTGCCGAATATAAAAAAATCGGCGTACCTGGAGAAAAAGAATTAGGCGGACGCGGTGTTTCTTACTGTGCGGTATGTGACGGCGCCTTCTTTAAAAACAAGGAGTTAGTCGTTGTTGGCGGAGGAGACTCTGCAGTAGAGGAAGGTGTATACCTTACTCGCTTTGCCAATAAAGTAACGATCGTACACCGTCGTGATCAATTAAGGGCACAAAAGATTATTCAAGATCGGGCTTTTTCTAATGAAAAGGTTGATTTCATTTGGAACCATACGGTGAAGGAAATTAATGAAAATGAAGGTAAAGTGGGATCTGTTACTCTTGTTTCAACGGAAGATGGCAGTGAAAGTGAATTTAAGACAGACGGAGTGTTTATCTATATCGGTTTAGTACCTTTAACAAAACCATTTGAAAGCCTTGGGATCGTAAATGAAACAGGCTATATCGAAACTAACGATGATATGGAAACGAAAATTCCGGGAATCTTTGCAGCTGGAGATGTTCGCGAAAAAACACTTCGCCAAATTGTTACCGCTACTGGGGACGGAAGTATTGCCGCACAAAGTGCTCAGCATTATATTGAAGAACTAAAAGAAAAAATCAAGTAATAGACACGCTTTAGTCTTTTAAAGGGATATTTGATAAAAGTAATTTTGTTTTAATTTTCCTGTAATGTTTGTGAAATATTAATCATGTATAGTATAGATAAATGAAATTGACCCCCTTTTTAATAAGACCCCTTGATGAGCCCAGGCATTGCCTGAGCTTTTTTTTTACGGCGGTTAAAAGGAATTACCCCGTAATTGGCATTTGTGAGGAAGTTAGATAAATAGTATAATAAAGAGAATAATTATAGCTTAAACTCTATTAGTAAGGCGCAATTTCTTATTTTCGTTATTGGAAATAGTAAGAGTCTGCCTTGAGAATAGACAGTAGGCGAGGTGAGAGTGTGCAGCGTGTTACAAATTGTGTATTAATAAACAATCAGAAAATCTTGCTGCTGCAGAAGCCAAGGCGTAATTGGTGGGTAGCTCCCGGCGGCAAAATGGAGCAGGGTGAATCTATTCGGGAAGCCGTTATTCGGGAATACCGGGAAGAAACCGGAATCTATTTAAAACAACCTACATTAAAGGGAGTTTTTACCTTTATCATTATGGAGAAGGAAAATGTAGTCTCGGAGTGGATGATGTTTTCCTTTGTGGCAAAGGACTTTGATGGTATGCAGCTGGAGACTTCGGAGGAAGGAACTTTGGCTTGGCACCCGATTGATGAAGTGAATAATCTTCCGATGGCAAAAGGTGATTATCATATACTTGATTACCTTATCCATGGAAAAGGCATCATTTATGGCCAATTTACATATACACCAGACTTCGAGCTTATTTCATATCGCATAGATCCTAGTTAAAGCATAATACACATGCTTTAGGATGGAAGCTTAAAATATTATTATTTTCAATCATTCTTAATGGAATTTTTATAGAGGGTTCTTTATTTACGGGGGGACATGATCATGAGCACAGATGCAAATAATGTACAATTAGTTATCATTACAGGCATGTCTGGGGCTGGAAAAACAGTTGCCATACAAAGCTTCGAGGATTTAGGATTCTTTTGTGTTGATAACTTGCCGCCGACATTGCTTCCAAAATTTTTGGAGCTAATGAAGGATTCTAATAATAAAATGAATAAAGTGGCTCTTGGCATGGACCTTCGTGGGAGAGAATTTTTTGATTCCTTGTTTAAAGCATTAGATGAATTAGCAGAAATTTCATGGGTCTCGCCAAAAATTCTGTTCCTTAATGCTGATGATTCCGTCTTAGTAAGAAGATACAAAGAGACAAGGCGACTGCATCCATTGTCTCCTACAGGATTGCCGCTGGAAGGCATTGCTCAGGAGAGAATGCTTTTAGAGGAACTAAAGGGTCGTGCCCAAATTTTATATAATACATCGAAAATGTCACCGCGGGAACTAAGGGAAAAAATTCTAACAGAGTTTTCAATTAATAAACAAGCAACTTTTACAGTGAATGTAATGTCATTTGGATTTAAACATGGGATTCCTATTGATGCGGATTTAGTATTTGATGTCCGTTTCTTGCCGAATCCATATTATATACAGCATATGCGCCCAAAAACGGGGCTTGATCAAGAGGTATATGATTATGTATTAAAATGGAATGAGACGCAAAAATTCCTTGAAAAAATAACTGATTTGCTTTCCTTCATGCTTCCTCATTATAAACGCGAGGGAAAAAGCCAACTAGTAATAGCGATAGGCTGTACTGGCGGTCAGCATCGTTCAGTAGCATTAACGGAGTATATTGGTCATTATTTTGAAAAGGAATATCAAACGTGCATTTCCCATAGGGATATTAAGCATATAGAAGGGAAACAACAGCATGAAAGCGGAAAAAAAGCCTAAAATCGTTATTATTGGTGGGGGAACCGGATTGCCCGTTTTATTAAGGGGTATTAAGAAATATCCAGTTGATATTACCGCTATAGTAACGGTGGCCGATGATGGTGGCAGCTCCGGTAGAATTCGGGAAGAAATGGATATGCCATCTCCCGGTGATATACGAAATGTATTGGCTGCATTATCAGATGTAGAGCCATTAGTGGAGCAAATGTTTCAGCACCGTTTTAAAACAGATCATGAATTATCAGGACATTCCTTAGGAAATTTGATTATAGCAGCTTTAACTTCTATAACCGGTAACTTTGTCCATGCAGTCCAAGAGATGAGCAAGGTTTTAAATGTAAATGGGAAGGTTTTGCCTGCTGCAAATCAAAGTGTTGTCCTCCATGCAGAAATGACAGACGGAACAATCGTATCCGGAGAGTCCAAAATACCATTTTCAGGTAAAAAGATTAATCGTGTATTTTTAACTCCCGAGGTTATATATCCACTTTCAGAAACTATTAGAGAGATCCGACAAGCAGATTTAATTGTTGTCGGCCCAGGAAGCCTATATACAAGTATATTACCTAATCTAATTGTTCCTCAGCTTGGGGAAGAAGTATGCCGGGCGAAGGCAAAGAAGGTATATATTTGTAACCTAATGACTCAAGCAGGAGAAACCCTTGACTATTCGGCAAGTGATCATGTAGAGGCGATCTATAAGCATTTAGGATGTAAATTTATCGATACTATTTTAGTAAATAATGAGGAAATACCTCACCATATACAGGTTCGATATAAGGAAGAATTGGCAAAGCCTGTTGTATATGATGTAGATAAGCTTATTGATCTAGGTTTGGATGTTATTTATGAGCAAATATTGACATATGAAAATGGATTAATTCGCCACGATACAGAGAAGGTAGCCCGTATATTATATAATTTGTTGAAACAGAGTTAATGGAAATCGAAGGTCCATTTTCACTTATTGGAGGTTTTGGGGTTGTCATTCGCATCGGAAACTAAAAAGGAATTAACCAATTTACAAGTGAAGGATTGTTGTGCTAAGGCGGAACTCTCCGCACTAATTAGGATGAATGGTTCGTTATCCTTTTCTAATAGACAATTAGTTGTAAATGTGCAGACGGAAAATGCTGCCATTGCACGCAGGATATATATCCTTATTAAAAAAATATATGATGCCCCAGTTGAATTGCTAGTACGAAAAAAAATGCGCCTTAAAAAGAATAATGTCTACATTGTCCGTTTAAAAAGCATGGCAAAAGATATACTGGAGGATTTGCAAATTTTAGGCGAGAATTTTACATTTGAACATCATATTTCACCGAACTTAGTAAAAAAGAAATGCTGTAAGCGCTCCTATTTAAGGGGAGCGTTCTTAGCCGGTGGATCGGTCAATAATCCGGAAACGTCTTCCTATCATTTAGAGATTTTCTCTTTATATAAGGAGCATAATGATTCACTATGTGAATTAATGAATTCTTTTGGCTTAAATAGTAAAACACTTGAAAGAAAAAAAGGGTTCATTACTTATTTAAAGGAAGCGGAAAAAATTACGGAATTTCTGAATGTAGTTGGAGCACACAGTGCATTATTACGTTTCGAGGATGTTCGGATTGTTCGTGATATGCGAAATTCTGTAAACAGACTCGTCAACTGCGAAACTGCAAACTTAAATAAAACAATCGGTGCATCCTTGAGGCAGGTAGAAAATATACGCTATATTGAATCGACGGTAGGTCTCCAGATTTTGCCGGAAAAATTACGGGAAATTGCTGAACTGCGGGTAGCATATCAGGATGTAACGTTAAAGGAGCTAGGTGAAATGGTTTCCGGTGGAGCAATCAGCAAATCTGGGATTAATCATCGGCTCAGAAAGATTGATGAAATTGCAGAAAAGCTGCGGGCAGGAGATTTATCAATTTCAAATAAATAAAGGCACTTTTCTTAAACATGCTGCTCTTAACAAAAACCTAGTTGTTTGTTAAGAATGAAAAATCCTTAAGAAAAGATGCCCCGAAGTTAAGTCTATATTAGAATTTATCACTTATACAATTAAAAACAGCCTAAACTAAAAGTAACATGGAGGGGGAGTCGAAATGGAAGAAAAACAAGTGGAGGTTAAACGAAAATCTGGCTTGCAGGCACGTCCGGCCGCAATGTTCGTTCAAGAGGCAAATCGTTTCTCATCTGAAATTTTTTTAGAGAAAGACGGTAAAAAAGTAAATGCAAAAAGCATCATGGGCTTAATGAGCCTTGCCGCAGGAGCTGGTGCAATCGTAACTCTTAGCGCAAGCGGTCATGATGAAAAAGAAGCTGTCCATCAATTAACGAAATTCATTGAAGACGAAAATTAATATGAAATGATATGTTACAGGTAACTAAACTGCGGGGGTTCGGTTTAGTTGCCTGTTTTTTTCATGATGGGATGAGCGTTTTTGTGGTGAGAATGTGATGTTGGTTGAAGGACAAAATATGTGATAGGGCGGAGTTTGGGAATTTCTCACGATGGGGATGAAGGACAAAATATGTGAGAGGCGAAGCCAAAATGTCTTTCATAAGAGGGATGAAGGACAAAATGTGTGAGCGGCGAAGCCAAAATGTCTTTCATAAGGGGGATGAAGGACAAAATATGTGAGCGACGAAGCCAAAATGTCTTTCATAAGGGGGATGAAGGACAAAATATGTGAGAGGCGAGGCCAAAATGTCTTTCATAAGGGGGATGAAGGACAAAATATGTGAGCGGCGGAGCCAAAATGTCTTTCATAAGGGGGATGAAGGACAAAATATGTGAGAGGCGAAGCCAAAATGTCTTTCATAAGGGGGATGAAGGACAAATTCCGGAGCAGTCAGGTTAAAATGTCTCATATCAAGGTTCAATTGAAAAAAAACCGAACGAACAAGGAAGAATATCTCTAATAAAATGAACTCGTATAATTAGCTGAACTATAAACAATCCTCCATAATACAACCCGCATAGCATGCAAGAAAACTTAGTTCTATATCTATTCAAGGCAAAAAAAAATAGCCTTTTAATTTCAAAGGCTATCTTGATTTCTTGATTATTTTTTCGTATCTAATTCATTACGCGTAATAATTTTATCCACTAAGCCATATTCCAATGCCTTTTCAGCTGTCATGAAGTTATCACGATCGGTATCCCTGCTGATTACTTCAAGTGGCTGTCCAGTGCGTTCTGAGAGAATGGTATTTAGTTTTTCACGTAAGAACAAAATACGTTTTGCAGCAATTTCGATTTCGGTTGCTTGGCCTTGAGCACCGCCAAGTGGTTGATGGATCATTACTTCACTGTTAGGTAAGGCAATACGCTTGCCTTTTTCCCCAGCAGCAAGCAGGAAAGCTCCCATCGATGCAGCCATACCAATACAAATAGTTTGAACATCTGATTTAATGTACTGCATTGTATCATAAATCGCCATACCTGCTGTAATGCTTCCGCCTGGGCTATTGATATAAAGGGATATATCTTTTTCAGGATTTTCAGCATCTAAGAATAATAATTGAGCAACAATCGAATTTGCTACTTGATCATCAATGGCACTGCCTAGCATAATGATGCGATCTTTTAACAATCGGGAGTAAATATCATATGCGCGCTCTCCACGATTGGTTTGTTCAATAACTGTAGGGATTAAGTTCATACTTTCTCCTCCTAACATTTTTTCATTATTCAGGGCAATACAAACCCGAATGGTTATTAAGGAAAATTCATCCTCATGTACTTAACATCATACACTAATGGTCAATAAAGGTCAAACGAATCGCTTATAATTTTAAAAAAACTTGGGAAAGGCGAATACCTTAAAGCTACTTTTAAAATCCAGATGAAATATTCAAGGAAATCTATCAACCATTTATTGTACAAATAAAAATATCCTTTATTCATCATTAACAAATTCGGTCTATTTTAAACGAGAAAATTACTTGCAATAAACTGATTTCTGGACTATAATTAAAAATCGTACAGTTCTAAAATGCCCTCGTGGTGCAACGGATAGCACGTAAGATTCCGGTTCTTAAAATGGGGGTTCGATTCCCTCCGAGGGCGCTACATAAAAAACACACCTTCCTATTTAGAAAGGTGTGTTTTTTCATTTTTTTAAGGAATTACTACCCAAGCATTTGGCAGGTAACGCATTCCTACCGCTGTGTCCGTTGCAGGCTTTAATAGCAATTGCTCATTATAGATCATCGTTGTAGATCCTCCGCCATCCATAGCAATAGCATTCGTTACATGATACTTTTCAAACATACCGGCCATATCGGACATAGATGCACCACGATGTGTTTTATCCCAATAAAAGCGTCCATCCGTAATAATCATTATTACACTGCCGTCCTTTGCTTGCCCAATAGCTGTTCGAGGTGCCCAGCCCCAAGCGCCATCGATACTGGATGTAACACGATTCACCCCATCCACAATCAATTGAGGACCAAAGCTCACGGCATCCGTTACGCCAAGATTCAAAAGTTCATTTACGGAATATTTCCCAGTAATAAATTGACCATCCTTTAGAAATCCTCCTACAAGAAGAGGAGTATTACGATTTCCTCTTGGTGAGGTAAGGACATCCCCCTTACTAATAACGATTCCTGTCGCCGTTCCTCCTGATCCGGTTCCCCCCCGATCTACAAAGCCTCCGCCATTAATGCCTGCAATCCCGTTATTTTCTTTTATCAAATCAGATAGCGGCTGGCCCTTGTTGCTGAGTCTTGATTGAACAAGGTGAACCTTTGTAGGATCAGAAATAATTAATACCTTTGCTGTGTAATTAGATGTTTCGATTGTATCCACTCGAACTGAAAGTTTTTCTTTTTTATTAGGGTCCATTCCTGTCACTGTTGATTGGGCGGTAGGAGGATGGTGGAATGCCTTGAGCAATTCCTCCATTTCCGTTTTTGTGAGCAAAAACCCTAAGTATTTTGCATATCTAGCATGCTGTGTAGACAAAACAGTTCCGACAAGCATTTTTCTTAATTGCAATCCAGTATCTGTTGTATATATAAAAATGCATCCTAGCAAAAAGGATGTTAAAAAAATAGCTCCAATTATTCGCCAAATGCGTTTTTTGCTTCGTTTTCGACGTCTGCTTGATCTTGTTGCGAGTGTAGTTTCCATTTTTAATTCACTCATGCCAACTCTCCCTTAAACTTGAAATAAGCCGAGGATACCAGTATATTTTACCTATTTTTCAATCAATCTGCCAATCTATTTTTTCAGGATTTTAGTCCAGTTATTTCATATAAAATACAGATTAACCCAATATTCATAATACTTTAGCGCCTTCGAAAAAAAGAAAAATAATATACGAAACAATGAATCTGGTGTAAAATAAACCTAGAAAGGGGATGTTTTTTATGGATATGCAAATTGGGATTTTGCAGCAACAGTCATTAAAATTGACCATGACACAAGAATTAAAGCAGGCTATACAAATATTACAATATTCTGCACAGGAATTATCCTCTTTTTTGGAATCAAAAGCACTTGAAAATCCCCTTATACAATTAGAAAATTCAAATATTAAGTTAATGGACCCTCATTTTGACTATACAAAGAAAAGCAAATTTAGAGCGATGGAGAAGGATGATAAAGATTGGATGCAGCAAATTGCTCATCGGTCAGGAACATTGCAAGAATATTTATTATTTCAAACCAATTTGAAAGCGCTAACAAATAGTGAACAGAAAGTCATATATTATCTTATTTATAATCTCGATTCGAATGGGTATTTAACAATAGATAAACAAGAAGGATTGATTACTCTCCAAGTAACGGAAGAGGAATTAAATAAAGCGATTCATTTTTTACAGTCACTTGAGCCAGTAGGAGTCGGTGCCCAAAGCTTGCAGGAATGTTTATTGCTGCAAGCGAATAAAAAAAGAAACTGTCCGCCTGTAGTAAAAGAGATTCTTCAAGACCACTTTATGGACTTTGCTGAAAAAAGGTGGAAAATCATTGCTAAGCAATTAAGTGTCAGTATTGGGCAGATTCAAGAAGCTGCAGATTTTATTCAGACCTTGGATCCGAGACCTGGGGCACAATTTATTACCGAACGCCCTTCTTATGTAGTGCCGGATCTAATTGTAACGTTTGATCAGTCGATGCTCGGAGTGCAGCTTTTTGAAAAGCATTTACCACGTGTGCAATTTCAAAGGGATTATTATACAATGATGTCATCCTATAAGGATAGCCAAGTGAAACAGTTTCTTAAGGAAAAATCTCATGATTTTCATTGGTTAATGAAAGGGCTTGAGCAGCGGAAGGAAACATTGTTAAAGGTGGGCTCTTCTATTTTGCAAAAACAAGTGAACTTCTTTCTTAAAGGAAAGGAATACTTAAAGCCTATGACCATGAAGGAAGTAGCAGATGAGATTGGAACTCATGAGTCAACTGTCAGCAGGGCCGTTCGGGAAAAATATATCCAGACCCCTTTTGGAACCTTTGAATTGAAATATTTTTTTTCAGCAGCTTTACTCAGCCTAGAGGAATCAAATGCATCCGCAGTTCAGGTGAAAAATAAAATTGCATATTTAATCCAGCACGAAGATAAAATAAAACCACTTTCTGACCAGGCGATTGTGGAGCATTTACATGGTGAAGGGATAGTTGTTTCCAGAAGAACGGTTGCGAAGTACAGGGATCAATTGAAGATACTACCTTCATCAAAACGGAGGCGTTTTGTGTAGGAAAGGAGCAATACGAGTGCAGCAAGTGATACTTTACTCAAGAAAGCAATGTCATCTTTGCGAAGATGCAAGGATCATTCTTCAGGAATTACAGCAGGATTATTCATTTGAAATTAAAGAAAAAGATATTGATAGCAACGACGAATGGACGCAAAATTTTGGATTGATGATTCCGGTCGTCGAAATAGACGGGGAAATTATTCAATATGGACAAATCGATTCTTTTACCGTTAGTGAATGTTTACGAAAAAAAGTTGATGCAATTTAGTTGAATTATAAAAATACCCTTGCTAAAATAAAAATTGTAGCAAGGGTATTTTTTTTCGAGGTAACGGGACATAATATGTCTATGCGGGACTCTTTTTGACCCGATGTAAAGAAAAAGGGGCAATGGAAGATGTACTCATTCATTGAGGTTCAAAAAAAATTATTACCCGATTTGCTTTCCACTATGCAAAAACGATATCAGATCTTAAAATCAATCTATTTTATGGAACCTGTTGGTAGAAGAACTTTAGCAGGGGAGCTTGGACATTCAGAAAGAGTGTTGCGAAGTGAAGTGGAGTTTTTAAAAGATCAAAAGCTTATTTCCATCCAGTCATCCGGAATGAGTGTCACGGACCAAGGCTTAAAGGTATTGCAGGATTTGGAAAGTATGATGAGAGAGATTACGGGTATTAATGAAATGGAAGAGCAATTAAAAAAAATATTGAACCTTCAGGAAGTTGTCATCGTACCGGGAAACAGTGATGAAACCCCTTGGGTCAAAGGTGAACTTGGCAGGGCATGTGCAAAGAGAATGAAACTTCATCTTGACGGGAAAAATATCATAGCTGTTACAGGCGGGACTACAATGGCTACTGTTGCGGACATGTTAACATCCAATTTTACCGAGAATGAAATTATTTTCGTCCCTGCAAGAGGGGGAATTGGAGAGGATGTTAAAAACCAAGCAAATACGATTTGTGCCAAAATGGCAGAAAATACTGGTTCCCAGCATCGTGTTCTATATGTTCCAGACCAGGTCAGTAAGGAAGTGTATGATTCCATTGTAAAAGAACCGATGATTAATGAGGTTCTGCATCTAATTAAAAATGCAAATATCGTGCTTCATGGTATTGGCGATGCCCATACGATGGCTAAACGCAGGAAAACCAAAGAAGAGGATATGCGTAAAATCATCGATGGTCATGCTGTTGGGGAGGCATTCGGTTATTATTTCAATGAAGATGGGGATATTGTTCATAAGGTACCTACAATCGGTCTTCAATTAAATGATTTGCCCAAAGTGAAGAATGTCCTTGCCGTAGCCGGTGGAACATCAAAGGCAAAGGCAATAAAAGCGTTTATGAAAGCTACTACTAAATCAACTGTATTGATTACAGATGAAGGGGCAGCTAAGGAAATACTAAATTTATCCTAGAATTAGTAAGACTCGTATACTTAATGGTTTCTTTTAAAAGGGACTATCCCTTTTGAAATATATTAAAAGGTTTATAATCCAAAGGAGGAAATATAAATGGCAGTAAAAGTTGGTATTAATGGTTTTGGTCGAATCGGACGTAATGTATTTCGTGCAGCATTAAAAAATCCTAATGTAGAAATTGTGGCAGTAAATGATTTAACAGATGCAAATATGTTAGCACATCTTTTACAATATGACAGTGTTCATGGAACACTAGAAGAAACAGTAACTGTAGATGGAGATTCCTTAGTAGTAGGCGGACATAAAGTGAAGGTTCTTGCGGAACGCGATCCTGCACAACTTGGCTGGGGAGATCTAGGCGTTGATATCGTAGTAGAATCAACAGGTCGTTTTACAAAACGCGCGGATGCAGCGAAGCACTTAGAAGCAGGAGCTAAAAAAGTAATCATCTCTGCACCTGCAACAGATGAGGACATTACCATCGTAATGGGTGTTAATGAAGATAAATATGATTCTAAAAATCACAGTGTAATTTCCAATGCATCATGTACTACAAACTGTCTTGCACCATTCGCAAAAGTGCTTAATGAAAAATTTGGAATTAAACGCGGTATGATGACAACTGTTCACTCATACACAAATGACCAACAAATTCTTGATTTACCACACAAGGATTATCGTCGTGCACGTGCAGCAGCGGAAAACATTATTCCAACTACAACAGGTGCTGCTAAAGCTGTTGCCCTTGTTTTACCAGAACTTAAAGGTAAATTAAATGGTATGGCTATGCGTGTTCCTACATCTAACGTTTCTGTAGTAGATCTTGTTGCTGAACTTGATAAAACAGTTACAGCTGAAGAAGTAAATGCTGCTTTAAAAGAAGCTGCTGAAGGCGAATTAAAAGGAATTCTTGCATACAATGATCTTCCATTAGTTTCTAGAGACTATAATGGATCTACTGTTTCATCTACAGTTGATGGATTATCTACAATGGTCTTAGATAATAATATGGTAAAAGTTCTTTCTTGGTATGATAATGAAACAGGCTATTCTAATCGTGTTGTAGATTTAGCTGATTATATTGCTCAAAAAGGATTATAATAACCATTAATATGATATATTAATTCTATTTATGTGTTATACTTTTTGAAAATTTTGATGGATATTTATGGTCCTGACATCTATAATAAAAAAGGGAGAATCAGGGGAGCGGGGAACATTCCCCACTCTTTTTTTTATATAAGGAGGCGCTAATAATGGACAAAAAAACGATAAAAGATATCGATTTAGCAGGAAAACGTGTATTTTGCCGTGTTGATTTTAACGTTCCGCTTGAAAATGGAAATGTAACGGATGATACGCGAATTCGTGCTGCATTGCCAACAATTCAATATTTAATCGAGCAAGGGGCAAAGGTTATCCTTGCCAGCCATTTAGGTCGTCCAAAAGGAAAAGTAGTAGAGGAGCTAAGATTAACTCCTGTTGCGAAACGTCTGAGTGAGCTTTTAAAGAAGGACATTCGTAAATCAAATGAAGCATATGGAGAAATTGCCAAAAGCGATGTAGAAAAGCTGGAGAATGGTGATGTTCTACTTTTAGAAAATGTACGTTTTTATCCTGGTGAGGAGAAAAATGATCCTGAGCTTGCAAAGGCTTTTGCTGAGCTTGCCGAAATTTATGTGAATGATGCATTTGGTGCGGCACATCGTGCACACGCTTCAACAGAAGGAATTGCAAAATTCTTGCCTGCAGTATGCGGCTTCTTGATGGAAAAAGAATTAGAGGTATTAGGCAAAGCTCTATCCAATCCAGAGCGTCCTTTCACTGCTATTATTGGGGGAGCAAAGGTCAAGGACAAAATCGGTGTCATCGACAATCTATTAGACAAAGTCGACAATCTCATTATTGGTGGCGGTCTAGCTTATACATTTGTGAAGGCTAAAGGCTTCGAAGTTGGAAAGTCCTTGTTGGAAGAGGATAAAATTGATTTAGCGAAATCATTCATGGAAAAAGCGGAGCAAAAAAATGTGAAGTTTTATATGCCAGTTGATGTCATTGTAGCAGATGATTTCTCTGATTCTGCTAATAAAAAGGTTGTTTCCATTGAAGAAATTCCGTCTGATTGGGAAGCGTTAGATATCGGTCCGAAAACCGTTGAAATCTACAAAGACGTAATCCAAAGCTCCAAGCTTGTTATTTGGAACGGACCAATGGGTGTCTTTGAATTAGAGTCCTTCGCAAATGGAACAAAAGGTGTGGCCCAAGCATTGGCTGATGCTGAACATACATATTCAGTAATTGGCGGTGGAGATTCTGCAGCTGCAGTGGAGAAATTCCATCTTGCCGATAAAATGGACCATATTTCTACAGGAGGCGGGGCATCCCTCGAATTCATGGAAGGGAAAACGTTACCTGGAGTAGCAGCTTTAAATGATAAGTAATGGCTGTTTTCGTATAGACTGTTAAAATCTCAAAGCTGATTTTAACCTGTTGGTTTTCGTATACTGTTATAAATCTTAATATAGTCTTAGCTTGGGGCATCTTTTATGAAAAAGATTATTTTATAACCAAAAATTATGGCATTATTAAGATTTTCGTCTGAAAAACAACAAAGTCAATAAAAGAGCCAAAGGAATTCTTGCAATAGAAGGGAAGAATGAAAATGCGCAAGCCGATTATCGCAGGAAATTGGAAAATGTTCAAAACATTACCGGAGGCAACTGCATTTGCAACAGAAGTAAAAGGTCTTGTACCTAGTACGGATGTAGTGGATTCTGTCATTTGTTCTCCTGCATTATTTTTAGAGCGTCTAATCGAGATTACAAAGGACTATGATGTAAAAATTGGGGCACAAAACATGCATTATGAGGAAAGTGGTGCTTTTACCGGTGAAACCAGTCCAAAAGCACTGGAAGACCTTGGTGTGGATTATGTTATTCTAGGTCATTCCGAACGCCGTGAAATGTTTAATGAAACAGATGAAGCAGTCAATAAGAAGGTTTTATCTGCATTCAAATATCATTTAACACCAATTGTTTGTGTTGGTGAAACTCTTTCGCAGAGGGAAAACAACGAAACAAAAAAACTTGTTGGTTCACAAGTGAAGCAAGCTTTAACTGGGCTTACTGAAGAACAAGTGAAACAAACGGTTATTGCCTATGAACCAATCTGGGCTATTGGTACAGGCAAATCTTCTACAGCAGAGGATGCAAATGAAGTATGTGCCCATATTCGTAGTGTAGTAGCTGACAATTTTTCTAAAGAAGCGGCAGATGCCATTAGAATTCAATACGGCGGCAGTGTTAAGCCAGCTAATATTAAGGAATACATGTCCCAGCCAGATATCGATGGCGCATTAGTTGGTGGCGCAAGCCTGGAACCACAATCATTCCTTCAGCTTTTGGAGGCGGTAAGTCATGAGTAAATCTCCAGTTGCACTCATCATTTTGGATGGGTTTGGTCTTCGCAGTGAAACAAAAGGAAATGCTGTCTCTCATGCGAAAAAGCCAAATTTTGACCGCTATTGGAATGAATACCCACATCATACTCTTACAGCGAGCGGCGAGGCAGTTGGATTACCAGAAGGACAAATGGGAAACTCCGAAGTTGGCCATCTTAACATTGGTGCAGGACGAGTTGTGTATCAAAGCCTAACAAGAGTAAATGTGGCCATTCGTGAAGGTGAATTCGAAAAGAATCCAACCCTTGTAGAAGCGATTGAGCATGCGAAAAAGAACGGAACAGCACTTCATCTTTTTGGGCTCTTGTCTGATGGCGGTGTTCATAGCCATATTAATCATATGTTTGCTTTATTAAAACTCGCTGCTGAAGAAGGCCTTGATAAGGTTTATGTTCATGCCTTTTTAGACGGACGTGATGTTGGTCCGAAAACAGCTGCTAAGTATATAAAAGAAACACAAGAAAAGTTCAAGGAATTTGGCGTTGGTGAATTCGCAACTATTTCCGGCCGTTATTACTCAATGGATCGAGATAAGCGTTGGGAACGTGTGGAAAAATCTTATCGTGCCATGGTATACGGAGAAGGTCCTACTTATACTGATCCATTACAGCTTGTAGAAGATTCTTATGAGCACGGTATCTATGACGAATTCGTCATACCTTCTGTCATTACAAAGGAAAATGGAGAACCGGTTGCTACTATTCAGGATAATGATTCCGTTATCTTCTATAACTTCCGTCCTGACCGGGCAATCCAAATTTCTAATACATTTACAAACAAAGATTTCCGATCCTTTGATCGTGGAACGAAACACCCTGAGAACTTATTCTTTGTATGTATGACGCTTTTCTCTGAATCAGTAGATGGATATGTTGCTTTTAAACCGGTAAATCTTGATAATACACTTGGTGAGGTGCTTTCACAAAACGGCTTAAAACAGCTTCGTATTGCTGAAACAGAGAAATATCCGCATGTTACATTCTTTATGAGTGGTGGACGTGAAGCGGAGTTTCCAGGTGAAACAAGAATTTTGATCAACTCACCGAAGGTTGCAACCTATGATTTGAAGCCGGAAATGAGCGCTTACGAGGTAACGGAGGCACTTTTAGACCAAATTCAACATGACAAGCAAGATGCAATTATCTTGAATTTTGCTAATCCTGATATGGTCGGTCATTCCGGTATGCTTGAGCCAACAGTGAAAGCAATCGAAGCGGTTGATGAATGCTTAGGGAAGATTGTTGATTTGATTGTAGAAAAAGGCGGAACAGCGATTATAACTGCCGATCACGGCAATGCCGATGAAGTTGTTACCCTGGAAGGTCAGCCTATGACTGCCCATACTACGAATCCAGTGCCAGTAATCGTTACTAAGCAAGGTATTGAATTACGTGATGGCGGGATTCTTGGAGATTTAGCTCCAACGATGTTAGATTTGCTTAATGTGGAGAAACCTCAAGAAATGACAGGCACAAGCCTTATTAAACATTAATTTTTTTATAAAAGGAGATTGAAACCATGTCACTTATTACAGAAGTATATGCACGCGAAGTATTAGACTCTCGTGGTAATCCAACCGTAGAAGTAGAAGTTTATACACAATCTGGAGCATTTGGCCGCGCATTAGTGCCAAGCGGTGCATCTACAGGTGAATACGAAGCAGTCGAGCTTCGCGATGGAGATAAAGACCGTTATTTAGGAAAAGGTGTACAAAAAGCCGTTGAACATGTGAACGAAATAATTGCCGAAGCTATTATCGGTTATGACGTTACGGAGCAAGTATTAATTGACAAGGTGTTAATTGAACTAGATGGTACAGAAAACAAAGGGAAATTAGGTGCTAACGCAATCCTTGGAGTTTCTATGGCGGTTGCACGTGCTGCTGCAGACTTCCTGGGATTGGAACTATATCAATATCTTGGCGGCTTCAACTCAAAGCAATTGCCAACTCCAATGATGAACATCGTAAACGGTGGAGAGCATGCTGACAATAATGTTGATATTCAAGAATTCATGATTATGCCTGTTGGTGCTCCAACTTTCAAAGAAGCACTTCGTATGGGTGCAGAAGTATTCCATAACTTGAAATCAGTATTAAAAGCAAAAGGCCTAAACACAGCTGTTGGGGATGAAGGTGGTTTTGCTCCTAACTTAGGATCCAACGAAGAAGCACTTCAAACAATCATTGAAGCAATTGAAAAAGCTGGCTACAAACCAGGAGAAGATATTATGCTAGCAATGGATGCTGCCTCTTCTGAGTTTTATAATAAAGAAGACGGCAAATATCATCTATCCGGAGAAGGCGTTGTGAAGACATCTGCTGAAATGGTTGATTGGTATGAAGAGCTTGCTTCTAAATATCCAATTATCTCTATTGAAGATGGTTTAGATGAAAATGACTGGGAAGGTCATAAGCTTTTAACTGAACGTCTTGGTAAAAAAGTTCAATTAGTTGGTGACGATTTATTCGTTACAAATACGAAAAAGCTTGCAGAAGGTATTAAAAATGGTGTAGGAAATTCCATTTTGATTAAAGTGAACCAAATCGGTACTTTAACAGAAACATTTGATGCTATTGAAATGGCAAAACGCGCAGGCTACACTGCAGTAGTTTCTCACCGCTCTGGTGAAACAGAAGACACTACTATTGCTGATATCGCTGTAGCGACAAACGCAGGTCAAATCAAAACTGGTGCACCTTCTCGTACAGACCGCGTTGCTAAGTACAACCAATTGCTTCGCATTGAAGATCAACTTGGTGAAACAGCGCAATACCTTGGCAAAAAATCATTCTATAACTTATCAAAATAATGAAGATAAGGGAAAAAGCTGTCAGATCAAAAATCTGACAGCTTTTTAAAATGATTCATGGACAGAGTGAAATCATAATTCAGGCGAAATTGGAGATAATTCAGGCACAACTGAAGATAATTCAGGCGAAATTGGAGATAATTCAGGCACAACTGAAGATTATTCAGTCACTTCTCCAAATAATTCACGCGTATGCCCCAAATTTCATTAAATTCATTGTGTCTTTTTCCTGATTATGTTACATTAAAGTTAACTATTTGTGTTTCGGATGCTTAACTTAGATTGGACAACCGTCTAAAATCAGCATTCTTTCTCGATTGATTTTCAGGAGGTGGGTCTTCGTGCATACATTATTTTTGACTCTGCTTATTATTGATGCTATTGCCTTAATTCTTGTCGTGATGTTACAGTCTAGTAAAAGTGCTGGACTTTCAGGAGCGATTTCTGGTGGAGCGGAGCAGCTTTTTGGAAAGCAAAAAGCTCGTGGTATGGATTTAGTTTTACACCGAATTACGATTGTTCTCGCGGTATTATTTTTCATTTTTGCTTTAGCAGTCACTGTATTTGGAGAATAATAAACAAGTAATCAACCTGGCCACAAATGGGTCAGGTTTTTTTATACACTTAAAGGCATATCTCTGGAATGTTTGTATGTACTTTGTTAAAAATAATATGGGATAGTATTTGAAAAGGCTGTTTTCCTGTTGCTTTTGTTTCTTATTCTGTTATTTGGATCAAACCTTTATAAGGAAAGATGGCCCGAAACAAGCAAAATGAAGGATTTGAGAACATGTATGAAAAACAACAATCTAATCAAAAACAGCATATACAATAAAGGAGTATATACATCATGAAAATAGTTGCACCAAAGCCATTCACATTCGAGGGCGGGGAAAGATCTGTATTGCTGCTTCATGGTTTCACGGGCAGCTCTGCTGATGTTCGAATGCTTGGAAGATTTTTAGAGAAAAAGGGATATACCTGTCATGCCCCGATATATAAGGGCCATGGCGTTCCCCCAGAGGAGCTCGTTCACACTGGACCGGAGGATTGGTGGCAGGATGTATTAAAAGGTTATGAACATCTCAAGGAAAAGGGATATGAGGAGGTAGCTGTTTGCGGCTTATCGCTTGGTGGAGTATTTTCCCTTAAATTGGGTTACACTGTAGCTGTAAAGGGTATTATTCCTATGTGTGCACCAATGTACATAAAAAGCGAAGAAACGATGTATAACGGAGTGGTAGATTACGCCCGTCAATATAAAAGATTTGAAGGGAAAAATCACGAGCAAATTGAAGCAGAAATGGAAGAATTTAAAAAAACACCAATGGGGACGCTGAAAGCACTGCAAACCTTAATTGCAGATGTACGTCAAAATGTCGATATGATCTATGCTCCTACCTTTGTAGTTCAAGCAAGACATGACGAGATGATCAATACAGACAGCGCTAATATTATCTATAATGAAGTAGAGTCGGATAATAAGAAAATAAAATGGTATGAAGAGTCCACACATGTAATCACCTTGGACAAGGAAAAAGAACAACTTCATGAAGATATATATGAATTTTTAGAAGCACTTGATTGGTCTGTTTAAACAGTAGTATTAACGAATATAGAGGTTCCCATTATTGGAGGGATGAAATTGGAAGAAAATATACTTTCACAGGTTGAACGCATCTTGCATTATATGAGAGATGAAACATATAAGCCATTAACGGTCCAAGAGCTTGAAGAAGCATTTGGAATAGTAGATTCAACTGATTTTAAGGAATTTGTAAAAACACTTGTTTATATGGAAGAGAAGGGTTTAGTAGTTAGAACTAGAAGTAACCGCTATGGCCTTCCGGAAAAAATGAATTTAGTACGAGGAAAGCTGACTGGGCATGCGAAAGGCTTTGCCTTCGTGACACCAGAAGAGCCTGGATATGATGATATATTCATTCCGCCTCATGAAACAAATAATGCCATGCACGGGGATATTGTGCTTGTTCGAGTATCTGATCAGAGCTCCGGAGCAAGGCGTGAGGGTACGGTTGTCCGTATTTTGGAACGTGGCATTCAAGAAATTGTCGGTACTTACACAGAAAGTAAACACTTTGGATTTGTTATTCCCGATGATAAAAAGCTCGATAGTGATATCTTTATTCCGAAAAACGCCAATGCAGGAGCAGTTGAAGGCCACAAGGTAGTAGTCCGCTTAACTTCCTATCCTGAAGGCAGAAAAAATGCGGAGGGAGAAGTAATTAAAATCCTCGGCCATAAAAATGACCCTGGTGTTGATATCCTTTCCGTCATTCATAAGTACGGACTTCCGCAGGCGTTTCCGGATGACGTTATCGACCAAGCGAATCGGGTTCCTGACACCATTGACGAAAGTGAAATCGGAACACGCCGTGATTTACGCAATGAAGTAATTGTAACGATTGATGGAGCAGATGCAAAGGATTTAGATGACGCAGTTACAGTATCAAAATTAGAAAATGGTAATTATAAGCTTGGCGTTCATATTGCCGATGTCAGCCATTATGTAACGGAAGGCTCACCAATCGATCGGGAAGCATTTGAAAGAGGAACGAGTGTGTATTTGGTTGACCGAGTTATTCCGATGATTCCGCATCGTTTATCGAATGGAATATGCTCTTTGAATCCGAAGGTGAATCGATTCACTCTTTCCTGTGAAATGGAAATCAATGATCACGGTGAAGTAGTGAAACACGAAATTTTTGAAAGTATTATTAAAACGACGGAACGAATGACTTACTCGGATGTTAATAAAATTTTAGTAGATAAAGATGAGGAATTAATAAATCGTTATGAACCACTAGTTCCGATGTTTGAAACAATGGAGGAGCTTGCTGGGATACTTAGAAAGAAAAGAATGCTTCGAGGCGCAATCGATTTTGATTTTAAAGAGGCAAAGGTGTTAGTAAATGAAGAAGGCAAGCCTACAGAAGTCGTTCTCCGCGAACGGTCTGTTGCAGAAAAATTAATTGAAGAATTCATGCTTGCAGCTAATGAAACGATTGCCGAGCACTTCCATTGGTTAGAAGTACCATTCATGTATCGTATCCATGAGGATCCGAAGGCGGAAAAGCTGCAACGCTTTTTTGAGTTCATTACGAACTTCGGTCTAATTGTCAGAGGAACAGCAAATGCTGTGCATCCTCGAGCATTGCAGGAGATTATTGAAGCAGTGCAGGGGAAACCAGAGGAAATGGTTGTCTCTACTGTCATGTTAAGGTCCATGCAGCAAGCGAAATATGACCCTGAAAGTCTCGGACATTTTGGTTTGTCGACTCAATTTTATACACATTTTACATCGCCTATTCGAAGATATCCGGATTTAATCGTTCATCGCCTAATTCGTACTTACTTAATTGAGGGGAAATTGGATGCAGCTACCCAAGCAAAATGGGACGCAGAACTACGAGAAATTGCAGATCATGCCTCAAAAATGGAACGCAGAGCGGTAGATGCTGAACGTGAAACCGATGAGTTGAAAAAGGCGGAATTCATGGAGGACAAGATTGGCGAAGAATTCGACGGAATTATCAGCTCCGTCACCAATTTTGGAATGTTCGTGGAGCTTCCGAATACTATTGAGGGTCTTGTTCATGTCAGCTATATGACGGACGATTATTATCGATATGATGAACGTCAATATGCTATGATTGGAGAAAGAACCGCAAATGTATTCCGAATCGGTGATGAGATTACAGTACGAGTGATCAATGTTAATAAGGATGAGCACGATATTGATTTTGAAATTGTCGGTATGAAGAATAACCGGCCTCGCCGGGGAATAGAGGATAAGCCGCGTATTGTAAAGGTTCGTGATCATAAAAAAGATACAAAGCGAATGGGCCCAGGCCATGAGGGAAAGGCTGACGAATGGTCCACACGTCCTCCAAGCTCTAAGAAGAAAAAGAAGTCCTTCTCTAACAAACCAAAAAATACTCGAAAAAAGAAAAGAAAATAGGGTGCCTGGCACCCTAAGAATGGGGGAGTAAGAAATGCCAAAAGGGGAAGGAAAGGTTGTTGCTCAAAATAAAAAGGCAAATCATGATTATTTTATAGAGGAAACATATGAAGCCGGAATTGTACTTCAGGGAACAGAAATTAAATCCATCCGTAATGGGCGTGTTAACTTAAAGGATGCCTTTGCCCGCATTCAAAAGGGTGAAGTGTTTCTCTATAATATGCACATCAGTCCGTATGAGCAAGGTAACCGCTATAACCATGATCCTTTAAGAACCAGAAAGCTTTTGCTGCACCGAAAACAAATTAATAAATTGATTGGTGAAACAAAGGAGCAAGGATATTCACTAGTTCCTTTAAAAATGTATTTAAAGGATGGTTATGCAAAATTATTGATTGGCCTTGGAAAAGGTAAGAAGAATTACGATAAACGCGAAGACCTAAAGAAAAAAGAAGCAAAGCGTGAAATGGAAAAAGTATTTAAGGCAAAACAACAGTCGTATTAAACGACATATGAACTTTGAATGTAATAGTATACAGGAATTTACAATTGAAAAATACTAATTTCATGTTATAATAAAACATGTAAGAGCCAGTTAGATAATAAATTGTAACGCATTAGCTCAAGATGGATTGATCCTAAATCCCAATATTATATATGGGGACGTTACGGATTCGACAGGGGTAGTTTGAGCTTGGGTTGCGAGTCGAGGGGGTCGGCCTCGTTAAAACGCCAAAGCCAATAATAACTGGCAAAACTAACAAAAACCTCGCTTTCGCAGCGTAAGCTAGCGTAGCGGATCCTCCCTCCATCGCCCATGTGGTAGGGTCAGGGTCTCAACTTTAGTGGGCTACGCCGGACGTCCTCCGCCTGGGGACTATGGAAGAGAACAATCAGGCTAGCGCTCCGGGCGCCTGTCGATAGGCAGATGGAGTCGCGAAGCGCGAATATATCGACTACACTCGTAGACGCTTAAGTGGCAATATTTCTGGACGTGGGTTCGATTCCCACCGTCTCCACCAAATACATACTTGGTGGATTTTTCATTTTAATCACAATAAAGCATAAATTTTCCAATTGGAAGGTTTATGCTTTTTTATTTTTTTGAAGAAGTTTTTAAATGAGTTCCACTCCCACCAATCCATAAATTGTAATAATCAATATTCTATTTGGTTAAATTAAAAAAAACATAAACCGAAAAGAGGCAAAGAAAATGACCTCAGGTCAAATTCCAATCACATCATCAGAATTAGCGAACCTATGGAATTCTTATCAAGAAAAAACGATGATAATGCGGATATTGGAGCATTTTTTAGAGCATGCGGACGAGGAAGAAAAGCAGCTGCTTAAAATACATTATAATAATGCCGCCCAAACAGTAGAAACAATTACAACTATTTTTCAGCAGGAAGGAGCAGTCATTCCTGTTGGGTTTAACGATAGCGACATACAGAAAGGTGTTCCAAAATTATATGACTATTTGTATAACATCATGTATTTACATATGATGACGAAGGTGGAAATGAGCCTTTATTCTTTATATACGGGGATGTCCTATCGAAATGATATTTCGGAGTTCTTTATCGAATTAACAGCACAATCACAAGAAATCAATAAGCAAACCACGCTATTTCTTTTGGAAAAAGGGGTTTTGACAAGACCGCCATATGTGTCTATGCCAAAGGAAGTGCATTTTGTACAAGATAAGGATTATCGAAGCGGCTTTAAATTATTTGGTGAAAAAAGATCGCTAAATACAGTTGAGGTTTCCCTTATTCACCATGCTATTGAAACAAATCTCATAGGGATGCAATTAATGATTGGCTTTGCGCAAGTGGCGACAAATAAAGAGGTGCGGAATTATTTTGTCCAAGGTATGGATTTGTCTAAAAAAATTGAAGTGGAATTAGGCGGATTTTTGCGGGAAAGCTTTATTGAACCTCCCGCTACACATGCCGGAAAAGCAACGGATTCCAAAATTCCACCTTTTTCGGATAAATTAATGATGTTCCAAGCAAGTTTGTTAGCATCCTTTGGACTGGGAAGTAATGCTTTAGGCGGAGCATTTAGTTTACGTAATGACTTACCTGCTAAAATGGCATTCATAGCAAAGGATATCTTTACTTTCGCACAAGACGGAGGAAAGATCATGATTAAAAATGGCTGGATGGAAGAACCGCCTCAGATTGAAGACCGTAATCAATTAACTTAAAAATTTGGATTTTTCGTAATCAAAATAATAATAGGTGCAGAGCTCTGCACCTTTTTCATACTTACTTTACCATTTCCTCAATAAACCTTCGAATAATATTCTGATAGTTCCTTCTTACTTCATCCAGGGTAGCTGGCAAAGCAGTAGCCAAATGGCGAATATAATCATTATCGAAACGAAGCCAAGAAGCAAAGTTCCTTTTAATATAGAATTCTGCACTCTCATAGGAATCAAAGGCTTGTTCGATTCCTTTCCCATTATGGATGACTTCATACACTTTCTCAGAAGCTAGCCGGATATATGAAATTTCACCTTTTCTGTTTTCATAACTCGTTCCGTAAGCGGCACCTTTTACATTAATTTCGTTTCGATCTGGATCTGGCTTATGAGGCAGTAAAGAAAATACATTTGCAACAAACTTTTCAAAGGTTTCCTGAGATAAATCACAGCCTGATGCCTTCGGATGACCACCCCCACCATATCGGGATGCATATTCCGATACATCTATATGATCGTAAATGGTGCGAAAACCAATTTTTTTGTTTCCTGAATTAATTAGAACGATCATATCAAGATGTGGATTTAGTTTGTGCAATGCATTCCCGAGTTCCGATAAATATTGTTCCGCATGCACGATTCCAACACAATATTCATCCACAAATGCCTGAATGAGCTGGCGGTCTTTAGAGTGGATGTATCTATGTATTTTCTTGTCCTCCATATCTAATAGAAGATTTTCTTTATCTGTTAAAGAAAAGGAATCTGGATTGCTTTTCAGTCTTCTAATCAAGTCCTCCTCAAATTGCTCTCGATCCATCATATAAAATAAATCGTTTAAGCGTTTAGCTTTTATATTATTATTTTCGTCCCATTCCCATGTATCATATTGGCGGACGAGATCGACAAACTCATCTAATGCATCTGTTTTTTGTATTTTCTGATGCTTTGTGAGGTAATCATAAAATAGCGAGGTAGCACATGTTTTCTTGCCTGTTTCGTATGCTGGAACGACTTGAGCCCATTTATATTTGTTAAAATGCATGGCTGTTACATGATGGTCGAGCATCTGAATAGGATGTCCGTTCTGAAACCTTTTTTCTAGCTTTTTTTCTACATGCTCATTAACAGCAAGATCGGTAATAAATGTATCCGTTTGGAAAAATTCCGGATTATCAATAAAATGCTCGACGCGCTGATTTAAATTACGATAAGAACAATAAAAAACATTCGCATCATCTCCATATGCAAGCTTCGCAACAATACCACAGCCTAGTCCATCTAAATCTATATCAGTAAAAAGCTTCATCCTTTTGCTATCTCCTTCTCATTCACTTCATAAAGATTATTTTTAACATGAAAATATTTCTTATACTTAGGAAACGATTGTTTTATTTTGATTTAATACGAGAGTGGAATATACCTATTTATTAGAAAATAAAAAAAATTAGTAAACACCGTATAGTTTTCTAAGGTAGAATCGTTATATAGATAGATTTGGAAAAGGAGGAGTTATGTGCATTGTATAAAACGGAAATGCAGTTAATTGGAGAAGAAAGCAAAGATATTTGGGGGAAGTTCTGGAATCTGATTCAACCGTATCGTCATGAACTTTGGCACTATTGTCTAAAATTAACGGGTTCACCTTGGGATGCAGAGGATTTGGTACAGGATACTGTTTTAAAATCGTTTGCCTCTCTTTCTGCCTTATCACATCGAGAACAACCTTTAAAGCCGAAACCCTATCTCTTCCGTGTCGCAACCAATCATTGGCTGGATCAATGCCGAAAAAAAGGACTATTGTTGGATGAAAATCTGGAGGAGAAAAGCGGCATCGCAGAAGATTTAAACGACCAATTGGAAATAGGTGAAGTAATAGAAGGATTGCTGCGTAACTTGGCTCCTAGGCAGGCAGTAGTTTTTATCCTAATGGAGTCATTTCGTTTTACTGCTAAGGAGGTGGCAGAATTAATCGCAACGACAGAGGGTGCGGTACATGCCATGCTTCATAGAGCTAGAAAAAGGTTACAAACAACTAGTTTTCAAGATTTGACTAGCAGAAGTAGCGAAGTATCTTCTATCAATAAGGATGCCATTCAACTATTTATTGAGAAATATAACCAAAAGGATTTTAGAGGATTAGCCAATTTGATTATTGACGAAGCAACATATAGTTTTGTCGAAATGGGAAGTACGGAATACGGAAAGGAAACTATCACAAAATACTCACTTAATCCTGATAAAGAACGTAAGCACGAAAGTGTCTATGTTCATTCTTCATATCTGTGGGATAAGCCTGCCCTTATATTTGTGGAAAAAACGGAAGATGGTGAACGATTATTCGATATAAATACGATTGAATGGAAAAATGGCAAAATAGAAAAGTGGAAGTGCTATTATTTTTGCAGGAACTTTATGGAGCATGCGGCAGATGAATTGAAGCTGCCTTTAGCACCAATTAAATTTTAAAAAAGGAGACTTAAAAATGGAAAGAATACAATCTTTAACGGTTTTACTTGTTTCGGACTTAGAGAAATCAAAGGTTTTTTATCAGGATGTTTTAGGTTGTGAAGTAACAGATTGGTGGGCACTCCGGAATGATACAATAAAACTAGGATTTAAATTATTGCAGGCAAAGGAGGCTCAAACGATAAATCCAAACAGTTCGGAGGATGAAGTCGTGTGGGACGCTTATGCATATGCGGATGATTTTACTGCCTTAGAAAATATATATAATGAATGGAAACAAAAAGGCGCCACCTTTGCACAGGAACTTACAGTTTCAGAATTTGATTGGGGAATATGGAAAGAGTTTGCAATTCAGGATCCGGACGGTTATGTTTTGGCTATTGGCTCTGCGAATAAAGGGTAAATGAAAAAGGTACATCAGTTAAAATAACTGATTGTACCTTTTTTCTATTTAACAGAAGCTTTCTTAGGTCCATTACGAGGATGGACCACTTTCCATATAACTAATCCGCAGACGATAATAGCAGTAGAATAATAGAAAAACGAAATTAATCCCATTTTAGTATCCGGTCCTAGCCAAATACCATGTATAAGTCCAAGCAAATAGCCGGGAAACGATAAAAAGTGAATCGCTCGCCAAAGCTTTGCTCCTATTTTTTTCATGAAGTCAGAGGTTAAAATCAATATCAGCATTATATACAAGGAAATGGTTCCGATACCAATGGGAAACGCATCTGTTTTAGCTGTAAATGGGATTAGGATCTCTCCAAGGGATAAAGTTACATCTTGATCAAACATTAGAACAAGTCCATGCACTAATCCGAATAGAACCCCGAACCAACCGGTAGATTCATGAATAATATTCAATGTTTTGCGTTTCTTTGGATGGATAGATTTAAAGCTTTGGGAAATTCCCGTAACAATTGAAATAAACAATAAAAGATATGAAGTTAATCCTGCAGCTCTTGTTGTATTCCAAACCGGGAAAAGGTGGCTGAAATTAGCAAATAGTTGATTCAACTTTTTTCACTCCTTCCAAGCAATAGGTTTCCATTGCTCCGCCAACATGAATAGATAGATCCCTTTTAATACCGATTGCAGCGAGAGTAGGTTTTTTTCGGTTCAGCCACTTAATTCCATCATCCCATCCAAGAATGAGCAGACATTTGGCGTAGACCTCTGCAGTCGTTAAATCATTTGCTAGAATAGTAACCTGAATTAAATCCGATCCACTGCTATTATGGGAACGCGGATCGATAATATGGTGCTTCGTATCTCCTTTTGTTGTTTTCCAACTTCTTTTTAAAGTGCTGCTAGTTGCAACTCCAGCTTCTCGGATCACTTTTAAAGAAAATAAATCTTTATTTGTATACCGAGGATGTGCAATCGTGATATCCCAGCCATTCTGCCTTTCACCCCAGAGGAATATATCACCTCCAGCTGAAATTGCACCAAGAAGCTCTCCACTAGCTTGAAGCTGATTGGCAATTTGCTGAGCAGTCCAGCCTTTGGCAATCCCGCCTAGATCAATAGAAGCATCGATTAGTTTTAACCCTTTCATACTCTCATCAAAAATAATCGGATTCATAGGTATGACGAATTCTTTATCACCCTTCATAACTTCCTGCAAACCTAGCATTTCGAAGCTTCTATCATATCCAAGATCACAGATGATTTCACATAAGTAAGGATTGAATAAACCTTCTGTCTCTTTATAGAAGTCATCCGATGTTTTTAATACATCATATAGAATGGAGGTTGGGAGAAAGAGATGCCCTTTTGACCGATTAAATTGGGAAAGCTCGCTGTTTGGCAAAAAGCGGCTGAATATATTTTCTGCATAAAGAAACCATGATTGTACTAATGAGTGTTTTTCTTCCGATATATAAAAAGTGCTAATTGTAGTATTCATTGACTTAAAAGAATACATTAATGTACCAGTCCTTTTTAGGATGCATGTCCTCTAATTTGATTTCCTCCATCATTCTCGCTGCTATTATCTCCAAATCCACCACGGTCAGAAAAGCCACCATCATAATTTCCATCATCGGA
Source organism: Bacillus sp. FJAT-49736 (assembly GCF_018343615.1). GTDB lineage: Bacteria > Bacillota > Bacilli > Bacillales > Bacillaceae_C > Margalitia. The sequence goes on along the minus strand of NZ_JAGYPI010000002.1, from coordinate 102,175 downwards.
TGAACCTCCGAATTGGGAATTATTATTGTCTCTCCAAGAACCTGATTTCCCCCATGCTCCTTGACTGTCATTTGGAAAATAGGAGTTATTGTTTAGCTGCGAGGTTGTATCGGAAGAGGAGCTTTGTTGATCATATTTCTGTGACAATCCGACCAAGCCGGTAAAAACTGCTACACTAGATAAACCAACTAGCCATTTAATCCCCTTGTTTTTAGCCATATATATCACTCCATTTTGTATTATGAAAAAGCTCTTTTCATAAACTCTGTTGCATTTTGGACGAAAACATTATGTCCATCCTTTCATTGGTTAAGGATCAATAATCATCTAAAATAAAGATGCTCCGAAACCAAGTCTATATTCGAATGGAGACAATATACGAAGAGCAACAATAAATGCGAAATCTGCCTTTGAAAATGATTATATTCCCCCATGCTTAAAATAAAATTAACTTTTATCAAAGATTAAGAATCAATAATCTATTAAAGAAAAATAATCGGAAACTAATCTTAAGCTTTGATTGAAAACAAAATATGAAGCAAACATCAATAGGAAAACAGCGTTGCTAAAAAAGATTTTGAATGGGAGCATATTCTAAGCTAAAATAAATCACAGAACAATTTAAAAAAACGACTTTAGAGGTGCTAAAATGGCAGAGGAATTATTCGATATATTTGATGAAAAGATGAACCATATTGGAATTAAAGAACGGAAGGAAGTACACAAAAACGGATATTGGCATAAATCTTTTCACTGTTGGTTTTACCAAATAGAGGACGACAATTTGTATGTGCTTTTTCAAAAACGGCAGCATGATAAGGATACCCACCCCAATTCATTGGATATTACCGCTGCGGGACATCTTACCTCTGGGGAAGAACCAGAGGATGGCATTAGAGAGGTAGAAGAGGAATTAGGCATTCCGGTGAAAATGAGTGACCTTGAATGGATTGATATTATTCCAGTAAGCTATGCTGGAGATACATTCTTAGATAGGGAGTTTTGCTATACGTATCTTTATTCATTTGAACAGCCATTATCGGTTATTATTCCAGATATTGAAGAAGTATCCGGTATTTATAAAATTCCATTTCAACTGCTAACCGACTTATTTAAAGGAACGATAAAATCTATTACGATCGAAGGTTATGAATATTTAAATGATGTGTTAGCAAGTAATCAAATGGAAGTAAAAATAACAGATTTTGTTCCACATTCTCCAGAATATTACGATATCATTTTTGAAAAGCTTTCAAAGATACTCAGTAAACTTGAAGAGTAGAGGAATGAATATGTCATCCTGGAATTTAGTTGCAATTCATCCACTTGACATTTTCTTCATAATTAATCTATGATAATATCGATATCAATTTAATAGTGAGAAAGATAGGTTGATTGATGATAAATCGATCATTAAAAGGGAAGTCCGGTGAAAAACCGGCGCGGTCCCGCCACTGTATATGGGAGCTCTTTAAAAGACTAATATTAGTCTGAAACCACTGTCATGATGATGGGAAGGATTTAAAGAGTGTTGATCATGAGCCAGGAGACCTGCCTATTTTTTTGCACCAAAAACCTACGTGGATAGGTGGTGCTGAGCTCGAGGAATGATACATGATTATATAGCCTCCTGCGACGCACGACATCTTCACTTTAGGAGATGTTTTTTTATTTTCACAATTAATCGGGGGGAATATGAAGTGAAGTCAATGCTATTTAAGAGAGGTTCCGTTATTTTAACGGCAATCCTACTCGTCATGTTTCAATTATCAGGTTTATTTTCACAGACAGTTTCTGCTGCGACATTAAAAAATGCAGCGATGATTACAGTAGTCGATGAAAAGGGAAATACGATATTGCCACACGCTGTTTTGGAGATTAAAGATGGAGAAACAGCATTTGAATTTTTGAAGGAAGCAACATCGAAGGAAAACGTTGTTTTCGATTATTCAATGGATCCTAATTACGGGGCAAGTGTACAACAAATCGGACAATCTAAACCTGACTTTAATAAGGACGGCACCTATTGGGGATTTTTCATTAATGGTGCAGTATCTCAAGTCGGTGTTTCCACCTACAAGCTAAAAAATGGGGATGATTTATTCTTTAAAGTAGTCTCCTATCCGCCCAAAATGGTAACTGCCAAGGTATCAGCAAAGGACGCTAAAGGAAATGCCGTTATCTCGGACACAGAAGTCAAGGTTGTGGACGGTGCTAACGCATATGACGCATTGGTTCAAGCAGCCTTAGTGAAAAAAATAAACTTGAACATTGCGGTTGATTCTAGTTACTTTGAATTCATCCAAAATATCGGCAATACAAAATTAATGGAAGGAGATTTTTGGAAGACAGCTCTGAACGGGAAGGATTTACTCTCCTCTTTGTCTACAAATCCGGTTAAAGACGGCGATCATGTTCAATTAAGTCTTGATAATTATTTAACACCGCCGGATCCAAATACCGGAAAGGATAATGAAAATGGTACGGGCAATTCTGGAAATACAGACGGACAAAAACTGCCAAGTGTATCAAAACAGCAGCTTTCTGCCGCAATCAATAAAGCAGTAGCATATGTAGAAAAAAATGGCGGAAGCAATGAGTTTGAGCTAGTTGCTCTGCAAAAGTCCGGCAAAAAAATTCCGACTAGTTATTTAAAAAACATAAAAAAGACACTTAAAGAAAACAACGGTACATTCCGCAATGTGACTGATTATGAAAGATTGGCAATCGGTACTTCTGCTTCTGGAGGAAATGCCACAAATATCGAAGGATATAATTTAATTAAGAAAATATATACCAATGACCGAATGACTAATCAAGGGACAAATGGAGTTATCTATGCGCTACTTGCATATGACGGTAAAAATTATAAGGTTCCTACCAATGCGAAATGGTCAAGACAAAAGCTTGTAAATTATTTAGTGAGCCAACAATTGAAATCAGGCGGCTGGGCATTATATGGCAAGAGTCCGAGCATTGATATTACCTCTATGGCATTGGCGGCACTTGCACCATACAAAAATCAACCTAAAGTAAAAACTGCTATAAATAAAGCGGTGAAATGGCTGTCTTCCACACAGGATAAAAATGGCGGCTTTACGAGCGATATCAATGGCGGTGATGCGAGTGAAACAACCGCACAAGTTATTATCGGCTTATCTGCTGTCGGAATAGATCCTGCAGGAAAGGCATTTACAAAGAAAAACGGTAATTTGATCCAGCATTTAATGCAATTCCAACAGAAGAATGGCGGATTTGCCCATATTGTTTCTGACCACGATGCAAATTTAATTGCAACAACACAAGCTTTATTAGGCTTAACTGCATATCAGCAATATGTAAATGGTAAAGGATCCATCTATAAATTTTTAGGAACGAACGTATCCGCGGGCAAAAGCAAAAATACAATGCAAGCTACAAAGTCTACAACCGATGGACAGCCGCTTCCGAATACGGCTACGAACTATTATAATGTGCTTGCATTAGGTGCCATCTTATTAATTGCAGGAGCAGCCCTATATTTTTATAATCGCAAACAGAGAGTGTCATAAAATGAAAAAAATAGCTGCGTTAGTGATCTTGACCACAGGCTTAGTTTGTATCATCTATAGTGGCTTTCAAATCTGGAAAGGGCGGGAGCTGCAGGCATCCGCCCTTCATCAAGCGAAAGTGATGACAAAAGAATTGGGCAACTCCACTCAGGTAAATGATATAAAAAAAACAAAGCATGTAAGAATTACAGATAAAAATATTATCGGTTTATTAACAATTCCAAGGTTAGAGGAAGATCTGCCAATTGTGGAAGGAACATCTCCGGACCAACTTGAAAAAGGTGTTGGCCATTATGAAACTTCCGCTTTACCGGGCAGCAACGATCAAATCGTCTTATCCGGACATCGTGACACAGTTTTTCAACGTTTTGGCGAGTTGAAAAAAGGGGATGAGGTCACAGTAAAGCTTAAAAACGGTTCCTTTCCTTATATCATTGATCATATGAAAATTGTCGCTGCGGATGACCGAACCATCATTCATTCAACGAAACCGAGGGAAGAACTTGTATTAACCACCTGTTACCCGTTTCATTACGTAGGAAATGCACCAAAACGTTATATCATATATGCATATCCAAAAACATCTTAGGAGGCGGATAAAGTTGAAAATATTAAAAAAAACCTTCATCATGCTATTTGCTCTCATCTATATTTTCGCCATTGCCGGCTGTCAAAAAGACTCAGTAGGTCCCGCCAATCAGCCAGAAACCAAAATGAAATCCTCTACACCTAAGGAAAATGCTTCTGTTGAATCAAAAAAAGAACAGAAAAGTGACAACTCTAATAAAGCAGCAACTAATAATAAGAAAGCAGCATCTTCCAAAAAATTAGAGAGTGAAAAGGAAAATGTAAAGCTAAGCAAATCAACAACAGAAAAAAGCCAGCAATCACCTGCAAAAGCAATCACAAATACAAACAAAAATACAAATAAAAATTCAAACAACAACAGTAGCGCTACAAAAAAATCGAATACGAAAACTGCAACCAATAAACCAGAACCGCAATTAACGGTTACGATATCTATTATCAGTAAAGATCTGAAAAAAACCCTCGTAGCACCGAAAAAGGTTGAAATTCATAACGGAGACACGGTTTTATCGGTCACAAGGCAGGTCATTTCGTCTGTTAGTGTAAGAGGAAGCGGCGCTACCGCCTACGTCGAAGGGATCGGTGATCTCTATGAATTTGACCATGGTCCGTTAAGTGGCTGGACAGTTGCAAAGAATGGTATAAAGCTAGACCGCAGTGTAGGAATTAAAACGGTTAAAAACGGGGACTCTATCGTTTGGAATTATACGACAGATTATACAAAGGATTCAAAATAAATGAATAGAGGAATTCGTTCATTTCATCCTATCGTTTGTTTCCTATATTATGTGGGAGCAGCAGCACTGGTTATGCTTTACAAGCATCCGGTGTTTTTATTTATTGGTTCTATTATTCTAATTCTTTTCAATATTTCCTTGGACAAGGGAGAGACACTAAAAAAGTGGTGGAAGCTGCTTGCAATTCTTTCCGTCTTTTTCCTACTCCTGACCCCCTTAACCAATCATCGCGGGTCACATATCTTGTTATATTTACACGAAAATCCTATTACGCTTGAAGCTGTTATCCAAGGTATTATTCTTGCGTTATCACTATTTTGTCTAATGGTATTATTTACCTCTTATAATCAAGTAGTAACGGCCGACAAGTTTTTGTACTTATTTTCAAAATGGGTGCCGCAATGGGCTTTGCTAACGATGATCTCCATGCGTTTTGTGCCGCTGCTTAGAAGGAGATTATCGGATATAGAATTGACCCAGCGAAGCAAGGGTCTTTCCGTAAAAGATGGATCGCTGAAACAACGCTCGAAAAACGGCATCCAATTCGTGCAAATATTACTTACATGGTCTTTAGAAGAGGCGTTGCAAACCGCAGATTCCATGGCTGCAAGAGGGTATGGATTACGAAAAAGAAGCAAGTATAGCCCTTTTCAAATGAAAAACAGGGATTGGCAGGCACTTATTTTGCTTTTCCTCTTAAGTGCTTTAGGGATTTTTGGCTGGTGGCTTGGTGATGGCGTATTATCTATTACCCCTATTTTAGAGCCAATTTTTTTAGAAGGAAGAGAATGGTTTTATTTTACCGTATTTATCGCATATATCGGATTTCCGCTTGTTATCGAGGAAAGAGAGGCACTTCAATGGCATTACTGGAAGCGAAAAATATAACATTTCAATATCCCGACGAGGATCAGAAAGCGCTACATAATATATCCTTAAAAGTAGCAAAGGGAGAGTTTATTGTTCTGTGCGGCCCATCTGGGAGCGGGAAATCCACACTACTCCGCTTAGTGAAAAGGGAAATTGCACCGCATGGGAAAATGACTGGGGAAATTTTATACAATGGACAATTACTTGCTGATATTTCAAATGAAAAACTAGCTACGGCTATTGGAATGGTATTTCAGGATCCGGAAAACCAAATCGTAATGGACAATGTTATGGAGGAACTCGTTTTTGGACTTGAAAATATTGGAATGCCTACAGCTGAAATGCGTAAAAAAGTAGCGGAAATGATTCATTTCTTTGGGTTGGAGGATTTGTTGGAGCGAAAAACACATGAGCTTTCAGGCGGACAAAAGCAATTATTAAATTTAGCAGCAGTGTTATTAATGGAGCCTGATATTTTGCTGCTTGATGAACCGACAGCCCAACTAGATCCCGTTGCGGCAAAGGAATTTATCGGCATGCTTCATCGCATGAATGAGGAATTCGGGATAACCGTAATCATTGCAGAACATCGCTTAGAGGAATTATTTTCCCTGGCAGACAGGGTCATCGTCTTAGAACGTGGTGGAAAAAGGTATGATGGTACTCCACGCGGTATTATATATGATATTGGAAGAAATTCTGCCAATAAAATGTATTCCTATCTTCCAAGCAGTGCCCTTTTATATTTGGAAGGCACGTCAGCCGTTAATGAGGCTGAAATTCCACTTACTATTAAGGAAGGAAAACGCTGGATTGAGAAATTAAGAGTAGCGGAGGAAGCTGGTGCCTCGGATTCTAACTCCGATATACATTCATTTTCTAAACCACTCATTCAACTGAAGGGAATTGACTTTCAATATAATAAGCATCATAAGAGGATATTGAATGACCTTTCGCTGAATGTGTATGAAGGGGAATGGCTGTCTATTGTTGGAGCAAATGGAACAGGAAAATCAACTTTAGTAAGGATAATCGCCGGTTTGCAGAAGCCCCAACGTGGGTCATTATTTTTAAAAGGCAAAAAGATAAAAGGACCCTTTCCTTTTGAAATCGGATATTTACCGCAAAATCCAAAGTTATTCTTTTTACAGGATACAATTTATAAAGAACTCGAACAGATTGCCGATAGGTTTATGCTTCAGGATCCTGAGGGAAAGATACAACAAATGCTCGATGCATTTGATTTAATAGAATTAAAAGATCGGCATCCATATGATTTAAGCGGCGGCGAGGTTCAAAAGGCTGCTCTTGCGGGTGTCATGCTTTCCAAGCCTTCAATATTGGTAATCGATGAGCCGACAAAGGGATTGGATCCGGAAGCGAAAATAAAATTAGGAAACCTGTTGAAATCGCTTCAAAATAATGGACTGACGGTTATAATGGTTACCCATGATATTGAATTTGCCGCACAATATGCAACCAGATGTGCGATGATGTTCCAAGGAAATATTACCTCCATAGCTTCACCGCAGGAATTTTTTCGGGGAAATGCATTTTATACTACGGTAGTTAATCGAATAACAAGAGACAGTCATGTTCCGGAAGTTCTAACAGTAGAGGAGGCTAGGAAAGTATGGCACGTCCTCGATCGCTCCTAATATTTTTAATCGTATTACTATTTTTTATCTTAATAGCTTTTCAACTGATTGCTGCCCATCATTATTTACTCGTAAGCATTTTGTTCATGATTTGTACGTTTCTTCCATTATTCATTCGTTTTGAACGCCGTAAAGTTACGGGAAGGGAGCTTGTCATGCTAGCGGTTCTGGCAGCAGTTGCAGCCGTAAGCCGTATTCCCTTTGCATCTATTCCGAGCGTACAACCGACAACTTTTGTAATTATAGTTACTGGGATTGCCTTAGGTGCAGAAAGCGGATTTGTCGTCGGGGCTCTTGCTGCCTTAGTGTCAAATCTCTTCCTTGGACAAGGCCCATGGACACCGTGGCAAATGTATGCTTGGGGAATGATTGGATTGGCAGCTGGATTTTTGAAACATACATGGTTCATGAGAAAAGCGATTCCAAGATGTATTTTCGGATTTATCGCCGGAATATTATTCGGCTGGATGATGAATCTCTCCTATGTAGTCTCCATTTTTCAAACGATCACCTTTTCCCAATTCATTGCTTACTATGCTGCAAGCATATATTTCGATATCGCACATGCCATCTCTAATGTCTTCTTCCTTGCGGTATTCTCGAAAAGCTGGGTAAAAATATTGCACCGGTTTCGAAAGAAGTATGGTTTAATGGAAACATGAAAAACAATCTTTCGTAGGGAATAAGGGGGACAAAATGAAGTACTTTCTATTAATATGGATATCGATTGGTTTTCTATTGATTTGCGGATGCTCTCAAACTACATCCAGAGAAAGTAAGCACTTTACGGAGATTGTTGGTAAGAAGTCTTTAACAAAAGTAGTTTTTGTGGATGGCAGAAATGGGAAACGAGAAAATTTATCGAAAAAAGATAAAATACAAGCATTTCATCTGCTATTGAATGAAAGACAGTATAAAGAAATGTATAATCATGATAAAACAAAAGGATATATTTATAATGCCAATCTTTATTATGGCAACAAACAAATAAATGTCACGTTTTTGAGGGAAGAAATCATCATTAATAATATCTATTATTTAATGGATAAGCCCATTTCAGAAGAAGATATAGCCGATCTACTAAAGTAAAAATATATTATTTAAGCAAAATTTAAGAATTCCTCTCCATAATAAGCTTATCGCAAACAAGGCGAAGGCTTATTTTTATTTTGGAGAGGAGTTATGACAAGTGAAAAAGTGGATTATTTCTATTATTATTGTAGTTCTTTTAATCGGAGGCGGAACATGGTATTACTTCAGCAATAAGCAAAACCAAAATCCAGTGCTTGCAGATACGAACCCTATTGCAACGGTTCAAAAGGGTAAGCTGCAAGTGAAAATCAGCGGGTCGGGATCTGTAGAATCAGCCAGCACAGAAGATGTTAAGGCAAGCACCAATAGTGTAATAGATGAAGTTTTAGTATCTGCAAATGAAGCGGTAACAAAAGGACAAAATCTCGTAACCTTTACTGATGGCAGCGACCCTATTACGGCACCCATTAAAGGGACTGTCACTTCCTTAACGGTGGAAAGCGGGGATAGAGTCAATAGCGGCACAGTCGTCGCACATATTACAAACTATAAGGATCTTCAAACAACTGTAAAAATAGATGAATTGGATATTCCGAAAATTAAGAAGGGTCAAAAGGCTGAAGTAACGGCGAGCGCATTTCCGAATACGACCTTCTCGGGAAAAGTTAAAGATATTGCGCAAGAAGGGGATGTTTCAAATGGAGTTTCAACCTTCGACGTAACGATTCATCTCTCCAGTCCGAAATATCTAAAGGTTGGAATGACAACGGAAGCAAAAATTTTAACAGCTAGTAAAGATAATGTTTTATATGTTCCAGTAGAAGCTGTTCATACGAACGGAAATCAAATATTTGTTTTGGTAAAAGGTTCTAACGGACAACAAGGTGTTACAAGTCAAGTGGTGAAAACAGGCATCAATAATGACAGTTATGTAGAAATAACGAGCGGATTACAAGAGGGAGAACAGGTCCAACTTCCAGCGATTGCAAAAAGCTCTTCCAATGGTGTTAGTAATATGCGTGGCTTTGGTGGCATGGGCGGCTTCGGAGGCATGGGTGAAATGGGAGGCATGAACCGAGTGAACCGTGGTAATTGGGGCAATAACGGCGGAGGTATGAAAACTGGAGGAGGCAATTAATCATGACAGAACCGCTTATTTCCATTCAAAAGATGGTGAAATCCTATAAAATTGGCGGAGAAACAGTGACAGCTCTCCATCGTATATCCCTAGAGATCCAGTCCGGGGAATTTTTAGCTATCATAGGTCCTTCCGGCTCCGGTAAATCCACTCTCATGAATATGATTGGCTGCTTAGATAAGCCTGACTCCGGAGAATATTTACTAGAAGCCAAAAATGTCGGAAAGATGAATGATAATCAGCTTGCCGTCATTCGTAACCAAAAGATTGGTTTTATCTTTCAAAATTTTAATCTACTGTCTAAATTAACAGCATTAGAGAATGTAGAATTGCCACTGTTGTATAGAGGAGTTCCTACTCAGGAAAGAAAAAAGATTGCAAGTGAATGTTTGGAAAAGGTAGGGCTAATTGATCGCTCTACACATCTCCCAACCCAGCTATCTGGAGGGCAGCAACAGCGTGTCGCAATTGCTAGGGCTCTCGTTTGCAATCCGCCTATTCTACTTGCGGATGAACCAACGGGAGCTCTCGATAGTAAAACAAGCAGTGAGATTATAGATGTAATGAAAGGGCTAAACGAAATGGGTCACACCATCATTTTAATCACCCATGATTTAGAGGTTGCACAGCAGGCAAGAAGAATTGTGCAAATTAAGGATGGCAAATTATTTGAGAAAGGAGGAGGTCTTCGTGAAGCTTCTTCCATCCATTAAGATGGCTTTAAGAAATATTAAAAGCAGCAAGCTTAGAGCTTTTCTAACCATGCTGGGGATTATTATCGGTGTATCTTCGGTTATTGTCCTTGTTTCCATTGGGCAATCCTCTACAAAAACGGTTACGGATCAAATCAATAGTCTTGGGACGAATCTTTTATCCGTAAATATTTTGGATTCGGGATCGGCTGATTTTAAAGAAGCAGATGCGGAAGGTTTAAAGAAAGTTCCCGGAGTCAAAGAAATTGCGCCTGCTGTTCAAGGACGAATAACCGCAAAGAATGGCCGAACATCTGCACAGGTAAGCATGATTGGAACGACATCATCCTATAAAACAATTCGAAATACTCTTGTATCAAATGGACGCTTCCTAGCTGATATTGATAATGAGTTTCGCATGAAGGTAGCTGTATTAGGGTCTGAAACTGCACAGTCACTGTTTGGAACGGATAATCCGGTAGGCAAATATGTGCAAATAAATGGGACCTCCTTTAAAATTGTCGGGGTTCTAACGTCAAAAGGCAGCTCCATTGGAACAAGCGGCGATAATGTTATTATCGTTCCTCTTAGCACTGCAGAGAGAGTTCTGGCATCGTTAAATGTCCAAACGGTATATGTGCAAGCACATTCAGAGAATCAGTTGGCCTTCGTACAAAATATGCTAGAGCGATCTCTTTATTCTATTTTTCATAATCAAGATAGTTATAGTGTTGTAAACCAGCAAGATCTAATGGATACGATGAGCTCTGTATCGAAAACAATGACGATGATGCTTGGTGGAATTGCCAGTATCTCCTTACTTGTAGGCGGTATTGGGATAATGAATATTATGTTTGTTTCCGTTACAGAACGGACAAAGGAGATTGGTATTCGGAAAGCTATCGGTGCAAAGAGAAAGGATATTCTTACTCAATTTTTGATTGAATCAGTCGTTCTCAGTGCGATGGGGGGTGTTATAGGAATAGGATTAGGTTTTATTGCCATTAAAACATATGCTTCTATCACTGGTTCAGCAGTAGCATACTCACTTCCTGTAATTGGAGTTGCTTTCATGTTTTCTTTGTTGGTCGGTGTTGTATTTGGCGTATTTCCTGCAAACAAAGCATCGAAGCTCCATCCAATACATGCTTTAAGATTCGAGTAAAATGAAACGGTTGCGTATAGAACGCAATCGTTTTTCCATGGGATATATTTTATGAACATTTGTATATCTGATAAAATGATGAAAATGGAGGTCGCATATAGCAATGAAAATATTAATTGTGGAAGATAATGTAGATTTATTAGAATCAATGAAAAAAATATTAGCTGATGAGTATGAAATAGAATCTGCCACGGATGGAGAAGAGGGCCTATTTCTTGCCTATCAAAATATTTATGATGCTATTATCCTCGATGTCATGCTGCCGGAAATAAATGGATTCGAAATCTTAAAAAAGCTACGTGCAGATCGAATTATGACCCCCGTTCTTTTTGTCACCGCGAAGGATGCATTAGAGGACCGTGTAACTGGTCTTGAGATTGGCGGGGACGATTATTTAGTAAAACCGTTTCAAGCCCCTGAACTCACTGCGAGAATTAGAGCATTGTTGCGAAGAAGCGGCAGTTTAACCATTGATCATACGATTTGTTATCGAGGAGTGGAGCTTTTTGGCAAAGAGCAGGAAATAAAAGTGGATGGAACTCCATTGAGATTAACGATAAAGCAGTACGAGCTATTGGAATACCTAATCCAAAACCAAGGAAAGATTTTAACAAGAGAACAAATTTATGATCGGATTTGGGGATTTGATTCCGATACAACCATTGCGATTGTAGAAGTTTATATTCATCATCTTCGGAAAAAGCTAGAGGTTTTCGGCTACCATAAAGATATTCAAAATGTTCGTGGGGTTGGGTATATACTGAAACAATTTAAGGAGTAAAAAATGTTTAAAAAAACACGGATACGTCTAACGATACTTAATTCCATTGTATTTATTCTAATAATAAGTATTTTAGGAAGCATGATATATTCTTATATTGGAGTATATGTGTATAGAGATGCGGATAACTCCTTACAAGATATGGTCAGACGGGTTGGCATGACAGGTGAAATTCCGAAGTTTATTGGTCCAGACAGAAATCCTCGTAATAATATTACTGTTTTAATTTGGAAAGAGAACAATGAGTTGTTGAATAAGGATGACATACAAGGGGACGATCTAAATGATTTTATACCTCGCACCTTGAATTCTATTCAGCAAGTAGAGGTTAAAGGCTTTTCCTTTCATACCATAGCGATTCGAGCGGAGTTAAATAATCAGCCCGTAAAGCTACAATTTATTCGTAATGTGGATATCGAAAAAAATATATTGCACCGTCTGCTAATGATGATGTTTATTGGTGGCATAATTGGAATAGTTCTTGCCATTGCCGCAGGATTGTTCTTGGCGGGGAGGGCATTACGTCCCATTAAAAATGCTTGGGAGAAACAACAACAATTTGTATCGGATGCTTCCCATGAGCTAAGAACCCCTCTAGCAGTTATTCAAACACGTGGAGATTTATTATTGCGGACACCGGAAGCGACCATACAGGATAAATTACCAGATATCTCGATTATATTGAAAGAATGCCGGCGGTTAGCAAAGCTGGTGTCCAATTTATTAACCTTAGCGAGATCAGATTCCAATGAAATTGAAATAGAAAGAAAAGAATTTTATTTAGATGAATTGCTCAGAGATATTGTGGATCATTTTTCAGAGGTAGCCTCCTTTCAAGGGAAGACGATTGCCTTAATTTCTGCACCGCCGATTACCTTTTGCGGCGACCGTGATCGCATTCATCAGTTGATTGTAATCTTGCTAGATAATGCCATGAAATACACAGGAGAAAATGGATGGATAGAGTTGTCGTGCTTTGAAACGAAAAATCATATTGGTTTGACGATTAAAGATAACGGGATAGGAATCAAGGAGGATAATATTCCGCATATTTTTGACCGTTTCTATCAAGTGGATAAATCTAGAACGAAATCAGAAAGCCTTGGACTCGGCTTATCGATTGCCAAATGGATTGTGGATAAGCATGCTGGAAAAATAAAAGTAGAGAGCAAACTTGGCAAAGGAACGAAATTTGAGATTTTGTTTTCTAAAAAGAAAAAGTAATAAAAAGAGGTGACGATTAGTCACCTCTTCATTCAAAATGTAAAAAAGTATAAGTTTATTACCATATGGAATTAATTAATAAGTTTACTCTTGTCTAGCTCCAGCGCCTATCGGCTAGCGGATTTCTACGTCTCCTCCCTACGATAAGTCAACATCAGCTGCAACTACACCACTAATTTCATTCGGTAAAATTAAACTACTAATTTCACTTGGTAAAATTACACTACTAATTTCACTTGGTAAAATTACACTACTAATTTCACTTGGTAAAATTACACTACTAATTTCACTTGGTAAAATTACACTACTAATTTCACTTGGTGAAAATGGTAGTTCCATTTTCAATAGCTCGTGAAATACCTCGCTGTATCTCCTTTATCTCAGTCAAAGACTACGAAGGTGAAATTACACTGCAAATTTCACTCATCCGTACGCCGATAAGCAAGGCGCTTGTGCTTTTCTCATTTAAGCGTCTCTAGTTTTCCTCTTCCTATTTGCGCGGGCAATGATCACTGATAATACTAGGCCTGTACCCGTCATGATCAGCATTCCAATACCTGCAATTAAGCCGATAATGCCGCTGTGTAATTGCCTTAATGTCATTCCAAACGAATTCATATTCCCTTGTCTGTTAAAATTCATTTCTCCTCGATTAAAAGGTGGTTGTTGACCGCTGAAGGAAGACCTATTATTTTGTTCGGAGCTATTGGAATTGGCTCCTCGCTGATGTTGAATGTTGGAGCGTTGCTGCTGGAAAAACGCCTGCCTATCGCTGAACGTATTTTCTCTACCTTTCTCCTGAAAATACAAATAAATGCCTGAAACGGATTCGATAAATAAAAATACCGAGGCAATTATGCCAATCCAATAATGAATTTTTCTCGTTTTTCTCATAAGTCATTCTCCTCGAAAATAAATTTACTATGATTATGAGATATGTAACTTAATTTTTTCTTAAAAAGGGATAGAAAACGACGGATTAGGGGTCATACTAAGAGGGGACTACAGAAGCGTTGTTACCTTGAATATTGGTTAGTTGATTGTTTCCTGTTTAAAATTAGAAAACAAAAAAGACTTCTTTAAAAAGTCTCACGGAAATAGTATGGTATATACCATTTAAATATGGTATGATAAAAGTTGGTTGACACGATTATTATTACTAGATATAAATATCCTATAATAACACTAACACAAAATGAATATGATGTCAACTATTTTCTCTCGGAGGTGTTTTCATGGAAAATCATACAACAGAATGGACTAAGGAGCAGGAAAGAGTAGACTACACAACAAAAAAAGTAAAGAATCATATAAAGGAATTAGTATCGCGTGCGGAAAATGTCAAGCAGCAGGCCGAAGAAATTCGAAATAATTTCTGGGAGGATGTAACGGTAAATTTCGATGAGCCAGATGATGTTATTGAAACAATAACAAGTATCAAGCAACAGGCGGAATTACTTTCCGAACGGGAACGAAGCTATGGACATGTGGAAGAAAACGTGAAAACACTTCAGAAGCTAGCATTTTCTCCTTATTTTGCAAGAGTGGATTTTCGGGAGGAAGATGAGCCTTTAGAACAAATTTATATCGGAATTGCTTCCTTTTTAGATGAACAGGATCAATACCTTGTGTACGACTGGCGTGCTCCTATTTCAAGCATTTATTATGATGGCATACCAGGACCGGTATCGTATAAAACACCTGAAGGTAAGCGCTTTGGGGAAATGGAATTGAAAAGGCAGTTCCTTATTCGAGATGGCATTATTCAGTCAATGTTTGATACAGGTGTTACGATTGGAGATGAAATGCTTCAGGAAATACTGGGTGCGAAAGCAAATACACATATGAAAAGCATTGTTGCCACTATTCAAAAGGAGCAAAATAAAATTATTCGAGATATTAAAAGTCAGCTTCTTTTCGTGCAAGGCGCTGCAGGAAGTGGGAAAACCTCTGTGGCATTGCAAAGAATTGCTTTTCTTTTGTATCACTTTCGGGAATCGCTTAGTTCAGAGCAAATTATTCTATTTTCCCCGAATCCATTATTCAATAGCTATATTTCAAAGGTACTACCAGAACTCGGGGAAAACAACATGGTGCAGACCACCTTTTATGATTATTCCCGACATAGAATTGGCAAGGATCTCGAAGTCGAGAGTCTATTTGAGCAATTTGAGAATCGTCTCAAAGGGGAGGAACAAGCTAATATTAGAGAAAAGGCTATTACTATAAAAGGAAGCATCGATTTTTACCATGCGATTGAACGGTATGTGAAGGAACTCCCGGAAAATGGTGTATGCTTTCGCGATATTGTTTTCCGCGGAAAGCAGTTAATTTCCAAACAAGAAATCTCAGAACTGCTTTATTCCTATGATGGTTCTTATTCCCTTCCAAACCGCTTTCCACTAGTGGCAAAGCAGCTGTTAAAAGTATTGGATGAAAAAGCAAGGGAAGAGGAAGAGGAAGAATGGGTAGAGGAGGAAATGGAGCTAATGGACAAAGAAGATTTCCTCGAAGCCTTTAAAAGCATAAAGTCAAATAAAAAGGATGACGTTTTTGATTCTTTTACGCAAGAAAAGTCCTTTCTTGCGAAGCAAATAGTTGGTCGTTTTTTTAAAAAACTGAAAAGAAGTGTGAGGCAATACAGATTCTTTCATAAAAAAGCCCAATATCTTCATTTCCTAGAGCAAATACCTAACTTGCTCGATCTAAGTAGATATGGTATATCTCATTCGGAATGGCAAAGAATTCGCTCCCAGACTATTGAACAACTGCGAAATAGGCAAATACAAATGGAAGATGCTGTTCCGTTTATGTATTTGTCTGATTTAATAGAAGGAAAAAAGTCGCAAACATCTATGAAATATGTTTTTATAGATGAAATTCAAGATTATACACCAATACAGCTTGCTTATTTACGCTTTTTATTTCCTTACAGTAAATTTACGATGCTGGGTGATATTAATCAATCGATTCATGGGGCGGACCATACATCTAAAATAAAATTAGCAGAGGAAATTTTTGGTCAAGAAAAAAGCGAGATTGTCTATTTAAAGAAAAGCTATCGCTCTACTCTGCCGATTACCCGTTTTACAAAGGCTATTTTAGCAGATGGAGAAGAAGTGGAACTATTTGAAAGGGACGGAGAACTACCTGAGGTTCTCGTTACGAATAATAAGAATGGAATGCTGGAAGCTGTATATGAGGAGGCAAAGCGGCTTTCAACGAAAAGTAATACAGTAGCCATCATCGGAAAATCAATGCAACAATGTGAGGAAGCTTATAAATATTTGCAAATGAGAATGGAAGTTACCCTTTTAGGAATGGAAACAAGAGAGTTCAACGAAGGTGTGATTGTAATCCCCTCCTACCTTGCAAAAGGGCTGGAATTCGACAGTGTCATCGTACTGAATGCTTCTGATGAAATTTATCATAAAGAATCAGAAAGAAAACTGCTATACACAATCTGCACAAGAGCTATGCACCGGCTATTCATTACAAGCATTGGGAAACCGACAAGGCTGCTGGCTTCGATCCCTGAGGAGTTTTATAAAAGGATATATTTAAATGAAAGATAAGCATTCATTTTCTTATTGATTACAAATGATTTTTCCTGTACTTCAATCCCCTCCATGTTTATAGGCATATTTTCTCAATTTGAAAAAAATAATATTTTTTTCTTCTTGGTTAAAGGTAAATATTGTAAAGTATACATGAGTGAAATGTTCATGGAAGGGGCCATTTAAAAATGAAAAATTGCTTTAAAATTTTTCTAGCCTGTATCATTGGATTTAGCATTCTAAGTTTCACACTAAATAATAACAATACTCAAACAGTAAAAGGTGCGTTAATCAAATCCCATTATGGAGCTTGTAGTACTCAATGCTTAGCTCTACTGTTGTTGATCTTTATATGAAGCCAAAAGAAGCTCGAATATATGCATCTAAAAGTGAGGCAAGTGTAAAAGAAGGACTTGCGTGGTTAGGAGCTAGTTTTATCCCCGGTGCTGGACCTTATCTTAGTGTAATAGGTTTTATTAATACTAGTGAGAGGTCCGAATTAAGTTCAAATATAAGAAAATATACTAATAAGGATCAATCTGTACACATTACGATTATGAAGGATGAAAAGTACAAATTTTCAACGTACGTAGTAAAAAAGTGGGATGGAAAAAAATCCAGTATCAAACCGTTTAAAACACCTGCGCCCCAATATCTGAATGTGTTATATAAAAAATATAAATATTAATCAGCAGTAAAAATGAAGATAAAGGAATAAGGCATCTTGCTTTATTTCCTTTATTTTTTCTTTGCGCTGTTTTGTATAGTTTTTTCAAATGGTCATAATACCAATTTAAATATAAAAAAACATTCATCAAAAAAGCAATCAGCATTAAAGTTTCCATTCTTAAGTACAAAATTATTTCCATTTCATAAACTGAAATGAAAGTCAGAAAATAAAATGATTTTTTTTTCCATTGTCCTTTAATGCATTTGGGTATAAGATTAACATGAAGCATACTGTAAAGGAGTTGGTATATTTGGATTCCAATGGTCCTGAACCAAGTAATTACGAGGAAGTCAAGAATCTACCATCACAAGGAAATGGTAATAACTGAATATCCACTCTGATGAAGGTACAATGACTTCCTCTAGATATGAGAGGAGGTAATTTATGCTTGAAATTTACAAAACAACAGAAGCTAGAAAACTGGAAGTGGTGGATGAAATCACAAAAGGCTGTTGGATTAACCTAAGCTCTCCTAATGAGCAGGAAATTCAAAAAGTCGCAAAGGAAGCGAATGTCCCTGTTGATTTTATTCGTGACGCACTCGATGATGAAGAAAGATCCCGTATTGAAAAGGAAGATGGGGATGTTTTTATCATTATTGATTACCCATACATTGTGAAGGATGAATCCGGTTATTCCGTATATGAAACTTTACCATTAGGAATGATCTTAACGGATGACTGCTTCATTACGATTTCATTAAAGGAAACACCTGTTTTAACTGACTTCAAGAATAATAAAATTAAAGAATTTTATACGTATAAAAAAACTCGCTTTGCTTTACAAGTACTTTTTGTCATTGCATCCTATTATTTGCGTTATCTCAAGCAAATTAATAAAAAAACAGATGAGGTTGAGCGTGAGCTTCATCAAACATCGATGAAGAATAAGGAATTATACTCTTTATTAGCTTTAGAAAAAAGTTTGGTATATTTCACTACATCTTTAAAGTCCAATAAAATGGTATTAGATAAAATTCTTCGAATAAAATATTTGAAAATGTATGAAGAAGATGAAGATATTTTAGAGGATGTTATTATTGAAAATACGCAGGCGATAGAAATGGCTGCCACATATAGTTCCATTTTAACTAGTATGATGAATGCATTTTCATCGATCATTTCAAACAATCTTAATATCGTTATGAAGTTTTTAACTTCCATCACTATTATTTTAGCCTTCCCGACCATGGTGGCAAGCTTCCTAGGAATGAACGTTCCTCTCCCATTTGGCCTGGAGCATTTTTCACATGGATTTTTATCAGCAATATTAGTTTCCGTTTTTCTAGCATCCACAATTGCCTTTATTTTTTGGAAAAAGAAATATTTTTAAATTCGTAGACTGATCCTTATGGTGATCAGTCTTTTTTATATGATAAGAAACATAAAAGTACATAACATTTTATTTTAATTGCATACAATAAAAGGACATCAATTGGATGATATGAATACGGAATGGGGGTATCGTTCATGGAATTAGAGGAAAAAGAAGACATTTTAAAGATCGATGAGTTACGTTCCTCACACCATTCTGATAAAGTGAAAAAAAACTTAATGACCCGTTTAAATCGAATCGAAGGGCAAATTAGAGGGATAAAAGGATTAATTGAAAAAGATACCTATTGTGATGATGTCATCACGCAAATTTCCGCAACTCAGTCAGCATTAAATAGCGTGGCAAAAATATTGTTAGAGGGCCATATGAAAAGCTGTGTGGTAGAGCGTATACGGGAAGGTGATCTGGAAGTATTGGATGAAGTGTTAACAACCGTTCAGAAGCTTATGAAAAAATAAACCTTTATTTGCTAAAGGTTTATCCATGTAAAATGGGACAAGCCTAATTTTCGAAAATTTACTTTTCTTAGTTGACATAGGGTAGGGGGGTATGGTAATTTAAGAATAAGGGGTGAAGCAAATGGAAAATCTAGAATTGGAAGTACATTGTTCTCCTAATGAGGAGAGAAGAAGCCATCATTCTGAAGCCGTAAAGAAAAATTTAATCACCCGTTTAAATCGAATTGAAGGTCAAATTCGCGGCATCAAAGGGCTTATTGAGAAAGATACGTATTGCGATGATGTCATCACTCAAATTTCCGCTACTCAATCTGCAATTAACAGTGTAGCTAAAATCCTTCTTGAGGGGCATATGAAGAATTGTGTCGTAGAAAGAATTCAAGAAGGCGATATGGAAGTATTAGATGAAGTACTGGTAACCATCCAGAAATTAATGAAAAAATAATCGGAGGGATAACGATGGGAAATATAACACTCAAGGTTAATGGTATGTCTTGTGGTCATTGTGTAAAGGCAATTGAAGGAAGTGTTGGAGAGCTTAACGGAGTTAGTGCGGTTAAGGTGGATCTTGCTAACGGGCTTGTGAACGTAGCATATGCAGAAGATGCTGTTTCCCTAAAGGAAATTAAAGAAACTATTGATGAACAAGGCTATGATGTCGAAAAAGTTCTTGTAAGCAATTCATAAAAAATAAGTTTCATTACTTATTTTTTTTACCTTTTTATATAGGGTACCGGGGTATAGTAAGTTATCGTTCATTACTTGTCAAATGGATAAAATGAGGGAAGAATCGGTGGGAAATGTCCCTTAGAGTGTCAATCAACTGGGAAACAGAGAGAAATGTCTCATAAACCAACTCTAATGGACAAAATGAGTTGGTGACCGAGAAAAATGTCCATTTGAATTCCTCTTATGGACCAATCTAATAGCCGTTTCCAGGCAAGGCTTTGTTGCGATTGGACTTTAATCTGGGGTCAAAGTTTCTAAAAATTTTTGCAAATGTTCTTACGAAAAGATGCACGAAGCATTAAGTTATACGGGTTGATGAACTTATACCAAAAGCAACAGGTTAAAGCCTGCTTTTGGATTTTAAACAATCGAGGCGAAAATAACCTCTGGTAAAAATGAAGAAGGTGGATAAAGTGACTCAGGCAACATTGAAGGAAATTCAATTACCAATTACAGGTATGACCTGTGCAGCTTGCGCAACAAGAATTGAAAGAGGCCTAAACAAGCTGGAGGGTATTGAGAACGCTACTGTCAATCTTGCCCTTGAAAAGGCTACCGTAAAATTTGATAGTGATATAACAAATATGGAAAATGTCGAGAAGAAAATTGAGGCATTAGGATATGGTATTGCAACTCAAAAAGTAGAACTTCACATTGTGGGAATGACGTGTGCAGCATGTGCAACTAGGATTGAAAAAGGATTGAAAAAGATTTCTGGAGTAACGAACGCTTCCGTTAACCTAACATTAGAGACAGCTACTGTCGAGCATCTTTCCGAACAGGCTACATTACAGGATATGATAGAGAAAGTAGAGAAGCTTGGCTATCAAGCTTTTCTGAGAGAAGATAACAAGGAAGAAACACTAGACTATCGAGAAATGGCAATTACAAAGCAAAAAGGCAAGTTTGTTTTTTCGCTTATATTGTCCATCCCGTTATTATGGGCGATGGTTAGTCATTTTTCCTTTACATCGTTCATCTATTTACCAGATGCATTTATGAACCCCTGGGTTCAGTTCGCTTTAGCCACCCCCATCCAATTCATCATAGGGAAGCAGTTTTATGTTGGAGCATATAAGGCACTGAGAAATAAGAGTGCCAATATGGATGTGTTGGTTGCATTAGGAACTTCAGCGGCTTATTTATACAGCGTGTATTCTATCATTCGATCTATTTGGTCGGACAGTCATATGCCAGAGCTTTATTTTGAAACTAGTGCGATCCTCATTACCTTAATCATTTTAGGAAAACTGTTTGAAGCTCGTGCAAAAGGACGTTCTTCTGAAGCGATAAAAAAACTGATGGGACTGCAAGCGAATACAGCAACTGTTTTAAGAGACGGAAAAGAAATAGAAATACCTCTGGAAGAAGTTATACAAGGTGACCTCATTCTAATAAAGCCTGGTGAAAAAGTTCCAGTCGATGGGGAGATTCTGGAGGGACAGTCTGCCATTGATGAATCCATGCTAACAGGCGAAAGTGTACCTGTGGACAAAATGATCGGTGATATGGTATTTGGAGCAACCATTAATAAAAATGGATTTATAAAAATGAAGGCAACAAAGGTTGGAAGAGATACAGCCTTAGCACAAATCATCAAAGTAGTAGAAGAAGCACAGGGATCCAAAGCGCCAATTCAAAGACTAGCCGACCAAATTTCCGGTATTTTTGTTCCAATTGTTGTAGGATTAGCAGCAATTACGTTCCTTGTGTGGTTCCTATTTATCAGCCCCGGTGAGTTTACTATTGCACTAGAAAAGCTAATTGCAGTATTAGTAATAGCATGTCCATGTGCATTAGGCTTAGCTACACCAACTTCTATCATGGCTGGATCAGGACGTGCAGCAGAGGCGGGGATTTTATTTAAAGGCGGAGAGCATCTTGAACAAACTCATCGAATTACTACTGTTTTATTGGATAAAACAGGGACAGTAACAAATGGGAAGCCAGTTTTAACGAATGTTTTTATAGAAAGCAATCAGAATGAAGAGGAATTTTTACAGCTTGTTGGCTCTGCAGAAAAAAAATCCGAGCATCCGCTTGCTGAGGCAATTGTGCAAGGCATTAGAGATCGCGATATTACCTTGCTTCCAGCTGAGGAATTTGAAGCTATACCTGGCTATGGTATCCAAGCAACCATTAATCAACAGGTTGTAATGATCGGTACACGCAAACTAATGGCTAAGCATCATATACAAATTGGAGAAGCAAATGAAAAAACTATGGTTCATTTGGAGGAGCATGGAAAAACAGCCATGTTGGTGGCCATTAATGGATCATACTCTGGAATTGTCGCTGTAGCAGATACCGTAAAAGAATCCTCCCAACAAGCAATTACTCAATTAAAGAATCTTGGTCTCGAGGTCGTCATGATTACAGGAGATAATGAGCGAACTGCCCAAGCTATTGCAAGGGAGGTTGGAATTGACTCTGTCATTGCAGAGGTACTCCCTGAAGGTAAAGCCGCTGAAGTGAAGAAAATTCAAGAACAAGGGAAGGTGGTTGCCATGGTGGGAGACGGATTAAATGATGCGCCAGCTCTTGCAACAGCTGATATAGGTATGGCCATTGGGACTGGTACAGACATCGCAATGGAAGCTGCTGATATTACACTAATGCGCGGTAATTTAAATTCGATTGCTGAAGCTATCATTATGAGCAGAAAAACAATCCGCAATATTAAACAAAACCTGTTCTGGGCCTTTGCTTATAATACACTCGGAATCCCTATTGCAGCATTAGGGTTCCTGGCACCATGGTTGGCTGGTGCCGCCATGGCATTTGGTTCTGTTTCCGTTGTTTTAAATGCACTGCGGTTACAGAGAGTTAAACTATGAGGGATGTGTTGAACGTGAAAAAATGGGCCGTTGCAGCTATTTTATACTTAGCCATTGTTATTGGGGGCTATACAGCATATGCGCAATTTTTTACCGATAAAACTCAAGCTGATATGAACCATCCGGATGAAGGTATGAGCCATATGCATGAAGATTCACATGGTAAAAGCGAGGTACAAACAGCCTTAAACTATTCGAATGGTTTAATGACCCTATCTATTAAGGATTTAAAAGGGAAAACAGGGAGAGATTTAGAGGTAAATCACGAGAAGCTGCTTCATTTAATTATTGTGGATAATTCATTGCAGCACTTTTATCATTTGCATCCGAAGCAGCTTGAAAATGGGGAATTCAGCATAAAAAAAGCGTTGCCAGATGGCACTTATAAAGCATTCATTGATATTAAGCCGAAGGATTTAGCTTATAATGTTGAACCTGTTTCATTCCAAGTTGGTCATGAAGCTGGAACACATAATCATGCTTCTCTTGTTGCTGATAAATCTTTAACAAAAACAGTAGATCACCAAACAGTGTCATTAAAGTTGAATACAATGCAAGCATCCAAACCAGTAACTTTAACATTTGAACTAGATAGAAGTCAGCTTGAACCTTATTTAGGCGCGGTTGGACATGTCGTCATTCTGGATGAAGATGGCGAAAAATATATTCATGTCCACCCCAAAAATGAAGTGGATCCTGTATTTGAAACAGAATTTGCAAAGCCTGGGAAATATAAAATCTGGACAGAATTCAAACAAAATGGGAAAGTACGAACCTTTCCGTTTGTTGTAGAAATTAAATAAAGGAAAGGCCAATTCAATGCTGAATTGGCCTTTATAATTCTAAAATTCTGTCTAATAATATTACCATTGCATAATTCCAAGTTCAATGCTATGTTTTAAGCTGAAATAATAATATTGGGGGACATAGCATGTTAAAAGTACATACTATTAAACGCCTTCCTATTATACTGCTTCTTGTAGCGGTAATGCTGATAACTGCAGCATGTGGAGGCAATAAAGCAGAAAATCAAAAGCAATCAGCATGGGATAAAATAGAGAAGAAGGGTGAACTTACCGTGGCAACATCTGGAACTCTTTATCCTGCTTCTTTTCATGATTCCAATTCTGATAAACTAACGGGCTATGATGTGGAGGTAGTTCGTGAAGTAGCGAAAAGACTTGGCTTGAAAGTGAAGTTTGTAGAAATGGGATTTGATGGTATGCTTACATCCGTTAATAGCGGAAAAGTAGATCTTGCGGCAAACGACATTGCCATTACAAAGGATCGAGAAAAGAAATTTGCCTTTTCTACTCCATATAAATATTCCTTTGGTTCTGCCATTGTTCGAAAAAGTGACAGCTCTGGCATACATTCTTTAGAAGATTTAAAAGGAAAAAAAGCAGCTGGTGAAGCTACTACAACTTATATGGCGATTGCCCGCAAGCATGGTGCCGAAGAAGTTATTTATGACAACGCAACGAATGATCAATACCTAAGAGATGTTTCAACTGGCAGAACGGATGTCATTTTAAATGACTATTATCTACAAAAGCTTGCGATTGCCTATTATTCTAAATTAAATATAATGATAGAGCCTCACATTCGTTTTTCACCTAGCAATGGGGGAATGATCATGAAAAAGGATAATCAGGAATTAAAGAAAAAAATCGATGGCGCTCTTGCAAAAATGAAGGAAGACGGAACGATTACGGAACTGTCGAAGAAATTCTTCGGCGGTGAGGATGTCTCGAAAAAGCCGAATATCAAATTTTCAAAATAGGATTGGAGGGAAGGATAAGTGGACAGTATTCAATGGGAATATTTTTTTAATGTGAAATTGGCTATTAAGTCCTTCCCTTACATACTCCAAGGCATTGGCTATACGATGTTGCTATCTTTTGTTAGTATGGCGTTTGGGCTTGTCCTTGGCTTTTTCTTATCCTTGGCAAGAACATCTAAGAATCGCTTATTAAGATGGCCAGCACGGTTGTATATCTCGTTTATGCGTGGAGTTCCAATTTTAGTATTATTGTTTCTACTATTTTATGGTCTACCGATTGTTGGGATAGAATTTTCAGCTGTAACAGCAGCCATTATTGGTTTTACACTGAACAGTGCAGCATTTATGGCAGAAATTTGGCGTTCTTCCATTTCTTCTGTTCAAAAAGGACAGTGGGAAGCTGCTGCGTCACTTGGTTTTTCTTACTGGCAAACAATGAGAAGAATAATCCTTCCGCAGGGTACAAGGATTGCCATTGCACCGCTTTTTAATGTATTTCTAGATTTAACAAAAGGTACTTCGCTTGCAGCGATGATAACCGTGCCGGAAATGTTTCAAAAGGCGAAAATAGTCGGCGGAAGAGAATTTGATTATATGACGGTGTACATATTAGTTGCCTTAATTTACTGGGGAGTTTGTACATTGATTTCCTTACTCCAGGATTTTATGGAAAAAAGATATGAAATGGATATATAAATAGAGGTTGTCTGAAAAGGTATTTCAACTTGATAATATAGTAAAACCCAAGAATGGTATAAAATCAACATTCTTGGGTTTCTTTATGTACTTTTTCCTCAAAAACAGACTTTCTGGACGGCCCCTTTATTATTTCTTAAAGGATGATGGATATAGTTTTTTACTGGATAATGTACAGGATACTGAATTTTCGGCATTACTTGAAAGTAACAGGAATCCGCCAGCTACT
The DNA here is from genome assembly GCF_018343615.1 of Bacillus sp. FJAT-49736. Classification (GTDB taxonomy): domain Bacteria; phylum Bacillota; class Bacilli; order Bacillales; family Bacillaceae_C; genus Margalitia. The sequence continues at coordinate 76,385 of NZ_JAGYPI010000002.1, read as the reverse complement.
TTCAGGGAATAACAGAAAAAATATAATAGCAGGTGGAGAAAAACGATTCGCTTTTCTCCACCTACTTATTTTAAGGACTTATCGGACAGCCATTTCGTTCTTAGGATTCTACAACCTTTTTCTTCTTTTTAAACTTCATCAAAAACTCATACACTACTGGCACAATGATCAATGTTAGTAATGTCGAGCTGGTAAGTCCACCAATTACTGTGACACCAAGATCCTTGGAAATAAGGCCGCTGCCTTCAAAGCCGAATGCCAATGGCAATAACGCACCGATGGTAGCAAGTGCTGTCATCAGAATCGGACGAATCCGTGTTGCTCCGGCTTCCAATAATGCTTCTCGAGTCGATAGCCCGTCATTTTGCTTATGAATGACGCGGTCAATTAAGACAATGGCATTGGTAACAACGATACCAATTAGCATAAGCGCCCCAATCATGGAGGAGATACTTAATGTCTCTCCAGTAATAAGCAATGCCACAAGTCCGCCGATAACGGTAAACGGCAGTGAGAATAGGATAGCAAATGGTGCAACTGCTCCGCCAAAGGTGATGACAAGAACTAAATATACTATTGCAATTGCAGCTAGCATGGCAATTCCGAGTTGTGAGAAGGATTCATTAATATCCTTCGTAACACCACCCATGGAAACTTCCACATTACTAGGCAACTTAATCTTATCAACTTTTTTCTTTATGTTTGCAGAAACCTTAGAGACATCCTTTCCTTTAATTTCCGCACTTACTTTTTCATATATCTTTCCATCACGTCTTGATATGGTATCAGGAGATTCCCCTGTTTGTACTTTCATAACATCCTTCAAGGCAACTTCTGTTCCAAGGGAGGATTTAACTTTTGTATTCGTGAGAGCATCGATGTCTCTGTACGATTTCTGGTCTACCGTTACATACACATTTAGATCCTTGCCGTCTTTTTGAATAGTAGTTAAAACAGGATTTTGACCAACACGATTTAATTGCATTCCAATTTGTCCCGCGGTTAATCCATATCCTGCAAGCTTGCTTTGATCAGCAACAAGCGTATATTGCTCGTAGGACTTCGATAGACTTGAGTCCACATTTTTTAAGGATTTATTTTGTTTCATGATGTTCTCGATTTTGTCTATAACCGGCTTAATTTGCTCTACATTATCTCCGTATACGAGAAGTTCTAAATTGTTGCTGCCACCGGAGGAGGCGAAATTCTGTGATTTCCATTCGCCCTTATTAGTCATAGCTTGTAAATCCTTAATGACTTTTTCGGGTTCCTTATCAAAGTTTTTCGCATCTTTATTGTATTCGACATAAAATAATGCTGAATTATTATTGCCTGGATTCATCGGATTATCTGCGCCTACCGAGTATTGAATATTTTTAACACCGGCACGATTTTCAAAGTATTTCTCAGCTCGAGAGGTAACCTTTTCTACATCACTTTTTGTTTGTCCTGGATCCGGCTTATAGGTTGCCATCACCATTTTTTGCTCGTCGGATGGAATAAAGCTTACCCCGATGGCAGGGATTAATAGTAAGCTTCCGATAAAAATTAATATAGCTAGTCCAAAGGTAATCAGTTTATGGTTTAGGGACCAATTTAATATTTTTTTGTAGAAAGAAGCAATTTTACCATGCTCTTTTTCTGGTTCATGCTTTTTCTTAAGTCCGCCTTTAAATAATGAGTTTGCGAACATTGGTACGATTGTAATTGCCACGAGTAAAGATGCCAGTAAGGCAAATACAATCGTTAAGGCAAATGGCAAGAATAGCTCGCCAACCATGCCAGTTACTAAACCAAGCGGCAAAAATACGGCGATTGTTACAATCGTCGAGGACATAATTGGTTTAAACATCTCTTTTGTTGCTTCTCGAATTAAATCCATGCCTCTTAGTTTTTCTGATGATAAGGACATTCTTCGGTAAATATTTTCGATTACAACAATCGAATCATCCACGACACGGCCAATTGCAACGGTCATAGCGCCTAAAGTCATCATATTAAGTGAAATATCCATTTGCTTTAACAACAGTATTGCAATTAATAAGGATAAAGGTATAGAAATAACCGAGATAATAGTTGAACGGAAATCTCTTAAAAATAGTAAAATAATGATGACAGCAAAAAGAGCACCAATAATTGCTTTGTTAAGCATAGTGTTGACCGAATCTTTAATTGGTGTAGCTTGATCAAACATTTTGACTACTTTTAAGCCATCATGATTTTTCTTCAGTTCATCCATTTTTTGGTTAACTTTATCAGCAACATCTACTGTATTTGCATCTGATGACTTTGAGATTTGTACACCGATAGAGTTTTCACCATTTGTTTTCGAAATAGATTCATGCTTTCCAACAATCTTTACATCGGCAATGTCTGCCAGCTTTACAGTTGGAATCGTAATTGCAGTACCTCTAGTAGTGCCCGGTTGTTGGGAGGCTGCTTGACCTGCCCCAGAAGGCATTTGTCCATTCATAGAGGTTTTTCCAATCTGTGTTTGTCCACTTATAGAAGATGGACCACTAATAGATGCTTGTGGGGTGTATGGAATCTTAAGATTCTTCAGATCGTTAATAGAATGGATATTACCATCTACCACAACCGCTTTTTCATTTTTATCGAATGTCAACAATCCAAGTGGAACAGATACGTCAGAGCCTTGGATAAGCTGTTTTACAGTATCTTCTGTTAAACCGTATTTAGCAAGCTTTTTCTTATCGAATGTAATATCAACTTCCTTCTCATATTGCCCAGAAGCCTGAACCTGAGCGACACCGTCAATTCCTTCTAATGAAGGGACAATATCTTCTTCTACAGTTTTCGTCAATTCTTCAAGTGACTGCTTGCTATTGGTAATACTTAAAGATAGGATAGGAAACTCATTAAAATTAAATTTTGATACTTTTGGTGCTTGCACCTTATCCGGTAATGTCACCTCTGAAACTGCTTCTTTTACTTCTGTTTCGGCTTTATCCATGTCTTTTGAATATTGATATTGGACTTGAATGGATGAAACATTTTGGGAGGATGTGGAGGTGACAACATCAACACCCGGGAGATTTTTAATTCTTTGTTCGATTGGTTTCGTTACTTTTTCTGCGATATCATCGGGAGTTGCCCCTGGATACACAGTGGAAACCATGATGACTGGCGCCGTAATATTAGGAATGGTCTCCAACTTCATTCTAACGCCGGAATATAAGCCTGCAGCGACGACAATGATAGTTAAGAGCCATACCGCAAACTTATTTTTCATGCAAAAATTAATAATTGAATTCAAATTGTATCGCTCCTTCATAAGGTTGACCGACTAGTCATATCAAATTATAATATAAATGACTGGTCATACATTATCAAGTGAAAGTTCTGTTAAAATGGAAACTTTTATAATATACAGTATGAACTATAAAGGAGAATTTAAATGTACGATACAAATCAATGGAAGGAATTTATTCTTCCATATAAATTTGGACTGGATGAAATAAAAACTAAAATTAATATAATGGTCGAAGAAGCCTTTTTAATGGGGGAAAATAATTCCATAGAGCATATTAAAACAAGAATAAAAACACCACCAAGCATTCTGGAGAAATTAAAGCGTAAGAATCTGGATCAAACATTAGAAAATGCCAAGAAGCATCTTTTTGATATCGTTGGTGTAAGAATTGTTTGTTCGTTTGTTTCTGATATTTATGAGATTTATAACTTATTTTTAAAAAGAAAAGATTTAAAGGTGACAGAGGTAAAAGACTATATTAAAAATCCAAAGCCGAATGGCTATCAAAGCTTGCATCTCATTGTGCAAATCCCTGTTCAGCTTACACATAGGGTGGAGCATGTTTACGCGGAAATTCAGTTAAGAACATTAGCGATGGATTTTTGGGCGAGTCTCGAGCATAAGATTTTCTATAAATACAATCGTGATATTCCCCAGTATTTAAAGGATGAATTAAAGGAAGCTGCCGATAGTGTGAAAATGCTGGATGAAAAGATGAAAGGAATTAGGGATGAGGTAAATATCATTGAATCAACTAGGGATTCGATTTTTCTACCACTATAATTAGCAGGAACTAAAAGAGGGGACCATTATGAAGCAGAAAAGGAAGGAACTAATAGAAACAGCGATAAAGCTATTCGCAGATAAAGGATTTCAAGCCACATCTGTGCAAGATATTGTAAGCAGCTATGGAATATCGAAAGGAGCATTTTATAATTATTTTTCCTCTAAAGAGGAGCTCCTTATTGATATTTTTAAACATTATCATGAAAAATTAAACAATAAGATCCTTGAGATTGATAGTCTTAGTATTACATCAAGGGAAAAATACAAAAATAGAATTCAGCTGCAATTCAAATATTTTATGAAGCATAGGGATTTTATCGTGATGTATTTTCGGGAACAAAATCAGTCTATTAATGAAGAATTGCGGAACCTCCTTAATGAACACGCATTTCGGATGCTGGAAAAGGAAGAAGCGCTACTCATGGACTCCTATGGTGAAGATCTCCGACCATATATAAGTGATTTAGTGCTAATTTGTATGGGAATTAGGAATGCATATATGAAAATCACTGTATTTGATGGAGTGGTACTGGATCCCGATAGAATGGCTAGTTTTATAATGGAACGAATTGATGATATTGTAGAAGGATTAAAAAAGGGTGGAAAAGATCCGCTTCTATCGAAAGGTCAGTTTACTAAATACACGTCAAGCCTAATGACTAATCGCCAAATAGTATTAGAAAATTTAAGCGCTATGAAAGATACGCTTGAGTCCTTGGATATTGCTGAAGGGAAGAGAGAAGAACTTCGGAATGTCATCCATTATTTAATGGAGGAAAATAACAAAAAGGAAATAAAAAAGTATATTTTTCAAGGAATGCTTGCTAATTTTAAGCCAATCGAGCAGCTGGACTCCTATAGAATAGAAATTGCAAAAGCCTTAGATATTGAACTTTTATAAAGAAAAAGCCGTTTGCTTGAAACGGCTTTTTCCTCTATCTTCTACCTATTCTTCTTATCAGTTTCAAAATAATGAGAACTACCGCAATGATAAGCAGCAGATGAATGAGGCCACCTGCAATATGACCTATTAATCCGAGAACCCATAAAATAATTAATATAATTATTATGGTCCAAAGCATATCTCAAAACTCCTTTCTCTTTATGGTTACAATACCCAAAAGTATATAAAATTACACATGCTGTCCGTTTATTAAAAGGGCATGTTTCCCTACTCTCTTTATATTCCGTTACATGGAGAATGTTTAATAGGACCACTTCAAAAAGGCAGCTGCCTAACTACTCTCCTAAAGTTCATTGGACAAACTGCAAAAAAGATTTAATGGGCATATGATACATAAAAAATTAAAAGGGAGTAACTTGCATGAATCAGTTGGCATGGCATGAATCATTGGAGCTCCATGAATTATTAACATTCCAGGCAAACTGTTTAATTCAATTAAAAATGTCTGTCCGAAAAGTAATTGACCATGAACTCCATGATTTATATCTTTACTCGATAAAATTAGTGGAAAAGAATTTAAAGGATTTATTGCCTTATACTGCAAATACACCGAATGAATATAGCCGCCGAAGAAATGAGCCGCACTTTTTTGCAGGGGATTTATTAGGAGCGGCAAAAACTTCCATTAAAATGTATGCAAGTGCTATAGCGGAAACAACCCCGTCGGAATTGCGTTCTGTTTTTCATCGCCATCTTAATATCGTTATTAGCTGGCATTCGAGGATTTTTGAATACATGAATAATAATAGCCTTTACCCAGCACTTAATTTACAAAAAATATTAGAGAAGGATGCGCAAAATGTTCAGAATGCTTTGTTAATGAAATACTGAATATTTATAAGCTAAAAAACACAGTTAACTCCTCTATATTTCGTTGACAATTTGTCAAAATAAAAATATATTATAAATAGTTTAATATTACTCTATGTATTCTGTTAGGTGAGGCTCCTGTATAGAGATATGCTGCTGCCCAAAAATGTCGAGAGACGCCAATGGGTCAACAGGAAGGATCGGAATAAGGTCTTTCTTAATGTAGCTGGTATTGTTTACCTATGCTATACAGTGCTAAAGCTCAAGCGAGGGAAACAGAGTGTGCTAGTTAAAGCTGATTTCTTGTGCAGTCTGTCATGGTTAATAGTTTTACGAACAAAGCCTTTATTTCCTTATGTCTGAGAAATAAAGGCTATTTTTTTTGTTTAGTATGGTCTTTTGTACAGGAATGAACCAACTTTCAACATAGAGTACTACTAGTTTAGATGTTTTATAACGAATGTATATTCCGTAATCTGGAGGTGACGTCGATGGACGAGGACCCGAGTACAAAATATGTTTATGAAACAAACTATGCAGGAATAAGAAAGTTGTATCAGTCTTTGTCTAACGGCTTGCAGAACCCCTTATTCCTTGCATCATAAGGAGGAAAGGTCATGGAACAAAACAACATTCAAGAAATCAAACAACTTCTAAATGAACAGAATCTGGATCAGATAAATGATTTCGTATCCCATTTTCAACCTTTCGATATTGCAGAGATGTTGGTTGAGTTAGAAAAAGAAGAGCAATTATTATTTATTTCCTTATTGCCAATTCAATTAGGTGCTGAAATCCTTGAATATATAGAACCGGAACTGCAATATAAGGTCTTACATCATATTAAGGATAATTTCACTTCCTCATTATTAAATGAAATGTCTAGTGATACTATCGTAAATTTGCTTTTATCCATTCATCCACATCAGGCTAAGAGATTAATGGACTTTTTGCCTGATGATTATCGGGCAAAAATAAATATACTAATGAGCTATGAATCAAATACGGCAGGGAGACTTGCAACCGTAGATTATATTGCTGCCCGAATTAATTGGACGGTTGATCAAACATTACAGCATATAAGAAAGGTGGGCAAGGAGGCTGAAATTGTTTCTTATATATATGTACTGGGGAGCCGCGGTGAACTAGTTGGAGTCGTTTCCTTAAAAGAAATCATTTTAGCAAAATCGGGTACAAGATTAGAAGAAATAATTCAAGGTGATACTATTTCCGTTTTGGTTCATGCCGATCAGCAGGAAGCGGCAGAGGTTCTGAGTAAATACGATCTTGTAGCTATTCCGGTTATAACACAAGATCAAAGGATGATTGGAATACTTACGGTAGATGATCTTATTGATGTTATTCATGAGGAGGCAACGGAGGATTTTCAAAAGCTAGGAGGAAGTCAGCCGCTAGATGAGCCGTATTTTAAAAATTCTATTTGGAATCTATATAGAAAAAGAATTGGCTGGTTATTAGTATTGTTTATAGCAGAAGCTTATACAGGAACAGTATTAAGACATTATGAAGACACGCTTTCAAAGCAAATTGCATTGTCTTTTTTTGTACCATTACTAATAGGAACAGGTGGGAATACAGGATCTCAAACCGTTACCACGTTAGTTCGGGCATTGGCTGTCGGTGAAGTGCAGTTCAAGGACATGTTTAGAGTATTTCGAAAGGAAGTATCTACAGGTGTTTTCTTAGGGATATCAATGGGAATTGTTGCAATTATTCGTGCCTTTTTCCTTGGGGTTAGTATTCATATCAGCTCTGTTGTCGCCATATCAGCACTATTCATCGTCATCTGGGCATCAATGGTTGCGGCTGTACTACCGATGATTTTGCACAAATTAAAAATTGACCCGGCTGTCGTTTCTGGGCCATTCATTACTACTTTAGTCGATGGAACAGGTCTCATTCTGTACTTTTCCTTGGCCAAAATATTGCTTCATATATAAAGCTAACACCAATGCCCGCCTTTTTTTGAGCTATTAAAGGATGGCGGGTTATTGGATTATACATTATTTCCCTCTAGTTTTGAAAGTCTCTCCAAGCCTATTTGAACCGCTAGACAATCATCTACATATCCAAATGGAAACACATAATCAGGTATAATATCCGTTGATAGAATAAAATATAATAGAACACTCCCAAGAATTCTCCTTCTTTCAATGGATTGTGTATCAGCACAATAGTTCTTGTACATAACCTTCAGTTCATCAATAAAAGGTCCTGCACCTTTAACCTGTTCTACTTTTTGTTCGAATTCCTTCAGTATCGTTGACTTTCCTTCGGAAGTAAGAGCGTAATGCTCATATTTTGCCAATTCCTGATGTATTTTTTCTATAGTAAACTGGTGTTCCAATAAATCGGATGAAACGAGTATATCTTGAATCGATTCAAGCGAACGAAATAAATCGGATTGCCTGTCTTCAAGCTGATCTTGACTGTACCCTGCCGCATTCATAAGTGTAGATAACGGTACTTGTAGATGAAAGGCGAATTGCTGTAAATGTGTAGGCTTGGGCTGTTGTTTTTGGTTAGCAATCCGTGAAATAGTCGCTGTATCGATCCCAGTAAGCTGACTGAGTTTCCTCATAGAAAGAGAGCACTCCTTTAGTAAATCCTTCAATAACTTTCCAAATTGATTCTCACCTTTTCTTTTTTCGGTCATATGGAATCACTCCTTTGTAATTATTTAAAAGGTGTTGAGATTTTCTCAACATTATTGGGATAGACGTGCACTTTCTGTCAATTTGCTCAATACAATGTAAAAAAATGAAGGAGTGTTCTACATTGATTTGGATTATGATATTAGCCTTTGCGGCTTCATCAAGTATAGATAATTTAGGTGTCGGAATTTCATACGGTATTCGGAAAATACGAATAGGGCTGTGGGCAAATACGCTGATTTCTCTCATTTGTTTCCTCTTGAGTATGGGAGGCATTACATTTGGAATGTGGCTATCGAAAGTGATTCCAGGAGTGTTTCCAGTAGTCATTGGAGCAGTTCTCTTGTTTATCATCGGTATAAGGATTATTTTATTAGCCGTTCCACGGAGAAATGGTGCCTCTCAAACAGACAAAATGCAAGAAAGACAGTCTAAGAGTCTGAAGGGTATTCTAAAAAATCCAGAGGTTGCTGATATGGACCATTCTGGAGAAATTAATTGGATAGAAGCTTCTTTTCTTGGAGTAGCACTTTCCGCCAATGCCCTCACGAATGGCCTGGGTGCAGGATTGCTTGGTTTGTCCCCTTTAGCTATTTCCATAACTGCGGCAATAGGAAGCTTTTTAAGTGTTTGGGCAGGGGTGAAGCTAGGAAGCAGAGTGGCAGATATTCGGATTGGTTCCTTTACAGTGGGCCAATTTGGAGCAATTGTAAGTGGAGTGATTATTTTAATCATTGCATTCACAGCCTTTTTCTAAATAAGTCTGGTAGAATTTCCGTCTTTATATTTTACGATATTAACAAGTTCTGTATGACAATAAAATATTATTACAAGATTCAATGCTTGTCCTATAAATAGGGCGCATCGATTTGTTAGGCTTTTTGCTGTTTATTTTCAAAATCCGTTGAATGTTGACAAAATGTCAATAAAAAAGTATGGTAACTTAGTAGAATTATTTAATAGATAAATAAATAATCTGTAGTTAAAAGAAGAAATGTACGAAAGTTTTCGACACCTATATCCAATCTTATAGAAGGAGAAAGGAAAAAATCAAAAATGACGATAGAGGGAAAAAATGATCAGGTAGGTATTCTCTTAAAAGAATTGCTTAAGGAACGATCACTATCAATGAGGAAATTTAGCGAGCTTACGGGAATTGATACTGCAACCATTTCGAGGATTGTTAATGGAAAACGAAAAGCAACACCTGTACACCTACGAAAATTTGCAGAGTGCCTAGATATGCCATTGACAAAATTTTTAGAAGCGGCAGGCTATCCAATTGAAGATTGGAACGATCGGCAGCTTTCCGATATCCATGTATCCGTTAATAACATACAAAGCTTATTAGAATCCTCTGATGTATATGATAAAAATTTTTCAATAGAAAATATCGAAAAACAATTAGTAAAGTATGAGCAATACTCACAAACGGAAGAAGGCAAAGAAACTATTCTGGAAGGGTTCGAAGAGAAACTTCAGAAGGTTGGCAGCATTGGTCCGTTTATTAATCAGTTGAAAGCGATGTATGAAAAATTTCGTTTAAGTAATGGAACCCCTAAAGAGCTTATCTTAATAGGGAGTGCCTTAATTTATTTTATTCTACCGGTAGATGTTATTCCCGATTATATTTTTCCTATAGGCTATTTAGATGATGCAACAGCTGTGCAGATAGTAATGGGACTATTATTAATGAAAGACTAATATAGGACATTTTTAAGAAGATTAATAGATTAATTAACAGAAAATAAGAACATAGTTTGCGTCTATTAGTTTGGCTATTTTCTTACACTTTGTTGCCTTTAGTGATGATAACCTAAAAAACAATCCTTTAATCGTTTTAACAAAAGATGTCCCGAACCGATTTTTATTAGCGTTGAGAACAAAAAAAGTAACAAAATATACGAATACAGCTATTAGTAAAAATAACAGTTTATTTTTTGTTAGGGGAATTTTAGATGGAACAAAGAAAGAAAAAGAAGCCAGGACTGCGGAAGTGGATACGAAACCTCCTATTATTATTTATCTTAGTCATAATTGCAGTGGCTGTTTATTGTATTTACCAATATAACAAGGGCTTATCGGAAGCAGCAGATGGTAAATACAAAAAGGATGGGCAATCCTTTACACCATTTCAAGGGGCAGAACCGCAATTTGGAGAAATAAATATCTTATTAATTGGAAGTGATTCTCGAGGAGAAAAGCATTCTAGATCCGATACGATAATGATTGCTCATTATAATCAAAATACAAAAGGCTTAAAAATTGTATCGTTGATGAGAGATATGTATGTAGATGTTCCAGATCATGGAAAGCAAAAATTGAATGCAGCCTTTGCATATGGAGGACCGGAATTATTAAGGAAAACAGTTAAAGAAGAATTTGATTTGGATATTAATTATTATGCAGTTGTTGATTTCGAAGGATTTTCGAAGATTGTGGATATTATTGCGCCGAAAGGAATTGAAGTGGACATCCCATATGAAATGTCCTATGGAATTGGGATGACACTTCATCCAGGGAAACAAGTGCTACAAGGAAAACAACTCTTGGGATATGTACGTTTTCGTCATGACCGTTTAAGCGATTTTGGACGTGTGGAGCGGCAACAAGAAGTCATTGGAAAACTAAAGGAGCAAGCAGCTTCTGTACACAGTTTAGTGAATCTTCCTAAGATATTAGGTATTGCAGACCCTTACATTGATACAAACCTCGATACCCCGACCATTCTGGCAATCGGGAAGGGCTTAATAATTGGTAAATCTCAAAAAACAGAAACTTTAAGATTACCAGTAAAAGATTCCTTTAAGAATGAACGGGTGGATGTCGGGGACGTATTAAATATTGATGTTGAGAAAAACAAACAGTCGTTGATGGAATTTTTACAAACAAACGAACATCTATAATGTGGATGTGAGCACCATATTTGCAGGAGTATTATATGAAGACAGAAAATGATTTTTTGAAAAGATTGGACCCAACTATTGTATTTATTATTATTATGCTAGCCCTGCTAAGTATTGTATTTATCCATAGCAGCCAGCAAACCGGACAATATGGTCATGATAATTTTGCTCTAAAGCAAGGGATTAACTATCTAATTGGGTTCACCTTACTATTTTTCATGGCATATTTAGATCCGGATCAAATTCAAAGATTAGGCTGGATTTTATATATTATTGGATTTTCCTCCATTATTATTTTGGCACTGCCTTTACCGGATACTATTGCACACCCAATCCTTGGTGCAAAAAGATGGTATCAGATTCCATTGCTTGGATCGATACAGCCCTCCGAATTTTTTAAAATTCCATTGTTAATTGTAACGGCAAATATAGCGATGAATCATAATGAAGTTTATGAGCAACGGACAATGCATTCAGATTTGTGGTTGATTGGAAAAATCTTTTTGGTTACAATCCCACCATCCATATTTGTATATCAGCAACCTGATACTGGAATGGTGTTTTTATATCTTGCAAGCATTTCAAGCATTATTTTTCTTTCTGGGATTAATAAAAAGCTGATTGTAGGGTTAATTATCATCCCATCCCTGCTAGTGTCCGGTTTAGTATATATATATTTCATACATCCTGATATTTTATATAAGGATTTGATTCCGATGTTAAAACCACATCAACAAGAGCGTGTTATTGGGTGGTTGGAACCAGATCAAAATCCAAATCAGGGTTATCAAACGAAAAAGGCTATTTTAGCGGTAGGTAGTGGAGAATTATACGGAAAAGGTATTGGACATGGAGATGTATATATTCCTGAAAAGCATACCGATTTTATTTTTGCGACAGTGGCGGAAGAAGGGGGATTTGTTGGTGCTTCCCTAGTAATCTGTTTGTTTTTCTTACTTATATATCGACTGACTAGTATTGGAGTCAAAACGAAAACTCCTTTTGGTACATATTTTTGCATAGGGGTGGTTGCTGAGTTATCTCTGCAAATCTTTCAAAACATAGGTATGATGGTTGGAATAATGCCTGTTAAGGGGATTTCCCTACCATTTTTAACTTATGGTGGAAGTTCCTTATTTTCCAATATGCTGCTGTTTGGTATTGCTCTATCTATACACAAAATGTATGGGAAATATATGTTTGAGACAAAGTAAAAACGACCAGTCATATGACTCGTCGTTTTTTTACAACAATTATTGAGCGTCCAGAAATTCTCGCACTTGTTCAGGAGATTTTGCATTAGCAGAGTGCAAATGTGCAAGCTTTTCTCCGTTTTGGAACAAAAGCAAACTAGGAATTCCCATTACGGAATATTTTTCAGCAAGCTCAGGAAATTGATCACGATTAATTTCAAACCATTTATATTGGCTGTAATCTTTAATGATATCATCAATAAACATATTCATCCTTGTACAATCCGGACACCAGCCGGCAAAAAACTTCATGATGACAGGTTTATCACTGGATATTATCTGTTCGAATGTTTCAAGATCTTTAATTTCTTCCAAAATAGATCCTCCTTCCTCAAAAACAAAATTTTACTGTGCATTTCATTAGTATTGTATAAGTTCTCTTCTTTTCATTCAATTTATTTGTTTTGCGTTGATGTATTATATACATTATTTTTTGGTCATCACAATGCCACAATTTGTGACTTTGTATCGTTGACAACACCCTGTATAATGTTATTATGACTATACTTGTTGAAAACGGAAGGCTGCTTTTAAAAAAAATTGTTGCTTTTCGTATATTTTTATTTAAGAAAAGACCGATTGAACAAGTAGTTTAAGACTTAGTAGGAGACGAGACAGTATGACTTCTCAGACAACAAAAACATCGAAAATAGATTACGGACTTGTTTTAACGTTAATGCTAATGTGTCTAGCAAGTCTAGTATCTGTATATAGCGCTCAAAAATCGGGGCAGTATTCCGATAACTTTGTATTGAAACAAGCAATTTGGTATATAGTCGGTACAGGGATAATTGTGTTTAGTATTCGGCTGGATTCTGATCAATTAAAAAAATTGTCCTGGTATTCTTATGGATTTGGAATTTTATTATTATTCCTGCTTGTAATTGCTCCAGCATCCATCGCTCCTGAAATTAAAGGAGCAAAAAACTGGTTCAAAGTTCCGTTTCTTGGAACTTTTCAGCCTTCTGAAATAACAAAGGTATTTTTCATTCTGGCATTATCACGATGTGTCTTAGATCATCATCAAAAGTTTATCATCAAAACGGTGAAAACTGATTTTTGGCTTTTAGTGAAATTAGGAATCGTAACCATTATTCCGTGCGCATTAATTATGCTAGAGCCGGACCTTGGTACCGTTTTAGTTTATCTGGCAATAATGCTTGGGGTTATTTTTACCTCTGGAATTACATGGAAGCTATTGTTACCGATATTCGGAGGCTTTTCTGCTATTGCTGGCACTTTGCTTTATTTTGTTATTTGGGCTCCACAGATTTTAAGTAAATATTTGCATGTCCAACCATATCAATTCGGACGTATTTATTCATGGCTAGACCCTTATAATTACCAAAGTGATTCCGGCTATCAATTAATTAAGTCTTTATTGGCAATCGGTTCTGGAGAAACATTAGGGAAAGGCCTGAACCATAGAGAGGTCTATTTGCCAGAGAGTCAAACCGACTTTATTTTCAGTGTGATCGGGGAGCAATATGGCTTTATCGGGGCAAGTATTGTCGTCAGTTTATTTTTTATGCTAATTTACCATATTACAAAAGTAAGTCTTGAAACGAAGAACGATTATTATTCCTATGTTTGTTCCGGTATTATTGCTATGATTACCTTCCACGTATTCCAAAATATCGGAATGACTATTGGTATTTTACCTATCACCGGAATTCCTCTGCCTTTTATAAGCTATGGAGGAAGCTCGCTTATGGGGAATATGCTGGCAATTGGGCTGGTTTTTTCTATGAGATATCATCACAAAAAATATATGTTCTCTACTGAAGTGTAAATATAAAGCTTTAACTGAAAAAGCCTGTTGATAAGAACAATCAACAGGCTTTTTCATGTTAAGGAGAAAGGCGCTTCCGCTTTTCTTATTCTACTGTACCGCTCTCTACGATTGAAACCTTTGGTTTTACCTTAAAAGTTACATTTTTATATTCAGAATTCCACCATTTGTCCCAATCGAAATGTCTGGATACGTTCTCAACACGTTCTCCAATTCCAACTGGGTCGATATTTCTTTTTTGAAAATCCTTTAATAAAGCTGTTGTTTCTCTTTTTATTTTTTTATTGAATGCCTTTTCAAATTTATCCATAATTTTATTATCTATTTTTTCACCAGTGTACTCACGAATTATTCCTTCAATGTTAATATGAACCACGATTTCGTAAGGTTTCTTTTTTTTATTCACCTTAATGCTATTACTTGAGTTAATGCTTCGTATAACTACCTGCTGCTTATTTAAATTAACTGTTTGGTTTCCCGCAGTATGACGGTCTACTAATAGTTTAAAATTAAACATTTTACTTGGCGGGATTTCCATTACCATCCTTTTGGTGTTAAATAAGGCTATTCCGCTAATTTCAAGTTCGCTATTGTTTACTTGTTTTATAATAGGTAAATAAGTGGTCCTACCCTTTTCAAATAAGTAGGCACCAAATAAATGCAAGTTTTGCCTTGGAACATCAAGATACTTCATATTATGGTCCAGAAGATCTTTTATATAGACACCATTTCCAGTACTTCCGTATTTCCCCATAAGTAAAGAGGAGGTACTTCCATCTACAACTGCAAGGTGAATTCTGGACCCAATGTTAGGATCTCTCTGCAAAGAATCGATCAAATGAAAGAAACCGCGTCTCGCAAGACCTTTTCCAAATAAAACAACCTGGAGACTGCCCGTGACTAATGGCTGATCCGATTTTTTTTCAAGTTTTTCTAATATGTCACGACTGACTTTCGCTTCTGTTACAAGAATATTGTTCGTAACACTTTTGTCGGTATTATAGGTAGGATAGAGGACCGTTCCTTCGATTCTTCCATCCGCCAAATCAAAACCAACCGCTGTTTCAATATTTTGCTTATCAATGATTTCCTGCTGAACACAGCCGCTTAAAATAAAAATTAGAACGGAACTGAGTATGAGGATTTTTTTCATGGCGTACTTTCACCTTCTTTGCGGCAAGTCTAATTAAGCTACTCATCAATATCCTTTTTACGTTTCCCATCCTTTGGTGGAAAACGTAAAGTATCTTTTGTTTGTAAATAAAGTGGTCGAAATGCCTGTTTATTAAAACCTAAACGTATAATCGTATCTTTTAAATCAGGAAAGCGTAATGGATATAATGGTTCTAAATATGGCCTACCAAGAGATGTTAAACGAATTAAATGGGTTAACAGAATACAAAAGCAAAACACAATTCCAAGCAATCCCCATAACTGAGCAAATAGTAGGAATGGGAAACGAATTGTACGAATCGTATTACCAATCTTATAAACAGGCGTCGTAAAGGATGCTAGTGCTGCCAATGCGATTAAAATGAGAAGTACGTTACTAGTAAAACCAGCATCCACTGATGCGGTTCCGATAACGATACCACCCACGATACCAATTGTCTGTCCGATTTTCGTAGGCAGCCTAGCGCCGGCCTCCCGTAAAAGCTCAATCGTAAGCTCCAGCACGAGCGCCTCCAGAATTGGAGGAAATGGCACCCCTTGTCGTGAACTGATCAGTGTTGCCATTAGATTGGTCGGTATTAAATGATAATGATAGGTTAATGCCGCCACATATAAGGGGGTAACCAAGATGGAAAATAGAACGGAAAATATCCGTAATAACCTAAAGAAAGTAGCAAGGCCCCAGTTAATATAATAATCCTCAAAGGATACAAAAAACTCCACAAGAGTCGTCGGGCCAATTAATGCATGAGGTGAGCCATCTACCAGAAGTACCACTTTCCCTTGACTTAAAACACCTGCTGCCCGGTCAGGTCTTTCCGTATCCAGAAAGGCAGGAAAGGGTGATGAGTGATTATCTGATAAAATCTGTTCGATAAAAGAACTATCACTAACGGTATCAAAATCAATATCATTTAATCTTTGGCGTACAGTTTGAACATTATCCATGTTAGTTGTTCCATTAATATAAAGTACCGCAACTTTTGTTTTAGAAAGAGAGCCAACCTTAAATTCTTCGATTATGAGTTCTTTAATGGGCAATCTCTTTCTAATTAAATTTAAGTTTTGATCAAGCGATTCAATGAAAGCTTCCTTTGGACCAATTACACTGAACTCAATTTCAGGAGCACTGACCGTACGGGTAATTTCTTTTTGAGCCGAAATAAAAGCAAATTTGCTGTCTCTCTCTAGCTCTGTTCGAAGTAAAATATATCCATTATATAATTTTTGCTCTATTTGAGTGATATCTGTACTTATTTCGAAATCTGCAATAGGAAGAATATTATAGATATCTTCAATTTTTTCAAACCATTCCTCTTGTAAATACGGCAGTACACTTCTTTGCAGAATTTCTTCATCTACTAAGGTAGCGACAAATCTTATCGAAAAATGCAAATTTGTCCGATGGTTGAAATATTTAGCCTCTTTTACATCAGAGGATTTCGGTTGGTTATCCTGTGTATTTTGTTGCTCTTGTTGATTGTTATTGCTCGATTCCTTCTTTTTTCTTCTTTTTTTAAAAAAGTCCATATCCGTTCCCCCGTATTAAATAGTTATATGGCCCGTCATCAGAGGGAAAATCCAATTATTATCATTCTTAGTCTTTGCCAATAATAGGTGTAATATGTAAAAGAAGTGAAGAGAACCAGGATAAGTGGAGAATACTTTCTGATATAAAAAGAGTTCATTAAAGGGGGAGATGAAAGATAGCAACGGCTAAAAAATTTTTTAGAGACTATGTAAGACAAAACAAAAATTCCATAAATGAAAAAGTCCTTCATAGAAGTGAAGGAAGACAAAATGAAACACTCTACAATTAGAAAAGTCCTTCATACAAATAATGAAGGACAATATAAAGGGAAACCTGCAATCCATTTAGAAGGATAAAATCCCCTAAATAAATCAATGCATTTGATTTCCATATGGAAACTGTGATGAATATTCCTGATGCTTCTGGTAGGATTGCTGCATTTTTTGCTGGTCTGCTTCTTCAAGCTTGTACCAGCCTTTTCGAAACATAAGATTATACATTTCGCGCTGTTCATTTTGTGTTTCGTTAAAAATGGATAATAGGTCCTGATATAGACCTTGGTGACTCGCTTCATTTAAAGCATTATTGTAAGAAGCAGTCATATACTTCTCCATAGAGAGTAGATCGTTCGCAAAATCACGATCATTCATACGGGATGTTTTTGGCACCTGTGTTTGCGAATTTTGAATACCTTGTTGATTTTGCAAGAGTGGACCTCCTTTTTCCTTACATCATTTGCTGATTTTGTTGGTACTGTTGATTTTGCTGAAATGGTTGATTTTGCTGACTTTGTAGGTGGTGCTGTAAGTGACCGAGAATTTGACTATAATGACGTTGATGCATTTCACCACATTTTTCACAGGCTGCCTTCACTTCTTGATCTTGGCAGTGCTCAGCTGCGAAATGTGCCTTTTTCATGGCAAGTAAATTCCATGCCAGCATATCATCAATATAGGATAAATCCTTCGTTGAGATGATACTTGGCGGTTGATTCATTGCCATTTGCTGATTCTGCTGCTGATTTTGTTGCTGCATGTAAAAGCCTCCTATCATTCCATCTATAGTATCGTTTAACGTTTTTTAAACTGGTTATTTTGACTGTTTACCTTTCCACCACCATCCCCTTCAACCGTAGGGCCAGCATTGCCTTTTACGCTTGCTGCACTCACACCTGCTTTAGATGGATTTTTTTTCATTCTTGCCATTTTGATCACCTCCCGGACAGATTCTAACTTTAGATTCCCCATTAAGTAATTTAATATGAGCTAATAGGCAATTTGGATAGCTATCTTTTTCAGTGGAATAGGAGAGAGGTGCCTAATATGAAAATAGATATGGGGGATATGATTTAAATAATCCAATAATGTTGCTTTTTCATATATTGCAGGTACTAAAATAGACTTGGTTCTGAGAAACTGTTTTTAATATGATTACGGATTCTAAACTAAAGTAAGGATTGTTATAAGGGTAACGTCACCAAATGCTACAAAGTATAAGAAAAGAGGGCTTTTTCAAAAAACTTATAAAATTTTTTGAAAATAAATTATTGATGGAATTTGAATATTCATATATATTAGAAGTAGTAAAACTCATTCGTGAGATATTTTTTTGGCAGCAAAATGAATGAGTATTCATTCAAAATGTCGTCGAAGGGGGAAAAAGCATTGGGTTACAGTATTAGAAAAGCAGCCGTTTTAGGATCTGGCGTAATGGGATCTGGAATTGCTGCTCATTTGGCGAATATCGGAATTCCAACATTGTTGTTGGATGTCGTCCCGAAAGAACTAACGAATGATGAAATCGCAAAGGGATTAGCATTAGAGGATAAAGCTGTTCGAAATCGATTTGCAAACACAGCTGTACAAAAATTATTAAAACAAAAGCCAGCTCCGCTTACAACGAAGGACAGTCTTGCATTAATACAAACAGGAAATATGGAGGATGACTTAGAAAAGCTTTCCGAAGTGGACTGGGTTATTGAAGTAGTAGTAGAAAACTTAAATGTTAAAAAGGTTGTTTTCGAGCAGGTAGATAAATATCGCAAACAAGGAAGTATTGTAAGTTCCAATACTTCAGGTATTTCTGTTGAAGCAATGGCTGAAGGTCGTTCAGAGGATTTTAAAAAGCATTTCCTTGGAACACATTTCTTTAACCCGCCTCGATACTTAAAATTATTAGAAGTCATTCCTACGAAAAACACGGATCCAGCGGTTCTAAACTTTATGAAAACCTTCGGGGAAGATGTTCTCGGCAAAGGGGTGGTATTTGCAAAGGATACACCAAACTTTATTGGAAACCGCATTGGTACTTACGGACTTCTTGTTACTGTTCAGGAAATGTTAAAAGGTGGATACAGTATTGGAGAAGTTGATTCTGTAACAGGTCCCCTTCTTGGCAGACCAAAAAGCGCTACATTCAGAACACTGGATGTTGTCGGTTTAGATACGTTTATTCATGTGGCAAATAATGTATATGAATTAGTTGAGGGGAAAGAAAAAGAGGTATTTACCGTTCCTGCCTTCATGAAGAAAATGTTTGAAAAAGGCTGGTTAGGCAGCAAATCAGGTCAAGGCTTTTACTTAAAAAAGGGCAAAGAAATTCTGGAGCTTAATCCGGAAACACTTGAATATGGAGAACGCAAAAAACTGACTGCACCTTCCTTGCAAATGACAAGCCAGTTAAAAGGAACAGCAGCAAAAATGAAAGCGCTAATATATGCAAAAGATAGAGTCGGCTCTCTCCTATGGAACATAATGGCACCAGTATTGGTTTATTCAGCAGAATTGCTAGATATTATTGCAGATGATATTGTTTCCATCGACAATGCCATGAAATGGGGATTCGGCTGGAAGTTTGGCCCATTTGAGACTTGGGATGTAATCGGTGTTGAAAAATCTGTTCAATTAATGGAAGAGTCTGGATTAACCGTTCCTACATGGGTTAAAGAAATGCTGGAAAAGGGCATTACTTCCTTCTATAAAGAAGAAGAGGGAGTTCTATATTATTTTCATAAAGGCGAATACAAGCAAGTTGAACGGAATCCAAAGGTTATTGATTTAAACCAGCTGAAAAAACAAGGAAAGCTGATTAAGAAAAATACAGGTGCAAGCCTGATTGACATAGGTGATGGGGTAGCACTATTGGAATTCCATTCACCAAATAACGCCATTGGTCTTGATATTATTCAAATGATTAATTTCGCTGTGGATGAAGTGGAGAAAAACTATAAAGGACTTGTCATCGGAAATCAAGGCAAGAATTTCTGCGTTGGAGCTAACTTAGCCCTCATGCTGATGGAAGCTCAAGATGATAATTTCTTCGAATTGGATATGGTGGTACGCCAGTTCCAGAATGCAATGATGAAGATTAAATATAGTCCCAAACCGGTCGTAACCGCTCCATTCCAGATGACTCTAGGTGGAGGAGCAGAGGTCTGTCTTCCTTCTTCCCATATCCAAGCAACAATGGAAACCTATATGGGGCTTGTAGAAGTTGGAGTTGGCCTGCTTCCAGGTGGAGGCGGAAATAAAGAGCTTTACATGAAACATTTAAAGAACATACCAAACGGTGTTGAGTTTGATTTGCAAAAGGTAGCGAATAAAGTGTTTGAAACAATTGCAATGGCAAAGGTTTCAACCTCTGCAGAAGAAGCACGGCTTAATAATTTCTTAAGCCAAGCGGACGGAATCAGTGTGAATGCTGACCATCAGTTGTATGACGCAAAACAAGCCGTATTAGCACTTCATGCCCAAGGCTATAAGCAGCCAGTTCGCAAAAAAATTCCGGTAGTTGGGGAAAGCGGCTACGCTACTCTATTGTTAGGTGCTCAGGCAATGCAGTTGTCTGGTTATATTTCGGAGCATGATATGAAGATTGCTAAGAAAATTGCATATGTGATTGCCGGAGGAAAAGTGCCATACGGAACAGAGGTAGATGAACAATACTTACTTGATCTGGAGAGAGAAGCTTTCTTAAGTTTAATTGCAGAAGGCAAAACACAGCAAAGAATGCAATATATGCTGACTAAAGGCAAACCGTTAAGAAATTAAAAATAGTTTTCTAATAGATGTGACATTTATCTAGAGGTGATGCGTGTCACCTGGAAAGAGGGGAAGAAAATGCGTGAAGCGGTCATTGTTGCTGGTGCAAGGACACCGGTTGGAAAGGCGAAAAAAGGAACACTCGCCAATGTTCGACCGGATGATTTGGGTGCGTTAGTCGTAAAGGAAACATTAAAAAGAGCTGGAAATTATGAAGGAAATATTGATGACTTAATTATCGGCTGCGCGATGCCAGAAGCAGAGCAGGGTTTAAATATGGCACGGAATATTGGTGCACTGGCAGGACTTCCGGATACTGTCCCTGCTGTAACCATTAACAGATATTGTTCCTCCGGCCTGCAAGCCATTGCATATGGGGCAGAAAGGATCATGCTTGGAGCTTCTGATACGATTTTAGCCGGCGGTGCAGAATCTATGAGTCTAGTTCCCATGATGGGTCATGTTGTTCGTCCAAATGCAACTTTAGCTGAAACTGCCCCTCAATATTATATGGGAATGGGGCATACTGCTGAGCAAGTTGCTACTAAATTTGGGATATCGCGTGAAGATCAAGATGCTTTTGCCGTTCACAGTCATCAAAAAGCGGCTAAAGCAATTGCGGAAGGAAAATTCAAGGACGAAATAGTTCCTGTCGAAGTGGCGATTCGTTCAGTAGATTTCAAAAATAAATTAGTAGAAAAAAAGGTTTTATTTACAGAGGATGAAGGAGTTCGTCCAGATTCAAATACAGCAGTTCTAGGGAAGCTACGTCCAGCCTTCTCCGTTACAGGAAGCGTTACAGCTGGAAACTCGTCACAGACAAGTGATGGAGCGGCAGCAGCGTTACTAATGGATGGAGAAAAAGCAAAATCATTAGGCTATCAGCCAATGGCAAAATTCCGTTCCTTTGCAGTGGCCGGAGTTCCACCTGAAATTATGGGGATTGGTCCAGTGGAAGCCATTCCGAAAGCCTTGAAAATTGCTGGATTAGAGTTATCGGATATTGGGTTATTCGAATTAAACGAAGCCTTTGCATCGCAATCCATTCAAGTCATACGCAAGCTGGGTCTAAATGAAGAGATTGTGAATGTAAACGGAGGTGCCATCGCTTTAGGACATCCACTTGGCTGTACAGGTACAAAATTAACGCTTTCACTTATTCATGAAATGAAAAGACGCAACGTACAATTTGGTGTGGTAACAATGTGCATCGGCGGAGGTATGGGTGCTGCCGGAGTATTTGAATTAATGTAAGAAAAAATTATAAGGAGGAAAACACAATGACTAATCAAACAGATAAATTAATTAAAGGCGGGAGCTTTTTAATTGACGATATTTCCTATGATCGAATTTTTACACCGGAAGATTTTTCCGATGAACAAAAAATGATTGCTAAAACGACAGAAGATTTTATTGAAAACGAAGTACTACCGCAAGTGGAGTATTTAGAAAAGCATGAATTTGACCGCTCAGTGAAATTATTAAAATCAGCCGGAGAGCTTGGATTATTAGGTGCTGATGTACCGGAAGAATACGGCGGTCTTGATCTTGATAAAGTAAGTTCTGCTCTAATTGCTGAAAAAATGTCAAAAGCAGGAGGCTTCTCGATTACTCACGGAGCACACGTTGGGATTGGTTCTCTTCCTATCGTTTTATTCGGAAATGAAGAGCAGAAGCAAAAATATTTGCCTGCATTAGCAACAGGCGAAAAAATCGCAGCTTATGCTTTAACAGAGCCAAGCTCAGGGTCAGATGCACTTGGAGCAAAAACAGTAGCAAAATTAAATGATGCTGGAACACACTATATTTTAAATGGTGAAAAGCAATGGATTACAAATGCGGGCTTTGCAGATGTGTTTGTTGTATATGCAAAGATCGATGGTGATAAATTCTCTGCATTCATAGTAGAACGTGAATTTCCTGGAGTTTCAACAGGGGCAGAAGAAAAGAAAATGGGAATCAAAAGCTCTTCTACTCGTACATTAATTTTAGAGGATGCAGAAGTTCCAGTTGAAAATCTATTAGGGGAAATTGGAAAAGGTCATAAAATTGCATTTAACATTTTAAATATTGGCCGTTATAAGCTAGGGGTAGGTACTGTCGGCGGTGCGAAAAGTGCGTTCGAAATCACAGCAAAATATGCAAACCAACGCAAGCAATTCAAGACACCAATTTCACAATTCAATTTAACGAAAGAAAAGCTAGCAACAATGGCATCCAAAATATATGCATCTGAAAGCTCTGTATACCGTACAGTAGGCCTATTCGATGAAAGAATGAGCCAGCTTACAGAGGAACAATCCAAAAATGGTTTAGAAGTTGCAAATTCCATTGCAGAATATGCCATTGAATGTTCCCTAAACAAAGTGTTTGGATCGGAAGTTTTAGATTATGTGGTAGATGAAGGGGTACAAATACACGGTGGCTACGGCTTCATGGATGAATACGAAATCTCCAGAGCATACCGTGACTCCCGCATCAATCGTATTTTCGAAGGTACAAATGAAATCAACCGCTTAATAGTGCCTGGCACCTTCATGAAAAAGGCGCTGAAAGGGGAATTGCCGTTACTTCAAAAAGCTCAAGGGTTACAAGAAGAACTAATGATGATGATGCCGGAGGAAGTTGGTGATGCACCATTAGAGCAAGAAAAATATTTAACACGTAGTGCGAAAAAGGTAGCCTTAATGATTGCAGGTCTTGCTGCTCAAAAATTTGGTACTGCCTTAGAACAAGAACAAGAAATCCTGGTTAATATAGCAGACGTTGTTTCACTAGCTTATTCAATGGAATCTGCAGTGCTTCGTACAGAAAAAGCAATTGCAAAGGATGGAGCAGAAAAGAATTCACAAAAGCTTCTATATACTCAAATCTTCTGCCAAGAATCCTTCAATGAAATTGAGCAATTGGCTAAAGAATCATTGGTTGCGATTGAAGATGGAGATACATTAAGAATGATGTTATCTGCTCTAAGAAAATTAACTCGCCATACACCTATTAATGTAATTGCCAAAAAGCGTGAAGCTTCTGTAAAATTAATTGAAGCGGAAAAATACGTATTATAAGATGCATATTAGGCAAACAAATGTAGAATTTGTTTGCCTTTCTTTTTGGAAAAAGTTTTCTTTCCCAGCTATAAAAATTAGGGCAAACTAATATGAAAGATTTTCTTATCGGGGGTTGCAATGAATTTTTCAAACTTGAATCCCATTAGAAGCTTGCAATCAAAAATCTACTTATCGGTGTCCTTGAAGTTTTGGATTAGCCATGCATTAGCTTTGCTCTGGATGCTACTGTCCGTTTACCTTTCCATTCCTTGGATAAAGGACCTAGGAAAACTGATATCTATACCGGCTGCTGTTGTAGTCATTTCCGGAATATCGTATATACCTGGATATATGAATGCATTCTTAGTAGTTAGTTTGCTGTTTGACCGGCAGCCTCCTTTTAAGGAAGAATATCCTGATACTCCTGTTACAATCATAATTGCCGCTTATAATGAAGAAAAAGGGATATATAGTACATTGAGGTATATTAAAAATCAGGATCATAAAGGAGATATACATATTATTGTTGTTAATAACGCATCCAAAGATCGAACAGTAGAAGAAGTTAACAGAGCAAAGGAGGATCTTCAATTAAATGTATCCATATTTAATGAAGAAAAGCCTGGTAAGTTTCACGCTTTGAACAAAGGTCTGCAATTTGTAGAGACAGAGGACGTAATTACACTGGACGCGGATACTATCATTCATAAATCAGCGGTAAGATATTTAATGGCAAGAATGAAAAGTAGTCCGATGGATGTCGTAGCAATTGCAGGTTCTGTTCTTGTTCGCAATAGCCGAGAAAATATTTGGACTATGATTCAAGAGTGGGATTATTTCTTAGGAATAGCATCTATTAAGCGATTGCAGGGATTGTATCAAGGAACTTTGGTTGCCCAAGGTGCATTTAGTGTGTATAAAACAAAATATATTCAAGAGGTCGGTGGCTGGCCAGATGCCATTGGGGAGGATATTGTATTGACTTGGAAGCTGCTGGAGAAGAAAAAAAGAGTTTTTTTCGAACCGTTAGCGGTAGCCTTTACAGATGCTCCGTCATCCCTAATACATTTTATTCGGCAGCGTTCTCGCTGGGCACGGGGAATGATAGAAGGTTTAAGGGAGATAAAACCATGGCAGCAGCCACAAATTTATACCAAGTATTTAACTGGAATTAATTTTGTAATGCCCTATTTAGATATTAGCTACACTTTATTTTGGATTCCAGGTCTTGTTTTATCTTTTTTTGGTCATTTTTGGATTGTTGGGCCTATGACACTTTTTGTTTTACCGTTAACCTTTTTAAGCTTTGGGATTCTTTATTTATATCAAAAAAGAATGGTGTTCAGACCCTTGAATTTAAGAATACGAAAGAATATCATCGGATTTGTTCTGTTTATTTTAGTCTATCAAATGATCATGTCTCCTGTTTCAACCTACGGATATATCCAAGAATTATTTAAGGTAAAACGGAAATGGAAATAGAAAGAACACTGGTATAATAATTTGTTTTTATATAGAAGGTAAAATAAAATAAAGGTCGAATATAATTAATGCAGCCTGTATGAGCTACTTTGTTTGTAGGAAGGAGTGGGAACGTTATGGCCTTGACATTTTATTGGTATCCTAATTGTGGAACTTGCAGAAAAGCAAAAAAATGGTTGGAGGATCATAAGCTTTCATTTGATGCCGTGCATATTGTAGAATCACCGCCATCGAGACAAGAAATAGAAAAGCTATACCGATTAAGTGGTTTAGATCTAAAAAAATTCTTCAATACCAGTGGCCAGAAATATCGTGAATTAGGGATAAAAGATAAGATGAAGGATGCAAGTGATGAAGAATTATTGGACATACTTGCATCAGATGGCATGTTGATAAAGCGTCCTCTGGTAACGGATGGAGAAAAGGTAACAGTTGGTTTCAAAGAAGAAGAATTTTCGCAAAAATGGTTATAAGAATAGAGGAAATTCTTGATTTACATACACCTTTTATGTAAAGATAAATTTGTGAAGGTAATGGATTATGTAGTAAGACATCGACATGAAAAGTCAGGTGGAATAAGTACATACTATTTATGGAACAGTGCCTGTCATTTTTTGAACATTTAAGTGGAGGGATTTTCAATGAGTTTACCAAATGAACTGCGTTATTCGGAAGAACATGAATGGGTAAAGGAAGAAGGCGGCAATGTTCGCATCGGAATCACAGATTTCGCTCAGTCAGAACTAGGAGATATCGTTTTTGTGGAGCTTCCAGAGGTAGGCACAGAAGTGCAAGCAAATGAACCGTTTGGCAGTGTTGAATCTGTAAAAACAGTATCTGAACTTTATGCGCCTATTAGCGGTAAGGTTGTTGAAGTAAATGAAGATTTAAATGACAGTCCTGAATTTGTTAACGAATCACCATATGAAAAAGCATGGATGATTGTAGTTGAACCTTCAAATAAAGAAGAAATCAGTGAATTGTTAACTGCTGAACAATATCAAGAAATGATTAATGAAGATTAAAAAAAGCACCTTGGATTTCCAAGGTGTTTTTACTAGTTAGGATGATGGAATGTGCAAGAATTAAGAAACAGCGAACTTGAATATATCACTAATAATAATTATGATTATTTCATCCTCTATCTATACACGCCTCTTTGTGGAACCTGCCAAGTTGCTAGTAAAATCCTTGGTGTAATTGAAGAACTTCTGCCAGCATTACAAATGTTTAAAGCGGATTTAAATTACTTTCCGAAACTCGCAGAGGAATTTCAAATTGAGAGTGTCCCATGTCTCCTTCTTTTACAAAATGGAAGGCTTAAAGAAAAGATTTATGCCTTTCAGTCTGTTCCATATATATATGAAAAACTAAAAAAAATAGCCAAATAGTAACATATTTCTCGGGAAATACACAGAACAGCAGTCAAATAATGATGATTGTTGTTCTTTTTTGCTATAAAGCGCGAAAGTTGCCGATAAATATTAAGAGGATTTCTGCTGAAAACATAGTATGTTTATTTGTAAAGGTTGTTTTCGAATATTGTCATTTCCAACTATATTCTTATTTTTCGAGGAGTCTTTATTAAATGACAATTATCTTTGATAAAAATAGAGATGTTAATTAGATTACGTCTGCACCAGCATAGTTTAAGAAATGAGCCTTTGTAAATAAAAGTTGAGATAGGGTGATATAATTGGAGCTTTATTTAAGACAATTAAAATACAATTTTAATGCCCGTCATCATTTACATGCTTTGCTTCCAAATGAGGCATTTGTATTTTGTATTTGTACGGATAAGGAAATATGGAACATAAGCTGTTCAAAAGACTCTTTTTCTTATGAACAAAGTAGTAATTTAGAGAATATTGACAGCTTTATTTCAACAACAAAATCTACAGCAATAAGATTATTAAATGGAGACACTCGATTATCACAATTAAAAAAACAAAATGAAATTGTGTATGAAGGGTCATTCCGACACTTTCTATTACTGGAATCTGTAATCTGGTTATGCAGAGAATATGATGAACTGGATAGTGCTGCTTCCTTCTGAGTATAAAAAACATTTACATGATTTTCTACAATATAAAAGCACCTCCCAATTTGCACCAATAAAACCTCGGAATACTCTGAGGTTTTTGTTGTTTAAGCTTTGTAAGGGAGGATTTTTTATTATTTCTAAGTATAGATTCTATATGATGCAGCTTTTAAAAGATTAGAAGAGGATGGAGCTAATAATGAAACGATATCACCTTTGTTTTATTTCGTTATTCTTGCTAAGATGAACATCGTAAATAAAAAGAAGGGATTGGTTCATTATTAACTCTCTTGAAATCAAGTACACAACTGACATGGAAAAAGCAATGCAAAGTGCGCATGGTGTAGGCTACGAAGTGTACAAACGTGAAGCTCGAGTGAGATTGCAAATCGAGGAAAAAAGAGAGCGGGAATACATTAACTCCCAACGTATAATAGCTGACCTTGGTCGTAAATTATATAATGAATAAAATTAACTTAAAAAGTCGGCTATACTGTCTGCCGACTTTTTTGATTACATTTAATTGAATTGATAAAATTTAATGATAATGGATAGCAAGGAGGATTGACTTTTCGGAGTTGTCTAGCTACAAGTGAAATTTGAAATGCCAATTTCACCCGCACCTACCGACTAACAAACTTCCGGTCTTCTTCCTGCGATAAGTCAACATTGACTCGTTCCTCATCGTGTTTCCATTATCTCAGTCGAAGAATCCAAAATCTGTATGCCGATGTTCAAGGCGCATCCGCTTTTTGAGTTGCTTATAGATTTAATTTGTTATAAGATTAGAATGAGAATAGATTGAGAATGAGATGTAGAAATTTTTATATACAACGGAGGTATAATCATGGCAGGTTCAACGTTAAATATCAAGGATCTTCATGTTGAAATTGAAGGGAAAGAAATTTTAAAAGGTGTTAATTTAGAGATTAAAGGTGGAGAAATCCATGCAATCATGGGTCCAAACGGTACAGGTAAATCCACTTTATCTTCTGCGATAATGGGACATCCTAAATACGAGGTTACACAAGGATCCATCACATTAGATGGTGAAAATGTATTGGAAATGGAAGTAGATGAGCGTGCTCGTGCAGGTCTATTCTTAGCAATGCAATACCCAAGTGAAATTACTGGTGTAACAAATGCGGACTTCTTACGTTCAGCTATTAATGCAAGACGCGGAGAAGGCAATGAGGTATCGTTGATGAAATTCATTCGTGAATTGGATAGCAAAATGGAATTTCTTGAAATGGACCCTGATATGGCACAACGTTATCTTAATGAGGGATTTTCCGGTGGAGAGAAAAAACGTAATGAAATCCTTCAATTAATGATGCTTCAACCGAAATTAGCAATCTTAGATGAAATTGACTCTGGTCTAGATATCGATGCTTTGAAGGTTGTATCGAAAGGCATTAATGAAATGAGAAGTAGTGAGTTTGGATGCTTAATCATAACTCACTATCAACGTTTACTGAACTACATTACTCCTGACTTTGTTCATGTTATGATGCAAGGCCGTGTGGTGAAATCCGGTGGTCCTGAGCTAGCACAACGCTTAGAAGCAGAAGGATATGATTGGATTAAACAAGAACTAGGTATCGAAGACGAAACTGTCGGCCAAGAAGCGTAAGATTAGGAGGATTATCATGACTGTAGAGACTAAACTATCCGTGAGTCAGGACTATGTTCACTCTTTTTCAAAAGAAAATGGTGAGCCAGAATGGTTTACGAAGCTTCGTGTCGACGCCCTCCAAAAGGCGGAAGAGCTTCCAATGCCGCGACCTGATAAAACAAGAATCACTACTTGGAATTTTACTCAATTTACACAGCATTCAGTAGAAAGTGAAACATATGCTTCATTAGACTCACTTCCGGAAGATGTGCGTGCTTTAATTGAATTAGAAAACGAGAGCAAGAATCTTTTTATCCAGCATAATCAAACAGCTGCTTTCCTTTCTCTTTCTGATGAATTAAAAGAGAAGGGTGTTGTTTTTACAGATATTATTACCGCTGTAAAAGAACACTCAGAATTAGTACAAAAATACTTTATGCAGGAAGCAGTGAAAATAGACGAGCATAAATTAACAGCCTTACATGCTGCCTTAATGAATGGCGGAGTATTTTTATATATCCCTAAAAATGTTGAAGTTACGGATCCTGTACAAACAGTTTATGTTCAT
Source organism: Bacillus sp. FJAT-49736 (assembly GCF_018343615.1). GTDB lineage: Bacteria > Bacillota > Bacilli > Bacillales > Bacillaceae_C > Margalitia. The sequence continues at coordinate 46,428 of NZ_JAGYPI010000002.1, read as the reverse complement.
GATCATGCAGATGCGCCATTGTTTAATCATGTTTTAGTTGTGGCAGATGACAATAGCTCCGTAACAATAGTGGAAAATTATATTTCTACAAATGACAAATCTAGCGGCATAGTAAATATCATTACCGAATTAGTAGCTAATTCAGGAGCGAAAATTTCTTATGGCGCGGTCGATACTCTTGCTGAAGGTATAACTACCTATGTGAATCGACGTGGATATGCAAAGCGTGATGCACATATTGAATGGGCTCTTGGAATGATGAATGATGGAAATACCATTTCTGACAATACAACCAAACTGGTTGGAGACGGTTCTTTTGCACATGCTAAGACAGTTGTTGTCGGACGAGGTAAGCAAATTCAAAACTTTACAACGCAAATTACTCATTTTGGTAAAAATACAGAAGGCTATATTTTAAAACATGGAGTTATGAAGGATGCTGCATCCTCGATTTTTAATGGGATTGGAAAAATCGAGCATGGTGCATCAAAATCGAATGCAGAGCAAGAATCTCGCGTTTTAATGCTAAGTGAAAAGGCACGTGGTGATGCTAATCCAATGCTTCTCATTGATGAGGATGATGTAATGGCAGGGCACGCTGCTTCTGTTGGTCGTGTAGATCCAATCCAATTGTATTATTTAATGAGCCGCGGAATCTCACGTAAAGAGGCAGAACGTTTAATTATTCATGGATTCCTTGAACCGGTAGTTAGTCAATTGCCAATTGAAGGAGTTAAAAAGCAATTAACCGAGGTTATTGAAAGGAAAGTAAAATAATGAATGCGAAAGAGATCCGTAAACTGTTTCCCATCCTTGACCAGGAAGTAAACGGACATCCGCTAGTATATTTAGACAGTGCAGCAACATCCCAAAAACCTCTTACTGTAATTGAAGCAATGAATCAATATTATAGATTGGATAATTCTAATGTACACCGCGGGGTGCATACATTAGGTACAAGAGCTACCGATAAATATGAAGGTGCCCGAGATAAAGTACGTAAATTCATCAATGCAGCTTCAAGAGAAGAAATTGTTTTCACTCGTGGTACAACAGCATCAATTAACATGATTGCAAGCAGCTTTGGAAATGATAATGTTGAGGAAGGCGATGAAATAGTAATCTCCTATATGGAGCACCATAGTAATCTTATTCCTTGGCAGCAATTAGCAAAACGTAAAGGTGCAATTTTAAAATATGTACCAATGCAGCCAGATGGCACTCTTCGAATGGAAGATATTGAAAATACAATTACTGATCAAACGAAAATTGTAGCCATTGCTCTTGTTTCCAATGTACTTGGTACAATGAACCCAATCAAAGAAATTGCAAAGGTCGCTCATCAGCATCATGCATTTATGGTGGTGGATGGCGCTCAGGGTGCTCCGCATATGAAAGTGGACGTTCAAGATTTAGATTGTGATTTCTTAGCCTTTTCCGGTCATAAAATGTGTGGACCTACTGGCATAGGGGTTATGTATGGCAAGAAGAAACTATTAGAAGTAATGGAACCGGTAGAATTTGGCGGAGAAATGATTGATTTTGTTGATTTGTATGATTCCACATGGAAGGAATTACCGTGGAAATTCGAAGGTGGAACACCTATTATAGCAGGTGCAATCGGTTTAGGAGCGGCAATTGATTTTCTCGAGGAAATTGGTCTTGAACAAATCAAGGTTCATGAGCACAAACTTGCTGAATATGCATTGAATAAAATGTCCGAAATAGAAGGACTAACAATCTATGGACCGAAAAGTCCTGATGAACGTGCAGGTCTTGTGACGTTTAATATAGAAGAAGTGCATCCTCATGATGTAGCAACTGTTTTAGATGCTGAAGGTATTGCAGTTCGTGCCGGACATCATTGTGCACAGCCATTAATGAAATGGTTGAATGTATCTGCAACAGCTCGAGCAAGCTTTTATCTATATAACACCGAAGAAGATATAGACAGATTAATCAGCGGTCTTCTTAAAACGAAGGAGTATTTTAGCGATGTCCTCTAATAATCTAGATGCATTATATCGAAGAGTTATTATGGATCATTATAAAAATCCAAGAAATAAAGGCAATTTAGACAACGGGAATTTAACTATTGATATGAATAATCCAACTTGTGGCGATCGTATTCATTTAACGATGAATGTGGAAAATGGTATCGTAACCGATGCTAAATTCGAAGGAGAAGGATGTTCTATATCAATGGCTTCCGCTTCCATGATGACACAAATGATAAAAGGTAAAGATGTGGAAACAGCGGAAAAGCTATCCCATATTTTTTCTGAAATGGTACAGGGAAAAGAATACGATGACGATATCGATTTAGGTGATATTGAAGCACTTCAAGGTGTTTCCAAATTTCCTGCCCGCATCAAATGTGCTACGTTAGCTTGGAAGGCAATGGAGAAAGGCTTAGGTCAGGAAAAAGAGTAGTAGCACTTGTAAAAAGGAGGAATGATTGAAATGGCGAAGAAAATGCCTGAAATCGGTGATTATAAATATGGCTTTCATGACAAAGACGTTTCCGTATTCCGTTCAAAACGCGGATTGACTCGTGAAATTGTGGAAGAAATCTCTAAAATGAAAAATGAACCTCAGTGGATGTTAGATTTTCGTCTTAAATCATTGGAACATTTCTATAATAAACCAATGCCGCAATGGGGTGGAGACCTATCCGGTTTAAATTTTGATGAAATTACCTATTATGTAAAGCCTTCTGAGGCACAAGGCCGCACTTGGGATGAGGTACCGGAAGAAATCAAGAACACATTTGATAAGCTAGGTATTCCTGAAGCAGAGCAAAAATATTTAGCAGGTGTATCTGCACAATATGAATCTGAGGTTGTCTATCATAATATGAAGGAAGACCTTGAAAAAATGGGAATTATTTTCAAGGATACAGACTCCGCCTTACGTGAAAATGAAGATATTTTCCGCGAGCATTGGGCAAGCGTAATTCCGCCAACAGATAATAAATTTGCTGCATTAAACTCTGCAGTTTGGTCAGGCGGTTCCTTTATTTATGTTCCGAAAGGTGTTAAAGTGGAAACTCCATTACAAGCATATTTCCGCATTAATTCCGAAAACATGGGACAATTTGAGCGTACCCTTATTATTGTAGACGAAGGTGCACATGTTCACTATGTGGAAGGATGTACAGCACCTGTTTATACTACTAATTCTCTTCACAGTGCAGTAGTTGAAATTATCATTAAGAAAAACGCATATTGCCGTTATACTACTATTCAAAACTGGGCAAATAACGTATATAACTTAGTTACAAAACGTGCCGTTTGTGAAGAAAACGCCACAATGGAATGGATTGACGGCAATATTGGCTCTAAGTTAACAATGAAATACCCAGCTGTCATTCTTAAAGGTGAGGGTGCTCGCGGTATGACCCTTTCCATTGCGATAGCAGGTAAAGGACAGCATCAAGATGCTGGTGCAAAAATGATGCACTTAGCACCTAATACATCTTCAACAATCGTGTCTAAGTCGATTTCGAAGCATGGCGGTAAAGTAACGTATCGCGGTATAGTTCATTTTGGTCGTAAAGCAGAGGGTGCAAGAGCAAATATCGAATGTGATACTTTAATTATGGATAACCAATCTACATCTGATACGATTCCTTATAATGAAATCTTGAACGACAATATTTCATTAGAGCATGAAGCAAAGGTATCAAAAGTATCAGAAGAGCAGCTCTTCTACTTGATGAGCCGTGGAGTTTCTGAGCAAGAAGCAACAGAAATGATCGTTATGGGCTTTATCGAGCCATTTACAAAAGAGCTTCCAATGGAGTATGCGGTTGAAATGAATCGTCTTATCAAGTTCGAAATGGAAGGTTCTATTGGATAATATAGAAAAAATCCTTTTTATATCAAGGATTTGAGAGATTGTTATAAATTGTACATTCATCGGCATGCCGATTGAATTTTATCTTTTAGTGTAGGAGGCGAACTTTTGAAGTTCGCCTTTTTCTATTTTTACGGTTATATCAAGATAGGTATCTGTTGCATTAACACTAACTAGTCCATTTACGTCACAAGTCTTTATCTGACCTAGGATTAGGAAGTCATATTACATCGTACCAGTTATTGAAAGCGTAACTGAATGAGTGACTAAGAATGTCCATGTATTTAATATCAGTGAGACATTAATGGGATTTGGTGGTCTACCCACAAATAAACCTTTGAAATACGTCTAGAAAAATACAGAAGATTTCAAAGAAGGATTGGAAGGATTATGAAGCCAATTGTATTCCATCGTATAAAATTGTGGGTAATTTGATGTTGCTTACGGCTTTTTTATAGAGTTTTTTGTCTTCCTTGAATTATTTACTTTTTCCTTCTTCTTCGGTTATTAATAATTTGTCTATACATAGATTTGTCAGCTAGTTCGCTATAAAAAGCAATACTGGGTATAGTATTAACTTCAAATATCCACGGTTGTCCATTTTGATCTATTCCAAAATCAATTCCACACTCTTCGCACCAAGGATATTTAACACCAAATATTTTGCTGACCTTCAGTGAAATCATTGTAATTTCATTTTCCAGTTCTGTTGCTTTCTTTTCATCCATTCCGGCTTGTTGTATAACAAATTCTCTAAATGGTATTGCCCAAGCACCTCTATTTCGATTGACAATGCCATCCTCAGAATTAACCATTTTCCCAAGAATACCGCTTCTTATCCATTCATTATTCACCTTTTGGGTATGAACTCGAATACCTAAGGGCAACCCATCCTTTGAGATACTATTGATTCCGGCCTGTAAAATAAAGCTTCTATATTTATCTAAAAAGGGTGTAGGTTGGATTATTTTCTTCACTTGTTTTAAATCGGTAATTTCTACAGCAATATTTTCCCCTTTAGTGGAGAAACCTTGGACCTTATATAATCTATTAGCAAAAAGGGTAGATAAATTGGCCAAAAATAAGCGAGGTTTTAGAACCATTTTTATGATGGAGGCAATTCTTGATGAAAAAGATTTTGAGCTTATTCGTAAAATGCCTTTTCCTTGCCCACCGCCATCGGGTTTAACGTAAACAAATCGATATCGGCCCAGAAAGTCCTCTAATGCTTGTGTGCTATATTGTACAGTCTCCGGAAAGTACTTTGAGACAGTTGAATCACTTGTTATTAATTGTGCTTGTTTCCACTTTTTAATATTAAAGGGCATGATTCTCTTGACTCCTTAACATGGACTTTATGTAGTCTATTCTTTAAAACAAGCTTTGACTGTGTCTTTATCTTTTCCAGGATGGAAATTGTCCATTTTGCATATACACAAAAGTTAATACTTTGGAATAGGATAAGGAAAAGTCATTTGGAAAAGGTGAGGGAAGTGAACTATATCAATAAATGGGAACAGGCTTTAATATTTCGGGAACATCCAACATTATGTCGACATTATCCTAGTACTGAAAGATTAACGGATAATAGAATAAATGAATTTTTAAACCACTACCCTTTTGTATATGTTAAACCTGTTGGCGGAAGAGAAGGCAGGGGGGTCATTCGGATTGAAAAAAATATGAATGGATCTTATACTGTTAATGGTTATACTTATAAAAAAGAAAAAATAAATAAAGAATTTAGCAATTTAGAGGAAGTCATAGCCTTCCTTCATTATAGTAATGTAAAAAAATCTCTTCCAAGTTGTATCATTCAACAAGGTATCTCGAGTTTAACTCCAAATGGACAAGCACTAGGTGTTCGTGTACACATTCAAAGCATTGGAGATAAATGGGTTCTCGGAGGGATGCTTGGAAAACTAGGCAGCCAAGACGACGGAATAGTTAATCGGAATTGCGGGGCAAAGGCACTATTGGTTCGGAAACTGTTTGTCGAGCACTTACAAATGAACGAAGCAAAGGCACAAGCGTTAGAGAATAATATACAAGAGATTTGTCTTGAAGCAGGCAAAGTGTTTCGGGAGCAATATGATTGGATTGTCGAATGCGGGATTAATATTGGAATTGATCGGAATGGTGATGTTTGGATTTTTGAAGTGAATATGAGACCAAGTATTAAATTTTTTTATGAACTCGAGGATCAAACTGTCGTTCATCAGATTTTAGAAAATCGAAAATTGCGTCTTAAGACGAAGTAACGTAAAAAGCCCCTTACATGGTAGGGGCTTTTTTGCATCCAAGTCTTTATTCTGCCATCTGTTTTAACCTCATGATCCTTTGATAAAGCGTTTTATCAGCTAACAGCCTGAAGTTTGCTCGTATAAGCGGAGCTGTATTTACTTCATATAACCAGACTTGTTTGTTACCATCTAACCCGATATCAATGCCAAATTCTTTGTTTTTAGGGAAAAGGGGACTTATCTTCCTGGCTGTATTTAAGATACAATGGTGAAGGTTTTCTAAGACCTGTTGCTGATCTTCTTCAGAATAATGAAGCAGTTCCGCAAAAAGAGTTTCTAGTGTAATCGGTTTTCCTCCTATAAGGGAAGTTGTTACGATATTTCCTGGAGCCCCAAGGCGGCAGCAGATACCACCAATGGTCCACTCCCCATTCACCCGAAGGACGTGTGCTCGAATATCAAAATTTCTTTGGTCTATAGTAGCATTTTCAATTCCTTTTTGAACAATATAACGAGAATTAGAAGTCATATCCTTTAACCTACTCCACAATTTATGGAAATTACGGAACTCTTCAATGGTCTCTGATTCGCTTGTCCGTAACAAAAACGAACCATTTTCTTTCTTTTCAATTCGTATGATTCCATTTGATTTGCTACCTTGGTCAGGCTTTACATAGATTTTCTTGTAAGCTTTGGTCATCTTGCCCAAAGTATGGTATTCAAGTATTTCGGTAGGTGGAAGAAAAATTTTCGTTTCGGGATGGCATTGAAGTACATAGAACATAACTGCTTTACTTTTAATTTGGCGTCTACCTATAGACATTTAATTCCTTCCTTCTAGTTCTTTAAAATTAAGGCACTACCCTTAAAACCACTTCACAACAATAAAAAGGATGGGATGTTTTTTACAACTATTAAAATAAATTATGTAATTTAGTAACTAAATGTATAGATACTTGTCCACAATTTTAAATCCTTATAAATCCTGGAAAATCTTACAACGTACCATTTGCTGTTACTTTTCCGTAATTGAATATATTTGAATCAAAATAATATATTTTGATGAGTTACAGCATTTCTTCTGAGAAACACACCTCGCAAGAGTACTTTCTCCTGCGAGGTTTTTTTACGTTATTATGATAAAATGAGGTATATGAAATGCAGGTGATCTTATGATTTATATAGGTTTGGCGGGATGGGGCGACCACGATGGTCTTTATAAGCATGGTATCTCACCTAGAAATAAACTAAGAGAATATGCAGGCCATTTTCCTATAGTAGAGGTAGATGCATCCTTCTATGCCATTCAGCCTGAAAGAAATGCGCTTAAGTGGGTTGAGGATACCCCAAGTTCCTTTCAATTTATCGTAAAAGCCTATCAAGGTATGACAGGGCATGAAAGAGGGAATATACCATACTCCACGAAAGAGGAAATGTTTAGAGCATTTCTACAATCGATTAAACCTTATGAAGAAGCTAAAAAGTTGGCAATGGTCCTTTTTCAATTTCCGCCTTGGTTTCAATGTACAAAAGCAAATGTTCAATATTTACGGTTTTGTAAGCAAATGATGGAAGATGTGCCGGTTGCACTTGAATTTCGCCATCAATCATGGTTTACACCGCAATTTAAAGAAGGGACATTGAGCTTCATGGAAAAGGAAGGATGGATTCATAGTATATGTGACGAACCACAAGCAGGCGAGGGATCTGTACCAACTATTTTAAAAACAACTCACTCAGAAAAAACGCTTATCCGTTTTCATGGGCGAAACGTATATGGCTGGAGAAAGCCTCAGCAAGGGGATTGGCGTGAGGTTCGGTATTTATATAGATATAATGATAAAGAATTACAGGAATGGAAAATACAACTGGATGCTTTTACGGAGCTCTCAAAGGATTTATATATTATTTTTAATAATAACTCCGGTGGAGATGCTGCAGATAACGCCAAGCAGTTTATCGAATTATTGGGGATAGAATACGAGGGATTGGCGCCGCGACAATTAGATTTGTTTTAATATACCTAGTTAGTATAAGTGTAAACTTTCATGTTTGTAATGAGCTAGATAGGAGCATATAAATGATTGAACAAGTTCACATCTATCATACCAATGATGTTCATAGCCATTTTGAAAATTGGCCGAAAATCCGTACCTTTTTACAAAGGAAAAAATCTCTTTATAAGGATAAAGATAATTTTCTGTTGTTTGATATTGGTGATCATGTTGACCGTTGGCATCCTTATACAGAAGGGACAGTTGGCAAAGGCAATGTCCAGCTATTGAACGAATTAGGATATACCGCCGTTACAATAGGTAATAACGAAGGAATTACCTTATCACATACAGAATTAGATTCACTCTACAAAGAAGCAAAATTTGATGTTCTTGTTGCGAATTTATTTAATCAATCAGGCAAAAGGCCAAATTGGGCAATGCCTTACAACATTTATACGACGAAAAATGGCATAAACATTGGAGTGTTAGCAGTAACAGCGGACTTCGGAAAATTATATGAATTACTAGGGTGGCGTTTAACAGAACCAATTCCACAGGTGGCAGCAGAGCTTCAATATATGAGAAAAATAGCAGATATTATTATTGTCCTTTCCCATTTAGGGATTTATGAGGATGAAAAGATGGCTAATCTCTATCCTGAAATAGATATCATATTAGGCGGGCACACCCATCATGTCTTACCCGAAGGAAAAATGATTCATAACACCTTATTAGCTGCCGCAGGTAAACATGGAAATTACGTTGGAAAAGTTTCTGTTACGATAGATACCCACCGTAAAAAATTAATAGATAAAAGCGCCTTATTATATAATACGAAACAATTGCCTGCTCCAAAGGAAGAGGAAAGGGATATTGTTGCTTTTCAATCAGAAGGAAAACAGCTTTTAAATAGCGTTCTCGTAAATCTCCCAGAAACATTGGAAATAGATTGGTTTGGCCCTTCCTTATTGTCAAAAATTTTATGTGAGGCCATTAATGAGTGGTGTGAGTCAGATTGTGCATTTATTAATGTCGGTCTTCTGCTTGGAAATCTGCAAAAAGGTAACGTTACAAGATACGATATACATTCTATACTTCCCCATCCGATTAATCCTTGTCTAATAGAGCTGTCAGGTGCAGAGCTAAAAGATGTTTTGCTGCAAACATTAGACTCAAAATGGCCAACTTTGGAATTAAAGGGATTAGGCTTTCGAGGCAAAATCCTTGGGAATTTCATTTATCATAATATAACAATTAGAAATCAGAACCTTTTTATTAAAGGAAAGCCACTTGAGGAAAATAAAAAATATACACTTGGCACGGTAGATATGTACACATTTGGTCATTTTTTTCCACAACTTTTAGAGGCAAAGAAAAAATACTTTATGCCGGAGTTCATTCGTGATGTAATGATTTGGAAGCTGCAAAAGAAATATGGGGATTTGTAAGAAAGTCAGGCAACCATTTCTCGTCCTTTACATACAGATGGTATAAAGGGGTCTTATTTTGACTTAATCAGTAAAGGAGAGAATACGTTGGTTACTATTACACCTGTTGACATTAATGGTCATACATTTATTGCGACGACCGTAGCCCTTCCAAAGACCAATCTGTTAACCATCTCTAATGATAAAGGGTATATTATGTGCGGTGCACTGGATGTCGCACTTTTAAATAATCGTCTGAAGGATCGAAACATAATAGCAGGAAGAGCGGTTGGAGTAAAAACAGTCGAGGAATTATTAAATGCTCCGCTTGAGTCTATAACATGGGAAGCGGAAAAACTCGGGATTACAGTAGGCATGACCGGTAAGGATGCTCTATTAAAAATGATATAGGGCCCTTTATCTTTAAACTTTGTTGCTTTTGTTGACGGTTTTAATCTTTAAAAAATGCCCCGAAACGAAGGTATTATAAGGATTTTATACTGATATACAAACAGCAATAATTTAAAAAACAGTCATGATGTAAAACAATGATAATTTTATCCCTCAAACAAGCATACATATAGCTTGTAAGGGGGGATTTTTTTGGCTAAATTTCGTGCTCGTAAACCCCGGCGAGGAGGTCCTTTGCCGTTACGGTATGTTTTACTTTTGACTTTTGTATTTTTTATATTATCCACCGTTATTGGGATATGGATTGTCAATAAAGGACTTGCACCGACCTTAATTAATTATGCAGATAGTCAAAATCGAAAAATTGCTGAGGAAGCAGTTAACTATGCAAAAAAGCAAATACAGGATGAGATTGATCCAGAAAATATTGTAGTAACTAATAAAAATAACAATTATTTTATTACAAATCCTTCTATTAGCAATAAAGTGGAAGCAAAAGCTCAAAGTATTATTCAAGCAGTGTTAAACGGACGTGAGGCTGGAAATATAGCAGCGTTCTCTGATTTGGGGATTGTCCATGATTCAGAGGGACTTGTCTACTCGATTCCAATCGGACGTGCAACGAACAATGCATTATTAGGAAATATTGGTCCTAAGATTCCTATTAAGCTTCAAGTGATTGGGGATGTCCAAGCAGATTTAATTTCCAACTACAAGCCGGTTGGAATTAATCATATTTCCGCGGATGTCTATATACAATTGACAGTAAATGTTCAGACCATTATTCCTTTTGAAACAAAAGTAACACCATACAAACAAAAGATAACGCTATTTAGCGGCGTAATACCTTGGGACCCTCCGCAATATTATAATGGCGGATCATCAACACCTACGATACAATTACCGCCCAAAAAATAAAAAGGAAAGAGCTTCAGGATCCAAAGGGTTCCTGAAGCTCTATTTCTTTCTTCTATCCATCCTTTCCCATTGCTTTAAATGTGGGAACGGATCAAATGACCACTCGCCATATCCGTTATCTTTATACATCCCGTAATGAAGATGTGGCGGGAATTTCCCTGAAGTGCCTGGAGGTCCATACCCTGTACTTCCGACGCTACCAATAAGCATGCCAGGTTGCACAATTTGTCCGACATGCAAATCCTTAGCATATCCATTTAAGTGTGCAAAATAATGGTACGTATTATTTATATCACGAATACCTATTCGCCATCCCCCAAATTTATTCCAGCCTTTCATCTCTACGATGCCGTAGCAGGTTGAGCGGACCGGTACCCCATAACCGGCAAAAATATCTGTGCCTTCATGAATTCTGCGTCCTCCCCAACCGCGACGATCTCCCCACGTATCCCGGTAGCTATAGTTGAAACGGAGAGGGATTGGAAACGATTTTGCATTTAAATCCAATTTTCCAAAATGCCTGTATAATTTTGCTTTTTCCATAATTAAGCCTACAGCTTTATCTCTTTTATAATAATCCCATAAAGCAATCCGAAAATGATCCTCATCAGTGCCATACTTTAAAATATGATTGGCAAAGGAATATAGTATGTCCATATCATCATTCATATTCGCTTTTCCATCGCCAGTTCCATCCACACCAAAGCCGTTAAATAAGTCGATAGACAACAGTGATGGGTCCATTTGATTCGGATTTAACCAGCCTGACCATTGAGCAGGATTAATATAGATTCCAGTAATACCGTTTGATTTTGGAATATCTTTACGAACGGATCGGATGCTTCTTTCATAATGATCAACAGCTGCAATGAAATACCATGGAATTTGGGTTGTTGTCTGTATCCTTTTATAAAGCTCCATTCTTTTCTGATATATTTCTTCTTCAGACATTTCCTTTCCATATGTTATATGGGAAGATGAGAAAACAATAAAAAATATCAGAAAGCAAGTAAAAATGCGCAACGGTTTTGCCTCCTTGTACATTTATGAACTTAGTTTGCGTCGGAAGCATTTTTTCATATACATCAAATATTGGAAGGAACATTTCAATGGAAAAAACTGCGTCCGAAAGACGCAGTCAACCTTACAAGTTTCCTTTATCGAATTGCTCATGAAGGTTATCAGTATCCTCCATTTTTCCGCGATTTATATCATTTGATTCACCATTTTCATTTTCTCCAGTACTCATTTTATGGCCTTGAGGAGTGCTTTTCAGCATCATCTTAACTGTTTGCTTTATAACTCTCTCTTTATTGGCATCACTGGATTTCATATAGGAGATATTCTCAACATATTGCTTTAATGTCGGGTTATCGGTAACATAAACATGATACCAACGAGGTACAACCGAGAAAGCCGTTTTCTTTACTTGATCGGCTACATCATTTCGGTCTTTTTTGGATTTGGCATCTGTCTTATATGAGATTAATACTTCTTCATCTGTTACTAACGTAGCGGCATCATGTACCCTTGGATTAGTTACAGCAATTTTACTAATGGCATCTGCTACCTTTTCCCGATTAATGGTATAAATATCTTGATATTTAATATTCTGTCCAGGAATGGGGCTTTTTACATGTCGAACATAACCGAATTCATTGGATTTTTCAGCACTCGTTTTTTCCAAGCCGGCATTGTACATATCAACACGTTCGTATTTGTTCACTGTATTCCCATTCTTTTTATAAACAGCGGGATTTTCTGCCACATTTTTGCCATTGTTATTGTTGCTGCAGGCAGTTAGTAAAGCGGCACTTAGCAATGTCGCAGTTATTATTTTTTTGCTCAATATCAGCACCCCCTTAATATTTAGAGTGTGCACGTTTTTTTATTTTTCTCTTAGTAATTCATGGGGAATTAGTTATAATTTAAAGTATAGTTATGAGATGAGGTGAATTACGTTGATCTGCATTAATAATCAATGTTATGAAATTATAAAGGAATTTCGAAATGGATTTAATGAAGAAGCATTTCGAACAAGATATAGCGATATTTTAACCAAGTACGACTACATTGTTGGAGACTGGGGCTATGGCCAGCTAAGGCTAAAAGGCTTTTTTGCCGATGACAATCCAAAGGCTACATTTGATACAAAAATAAGTGTATTATCTGAATACCTTTACGAATACTGTAATTTTGGCTGTGCCTATTTTGTAGTACAAAGAGTGTCATAGTGCCAGAAGAGATATCCACTTTATATTATGTTAAAATAGTATTGAAGATAAGGAAAGCTGGTGTATTTGCATGTATTTTGTAGATCGTGAAAAAATGGAAAAAACCTTGCAATATATGGAGGCTAAACTGCAATTATTTCAATCAAACTCCAATTGGAAAAGTGAAGTAGAACAATTGGCGTTAGAACGAATTGCCCATACTATTATTGAAGCTATTCTAGATGTTGGAAATGCGATGATTGATGGATTTATTATGAGAGATCCTGGAAGCTATGAGGATATTTTGGACATATTAACCGACGAAAAAGTTATAACAGAAGATATGTCCAAAAGCCTGTTGAAAATCATATTATTTAGAAAGGTTCTTGTACAACAATATATCGAAATTGATCACGCTGTTCTGCTACATACCTTTACAGAGGGAATACCTTCCTTGATGGATTTTCCGAAAAAAGTAAGGGAATACTTAACAAATGAATTAGGTCCAGTTTCAGCTTTTAAAAGCTAATCTTTCGCTTTCGGTATGAAAGCGTTTTTTCTTGTAAAGGAGACGAACATGAAAAGTTACAAAGGTTATTTAATTGATTTAGATGGAACAATGTATCGGGGAAAGGAAAAAATTGAAGCGGCTGGAGATTTTATTCTTCGTCTAAAAAAGAAAGGGATTCCCTATCTGTTTGTGACCAATAATTCATCAAGAACACCGGATCAAGTTGCTGCTAAGCTTAATGAATTTGACATTCCCACTCTACCTGAACAGGTTTTTACAACCTCTATGGCTACAGCACAATATATGCATGAGCTAAAGCCGCAAGCATCGGTCTACGTTATAGGAGAAGAGGGGATTAAAACTGCATTGAAAGACAAAGGTTTTCAGTTCATAGATGAAAAACCAGATTTTGTTGTAGTAGGAATTGACCGTGATATAAATTATGAAAAATTAGCTCTTGCATGTCTTGCTGTGAGAGGAGGGGCAACCTTTATTTCAACCAATGCAGACATTGCTCTCCCGACAGAAAGAGGATTTTTGCCGGGCAATGGCTCCATTACCTCTGTAATTTCTGTGTCAACACAAACAAATCCAATTTTTATTGGAAAGCCTGAATCAATCATTATGGAACAAGCCTTAGCGTTCTTGGGAACTAAAAAGGAGGAAACCATAATGGTAGGAGATTTTTATGATACGGACATAATGGCAGGTATTCGTACCGGAATAGATACATTATTAGTTCATACTGGAGTAACAACGAAGGAACAGCTTAAGGACAAGGACATTCAGCCTACTTACAGCGTTGACTCCCTTTCTAAATGGATTATATAAAAATAAGAGGCGTGTAGATAAAACACGCCTACTTTTTTCAATTTTAATTATTGTCGGCCCTATGGGCTAATCTGCTGGAGGCTGCAGCGGCGATTGCTCCTACTATATCATCTAGAAATGTATGGCATTCTCCGCTTGTATGATCATTTAATCTCTGCAAGATACCGGGCTTTAGTTTGTCAATATATCCATAATTGGTAAAGCCGATCGATCCGTACACATTCACAATGGAGAATGCAAGAATCTCATCCACCCCATATAGGCTTTCATCTACGGCAATAATAGATTGTAATGGTTCATCTAATAATCCTTTTTCTGCAAGCATATCCAATTGGATTCCTGTTAAAATGGCATTTTGAACCTCGCGCTTTGAAATAACCCGATCTACATTTTCGAGGCATTCCTCAAGCTGTAAATCAGGGTGATATTTTTTTTGCAAAAACATCACTAGCTCTGCAATATCTTTCAATTCCACTCCGCGATTTTTAAGCCAAAGCCGTGCTGTTGTTTCGGATATACTCATTGCTCGGTTATTTTCCATATTGTCACCTTTTTCTTTTTTATATTTCTTATTTTTCCCTAAAAGATGCGAAAATAGAATTTTGTTTTGGATTTTACCGTCTAATTTGAAACGTGATAATTAATGGGGTTAATTCATATATATGATTGAATACAGATTTATGGCATTTTCCTTGAATGATTTTCTTCTATAAGGAGGATTAGCATGTCAATTGAAATCCTTAGGGAATATTTTAATATAACTCCTGATACTTCTTTTTTAGACGGTAAATACTTAAGATATGTAAAAGAAGAGAAAATATATACTCTTGTTCCTGTTACCAATATGAAGGAAGAAGTGTTGGTGGAATTATATTTAATGTCTGACCATTTGGCGAGTCAAGGGGATCGAAATGTTTCCGTCTTTTATGCAGCAAAGGATCAAAAGTTTCTAGTTACACATCAAGAGGAAGATTATGTACTATTATTAAATTCATATACAAAAGTCCCAGCAAAAAGAAGCTTTGGAAGGAAATTAGCAAAATTTCATCAGCGCGGACGTTCCATCCAGGTCGAAATTCAGCATACAAGCAGCCTCGGAAAATGGAAAGTATATTGGGAGAAAAGATTAGAACAAATTGAAAAGGTTTGGTATCAGGTTGTTCAAGAAAATCCTAATAATGATTTTGATCATATGTTTGTTGAAACATACCCATATTATATGGGATTATGTGAAAATGCAATTCAATATATAGTGGATACAGAGCTGGATGAGGAACCTCTTGATATTGATGTTGGAACAGTATGTCATGAACGTTTTAACAATGATATTTGGGGAAATCGAATGTGGATTCGAAATCCTTTTGATTGGGTTTTTGATCACGCATCGAGGGATATCGCTGAATGGATAAGGCAACAATACTTTCGAAAAAATAAATCATTTTTACCGGATGTTCAAAATTTCCTGGATGAGTATCAAGGTGTAACGTCCCTATCCAGTTTTTCTTGGAGGTTGATTTATGCAAGACTCTTGTTTCCTCTCCACTATGTTGAATGCATAGAGCAATATTATTTAACGAATTCAGAAAAACAACATAAACAACTGGAAGAGCGACTTCATAAACATATACGTGATTCGGCGGAATACGAAAGTTTTTTAGGTAATTTTTTTCAGTTGTTAGGGAGGAATCCTGTAAAATGGAATATTCCGGAGATTGGCTGGTTTAATGTTTTAGGATAAAGTATTTATGAAATAAAGCGATCCTATAAGGATCGCTTTTCAAAGGTCTTGTTACCAGACAATAGATTATTTAGAAAATCCGCTTATCTAATTAAAATACTTGTTCTACTTCGACGACACCGGGAACTTCTTCAAATAGTGCGCGTTCAATACCGGCTTTTAACGTAATAGTAGAGCTTGGACATGTTCCACAAGCACCTAGCAAACGAAGTTTCACGATGCCATCTTCCACATCCACTAATTCACAGTCACCGCCATCACGTAATAAAAATGGACGCAATTTATCTAATACTTCTTGAACTTGTTCAATAATAGTTTCTTCAGCCACGCAAAATCGACTCCTTTCCATATTCTTATTATAATAAGTTCATGTAAAAAAATCTATTATGGAATTCGAATTGAATTTACCAATTCTTCTTCCGTTTCCTAAAATCTTGTGTAAAATAAAGAGAGAAGGGGAGAGAAATAGTGATGAAACAAGTTAAAATTGTCGTCTACGGTGCTGAACAACTATGTGCAAGCTGTGTCAATTTACCATCCTCAAAAGAAACCTATGAGTGGCTGGAGGCAGCAATCTCAAGAAAATACCCGGAACAGCCATTTGAAATTACTCATGTGGACATTTTTGATCCTCCAAGTGATGAAGAGCTTGCAGGATTTGCGGAGAGAGTTATTTCGGAGGATATGTTCTATCCAGTTGTTACATTAGAAGGAAATATTGTCGGTGAGGGGAATCCCCGCCTAAAAGATATATATGAGGAATTGGAAAAGCACGGATACGTATCCAGAAATTAATATCAACAGGAGGTCCAAATGTATGGACCTCCTTTTCTTTTTTGAAATAATAATAATTAATCCTTTGGATTCCTTTTTTAGAAATTTTCTACGTTTAGCGCAAGCTGCTATCGGCTCGAAGATTTCCACGTCTCTTTTCTACACGTAAGGGCATTAAGTGAAATTTAAAGGTTAATTTCATTCGGATGTACGCAAATGAGCAAGTCACCAAGCCTATTTATGTTCATGATAGAATATCTTATTGCTGTCTCGTTGACGATAGTTTGTAAATGGAGTAGGATAATCATTGGTAGAGAGGTGATGATCTTGAATCCTATTATTGAGTTTTGTGCAAGCAATCTTGCTAGCGGTTCATACAAAGCTTTGGAAATTTTAGAAGAAGATCCAAATCTGGACATTGTAGAGTACAGCTGTCTGGATTTTTGTGATATATGTGGCGAAGCAATGTTTGCATTAGTGAATGGCGAGTATGTGAAAGGGGATACTGCCGAGGAACTAGTGGAAAATATATATAAATACTTGGAAGAGAATCCAATGTTTTAAAAAAAGGAACAGTATTGTACTGCACCCGGTTAGATTTTACTCTAACCGGGTGCAGTATAACTGTTCTTTTCCTTTTTGCGTTAACTTGTTGCTTTTCTCATTTCATTCCATTGATCTCGTGCCATTTCTACAATTGTTCTTTCTGTAGCCGAGGATTGTTTCTCTATTACTTTTGAAAAATAATAGACAGCTTCGTCATATTGATCCGTTCTCCGTAGTATTTCAGCAATTAAATATAAAAGTTTCATTTCAGACATTTGGGTACCTAGAAAATCCTCATTAATATAGGAATCTTTGTATTCCTGAACGGCTATTTGGAGAAATCGCTGCTGTTCCTGTTCTTTTTCCAATAATCGATAAAGCCATGCTATACGTAGAAAAATTCCTGCTATTGTAACCTTTTTCTCTTGTTTAATTACAGCGCAATAGGAGGCAAGCTTATAGGCATTAATAGCTTGCTGAATGGAGCGATTTTGACCGAAATCCTGATGAACCCAATGATTACTTACCTTTTCAATTAATTCGCTTTTAATAACAGGAATAATATGCTTGGAAAACTCATCTGAAAATGAAAATCCGCAATGTGGACATACATAAATATTATAGAGTACTGGGTTTAATTCTTTAGTTTTGTAGTTAGGGCAAAAGTCCTTATCATAATAATCAACCTTTACAAACCTGGAACGTATTTTTAAAGAAGTAAATGTTCCTTTGCATAAATAACATTCAAATGATTTTTCATAAAAAGGTGACAATTGGTCCATTCTTATCAACACCTTATATATAATTTTGTGACATTTGTACTGAGACTATATACCTTTATTATATATATATATTTAGAGAAATGAAATAATAAGATGGGATTTGCATAACAAGACGGAAAGGTTGAGAGATAAGAAGGAAGGGTTTATAATAAACAAAAAGAAGTAATGGAACATATTCATATATATATGATTTATTGATTCATATGGGAGGTGTATATTGTGAGCGAATTGATTATTTTATCTGAATCAGCTGCAAATCAAATTAAGGATATGATGAAGCATAATGAGGAAGAAGGAGCATTTCTGCGAATTTCCATCAATGGCGGAGGCTGCAGCGGTCTTTCCTATGGCATGGGCTTTGATCATGAGAAAAAAGAAGGAGACCATGAGGACGAACAATTTGGAATCTCAATTTTAGTTGATAAAGAAAGTGCTCCAATTTTAAAGGGAACAAAAATTGATTATAAAAACTCCCTAATGGGCGGAGGATTTACAATCGATAATCCAAACGCGCTTGTAACATGCGGCTGTGGTTCTTCATTCAAGACTGCAACGAATGCGGGTACACCAGAAAATTGCTAAGAAAGATTTTTAATTGTAATAAGTACGGGTTTTGATCTCGAATAAATAATATATCCATTAACAGTCCAATTAGCTTAGTAATTGGACTGTTTTTTTATTAATTGATATTTTGGAATTTTTGACAGAAAAATAAGTTGTTCATCAACAGAAGGCACTTTAGTGAATCTTTAGTACATTTAAGCTGTATAAATAGGAAAAAACGTTTTTATCTAAATGGAGGTGAATGTATTGAGCTTAGCTGTATGGTTTGGGGTGGGCATTGGCGTGGCAGCTGCAATAGGTTTATTAGGAAAATCGAAAAGGAAAAAATAAAATCGTTTCTTTGTTGGGTTAGAACGTGCATTTTTTACTAATGGGGACAAGAGCTAAAGATGGAGTGACTGTCGTCCTTTCCATTCCTTGTTGAGATAGAAGGACACTTGTTTAAAAAAATCATTAATGTGATATTAAGTACTATGAGGAACAAAAAACATTTTAGGAGTTTTGTAATAATTGACGTAGTATAATGTTATCCCTTTTCAGATAGATGTTGTTTTAAATCTAATATCTACCAATTCGTGGTCCTTGTGAGGGTTATAACCTTTTTATAATTATGGGTATGTAAGTTGTACTTAAATTATTGAAAGGTAATAATTCCATAAGCCGATTAAATTGCAAAATGCTCAGAGCTTTTTATACCCTGAGCATTTTTAATTACTTATGTTGTTTTCATTAAATACAAACAGTCATCGACTACATATAAGGAAAGCGCTAGCGCCTTGCTTCCAAGAATAAGTAGAAGCCTAAAGCAATAACTTTTTTATGAAGGGAACAATGAAGTACTATGCATTGGCTGCAAGCGTGATTTTGGATCTATGTATGCCTTCGCGTTGCTTACAGCTGTTGGGGCCTCACCAAAACCGGTAGCAATGAGCTTAATTTTGCCTTCAAATGTGCAAATATCTCCAGCCGCATAGATACCAGGTATATTTGTTTCCATTTTTGAATTAACAACGATTGAGTTTTTCTCAATTTTTAGTCCCCAATCTTTTATTGGGCCAAGAGAGGAAATAAATCCGTAATTGACAATAAGTGCGTCAAATTCAATTGTTTCTTTCCGTTCACCTTTAACCTCTTCTAATATAAGCTGCTTTGCCTCATTTTCATCCCCAATCAATTCAATAGGGACAAATGGGGTCTTTATTTCAACCTTTGAAGCCTGAAGGGTTGCTACACTATGTTCATGGGCACGAAACTTGTCCCTTCGATGGATAAGAGTAACCTTTTCTGCAATAGGCTCCAGCATTAAAGCCCAATCTACTGCAGAATCACCGCCCCCAAGGATGGCAACCTTTTTCCCTTCGAATTGCTGCATGTCATTTATAAAATAGTGAAGGTTTTTCCCTTCATATTGAGCAGCATTTTCTAATTCTAGACGACGTGGCTGAAAGGCACCGACTCCGGCTGTAATGATGATTGTTTTAGAATAATGAATTTCCTTATCCGTTACAAGCTTGAAAGTTTCATCCTCAAGCCTTTCTATATCTGCTACTGCTTGGTCCAAACATATGGTTGGAGAAAACATGGAGATTTGCTCCTTTAAATTATCGACCAAATCTTGAGCTTTTACCTTTGGGAAGCCTGCCACATCATAAATATATTTTTCAGGATAGAGGGTTGAAAGTTGTCCGCCTAATTGTGGTAAGCTTTCGATAATCTTTACGCTCGTTTGCCGCATTCCACCATAAAAGGCAGTAAACAAACCTGCAGGTCCTCCTCCGATAATTGTTATATCATATACTTTTTGATCCTCTTTCAAAAGAACCCCTCCAATAATACAATTATTCCTATATATAATATCACATCACATCCATCATCATGTAATTTAAATAATAAGGGAGTAGAAAATACTGATATCAAGTTTACTGAATATTCCTAAGTTTTCTTTTTCCTAAATATATATTGAAAAACAACTGCAAAAGGCATATCATGTAATAGGGAATTATGTTAATTTTTTATGACATTTATATTTATTTTTTTTTACATCAAAGTGCTGTGATAAGTGAAAATCATCACAAACGAAAAAACTTTAATAAGGCAAGATATATGATGGAAATAATAAAGATACCATCATCAACAAAAAATAAAAGGTGGAAGTGATACAAGTGAGAAAGCCAAAGATTGTAGTTTTAGGTGCCGGGTACGGTGGATTAATGACAGTAACTCGACTTCAAAAGCAGATTGGAAGCAATGAAGCGGAAATTATTCTTGTGAACAAAAATGAGTATCATTATGAAACAACATGGTTACATGAAGCATCTGCCGGTACTTTACATCATGATCGTGTTCGCTACGACATTAAAAAAGTAATTAATCGCAGCAAGGTCCAATTTATTCAAGCAACTGCAGAAGAAATTAAAGTGGATGAGCAAAAGGTTATCTTAGATAATGGCGAAGTGGAGTATGATTATCTAGTTATCGCACTTGGTTCTGATTCTGAAACATTTGGTATTAAAGGTCTAGATAAATATGCATATGCTATTACAAATGTAAATGCGGCACGTCAAATTCGTGAGCATATTGAATATCAATTTGCTACTTATCATAATGAGGAAGAGAAGAATGATGATCGCTTAACCATAGTAGTTGGTGGTGCAGGATTCACAGGTATCGAATTCCTTGGAGAATTAACAAATCGTATTCCAGAGCTTTGCAAGGAATATGATGTGGATCGTTCAAAGGTTCGTATCGTATGTGTGGAAGCATCTCCTATGGTATTGCCTCAATTCGACCGAGACCTTGTTGATTATGCCATTGCTTTACTTGAAAGCAGAGGAGTGGAATTCCATATCGGAACGGCTGTACAAGAAGCTAAGGAAGATAGCGTTATTATTGGTAAAAAGGATGAGGAACCACAAGAAATTAAATGTGGAACATTAATTTGGTCTGCAGGTGTTCGTGGTAATTCCATCATTGAAAAATCAGGAATTGAAAATATGCGCGGACGTGTAAAAGTAAATCTTGATTTACGCATTCCTGATAAGAACAATATCTTTGTAGTTGGAGATTGCTCACTCATTATTAACGAAGAAAGCAACCGTCCATATCCTCCAACTGCGCAAATTGCAATGCAGCAAGGTGAGGTTTGTGCGAAAAACTTGGCGAAGCTTGTGCATAATCAAGAAAACTTAGAATCATTTGTATTTGATGATAAAGGAACTGTTTGTTCATTAGGTGAAGATGATGCGATTGGTGTTGTTTTCGGTAAGAAAATTAAAGGCTCCAGTGCTTCCTTTATGAAGAAAGTTGTCGATAATCGTGCATTGTTTATGGTCGGCGGAACATCACTTGTATTGCAAAAAGGTAAATTTAAATTATTTTAATAAATAAAAAAGACGGGGATAAGTTTCCGTCTTTTTTATTGCAGTTTTTAAAATATTTAGAAAAATGGAGATTGAGTGTGTATAGAGGAAAAAAGATTACTTGTATTCGCTTACATGGGTGGAATTAGATGTTTACGGATTTTCTATTAGATGGTATATTATCAGAAAATTCGAAAAGGGAGTGACGAGTAAATGACAAGAAAAACTTCAGCTTCCAATAACAATAATTGTACTTACTGCTCAGGAAAAGGATATTTTCAGCTATTACTTGGCGGTTCAGAAACATGTCCATGCTGCAGCGGTACAGGTAAAAAGAACTAAATAAGCTTTTAAAACAAAGATGCCTTGTTGTACCCTTTTTGTTCTGGAATTGTTCAAATCTTCTTCATTGACTCCTATCGATCCTTTTTAGTACACTTAATTTTAGTGTTTAATGGACGTAGGAGGTGTTTTGAATGTGGCTGACGGGGCAAATGACTATTCCGGTATTAATTATATCGATGCTATTATTTTTCATCTTATTTTTTGGTATAGGATTTATTTTAAATATGCTTTTAAGAATGACATGGTTAATGGCAATAATTTACCCAATTATTGCATTATTAATTATTGATGATGTTCGATTTATCGATTATTTCACAGATACAAGCAGAGCTTTTCATAAACTAGGTGATAAATTATCATTACTCCATGCTCCCGATATTATTATATTAATTTGTGGGTTACTTGGTGCCATTGTTGCTGGTATTACGATGAAAACATTACGTAAAAAAGGATATCGAATGTTTTAAAGCCTCTACTCTTTGTAGAGGCTTTTTTTTATTCTTTAAAAAGGTGTGAGACAGTCTTAAAATATGGTGTTACAAGCTTATCTGTTGATTTTCTACTATTTTTACTCATTTGAATTTTAAGTTTTTTTCTCTCTCCATGAATATTTTAAAAAAGATTGGGAAAGTAATAGATTTGGGAGGAGTGAAAAAACAATGAATATGAATAAAACGTTGAAACGATTATTGATGAGTTTGCTTTTTTGTATTGCAGTAGTTACTACCTTTCAAACACTTTCCGGAATTAAGGCGAAGGCGGCTGAATTGGATTTAGTATCAGAAAATATCTCAGGTGATCATGATTTTGTGGATGACAATAGTACTTATCACAATAATAGCTATAAATCTTTAGATATCTCTTTAAAATCTTTAAAGCATATGGATAGCATAAAGACTCAAATTTCTTCAAGTACGTCTATAAAGGGGACCACTCCGAAATTAGAGGATGCGTTTAATTGGTCGCAATATCCAAAAGTGACCGTAACAGCTACTGGTTATACAGCTGGCGTAGAATCTACAGGGAAATATGCTAATGATCCGGATTATGGTATTACTTATTCGGGAGTAAAGGTAAAAAGGGACTTGTATTCCACTATAGCCGCTGACTTAAATGTATTCCCAATAGGGACCATTCTTTTTATCCCTGGTTACGGATATGGTGTCGTTGCGGACAAGGGTGGTGCCATTCAAGGGAACAAATTAGATTTATATTATGAAACAGTTGCGGATGTCTATCAGCAATGGGGGAAAAAGACACTCGAAGTCTATGTTGTCCAAAAGGGCGAGGGCAGTCTGTCGGAAAAGGAACTGACCGCGTTAAATGATAATAAAAAAATGCAGGTATTCCGTCAACAATATGTGAAAATGAAGAAACAGTAAAAGCGCAGAATACTGCGCTTTTGTTTATTTATCCTTACCAAAAATATGCGGGTGAAGAATCTTTCCAAGTTTATCAATACCGTTTAGCAAGCGCGGGGAAGGTCGGCAATATAAAGCTTCCTCCAGCACTAAAATTTTATTTTGTTGAACAGCTTTCATGTTTGACCAATTGGGTCTCTGCTTAACAAGCTTAGGATTTACCCGTTTTTCTTGTATACCAACCCATGCTAGGCATATGTAATCCGGATCGCGCTCGAGAACATCATCCCAGTCGGTTTGAACACTAGCCTTTTCTATATCTGCAAATATATTTTCTCCACCAGCGTATCGACTCACTTCGGTAAGCCAATTTATTCTTCCTGGTGTAAAGACCGGTTTCGGCCACCATTCCCAATACAAGGAGGGAGGGTTTGGAATTTGTGAGGAAGCTTTCTCATATTTTAAGAGCCTCTCCAAAAATTGTTCTGAAGCATCATTGCCTTTTTTTGCTTGCCCAATGGCTTCACCAACTCTGATTAAGTCATCTGCAATATCCTGGAGGCTTTGCGGGTTTAAAACGATGTGTGGTATTCCACGTTCCGATAATTTTTCGATATTTTTTTCCATACCCGGAACACTCAGGGACGCTAGAACGAGATCAGGCATAAGATTCTCTAAGTCGTCCATTCTAATCGATAAATCAGGCCCAAGCATTGGCAAGGATTGAATACTAGCCGGCCAATCAGAAAAATCGTCCACGCCTACAAGCATAGAAAGAGAGTCTAAATAAGCCAAAAGTTCGGTATTACTTGGACAAATAGAAATAATCCTCATTGGACACCTCGTTTTGTTGCATTTATGAATATTTTATCATAACGGGTAAATGATTCTGACAAATATATTTTCACATTCGAAATAATTCTTATATTCCATTATAATATAAAGGGGGTGATAAGGATGTTTTTAATTGAAAGCAATAATCCTTTTAAAAATGAACAGGAATGCATCATTATCGGGCTAAAGGACCAGCCTGAAAAGTTTTCTGGTATGCTTTCAGAATTGGATCTAGCATTGGAAGGTCAATTAACAGAGCTTGTTAAATCTGGTGATATTTCCGCCAAGCTTAAGGAAGTTTCTAAAGTACATACTCTTGGGAAAGTTCCTGCAAAACGGCTATTCTTTGTCGGATTAGGAAAAGAAAAGAAAATAACCTTCCAAGAACTAAAAGAAGCTTTTGGAAAGACTTTTAAACAGGTTCATTCATCAGGTGTTCATATGGTTGCTGTTGCATTAGATACTTTTGTGGGAGAAACTTTTTCACATGAGGATGCTGCTCATGCATTAAGTGAGGCTTTAGCATTAGCAACATATAAGTTTGATGGCTATAAGGAAAAGTCCAATGAACCCGAAAAAAATATTGAAAAAGTAGTTGTATATTCTAGCTATGATTCGGGAGAAGTAGAAGCTGCCCTTTCCGTTGGCTATGCATATGGTAAAGCAACTAATTCTGCACGTACATTAGTGAACTTGCCTGGGAATATGCTGACTGCAACAGATTTAGCAAATTATGCAGCAGAACTTGGTAAGAAGTATGAATTTGAAGTGGAAATTTTAGAAAAAGAGGACATGGAAAAGCTTGGTATGGGAGCTCTATTAGCTGTCAACAAAGGTTCTGTGGAGCCTCCAAAAATGATTGTCCTGAAATATCAAGGAAAAGAAGATTGGACAGATGTAATTGGCCTAGTAGGAAAAGGTATTACCTTTGATACTGGAGGCTACTCATTAAAAACAAAAGCAGGTATCGTTGGAATGAAAACAGATATGGGTGGAGCTGCAGCTGTATTAGGAGCAATGGAGGTAATTGGGGAATTGCGTCCGGAACAAAATGTTGTTGCAGTTATTCCATCCACGGATAATATGATCAGCGGTTCTGCATTTAAACCAGATGATGTTATAACGTCTATGAATGGAAAAACTATCGAAGTATTGAATACAGATGCAGAAGGCCGCTTAGCGTTAGCGGATGCCGTTACTTATGCGAAACACCATGGTGCAAGCTATTTAGTGGACGTTGCTACATTAACAGGTGGTGTTATTACAGCACTAGGCTTGGATAAATCAGGTGCGATGACTAACAATGAAGCATTTTATGAGCAAGTATTAGAAGCATCGTTTGAAGCGGGTGAATTTATTTGGCTGCTTCCATATACAGAAAATGATAAGAAACGAATTCGAAGCAGTAAAATTGCCGATCTAAATAACTCTCCAGGTAGTGAAGGTCATGCCATTATGGGCGGGGGATTTGTTGGTGAATTCGCCGAGGATACTCCATGGGTACATTTGGATATAGCAGGAACTGCTACAACAAGTAAAGAACATGAATTAGGACCTTCTGGCGCAACCGGTGTTATGGTACGTACATTGGCACTGCTTGTAGAACGATTTGAAACATTATAAGAAGAAATTAGGAAGCCTTTCGTTTTTGGCTTCCTTTTCTTATGAGTTATTGAGTCTTTGTATTGTTTAGTGTAAGTAGCCAGCGACTAGCAGTTTTCTACGTTTTCGAAAGGTCGGGGATTGACTCGTCCCTTGGTCAAGTTTCCTACAGGCGCCAATGGAGAAATTACACTGCCAATTTCACTCATCTATAGCTAGAGCTGTGGCGCTTTTGCTTTTCTGCTATGCTTGTGCCCAGTCCATTTTTGTGACAAAAGCATATAGTGTAGGGACAGGAGAAAGAAGGAGGTAACCTATTTTGAACTATTATCATCATGCACCTGTTCCCTATCAAAATCGGCAATTTCCATTTCTAATTGGTGCACCGCTAATTGGTGGATTTGTTGGAGGATTGCTTGGCAGTGCCCTAATTAGACCACGACCGCCGATATATGGCGGGTACCCTTATCCCGGAGGCTATCCGTATCCACCTTATGGAGGGTATGGACCATATTATTAAAGGCTGTTTTCGTATATTGTTATATATATTCTAATATAGTCTTAGCTCGGGGCATCTTTTCTTAAGAAACTTATTCATTCATAATCAATCATCATGACTTTATTAAGATTTTTGTTTGAAATAGCAACAAGGTTTAAGAAAAGAGCTTTATTAAAATAAAGCAAGTATTACCAGAGAGAGAAAAAGTCTCTGTTGGATACTTGCTTTTTACATCCATCTAACACGCAATTCAACATGACAGCAATCAGAAGGGTCGTTTTTCGGTGTTAAGATAAGGATGAGCCCACTTGGATTAAAACGAATCTCGGATTTACTTTTAATACCTGTTTCTGAAATCATTTTTTTGACTTCATTTATTTTAGAATGCTGAGCTGCATCCATTAATTTTTTGGCAAATGCTTCTGTGGTTGAAATATGACGCATTAAAGCTTGTGCATCCTTTATTAGCGGGTCCATTTTCCTCGCAGAATTCATAAACATTTTAGGATCTACTGGAAGGTATTGACGAAGAGGATAACAATATTTGGGGTAAGGAGGATAGTGATAATAATATGGTGGATACCTTCTCATCCATTCATCCCTTTCTTATGAGTAAGTCATCTTTAAACAGTATGTGGAAAATCAATAATTATGAAAAGGATTTTTAAGTTATTTCTTGAATATGTAATAATGAGCTAATACAAGAGAGGAGGCAGCAAGGTGGACGTTAAAAATACTTTAATTGAAGCACTTGGAATTGAAATGATTGAGTTACAGGAAGGCAAGGTAGTTGCAACAATGCCGGTTAATGAGAATACACGTCAGCCATTTGGCTATTTACATGGGGGAGCATCTGTAGCGTTAGCGGAAACCGTGGCGAGTGTTGGGGCTGCAAATTTAATAGATCTGGAGACAGAAATCTGCTTTGGATTAGAAATTAACGCTAATCATATTCGCTCCAAACGTGATGGGAAAGTAACGGCTGTTGCTGAAGTGGTACATAAGGGGAAAAGCACTCAAGTTTGGCAAATTCAAATTAAAGATGAGGAAGAGAATTTAATTTGTTTATCTAGATGTACGATGGCTGTAGTACCTAAGAAGAAGTAAAAAAGGAAAACAATCTGTTTCTAAATAGATTGTTTTCCTTTTTATTTAGAAAGATGGTATTGGTGATTACCAATTTATCGAATACATCGCTGCATATTCCTTTTGAATACTATTTAAGCACTCGATGCTTTTTCGATTAAATGCATTCTCTTCCGAATTTAATTCTCCATAGAGCTTATGAAAAGCATCTTGTAATGACTCACTATAATCCGGTACATCCCCCTCATAAGGCTTAACCATTTTCAACGGGATATTAGTTTGCTCACGATATGCCAATGCTTTTCTTTCGTGAAAAAAAGCTACTTCTGTTTCCTTCGGATGATGCAGATCACCTTGCATTGGATGCTTTAATACAGCCAAGGTTTTAACTAAATATCGATCAGAATAGCATGCTGTAATTTCTCCAACATATTTTCCTGTTTTATTAAAAAAGGTGACAATTTGTCCTATTTCCATGAGTAATCTCCTCCACTCTGCACTGGTAAATATATTCATTATTATGAAGAAGTTTAAAAAAAAAGCAAAGAAAAGGTATGGATGCTTGGCTTAACGGCAAAATTCTAGTAAAGTAAGGAAGAGTAATGACATACAAATAAAGGAGATTGAACCGATGACAGAACAATATACATATCCGCAATTAACGAATGAAGTGTTGGAAAATGAAAAGCTTGTTGAAATGAAGACCAATATGGGGACTATTAAAATTAAGTTATTCCCTGAGCATGCACCAAAAACAGTCGAAAATTTTGTTACACATAGTGAAAACGGCTATTATGAGGGCATTATTTTCCATCGCGTCATTAATGGCTTTATGATCCAAGGCGGGGATCCTTCTGGAAATGGTACAGGTGGCCAAAGTATCTACGGAGAAGCTTTCGAGGATGAATTTTCTAAAGAGCTATTCAATTTGCGCGGAGCATTGTCCATGGCTAATGCAGGTCCTAACACAAACGGAAGTCAATTTTTTATCGTTCAAAGCAAACAAATGGATCCTAGCATGAAGGCACAGCTAGTACAAGCTGGATACCCAGAAGAGATTGTGAATACTTATACAGAAAACGGCGGCACTCCTTGGCTTGATTTCCGCCATACTGTGTTTGGTCATGTAATTGAGGGGATGGATGTAGTAGATAAAATTGCGTCCGTTTCAACAAAAATGCATGATAAACCGGAAGAAGACGTTGTTATTGAAAAAATAACTGTATTAAAATAAAGAGCTGCTAAAATGCAGCTCTTTATTTTGTAAAAAAGTTGTCAATCACCGCTATTGGTTTTCAATATGGGAAATTGATATAATAAAAGCAATGGTTATGATATAATATTATGCTCCATAAATTTATTTGATCGAAAGGGAGATTTTCATGCTTAACCCTTTACATGCAATGGTTTTAAATTTGTTCCTATATTTCCCGGAGGATAAAAGAGAATATATCCCGGCATTTATTTCATTATCTATTTTTGCCATTTTAGCTGTGATTACCTTTATCGTTATTTTAAAGGTTAATAAAAAACAATTATCAAAAGCAAATGAAATGGAAGAAAAGATTCGCAGAAATATGGAAAACAAATAATAAGCAAAGGCCAACATTACTATAAGTTTTGTTGGTCTCTTTTTATATAAGGCTCGTTTTAAACTTTGTTGCTTTTTTAAACAAAATTCTTAGTAATGGCCCATTTCTGTAATGAAGAAAAACTTCTTTAGAAAAAAGCACCGAGCAATGACTATAATAAGATTT
Organism: Bacillus sp. FJAT-49736; assembly: GCF_018343615.1. GTDB lineage: Bacteria > Bacillota > Bacilli > Bacillales > Bacillaceae_C > Margalitia. The sequence goes on along the minus strand of NZ_JAGYPI010000002.1, from coordinate 16,772 downwards.
GTTACAAAATTATATTCTATACAAAAACTGCCATATCTATAATTGTCCACAAGTGGGACTACACAAGTGATACAAGGAACCACATAGACTTAGTGCCAGGCTTCACTAGTGTGGTAGAATGAACCTGGGTGATGTTAAAGTGAATATGCAAGAGATGAATTGGAAGCTAAGGGTTTCCCTCCAGGATTGGGATCCTTTTGGCTATGGCTCGGATGCTTATGAGACAGAAATTGTGGATGTGATTCAAGTGGTGCATGAAATTGGGGATGATGTTCAAGCTTTAGCAAAGAGCATTCAAACTATTTATGAATTTTCTTATGAGGAAGTTATACCACTAGACAGCTGCATGAATATAGCTAACACATTAATATCCATACAGCAGCAAGCATCATGTGAGCTTTAAAATAATAAAGGGCGAAATGAATTCGTCCTTTTTTTCTAAAAAAAAAGGACGAGGCAAGCTTGTCTCGTCAAAAAATAAATAAAAAGGGGGAATACTAGTGTAGTTTTAGCCCAACTGTATTGAGCCTCCACTATCAGAAAGCCTTGTGGTATAAGGATAACCAATTTTCAATAATAATAAACTAGGTAAAGAAAAAATTATTCCTGATATTATTAATCTTCACCGGATAATGATGATGCCGGTACATCTAAAATAGTAGAAAGCTTAAAGATGGTATCTGTATTTGGAACCTGTTCTCCGGATTCGTATTTTTCAATCACCGCTGTTCCTAATCTTGCCTTTAACGCTAATTCCTCTTGGGACATATTTCTTTGTTCACGGTAAAATCTAAGATTTTCTGCAAAAGAAGCCAATTGTACATTCCTCCTAATGAAAGCATTTTCCTATATTGTACCACAATAATATAATTGCCATTTATTTAGCATTTTGAATTTTTTGTATCAAATATGCGGTTTAATTGAATATAGTATTCGAATGTGGATAAGCTTATTTTTGCTTCAATAAGGCTGTTATGATATAATTTTTTATTGCGTATATACAGGAGAAAAATATTAATATTATTAGGAGTGGTTCCATGACAACAAATTATGAAATTGGATCAGTTATAACTGGAAAGGTAGCGGGAATTCAGCCTTACGGAGCGTTTATTGCACTAGATGGAGAAACTCAAGGATTAGTTCATATTTCTGAAATTAAGCACGGCTTTGTGAAAGATATTCATGATCATTTAAAGGTTGGCGATGAAGTGAAGGTAAAAGTTCTTTCTGTTGATGAAGAAAGCGGAAAAATCAGCCTTTCAATCCGTGCAACAGAGGAAGCTCCTAAAGCGGCTCAACCGGCTGCAAAACCTCGTCGCCGTCAAATTAGCGTAAAAACAGAGGAACCAACTGAGGGCTTTAATACCCTAAAAGAAAAATTACAAGAATGGATTTCTCAATCAGAACGGGAAGATTTAATCAAAAAATAAAAGTAAAGCCACTGGCTTTACTTTTATTTTTTTGCAATACCATGCTTGCGTAGCCGATATTGAAGGTTTTGCCTGCTCATTTGCAAGGAGTTTGCTGTTTTTGTAATATTGTAATCATGAAATTGCAATGCCTTTTGTATATAATAAATTTCTGCCTCCTGTAAATAATCCTCCAAAGGTTTTATTTCTTTATCCTTATGAAATAAAAACTCATTCTCCTCCGCTGTCTTATGGTTGAAATTGGCAGGTAAATGATGAGAGTCAATGAAATCCTCATCTCTCATTAATTTCATCGTGTTTTCAATGATATGCTCTAATTCTTTCATATTGCCTGGCCAGTCATACTCTTTAAGCTCATATAGCACTTCTTTTGAAACTGATCTTACATTCATCTGAAATCTTTCATTATATTTTTTTATTAAAACCTTCACCATTTCCGGAATGTCCTTTTTGCGATCTCTCAATGGCGGAATGACAATCGATGATTGACTGAAAAAATAAAAAAGCTCTTTTAAGAACTTGCCTTCCCCAATGGCGTTAATAGGATCATCACTTATGCTGCCAATGATCCTAACGTTTGTCGGCCTTTCCACCCTCTCACCAAGTCGCATTACTTTTTTATTTTTCAAAGAAGATAGCAATCTTGTTTGTATTTCTATCGGAAGGAAGTGGATTTCCTCCAGCAAAAGAGTACCTCCATCAGCAATTTCCAATATACCAGCTTGATCCTTATCGCCAAATAATAATTTTTCCATATAGACATCTGAAAGCTCTGCACAATTTTGGGAATAAAAATTTCCTTCTAATGCACTATTGTAATGGATGCATTGGGCAATAATATTTTTGAATGTTCCATGCTCCCCAATGACTAATAGTGGGGAAGACATTGTGGAAGCTTGTTTTGCTACAACCAATACATCTTGAGGGAACCATTTATTGGCTTCTACTTGCTCAAAGGTATAAGCGTCCGATTCGCTTTTTATAAACTTGCTGCTGTCGAGAATTCTTTCAAGCTTTGTGACATCACGGACAATTTCTACTGCACCTATCGTTCCACCCTCATTTGTAAGAGGATAGGAGTTATGAACTGTGTTAATTTCCATGCCTTTATTGTTAAAATACTTTTGCTTGTAATTAAGGATAGATTCACCAGATTTCAAAATTTTCATCAGTGTACTTTCTTCATCTTGAAAAAATTGAAATACGTCCAGGATATTTTTGTCAAGAACATCCTCTATGTCCATGCCTTCTATTTCCATCATTTTCTTATTGTAAATAACGGTTTTACCATCTTTATCTACTGCATGAACCCCCACATCTAAATAATCTAGAATGATTTTATAAATTGCCAATAAGGTTTCATTATCCATTTGAAACCACCCCTGAAATTTTTTATAAAAAAGACTTGAATTATGCAACGTATTTTTGCATTATTATATTGTAAGGGTTTTCTAAATGCAAATATTTTTTGCACTTGGTTATGAGATTCTTTTTAGAAAGTTACGTTATAACGTAGAAAGCAGCTACTTCATACAGCCAACCATTTTTGCTGATCTTGATCCTAATTCTCGATTAATGCAAGAAGAAATATTTGGACCTGTTGTTGCATTCTCAAAAGCAAAAGACTTCACACATGCAATTGAAATTGCAAATAATACGGAATACGGATTGACAGGCGCAGTCATCACCTCAAACAGAAATCATATGGAGCAAGCTCGCGAAGACTTCCATGTCGGTAACTTATATTTTAAACGCGGCTGTACAGGTGCAATTGTTGGTTACCAACCATCTGGCGGCTTTAATATGTCTGGAACCGATTCTAAAGCAGGCGGGCCTGATTATTTAGCTCTTCATATGTAAGGTAAGACTACATCTGAAATGCTGTAATCGCAAAAAAAATTCAATTCTGGCCATCTTGCGTGGAAGGCCACCTAATATTTGATTGGAGGATATTATAATGGAAACTATTACTAAATCAGCGAAACTGATAGAACAAACAGAAAACTATGGAGCACATAATTATCATCCACTACCAGTTGTTATTTCTGAAGCAGAAGGTGTTTGGGTCAAGGATCCTGAGGGTAATAAGTATATGGATATGTTAAGTGCTTATTCAGCTGTCAATCAAGGACATCGCCATCCAAAAATTATTAAAGCACTTAAAGAGCAAGCAGACCGTGTGACATTAACTTCACGTGCATTCCATAGCGACCAGCTAGGACCTTGGTATGAAAAGGTATCTAAGCTGACAAATAAGGATATGGTATTGCCAATGAATACTGGCGCTGAAGCGGTAGAAACTGCTGTTAAAGCAGCACGTCGCTGGGCATATGATGTAAAAGGTGTAGCTCCTGACCAAGCAGAAATTATCGGCTGCGAAGGAAATTTCCACGGACGTACGATGACAGCGGTATCTCTTTCATCAGACGAGGAATATAAAAGAGGATTCGGTCCAATGTTGCCTGGAATTAAATTAATTCCTTATGGTGATATTGAAGCGTTAAAAAAGGCAATAACTCCAAATACAGCAGCATTTTTAATTGAACCAATCCAAGGAGAAGCTGGTATAGTGATTCCAACGGAAGGATTCCTAAAAGCTGCTTATGAACTATGTAAGGAAAATAACGTGTTGTTTATAGCAGACGAAATTCAATCAGGATTATGCCGTTCCGGAAAATTATTTGCTTGTGACTGGGAAGAGGTTACTCCGGATATGTATATTTTAGGTAAAGCACTTGGAGGCGGTGTTTTCCCAATTTCATGTGTAGTAGCAAATAAAGATATTCTTGGTGTATTCAATCCTGGATCACATGGTTCTACTTTTGGAGGAAATCCACTTGCATGTGCTGTATCCATTGCGGCATTAGATGTATTAATAGATGAAAAGCTTGCAGACCGTTCCCATGAGCTTGGCGATTACTTTATGAATAAGCTTAAAGAAATTAATAACCCAATGATTCAAGAAGTTCGCGGAAGGGGATTATTTATTGGGGTTGTTTTAAATGAACCTGCAAGGAAATATTGTGAAGAATTAAAACAAGAAGGCCTATTATGTAAAGAGACACATGAAAATGTTATTCGTTTTGCTCCACCACTAGTAATTTCTAAGGAAGATTTGGATTGGGCAATTGAACGTATTAAAAAAGTTCTTTCTTAATGTTACAATACAAGCGTCACACGATTAATCAAATAAAGAGGCGAAATCGATGGAAGAGAATCTAAATTTATTTACATCAACACAAGCAATTATTCAAGAGGCACTCTCAAAATTAGGTTTTAATGATGAAATGTATGAACTCCTAAAAGAGCCATTACGTGTATTGAAGGTAAGGATACCTGTTAGAATGGATGATGGAACAGTAAAAGTTTTTACTGGTTATCGTTCACAGCATAATGATGCTGTTGGACCAACCAAAGGAGGGGTACGTTTCCATCCTGAAGTCAATGAGGATGAAGTGAAGGCATTATCTATGTGGATGACCCTAAAATGCGGAATAGTTGGACTCCCATATGGTGGTGGAAAAGGTGGAATTGAGTGCGACCCAAGAACTATGTCCATGAATGAAATTGAACGTCTTAGTCGCGGTTATGTTCGGGCAATCAGTCAAATTGTTGGACCAACAAAAGATATTCCTGCTCCGGATGTATATACAAATTCACAGATTATGGCATGGATGATGGATGAATACAGCCGATTGCGTGAAAATGATTCGCCAGGATTTATTACGGGGAAACCGCTTGTATTAGGTGGTTCGGAAGGACGTGAGAAGGCTACCGCTCAAGGTGTTACCATTTGCATCGAAGAGGCAGCTAAAAAAAGAGGAATTAACTTAAAAGGTGCACGCATCGTTATACAAGGCTTTGGTAATGCTGGCAGCTTCCTTGCGAAATTCCTTCATGATTCCGGTGCAAAAGTAATTGGTATCTCCGATGCATATGGAGCTTTACATGATCCTGATGGGTTAGATATCGATTATTTGCTTGATCGTCGTGATAGCTTTGGTACAGTAACAACGTTGTTCGAAAATACCATTACAAATAAAGAGCTTCTTGAGCTTGATTGTGATATTTTAGTACCTGCAGCCATATCCAACCAGATTACGGCTGACAATGCTCATAATGTTAAAGCATCTATTATTGTAGAGGCTGCAAACGGACCTACTACTATGGAAGCTACAAAAATTTTAACAGATAATGGCGTGCTATTAGTACCTGATGTACTGGCTAGTGCTGGTGGTGTAACCGTTTCTTATTTTGAATGGGTGCAAAATAATCAAGGGTATTATTGGTCAGAGGATGAAGTGAATGAAAAGCTTCAGAAAAAATTAGTGGAATCATTCAATAATGTATATTCAACTGCAGAGGCACGCAATATTAATATGCGTTTAGCAGCATATATGGTTGGTCTTCGAAATACGGCAGAAGCTTCTAAATTTAGAGGTTGGGTATAAGAGAATATAAAAAAGTATTTAAAAAAGAAAAGCAACTCTTCTATGAAGAGTTGCTTTTCTTTTTTTTTTAACGGGTTGTTCTTGCCTCAGACCGTTCCAGCTCCGGATTAGGTTTGAATAGTAATCCAAGATTAATAAGGCCGGCAATTCCAACAATTCCATATATGATTCTCGTTAACGCACTGGCATGTCCAAAAATGGCAGCTACTAAATCAAATTGAAAAAATCCGATGAGACCCCAGTTAATTGCGCCAATAATAGTAAACACTAATGCGATTCTTTGTACGGCACTCATCCGTTTTCCTCCTTTTTTTAATGGTTCACTATTAGCATGCATTACTTCATGAAAATTATTCATACTAACGAATATGATTAAAAGAATATAACTTGAAAAACAAATTTTCTTTCGTTACAGTGAAAAAGTGAGATGGAAAAGGAGGAATAAAAATGAAACATATCCGCTTCGACTATTCAAAGGCATTATCTTTTTTCGGTGAACACGAACTTACATATTTAAAAGATGCTGTGAAAACAGCTCATCATTCTTTACATGATAAAACTGGTGCAGGGAATGACTTTTTGGGGTGGATTGATCTGCCTGTAAACTATGATAAAGGAGAATTCGAGCGTATTAATCAAGCAGCAGCTAAAATAAAGAGTAATTCAGATGTCTTGCTCGTCATCGGTATTGGTGGTTCCTATTTAGGGGCAAGAGCGGCAATCGAGATGCTCAATCATAGCTTTTACAACGCACTTTCCGCGGAAAAACGGCAATCCCCACAAATTATATTCTTGGGGAATAATATAAGCTCTACTTATATGAGAGATGTAATGGACCTTTTACAAAATAAAGATTTTTCTATTAATGTTATATCTAAGTCTGGGACAACAACTGAACCAGCAATTGCTTTTAGGATTTTCAAGAATCTGCTGCAAGAAAAATATGGAACTCAAGAAGCGAAAAACCGTATTTATGCAACCACTGACAAAACGAGGGGAGCTCTTAAAACGCTCGCGGATGAAGAAGGCTATGAAACCTTTGTAATTCCGGATGATGTTGGCGGAAGATACTCTGTGTTAACGGCCGTTGGGTTATTGCCTATTGCGGTAAGCGGTGCAAATATTGAAGAAATCATGAACGGGGCAGCACAAGCAAGAAATGATTTCAGTGTAGAGGAACTGGATAAGAACCAAGCTTATCAATATGCTGCAGTTAGAAATATTCTCTATAATAAAGGAAAAACAATCGAAATGCTTATTAACTATGAACCGGGATTGCAATATTTTTCTGAATGGTGGAAGCAGTTATTTGGAGAAAGTGAAGGAAAGGACCAAAAAGGGATATTTCCTTCTTCCGCTAATTTTTCAACAGACCTTCATTCATTAGGACAATACATTCAAGAGGGACGCCGTGATTTATTTGAAACAGTTATTAAAGTTTCTAAACCACGCCATGAACTTTCTATTGAAGAAGAAAAGAATGACCTTGATGGGCTAAATTATCTTGCAGGACAAACAGTTGATTTTGTTAATAATAAAGCCTTTGAAGGAACGCTTTTAGCTCATACGGATGGAGGAGTTCCGAATTTAATTGTGGAAATACCGAAACTGGATGCATATACCTTCGGATATCTTGTCTATTTCTTTGAAAAGGCTTGTGCTATCAGCGGATATTTATTAGGAGTAAATCCATTTGACCAACCGGGAGTCGAAGCATATAAAGTAAATATGTTTGCATTACTCGGCAAACCAGGATTTGAAGAGAAGAAAGCTGAATTAGAAAAAAGATTAATGTAGAAAAATAAGAATAGTAAAGTCATTCCTTTGGAAAGCTATGAAAAACAAAGGAGTGGCTTTTTTTATGTATAAAATTCCATCAAAAATAGAAGGAAAACAATATGAATTGTATAAATTGGAGCAACTATTAAAGCCAATAGGCTATTCCATAGGTGGAGGATGGGATTATGACCAGGGTTATTTTGATTTTAAAATGGCAGATGATGATGGGTATCAATTTTTAAGAGTGCCATTCAAGCCGATAGAAGGTGCTTTAGATTCTGATGGAACCATTGTAGAATTAGAAACCCCATTTATTTTGACTCATGTCTATCAAAATGATCTCGATGATTATACAAGTTCAGGAAATGTATCTGCATCCTTTAACCAGTTTCAAGAACCGAAAGAGGAAGATGCAGATACCCCCAAAAAGTATATTGATTTTGGTAAGGAACTAGTTCGTGAGTTAGAGCAAATATTGCAATGAATGCTAATTAGAAATGACGAGCAGTTGATCGAAAGAGTGTATTCGGAAATCCATGGGGGGATTGATAATTGTTTCCTCTCCCCTCTTTACTCCTATCAATAGCTTTCTATTCTTTTTTAATAGCATACTAACTGCCTCGAAGCTTTTTTCACTCCAAGCATCGTCCACTGATATAAACTTTAAATGATTCCCTTGTATATGATCTAGCATCATTAAGATTGTTTCAGACATTCCATGTGAGATTAATGAGTTCATCATTATGTAGCTTGATTGAGCATTTGTTTGAATAACTTCATCTGCACCTGCTCGTTTTGCATTGATGACGTTTTCGTTCATCAAAATTTCTACTACACAGTAAATTTCAGGATGAAATCCCTTAACTGCCAGTAAGATTAGAATAGAGCCCATATCTGCATGAGATTCATTTTCGTTTTGATCGGCTGTTATTAAAATATATTTTGCTTTTTGCAAATTTGCTCGCTGCAAGGTCTCATCTACAGATGCTTTACCTTTTATAAAATGCACTTGATGTGTGGGATAAGGGTTTTGCTCAAGTGTATCATCGATTAAAACTATGGATTGATGCTGGTCTAAGTGAAACCATTGATCGATAACATTTTTAGAACGGCCATTCCATCCTACTATAATAATATGATTTTTCCCTTTAAACATTTTTGTTCCTTTCATAGCAGCATTTTGCATGCGAATAGTCGTTGCCGCAATAGAAGCAAAATAGGCAGAAACGACACCAGCACCGGTTAGGACAAGCAAAATTCCTATAATCCTTCCCTTTACTGTTACAGGATATACATCTCCATACCCAACAGTTGCAGTAGTAATAACAGCCCACCAAATTCCTGTGAAAATAGTTGGGAAATGTTTTGGTTCAACATAATGAATGATAATCCCGAACGAAATGATCAAACCAAATATAAGAAGCAGCAGCTTTATGATAATTGGCCAGCGAAGAAAGCGAAAATAGATATGCTGAAGCATATAATCAGCTCCTTACATCCATTATTTCCTCTTTAAGAAAGCTATATAACTATTTCGCAAAATTACACTTGAAGTTTTGGGAAAAGCTACTATAATTTAAAATAAGATTATATAAAGGGGCATTAGCTCAGCTGGGAGAGTGCTTGCATGGCATGCAAGAGGTCAGGGGTTCAATCCCCCTATGCTCCATACATTTTCTAACGACATTGTTTCTCGTAAAAACGAGGGAGAGTGTCGTTTTTTTTGTGTGTATTTGGAACTTTGTTGGATGTATGTGATGCTTGGAACGTACAGACAATCCGTTATCTGTGACAAAATGGGAGTTTTCCTAGGTCAGGTGGACAGTTAATGGAATAAGTAACCACCACTTCTGGTAATAATGTTCTTTTTGTGATGGGGATTCTATCAGTTTGCGGTTGTAGTATCTTAAAATTTTGTATGCCCGCAAAAGTTCTGCAACTTGTCTAACTCTAAAGTAAGTATCTCTTTTTATCCTGGCAGATTCATTTTCCGTCATATATAACCCCTTATTCCCATATGATGAATTATCTAAGATTATGGGGGAAATGAAATGAATACAAAAAAAGAAAATGTATTAACGGAAGAAATGGTGGCTAAATATTTCGAATTAAATCAGCAAAAAAAGGACATTGAAAATAAAATGGAAGAATACAAGAAGGCGTTTCATCTTTATTTTGACACAAATGTTGGTCTCCTAACAAAAGGACAAGTTAAAATTGGAAACTATAAATTGCAAAGGATGATTAGAAAAACGGAGAAGTATGATGAAGAGCAAACGGTTAAGCGATTGGAAGATCTTAACTTCAGTGATTTAATTCAAATTGTAAAACGCCCAGATGAAGAAAAAATAAAATCTGCAATCCAATTGGGACTCTTAAAAGAGAACGATTTAGAAGAATGTTTAAAGGTATATTCATCTCCTGCTATATCGGTAAAACTGGATAAGTAATAAGGGAATGGGATCACTATAGTGGTCCCATTTATTTTTCTGGGGTCCGTTATTGAAAGTATTGTTTTTTGTAATTTGTATTAAATTCTAATTCTGACTTGGCTAAGGGTATCGTTTCTATAGATTCATTGTTAACTTGGAATAAGATGTTTATGAGATTCTCGAAATAAAATAGTACAAGAATAGAGCCTTTCTAAAAGCTTGACTATATCTACTTATTTATATAGAGTAACTAACTGAAAGTAACTTTCGGAAAAACGAATGGATGTGGCAATTTGAAGAAATCTATCCATTGAATTACACCTTCGTTATCCAAATATAGTATGATTTGATAGAGAAGACTTACACTTATTAATTATAGAGGTGTCCTAATAATATCTTTGAGGTGAAATAATGGCAAAGCAAATGACCAAATCAAAAACCACTAACAATTCTTCGAGGAATTTCTTCTTTTGGGTAGTTGGCCTTGTGGTGATCTGTATAATTGGATTGGTTCTACTAACGAAATTAACTGGTAAAGATAATGTTGAATTCGACTTTGACTATAAAAATCAGCCATATGTAGGAAAAAGCGATGCCCCGGTAAATATCGTAGAGTTTGGCGATTATAAATGTCCTGTTTGTAAAAATTTCACAGAAAACGTGTATCCGGAAACTATCAAAAAATTAGTTGATACCGGAAAAGTTAAATTTTACTTTTTTCACTATCCATTTATCAATAAAGATTCTACACGTGCAGCTCTTTTCTCCGAAGCAGTTTATGGGGAGCTAGGAAATGATGCTTTTTGGAAATTTCATGAATTGTTATACAGCAAGCAACCGGAAGATAAAAAATACGAGCTCATCGATGTTTATACTGACTCTTTCTTACAAAAAACATTAAAGGAAATTGTTAGTGATAAAGATGTCCAAAAGGTTGAAACGGCTATTAAGGAAAATCGATATGCTAATGCTTTGAATAAAGATCAGGAATATGTAGAAAAATTAAAAATCGATTCAACTCCAACCTTTTTTATAAACGGAAAAAAATTCACTGGACAAACGTATGATGATCTAATCAAAACAGTTAATAATGCAGCAAAGGGGAAATAAAGATGAATAAGGCTTTAGGCTTTGCTTGGATAACGGCGATTATAGCTATGCTTGGAAGCTTATATTTTAGTGAGGTTATGAAGTTTATTCCTTGCACCCTTTGCTGGTATCAACGCATCCTTATGTACCCATTAGTGTTTATTTTAGGTGTTGCTGTGTTTAATCATGACACGAAGGTTTATAAGTATGTATTGCCACTTTCAATTATTGGAATGTTCGTTTCTATCTATCACTACAGTATACAAAAAATACCGTTTATGAAGGAAATTCAAGTTTGTACGAGTGGTGTCCCGTGTTCTGGTCAATATATTAATTGGCTTGGCTTTATAACTATTCCTTTATTAGCGTTTATTGCATTTACCTTTATCACAATTGCAATGGTTAAAATTCGTAAAAATTAGCATGGAAAAAGCGAGTCTAAATGGCTCGCTTTTTTATTTTGTTTTAAATTCATGATTCAAAATTAAGACCTTCTGTTTAGCTGATAAAGGAGGGGGTGGAACAAACGTCCAAAATCTCCAATAATTTAACATTTAAAACATCTATACCCTTATATTAGAATTTTATTACACAGCTAGATAAAACAACTAAAAGAGGTGTTGGAATGAAAAGAAAATTATTTTCAGCAATTGGAACAACAGGTTTGCTTTTATCCATTTATAGTGGGGCAGCACATGCTAGTGAAAAACAATATATTGTTCAATCTGGTGATACCTTGTGGAAGATTGCCCAAAATAATCAAATTACTGTTCAAGATTTAACAGCTTGGAATAATTTATCCTCTAATATTATTCACTTTGGTCAAAAGTTATTGGTTTCGCCCCCTCAGGTACAAAAGAAGGATGTAAGTTATACCGTTAATCCAGGAGATTGTCTTTCCAGCATTGCGAAAAAGTATAATATAACTGTTTCTGACTTAAAATCTGCTAATCATTTAACCTCCGATATTATTAAAGTTGGACAAGTGCTAAATATTCAGGCAGCATCACAAGTGAACAGTAATTCAGGAAATTCTATTCAAACAAATGATAAGATAAAACCAGTATCATATAATGTTAAATCTGGAGACAGTCTATCCTTAATTGCCAAAAACAATAATATGTCTGTATCTGATTTGAAAACAATCAATGGATTAACCTCAGACACTATCTATGTTGGCCAAGTTTTAAAGTTGTCAACTGAAAAAGTCGAAGCAACAGCAGTTACAACAAATGTGAAGACATACAATGTTGATGCCCTAATTACAGAGGCGAAAAAATATATAGGGGTTCCATATCTTTGGGGAGGGAGCGCTCCATCCGGCTTTGACTGCTCCGGGTTTATAAACTATGTATTTAATAAACAAGGTATTTCGATTCCTAGAACTGTCAAATCAATATGGGATGATACAAAAACTGTTTCAAGTCCTGAAAAAGGTGATATTGTGTTTTTTGAAACTGCTTCTGGGCCATCTCATGCAGGAATATACATCGGAAATAATCAATTTATTCATGCGAGCTCATCTAGTGGTGTCATGATAAGTGATTTAAAAAATGTATATTGGAAACCAATTTATTTAGGTGTCAAAAGAGTTTATTAGATTAATTGAAAAAAGGCGGCTCCGTTTGGGGCCGCTATTAAATTTCGATATCTGTGCTAATAACATCTTTTATATCTGATATTTCAGTATAGATTTCAGAAACAGGCTTCCTATAACCGACTAACGCCTTAAGCTCGATTAAATGACCTTTATCCAGTAAATCTCTTATTCTTATGCTTTCTAATGTAATTTGCATCGTTTCTAAATTAGAAATAACGCTATCAATATTTTCTTTATGCTGAACAATAATTTTAATTTGAATATCCTTTTGGCTTAATTGCTTTAAACCGACTTTTCTGAGAAAAGCAGGAATGATTTCCACACTAATCATTAATAAAACAACACCAGCTATAGCTTCTAAGTAAAATGAAGCCCCTACGGCAATCCCAATCGCCCCAGCTCCCCAAATCATTGCTGAGGTTGTCAGTCCTGTAATATTATCATTACCCTTTTTTAAAATAACTCCCGCACCAAGAAAACCGATTCCTGAGACGATCTGTGCAGCAAGTCGAAGAGGATCCATATTGACTGGTACGTTATGGAATTTTGGGAATGTATAGGCAGATTGGATTGATACAATGGTTAATAAACAACTTGTAATCGAAATGACAAGACTAGTTTTCAACCCTGCAGGCTTCCTTTTTAATTCCCTCTCCAAGCCAATAATTAGTCCGAGTATTGCTGAAATTCCTAATTTTAATAGTATCTGGTTATCTATTAATTCCAATATAGTGAACCCCTTTTATTTTGTATATTATTTTTATAAATCAGATGGAATTTGCAGTGAAAAGGGTTTAAAATGGTGTAAGTCATTTTAACACATCTAAAAATGCTGTAAAAGGAGAAAATAATGAAAACTACAAAAATACAATCATACATCGCGTTAATGGTTGGAGTTATTGCTGTCTCCACTTCTGCTATTCTAGTAAAATTATCATCCGCAGATGCAGGAGTAATTGCATTCTATCGATTATTTTTCACTGTTCTTTTAATGCTTCCGCTTTTTCTAATTAAAAATGTAAAAGAGCTTCGTTTTATTTCTGTAGGTGACTGGATTAAATCTATTTTTGCCGGGGTGTTTTTAGCATTTCATTTTATTTTATGGTTTGAATCACTGAATCTTACATCTGTAGCCAGTTCCACTGTTCTTGTTACCCTTCAACCTCTATTTGCTTTCGTGGGAACCTTTTTTATTTTCAAGGAATCTTTTTCTTTGAAATCCATTATTAGCGGGATAGTTGCAGTAATCGGAAGCTTTATTATAAGCTGGGGGGATTTCGCTATTAATGGAAAAGCACTAATGGGTGACTTAATTGCACTCGCAGCGTGTGCGCTCATAACAGGATATTTATTAATAGGACAAAATATTAGAAAAAGACTTTCCTTAATGACCTATACTTTTATTGTATATGGGATAAGCTCTATTGTTCTTTTTATATACGTTGTAATAAAGCAAGAACCGTTTTATCATTTACCATCACAGGACTGGATTTATTTTTTATTGCTTGCTATTTTTCCTACATTATTAGGGCATACAATTTTTAATTGGTGTATAAAATGGATCAGCACATCTACCATTTCAATGGCAATCCTTTTTGAACCTATTGGAGCCGCTATTCTAGCGTATTATATATTTAATGAAAAAATCATTATGACTCAGGTAATAGGCGGTATTATCATAATATTTAGCGTTCTGGTTTTTGTTTTTGATAAATCCCCCCAAAAAGAACTTAATCAATAAATCAACAATTATCTCATGAAAAACGACTTTAAATGAATAAATATGCTATTCCAGAGAATACAAAGGCCATTATGATAGCTAATAAATAATTTATTGGTGATACGGTCTTGTATTCTTTTTTTATTTCGGAGAAAGCATAAAAAAACAAATAAACCGTCATTAATATGGATAATCCGAATGCAAAATTCATTGCCATCTTGAAATACACCTTCCATTTATTATTGGTTTTTGCTAATATATTTGTATATGGGACAAAGTATGAGCATAAGCTGTCTAGATAAAAATTTATCTTAAAATAGTATTGCAATCATATAGTATCCATGGTATATTATTATTCGTCCGATAGAGAAAGTGACTTGAAAGAAAAACTTTTCAAAAACATTCTTTTAAAAAAGTGTTGACAACACTTCGGATAAAATGATATTATATAAAAGTCGCTTCTGAGAGGGAACGACAGATTGATCTTTGAAAACTAAACAGAACAAAACGTCAATGTTTTAAATTTTTTATGAGCTAATCAAACACTTTTTTGGAGAGTTTGATCCTGGCTCAGGACGAACGCTGGCGGCGTGCCTAATACATGCAAGTCGAGCGAATCAGATGGGAGCTTGCTCCCTGATGATTAGCGGCGGACGGGTGAGTAACACGTGGGTAACCTGCCTG
>NZ_JAGYPI010000013.1:0-3193 GCF_018343615.1 Bacillus sp. FJAT-49736 | reverse complement strand
GCCTGGCAACGTCCTACTCTTGCAGGGGGAGAGCCCCCAACTACCATCGGCGCTGAGAAGCTTAACTTCCGTGTTCGGGATGGGAACGGGTGTGACCTTCTCGCCATTATTACCAGACCTCAGTTTTTTGCTGAACGCAAAATAACTTTCTTTTTGTAAGGGTTTGTTCCCTCAAAACTAAATACTGCAGAAGAATCAAGTAAAGAGAATCGCTTTTTTGGTTAAGTCCTCGATCGATTAGTATTCGTCAGCTCCATGTGTCGCCACACTTCCACCTCGAACCTATCAACCTGATCATCTTTCAGGGATCTTACTAGCTTGACGCTATGGGAAATCTCATCTTGAGGGGGGCTTCATGCTTAGATGCTTTCAGCACTTATCCCTTCCGCACATAGCTACCCAGCGATGCCTTTGGCAAGACAACTGGTACACCAGCGGTGCGTCCATCCCGGTCCTCTCGTACTAAGGACAGCTCCTCTCAAATTTCCTACGCCCACGACGGATAGGGACCGAACTGTCTCACGACGTTCTGAACCCAGCTCGCGTACCGCTTTAATGGGCGAACAGCCCAACCCTTGGGACCGACTACAGCCCCAGGATGCGATGAGCCGACATCGAGGTGCCAAACCTCCCCGTCGATGTGGACTCTTGGGGGAGATAAGCCTGTTATCCCCGGGGTAGCTTTTATCCGTTGAGCGATGGCCCTTCCATGCGGAACCACCGGATCACTAAGCCCGACTTTCGTCCCTGCTCGACTTGTAGGTCTCGCAGTCAAGCTCCCTTGTGCCTTTACACTCTACGAATGATTTCCAACCATTCTGAGGGAACCTTTGGGCGCCTCCGTTACTCTTTAGGAGGCGACCGCCCCAGTCAAACTGCCTGCCTGACACTGTCTCCCACCCCGATTGAGGGGTGCGGGTTAGAATTTCAATACAGCCAGGGTAGTATCCCACCGACGCCTCCACCGAAGCTGGCGCTCCGGCTTCAAAGGCTCCTACCTATCCTGTACAAGCTGTACCAAAATTCAATATCAAGCTGCAGTAAAGCTCCACGGGGTCTTTCCGTCCTGTCGCGGGTAACCTGCATCTTCACAGGTACTATAATTTCACCGAGTCTCTCGTTGAGACAGTGCCCAGATCGTTACGCCTTTCGTGCGGGTCAGAACTTACCTGACAAGGAATTTCGCTACCTTAGGACCGTTATAGTTACGGCCGCCGTTTACTGGGGCTTCAATTCAGAGCTTCGCTTGCGCTAACCCCTCCTCTTAACCTTCCAGCACCGGGCAGGCGTCAGCCCCTATACTTCGCCTTGCGGCTTCGCAGAGACCTGTGTTTTTGCTAAACAGTCGCCTGGGCCTATTCACTGCGGCTCTCTCGGGCTTGCACCCTACCAGAGCACCCCTTCTCCCGAAGTTACGGGGTCATTTTGCCGAGTTCCTTAACGAGAGTTCTCTCGCTCACCTTAGGATTCTCTCCTCGCCTACCTGTGTCGGTTTGCGGTACGGGCACCTTTTACCTCACTAGAGGATTTTCTTGGCAGTGTGGAATCAGGAACTTCGGTACTATATTTCCCTCGCCATCACAGCTCCGCCTTCACGGTTACGGGATTTGCCTCGTAACCAGCCTAACTGCTTGGACGCACATATCCAACAGTGCGCTTACCCTATCCTCCTGCGTCCCCCCATCGTTCAAACGGTAAAGAGGTGGTACAGGAATATCAACCTGTTGTCCATCGCCTACGCCTTTCGGCCTCGGCTTAGGTCCCGACTAACCCTGAGCGGACGAGCCTTCCTCAGGAAACCTTAGGCATTCGGTGGAAGGGATTCTCACCCTTCTTTCGCTACTCATACCGGCATTCTCACTTCTAAGCGCTCCACCAGTCCTTCCGGTCTGGCTTCACCGCCCTTAGAACGCTCTCCTACCACGGACACCTACGGTGTCCATCCACAGCTTCGGTGATACGTTTAGCCCCGGTACATTTTCGGCGCAGAGTCACTCGACCAGTGAGCTATTACGCACTCTTTAAATGGTGGCTGCTTCTAAGCCAACATCCTGGTTGTCTAAGCAACTCCACATCCTTTTCCACTTAACGTATACTTTGGGACCTTAGCTGGTGGTCTGGGCTGTTTCCCTTTTGACTACGGATCTTATCACTCGCAGTCTGACTCCCAAGCATAAGTATTTGGCATTCGGAGTTTGTCTGAATTCGGTAACCCGATGAGGGCCCCTAGTCCAAACAGTGCTCTACCTCCAATACTCTTCATCTTGAGGCTAGCCCTAAAGCTATTTCGGAGAGAACCAGCTATCTCCAAGTTCGATTGGAATTTCTCCGCTACCCACACCTCATCCCCGCACTTTTCAACGTGCGTGGGTTCGGGCCTCCAGTAAGTGTTACCTTACCTTCACCCTGGACATGGGTAGATCACCTGGTTTCGGGTCTACGACCTCATACTATGTTCGCCCTATTCAGACTCGCTTTCGCTGCGGCTCCGCCTCATCAGCTTAACCTTGCATGAAATCGTAACTCGCCGGTTCATTCTACAAAAGGCACGCTATCACCCGGCATTTTTCCAAAGGAAAATATGCACAGGGCTCTAACTACTTGTAGGCACACGGTTTCAGGTTCTCTTTCACTCCCCTCCCGGGGTGCTTTTCACCTTTCCCTCACGGTACTGGTTCACTATCGGTCACTAGGGAGTATTTAGCCTTGGGAGATGGTCCTCCCTGCTTCCGACGGGATTTCACGTGTCCCGCCGTACTCAGGATCCACTCTGGAGGGAACGAAGTTTCAACTACAGGGTTGTTACCTTCTTTGACGGGCCTTTCCAGACCTCTTCATCTACTCCGTTCCTTTGTAACTCCGTATAGAGTGTCCTACAACCCCAAGAGGCAAGCCTCTTGGTTTGGGCTTCTTCCGTTTCGCTCGCCGCTACTCAGGAAATCGCAATTGCTTTCTCTTCCTCCGGGTACTTAGATGTTTCAGTTCCCCGGGTCTGCCTTCCTTATCCTATGTATTCAGATAAGGATACTGCTCCATTACGAGCAGTGGGTTCCCCCATTCGGAAATCTCCGGATCAAAGCTTGCTTACAGCTCCCCGAAGCATATCGGTGTTAGTCCCGTCCTTCATCGGCTCCTAGTGCCAAGGCATCCACCGTGCGCCCTTACTAACTTAACCTATAAGGTTATTACTACT
>NZ_JAGYPI010000012.1 GCF_018343615.1 Bacillus sp. FJAT-49736 | reverse complement strand
TTAAATTTTTTGCGCTGATGATGGGGAATTAATTTTGTTATGTAAGTTGTGGAGGCAGGGGTGAAAAAAGCTTTTGCAAGGCTTATGATAACAAGCATCATATAAATGGACCATATGGATGATAATAATGGAATGATGGCGACTGATATGGCCCGTACGATATCGGTCAAAATCAATATGTTTCGTTTATTTCCTCTGTCAATAAAACCTCCAGACCAAAAATTTGTCAGGATCGCAACAATTGGTCCAATAATCCAAAGACCGGCAACTGCAGCAGCAGAATGTGTCATATCCAAAATAAGCAAATTGATGGCAATTAGATAGACAAAATCACCTAGCCCTGATACCCCTATGCCAATTAAAAGTAAGGTTGGGAGCTTCCATTTCTCTAAAAATCCTTTTTTCTTGTGTGTCAAATGCATTCCACCTTTCTTTAAAAGAGAACATTATTCTCAATTATTTGAATATTGCTTAGTGGAATTATAACATAAGCCTTTTTTTTCATTATAAAAAAATATGAACATGCTGTGACAATGGGGATATATCCTTTTCTTCGAAGGAATTTTCATCATAAGGGCGAATATATAACATTACAAGTATTCCTTCATTAATAACCAAGGCAAAAGGAGGGGGAAGGATGGATCTTGAAAAAATAATAACTAGCTTAGAAAATCGAACACCAACTATTGCGGATATGCAAAACTTCACGAAATTTGCAGTATTAATCCCACTAATAAAAATAGAGGATGAACTACATATATTATTTGAGGTACGCGCCTTAAGTTTAAGAAGACAACCAGGTGAAATTTGCCTTCCCGGAGGAAAAATGGATGAGGAAGATGAAAATGAACAAGTCACAGCTGTACGTGAAACAGTAGAGGAATTGGGTATTCCTCAAGAACTAATTTCTATTGTTGCTCCATTGGATTTTAATATTTCACCATATGGAACAATTATCTATCCATTTGTGGGGTATCTATCCAAGCCTGAACTCATTAAACCAAATCCTTCTGAAGTGGAAAAGGTGTTTACCGTTCCGCTTTCCTTTTTCATGATGAATCCTCCTGATTGTTTTAAAGTAAATTTCCATGCAGAACCGGAAGAAAGCTTTCCTTACAGCCTTATTCATGGCGGAGAAAAATATAAATGGCAGCCAAGGAAATTGAATGAGTATTTTTATTATTATGAGGAGTTTGTCATCTGGGGTCTTACTGCAAAATTAATCAAACAATTTGTCGAGCATCTGCAAAAATGAAAAGGAAGTCCCATATGGCGCCAGGCACCCGGGACTTCCTTGATTAAATTAGCCAGTTTGGCTTTCTCGTGAACATATTTTTTCATAGAACATTTTCATCGCTTCTTGACGGTAGCTGACATAGTCAAACTGTCTTTCCAAAAGCTCTTTTCCATTTATAAAATGCTCCATTCCATCAATGAGTCCTTTAATGGAGTTTTCCACTATTAACCCATGTCCGCCTTCAATGACACTTCTGGAACCTGGAATATCCGTTACAATTACTGGTTTACCAAGTGTTAACGCTTCAAGCAGAACCATTGGCTGCCCTTCATGGTTAGAGGATAGCACGAAACAATCACATTTATGAAGCAGGGCATATGGATTGCTGATTTGACCTGTGAAAGTAACTTTTTCCTCTAATTTTAGATTTTTTACTAATTCCAATAAGGATGTCTTTAAATCACCATCACCGACAATAAAGAGCTTTGCTTTTGGGTGATTTGCTGCTATATGAGAAAATGCAGCAATTAATTTTGCATGATCCTTTTCCGGACTTAGTCTGCCAATATTGATGAAATTGATATCATTTTCATCTGGCATTTGATATCCAGTTAGCTCTAAATGATTATGATTGTCGTTATGAACGGATAGCATATAGTTTTTATCCTTAAACTTTATTACAAATTCCTCGGAAAATTCCTCTTTTTGTGTGAGGATCTGTTCGTAATCAATGTTATTAATAACGTATTTCATACGATCCTCTATATTCTTAACAACTTTCTGTAAGCTCTTTTTATTTTGTTCATTAGTTAATTTAGATACAGAAACTACATTATCGAAAAAATTATATAAGGAAAAAATTACTTTCAAATTCTGGCGATGCGGATATTTATTATTCACCTTCTTATTGATTTCTTGTCCCATATCATTATGCAAATAAATGCTTTTCTTTTTGAAATCGCCAAAAGCTATTATAGATGCCCAAAATGGACTGTATCCGCTGAAATCTATTCCAATATCATAGGACGTGTTGCCGATAATTCTCTCTAGTTCTCTTTTGTACATTTTAATGGGGACGATTCTCTGCATCGTAGCAGTATATATCCCTCTTCGAAGGATTAAGGCATGGCGGTACCATTCAAGAAGAGTGGCGTTCCAAGTGCCCATTCTATGAATAAAGTGAATATTTTTGTTTAGCTTTTCAATGTTTTTCCATTTTTCTGGCTTGTTATTATCAGAGAAATCCATAATGGTTACATCATAATGATCATAATCAATCGCATTTAATAAGTTAATAACAGAGGAGGTAATGCCATTATTTAAAAAACCTCCTCCATAGATAAGAATTTTTGTTTTATTGGAGAGTGTTTGCATAAGGTTATCAGATTGTTTTCCCTCTAGTACTGTTTCTACAAAGCGTGCTGTCGCTTTTCCATCATCATGGTAGCAAAATTCCTCTAAAAATTCTTCATACTTAATACGAAATCGGTCTTTGATAAGCTTAATATGATTAATGGAATCTGCCACTTCGGCTAAATGATGACATAATGGCCCTGGTAATTGGTCCATCGGGATATAGGTTCCACGTTCTCTTTGATATTGCTCCTCATCATAGGCATAGAAGATAATCGGCTTTTTCGATGGAAGAAAATCAAAGAAAATACTAGAGTAATCCGTTATTAAAATATCCACAATAGATAATACTTCGTTCGTATCAAGCTTATTCGGAACACATAGATCTGCCAGTCCTTGCTCCTCAAAAAATTTGTAAGCATAATAATGCGACTTTAATAAAATGATATACTCATCACTAATGTGCTCCTTTAGAAGATTCATATCCTTGAGCAGCTTCTCGCTCTCGTCTTTTTCACTGCCCAACTTTCCTCTCCATGTCGGCGCATATAGAATTACTTTTTTTTCACTTGGAACGGATAATATATTCCTCATTTCCTCCTTATTTGCATGTACCATTAAATCTACACGCGGATATCCAGAATCTAATATTTTTCCATTAAAGATACTATAGACATCATGAGAATGCAGAAGCTTTTCCGCTGTAAATTTATTTGGATTAACCATAAAATCTGTGAAAAGAAAATTCCGTTGAATATTTTTGTGATCGGTATATCCTCTATTTTTAATATGTATTCCCATCGTCTTTAAGGGTGTTCCATGCCAGATATTAGCATATATTTGGTCTTTTCTTTTCTGAAAATAGTAAGGAAACGTAGTATCATTAATTAAATACTTAGCAGTTGCAAGATAAATTATATATTGATTGCTTTCTTTTCGAACAAATTTAACATTGCGAATATGCTTATACTTTTCGTGAATAACTGTATCATCTTGAACAACCCATACATGAACATAATCCTTATATTTCTCGTTATTGATTAAGTATTTAAATACTGCATATGGGTTTCCTGTCATACTTTGACCATGGTAGGACTCATATAAAATGGTTTTCTCCTTAAGCGGCTTTTTCTCTAGGTATTTTGTATATAGAACTCTTCTTCGAAATCCGCCATCAAAAGCATATTTTTTAATCGGACTAAATACAAACTTCACTTTCCTTATTAGTACTGCTTTTTTCACTTCATCTTCTCCTCCATAATTCAAAACATCAACCTTTGAAAAATCTGACAAATTAACCCCGAAAAACTTGGCAATATTAGTATGTCCGTTTACAATAAAAGTAAAATTATTTTTTGGGGAAAGTTTCAAAAAACTAATGGAGGCTATCATCTTTGCGAAATAGAGGATCCGCAGTTCTTATTGATAAGGAAAAGGGAAGAATTGGGCTTATCAAACGGAATAAGGAAAACATCATATATTATGTTTTTCCCGGTGGAGGTATAGAAGATGGAGAAACGCCGGAAGATGCGACAGTAAGAGAGGGTTTTGAAGAGTTAGGTGTTACGATTGAAATAAAGGAATTAATTGTAAGCATAAAACACAATGGTACACAATATTTCTATTTGGCAGAAATAATAGAAGGCGAATTTGGAACAGGCACTGCAGGAGAATTCACGGATCCAAATCGGAATAGAGGGACATATGAACCGATTTGGTGAGTATTGATGAGTGTGCATTATTAGATATTAGACCAAGGGAAATGTTAGACATTATTAGAGGAAGCTTTTTTAATTAGCATAAAATTAGATGACCAAATCGAAAAATCGATTTGGTCTATTTATTAGTATTGGAAAATTAATTGGGCATAAATTCTGTGAGGTAGTGAGTTTTGTATTCTTCTAGGTTTGGAGGACACACGTTCCGCTGTATGTGAAAAAATACGATAAAACGTTATGTTTGCGGACATACGTTCCTTATTTTGCGAAAAAACAGTGATTTTCCTATATATTTTCTATATAACGGAACTTGAGTCCACTTTATGATAAATTTGATATTCATTAGGAACCAATTTTTAAGTTTTTGCAAATCTCATTGGAGCTTTGGAAATCGTTGTGAAGCATTAGAGGAAATAACTGGTTATAGTGTTTCCCTTGATTTAGAGTGGAGGGAAGGAGAGGATCCCTATTCAGAAAGACGAATGCAGACAAGGCTATACATGGCTCAAAAGTGGAAACAGTATATAGAGGTTATTTATTCGTTTTAGCAGGATTTTTCCGGAATAGTAATGAAATTAACAAGTATAGGAAATAGTTACTATTTTAAAAAAGGATGATCAGAATGTATCAAGAGATATTTCAAGAAATCGTTTCCATTACTCAGCATGATTATTCCGGTTGTGAAGATAAAAAAGGTTGGGATAATCCGGACGTTTATGCAAAAGAAATTGAGAGCTTGGAAGTTAAAAATGAATTAACACCTACCCAATTTGTAAAAATAGTTCAGGACTATTTGCTCGATTTCAAAGATCATCATATGTCTTTTAGACACATAACAAATGAAAATCAAAAACAATATGACTCAGGGTTTAAAGTAAGAAGATATAATGACCGTTTATATATTACAGCAGTTAGTAATGAAACAAGATTGGAAAAAGGATTTTCAATCGTATCACTTGAGAATAAGAGTATTCCGGAATTGTTGGAAATACATAAAAGAAGATTAGGAGAAAATAATCAAGAAAGAGAGAACTGGGATAAGATCATTCGTGAATACTCATTTTGTGAGGTGGAGAATCTTAGTGGAGCAAAAAGTATGATGGAGTTAAATCAATATGAAAGTTCTAAATATATTCCGCAATATTCCTTGAAAAGTTTAGATAAAAATATTCAATTAATGACTTTAACCGATTTTGATAATCCGGATGCAATAAATCGACTAGTCGAGTCCCATAAAGAAAAATTAGATCATTGTAAGGATTTAATTATAGACGTAAGAGTTAATTATGGAGGAAGCGATTCGGCTTACTATCCATTATTGCCATACATTTTCCCGGAACAGGTAACTAATCTTAATGAAGACGGAGAAATTATGCTAACTAATTGTTCGGATCGAAATTATGAATTAAGAGTAAAATCTTTCCGAAATTCTCTTAAAGACATTCAAGATGAAGGTACTATCAAAGTGATAAATATCCTTTTACGTGAATGGGAGAAAAATAAAGGCAAAGGCTTTGTAGAATTTGATTTTTCCGAGTTAGAGGAAGATGAACTAATCGAAGGAAGAAGGAGTCCAGAGAGAGTAATAGTATTAGCTGATGTGACTTGTGGTAGCTCAGGGGACTCGTTTGTAGAAACTTGTAAAATGTCAAATAAAGTAACCGTAATTGGCAGAGCGACAGCAGGATTAAATGACTATTCAAATTTAGCTGTTATGAGCTGGGATGGCTTATTTGAATTATGGTATCCAACCTCCAGACTTTCTAGAATTGATGAGGGAAGAGGTATGACCGAGGTTGGTGTTATTCCACATGTGCATATTCCATGGACACCAAATCATATTTTTGAAGATATCGATTTGAACGTGGCGATTGATATGTTAAAAAACAACAGCTATAGATAAAAGTGAATGACGACGAGGTAGATGAAATGAATCTAAAGAATCAACTTTTGAAGTTAAAGGAATTATCAGTTGAAGAAATATCTAATATAAATCTAGAAGTACTAACGGAACAAATGTTGGAGAATATTGGAGACGTGAATCCTGAATTAAGAGACCACTTGATATATTCAACATTTTGCAGATTTATAGGAAATAAATTGATTGATTATACACGAATGGAAAATATATTAGAAACCTGTATAAGTTCAGAATATCTATTTTATAAAATAGGTGAGGAGAAGTCGGATTCTGTTTTTACTCGATCATTTTCTGCACTTTGTGCTCAGCTAGTATTACATTTAGATATAAAGGAAAAGTTCCTTCCAAGTTCGCTTGCAGATCAAGCTATTCAGTGTAGTTTTCATTATTTACTGCAAGAGAAGGATGTCCGGGGGTATGTAGAGGACAAGGGGTGGGCGCATAGTATTGCTCATGGAGCCGATCTGGTAACAACCGCTATCTTACATCCAGCTTTTCAGTCAGCTTATATACCGGATGCATTACAAGCAATTCTCTCTTGCCTATTGAAAAACGGTGTGTACACAGATGATGAAGATGAGAGATTGATATTCGCTATCGAAGCATTATTGGATAATGGAATGAGCGATGAAATATTGGGAAATTGGGTGGGTTCTGTCAGCGATAATTTGCATGAAGTATTTAAAAAAGAAGGGTTTTCATTCCATTTTTATAGGATAAAAACCAATATCATGAATTTCCTAAAATCTTTATATTTTCGATTAGGGTATATCGAATATGGGGAAATTTCCCGGGGAGAAATTCAAAGTGTCCTAAAAAAATGGCATGATGCTGTATATAAGAGATAAAGGGGGAGCGAATAGTGGAAATAATGAAACGGCCAAAATTAAACATTCCTAGATCAAAGATAGAAATTATATTAGATATCTTTTGTTTACTATTGATAATCGGAAATATTGTTTATTTAATGTTCGAATACCCATCATTATCAAGCAGAATCCCTATTCATTTTAATGGAGACGTGCCGGACGGGTGGGGGAATAAAGGTATGCTTTGGGTCCTTCCTGCAGTATCTATCGTAATCGCATTAGGGTTGACTATTCTTGAACGATTTCCTCATACTTTCAATTACTCGCATTTATCAGAAGTTAATATCGAAAAGCAATATAAGAATGCTAGACAAATGATGAATGTTTTCAAGGCAGAGAGCACATTATTATTTGTATATTATAGCTGGCAATGGATCCAATTGACTATGAAAAATAATGTAGGACTAGGTATTTGGGAAATTCCAATTATACTAGTTATTATAATTGGTACGATTGTGTTTTTTATTGTTCGTTCTGCTAGGATTAAATAACCATATCAAGCTCCTTATTTTATTTTGTGTGGTAACTTATTTTTTTCAGAAGTGATCCTTATCTTATTGTAAAAAAAATCAAAGCCGGTGAAATTTTACTCGTTGTAAAATTTCACCGGCTTTTTCATCTAAGAGGTGGGTTTTGTCCCAGCCTCTTGATTTGTATTATTTGTTTTAATCTGTCTTTTGCTATATTAACATGCAGGTAATTCACTAATCAAATAAGAATTATTGGGAATAAGAGCATCTTATCGTAAATTGAATATTGTAGAAAATGGCGATAATATAGAGAATTTTGTAGTTGATATTTAGGGATATTATGGTATTTTGATAATAAGAATAGGTAAATAGTTTTAAATAGGAAACGAGTTTTTTAGGGGGAAAATGTGGAAAATGGAAGAACGCAAACTTGATATAAAAATTCAACATTGGAAATCCCGACTCTTAGATATGACTAAAAGGAATCGATTGCTGAATTTTAAAACAAACAAATCTACTATTAAAATATCAAAAGATGTTAATGAAGTCTTTGATTTATTAAATAATGGAAAAGCTCTTATGGTAAGGTCGTTAGTTGATTTAGAACAAGAAGTAGATAAACAAAAGAAACCATCTGTTAGTGGATTTGAGTCAATATCTTGGACACAAAAAAGTTAAGTCTTTGTGATTATTAAGATGTAAGCTGTTTGTATCGTGCTAGTTTGACATGGAGCCTCTGCGGGTATGACTTTCCAGCCAATAAGCCAGCTTTCATAAAACTTGGCAATGCCATCAAAGCTATCATGCCCTCCACTCCATGTAAAACCATGAGTGCGGTGGATATCCAGCTAGGTTTGAGCTGCACAAGCTTTATGCTGTTTTTGTTTGATCTTCAATATCTTGTGGTGTTTTGTAGTCTACACCACTGTGAATTCTTTTACGGTTATACCAACCTTCGATAAATTGAAATATTGCTAGATTCGCAGTTTTGTAGTCTAAATAGGTAACATGATTGACTTCTTCCTTCTTTAAAATGGCATGAAATGATTCTAGACAGGCATTATCATATGGGCAGCCCTTTTTACTGAAGGATTGTTTTATCTTTCTTGTTTCGCAAAGCTTTTGAAAATCTTCACTGGTATACTGGGAACCTAAATCGGAATGCAGGATTAACCCTTCTCTTGTATGTTGAGTATCCAAAGCATTATTTAAAGCACTTATTACCAAATCAGTCGTCATTTTACGTCCAAATGAATATCCAACGATTTTTTTAGAATGCAAATCCATGACGGAAGCAAGATAACACCAACCGTCTCTCAGCGTGTTTATATATGTGATATCAGCACCCCATTTTTCATTGATAGTAGAGGTAGTAAAGTCTTGATCTAGCAGGTTTTCACGCTCCATCACCTTCGTTTTACTAGATTGAGGACGAAATTTCTTCTTTACAATGGAGAAAAGGCCAGCGGCCTTCATTAACCGTTGTACACGCTTCACACTCACATTATATCCTTCTTTTTCGAGGAGGTTGTGAATTTTAGGCGCGCCGTAACGCATTTTACTTTCTCTATAAATCTCTTTGATTCTTTTCGTTAGTTGTTTGTTCTCACGTTCACGGTTAGACTCTGTTTTTTTGAATGACTGGTAAAAGGTGCTTTTGGCAATACCAAGTACACCACACAGTGTTTGTGTGTCATGTTGGTCTTGAAGATCTACAAGTACTTTTATCAACTCAGTTGTTTTTACTTTTTCGCAAATCTGGCCAGAGCCTTTTTTAAGATTTCATTTTCTTCCTGGAGACGGAGCATTTCTTTTTTCATTTTGGCAATCTCATCAGAGGTAATTGATGTTCCATCCTCTGTTTCCATAGGTGAAAACTTCTTAATCCATGTATAAATAGTTACTTCAGAAACGCCATATTCGCTACTTAAATCTTTAGCTGAGTTACCCGAGTTATATAAATCAACGACCATTTTTTTAAAATCTTCATTATATTTTTTGCCTGTATTTTTGTTTCCCATATGGACACAACCTTTCGTTGTTCTATTTTAGCACTTAACTAAGTTGTGTCCACGGAACTATACTAGCACCATAGTTTAAATAAATTATCTACTGAAGAATTAGTGTTATTAGAAGAAACTTTAATTAAACTTCAGAATAAATTTGAAAAAAATCTTAATGAATTACGATTAAAAATGAAATCCTCTATCGAAGAAAAAGGTGTAAACACGCTTTATTTGGCATGTGGTTTTCTTAATTGGTACGAGGTTAGTCATAGTAAAGATCTTTTAAAATCCCCCCTCTTTTTAATTCCGATTGACCTTTACAGAGAATCTTCTAAGGAGCCATTTTATATTGCTAAGTTAGATGATGATATTGTTTTGAACCCAGTTCTGGAGCAAAAGTTTAAAATTGATTTTGGAATTAACCTTCCTCCTATTGATCAATTTGATGGAGAAACGTTTGATGAATTATTTAATTTCTACGCAAATGAATTGAAATTAGAAAGTAATTGGGAAATAACAAGTGAAGCATATATTGGATTATTCTCATTTAGTAAACTTGTCATGTATAAAGATTTTGATCAGTATGAGGACCTGATTAAAGAGAACTCCATTGTCCGCTCACTAGCTGGTGTTAATGATGAGTATGATGAGAATAAAAGTGATTCCGTTCCAACGATTGAAGAGTATGATAAAACTGCAAAATCAATGGAGAACTTTCAAATTTTGGATGCAGATTCTAGTCAACAAGAAGCTATTCTTGCTGCAAAAAATGGACGAAATTTTGTAATGCAAGGACCTCCTGGAACAGGTAAGAGTCAAACCATTGCAAATATAATCGCAGAATTTTTAGCCTTAGGAAAAAAAGTATTATTTGTCAGTGAAAAAAAAGCGGCGTTGGAAGTAGTTAAGAAGAGAATTGATGAAAAGGGTCTGGGCGATTACTGTCTTGATTTACATAACCATAATTCGAATAAAAAATCCTTATTACAGGATCTTTCTAAGTCCCTTAATACAACGAAAAATGCGAATGATGAATTTCCGTATTTTTCAAAATTTGATCGGATAAAAAAACAGCTTAATGATTATGTATCGAGTTTACATACTAAATTAACATTGTTAAACCAGACACCTCAAAAAATACATGGTCGCCTTGGAAGGTTAGACAGTGTACCAGACTTATTATTTGATATAAAAGATGTAGAGAAAATTGACCAGAACAAATTAAATGAAATGGAAGATTTTCTTGGTTTATTTGAGAAAATGAAGGATCTTGTTAAACAAAAGGATAGTCATTTATGGAAGGGGACTTTAATTACAGAATCCAGTTTTGATACAGAATCGCGTATATCGGAAAAATTCGAGACATTATCCAATTTATTAAGGGAAATTAATGCATCTTTATCTGAATTAATTAATTTTCAAAATATTTTAGGTAACAAAAGTTTGTCAATGATTGACAGATTAACAGAATATAAAATGGATTTGAGTCAATATCTTGGACACAAAAAAGTTAAGTCTTTGTGATTATTAAGATGTAAGCTGTTTGTATCGTGCTAGTTTGACATGGAGCCTCTGCGGGTATGACTTTCCAGCCAATAAGCCAG
>NZ_JAGYPI010000011.1:19087-20173 GCF_018343615.1 Bacillus sp. FJAT-49736 | reverse complement strand
AGTAGTAATAACCTTATAGGTTAAGTTAGTAAGGGCGCACGGTGGATGCCTTGGCACTAGGAGCCGATGAAGGACGGGACTAACACCGATATGCTTCGGGGAGCTGTAAGCAAGCTTTGATCCGGAGATTTCCGAATGGGGGAACCCACTGCTCGTAATGGAGCAGTATCCTTATCTGAATACATAGGATAAGGAAGGCAGACCCGGGGAACTGAAACATCTAAGTACCCGGAGGAAGAGAAAGCAATTGCGATTTCCTGAGTAGCGGCGAGCGAAACGGAAGAAGCCCAAACCAAGAGGCTTGCCTCTTGGGGTTGTAGGACACTCTATACGGAGTTACAAAGGAACGGAGTAGATGAAGAGGTCTGGAAAGGCCCGTCAAAGAAGGTAACAACCCTGTAGTTGAAACTTCGTTCCCTCCAGAGTGGATCCTGAGTACGGCGGGACACGTGAAATCCCGTCGGAAGCAGGGAGGACCATCTCCCAAGGCTAAATACTCCCTAGTGACCGATAGTGAACCAGTACCGTGAGGGAAAGGTGAAAAGCACCCCGGGAGGGGAGTGAAAGAGAACCTGAAACCGTGTGCCTACAAGTAGTTAGAGCCCTGTGCATATTTTCCTTTGGAAAAATGCCGGGTGATAGCGTGCCTTTTGTAGAATGAACCGGCGAGTTACGATTTCATGCAAGGTTAAGCTGATGAGGCGGAGCCGCAGCGAAAGCGAGTCTGAATAGGGCGAACATAGTATGAGGTCGTAGACCCGAAACCAGGTGATCTACCCATGTCCAGGGTGAAGGTAAGGTAACACTTACTGGAGGCCCGAACCCACGCACGTTGAAAAGTGCGGGGATGAGGTGTGGGTAGCGGAGAAATTCCAATCGAACTTGGAGATAGCTGGTTCTCTCCGAAATAGCTTTAGGGCTAGCCTCAAGATGAAGAGTATTGGAGGTAGAGCACTGTTTGGACTAGGGGCCCTCATCGGGTTACCGAATTCAGACAAACTCCGAATGCCAAATACTTATGCTTGGGAGTCAGACTGCGAGTGATAAGATCCGTAGTCAAAAGGGAAACAGCCCAGACCACCAGCT
>NZ_JAGYPI010000011.1:1587-16587 GCF_018343615.1 Bacillus sp. FJAT-49736 | reverse complement strand
TGATATCGAAATGGAAGAGATAGTTCCTTTTCACTTATAAAAGATATATGATGATTTTCTTCTTCCAGCCATTGAACAGGGGAGACACTCTTGGTCTCAATATACTCTTTAAAGGATTCTAACGTTCTATGATAATAATCCAAAACATTGTAGGGAATAGTGTATTTATTACCATTACGGTGTAAATATATCATATTTGTGTTATGGAAAAATTCAAAACAACTGTCCATTTCCGGTAACTGCATTAATAAGTCCTTCATAATAAACTTTTCACCCTCTAAATGTTTCACGTGAAACATTTGTTTTGAAAAGTGGGTAAATAAACCGAGTTTTTGAATCTTGACTTCGTCATAAATAAATTGATATTGCTGTTTCTTTTTCTTGCGTGATGTAACTCCATGTGCGAGTACAGAAGTAGTTTCCGGATAATAAGGATCTACTGTTAAAAGACATGCTTTTATGAGGTGGACTAGACCGTAAAAGAGAAGAACTGGTTTAATTGCCAACGGAGCAATACTTGCTTGATCGTAATATAATTTACCATGGTCTAAATAATATATAAAAGGAAAACAATTATCATATCCACATTTGCTATAGTCACCCTCATCCGGGATATTTTTATAACAACTTTTTAAATAGTTCTGAGTAAAATTCGCAGATTGGAAATGGTTTAACTGCTGCCATATTTTTTTTCTATCCAATAATAGGACCTCCAAATTATTAGAAAAGTGGAACATATTTGTATGTACTTGACAGTAGTTTATCCAATTGATAACCTACTAATAATATTTTTTTGGTGCAGGAGGGAATATTTATGTGGGATACAAAATTTGCAAAAGAAGGCTTAACTTTTGATGATGTTCTTTTAATTCCAGCTAAATCAGAGGTATTGCCTAAAGATGTAAGCTTAAAGGTTGCTTTAACAGAAACACTGCAATTAAATATGCCGATTATTAGTGCCGGTATGGATACCGTAACAGAAGCAGAAATGGCAATTTCTTTGGCACGACAAGGTGGACTTGGAATTATTCATAAAAATATGAGTATTGAACAGCAAGCTGAGCAAGTTGATAAAGTTAAACGTTCCGAAAGCGGCGTTATAACAGATCCTTTCTTTTTAACTCCTGATCATCAAGTATTTTCTGCAGAACATTTAATGGGTAAGTATCGTATATCTGGTGTTCCTATCGTAAATAATGAGGAGGAACAAAAATTAATAGGTATTATTACAAACCGTGATCTTCGCTTTATTCAAGACTTCTCTATCCCAATTTCAGATGTAATGACAAAGGAAAATTTAGTTACAGCCCCTGTTGGTACAACATTAAAGGAAGCTGAACAAATTCTTCAAAAACGTAAAATTGAAAAACTTCCACTAGTAGATGATAATGGTGTTCTAAAAGGATTAATAACCATAAAAGATATTGAAAAAGTTATAGAATTTCCAAATTCATCCAAAGATAAGCATGGAAGACTTCTAGTTGGAGCAGCAGTTGGTGTTACAAAGGACACTTTAATACGAGTGGAAAAACTTGTTAAATCTAATGTTGATGTTATTGTTATTGATACCGCACATGGACATTCCTTTGGAGTGATCAATACGGTAAAAGAAATTAGAGCAGCATATCCTAATTTAAATATTATTGCCGGAAACGTTGCAACAGCTGAAGCAACCCGTGAACTATTTGAAGCTGGAGCTGATGTGGTGAAAGTTGGTATAGGTCCGGGTTCTATATGTACTACTCGTGTTGTAGCAGGAGTGGGTGTACCGCAAATTACTGCTATTTACGATTGTGCTACAGAGGCGCGTAAGCAAGGAAAAGCTATTATTGCAGATGGTGGAATTAAATATTCCGGAGATGTGGTGAAAGCATTAGCTGCCGGTGGTCATGCTGTTATGCTTGGAAGTCTATTAGCTGGAACAACAGAAAGTCCTGGAGAAACGGAAAT
This sequence comes from Bacillus sp. FJAT-49736, assembly GCF_018343615.1. Classification (GTDB taxonomy): domain Bacteria; phylum Bacillota; class Bacilli; order Bacillales; family Bacillaceae_C; genus Margalitia. The sequence goes on along the minus strand of NZ_JAGYPI010000011.1, from coordinate 14,637 downwards.
CTATCAAGGACGCCGCTTTAAAGTATATCGTGGTATGGGATCTGTATCCGCAATGGAACAAGGATCTAAAGACCGTTATTTTCAAGAGGATGCGAAAAAATTTGTTCCAGAAGGAATTGAAGGTAGGGTTCCGTATAAAGGATCCGTACAAGAGGTTATTTATCAGTTAATAGGCGGTTTACGATCCGGAATGGGCTATTGTGGAACTAAAGATCTAAAAGCTCTGAGGGAGGAAGCTCAATTCATTAGAATGACTGGGGCAGGACTTAGAGAAAGTCATCCGCATGATGTTCAAATAACAAAAGAGGCTCCAAATTATTCCTTATCATAACATTCAAGAGAATATAATATAAAAAAATGGTAGAAATCTGTACTAAAAAAACAGTTTTCTACCATTTTTTGTTTTACTTAGGTATATCCTCCGTCTACTCAATAGAATCGAACTATGTTACAATAACGAAAGCGTATATTTCATCATGATGGAGGGTTTGTAGTGAAGGGTAAAAATAAACTTAAAAAATTTCTTGCCGGTGCATTGGCATTAATATTAATAGTTAGTATGTTTCAATTACCGAAAAGTGCTTTTGCAAGTGAGGATATTTTAGATGTTCATGCTAATGCTGCTATTGTAATTGAAGCGAGTACTGGAAAGGTGCTTTATGAAAAAAATGCAGACACTGCATTAGGTATTGCATCTATGTCAAAAATGATGACAGAATATATTTTATTAGAATCTATTAAAGACGGAAAAGTAAAATGGGATCAAGAATATACTCCGAGTGATTATGTGGTTAAAATCTCCCATAATACTACTCTTTCAAATGTTCCATTAAGAAAAGACATGAAGTATAAGATTATCGATTTATACCATGCCATGGCTATTTATTCAGCAAATGCCGCAACTATAGCAATTGCTGAAACGATTGCAGGTTCAGAAACAAATTTTGTGAAGATGATGAATGAACAAGCAAAGGAACTGGGATTGAAGGATTACAAATTCGTAAATAGCACGGGATTAAATAACTCAGATTTACAAGGTATGTATCCTAAAAAATATGGTGGCCCTACTGAAGAAAATGTAATGTCTGCAAGAGCAGCAGCAAAACTTGCCTTTCATTTAGTAAATGATCATCCGGAAATGTTGAAAACATCGAGTATTCCAAAAATGGTTTTTCATGCAGGACCAGGTGAAAATATTAATATGGAAAACTGGAACTGGATGCTTCCATCATTAATATATGGTTCTAAAGACAATGGAGTCGATGGTTTAAAAACTGGTACCACTGATTTTGCAGGTTCCTGTTTTACAGGAACAGCTAAGCGTAATGGGATGCGAGTTATCACTGTCGTTTTGAATGCAACCGATGGAAAAGGACATAGTACTAAAAGCTCAAGGTTTGATGAAACGAAAAAAATGATGGACTATGCCTTCAGTAATTTCTCTGTTAAAGAAGTTTACCCTAAAAACTATCAAATTAGTAAACATAAAACTTTACCTGTATTAAAAGGGAAAGAAAAAAGCGTAAAAATAAATACACAAGAACCACTTCAACTAGTTGTGAAAAATGGTGAAGAAAAGAATTATAAGCCTGTCTTAGTTCTAGACAAGAAAAAGCTTGATAATGACGGTAATCTAGTTGCACCAGTGAAAAAGAATGAAGTTGTCGGCAAACTGGTAGCACAATATAAAGGTTCACATGATTTAGGATTTTTATATGGTCAAAAATCGGCTAGTGTTGATGTGGTAGCGGCTAATGATGTAGATAAGGCAAACTGGTTCGTTTTAATGATGAGAGGAATTGGACACTTTTTTTCTGGTATATGGGGTAGTGTTACTTCAACGGTAAAAGGGTGGTTTTAAGGAATATAATACAATGGCAGTTTTTAAAGACACCATCTTGACATGGTGTCTTTTTAATGTTTATTAAACATAAAATCTTAATAGGAATCTCACTTTAAAGAAAAAAGGGGTAGTGTTTTATGAAAACAGGAACTGATAGAGTAAAACGCGGCATGGCAGAAATGCAAAAAGGCGGCGTTATTATGGATGTAATTAACGCAGAGCAAGCAAAGATTGCGGAAGAAGCCGGTGCAGTTGCTGTTATGGCATTGGAACGTGTCCCATCGGACATTCGTAAAGCTGGTGGAGTAGCAAGAATGGCAGATCCTCGTATTATTGAAGAGGTGATGAATGCAGTAACAATACCTGTAATGGCCAAAGCCAGAATTGGACATATTCTAGAAGCTAGAGTTTTAGAAGCAATGGGTGTTGACTATATTGACGAAAGTGAAATATTAACTCCTGCAGATGAGGAATTCCATTTAAATAAAAAGGAATATACAGTACCATTTGTTTGCGGTTGCCGTGATCTTGGAGAAGCAGCTCGCCGTATTGGAGAAGGAGCTTCCATGCTTCGTACAAAAGGGGAACCAGGAACAGGAAATATTGTGGAAGCTGTAAGACATATAAGAAAAGTAAATGCACAGGTTAGAAAAGTAATAAGTATGAATGAAGATGAAATAATGACAGAAGCAAAGATACTTGGTGCTCCTTATGAAGTATTACTAGAAATCAAAAAGTATGGCGGACTTCCTGTTGTAAATTTTGCTGCAGGAGGAGTTGCGACACCTGCTGATGCGGCTTTGATGATGCAGCTAGGGGCAGATGGAATCTTTGTAGGCTCTGGTATATTCAAATCTGAAAATCCGGCGAAATTTGCTAGAGCTATCGTGGAAGCAACAACACATTACCAAGATTATGAACTAATTGCGCAAATTTCGAAAAATCTTGGTTCTGCAATGAAGGGTATTGAAATATCATTACTATCACGAGAATCTCGTATGCAAGAGCGTGGTTGGTAAGGAGAATCACCAAGATGGTTAGAATCGGTGTAATGGGTCTTCAAGGGGCTGTTAGGGAGCATGTAAATGCTATTCAATCATGTGGCGCTGAAGCAGTTGTTGTAAAGAGGAAAGAACAATTAGCCGAATTAGGTGGATTAATTCTTCCAGGAGGAGAAAGCACTACAATGCAAAAGCTCATAGACAAATACGATTTTATAAAGGAGCTCAAGCTATTTGCTGAACAAGGGAAACCAATGTTCGGTACATGTGCGGGATTAATCTTGATGGCTAAATCTATTGTAGGGTATGAACAGCCACATATTGGTGTCTTGGATGTTAAGGTTGAAAGAAATTCATTTGGTCGTCAAAAAGAAAGCTTCGAAACAGTTTTAGATATTGCTGGAGTAGCAGATGATTTTCCTGCTGTATTTATTCGTGCACCTCATATTGTAGAGGCAGGAGAAAATGTAGAAGTGCTTGCTAAGCATGGAGGAAGAATTGTTGCCGCGCGTGAAGGGCAATTGCTTGGCTGTTCCTTTCATCCTGAATTGACAGATGATAACAGACTGACACAGTATTTTGTTGATATGGTAAAAAATCAAAAGAAAAATGAATAGAAACTGTTGCAATTAGGTAAAATTTGTAGTAAATTATCATTTAAAATCAACCAAATCATTGACAGGAAATAGTAGCAGGTTTTTCTTTTCTAGAGAGTCGGTGGCAGGTGTAAACCGATAAAGAAGATTTGTGAATCCATCCTCGAGTGAAGTACCGAATGTTTCATACTAGTAAGTACTTTCGGGTAAAACCGTTATCGATGTAAGTGGAAAGCATTTTTGCTTTCAATTTGGGTGGCAACGCGGGTAACTCTCGTCCCTTCTTTAGGGACGAGGGTTTTTTGTTTTTTTATGAAAGAAAAGGAGGAAATACAAATGCTTGATATTAAATTTTTACGAGCAAATTTTGAAGAGGTAAAAGGAAAATTACAGCATCGTGGGGAAGACTTAACGGACTTTGAAAAATTTGAGGAATTAGATACAAAAAGACGAGAATTAATTAGTGTTACTGAGGAATTAAAAAGCAAACGGAATGAAGTAAGTCAAAAAATTGCCCAAATGAAGAGAGAAAAGCAAAATGCGGATGAGCTAATCATTGAAATGCGTGAAGTAGGAGAAAAAATAAAACAGTTTGATGAGGAATTGCGCACGGTAGAGGAGAGATTGGAGCGAATTCTAATGTCTATTCCAAATATTCCTCATGAAAGCACACCTATTGGGGAATCTGAGGATGACAATATTGAAATTCGAAAATGGGGAGAGGTAAGGGATTTTGATTTCGAAGCTAAACCACATTGGGATATTGCAACGGACTTAAATATATTAGATTTCGAACGTGCAGCAAAAGTTACGGGTAGCCGATTTGTATTTTATAAAGGTTTAGGGGCAAGATTAGAACGTGCTCTCTTTAATTTTATGTTAGATCTTCATGTTGAAGAGCATGGCTATGAAGAAGTATTACCTCCATATTTAGTGAATCGTGCAAGTATGACAGGTACCGGTCAACTCCCTAAGTTTGAGGAAGATGCATTTTTGGTAGAGAGTGAGGATTATTTTCTCATTCCGACAGCGGAAGTACCAGTCACGAATTTGCACCGGGATGAGATCTTGAACGGAGATCAGCTCCCAATCAGCTATGCAGCGTTTAGTGCATGTTTTCGTTCTGAAGCGGGCTCAGCAGGACGTGATACGAGAGGCTTAATCCGTCAACATCAATTTAATAAAGTGGAATTGGTGAAGTTCGTAAAGCCTGAGGAATCATATGGAGAGCTTGAAAAATTAACTGGTCATGCCGAAAAAGTCCTTCAATTACTCGGATTACCATATCGTGTTTTGAGTATGTGTACTGCAGATTTAGGATTTACAGCTGCCAAAAAGTACGATATTGAGGTTTGGATTCCAAGTTATAATTCTTATCGTGAAATTTCTTCTTGCAGTAACTTTGAGGCATTTCAAGCACGCAGAGCTAACATTCGCTTCCGTAGAGAACCGAATGCCAAGCCTGAACATGTTCATACATTAAACGGGTCTGGATTGGCAATTGGTCGAACCGTTGCTGCTATATTAGAAAATTATCAGCAAGAGGATGGAAGCGTAGTAATACCTGAGGTACTGCGTCCTTATATGAGAAATGTAGAAATTATAAAACTATAAAGAGAGATTAGCTCCCGCTTAGTCTATTAAGCGGGAGTCAAAAAAAATCATTTATCTTGTTGACAAGCAATTTGTTATTTGATATATTATTACTTGTCGATACGGAGGAATACCCAAGTCTGGCTGAAGGGATCGGTCTTGAAAACCGACAGGCGGGTTAAACCGCGCGGGGGTTCGAATCCCTCTTCCTCCGCCATATATATTTTCAACGCGCATAAATCATTGGAGATTTAAAATTCGTTACTTATGTAACGAATTTTTTGTTTTTTAAAAGTTACTTGTCCCAAAAAAAGTCGCCCTAATAAGGCGACTTTTTTAACATATATTATTTTCTTAATAATTGTGTTTGCTTAAGAAAAGAACTAATTCTTTCAATGATTGGTTCGATGCTTGCTTCATCATTCATTAAATCATAATCATTTATATTTAGACGTAGGACAGGACATGCATTAAAGGTATTAATCCAGTCTTCGTAACGTTTATGCATTTCAATCCAATATTCCACAGGTGTTTTCTGCTCCATAGGTCTTCCACGTTTTTCAATTCTTTCTAATACATCCTCAATCGAACCATCAAGGTAAATAAGTAGGTCGGGATGTGGAAAATATGGTGTCATTACCATTGCATCGAATAGATTTTTGTATGTCTCATAGTCAACCTCGGACATATTACCTTTTTCATAATGCATTTTTGCAAATATTCCAGTATCTTCATAGATGGAACGATCTTGTATAAAACCGCCGCCATATTCAAAAATTCTTTTTTGCTCTTTAAAACGTTCTCCTAAAAAGTAAATTTGTAAATGGAAGCTCCATCTTTTAAAGTCACTATAAAATTTATCAAGATATGGATTTGAGTCCACCTTTTCAAAGGATGTACGGAAACCCAATGCTTTTGCTAAAGAGTTTGTCATAGTTGATTTGCCAACACCTACAGTACCAGCAATTGTAATGACGGTATTATTTGAAATACCATATTTATTGCGAAGTTCCATAACACTGTACCCCTTTTTGTAAAGTTAAGGATAATTGATTCATAATGTACTGAAGATCAGCTTCGTATTGAATAAAATCTAGTTCGTCACCATTAAAGCGCAAAACAGGAACATGAGGATGAGTCCGTTCAAAATTATCCATAAAAAGATCATAGTCTGCTGATAATTGCTTTAAATAATCTGCACTTATGTTTTTTTCAAAATCTCTGTCTCTCATTTTAATTCGTTTCATTACTGTATCTAAACTGGCATTCAAGTAAATAACTAAATTAGGTTCCGGCATATCATTCGTTAAAATATTATATATTTGCAGATATTTTTGGTATTGTTCCGTTTTTAAAGTACGTCTAGCAAATATTAAATTTTTAAATATATGATAATCGGACACAACTGGCATATTTTTTTGGAGATAATGACTATTTATATCTTCAAGCTGCTTGTAGCGATTGCAAAGAAAAAACATCTCTAACTGAAAACTCCACTCTTCGATATTATCATAGAATTTTTCAAGGAATGGATTCTCATCTACAATTTCCTTTAAAAGATGATATTGAAAATGAGAAGAAATTGCTTTTGCAAGAGAGGTTTTCCCAATACCAATTGGCCCTTCAACCGTAATAAACGGTAGAGCTTCCATTTGTTGTCCTCCTCGGCTCATTTACCATGACACGATCCATGAGTAAATGATACACATTGTAAAAAAATCACTAATAGATATTTTAGCACATGTTAAGAATGTGTGGTACGGAATATAATTGTAAAAATTTAAAACCCCCTTAATGATATAGGGGGTTTTTAGTCTATTTTTTTTCAACATGAAAATTATCTACGATTAATAGCCAATTTTGTGGGAAGGAAAGTCCAAGTTTCCAATAGCTCATCCCTCGAAGGTTTAATTCTTTAAGCAGGTCAAATTTTGCTTGAATGGATCTCGCATCTTCAAACCAAACCTTGTGTTTTTTTCTTGATTCATCTTCGTAGTCAATATAAGGTGCCTGGGAAACAGAATCATATTTTATTGGAACATTATGATTAGCCGCAATTTGTATTGCTTGCTGAGGACTTATTGCCTTGGCAATATCCTTTCCAGGTGTAAATGGAAGGGTCCAGTCATATCCATATAAATTTTGTCCCATTAATATTTTTTTGGAAGGTATTTCTGTTACAGCATACTCCAAAACTTTTCTGACAGGTGTAATTGGTGATACTGCCATTGGGGGTCCTCCGCTATATCCCCATTCATAGGTCATGATAACCACAAAATCAACAATTTCTCCATGGGCCTTGTAATCATGCGCTTCATACCATCGTCCCTTTTGTCCCGCACTGGTTTTAGGAGCTAAGGCAGTTGAAAGGAACCATCCTTCTTTTGAAAAGCGATCCTTTGCTTTGCGTAAAAATTGGTTATACGCTTCTCTATCTTGAGGCCGCAAATATTCAAAATCTATATGAATATCTCGAAAACCATATTTTTTTGCTGTAGCAACAATATTATTCAAAAATTTATTTTGAATTTCCTGATCTGTTAAAATAATTCTTCCTAGTTCATCACTAAATTGCCCTTGTTCCTGATTGTTTATTGCCATAACTAAAACATTATGGTTCCTTCTTGCAATATCAGGCAGATTCCCCAAAGGTGGTTCCTTTAAAGACCCATCGCGATTCACCTGAAAAGCAAAGGGAGATAAATAAGTTAGGTATGGAGCTGCCTCACGTGCACTGTTCTCCAAATTGGTGGAAACAGTTTCTCCAAAAGGTTCAACATAGGCGTTAAATTCTGCATTTACCTTTCTCCGTTGAGGAATATATAATTTCATACCTACCTGTAAGGGCTGGTTAATAGAAATCCCATTCACCCTTGCCAGTTCCGCTGCTGTGGTTTGAAATCTACGTGCGATGGACATTAGGCTGTCGCCGCGCTGAACCCAATAAAAGCTTCCCACAATGGGAATAACTAATGCCTGCCCTGGGACTAGCTTGTCAGGATTAGGCAATTCATTTGCGGCGGTTAATTCGTTTGCTGATACTTGATATAGCCTAGAAATTTCAGTTACTGTTTCATTTGGACGTACCACATGTATTTGCAATTTGGGTCCCTCCTCTATGTTGAATTTACATATTTAATGAACACATCTATTTATCTTCCTTAACCATTCTATGTCTACTATGAAAAAAAATGATTAAGTATGTTGGCAATAGCTTAACCATCCTTCGATTTCAATTAAGATTACGTTATAATTAGGCAAGGCTGTTATCATATAAGTTTTGTTTTTCGAGTGAGTATCCTAGAAAAGATATTCATTCATATTATGATCGAAGAACTTTAAGCAGCCTTGGGCAAAAAATTCAAGAAATAAAATAAGATTAGAGGGTACATATAATGACATTGGATGATGCACACTTTATGACTCTTGCATTGGAAGAGGCAAAGAAGGCTGCTGAAAAAAATGAAGTTCCAATTGGCGCAGTATTAGTTTTAGATAATGAAGTATTGGCATCCGCTCACAACCTTCGAGAGTCAACACAAAATGCCACCACACATGCAGAGATATTAGCTATTCAAAAAGCATGTAATCGACTTGGATCATGGCGTCTTGAAAATGCAATCCTCTATGTAACTTTAGAACCTTGTCCCATGTGTAGTGGGGCGATTATTCAATCCAGAATAAAAAGAGTAGTATTTGGGGCATATGACCCAAAAGCAGGTTGTGTTGGCAGTCTGATGAATTTGTTGGAGGATCATCGATTTAACCATCAGTGTGAAGTTACTAGTGGTGTGTTAGAAAAGGAATGTGGTGAAATCTTAAGCCAATTTTTCCGCCAAATTCGCCATAAGAAAAAGCAGGAAAAGGCTAGTGGCAATAAGGCCAATAATTAACAGACCAATATCCGTTGATTTTTTCGCAAAACACTAGTATACTGATGTTAGCGTTAATTAACGCGAATGAATATGGTATCAACTTTGCCGTGCTAGGTGGGGAGGTAGCGGTGCCCTGTACCCGCAATCCGCTCTAGCGGGACTGAATCCCTTCTTGAGGCTAGTTTTCTGTAAGGTCTGCCTTAAGTAAGTGGTGTTGACGCTTGGGTCCTGCGCAATGGAAATCCATGAACCATGTCAGGTCCGGAAGGAAGCAGCATTAAGTGGACTATTCCATGTGCCGCAGGGTTGCCTGAGCCGAGCTAACTGCTTAAGTAACGCTTATGGGAGCTAGTCGAGGGAAGGTGCACGGCAGTTTATATTACATAGACAACTCATCCGAATAGGATGAGTTTTTTGCATTATTTTGATGAAGTTTCCCTTTATAAATGTGAAAATAAAATGGTATAAGGTATAATAGGAAAAAAGCAAATATCAAATGAAGCTAATAGGCAGAAAAAATTCAAAAAAGAAGGTGGGAGGGATATGGCGTATCAAGCATTATATAGAGTTTGGCGTCCGCAATCATTTGAGGATGTTGCAGGACAAGAGCATGTAACGAAAACACTACAAAATGCCCTCCTGCAGCAGAAGATTTCACACGCATATTTATTTTCAGGTCCAAGAGGTACTGGAAAAACGAGTGCGGCAAAAATACTGGCGAAGGCGATAAATTGTGAAAGGGCACCTGTGGCTGAACCATGTAATGAGTGTGCTGCATGTCTAGGTATAACAGATGGATCTATTCCAGATGTTATTGAAATTGATGCTGCTTCTAATAATGGTGTTGAGGAAATCCGAGATATTCGTGATAAAGTGAAATTTGCGCCAAATGCGGTACCATATAAGGTCTATATTATTGACGAGGTTCATATGCTTTCCATTGGGGCCTTTAATGCTCTCTTAAAAACATTGGAAGAGCCTCCTCAGCATGTCATCTTTATTTTAGCTACAACTGAACCGCATAAAATACCTTTAACGATTATATCTAGGTGTCAGCGTTTCGACTTTAAAAGAATAACAGCCAAAGATATTATCAAAAGAATGGTGCATATTGCAAATGGCTCAGGGATACAATTTGAAGAAAAAGCTTTTGAAATAATAGCAAGAGCAGCGGAAGGCGGACTAAGGGATGCTCTAAGCTTATTAGACCAAGCTGTTTCATTTAGTGATGAAGCTGTTACGGTAGAAGATGCTCTAACTGTTACAGGTGCTATTTCACAGGAATATTTAAATCAATTAGCAATTTCAATAAATGACAATAATGTAGCACAGGCACTGCAAACACTAGATGAACTCTTATATCAAGGGAAAGACCCTGCAAGATTCACGGAAGATTTAATTTTGTATTACCGTGATATGCTATTGTATAGGACTGCACCTAATCTAGAGGAATCCATAGAGAGAGTAATGGTAGATACAGATTTCCAAAACCTTTCAAAAAAAATAACCTCTCAGCAAATTTATGAATACATTGATATATTAAATAAGACACAGCAAGAAATGAAGTTTTCCAATATAGCGAAAATGTATATTGAAGTTGCATTAATACGATTATGTGAAATAAAATCATCACCAACAACAGACCAAAACGGTGATATTCAAAAGCTTCTCGGTAAAATAGAGAGGTTGGAAGAGGAATTAAAAAATTTAAAGACGCAAGGTTTGGTTGTTACTCATGAAGAAAAGCCACAAGCTCCGAAAAAAGCTGCGCGAATAGGCAAAGGTTATAAGGTACAAACAGGAAGAATTCATGATATATTAAAAGGAGCAACAAAACAGGACCTGCAACTTATTAAAAGCCGTTGGGGCGATATGCTCGAAATGCTGAATAACCGCCAAATGCGTTCTCAGGCAGCATTGTTAAATGAAGCGGAACCTGTTGCAGCCTCAAACAACGCCTTTGTATTGAAATTTAAGTATGAGATTCACTGTCAAATGGCAATGGAAAACCATACATTTTTGGAGGCAATTTCCTCTATATTGCAAGAGCTAACTGGGATGAATTATCAGGTAGCTGGCATTCCAGAAAATCAATGGAATGATGTCAGGGAGGATTATTTGAAAAACAGCATGGATTCTGAAGAGCAATCACATGAACAAACTGAAGAAGATCCTTTTATTGCTGAAGCAAAAAAAATAGTCGGTACTGATTTAATGGAAATAAAGGATTAAAATTTTGGAGGATGATGTAAATGCGTGGAATGGGTAATATGCAAAATATGATGAAGCAAATGCAAAAAATGCAAAAAAAAATGGCAGAAGCACAAGAACAATTAGGGGAAGAGCGTATTGAGGGAACTGCTGGCGGAGGAATGGTTTCAGTAATAGTTTCCGGGCATAAAGAAGTTTTAGAAGTGAATATTAAAGAAGAGGTTGTAGATCCTGAAGATATTGAAATGCTGCAAGATTTGGTTTTAGCTGCAACAAATGATGCTTTAAAGAAAGCAGATGAATTAACGAACCAAAAGATGGGGCAATTTACAAAAGGAATGAACTTACCAGGATTTTAAGGGGAAATAAAGATGCATTATCCTGAACCTATTACTAAGCTAATGGATAGCTTCATGAAACTGCCAGGAATTGGCCCGAAAACGGCTGCAAGACTGGCGTTTTTTGTGCTAAATATGAAGGAAGAAACTGTACTTGATTTTGCAAAGGCGCTTGTCAATGCAAAAAGAAATCTTGGTTATTGTTCCGTCTGCGGACATATTACGGATCAAGACCCATGCTATATTTGTGCAGATCAAAGACGAGACAAGAGTATTATCTGTGTTGTTCAAGATCCGAAAGATGTAATAGCAATGGAAAAAATGAAGGAATTTAACGGCTTATACCATGTTTTACATGGGGCTATTTCTCCGATGGAGGGAATAGGGCCAGAGGATATAAATGTTCCGGATTTATTAAAAAGGCTACAAGATGAAACAGTTCAAGAAGTCATTCTTGCTACTAACCCAAATATTGAAGGAGAAGCAACCGCAATGTATATCTCCAGGCTTTTGAAACCGTCCGGTATTACAGTAACCCGCATAGCTCATGGCTTACCAGTTGGCGGAGATTTAGAATATGCAGATGAAGTAACTTTATCCAAAGCGCTTGAGGGAAGACGAGAAGTGTAAAGCGGGGTGAATTTCTTGTTTGGTCGTAAATTTAAATTGAGGGAAGAGTATGATCAAAAGCTGATTAATTTAATGTCAACGGCAAGAAAAGATTGGCTACATCAAAAATCTTTAGTTGATATGAGTTTTGAATATGATGAGGAACTAAATTATTATAAATTGACAGCGGAGGCGAAATATTTCTTTTTATTTCGAGAAGCTAAAAAGAGAAATTTAAGAATAAAGATATAACACACCTATATTTCTGTATTACTGTTCTTTTTGGACAATCTGTTCATAAAATGAATAGTACCAAGCAGAAATAAGGAGTGGAAAAAATTGACCGCTGTTTTAGTTGCATCCATTATCATTGTATTGCTTTTGATATTATTAGCTGCAGGAACATCAGGGAAATCTGTTAAATGGATTGGCCAATTGTTTATAAGATTTATTATCGGTGCAGTGTTCTTGTTTTTTTTAAATGCAATTGGCAGCCGCTACGGTATTCATGTTCCAATTAATTTAATTACAACAGCCATATCAGGTATGTTAGGTATTCCTGGAGTAATTGGACTAACGATCATACAAACATGGATTATACATTAGAAATTCCTCCGCAAGAGGAATTTTTAATGTATATATTGACTTTGATTGTAATAGGTGATATTATATTAAACGTCGCTGAAATACTAAATTCAAAATTACTATAAAAAAAGTATTTGACATAAGTAATGCGGTGTGATAATATATAAAAGTTGCTTCATTGAAAGTAACTAATCTTGATCTTTGAAAACTAAACAGAACAAAACGTCAATGTTTTAAATTTTTTATGAGCTAATCAAACACTTTTTTGGAGAGTTTGATCCTGGCTCAGGACGAACGCTGGCGGCGTGCCTAATACATGCAAGTCGAGCGAATCAGATGGGAGCTTGCTCCCTGATGATTAGCGGCGGACGGGTGAGTAACACGTGGGTAACCTGCCTG
>NZ_JAGYPI010000010.1 GCF_018343615.1 Bacillus sp. FJAT-49736 | reverse complement strand
AAAAAAAAAAGACCGAGATAACCTCGGTCTACGGCATAGTTTTAGATTTCGTTATGGAGCTTTAGGTTATTAATATTATATTTGATTCTTATTGGCAAGCTGCTTCTCTGCTAGCTCAATGGCTCTTTTAACCATATTCCCTGCATCCCTTGCCTTGATGCCGCCCCATCCTTCTTCTTTTACGACATCATAAAATCCTAGTTCCTTTGCTAATTCTTCTTTTAACTGATGAGACATAATACCTCTTCTCCTGCCCATTACGATTTCCCCCTTTGTTATGCCGCATTATTATTATTTGCAAGAAGCCCTCGATTATTTTCTGGATGGAAGAAGAATAAAATGCTATATATGTAAATAATGAACGAATTTTGTTGAAAAATGTTAAAAGTTTTTTAAACAAAATAAATAGCAGTAAACACAAAATTGTCTACTGCTAGCTATTTTAAATTTCTTGATGTTTATCAATGAAGGTAAGTTGTACTGTTTCAGTAAGTACATCTGCATAGCTATAGGAAACACGCTCAAAAGCATTTTCCTCTTGATCTAATTCGATGACAAAAACTGATGGATAAGTTTCTGCCAAAACACCAGAACGCTCAATTGTTTTTCTTCGTCCACCATTAGCTTTCAACATTAATCGTTTACCCAAATTAGAGTCAAGGGATTTTTTAATGTCAGTTAATGTTTTTGGCATTTTGCTCCACCTCACTATGTATTAGTGTACCACAAAATCAAAAATACGTCAAACATAAATTATTAATTTTATCAATGAAACAAAGTCTGTGTCAATATTTTTTCATCAACAAAATGACTGTTTTTTTTACATTTACTAGTATTTCCATTTCTTTTTATATTATGTAAAGATAAAGGAAAGCAAAAGAGAGACAAAAAACAAAAAGCCCTAATGTTTTTCCATTAGTGGCTTTTTGTTTCAATCTTCAACTGGTTTGTATGGCATCCCAGTTCTTAGCACTCCCTTTGTTTCAATACCCCCAATACCCTTTTCGCCTGTTAAAGTATTACGTAATACATCCCAAACATTAATTTGATCCATAAAAGGGGTATAGCAAATTTTTCCAACAATATAAACTGGGTCAAGTGCATGAATATTGACTCTTAATGGAGAACTCGCAAAATTGGCACCTGCATAAATCAACGATTCGAAATGAGATTGACACGCACCTGCAAATATCACGAGTTGATCTAAATGCGGAATCTTCCTTCTGGCTTCACTCACAGTTTTTACAAAATATTTAGAATGCCGATAAGCGTTTATATCCGACTTTTTTCCCTTTGCCTTTGAATATGCATCATGTCCGGTTATTACTAATATATCTGGACGATATTGGTCAAGCAAATACGAAATCTGATTCGGCATTTCTTTCTCATGACAATGTACTCCATAAACGGTAAGACCAATTTTCTCATATAAATCCAAACACTTTTTTAAATATGATGGATCTCCGTCTATATGAAGAACACGCCCAGGTATTTGAAAAAAATTATAATCATTACTGTAGCTGTTTGTTGCTTGATATTCCTGTCGTTGTTTTATTAACTCCATTTCCTGCTGAAACAATTCAAAGGACTGCGCCTCCAGCGTTCGATACTCCCGAGATATTTTTGAGCGTTCATCCCGATTAATTAAAACTAAATCGTCGATAGGGGCATCTGCAATCAAGCGAAAGTCTTCTCCATAAAGAACGGCTGTTTTTTTTCCATCTATTACTTTTATATCAATTACTTTAAATAGAAGATCACATTCATAAGACTGGCGCCCAACAATTGAATTTATTTGAACATTCACCGTCTTCAACTCCACTTGGTCAGATTACTCGTTGATACTTCTATATAGGCTATGCGAAGTTGGGAAAGTTGTGCTTTTCAATTCTTTGGATTTTAGATTAGGGGCTTTACATCAGTGGTCTTCTTTATAAAGACCACTGATGTAAAGAGGATTTATTTCTCATTAATAGGAAGGGTTTCAAGTAATATATTACTTAATGTGGCAAATTCCTGGATAGACAAAGTTTCACCTCTCCTTGTAGGATCGATGTTTGCCTTTTCAAGAGCTGATATTATCTTTGCTTTATTTTCTTTTCCATTTTGCAATCCGCTTGTTAGATTATTTATTATCGTCTTTCTTCGTTGTGCAAAGGAAGTGCGAGTAACATGAAAGAAAAATTCCTCGTTTTCTAATTCTACAACAGGCTTATCGCGTTTAAGGAGTTGAATAACCGCTGAATCAACATTTGGTTGCGGAGTAAAAACAGATTTAGGTACAATCATCACTGTTTCTGCTTGTGTATAATACTGGATAGCAATCGACAGCGAACCATATTCCTTTGTTCCCGGACTTGCCGAGATACGGTCTGCAACTTCCTTCTGCAGCATTACCACTATTCCTCGCAACGGTAATTGCTCATTAAGTAATTTTAATAATATCGGGGTAGTCACATAATACGGTAGGTTTGCCACTACCATAATATCCTTTGTATCACCAAATTCTGCAGCGATAACCTCTTGTACATCTGCTTTTAAGATATCTTGATGAATAATCTTTACATTGTTATATGGTGATAGCGTATCCTCTAATATTGGTAAAAGCCTTTGGTCTATTTCAAATGCCACCACTTTTTTGCTTGTCCTTGCTAAATGCTCTGTTAAAGCACCAATTCCCGGGCCAATTTCAATGACACCTGTTTCATTCGTTAAATGAGCAAACTCTGTAATTTTTCTTAATATATTGGAATCAACAAGAAAGTTTTGTCCTAAACTTTTCTTAAAAGAAAACCCGTATTTATGAAGGATTTCCTTCGTTCTTAGTGGTGTTGCAATATCTTTATGCATTATGCTCCTCCTGCAAAACTTTTGTTAAGGCTGCAGCAAATTCTTCTTTTTTAATTTGAAAC
The DNA here is from genome assembly GCF_018343615.1 of Bacillus sp. FJAT-49736. GTDB lineage: Bacteria > Bacillota > Bacilli > Bacillales > Bacillaceae_C > Margalitia. Next base: position 28,366 of record NZ_JAGYPI010000010.1, on the reverse strand, counting down.
ATCATTAGCCTTTTGTGAAGCTGTTTACCATTTGTGTAACCGATTTTTAACAATTCACCTAAACGTTCTCTTCTTCCCTTAGCTCTTATTCCGCCAATTAACCCAGCTGTAAGCAGGTCCTCTTGTGTAATTAATTCTACTATTTCTGTCTCCATTGTATGGGCATCCCTTAATGCTTGCCTTATTGCTTCAGGACTAGCGTACTCTACGCCAATCCCTTTGCCGGAAGAAGGCTTTGCATCCTGCTTTTTTAAAAATGCATGTTTGCATCCAGGAACTTTATTTTCAATGGTTTTTCGAATTTTTTCCCCAGGGAAATCAGGGTCCGTAAAAATAATTACTCCCCTTTTTTCTTGAGCCAATCGTATTTTTTCGATAACTTCTTGCGAAATAGCCGAACCATTCGTTTCTATTGTATCTGCATCAATTGCCCTTTTAATAGCAGTTGTATCGTCACGGCCTTCCACAACAATTATTTCTTTTATTTTCATCTTTCCTCCAAATTATTGAAACATTCTTCATTCAGAATCGTCTAATTGTATGAATTCACCTTCATATTATATAACATGTTTAATTAAATGAACAAATACACGGGACGCTGAAGCTTGATGTAGACAATTTCCCATAAAATACTTACTGTTTAAATGTATTATCCCTTAAAAATAACAAAAACAGAGGGATAGCCCTCTGTCATACTATTTTAATATACGAATTTTTACAGACCGTCTTCCCCAGCGATACGCATCTGATTTGCTTGAGAAGTATACGTCAATCGTATTTCCTCTAATTGCACCGCCTGTATCACCTGCAATTGCATATCCATAGCCTTCAACATAAACTTTTGAACCGAGCGGAATGACTCGCGGATCCACCGCAATTAGCTTAATATTGGGATTTGCGTTCAAATTAATTCCTGTTGCAGTACGGCTTGAGCAGCCATTGCAATTGGTAGTATACGCAGTAGAGTTGACATAAAACTCGCGGGCGGTCTCCATACTGCCTCTAGAAGCTTGGTTGGTCATTTTTGATCCTACCGCAACTATTTTTGATTTGCTTTCCTTCAATATGTCTTTTTTTATCAGGCTTCTGCTCACTTCTTTGCCATTTTCAATAATGACCTCATATAACATTTGAACGAGACCGTTTTGGCCTTGTTGTAAAACTCTTTCTTCACCCATTGATAGGCTTGCATCTTTTTGGGTAACTACAGGAAATTCGATTGGTTCTTCCACTACATCGGTGACTTTTTTAACTCGAATCACTTTTATTACTTCGTTGGGCTTTACTAATTGATTGGTATTTGGATTGGTCCGATCCAAATCTTGTAGTATAATGCCTTGCTGCTTTAAAAAGTCACCGACAGTAGTCGAAGTAGACCATGCTTTTGTCTTCTTACCACCATTATTGAATGTAACCGGAAAAGCCTTTTGTATGGTTATATTCATATTTTCATAGATTTTAGAGTTCTTTTTTGGTTTAATTTGATCAACCAGACGGAGACCGATATTTTTATCCTCTAATAATTCCTGAACAGTATCGGCAGTCGTCCAAACTTGGTTCTTTTTCCCATCCATTGTTATAGTTACCTTTTTGGCTGGATCCCATACAAAAGATAATTGGTTTTTAACCTTTGTCTCGACAGGTAGGGATAAGTAGTCTTGTTGCTTTAAATTAATCTTAAGATCGTCTAACAATTCCCCTATCGTATTTGCGTGTGTCTTAATCACCTTTCTTTTCCCGTCTATAGTCATAGCTACTGTCTTTTTTGTAGTTTCAAAGGTAATTAAGCAAATGGTGATCACAAAGACTAGGAAACTAGCAATAAATATAGTCCACTTCTTCTTACACACTGACCTGGATAACAGGTTTTTCATGTTATTCACTAGCATGAAAGTAACTCGCCTCCTTCTCATTGGTGAGATCACATAGACTATCACGCCGCTGTCTTCCCTTGATGTTTCCATGTAAATTAGTTTTTATTATGCAAAACTATCGAAAATATTAAAAGGGAGACTTATCGACATGAATATCCTATGTAGGAGGAAAGACATGTAGAACCTTTTGGTATTTTATAAAATAAAGACAAGCTCCCTAATATTTCGACACTTACTTCTATCAATTTATGCCGAATAATCTTTTAGCATTTTGATTAGTTTGTGTCGCTATTTCATCGTAAGACACCCCTTTTATTTCCGCAATTTGCTCAGCAACAAGCTTTACATATGCAGGTTCATTTCTTTTTCCGCGATATGGATGCGGTGCAAGATAAGGACAATCTGTTTCAATTAATAAATGACTTAGTGGTATTTCTTTAGCAACTTCTTTTGGTTTTTTAGCATTTTTAAAGGTAACAGGTCCACCGAGGGATATTAAAAAGTTCATGTTAATGCATTCTTTTGCAGTATCAACGCTACCGCTAAAGCAATGCATAATTCCTCCCACTTCGCTTGCCTTCTCTTCTTTTAGAATCTCTACGATGTCTTGGGTAGCTTCACGATTATGTATAATAATTGGTAAGTTTACTTTCTTGGCTAAACGAATTTGTTTACGAAACACTTCCTTCTGAATGTCCTCGGGAGATTTATCCCAATGATAATCAAGACCCATTTCTCCTAAGGCTACAACTTTTGGATGAGATGATAATTCTTCAATCCATTTTAAATCCTTCTCTGTCATATCGATTGCATCAACTGGATGCCATCCGATACTGGCGTATAAGAAATCGTATTTTTCAATTAAATCCATCGCTTTAGTTATCGTCGGTCTGTCAAATCCGACCACAATCATTTTTTCAACATCAGCAGCTAATGCATTTTCTATAACCTTCTCTAAATCTTGATCATACTGTTCATCATTAAGATGAACATGTGTATCGAATAACATATTGATTCTCCTTTGTATTGTAATATATAAATTCTACACAAGCTTTGCATTCACTTAACATTTGCTTTACACATTTCCAGGCCAAAAATAACTCAAAAATGGAAATTAACAGTATATATTTTATGTATTAATTCCTTACTTATTTCGACAGCGTCAAAAAACATTATTTTTACCAAATTCATAAAAAGCAAATAACCAGCAATATTTTAAAAATGGAGCCTACATAAAAATAGCATAGGGAATCACGTCGAAAAATGTTTCACGTGAAACACCCCTATACTATTTTGGTCAAGATTATTGGAAATTGAAGCTGATTTAATATTACAATTACTTTACAATAGCTCCATTCGGTAGGCTTTCATCTACGCTAGCTAAGGAAAGAACTCCGTCTTGTTTGCCCGCTAAAATCATACCTTGTGATAATTCTCCTCGGAGTTTTACAGGTTTTAGATTTGCAACACAAATTAGTTTGCGGCCTATTAATTCTTCTGGCTTGTAAAATTCCGCAATACCCGATACAACTTGTCTTTTTTCATATCCAAGATCTAATTGCAGCTTTAACAGCTTATCTGCTTTTTTCACTGGCTCTGCATGAAGAACTTGAGCTACTCGGAGTTCTACTTTCATAAAATCATCAATAGTGATTTCTTCCTTTTTATCTGCCTCAGTATCCACATTCTTTGTCGATGGCTCTTCCTCTTTAGGAGTTGACCCTGCCATTTTTTGCTTAATAAAGTTTACTTCTTCTTCTATTTCTAATCTTGGAAAGATAGGCTCACCTTTTTCAACTACTTTTGTTCCCTCAGGAATTAACCCAAATGTGTCGAGACTATCCCAATTTCTAATTTTGCTGTCTTGAATCATTAATTGTTCAAAAATTTTCATAGGTGTTTTAGTTAAAAATGGTTGTAATAACACTGCAATTCTTCTTAGAGATTCAGCCAAATGAACCATTACAGTTGCCAATTCTTCTTTTCTACCTTCGTCTTTTGCTAAAGACCATGGAGTTGTTTCATCAATATATTTGTTTGAACGACTAATTAATTCCCATATGGAAGACAAAGCAACAGAAAATTCCATTTTTTCCATCGCTTCTTCATACTTTTTGACCGTTGCTTGATTCACTTGAAGAAGCTGCTTATCAAAATCACTATTCGATCCTTTGTAGTTAGGAATAATCCCATCAAAGTACTTATTAATCATTGCAATTGTACGATTTAATAAGTTCCCAAGGTCATTCGCTAAATCAAAGTTAATTCTTTCTACAAAACCTTCTGGTGTAAATACTCCATCAGAGCCGAATGGCACCTCGCGTAATAAATAATATCTTAGGGCGTCAAGGCCATAACGATCGATTAATGTAACTGGATCTACTACATTTCCTTTTGATTTTGACATTTTACCATCTTTCATTAATAACCAGCCATGTGCAAAAACCTTCTTTGGAAGCGGCAAATCCAGTGCCATTAACATAATTGGCCAATAGATAGTATGGAATCGAACAATCTCTTTCCCTACTAAGTGAACATCCGCCGGCCAGTATTTCAAATATTTTGAGTTATCTTCCGTGCCATAGCCAAGAGCAGTAATATAATTGGAAAGAGCATCTATCCAAACATATATAACATGCTTCGGATTTCCGGGAACTTTTACCCCCCAGTCAAATGTTGTTCTAGAAACAGCTAAATCCTCAAGCCCAGGTTTGATAAAATTGTTAATCATTTCATTCTTTCTTGACTCTGGTTGTATAAATTCCGGATTTTCTTCATAATATTGTAAAAGACGATCGACATATTTACCCATTTTAAAGAAATAGGATTCTTCCTTTACTAATTCTACAGGATGGCCGCTGTCAGGACTTTTTCCACCAACTACCTTGCCATCTTCTATAATAGGATCAACTAATTGATGTTCCGTATAAAAGGTTTCATCCGGAACAGAGTACCAGCCTTCATATTGATCCAAATAAATATCTCCTTGATCTAGCAGCCTTTTAAAAATCTTTTCCACAACTTTTTTATGTCTTTCTTCTGTTGTTCGAATAAAATCATTGTAAGAGATATCTAATTTGTCCCATAAAACGCGAATACCATTCACAATATTATCTACGTATGCTTGTGGTGTAATCTTTTGCTCTTCAGCCTTACGCTGAATTTTTTGTCCATGCTCATCTGTACCAGTTAAATACATTACATCAAAGCCACGCATTCTTTTGTATCGTGCCATTGCATCGCCTGCGACTGTTGTATACGCATGTCCTATATGTAAATTCCCACTAGGATAATAAATAGGAGTCGTAATATAAAATGTTTTTGCCTGTTCACTCAACATATATCCCACCCTTTTAATAATAATATTCTTGCCATCACTGCCTTCTAACATGTAAAAACTCTCACCCAAAGGACGAGAGCTACTAAATGCCATTTTGGGCAATTCTTATATAACTTCTATATCACAGGATAACCTCTTATATCATCAAAATATACATAAAAATGAAACAACCTGCAACTTTTGACTATCTAGTATAGACTTCCTCCACTTTTAATTTATTTAGTGATACAAATTTTGTCGAAATTTAGTTGAGAATCATTTTACATTTTTTTACGAATACTATACTATTTAAACATTTTTGCTTCTAAATGAAACAATATTTTCTTTGAAAATTACTTATATATCAATGATTTTACGAGTTTTATAAATTCCTATTTTATACAAAATAATTATTGACGGATATGGGAATGCTTGGTATGATATAAACAGTTATAAAAAAAATGTCGAAAATTGACGACAAATAATTCGGAGTAAACGAGAGGAGAAAAGAAAATGAAATCTACTGGTATTGTTCGTAAGGTTGATGAATTAGGTCGCGTTGTTATTCCTATTGAACTTCGTCGCACACTTGGAATTGCTGAAAAAGATGCATTAGAAATTTATGTAGATGATGAGAAAATTATCTTAAAAAAATATAAGCCAAGCATGACTTGCCATATTACTGGTGAAGTATCTGATAATAACGTTCAATTAGCAGGCGGAAAATTAGTTCTAAGCCGTGAAGGTGCAGAGCAATTACTACAAGAAATTCAAAATGCTTTCCAATCTGCAAAGTAAAGAAATAAAAAAAGCATGACTGATTAAAATGTACCCTATAGAGTAGACACTTTAAAAAAAGAGTCTGCCCTATAGGGTACTTTTATGTATAATGAGGAAAAATGGGGATTGGGGATCAAATATGAGTAAAAAAACATTCACACAGGGAGAAATTTCGAAGTTATCAAATAATTTCTATGTAAAGTCAGTAAGCTCAAAAGGGATTACTTATAGAGATGAATTCAAACGTTATTTTATTGCCGAATATGAGAATGGTAAACTGCCTAAACAAATTTTTGAAGTATGTGGGTTTGACATAGAAATAATTGGAGAAAGAAGGGTTCGATCATCAACTAGTAGATGGTGTGCTGCTTATCGAAAGAATGGTATCACTGGTTTAACAGATACCCGAAAAGAGAATACTGGCAGACCTAGTGAACGTGACCTTAAATTAGAAGAAAGATATGCAAGGCTAGAAGCTCAAAATAATTTATTGAAAGCTGAAAATGAATTGTTAAAAAAGATAGAATTAGCCGAAAGGAGGCTAAAGGGGAAGAAATAAAACTTTCAGCTGAACAAAGGTACTTATTAATCCACTCCATAATTGAAAAGTATAAGCTTAAAAATAAGCTTCGTTATTTGTGTGACATCTCAGGCGTATCCCGTTCGGGATATTATAATTACTTTACTGTATCCTCACACCAGAATAGAGAAGAACGGGAAAAAAGGACGAGAAGCTAAGAGACGTGATCATAAAGGCATATAAATTTAAGAATCGCAAAAAAGGGGCTCGCCAGATTAAAATGACATTGGCTGATCAATTTAAGGTTGTTTTCAATTTGAAACGTATACGGCGTATTATGAAGAAGTATGGTATAGTCTGCCCGATTAGAAAATCGAATCCTTATCGAAAAATGATGAAAGCAACGCAAGAACACAGGGTTCTGCCTAACTTGTTACAACGACAGTTTAAGCAAGGAACACCTGGAAAAGTCCTTCGTACTGACATTACCTATTTATTGTATGGACAAGGAAAGAAAGCCTATCTATCGACCATTAAAGACGGATCAACCAATGAAATCCTGGCTTACAATGTTTCTGATCGTATCACTTTAGATATAGCAATGGACACACTTTGTAAACTAAAGCAAAATCGAAAGGTTAAGTTAGCACCCGATGCTTTTATACACTCTGACCAAGGCGTTCACTATACCAGCCCCCTATATCAAAAAAGAGTGAGAAAATATAAGCTTGGACAGTCAATGTCAAGGAGAGGAAATTGTTGGGATAATGCCCCCCAGGAATCATTGTTTGGCCACTTTAAGGATGAAGCCTTTATCAAACCTTGTAACACACTTGAGGAACTGAAGAAAGAAATTAATTCTTATATGATTTATTATAACAACTTCAGATACCAATGGAATTTAAAGAAGATGACCCCTGTTCAATACAGGAATCATCTTCTTAAGATTGCTTAACTCTTTTTTAAAATGTCCTTTACAAAGGGTACACTTTAGATTTACAAGCAGTCATGCTTTTTTTATTTTTGTATTGTTTTCAGTTTTACTTATTAAGTTTACCGCAAGCAGCCACGCATGCCGTTTTCTTATTCGATATGATATTCTTGATAAACATCTCTTTTTGGAACTCCACGATCTTTAGCGGTTTGTTTTATTGCATCTTTAGAGGTAAAGCCTTCTTTTTGAATATAAGCATTAACGTGATCAACAACAGAAAGAGACTCCCACCATTTTAGTTCCTCTTCCAATTCATCATTTTCATTTCCTTGAACAATGATACAGAACTCTCCACGTATCTCATTACTTTCAGCCCAATGGAATACCTCTTCTATTGTACCTCGGATAAACTCCTCATATTTTTTTGTTAATTCTCGGCACAATGTAATATTACGGTTCCCCAGCACTGTTTTCATTGCAGACAGCGTATCCTTCAAACGATGGGGTGCTTCATATAAAATAAAAGTGGAAGACTGTTTTTTTAATATCTCCAATTCCTCTATTCTTTCCTTCTTTCCTCGCGTCAAAAAACCATAAAAATAAAATGGCTGCGGCTTTATTCCTGAAGCAATTAATGCCGTTAGCGCAGCATTCGCTCCAGGCAATGGAACAACACTAATTTGCTCTTCGATTGCTGCAACTACCAGCTCAAATCCCGGGTCCGAAATAGAAGGCATACCTGCATCACTAACAAGCGCAATCTTTGCACCTTCCTTTAAACGGGAAATTAATTGTTTCGAGCTTGTCTCCTTATTATGCTCATGATAGCTTGTAATAGGAGTATGGATATCAAAATAATTACATAGCTTTTTTGTATTTCTAGTGTCCTCCGCTGCAATTAATGCAGCCTCCTTTAGCATTCGAATAGCTCTGAATGTCATATCTTCTAAATTTCCAATTGGAGTAGGGACAAGATATAAAATACCCTTACTATCTTCATTAATAAAGCTTTTTTGCTGCTGCATTAGATAAACCAGCCTCTTTCAAAGATTGTTCTTTTTGAATAACATAGAACTATTTGCTCTTTCCAAATAGCATCTCTTCTACCTCTTCTGTATATTGATTATTTTCCTTATAAGTAATTAAAGGAGGTAGTATTTTCAAATCACGATTTCCATCTTTAATTCCTTCAACCAGTATAGTATTGGCTTCTTTCCCCAGCTTCGGATATACAAATCGAAGGCGCTTCGGTTCAATTCGATATTTTTGCATTAATGTTAAAATATCAACCAGTCTACCTGGTCTATGTACAAAAGCTGCCTTTCCACCTTGCTTTAAGAGTAAGCTACTTGTTTTCACGACATCCTCAAGCGTACATAATATTTCATGCCTAGCAATAGCCAAATGTTCATTTTCATTTATAATTCCCTTTTCTGGAGTTACAAAATAGGGTGGATTACACGTTACTACATCAAACTTCCCCGTTCCTAGTTGTTTCGGCATATCCTTGAGGTCTGCATGTATTATATGTATTTGATCTGTGAGCTGGTTTAATTCCACGCTTCTAACTGCCATGTCGTAAAGTCGTTCTTGGATTTCTACTCCCGTAATTTTACCTTTAGTTCTCCCGCTTAATAGGAGAGGGATTACACCATTACCTGTACATAAATCAATAATATTTCCCTTTTGTATAGGGAGATAGGAAAATCTAGCTAATAAAACTGCATCTAGAGAAAAGGAAAATACCGATGGACTTTGAATAATCCTTAAATTTTCAGCTAGTAAATAATCTAGTCTCTCATCGCCCGATAACAAGCCTGTCAACCTCCGTTAAAAATAAGGTTGTCCCAAAAAAGTAGAATAAAAATACTTATGGAACAACCTTTATATACATTTTATTTCTTATTTAAAAATGATAGGCAGAATAAACAATCTTCATCTTTGCGCGGACTTCCAAAATGTACATTACAAATGTGAAATCCTTCTTGATATAATCTAGCCAAATTATCGTAACCTTCACCAATATCTAATTCTTTATCGGCTTTTGTAGGGTCATCCTTTCCATCCAATCCAGTTGAAGAAGTGGTAGTCTCGTTGTTTATGGATTTTCCTCCGTTATCCAGCCGCTTTCGCAAATATTCATTTTCTAATCTTAAAGCATTGTTTTCTTCTATCATTTTGGCTAAATATTTTTTTAATTCACCCAGCTGTTGATACAAATCACCAATTTGTATTTCCATATTGCTGACTGAATCGAAGAATTCGTTTTTATCCATAAACTCCACCTCATTATTCCGTGGCTTGGATTGATATGGCATCTTCATTCAGGATCTCATCCATCGTAAATTCCAATATCCGTTCTTGCCCAACTAATTCTACTTGCAAAACTCTTTCAAGTATATTCAATCCAATAATTTTCCCCATTCCGTGTGGGGTTTGGATTGTCTCACCAATATCAGGTAAGCTTTCCTTCGCTGCTTCGTACTCGTCATTTTCGTATTTCAAGCAGCACATTAACCGACCACATAAGCCAGAAATCTTGGTAGGATTAAGAGATAAATTTTGGTCCTTCGCCATTTTTATCGATACCGGCTCAAAATCACCTAGAAATGTCGAGCAGCAAAGCATACGTCCGCATGGTCCAATTCCGCCGAGCATTTTCGCTTCATCTCTTACTCCAATTTGCCTTAATTCTATCCTAGTACGAAAAATCGCTGCAAGGTCCTTTACGAGCTCCCGAAAATCAACGCGTCCATCGGCAGTAAAATAAAAGATTACTTTATTCCGATCAAACGTGTACTCGACGTCTACTAATTTCATATCGAGCTGATGTTCTATTACCTTTTCAGAGCAAACCTCGTAAGCTTCCCTAGCTGCTTCTTTATTTTCACTTACTATCATTTGATCTTTTTCATTAGCAATGCGAATGACCTTCTTTAATGGCAACACAACATCGTTCTCATCAACTGACTTACGATCTGTAACCACTTTTCCAAATTCTATTCCCCGAACTGTTTCTACAATTACAGAGTCATTTTTTTGAATTATGAGATCATCCGGATCAAAGTAATATATTTTTCCGGCCTTTTTAAATCTTACACCTACAACATCAAACAAAGGTAGATCCCCCCTGCAATTTTAAAACAAGCTGCTCCATCAATAATTGTGGATTCATATTTGCATTTAGCTTGCGTTTCGCCTCTAAAATAGAGGACATTTTATCTGTTAACGTACGTGTGGACATTTGCAATACATCCATCTCTAACTGATTACGGAAATCCGGATATAGAAGTTGTTGTTTATCTTTGCCTAAACGTAATGAAATAAGATCTTTATATACAAAAAGCAATAGATCTAAACCACGGTCTATTTGACTTTTTTCTTTAAAATGAGGATACCAATCTTCTTGAAGTGCAACCATTGCGGAAGCCGCACTTTTTCTCAAGACCTCATATAATTTTAACACTAATTTTCTAGCTTGTGCAAACCACTCATCATTATTTAACTCTAAAGCTTCATGAATATTATTGGTAATGCTAGCTAATATTAGTGCATTAGAAGAGGATACGCCTGCTTCCAATAACTTATTTACTAATACATCTGTAGGAATCATTCTAAAGGTAATGACCTGGCATCTTGATATAATCGTCGGCAAAATTTGCTGTATTTGCTCTGTTATTAATATCGCAGTTGTACCTTCATTTGGCTCTTCCAAAAATTTAAGTAAACTATTTGCCGCATTGACGGTCATTTTATCAGCATGGATGATTGTATATAGCTTCTTCTCTGACTCTACTGCCGATTTACTAAATTCCTGCTGAAGAGTTTTTATTTGATCCTTTTTAATGGATAAGCCATCTGGTTCAACTATATGGACATCCGGATGGCTCCCATTATTAATTCTTTTACAATTTATACATGCTTCACAAGGGATTATTTGATCCTGCAAATTCAGACACAACAATGTCTTAGCTATTAGATTACTAACATCCCTTTTGCCAGTTCCACGCTCACCCTCGAGCAAGTAGGCATGTGCAATTCTATTTTTTTGAATACTGTTTTTTAATGTCCTTGTCGCAAGAGGTTGAACCTTTTCCAGTCCATCCCATGTTACTGCCAAACTGCATCACTCTCTTACGTATATAAATTAATTAATAATCCTTTTATTTCACCAATTTTACCTAATATATCGATCGAAGAACTTTCCTTTTTAATATGTTCATCTGTAAGTTCGACTAGTTGTTTATCAATCGTTTCAATAATATTTAGCTTCCGTCCTTCTCCATATTGATTCCATGTATGTGATTGTTTTAAATTCATACCAAAATCCACGGTTTCACGAACAAAGCGCTTCACCAAAGCCTTATACTTTGCCAAATCTTTAAAAGTACGGGATTTGGCTAATTTTTCACCGGCACTTTCAATTTCTGATAATAATTTATTGAGCTGATCCATTTGCAGCTTTTCTTCTTGTTTTTGAACAATAGCAGAAAATTTTGTTCCCCCTGCCGCAACCTGTTTAGCATCTTGGCGGGATTTCTCAAGACCAACTCTTAAATCTTGATGTATTTTCACGTCATTCTCCTCTTTAAAGGCAGTATTCGTAATTTGTTAGTATTTTTCCTCACGCTGAGAAAAGAAACCTATTAAAAATGATGAAATTGTTCAACAGGAAGAACAAATACAGTTGCTCCTCCAACCTCTACTTCAACAGGGTACGGGATATATGAATCTGCATTACCACCCATTGGTGATACCGGTGCCATTAGCTGTTCACGTGATTTGCAATTATCCTTAATTACTTGCAGAGCTTTCTCCACTCTAATATCTTCTGTCCCAATCATAAATGTTGTATTTCCAGACTTTAAAAAACCGCCCGTACTTGCAAGTTTCGTAACTCTAAAGTTATGTTCTACCATCGCATTCATTAATCGAGAACTATCTTGGTCTTGTACAACTGCTAATATTAGCTTCATAATACTCCCCTCCTAAAATTTATTTCTTCTTGTTTTGAACATTAACTTTTTTCTATTATACCATTTATTATTATATATGTATTTGCGCTAATGCCTTAATAATCCTCTTTATTCACAAAAAACCTTGGAGAAATAATTTCCTCCAAGGTAATTATTGATTCCATTTTGCTTTTAGAACATTATTAACCTTTTCTTTAACCATTTGATAAACCTCATTGATATCCTTGCTTGCATCAATTTCATAAATTCTTTCTGGAAATTTTTCCATTAATAATGCAAATCCTTCACTAACCCTTTCATGGAAATCCAGCTCTTCTAGATCAAGTCTATTTACTTCTCTCCCACTGTTTTCCTGAATTCTTTTTAACCCAATTTTTACAGGTACATTAAAATAAATGGTTAAATCCGGCATAACATTCTGAATAGCAAATTGATTTATGGCAAATACCTCATCAATTCCTATTCCTCTTGCATATCCTTGGTATGCTAATGAACTATCAATAAATCGGTCGCATAATACAATGGAGCCTTCAGCTAATGCTGGTAAAACTCTTTCCACTAAATGTTGCCTCCTGGCAGCAGCATATAATAAGGCTTCCGTACGAGAGTCCATTTCCGTATTTCTTTTATTTAATATAACTTCCCGTATTTGCTCTGCGATTCGGATACCTCCAGGTTCACGAGTCATAATAATGTCTAAGCCTTTTTGCTGCAATTCTGTTCCTAGCATTTGTAAAATAGTCGTTTTTCCAGCGCCCTCTGGTCCTTCAAATGTAATAAATAAACCTTTCATAAGATGTCCTCCGATATCATTTCGATGAATCCCTAATCTATATATACGGAAATTAATCCTTCTCTAATTCGGGAAAGATCTCCTTGTATTTTTGCATTTAGCTTTATTAATTTACTTAACATTTCCATTTGTTCCTCTGTTATTTTTTCACCTGGCAAAATCAATGGTATACCTGGTGGGTATGGGGTAATCATTTTGGCAGCAATTCGATTGGGTGCTTCACATATTTCTACCCATTGTGTTTGTTTTCCCTTCATTTCTTCATACGACAGCGATAATTGGGTGAACCCCCGGTTATATGTAAATCCATTTCTTTTAATACAGGATTTATGAGTCCTTAATTTACAGGAAGCTTTCATTCGCCCGACAGTATCATCTATAGGGTAGTGGATATTTTTCTTTAATAACGGAAAAACAAAAACAACATGGTATTGATCCGCAAACTCAGGATAGACCCCTTGCTCATTTAATATATCCTGATATTCAAACCCTGAATATCCATCATAAGATACAATAATCTTAAGTGGGTCTTGTCCGGATTTGGTATGTATCGATAAACCTTCTATTTTTGATAACTCAGAAATAAAATAAGCACGCTTTGATAAAGTATATTCCAAATCCTCTTTTGTAAAGTTCGCTATGTAATGACGAGCTATATCTAAAGACATCATAATCGGATAAGATGGACTACTTGATTGAAGCATTCCCAAATAATGCTCCATTCGCTCAGTCGAAACCAGCTGGCTATTAATGTGCAAATATGATCCCATTGTCATAGCTGGAAGCATTTTATGTGCAGATTGAATAATAATATCAGCACCTAATTTTATAGCTGAATCTGGTAATGGATTACCCAATTGAAAATGAGGCCCATGTGCTTCATCCACAATAACCAAACCATTGTTTTCGTGAACGATTTCTATAATTTCCTTTAAATTATATGTAAATCCGTAATAATTAGGATAGGTCAGAATGCAACCCCTTAAAGTAGGAAAATTTTCAAACGCCTTCCTTACCATTGATGGTTCTATTTCTGTTGGTATACTTAAATCTTTATCCACTTTAGGTGAAAGAAAAATTGGATTTACGTTTGCTATAGAAAGTGCATTTAAAACGGATTTATGACAATTTCGTTGTACTAAAACATAATCATTTGTATCAAAGGAACTCAAAATACTTGCAACATTTCCTACAGTGCTCCCATTAACAAGAAAATAGCTTTTTTGAGTTTTATAGAAAGAGCTTAATAATTCCTGTGCGTACTTAATAGGCCCGTCCGGAGCATGCAAATCATCCAGCCCCTTAAGCTCTGTTACATCATATTGAAGAAACTTTGCCCACTCAGTATTAAATTCCTTATATAGTAAACCATTCTTATGTCCTGGGACATGATAAGAAATAGGATTACTCCTTTTAAAATTGTTTAATTCCTCATATAAGGGTATACATTTTTGATCCAATTTAACAATTACCTTTCGTTCATTTAAGAAAACTCTTTAAATCGAAAATACTTCAAACACTAAGAGAAGTGCTTATCTTATTTTATTGTACTATACAGGGCAATAAAGTGAAACTTCATAAAAAAAGTGTAAGCTCGCTTAAGCGAATTTATACACATGCAAAAAACCAAGCTCTTTCCATAGCTTGGTTAAGAAATGTTTTGCTTATAGCTGACTATTTTCAATCGTTCAACATAATATTTATATTTAGGGTCATTTGTATCCGTTATTACCATATCTTTTTCACATTCTTCACATATAAATGATGTATACAGATGGATACCTTTTTCTTTAAACTGCTCACAAACAATACACGTTTCCCCTATTGTTCTCTCGGCTGCTATATGGCCCATAATCTCCACCTCCATACACAATATTATTTCCAATAATTATTTTAATATACAATTTTCTAAATATTGTCGTTACAAATAAAAGTTCATTTAATATTGTATGTTTTCTAAGGTTTCCATGTGTATGTCTATAGAATTATTATTCTTTTATTGCTAATTTAAGTTAGTTTTGTGATTAATATTGTTATATTTAACACTAATTTCATGAATTTTTTTTCTTAATCTCGCAAAAATTGTACTTATTCTCGCGAATCAGGTCTTTACCTAATAAAAGTATATAAAAAAGCCGCAGAATCAAATCTGCGGCTTTTTCTGTTTGCCTGGCAACGTCCTACTCTTGCAGGGGGAGAGCCCCCAACTACCATCGGCGCTGAGAAGCTTAACTTCCGTGTTCGGGATGGGAACGGGTGTGACCTTCTCGCCATGATTACCAGACCTCAGTTTTTTGCTGAAAGCAAAATAACTTTCTTTTTGTAAGGGTTTGTTCCCTCAAATCTAAATACTGCAGAAGAATCAAGTAAAGAGAATCGTTTTTTTGGTTAAGTCCTCGATCGATGAGTATTCGTCAGCTCCATGTGTCGCCACACTTCCACCTCGAACCTATCAACCTGATCATCTTTCAGGGATCTTACTAGCTTGACGCTATGGGAAATCTCATCTTGAGGGGGGCTTCATGCTTAGATGCTTTCAGCACTTATCCCTTCCGCACATAGCTACCCAGCGATGCCTTTGGCAAGACAACTGGTACACCAGCGGTGCGTCCATCCCGGTCCTCGCGTACTAAGGACAGCTCCTCTCAAATTTCCTACGCCCACGACGGATAGGGACCGAACTGTCTCACGACGTTCTGAACCCAGCTCGCGTACCGCTTTAATGGGCGAACAGCCCAACCCTTGGGACCGACTACAGCCCCAGGATGCGATGAGCCGACATCGAGGTGCCAAACCTCCCCGTCGATGTGGACTCTTGGGGGAGATAAGCCTGTTATCCCCGGGGTAGCTTTTATCCGTTGAGCGATGGCCCTTCCATGCGGAACCACCGGATCACTAAGCCCGACTTTCGTCCCTGCTCGACTTGTAGGTCTCGCAGGCAAGCTCCCGTGTGCCTTTACACTCTACGAATGATTTCCAACCATTCTGAGGGAACCTTTGGGCGCCTCCGTTACTCTTTAGGAGGCGACCGCCCCAGTCAAACTGCCTGCCTGACACTGTCTCCCACCCCGATTGAGGGGTGCGGGTTAGAATTTCAATACAGCCAGGGTAGTATCCCACCGACGCCTCCACCGAAGTTGGCGCTCCGGCTTCAAAGGCTCCTACCTATCCTGTACAAGCTGTACCAAAATTCAATATCAAGCTGCAGTAAAGCTCCACGGGGTCTTTCCGTCCTGTCGCGGGTAACCTGCATCTTCACAGGTACTATAATTTCACCGAGTCTCTCGTTGAGACAGTGCCCAGATCGTTACGCCTTTCGTGCGGGTCAGAACTTACCTGACAAGGAATTTCGCTACCTTAGGACCGTTATAGTTACGGCCGCCGTTTACTGGGGCTTCAATTCAGAGCTTCGCTTGCGCTAACCCCTCCTCTTAACCTTCCAGCACCGGGCAGGCGTCAGCCCCTATACTTCGCCTTGCGGCTTCGCAGAGACCTGTGTTTTTGCTAAACAGTCGCCTGGGCCTATTCACTGCGGCTCTCTCGGGCTTGCACCCTACCAGAGCACCCCTTCTCCCGAAGTTACGGGGTCATTTTGCCGAGTTCCTTAACGAGAGTTCTCTCGCTCACCTTAGGATTCTCTCCTCGCCTACCTGTGTCGGTTTGCGGTACGGGCACCTTTTACCTCACTAGAGGATTTTCTTGGCAGTGTGGAATCAGGAACTTCGGTACTATATTTCCCTCGCCATCACAGCTCCGCCTTCACGGTTACGGGATTTGCCTCGTTACCAGCCTAACTGCTTGGACGCACATATCCAACAGTGCGCTTACCCTATCCTCCTGCGTCCCCCCATCGTTCAAACGGTACAGAGGTGGTACAGGAATATCAACCTGTTGTCCATCGCCTACGCCTTTCGGCCTCGGCTTAGGTCCCGACTAACCCTGAGCGGACGAGCCTTCCTCAGGAAACCTTAGGCATTCGGTGGAAGGGATTCTCACCCTTCTTTCGCTACTCATACCGGCATTCTCACTTCTAAGCGCTCCACCAGTCCTTCCGGTCTGGCTTCACCGCCCTTAGAACGCTCTCCTACCACGGACACCTACGGTGTCCATCCACAGCTTCGGTGATACGTTTAGCCCCGGTACATTTTCGGCGCAGAGTCACTCGACCAGTGAGCTATTACGCACTCTTTAAATGGTGGCTGCTTCTAAGCCAACATCCTGGTTGTCTAAGCAACTCCACATCCTTTTCCACTTAACGTATACTTTGGGACCTTAGCTGGTGGTCTGGGCTGTTTCCCTTTTGACTACGGATCTTATCACTCGCAGTCTGACTCCCAAGCATAAGTATTTGGCATTCGGAGTGTGTCTGAATTCGGTAACCCGATGAGGGCCCCTAGTCCAAACAGTGCTCTACCTCCAATACTCTTCATCTTGAGGCTAGCCCTAAAGCTATTTCGGAG
This sequence comes from Bacillus sp. FJAT-49736, assembly GCF_018343615.1. Taxonomy (GTDB): domain Bacteria; phylum Bacillota; class Bacilli; order Bacillales; family Bacillaceae_C; genus Margalitia. Next base: position 10,710 of record NZ_JAGYPI010000010.1, on the reverse strand, counting down.
AGAACCAGCTATCTCCAAGTTCGATTGGAATTTCTCCGCTACCCACACCTCATCCCCGCACTTTACAACGTGCGTGGGTTCGGGCCTCCAGTAAGTGTTACCTTACCTTCACCCTGGACATGGGTCGATCACCTGGTTTCGGGTCTACGACCTCATACTATGTTCGCCCTATTCAGACTCGCTTTCGCTGCGGCTCCGCCTCATCAGCTTAACCTTGCATGAAATCGTAACTCGCCGGTTCATTCTACAAAAGGCACGCTATCACCCGGCATTTTTCCAAAGGGAAATATGCACAGGGCTCTAACTACTTGTAGGCACACGGTTTCAGGTTCTCTTTCACTCCCTCCCGGGGTGCTTTTCACCTTTCCCTCACGGTACTGGTTCACTATCGGTCACTAGGGAGTATTTAGCCTTGGGAGATGGTCCTCCCTGCTTCCGACGGGATTTCACGTGTCCCGCCATACTCAGGATCCACTCTGGAGGGAACGAAGTTTCCACTACAGGGTTGTTACCTTCTTTGACGGGCCTTTCCAGACCTCTTCATCTACTCCGTTCCTTTGTAACTCCGTATAGAGTGTCCTACAACCCCAAGAGGCAAGCCTCTTGGTTTGGGCTTCTTCCGTTTCGCTCGCCGCTACTCAGGAAATCGCGTTTGCTTTCTCTTCCTCCGGGTACTTAGATGTTTCAGTTCCCCGGGTCTGCCTTCCTTACCCTATGTATTCAGATAAGGATACTGCTCCATTACGAGCAGTGGGTTCCCCCATTCGGAAATCTCCGGATCAAAGCTTGCTTACAGCTCCCCGAAGCATATCGGTGTTAGTCCCGTCCTTCATCGTCTCCTAGTGCCACGGCATCCACCGTGCGCCCTTACTAACTTAACCTCTACGGTTATTACTACTTCAAATGGATTAATCCATAAAGGGGCGATTCTCGGTTTTACTTGGTTTCTTCTTGCAGTATCTAGTTTTCAAAGAACAAGGCAACTGACTTCCATCACATCGTGATTATCATCAGTGAGTTTGCTACATGCAGCCTTGCTCCGAGGTGAACCTAATCATCCCCGAATATGCTCTGCCGCAGGAGCAAAAGACTTTAATGAAATTTAGAAACTAAGTATTAATAGTTTCTAATTTATCATTATAACTATGAAGGATTGACCCTTCAAAATTGGTGGAGCCTAGCGGGATCGAACCGCTGACCTCCTGCGTGCAAAGCAGGCGCTCTCCCAGCTGAGCTAAGGCCCCATATCATAATATTATTTTCAGAAGTATGGTGGGCCTAAATGGACTCGAACCATCGACCTCACGCTTATCAGGCGTGCGCTCTAACCAGCTGAGCTATAGGCCCATACCTAATAGGAAAGATTGCTCTTTCAAAACTAAACAGAACAAGCCCGTCTTTATAACCACGTAAGTGGTCTTCCATTCTCCTTAGAAAGGAGGTGATCCAGCCGCACCTTCCGATACGGCTACCTTGTTACGACTTCACCCCAATCATCTGTCCCACCTTCGGCGGCTGGCTCCAAAAGGTTACCTCACCGACTTCGGGTGTTACAAACTCTCGTGGTGTGACGGGCGGTGTGTACAAGGCCCGGGAACGTATTCACCGCGGCATGCTGATCCGCGATTACTAGCGATTCCGGCTTCATGCAGGCGAGTTGCAGCCTGCAATCCGAACTGAGAAGGGTTTTATGGGATTGGCTAAACCTCGCGGTCTCGCAGCCCTTTGTACCATCCATTGTAGCACGTGTGTAGCCCAGGTCATAAGGGGCATGCTGATTTGACGTCATCCCCACCTTCCTCCGGTTTGTCACCGGCAGTCACCTTAGAGTGCCCAACTGAATGCTGGCAACTAAGGTCAAGGGTTGCGCTCGTTGCGGGACTTAACCCAACATCTCACGACACGAGCTGACGACAACCATGCACCACCTGTCACTCTGTCCCCCGAAGGGGAACGCCCTATCTCTAGGGTTGTCAGAGGATGTCAAGACCTGGTAAGGTTCTTCGCGTTGCTTCGAATTAAACCACATGCTCCACCGCTTGTGCGGGCCCCCGTCAATTCCTTTGAGTTTCAGCCTTGCGGCCGTACTCCCCAGGCGGAGTGCTTAATGCGTTAGCTGCAGCACTAAAGGGCGGAAACCCTCTAACACTTAGCACTCATCGTTTACGGCGTGGACTACCAGGGTATCTAATCCTGTTCGCTCCCCACGCTTTCGCGCCTCAGCGTCAGTTACAGACCAGAGAGTCGCCTTCGCCACTGGTGTTCCTCCACATCTCTACGCATTTCACCGCTACACGTGGAATTCCACTCTCCTCTACTGCACTCAAGTCTCCCAGTTTCCAATGACCCTCCACGGTTGAGCCGTGGGCTTTCACATCAGACTTAAGAAACCGCCTGCGCGCGCTTTACGCCCAATAATTCCGGACAACGCTTGCCACCTACGTATTACCGCGGCTGCTGGCACGTAGTTAGCCGTGGCTTTCTGGTTAGGTACCGTCAAGGTACCGCCCTATTCGAACGATACTTGTTCTTCCCTAACAACAGAGTTTTACGATCCGAAAACCTTCATCACTCACGCGGCGTTGCTCCGTCAGACTTTCGTCCATTGCGGAAGATTCCCTACTGCTGCCTCCCGTAGGAGTCTGGGCCGTGTCTCAGTCCCAGTGTGGCCGATCACCCTCTCAGGTCGGCTACGCATCGTCGCCTTGGTGAGCCGTTACCTCACCAACTAGCTCATGCGCCGCGGGTCCATCTGTAAGTGATAGCCGAAGCCATCTTTCAATCTTCTCTCATGCGAGAAAAGAAGTTAGCCGGTATTAGCTCCGGTTTCCCGAAGTTATCCCAGTCTTACAGGCAGGTTACCCACGTGTTACTCACCCGTCCGCCGCTAATCATCAGGGAGCAAGCTCCCATCTGATTCGCTCGACTTGCAGGGATTAGGCACGCCGCCAGCGTTCGTCCTGAGCCAGGATCAAACTCTCCAAAAAAGTGTTTGATTAGCTCATAAAAAATTTAAAACATTGACGTTTTGTTCTGTTTAGTTTTCAAAGATCAAGATTAGTTACTTTCAATGAAGCAACTTTTATATATTATCACACCGCATTACTTATGTCAAATACTTTTTTTATAGTAATTTTGAATTTAGTATTTCAGCGACGTTTAATATAATATCACCTATTACAATCAAAGTCAATATATACATTAAAAATTCCTCTTGCGGAGGAATTTCTAATGTATAATCCATGTTTGTATGATCGTTAGTCCAATTACTCCAGGAATACCTAACATACCTGATATGGCTGTTGTAATTAAATTAATTGGAACATGAATACCGTAGCGGCTGCCAATTGCATTTAAAAAAAACAAGAACACTGCACCGATAATAAATCTTATAAACAATTGGCCAATCCATTTAACAGATTTCCCTGATGTTCCTGCAGCTAATAATATCAAAAGCAATACAATGATAATGGATGCAACTAAAACAGCGGTCAATTTTTTCCACTCCTTATTTCTGCTTGGTACTATTCATTTTATGAACAGATTGTCCAAAAAGAACAGTAATACAGAAATATAGGTGTGTTATATCTTTATTCTTAAATTTCTCTTTTTAGCTTCTCGAAATAAAAAGAAATATTTCGCCTCCGCTGTCAATTTATAATAATTTAGTTCCTCATCATATTCAAAACTCATATCAACTAAAGATTTTTGATGTAGCCAATCTTTTCTTGCCGTTGACATTAAATTAATCAGCTTTTGATCATACTCTTCCCTCAATTTAAATTTACGACCAAACAAGAAATTCACCCCGCTTTACACTTCTCGTCTTCCCTCAAGCGCTTTGGATAAAGTTACTTCATCTGCATATTCTAAATCTCCGCCAACTGGTAAGCCATGAGCTATGCGGGTTACTGTAATACCGGACGGTTTCAAAAGCCTGGAGATATACATTGCGGTTGCTTCTCCTTCAATATTTGGGTTAGTAGCAAGAATGACTTCTTGAACTGTTTCATCTTGTAGCCTTTTTAATAAATCCGGAACATTTATATCCTCTGGCCCTATTCCCTCCATCGGAGAAATAGCCCCATGTAAAACATGGTATAAGCCGTTAAATTCCTTCATTTTTTCCATTGCTATTACATCTTTCGGATCTTGAACAACACAGATAATACTCTTGTCTCGTCTTTGATCTGCACAAATATAGCATGGGTCTTGATCCGTAATATGTCCGCAGACGGAACAATAACCAAGATTTCTTTTTGCATTGACAAGCGCCTTTGCAAAATCAAGTACAGTTTCTTCCTTCATATTTAGCACAAAAAACGCCAGTCTTGCAGCCGTTTTCGGGCCAATTCCTGGCAGTTTCATGAAGCTATCCATTAGCTTAGTAATAGGTTCAGGATAATGCATCTTTATTTCCCCTTAAAATCCTGGTAAGTTCATTCCTTTTGTAAATTGCCCCATCTTTTGGTTCGTTAATTCATCTGCTTTCTTTAAAGCATCATTTGTTGCAGCTAAAACCAAATCTTGCAGCATTTCAATATCTTCAGGATCTACAACCTCTTCTTTAATATTCACTTCTAAAACTTCTTTATGCCCGGAAACTATTACTGAAACCATTCCTCCGCCAGCAGTTCCCTCAATACGCTCTTCCCCTAATTGTTCTTGTGCTTCTGCCATTTTTTTTTGCATTTTTTGCATTTGCTTCATCATATTTTGCATATTACCCATTCCACGCATTTACATCATCCTCCAAAATTTTAATCCTTTATTTCCATTAAATCAGTACCGACTATTTTTTTTGCTTCAGCAATAAAAGGATCTTCTTCAGTTTGTTCATGTGATTGCTCTTCAGAATCCATGCTGTTTTTCAAATAATCCTCCCTGACATCATTCCATTGATTTTCTGGAATGCCAGCTACCTGATAATTCATCCCAGTTAGCTCTTGCAATATAGAGGAAATTGCCTCCAAAAATGTATGGTTTTCCATTGCCATTTGACAGTGAATCTCATACTTAAATTTCAATACAAAGGCGTTGTTTGAGGCTGCAACAGGTTCCGCTTCATTTAACAATGCTGCCTGAGAACGCATTTGGCGGTTATTCAGCATTTCGAGCATATCGCCCCAACGGCTTTTAATAAGTTGCAGGTCCTGTTTTGTTGCTCCTTTTAATATATCATGAATTCTTCCTGTTTGTACCTTATAACCTTTGCCTATTCGCGCAGCTTTTTTCGGAGCTTGTGGCTTTTCTTCATGAGTAACAACCAAACCTTGCGTCTTTAAATTTTTTAATTCCTCTTCCAACCTCTCTATTTTACCGAGAAGCTTTTGAATATCACCGTTTTGGTCTGTTGTTGGTGATGATTTTATTTCACATAATCGTATTAATGCAACTTCAATATACATTTTCGCTATATTGGAAAACTTCATTTCTTGCTGTGTCTTATTTAATATATCAATGTATTCATAAATTTGCTGAGAGGTTATTTTTTTTGAAAGGTTTTGGAAATCTGTATCTACCATTACTCTCTCTATGGATTCCTCTAGATTAGGTGCAGTCCTATACAATAGCATATCACGGTAATACAAAATTAAATCTTCCGTGAATCTTGCAGGGTCTTTCCCTTGATATAAGAGTTCATCTAGTGTTTGCAGTGCCTGTGCTACATTATTGTCATTTATTGAAATTGCTAATTGATTTAAATATTCCTGTGAAATAGCACCTGTAACAGTTAGAGCATCTTCTACCGTAACAGCTTCATCACTAAATGAAACAGCTTGGTCTAATAAGCTTAGAGCATCCCTTAGTCCGCCTTCCGCTGCTCTTGCTATTATTTCAAAAGCTTTTTCTTCAAATTGTATCCCTGAGCCATTTGCAATATGCACCATTCTTTTGATAATATCTTTGGCTGTTATTCTTTTAAAGTCGAAACGCTGACACCTAGATATAATCGTTAAAGGTATTTTATGCGGTTCAGTTGTAGCTAAAATAAAGATGACATGCTGAGGAGGCTCTTCCAATGTTTTTAAGAGAGCATTAAAGGCCCCAATGGAAAGCATATGAACCTCGTCAATAATATAGACCTTATATGGTACCGCATTTGGCGCAAATTTCACTTTATCACGAATATCTCGGATTTCCTCAACACCATTATTAGAAGCAGCATCAATTTCAATAACATCTGGAATAGATCCATCTGTTATACCTAGACATGCAGCACACTCATTACATGGTTCAGCCACAGGTGCCCTTTCACAATTTATCGCCTTCGCCAGTATTTTTGCCGCACTCGTTTTTCCAGTACCTCTTGGACCTGAAAATAAATATGCGTGTGAAATCTTCTGCTGCAGGAGGGCATTTTGTAGTGTTTTCGTTACATGCTCTTGTCCTGCAACATCCTCAAATGATTGCGGACGCCAAACTCTATATAATGCTTGATACGCCATATCCCTCCCACCTTCTTTTTTGAATTTTTTCTGCCTATTAGCTTCATTTGATATTTGCTTTTTTCCTATTATACCTTATACCATTTTATTTTCACATTTATAAAGGGAAACTTCATCAAAATAATGCAAAAAACTCATCCTATTCGGATGAGTTGTCTATGTAATATAAACTGCCGTGCACCTTCCCTCGACTAGCTCCCATAAGCGTTACTTAAGCAGTTAGCTCGGCTCAGGCAACCCTGCGGCACATGGAATAGTCCACTTAATGCTGCTTCCTTCCGGACCTGACATGGTTCATGGATTTCCATTGCGCAGGACCCAAGCGTCAACACCACTTACTTAAGGCAGACCTTACAGAAAACTAGCCTCAAGAAGGGATTCAGTCCCGCTAGAGCGGATTGCGGGTACAGGGCACCGCTACCTCCCCACCTAGCACGGCAAAGTTGATACCATATTCATTCGCGTTAATTAACGCTAACATCAGTATACTAGTGTTTTGCGAAAAAATCAACGGATATTGGTCTGTTAATTATTGGCCTTATTGCCACTAGCCTTTTCCTGCTTTTTCTTATGGCGAATTTGGCGGAAAAATTGGCTTAAGATTTCACCACATTCCTTTTCTAACACACCACTAGTAACTTCACACTGATGGTTAAATCGATGATCCTCCAACAAATTCATCAGACTGCCAACACAACCTGCTTTTGGGTCATATGCCCCAAATACTACTCTTTTTATTCTGGATTGAATAATCGCCCCACTACACATGGGACAAGGTTCTAAAGTTACATAGAGGATTGCATTTTCAAGACGCCATGATCCAAGTCGATTACATGCTTTTTGAATAGCTAATATCTCTGCATGTGTGGTGGCATTTTGTGTTGACTCTCGAAGGTTGTGAGCGGATGCCAATACTTCATTATCTAAAACTAATACTGCGCCAATTGGAACTTCATTTTTTTCAGCAGCCTTCTTTGCCTCTTCCAATGCAAGAGTCATAAAGTGTGCATCATCCAATGTCATTATATGTACCCTCTAATCTTATTTTATTTCTTGAATTTTTTGCCCAAGGCTGCTTAAAGTTCTTCGATCATAATATGAATGAATATCTTTTCTAGGATACTCACTCGAAAAACAAAACTTATATGATAACAGCCTTGCCTAATTATAACGTAATCTTAATTGAAATCGAAGGATGGTTAAGCTATTGCCAACATACTTAATCATTTTTTTTCATAGTAGACATAGAATGGTTAAGGAAGATAAATAGATGTGTTCATTAAATATGTAAATTCAACATAGAGGAGGGACCCAAATTGCAAATACATGTGGTACGTCCAAATGAAACAGTAACTGAAATTTCTAGGCTATATCAAGTATCAGCAAACGAATTAACCGCCGCAAATGAATTGCCTAATCCTGACAAGCTAGTCCCAGGGCAGGCATTAGTTATTCCCATTGTGGGAAGCTTTTATTGGGTTCAGCGCGGCGACAGCCTAATGTCCATCGCACGTAGATTTCAAACCACAGCAGCGGAACTGGCAAGGGTGAATGGGATTTCTATTAACCAGCCCTTACAGGTAGGTATGAAATTATATATTCCTCAACGGAGAAAGGTAAATGCAGAATTTAACGCCTATGTTGAACCTTTTGGAGAAACTGTTTCCACCAATTTGGAGAACAGTGCACGTGAGGCAGCTCCATACCTAACTTATTTATCTCCCTTTGCTTTTCAGGTGAATCGCGATGGGTCTTTAAAGGAACCACCTTTGGGGAATCTGCCTGATATTGCAAGAAGGAACCATAATGTTTTAGTTATGGCAATAAACAATCAGGAACAAGGGCAATTTAGTGATGAACTAGGAAGAATTATTTTAACAGATCAGGAAATTCAAAATAAATTTTTGAATAATATTGTTGCTACAGCAAAAAAATATGGTTTTCGAGATATTCATATAGATTTTGAATATTTGCGGCCTCAAGATAGAGAAGCGTATAACCAATTTTTACGCAAAGCAAAGGATCGCTTTTCAAAAGAAGGATGGTTCCTTTCAACTGCCTTAGCTCCTAAAACCAGTGCGGGACAAAAGGGACGATGGTATGAAGCGCATGATTACAAGGCCCATGGAGAAATTGTTGATTTTGTGGTTATCATGACCTATGAATGGGGATATAGCGGAGGACCCCCAATGGCAGTATCACCAATTACACCTGTCAGAAAAGTTTTGGAGTATGCTGTAACAGAAATACCTTCCAAAAAAATATTAATGGGACAAAATTTATATGGATATGACTGGACCCTTCCATTTACACCTGGAAAGGATATTGCCAAGGCAATAAGTCCTCAGCAAGCAATACAAATTGCGGCTAATCATAATGTTCCAATAAAATATGATTCTGTTTCCCAGGCACCTTATATTGACTACGAAGATGAATCAAGAAAAAAACACAAGGTTTGGTTTGAAGATGCGAGATCCATTCAAGCAAAATTTGACCTGCTTAAAGAATTAAACCTTCGAGGGATGAGCTATTGGAAACTTGGACTTTCCTTCCCACAAAATTGGCTATTAATCGTAGATAATTTTCATGTTGAAAAAAAATAGACTAAAAACCCCCTATATCATTAAGGGGGTTTTAAATTTTTACAATTATATTCCGTACCACACATTCTTAACATGTGCTAAAATATCTATTAGTGATTTTTTTACAATGTGTATCATTTACTCATGGATCGTGTCATGGTAAATGAGCCGAGGAGGACAACAAATGGAAGCTCTACCGTTTATTACGGTTGAAGGGCCAATTGGTATTGGGAAAACCTCTCTTGCAAAAGCAATTTCTTCTCATTTTCAATATCATCTTTTAAAGGAAATTGTAGATGAGAATCCATTCCTTGAAAAATTCTATGATAATATCGAAGAGTGGAGTTTTCAGTTAGAGATGTTTTTTCTTTGCAATCGCTACAAGCAGCTTGAAGATATAAATAGTCATTATCTCCAAAAAAATATGCCAGTTGTGTCCGATTATCATATATTTAAAAATTTAATATTTGCTAGACGTACTTTAAAAACGGAACAATACCAAAAATATCTGCAAATATATAATATTTTAACGAATGATATGCCGGAACCTAATTTAGTTATTTACTTGAATGCCAGTTTAGATACAGTAATGAAACGAATTAAAATGAGAGACAGAGATTTTGAAAAAAACATAAGTGCAGATTATTTAAAGCAATTATCAGCAGACTATGATCTTTTTATGGATAATTTTGAACGGACTCATCCTCATGTTCCTGTTTTGCGCTTTAATGGTGACGAACTAGATTTTATTCAATACGAAGCTGATCTTCAGTACATTATGAATCAATTATCCTTAACTTTACAAAAAGGGGTACAGTGTTATGGAACTTCGCAATAAATATGGTATTTCAAATAATACCGTCATTACAATTGCTGGTACTGTAGGTGTTGGCAAATCAACTATGACAAACTCTTTAGCAAAAGCATTGGGTTTCCGTACATCCTTTGAAAAGGTGGACTCAAATCCATATCTTGATAAATTTTATAGTGACTTTAAAAGATGGAGCTTCCATTTACAAATTTACTTTTTAGGAGAACGTTTTAAAGAGCAAAAAAGAATTTTTGAATATGGCGGCGGTTTTATACAAGATCGTTCCATCTATGAAGATACTGGAATATTTGCAAAAATGCATTATGAAAAAGGTAATATGTCCGAGGTTGACTATGAGACATACAAAAATCTATTCGATGCAATGGTAATGACACCATATTTTCCACATCCCGACCTACTTATTTACCTTGATGGTTCGATTGAGGATGTATTAGAAAGAATTGAAAAACGTGGAAGACCTATGGAGCAGAAAACACCTGTGGAATATTGGATTGAAATGCATAAACGTTACGAAGACTGGATTAATACCTTTAATGCATGTCCTGTCCTACGTCTAAATATAAATGATTATGATTTAATGAATGATGAAGCAAGCATCGAACCAATCATTGAAAGAATTAGTTCTTTTCTTAAGCAAACACAATTATTAAGAAAATAATATATGTTAAAAAAGTCGCCTTATTAGGGCGACTTTTTTTGGGACAAGTAACTTTTAAAAAACAAAAAATTCGTTACATAAGTAACGAATTTTAAATCTCCAATGATTTATGCGCGTTGAAAATATATATGGCGGAGGAAGAGGGATTCGAACCCCCGCGCGGTTTAACCCGCCTGTCGGTTTTCAAGA